>CAWCDF010000002.1:0-2409556 GCA_963794315.1 uncultured Alphaproteobacteria bacterium
CCAGGCTGGCGCGAAATGGGCTGCGGTGGCCGCTCTTATCATTTCTTGGAATGCTCGAGAGAGTCAATACGCGCCTTGATCTGCTCAATCTCACCCTGCACATCATTAACCCGGCGCACCTGCTGCCAACTGAAGAAGATTTGTCCCCATATCTCCTCTAGCAGTCGCGAGGGAAAGAACGAACAACTGGATTGCCCGCGACCATCTACCCTTGGATTGAGACTTCATCCAGGCCATCAGTGCTAGGAATGTTGTGATCGAGTAGAACAAGTACAACGAGGAGCCCCACCAATGCGCATGAACATTATCAGGTGACGTAGCAATGAAGGCTAGGGCGGCCACGAGTACACCGAGCGCGCCAAATGTTGTCGCAATGAAAAAGTCGATTCGACTTCGGTTCTGTTTGGACTCCTCTTTTATCTCCTTGATCCTCTCGATGAGATCCGTTACCAGTCCGCTCTGCGGTTTGTCATAATCTCCGAAAACGACTCGGCTGCGCTCCTCCCATTCATATCGCTTTGAATTTGCCGTTGGCTTAGTGGTCGTTTGAAAATCAATGACCGCGATAGGATCCCCAGACTTGATATAAAAATCCTTGTTCGAAAGATTCCAGATTGGGCAGAGCAGTATGCCACGAAATCCCGCGTCCACCTGCGGGCCACCAACCCAAATCAGTCCCTTGTACGCCCACGCTACTCGGATATTCCAACGACCAATAAGAAAGTGTGGCATGTTTACTGTCTCAAGAATCTCGATAACAGCAACGTCGAATGGTGGGATTTTTAGCTCCTCGCCCATCTTGAGTTCTTGACCCTTGCCTCCTCCTACCGAATATCTGAAGCCAACCCGCAGCTCATAATTCGCTGCCTTGATGTTGCGAGGTTCATAAGGGCTTAGTAACTGGTAGTTCTTGCAGTAGTATTCAATCTCATCACTGAGGAGAACTCCGGTCGGCCGATGCGCGTCAAAAGGTGCAGACTCGAATCCTTCGAGCCTCTCAATTTCAAGTTGCCGTGGGGATCTCTGCTTAAGCGCTTCGTTCCTGTCCATCTCTTCCTCGAATCAATGCCATCTTGGAAATTCGGATTGAGCGACATTTGGTATTTCGAGAGTTGAATCCATAAAATCCGGACTTGGTGATGGAATAACATTTATGTACTTATTTTTTGTTAATGAATTTACACAACCATTATTATTTGTTACAGTTAATTGCGGACTATAATTTCCTCCGGTTGTATAAATATGACATGGCTGAAATTGACTTGACAAAGGTGATCTATTGCCAAAATTCCATGAGAAAGTATAACCAATTCCCGAATTGAAAAATTATGAAAACATGCCGAATCGGTTAAGGCACATAAAGTAGAATCATTCGCAAAAAATAAAACCTTCGGCTTTTTATAAAAGTTTACTGTATCTGTTGAAGTGCTGGGTGGACCCGTAACACATTGAATAGATAATGTTACTATATTGGCATGTCGGAGCTCGCGGACTTCAGCGCTGTCGATCGAACGACGATGACCCGCACGGTCGATCAGCTCGTCGCCGCCGGCCTCGTCAACCGCGAGACCCCGCCAACCGACCGCCGCCAGGTTGTGCTGCGGACAACCGCAGAGGGGCGGGCGGCCAACCGGCAAGCGCTGAGAGCCGTCTATCGGGTCAATCGGCGCGCGCTGGACGGGATCGAGGAAGAGGACCAGCGCCGGTTCGCCCGCACGCAGCAAGCCATGCTCGGCAACCTTGTCGCCGATGCGGCCCTGGTGCGCCGCCTCGTGCAGCACACCCGTGAAGGCGAAGGCTAGTTCAGATTGCGCCTGGCGCTGGGCAGGTGCAGCGAAAACGCCGGGACCTCGACCTCGAACACCTCGCCAGCGTCGGTGATCATCTGGTAGGCGCCGCGCATCTCGCCCGAAGGCGTTCCGAGCGGACAGAAGGATGTGTAGCGGAACGCCTGCCGCGCCTGAGCGTCGGTTGCTCTCCGTGCACGCCCTCGCCGACCACCGTCTCGGTGCGGTTCAGCGCATCGGTGATCAGCCAGCGCCTGGACAGCAGCTGGACGGTCTCCTCGCCGTGGTTCTCGATCTCGACCGTATAGGCCCAGACGTAACGGCGCTCGCGCTCGTCAGACTGCTCAGGAAGAAAGCGAGGCTCGACGCGCACGAGGATCTGGCCCGTGCGGGCCTCGTAGACCGCCCGGTCGAGCGCGGGCCGGCTCTCACGGAAGCTCGGGCCGGCGGAGGGCCGGGGGCCGCGGGTCATGCGGCAGCCAGCGCGCGCTCGAGGTCGCGCCAGAGGTCGCCGGCGCCCTCCAGTCCGACCGAGAGGCGAACCCAGCCGGCGGTCAGGCCGATCTCCAGCCGCTGCTCCTCGGTCATCGAGCGATGGGTGGTGGTGGTCGGATGGGTGGCCATCGAGCGGGCGTCGCCGAGGTTGTTGGAGATGTCGATGATCTTGCAGCGCGTTCAGGAAGTTGAACGCCGCGCGCCTGATCGCCGAGGTCGAAGGCGACCAGCGTGCCGCCGCCGATCATCTCGTTGCCGCCGCCGGTCATCTGCCGCCGCGCGATCTCGTGCTGCGGGTGGTCGGATCGGCCGGGATAGCGGCAGGCCTTCACCTTGCGGGTGCTCGGCGATGCGGTCGGCCAGAATGGCGGCCGTCTCGCTCTCGCCGCCGAACGCGAAGATCGAGCGTGACGAGGCCGTTCAGCAGCACCCAGGCGTTGAACGGCGAGAGCGCCGGCCCCGTGTGGCGGATCGGATCGCGGTAGGCCTCCTCGAGCAACGCCTTGGAACCCAGAACCGCGCCGCCCAGCACGCGCCCTTGGCCGTCGATGTGTTTGGTGGCCGAATAGACGACGACGTCGGCGCCGAGCGCGAATGGCTTTTGCAGAATCGGAGAGGCGAAGACGTTGTCGACGATGACCTTGGCGCCGACCTCGTGCGCGATGGCGGCCACCGCGGCGATGTCGGTGATCTCGAGGAGCGGGTTGGCCGGGCTCTCAATCAGAACGGCCCTTGTGTTCGGCCGCATCGCACCCTTCCAGGCCGCGCGATCGGTCGCCGGAACCATCGTGGTCTCGACCCCGAACCGCGGCAGCCAGTTGTTCATCAGCCAGCGGTTCGAGCCGAACAGCGCCTGGCCCGCGACGACGTGGTCGCCGGCGCGCAGAAGCCCCATCAGCGCCAGGTGCACGGCCGCCATCCCTGTCGCCTGTGCGCGGCAGGCTTCCGCGCCCTCGAGCAGCGCCAGTCGGCTCTCGAACATCTGCACGGTCGGATTGGCGTAGCGCGAGTAGATGAAGCCCGGCTCGGTTCCGGCGAAGCGGGCGTCGGCGCTCTCGGCCGTATCGTAGATGTAGCCCTGGGTGAGGAAGATCGCCTCGGCCGTCTCGCCGAAGCTCGAGCGCAGCGCGCCGCCGTGCACCAGGCGGGTGGCCACGTCCCAACCGGAAGGATCTTCGCCGTCGCGCTCGGCCATGAGGCCCTCGAAAAAGGGAGCGGCAAGAAGACCGCCTGGGCCGCGGAGGTCAAGGCTGACAGTGATTTCGAGTTCGCCGCCTTCCGTCATGCGCTGGTTCAGGCGGTCTGGATCCATGTCCCTACGCGGACGTCCATCTCGCCGCCTACCCCGCCTGCGCGCCGCGCGGCTGAAGCGCTTCGTGGAGCGCCTGGGCGGCGGCGAGGTCCTGCACCACGTGTCCGAGCGACTTGTAGACGGTGATCTGGTCGTCCGATTGGCGGCCCGGAATGGCGCCGTCGAGCACCTGGCCGATCTCGCCGACGACATGGTCGTCGCCGATCAGCCCCTTTTGCTTCGCCTTGAGGAACTCCGCCCCCTGCGCCAGCACCCCTTCGCGATGGTCGGCGATGAAGCGGGAGCGGACGACCAGATCGTCGTCGACCTCGACCGGACCGGCGGCGCCCGAGCCGACCAGGTTGACGTGCGCCCCGGCCTTGACCCAGCGGCCGAACAGGACGGGCTCGCTGGCATGCGTCACGGTGCAGATGATGTCGGCCTCGGCGACGGCCGCCTCGGCGGCGGCGTGGGCGCGGACCGGGAGACCGAGCGCGCCGCGCATGCGGCCCGCGAAGGCGTCCGCCCGTTCGAGCGAGCGGCCCCAGACCTCGATCGAGGCGAGGCGGCGAACGTGGCCGATGGCGCGGGCGTGGGTCTCCGCCTGCTCGCCGTACCCGAGGATCGCCAGGCGCGAGGCGTCCTGGCGCGCCAGCGCATCGGTGGCGACCGCGCTTGCGGCGGCCGTGCGGATGGCGGTGACCTCGCCGGCATGCACGATGCAGGCGACGGCCCCGCTCTCGGCGTCGAACAGGACGACGACGCCCTGGTGCGACTGGATCCCCTTCTCGAAGTTGTCCGGGAAGACGCTGATCAGCTTGGCGCCGAAAGCGGCGTGCTCGCCGAGTGCGCCAGGCATGATGCCGAACGCATGCCCGCCGCCGAGCGGGATGATCGAGCGCAGCAGCTGGCGGGTCTCGCCCCGCGAGAGCGCGATCATCGCCTCGCGCACGAGCGGAATGCAGACCGCGTAGGTCAGCCGCTCGCGGACGGCTTCACGATCGATTACCAGCATCGTCAGGCGCTCCTCAACGCTGCGCGCCAGGGCGCAAGGTCTAGCTTCGGATAGCGTTGGGCCGCGCCGGCGAGCGTCGCGGCGTCCCAGTAGTCATGGCCGGGCGACGGAAAGCCCAGCGCCTCCAGCTGGCGCACGCCAAGCGCCTCCACCAGCGGCGTCCAGCCCGGGCTGATGCCCTTGCGCGGCCAGGGATTGCCGCCCACCCAGTCAGCGCCGGCGGCGCGGTAGGCGAGATTGAAGAAGAAGCGGCCGCCCTCGAGCGTCATCTCCGTGCCACGGTGGACGACGTCGGCGCTGTAGGCCAGCAGCGAGCCGCGCGGTCCGACCGCGCTTGTGGCCGCCGCCTCCCAGGCCGCGTGACGCTCAGCCGGCGCCCGCGCGCGCGGGAAGGACAGCGCCAGCACCGGCAGATCGTCGGTCAAGGTGCGGCTGACGATGCGGGTCGGCCCGTGCGCGGCAGTGACGTTGCTGAGGTAGAGGAAGAGTTGGATCTGGCGCCAGCCGCCGTCGGCGCTCGGCGGCAGCATCACATGGTTGGTGTAGTCGGCGTGGAACGGCTGATCGTACTGGGTCACGCCCGTGTACTTGGCGAAGGTCTCGGCCTGGTAGAGGCGCACGTCGCGGGTGCGCAGAAGGTCCTCCGCGACGGCGATGATGGCCGGGTGCAGCGGGAGCAGATTCAGCGCCAGGTCCGCAAACGGGAACTCCTGCAGACCGGCGAACTGCAGCGGCCGAAAGCGTCGATCCTCGCCCTGGTTCTCGGGCGCCTTGGAGCCGCTTCGGAAGCGCGCGACACGCGGATCGGCCCCCGCGTGGAACTGCTCCGGCGTCGGATAGAGCTGGAACAAGCCAGGAAGGGCAGCGTCGATCTCGACGTCGTTCAGCAACCGCTCCATCAGCACCCAGCCGTGCCGCTCGAAGTGCTCGACATGCGCGCCCGTGTGTCGCCGATCCATCCCGCTATCCTATCGGCTACGGTCGGATTGGACGCTATAGGGACGATGGGGAGACGCGACATCTATGGCCCTGACGTCCGGTGACTACCACACGGCCGAGGCCTTCGACCGCGAGTGCCGGGAGCGGCTATCGGCCAGCTGGATTCCGGTCTGCCGCTCTGAGGAGCTCGCCGCTGCGGGGACGCAGAGGGCGGTGATGGTTGGCACAACGCCGGTGCTGCTCACCCGCGACCGGATCGGCGCAGCGCACGCGCTTTCCAACGTCTGCCGCCACCGCGCGATCACGTTGGTCGACGGCGATATCCAGGCTGACGCAATCCGCTGCCCCTATCACCTGTGGACCTACCGGCTGGACGGCGGGCTGGCCGCCGCGCCGTTCATGGAGGGCGCCGACCTGGCCGGTTGCGACCTTCCACGCTACGCCGTCGCCGAATGGGGCGGCTGGGTGTTCGTGAGCTTGGTCGGCGGGCTGCCATCGATCGGCGAGCAGCTTGCGCCGTTGCGCGGGGCGCTGGACCCGGGGGCCATGGAGACGCTGAGGATCGGCTTTCGCATGCGCTTCGACCATGCCTGGAACTGGAAGGTCCTGGTCGAGAACTTCGGCGAATCCTACCACCACATCGGCGCTCACGCCGGGACGCTGCAGCATCTGTGGCCCGGTGGCCAGACCGACTCCTCGGTGAGCACGGACCGCTGGATCGAGATTCGCCATCCCACGCACCCGGAGGCCGGCGCTCTCAAGGTCTTCGTGGTGTTCCCGCTTTTCCTGCTGGCCACAACGGGCGCCGACAGGGGCGTCGTGTGGTACCGGCTCGCTCCGACCGCGCCGGAGCATATCGAGCTGGAGATCATCGGACTCTATCCCCCCGATCGCGCCTCCGACCCCGAGGACATGGAACGCGCGCGGGCCCAACTCTTCGCAATCCACCAGGAGGACATCGTCGTCTGCGACCGCGTGCAGGCGGGCCTGCGCTCGCCGGACGCGGTCCTTGGGCCGCTCTCGCCCCTCGAGGATGGCATCGCCCGGTTTCGGACGTGGGTCGCAGGCGCTAATCGGTAAGAGTCGCGCCCGCCGCGGCGATCTGTTCGTCGATATCGGATGTCGCGCCGGAGACGCCGACAGCGCCGGCGCACTGCCCCTCCTTCAGGATCGGCAAACCGCCGCCCGAGGCGAGCACGTCGGTCGCCGGCAGCCGCCCGGCGCTGGCCATCTGTTCGAGGATCGACGTCGCCAGGCCAAGAGCCGCCGCGGTCCGCGCCTTGCGATGCGCCAGGTCGGCGGTGTGCGCCCTGGCGCCGTCGAGGCGCTGGAAGTGCAGGAGCCCGCCGGCTTCGTCCACGACCGCGATCGCGACGCGAGCGCCCGCATGTTGGGCCGCGGCCTTGCACGCGACCGCGATCGCTTCGGCATCGATGAGTTCTAGGGAAGGCTTCATCCGCATCGCTGTTCTCTCGAAAACGGCGCCACGGCGCCACGCGCCGCTTGGCTGCGGCCCATGACGTCCTTTTCTACCACATCGACGGCGGCGTTAGAACCGGAGCGCGCGAGCCTCGCGCACGTGCGGCAGCGCCTTCACCTTGGCCAGCAGGCTCTCGTCCGGCGCGGAGTCGACGCCGACCAGCGCGATGGCGTCCTCGCCGGCCGCGCGGCGACCGAGGTTGAACGTGGCGATGTTGACGCCCGCATCGCCCAGGAGCGCGCCCAGGGCGCCGATGAAGCCGGGCTTGTCGAGGTTGTTGACGTAGAGCATCGCCGGCGCCGAACGGCGCGTCGAGCTCCATGCCCTTGACCTCGACCACCCGCGGCGCGCCGCCGACCAGCGTGCCGGCGAACGAGCGCTTGCCCAGCTCGGTCGTCACCGTGATGCGCATCAGGCTGTCGTAGACCGGCGAGTTGTCCTGGCGCGACTCCGAGACGGTGACGCCGCGCTCCTTCGCCACCGCCGGGGCGGAGACCATGTTGACCTCGGCCAGCATCGGCCGCAGCAGCCCGGCCAGCGCCGCCGCCGTCAGCGGCTTGACGTTCAGCGCCGCCACGTCGCCCTCGTAGGCGATGTCGACGGCCTTCAGGCCGACGTCGACCATCTGGCCGGCGAAGGCGCCGAGCTTTTCGGCCAGCGCGACGAAGGGCTTCAGCTTGGGCGCCTCGTCGGCGGTGACCGAGGGGCTGTTCAGCGCGTTGGTCACCGCGCCGGTGAGCAGGTAGTCGCTCATCTGCTCGGCGACCTGCAGGGCGACGTTCTCCTGCGCCTCGATGGTCGAGGCGCCCGAGGTGCGGCGTGGCGACGAAGTTCGCCGCGCCGAAGAGCACGTTCGCCTTGGCCGGCTCCTCGACGAAGACGTCGAACGCCGCCCCGCCGACATGGCCGCTCGTCCAGGCCCGCGCGCAGCGCCTGCCTCGTCGACCAGGCCGCCGCGGGCGCAGTTGATGATCAGCACGCCCTTCTTGGCCTTGGCCAGCGCCTCGGCCGCACAGGATGTTGCGGGTCTTGTCGGTGAGCGGCGTGTGCAGGGTGATGATGTCGGCGCGGGCCAGGAGCTCGTCGAGCTCGACCTTCTCGACGCCCGATCTCCACCGCCCGCTCGGGCGACAGGAACGGGTCGTAGGCGATCGACCTTCATCTTCAGGCCGTTGGCGCGGTCGGCGACGATCGAGCCGATGTTGCCGGCGCCGATCAGGCCCAGCGTCTTGGCCGTAGAGCTCGACGCCCATGAAGCGGTTCTTCTCCCACTTGCCGGCCTGGGTGGACAGGTCGGCTGCGGGCAGCTGGCGGGCCAGCGCGAACATCATGCGCGATGGCGTGCTCGGCGGTGGTGATCGAGTTGCCGAACGGGGTGTTCATCACCACGACGCCGGCGGCGGTGGCGGCGGGGATGTCGACGTTGTCGACGCCGATGCCGGCGCGGCCGATCACCTTCAGCCGCTTGGCGGCGGCGATCACGTCCTTGTCGGCCTTGGTGGCCGAGCGGAGCGGCGAGGCCGTCGTAGTCGCCGATGATCTTGATCAGCTCGTCCTTGGAAAGGCCGGTCTTCACGTCGGCGTCGACGCCGCGCGGCCTGAAGATGTCGACGGCGGCGGGCGAGAGCTTGTCGGCGATGAGAACGCGGGGGGCCATGGATCGTGGAGTCCTCTCGATCAGGGGCGGCGTCGGGGTGGAACGCGACGCTCGTCGGCGCGCTCAGGCCAGCGAGCAGTTCGGCGGCGAGTCTGGCGAAGGCCCAGTCGAGCCAGGGCGTCAGGGCCTCCAGATCGTCGACGCCTCGACGGTCGCCGCCGCACCAGATGCGCAAGCCCGGCGGCGCGTCGCGATAGCCGCCGATGTCGAGCGCGACGCCTTCCTTCTCCAGCAGGTCGGCGAGCCTCTTGGCGAACTCGGCCTGGCCCTCGGTCGGCAGGGCCGGTCACCGCGCGGGTCGACGATCTTCAGGCAGACCGAGGTGTTGGAGCGGCGTGGCCGGATCCTCGGCCAGGAAGTCGATCCACGGGGTCTTCGCCGACCCAGCGGCTCAGCACCGCGGTGTTCTCGTCGGCCCGACGGTGCATGGCTCGACAAGGCCGCCGATCGACGAGGCCCACTTCAGCGCGTCGAGATAGTCCTCGACGCACAGCATCGAGGGCGTGTTGATGGTCGCGCCTTCGAAGATGTCGCGGTTGAGCTTGCCGCCTTGGTCATGCGGAACAGCTTCGGCAGCGGCCAGGGCGGCGTGTAGGCTCTCCAGCCGCGCGACCGCGCGCGGCGAGAGGATCAGCATCCCGTGCGCCGCCTCGCCGCCCA
The DNA here is from genome assembly GCA_963794315.1 of uncultured Alphaproteobacteria bacterium. Taxonomy (GTDB): domain Bacteria; phylum Pseudomonadota; class Alphaproteobacteria; order Caulobacterales; family Caulobacteraceae; genus Poindextera. Next base: position 9,325 of record CAWCDF010000002.1, read on the forward strand.
GCGCCTTCTGCCAGGAGAAGGTGACCACATCGAGCTTGGCCCAATCCAGCGCCTGGGCGAAGCAGGCGCTGGTGGCGTCGCAGATGGCGAGCCCTTGCGGTCGGCGGCGATGAAGTCGGCGTTCGGCACGCGCACGCCGGAGGTGGTGCCGTTCCAGGTGAACACCAGGTCGGCGTCGGGCCGCACGCTGGCTGAGGTCCGGCAGTCGGCCGTAGGGCGCGTCGAGCACCTCGGCGTCGGGCAGCTTGAGCTGGTTGACGACGTCGGCGACCCAGTCCTTGGCGAAGCTCTCCCAGGCCAGCACCTGCACCGGCAGCGGGCCCAGCATCGACCACAGGGCCATCTCGACCGCGCCGGTGTCGGACGCCGGCACGATGCCGATCAGGAAGTCGTCGGGGACCTCCAGCACCTCGCGGGTCCGGTCGATGGCCTCCTTCAGCCGGGCCTTGCCGACCTTGGAGCGGTGCGAGCGGCCGAGCGGGGCGGCTTGCAGATTTTCGAGGCGCCATCCGGGGTGCTTGGCGCACGGGCCGGAGGAGAATTGGGGGCGAGCCGGCCGCATGGCCGGCTTGGCGAGGTTGTTCATGCTGACTCTCCCATCCTTGCAGATGGGCTGCGCCCCGTTGGGAGGGCGTGGCCCGGCGCGGTGTCTACACCATCGCGCCTTGAGCGCCAGTGAATTGTCGCCCGCGGGACCGAAGAAAATCTGCTCGCCTCGTCAGGCGGTCGGATCCAGGAGAAGCCGGCTCTCGACGACGGTCACCGCCTGGCCGCGCAGCAGCACCCGATCTCCTCGCATCTCGGTCTCGATCTCGGCCCCGCGGCCCGGATAGGCCTGTTGGAAACGCACGCGTGGGCGGCCGAGCTTCTCCGCGAAAAGTGGGGCGAGGATGCAGTGCATCGAGCCGGTGGCCGGATCCTCCGGCACGCCGGCGCCCGGGGCGAAGAATCGGTCGACGACATCGTATGGCTGGCCGGCGTCGGCGAGAGCCGCGACACCGACGTCGCCGCGCTGGGTCGATGCGCTTGCGATCCGATGCAGGGCCGCGATGTCCGGCTTGAGCCCGCGGACCACCGCCTCACTCTCCACCAACACGATCACGTAGGCCGCAACCCAGACCTCGACGGGCCGGGCGCCGAGCGCACCGGCCAAGCCGTCGGGCGCAGGCGCCGCAGCCGGCATGTCGGCGGGGAAATCCATCTCCAACCCTTGCGCCGTGCGGCGCACGAGCAGCGGGCCGGAGCGAGTGTCGAACGTCAGCGCCTCGGCGCCTGCGCCCAGCTCCTCGAATAGCACATGGGCGGAGGCGAGGGTCGCGTGGCCGCACAGGAGCGCCTCCAGCGTCGGCGTCATCCAGCGCAGCCCAAACCGGGCCGGATCGTCGGTGCGCAAAAGAAAGGCGGTCTCGGCCTGGTTGTTCTCCGCCGCCAGCGCCTGCATCCAACGGCTCGCCGGCCAGGCGTCGAAGGGCTCGACCACGCAAGCCGGGTTGCCGCGAAACGGCTCGGCGGCAAAGGCGTCGACCATCCACTGCCGCATCGTCAGACCGCCTCGAACAAGCGCGCGGACAGTCGCTCGCGCACGGCCGGCCAATCACTGGCGATGACCGAGAAATAGACGGAGTCCCGCAAGGTCCCGTCCGGTCGGATCATGTGCGCGCGGAAGACGCCCTCGCGGACCGCGCCGAGCTTGGCGATCGCCGCCTGGGAGCGCTGGTTCCTGATGTCGGTCTTGAACTCGACGCGATTGAAGCCGAGGTCCTCGAAAGCGAAGCGCATGAGCGCGAGCTTACAGGCGGGGTTGACTCGCGACCCCCAGGCCTGCGGCGCGTACCAGGTCGAGCCGATTTCAACCCGCCGGTGCGCGGCTTCAATGGCGAGGAAGCGGGTCGAGCCGACAAGCGGGCCTTCGGCGGAGGATCGCACCGCCCACACCGCATCGACGCCGGAAGCTGCGGCCTCGAGCGAGTGATCGAACCAGGAGTCGAACCCGCGCCCGCGCGCCGCGTAGGGCATATGGTCCCAGATCTCGGGGGACTGGCCGGCGTGGCGCAGGCCCGACCGGTGCTCTTCGGCGAGCGGCTCGAGCCGTACGCCGGCGCATTCGAGCGCGATGGCGCGGACTGGCGTACTCATCGCCCCTGTCCGATGAATCGCACCAGGGCGTCCGCGGCGCGGTGCGGCCAGCTGCGCCGGGGCGGCTCGCCGCCGTTCGCGCACGCCTCGGCGCCCATCAGGCGGTAGCCCACACGGGCGATGGTCTCGATACAGAAGGCCCCCTCGAGCGTCACGGCCAGCGCCCGAAGGCAGACGATACAGCGGTAGATCGCATCCTCACCGACGATGCGCCCGCTCCAGCAGCGCTCGATCAGTTCGGCTCGGGACACCACGCCACCTTCGGCGCGCACCAGCGCCACCAGCACCTGCATGACCCTGGGCTCGAGCCGCACGCGCCGCCCGCGCACGACCAGCTCGCGTCGCGAGGGCCTGATCAGGAGCGCGCCGAGGCGGACGTCCGACTCGCGGGCGAGGTCGACGGCGGCGGGCGCGAAGGTGTGAAGCTGGACCGACATTGTCACAACAGATTGTATCGATGAATCAGCATCATTGGTTGGCGTTGCTATCTTCTTGTCGATATTGTATGCGTGGTCAATCGGAATATTGTCATGGTGACAAATGACAACCATCGGACACTGGCGGCCCGACCTCGCCGATGGCGAAGGACGGCTCAGCGACCGGATCGTGGCCGTGCTTGCGGCCGACATCGCCTCGGGGAGGCTCGCGCGGGACGCCAAGCTGCCGACGCACCGGCGGCTGGCCGAGATGCTTGGCGTCGGCGTCGGAACTGTGACCCGCGCCTACCTGGAGGCTGAAGCGAGGGGGTTGGTGACGGCGAGCGTGGGCCGCGGAACGTTCGTCGCCGGACGGGTCGACCGGTCGCAGCAGGGTGGGCCGCCCGACGGCGTGATCGATCTGGGCACGAACCTGGCGCCCACCGGTCAGACCGAGACACACCTGATCGACGCGCTGGCGAGGCTGCGGCGTCGGAGTGACCTTGGCGCACACCTGAATTATGCGCCAACCGGCGGCTTCGAGAGCCATCGCCGCGCGGGCGCCCGCTGGCTGGGCGACACGGCCAATTTCACCGGCCTCGACTGGCGCCGCTTGATCGTCACCGGCGGCGCCCAACAGGCCATGGCTATCTCGCTGATGGCCGCGAGCCGGCCTGGCGCGCCGCTGATCGTCGAATCCTTGACCTTCTCGGGGGTTAAGACCTTGGCGGCCAGTCTGGACCACCGCCTGATCGGGGCCGCCATGGACGGCGAAGGGCTCACTCCGGACGGCCTCGACGCCGCTGTGGCGGCCAGCGGCGCGCGCGTCGCGTACGTGCAGCCGCTGCAGAACCCGACCGGACGGATGATGGGGCCGGAGCGGCGCAGGGCGATCGTGGAGGTGGCGCGCCGGCGTGACCTTTTCCTCATCGAAGACGACCTCTATGCGGCCTACGCGAACGAGCTCGGCCGGCCGCCTCTGGCTGAACTCGCGCCTGAGCGTACCTTCTACGTGGCCGGTCTCAGCAAAAGCCTGACACCGGGCCTGCGCGTCGGCTACTGCGTCCCGCCCGCTGGCGGCGACTGGCTGGAGCGCTGTGCGAGCGCGTTGCGCGGCATCGCCTTCGGATCGCCCGGCCTGGGCGGCCTGATCGCCGTGCAGTGGATTGAGGACGGAGCGGCGCACGAGATCCTCGATGGTCACCGGCGCGAGTTCGCCCGGCGAGCCGCCGCGGCGCTCGACGCCATGGGTCCGCTGGTTGCCCGACCGCCGAACGCAGCGGCGACCCATCTCTGGGCGCCGATGGGAGAGCTCGCGGCCGAGCGCGCGGCCGCGCGTGCGCTGCGCGAGCGCGTGCGGGTCACGCCGCCCACCGCGCCCATGGCGCCCGGCGCGCTCGAGTGTGGGCTGCGGCTATGCCTGGGCGGCGCCGCGAACATCGCCGCCCTGCAGGAGGGCCTGGGCGTCGTGGCGCGGATCCTGGCCGAGACGGAAGAGCCGGCGCTGGAGGTCGTCTGACGTGGCGATCGAGACCGTGCATGGCGCCTGGACGCTGAGCGACGACCCCGGCCGCTTCGACCTCGCGCGCGGATACGCCTGGATCAGCCGCGAGAGCTATTGGGCCGAAGGCATCCCGATCGACGTTTTCGAGCGGTCGATCCGCGGCAGCCTGGTCGTCGGCGCCTATGACGCCGAGGGTCGAATGGGCGCCATGGCCCGCGTGGTCACCGATCGGGCGACATTCGCATGGATCTGCGACGTGTTCGTCGATGCGAGGCTGCGCGCCGAGGGCTTGGGCAAGGCGCTGATGGCCCACCTGATGGCCCACCCCGACCTCCAGGGCCTGCGGCGGATGCATCTCGCCACCCGGGACGCCCACGGCCTCTATGCGCGATTCGGGTTCGGCCCGCTGACCGGGCCCGATCGCTGGATGGAGATCCGCAACGCCAACGTCTACGGGGGCCGGCGAACCGGCTCGACGATGGTCAGCTCCGGCCAGCGCGCCCTCGCCGAGTCCGTGACCTTCGACCAGCCGCGCGCGAGGGGGCGCGTCGGGTTGGGGCGGAAGGTCAACGCGAACACGTCGTCCAAGCCATAGGGCGCGGCGAAGTCCAGCGCCCCATCCGCTTCCAGTCGCACGCCAACCGCGCAGGAGGCGGAAACGAACCGCGCGATCGCCTCGTCGGTGCAGGTGAGCGGGGCGTAGGGCTCGCCGAAGTGGTCTTCGAACCAGAGGTGGACCCGGGCCTGGTTTCGCACCTCGACGAGAGGTGAGAGCTCGGGTGGGAACGCCGCCGCCGCTGCGCGAATGACGGCGTCCTCCGCCTCGTACGAGAGGTCGGCGGCCTCGAAATAGAAAAGGTCGAAGTCCTTGATCCCGTAGTCGGGCTCGCGCCCGGTAAGCGCGTTCCAGACCGTCTGGTAGACGGCGCCCGAGACGATGCGCCAGTCGGGTAGGTCGAGGTCGCGAGCGATGGTGAGCACGCGCATCAGGCGCGGACTGGCGCGCAGGATGGCGTCCAGCCGAGCGTCGAGAGCTGTCACCGCTCCCCCAACGGCCATGCGTGGTCGAGCGGGCCGCGTCCGGCGCCGAATCCCGGCGCCCGGCGCAGCGCTTCGGCGAGGTAGGCGTGGGCGCGCCCGACGGCTTCGGCAAGCGGCAGGCCCTTGGGCCAGGCCCGCCGCGCAGGCCGACGCCAATGTGCAGCCCGTGCCGTGGCCATGTCGCGTTTCGATGCGCGGGCTCGTCGAACGCGATCTCGCCGTCAGGGGTCATGAGGACGTCGGTGACAGATTCGCCGGCGACATGGCCCCCCTTCATCAGGACGGCCCTGACACCGGCTGTCAGCAGCGCCGCGCCGGCGCGGCGGAGGTCGTCGGTGGTGGCGACCGGCAGGCCGGTCAGACGCTCGGCCTCGGGTGCGTTCGGGGTGACCAGGGTCGCCAGCGGCAGCAGGCGGCTCCTGAGCAAGTCTAGCGCGTCTGGCGCGAGGAGGGCGGCGCCCCTGGTCGACGCCAGCACCGGATCGACGACGATTGGCGCCGCGGCTCCGGCGAGGAGGTCGGCCACCGCCTCGACGGTTACCGCCGAGCAGAGCATGCCGGTCTTGATGGCGTCGGCGCCGATGTCGTCCAGCACCGCCCGCGCCTGCGCGACGACGACGTCGGCTGGGACGGCATGGATCGCCATGACGCCGGTGGTGTCCTGCACCGTGATGGCGGTGATCGCGGTTGCGGCATAGCCGCCGAGCGCGGTGATCGTCTTGATGTCGGCCTGGACGCCGGCGCCGCCGCTCGGGTCGGAGCCGCCGATGGCCAGGACCCGGCCGATCATCCCGCCGCCTCGATCGCCGCCTGCACGGCCAGCGCCTGGCGGGTCTCGCGCACGTCGTGAACGCGCACGATCGCGACGCCGGCGCGCGCGCCGGCCAGCGCCGCCGCCAGAGAGCCGCCGAGCCGGTCGCCGGCGCGGGCGGCCGCGCTCGGGTCGATTGCGCCGATGAAGCGCTTGCGGCTGACGCCGAGCACGACCGGAAACCCCAGCGCCACGATCGGCTCCAGGTGGGCGAGCAGGGCCAGGTTGTGCTCAGCCGTCTTGCCGAAGCCGATGCCGGGATCGAGCCAGATGCGCTCGCGCCCGACGCCGGCGGCCATGGCGGCTTGGGCGCGCGCTTCCAGAAAGGCCGCGACCTCCGCTACGACGTCGTCGTAGCGCGGATCGCGCTGCATCGTGCGCGGGGTCGCCCTGCATGTGCATGAGCACGACCGTCGCAGCCGAGTTCCGCGGCCGTCGGCAGGCTGTCCGGCGCATAACCGAGCGCGGTGACGTCGTTCCAGATTGTCGCCCCGGCCTGAACCGCGGCGCGGGCGACGGCGGGCTTCATGGTGTCGATGGAGATTGGCAGGTCGGTCTCGGCGCTTGAGCGCCTCGATCAGCGGGAAGATGCGGGCGAGCTCCTCGGCCTCCGAGACGGGTTGCGCGCCCGGGCGCGTGGACTCTCCGCCGATGTCGAGCATGTCGGCGCCGTCGGCGACCAGCCGGCGCGCCTGGGCGAGCGCAGCGTCGAAATCGAGAAACCTGCCGCCGTCGGAGAAGCTGTCGGGGGTGACGTTGACCACCCCCATGACCTTCGGGGGGCCAGCGTTCACGCCGGTTCGGGATCGGGGGCGTGGGTTAAGGGCACGGCGACCGAGGCCGGGGCCAGGCGCGTCTCTTCGAAGTCGTCGCGCTGCGGCGGGACGCCCTTGAGCAGGTTCTCGATCTCCTCGCCGGTCAGGGTCTCGTACTCGAGCAGCGCCTTGGCCAGGGTGTGCAGGTCGTCGATGCGCTCGGTCAGGATGCGGCTGAGCCTCGTCCATGCCGGCCTGGACCAGGCGGCGGACCTCGGAGTCGATCTTCTGGGCGGTGTCTTCCGAGACGTTCTGGGTGCGCGCCACCGAGTGGCCCAGGAACACCTCTTCCTGGTTGTCGCCGTAGGAGACGGTGCCGAGCGCGTCGGAGTAGCCCCAGCGGGTCACCATGCTGCGGGCGAGGCTTGGTGGCCGGCTGATGTCGCGACGAGGCGCCGGAGGTGATCTTGTCCTTGCCGAAGATCAGCTCCTCGGCCACGCGGCCGCCCATCATGATGGCCAGGCGCGAGGTCATCTGCTGGTAGTCCATCGAGTAGCGGTCGCCCTCGGGCAGCTGCATGGTCAGGCCGAGCGCCCGGCCGCGCGGGATGATGGTCACCTTGTGCAGCGGGTCGGCGGCCGGAACGCTGATCAGTGCACCAGCGCGTGGCCGCCCTCGTGGTAGGCGGTCATGCGCTTCTCCTCGTCGCTCATGACCATGGACTTGCGCTCGGCGCCCATCATCACCTTGTCCTTGGCGTCCTCGAAGTCGCGCATGCGAGACCATGCGGCGGTTGCGCCGCGCCGCCATCAGCGCCGCTTCGTTGACCAGGTTGGCGAGGTCGGCGCCGGAGAAGCCCGGCGTGCCGCGGGCGACACCTTGACGTCGACGTCGGCGGCCAGGGGCACGTTGCGCATGTGCACGCGCAGGATCTTCTCGCGCCCGACCGACGTCGGGGTTCGGCACCACCACCTGGCGGTCGAAGCGGCCGGGGCGCAGCAGCGCCGGGTCGAGCACGTCGGGGCGGTTGGTCGAGGCGATGACGATGATGCCCTCGTTGGGCTCGAAGCCGTCCATCTCGACCAGCAGCTGGTTCAGGGTCTGCTCGCGCTCGTCGTTGCCGCCGCCCAGGCCCGCGCCGCGGTGGCGGCCGACGGCGTCGATCTCGTCGATGAAGATGATGCACGGGGCGTTCTTCTTGGCCTGCTCGAACATGTCGCGCACGCGGCTGGCGCCGACGCCGACGAACATCTCAACGAAGTCGGAGCCCGAGATGTAGAAGAACGGCACGCCCGCCTCGCCGGCGACGGCGCGGCCGAGCAGGGTCTTGCCGGTGCCCGGCGGGCCGACCAGCAGCGCGCCCTTCGGGATCTTGCCGCCCAGGCTTCTGGAACTTGGCCGGGTCCTTGAGGAAATCGACGATCTCGGTCAGCTCTTCCTTGGCCTCGTCGACGCCGGCCACGTCGTCGAAGGTCACGCGGTTCTTGTTCTCGGTGAGCAGGCGCGCCTTGGACTTGCCAAAGCCCATCGCGCCGCGCGCGCCGCCCTGCATCTGGCGCATGGCGAAGAAGTAGAGGACGCCGATGGCGATGAAGGGCAGGAAGTTGAGCAGGATGGTCAAGAGCAGGCTGCCGCCGGCCGGCGTCACCGAGATGTCGACGTTGTGCTCGTGCATGTCCTTGATCAGGTCGCCCTGATCGGCCGGCGTGACGACGGTGTGCTTGCCGTCGGTCTGCACGACATCGACGCTTTGCGCCTTCAGCATCGCCGATTTGACGTGGCCAGCCTCGATATTCTGCAGCAGCTGGGAATAACTTTCCTCGCCGCTGGGCGCATTCGCCCCTGGCCTCACCATGCTCCAGAGGCCAACCAGGAGCAGTAGGATCACGCCCCAGATGGCCATATTGCGCAGGGTCATGCCCTCGATACCTCTTTAGAAGAGCCGGTCAGGGCTCAAGATAAGGCGCCTGACGCCTTTTCGCCACGCACACGAATTGTCACGGCCTCCCGCGCGGTCTGCTCGCTGGCGATCGCGCCGCAAGCCGCCAGGAACCGATCGCCCGCGAGCGAACGCGCCTCAACGCCGTCACGCCCTGCAAGGATCGGGCAAGTTGGCCGCTCTTGCCCCTCGACCAGCACCGGAAGCGCCGGCCTGGCCGCCGCGGGCGCGCCCGCCAGCGCTCGGCGTTCGGCCGCGCTTAGCCGCGCCGACTGTCCTTTGAGCGCCGTTACGGTCAGATCCGCATCTGTCGGCCCGACGCTAAACCGCCCGTCCCAGACGCCCGCGCCGCCGCGCCCCAGCGCCATCGGTTGCAGGCGCCCACGCGCCATCTCGCCGGCGTCGCGGGCGACCAGAACCCGGCGAGCCTGCGCCGCGAGCCTGGCGCCGGCCAGCGTGGCGGTGAACGCCTCGCCAGCCGCCAGCCGCACGCGGAGGCCGGCAACCGAGCGACGGCGGGGCGGACGCTCGCCGCCGCCGACGGAAAGCATCGCCGCGGCGAGAACCTTCAGCGCCGAAGCCGGCAGCGCCGTGACGAGCGCCTCGCGGTCGAAGCCGATCGCGCCCGACGGGTCGATGTCGGCGGCGCGTGCGAGCGCGGCGGCGGCAGGATCGTCGGCGGCAGGCGGCGGCGGACAGCGCCCGAGGTCGAGGGCGGCGCGGGCGCGGGCGCGCGGCTGGGCCAGGTCCGCGTTGGCCGGATCGTCGATCCAGTCGTGGCCCTCGGCCCCCAGCGCGGCGCGCATGGCGGCGCGGCGCGCGCGCAGCAGCGGCCGGAAGAGCATGACCCCCCGGCCCTCGGGCCACACCGGCGAGGGCTTCCAGACCCCAAGGGCGCCGAGGCCGGAACCCTGCGCCCGCATCAGCGCCGCCTCGGCGAGGTCATCGGCGGTGTGGCCGAACACGACGACGCTCGCGCCCGCGTCGCGGGCGGCCGTGGCGATCAGGGCGTGGCGGGCGCGGCGCGCCGCGGCGGCGAGGCCGCGCGTCGGCTTGGCGCCATCCCAGGCGAGACTGCGGAACGCGGCGCCCAGCGCCGCGGCGACATCCGCCGCGCGCGCGGCCCAGGCGCCGCTCTCGGACTGCAGGCCGTGGTCGACGTGCAGCGCGATCACCGGGCGCGCCGCACGCCTTGGCCCAGCGCAAGGTGACGATGAGGGCGGTCAGGGAGTCGCCGCCGCCGGAGAAGGCGACCGCCAGCGGCTGTTTCAGCGTCCGATCGAGCCGCGCGTCGAACGGCTCAATGATCATTTCCGCACTTGGCTTTGATCCGCGCCGCGTCCGCCCGCGCCTTCGCCGCGCCGCCCGACTTGGCGTAGTGGCGATCGAATTCGCCCAGCGCCGCGCAGGCGTCCGTGGGTCGGTTCAGCTGCAGCAGCGAGAGCGCGAGCTTGACCACGGCGTCGGGCGCCCAGGCGGTCTGCGGCCAGCCCTTGGCGGCGCCGATGTAGGCGGCCGCGGCGCCGGCGTAGTCTTCCTGCACGTACTTGGTCTCGCCCAGCCAGTAGCGCGCCTGCGGGGCCATGGGCGTCGATCCATACTGGTCGACGTAGGTCTGGAACGCCGCCTGCGCGCCGGGATAGTCGCCGTCGAGCAACAGCTGGCGGGCGTGGGCGTAAGCCGTCTTCGGGTCGCCCTGATCGGCCGGCGCTGTTTGATCGGCGCTCGCCGCCGCCCCGTTGTCGGCGGGCGCGGGCTGCGCCGCCGGCGGCGGGGCGGCCATCGCGGCCATCGCCTTCTCGAGCCTGTCCAGGCGGTCGCTGAGCGCCGCGATCTCGGCCTTGGCGTCCTTGGCGTCGTTGCGCGCCAGGTCGAGCTGGTGGGTCAGGTCGTCGACCTGGCCGTTCACGCCGCGCAGCGACTGTTCCATGTCGTCCAGGCGCCCGTCCAGCGCGGTGACCATCGGGTCGGGCCCGGCGTCCTTGATCTCGATCGGCCGGCCGGTGGCGCGAGCCTGCAGCACGATCTCGCGCACTTCCTGCAGCTGCTTTTCCAGCCGGTCGAGTCGCTCGCGCAGCGACTGGTCGACGCCCGGGGGCGCGCCCTCCTGGGCGACGACGGCCGGCGCGGCCAGGAGGGCGAGCGACAGCGAGGCGAGCAGGAGCGTGCGCAGCATCATCTCCGGATGATCACACGAAAGCCTTGGCCAAACTACGGCCGACGCCTACTGCGCGCCGACGGTGATGGCGGTGTGGGCGTTGCGGTTCTTGGCCCAGGCGTCGTCGTTGTCGCCCGGATCGATCGGCCGCGCCTTGCCGTAGGAGACCGTGGTGATGCGCGATCCGTCGACGCCGTGGTTGATCAGAAACTCCTTCACCGACTCGGCGCGGCGCGCGCCCAGTCCGAAGTTGTACTCCTCGGTCCCGCGCTCATCGCAGTTGCCCTCGATGCGCACCTGCACGGCCGGATAGCGGTTGAGCCACTGGGCCTGCTTGGCGAGCGTGTCCATCGCCGTCGGCGCGGATGGTGAACTGGTCGAAGTCGAAGTAGACGCGATCGCCGACGTTGACGACGAAGTCCTGCGTCGAGCCGGGGACCGCCGCGCTGGGCTGTTCGGCGACCGGCCCCTGCTCGGCGGCGGCGCATAGGGCTGCCCTTGCTCCTGCTGCCCCTGGTTGGTCGGCGCGAGCGGCGCGGGCTTCGGCTGCGAGGCGCAGGCCGCGATCGACAACGCCAGTCCGCCGACCAGCGCCAGTCGAACACCAACACTGACCTTGAACGTCATTTGCATTCTCCTTGCGGCCGCGTGCGTGTCGGAAGTCGATAGTGGCGCCACGGCGCTATGATGTCCTGACAAAACCCGCCCCGCCGCTGCTGGTTTCATTGGCTCGACCTCACGGCAATAACGGCGACCATGCCGGATCGGACGCGCCGCCCGGGAAGGCGGCCGCCCGGCTGACCTGGCCGGTCACGTCCACGGTCCACAAACGCGCGCCGCTGGCCGGCCGTTTCGCGCGAGAACATGATCACCCGTCCGTTGGGCGCCCAGGTGGGGCCCTCGTCGAGATAGCTGGTGGTCAGGAGCTGCTCGTCCGAGCCGTCCGGACGCATGACGCCGATGTGGAAGGTCGAGCCGGTCTGCTTGGTGAAGGCGATCAGGTCGCCCTTCGGCGACCAGACCGGCGTCGTGTAGCGCCCGTCGCCGAACGAGATGCGGTGCTGGTTCGAGCCGTCGGCGTTCATCACATAGAGCTGCGGGCCTGCCGCCGCGGTCGGAGTTGAACACGATCTTGGTCCCGTCCGGCGAGAAGACGGCGAGGTGTCGATCGCCGGGTCGGAGGTCAGCCGGCGCGTCGCGTCGGCTGCGCAGGTCCATCACGTAGATGTTGCTCGCCGCCGTTCTTCTCGACCGAGAAGCGCCACCTTGGTCCCGTCCGGCGAGAAGCGCGGGCGCGAACACCATGCCCGTGAACTGGCCGAGCACCTCCTCGCGGCCGGTCTCGATGTTGAACAGGTAGATCGATGCGCCGGTAGTCGCGGAGCAGCCATGAAGGTGATCTCCTGGCCGTTGCGAGGAGAACCGCGGCGTGAACACCTGGTCGGCGCCGTCGGTGAGGTAGCTCGGGTTGGCGCCGTCCTGGTCCATGATCGCGAGGCGGCGGATGCGCTTGGTCTTCGGCCCGCTCTCGGCGACGAACACCACGCGGGTGTCGAAATAGCCCTTCTCGCCGGTCAGCTTCTCGTAGACGGCGTCGGCGATCTTGTGGGCGAGCCGGCGCCAGTTGTCCTGGGTCGAGGAGTGAACTGGAAGCCGAGCAGCTGCTCGCCGGCGTAGACGTCCCACAGGCGGAAATCGACGTGCAGGCGCCCGTCGGCGTCGACCGTAGCCTGGCCGTCGAGCAGGGCCTGGGCGTTGATCTGCTTCCAGGCGGAAACTGCGGCTGGACGTTCACGTCCAGCGACTGCTCGAGGAAGGTCGACGGATCGAGCGGCCTGAACAGGCCGGAGCGCGGCGAGGTCGTGCTGCCACCACCTGGGCGATCTCGGCGCCCTGCGCGCGCCGCCGAAGGCCGGGATGGCGATCGGCATCGGCTGCAGCGCGCCCTGGTTCACGTCGACGGTGATGTCGGCGCGCGCCGGGCGCGGCGCAAGCGCAGCGGCCGCGAGCAGCAGGAGGACGATCGCGGCGGCCAGGCGCCGGAGAAGGGGCATCGACGGCCTCATCGGCTTGAGCAGCAGGTCTTCTGGGTTGAAGTTCACGGTGATATTTTGACCGTAGAGGGCCGGCGGCAGGTCGGAGAAGGGCTCGCCCTCGTAGACGGCTCGCACCGCGCGGTCGGATGCGGCCTTCAACGCCGGATCGGACGTGTTGGCCTGCGACGACGGCGGGCGAGCCGTCCAGCCGGCCGCTCGCCGTCAGCTTGAACGTCACCCTGACCGTGACGTCGCCGCCCGGCGCGTCGCAGTTCGGGTTCCACAGCCGTTGCAACTCTCCGGCCAGCGAGGTCATGGCGGCGGCGGAGATGGCGTTCGAGACGCCGGCGTCGGTCCTGGCCTGCACCGCCTGGTTCGGCCGCGACGGCCCGCGCTGGGCCGACGACGGACGGGCGCCGGTCGCCTGCGACTGGTGCGGTCAAGGTCGCGGCCAGCGCGGTCCAGTCCTCCGACGGCGCCGGGGTGGGCTTGGCCTTGGCGGCCGGCGTCGGCTGCGGGGCGACCTTTTGCGGATGCGCCTTGGGCGAGGGCGCGGCCGGCGCGGGCGTCGGAGCCTCCTGGCGCGCCGCCGGCTGCGGCGGGGCCTGCGGGGCTGGCGCCTCGGTGGCGGCGGGCTGCGGCGACGGCGCCTGCTCGGCCGGCGCGGCCGCGGCGCCTGCGCGGCGCTGATCAGCGTCACCGGCACCACATCGCCCATGTGGATGGTCTGCGACCATGGCCAGGCGACCAGGGCGGCGATCAGCGCGGCGGCATGCAGCAGCGCCGAGACCGCGAGCGCCGGCGTAGCGGTCGGTGCGCGACGCCATCTGTCAGGCGCCCCGCGGTGTTGGTCGGCGGCGCAAGGCCCGACGAAGGCCCGCCGGTGTCGGTGATCAGGTTGATCGAGGTGAAGCCGGACTGCGAGAGGCGGCCATCACCTGGGCCACGATCGCGTAGGGCGCGCGGCCGTCGGCGCGCACATAGATCGGCCGCGTGAAGCCGGTGCCGGCCAGGTCGAGCGCAGCGCCGGCGCCAGCGCGGCGAACGGCGTCTCGGTCTGGTTCAGGAAGATCGATCCGTCGGCGCGGATCGAGACGGTCAGCGGCTCGTTCTGGTCCTGCATCGCGCCGGCTTCGGTCTTCGGCAGCTGCAGCGGCACGCCGACGGTGAGCAGCGGCGCGGAGATCATGAAGATGATCAGCAGCACCAGCATCACGTCGACCAGCGGCGTGACGTTGATCTCCGAGAGCGCCGCGGCGGCGCGCCCGCGGCCGCGGCCGCGGCGGCCGGTTGGAGGAGTCGTGAGCGAGAGCGCCACGGCGCCTACGTCGGCTCCGCTCGGCCAGCCGGCGCTGGATGGCGGTCGCCGAGAGCTCGTCGGCGAAGCCCTCCAGGCGGCGGTGAACTTGCCGGCGTCGGTCGAGAACTTGTTGTAGGCGATGTAGGCGGGGATGGCGGCGGCCAGGCCGACGGCGGTGGCGAACAGGGCCTGGGCGATCGCCGGCGCGACCACCGACGAGGTTGGTGTTCTTCTCGATCGCGATCGCCTGGAAGGCGTGCATGATGCCCCAGACGGTGCCGAACAGGCCGATGAAGGGCGAGGCGGTGGCGACGATGGCGAGCGTGCCCAGGCCATCCTCCACCCGCTGCGCTCTCGCGGGCGATCGATGCGAGTCCAGCACCCGGTCGATGCGCTGCAGCAGGAGCGCGGCCTGGCGTGTCGTGCGCCGGCGCAGCCCTTGGCCGCGCCTCGCGCCAGTCGCGCAGCGCCGCCTGCAGCATGCGCGGCAGCGCGTGCGCGGGGCTCGCCGGCCCGCCTCGGCGGCGACGTCCTCCAGCGAGCGGCCGGACGCCGACCTCGCGCTCGAAGCGGTCGGCCTGGCGGTTGAGCGCGGCGAAGCGCACCAGCTTGTCGATGATCACCGTCCACGACCAGAGCGAGGCGAGCAGCCAGGCCGACCAGGACCACCTTCACCACCCAGTCGGCCCGCATGAAGACGGCGATGAAGGAGAAGCTCTCCGGCGTGAGCGCGCTCTGTGCGTCCATGCGAGGTGTTCTAGCTCCGGAGCCCGGCCCGGCCCAGTTGGGCGGCGAGGGTGGTGAAACTATGGCGCAGTCGCGTCGACAATAGCGGCGTGATCGCCGCGACGAGCCTCGGCGGCGGACGGCGCGCGCGGCCCTCCGGCCCGATGCAGACGACCTCGACCTCGGCCGTCGGCGATCACCAGCTCCGCCGCGCAGAATCCGCTGCGCGGCGTCGAAGGCGGACCCGCTGCCGATGCGCGAAGCGCGTGCGCACCTCGAGCGCGTCGTCGATGCGCGCGGCCTGGTGGAATGCGATCGGCGATCTTGGTGACGGCGAAGGCGCCGGATCGTCCCGGGCCAGCAGGCTGGCGTGATCGACGCCGGCCAGCGCGCAGGAAGTCGGAGCGCGCCGCGCTCGAAGATAGCGGACGTAGTTGGCGTGATAGACGACGCCGGTGAAGTCGGTGTCCTCGTAGTAGACGCGCACCGGCAGCACATGCTCGCGGCCCTCGAAGGCGCCGGCGGAGGGATCCACGGCGTCATTAAGCCTCGTCCTCGAACAGCCCCGGCTGCGGCGGTCGGCGAGCGGGGCGGCGGGGTCAGGCCGAGGTGCAGCGTAGGCCTTGGCGCAGGCCAGCGCGGCCGCGCGGGGTGCGCTGGATGAAGCCCTGCTGCAGCAGGAACGGCTCGATCGACGTCCTCGACCGCGTCGCGGGCCTCGGCGATGGCGTAGGCCAGCGTCTCCACCCCGGCCGGCCCGCCGCCGTAGTTGCTCGATCAGGGCGTGCAGATAGCGGCGGTCGAGGGCGTCCAGGCCGGCCTCGTCGACCTCGAGCCGGGCGAGCGCGCGGGCGGCGCACGGCGCGATCGATCGCGCTCGGCGCCCTTCGGCGCCGGCGAAGTCGCGCACGCGGCGCAGCAGCCGGCCGGCGACCCGCGGCGTGCCCCGGGCGCGGCCGGCGATCTCGGCCGCGCCGTCCTCGGTCAGCGCCACGCCCATCTTGCGCGCCGCCTGGGTCAGCACCTGCTTGCAGCTCGTCGGGCGTGTAGAACTCGAGCCGCAGCGGGATGCCGAAGCGGTCGCGCAGCGGCGTGGCCAGCAGGCCCGCGCGCGTGGTCGCCGCCACCAGGGTGAAGGGCGCCAGATCGATGCGGATCGAGCGCGCCGACGGGCCCTCGCCGATGACCAGGTCGAGCACGTGGTCCTCCATCGCCGGATAGAGGATCTCCTCGACGTTCGGCGGCGAGCCGATGGATCTCGTCGATGAACAGGACGTCGCGCGGCTCGAGGTTGGTGAGGATGGCGGCCAGGTCGCCGGCCTTGGCCAGCACCGGCCCGGAGGTGGCGCGGAAGTTCACCCCCAGCTCGCGGGCGATGATCTGCGCCAGCGTGGTCTTGCCGAGCCCCGGCGGGCCGAACAGCAGCACGTGGTCCAGCGCCTCGCCGCGGCCGCGGGCGGCCTCGATGAAGACGCTGCAGATTGCCCTTGGCCTGCGCCTGGCCGACGAACTCGGCCAGCGTCTGCGGCCGCAGCGCCCGGTCGGCCGGGTCTCGACGGCCTCGGCCTCGCCGGAGACCAGGCCGGCGTCACCGGCCCAGCTCCTGCAGCGCCGCCTTGATCACGGCGCCGACTCGGCGGCGTCCTCGCCCAGGCGCATGAGCGGCCTGCGTCGACCACGCGGCGGGCCGTCGACCTCGGCGACGCCGCAGGCCCATCAGGGCGGCGACCGCCTCGCCGGCGGCGCTGCGGCGCGTGCGGCGGCGACGGCCTGGGCGTGGAAGGCCGCGACCGGCCCGTCGGCGATCGGCTTGTCCTTCAGCTCGGTGACGATGCGCTGGGCCAGCTTGGGCCCGACGCCGCTGGCGCGCGGCCGACGGCGGCCTTGTCGCCGCGCGCGCACGCGCCGGCCAGCTCGGCCGGGCGCGAGCACGTCGAGCACGCCCAGCGCCGCCTTGGGCCCGACGCCCTGGATCGTCCTGCAGCGCGACGAAGGCGCGCCGCTCCTCGCGGCTGAGGAAGCCGTAGAGGCGCAGGCCCGGCTGCTCCGACCACTGGCGTCTCGACGTGCAGCAGCGCCTCGTCGCCGAGCGGCGGCAGGCGCGCAGAGCGTGCGCGCGCCGCAGCGGACGACGTAGCCCACGCCGCCGACGTCGATCAGCGCGTCCTCCTCGCCGATCTCGGCCACCAGGCCGCGCAGCCGGCCGATCATGCCGCGGCTCCCAGGCTGCGCGCGCGGCGGGCGTGGGCGTGGGCGATGGCGACGGCCAGCGCGTCGGCGGCGTCGGCGGTCGGCGGCGCCGGCGGTGGGCAGCAGGCGGGCGACCATGAAGGCGACCTGCGCCTTGTCGGCGCCGCCGGTGCCGACCAGCGCCTTCTTGACCACCTTGGCGGCGTATTCGGCGACCGGCAGGCCGGCGCGCGGCCGGGGCGATCATCGCCGCGGCGCGGGCGTGGCCGAGCTTCAGCGTCGAGGAGCCGTTGGCGGTGACGAAGGTCTCCTCGACCGCCGCTTCGTCGGGCGCGTAGCGGGCGACGACCTCTGCGACGCCCTCGAACAGCACCAGCAGGCGCTCGGACAGCGCCAGCGTGTCCGTTGGGCGCGATCACGCCGTGGGCGACGTGGCTCGAGCCGCGCGCCCTCGATCGCGACCACGCCCCAGCCGGTGCGGCGAAGGCCCGGATCGAGGCCGAGAATGCGAATCGCGTTCGTCATGTGTTCCGGCAGCATCGCGCGGTGCGCCACGTAGGGGAAGCGGCCGGATCGGTTAACGAGAGGTTAAGGGGAGGACCAACGTCCGTACCCAATAACCGCTCATCCCCGCGAAAGCGGGGATGAGCGGATGAAGGAATGCCGCTCGAGCTCGCCTTAGTCTGGAAATCTACCCCGCCAGCTCCGCCATCTGTTCTTCGGTGAGGTCGGCGTTGGAGTAGACGTCTTGGACGTCGTCGTCGTCCTCGAGCGCCTCGAGCAGCTTCATCAGCGTCGCGGCATCGGCGGCGGAGACCGGCGTCGTGGTCTTCGCGCGCCAGACGGCGGCGGTGGACTTGGGCGGGCCGAGCGTGGCTTCCAGGGCCTCGGCGACGGCCGAGAGGTCTTCGAACGCCGAGGTGATCAGGTGGCCGTCGCCGTCGCTCCCGGCGTCCTCGGCCCCGGCTTCGATGGCGGCCTCCATCACCTCGTCCTCGCTTCCCGCTTCGCGGCGGGTAGGCGATCTCGCCCACCCGATCGAACATGAAGGCCACCGAGCCGCTCTCGCCGAGGTTGCCGCCGTTCTTGCCGAAGAGGGTGCGCACGGACGCCGCGGCGCGGTTGCGGTTGTCGGTCAGCACCTCGACGATCAGCCCGACGCCGCCGGGGCCGAATCCCTCGTAGCGGATGTCCTCGAAGGAGTCGGTCTCGCCGCCGATCGCCTTCTTGATCGCCCGGTCGATGTTGTCCTTCGGCATCGATTCCGCGCGCGGCGTTGGCGATGGCCAGGCGCAGGCGCGCGTTGGCGGCCGGGTCGGGCAGCCCCTGCTTGGCCGCCAGCGTGATGTCGCGCGAGAGCTTGGAGAAGATCTTCGAGCGCTTCTTGTCCTGGCGCGCCCTTGCGGAACTGGATGTTCTTGAACTTGGAGTGTCCGGCCATCGCGCGGGTTCTATCGCGCGGGCTGGGCCGACGGAAGCGGCGCGCAATCAACGCGCTCGATGCGGCTCTCGTACAGCCGGTGGAAGGCGTCCTGCGGTGTCTCGAACAGGCGGTACTGCTCGAACGGGGCGCCCACATAGGCGCCGCGGATCGCCCGGCCGATGCTGGCGTGGGCGACGGCGACGATGCGGCGCGAGTCGTCCGCACGTTCGGCCAGCCACGCCGCCGCGCGGGCGTCGAGCGCCGCCAGCCCTTCGCCACCCGGGGCGTGGCCGAAAACGCCGGTGTATCCGGCAAGGTGCGGCCAGCGTGCATCGACTTCGGCCCAGGTCAGGCCCTCGAGCTGGCCGTAGTCGGCCTCGATCAGCCGCGGCTCGACGAGAGCCTCCGGCAATCCCATCGCCTCGGCGACGATGGCCGCGGTTTGCCGCGCGCGGCCGAGTGGGCTGCTCTCGATGATCCATTCGCCGGGATCGTCTGCGATCAGCGCGGCCAGCCTGGCGCCCACGGCGCGGGCTTGAGCCAGGCCCTTCTCGCTCAGCGGCGACTCAAGGCGCCCCTGATAGCGGCCTTCGCTGTTGCCGAGCGTCTCGCCATGGCGAAGCAGATAGATCATGCTCCTTCCCTAGCGTGGCCGCCGTCGGCCGTCACGGCGCCGAGCCGTCGCCCAGCCGCGCTCACGAAGGTTAAGACGCCATGCCCGACTCTGACCCGACGGTCCCGATGGAGGTCGAGGCGCCTATGCCGGCGCTCGACCCCACCCCGGCGCCTCCACCGGCGCCGCGGCCCATCACCAACCTGGCGGCCTTCGCGATCGGCGCTGTGGCGCTCGGGGCGCTGGCGATCGGGGCGCTTGCCATCGGAACCCTCGCGGTCGGCCGGCTGGCGATCGGGCGCGGACGGATCAAGACGCTGGAGATCGACGACCTGACCGTGCGGCGGCTCAGGGTGCTGGAGCCGCCTCAAGGCGCTCCGCAACCGCGACATCGGGGACGCTCTGGCTGAGCCGGCCGCCGATGCGGATCGGCTCGATGCGCAGCGCGAGGCCGGTGGCCGCGATCGGTTTCGACATAGACGCCGCAGACGCGTCGCCGCGCCCTCGGCCGGCTTGAAGCGGCCGCCGGAGATGCGGGTGGTGAACCGCCGCAGCGGCTCTTCCTTCTGGTTGCCGATGACGCTGTCGTAGTCGGCGCAGGCGCCGGCGTCGGTCTGGTAGGCGGTGCCGCCGGGCAGGATCTGGGCGTCGGCGGTCGGCACATGGGTGTGGGTGCCGACCACCAGGCTGGCGCGGCCGTCGCAGAAGTGGCCCATGGCCATCTTCTCCGAGGTGGCCTCGGCGTGCATGTCGACGATGATGGCGTCGGCGGCCTGCGCCCAGCGGGCAGGCCTCCAGCTCGCGGTCGACGGCGGCGAACGGGTCGTCGAGCGGCGTCCATGTGCACGCGGCCCAGCAGGTTGATCACCAGCACGCGCTGGCCCTCCGTCGGTGTCGAACAGCTGGGCGCCGCGGCCCGGCGCCTGGCCGGCGGCCGGATAGTTGAGCGGGCGGATCAGCCGCGGCTCGCGCACGATGTAGGTGAGCGCCTCGCTTCTGGTCCCAGGAGTGGTTGCCGAGGGTCAAGGCAGTCGGCGCCGGCGGCGAACAGCTCGCGCGCGGTCGTCTCGGTGATGCCGAAGCCGGCCGGCGGCGTTCTCGGCGTTGACCACCACGAACTCGAGCCCCAGCCGGCGGCGCAGGTGCGGCAGATGCTCGGCCAGGCCGTCACGGCCCGAGCGGCCGACGACGTCGCCGAAGAAGGCGAAGCGCATGCGGAGTCCTTCTCTTAAGGGCTCCGATATAGGCGATTTGCGCGTGGAATGCCCGCGAAGGGTGGCGGCGCCGCGGAACCGTGAAGGCGGATCTATCCCCTCGGACCTGGTTTACCAGGTGGGCGCCGTGTGACCAGGACCACGATCCCGGCCAGGGACAGCTCCCTTCGAGAGAATTTAAGGTCCCCGGGATTGATGAGCCTTCGACGCGAGCCGCAGCAGACCCGCCGAGGGGGAAGGTAGGGACTCGCGGGCATGGGCTCAAGCGCTGGCGAGCGCCAGCGGCGCGATCCTCTTTGACCACGAAAACACGAAAAGCACGAATGCGCCCAGCTCCGTCGTCATCCCCCGCTGGAGCCGCGCAGCGGCGGAATGCGGGGGACCTATGAACACCGGATGGATCAGGTGTTCATAGGGCCGGAAGGGACACGTACGATTTCCTTCCAGGAAATCGAACATGTTCCCGCTGCGCTAGTCGTCCAGGTCGGGGGTGAGGGTGAGGGTTTCGATGCTGGCCTGGCGGATGAGGGTGACCTCGGTCGATACGCCGGCGAGGTCGGCGGTTAGGAGGCGGTGGAGGTCGTCGACGGTGAAGACTTCGCTGCCGGCGAAGGAGAGGATGACGTCGCCCTTCTTCACGCCGGCACGCGCCGCCGGGCCGCCCTCGACCGCCTCGGCGACGAGGACAGCGGTGTCGCGCTGGCGGTGCAGCCGCCGGGCGAGGCGCGCGTCGAGGTAGGTGGTCTGGCCGGCGAGGCCCAGCCGCGCGCGCCGCACGCGGCCGTCGCGCATCAGGCGCGCCGTGACGTCGGCAGCGGTGTCGATGCCGATCGCGAAGCAGAGCCCCTGCGCCCCGCCGATCATGGCGGTGTTGATGCCGACCACCCGCCCGTGGCCGTCGACCAGCGCCCCGCCCGAGTTGCCGGGATTGAGCGGCGCGTCGGTCTGGATGACGCTCTCAATCAGCCGCCCGCTCGGCGAGCGCAGGGTGCGGCCGAGCGCGCTGACGATGCCGGCGGTGACCGTCGCCTGGAAGCCGAGCGGGTTGCCGATGGCGACGACCAGCTGGCCGACGCGGAGCGCACCCGAGCGGCCGAACCGGGCGTGCGGCAGGCCGGTCTCGTCGAGCCGCAGCACGGCCAGGTCGGTCGCCGGATCGTCGCCGATCAGCCGCGCGGCGAACTCGCGGCCGTCGGTCAGCGAGGCCTTGAGCCGGGTCGCGCCGGCGACGACATGGCTGTTGGTGAGCAGGTAGCCGTCGGGGGCGAAGAGGACGCCCGAGCCCGTGCCCGTGCGGCCTTTGGTGTTGGTGGCGGCGATGTGGGTCACCGCCGGCCCGACGGTCTCGAAGGCCCGGGCGACGGTGGCGGAATAGGGGTCGAGCGCTTCGGTGAGCGGCTCCTCGGTGTCGAATGCCATCGGCGCAATGTGGGCGCCCGATCCGGGCGCCGCAACGCACCCTCAGCGCACGACGATGTGGCCTTTCATCCCCAGCATGGCGTGGAACGGATGCGTGCAATGCATCTCGTATGTTCCGTCCGTTTGCGGGGTGAACCCGACGTCGGCGCTGACGCCGGGCGTGAGGTCGACGTCGCCGTCCTTGACCGCGCTCGCCGAGTCCGCGTCCAGCGTCACGGTCTGGAAAAAGGCCTTGGCCTCGAGGTCGTGATCGCGCTTGCCGCTGTCGGTCAGCCGCAGCACGTAGTGCTGGCCTTTCTGGAGCACGATCTCCGATGGCGTGAACCTGTATTCCGACAGCTCGACCGGGATCACCGTCGCCTGATCCCCCTGGGCGACCGCCCGGATCGGCAAAAGGCCAAGCGCCGCAACGGCGGCCAGCGGTGCAAGCTTGAATGGCGACATGGCGGGCGCTCCCTAGGTTCCAGGCTCGCCTTAGAGGCGAAACGTGGCAATTCGTCGACGTCCAATTTTACCGCAGAGAACGCGGAGAAGGGCGGAGATCGCAGAGGCGCTCTCCGCGTCCTCTGCTCGTCTCTGCGAACTCTGCGGTTGAATCCAGGATCTCAGGACTCGATCAGCTTCAGCGCCAGTTCAGCCAGGACGCGGGTGCCGGTGTTGTCGCGGGTGGCGTTGCCGGTTCCGATGCCGTCGAGGTTGCGCTTGAAGACGCCTTGGCCGATCGACGCCAGGCGGAAAGCGGCGAAACCGATCAGGAAGTTCAGGTCGTCGATCCGCTCGCGGCCGGTGCGCCGGCAGTAGGCGGCGACGTACGCGTCCTGGGTCGGGATGCCCGACGTTGCGAAATCGACGCCGGTGAGCGAGCCCCAGCCTTCGGACACCGAGTGCCAGAGCAGGCAGTTGTAGCCGACGTCGGCGAGCGGATGGCCGAGGGTGGAAAGCTCCCAGTCGAGCACGGCGATCAGCCTGGGCTCGGTCGGGTGGAACATCACGTTCTCGAGCCGGTAGTCGCCGTGGGCGATGGCGGTCGTATCGTCGGTCGGGATGCGGGCCGGCAGTTCGGCGATCAGCCGCTCCATCGCCTCGACCCGCTCGGTCTCCGCCCCGCGGTACTGCTTGGTCCAGCGATCGATCTGGCGGGTGAAGTAGTTGCCGGGACGGCCGTAGTCGGCCAAGCCGATGGCCGCATAGTCGACGCCGTGCAGGCGGGCGAGCACGGCGTTCAGCGCGTCGTAGATCGCGGAGCGCTCGGCCGGCTCAACGCCCGGCAGGCGCGCGTCGCGAAAGATGCGGCCCTCCATGTAGTCCATCACATAGAAGGCGGTGCCGATGACGCCGTCGTCCTGGCAGAGCGCGCGCATGACCGGCACGGGAAAGCCGGTCGTCCCCAGCGCCTTCATCACCCGGTACTCGCGGTCGACCTGGTGGGCGCTGGCCAAGAGCTGGCCGGGCGGCTTCTTGCGCATCACGTACCGGCGCGCGGCCGTAGCGATGTAGAAGGTCGGGTTCGAGGCGCCGCCGTGGAATTGGCGGAGCCGCATGGGGCCCTCGAAGCCCTCGACGTTGGCCACGAGCCAGGCTTCGAGCGGCGCCGGATCGAAGCGGTGATTGGCCCTCACCTCGCCGACGATCGGCGGATCGGCCGCCTCGCCCATTGCATTCCCCGAAGTCATGCGCGCTCACTTTCTCATCAGGCCCGGACGCGACAAGGCTTAGAGCGGGAGCGCGCGAGTGGCCAGGAGGAAGCCCATGGCCGCCATCGCCGTCGAAGACTTCAGCTGCACCCTCTACGAGGTGCGGGACCACATCTGCCGCATCACCCTGAACCGGCCGGAGCGCAGGAACGCGCTGAACCCTCGCGCCTATGCCGAGATCGAGGCGGCCTTCCGCCATGCGGCGGCCGATCCCGAAGCGCGCTGCGTTGTCGTCACCGGGACCGACCCGGCCTTCTGCGCCGGCGAGGACGTCAAGGAGATGATGACCGGCGAAGGTCCGCGCGGCCCCGCCGTCCCACGCGTTCGCTTCGAGCCGACGCCGGCCGCGATGGCGGCGATCGAGTGCGACAAGCCGGTGATCGCGGCGGTGAACGGGCCGGCGGTGGGATGGGGCATGGAGCTGGCGCTCTACGCCGACATGCGCATCGCCTCGGAGAAAGCGGTGTTCGCCGAGCTGTTCATCAAGCGCGGGCTGGTCTGCGATGTGGGCGGGTTCTGGAAGCTGCCGCACGTGGTCGGCCACGCCAAGGCCGCGGAGCTGCTTATGACCGGAGACGCCATCGACGGCGCGGAGGCTGCGCGCATCGGCCTGGTCAGCAAGGTCGTCCCGCACGAAGACCTGATGCCGGCGACGATGGCGCTCGCCGGCCGCATCGCGGCGAACCCGCCGCTGGCGCTGCGCTACATGAAGGAGGGCCTGCGCCGGGGCCTGGGCGACCCGCGCGAGATGGGAAGTTGGGCGATCGAGGTCATCTACCGCCTGTTCGCCACCGAGGACCACCGCGAGGGCGTGCGCAGCTTCCTGGAGAAACGGGCGCCGGTGTTCACGGGGCGGTAGGCGGCCCAGTGCTGTCTTGAAGCGCCGCGCAGCGGCGAAGCCCTATTCGACCGCCAAGGACGCGAAGAGCGCCAAGGAGTGCCGAGTGGGCGTCGGCGTTCCGGCCAATCGCAGTCTCTTGGCGTCCTTCGCGTCCTTGGCGGTCATATCCTGAGCGTCAGCGGCTGCTGCGCAGCAGGAAGGCGCTCAGCCCTGCTCTTGGCTCGTCCTCAAGGCCTGCACGGACTGTATCCACTCTTCCTCGGTGAGCGCTGGATCGACGGGGATATTGGTCACCTGCGCCCACACCGGCGGCGCGGGCGCGGCGCGACCGAGGGAGCGGGCGAAGAGGGTGAAGAACTCGGCCGGATTGGCCTCGGCCCAAAGGGCCAGCGCCTGCGCCCCGCCCATCGCCTCGAAGGCGGCCTGAAAGGCGGGAGCGTCCAGCGCGTCGTCCGGATCCTCCGCAAAAGCCGGCGCGGTCGCCATCGGGTCAGTCAGGCTCATGTCGAACTCCACAGAGATGAAGGGCGCGCGCTCGCGACGCCCGCGGACCTTTGGTCGCGGCGCGAGGGCGAGCGTTGTCGGGGGGCTCAGGCGGTGGGGGCGACGAGCATCGCGTACAGGAAAGGATGGTCAGCGAGTTTGGTCGTCATCATCATCATCATCATCATCATCTTTGCCGGCCATCCTTTCCTGTGCGCAATCCGAAGTCGCCGGACGCCTGGGCGTCGGGGCTGGCGCGCTCGAGCACGTCGAGGTTGAAGAAGGCGCTGTGGACCTTGTCGCGGCCGTCGATCCAGACGCAGTGGGCGACGGGGCGCGCGATGCTGGTGTCGACCCAATCGGCCGCCATGAGCGGTCCGCCGCAGTTCAGCCGCACCACGTCGCCCGCGTTCACCTTTGCCGGATTGCCGCCCGTGGCCATCAGAGCAGCCCCGCCGCCCCAGGCGCCGTCGACTGCACCGGGAGGAGGTGAAACGCGAACGCACGCGGCGCCGCCGGTCGCCCCCACGCGAAAGCTGTGCTGTGCGAACGGATCGATCGGCCGACGTCTCGGCCATGACGGTTGAACATGCGCGGCTCTCGTGCGGTTTCGACGGGGGGAGATTAGCGCGGCCTGGCGGGCGCTCAGGGATCGGCTTAGCGGGGGGCGAGGCTACCCCACCAGCGCCCGCATCTGCGGCACAACCTCGGCGTCGGCGAGGCTGACGAGGGTGTCGCCGACGTATAGCTCGCTGACGCTCCAGCCGGGGACCTCGGCGGGCCTGGCGCCGCCGATCAGCCAGACGCCGTCGCGGTCGGCGATGGCGTCGCGGCGGTCGAGCACCGCATCGGCCGGCGCCTCGAAGTAGAGGTGCATCATGTTGGTGTGCGGCGTCGGCGGGTTGACCTTCAGACCTGGAACGGCGGACAGCGCTTCCGCAAGGCCAAGCGCGCGGGCGTAGCAGGCGTCCATTTGGGCCAGGCGCGCATCGAGGCGCATGGCGGCCGAGGCGATCATCGGGCTCTGGTGGATCAGGGTCCCTCCCATGCGGCGGCGCCAGAGCTTCGCCTCGGCCACGAAGTCCTCATCGCCGGCCAGCAGCGCGCCGGCGATCCCGCCCAGGCCCTTGTAGGCGGAGACGTAGACCGAGGCGAAACCGTCGGCGATCTCGGCGTGGGGACGGCCGTAGAAGGCGCGGCTTTCCCACAGGCGCGCCCCGTCCATGTGCAGGGGGATGGCGCGCCGGCGGCAGGCGTCCTTCAGCGCTTCGAGCTCTTCCCAGGTGGGCAGCTGGCCGCCGGCCTCGCGGATGGGCAGCTCGACGATGAGGCAGGCGAGCGGGGAGCGCTCGGCGTCGAGATCGGCGGCGGTCACCGGGCGCAGGCGCTCGCCAACGACGGCGCCGTGCAGGCCGAAGAGCGCCTGGTAGGCCTCGCGCTCGTGCCCGATCAGGTGCGAGGTCGGGTGCAGCCCGAAGCGGTTCAGGCGCGCGCGCTCGGTCCAGATGCGCACCGCGGCCAGCTGGGCCATCACGCCGCTGGGGAAGAAGGCGGCCGCCGGCTTGCCGGTGAGGCCGGCGATGCGGCGCTCGAAGTCCTCGATCAGCGCCCCTTCGCCATAGGTGTCGTGCGATACGCCGTTGGCGCGGCACCAGTCGGCGAGCAGCTGAAACTCCTCGGCGGGCGTCGGCGTGTGGAAGCCCCCGACGACGATGGCGCAACGCTCGCGCAGCTTCAGGCGGTCTTCGGCGGAGAGGGGCATTTGGGGGGATCGGGCGATCGGCGCCCGCTAGCCCGAGATCGCCGCCAGGGCCTCGACCTTGCGCGTCGCCGCGTCCAGCACCATAGCGGCGCGGGCCTCGAGGCGCTGGGCTTCGCCCTGCAGGCGGGCGGCTTCGGCTTGGGCGTGGTACAGGCGGGCGCGGAGGTCGGCGAGCTCGTCGGCGAGCAGGAGGCCACCCATGAGGAAGAGCCGCGCCTCGCCCAGCTGGCCCACCTCCTGGCCCACCTGGCGGACGTTGCGGTCGAAATGCTGCGCGAGCTCGAGCAGATGCTGTTCCTGGCCGTCCTCGCAGCCCACCGTGTAGGGCCGGCTGTTCACCTCGATCGTCACCTGGGCCATGGCTTCAGTTCCCCAATGCCGCGCGCACGCGGGTGATAGCCCTCTCGAGCGCCTCGGAGGCGTCCCGACCGGCGGTTTCCAGCTCGCGCTCGCGGCCGCGGGCGGCGTCGAGCTCTGCCGCCAGCTTGGAGCGGTCGTCGTCGAACAGGTTGCCGTTCGAGCCCTCGGCCTGGCTTGAGAGGGCGTTCATCCTGACCTCGAGCCTGGCGAGCGCGTGGTCGAGCCGGCGCACGGCCTCGTCGAAGCCCAACGGGTTGGAGGACTGGTCGGTCATCGCGACCTCCACTCAGACGCATTCAGTCGAGCCAGCCTTATAGACCGCGGCTAGCCGGGATCGAAAGCGTGGGCGACTGGTGAGCCCGCGAAAGCGGGACCCGGGCTCTTCTGAAACGCCGCGCAACGGCAATGCCCTATTGGACCGCTAAGGACGCCAAGAGCGCCAAGGGGTCGGGGAAGAGGCGGGCGCTGCGGCCAGCAGCTGACTCTTGGCGTCCTTGGCGTTCTTGGCGGTCAACTTGGAAGGTTCAGAATTCGCCGCCGGCGCCGGAAAACGCCAAAGCCCCGCAGTCGCGGGGCGTGATCGCCTTCCCACCCAGCGCGCGTAGCCCAACATAGTCCGCACGAGCTCGCCTTCGCTTGACCATGAAGAGGGGGAGTGCAAAGGCGCCTTGGCCGCCCGGCGCGCCGTCGATTCGGAGGCTTCGAGAACATGCCCGTCAGTCCGCTCGACATGGCCAACGCCATCCGTGTGCTGAGCATGGACGCGGTGAACAGGGCCAAGAGCGGGCACCAGGGCATGCCGCTGGGCATGGCCGATGCCGCGACGGCGCTGTGGACCAAGGCGCTGAAATACGACGCCGCCCACCCCGACTGGCCAGACCGCGACCGGTTCGTGCTGTCGGCCGGGCACGGCTCGATGCTGCTCTACAGCCTGTTGCACCTGACCGGCTTCAAGGCGATGACGATGGCCGAGATCGAGGACTTCCGCCAATGGGGCTCGAAGACCCCGGGCCACCCAGAATACGGCCACACGCCGGGCGTCGAGACCACCACCGGCCCGCTCGGCCAGGGCCTCGCGACGGCGGTCGGCATGGCGATGGCCGAGCGCGTCATGGCAGCGCGGTTCGGCTCCGAGCTGGTCGACCACCGCACCTGGGTGATCGCCGGCGACGGCTGCCTGATGGAGGGGGTGAGCCACGAGGCCATCCACCTGGCCGGGCGGCTGAAGCTGGCCAAGCTGACCGTGCTGTTCGACAACAACAACATCACCATCGACGGCGCGCGCGACCATCGCCGAGACCGGCGACCAGGCTACTGCGTTTCAAGGCCGCCGGCTGGGCGGTGAAGGCGATCGACGGCAACGACTGTCGGCCAGGTGCGCCGGGCGCTGGCCTGGGCGATGCGCCAGGACCGGCCGTCGATGATCGCCTGCAAGACCCTCATCAACAAGGGCGCGGGGCCGAAGGAAGGCGACCCGCACGGCCACGGCTATTCCCTGTTCGACAAGGAGATCGCCGCGGCTAAGCGAGTCGATGGGCTGGACCGCGCCGCCGTTCGACGATCCCCGACGACATCGGCAAGGCCTGGCGCGCGGCGGGGCGTAAGGGCGGCCGCGCCCGCCGCGCCTGGGAGAAGCGGCTGCTGCTAAGCCCCGCGCGGGCGGAGTTCGAGCGCGCTGGTGCGCGGCGACCTGCCCGACGACGCCTTCGTGGCGCTGGCCACCCACATCGACAAGCTGGCCGCCGAGCCGGCCGACAACGCCACGCGGGTCTGGTCGGGCGCGGCGCTGGAGGCGCTGACCGGGGCTATCCCGGAGATGATCGGCGGCTCGGCCGACCTGACCGGCTCGAACAACACCATCGTCAAGGGCATGGCGGCGTTCGACACGCCCGACTACGCGCGGCCGCTACGTGCATTACGGCGTGCGCGAGCACGGCATGGCCGCGGCGATGAACGGCATGGCCCTGCACGGCGGGGTGATCCCCTACTCCGGCACCTTCCTCTGCTTCGCCGACTACAGCCGCGCCGCGATCCGCCTCGGGCGCGCTGATGGGCGTGCGGGTGATCCACGTGATGACCCACGACTCCATCGGCCTCGGCGAGGACGGGCCGACCCACCAGCCGATCGAGCATCTGGCGGCGCTGCGGGCGATGCCGAACCTGTTGGTGTTCCGCCCCGCCGACGGGGTCGAGACGGCGGAGTGCTGGGAAGCGGCGCTGAAGCACCGTGAGAACCCCTCGATCATGGCGCTGTCGCGGCAGAAGACGCCGGCGGTGCGGCTGGGCATCGCCAACCGCAACCTCTCAGCCCACGGCGCCTACGAGCTCGCGCCCTCGCTCGGCGCGCCGCAGGTGAGCCTGTTCGCCTCGGGGACGGAGGTCGCCATCGCGATGGCCGCGCGCGAGCTGTTGCACGGCGCGCGGATTGGGACCCGCGTGGTCTCGACCCCCTGCTGGGAGCTGTTCGACAGCCAGGACCTGAGCTATCGGCTGGAGACGATCGGCGCCTCGCCGGTGCGGATCGCGGTCGAGGCCGGGGTGCGCCAGGGGTGGGAGCGCTTCATCGGCGAGGACGGCGGCTTTGTCGGCATGGACCGCTTCGGCGCCAGCGCCCCGTTTGACCGCCTCTACCGCGAGTTCAACATCACCGCCGAAGCCGTCGCCGACCTGGCGAGAGCGCGCCTGAGGGCCTGATCCCCGCCGACCGTGGTCGGCGCCGTCCCAGTTTGACCGCCAAGGACGCCAAGGACGCGAAGAGTCGGCATCTCGCCGCGACGCCTGCGGCCTCCCCCGACCCCTTGGCGCTCTTGGCGTCCTTGGCGGTCCAATGGGCTGCGCCGCTCCGCGGCGCTTCAAGAAAGCCAGGCTGGACTTCCATCCTCGCCCCTCTAAACCGGCGGCATGACGCGCATCGGCACGCCGCTTTCGCCCACCGCGACCAAGGTGATGCTGCTCGGGGCGGGCGAGCTGGGGAAAGAGGTGATCATCGAGCTGCAGCGGCTGGGGGTGGAGACCATCGCCGTCGACCGCTACGCCGACGCGCCCGGCCAACAGGTCGCCCACCGCGCCCACGTCATCACGATGACCGACGCCGCCGCGCTGCGCGCCGTGGTCGATGCGGAGCGGCCGCACATCATCGTGCCGGAGATCGAGGCGATCGCCACAGACGAGCTGGCGCGCATCGAGGCCGAGGGCCTGGCCGTGGTCATCCCGACCGCGCGGGCCGTGCAGCTGACGATGAACCGCGAGGGCATCCGGCGCCTGGCGGCAGAGGAGCTCAACCTGCCCACCTCGCCCTACGCCTTCGCCTCGACCGGCGACGAGCTGGCGAGCGCGGCGGCGCGCATCGGCTATCCATGCTTCGTCAAGCCGGTGATGTCCTCGTCCGGCAAGGGCCAGAGCTACGTCGAGACGCCGGCGGGAATCGCCGCCGCCTGGGCCTATGCGCTGGCCGGTGGGCGGGTCGAGCAGCCGCGCGTGATCGTCGAGGGTCGCATCGATTTCGATTTCGAGATCACGCTCTTAACCGTCCGCGCCATGCACCGCGAGGGGGTGATCGAGACGCAATACTGCGCGCCGGTCGGTCACCGGCAGGTGAAGGGCGACTATGTCGAGAGCTGGCAGCCGCAGGCGATGTCGGCGCGGGCGCTGGAGCGCGCCGAGACCATCGCGCTGCGCGTCACCTCGGCGCTGGGCGGCGTCGGGGTGTTCGGCGTCGAGCTGTTCGTGCGCGGCGACGAGGTCTGGTTCTCCGAGGTGAGCCCGCGGCCGCACGACACCGGGCTGGTGACGCTGGTCAGCCAGGCGCAGAGCGAATTCGCCCTGCACGCGCGCGCCATCCTGGGGCTGCCGGTCGACGTCTCCCTGCGCGGCCCGGGCGCGAGCGCGGTGATCTATGGAGGGGTGGACGCCAAGGGCATCGCGTTCGACGGCGTCGCCGAGGCGCTGGCCGCGCCGACCACCGAGCTGCGGCTGTTCGGCAAGCCGGAGTCGTTCGAGCGCCGGCGCATGGGCGTGGCCCTGGCCCGCGGCGACGGAGTCGACCAGGCTCGCGCCCGCGCCCGCGACGCCGCCTCGAAGATCAAGCCGGTGGTGGTCTAGGGTCCCGAAGAGTGTGCGGCGCCGCCGAACGCCAAACCTCCCAACTTGACCGCCAAGTTCGCCAAGGACGCCAGAAGTCAGCGGTCTGCCGCGGCGCCTGCGTCCTCGCCGACCCCTTGGCGCTCTTGGCGAGCTTGGCGGTCCAATAGGACCTTGCCGCTGCGCGGCGTTTCAGGCGGCCAGGGTCGGGGTGGTGTTGGGGTCGCCGGCTCCGTCGGCCAGGGCTTCTTCCGGCAGGATCTCGCCGCGGATGGGGAGCGGGCGGCCGATCCACAGGGCGTCGCGCAGGTGATCGCGCTTCTGGTTGGTCGTGTTGGGGTGGACCAGGATGCTCAAGCCGCCGTGGTTGAGCATGAGGAACGGCGCGAGCGTGGCGAACACCTCGGTCTCGAAGGCGACCTGGTACATGGCCCGGGTGTGCGGGCCGACCGGGGCGTCGTGCCAGCGTCCGAGCCGGACCTTGAACCGCTCGCCGATCCAGACGCGCAGCTGCTCCGCCACCGCCCGCGTCTCGGCGGAGTCGTAGTAGATATGGGCGTGGTAGCTGGCGATCTCGCCGATCGCCCGGGGGGTGTCGCCCATCTTCGGTCCTTCCGTCTGGCCGCGACCAAGCGATCCTATCTTGGGCGGCGGCGGCGGCAAATCAAAGCCCGCGCGCGGCGCGGCCGGGTCGGCTATGCAAACGGCTCTGCAGCAACTCGCGGGAGGCCACCGTCCATGACCGATGCTCACATCCCCCATCCCCAGCTGGCGCGGCGCAAGACGCACGGCGTGCACCTGATCGCCAACGAGCACCTCGGCTTCAACGGCTGGCTGGCGGCCACGATCACCAAGGGCGTCGGATCGATGTGGTGCGCCTACGCCTTCGCGTGCCTCGCGCTGATCAGCCTGCCGGAAGCCATCCACCAGGGCGTGTTCTCGCTGGTGTCGTGGATCAGCCAGACCTTCCTGCAGCTGGTGCTGTTGTCGATCATCATGGTCGGACAGCGCGTCCTGGCGACGGCGTCGGACAAGCAGGCGCTGCAGACCTTCAACGACGCCGAGGCCGTGCTGGAGCTGACCGACGCCATTCACCGGCTCATCAAGATCAACAACAAGCTGACCGACGAGATTCACCGCTTCACCTGCGTCGAGCCGAAGGGTTGAGGCGGGGCGGCGGGCTTGGCGCGACGTTCTGCCGGCGGCGGGGTTGACTTAAGCCCCCTCACCCGCAAAACCGCCCGGCAAGCTTCTCGACCAGAAGGACCACCTCGGCGATGACCGTGCGCGTCGCGATCAATGGCTTTGGCCGCATCGGGCGGCTCGTGCTGCGCTCGATCGTCGAGTTCGCCCGCCGCGACATCGAGGTGGTGGCGATCAACGACCTCGGGCCGGTGGAGACCAACGCCCACCTGCTGCGCTACGACAGCGTGCACGGCCGCTTTCCGGGCGTGGTCGAGGTCGACGGCGATACGATCGACGTGGGCCTCGGCCCGATCAAGGTCACCGCGATCCGCAATCCGGCCGAGCTGCCGCACAAGGACCTTGGCGTCGACGTCGCGCTGGAATGCACCGGCCTCTTCACCGCCAAGGAGAAGGCGAGCGCGCACCTGGCCGCCGGCGCCAGGCGGGTGCTGGTCTCGGCGCCCTGCGACAGCGCCGACAAGCACCATCGTGTTCGGCGTCAACCACCAGGCGCTGACGGCGGACGATCGGGTGGTCTCCAACGGCTCGTGCACCACCAACTGCCTGGCGCCGGTCTGTCAAGCGTGCTGCTGGACATCGGTCGGCATCGAGCGCGGCTACATGACCACCGTTCACGCCTACACCAACGACCAGCACACGCTGGATATGCTGCACTCCGACCTCTACCGGGCGCGGGCCGCGGCGATGTCGATGATCCCGACCTCCACCGGCGCGGCGAAGGCGATCGGCCTCGTCATCCCCGAGCTGGCCGGCAAGCTCGACGGCGGCGCCGATCCGCGTGCCGACGCCGAACGTCTCGATGGTCGACCTGGTGGTCACGCCAGGCCGCGCCACCTCGAAAGACGAGGTCAACGCCGCCTTCGAGAAAGCCGCCGGCGAGGCGCCGCTGCGCGGGGTGCTGGCGGTGACCAACGATCCCCTGGTCTCCGTCGACCTGAACCACATCGCCGCCTCCTCGACCGTGGCGCTGCCGCAGACCCAGGTGGTCGACGGCGCGCCTCGTGCGCGTGCTGGCCTGGTACGACAACGAGTGGGGCTTCTCGACCCGCATGGCCGACATCGCGCTGGCCATGGGAAAGCTCGGGTAACGGGTGCTGGCACTCCGCGCCTTCCGCCCCACCCGATCATCCCCGCGAAAGCGGGGACCCAGGCTTTTTTTACCACCAAGCACACAAAGCACACCAAGGGTTCTGAGCGGACGCCAGCGCAACGATCACCCAATGACTCTTGGTGTGCTTGGTGGTCAAATTCGGCCGCGCGGCGGCCGATCGGTTGCCTGCAAAAACGCCTGGGTCCCCGCTGTCGCGGGGATGAGCGGTTAGAGAGTGGCCGGCAGAGTTCCTCCCTTGACCTTCCGGACGCTGGATCAGGTCGACCTTGCGGGCAAGCGGGCGCTGGTGCGGGTCGACTTCAACGTGCCGCTGCACGACGGCCAGATCACCGACGATACGCGCCTGCGATGCGCCCTGCCGACGATCAACCTGCTGCGCAAGGGCGGGGCGAAGACGATCCTGATCAGCCACTTCGACCGGCCGAAGGGCAAGCGCGTGCCGTCGATGAGCCTGAAACCCGTCGTCGAGCCGCTCTCGAAGCTGCTGGGCGTCGCCGGTCGCGTTCGCCGACGATTGCATCGGCGAGGTCGCCGAGCGGGCCGAGGGGTTCTTGAAACCCGGCGGGGTGCTGCTGCTCGAGAACCTGCGCTACCACGCCGGCGAGGAGGCCGACGACGTGGATTTCGCGAGGAAGCTCGCCGTGCTCGGCGACATCTACGTCAACGACGCCTTCTCGGCCTCGCACCGCGCCCACGCCTCGATCGACGCCCTGGCGCACCTCTTGCCCGCCTACGCCGGCGAGGACATGCGCCGCGAGCTGGCCGCGCTTGACCGCGCGCTGGGTCACCCCGAGCGGCCGGTGATGGGCATCGTCGGCGGCTCGAAGGTTTCGACCAAGA
Organism: uncultured Alphaproteobacteria bacterium; assembly: GCA_963794315.1. Classification (GTDB taxonomy): domain Bacteria; phylum Pseudomonadota; class Alphaproteobacteria; order Caulobacterales; family Caulobacteraceae; genus Poindextera. The sequence continues at coordinate 43,384 of CAWCDF010000002.1, forward strand.
TCGACCTGCTGACCCACCTCGTGAGCAAGCTCGACCGACTGGCCATCGGCGGCGGCATGGCCAACACCTTCCTCTATGCGCAAGGCTGGGAGGTCGGCGCCTCCTACTGCGAGAAGGAGCTGGCCGACGAGGCGCGCGGCATCGTCCGCGCCGCCGGGCGCAATCACTGCGAGCTGCTCTTGCCGATCGACATCGTCGTCGGCGAGCAGGCGCAGCCGGGCGCAGCCGCCCGCGTGCGCGGCCTGGGGGAGTTGGACGACCACGAGCGGATCCTCGACGCCGGCCCGGAGACGGTGGAGCGGCTGTGCCACGCCATGGACTCCTCAAAGACCCTGATCTGGAACGGGCCGCTCGGCGTGTTCGAAGTGCCGCCGTTCGACCGCGGCACGCTGGCCGCGGCGCGCCACGCCGCGGCGCTGGCCAAGGCCGGCAAGCTGGTGGCGGTCGCCGGAGGCGGTGATACGCTCTCGGCCCTGAACGCGGCCGGCGTTGCGCAGGACTTCACCTTCGTCTCGACGGCGGGCGGCGCGTTCCTTGAATGGATGGAAGGCAAGACGCTGCCCGGGGTGGCGGCGCTGGAACACTAGAACGAAGGGGCAGGATATGGATCTGGAGGCGCTGAACGCCGTCGCGAACAAAATGGTCGAGCCCGGCAAGGGGATCCTGGCGGCGGACGAGTCCACCGGCACCATCCAGAAGCGCTTCGACGCGATCGGCGTTGCGAACACCGAGCCGAACCGGCGCGACTACCGCGATCTGTTGTTTCGCGCGAGCGAGGGCATGGCCTACGTCTCCGGCGTCATCCTCTTCCGCGAGACCCTCTATCAGGATGCCGCCGACGGGACGCCGCTGGTGGAGCTGATCAAGCGGGCCGGCGCGGTTCCGGGCATCAAGGTCGATGCGGGCGCCAAGCCGCTGGCCGGCTTTCCGGGCGAGACGGTGACCGAGGGGCTGGACGGCCTGGGCGACCAGCTGGCCAAGGACCACGCCCGCGGCGCGCGCTTCGCGAAATGGCGCGCGACCCTGTTCATAGGCGAGCACAAGCCGAGTTGGGGCGCGGTCAGCGCCAACGCCCACGCGCTCGCCCGCTATGCGGCGATCTGCCAGGACAACGGCGTCGTCCCCATCGTCGAGCCGGAAGTCCTGATGGACGGCGACCACACCATCGAGGCGTGCGAGGCGGCGACCAGGCTCACCCTGCACGCGGTGTTCGACGCGCTGTTCGAGCAACGCGTGGCGCTCGAGGGCATGGTGCTGAAGCCCAACATGGTGGTCTCGGGCCAGGACTGCCCGGTGCAGGCTTCTGTCGAAGAGGTGGCGCGGCGGACGGTCGCGACCCTCAAGGCCTGCGTGCCCGGCGCCGTTCCGGGGGTGGCCTTCCTCTCCGGCGGCCAAAGCGACGAAGCGGCGACCGCCCACCTCGACGCGATGAACAAGCTGGGCGGGCTGCCCTGGCGGCTCACCTTCTCCTACGGCCGCGCGCTGCAGCACGCGCCGCAAAGCGTCTGGCGCGGGCGACCGGAGAACACGGCCGCCGCCCAGCGCGCCTTCGCCCACCGCGCCCGGATGAACAGCCTGGCAACGCTCGGCCGCTGGGACGAAGGGCTGGAGAAGGCGGCCTAGCGGTGTCGAAGCCGAGGGGCGCCGCAGAACAGATCGTCATCCCCCGCTGGAGCGAAGCGGAATGCGGGGGACCCATGAACACCCACGCCGGACCGTGTTCATGGGTCGCCCGGACAAGCCGGGCGATGACGGTCTTGTATTGATCCCTGCCCACGACCGGTCCGGCCCTTGACCTGCCGTCTCTACCTCATCACCCCGCCGGTCATCGAGGACCTGGCGGCGTTTGCCGCGACGCTGAGGGCCGCGCTCGACGCCGGCGACGTCGCCGCGCTGCAGATCCGGGTGAAGCCGGCGAGCGATGCTGAGGTCATTGCCGCGTGCCGGGCGCTCGCCCCCGTCGCCCAGGCCAAGGGCGTGGCCGTCATCCTGAACGACCGGCCCGATCTCGCGGCCCAGCTGGCGTTGGACGGCGTGCACATCGGCCAGGACGATGCGCCTTACGCCGAAGCGCGCCGGATCGTCGGCGGGGGCCGCATCGTTGGCGTCACCTGCCACGACAGCCGTCACCTGGCGATGGAGGCGGCCGAGGCCGGCGCCGACTACGTCGCCTTCGGCGCCTTCTTCCCGACGACGACCAAGGAGGCGATCGGCCGCCCGGACCTCGAGCTCCTGACCGACTGGCAGGAGATCATGCAGACGCCCTGCGTCGCCATCGGCGGCATCACGGTGGAGAACTGCCGCCCGCTGATCGAGGCGGGCGCCGACTTCCTCGCCGTCTCCTCCGGGGTGTGGCGCCACGCGGACGGGGCCCCTGCTGCCGTCCGCGCGTTCAACGCGGAATTTTCCGCGCCGCGAGGTGGCGCGAACTAATTTTCGTGCTACATTAAATGCCCATCGAGTTCGACCCGGCCAAGGACGCCGCAAACCTAGCCAAGCACGGCATCTCTTTGAGACGGGCCCTCGACATCGTCGCGTTCGAGGAGGAACGGCGTTTCGCGTACGGCGAAACGCGTTATCGCGCCTTCGGCCTGCTCGATCGCGCGCCTTATTGCCTCGTCTTCACATTGCGAGGCCCAATCATGCGTGTCGTAAGCCTACGGCGCGCACACAGAAGAGAGTTCCTTCGCCGTGCCCCGTAGAGATCCTATTCTCTCGCCCGCCGAGATCGCGGAAATCGAGGCCAAAATGGCTGCGCTGCCCGAGCCCGACCTCACCGATCCCGACAATCCGGAATGGACCGAGGAAGACTTCGCCCGAGCTGAAGGACCGGAATCGTTGCCGCCCGAGGTGCTCGCCGCCTTCCCCCGGACGGTTGCCCGTCTCCGCGGGCGGCCGAAGCTGGCGGCGCCGAAGAAGGCCGTATCGCTCAGGCTGGATCAGGATGTGCTGGCCTACTTCCGCGCCACCGGCGCCGGCTGGCAGCGGCGGGTCAACGAGGTGCTGCGCAAGGCGATGCAAGGCGGCTGACGGCTCCGCCTTGCCTTCGCCGGCGGCCGCCGATAGGTTCCCGCGCCCTTTTCAAGACCCCTCCCGCCAGACAAGACGATCCATGAAAATCAACGGAAACGCGATCAAGCCCGGCAACGTGATCGAGCACGAGGGCAGTCTCTGGGTGGCGGTCAAGGCCGCGCACGTGAAGCCCGGCAAAGGCGGTGCGTTTGCGCAGGTGGAACTGAAGAACCTGCTCGACGGGCGCAAGCTGAACGAGCGCTTCCGCTCGTCCGACACGGTCGAGCGCGTGACGCTGGAGCAGAAGGACTTCCAGTACCTCTACGCCGACGGCGAGCTGTTGGTGTTCATGGACACCAAGACCTACGAGCAGATCGAGCTGCCAAGGACTTCGTCGGCGACGAGCGCGCCCAATACCTGCAGGACGGCATGACCGTCGTGCTGGAGTTCCACGAGGAGCGGCCGATCGGCATCGAGCTGCCCGACACGGTCGTGCTCGAGATCGTCGAGGCCGACGCGGTGGTGAAGGGGCAGACGGCGTCCTCGTCCTACAAGCCGGCGAAGGCGTCGAACGGCATGCGGGTGATGATCCCGCCTTACATGGGGACGGGCGAGCGGGTGGTGGTGTCGACGGAGACCGGCGAGTACCTCCGCCGCGCCGACTAGAGCCGGTGATGACGACGCAATCGCCCTGCTGAAAGTGATGACCGCCGCCGTGCGCAAGGCCGCGCGCGGCCTCAACCGCGACTTCGGCGAGGTCGGCGAGCTGCAGGTCTCGAAGAAGGGGCCGGCCGACTATGTCTCCGCCGCCGACCTCAAGGCCGAGCAGACGATGTTCGAGGCGCTCTTGGCCGCCCGGCCCGGCTACGGCTTCATCGGCGAGGAGCGCGGGCACATCCCCGGCACCGACAAGACCCACACCTGGATCGTCGACCCGCTGGACGGCACGACCAACTTCCTGCACGCCATCCCGCACTGGTCGATCACAGTGGCGCTGGAGCGCGACGGCGAGATCGTCGCCGGCGTCACCTACAACCCGATCAGCAACGAGATGTTCTGGGCCGAGAAGGGTCGCGGCGCCTTCCTGAACGACAAGCGCCTGCGTGTCGCCGCCCGCCGCGACCTGGGCGAAGCGGTGCTGGCCACCGGCATCCCGTTCATGGGCCGCGCCGGCCATGCCGCGTTCCTAAAGGAGCTGCACCAGATCGCGCAGAAGGTGGCCGGCGTCCGCCGCTTCGGCTCGGCGGCGCTCGACCTGGCCTAGGTGGCGGCCGGCCGCTTCGACGGTTTCTGGGAGCGCGGCCCGAGCAAATGGGACCTGGCCGCCGGCGCGCTGCTGGTCACCGAGGCCGGCGGCGTGATCTCCGACGCCGACGGCGGCGACGATCCGCTGAACTCCGGCTCCGTCTGCGCCGCCAACGCCGAACTGCACAGACAGATGCTCCAACGCATCAAAGCCGCGGCATAGAGGCCGCGCAGCGGCGTCATCCTATTGGACCGCCAAGGACGCCAAGAGCGCCAAGGGATCTGAGAAGACCGCCAGCGGTCGAAACCAGTCTCCGCCTCTTGGCGTCCTTGGCGTTCTTGGCGGTCAAATCCATAGCTTGAGCGGCGCGGCGTCGCGGGACGCTCGGGTCCCGCTTACGCGGGGTGAGCGGACGTCATAGCGGGCGCTCGACGCGCCAGAGGGTGGCGGGGAGGCCGCGGACTTTGATGTCGGCGACCACGGTCGCGGCGAGCCCGGCGCGCCGCGCGGCGTCGCGCAGCGCGGCGGCGTCGCTGGTGAGGAAGACGCCGCGCCAGCCGGCGCCCGCATGCGTCAGCGAATTGGCCAGCACGCCCGCGTAGAAGGCGGGATTGCCGCCCTCGGCCACGTGGCGGCGGCCGAACGGCAGGTTGGCGATGGTGAGGCTGAGCGCCTTGGTGGGAAGCTCGACCGCGGCCGCGTCGGCGACCCGGGTCCAGGGCTTGGCCGCCGCCGGCAGGCGTCGCTCGAGCTCGCCGAGCGCCGCAGCGTCGACGTCGGTCGCCACCAGCGCCGCATCGGGCGCAAGCGCCAGCACTTCGGCCAGCACGTTCCCGGTCCCGGCGGTCGGATCCCAGACGGTCTCGCCCGCGCCGAGCTTGGCGGCGAAGGCCATGGCGGCGGCGACGGTCGGCGGCAATGCGCCGCTGCGCGTCGCGCTCTCGGCGCGGCCCGGCGCGTCGTGATGGTTCTGCCGCTCCTCACCGAAATAGAAGGCCGTATCGACCACCAGGAGGCGGATCGCCCGGCCGGCTTCGGCCAGGGTCACGCCGCGCCGGCCAAGCTCGCGCGCGAGCCAACGCATCAGCTCCGGCCGGTCGAACGCCGACCCCGCGACCGAGCTTACGAGCCGCCGATAGCCCCCGGCGCGGTACACGGCGGCCAGGTGGTCGAGCTGGCGCGGCGTGATCGCGCCGCGTCCGAAGATCGGCGCGGCGAGCACGTTGGTGCACAGGCGCGAACGGGCGCGCGCGATCTCGACGAGACTGCCGGGCAGCACCAGCATGTCGTGGCTGCGCAGGTTCAGCCGGAGCGGGCGCGCGCGACGCTGGATCAGCTTGAGGTGCTTCAGCTCGGCGAGCGCGAGGTCGGCAAGGCCGGGCTCAGTCAGGAAGACGAACAGCGGCTTGCCGGTGGGCGGCGCCCGTTGCGGCTCCGCGCTGCGTGCAGTCGGCGACGCCTTCGGCCCGCGGCCGCGGCCCGCGCCGGCCGGACCACGCCCTTTCGCATCCGCCCGCCTTGCTCGCCCCGCAGCCGGCGGGGTATGTCGCGAGCCGCGTGACTTCCCCGCAAGGTTGAGAGGTTCGGTCGCCATGGACTGGCTCGACATCGCAATCCCCGCCGCCATCATCGCGCCATTCGTGCTGATCGTCGGCCTCCTCATCATGCGGTACGCGCGGCGCGCCCAGCTCATCCGCCACGGCGACTTCAGCATCGCCAAGGTCGTGTCCATTTCCCAGACCGGCACGACCGTCAACCAGGTCCCCGAAATGCGCCTCGCTCACCAGCCCGGAGAAGCCGGAGCGCATCGCCAAGATCGGGGCCGAGGTTCCGCGCGCTACGACCCCGCCGATCGTCAGACGGTGTCGATCAACTCCGGCGCCATGGGCTACGGGGACCCTTACGCGGCGGTCATCAAGACGTTGTCGCCCGGCTAGGGCGGCCTTGCGCCCGCGGGGTGGGCTCATGTATAGGCGGCGCCTCTCGAACGGGGCCTGCGATGAAAGCCGACACCCATCCCGACTACCACTTCATCACCGTGGTGATGACCGACGGGACCACCTACCGGACGCGCTCGACCTACGGGAAGGACGGGGCCGAGCTGCACCTCGACGTCGATCCCAAGACCCATCCGGCGTGGACCGGCGGCAACCAGGCGCTGGTCGACCGCGGCGGCCGCGTGTCGCGGTTCGCGGCCAAATACGGCGGCTTCCTGAAGAAATAGAGGCTTGGCCGCTCGATCAGCGTCCGAAGGCGGCTTGCAGCTTTTCGAGCTGGGAGAGCACCGGGTGCGGCCGTTCACCTTCGCCCGGGTCCAGATACATGCGCCGATCGAGATGCAGCACCCGCTCGTAGAGCGTTTCCGAGCGCTCGAGGAGCGCGCGCAGGCCGCTCGGCAGACCTGGCGGCGCCGGCTCCGTCGACGTCCGCTCGCCGCCTAGTCGATAGCGGGCCTCGCAGGCGCGGGCCGGGTCCATCTCGCCCTCGCGCACGGCCCGCTGCACCAAAAGCCACGAGGCGACCTGCATCAGCCGGGTGGTCAGCCGCATGCTCTCGCCGGCGTAGCCAAGCGCAAGCCGGCGATCGAGCGACTTCGATTCCTGGCGGCCCGGACCGTCGAGATAGCCCGCGGTCTCCTCGACCAGCGCCATGCCCTCCTGGAACGTGCGATCGAACAGCTCCGAACGCGCGAAGTCGAGGACGACGCCGGCGCGCCAGCCCCCCTGGTCCGGCAAAGGCTCGACATTCCAATCGCTCATGCCTTCGCCTTCCCCTAACTCATGGAACGTTTACGCGGTTTGGTAGGCGAGGCTGCAACCCGCATGCCAAAGCGCGCACGAACGATGAGCTTAGCCCCAATGAGGTTTCTATCGTTTGAACAGCGCGTCGGCCGCCGCCCGGCCGGCCTGCTTGCGCTCCATTTGAGCGCGGGCGCGGCGCGATCTCGGCTTCGAGCACCTCGATCCGCTCGCGCAGCTCCTCGACCGCAAACAGGTCCAGGTCCTCGCGGCAGGCTTCGATCAGGGCGTCGCCACGGCCGCGTTTAGGCGGAGGCGGTTCTTCCAGCATGGAAGGGGTCCTCCCTTCGCTCGGCCTCGATTGTCGCCTATCTGACCCCGGGCGCGCGAATCACGCAAGCCTGGGAGGCTGAAAGCCGATGATCCCCGACGAGATGACCGCGATCGCCGTCGAAGGCGGCAAGGGTCCGCCCGAGGCGCTGAAGCCGGGCGGCTCGAGACGCCGAGCCCCGGCCCCGGCCAGATCCTGATCCGGGTCGCCGCGGCCGGCGTCAACCGGCCCGACGTGATCCAGCGGCTGGGCTTCTATCCGCCGCCGCCCGGCGCGCCCAGACACCATGGGCCTCGAGGTCGCCGGCGAGGTCGCGGCCCTGGGCGCTGACGCGCCGCGCTGGAAGCTCGGCGATCGGGTCTGACCGCGCTGCTGGGCGGCGGCGGCTATGCCGAATACGCGCTCGTCGACGCGCGCCACGCGCTGCCGATCCCGAAGGGCGCTGAGCCGGTCGAGGCGGCCGGCCTGCCGGAGACCGTGTTCACGGTCTACGCCAACGTGTTCGAGGGCGGGCGCGCTGCAAGGCCGGCGAGACGCTGATGGTGCATGGCGCGACCTCCGGCATCGGGGTCACGGCGATCCAGATGGGCAAGGCGGCCGGCGCCAAGGTGATCGCCACCGGCCGCGGCGCCGACAAGGCGGCTGAGGCGCTGAAGCTCGGCGCCGACCGGGCCGCGGACGCCAGCGCCGAGGACTTCGTCGCCGTCGCCAAGGACGCGGGCGGCGTCGACGTGGTGCTCGACATGGTCGGCGGCGACTACTTCGCCAAGAACCTCGAGGCGCTGAACGTCGGCGGGCGGATCGTGATGATCGCGACGCTGGGCGGCGGGTCCGTCGAGGTCGACCTCGGTGCGCATCATGCAGAAGCGGGCGGTGCTGACCGGCTCGACGCTTCGGCCCCGCGACGCCGACGAGAAGGCCCGCCTCGCCGCCGAGGTCGAGCGCATCGTCTGGCCATGGATCGAAGCCGGCAAGGTGAAAACGATAATCGACACCACCTTCCCCCTCGCCGAAGCCGCCAAAGCCCACGCCCGCCTCGACGACAGCAACCACACCGGCAAAATCGTGCTGGTCGTCTAGGGCTGGGAATGAGGCCGCGCCGCATTCGACCACGAAGGACACAAAGGACACGAAGTTAGAGCAACAGCCGTCTTAGGCCGTGCTTGAAGAGCTCGACGTTGAAATTCATCAGGAATCCGACCCGGTGACGGGACAGCTTGAGGTACGTTAGAACCTGAGCCTCGTGGAGGCGCGTCAGCGCCTCGACCGCCTTCACCTCGATGACGACTGCGTCGTCGACAACAAGATCCAAACGGTAGCCCGCGTCCAACCGCGTCCCCTCGTACACGACCGGCAGCGGAACCTGGCGGAGCACGGGCACGCCGCGAGCGCCAAGCTCGTATGCCAAACAGTGCTCGTAGGCTGACTCAAGAAGCCCCGGACCGAGCGCCTTGTGAACCTTGAGTTCCTGAATCGACGATGACTTGGCATAAGCGCTCAACGTGGGCGCTGAGCCCTTCGTGTCCTTTGTGTCCTTCGTGGTTCAAATCAGGGCCTGGGCCGGGCACGGATTTTGGGCGGGCTAGCGTTGGCCGGCGCGGCGGAGGGCGCTGGTGACGAGAATGACGGCGAGACCGGCGAACAGGGCCGGGCCAGCCGCCGGGCCGAGCCAGCGGGCGCCCAGCCAGACGATCACGACCCAGACCAGGGCCGCGATCGCAAGGCCAATGTCGTCGACGAACAGGCCCCAAATCTCCTGGGCGATGGCGACGAGCCAGCCCATCACGCGCGCGCCTCGGCCGCTCTGACGCCCCGCGCACGGCAGATCGGCACGGCCGCCAGGCTGATCAGCCCGAAGCCCACGATCATCGCGGGGATCGACAGATCCTGCGCGGGCCAGGCGACGCCGATCCCCTCGCCCAGCCAGAAGGCGCCGAAGCTGGAGAGGATGACGCCGACGATGAACTTGAGCGTGTTCTCCGGCACCCGCGCCAGGGGGCGGTGCACGGCAAAGCCGATGGCTGTCACCAGCAGGAACGCGAGCGCCGCGCCGACGCTGGCCGGCAGCAGGAGCCCGGCGCCGCCGGCGCTCACCGCGATCACGATGAAGACGACCTCCGTCCCCTCGATCATGCAGATGTGGAAGGCGGCGCCGAACGCCACGCCGTCGAAGCCGGCGCCCCGCCCGCCCAGCTTCAGCATCGCGTCCCGCTCCTTGGCGTAGGCCGCCGTCTCGTCGTGCAGGGCGAGCACGCCGGCCGCGCGCAGGATCGCCTTCCTGAGCCAGCGCAGCCCGAAGAGCAGCAGCAGCACGCCGACCGCCACCTGCAGCGCCCGCAAGGGGACGAGCGTGAGCGCCGGCCCAAGAACGGCCGTCAGCACCGCCAGCAGGCCTACGGCGGCCGCCGCGCCGAACAAAGTGTCGCGCCAGCCGCGCACGCCGCCCACGGCCAGGACGACGGTCAGCGCCTCGACGAACTCGACGGTCGAAGCGAGAAAAGCGGCGAGCGCCGGGCCGGCGGCATGGCTGAGGTCGATCATGACCGCCTATCGTAAGGGCCACCGGCCGGGGCGCTCAAGCGCCGCGACCAGACGAGACATTCCATTCGTCCGCGAACGGTCCTATATCGGCGGCAACACCCCGCCCGGCCGCAAGGCCGGGCGCCGTCATATTCTGGAATCCCGCCATGACCGATCAGATCCTGATGCCCAAGGCGACCGCCGTCTGGCTGGTCGACAACACCTCGCTGACCTTCGAGCAGATCGCCGATTTCTGCGGCCTGCACCCGCTGGAGGTGAAGGGGATCGCCGACGGCGAGGTGGCGCGCGACATCCGCGGCGCCGACCCGATCGCCAACGGCCAGCTCAGCCGCGAGGAGCTGGACGCGGCCGCAGGCCGACCCGAACTACCGCATGAAGCGCGCAGAAGAGCCGCCACGCCGAGCTGCTGAAGCCCGCCAAGAAGGCGCCGCGCTACACGCCGGTGTCGCGCCGCCAGGACCGGCCGGACGCTATCGCCTGGTTCCTGCGCAACCACCCGGAGATCGCCGACAGCCAGATCGTCAAGCTGCTCGGCACCACCAAGTCGACCATCGACCAGGTGCGCAACAAGACCCACTGGAACGCGGCCAACATCAAGCCGGTCGATCCGGTGACGCTGGGCCTGGTCGGCCAGCTGGAGCTCGACGCCATCGTCAAGAAGGCGGCCGAAAAGAAGGCGCGCGACGACGCCAAGCGCGGCATCGTCGACGAAGGCCCGACCCTGCAGCCCGCCACCGAGCCCGCCGAGCTCGAGCACGACGAGGTCGAGGACTAGCTTCCCCACTTCGGTATCGTCATGGCCCGACTCTGATGTCCGTTTGCAAGAGTGGAGTCGTGCGGGATCGCTTCGGCGGTGACCGAAGAGGGGGCGTGGGCGAGCGAAGCTGGAAGCGGAGGCGGAAGACGACGGTTGATCAAGCTCTGATGCGTGCGTTGGTGTCACATTCCCGTTTGTGCGTCTTGGGCTTCCTCTGTCTTGTTGCGAGCGTTTTGAGTTCGAAGTCGGGTCGAGGGTTCCCTGACCTTAAGGCCCCCGCCCCCAGCTTCGCCCGCCGTTTGGTCGCCGGCCTTAAGCGAGGCTGGGCGATGCGACCTGAGCGATGGCCCACAGGAAGGCGGCCATCTCCCTGGCGATGGCGACGACGGCGATGTTGGAGCTTCCCCGGCTGGCGGCGAGCCTGCGGTAGCGGGCGCAGAGCCTCACCTGCGCCTTCCAGGCGATGTCACGCACGGCTTTGGGCTGGCGCTCGAGACGGGCCAGCTTCGCCTTGGCGATGCGGGCCGGCAGTCGATAGCTTCTGGCGCCTTCCACCAGCACGCGCCGGGCGTGGGCGTTGCCGGCCTTGGTGATGGCGCCCTGTCGCCGGCGCTTGCCGCTGGAGTGCTCCGAGGCGGTGAGACCAAGATAACTCATCAACTGGCGCGGGTTGGAGAAGCGGCTGAGGTCGCCGATCTCGGCGGCCAGGGTCACGGCGCTGAGCGCCGAGACGCCGCGCAACGCCTGATAGGCCTCGACCACCGGCGCCATGGACCAGTCGGGGAGAAGCTTCAGGATCTCGGCATCGAGCCCGCGCAGTCTGAGCTGATGGGCCTCGATGGCGTGCAGCATGTCCTGAAGCGCGATCTGCTGCGCCGGATGGGCGAAGCGCAGGCCGGCCAGCCAGAGACGATGCGCCCGGCTCCAGGGGGTGCGGCCTTGGTAGATCAACCCGTGCCGCAGAAGGAAGGACTGCAGATGCTGCCGCGCGCGGGTGAGGTTGCGCTGTGCGGCAGCCGTAAGGCGCACCAGGTCGCGCATGGCTTCGTGCGCTGGATCGGGAACCCACACCGGCGTCAGCTCGCCGGCGCGGTCCAGTCTGGCCAGCGACAGACAATCGCGTCGATCGCTCTTCACCCGATCGCCCGGCTTCTTCGGGATCAGCGACGGCGCGACAACCGTGCTCTCGACTCCAAGCGAGGTCAGCTGCCGGTGCAACCCGTAACCACAGGGGCCCGCCTCGTAGCAGCTCACAAGGCGACCGCCGCGCTCGCGCAGCTTGGCGATCAACTTCGCCATCGCCGCCGGCGTCGCGGCGATCCGGCCATAGTGGCGCACCTCGCCGCCGCGACCGCCTTCGGCGATCGCGACCTCGATGCTTTCCTTGTGAACATCCAGACCCAGATACGTGATAGTCTCCTCCACGGCTCGTCTCCCATGCATGAGGCCAGGTGCGGGCGCCCGCCCGCGCAACCCTCGTTCCTTGCATGATGCGAGACGAGCCGCCCTCTCACGGACATACGGTCTTGTTCGGGCCACCCATGAACACCTGATCCATCCGGAGTGCATGGGTCACCCGCATTCCGCCGCTTCGCGGCTACAGCGGGTGATGACGATTGAATTATGGACTCGGCGCTTCCGCGCTCGGCATATGCGGGCATGGCCAGGGCCAAAGCCAAGACCTTTGACGTGATCGTCGCCGGGGCCGGGATGGCCGGGGCGAGCCTGGCGCTGGAGCTGGCGCACGGCGGGCTCGAGGTCGCGCTGGTCGATCCGCAGCCGTTCGAGGCCATGCTGGCGCCGACCTTCGATGGCCGCGCCTCGGCCATCGCCTTTTCCTCCTTCCGCGCCTGGGAGGTGGTGGGCGTCGGCGCGGCGCTGAAGCCGCAGGCCCAGCGGATCGAGCAGATCCTGGTCACCGACGGCCGCGCCGCCGGCGCCGCGTCGTCCGCGCCCGCGCCGGTCTTCCTGCGCTTCGACGCCGCCGAGATCGCCGATGCCGCCGGCGGCGAGCCTCTGGGCTACATGCTGGAGAACCGGCACATCCGCGCCGCGCTTGCCGAGCAGGTCACCGCGGCGCCGATCGCGTTGATGGCCCCAGCGCGCGTCGAGGGCGTGGCGTTCGAGCCTGCCTGCGCGCGCGTCGCGCTCGCGGGCGGCGGCGAGATCACCGCGCCGCTCGTCGTCGGCGCCGAGGGACGAAACTCGGTCGTGCGCGGCCAAGCCGGCATCGGCGCCATGGGCTGGGACTATCCGCAGAAGGGCGTGGTCGCCACCGTCCGCCTCGAGCGTCCGCACGAGGGCGTCGCCTACGAGCACTTCCTGCCCGCCGGGCCGTTCGCCATCCTGCCGCTCACCGACCAACGCGCGAGCCTGGTGTGGACCGAGCGCACGGCGGCCGCCGATGCGCTGCGCGACGCCCGGCCCGAAGCGTTCCGCTCCCTGCTGCAGCGCCGGTTCGGCGACTTCGTCGGCCGCGTCGAGGTCGAAGGGCCGACCTTCGTCTATCCGCTGGCGCTGCAACTGGCCGAACGGCTGACGGCGCCGCGGGCGGCGCTGGTCGGCGACGCCGCCCACGGCATCCATCCGATCGCCGGCCAGGGGCTGAATCTGGGCCTGAAGGACGCCGCGGCGCTGGCCGAGGTGCTGGTCGATGCGCGCCGGCGCGGCGAGGACCTGGGATCGGAAAGCGTGCTCGAGCGCTACGCCGCCTGGCGCCGCTTCGACAATGTCGCGCTCGCCGTGGCGACGGACGTGTTCAACCGGCTGTTCTCGAACGACCACCCCGCCATCCGCCTGGTCCGCGACGCCGGCATGGCCGTCGTCAACCGCATCGGCCCGATGCGCCGCTTCTTCATGCAAGAAGCCGGCGGCGCCGTCGGCGACCTGCCAAGGCTGCTGCGGGGCGAGGCGCTGTAACGCCTTCTTGAAGCGCCGCGGAGCGGCGCAGCCCTATCTGACCGCCAAGGACGCCAAGAGCGAAGGAATCTGAGAACACCGCCGAGCGGGGCGACCTAGCTCCCCTTCTTGGCGTCCTTGGCGTTCTTGGCGGTCAAATTCTGAGTTTCAGCGTTCAGGCGTCCCGCGAGAGGCCTTCGTGGGCGAGGCGGCGTTGGTAGTCGTCCCAGAGGCGGGCGTGGTCGCGGCCGAGGCGGTAGAGCTCGTCCCAGCTGTAGAGGCCCGTGTCGTGGCCGTCGTCGAAGTCGATGCGGGCGGCGTAGCGGCCGATGGGACGCACGTCGCGGATGGCGACCTTGCGCTTGCCGGCGACGGTTCGTCCCGGGCCCGGCCCATGCCCGCGGTCCTCGGCGCTCGGCGTCATCACGCGCAGGTATTCGGCCGGCAGCACGAACCGCTGGCCGTCGTCGAAGGCGATGGTGAGGGTACGCGCCGCGCGGCTCACCTTCAGCTCCAGCGGCCATGCCCGTGTGTCGGCCACGGCTATTCGCCCTCGCCGAGCGGGCGGGCTTCCTCTGGCAGCATCACCGGTACGCCGTCGCGCACGGGGTAGGCGAGCTTGGCGCTCTTGCTGATCAGCTCCTGGGCGGCGCGGTCGTAGACCAGGGGCCCCTTGGTCAGCGGGCAGACCAGGACCTCGAGCAGGCGCGGGTCGACGTCGGGGGGCGGGAGGGAGGCGCGGGGCATGGGCGTCTTCTACTGCAAGGACGGCGGCTCGTCGTCGCGCGGGTCTTCGGCGGCATCGATCTCCAGCAGCGCGATCAGGGCCTCGCGCCGCTCGGCGAGCGTCGCCGCCTCGAGCAGCGCCTGCTTCTCGCCGGCGTCGAACGGCAGCATCATGGCCAGCCCGTTGACCAGGCTCTCCGCCGGGGCCGTCTTCGGCGACTCCCAGTCGTCCATGGCCAGGCCCGCGATGGTCGAGGTAGGCCTTCAGCGCCGCCAGGAACCGCAAGCGATCGAACCCGTCGTCGTCGCGCTCGGGCTTGAGGTCGTCCTCGAAGCTCGGCATAGGCCGCGCGCACCTGCCGATAGGGCGTCGTCACCGCCCAGCTCTTCGACGAGCGCGAACCGGCAGAGCCCGGTCAGTGTGATCAGGTAGCGCTCGTCGACCGTCTCGGTGAAGCTCGACAGGCGGCCCAGGCAGCCGATGCGAGCGAGGCTCGGCCCGCGCGACGCCGGCCCGCGACGGTCTGGATCATGCCGATCATCCGCTCGCCGGCCATCGCGTCGTCGACCATGTTCAGGTAGCGCGGCTCGAAGATCTGCAGCGGCAGCTGGCCGTGCGGCAAGCAGCAGCGCCTCGTCGAGCGGGAAGACCGGGATCACCGCCGGCAGGTCGGCCGCCTTGCGATGGGACGTGCGGATCATGCGAGCCGCCTCCGCGCTTTCAACAAGACTCTACGAGAACAGGATCGATGACAGCCGCCGCCGGCCCGGATTTGGCCACCTCCGACGTCGCGCCGGCCGCCTCGAAGACGGTCAGAAGCTGCTTGCGCGCCGCCTCGTCGTTCCAGTTGCGGTCGCGGCGCGATGATCGCCAGAAGCTGGTCGGCCGCCTCGGCCATCTTGCCGTGCGCAGCGAACGCCTTGGCGAGCTCGAAGCGCGCCTCGTGGTCGCCGGCATTAGCGGCGAGGCGCTGCTCGAGACCGGCGGTCTCGGCCGGCGCCTCCGCAGCCAGCGCCAGCGCCGCGCGCACGCAGTCGAGGTCGGGGTCCTTGGCGTCCGCGGGCGCCATGGCGACGACCTCGCTTGGCGCGCTCGAAGTCGCCGCCGGCGAGATAGCAGCGGGCGAGGCCGGCGATCGCCTTGACGTTGTCCGGCGCCGCTTGCAGCGCCTGGGCGAACAGCTGGGCCGCGCCGCCGATGTCGCCCGCTTCGAGGGCGGCCTTGGCCATCGTCGAGCAACAGATCGAGGTCGGACGGGCCAGCCTGGCCGACCAGTCCCTGCGATGAAGGCCTTGATCTGGCTCTCCGGCACCGCGCCCATGAAGCCGTCGACGGGCTTGCCGTCGACGAAGGCGTAGACGGTCGGGATCGACTGCACGCGCAGCTGGCCGGCGAACACCGGGTTCTTGTCGATGTCGATCTTGACCAGCTTGACCGCGCCCTTGGCCGCCAGCACGGCCTTCTCGAGCGCCGGGCCCAGCGTGCTTGCAGGGACCGCACCAGGTGGCCCAGAAGTCGACGATCACCGGCTGGACCTTGCGACGCCTCGACGACGTCGGCGGCGAAGCCCTGGTCGGTGCCTTCCTTGATCAAGTCAGCCTTGGTCGGTGTCTCTCCGAGCATGGGTCGTTCAATCTCTTAGGGTGATGGAGCGCCCCTAAGATGGTCGTCTCCGCGCCCGGCCGCAACGGCGCTCTGCGGCATGTTGTCCTCGTAGCGCCGCGCAAGCGGGGATGCCCGATTTGACCACGAAGGACACGAAGGACACGAAGGGGCGGCAATCGACCCCAGCGCCCCGGCCAATCTCGGACTCTTCGCGCCCTTCGTGTCCTTCGTGGTTGAAAAGGGCGGTCCGGCTCGCGCCGGGATGAGCGGACTAGAACGGCTCAGCCGCAAACTCCACGACCATCGGCTCGACCTCGATGACCTCCAGGAACTTGAGGAACCCGGCGATCGAGACCTGGGTGGTGCCGGTGTTGGTCAGGGGGTGGAAGTTGATGGGGTCAGCGCGCAGAAGCGCCGCATCGAGGATCAGCGTCACCCTGTGCGCCTGATCGTTGATCAGCGCGAACGGCGTCACAGAGCCGGGCTCGACGCCCAGCGCCTCGGCGAGCAGCGCCGGCGAGCCGAACGACAGCCGCGCCGAGCCGACGCGGGCGGGAAGGCTCTTCAGGTCGATCCTCGTCTCGGCCAGCGCGCTGATCAGCCAGATCCGGTCCTTGGCGTCCTTGAGGAACAGGTTCTTGGTGTGGCCGCCGGCGAGCTTGGCCTTGATCTCGGCGCCCTCGCCCACCCGGAACACCGGCGCGTGCCAGAGCGTCTGGTGCGCGATCCCCACGCGATCGAGGAGGGCGAACAGGGCGTCTTGGCCCGTCGTCGGCATCGGCGGACCCCTGGACGGCTGATCGCCGCTATGGCTAGGACGTTTCGCATCATCCCGCCAGCCGCGGCCAACGCCCAAGGGAACGCCCATGCAGCTCGAATGCTTCGTCCTCGGAGACGTCGCGCCCGACATCGTGCCCGGCCGGCCGCAGCGCGCCTGGATGGAGGCCTTCGCCGACCGCCACCCCTATCGCTGCCTGCCGCTGACCATGGCCAACTCCACCGGCTGGGAGATCCTCTGCCCGATGGCCTTCACCGCCGAGTGGAACGGCGGCCCGCACGACCGCGACATCACCGTGACGATCGACAGCCGTGGCCAGCGAGTCTTCCACGACTTCGCCAAGTCGCACTTCTCCCGCGGCGTGCTGACCTTCCACCCCGGCTATCTGTTCCGCACCCCGCCCGGCTGGTCGATGTGGTGCATGGGGCCGCCCAACCACGTCAAGGACGGCATCCAGCCCCTGGTCGGCCTGGTCGAGACCGACTGGCTGCCCTTCCCCTTCACCATGAACTGGATCTTCACGCGGCCCGGCACGGTGCGCTTCCAGCGCGGCGAGCCCTTCTGCTTCATCTGCCGGCGCAGGACAAGCGCCTGGAAGAGTTCGACGGTCGTGCAGCGGCCGCTCGAATTCGGACGAGCGAGCTCGGCCAGCGCTACGAGGCCTGGAAGGACATGCGCGCCGAGTTCAACCAGAAGCTCTTCGAGGGCGAGCCGGCGGCGATGAAGGCCGCCTGGCAGCGCTACTATTTCCGCGGCCAGGAACCTGGGCAAACACCCGGCGCAGAGGGCGCCAAGCAGGAGGACCACGTCAACAAGCGCCGGCTCGCCGCCCCCGTGCACCGGCGCTAGCGGCCTCGCTTGCCAAGGAACGGACCCTCTGCGATAAGCCGCCTCCTTTCGGCCCCTGGCGGGGCTCAGGAGCGCGGGCGTAGCTCAGGGGTAGAGCACAACCTTGCCAAGGTTGGGGTCGTGAGTTCGAATCTCATCGCCCGCTCCAAACATTATCAATGACTTAGAGACGCGGCGCTAACCGCTCGTCGCGGTGCCCGCTACCAAATAGCTACCAGCGGCAGGGAGAAACCGCGCCAAAATCGGTGACGAGCTAGCCGGCTCTATGCCGTAACGGCCGCCCTTCAGGATGTAGTTGATCTGCCGGGTGACCTCGCGGCCGGTGAAGCCGCCTTCGCCTGGCAGCCCGGAACTGCCCCACTCCCACAGATGCAGGATGTCGCCGAACTTGAAGTTCCGGTCGTCAAGCCGAACCTCGAACGACTTCTTGCCGTTGACGAGGTCGTCGAAGAACCGCGGCTCGACCTTCAAGCGGCGGTGGCCCCGGTTGAACTGGTTGAAGCTGTCCGCTGGCGGCATTTTCAGTAGCTCCGGCGCGGCCGGTAGATCGACGTCCGCGCGATGATGTTCTGGTTGAGCAGGATGATGGCGCCAGGCACGAGATCGCCGCTCGGGCGGTCGGTGTTGACCTCGACGACCTCGACGTGGTCGCAGCTGTTCAGCTCGTCATTGAACTGCGAGATCGTCTCGCAGTCGCTGTCGCAGATCACGAACTGCGTCGGTGAGCCGTTGCCGCCGGGAAGGTTGTCAGGTGGAGTCTCAAGGCGTGTTTGACGTCTAGGTGCCACGGCTCAGCAATGATCTGATGCGTGGAGCCTAGAGGGCCGGCAGGCAGGACCGCTCCCACGTCGCAGCCGGATACAACGGGGCGATCGCCGTGACGGAGGAATGGGGGCCCGCGTGCTGCGGACTAGGTTGTGGACTTCATAAGCTCTAAGCCATAGCCTGGTCGACGCGATCAGGACGGCGGCGAGGAAGTTTCGCGCCAGCTTGTCGAAGCGGGTGGCGACGCGCCGGAAGTGTTTGAGTTTGCAGAAGAAGCGCTCGACGAGGTTACGACGCCGGTAGATTGCGATGTCGACGGAGCGGCGGATGGAGCGCTGCGAGGTGCTCGGGATGCTGGGTTCGGCGCCGGAGCGACGGATCAGGTCGATGACGGCGTTGCTGTCGTAGCCTCGATCAGCGACGACGGTGGCTGGGATCGGCAACCCGGCCAGCAGCTGCGGCACGGCTGTCATATCGGAGGCTTGGCCAGGCGAGAGCAGCAACCGCACCGGCAGACCGTCCTGGTCGACGACGGCGTGGATCTTGGTGCTCAGTCCTCCACGAGAACGGCCAATGGCGTGATCCGGGCCCCCTTTTTTCCGCCCGCGGCGTGCTGGTGGGCCCGGATGATCGAGCTGTCGATCAAATGCATCGACTGTGGCGACTTGGCCGCCAGCGTCTCGAAGATGCGCAACCACACGCCGGCCTTCGCCCACCTGTTGTAGCGGTTGTAGACGGTCGTGTAGGGGCCGTAGCGGTCCGGCAGGTCTCGCCAGGGCGAGCCGGTTCGCAGCACATAGAAGATGCCGTTGATCACCCGCCGGTCGTCGACCCGGGCCACACCACGCGGCTTGTTCGGCAGCAGCGGCTCGATCAGCCGCCACTCCACCTCCGATAAGTCATACCTCGCCATATCAAGGCTCCTTTCGGCAGCCTTGAAATCAAGCTTCGTCACCATCCTCAAGCTTTATGGGTACAGAACCTA
This sequence comes from uncultured Alphaproteobacteria bacterium, assembly GCA_963794315.1. Classification (GTDB taxonomy): domain Bacteria; phylum Pseudomonadota; class Alphaproteobacteria; order Caulobacterales; family Caulobacteraceae; genus Poindextera. The sequence continues at coordinate 62,616 of CAWCDF010000002.1, forward strand.
ACCTGCCCTGGATGGGGTCGCCGCCGTCCAACCTCCCGCGCGGCGATTCAGACGGCCTGACAGCGGACTCGGGGATGGTCTGCTAGGGGGACGTTGGCGCGACGATCCGGGATGGCAGGTTGACTCATAGATCCCATGGGGAGTGGATAGCGCTCCGCTCCGGCTCCTGCAGAGTGAGGTTGCTACCCACCCACTCTCAGGAGGCGATCGATGTCCGTGCATCATCACCAAGGCCAAGAGCAGAGCGCTATCCGCACTGATCTTGGAGCCGTTTTCGTTTCATTGGAACTGTCTCGCAGGATCTGGCTGATCACATCGCTGTCGCCAGGCGCAGGCGAGAAGATGTCCAAGCACGCCGTTCAGGCGGGCGACGTCGCTGGGTTGTTGCGGCGCTTCTGCGAGCTAAAGCGCAGGGCTGAGGCGCGGACCGGCCGGGACTTCCCGATCATCGTCATCCAGGAGGCGGGACTGGACGGGTTCTGGATCCACCGCGTGCTGGAGAGCGAAGGGATCGAGAGCCACGTGGTCGACGCGGCCTCGATCCTGACCTCGCGCCGGCGACGCCGCGCGAAGACCGACCGGATCGACGGCGAGACGCTGTTGCGCACGCTGATGGCCTACAAGCGCGGCGAGCCCAGGGTATGCTCGATGGCCAGGCCGCCGACGCCCGAAGAGGAGGACCGCCGCCGCCTCTGCCGTGAGCGCAAGACGCTGGTGAGCGAGCGCGTGCGGCACGTCAACCGGATCAAGGGTCTGCTCTTCGCCCAGGGGGTGTTCGGCTACGAGCCGCTGCTCCGGAACAGACGCTCTCGGCTGGAAGAGCTCGCGACGGGCGATGGCAGACCGCTGCCGACGCACCTGAAGGCGCAGATCGTCCGCGAGCTGGACCGGTTGGAGGTCACGCTGGCGCAACTGAAGGTCGTCGAGGCGGAGCGGGCGGCCTTGCTCGAGCCGGCGCCAAGTGAGACGGCCTCGCCGGCGTCCATGCTGGCGGAGCTGAAGGGCATCGGGCCCGAGACCGCCGCCGTCCTCTGGTCGGAGGGCTTGTTCCGCCACTTCGACAACCGAAGGCAGCTCGCCGCCTACGCCGGCCTGGCGCCGACGCCGTGGAAGAGCGGGTCGATCGACCACGAGCAGGGCGTGTCCAAGGCCGGCAACCCGCGCTTGCGGACTGCCATGGTCGAGCTGGCCTGGCTGTGGCTCAAGAACCAGCCCCGATCCCAGCTAAGCCTCTGGTTCCACGAGCGGGTCCAGCGCCTTGGCGGGCGGATGCGCAAGACGACCATCGTCGCCCTGGCCCGCAAGCTCCTCGTCGCCCTGTGGAAGTACATATCCGCCGGCGTCGTCATCGAAGGCGCCGTGATGAAAGCGGCGACCTAGCCCCCCATCCCGAAGGACCGGATCGGTCCTCACGGATCCAGGCGGACGAACCGATATGACCGATGGCCTCAACCGCCGGCTCAAAGAATGGTCCCGCCCTCCTGAGCCCCGCCCGCCGCACGCGGGATGTTGGTGCTGCCGCAAGCCGCGGCGACCGTATGTGAGCTTGATCTGGCGCCAACCGCGTCGGATCACCCAGACGGGCTCAGACCTCGGATCCGAACCAACCGCAGGAGCGCTGCCAATGCGCCGCTAAACTGACCCCTTGACCCCAGAATCCCCATGTGAGCGGTCATAACGAACGGTCGCTTTCCGGCGGCCGCCGATGTCTGCAAACTTGCTCGCCCGCCGCTCCCGCTTGACAGGGTTGCTGGCGTTATGGCGTTGCCGGAGTCATGCGTCGTGTGGTGATCCTCGGCTGCGCGGGCGCCGGCAAGACCACCCTGGCCGTTACGATGGGTGAGCGGCTCTCCCTGCCGGTCATCCATCTCGATACGCTGTTGGGGCCGTGCGCTCCGGAAGCCTATCGCGAGAAGCTGGCCGCTGCGATCGCTGGCGACGCCTGGGTGACAGAGGGCCACCCATGGCACGTCCGCGACTTCGCTGACACGCTGGATCTCTCCGTTCCTCGCGCTGACTTGGTGCTCTTCGTCCATCAGCCGCGTTGGCTGAGCCTTTGGCGCGTGATCCGGCGGTGTCTCGATCGGCCGGAGGACTGGCGCGAACAGCTCGGCTGGCCTTCACTGAACTGGATATGGACCTTCGAACGTCGAGTCCGCCCCCCTGCGGAACGGGCGCTGGCCGCCTACGCCACGCCGGTCGTCCACCTGAACGGCGATCGGGACATCGCGGCCTTCCTAGATGGGCGCATGCTGCGCGCCGGCGGACAAGCAGGCCGTGTCGGCCCCGAACAGACTTCGCAGTGAGACCCGGCCTGTAGTCCATCGGTGGCCACGAGCCGGCACATCCGCAAGGACCGCTTCTGGCGCTTAGCGGACGTTGGCCCGCGCTCTTTCTAGCGCTGGTCTGACGGGCCAGATGTTGGGAAAGGTCCGCCGGGACTGCCCGCTCCGACCTATCTCATATGGTGGCAAGGTTTTTTCGATCAAGAATTGCAGACCGGCGTGCTGAACCTCTAAGTTTCGCCCCCCATCCCTACTTCGCCCCAAGTCCGCCACAGCCGCTAAGCTGTTGGCGACACCATGCGGCAACCCAAGGAGATCGAATGAGCCACGCCAGCGAAGCTGCGAGCCCATCCCGTGTCGAGGACCTAGGTCCGGCCACCGTTCCTTGGACCAGCAGCTATCGTCTCAGGGCCAGCTCAATCGACCAGGACTTTCTCATCCAGGTCGCCTGGCCGCCGGTTTCGCCTGCGCCGGGCCAGAGGTTCGCTGTCGTCTATGTTCTCGACGGCAACCACGCTTTCACGGTCGCCTCCCAGGTGGCCCGCGCCCTGCAGTCGGGTCCGTTTCCACTGCCTCCGACGCTCGTCGTCGGCATCGGCTATCACTTTGAGAAGCTCGAGGACCGCGCGCGTTGGGGAATCCTGCGCGTGCGCGACTTCTCGCCCTGCACCGACGCGCTCTTCGAAGCCCAGTACTCCGGCGCGGCCGTGGCCTGCGGCGGTGCGCTCGCCTTCCTGGACTTCCTCGAAAGCGAGGTGAAACCGTTCATCGCGTCGCGCTATCCCGTCGACCGGAATGACCAGACGCTGACGGGCGCATCGCTAGGAGGGCTTTTCGCGCTCTACACGTTGTTCACCGCGCCGAGCGCATTCCAGCGCTACGTCGCGATCAGTCCCGCAATCTATTGGGGGGAGCGGAAGCTGTTCGAGCTGGAAGCGGAGCTGGCTGCTAAGGCGACGGACCTTCCTGTCCACCTATTCCTTGCGGCTGGCGGCCTAGAGGAGGCCCACGACGCCCAGCAGAAGTTCGTCTCCAACCTCTACGAGGTGGAGGCGAAGCTGCGCGCACGCGCCTATCCAGGGCTCGACATGAGCCTGCGCATCTTCGAGGGCGAGACCCACATGTCCGTCTATTTTGGGGCACTTGCGCGGGGGCTCGGCGCGGTATTTGGCGGCTACCGCGACATGCACAATTGGTCGAGGTGGCTTCAGCGGGCGTAACGCGCCGAAATATCCGCTTGCCGGCCGGCCGCAAGGGGCGGGCACTACCTGCTATGACGGCTATTGGCGCTTAGCGGACGTTGGCGAGCGCATGCCGGCCCGACTAACGTCACCGCAACGCTCATTAGCTGGGGGGGAAACATCATGTCGCTTTCGGATTTCGCGTCTGTCGGTAGCTTGGTCAGCGGCGTGGCGGTGCTGGCGTCACTTGCCGGACCATACCCTCGGCGAGCGCCCTGAGCGTGGCAAGGATGACCGCCTTGCTCACGTCGTGCGGGGTGATGAAGGACTGCGTCATCAGGCCCAAACTCACCGATTGCAGAGCGACGGCAAGTTGGCGCGCCGAGATGCCCGGCTTGAGGTCGGGATAGCGGGCGAGGCGCTCGGCGACCGCAGCGAAGTTCTGCTCGTAGGTCGAGGCCAGGCCGGCCCTGAGCTCCGGGTCGGAAAGCGCGTAGACCTGGAACTCGGCGGCGAACTTCGCGCCGCCCTTGGCCCGGCGGATGGTGGCGACTAGCTCCTTGGCCAGGGCCTCCAGCCCCTCGGCGAACGAGGCGGCGGCCCACGGGTCGACGGGGCGCATCGCCAGCCCGCGCTCGCTCGCTGCGGCCAACAGCAGCTCTGCCTTCGAGGCGAAGTTCGAATAGATCGCGCCCTTCGTCATGCCAGCCCTGGCCGCGATCGCGTCCAGGCTGGCGGCGGCGAACCCGCTCTCCTCGACGATCTCGAGCGCGGCCGCGATGAGGGCCGCGCGGGTCCGCTCACGTTTGCTGCCTGACTTCCGCGTGCGTTTCGGGGGGCTTGACATAGCGCAAGTTTATACCGAAGGTATGAAATACTCACGGTATATTCATGGGAACGCTGTCGTGCAACAGACCCGGATCGCAACCACTCTCTCGCCCCCGATCGGCCGCCGCTACGCGGTCGCCGGCCGCCAGCTTGCTCTGCATCGCGCTGGCTCCGGCGCACCGAGCGTCGTGTTCATGCCCGGCGCGGGACTGGTCGGGCTCGACTACCTCAACGTCGCGACCCAGATCGCGCGCTCGACCACAGCGGTGCTCTATGACAGGGCGGGCACGGGTTGGAGCGACGCCGTCGCGTTGCCGCGCACGGCCGCGGCTGTGGCCGAGGAGCTGCGAGCACTGCTGGAGGCCGCCGAGGTCCCGGGGCCCTACCTGCTGGTCGGGCATTCCCTGGGCGGGGCCTACATCCGCCGCTACGCCCAGCTCTTCCCAGACGAAGTCGCCGGCCTGCTCTTCCTTGACCCGGCGCACGAAGGTTATGCCGACTTCCCACGCCAAGGTCCCCTCGCCCAGGTGAGGATGGCGCTCGCCATGCTGCCGGCCCTCTTGAACCTGAGGAAGTTCTACGGACCCAAGTTCGAAGCCATGCTGCGGGCGTGGCCGGACGGTTTGCGCCAGACGCTTATCGACTATCACCTCGCGGCGTGGCGGAAGACGCTCGACGAGGCAAGGAATCTGCAGAGCGAGATCCTCGGCGAGATTGGACGCGGAGGGCCTTTGCCCGACGTCCCGTTGATCGTGCTGACTGCCATGGGGATCGACCCCTTCCAGGCCGCCTTTATGCCGGAAGAGGAGCTGCGGGCGCTGAACGGCCTGAAGGCGCCGGTCTATGAGGCGTTCGCACGCTCGGTCCCGCACGGCGAGAACCGCGCGCTCGCCGACGCCGGCCACAGCACCCTCCACACCGACCGACCATACGCGGTCGTCCAGGCCGTCCACGACATCCTCGCCGCCGCACACCGCCCAACCCCAGATGTCAGGCGGCGGCCGCTTTGAATCCTGTCGCCGCCTCGACGTGGCGGGCGAGGATCCGCGGATCCGCGCGTGAACCAATTGTAACTGGATAGTTGTTCGTCGGCCCCTAGCTTGCCAAAGCACGGACGGAGCAACGCGCATGACCGAGAGCGTGGCGCTGGCGCGCTGGCTTACGCTGACCGGAGCAACCGAGCGTCGCGACTGGGACGCTGCGGTGGGCTGTCTTGCCCCGGACTGCGAGTGGATATTAGTCCCCACGGGTCTCCGCCTCAGCGGGGCCGACGCGATCCGCAACTTCATGCAGGCCGGGATGGCCGCCGGCGAGCGCGCGCCGCCAGAAATCAAGTCCGCCTTCGGGACGGACACGGCTGGCGTCTTCGAGTATGTCAGCCGCGGCGTGGCCACCCCGGCTGCGGGGGACTTCGCCAAATCGCTCTCGGCTCCATCCGGGGACCAACCGCCCTCGGTCGAGCCGACGACCGGCGCCGGCTACGAGTTCCACGTCTGTTTCGTCTTCCGCCTCAACGGCGAGGGCCTGATCGCCGAGGTGCGAGAATACTTCGCCGCTCCGCCGCCGGCCGCCTGATCCCAACGAGTAGTTTCGACGGCCGATGTCCCGTGTGGATGGCTCCCGCGTTGCAAGGGGTCCGCTGATGTTGGCGACTGGGTCGGATGCGGTCTTGTGTCCGGCCTGTTTGCGCGGCGTTGAGCCGCTGGCCTTGATGGTTTGCGCTGGAGAGGTCCCATTCTGCTTTGCGGGCTTGAGGGCCCTAGACATCGGGCGGGGTGTCCTCGTCCTGGTCGCGGCGGCCCCGCGCAAGCCGGGGTGACCCGACCGGCGGATGACCGCTTCTGATTCATAGCTGCCATAACGGACGTCCCATTCTGTGCGGTCTAGTTGGCGTTCAGATGGCCGCGCGCCTCGCATTCGCGTAACACGCCGTGGTTCGTCGAGGAGGCACAAACCGTGCTGAAGGGGATCTTGGCCGCTTTCGCGCTGGCTGCTGGATTGGGCGCAAGCCTCAGCGCGCTGGCTCAGGTGGCGGCGGTACCTCCAGCCGAGACCCACAACGACTACACCAACCCGGCGAACTGGCTCTGCCGGCCGAACCGCCAAGACGCCTGCACGGTCAATCTCGACGCGACCGTGATCCGCGCCGATGGATCAACAACCATTGAGCGTTTCCATCCCGATCCCGACGCGCCGATCGACTGCTTCTACGTCTATCCCACTGTCTCGCTCGATCCCGGCGTCAACGCGACGATGGCGATCGAGCCTTCCGAACAGGTCGTGGTCCAGCAGCAGTTCGCGCGCCTTGGCGCCAAATGCCGATTGTTCGCGCCAATGTATCGCCAGCACACACTGACTGCTCTCGCAGCCGGCGTAAGCGGCCACCCGATGGCCGAAGGCGACAGCCGCAAAATCGCCTACGACGACGTGCTCGACGCCTGGAACGAGTATCTCGCCCACGACAATCATGGACGCGGGGTAGTCCTGGTCGGCCACAGCCAAGGATCGGGGATCCTGGCCGAGCTGATCGCCCAGGAGATCGACGGCAAGCCGATCCAAAAGCAGCTGGTCTCCGCCATCCTGATGGGCATCGGCCTGCAGGTTCCTCCAGGCAAGGATGTCGGCGGCGAGTTCAAGCACATCCCGCTCTGTCGCTCGGCGACGCAACCCGGCTGCGTCATCGCGTATTCAAGTTTCCGCGCGGCTTCGCCGCCGTCGGCCGACAGCTTCTTCGGTCAGGGCGACAAAAGAGCCGGCACGGTGGCGGCGTGCGTCAATCCGGCGGCGCTTGGCGGCGGGTCGGGCGCCTTGAAGGCCGTCATGCCCGCGAGCGGTACTTTCGTCATCGGCGCCACCACGATCCCCGCAAACTGGACCAACCCGCCGAAGCAGATCGACACGTCGTTCGTTGAGCTGCCGGGATTGCTCTCCGCCGAGTGCGTCTCGAACGATCATGGAACCTACCTCGCCGTGACCATTCACCCGACGCCAAGCGGACGGCGCACCAACGACATTACGGGCGACGTCGTGATTAACGGCAAGGTGCAGGCGGACTGGGGCCTGCATCTGATCGACGCCAATCTGACGATCGGCAACTTGGTCGACGACATCGGCGACGAGAGCCGCGCCTATCTCGCTCGGGAGCGCTAGGAGAGGCTACGGGCTCCGGCGCGCCAATGACCGCTTCTGGCGCATAGCTGACATCCGGAGGTCGGCTTTTCGGCCGAGCGCCAATGCTAACGACCCAAGCCGGACGGACGGCGGGCGCCTGCGCCCCCCGCCTGGTGTTGTACTGGCTTGTCGCATCAGGCTTGAATGTCGTCCAAGATCAAGGCGGAAGGGAAGCGGGGGCAGCGTGCTGACAAGGGGCGCGGGGCGAATTGGCGGCATCGCCATCGGCGCGTGTGCGGCCGTGTTCGTGACAGCCTCTGCGGCTGAGGCCGCGGAGATCATCAACGCCGCGCTCAACGCGATGGTGTCATTGCAGCTGGCCCCAAGCGGCACGGATCAATGGCAACCCGACCTCTTGAAGGGAGGTTCGCTCGCGCCAAACGCTTATGTCCTGGTTTATGTGAGTGGCGACCAGGGCTGCTTCTACGACGCCCGCGCGACCTTCGAGGACGGGCAGACGAAGGTATGGCGTCACCTGAATCTGTGCGGCCCCGGGGCTGCGCCGCGTCTCACCGAACGTTAGCCGGAGGGGGCCGAGCCCATGCCGGCGGGTTCGCGCCGATCTGCATCTCTCGTCGCACGACGCGCGTGCCGCTCTGCCGTTCAGGCGACGCGCCTGTGACCGCTCTTGGCGCTTAGCCGACATTGCCAGGAACCGGACTTCAACCATGCGGTCGTAGGTTCAACCGGCGAGGGGGTCCTGCCGGGAGGCTGCGATGGCTCACCTCGATCTGCGCATTCGGCAGCCCTGGAACCGCGGCCGCATCATCGGCCCCAAGCCTCCGCTCAAGCCCAAGCACATCTGGGCGATCCGCCAGCAGCTAAAGACCGCCGGCGAGGTGCGGCACTTGGCGCTCTTCAACTGCGCCATCGACGCAAAGCTGCGCGGCTGCGATCTCGTGAAGCTCCGAGTGAGCGACGTGGCGCCAGGCGGCGTGCTGCGAACACGGGCAACGATGATCCAGCAGAAGACTGGGCGGCCAGTTCACTTCGAGCTGACTGAGCCGGCGCGGGATGCGCTCGCTACGTGGCTGCGTCACAGGGGCGACGGGCCGGACGACTGGCTCTTCCCAAGCCGAAAGTGGCCAGGCGCTCACCTCAGCGCGCGTCAGTATGCTCGGCTGGTGGGTCGGTGGGTGGCGCTGGTCGACTTAGAACCGCGCGCCTACGGCACTCACAGCCTGCGGCGCACGAAGGTCGCGCTGGTCTATAGGAAGACGGGCAACCTGCGCGCCTGTCAGCTGCTGCTCGGCCATAGGCGACTGGAGAGCACAGTCCGATACCTCGGGATCGAGGTTGACGACGCGCTCGAGTTATCGGAGCAGCTCGACCTCTAGCGGTCGATGCCCCTGGGCAGGGGCCGCCGACCCACTCTGGACCGGCGCCGGGGTCAGGCGTTTAGTGTCCAGCGAGAGGCGAGGTCTACTGATGAGCGGCTCGATAACTGTCGTGCTCTACGCGGCGGCCATGGTGGCCGCTGTGGTCGGCGCCGATTTGGCCTTCTTCAGAAACCACTTCTGGGAACGGCTAATGGCGAACATCGGCATCGTCCTGCTGTTTGCGGCCTTCTACTTCCAATTCCACGGTCGTCCGTGGCTGCCATGGAGGTGAGCGGCGTCCCCGCGCTATGTCCGCTTGGCGCCAGAAGCGGACATAAGCGGGCTGCAAAGGGGGTTAGCTGACACTCGCGCGAGCCCCTCCGCAGCATCATGGCTGTTTCCGCGGGGCGCCAGGGGCAGACGGCTCCGTAAGGCCCCTACGGGTGGTGGCTGCCGGCTGTTTGCGTGGAGTTGTTCATTGGTAGAGGGTCGGGCGTAAGGTATTTTTGGCTCGCCACGTGTTTGCGATGCTCAACGAGGCAATCGGCGAGAACACTGCCTTTCAGTCCCTGGCAGGGCGTGTCGTTCGCGCCGGTTGGGCTCGATGAGCAGCCGAGACCGGGGATGGGCGCCTGGCCGTTGGGGCAGGGGCAATTCAGTGTGGCGGCCGCATTGCAGCTGCCGTTCTGTAGCTGCCCAATTTGGGCGAACGAAGCGCCCAGCGGCGCAAGTGAGAGCGCGGTGATCAGGAAGATCAGCAAAGGCTTCATGCGGGACCTCTATTGAAGGTCTCCACCCGAGGCGTTCGGACTTGTGAACCTCGCCTCGCGGGGATCATCTAGGGCGGCAGCTAAGGTCGCACCATAGACGGGGAGTGTCGATGCGTCGTGGGAACCGATACCGGGGGATCGCGATGGCTGTCCACGTCATCGCACTCGCCTTGCTCCTCGTCGGGGCGACGCCCGCTCTTGCGCTCGCAGATCAAGTCGGCAGGCAGACGACGGAAGTCGCCTCCTTGTCGCGATCAAGTCAGAGCGACACGCCCCCCCATCCCTGCCGTGCCGACTTCGACAAGTTCTGCGCTGGAAAGGTGGTCTGCGGCAAAGGCGCCTGCCACGACTGCCTCAACCAACATATGGCCCAATTGACCAGGGCGTGCGCCGCGGCGATGGAGAAGTGGGACCAAGGGCAGTCGGGGCAGTAGCGGCGCGAAGTTCCGTTGATCACCCTCTGTCCCGCGGCAGTGCCGGCAAAGGGCCTGATCGTCTGCTTTGGGTGGTGGACTCAATCGGTGACCGCAACGCGCTAATCCAAGGTTGGAGATGGAGCGCGGGCGATGGAGCAGCGGCGTCGTATCTACTATTCGGCGGCCCAGCGGGCTGAGATCTGGGATCGTTGGCAGGCTGGGGAGTCGATGAGCTCGATTGGGCGACGGTTCGATCGGGAGTCGTCCTCGGTGTTTTCGGTGCTCTCGCCGACGGGCGGCATCCGGCCTCCAGTTGGCGGACGTTGGATCCCTGCCGGAAAGCGGACCTTGCGGTAGCTTCGGCCACCCGTTCGCGCAGACCCTTTGGCAATGCGGGGTAGCCGCGATTAACATCACGCGTTTCGCGGTGACTTCCCTCGTGTTGAGGCGCGCCGTGCTCGCCTATCGAGCGAGACGCTATCCAGCGTCAGGACTTGCGTCGGGTATTCTTTTAGCCTGACAAGACCCCGCCGAATGCCGAAACTACTTCCGCAAATCAGGCTATGGAGTCGCCTAGTCCCAACCCGCTCTAGGCGACAGTCCGACCGCCGCTCGATGCAGCAGGGCGGCCATGGCGGCGAGATCCAGGAAATATAGGTAGCGGTAGTCGCAGGCGACGCCGATGAGCGCGAAACTGGCTGCGAAGCTGAGGGCGCCGGCCAGCAAGGCGATAGCGGCGAGGCGGTCGGCGGGCGCCTCCGGGCGGGTCAGATCGCGCGCCGCCAAGCCCAGGAGGACCAGGGCCAGGCCGGCGTAGACTAGATGCGAGAGCACCGGCGTGCCGACGTAGCCTCGGCTGTAGCTGCGCGCCCAGGCGTCTGTGGCCCGGTGGCGGGGCGCAAGGCCAAGCGCCTTGAGCTCCTCGGGCGGCCCATCGAGCCCGATGAACAGTGGCTGGCACGCCATCAGATCCGGAGTGGCCAGCATCTGGCCGAAATCGGCAACCCGCACCCGCGCATAGAGGAATGGCCGGCCGGCGATCAGAGCGCGCCATTGCTGGGACACCGCCGACCGGGCGTCCTCGAACGCATCGTCCGAGCCCGCGAGATCCATCAGCGGGTCGACGCGCTGCGGGCTCCAGGCGGGGGCGGCGCGCTGGCGCAAGAAGCGGGCGACGGATGGCGCGGTCTGGTCGAGCACCGCGAGCTTCGCGCCGGGGTCGGCCTGGACCGCTCCCGCCAGATCCCAGAGCTGCAGCCATTCCAGCTCCACCGCCTGGGCCGGCTCGCTGTCACCACGCAGCGCCAGTCCATAGCTGGCTGTCCCGACGAGGGCCGTGCATGCGGTCAGCGCGGCCAAGCCGTGGCCGATGGCGCGGGGCGCTCGCCCCGGCCTGTTGGGCGCGGCGCGCCAGGCGATGGCGATCAAACCCGCCGCCCCCCAGACCGCCGCGATGATCCCGTTCTGTCGCGTCAATGCGGCCAGCGCGAATAGGACGAAGGCCAAGCCGATCAGGCCGTACCGGCGCGGCGGCGCCGCCCAGGTCTTCCCCGCCCAGGCCAAAGACGCGAAGCCCGCCGTAGCGGCATTGGCGAACAGCACGTCCTTCCAGACGTCGCCCTGATAGATCAGCAGCAGCGGCGAGATGGAGAGGGCGGCGGCGACGACAAGCACGATCGGACGTGGTCTGGCCGCGAGGGCGGCAAAAGCGAACAGGCCGCCGAAGCCGAGGGCGGTGTCGAAGACGATGAAGCCGGGCGCGCCGGGGGTCATGGCGTCGAATAGGCCAAGGAGCCAGGCCATCACCGGCGGATGCCAACTGTTGTACAGGCCGTCGCGGCCCTGTTGAAGCTGCCACACCGAATCTGGTGAGAACTGACCAGGTAGGTTCAGCCAAAGGCTCGTCCCGGCTCCGGCCGCGAGCACGACAGCCAAGGCCCAGAGTACGGCTGGGGATGGTTTGTCGAAGCGAGACGGGGGCCTACGCGCCATGGGCCAAGCTTGGCCTAGCTCGCCCCCGGTGTGGACTCGAACTTAGCGAGGCCGCGACAGAAGGTTTTGTCCGCCCCCGCCGGCCCAATCGGCTTTCGAGAGCAGCGTAGATCAGCTCGATTGTCGGAAGCACTCTCTGTCAACGCAATGTCCGCCTTGGGTGGCGGACGGACGTTGATGCGCTGCCGGCAAGGGGACAAAGGCGCGCGGGCCTAGCTGAGCGTGCGGTTACTGGCGCACAGCCAGGGTCACGTTCGTGCGGAGCCTCCGCGTTCAGGGGTTGAGGCTGCGCCGACCCATTGGGATTGGCCAACCATGGCGCCGGGCTTTGGCGCGACGCTCTCCTTCCGGCGCCATTACGGCTATGGTCGCGCCAAGAGGAGACGGCAGCGGTGTTCGGCCGGTTCGAGAGGCTCATCGATCCCTATCCGCGCGAGGTCATGGCTGGCCCACCGCGGAGCATGGGCGCGTTCCTGGGCTGGTTCGTGCGCCGCACCTGGCCGCTGCTCGTCTCGATCAGCCTGTTGGGCGCGACGCTGGCCGTGGCCGAGGTCAGCGTCTTCTGGTTCATGGGCACGCTGATCGACTGGCTGGCGCACTCGCGGCCGCAGACCTTCATCGCCCAGCACGGGGTGACGCTGGCCTGGATCGCGGCTGCCTACGTCCTCATCTTGCCCGCCGTCCAGTTTGGCTGGCAGCTCTGCTTCAACCAGGCGATCTTCGGCAACTTCCCGATGCTAGCCCGCTGGCGGATGCACACCTACCTGCTGCGCCAGTCGCTTGCCTTTTTCCAGAACGACATGGCCGGGCGCCTTGCTCAGACGGTCATGCAGACGGCGCTGGCGACGCGAGAGAGCGTCACCAAGATCATCGACATCCTGGTCTACGTCGCGGTCTATTTCGTCGCCGCAGTGCTGCTGGTGGCGAAGTCGGATCTGCGGCTGGCGCTGCCACTGGTTGGCTGGCTGGGCGCCTACGGCCTCATCGGCTGGTACTTCGTCCCGAAGCTGAAGGCGGTCTCGCAGGCCCAGGCCGAAGCCCGCGCGGTGATGACCGGGCGGGTCGTCGACAGCTACACCAACATCCTGACGGTCAAGCTGTTCTCCCACACCGACGGCGAGGTCGCCTACGCCCAGGGCGCCATGCGCGACTTCATGGTGACGGTCCACCGCCAGAACCGTCTGTCGACGCGCCTGTCGATGTCGCTGTTCGCGATGAACTATGCCCTGCTGATCGCAATGGCGGGGCTCTGCATCGAGCAGTGGCAAGCCGGCCATGTGACGCCCGGTGCGGTCGCTGTCTCGATCGCCCTGGTGCAGCGCCTGCAGGGCATGAGCCAATGGATCCTGTGGGAAGTCTCGGCCTTCTTCGAGGCCGTGGGCACGGTGGCGGACGGCGTCGAGACGCTGGGCCGACCTCTGGCCGTCACCGATCGGCCGGATTCGAAACCGCTGACGATCACAAGGGGCGAAGTCCGCTTCGATCACGTCGCGTTCCACTATGGCCGCGCCGGCGGCGTGCTCGAGGACCTGTCGCTGGTGATCCCGCCACAGCAGCGCCTCGGCCTCGTCGGTCCCTCCGGCGCAGGCAAGAGCACGATCACCAGCCTCCTGTTGCGACTCTTCGACGTGGAGGGTGGCGTCATCGCCATCGACGGCCAGGACATCGCCCAGGCGGCGCAGGAGTCCCTGCGCGCGCAGATCGGCGTCGTCACGCAGGACACCAGTCTGCTGCACCGGTCGATCGCCGAGAACATCCGCTATGGCCGCCCCGGCGCCTCCTTCGAGGACGTGGTCACCGCCGCACAGCGCGCGCACGCCCACGCGTTCATCATGGGGCTTCAGGACGCCAAGGGGCGCACAGGCTACGACGCCCACGTCGGCGAGCGCGGCGTCAACCTCTCCGGCGGCCAGCGGCAGCGGATCGCCATCGCCCGCGTGCTTCTCAAAGACGCGCCGATCCTGGTGCTCGACGAGGCCACCAGCGCCCTCGACTCCGAGATCGAGGCGGCCATCCAGGAGAGCCTTTCCGAGCTGATGCGCGGCAAGACCGTGATCGCCATCGCTCATCGCCTTTCGACCATCGCGCGGATGGACCGCCTGCTTGTCTTGGACGAAGGCCGCATCGTCGAGGACGGCCCACACGCGTTGCTTGCCGGCGCCGGCGGGCTCTACGCCCGTCTTTGGAGCCGCCAGACCGATGGCTTCATTCCCGATGAGGTGGTGGCGGCGGAGTAGACGAGTCAGACACAACGCGGGTCATAGTGGCGGCTAGGTCTGCCTTGGGACGCTCACGCATCGCCCGAAAGCGGACCATCATTGCAGCGCGACGTCGGGGTCCCTGGGTTGCAGCACTCACACGCGCTTAGCCACGCCGGATTAGGGCTTCGACGCCAGGTCCCCTTTGTCGGTCGCGAGATCAACGGGCACCGACACGTGCTCGTGCACAATCAACCACACGTCTCCCTGCTTGCGGTAGACATCGGTCAGTCGGACGGTCATGTCGACGGGCGCGCCTTTGGGATCCACGCCGGAAAGGTGCTGGATGCTGTGGCTGTAGCCCATCGTCCCCTCTGTAGACACGACCAGGTCGGTGATCTCGAACTTCACAGGGCCGGCGAACCCGCTGAAGAGGGCCTTCCAGTCCTCGCGATAGGCCGCGGCGCCCGCATACTGCCGAGGCGGAACCACGTCGAAGACCAATACGTCCGGCGAATAGAACTTCATGATCGCATCGACATCCTTGGCGGCGACTGCGGACGCGAAACTGGCTTCCAAGGCTTTGATCTGGGCATCCCCGGCCGGCCCGGCCATTGCCGCGGCTGGGAGGAGGCCGGTGGTCAAGACGACGCCTGCGAAAAGGGTGGATGTCAGCTTGTTCATGCGGATTTGCCCCAATGGAGCGCCGCTCACCGGCGCTGCGCCGCATCTTGGCACAGGGAAACCAGCCTACCCAACAGTGGCCTTCGCCAGAGTCCGATTAGCGGACGAAGGAACGGCGCCCAGAAGCGGACTCTCCGAAGCGTGGTCGACCGAGCAGCGGACACCCCGCTCGGAGGTGATGCTCAGAGGCCCGCCGCGGCCTTCCAGGCTGACGACCACCAGTCGGCGTCGGGCATCCCGCTCGACCGTATAGCGGCAATGTGCTGGCCGACATCGAACGGCGCGCGCCGCAGGCAGACGTCCCAGCCGGATGCGCTCAGCTGCAGGATCGCGAACTCCGCCCAGGCGGCAAACCTGATTTCCCCTGGCGCGCCGCGAGTTCTGTCGTAGGCCATGCCTATGCTGCCTGGGTTCACGAAGGTCGATTCGTCTATTCGCCTGACCACCTGGAAGTGAGTGTGACCGCCCACGTGGACGGCCGCGGGATAGTCGGCCAGGAAGGCTCGAAGCGCTTCATCCGACGTCGTCGGATAGATTTCGTCGTTGAAGGACCGCGGAGAGCCGTGGAAGAGCGAGAGCGCTGTCCCCTCGCAATCCAGCGTCAGGCGCGGGGCGAAGCTGGCCAGGAAGGCGCGCTCATCCGGCTCAAGCATGCTTGCGCACCAACGGGACGCCCGATTGAAGGGCTCGAGAGCCGGATCGGCGATCTCGGGCTCAAGGCCGAGCAACTGGGCGTCGGCATTGCCCATGATCACAGGACCCTGGAGCTGCTCGACAAGCCGCACCGTCTCGCGCGGCTGCGGCCCGTCTGAGGCTACATCTCCGAGGCAGACGATCTCGTCTACTGACTCTCGGCGGATCGCATCGAGCGCGACGCCCAGGGCCACCGCGTTCGCGTGAATGTCCGATATGATCGCAACCCTCACGCGCCAATGATGCGCGCTTCCGAGACCGCTGGGAACGGCCGAACGAGCCGCAAAAAGGAAGGGATTGTCCGCTTTGGGGTCGCAAGCGGACCTGGTCGACCAGCCCACAAGCGGACACTGGCCCGCGAGCCGTTCACCTTTCCCTTGCTCCGCCCGCGACGGCATAGCTAGAGCGCGCCCAGATGATGATGATCGCCCGCCGTGGCGGGGCGCCGGATCGAGCTTGAGCCGGCTCTTGCCAAGCTGAAGCAATGTCCGCTTCGGGGCGTTGGCGGACGATGGGAGCACCCCAGAAAGCAGACGACGTGCAGCCGTTTGGCTGGCGATCGCGGCATGGATCGAGCATATTTCGGGCGGAAGGAAGCCATGACAACACTCAAGAACCGCCCCGGCACCGCTCTGCTTGTCGTCGACGTCCAGAACAGCGTTGTCGAAAGAGCGCACGAGCGCGACGCGGTGGTCGCGAACATAGCCAGCCTCGTCGAGAAGGCGCGGCGGGAGCAGGTCCCCGTTGTCTGGGTCCAGCACTCGGACGAGCATCTGGAGAAAGGAAGCGACCGTTGGCGGATCGTTTCCGAGCTGACTCCGAGCGACACCGAGCCTGTGGTCGACAAGAACTGGGGCGACGCCTTCGAGGACACCGCCCTGGAGACGGTCCTTTCGCGCCTCGGCGTGGGTCGAGTGATGGTCGTTGGCGCGCAGACCGATCAGTGCATCCGCTCAACGCTCCACGGCGCATTGGTCAGAGGATATGACGCGACCCTAGTCAGTGACGCCCACACCACGGAGGACGCGACCGAGTGGGGCGCGCCGCCGCCGGACCAGGTTATCGCTCACACGAATCTGTACTGGACCTACGAGACCGCGCCGGGGCGAAAGGCCGGGACGGTCGAGACCAAAGATCTGGACTTCGCTGCGAGCGCTGAAGCCTAGGACGATGCCGTAACGAACCGCTGGACTTCCCGGACATCGCAGTGCCTGGGCGGCTAACGCGACGCTGGGGTCATCCAGGCGGAGAAGGCGACGGCGTTGCAGCGATCAGCCACTGGTCGCGCCGTAAGCGCGATGGCCTCCCCCGTGGGTTCAGGCGGCGGTCGGCCGCGCAGCGGTCTTGGAAGGAGCGGCGCGCTGGCCGCCGCGCAGAGCGAAGCCCAGGAGCAAAGCCGCACCGGCCACGATCCCGAGGACGAGCAGCGACCTGTCGCGCAGAAAGCCCTCCGCGCCGTCGAAGGCGTCCAGCGCCTTGTCGCGGGTCTGGCCATAGGCGTCGTTCGCCAGGCCGATCACGTCGCGCAGCCGGCCGTTGGCTTCGGATTTCACGTCGTCGGCGATCGCGCCCGCCGTATCCGTCACCCGGTCAAGGGTTCGTGTGGTCAGAGTATCGTTCTCGGTCAGTGTCATGGTTGTAGGCTCCGATCGCGGAGGCGCGACGACCAAAAAACTCGTCAACCAGCCAGCCGTTCCACGCGACTCTTCAGAAGGGGCCGGGGCAAAAGGTCCCATGGCCGCCGCCGAACATGCCTATGGCCCGTGGCGTCACCGGGGAACGGATGGGGCAGAGCGTCGTGAGCCGCTATTGGCTGATTGAGCGATGGTCGGATCGGGCCTGTTCATCGTTCTAGGAGGTGCGCCCGCCCGTCGCTTCGCGAAGGCCGTCCGGCGCCGCCCGTACGACCGAAGCCGGCGAATCTGAGCTGCGACGCGCGCGCGGGAACCGCCGGCGGTCTGGGCGATTAACCATTCCGAGCGGCGCCGTCCCGGCGCCGTAGGAGTAAAGGAAGATTTAGATGTCCATAATCGCATGGCTCGTGGTCGGCCTCGTCGCTGGCTGGATCGGAAGCATGATCGTCAACCGGGGCGGTGAAGGCCTCATCATGGACATCGTGCTCGGCGTCGTGGGGGCCTTCGTCGGCGGCTTCTTGTTCAACATGTTCGGCCACTCCGGCGTCACCGGCATCAACCTCTACAGTATCTTCGTCGCCGCCGTGGGCGCGGTCATCGTGCTGTTCATCACCCACGCGTTCTTCCTCCGCCGCCGCGCCATCTAAGCGCCGACCCGGGATCAGACGCTGCGCCGACCGGCAGAAAGCCGGCCGGAGAGACAAGCACGCGCGCTCGGGGGCGCTATCGTTGGCCCGCCTCCCTCGCGCTCGCGACCCACGGCGGCGGTGGCCCTTTTGCCGAGCTGGCGCCCAGAGCGCCCGCGGGCGGCGGCCCTCCGGTGCAACCCGGAAAATGGCTGTTGATCGCACTCTGACTTCACCGCAAATACGAGAGATCGGCGAAGCTTTATTTGGATCCGCCTGGTGCCGATCCGCCTCTTGCGCGGCCAGTTTTGACCTTCGGGCCAGCAGCCGCTTCGGCACGCGGCTGTCGGCCCATGCTCCGCCGAGCGGAATGACGTTTGTCGGCGCCCGGAGTGGAGGCCGCCGAACAGCCACATCAGCACGCGCGACCTGCAGGCGATTTCAAGGAACGGGAACGGTGCTCCTGTCACCGGCTTCCCCCCGGATTCCTGTCACCGGTTTCCCTGCGTCGCTCCACTCGTCGCGGCTGGAAAGATCAAGTATCGTGAGGACATACGACAGGGTCAGGAAGCCATCCCCGCCTCGTTCTCCGAGATGCTGCGGGGCGACAACTTCGGCAAGCCCGATGCGTGGCCCGGCCTGACGCGAAAGAGGAAGCGTGATGAGGATGAAGCTCTATTCCTGGGATCTCAGTCCCTACTCGGCGCGGGTGCGGATGCAGATCTACGCCAAGGGTCTCACCGACATCGCCATCGAGCAGCCGCCGATTGTCCTTACACAGAAGTTTCACGAAGACCATCCGATCGGCCGCATCCCGCTGCTGGAGATCGACGGCGAGGGGATGCCGGAGTCGGACGTGATCGCGGGCTATCTCGAGGAGGTCTATCCCGAGCCGTCGCTGCTGGGCGCGACGCCCCGCGAGAACGCCCACGTCCGCACCCTGGCGCGCATCGGCGACATCTACCTGATGAACAACACGTTCATGCTCGCGGTTCAGACCCGCGTCCTCGCCGCCCCGACCCCCGTCACCACCGGCAACGAAGCCATCGTCGCGCTGCTGGGCGGCCAGCTGGCGAGCAACACCAAGGCGCTGGACCGGATGATTGGCCGCGACGGCTTCGCCTGCCTGGGCCGCGTCACCCTGGCCGACTGCGCGCTTGTGCCGGCGCTCTTCTTTCTGGAGAACGTGCTGCCGGGCTCCGGTCTCGCCGACCCGATCGCCGCGAACGCCAACGTCGCCGCCTACTGGGCTGCGATCCAGAGACAGGAGCATGCGGCGCGCATCCTTAAGGAGCTGCACCGGGGGCTGGAGGAACGCCGCGAACTGATCCGCTCCGGCGCGATCGAGACGATAAGGGCGGCATCCCGGGCGGCAAGGGAAGCAGCGGCGCAGACCTAGCCCATGGTCATCGAGAGATGCGCCCACGGCCTGGCTGTCGCGCTGGGAACGGCGCGCTCGTCTTCCAGGCAGCGTCGCGATGCACGACCCGAGGCGCAACGCCGTCTGATCTCGAAATGAGCGAGCCTGGCAAAATCATCGTCCGGAGCGCCGCGTCCGATGACGCCCCAGCTCTTGGCCGCCTCGGCGCGCTGCTGGTAGCGCTCCACCATGAGTTCGACCCGGACCGCTTCATCGCCCCCGGACCTCGGACAGAGCACGGCTACGGAAACTTCCTCGTGTCGCAACTCGAACGAGAGGACGTGATCGTCCTCGTTGCCGAAAGGCGCGGCGAGGTGCTCGGCTACGCGTACGCGGGAATGGAGGGAAACGACTGGATGGCTCTGCGCGGGCCAGCCGGTGTGATCTATGACCTCGTTGTGGATCCGGGGCGCCGCCGAGAGGGAGTTGGCAGGACGCTGCTGCACGCGGCGCTAGACGCGCTGGCCGACCGTGGCGCCCCACGCGTCTTACTTTCCACGGCCACCCAGAATGAGGCTGCTCAGCGGCTTTTCGCAGCTGCCGGATTTCGGCCCACGATGGTCGAGATGACGCGGGAGCGGTCGGACTAGGCCCAGGGTCCGCTTGCGTGGGATGAGCGGGGTGTGGGGATGAACGGTATTGGGCACAACCCGGGATCGCCGGAAGGGCGAACTCGGCGCGGCGGATGCGCAACCCCTGTTGCGTATACAACCCCGCGAGGCCGCCGTACGTTGCGTCCGTGTCGCGCTCCAATCGCCGAGGATGGACGATGCCGATGTCGAGACTTCCCACTGCGCTCTGCTTTGGGGCGACGGCCTGGTTGATCACCGGCGCTGCCCTCGCGCTCAATCCTCAGCCTCTGCCGCCGCGGTGCCTTCCAGGCGCACACTGTGGCGGTCCCGGCATCGGGCAGCCAAGCTATCAGATCGTTCACAGCTACAACCGCGGTGAAAGCATCCACGACGACTGGTCAAGCACACAGCCCGTCGACTATCGAGCTCACCATCTCCGCGCGCCGCCGCGCGGCTACGAATGGCGCGAAGTGAACGGCCAATACGTCCTGGCCGCTGTCGCCACCGGAGTGATCCTCTCGATCATCCTAAACGCCGGCCACTAGCACCCCCCCGTTCGACGTCCTGGTCGGCGGCCCAGGCGGCGATGAGCATGCTATCCCCCAAAATTCTCCTCGGCGGCGGCCGCCAACGCGCAAGTCTGCTGACACGTCTGGGGCGGTGCTGCCTTAAGGGAAGGCCCTATCCGAACTGGAGCCGACGCAGATGACCGTGACCGCCGAGGGCGCAAACCTGATCGAGACCGATTCCGCGCTGCGCACCGCCTACAAGCCCCCGACGGCCAACGTGCTGGCCAAGGACATCGGCCGGATCGACGCGCACTTCCGCCGCTTCATCGCCCTCTCGCCGTTCGTCTGTCTCGGCACCACCGGGCCGGACCGGTCCTGCGACGTCTCGCCCCGCGGCGGTGAGCCGGGCTTCGTGCATGTCCTAGGCGAGACGACGCTGGCCATGCCCGACCGGCCGGGCAACAACCGCCTGGACAGTTTCACCAACATCGTCTCGGGCTCTGGTGTCGGCATGTTGTTCCTGATCCCCGGGTTCGAGGACACGCTGAGGGTCAACGGAACGGCTCGGATCAGCAGCGATCCCGCCCTCACCGAACGGTTCCTTGTCGAGGGCAAGGCGGCGCTGAGCGTGCTGCTGATCGAGGTCAGGGAGATCTATCTCCACTGCCCGAAGGCGCTTCGCCGCGCGCGGCTGTGGGACGCCGAGGCCCGCCAGGATCGCGCGGCCTTCCCGACCGCCGGCGAAATCTACCGCGATCAGCTCGAGCTCAAGCCCGACGCGGCGGCCATCGACGCCATTCTCGACCAGGACGCGCGCGAGCGCCTCTACTGATCATGCCGCCGGGGGCCGGAGAGCCGCCGGCGAGAAGGGCGCCACCCCGGGGGCTGAAGCGCCTCGGGCGATGAGAAGGGAGGCGGCGATGGACGGGTCCTGTCACTGCGGCGCGGTGCGCTGGCGCTTTGAAGGCGTGCCGGCATCGGCGACGTCTTGCAACTGCAGCATCTGTCGACGGCATGGCGCGCTCTGGGCATACGGCTTTGAAAGCGAGGCCTTCACTGTCTCGGGCGAGACGGCGACCTATGTCTGGAATCGCGAGTCGCTCGCGTTTCACTTTTGCGCCCGGTGCGCGTGCGTGGTGGCCTGGCTCACCACAAGTCGCGGCCAGGATGGCCGCCTCTACGGCGCGGTGAATCTGCGCCTCGCCGCCGAACCGGACGCCGTCGCCGCCGTCCCGATCGTGCACCACGACACGGTGACGATGAGCGATCTTCCCAGCGACGGGCGCTGTGTCGCGGACGTGTGGTTTTGATTCGTTGCGGGCTCAGCGGATGACCGCAACGGGGTCGGAAGCGGACCCCCGCTGAGGGGGATTGCGGACCATGGGTTCGCAGGCGACCTTGGCCGCTCTTCGAGTGGGATCCCTTCGTTCGAGGCGCGTGATCGCTGGTGAAGGTGGCGAAGGCGCTGCACGAGCACGATGCACATAGGGGTGGCGGGCCGTTGAGAATGTCGCTGGTCTGTTGTCTGTCAAAGCTGGCCGCACGCTTCGCCGGCCGGGCCAGGAAGGGCGTCCCGGCGGGGGTGGCTCTGGCCCTGTTGTGTGTTCCCTTGTCGGCGGGGGCCGACGCGGTGAGCGACGCGATGGCCGCAGCCCGCCAGGTCAAAGCCTATTCCGACGCCGCCGCCGCTCAGATTCCGGTCGCCCAGGCTGCGCTGCAGCAAACCCAGGCGGCCACAAGCCAAGCCCGTACGGCCATGCGCAAAGCGCTGGCGGCCTCCAACGATGCCGACACTGCAAAGGGCAAGGCCGACGCCGCCAGGGCCGACGCCGAGAGCCAGGCGGCGGCCGCGGCCAAGGCCCTGGCCGCAGCTCAAGCCGCCGCCGCAACGGGCGATTGCGCCGCCGCCAGGGCCGCGGCGGCGGCGGCCGCGAGCGCCGCGGCGGCGGCCGACCAGGACGTGCAAACCGCGGCGGCCAGCCTGCAAACCGTCCAGAGGGATGCGACCACGGCCGATCAGGCGAAGGCCGATGCGCTCAACGCGGTGCACAGCGCGCACACGGCCGCCGCAGCCGCCGTGGCCGCCTTTGGCGCGGCGGACAAGGCGGCGGCCGCCGCCTCGGATGCGCTCGCGGCGGCCTTCGGTGAGGCGCTGACCATGTCGAAGGTCGGCAAGTCCACCAGCGAAGGGTCTGTCCAGGTGACGGACGCGAACTACAGCGTCTTCCAGGACGCTGTCGCGTCCGCCCAGAGCGCCAATTCCTCGGCCTCGACGGTCGCGCAGATCCGCCAGAACGCCATCGACAGCTACAACGAGGCCGATCAGGACACCCAGAACGCCTTCAACGCCGCCAAACATATCCAGGTCGACGCCGGCGCGGTGATTGACGCCAAGAACGCCGCCGCCCGCGCCGCACGGCGGGCTGCCGATGCGGCCGCCGCCGCGAAGGCGGCGGCCGACGGCTGCAGGCCCAAGCCCGAGCCGCCGCAGACTCCGCCGCCGCCGCCCCCGCCCAAGCCCGTCTTTCGGAACTACCCGAACTACAGCCATCGAGGGACTTGCGAGCCTTGCCAGGCGGCGGCCGAGGCGTTGAACCACGCCGTCGACGCCTACAACGCGCTGCCCCCCGGCCCCAATGGCACGGCGAACCCCGCCAAGGACGCCGCCCTCGCGAGGGTCCACGACCTCTCCGACGCCCTCACCGCGTGCGAGCGGCAATGCATCGCGCCAGCCGCGCAGAGCAGCACAGGCTCCCCGCAGGAGGGGAGTGTCCTCAGCGGCTCGGTGCTGCAGGGGGTCGGCGTCCCGACGCCCACCACACAGCAGCCGAACCGGGGGGCTGAGGATCCGAACTCCCGCGGTTCCGCCGCCAGCGCCTCCAAGCGCGAGCCCGGCCCGGGTCGGCAGAACGCGCCCTAAAGGCCGCTCGCGGCCCCTCGCGGCTCCGGTTCTGGCCTGCCAGGTGGGCGCACGACGCCGCCGGAAGGCGGACCTTGCCCGTGATCGGCAAAGACCAGCAGTGGGACCATGAGCCCCTGTCGGGCGGCGGGAGGGCGCTTTGAGCGATACATGGGACGACAAGGCCGACCTGCTGAGCGCCTGGCGCAGCATGGATCACAACGCGGACTATTGGCGGTTCCTGGTTCGCGACGTCTGGCGTCTCGATCGCGCGCCGGTGCGGGTGGCGGACTTCGGTTGCGGCTACGGCTGGGCGGGCCTCTTCCTCCTGCCGATGCTCGCGCCGGGCAGCGAGTACACGGGCCTCGACCAATCGCAGCCCTTGCTGGACAAGGGGAGGGAGCGGTTCGCCGCCGCCGGCCTGCGAGCGACCTTCGCTCAGGGCGATGCGACCCAGACCTCGTTCGACGACGACCAATTCGACGTCGCGATCGCTCACGCCCTTACGATGCATCTGCCGGCGGCCGAAGAGGCGCTGGCGGAGATGATCCGGGTGACCCGCGAAGGCGGCCTGGTGATCACGTGCGATGCGAGCCGCAACGCCATCAACGCGCTGATCCACGTGCATGAGACCGATGAGCAGGAGCACACGCCGCTCTCTCTGTTCCAACGGATGAACGCCCACACACGGCGTCGGAGCGGCGTCGACTACAACATCGGGATGAAGATGCCGGTGCTCATGCACAAGGCTGGCTTGCAGAACGTCGGCGCGCGGGTCAGCGACGCGGTGCGCCTCTCGTTCCCGCCGCTCGACACGCCTGAGAAGGAGCGCGTCTTCCAGGCGATCTGCGACGGCGGCCTCGGCGTCGTCCCGAGCGACGAGGCGAGTTTCCAGCACGCCGTGGCGCAGCTGATGGAGCGGGGCCTCACCGAGGACGAGGCATCCGGCGAGCTGCGCCGCGAAATGCGCAACGACTACCTTCACAAGGGGCGCGACTACCACATCGTACAGCCTGGGCTGATGACGATCAGCTTCGGGACGGTTCGGAAAGTCCGCAGCCGAGACGCCTAGGAGCGGCCATCGACGCCGGACGGTCTCACCCGGTGCGCTGCAGCTCGTTCTTGTTCATCGGCGGCTGGCAGGCGCTGATGAGCTCGGACTGGGAGGCGAGCCGCCATTGCCGCCCCGCGCCCGCAATGCGCTAAGCTTGCGCTGACGCTGGCGCGGACTGGCGGCGCGTTGCTCAAGGCGGGGGCGTGCATGGAGATGAAAAGCAAGGGCGGGCTCTTCCCGTTCCAGCTGTTGTGGGTGATCCCCACCGCTGCGCTGCTGACGCTCGCCCTCGGGTTCTGGGGGTGGTCGAGCCACAACACCCGGTTCGACACGGCGCTCTATCGCTCGCTGGCCCTCTTCGAGATCAACAACGACAGCTACATCAGCGGCGTTGGCGCCACCGACTGGCGCTTCCTCGTCGCGCGCTGGACCGGGGCGGGCGCGGTGATCACCAGCCTGCTGGCGCTGGCCGCGCTCTTGCACGAGCAGCTGGCAACGGCGCTGGCGCGCTGGACCAAGCAGGCGGTGGTCGTGATCGGCCACGCCGAGCGGGCGGCCGGCGCGTTCGAGACGGCGCGACACGCAAAGCGGTCGGCTCTGTGGATCGGGGCGCCGGCCTTCGGCACCGCCGGCTTCTCGGCCATCGCGCTGGAATGGCCGGCGGGCGAGCGAACGCGGACGGTCACAGCGCACGCCGGCGGCGCCGACCACGTGCTGGTGGCGGAACGGAACGACGCCGACGCCCTGGCGTTGGCCAGGGCCGCCCGCAAGGCGGCGCCCGCCGCGCAAATCACGCTCCTTATGAACGACACCCACCTGGCCGACGAGGTGGCCGTCACCCTGAACGACGCCAAGACGCGCGTGATGTCGGTCGCCTCGGTGGCCGCCCGCGCTCTGCACACCGCCCATCCGCCCTTCCTGATCGCGCAGCAACAGGGGCAGGCGCGCATCCACGCCCTGATCGTGGGCTTCGGCGCCATCGGTCAGGCGGTCCTTGGCGACCTGATCGTGAACTGCCGGACCAGCTTCCTGGAGCTGCCGCGCATCGTGGTGATCGACCCGGCGGCCAAGGCGCTGGAGGGGGTCCTAAGGGTCGAGGCCCCGGAGCTCGACCGCTGCGCCGAATGCGTGTTCATCGAGGGCGAGATCGGACAAGGCGCCGTCCGACCCGAACCGGCCCAGATCGGCGCGGCGATTCAAGGCGGCGGGCCGCTGACCACCGCCTGCATCTGCCTTGGCGACGACGCGGCTGCGCTGTCGACGGCAGCGATCCTGCAGTCGCTGCTGCGCGGCGTCGACATCGCCCACCCGCCGATCTTCGTGCGGCTGCGCGAGGCCGGCGTGCTCGCGCTCGCGCCGGACGAACGGGGCGGGGGCTTGAAAGCGCTGACGCCGTTCGGCGACATCAATGCGGTGCTGAGGGAAAGCGAATTCCTGGCCGAGGAGCCGGACGCCGCGGCCAGGGCCTACCACGACGCCTATCGCGCCTCGCTGCCGCCGGAGCGGACGAACGACCCGGCCTCGCGGGCGTGGGACGATCTGGATGAGACCTATCGCCAGGCGAACCGGCGGGCGGTTGCGCACATTCCGGCGCTGCTGGCCAGCGCCGGGATCGAGATCGACCCAGGCGGCGTCGGCCTGCCGCGGGCGCCGGCCGATCGGCCGTTGTTCGGCGACGCCGCCGAGCTCGAGCGACTGGCCGAGCTCGAGCACGAGCGGTGGTCGGCGGAGCGGCGGATGGACGGCTGGCGCGCCACCCCGCTGGGCGAGCGGCAGGACAAGGTGCGACGCTTGCACCCCGACCTTCGGCCCTACGGCGAGCTGCCGGACCAGACCAAGGAGTACGACCGGGTGATCGTGCGCCAGACGCAGGCGATCTGGGCCGGCTCATCGGAACGCGGTCGGGCGGGCAAGCGGGCGCGGCGCGGCAAGCCCTGAGGCGGCGCGCGAAAACGGCGCGATGCATCGGCCGTAGGCGGACATTGTGGCGACCGGCGCTTTGGGACTAGGCTGACGCTGGAAGCAAGGGGCCGCCATAGAGCCTCCGGAGAGTCTTCGTCATCATAGGGGGCGAAGCGTATGCGCATCATCACAGCCGGCGCGCTCGGTCTTTCGCTGGTCGTCCTCGCGGCGTGCTCGCCGCCCCAGTGGAAGGAATACGACTATCCCGCCTGGGGGTTCGGCGTGTCATTCCAGGCCCAGCCGACCGTCACCGACACTCCGGCCACGGCCAACGGACCGCACAGCTTCCAGGCGGAGGCGACGCAGGACGGCGTCGACCTGGTCGTGATCGCCATCGACTCGCAGGCCGCGGGCAAGAGCGACAAGGACCTGCTGGCCGACATTCCAGACGAGATGGTGCGAAGCTCGGGCGGCACGGTGAAGTCCCTGACCAACGCCACCGCCGGCAAGCTGGCCGGGCGCGAGATCACCATCGACCACGGCGCCGATCCGACCGAGCGGGCGCGGGTGTTCGTGCTGAACGGGCGGGTCTACCAGGTCATCACCCAGACGCCGCAGGACTCCGACAGCACGGCCGGGGCGAAGTTCCTGGATTCCTTCCACCTGCTGGCTAAGTAGCCGGGCTCGCCGGCCAGCTCGGCTGGGGCTGGGGGGCGGCGCGGTCGGGAGGCGGCATGGACTACGACTATGTGATCGTCGGCGCGGGGTCGGCTGGCGCTGTTCTGGCGGCGCGGCTGTCGTCCGATCCGGCGGTGCAGGTGGCGCTGATCGAGGCGGGCCCCGACTATGGCTCGGCCGAAACGCCCGAGGCGATGCGCAGCGCCAACCCGAACGAGATCATCGTCGGCGAGGCCTACGCGCGCTTTCGCTGGGACGCGCTGAAGGCGCGGCGCACGAGCGCGCAGACGCCGCGCACCTATTGGCGCGACCGCGGCATGGGCGGCAGCTCGGCGATCAACGGCCAGATCGCCATACGCGGCGTGCCCGAGGACTATGACGGCTGGGCCGCGGCCGGCTGCGCCGGGTGGTCGTTCGCCGATGTGCTGCCGGCGTTCAACCGGCTGGAGACCGACCTGCGCTTCGGCGCCGCCGCCTATCACGGCGAAGCAGGCCCCATCCCCGTCTATCGCGCGCCGGTCTCGAACTGGGGGGCCGTCGACCAGGCGTTGGCGGAGGCGGCGCTGGACGCGGGCTATCCCTGGGAGGCGGACCACAACGCGCCGGGGACGACCGGCGTCTCGCCCTACGCCATCAACAGCCAGGGCGGCGTGCGGGTGAGCACCAACGACGCCTATGTCGAGCCGGCCCGCGGGCGCAACAACCTGGCCATCTTCGGCGAGGCGTTCGTCGACCGGGTGCTGTTCGACGCGGAGCGCGCGATCGGCGTGCGCGCGCACATCGCCGGCGGCTGGCGCGAGGTGCGCGGCGAGGTGATCCTGGCGGCGGGCGCGGTGGGATCGCCCGCTATCCTCTTGCGCTCGGGCGTCGGCCCGGCGGCGCACCTGGCGGCGCTGGAGATCGCGGTGAAGACCGACCTGCCCGTCGGCGAGGCGTTCCAGGACCATCCGGCCATCTTTCTGCCGGTGCGCCTTGAGCCACATGCGCAACCGCCGCCGGGCTTTCGCCACACCAACGCCTGCGTCCGCTATTCGTCCGGCCTCGCCGGCGCCGGGCCGAACGACATGATGATGGTGGCGATGAACCGCTTCGGCGACAGCCTGGGCCAGCACCTGGCTGGCGCGCCAGACGAGCCCGTCTTCGGCCTGCTCGGCGTCTGGGTGAACGAGTGCTTCTCGCGCGGGACCGTGCGGCTGGCTTCGCGCGATCCGCTGGAGCAGCCCGTGATCGAGGAGATGATGCTGGACCATCCCTCGGACCTGGAGCGCATGCGCGACGGCGTGCGGCGGCTGCTGTCGCTCTCTCGCCACGCCAGCGTCGCCGCGATCGGCGCGGTCGACGTCGACCTTTCGCCCGATGCGCCGGACGCCGACATCGACGCCTTTGCGATGCGGCGCGCCGGCGACGCCCAGCACGCCACCAGCACCTGCCGCATGGGCGATGCGGCCGATGCGACCACCGTGGTCGACCCCGACTGCCGCGTGCTGGGCCTGGAAGGCCTGCGCGTGATCGACGCCTCGGTGATGCCCGCGGTCGTCCGCGCCAACACCCACCTGACCACCGTCATGATCGCCGAACACATGGCCGAGCGCCTGCGGCCCTAACGACGCCGCGCTAGCGGCGAGTCAGCTTTTCACCACGAAGGACACAAAGGGCACGAAGAGGCAGAGGCTGCGCCGAAGCCCGCTCAGACACCTTCGTGCCCTTCGCGCCCTTCGTGGTTGAATAGGGCTTGGCCGCTGCGCGGCGGGGGCTAGTGGAGTTGGATGATGCCGTCGACGGCGCGCCATTCGGCGGGCCCGATGAGGCGCTTGTGCGCCACGCGGACAGAGTGCAGCGCGCCCTCGAGCTCGCGCCGCCAGTGGTCGAGGAACCCCTGTAGCGTCGGGAAGTCAGGCGCGACGTCGTACGCCTGCCAGATGAAGAGCTGCAGCAGGGAGGGGTGATCCGGCATCCAGTAGTGGATCTCGGCCGTCGTCAGTCCATAGCCCTCGATCTGCAGAAGAAAGTCGCGACTGGCTTTCATGTGAGCTCGCCCCCGTAAGCGCCGCCCGCCGCGGGCCAGCCTTGGGAAACGCCGAGGCCCGCATGGGACAGCATCGGTCGTTGAGGTGGGGGCTGCGTCGCCGACCTTGTCAATCGTGACACGACGCCCCGCCGCGCCGCGACCCCGATGTGCTCTTCGCTCGGGCGCCGCCGGCTCGCAGGGGTTCGGAGCGGATCCGCGCGGCCCCGCCTTCTCAATGGCCCGCGGGTCGGTAAGGTAAGCGCTCGACGATCGAGCGGGAGACGAAAAAGCATGTCGCGAGCGTTGGTGTTGGGGGGCGGCGGGCCGGTGGGGATCGCCTGGGAGGCAGGCGTTCTGTCCGGGCTGGCCGAAGGCGGGATCATGGCGGCGGACGCCGACTTCATCGTCGGCACCTCGGCCGGGTCGGTGGTCGGCGCGCTCGTGGCCATG
This sequence comes from uncultured Alphaproteobacteria bacterium, assembly GCA_963794315.1. GTDB lineage: Bacteria > Pseudomonadota > Alphaproteobacteria > Caulobacterales > Caulobacteraceae > Poindextera. Next base: position 91,905 of record CAWCDF010000002.1, read on the forward strand.
GGCCGCGAGCCGGGCTCGATCGCCGCGCCGATCATCGCCGAAGCGGATCGCCCGCGGGAGATCCCCGGCCAGGTTGCCGAGAACCGTCCCGGCGCGCCGAACATGATGGTCCTGTTCCAGAAGATGCAGGAGGCGGCGAGCGGCGAGCGTGATCCCGAGGAGGTCCGCCGCGAGATCGGCGTCTTTGCGCTGGAGGCGGAGACGATCGAGGAAGAGCAGTTCATCGGTGGCTTCGGCCGCCAGCTGGCCGCGGCCGGCGACGGCGCATGGCCCGGCCGCGGCTACGCCTGCACGGCGGTCGACTGCGAGACCGGCGCGTTCGTGGTGTGGAACGCCGAGGCCGGCGTCGCGCTGTCGCGCGCGGTCGCCTCCAGCTGCGCAGTGCCAGGGGTGTTCCCGCCCATCACGCTGAAGGGCCGCAAGTACATGGACGGCGGCATGCGCTCGGCGACCAACGCCGACCTCGCCAAGGGGCATGACAAGACGCTGATCGTCGCCCTGCGCCTGGGCGCCGGGGAAATCGCCGAGCGGATGATGCGGCCGCTGGAGCGCGAGATGGCAGCGATCCGCGAGGCCGGCGGCGAGGTCGAGCTGATCACGCCGGACGAGGCGTCGGTCGCCGCCTTTGGCGCCAACCTGATGAACCCCCGCCACCGCCCGGCCTCCGCGAGGGCCGGCCTCGAACAGGGCCGCGGCCTGGCGGGGCAGCTCAAGCGCTTCTGGGGTTGATGCGCGCCCGGGTCGAAGTGCGATAACGCCGTAACCCGGAGGAGAAGCACGATGGTGGACAACGGATCTCGCGGCGCACCGCTCGGCCATCGCGCGGTGGTGGTCGGGGCCGGCATGGGCGGCATGATGGCGGCCGAGGTGCTGTCCCGCGTCTTCGACGAGGTTGTCGTCCTGGAGAAGGACACGCTGCCGACGGCGGCCGAGGCGCGCATGGGCGTACCGCAAGGCGCCCACGTGCATGCCCTCCTGGTGCAGGGCCGCCGCAACCTCGAGCGGCTCTATCCCGGCTTCACCTCCGAGCTCATGGATCGCGGCGCCGTCTGCTCGCGCAGCGGGCTCGAGTTCCGCATCCACGACGCCGCGGGCTGGATGCCGCGCCGCGACGTCCGGCTGCCCTTGCTGGTGGCGTCGAGACCGCTGATCGAGGGCACGGTGCGCGACTTCCTCAGGCGCAATCGGCGGGTGACCATCCGCGAGGAGACGCGCGTCGAGGGGTGGGCGGTGTCGGGCGAGACGATGACTGGCGTCGTCGTCGCGGGCGAGGCGGCAAACGAGACGATCGCCTGCGACTTCGCCGTCGACGCCAGCGGGCGCAGCGGGGCCTCGCTGTCCTGGCTCGAGGCCGCCGGCTTCGGCCCGATCGCGGAGACGACACTGGAGATCGGGACCGGCTACGCCTCGGCGGTGTTCAAGAAACCCGCCGGATGGGACTCGAGCGTCGACTGCCTCTCGATCCACGGGGCCGACCCGGACACCAGGGGCGGCTTCGCCTTCAGCGTCGAGGACGACCACTGGTTCGTCAGCCTGACCGGCCGCTTCGATCAGGCGCCGCCGGGCGACCCGGACAGGTTCATGGCGTTCGCCAAGAGCCTTTGCGCGCCGGACATCTACGACTGGATCAGCCAGGGCGAGCGCATCACGCCGATCAAGGTCTATCGCGCGCCCATTTCGCGCTGGCGCCGCTACGAGCGGCTCGACCGGTTCCCGGAGAGGCTCCTGCCGCTGGGCGATGCGGTCGCGCACGTCAATCCGCTGTTCGGGCAGGGCATGACGCTGGCGTCCACGCACGCCATAGCCCTGATGGACCTTCTGGCCGAGCGCGCGGCCTGTGGCGAGGGCCTGAAGGGCATCGCCGCGCCCTATTTCGAGCGGACGCGCGGCTTCACCCAGGCCGTCTGGCAGGGCCTGGAGAACGTCGAGTTTTCCTATGCCGCCACCAAGGGCGAGCGGCCGCCCGATATCGACGCCCGCATGGCCTACAACAGCGGCCTGCGGCGGCTGATCGCCGACGACGCGGAGGTGCACCGGCTGTTGCTAAGCGTGGGTCAGCTGGTCGAGCCCCCCGACGTCCTTACCCGGCCCGACATCGCCGCCCGTGTCATGCAGATCATTCGGGAGCCGGTGAATTGACCCACCCCGTCCTCGAGCACGTCGCCAAGAGCGGGCGGCATACGAGCTTCTACCTCTCGTGCGGAGCCCCCGAAGCCACGCCGACCATCTTCGTGCATGGCTGGCCGGAGCTCTCGATCTCCTGGCGGCATCAGCTGCCGGTTTTCGCGGGGTTGGGCTTCCGCGCGATCGCGCCCGACATGCGCGGCTATGGCCGCTCAAGCGTCTATCCGCGCCACGAGGACTACGGCCAGGAACAGATCGTCGCCGACATGATCGAGCTGATCGATGCGCTCGGCGCCGAGAAGGCGATCTGGGTCGGGCACGACTGGGGCGCGCCGGTGGTCTGGTCGATCGCCCAGCAGCATCCGGATCGCTGCCACGGCGTCGCCAACCTCTGCGTGCCCTACATCCCCGAAGGCTTCTCGGTGGAGACGATCGTCCCGCTCGCCGACCGCAAGGTCTATCCCGAGGCCGAGTTCCCGGCGGCCCAGTGGGACTACCAGATGTTCTATCGCGAGAACTTCGCGGCGGCGTCCGCGACCTTCGAGGCCAACACGCGCGCCACGGTCAAGGTGCTGTTCCGCGCCGGCAGCGCCGCCGGCAAGGGCCAGCCCGCGATCACCGCCCGCGTGCGCGCGCAGGGCGGCTGGTTCGGTCCTGGCCAGCCGGCCCCCGACCTGCCGCGCGACGAGAGCGTGCTGACCGAGATCGACGAGAACCGCTACACCGCCGCGCTCGAGGCGACGGGCTTCTTCGGGGCCGACAGCTGGTACATGAACGGCCCCGCCAACGTGGCCTACGCCCAGCGCGCCAAGGCGAACTGGCGCCTCGCCATGCCGGTGCTCTTCCTGCACGGCGCCTACGACTACGTCTGCGAGACCATCGACTCCCGCCTGGCCGAGCCCATGCGCGCCAACTGCGCGAACCTCACCGAGGCCGTCGTCGACTCCGGCCACTGGATGGCCCAGGAGAAGCCCGTTCAGGTGAACGCCGCGCTCGCCAAATGGCTCGCCGCCGAGTTGCCGGGTCTCTGGCCGCAGGCCTGAGCGCGGCCGATTAGCTCAGACGCACGATCGAGGGGCTGCCGCGGTAGCCGATCATCGCGCCGGACTCGGCAAGCTCGCGGCGGCGCAGCTTACGGCGGCGGCCGAGCCATTCGGCCTTGATGTCCGCCAGGCGCTTCGGAACCGCCGCCCGCAGGTCGAAGCGGCTGACGAATCGCCAGCCGGCTTCGGCGCCGCCGCGCCAGCAACGGACGGCTTCGCCGCCGGCGCCCGTGGACCAGATCACGACCACGATGCGGTCTTCGCTCGGCGGCTGGTCGAGAAAGCGCAGCCGCGCGCCGCCTTTGCTGAAGTCCTTGACCACGCAGTCCAGCCCGCCGGGAAACACCTTGCCGCGCAAGGTGGTCGGCGTGCGCTCGGAGTCGCGTCGTTCGGCTGCAGCCGTGGTGTCGGGCGAATGCCTCATCCCGCCAGCATGGCAGACGAACGTTAAGGCTGGTTTGCGCTGGATGGCGCGGGCTTGGGCGAGATAGTCACGGTCAGGAACTGCACCGGCGCCTCGCGGACGCGCAAGTGGGACGGCTTGGCGGCTGAGCCGCTCGCGGCGACCTGGCGCTCCATCGGCGCGCCGATGGAGCCGGTCAGGACGAGCAGGCAGGCGGCCACGGCCATCCCGAGACCGGCTCCGCCGCCCACGACCATCAAGGCGGCCCGAAGTCGGGATGCGCGTCTTGGCGACGGCCGGTCGGTCCGCGGCCCCGGCCAGGGGCGGATCGGGCTGTTGGCGAGCGCCGACGGATCGCCCTCCGGCTCGGCGATCGGATCCATCGCCTCGGCGGCGACGGCGGCAAGCGCGGGCGGCGCTTCAGGGGCCGCATCGGGCCAGGCGCCCAGATCCTCGGCCCAATCGTCGTCGGAGATGGCCAGATTGAAATCGCTGGCGGCCTCCGGATCGCCGAGGGCCGTCGGCGCGAGGGGCGGCTCGACCGTGAACGGGAACGCGCTGAAGGGGGCGGCGTCCGCGGGCGCCGCAGGCGGAAGCGGCGGACCAAACACCATCTCCGCCGAAGCGGCCGGCGTCGCAGCCGGACGGTCGTCGGCCGCCAACACCGCGTCGCGCTGCTCGAAGGCGGCGATCCGGGCGGCGAACCCGTCGATCATCTGGGCGATCTCGACGTCGATCCGCGCGAAGCGGGCGTCGACGGCTTCAACGACGCGCGCGACCTCGAGGCCCAGATGTTTGACGGCCGCGGCAGGTTGATCGTCGAACTCCGCCGCCACGGCGTTGGGCGTGTCCTCGTTGGCGACCGTGTCCGAGGCTTCGACGTAGCCGCTCATCTGCTGCAGCGAGCGCTCGATGGCGTCGAGGCGGCGAGCGGCGCCCTGCTCGATCTTGGCGGCCATCTCGTCGCGAACCGCATCGAGCTGCGCCACCAGGCCGGCGAGGAACGGCTCGATGCCGTCGTCCGCCAGCTCATCCAGCGGCGAGACCGCCGCGGCCGCGACGGCCGGCGCTCGGCCGACGGCGTCCGACTCCGGCTCCGCACAGAAGGCGTCGACGAGCGCGGTAAATCGCTCGAGCGCCGCCAGCTGGGCGCTCTCGCCGGCTTCCGGCGCCGGAAGGCTGGCCGGCAGCTCATCGAGGGGCGACTCGGCTTGCCGCAAGGCGGTGTCCTGGATGAGAACCTGGCTCAGCCAATCGCGAAGGGTCATGCCCGCTCGCCGGGCGCTCTCCTCGGCAATGGCGCGGGTCCAGGAGTCAATGCGCTTGGCGCGCGATCGATCGGCTGCAGTCAATGGAGTCATCCTCAAGCCGAGGGGAGACTGCGGGGCGTCGGTTACTTGCACGTTAACCATGTTCGAGCTGACTTTTCGTGCGCTGGGGACTGCGCCGCGGGGTCGGCGCGACGCCCGGCTTGCGCCAGGATCGATTTCGGCCGACCGTTCGCTCTACGGCTTTAACGACCCAGACCAGGCCCGATGGACGCGCTCGCCCCCTCCGCATCGCTGGATCTCGACCGCGAGCCGCTGCCGCTCGAGGGGTGGTACGTCGCCTGCGCCAGCGCCGAGCTGCGCGCCGAACCGATCGCGCGGCGCATCCACGACCGGCCGATCGTGCTCTTCCGCGATGGCCAAGGCCTCGCCGGCGCGCTGCACGACCGCTGCCCGCACCGCGGCGTGGCGCTGTCGCTCGGCCAGATCGCCGAGGGCGCGGTCGCCTGCGCCTATCACGGCTGGCGCTTCGGCCGCGACGGGACCTGCGTGCATACCCCCTCCCTCTGCGAGGGTCGCAGCGTCGCCGCCGGCGTCGCGGCCAAAGCCTACCCGTGCGTCGAACAGGAGGCCTACGTCTGGCTGTGGACCGGCAAGGGCGCGCCGCAGCCGGCCCGGCCGCCGCCCATTCCCACGTTCGGCGCGCGGTCATGGGTGCAGGCGGCGATCGACCTCGCCTGCGAGGCCATCCTGCCGATCGAGAACAATCTCGACGTCTCGCACCCTTACTTCACCCACCCGAACACCCACCCGCAGTGGTTCGTGATCAATCGCATCGGCTTCCGCGACAACGTCTATCGGCTGGCGCTGACCGAGACGGGCGTGCTCCTGACCGGCGGCCGCGACGGCTTCGGCGGGGTGAGTCTTCGTTTCGACCTGCCAGACCGCGCGACGGTGGACCTAGGTCCCCAAGGCCCACTGATCGTCATGCACCACACGCCGACGACGCCGGGCCATTGCCGCCAGCACTGGCTGTTCTCGACCGCGCTCGCGGAGGGCCCGCAAGACCACCGCCTGCGCTGGACCGACAAGGAGCCGGAGATCCTGCAGCAGGACCGCCGGGTGATGGAATCCGCCCAGCTGAACTACCTGGCCGAGGGCGCCGACTTCGAGCGTAGCGTCGAGGCCGACGCACCCACCCTGCTCGCCCGCCGCGTCATCCGCATGGCCCGCGCCGGCCGCTGGCCCGCCGAGAAGGACACGCTGAAGTTCCGCGAGAAACTGACGATCCGGAGCTGACGGGTGTTGCACTTCGAGAGCTCAAGGCGACCCAGGTGGCCCTTTTGAAACGCCGCGCAGCGGCGCCGCCCTATTCGACCGCCAAGGACGCCAAGAGCGCCAAGGGGTCTGAGCGGGGGCCTGCCCCTGGAGCCAATCTCCCCCTCTTGGTGTCCTTGGCGGTCAAATGCTGACGATCACCGCCAGGCGAAGACCGGCTGTTCGAGGTCGGCGACGCGGGTGATGCGGCCGACGACCAGTTCGCGGAGCTGGTAGATCATCGCCGCCGTCGGCGCATGGATGTTGTGCTCGCCGATACGGATCCCGATCACCAGCCGCGGGCTCTCCGGGATGGCTTCGAAGGTGACCGCCTCATCGCCCGCGATGCTGTCGAGCCGGACGCGGTAGGCGGCGGCGACCTCGTGAGGGTTGGGCGTAAGCTCGGTCGCATGATCCAGCCAGGCGACCACAGGCGTGATCGCGTAGCCCGAACGCGTCGGATAGTCGTCGAGCAGGCCGAGGACGTTCTCGGCGGGCAGCTCGACCCCCAGCTCCTCGGCAAGCTCACGCGCCGCCGCTTGCGCGGGCGTCTCGCCGGGATCGCATCGGCCGCCCGGCAGCGCCCACTGGCCAGCGTGCGCACGCAGCTTGGCGGCCCTGCGCGTGAGCAGGAACGCCGCTTCGCCCGAGTCGTCGTCCGCCTGAACGAGGGCCAGCGCCACAGCCGCCCGCTTCAACCCCTCGCCGTCATGGGCGATGCGCGGAAAGCGGGCGCAGCGCGCCGACATGGTGGCGCGGAAGGCGGCGGAGAACGGATAGTTCATGGCGGACGAGGTATCCTGTGCGCGCCCAATCGAGAACCCTCCCATGCGGCCTAGTTTCGCCGCCAACGGAGAGTCCCTATTGAGGGCGCGACCGCGCGGAGGCTTCTGAGAACAGTGCGGACGGTGGCGGTGATCGCCCTCAAGGGGGGCTCGGGCAAGACCACGGTGGCGACCCACCTGGCGCTGGCGGCGCACCTGCGCGACGTAGACGTGATGCTGGTCGACATCGACCCGCAGCGCTCCGCGCAAAGCGTGCTCAGCGCGCGCGAAGGCGGCGGCCCAGCCTACGTCGCCTCGTCCGGCGGCGAGCTGATGGCGGCGAAGTTCGCGGCGCTGGGGCTTGGCAAGCAGCTGCTGGTCATCGACACCGCGGCAGGCGCGGTCGAGGACGTCAGCGAAGCGATCGTACTGGCCGACCTGGCGGTAATGGTCGCGCGTCCGACCCTGCTCGATCTCGCGGGGCTCGCGCCCACGCTCGGCATCGTGCGTCGGCTCGGCAAACCCGCCGTCGTCGTGGTCAACCAGGCGCCGGTCGCGCGGGAGAGCGTCGAGTCGCCGCTGGTGAAGCGGGCGCTGCGCGGGCTGGAGTACCTGCGGGCGCCGGTGGCGCCGACCATCCTACGCGCGCGGACGATGTATCAGACCGCGCTCGAGACCGGCCGCTCGGCCGAGGAGATGTCCGACCCGACAGCCGCGAAGGAAATCGCAGCGCTGTGGGACTTCATCGAAGCCGAGCTGATGGGCGCCGCCGCAGCCGAGCCGACCGCCGACCTCCGCGTCGAAGGGGCTTGAGGGAGCTCGCAGGCAGGTCCGCTCTCCGGCGGGCGCCCGATGTCTGCTATCGACCCAATCGCGATCGGCCCCTACTCGCAGCGAGTGTCCGCTTCCCGGCCGGTAGCCAGCGTCCGCTAGCGGACCCTAAACGGACGATCGTGGCGCCCTACGCGAGCCGGGCGGTCAGGCCGGGCGATGGGCTATGAAGCGGGCCTGGATGAGCTTGCCGGCGTGGGCGAGGGCCCCGATGAAGCGAAGGTTGTCCGTGAGCACGCTCAACAGCTCCGGCCGGTAGTCAACCGTCGCCAGCGCGTCATACCCGAGCTGCTTGTCGATCATCTCGACGTAAAGGTCGAAGTGCGCCGGCATGCGGCCTGTGTCTTCGTAGGCGGTCGCCTCGCACCGGCAGGCGCTGAGCAGCCGCCGATAGTCGGCGATGTCGGCTAGGGTCGCGAAGCGCATCATGCGCAGAAATCGCTCGGCCTCGGCGCCTTCGAGCGGAACCGGTCCCTCGACCCAGTCGGTGAACGCAATCGTCCCGCCCGGCCGCACCAACCTGGCCGCCTCGGCCACCAGCTTGGCTTTGTCCGGCACGTAACACCAGGCGTCCTCAGCCCAGATGAAGTCCGCGCTCGCAGGCGGCAGGCCGGTCTCGGTCGCATCCGCCAGGAGCAATTGGACGCGGCCATCGAGCCCTTCCACGCGGCAAACTTCTTGACCCCGCTCGACGTTCCGCGGCGTGACATCTACGCCAACCATCAACTCTACGTTGAGCGTCCGTACAAGGAACCGCATCGCGGCGCCGAGACCGCAACACATGTCCACGCCGCGCATGCCGGCGACCACGCTGCCGCGCTCGGCGAGGTCTGCAGACGCAGCCATGCCGCCGACGTGCAACAGCTCGCCGAACAGTAGACGGTAGAAGTCGGCTTGGCTTCCGCCGTAGGCTGCGGCGACGTCGTCGACGCCCACCCCTTCGATCGACCTCATCGGCTGGCCTCATTACACGCCGGGCACACTGACCGCCACTGAAGCACCCGACAATCAGTGTCCGCTCTCCGGCGGGCGCCTGATGCCTGCTATCGACCCCAATGCGGACATTTGCGAGTGTCAGGTCATCGGACGGTTGGCTATGAGATCATAGCGACCACGACACGGGAATCGAGCCGACCGGCGCTTAACCATTCAGGGGAAATGCGGCAGCCCGAAAGGCAGGGACGGACGCTTCGGCGACGGTCCATTCTTGCCGGCCGCCAGCTGGCAGTCCTTGGTCAGACCGTCGTCGCCGTAGCTTAGACACTGCCCGAGATACCGCTGCGCTTCGTCTTCACGCCCGGCCTGGCGCGAAATGGCGATCATCAGCGAAATGAACGGCTTCTGGTCCCCGCCGAACCGCTGCGCGCCCTGGGCGGCGATCTGCATGGCTCGATCGTTCTGCTTAGTCTTGTAGAGCATCTGAACGTGGTCGACGTAGCCGTCGACTGTCTGATCAGGACTCGCGTGCGCCTGCATGAAGAGGCGGTCCGCGCCGGCGGCATCGCCCATGTCGCCGCGCAAGCGGGCGGACTCATTCAACACCAGCGGTGCGTTTCGGAAGCTCGTCTGGGACGCCTGTGCGAGGGCGGCGGTCGCCTTCGGATAGTCCCCGTCCGCGCGCGCCTTCTTGGCGTCGTGCACCGCCTCCACCGCGATCTTAGCCTGCCCGTATTCCGCCGTGCCGCGCACGGAGGCCAGCCAGGTGCGCTGCTCGTCGCGCAAGGGGCGCGCCGTCCGGATAGGCGTCGGTAGAGTATTGCGCGATCCCCTTCTTGCGCTCCTCCGGCGGCCGATGCTGGGGCGGCGCCTCGGAAGCCCGCTCGACGGCGGCGCCGAACGCGAGGCGCGCGGCGCCACCGATGAGGCCGGACCTCATTCCGCCCATGCCGCCGGTGAGGAAGGACATGGCGGTGCTGGGGTTCACCGCCTCGCTGAGCTGCTTCTTCAGCTGGTCGTCCAGTATGTCGGTCAGCGCCTTGCGGCGCAGCTGGTCGGCCTGGATGGTGTCGAAGACGCGCGCGGACGCCGAGTCTGCCGAGTAGCCATCCTGTTGCGAGAGGTCGTAGCCGATGCAGTCGGCTTCATCCTCCTGGTTACGGGTGTGGCCAGGCTCGGCCGTAACACCAGTCAGGAAATGCAGGAACGCGTTGGTGGCTCCGGCCTGGTCCGCAGCCCCGCCGGCCGCCGAAGCGGCCGCGCCGACCAGGAAGAGCTGGCCCAGCTGGCTGGGCAGCTGCTTCGGCTGTTGCGGCTCGACCAGCTTGGCGAAGTGACCAAGGCGCACGTGGCCGAGTTCGTGGGCCAGCACGAACGCCACTTCGTCGTCGGACTGCGCCCCGTCGAGCAAGCCGAAGGCGACCACGATCGAGCCGTCCGGCAGCGAATAGGCGTTGTAGTAGTCGACGCCCAGGATGTGCACCTGCAACGGCTGGCCCTTGGCGTAGGGCCACCGGTCGTCGAGCGAGGCGAGCAGCTTGGCCACCCCTGCCTCGGTCTGCGGCATGCGCAGGCGCGCGGCCTGGTACTGGCCGGCGTTCGCATCGGCGAGACCCATCGAACCTTCGCCAGCGGCGGCGGCCGCGAAGTCACGCCCGGAAACCTGCTTGATGAATGGGCCGCTCTTTCCGGACACGGAGAAGGCGTCGTCGCCGCCCAACGCGCGCGCCGGCCGTGCATTCACCGCCAGCGCCGCGGTGGCGACGGCGCCCAGGGCGAGCGCTCTGCGTGAAGGTCTCATGGGCGTTTGCAGTCCGCGGCGCCGCCGAGGCCCATGTTGGTGGCCGCATAGGCGCTGCCGGTGGCTCGGGCGGTCGACTGCACCGGCGTGCAGACGGCGTTCACGCCCTGGGTCTGCACGTCGAGCCCGCGCAGGAACACCACCTTGCCGCCGTGGTTGACGCCGAAGCTGCCGCCGACCCCGATGGCGACGATGGGCGCCGGCACCTTGAGGTCCGCCGCTTCGAGCATCCCGGTGGGCTGGCCCTTGTCATCGAAGGTGCGCAGCTCCGGGCGCAAGACCTTGACCACGCTGCCGAGGCTGGCGGCGTAGGCCAGGCCGGGCAAAAGCACCAAGGCGATGAGGACGAGACTAGCTCTGGACATGGGCAGACGCCTCCTTGGCGTTGTTGGCTTTGGCTCTCTGGCGCTTGCCAGGTTTCGGCCTATCGCCGGACTCGCTGGGGCTTGGGTGAGGCGGGGCCGGGGGCGTCAAGAGGCGGTCTTCCTCGAACTTCAGGAAGCGCTTGAAGCGGTTGCCCGCCGCCAGCACCCTGCGCGCCCACGGCAGATGTTCGACCGACCCGATGATGTCGGCCGGTAGGGTCTGGCGGGTGGCGTAGAACAGAAAGCCAAGGGCGCAGGCGGCGATGCCGATCCAATTGATCGGCGAGCGGTGGGCGTAGAAGACGCCCAGCCATGTCGCCGCCGCCACCGCGCCGATCGAAGCGCCGAAGAGCAGCAGGTACAAGGGCGCATAGACAGCGGTGCGCAGGCGCGGCTCAGTCCGCGTTGCGACTGCGTGGTCCAGCAGGCTGTTGCGGACCATGACGCCCAAAACGCCAAAAAACGCTAGGACGGCTATGAGCAAGCTCTTCAGAAGGTCCGAGTCGAACATCATGCTCGCGCTGCGCCGATAGTTCGCGCCGTCCTCGATCAAGTTGTCCAGGGCCATGGCGTGATAGTGGACTCCGGGCGCTTGGCCTTGCACCGGAGAGTCGACCCAGTCGTTGGACGCCCTGAACTGCCCGCCGACCATGACCATCTTACCCGCCAGCAGGCGCTGCAGGTCCGTGCTCTGCAGGCCAAGCCCAGCCACCAGTCGATCATAGCCCAGCGTCAACGCATAGGGACACTCCTGCTTGGCCCCTGCGCCCGGGCCGCGCACACCCGCGAGCTGCTCGCCCAGCCTTGAGAGCCATCCTCCGCCGACGCCCCGGCAGGGGGCGGGCCGGCCGGTTACCGCCGCCGTCATGGCCAGGTAGTCAGGATCGGGACGTGAGCCCCACACCACGTCGAGGGGGGCGTCGAACGCGCTCGTCAGGTCCAACGGGCGATACACCCGTCCCGCCAGTGCGCCCTTGGCTCGCGCCCTCAGTTGGGCGAACGCGGCGATCTTGCATCCATCCGTCTGGCGCAGGCACCAGGCGGCGTACATGGCCATGGCGGGGGAGACGTCGAAGCTGTGCACGGCAAGGCGAGCCGCAGTAGCCGCATCGAAGTGGTAGTCGGTGATCAGCGGATAGGCCTGCGCTCCCACCATCGCTGGCGCCAGCACAGCGACGCCGTCGAGCCGGCGCTGCACGTCGGTGAAGAGGTCCAGATCGGCCGGCGAGGGCTTGGCGAAGATGAGCGGCGTGCCGCCCGCCGCCTCGATGCAAGCGATCTTGATCAGGGGGTCGACGAGGCAACCTGGCGAGCCCGACCAGACCTTAGCTCTGGTCGCGGCGGCCACGCCGGCAATGAAGGTCTCGAAGCCTTCGTTCGGCCCGCCCTGGCCAGAATAGACGAAGTCGACGTACATCGCCGCCGGCGGCGCCCCTCCGACGCTCATCAGATCGTCGAACATGGTCCACTGCTGGTCGTAGGTCGGCGGAAACCGCGTCCAGCCGTAGCCCTTCATCGCCTCCATCGAGGTCTCGTCGAGATAGACGACGCTGATGGCGCTCTGGCCCTTGCGGTCGGCGCCATAGTCGGCGGCGGTGATCCGCTGATAGACGCCGTCGGCCAGCCGATCGGACGAGGATTCAAGTCCGAAAAGGTTCAGCTTGGCGATCGCGTAGGCCGACGCCGCGAGCATCAGGCTGACAACCAGCGCCTTTAGAATCCGCCCCGCGACCACCAACGCCAGATCCTCTGCAGCGAGAGTTTGTCCGCCCCGACCGTGGGTGAGTCAAGTTAGCCACCTGTGAAGCCAACGCTCACAGCACCGGCTCTTCCTGACGAGGGACCGGGTCAAAGTCGCTGTCGCCCGGCGCGCGGGCAGCCGCGACTCGCCGGTGGATCCCAAGCGGACGACGGCCGGGCCAGAGCTAGCGGGTCAGGTGCGCCGCCCGCGTCGTGAGATAGGCGTGCAAAGCCGCAATGTCTGCGTCGCTGAGACCGCCAAACCGCGATGGAGCGATTTCGGCCATCAGCCCAATCGTGTTGCTTTCTCCAGGCTGGCCCGTGGCCTGGCCAGGAAGTCGGGGGCCGCGACCATCATCGCCTAGCGTGCTCGGCGCCAGCCTGCCAAGCCCGGCGGCCGCATTGGCCGAGACCTATCGGCGGGCTTAGAGCTCGAACGATGGCCCCGCGAAGGAGCGTTGGGGGCGGGGGCGCTCCTGGCCCGCGCGGGGCGCGGTGGCGATCGCGCCGGCGGTGGCCGCGCCATCGACGACCAGGCAGTGGCCGGTGATGAAGCGCGCGGCGTCGCTGGCCAGGAAGAGTGCGGCCGCCGCGATATCCTCGGGCTGGCCCGCCACCGGCAGGGGCTGGGCGTTCACCAGCGCTGCGTCGGCCGCCGCCTTGTTGAAGTTGGCGCCGCCGCCGATGATCGGGGTCGCGACGCCGCCCGGCGCGATGCAGTTGATGCGGATCTTGTCGCAGGCGAACTCGAGCGCCGCCGAGCGGGTGAGGTTCACCACTCCCGCCTTGGCCGCGCAGTAGGCGTGCAGGTTCGCATAGCCGCCGAGGCCGGCGATCGAGGCGGTGGAGACGATGGCGCCGCCGCCCTGCGCCCGCATCGGGGCGATCGAATGCTTCATGCCGAGGAAGACGCCGCGCAGCAGCACCGCCTGCGTGCGGTCCCAGTCCTCGACCGAGATCTCGGCGAGCGACCCGAGCGCGCCGCCGATGCCGGCGTTGTTGAACATGATGTCGAGGCGGCCGAACTCGGCGAGCGCGAGCGCGACGAGCGCCTGGATGTCGGGCTCGGCCGAGACGTCCGTGCGCTGGAAGACGCACTTCGCGCCCGCCGCGCTCGCCTGTTCGGCCGCCGCTTCGCCCCCGGGCGTATTCAGGTCGGCCAGAACCACATGCGCGCCTTCGCGCGCGAACAGGATCGCGCTCGCCATGCCCATGCCGCTCGCCGCCCCGGTGATCACGGCGACCTTGCCCTCCAGCTGGCCCATCGACGACGCTCCTTGCTCTTTCAATAGGACCTCTGGTCTGCCGAAGACCGGCGCGACGGGCAAGCCGTTCGGCGGAGGCGTCAACGTCTTCCACTCGACCGCGATTCAGCCGACAAGGTTGTACTAGGGGGGAATCCGACCGCGCCGCGATTTCAGGCGGTCGCCCCCGGCCAGGAAGCGTTGTGGGCGGGGAGAGGGCCGATGCGCACGTTAGCGGTCGTTGGACGCAAGGGCGGCTCGGGCAAGACCACCGTCGCGGTCAATCTCGCCATGGCGGCGCACCGGCGCGGCAAGCGGGTGTTGATCGCAGACAGCGACCCGCAGCGTTCTGCGCTGGCGGCGGTCAGGGGCCGCACGCAAGCCGGCCCCCAGTGCGTGGCGACGACCGGCGCCAAGCTGTTCGCCCTGCAGGTCGCGGCCGTGCGCGACGGCTACGACCTGATGCTCGTCGACACCCCGGCGTGCGGCGAGGAGGACCTCGGCCACGCGCTGGTGCTCTCGGAGATGTCGCTGCTCGCGCTCCGGCCGACCTTCCTCGACCTTGCCGCCGCGGTCAGGACCGTCGATGTCGCCAACCGGCTTGGCCGCCCGGCGGTTGCGGTCGTCAACCAGGCGCCGCCGACGCGCCTGGGCGCGGAATCGCTGGTGGTGAAGCGGGCGCTGGAGGCGCTGGCGGTGATGCGTCTGCCCGTGGCGCCGGCGATCATCCGCTCGCGGCTGGCCTACCAGACCGCGCTGGCGCTCGGACGCTCCGCCGAGGAGGCGGGCGACGCTGAGGCCGGCCGGGAGGTGGCGGCGTTGTGGAACTTTGTCGACGGGGCAGCGCCAGGACGCGTGCGGGCCAACACGAGCGCACCCACCTTCGGCGCCGCGAGGGTGGCGTAGCGCCCGCGTGACTAGCCGGCGATCACGGCGCCGGCGAGGCGGCCGACCGAAAAGGTGATGATCGCCGCAATGTAGCCGATCAGGACCTGGCGCGTCGCCGAGAAGAGAGCGCCGCGGCCGGTGAACAGCGAGGTTCCGATGCCGATGCCGGCCAGCACGATCCCGCTGAGGGCGAGGCTCGTCCCGACCGCCGTCCAGCCGCTGGTGAAGGCGAACGGCGCGACCGGGAAGATGGCCCCGAAGGCGAAGAGGAAGAAGGAGGCCGTGGCAGCGCCCCAGGCCGAGCCGCCCAAGGCGTCGGGGTCGATGCCGAGCTCCTCGCGGGCCAGGGTGTCGAGCGCGGTCGACTTGTCGGAGAGCAGCCGCTCGGCCAACGCCTTGGCCTGATCCTCCGGCAGGCCCTTGGCCTGGTAGATGAGGACGAGCTCCTCCTTCTCCTCCTCGGGCGACTGCTCGAGCTCGGCGGCCTCGGTCCCGATCTGCTTCTTGTAGAGCTCGCGCGAGCTGTTCACGGACAGCCACTCGCCCATGGCCATCGAGCAGGAGCCGGCGACCAGGCCGGCGATGCCGGCGAGCAGTACGGCGTGCGCGGCGGCGCTGGCGCCGGCGACCCCCATCACCAGGCTGAGGTTGGAGACCAGTCCGTCGTTGGCGCCGAGCACCGCGGCGCGGAGCGAGTTGCCGGCCGCACCGCGATGGCGCCCCTCGAGCACGGCGACCTCGGGGCCGGCGAGCCCGCGGCCTGTCGACGCCGCCGCCTCGATGATCCGCGCGTGGCTGCGCTCGTCGGTTGGCAGCCCGCCCGCCACCGCGTCCGGCTGGCGGTCGTAGGCGTCGATGTCGTGCGCCTCGCCGGCGGCGATCGCCGGCAGCACGAACGACGGGCCAAACCGGCGGGCGAGCCAAGACATCGCCCGCGCGCGCAGGCTGGGCGAAAGCTGGACGCCCTTCACCCCCCGCCGCTCGAGGCTGCCGCGCCAGAACTGTGCGTGCGCGGCTTCCACCGAAGCTAGCTTGCGGTAAACGGCGGCGAGGTTCGGATCCGGCTCCGCCTCGGCGAGCGCAGCGTAGACAGTCTGGCCGTCGACCTCGCCCTGCAGGTTCGCACGATAGCGTCGAACGTCGTCCGGTCCGGCCATGGGCGCCTCGCGCTAGCGACTGGCCGACCAGACTAACAGAGGCTCTGCGATCAACCCAAGCTGCGCCGGCGCGGGCGAGCGATCGCGGCCTAGAAAACCTCGGCGTGGATGCGGCCGGCCGCAGAGCGGCGCGCGAAACGTTCCTCCTCCTGACGGCGAAGCGCCTCGAGCGTCGGATTGCGCCGGCGCTCGTCGGCGCGCTCGGCGAGGGCGACATAGATGGAGACGCTCGCCAGAACGGACCCGAACGTCAGGAACGAGGCGGCGATGAGGACAAGCATGAAATCGGTCATGGAAATTCTCCTCCCAACGACCGGAGCCATAACCCAGGGCGGCGAAGGCGGCTTTGCGCTGGATCAAAGACGGCGAATCGACGGGCGCGGCGGCGGAGCGCATAGTCCGCGTCAGCAGTCGCCCCGACTTGCAGCCCAGGGTCGTCGATGCCCGGACCGTCGCTGACTCGCAGCCTGATTCTCCTCACCGCGGTGAAGGTCGCGGCGCTGACTCTGATCTACCTTTGGCTGTTCGCTCCGTTCGAGCACGCGTCCATCGACGCCGGCGCGCACATCGCCGGGCCGGCCGTTCAGGCCAGAGGCCACTGACGCCATGGACGTGGTCGAGCTTTCCCGCCTGCAGTTCGGCCTCACGGCCCTTTACCACTTCCTGTTCGTGCCGCTGACGCTCGGACTGTCGGTGCTCCTGGCGATCATGGAGTCGGTCTACGTGATGACCGGCCGCACCATCTGGCGCGACATGGTCAAGTTCTGGGGCGTGCTGTTCGGCATCAACTTCGCCATGGGCGTCGCCACCGGCATCACCATGGAGTTCCAGTTCGGCACCAACTGGGCCTACTACGCCCACTACGTCGGCGACGTTTTCGGGGCGCCGCTGGCCATCGAGGGCGAGATGGCCTTCTTCCTGGAGGCGACCTTCGTCGGCCTCTTCTTCTTCGGCTGGGACCGCCTCAGCCGCGTCCAGCACCTGGTCGTCACCACGCTGCTGGCGCTGGGCACGAACCTCTCGGCGCTCTGGATCCTGATCGCCAACGGCTGGATGCAATACCCGGTCGGCGCGCGGTTCAACGTGCAAACCATGCGCATGGAGGTGACCGACTTCAGCGCGGTGATCTTCAACCCCGTGGCCCAGGCCAAGTTCGTGCACACGGTCAGCGCCGGCTATGTCACCGGCTCGGTCTTCGTGCTGGCGATCTCGGCCTGGTACCTGCTCAAGAGACGCCACCGCGCGCTGGCGCTGCGCTCGATGACGGTCGCGGCCAGCTTCGGGTTGGCCTCCGCCCTCTCCGTCGTCGTGCTGGGCGACGAGAGCGGCTACACGGCGGGCCAGAACCAGAAGATGAAGATCGCCGCGATCGAGGCGATGTGGCAGACCGAGACGCCGCCGGCGAGCTTCACCGTCGTCGGCCTCCCCGACCAGAGCGCCCACACCACCCGCGCCGCCATCCGCGTGCCCTGGGTGCTGGGCCTGATCGCCACCCGCTCGATCGACACGCCCGTCGCCGGGATCGACGACCTGGTCCGCGACGCCCAAGGGCGCATCAGGAGCGGCATGGTCGCCTACGCCGCCATGGAGGGGCTGCGGGCGCACAGCGCCGATCCGACGCTCAGCGCCACGTTCGACGCCCATGCCGGGGACCTGGGCTATGGCCTGCTGCTCAAGCGCTACGCCCCCAACGTCACCGACGCCACGCCCGCCGAGATCGAGGCAGCGGCCCTCGACACCATTCCGCCC
The DNA here is from genome assembly GCA_963794315.1 of uncultured Alphaproteobacteria bacterium. Taxonomy (GTDB): domain Bacteria; phylum Pseudomonadota; class Alphaproteobacteria; order Caulobacterales; family Caulobacteraceae; genus Poindextera. Next base: position 109,535 of record CAWCDF010000002.1, read on the forward strand.
GTCGCCCCGCTGTTCTGGAGCTTCCGCGTGATGGCCGGGCTCGGCTTCTTCTTCATCGCCCTCTTTGCGACCGCCTTCGTGCTCGCCAGCCGCCGTCAGCTCGAGCGCTGGCCGTGGTTCCTGAGGCTCTGCGTTCTGGTGCTGCCGGCGCCCTGGATCGCCGCCGAGCTCGGCTGGTACGTTGCCGAGACCGGCCGCCAGCCCTGGACCATCGACGGGGTGCTGCCGACCTTCCTTTCCGTCTCCAGCGTGCCGGCGGCGAACGTCTGGACCTCGCTTGCGCTCTTCGTGCTGCTCTATTCGACGCTGGCCGTGGTCGAGCTCACCCTGATGGTCAAGGCGGTGCGCGCCGGACCGCGGGGCGAGGACGCGCCGCACGAAACCCCGGACGCGGGCGGGGCTGTTCCCGAGCCGGCCGAATAGCGGAGCCCGTAACGCCATGCTCGACTACGCGGTGCTTCGGCTTCTCTGGTGGGCGGTGCTGGGCGTGCTCCTGATCGGGGTCGCCGTGATGGACGGCTTCGATATGGGCGCGGCCATGCTGCTCCCCATCGTCGGCCGCAGCGACATCGAGCGCCGGGTGGTCCTGAATACGATAGGCCCGGTCTGGGAGGGCAATCAGGTGTGGCTGATCCTGGGCGGCGGGGCGGTGTTCGCCGCGTGGCCACCGCTCTATGCCGTGGCCTTCTCCGGCTTCTACCTGGCGATGCTGCTCCTCCTGGCGGTGCTGATCCTTAGGCCAGTGGGGTTCGCCTTCCGCAGCCGCCTGCCCGGCCCGCGCTGGCGGGCGATCTGGGACTCGGGGCTGTTCGCGAGCGGACTCGTGTCGGCGCTGGTGTTCGGGGTGGCGTTCGGCAACGTGATGCTGGGCGCCCCCTTCCGCTTCGACGACTCGCTGCGCATGACCTACGTGGGCGGATTGCTCGAGCTATTCAGCCCGTTCGCGGTGCTCTGCGGCCTGGTCAGCGTGGCGATGATCGCCATGCACGGCGGCGCCTACCTGGCGGCCAAGACCGAGGGCGAGATCAAGGCGCGAGCGCGGCGGGCGAGCGCGATCGCCGCAATGGCGGTCGTCGTCCTTTTCGTCGCCGCCGGGATCTGGGCGGCGCAGCTGAACGGGTACGCCATCACCAGCACGCCGGCGCACGACGGCCCATCCAACCCGCTCCTAAAGACGGTCGTGCGCGCGCCGGGGGCGCTGATGGGCAACTATCGAACGATGCCCTGGATGCTCGCGGCGCCGGCGCTGGGCGTCATCGGCGCGCTGGCCGCGGCCGGCCTGTCCTTCGCGCGCCGCAGCCGCGCCGGCCTCGCGTTCGTCGCCAGCGCCCTCTCGATCGCCGGCGTCATTGCGACGGCGGGCGTCAGCCTGTTCCCGTTCCTGTTGCCATCCTCGCTCGATCCGAGCGCCAGCCTAACCGTGTGGGACGCCTCCTCCAGCCGGCTGACGCTGACGATCATGACCGGCGTCACGGTCGTCTTCCTGCCGATCATCCTGGCCTACACCGCCTGGGTCTACCGCGTGCTGCGCGGCCCGGTGACGGTCGACACGGTCGCGGCCGACCACCACGCTTATTAGGGACGCGCCATGTGGTACTTCAGCTGGATCCTCGGCCTCGAACTCGCCGCCGCCTTCTCCATCCTGAACGCGCTCTGGCTCGAGGTCTCGCCCGGCGACCTCGACGCGCCGCAGGGCCTCAAGGACGCGCCGTGAACCGGCGCCTCCGGGAAACCCCCTAAGCAATCGGCCCGAATTTCGCGCGCAGGTCGCGCCCGGTATCGATCAGCCTGCCATTCATTCGCAGGAGTCGACGCCATGCAGAGTATGCGAGTCCAGACGGGCGCGACCCAGCAGGCCGTCGTCACCACGGCGGGGAGGGCCTTTCGTTTCGCCGAAGCCCTTGAGCTGCCCGGCTTCTCGATGCGCTTCGATCGCGACGAAGAGATCTTCGGCGAGGGCGAGAGCGCCGACTTCGTCTACATGGTCGTGTCCGGCGCGGCTCGCGGCTTTCGCATCCTGAACGACGGCCGCCGGCAGATCACCGGCTTCCACCTGCCGGGCGACGTCTTCGGCATGGAAACCTGCGGCGAACACCGCAGTTCGGCCGAGGCCATCGCCCCTTCCGAGGTCGCGCTCGTGCGCCGGTCTGCCATCGACCGCGCCGCCGCCACCGACGTCGCAGCCGCCCGACAGCTGTGGGCGCTGACGGCCGGCGACCTCGATCGGCTGCGCGACCACATGATGCTGCTCGGCCGCAAGTGCGCCGCCGAGCGCGTCGGGAGCTTCCTGCTCGAGATGGCGCGACGCGCGCCAGCCGAGCGCGGCACGCACCTGCCGATGTCGCGTTCGGACATCGCCGACTATCTCGGCCTCACCATCGAGACCGTGTCCCGCACGCTCACGCAGCTCGAGCGCGATCGCGCCATCAGCATCCAAAGCGCCCGCTGCATCGTCCTGCACGATCGCACGGCGCTGGGGCTCGCCGACTAAGGGGGAGAGGCGACCATGTCCTACAAGACCATCCTCGTTCACGCCGAGCCCGGCCACGCCGCCGACCGGCGCGTCGCCGCCGCCATCGCGCTTGCCGACACGTTCGACGCCGCACTGATCGGACTGGGCGCCGAAGCCTTCGAGCCGGTGTTCGCGTCCGGCTACGCCATCGCCGATGGCGCTGTTTATGAAGCCATCCGCGAGCGGATCCAGAAGGACATCCCCGCCGCCGAGCAGCACTTCCGCGCGCTGACCTCAGGCATGAGACAGCCCGTGTTCTGGGTTAGCGGCGTGCAGGATCCCTGCAGCGAACTGGTCGTCCATGCGCGCGGAGCCGACCTGATCGTCGCCAGCCGACCGGCCGCCGGCGAAGGTCACGCCTTTGCGGCCGGCTGCGCCGACCTCGTCATGCGCGCGGGGCTGCCGGTGCTGATCACGCCGGACGCCGGCCAACCGTTCGAGGGCCACCACGTGCTGGTCGGCTGGAAGAACACGCGCGAAGCGCGCGCCGCGCTGACGGGCGCGATGCCGCTCTTGATGCGCGCCGACAAAGTGGTGCTCGTCGCAATCACCAGCGAAGCCGAGGTCGGCGCCCAGCACGCCGAGTTCGAGCAGGTCGCCCAGCGGCTGACCCGCCATGGCGTGCGGGTGAAGTCCGAGGTGATCGCCAAGGCGCGGTCCGGGACCGCCGAGGACCTGGAGCGCGCAGCCGACCGCCACGGCGCGGATACGATCGTCATCGGCGCCTATGCCCACTCGCGCGTGCGCGAATGGGCCCTGGGCGGCATGACCGAGGATTTCATCGCCTCGTCGTCAAAATACATTCTGATGTGCCACTGACCCGGCGCGCGTCGGCGCCGGTCTGGCTCGCGAGGCCGTCATGAAGCACGCCGTCATCGTCGCCCACCCGAGCGTCCAAAGTTTCAACCTGACCATGGCGCGGGCCTATGAATCCGCGGCAAGGGCGCTGGGCCAGACCGTGATCGTCCGCGACCTCTACCGCCTGGGGTTCCACCCCTGCCTCGCCGCCGACGAGCTTCCCTCCGCCGATGGCTTCCATCCGGGCGCCGATGTGGTGAGCGAACGGGCGCTGCTGGCCGACGTCGATGTGTTCTGTTTCGTCTATCCGCTGTGGCTGGACTCGCCGCCCGCGATCCTGAAGGGCTACCTCGAGCGCGTGTTCGGCTATGGCTTCGCCTACGAGCGCGGGCCGACGGGGAACACGCCGCTGCTTGAAGGCCGGAGCATGATCAGCATCTCTTCCTCCGGCGCGCCGACCGCCTGGGTCCGGCAGACCGGCGATTGGAGCGCGCTCTCGACCCTGTTCGACGGGCACTTCGCCGAGGCTTGCGGTCTCTCGCTCATCGACCACCTGCACTTCGGCGACATCACGCCGGGCCTGACAGCCGAGGCGGTGCAGTCCGCGGTCGCCGAGGTGGAGCGCGCGGTCAAGCGGCGCTTCGGCGAGTCGGCCTAATCTCCCGCGCACAAAGCATGAGCACCCGCAACCTCGACGCCATTTTCCGGCCGAAGACCATCGCCCTCGTCGGCGCGAGCAATCGCGAGGGCGCGGTCGGCTGGGCGATCGCGCGCAACCTCTACGCCGGCGGCTTCGCCGGGCCGATCCTCGCGGTCAGCCAACACGAGCCGGCGATCGGCTCGGTGCTGAGCTACCGATCGGTCGCGGAGCTTCCCCTCGCCCCGGATCTGGCCGTGCTGGCCACGCCGGCGGCCGCGGCGCCCGCGTTGATCGCCGAGCTGGGCCAGCGCGGCTGCCGCGCGGCGATCGTGGTCGCCGCCGGGCTCGGCGAGGGCGAGGAACGCGCCGGGTCGGACCTGCGCCAAGCGATGCTGGACGCCGCGCGGCCGCACATGCTGCGCATCATGGGACCCAATTGCCTGGGCTTCCTGTCGCCGGCCGCCGGCATCAACGCCAGCTTCGCCCACCTCGCACCGCGGCCAGGCGACGTCGCCTTCGTCGCGCAATCCGGCGCGCTGGTGACGGCCGTGCTGGACTGGGCGGTTGGCCGCAACCTCGGTTTCTCCCATATCGCCTCGCTCGGCGACATGGCCGACGTCGACTTCGGCGACATGCTGGACTGGCTGGCGCTGGATACGGCGACGCGCTCGATCCTGCTCTACGTCGAGTCCGTCACTCAGGCGCGCAAGTTCATGAGCGCCGCCCGCATCGCCGCGCGCGCCAAGCCGGTGATCGTCATCAAGTCCGGCCGCAGCGCCGCCGGCGCGAAGGCCGCGCTGTCGCACACCGGCGCTCTGGCCGGATCCGACGCGGTCTACGACGCCGCTTTCCGGCGCGCGGGCATGCTGCGCGTCGAAAGCCTGCACGAGCTGTTCGAGGCGGCGGAGACGCTGGCCAGCCGGCTGACCGTTAGGGGCGACCGCCTGGCCATCCTGACCAATGGCGGCGGCGCGGGCGTGCTGGCCACAGACGCGCTGGAGGCGCTGGGCGGGCGGCTGGCCGAGCTGGCGCCGGACGTCCGCGCCAAGCTCGACGGCGTCCTGCCAGCGGCCTGGTCGCACGGGGTCCCGGTCGACATCCTGGGCGACGCGGACGGCGACCGCTACGCGGCGGCGCTAAGCGCGCTCGAGGCCAACCCGGACCAGGACGCGATCCTGGTGATGAACTGCCCGACCGCAGTGGTCGACAACGCCCGGGTGGCGGATGCGGTGGTGACCGCGGCCGCTGCCTCGCGACACCGGCCTCTGCTCACTTGCTGGCTGGGCGAGGCCACGGCGAGCGCCGCACGCCGCCGGTTCGCCACGGCCGGCGTGCCGACCTACGAGACGCCAGACGACGCCGTCCGCGCCTTCATGCAGCTGGACCGGTACCGGCGGAACCAGGCGCTTCTGATGGAAACCCCTCCGGCCGGACCGGAGATCGACGGCAATGGGCGCGCTCGCTCCCGCGCGCAGGTCGAGACCGCGCTCGCCGCCGGTCGCAGCGTCCTGACCGAGCCGGAGGCCAAGGCCCTGCTCGCCGCCTATGGCGTCCCGATCGTCGCCAGCGACACCGCCGCCAGCCCGCGCGAGGCGGCCCAGGCCGCGGTCAAGATCGGCTTTCCCGTTGTGCTCAAGATCCTGTCGCCCGATATCAGCCACAAGTCGGACGTGGGCGGCGTCCGCCTTGGCCTCGGCTCGGCCGAGGCGGTCGAGGGGGCGGCGACGGCGATGCTGACCGCCGTCGCGGCCAGCGCGCCCGGCGCGGCGATCGAAGGCTTTACCGTCGAATCGATGATCGAGCGCCCGCAGGCGCGCGAGCTGATCTGTGGGATCGTCGAGGATGCGACCTTCGGCCCGACGATCCTGGTTGGGCAGGGCGGGGTCGCGGTCGAGGTTGTCGGCGACCGCGCGCTTGGCCTGCCGCCGCTGAACGCGATCCTGGCGCGCGACATGATCCGCCGCACGCGCGTGGCCAAGCTGTTGGACGCCTACCGCAACGTGCCGGCCGTCGACCATGCGGCGCTGGAAGACGTGCTCGTCCGCCTGTCGGCGATCGCCGTCGACCTGCCGGAGGTGGTCGAGCTCGACATCAACCCGCTGCTCGCCGATGCGGCAGGCATGCTCGCCGCTCGACGCCCGCGTCGTCTTAAGGGCGGTCGCCGCCGATGCGCCGTCGACCCTGGCGATCCAGCCCTATCCGAGCGGGCTCGATCACACGATCACGCTGGAGCACGGAGAGGCTTTCCGGCTGCGGCCGGTGCGCCCCGACGACGCGCCGGCGCTGATCGAGCTCTCCGCCCACTGCGAGCCCGCCGACCTTCGCCTGCGCTTCTTTGGCGCGATGACCGAGCTCTCGCCGCGGCTCGCCGCCCGCCTCTCGCAAATCGACTACGACCGCGAAATGGCGTTGCTGGCGATTCCGGCCGCGCCGGACGGCATCTCGACGGTCGCGGGCGTGGTCCGCCTCTCCGGCGATCCCGACCGGGTCGAGGCCGAGTACGCGATCATCGTGCGCAGCGACCTGAAGCACCGTGGGCTCGGCCGTCAGCTCATGGGCGAGATCATCGCCTACGCGCGATCGCGCGGCTATGCGCGCCTGTTCGGCCAGGTGCTGGCCGAAAACACGACCATGCTGGACCTCGCCCGCCAGCTCGGCGCGACGGTCAGCCTCGATCCCGCCGACTGCGCGCACTCGCGCGTGGTCTTCGATCTCGAAAAAGGCGCGCCACCGCGAGTTTAACCGCGGAGAACGCAGAGAAGCACAGAGAGCGCAGAGCCTCTGCGTCCTCAGCGCCTTCCTCTGCGTTCTCCGCGGTAAAGAGCCGAGGGCCCGCTCGCGCGGGATGAGCGGTACGGGATGGGCCCCTAGTGTGAGATCAAGAGCGCCAGCGGCGGCTCGTGCAACAGGCTGCGGCTGACGCCGCCGAGGACGAGCTCGCGCACGCGCGTGTGGCCGTAGAGGCCCATGACGATCATGTCGCAGCCCGCCTGCTTGGCCTCGGCGGCCAGCCAGTCGGCGACATGTTCGTCCGCGTGGTGGTCGGCCACGACGACGTTGACCTTCAGTCCGCGGCCCTCCAGCCAGCGGCGAAGCCCGCCCGCCGGATCGTCCGTCGACGCGCCCGCCACGCGCACCTCGACCGCCGCGCCGGCCGCCAGCAGCGGAAGCGCGTCGCGAACGGCGCGCGCGGCCTCACGGCCGCCGTTCCAGGCGATCAGCACGCGCGCGCCGATCCCGCTCGGCTGCGATCCCTCCGGCACGATCAGGATGGGCCCGCCGCACTCGAGCCCGACAGCCACCGCCGAGGCGTGCACGCTGTAGGCCGCATACGGCGTGGGCGGTGGCAGGACGACAAGGTCGGCGCATCGGCCGAGCGCGACGAGGTCGTCCGGGGCATCGCCGCTGACGACCTGCCAATCGACCTCGACGCCGACCCGCTTGGCGATCGCCGTCAGCGCGGCGCTCGAAGCCTCGGCGGCGCGGTCCTGCGCGGCGATATGCTCGTGAACGAGCTGGTTGAGAGTATCGGGCGGCAGCCAGGCGATCGGATCGATGCTGTTGTACTGATTGATCAGGCTGGTCTTCAGATAGACGCCCTGGACCCGTCCATGACCGCGCGCGGCCAGCGCGACGGCGGCCTCGTAGCGCCCCAGGGCGTCGGACTTGTCGATCTGGACGACGATGTCGCTGTAGACCACTTGGGCCCCCGTTATGATCGCCGGCTTTCTACTCGCCGATCCAGCGCCAAGGCATTGCGTTGGATCAAGTGGCGCCGCCGCGCAAGCTTCGGGCCTGCAATTGCGTCAGATCAAGGCAGGCCTGCGCTGCAGCCGGCATGTCCCGCCAGTATGAGCAAGCTTCCGCCCTGGAGCGTGATCGCGCTCGTCGCAGCCGCCACGCTGATCGTCGGCGGCGCCGCGGCTTGGTGGTTTGCGCTTCGCCCCCCTCCTCCGAGCTACGTCACCGTCCAGGTGACCCGCGGCGACGTCGCCACGACCATCACCGCCAGCGGGACCATCAATCCGGTGGTCACCGTCCAGGTCGGAACCTACGTGTCCGGAACCCTCGTCTCGCTCACCTGCGACTACAATACCCGGGTCCACAAGGGTCAGCTCTGCGCGAAGATCGATCCGGCGCCCTATCAGATCGTCGTCGATGAAGATGCCGCAGACCTGGCTCTGGCCAAGGCGCAACTCGTCAAGGACCAGGCCAACGTGGTCTATACGCGGCTGGCCAACGACCGTGACCAGCTGCTGTTCAAGGAAGACTCCGGCTCGCGCGACGCCGCCGACCTCGCCCGGAACGCCTACGATCAAGCGCTGGCGCTCGCGCAGGTCGACGCCGCCACGATCGCCCAACGCGCCGCGACGCTGAAGGCGGCCCAGATCAATCTGAACTACACCAACATCATCTCGCCCGTGGACGGCACCGTGGTCACACGCAACGTCACCGCCGGCCAGACCGTGGCCGCGAGCCTGCAGACGCCCACCCTGTTCCTGATCGCCACCGACCTGACCAAGATGCAGGTCGACACCAACGTCAGCGAATCCGACATCGCCGGCGTCGCCCAGGGCGCCAGCGCCAGCTTCACGGTGGACGCCTATCCCAACCGGTACCTTCCAGGGGATCGTGGCCCAGGTGCGGCAATCGCCGATCAGCGTGCAGAACGTGATCACCTATGACGTGGTGATCGCCGTCGCCAACCCGCAGCTCTTGCTCCGGCCGGGGATGACCGCGACGGCCTCCATCGTCAAATCGCAGGTCCAGAACGTGCTGAGGGTCCCCTCCGCAGGCGCTGCGGTTCACGCCTGCCGGCGCGGCCGAGCCCGACAGGCAGGGGCGCCGGCCGCGCGGTCTGGGTGCAGCGGGACGGCAAGCTGGTGCGCGTGCCGGTCACCGTCGGGCTCAACGACAACACGTTCGCCGAGATAAAAGCCGGGCGGCCTGAGGGTCGGGGACGAAGTGGTGGTGTCGGCGGCTGTGGCGGCCAAGGCGGGCGGCGCGAGGTCGGCGACCACCCCCTCGCTGCGGGTCTGAGCCGCGAATGGCCGACCCCGTCGTAAGCGTTGCGAACCTCACCCGATCGTTCCAGCTTGGCGACACCGTCGTCCACGCTTTGCAGGGCGTCTGCGTCACCATCGAGCGCGGCGAGTTCGTCGCCATCATGGGCTCGTCCGGGTCGGGCAAGTCGACCCTGATGAACGTCATCGGCTGCCTCGATCGGCCGACCAGCGGCGAATACCTGTTCGAGGGCCGCGACGTCGCGCGCCTCGCCGAGCCTGAACTGGCCGACATCCGCGGCCGGCGGATCGGCTTCGTGTTCCAGAACTTCAACCTGCTCGCCCGCACCAGCGCGCTCGAGAATGTCCTGTTGCCGCTGCTGTACGGGTCCGGCGCCGCAGCTCACGTCGAGAGAGCGCATCGAGCGCGGCCGCGAAGCGCTCGCCAACGTCGGTCTCGCCGAGCGCGAACGCAACACCCCCAGCCAGCTCTCCGGCGGGCAGCAACAGCGGGTCGCGCTTGCCCGCGCGCTGATCAACCATCCGGCGGTCCTCCTGGCCGACGAACCGACCGGCAACCTCGATACTCAAGACCTCGCACGAGATCATGGAGATCATCCGCAAGCTCAATCGCGAGCAGGGGGTCACGGTGATCCTGGTCACCCATGAAGCCGACATCGGCGCCTATGCCGACCGGCTGATCGTGATGCGCGACGGCAAGATCGAGTCCGACGAGCATCAGACCGCCGTCACCGCCTGCCGACGGGGCGGGAACCCCCGCCATGGCTGCCAAGCCGCTGGCCGCATTCGCCGCCCAACCCAACGGCGACTCGCGCTTCAGCGCGGCCTTCCTGTCGATGGCGTTCACAGCCTCTCTGCAAGCGCTGGGCGCGCAACAAGATGCGCTCGGCGCTGACCATGCTCGGCGTCTTTATCGGGGTGGCCGCACTCATCGCCATGGTGGCTGTCGGAGACGGCGCCAGCGCCGCGGTGAAAAAACAGCTGGAGAGCCTGGGCACCAACATGGTCGTGGTGCAGCCGGGGGCCACGACCGCCGGCGGCGCCCGCGCCGGCGCGGGCAGCGCCTCCACCCTGACCGTGACCGACGCGCAGACGCTGCTCCGCAGCGATCCCGCCGTTGCCGAGGTCGGCTACCTGACCCGCCAATCCGCCCAGGTGCGAGTATGGCGACCAGAACTGGAGCACGACCATCCAGGGCGTGTCGCCGAGCTATGTCGGCATCGTGAACTGGCAGATCGCCGACGGCGCCGCCATGACCGACCAGCAGAACGACTCCGCCGACACGGTCTGCCCTGATCGGCCAGACCGTCTATCAGAACCTGTTTCCGCCAGGGCAGAGCCCGGTCGGCGCCACGATCCTGATCAAGGGCGTTCCGATGCAAGTGATCGGCCTGCTCGCGTCCAAGGGCCAGACTGGGTTCGGCCAGGACCAGGACGACGTGGTCCTGATCCCGTTCAACACCGCCGAGCGCAAGGTGCTGGGCGTCGCCAGCCCGCAATCGGCGCAGAATCTGGTCAGCGTCGCATATCCCCCGGCGCTCAACCCGTACGGCATCAACCCGGTGCTGACCGGCTACGTGAACGGCATCTACGTCCAGGCCGGCGGCCCTGACCTGGTGGCGACCGCGATCGCGCAGGTGACCCGCACGCTCGCGCGCAGCCACCACATCCAGGCTGGTCAGCTCAACGACTTCAGCGTGCGCAATCTCAGCCAGATCGCCCAGGCGCAGGAAGGATCCAGCCAGGTGATGTCGGCGCTTCTGGCCACCGTCGCCTCGATCTCGCTGCTGGTCGGGGGCATCGGGATCATGAACATCCTGCTGGTCTCGGTCACCGAGCGTACGCGCGAGATCGGCATCCGCATGGCGATCGGCGCGCGCCGGCTGCAGGTGCTGCTGCAGTTCCTGGTCGAGGCCGTGCTGCTCAGCGTCACCGGCGGGGCGGCCGGCATCGCGGTCGGCGTCGTCGTCTCGTTCGTGATCTCGGCGGTGGCCCACTGGCCGACCCAGGTCTCGCCGGCGGCGATCCTCGGCGGGTTCCTGTTCTCAGCGGCGGTCGGGATCTTCTTCGGCTACTATCCGGCGCGCAAAGCCGCCAACCTCAATCCCATCGACGCCCTGCACTACGAGTAGCCTCGGGCGCGGCGCAAAACCCGCGTTCAGTCGCGCGGGGCCAACAGCTCCCGCACCTTGGCGACGAGGGCGTTGTTCAACAACGGCTTGTCGACGATCGGGATGCTAGCCAGCGCGGCCCGCCGCTCGATCTCGCGCGTGGGCGTCGTAATCAGCACGGCGGGCAGGTCGTGGCCCTGCTCGCGTAGGCGGCTCAGCAGCGCCAGCCCGTTCATCTTCGGCAACCAGTAGTCGACCACTAGGCAGGAGCGCTCGGGAAGCGACGCCCCGTCCAGAAGCGCCTCGGCGCTCTCGTAGCTCTGCACGCCGAAGCCCTCGGTTTCGAAGGCGAAGCTCAGGGCGCGGAGCAGATCGGCATCGTCCTCGACGATGACGACTTCCGGCTGGGCGGGCGTTTTCGGCACGGGCGACATCCCGGCGCGAGATTGCGCCGTGACAGAACTACGTCAGCCCCGCCACGAACACTTTGACCCAGATCAACGGGACGGTCCGGCCACGAGCGCCATGCGCACCAGCTCGGACAGGCTTGCGGCGCGCATCTTCGACATCAGGTTGGCGCGGTAAACCTCGACCGTCCTCGGGCTGATGCCTAGCTCGATCGCGACGACCTTGTTCGCCTGCCCGGCGACGAGTCCATCCAGCACCTGCCGCTCGCGCACGGAAAGCGAGGCGAGTCGCTTGAGGATCTCGGTTCGCTCGCCGGCTTGCGCGCTCCGGTCGCGGCTGCGCTCGAAGGCGGTATGCAACGAGCCGAGGATGACGTCGTCGGCGAAGGGCTTCTCGATGAAATCGACGACGCCTTCGCGCATCGCCTCGACGGCCAGGGGCACGTCGCCGTGGCCGGTGATCACGATCACCGGCATCGCGCACCCGCGCTCGTTCAGCGCGCGCACGAGCTCGAGCCCGGTCATCCCGGGCATGCGGACATCGGTGATGATGCAACCGGGCTCCGCCTTGTCCAGCTTGGAGAGGAAGGCCGCGGCCAACTCGTAGGAATGCACGGCGTAGTCGGCTGTCTCCAAGAGGAAGGCGAGCAACTCGCGCACAGCGTCGTCGTCGTCGATCACGTGCACCACCGCCTCAGTGGGCATTGGCCATCTCGCTTTCGTTCACCCGCTTCAGCGTGAAGTTGAAGGTCGCGCCCCCATCCTTGTTCGATTCGGCCCAGATGCGCCCGCCATGCGCCTCGACGATCGTGCGCGAAATGGAAAGGCCGACGCCCATGCCTGTGGTCTTGGTGGTCACGAACGGCTGGAACAGCTTGCCGGCCACCTCCTCGCTCAGGCCTGGGCCGGTGTCGGAGATGCTGACGCGGGCAAACCCGTCCTTGCCGCTCAGGTCGGTGCCGATCACCAAAGCCTTGCGCGGCGAGTGCAGCATCGCATCGACGGCGTTGCGGACCAGGTTCAGCGTCACCTGTTGCACCTGCACCTTGTCGGCCAGCACGAGGTCCGCCTGTGGGTCGAAGCGATAGGTCACGCGGATGCCGTGCTCCTTGGCTCCGATGAGGGCCAGCGCGCTGGCTTCCTCCACCATCTTCGACAGGCTCTCGATCGACCGCTCGCCCTCGCCGCGGGCGACGAAGTCGCGCAGATGGCGGATGATGTCGCCGGCGCGCAGCGCCTGGTCGGACGCGCGGCCCATCGCCTCGGCGGCCCGGGCGATATCGGGCGGAGACTTCTCCAGAAGGCGTCGCCCGCCCGTGAGGTAGTTGGCTATGGCCGAGAGCGGTTGGTTGAGCTCGTGCGCCAGCGTCGAGGCCATCTCGCCCAGCGCGGTCAGGCGCGACATGTGCATCAGCTCCGCCTGCATTTCCTGCAGGCGCGCCTGGGTATCCTGGCGCTCGGTCAGGTCGCGGACGAAGCCGGTGAAGAAACGGGCGCCGTCGCGCGATCGGATCTCGCCGACCGCGAGCTCCATCGGGAAGGTCGAGCCGTCCTTGCGCTCGCCCACGACGATGCGGCCGATGCCGATGATCCGCCGCTCGCCGGTGCGGCGATAGCGCTCGAGGTAGCCGTCGTGCGCCGTGCGGTAGGGCTCTGGCATCAGCACCTTGACGTTCTGGCCGATGGCCTCTTCGGCCGTCCACCCGAACTGCCGCTGCGCCGCGGCGCTGAACGATTGGATGACGCCGACCTCGTCGATGACGATGATGGCGTCGGGCACGGTGTCGAGGATGGAGCGAAGGTGGGCCTCGCTCTCGATCAGGTCGGCCGTCGTCGTCTGACGCGCGTGCTCCATGGGCTGGGCTCATATGCGCGTGGCCACCGTGCAGCAACAAGCGAGCGGCAAGCGGATTGATCTCGGTCAAGGCGGGCGCGGCGTTTCGCGCCATCGTTGGGGTGCTGGAGGATGCTGGGTCAGCATCTCAGCCGCCGGCCCTGTCGACGAGCCCCAAGATGTCGCCAGGGTAGAAGCGAAGCTAGGGCCGGCCCGCGCCCGAGAGAGACCGTGGGCCGGCCCGCGGCGCGCTCGCCGCCTGGCCATGCCTTGGGTTGCGGGGCCCGACGTCGCCAGCTCAATCGGCCGGGCGTAAGCTCGCCTCAAATTTGGAGGAACGCGTCATGGCTCCGCACAAGACGGCCGCGTCGACACCCCTGACGCGGGAAGCCGATCGGCTGTATGGCGAGCTCCTGATCATCCTGGCTGTGCTCTCTGCCGCGGCCCCGCTGTTCGTCGAGGCGACGCTGGCCTGGAGCCTGCTGCTGACCGGCGTCGCCGGGGTGTGGTGGATCGCGATCGACCGCACGCCGCGCGGGCTGCTGGCCGGGGCGGCTTGGGCGCTGATCGCGCTGGGGCTCGGCCTGCACCTGGCCTTCCACATCCTGCTGGGCGCCTTTCCGCTCGATATCGCGCTCGGCGGCGGCTTCCTGCTGCTCGGGATCGCCGAGCTCTGGTTCGGCCTCGAGCGCTTCCGCCGGCGCCCGACGGCGCGGCTGGTGACGATCGCCGGCGGCGCGGTCGCGATCGTGTTTGGCCTATCGGTTCCGTTCGTCTGGCCAAACCTGCCGACCTGGGCCGGCGCGGCGACCGTTTCGCTGATGCTAGCCGGACTGGGCGCCGGCCTCCTGATCGGCGGCGCCCGGCGGCGCCGGCAAGCGCCGCACGTCGAACATGCCGACGCCAGCGCGCCGTCCGACTAAGCGGAAGCTTAGCCGGCAGCGAGGCGACGCTCCGCCAGGCGCCGAGGCGGCTCTTGCGACCTCAGGCGTGCACCAACCAGCTGTGCAGTGCGTGGTTCGGAGTGTTGGCGAGGTTCTTGGCGGTCTCGAAGACAATGCGGGCGCGCGCCGCGCCGCTGAGATGAGCCTTGATCTCATGCAGCATGCGGGCTTCGGCGACCAGGCCGACGCGCGCCAGTCCGCCAGCGCTGACCGCGGAATTGATGGCCTCGGCGAGGAATCGGCCGAAGGCGTCGCGACGGTCGACCGCCGTTCGCGAATCGGCGCCGCCGTGATGTTCCGGCGAGGCGCTCTCGAACACCGCCTGCCTTGAGCCGTATTGCGCCTGAACCGCCGGCGCCTTGATCTCGCCGGTGGTGACAAAGTCACCGCTGTCATGGTCGCGCTCGACCCAGCGCGCGGAATCGCCCCCGACCACCAGGATCTTGATCTTCAGATGCCTTGCCACGGGACTGCTCCAAACGTGCGCGTTTCGACAACCCGACGTCGCGCGACAAACCGAGACTAAATCCGCGCGCAAATGCCGCCATGATCTGGATCAACCGCCGTCAGCGAGGTCAGGCGTCCTCGATCGCTCCGAGCAGCATCGAGATGTGGCCGTCGCCCCAGAGCGGCGCCAGCAGGCGGGCATAGGCCGGGCCATCCGCCGAAGCGTCGGCGCGGTGCAGCGTTCGGGCGCCGCACTCGACCGTCGCACTGGCCTGGGCGCGCAGGTACTGGAACGGGCGCCCGAGCCGAACTTCGTCGATGAAACGGCCCGGCGCTGCGGCGTCGCCGGCGATGTCGCACCCCAGGTAGTCGATGCGGAACCGCTCGGGCGTGGCGAAGACATCGAGCAGCATCAGATGGCCGGCGAGCGCCGGAAGCGACCCGATCGTCACGTCGTCGCAGAATGGGATGTCGGCGCCGCCCCGCTTGAGCGTCCTCCAGTACGCGAGCAAGCGCTCAAGCCCAGGCGCCAGCGTCTTGGTGAGAGCAAAGGGTGCGACGGTCTTCATACGATCCTGCCTCCTGACCGGCTGGCTTCTCGCACGGGCAGTCGTCTGCGCCCTTGATGCGGATCAAGGCGGCGCCGCGGGATCGGGTGTGGTCCTGCGGCCATGGCCCGCATTGCAACCCTGACGATGAATCCGGCGGTGGACGTCACCGTCGAGGTCGACCGTGTCGTATCGACGCAGAAGCTCCGTTGCGCCTCGGTGCGGCGCGATGCGGGCGGGGGCGGCATTAACGTCGCGCGGGCCATCCATCGAACTCGGCGGCGATGTGGTGGCCGTCTTTCCGATCGGGCGCAGCTCCGGGGCCTGGCTTGCCCGCCGGATGCGCAACGAAGGCGTCCCCTCGCTGACCATCCCCATCGATGGAGACACACGCGAGGATTTCACCGCCGCGGAGACGTCGACCAACCAGCAATATCGCTTCGTGCTGCCCGGGCCCCTGCTCACCGGGTCAGATTGGCGCGCCTGCCTCGACGCCGTCGCGACGCTGGACCCCGCCCCTGAGTTCGTCGTCGCCAGCGGCAGCCTGCCGGAAGGCGCGCCGGGCGACACCTATGCCCGGGTCGCCCGGATCGCCGCCCAGCGCGGCGCGCGCTTCGCGCTCAACTCCCACGGCGAGGCGCTGCGGCTGGCGCTCGGGCCGAACGTCTGGCTGGTCAAGCCCAGCCTGGGCGAGCTGCGCGAGCTGACGGGCGAGGCGTTGGCCGGCGAGGCCGACCAGATCAGGGTCTGCACGGCCCTCGTCGAAGCGCACAAAGCGCGCCTGGTCGCGCTGACGCTGGGCGATCGCGGCGCCGTGCTGGTCGGCGAAGGAAGGATTCTGCGCGCGCCGGCTTTGCCGATCGAGCCGCTCAGCGCCATCGGCGCCGGCGACTCGTTCCTCGCCGGCATGATCTGGGCGACCGCCGCCGGACGCGACCTGGAGTCCGCGTTCGCCTACGGGGTCGCCGCCGGATCGGCCGCGTTGCTGCATCCCGGCACGGACCTCTGCCGTGCGGAGGACGTGGCGCGACTGGTCAGACAGGTCCGCATCGAAACGGTCGAAGCGGGCGACGCGGTGGGCTGACGCCTCAACCAAGCGCGCTATTCGTCGGGAACGTTCGCCGCCAGTTCCGCCAGCCACACCGTCGCATTGCCATCCGATGGGGCGCGCCAGTCGCCGCGCGGGGAGAGCGAGCCGCCGGAGGAGATTTTCGGCCCGTTCGGCAACGCCGAGCGCTTGAACTGGCTCTGGCCGAAGAAGCGCCGGAGGAAGACCTCGAGCCAGGACTTGATCTCGGCCAACGCGAAGGCGTGACGCGCGGCGTCGGGGACGTTCGGCGGCCAGGCGCCGCGCTCGGCCGCTTCCCAGGCGGCGAGCGCGAGGAAGGCGACCTTCGACGGACGGAAGCCGTACCGGGTGAGGTAGTAGAGGTTGAAGTCCTGCAGCGCGTAGGGGCCGACGATCTGTTCCGTGGACTGGATCGCGCCGGCGGCGTCGGCCGGCACGAGCTCGGGCGATATTTCGGTCGCCAGGATGGCCTGCAGGATGTCCGACGTCGCCGTGTCCACGTCGCCGGATGCGGCCACGAACCGGATCAGGTGCTGGATCAGCGTTTTCGAGACCGAGGCGTTGACGTTGTAGTGCGACATCTGATCGCCGACGCCGTAGGTGCACCAACCCAAAGCCAGTTCGGACAAGTCGCCGGTTCCGACCACCAGGCCTCCGTGGCGGTTGGCGAGTCGGAACAGATAGTCGGTGCGCAGGCCCGCCTGCACGTTCTCGAAGGTGACGTCGTAGACCGCCTCGCCGCGCGCGAACGGATGGTCGAGGTCGGCCAGCATCTGCCGGGCGGCGGGGCGGATGTCGATCTCCTCGCCGGTGACGCCGAGGGCCTTGATCAGGGCCCAGGCGTTGGCCTTCGTCGCCTCGGAGGTGGCGAAGCCGGGAAGCGTATAGGCGAGCACGTTGGCGCGCTGGCGGCCGATGCGGTCCATCGCGCGCGCCGCCACGATCAGCGCCTGGGTCGAGTCCAGGCCGCCGGAGACGCCGATGACGGCGTGGGTCAGCCCCGTCGCCTTCAGCCGCTTGGCCAGTCCCTCGACCTGGATGTTGTAGGCCTCATAGCAGTCCTCGGCGAGCCGGGCGGGATCCGCCGGCACGAACGGGAACCGCTCGACCGCGCGGCGGAGCGGCGCGGCGCCAGCCGGGGCGTCGAGCGTCAGCTCGATCGCGCGGAATCGCGCGACCCGCTCGGCCTCTTCGGCCACGCAGTCGCCGAAGCTGTTCAGGCGCATGCGCTCCTGGCGGATGCGGCCCAAATCGATGTCGGCATAGACCGCCTGGTCGCCCTCGAAGCGCTCGGTCTCGGCCAGCGCCTCGCCCATCTCGAACACGCCGGCCTGGCCGTCCCAGGCGAGGTCGGTCGTCGATTCGCCCGGTCCGGCCGCGGTGTAGAGATAGGCCGCGACCGCCGCCCGCGATTGCGCCGCGCAGAGCAGCCGCCGCGTCTCCGCCTTGCCGATGGTGATGTTGCTGGCCGAGAGGTTGACCAGGACCTCCGCTCCGGCCAGCGCCGCCGTGCTGGAGGGCGGGATCGGGGTCCAGAGATCCTCGCAGATCTCAACATGGAAGGTGAGCGCGACCGAGCCGGTCGAGGCGAATAGGAGATCGACGCCAAACGGCGCGCTCTGGCCGGCGATCTCGATCCGCGTGTTGCGGATGCCGGCGCCGGAGGTGAAGTGCCGCCGCTCGTAGAACTCGCGGTAGCTCGGCAGGTAGGTCTTGGGGACCACGCCGACGATCCGGCCCCGGTGCAGCACGACGGCAGTGTTGTAGAGGCGCCCGCCGCGGCGAACCGGCGCGCCGACCACCAGCACCGGGTTCAGCTCCCGGCTCGCCTCGACCAGCTTGCCGATAGCGTCTTCGACCGCCTCCAGCAGCGCGTCCTGGAACAGCAGATCATCGATCGCGTAGGCGGAGAGGCCGAGCTCGGGGAAGGCGACCAGCACCGCCTGCTCGCGGTCGGCTTGCTCGGCCAGCCTCAGCGTGGCGGCGAGATTGAACGCCGGCTCGCCCACCTCGACGCTGGGCACGGCCGCGGCCACGCGCGCGAAGTCATGACGGTAGAGGCAACGGAACGGACGCTCGCTCATGTCGGCGCCGTTCTCGAAGAAAGCTGCGCTGGAGTCGATCCCCCGCCTCTGCGCCTCAAAGCTTCGCCCGCCGGCTGCGGTTGGCCCAAACGATCAGCGCGGCCGAGAATGCGATCAGGAGCGCGCCGTTGCCGAGCGTTAGCGTCGGGTTGTGAGTGAGCGTCGGCAGGACCCATGGCAGCAGCTTCAGCCCCTGCAGCGCCCAGACGAAGCCAACGGCGGCGCCGATCGCGCCGATCACGATCAGAATGGTCTTCATAGCCGGCGGCGCCTTTCCCCGTTCCGGCCTTCCATGCTGAAGTCCGCGCCTGGCCGCAAGCTAAGGGACGATGCGGATGGCCGTCGAGACCCGGGCGATCATCTCGGACGGAAAGGGCGGTTTCGCCGACGCGATGCTCGAGCTTGGTGATCCCGGACCGGGCGAGGTGCTGGTCGAGATCCGCGCGAGCGGCGTCTGCCACACCGACCTCGACTCCCTCGGATGGGGTCGCTCTCTGATCCTCGGCCACGAAGGCGCCGGCGTCGCTCGAGCGGTCGGCGAGGGCGTGACCCACGTCGCGCCGGACAACCGCGTGCTGCTGAACTGGGCCATTCCTTGCGGCGGCTGCATCCAGTGCCGCAAGGGGTTGGAGAGCCTGTGCGAAGCCAAACCGCGCGTCGCCTCCGACCGCTTCCGATGCGCCGAAGGCAAGGTCTGGCCGAGCTTCGGCCTGGGCACGATGGCCGGCCACGCGCTCGTTCCCAAGCAGGCGGTCGTGAGGATCGACGTCGACATCCCCTTTGCCTCCGCCGCCATCCTGGGCTGCGGCGTGATGACCGGCTTCGGTTCGGTGGTGAATGCGGCAAAGGTCGAGGCCGGGGCCAGCGTCGTCGTCCTGGGCTGCGGCGGCGTGGGCTTAAGCTGCGTCCAGGGCGCGCGGCATGCCCGGGCCGCTATGATCATCGCCGTCGACGTCAACCCGGATCGGCTCGCGCTGGCCGAGGCGTTTGGCGCGACCCACCAACTGCTCGCCTCGCGTGGCGATGCGGGGCTGCTCGCCGCCGCCGAGGCGGTGAAGGCGCTGATTGGCCGCGGCGCCGACTATGCCTTTGAGTGCACGGCCGTGCCCGAACTGGCGGCCGCGCCCTTGGCCATGGTCGCCAACGGCGGCATGGCCGTCGCCGTCAGCGGGGTCGAGCAGGTGGTCCCTGTCGACATGCGGCTGTTCGAGTTCGACCGCACATACGTGAACCCGCTCTACGGTCAGTGCCGGCCGTTCGAGGATTTCCCCAAGCTGCTCGGCCTCTACGCCGATGGATCGCTGAAACTCGACGAGATGGTCACCGCGACCTTCCCGCTCACGGCCGCCGGCCTGGCCGACGCCTTCGCCGCCATGCGCGCCGGCCAGGGCGCGAAGAACGTGCTGGTCCCATGAGCGGACCCGCGACCACCTACGACGGCGAGCCGATAGCCGAGGACGCGCCGTTCGGGGCGACCGTGGTCGTCTATCGGCGCGTTGGGGATGGACTCGAACTGCTGGTTCTGCACCGCGCCCACGACGGTCCCGATCACGAGGGGGACTGGGCGTGGACGCCGCCGGCTGGCGCCCGCAAGCCGGGCGAAGACCTGCACGCCTGCGCGCGTCGCGAGCTGAAGGAAGAGACTGGGCTGGAGGTTCCGATCCGCCCAACCGCGTTGGCCGGCGCTTGGCCGGCGTTCGCAGCCGAGGTTCCGCCGGGCGCGCCCGTCGTGCTCGACGCCGAGCACGATCGCTTCGTCTGGCTCGAGCCTGGTGAGGCCCTCGCCCGTTGCCGTCCCGCTATCGTCGCCGAGCAGATTCGAGCGGTCCTGCTCCAGATCGGGGTTGGTTCGTGAGCCAGAACATCTACGACGACCCGACCTTCTTCGCGGGCTACAGCCGGCTCCGCCGCTCGATCGAGGGGCTCGACGGCGCGGCGGAGTGGCCGGCGCTGCGGGCGATGCTGCCCGACATGGCCGGACTGAAGGTGGTCGACCTCGGCTGCGGCATGGGCTGGTTCTGCCGCTGGGCCCGCGAAGCGGGTGCGGCCGCAGTGCTCGGCCTCGATCTGTCGGCCCGGATGCTGGAGCGGGCGCGCGCGGCGACCAGCGATCCGGCCATCGTCTACGCAACGGCCGACCTCGCGAACCTCGACCTGCCGCCCGGAGCGTTCGACCTGGCCTACAGCTCGCTGGCCTTCCACTACGTCGCGGATGGCGCGCGCCTCTATCAGGCCGTCGCACGCTGCCTGGCGCCCGGCGGGCGGTTGGTGTTCTCGACCGAGCACCCGATCTACACCGCGCCGACGCGCCCGTCCTGGGCGAAGGGCGAGGATGGCGAAACGATCTGGCCGCTCAACCGCTATCAGATGGAAGGCCCGCGGGTCACCGACTGGCTGGCGCCAGGCGTAATCAAGCACCACAGGACGGTGGCGACCACGGTGAACCTCCTGATCGCCGCGGGTTTCGTCATCGACCGCATCGAGGAGTTCCGACCGAGCCCTGACGAGGTCGCCGCTCAGCCCGCGCTGTCCGTCGAGCTCGCGCGGCCGATGTTTCTGCTCGTCTGCGCCCATCGCCATTGACGGCAGGCGCGCGGCGCGCCGAGAGTCCGCCGCAAGCGTCACGAGGTCCGAGCATGGCCGACACGCAACTGCAGCCACCGTTCTCTTCCGCAGGCCGGACCGCGCTCGTGATCATCGCGGTGATCGCGACCGGCGCCGCCCTCGTCTGGCTCCGAGGCATCCTGACGCCGCTGGCGCTGGCCCTTTTCCTGACGCTGATGATCGACTCGTTCGCGCGCGTGCTTCGCCGACGGCTGCGCTTTCCGGCGTTGGCGGCGCTGCCGCTGGCGATCCTGATCTCGCTGGTCCTGTTCGCGGCCGCGGCCCTGATCGTCGCGTCCAACGCGCCGGGATTCGTCAGCGAACTCTACGGCTACGCGCCCAAGCTGAACGGCCTCATCGGGCAGATCGGTTCGGCCATGGGTGTCGCCGTGCCGCCGACGATCGGCCAGCTGGTCCAGCAGATCAACGCAGCCGCCTACATCGGCCCGATCGCTGGCGCGTTGGAGAACTTCGCCGCCGCAGCCTTCCTGGTCATGATCTACCTGGGCTTTCTGCTCGCCTCGCGCGCCGGCTTCGAGAAGAAGCTGGCCAGCCTCTACACCAGTCCGGGCGAGCGGCACCGCGCGGCCGTCGTCTTTTTGCGCATCCGCAACGGCGTCGAGGGCTACCTGTGGGTCCAGACCGTGTCTTGCGGGATCATCGCGCTCGGGTCGTGGGGCGTGATGGCGGCCGTTGGGCTGAACAACGCGGTCTTCTGGGCCTTCCTGATCTTCATCATCGGCTACATTCCGATCATCGGCGGCACGATCGGCTCGATAGCGCCAGCCCTCTTCGCGCTGGTGCAGTTCGACAACTGGTGGCGCGCGCTCATCCTGTTCATAGGCCTACAGACCATCGGCTTCGTCGTCGGGTCGATCCTCCAGCCGCGCATGCAGGGCCGCAACCTGAACATCGACCCGGTCGTCGTGCTGCTGGCGCTGGCGTTCTGGGGCGTGATCTGGGGTATTCCCGGGATGGTCTTGTCCACGCCGCTGACGGTGGTGACGATGGCGGTCCTGGCCCAGTTCCCGGGCACGCGGTGGATCGCGGTGATGCTGTCGAGCGACGGCGATCCCCTCGGCGCGGCAAAGCTGGCCGCGCAGATCAAGGCGCGGGCCGGGGCGCATGCGGCGGTCAACGCCTGAGGGGCGAAAAAAATTGCCGGCCACCCTGGCGTCGGCGCGATCAACACCTATCTGAAGTTGGTCCGGGGGCTTTCCCCTCTCTCGGACGGGATCGCTCCGGCCCTGAGCGCCGGATCATCCCAGACAGCGAAGGCGATCTCGTCGTTCCCCCCCGCGACGAGAGCCGCGCCGCCGGATGGATCTTCCTCCGGCGGCGTTCGCTTTTTTGAGGCGCGAAAAGCGCATAATCGATCCGTAATAGACGGCGATTAGGCTTGCTGGATGACCGATCGGCGCTCGATGAGCTCGTCGAACACGCTTCGAAACTCGGATGCTCCGATCGACGACCGGCTCGCCGGGACGTTCGCCCGGGCCTTGAAAGCCGACGCGCTCGACTCCGTGCAGGCCGCGTTCCTGGCGCAGATGGCCGAGGACTACCAGCCCGAAGAGACACCGGGGCTGGGCGCCGCGGCCTTGACGGCGACGCTCGCCGACTTCTGGGCCTTCGCTGCGGAGAAACCCGGCGCCGGACCGGCGATCCGCATTACCCGCGCGGGCGACTACGCCTGCGTGGACATCGTCCAGCCGGACTCGCCCTTCCTGGTCGATAGCGTGATGGCGGAGATCGCCGAACTCGGCCCCGGTCGTCCGCGGCATGTTCCATGCCGTCGTCGAGGTCGCGCGCGATCCCGCCGGACGCCGCGTGACAGGTGCCCCCGCCAAGCCGGAGTCGATGATCGAGGTCCTGCTCGATCCCATGGCGGACGACCAGGCGCGGGCGCTGCTCCAGCGCCTCCACGCCACCTTGGGCGACGTGCGGCTCGCGGTCGACGACTACGCCGCCATGCTGGCGATGACCGACCGGGCGATCGGCGAGCTCGACGCGCGCGCCCGTGACCTGCAGGCCGAGCTGCTGGACGAGTACAGGGCCTTCCTTGCCTGGATGCGCGACCAGCACTTCATCTATCTCGGCGCCCGCGTCTATGACTACCCGCGCACGAGCGACGGCGGCTACGCCGCGGAGGAGCCGGCCTACGAGCCCGACGGGAGCCTTGGCGTGCTGCGCGACCAGCGCCGCCACGTTCTGCGCCGCTCGAGCGAGCCCGCCATCCTGAGCGCGCAGCTTCGCCGCGAGCTCGATCGCGACACCCCCCTGATCGTCGGCAAGTCGAACCTGAGGAGCCGGATCCACCGCCGAGCGTACATGGACTACGTCGGCGGTGCGCCGGTACGGCTCGGACGGCAAGGCCTGTGGCGAGGTCCGCTTCGTCGGCCTCTTCGCCGCGGAAGCCTACGACGATCCGGTGCAGGACATTCCGCTCCTGCGGCGCAAGGTCGAGTACGTGCTGGCCCGATCCGGCAAGCGCGAAGGCGGCCACAACGACCGGCGGCTGCACAACATCCTGGAGAACTTCCCGCGCGACGAGCTGTTCCAGGTCGGCGAACAGGACCTGCTGGCGGTCGCGCTGGCCATCCTGCACCTGAACGACCGACCGCGGGTCAAACTGTTCGCCCGACGCGACCCTCTCGACCGCTTCGTCTCCGTCCTGCTCTATCTGCCGCGGGACGCCTACGAGGCGGGGCTCGTCGCCCGCGCGGCGCGCATGCTGGCGCAAGCGTTCGGCGGCAGGGTCACGGCCTACTACCCGAGCTTCACCGACAACCCGCTGGCCAGCGTCCACTACATCATCGGCGTCGAGCCCGGCGCGCATCTCGAGCCCGATGAAGAGCGGCTCGAGGCGGCGATCGCCGAGGTCGCGCGCAGCTGGGAGTCGAAGCTCGAGGCGGCGCTGCGCGCCGAACCGGGCGCCGAGCTGCAGGCCGCGGCGTTGATGGCCCGCTATGCGGCCGGCTTCCCGCCGGGCTACCGCGACATACACAGCGCCGAAGAGGCGGTCATCGACGTCGGCATCATGGAGGGCGTGGGACCCGACCATCCGATCGCCGTGCGGGCGCGCCGCCGGGACGGCGATGCGCCCTCGACCTTCCGGCTCAAGCTCTACCGCTGGAAGGACGCGGCGGCGCTGGCCGACGTGCTGCCGATCCTCGACAACATGGGCCTGAAGGCGCTGGTCGAGGAAGGGTTCCCGGTTCGCCGCGCCGGCCCCGAGCCGGATCTCGTCTGGGCGCATGAGTTCACCCTCCGACCCGCGGCGAAGGCGTCGCCTTCGCCGCCAGCGACAACGCATTCGAACAGGCGTTCCTCGCCGTCTGGAACGGCCGGGCGGAGGACGACGGCTTCAACCGGCTGGTGGCTCGAGCTCGGGCGTCCCCTGGCGCGAGGCGGCGCTGATGCGCGCGCTTTGCCGCTATCGGCAACAGTCCGGCCTGGATCCCGGACCAGGCGGTGCAGCAGGCGGCGCTGAGCGACCATCCGGACGCGGCAAGGCTGATCCTCGAGCTCTTCCACACCCGCTTCGATCCCGAACGCCCGGACGACTATGCGACGCGCCTGGCGAAGGCCGATGGGCTGTGGCGCGAGATCGACGAAGCGCTGCAGGCGGTGGAGAGCCTCGACGCCGACCGGGTCGCTGCGCCGCCTGGCCGCCCTGATCCGGGCCATCACGCGCACCAACTACTATCAGGCCGGCGCCGACGGCGGACCAAAGCCCTACATCAGCTTCAAGGTCGCCAGCCGCGAGCTCGCCGACCTGCCCGCGCCCAAGCCCTTCCGCGAGATCTTCGTCGCCTCCCCGAACGTCGAGGGCGTGCACCTGCGCCTGGGCCCGGTCGCCCGCGGCGGCATCCGCTGGTCCGACCGGCGCGACGACTTCCGCACCGAGGTGCTGGGCCTGGTCAAGGCGCAGCAGGTCAAGAACGCGGTGATCGTGCCGGTGGGCTCGAAGGGCGGCTTCTATCCCAAGCAACTGCCCAAGGGCGGATCGGCCGACGCCGTGCGCGCCGAGGCCGTGCGGCGCCTACACGACCTTCCTGCGCGGCCTCCTGGACCTCACCGACAACCTCGACGCCGACGGCGAGGTGGTCCACCCGGCCGACGCGGTCGTCGCACGACGGCGAGGACTCCCTATCTGGTGGTCGCCGCCGACAAGGGCACGGCCACGCTTTTCCGACATCGCCAATGCGCTGGCCGACGACTACGGCTTCTGGCTGGGCGACGCCTTCGCCTCCGGCGGCTCGGCCGGCTACGACCACAAGGCCATGGGCATCACCGCCCGCGGCGCCTGGGAGGCGATCAAGCGCCACTTCCGCGAGCTGGGCAAGGACATCCAGACCGAGCCCGTTCACCGTGGTCGGCGTCGGCGACATGTCGGGCGACGTGTTCGGCAACGGCATGCTGCTGTCGCGCAAGCTCCGGCTGATCGCCGCCTTCGACCATCGCCACATCTTCATCGATCCGGATCCCGACCCGCAGACGGCCTACGACGAGCGCCAGCGCCTGTTCGACCTGCCTCGCTTCGTCGTGGGACGACTACGACCGCAGCGCTGATCTCTGCCGGCGGCGGCGTCTTTTCCCGCGCGCTCAAGTCGATCCCGCTGTCGCCGGAAATGAAGGCGCTGCTCGACCTCGAGGCCGACGCGCTGACGCCGGCCGAGCTGATCCACGCCATCCTCAAGAGCCGGGCCGAGCTGCTCTACCTCGGCGGCATCGGCACCTATGTGAAGGCGCGCGGCGAGAGCCACCTCGACGTCGGCGACAAGGCCAACGACGCCGTGCGCGTCAACGGCCGCGAACTGCGCTGCAAGGTGGTCGGCGAAGGCGCCAACCTCGGCGTTCACCCAGGCCGGCCGCATCGAGTTCGCCCGCGCCGGCGGGCGCATCGACACCGACGCGATCGACAATTCCGCCGGCGTCGACACCTCCGACCACGAGGTGAACATCAAGATCCTGACCGGCATGGCCGAGCGCGCCGGCGCGCTGAAGCGGGAGGACCGCGACGCGCTGCTGGCGTCGATGACCGACGAGATCGCCAGCCACGTGCTGGCGCACAACTACGACCAGACGCTGGCGCTCAGCCTGATGCAGGCCGAAGCGCCGCGGCCGACCTGGCCGCCTACGCCGAGTTCATGGCCGCGCTCGAACACGCCGGGCGGCTCGATCGCGGCGCTCGAGGGCCTGCCCGATGCGCGGCGCGATCGCGCTCGCTGGCCGAGGCTGGCCACGGCCTGACGCGGCCCGAGCTGGCCGTGCTGCTGGCCTACGGCAAGCTCGACCTGTTCGACGCCGCGATCGCAGGGCCAAGCGCCCCGACGACCCCTACTTCGTCGAGACGCTTGAAGCCTACTTCCCCAGCGCGCTCGAGCCCTACGCCGAGCAGATGCGCCGCCATCGGCTGCGGCGCGAGATCATCGCCACGGTGGTCGGCAACGACATGGTCAACCTCTGCGGGCCGACCTTCCCGCGTCGTCTCCGCGCGGCCGCCGGGTGCGACACGGCCGCCCTCTTTGCCGGCTTCGCCGCGGCGAAGGAGACGCTGCGCTTCGACACGTCCTGGAAAGCGATCGCCGCCCTCGACAACCGCGTCCCCGCCGATGGGCAACTGGCGCTGTTCGCCGAGCTCGGCGGCATCCTGCGCGCCCAGACGTACTGGCTCGCTCGCCGCGCCGGGCAGCGGGGCCTTTCTGGCCCGGTCGACGGCCGGCCGCACGGCAAGACGGCGGGCGCGATGGTGCAGATCGGGACGCTGATCAACGTCTACCAGCCGGCGATGGACGAACTTCGCCGCGCGGGGCCGACGCTGCTCTCCCGGTTCGAACAGCGGATCGTGGCCAGGCGCATCAAGGCGTTTCGCCGCATCGGCGCCCCGAACGCCGTGGCGAGCAACCTGGCCACGCTGGCGATGCTCACCACCGCCTGCGACCTCGCCGACATGGCCCGCGCCGCCGACTGGCCGATCCGGACAGCGGCCCAGCTCTATCATCAGGCGGGCTCGGCGTTCGGTTTCGATCGGCTGCGCGCGGCGGCCGGCGCGCTGAACGCGGCCGACAGCTTCGAGAGGCTGGCCGTGCGGCGGCTGATCGAGGACCTGGTCGTCGAGCAGACGGCGTTGACCCGCAAGCTGATCGACTTCTCCGGCGACCGCGAGGCGGTCGACACGGCGGCGGAAGCGAAATCGCTGGTTCGCGCCTGGACCGCTCTGCATGCCGATGCCGCCGAGACCTGCGAAGCGGCGTTCGAGAGCGTCGAGAACGCCGCGGGCCCATGGAGCTTCGCCAAGCTGACCATCGCCGCCGCCGCGCTGCGCGAGCTGGTTGCCGCCGCGCGCTAGCGCGCCGGAACTGGGACGCTAGCGCTGCGCTGATTTTGCACCTTCGCAGCACGGCCCCGACCATGCGAGGTTGAGCCCCGACGCGGCGGGGGGCCGCGGAGACTTAAGGGCTAGAGAAAATGCATCCGCTTGTCGCCTTGGTCACAGTGCTGGCCTTGATGCTGTTCGCCTGGCAGGGAATGCGCGTCGGGTCGGCGCGCAGCCGCTTCGGCGTCGAGCCGCCGGCGACGACGGGAAATCCCGATTTCGAGCGCTATTTCCGCGTGCACGCGAACACGCTCGAGGGCCTGGTACAGTTCCTGCCGGCGCTTTGGCTGTTCGCCCTCTTCCTGAACGACTGGATCGCCGCCGGTCTCGGCGTCGTCTGGATCATCGGCCGCATCGTCTATACGCTCGGCTACACCCAGCAGGCGAGCCGGCGCGGACTCGGTTTCGCCATCCAGGCGCTGGCGGGGTTGGCGCTCCTGCTCGGCGCCGGCGGCGCCATCGTGTGGACGCTGATCCGCACCCACCTGCACGCCTAGACTCTAGAGTCATCGGCGGTTCAGCTTCAGCGGTGTAACCTGGGCGCAACGTGCCTGGGGTATCCCGGCGCGAGGCGAGACGGAGGGCTTTGCCATGAAGCGATGGATCTTGAGCGCTGCGGTGGTCGCGCTCTTGGGGGCCGCGCTCGCCGCCTGCGAGACGGCGACCCCCTATCAGCCGCTGCAGACCGGCGTCGAGGCATCCGGCGGCTATACCGAGAGCCGAATCGAAGACAACCGTTGGCGGGTCAGCTTCAGGGGCAACGATGAGACCCCGCGCAACGTGGTCGAGACCTACATGCTCTACCGGGCCGCGGAACTGACGCTGGCCCAGGGCTATGACTGGTTCGAAGCGGCGCAGCGGCATACCGACACCCACACCAGCGGCTATGCGACGGGCTACGGCCCTGGCTGGGGCTGGGGCTGGCGTCGCTGGGGGCCCTGGGGCGGCGCCTTCTGGGACAACGACGTCTCCTTCGACACCGAGCAGCGGTACGACGCCGCGGTCGAGATCGTCCTGGGGCATGGGCCAAAACCGGCGGACGACCCGCACGCTTTCGACGCCCGTCAGGTGGTCGCCAACCTCGGCCCGAAGATCGTCAGGCCCGGCCAGACGCAGTAGGCCGCTAGCGCGGCGCCATGCGGATCGCGCCGTCGAGGCGGACGTCCTCGCCGTTGAAGTAGCCGTTCTGGATCATCTCCAGCGCCAGGGATGCGTACTCCTCGGGCACGCCGAGGCGCTTGGGGTAGGGCACCGAAGCCGACAGCGCCGCCTTGACCTGCTCAGGCGCGCCGGCGAGCAGCGGCGTGTCGAAGATGCCGGGCAGGATCGTATTGCAGCGGATGTTCTCCTGGCTGAGGTCGCGCGCGACCACCAGCGTCAGGCCCACCACGCCAGCCTTCGAAGCGGTGTAGGCCGCCTGGCCGATCTGGCCGTCCTCGGCCGCCACCGAGGCGGTGTTGACGATCACGCCGCGATCGCCGTCCGGCAACGGGTCCAGCGTCAGCATGCCGGCCGCGGACTTGGCGATGCAGCGGAACGTGCCGACGAGGTTGATCTGGATGATCATGTTGAACTGTTCGATCGGGAAACTCCGGATCTCGCCGGTGTTCGCGGTCGCGGCTGGCCGTGCGCGCTGCGTTGCCGGTGCCGGCGCAGTTGACCAGGATCCGCTCCTGACCGAGCGCGGCGCGGGCGGCGGCGAAGGCCGCATCCACCTCGGCGTCGTTGGTGACGTTGGCCGGGCAGAAGACGCCGCCGATGGCCTTGGCCACCGCCTCGCCCTTCTCGCGCTGCCGCTCGAGATCGAGGATCGCCACTTTCACGCCGTGGCCGGCCAGCGCCCGCACCGTGGCCTCGCCGAGGCCGGAGGCGCCGCCGGTGACGACGGCGGTGATCGAGGAATCGAGCTTCATGGACGGGGCCCCTTGGCTTGCGCTTAAATGGCCGCCGACGTTCAGGGCGGCTTCGCCGGAGCGATGTAGCCGGGTTGGCCGCCCGCGCCAACGATGACCCAAGGGCGCCCGTCACGCGAGGCGCTCCGAGACGAGTCCTGAAGGGAGACGCCCATGGCCTATGAAGCCATCCTCTACGACAAGCACGAACACGTCGCGGTGCTGACGCTGAACCGGCCCGAGCGGCTGAACGCCATTTCCGGCGCCGTGCGCGAAGAGGTGCACGAGGCCGTGCAGGCCGCGCAGGATGACGACGAGGTCCGGGCCCTGATCATCACCGGCGAGGGCCGCGGCTTCTGCTCCGGCGCCGACCTGAGCGGCGCCCCGCCCGCCGGTCGCGAGTTGTCGCAGAACGCCAGGCTGGACGACGACGGCTGGGTCGGGCGCTGGGCCCGGCGCTTCGCCCGTTTTGACAAGCCGCTGATCGGGGCGATCAACGGCGTCGCCGCCGGCGCCGGCATGAGCATGGCGCTGGCCTGCGACCTGCGCGTTGGCTCCGAGCACAGCCGCTTCAAGGCGGTGTTCATCGAGCGCAGCCTGTCGCCCGACTCCGGCCTGAGCTACTTCCTGCCGCGGGTGGTCGGCTATTCGCGCGCCGCCGACCTCTTGATGACCAGCCGGGCGGTCAACGCGGAGGAGGCCTACCGCATCGGCCTGCTCGACCGCCTCGTGCCTCACGCCTCGCTGGTCGAGGAATCGATCAAGCTCGCCAATGAGATGACCGGCTGGCCGCCGCTGGCGCTGCGCATGACCAAGCGCGTGCTGCAGCACAACACCGACGCGGAGTTCGAAGAGGCTATCCGCTACGAGTCCGTCGGTCTCGGCTTCGCGCGCAAGGCCCCCAATGACGTGCGCGAGTCACGGCTTGCATTCGTCGAGAAGCGTAAGCCAAAGTACACCGGGTCTTGACCTGGTAAACGCGCGATAAACACTTCAAATGTACTTTATTAACGTGTGACAATACGGATAATGATTTGCTTATTTGTACGGTTTACGTGCGTTTACTGTGACGATTAACGACAACGCAAGAGCTGCCGCCGCATAACCCGACGACCCCGCGCAACTCCGGGGTGGGGCGTCACCGTTTCGAGGGCAGCAGATGCGGCTGGGGACTATCATCAGTATCGTCGCTTCGGCGGTGCTGGCCATCGGCGCGCTGCTGATCGCACGCCTCTGGCTGCCGAACCACGCATCGCACACCGCGCAAGCGCAAACCGCCAATCAGGTCGAAAACGTGCCGGTGGTCGTGGCCGCCGTGCCGATCCCCTGGGGCGCCAAGCTCGACGGCCACTACTTGAAGGTGGCCAAGATTCCACCGGAGGATCGTCCGCAGGGCGCCTACGCCAACGTCGGCCAGATCCTCAACCAGGACGGCGGCCCGCCCGTCGCGCTGCAGGCGATGGCCACGCAGGAGCCGGTGCTGGTCTCCAAGCTGACCGGTCCCGGCGAGCGGCAGACGCTGGCCGCCCTGGTCGCGCCCGACATGCGCGCCTACACGATCGGCGTCACGGCGGCGACGGCCGGCGGCGGCCACATCCTGCCCGGCGACCGCGTCGACGTCCTCTATTCGCGCGAGCTGCCGCAGCCGCCGGCGACCAAGGACACCTGGAACTACAAGCTGGTCGGCGCCACGGTGCTGATCCAGAGCGTGCGGGTGCTTGGCATCGACCTGAACGCCAACCCGACGTCGACCCAGCCCGCCATCCCTTCGACCGCGACGCTCGAGGTGTCGATGGTCGACGCCGAGAAGCTCGCCCTCGCCACCCAGAGCGGCGGCACGCTGAGCCTGGCGCTCCGCCGGCCGGGCTCCTCTGACATCCAGCCGCAAGCCCACTTCCTGCTCGACGACCCCCGCCACTACGTGGCGCCGGCGCCGGCCGGGCCGAGGGTGGCGCACAACCGCATGGCGCGAGGCCCGGCCGGCGACCAGTTCGACCGGAGCGCCTCGGTGACCGTCGTGAGCGGCGACGCCTCGACCTCGGTCACGGTGCCGAACGAGAGAGCGAGGTTCTAAGCCATGCGTGGCGCCATCCCCTCCAACACCGCTCGCCGCCTCATCTTGGCCGCGGGCTCGGCGCTGGCGCTCGCCGCGCTGCACCCGGCGCCCGCTCTCGCCCTCGATGGCGCGCAGGACGCGGCCATGCGCACGATCGACGTGCCGAAGGACAAGTCGGCGGCCTTCCGCCTCGACTACCCGTTCAGCCAGATCGTCGTCGCTCAACCCGACACCGCCCAGCTCGTCGCGACCACCGATCATAGCTTCTATATTCGCGGCAAATCGCTGGGCGTAACCAATCTGCTTATTTACGACCAGCAGCATCACCTCGCGCAGGTGATCGACGTGCGCGTCGGGCTGGACATCGACTCGCTGCAGTCCGACCTCGCCGCCGCCCTGCCGGGCGAGCACATCACCGCCTCCAACTTCGCCGGCGGCATTCTCCTCAGCGGAACCGCCTCCTCGACCGGGGCCGCCGAGCACGCGAAGGACATCGCCGAGCGCTATGCGCCGAAAGATGTGACCTCGACGGTGGCGGTCGCCAACAATCAGCAGATCATGGTCGAGGTCCGGTTCATCGAGGCGAGCCGCAACTCCCTGAACGACCTCGGCTTCAATCTGAACGTCAGCGGCCCCGGCAACGTGGGCTTCACCCTGAACCCGGGCACGACGCTCGCCACGCAGGCGCCGATCCAGGCGGGCGGCCGGGTTGGGGCCTATTCCTTCGAGGCCCAGCTGGCCGCGCTCGAGCAGAAGGGCGTGATCCGCACGCTGGCGCGCCCGAACCTGATGGCCATGTCCGGCCAGGAGGCGAGCTTCCTCGCCGGCGGCCAGATCCCCTATCCGGTGCCGAACGGCCTGACGGGCACCTCCATCCAGTTCCAGCCCTATGGCGTGAAGCTGACGGTGACGCCCACCATCGAGGACAACGGCGAGATCAAGCTCGATGTCGTGCCTGACGTGAGCGCGCTCGACCAGGCGAACGCGGTGACCATCAACGGCTTCACCATGCCTGCGCTCACCGAATCGAAGGCCTCGACCACCGTCGAGCTCCGCGACGGGCAGAGCTTCGCGATCGCCGGCCTGTTCCAGCAGGAATACGACAACACCGTCCACCAGGTTCCCGGCTTGGCGAGCCTGCCGGTGCTTGGGCTGCTGTTCCGCTCGACCCAGTGGCAGCATCACCAGACCGAGCTGATCATCATCGTGACGCCCCGGCTGACATCGCCGGCCGCGAACGCCGACAGCCTGCCCAATCCGCTGACCGAGACGCACGAGCCCAGCGCGATCGACCTGATCGTCAACGGCGTTGACCACGAGGCCGGGCCCGCGCCGCGGGCCGAGCGCTGGTGACAAAGCCATGAGTTCCGCCGCCTTCAGCCAACGGCGTGTTCTGGTCGTCGGCCAGCGCCTGGCCGCCGTCGTCGAACAGGCGCTCGCCGGCGCGCAGATCGACGCGGCGAACGTCGACGCCTTCGACGGCGCCGCGCCGCCTGCCCGCCCCGGCCGATCTCGTCGTGATCGACACCACGACCGGCGATCCGGCCAAGCTCGCCAGCCTGATCGGCGCTCTGGCGCAGACCTCGCCGCAGCCGGCCGCCATCCTGGTCGGCTCTCAGCTGCCGATCAGCCTCGCCCGCGCGCTCCTGAAGCTGCGCAGCTCCGACGTCCTCGACCATCCGGCCACGACCGCCGACCTCGCCCGTTGCGCGGCCGCGCTGCTCGCGGACGGCGCCGCGGTCATGGAGACCGCCCCGCAGGCGCAGTGCTGGAGCGTCCTGAGCGCCGTCGGCGGCGCCGGCGGGACGACGCTGACCATCGAGCTCGCCACCACGCTGGCCGGCCGGACGCTGGGCGACCGCGTGGCCCTGATCGACCTCAACATCGCCGACGGCGCGGCCAGCGCCTACCTGGGCGCGGCGGCCAACATGCACCTGGCCGACGCGTCCGCCGCGCCCGAGCGCATCGACCAGGCGCTGCTCGACGCCTTCTCGCTGCGGGTCGGCGGCGGGTTCGACCTGTTCGCCTGCCCGCGCGACCCGCATGGCTTCAGCAAAGTCGCGCCGAGCGCCGTCTTGCGGCTGCTGGAGGTCGCCTGCCAGGCCTACGACTGGATCCTGGTCGACCTGCCGCGCGGCCGCCAGCCGTGGACGATGGACGTGCTTGGCCGGGTCCGAACGAGATCCTGGTGGTCTCCGAGCTGACCGTTCCGGCGCTGCTCGCCGCCCGCGCGCTGACCGGCGAGATCGAGACCGAGCTGCCGGACCGGGCGCACCCGCGCGATGATCCTGAACCGCATGGCCAGCCGCATGTTCGGCCCCGCCCCCTCGCGCGGCGAAGCCGAGAAGGCGCTGGGTCGCAGCGTCGACGGCGTCGTCACCTCCGACTGGGAGGCGGCGGCCTGCTCGGCCAACCTCGGCGGCCCGATCAGCCAGCACCGGCCGCGCTCGAAGATCGTGCAAGCGACGTGGTGACCATCGTCGAGCAGCTGATCGCCGGCTCCGGCGGGCCGGCGCGGAAGGCGGCGTAGGATGGGCCGCTTCACCGCCCGCGGGACCGCCCCGCCCATCATCCAGACGACCCCGCCGCCGACGCCGCCGGCGACGCAGGAGCCGGCGCCCACTCCAGACGCCGACGCCGCGCCGATCGTCCCGGCCGCGCTTTCGCGGCCGCCCGCCGGGCCCGAAACGCCCAGGGAAAAGCAGCCGGCCGACGCCGCCTTCTTCCGCGACGACGGCCTGCTCGACGTGCGCCTCAAGCTGCACGCCCGGCTGATCGACGAGATCGACCTCTCCAAGCTCGACAAGCTGGACGAGGGGGAGATGCGCCGCCAGGTGCGCAAGCTGGTCGGCGACTTCGCCCGCGAGGAGCGCCTGCCGCTGAACGGCGCCGAGCTGGAGATGCTGGGCGCCTCGGTGTTCGACGAGATGGTCGGCCTCGGCCCCATCGAGCCCCTGCTGCAGGACGACTCGATCGCCGACATCCTGATCAACGGCCCGTTCCAGGTCTATCATCGAGCGCCACGGCGAGCTGGAGCTGGCGCCGGTCCGCTTCCGCGACAACGACCACCTGCTGCGCATCATCAACCGCATCGTCGCCGCCGTCGGCCGGCGGATCGACGAGAGTCCTCGCCGATGGTCGACGCCCGCCTGCCCGACGGCAGCCGGGTCAACGCCGCCATCGCCCCGATCGCCATCGACGGCGCCGCGGTCTCGATCCGCAAGTTCTCCAAGAAGCCCTACGACCTGCGAGCGGCTGGTGACCGTCGGCGCCATGCCCGGCCTGCGTCGCCGAGTTCCTGCTACGGCGCGGTGCGCGAGCCGCGTCTCGACGGTGATCTCCGGCGGCACCGGCTCGGGCAAGACCACGCTGCTCAACGCGCTCTCCGGCGGCGATCGCGCACAAGGAGCGCCTGATCACCATCGAGGACGCCGCCGAGCTGCAGCTGCAGCAGCCGCACGTGGTGCGCATGGAGACGCGGCCGCCCGAACATCGAGGGCAAGGGCGAGATCCGCCAGCGCGAGCTGGTCAAGAACGCGCTGCGCATGCGCCCCGACCGGGTGATCCTGGGCGAGGTGCGCGGCGAAGAAGCCTTCGACATGCTGCAGGCCATGAACACCGGCCACGAAGGCTCGATGGCCACCATCCACGCCAACACCCCCCGCGACGCCATCACCCGCCTCGAGCAGATGGTCGCCATGGGCGGCATGCGCGCTCTCGCCCGACGCCATCCGCGGCCAGATCGCCTCGGCCGTCGGCCTGATCGTGCAGGTGATGCGCCTCTCCGACGGCAAGCGCCGCCTGACCAGCGTCACCGAGATCACCGGCATGGAGGGCCAGGTGGTGCAGATGCAGGAGATCTTCGCCTTCCACCGCATCTCGACCGAGGCCGACGGCACGGTCGTCGGCGAGTTCCGCGCCACGGGCCTGCGCCCCAAGTGCATGGACGAGATGCTCCGGCGCGGCATCCGCTACGACATCGCCAACTTCGACCCCGGCCGGCCGCTGAGCTGAGCTGATGTTCGGCATCCGCTTCGACCCTGCTCTTGCGATCCAGGTCCTGATCTTCGCCGCGGTTTTCACCGCCTGTCAGGCGGGGTGGGGCCTCGTGCGCCATGGCGGCGCCAAAAAGGCGGTGAACCTGCGCTTGAAGCTCGTCGAGGGCGGCATGGCGCTCGGCGACATCGTCGGCGAGCTCCGCAAGCGGCGCGGCATGGGCCAGGACGGCCGGCATCGGATGAGCTGGATCGCCTGGATCGCCGACCTGGTCGTCAGGTCGGGCATTCCCTACCAACCGCGGCGCTGGGCGGTGATGATCGCCGCGCTGGGCGGGGCCATGGCCTTCCTGGCGTTCGCTCTCACGCGCAGTATCGTCATCGCCGCCGGCGTCGGCGTCGCCGCCGCGACGCTGCCGCCATTCGGCTACCTCAAGTTCATGGCCGGCCGGCGCGCCAAAGGGCTCAGCGAGCAGCTGCCCCATGCGCTGGAGGTGATCGTGCGCAGCCTCGAGGCCGGCCACCCGGTGCCGACCGCGATCGCGCTGGTCGGCCGCGAGCTGCCCGACCCGATCGGCTCGGAGTTCGGCATGGCCGCCGACGAGATCGCCTACGGCTCGACGCTGGAGCTGGCCGTGCAGAACATGTCACAGCGCTGCCGGCATCCGGACATCGACCTCTTCGCCGCCACCATCCGCCTGCAGGACCGCTCGGGCGGCAACCTGGTCGGCCTGCTGCAGCATGAGCGCCCACACCATCCGCGAGCGGCGC
Organism: uncultured Alphaproteobacteria bacterium; assembly: GCA_963794315.1. Lineage (GTDB taxonomy): Bacteria > Pseudomonadota > Alphaproteobacteria > Caulobacterales > Caulobacteraceae > Poindextera. The sequence goes on from CAWCDF010000002.1 coordinate 145,650, forward strand.
AAGCTGCGCCTGAAGATCGCCGCAGCGACGTCGGAAGGCCGCATCTCGGCGATCATCCTCACCGCCGCCCCCTTCTGCGTGCTTGGCATCCTGGAGATCATCCAGCCGCACTTCTACGGCGACGTGATCCACGAAAAGGTCATCCAGTACGGCCTGGGTATCCTTGGAACCTGGATGTTCCTCGGCAACCTGGTCATGCGCAAGATGATCGACATGCGGATCTGATCGATGCTGGAATCCTCATTCCAAAACGGTCTCACGCTCGTGGCCTTCGCCATGGTGCTGGCGGGCGCGGGCCTGCTCGCCTTCATGGGCTTGCGCCAGGCCAGGCTCGGCATGCAGCGCCGCGCGCGGCTCTCCGACGCGGCGCCGGCCGGCGCAGGCGGGGCGACGCCGCCGGGCGCGTTCGCCGCTTTCTCCGGCCTCGCCGGCGGCGTGCGCCGCCTGGGCGACCGGGTGGAGGGCCAGGATCCCAGCCAGGTCTCGGCCCTGCGCAACAAGCTCATGCAGGCCGGCTTCACCAGCAGGGAGGCGGTCGCCTTCTATCTCGGCGTCCGCACGATCGCGCTGGTCGCCGCGACCGTGTTCACGCTGGCGCTGCTGCCGTTCGCGTTCTCCAAGTCGGCGCTCGGGGCGATCGTCATGGCCGGCGCCTTTGCGCTCGTCGCCATCATGGCCCCCGACCAGTTCATCCGCATGCGCCGCAACGCGCGCGAGCGCGAGTACCGCGAGGGCTTCCCCGACCTGCTCGATTTGCTCGTCGCCTCGGTGCAGGCGGGCCTGAGCCTGGACGCCGCCGTCGGCCGCATCTCCGAGGAGCTCGCCCGCCGCTACCCGAACCTGACCGAACACCTGATGCTGATGACGCTCGAGCTGCGCGCCGGCCGCGCCCGCAAGGAAGCCTGGAGCCGCCTGGCCGACCGGCTGGGCATCGAGGAGGCCTATTCCTTCGCCACGATGCTGCGCCAGGCCGAGGACATGGGCACCAGCCTCGGCGACACGCTGACGGCGTTCTCCGAGGACATGCGGGCCAAGCGCATCCTGCGCGCCGAGGAGCTGGCCAACAGCCTGCCGGCCAAGCTCATGCTGCCGCTCGTCCTGTTCATCTTCCCCTGCCTGATGGGCGTGCTCATCCTCCCCGCCGCCGTCCACATCTTCGCCGCCATGGGGGGGCATAAGTAGGCCTTCCATCGCTGCGAGGGCCGGCGGTCCTTAAGGTCTAACCGCTAAGGACGCGAAGGTCGCGAAGGGTGCGAGCCAAAGAGACGCTCCCTCCCCCAACACCGTCATGGCCCGACGAAGGAGATGATGCGCCGCCGCTCCGGGAGCCCTTAGCGTCCTTTGCGTCCTTTGCGGTTCCGCTTGAGGATCGAGGCCCTCTATGCGTCGCATCGGTTCAATCGATTGGACGGGAGGCGCCCGGGGGTCTAGGCAGCGGGCTTCACGGATTTTCGCATGAGAGAGGCTTCACCATGCCCGCGCTCGACAGCAGTAAGACCCTCGACAACCTGAAGGCCGCGTTCGCCGGCGAGAGCCAGGCCAACCGGCGCTACCTCTACTTCGCCCAGAAGGCCGACGTCGAAGGCTACAACGACGTCGCCGCCGTGTTCCGCTCGACCGCCGAGGGCGAGACCGGCCACGCCCACGGCCACCTCGAGTTCATGGAAGAGGTCGGCGACCCGGCCACCGGGCTGCCGATCGGCGGCACCGACAAAAACCTGAAAGCGGCGATCGCCGGCGAGACGCACGAATACACCGACATGTATCCGGGCATGGCGCGCACCGCCCGCGAGGAAGGCTTCGACGAGATCGCCGACTGGTTCGAGACCCTGGCCAAGGCCGAGCGCAGTCACGCCGGCCGCTTCCAGCGCGCCCTGGACGCGCTGGACTAGGCAAGGCTCGCGCACCGCAGCCCTGGGCTTCGCCGAACGGCCTCGGCCCCTTCCCCCTTGCGGGGAAGGGGTTGGGGATGGGGGTGTGGGCGCGACCTTTCGAAGATTGCCTGCGGATCTATGATGCGGCCAATCGGAATCGTCCCCGCTGCACCCCCACCCCTAACCCCTCCCCGCAAGGGGGAGGGGAACACGCGGACACGGCTCCATGTCTGACGAGAGCGCCGGCGAAGGGGGGTTGAGCGCGCCGCTCAGGCATCCGATCGCCTGGCGGGACGAGAGCTACTACGCCCTGGACGCCGTCGAGGCGGAGATGGCGCGAGTGTTCGACATCTGCCACGGCTGTCGCCGTTGCTTCAATCTGTGCGACTCGTTCCCGATCCTGTTCGACCTGGTCGACGCAAGTCCGACCGGCGAAGTCGACGGCGTCGCCAGGGCCGACTACGCCAAGGTCGCCGACGCCTGCACGCTTTGCGACATGTGCTTCATGACCAAGTGCCCCTACGTGCCGCCGCACCCGTTCGACGTCGACTTCCCGCACCTGATCCTGCGCCACCGCGCCGCCAAACGCCGGCATGGCGAGAAGGACTTCGTGCGCGACCAGCTGGGCGAGACCGACCGCAACGGCAAGCTCGCGGCGCCGGTCTCGGGCCTGGCCAACTGGGCGACCGAGACGAAGAACCGGCCGGCGCGCAAAACGCTCGAGCTCGCCTGTGGCATCGACGCCGACGCGCCGCTGCCGCGCTATCATGGCAAGACCGCCGAGCGGCTGCTGGCCACGCCGCCGGCGGCGGACCCGGACGGTCCGGCGTTCGGTCAGCGCAAGGCGCTGATCTATGCGACCTGCTTTTCCGACTACAACGCGCCCGAGACTTCGGTCGCGGCGGCCAGGGCGCTGGCGCGCCTGGGCGTCGAGGTCCGCCTCGACTATCCCGGCTGCTGCGGCATGCCGAAGCTCGAGAGCGGCGATCTGGCCGCGGTCGCGAAAAGCGCCGAGACCGTCGCCGCCCACTTCGCGCCGCTGATCGCTGAAGGCCACGACGTGGTGGCGCTGACCGCCAGCTGCGCCTTGATGCTCAAGTTCGAGTGGCCGCTGATTCTGCCCGAGAACGAGGCCGTCGCCCGCCTGGCCGCCGCCACCCGCGACGTCGGCGAATACGTGGTCGAGGTCGTGAAGGCCCACGGCGAGCCGGTGGGGCTGAAACCCATCGCCGGCGGCGTCACCCTGCACCACGCCTGCCACGCCCGCGCCCAGGCGATGGGGTTCAAATCGGCCGAGATGCTGCGCCTGATCCCCGGCACGCGGGTCGACATCGTCGAGCGCTGCTCGGGCCACGGCGGCACGTTCGGGGTGATGAAGGCGACCCGCCCGCACGCGCTCCGCGTCGGCCGCCCCACCGCCCGGCTGGTGGCGCAGAAGGAGAACGAGGCGCTCTGCTCCGATTGCCCGCTCGCCTGCCGCCACCTGGGCGCGCTGGTCGACGCCGAGCCCGGCGCCGGCCCCACGCCGCGCCAGGCCCACCCCATCGAAATCTTCGCCCAAGCGCTGGGGGTGGTCTAGCAGCGGTTCGGAACCGACGCCGCGCTGCAACAATGTGTCGTCAGCCCCCGCTGGAGCGGCGAAGCCGCGGAATGCGGGGGACCCATGAACACTCACGCCCGACGGTGTTCATGGGTCGCCCGGACGAGCCGGGCGATGACGAGGTTAGATTGGAGAGACGACATGCCGGCGAACGAGAGGCGGATTACGCGGGCGGACCTCGTGCCGGACGAGTTGTATGCGGCGCAGCGGAAGGCGCGGCGGGCGGCGCTGTTGCCGACCAAGAAGCTTCGCCGCGTGCAGTTGGGGCCCTGGTGCACGGTGATCTTCGAGAGCTTCGAGACCATGCTCTTCCAGGTGCAGGAGATGCTGCTCACCGAAAAGGGCGGCGAGGCGCAGGTCCCAGACGAGCTCGCCGCCTACAACCCGCTGATCCCGCAAGGCGACGAGCTGGTCGCCACCGTGCTGTTCGAGATCGACGACCCGGTCCGCCGCGCCCGCATCCTGGGCGAGCTCGGCGGCGTCGAGGACCACTTCTTCCTCCAGATCGGCGCAGCGCGGTGCGCCGGTCTGCCCGAGGGCGACATCGAGCGCACGCGCGAGGACGGCAAGACCTCGTCGGTGCACTTCCTGCATTTCCGCATGACGGGCGATGAGATCCAGGCGTTCCGCGACGCGGGCGTCCCGGTCCGCCTCGGCTGCGACCACCCCCGCTACGACCACACCGCCGCCCTGAGCGACCCGACGCGGGCGGAGCTGGCGGGGGATCTGGGGTAACAAGGCGAGAGCGGCGGCTCAGCCTTGGACCGCCAAGGTCGCCAAGAACGCCAAGGGGCGAAGGCGCACATGCCGCGCATCACAAACGATCCGTCATCCCCCGCTGGAGCGAAGCGGACTGCAAAGCAGCGGCGCGTAGCGACACCCATGGACACCGGATGGATCAGGTGTTCATAGGTGGCCCGGACAAGCCGGGCCATGACGATGAAAAGCAGGGCGGGAGCCTGGCTCACACCCCTTGGCGTCCTTGGCGAACTTGGCGGTCAGATGGCTGACGCGCCGCTTGCGCAGGCCTACGCCAGCACGCGGCCGGTGATGCGCTCCAGGACGCGTAGGGGGCTGCGGTCGGGGTGGAGCATGGCTTCGACGGGCAGGTGGAAGGTCTGCTCGAGCGCCGAGTGGCCGCTGAGCGCCGCATGCAGCACCTGGTCGGTGAAGCAGAGCCAAGTCGTGCCGGCGGCGAAGGCGACCGGCGTCTTCGGCGCGTCGGCCTGGTAGGCCTCGTCCAACTTGCCGGCGTCATGCAGCGCCAGCATCAGCTCATCGTAGGGTGAGCGGCGGCCCTTGGTCAGGCCAAGCCCGGCCAGCACCCAGGCGCTTCCCGGCATGGCGCGGTGCACATGCGGGGCGAACTTCTCGGCGAACGCCTCGAACGGCTCGCCCACCCGCCAGTCGCGCGCCGCCCCGTCGCGGGCGACGTTGGAGAACACGCGCAGGATGCGCCGGCCGCGCATCGGCCGGGTCGGAAAGGCGTCGACATGCAGGCGCCGGTCGTCGTGCCGGGGCGAATAGTTTCGGCCGGCGATCTCGACCGGGCGGAAGGAGGTGCGCGCCCGCTCCAGGTGGCCGCGGTAGGCGGGGACAAGCGCCTCGACCAGCGCCTCGGCCTGGTCGGAGAAGCGCCGCATCACCGCCGCCAGCCGCTCGGCCTGGGCCGGCTCCAGCGCCGCGGCGTCGCAGGTGGCGGCGCCCGGATCGAGGCTGATGTTCTTACGGTCGCCGCCGGCCACCGAGGGGTCGAGGAAGCCGGTCTCGCACGGGTCGAAATGAAACTCGAGCCGCGGCAGGACGAGCACCCTGCCCGCTTCCAGCGCATCGACCGCGCGCGCCTGGACGTCGGGCGTGAACGGGCCCGACCAGTCGGCGACGGCAAGCGTTTCGAGGACCTCGGGCGTGCTCATGGCTTAACCGCTAGCTCTAGCACGGCGCTTGCGCCGGTGCGAGGCGAGCCAAGTCCTTGGAAGCTGGCGCGAAAGTTGCGCATTGACCTGCCCGGCGGCCCGGTTTGGGCCGATTTGGCTCGCGTAGGACACGGTCATGAGCACGACGAGGGACTGGATGCACAGCGGCGACGACTGGACCCGCCAGCCCGAGCGGACGGGACTGCGGCTGGGCGGCGTCATCTCCTGGGTGATGGCCATCGTCGTCACGACGATCGGCGTCCTGGCGCTCAAACACCTCTACGGCTGAGCCCGCAACCGGCGCGCGGCCGGGGCGTTCCGCTATCGGGTGGGACGGTCAAGGTGCGCGCCATGCCAAGCCTTTCAGGTCTTCGTCTCGCGGCGCTGGTCGCCGCGCTTGCGCTCGCGCCCGCCGCGGCGCGGGCGCTGACGCCGCAGGAGATCTTCGCCAAGGTCTCGCCGGCGGTCTGGGTCGTGCGCGCCCATCATGCGCAGGACGGCTCGACCGCGCTCGGCAGCGCCGTGGTCATCGCGCCCAGGCTCCTGGTCACCGCCTGCCATGTGGTCGCCGGCGCGACCGCGGTCGAGGTCGCCCGCGACGCCGGCAAGAGCATCGTCCCGATCGCGACCGTCAGCAGGGACCCGGACCGCACCCGCGACCTCTGCCTGCTCAGCGCCTCGGCCGACGTCTCCGGCGCGCCCGTCCCGATCGCGCCGATCGCCGAGGTGAAGGTGGGCGAGCCGGCGTATGCGATCGGCGCCCCGCTGGGGCTCGAGCTTACCTTGACCGACGGGCTGGTCTCGGCGCTCCGGCACAACAACAACGAGCCCATGCCCGACATCCAGACCTCGGCGGCGATCGCGCCGGGCTCGAGCGGCGGCGGGCTGTTCGACGCCGACGGCCGGCTGATCGGGGTTACCGTGGCGATCGCGTCGAAGGAGACCGACAACCTCGCCTTCGCCTACCCTGCCGAGTGGGTGGTGCAGCTGCCGGCCAGGATCGATGCGGCGCGCAAGCGCTGGAGCGCGGCGCTGGCGGCGAACGGGGTCGCGCTCGGGGCGGACGGGGAGCCGGCGGCGTCGGGCTTTGCGCCGCTTGCCGACGTCGCCGCCGTGCCGACGGTGGGCAAGCCCGCGCAGGGCGTCGCCGACGCCTACAAGCAGTTCCTGTTGCTCGACACGCCGCGCGCCTTCGTCTTGACCAGCGACGGCCGCTGGGGCGCGGTCAGCGACGCCGACGCGCTGACCAGCATGCTCAAGGACTGCGCCGCCAAACAGGTCAGCTGCCAGCTCTACGCGGTGGATGATGCCGTGGTGTGGAAGGGAGCGGCCAAACCCTAGCGCGAAAATTGCCCCGCTCATCCCCGCGTGTTGAGCTCGGTTCTCTACTTTACCAGCGCCGTCACTTCGCTCACTTCCTCCGGGGTCAGTTTCCAGGCGGCGGCGCCGGCGTTGTCTTTCACTTGCTCGGTCTTGGTGGCGCCGGCGATGACGGAGGACACTGCGCCGTGGCCGAGGAGCCAGCCGAAGGCGAGCTCGAGCAGGGTGTGGCCGCGCTCCACAGCGTAGCTTTCCAGCGCCTCGACCTTGTCGAAGTTGGGGTCGGAGAGGGCCGCCGCGCCGCGGGCGCCGAAGGCGGCGAGCCGGGTGCCCTCGGCCGGCGCCTCGCCGCGCTTGTACTTGCCGGTCAGGAGGCCCGAGGCGAGCGGAAAGAAAGGCAGAAAGCCCAACCCGAAGTGGTCGCAGGCCGGAAGCACCTCGTGCTCGACCCGCCGCTCCATGAGGCTGTAGTTGTTCTGCGCCGAGACGAAGCGGCTCATCCGCTCGGATTTCGACACCGCGTCCGCCTCGGCGATCTGCCAGCCGGCGAAGTTGGAGTTTCCGACGTAGCGGATCTTGCCTGCGTGGACGAGGTCGTCGAGCGCGCCCAGCGTCTCCTCGATCGGCGTCTCGGGGTCGGGGCGGTGCATCTGGTAGAGGTCGATGTAGTCGGTCCCCAGGCGCTTCAGGCTGTCCTCGACCGCCTGCATCACCCACTTGCGCGAGCCGCCGCGCTGGTCGACGCGCGGGCCCATCGGGTTGGCGAACTTGGTCGCCACCAGCACCTCGTGCCGGCGCCCGTTCAGCGCCTTGCCGAGCATCTCCTCGCTTTTGCCCTGGCCGCCGTACACGTCGGCGGTGTCGAAGAAGTTGATTCCCGCATCGATCGCCGCGTTCACGACCGTGGTGGTCGCCTCCTGGTCCATGCGCATGCCGAAGTTGTTGCAGCCCAGGCCGACCTCGCTGACCTTCAATCCGCTAGAGCCCAATCGCCGAAATTCCATGCCGTTGCTCCCAATCGCAGAGGCGTTTCCAATGCCCCGCCTAGGACGCGAGCAAGGGCGCGGTGTCAAGCGCCGAACACCTCTCCCACAGGGAGAGGGAGGGGCCCCGAGCGAAGCGATGGGGAGGGTGAGGGGTTACGGCGCCGCAGGCTAACCGCGAGCGTCGCGACGCGCGTACGCCGCTTCAGGCTAATCCGAGAGGGCGTAACCGCTCACCCTCCCGCACGGCTTCGCCGGCGGGCCCCTCCCTCTCCCTCTGGGAGAGGTGTTTCTAGAGCGCCCCGAAGCGTTTGAGGACGTTGAGGGTGATCCTCGTGACGAAGGGGTCGGCTGCGGCCAGGCCGTGGGCCCATTCGGTTGTGCCGGCGTTGAAGACTTCGCCCTCGCCGCGCTTGAAGGTGGCCATGACGGCGTGGCCGCGGAGGACGCGTTGCTGGGCGGCCTCGCTGGCGTCGCCGTAGGCGACCTGGGCGGCGACATCGAGCTGCTCGGGCGGGATGAGGGGGCGGTAGGGGCTGTCGCTGGCTTCGCCGAAGGCGGCGGGGGCGAGGGCGATGATCTCGAGGTCTTCCGGCACGCCGAGGCGCGGGTCGGCGCGGGGGAGGCCATCGTCGCCGAAGGCGAGCACGCAGCCGTCGTTCTCGTAGCCGAGCAGCGGGATCGCCTCGCCGATCACGTCGCCGTAGTAGAGGTCGCAGCCTTCGAGCGCCCAGTGCCGGTCGCGATAGACGGTGTAGCCGCCGGCGCCGCGGGCGGCGCAGAGGCCGAGGCGATGGTAGCCGCCGAACAGGAAGGAGAGGCCGGTGATCGACGCCTCCGGCCGCCCGAACGCCGGGTGCGACCAGAGGTGCGTCGCGTCCGCCGGCGGAACGTCCTCGGCCTCGAAGCCCTTCCACTTGTGGCAGACCAGCGTCCGCCCGTCGTCCTCCCAGCGCACCTTCCAGAAGCAGGTGTTGCCGGAGAAGATCGCGAGGCGCCCGCCGCGCTCGACGAACGCCTCGATCGCGTCCCGCTCGCGCCCCGACCAGTATTCGCTGTGCCCGACGAGGATGACGACGTCGTAGGGGTCGAGCGCGCCGTCCTCGGCGTCGAGGTCGTAGTCGGTGAGGTAGTCGAGGGCCAGCCCCTGCCCTTCCGCCCAGCGGACGAAGTGGTGCTCCCACTTGTTGAGGAACCCGGCGGAGCCGTCATAGGGGCTCTGGCCGTGCGCGCGGGCCCAGTCGCGGGTTTCCGCCCGGCCCACGGGCGCTCCTCGAACCCGCGTTTCCTGAGGTTGACCAGCCGCGGCATGTCGGCCGGCGGGGCGACCAGCAGCGGCGCGAACGGCCGCTGGGTCGAGAGCCGCCCGATCGCGTTGGCCATGGCGCCGGCGAGGTTGGTCTCGCGCGCCATCAGCGAGTCCACATCGCATAGGCGCTGGCCCCGCCCCACCAGTTGTAGGCGGCAAGGGTGTTGGTGGAGAGCACCAGCACCGCCTTGGCGGCCGGCTGTGCCGGCTTCACGCAGAGGAAGTGGTGCGCAACGCCGCCCTCGGCGTCGGTGAGGGTGATCAGGTAGTAGCCGCTCGGCCAGTCGGCGCCGACGGCGATCTCGCAGGCTGCCGGCCAGCCGCAGCCGTCGCGGTCGGCGTGCGCCGGGCGCGGATGGTCGCCGACCTCGACGCGCTCGGAGAACACCACCCGCCGCTCGGCGCCGACGCGGGCGAGCTCGAGCGTGCAGGGCCCGTGCGCCGAGCTGGCGTGCAGCGCCACCCGCTCCCCGGGCCGGGCGCTCCATCTGTCCGTGTAGCACCAGGTCACGGCTCGACGGTCCGGTGGGTCAGCCGCAGCCAGGCGACGAGGCCGGTGCCGATCACCACGAGCGCCCCGCCGAGCACCAGCGAGCCGCGGGCGTTGGCGTCGCTGACCACGCGCGAGGCCAGCAGCGGCCCGAGCGCGCCGCCGAGGATCTGGGCCGCGCCGTTCTGCACCGCCGTGCGCCGGCTGGGGTCGGCGTCGATGGTCATCGGCACGAAGAAGGGGTTGGTGAACACGCCGATGAAGCCGAGCAGGGTTGTCGCCCCGACGAACAGGAAGGCCGGCGAGGCGAACCCGTAGACGGTGAAGACGGCAAGGAAGACGACGCCGCCGAAGACCAGGACCGGGAAGTACTTCACCCGCCCGGCCACGCCGACGGCGAGCGCCCCGCCGGCGACCTGGGCGGCCAGCGACAGCGCGTTCGACAGCGAGGCCGTGCCCATGCCGTGTCCGGCCTGATGCGCCAGCGGCACCAGGTAGATGCCGACCGCCCCCCACGCGGCGGTGAGCGCCAGGATCGCCGCCAGCGACACCCAGCCGCGGAACGGCAGCGGGAAGGAGGCCCCGCCGGCGTCCGGCAACGGGCCGTATTCGCTGGGCAGGTAGAAGGCGACCGGGATCGCCAGGAGGCAGGTCGCGGCCATGAAGATGAAGCCGCCGCTGGCGCCATAGCGGGGTAGGATGAGGGCGCCGGTGGCCGCCGAGGCGGCGAACTGCGCCAGCGTGATCATGGTGATGAAGACGCCCGCCCACCGCTCCGGCGTCATCGTGCGCGCGATCATGGCGATGGTGATCCAGAAGAGCACGCCTTCCGGCAGGCCGGCGACGGCGCGGATGGCGAGCACGCTGGTCCCGCTCGCCCGGCTGGTCGCAAAGTCGCAGGCCGTGAGGGCCAGCGCGGCGACGATGGTGATCAGCCGCAGCCGCTTGGGCGGCATGACGACGCCGACGATGAAGGTGGTCGCCCCCATGCTCAGCGCCTCGAGCATGGCGGAGAGCCCGATGTCGGGCGCGGTCAGCCGGTGCTCGTCGACCAGCGCGCCGAGCAGCAGCGCCTGGACGCCGGCCAGCACCAGCGAGATGACGCCGATGGTGATCGTGGCGCTGGCCTGAAGCGGCGTGAACGCCGGCCCCGAAACCTCGTGCACCTCCGGCGGCTCGCCCAGCTCGTGCTCAAACTCCGCCAATGCAAGCTCCCGACGCGGCGATTTGCGGCCACGCCCATTTAGACCACGAAGGACACGAAGGTCACAAAGGGGGCGTTGGTGCGCCGCGCCCTACCGAACTTCTCCCAGAGCGAGAAAGGGGGGACCCGCGCCGGCAGGCGTGGGGGCGATGAGGGGTTACGGCCTTGCGGATTAACCTTCGGCGTCGGTGCGGTTTGCGGCGTTGCGGGGTTTGCCTGAGGCGCCGTAACCCCTCACCCTCCCCGTCACTTTGCTCGGGGCCCCTCCCACTCCCTATGGGAGAGGTGTGAACGCCTAGCCCCGCCCGGTTGAATCGGGGGGTTTACCGCGTTCGGCGACGGACAATTCAACATGCGGGGACTAGCCTCGGCTCAGACTGATCGGAGAGGTGTGGCGATGACCAAGCTCGTGACGTCCTTTGCCCAACGGCCCGGACATGAAAACGGCATCTTGCAGCTGCTGTGGACCATTTTCTGCTGGGCGACCGCCTTTGGCGCGGTGGTCGTGACCACAGCCGTCCTGGTGAAGTGAGCGAAAGTCGCGGCGCAAGCGGCAGCGCCCTCGTCTAACCGCAGAGGACGCAGAGAAGGGCGGAGGACGCAGAGACGCCTGAGCATCTCTGCGCGCTCTGAGCCTCCTCTGCGTCCTCTGCGGTTCACTTTTGGACTGCACCGCCTCGCGCCATTCGGCGCACGGTCCCTGCCTAGCGGCGGTATTGTGCGATGGACTGCTTCCACTCTTCTTCGCTGAGCGGCTCGGAGGTGACGTAGGCATAGGGCTCCGCCGGCGCGTTGCGCGCGTCGCGCGAGACGATGCTGACGAAGAGGCGGAAGAACTGGGTGGGATCGGTCTGGCCCCAGTCGGCCAGGCCCTGGGCGCCGCCGATCGCTTCGAAGGCGGCCCAGAACGCCAGGCGCAGCGCCTCGGCGGGGGAGACGTCGTCCTCGGGCTCGGCCCAGGCCGAGGGGGCCGCGTTTGCAGGGTCGTGGGGTTGGCTCAACATCTCACTTTCAAGAGGCGCGGCCGCGCGGCGCCGCGGGCCTTTGGGCCCCAGCGTGACGGCACGGGTGTCGGTACGAAAGCTCTGGCGGTCTGCCCGGGGGGCTTCTCGCCCAGAGGGAAGGATGGCTAGCAGCGTCGATCTTTGGGGGTGGTGGGGGGCGGGGGGTGCGGCGCCACCGGCCATCCTTGCCTCTGGGCGAAGAGGGACTTAGGGCATGGGTTGGTCCTTAAGGCTCCACGTGCTCGAGCGCTTCGATTTTGATGGACGCCCGGTGGATGTTGTCGCGCGCGTCCATCCAGCTGCAGAACGCGAACGGAAGCTCCACCCGATAGTCGGCCCGCTCGACGGTCATGACCGCGCCGCCGGACCTGAGCCGCACCCGATCGCCGGCCTGAAGGCGCGGGGTTTCGCTGGCCGCGGCCATCAGAGCAGCCCCTCCCCGGCAGGCGCCGTCGACTGCGCCTGGATGAGGTGGGGGATGGGGCGGGTGGCGATGCCGGGGTCGGAGCCGCGCGTGCACTGCGCTGTCCGGAACGGATCGATCGGCTGACGTCTTGGCCGTGAGGGTTGAACATTGGGGGTGTCGGGGTTGGGGACATGGCTGGTGGTGCGGAAGTCGTGGATTGCTGAGGGGGTGGCGGCGCAGCCGCGGCTGAAGGGGGTGTTTGGGGTTTAGGGGGTGGGTCCACTCCGCTCATGCCTGCGAAAGCGGCACAGGCCTCTTAACCACGAAGGACACGAAGGACACGAAGGGGCACGAAGGAGCCGTGCTGGCTGCTGCGCCGCGGCCAGGGCCACTTCTTTGCGCCCTTCGTGTCCTTCGTGCCCTTTGTGGTCGAATAGGGTCGCGCCGCTTGCGCGGCGCCGGGGGCTAGCTGGAGACGCATTTGGCGCCTTGGGTTTCGGTTTTGGCGGCGCGCAGGCAGGCGTTGTGCTGGGTGAGCATCGCGCGCATGGAGCCGGTCGGCTGGAGCACGTCCCAGACGCGCCATGTGGCCCCGGACGGGACGAGCACGAAGGTCCAGGTCCCCTGCTCCTTCTCGTCGCTCTTGACCACCACGTCGTAGCGGGCGCCGTCGGCGCGGGCGGAGGCCACGGAGAAGGTCGGCCCGGCGCCCTGGCACTGGCAGAGGGGGTCGTAGTCGATGTCCATGCCGCCGGACTTGTCGGCCGCAAGCATGGCGTTGTCGTTGATGATCTTCAGGAAATCCGGGTCGTAGACGGTGGCGTCGTAGCTTTGCTGCCACGCCTCCTGGGCCTGGTCGGCGGCCTCGGTTCCGGTGTTGGCCCATTCCCGGCCGTTCGGTTGATAGGGGGCGAGCAGGCGGGTGACGAAGGCGGCGGGCGTCTCGCCGGCGGCGGATGCGGGGTGGGCGGGCGCAGACGAGGCCGGCGGCGCGGCGTTGGGCGCGGCGGCCGTATTCGCCGGCGCGGGCGCGCGCTGGCACGCGGCCAGAGCGGCGGCCGCGAGCAGCATACAGAGGGTGAGTCTCATCCCGCCCCTGCCCTGCAAGATTGGGCTTGTCTGAAGCGCCGTAACCCCTCCCCCTCGCGCCTTGCGGCGCTCGGCCCCTGCCTCCGGGAGGGGGCTTTCGAGCCGGAGACGCACTTGGCGCCCTGGGTTTCGTTGTTGGCGGCGCGGAGGCAGGCGTTGTGTTTGCCGATCACGGCGCGGACGTCGCCGGTGGTGTCGAGCACGTCGTAGAGGCGCCAGCCGGTGGCGGAGTTGGCGAGCACGAAGGTCCAGGGCGCCTGGCTCTTGTCGTCGCTCTTGACGACCACGTCGTAGCGGGCGCCGTCGGCGTGGCCGGAGACCGGGGCGAGCTTCGCGGCGCCGTCCTGGCACTGGCAGATGGGGTCGTAGTCCATGTCGACGCCGCCGGCCTTCGCGCCGGAGAGCTTGCCGTTGTCGGTGATGATCTTGAGGAAATCCGGGTCGTAGAAGGTGGCGTCGTAGTTGTCCTGGAACGCTTGCTGGGCCTTCTGGGCGGCGTCGGTGTCGGTTTTGGCCCACCACTGGCCGTTCGGCTGGTAGGGGGCGAGCAGGCGGGTGACGAAGGCGGTGGGCGTCTCGCCCGTGCTGGAGGCAGGCTCGGCGGCGGCGGACGAGGCGGGCGCGGCGGCGCTGGCGCTGGACGCGGCGGCGGTGTTGGCCGGCGGCGCGGCAGGCTGGCAGGCGGCCAGGCCGGCGGCGGCGAGCAGGGCGTAGAGCGCGATGTGGGTCTTCATGCTGGATCCTCCCCGATCGTTTGCGGCGATTGGAGCACGCGGGCGGCGACCGGGCCAGAGGGGCGGCGCGAGAGCAGCGGCGCGGTCCGATTTTACCGCCAAGGTCGCCAAGGACGCTAAGGGTTCAAACTCAAGCGTCATCCCCCGCTGGAGCGGCGAAGCTGCGTAATGCGGGGGACCCATGCACACCGGATGGATCAGGTGATCATGGGTGGCCCGAACAGGTCGGGCCATGACGGTGAAGTTGGGGTGCGACCGGTGAGCCTGCGCCCCTTGGCGTCCTTGGCGTCCTTGGCGGGTGAAAAAGGGCGCCTAGGACGGCGAGGGGTCGTCTGGGGGGGTGCGGCCGAAGAGGGGGGTGGGGGCGTCGTCTTCGGCCGGGGCGTCGGCGTCGAGGGCGGCGAGGAAGGCCGCGCCCTCGGGCGTGATGTCCCAGCCCTGGCGGCTGCGGGCGGCGAAGCCGTGCTCGGTCAGGCGCTGGGCGTCGGCGATGTTGATGAAGGGGGTGAGGTTGCCGGCGCGCTTGGCGGCCAGGTTCCTCAGCACGCGCAACTCGGTCTCGGAGAGCGTCGTCATGGGACGATCGTACGCCGAATAGGGGGCGCCCGCTTACTCTTCTCGTCATCCCCCGCTGGAGCCGCGCAGCGGCGGAATGCGGGGGACCCATGCACACCGGATGGATCAGGTGTTCATGGGTGGCCCGAACAAGTCGGGCCATGACGATGAAGGGAGAGTGCGGGGGTTTAGGGTCTAGGCGCTTTTGAGTTGGCCGGCGCTGGATTTGCCGCTGCGCTGGTCACGCTCGAGCTCGAACTCGAGCTTCTGGCCCTCGTGCAGCGAGCCTAGGCCCGCGCGCTCGACGGCGGAGATGTGGACGAACACGTCCGAGCCGCCGTCATCCGGCTGAATGAAGCCGAAGCCCTTCTGGGCGTTGAACCACTTTACTGTACCACTTTTCATAGATTGTCCCTTTCCGGAACAAGAGGTCTCACGCCCCAAAGTGGGCTCGTGAGTTCAAATTTTCGGAGAGGGTCGAGAACTCGTGCAGGCCTTAAATCTTTAGATTTCGGCGAAGGCAGAAGGAGAGCCTAGGCGATATTTGACCGGTCAAGTGTGGGGGGCCGGACAGCGAAGGGCAAGCGAATTCGGCAAAATACTTCCCCGCAACGGCGCCGATTGTGTTAACAAAACCGCATGCGAGCAGATTTGGATCGAGCGGTGCTGACGGTCATGCGCCACGACGGCGGCTGGGCCGTCGAGCACAACGGCGAACACTTCGGCTATTCGGCCGACAAGGAAGTCGCCAAGGCGTCGGCGCACAAGAAGGCGCGGCAGTTGCTGGACGGCGGCCGCGCTTGTCAGGTGCGGGTGTTCGGCGAACACGGCTTCTACGGCGTGCGATGAAAAGGCCGCCCCCCGACCCCCGCTATTCGACGACGGCCGACCGGTTTCGCGGCGAGATCGAGAAGGCCGAGGCGGCCGGCGTCACGCGCCGGCGCATGACGCTGCAGCTGACGCTGAGCGATGTCAGCCAGCTGAGACGCGACCGCAGCCTGCCGGTGAAGGACATCAGCTTCAAGGACGGCGAGATGCGCTACCTGGGCGTCAAGGTCGTCCCCGGCGGCGTCAGCGAAAGCCAGCTGAACTACAAGGTCACCAAACCCGCCGAATAGGGGCGGACCGCGGGCAAGCCTGAAGCGGGAGCGGCTCTGCGCCGCCCGATTTCACCACGAAGGACACGAAGGACACGAAGGGGCCTAGCGGGCTGCCGCGCTTCGGCTAGCTCCGACCCTTCGTGCCCTTTGTGTCCTTCGTGGTTGAAGAGGATAGTTGCCGCTTACGCGGCGATCGGGGGGGTGGCGCCGCCTGGGTGACTCGAACACCCGACCTACGCATTACGAATGCGCCGCTCTACCGGCTGAGCTAAGGCGGCCCTGGGCTTTGGGGGGCTTGTCTCTAGACCGGAACGGCGCTGCAGGCCAGTCCGGACGCGCGCGCCGCATCCGCTCTAGGCCTCCGTACTCTATACCGCTCATCCCCGCTTTCGCGGGGATGAGCGGGTGCAGGGAGCTGCCAAGTCCTTGATGCTACCGTGGCGTCGCTCTGGCCCAGTCGGTTTCGGGGCCGTCGTCGACGGCGTCGGGGGCGAGGAGGAAGGGGGCGGCGGGCTCGTAGGCGTGGGGGAGCTCGGGAAGCTCGCTCATCACCTTTTCGCGGCGCTCGAGGCGCGGGTGGATGAGCTCGCCGGTCTCGGCGTAGGTGGAGACGAGCCTGGCCCAATCGGTCGGCGCGTAGGCGAAGGCGTGGGCGGCGGGGTCGATGTCGGTCCAGTCGGGGTCCTGCGGGGCGGCCTGGCCGCGCGCCATCCAGGCGCGGGCCTCGTCGGTCCTCGCCTCGGCGAAGGCGATGCGGGCGAGGAGGCCGCAGAGGCGGGCGTCCGGCTGGGCGGCGGCGGCCAGCGGCTCGGCGATGGCGCGGGCGGCGGCCGGGTCGCGGGCCAGGAGCGCCTGTTCGGCGCGAACCAGCTTGGATTCGCGCGCATCGGGATTGAGGGCGGCGAGCTCGCCCAGGCGCTCGGCGCGGTCCTTGGGCGTCTCGCGCGGGGCAAGGTCGCGCCAGAGCAGGTAGAGGGCAGGGTGCGGGCGGGCCTTCCAGGCCAGCTGGATCAGCGCGCCGCCACGGCCGGGCTTGGCATCGGCGATCAGCATGCGGGCGGCGATGGTCGCGCCCGGCGGGAAGGCCGGATCGAGGCGCGCGGACTGGGTGGCGTAGTCGAGCCCCTGGGCGCGGGCGTCGGGGCCGGGATCGGCCTCGAGCGCGGCGGCGGAGGCGGCGAGCAGGGCGGCGCGGGCGCGCTCGGCGCTGATCGGGGAGACGATCTTGCGCTCAAGGCCCCCCTGCACGAGCTCGAGCGCGGCGGCCCAGTCGCCGCCTTCGAGGCGGTTCTCCAAGAGGGCGCGCCAGGCCCAGCGCGAGGTGCGGGCGAGCCCATAGGCCGCCTTGGCGTGGCGGAGGGCCGTCTCGTGATCGCCGGCGGCGGCCGCCGCCTGCATCAGGCCGCGGTGGCCGGCCAGCCGCATCTCGGGGAAGCCGAGCATCGCGTGGTAGGCGGCCTGGGCGGCGGCGGGATCGCCGGCGGCTTCGGCGGCCTGGGCGGCGAGGATGCGCACCAGCGCCTGTGCGTCGGGGGCGAGCTCGCCGGCCTGCTGGGCGAGGCGGCGGGCCTCGGAGCCGTCGCCGGCGGCGGCGGCGAGGAAGCCGCGGCCGAGCGCCTCCAGGCCCTGGCGGCGGCGGAGGTCCGCGCGCGCGGCGGCCTGGCGGCGCGGGGTTTCGACGATCCACAGCGCCAGGCGCCACAGGCCCACGGCCAGGAAGGCGCCGATGATGATGGTGAGCGCGGCGGCGGCGGCGGTCATGTCGACCCGCCAGCCCAGCCACTCGACGCTGGCCCGCCCCGGCTCGCCGGCGAGCACGAAGGCGGCGGCGACGACGGCGGCCAGCGCGACCAGGATAAGAATGCCGCGGATCATGCGACCATCGTCCCGCGCGTGGGCGCCAAGAGCGTTGAACCACGAAAAACACGAAAAACACGAACGGGTCGCGCGCGACGCGGCCCAGCCCCCCACGTCATGGCCCGATTTGTTCGGGCCACCCATGGACACCGCGCGACTCCAGTGTTCATGGGTCCCCCGCACTTCGCAGCTTCGCGCGTCTGCTTCGCAGTCGCGGCTCCGCCGCTCCAGCGGGGGATGACGGAAGAGAGAACCGCGTTCGTGCTTTTCGTGTTTTTCGTGGTCGAAAAACCTTCCGGGTGCATCTCGCCCGCGTCCTAGTTCGCCGCGGCCGGGGGGGCGGTGGCGCCGAGGTCGCGTTCGGCGTCGGCGCGCAAGGAGGCGGCCAGGCTGTCGATTGCGATGCGGCGGGCGGCCTGGGCGGCCCAGGGCGCGGCGGCGTCGCGGCCGGCGGGCGAGAGCTGGTCGAGGGCGCGGACGGCGCCTTCGAGGTCGCCGTCGTCGGCTCTGGCCTGGGCGCGGGCGAGGATGGCGTCGGGGTCGTCGCCGGTCAGCCGGTCGACGCGGCGGACGGTGAACACGGCGGCCAGCACGTGGGTGAGGTGAGCGAAGGCGCCGGAATCCTTGGCCGGCTCCTGGGCGGCGACGACGACGTGGTCGGCGATGGCGCCGAGCTGGATGGCGAGCTGGGCGCGGCTGGGAGCGCCGGTCTGGGCGTAGCCGGCCAGCGCGCGGAGCGCCGCCGATTGCGGCAGCAGCGGGCGAAGGGCGTCGACCTGGTCGGCGAACGGGCGCGAGGTCTGGGCGGCCTGGGCGAGGTCGGCGGCGGCCAGCGCCTCGGCGGCGGCCTCGCGCAGGCGCTCGTCGCCGGCCTCCAGCCGATCGAGGCGGGTGGAGAGGCCGGCGAGCGCGGGGGGCTGGGCGCCAGGGGCGCCGGACGGCGGGGCGGGTTGCTCGGCCGCGGCCTCGTCGGGGGCGGAGGGGGCTGTGAGGGCGGCGGCGCCGCTTTGGGCGGGCGCGGGCGCGGCGTTGCGGGCCGGGAAGAGCTTGGGGCCGAGGCGGTCGATGGCGACGCCGGCCAGCACGCAGATGAGCGCGAACGCCATCATGGCCCAGAAGCTCAAGCCCAGCCCGCGGCGGCGCAGCGCATAGTCGTGCGGATCGCGCGGCAGGCCCGGGCCTTCCAGCTCGTCCGGTTCGGGGGCGGCGGTCATCTCGGGGGTCGCCGTTTTGCACTTAGCCCCTTCCCCCTCGCGGGGAAGGGGTTGGGGATGGGGGCGCCAGCCTGAGGCGCTGCGTTCGCACCCCCACCCCCCGACCCCTCCCCGCAAGGGGGAGGGGGGCGCGGTTGCGAGGTCGGTGGTCACCGTCATCGGAGCAAGTCTAGCAGGGCAGCCTCGTTCGGGAAGGGCGCAGCTTGGAGGCGGGCGAGACCGAGGGCCGCGAGCGGGCGGGCGGCGGCGGGGGAGATGGCGTAGGCCTCGAGGTCGAGGCGGTTCGCCTGCTCGATGAGCACGGCGGTGCGGACGGCGGCGCGGGCGGAGTGGATGAGGACCGCGTCGGCGTCGGTCGGCGGCGCGGCGAGAGCGGTGGCGACGGTTTCGTACACCGCGACGGCCGTGGCCTGGACGCCGCGGGCGGCCAGGAGACCGGCGAGATCGGCGGCGGGCTCGCGCGCGGTGGGGTGGAGCACAAGGACGCCGCCCCGCTGTTCGCGGGCGATGAGCTCGGCCAGCGTCTCGGCGTTGCCGTCGGCGGAATGGACGTCCGTGAAACCGGCGGCGCGCGCGAGGGTCGCGGTGGCCTCGCCAACGGTGAAGACGGGGAGGTCGCGGCCGGCGGTCAGGGCCGCGAACGCCGCGATCGCATGGCCGCTGGTGAAGGCGACGGCGCCGACGCCGGCGAGGCCGAGGCGGACGCCGGCGATGGGTCGCGCCTCCAGCACCGGCGCGACGATGGGGCTGTGCCGCGCGCGCGCGACCCGCCGCGCCGTGGCGTCGGCTTCCGGCAACGTGCGGGTGATCCAGATGCGCATGGGCTCTCACTCTATCTCTCATCCCCGCGAAAGCGGGGACCAGCCGTTCACTGACGCGCCGTATCAGTGGCCGCGCCGGATTGAACCACGAAGGACACGAAGAACACGAAGGAAGAACACGAAGGGACAAGGGTCTGGACCCAACAAGGTGTGGGAGCTACCGCCGCTCACTGGGCCTCTTCGTGCCCTTTGTGTCCTTCGTGGTGAAAAAAGCCTGGGTCCCCGCTTTCGCGGGGATGAGCGGAGGGGGGGATGTGCCGCACTCTTTCTAGTCCGGCGCCAGGAGGCGGGGGCCTGCTTCGGTGCAGATTTGGGCGCCGAGGGCTAGGCCGAGGGCGCGGGCGGTCTCGGGGGTGGGGGCGGCGAGGGCGGCCTGGCGGCGGAAGCGTTCGGCGCCGTCGGGAGTGAGGGCTTCGACGACGAGGGTGAGGCGCTGGCCGTCGAGCTGGGCGTGGGCGCCGATGGCGGTGCGGCAGGAGCCTTCGAGCGCGGCCAGCGCGCCCCGCTCGGCGGCGACGCAGGTTGCGGTCGCGGGATGGTCGAGGGCGCGGACCCAAGGGGCGTCGGCGTCGGGGATGCGGGTCTCGATCACGATCGCCCCCTGCCCCGGCGCTGGCGGGTAATCAAAGGGATCCATGGCGTGGCGCGCGCGGTCGGCCATGCCCAGACGGTTCAGGCCGGCCATCGCCAGGACCATGGCGTCGGCTTCGTCGGCCGCGAGCTTGGCCAGGCGGGTGTCGACGTTGCCGCGGATGAGCACGATGGCGAGGTCCGGCCGCCGGTTCAGCGCCTGGGTGGTGCGGCGAAGGCTGGCGCCCGTGCCGAGGCGCGCGCCCTGGGGCAGGTCGGCCAGCGTGGCGTAGCGCGGGCTGAGGAATGCGTCGCGAGGGTCCTCGCGCTCGGGGGTGGCGGCCAGCACCAGGCCCGGCTGGCGCTCGATGCCGACGTCCTTGAGCGAATGGACGGCGCAGTCGATGCGGCGCGCGGCCAGCGCCTCCTCGATCTCCTTGGTGAACATGGCCTTGCCGCCGAGCTCGGTCAGCCGGCGGTCCTGCACGCGATCACCCGTGGTGGTGATGACGACGATCGGCGCGACGGCTTCGGTCTCGTCCGGCGCGGCGCCGAGGCTTGCGGCGATGGCTGCCTGCACCTGGCGGGCCTGGACGAGCGCCAGCTTTGAGCCGCGCGTGCCGATGCGAATGGGGTCCAAGGGGAAGCGACCTCGGGCGGGAAATTCCGCCCCTGGCCTGCTACAGGAGCGGCCATGCGCCCGCAACAGACCGTGCTCGGCATCGAGACCAGCTGCGACGAGACCGCCGCGGCGGTGGTGCGCGTAGGCGAGGACGGCGGGGTCGAGGTGGCGTCGTCGATCGTGCTCAGCCAGATGGACAAGCACGCCCCGTTCGGCGGCGTGGTGCCGGAGATCGCCGCCCGCGCCCACGTGGAGGCGATCGACTGGGTGATCACCGCGGCGATGGAGAAAGCGGGGATCGGGTACGAGGCGCTGAGCGGGGTCGCGGCCACCGCCGGGCCGGGGCTGGTGGGCGGGGTGATGGTCGGGCTCTCGACCGGCAAGGCGATCGCGCTGGCGCGGGGGATCCCGCTGGTCGCGGTCAATCACCTGGAGGGGCATGCGGTGTCGGCGCGGCTGACGGCGGATCTGCCCTACCCGTTCCTGCTGCTGCTGATCTCCGGTGGGCATTGCCAGCTGTTGGACGTCGAGGGGGTGGGCCGCTGCACGCGCCTGGGGACGACGATCGACGATGCGGCGGGCGAGGCGTTCGACAAGATCGCCAAGGCGCTGGGGCTGCCCTATCCCGGCGGCCCCGCGCTGGAGGCGCTGGCCAAGGGGGGCGATGCGGCGCGGTTCGCCCTGCCGAATGCGCTGGCCGGGCGCGAGGGGTGCGACTTCTCGTTCTCCGGATTGAAGACCGCTGCGGCCCGGATCGCCGAGCGGGTTGCTGGCGAGCAAGAGCGCCGCGACTTGGCCGCGTGCGTGCAGGGAGCGATCGCGAGGCAGTTAGCCGAGCGAAGCGAGAGGGCGATGGAGGTTTATCGGGAACGGCGCCCGGAACTTGTTGGCGCGGTGAAAAGCGCTGGCGCGGCAGCTGCGTCCCCCTCCCCCTTGCGGGGAGGGGACAGGGGTGGGGGAGCAGCGCTTGAGGTGCCGACTGGCCACGCCGGCGCTGGCGCCCCCATCCCCAACCCCTTCCCCGCGAGGGGGAAGGGGCTTGAGTCCGATCCTGCGCCGCGTGGGAAGGGGCTTGAGTCCGGACCGGCCGGGCCGAGATTTGTCGTCGCGGGCGGGGTGGCGGCGAACGGGCATGTGCGGGCGGTGCTCGAAGAGGCGACGCGGAGGCATGGGTTCAGCTTTGCGGCGCCGCCGCTGGAATACTGCGGGGACAATGCGGCGATGATTGCGCTGGCGGGGGCCGAGCGGCTGGCGCTGGGGATCTCAGACGGGATGGACGCGGTCGCGCGGCCGCGCTGGCCGCTGGACGAGGCGGCGGCGCGCGAGCGGCCGACCCACATTCCCGGCCGCAAGGGGGCGAAGGCGTGAGCGGCTTTGCCAGCGCCGGCGTGATCGGCGGCGGGGCCTGGGGCACGGCGCTGGCCGAGGTCTGCGCCCGAGCCGGGCTCGCCGCCGTGCTGTGGGCGCGCGAGGTCGAGGTGGTGGAACAGGTCAACGCCGGCCACGAGAACCCGCTCTTCCTGCCGCACGTGCGGCTGAACGAGGCGGTGGGTGGTGGGAGGGTGGGTTGAGAGTGTAATAGGATGAAGATAGGAGTTAAAGAATGGAGTTAGGAGGAAGAAGTAGAGGTAGGAGAGAGAGGGAGGGGAGGGAAAGGATAGAGGGTGTAAAGCGAAGAGAGAGGAGAAGAGAGTGGAAAGATAGAGAGTAAGCAAGCTGGTGGAAGCTCGGAAACTGGAAGCTCTCTACGGAGAGCGGCTGCGCGGTGCAGCAAGGGGGAGCGTCCAGGCGAAGCTGCGACGTTTCTCCGTCTCCAGCCAGGCCTCCAAGCGGGCCACTGGTCCGGTCACAGGACGCGGAGGACCAACAGAACCAGGGGCAGGACGGCTAGAAGAAGAAACAAGGACAGAGGCTGGAGGTAAGAGGAAGTCTATTATAAATAAAAAGGCGACCGGCGCCGGCAACTGGCGGCGATACAGCTAGCCGCTCGAGGTCCGCGGCAAGGCTGCCAGGCTGGTGAAGCTAGAGGGCAGCTAGGCGAAAGGCAGCTGCTCGATAAGCCAGACGGCTAGGCGATCCGCCGCTAGGCTGGCCCCCGGCGTGCGACACCACGTAGGCCGCTAACAGCGAGCGACTGGACTCCTGCGGCGCCGCTACGGCCGCCTCTAGGACCTCGGGTGCAGTCCCAGGGCGGACTCGATCTCCGCCGGTACGATGCGATGACCGCGGATCTAGACCTGCGCGACGAAACGCCGCAGATACTACAGCGATCCGACGGGCAGCGAGCGGGACAGGACGACGGTCTAGTACGGCGGCGCGCCGCTAGGAGAGAAGGGATCGGGGACGAAGGCCGCGACAGACAGTACGGGGTGCTGGATATAGCCGCGTGCCAGGCCAACGGGGAAGGTGAGACTAGGAGGCGAAGAGCACGGGCAGGGGCTGCGAAAGAGGGAGCAGGACAAAGGTGAGGATGTGGGAGATGGGAGGGCGGATGGGAAAGAGCGGACGAGGAACGAGGATAGCGAAGAGGGAATGAGAGAGGAGGACGGAGGCGGAGGTGGGGGGAAAAGGGTGGAAGAGGGAGGAGGGAGGGAAGAGAGGGAAGAACGGTGAGAGGAGTGCGAAGATGGGAGGGCGAGAGGATGGGGAAGACGGGAGGAGGAGAGAGAGATGGAGAGAGTGAGTGTGGGTGCGGGAAGAGGGAGAGCGTGGTGGGGACGGAGTGCGGCGTGCGCGGCGCCGGGGGGGAGAGGGGAGGGAGGGAGAGGGGGCGTGGAGGTGGGGGCGGGGGGGGGGGGGGAGGGGCGTGGCGGGGTGCGGGGAGGGCGGGAGCGGTGGGCGTGGGGAGACGGCGAGGCGGAGGGGCGGCTGGGGTGGCGCGCGTGCGGCGGCCGCGAGTGGGTGGGCGGCCGGCGCCAGCGCAGGCGAGACGATGCCTGCGTGCTCCCCCCCGCTCCCTTGGGCCGGCCCGTGGAGAGGA
This sequence comes from uncultured Alphaproteobacteria bacterium, assembly GCA_963794315.1. GTDB lineage: Bacteria > Pseudomonadota > Alphaproteobacteria > Caulobacterales > Caulobacteraceae > Poindextera. The sequence continues at coordinate 169,298 of CAWCDF010000002.1, forward strand.
GGTTAACCGGGCGAGCGAGAGCCTGGCCGAGATCGCCGACTGCGCGCTCGTGCTCGCCGTCGTCCCCGCCCAGTACATGCGCGAGACGTTGAGCGGCCTTGCCCCCTTCATGAAGCCCGGCCAGCCGCTGGTGTTGTGCGCCAAGGGCATCGAGCAGGGGTCGCTGAAGCTGATGACCGAGGTGGCGGCCGAGACCTGCCCCGAGGCTGTGCTGGCGGTGCTGTCGGGCCCGAGCTTTGCCATCGACGTGGCGCGCGGGCTGCCGACCGCCGTCACCCTGGCCTGCGCCGATGCGGACCTCGGCCAGGACATCGCCCAGGCGCTGGCGACGCCGACCTTCCGGCCCTATTGGACTCACGATCTGATCGGGGCCGAGGCGGGAGGCGCGATCAAGAACGTGCTGGCCATCGCCTGCGGGGTGGTCGAGGGGCGCGGGCTGGGGCGAAGCGCGCACGCGGCGCTGGTCACGCGCGGATTCGCCGAGCTGGTGCGGCTGGCGACGGCGCTGGGGGCGGAGGCGCGGACGCTGAACGGGCTTTGCGGCCTGGGCGACCTGGTGTTGACCTGCTCCTCGCCGCAGTCGCGTAACATGAGCCTGGGGATGGCGCTGGGGCGCGGCGAGACGCTGGAGGCCGCGCTCGGCGGGCGGCTGTCGGTGGTCGAAGGGGTGGCGACGGCGCCGGCGGTGCGGGCGCTGGCGGAGAGGCTGGGCGTGGAGACGCCGATCGCCGAAGCGGTGAGCGCGGTCCTGGCCGGCGAGATCGACGTCGACGCCGCCATCGCCAGCCTCCTCTCCCGCCCCCTCCGTTCCGAGTTCGAGGAGGTCTAACGGCCGCGCAGCGGCAAGGTCCTACTCATGAACACCTCGCTCGCCCAGTGTTCATGGGTGGCCCGAACAAGTCGGGCCATGACGGGGAGAGCTGGGCGCGCGAGTTCGCACGGCCTCTTCGTGTCCTTTGTGTCCTTCGTGGTTAAAAGCGACAGCCCCGCTCACGCGGGGCGTGGAGAGAACCCATGCCGCTGTTCGTGATGAGTTGTTTGGATCGGGCGGGGAGTACGGAGCTCAGGGCCGCGACGCGGGCGGCGCATCTGGCTTATCTGGACGCCAATCCGGGGGTGGTGCGGCTGGCGGGGCCCTTCATGGACGACGACGGCCAACCCATCGGCTCGCTGTTCATCATGGAGGGCGAGACCCGCGCGGCGGTCGAGGCGTTCGCGGCCAGGGACCCCTACTTCCAGGCCGGACTGTTCGGCGCGGTCGAGATCCGGCCCTGGCGGGTGGTGATCGGCGAGCTTGCATGAATACAGCCCAGCCGGCGGCGGGCGTGCGCCTGTGCGCGCTCGCCGACATCCCCGACCCGGGCGCGAAGACCTTCGTCTTCCGCGAGGGGGACTTCCTGTTCGTCGGTTTCGTCGTGCGCAAGGCCGGCGGCCTGTTCGGCTACATCGACCGCTGTCCGCACAACGGCACGCCGCTGGCGGTGTTTCCCGACCGCTACCTTACGCGCGAGCGCGACCTGTTGCTCTGTGGGACGCACGGGGCGCTGTTCCGCATCGGCGACGGCCGCTGCATCGCAGGCCCCTGCGAGGGCCGCGCGCTGACGCCCTGGCCGGTCGCGGTGCAGGGCGAGGACGTGCTCACCGGCTGATCAGCGGGGCTATGCACGCGGGCTAGCGGCGCATCGCGCTGGTGTTTGGGGCGGGGCTGTTGGTCACTGCCTCCATGCCCCCCGTGGTCGCCGCGCCGGGCCGGTCGCTCGCCTCGGTCATCATGTGGGCATCGTGATCACTCTGCGCCTGCCAATCGGCCCAGGTGGCGCAAACCCGTTCCCCCGGCAGGTGGGAGCCGGTCTCGCCCACCTCCCGGCAGATGATCTGGTTCGGGTCGAAGCCGCCCTTCTTGGGCGGCGCCGGGGCGGCCGTGGGGTCGGCGGCGAAGGCCGCGCCTGAGGCGAGGCTGGCCAGGAGCGCGAGGCTCAAGATTGTACGTTTCACAGGGGGACTCCTCCACTGACCTCATAGGTTGCAGCGCTGGCGGCCGGCGTCAACTTACGTCTGCGTTAGCCGCCAGCGGCAGCGTCTCGGCGGCGAAGGCGGCGACCTCGGCGACGAGGCCGGTCGCGGCGAGGGCGACCAGCTCGCCGCCCTTCTCGGGCGTGGCCAGCGCCGGGTCCGAGCCCATCCGGCCGTCGGGGTGGCGGGCGCGGAAGTCGAGCGCCTCGCGGATGGGGCCAGAGGGCGCGATCTGCGGCGCGTAATTGGCCGCCTTGATCGCGTCGGGATAGGCCCATTGAGTGACGGCGATCTCCGACGGCGTCGCGTGGCTGCCGTGGCCGGCGGGGAACTGCTGGCGCGCCAGCTGGCCGACGCCGGCCAGGTCCCACCAGTTGCGGAGCTTCAGCGCGAAGCCGGCCGGGCGGCGGGCGAAGCTGGCCTCGGCGTAGATCTCGGAGAAGGCCGCCTCGATCGAGGCGACGTTGCCGCCGTGGCCGTTGAGGAAATAGATGCGCGTGAAGCCGTGCACGGCGAGCGAGCGGGTCCAGTCGCCGATGGCGGCGATGAAGGTCGAGGGCCGAAGCGAGATGGTGCCGGCAAAGCCCAGGTGATGCTGGGCCATGCCGACGTTGAAGGTCGGACCGACGAGGAGCTCCGGATGGGTCTTCTCCGCCGCGTGGGCGATGATCTCCGGGCAGAGCCAGTCGGTGCCGAGGAGGCCGGTCGGCCCGTGCTGCTCGTTCGAGCCGATGGGGATGACGATGATCTTCGAGCGCTCGAGGTAGGCTTCCGTCTCGGCCCAGGTGGAAAGGTGGAGCAGCATGGGGGTTCTAAGACAATCTCCGTTGGGGCCGGGGGCCAGGCGCCATACTAACTTGAAGTGCGGCGGATGGACCGGAAATCCGCCTGAACCGGCGAAAAGGCTAGGCCCAACCCCGCCGGGCCTTTGAAGCGCCGCGCCGGCGGCGCCTCCGCATCGGACCGCCAAGGACGCCAAGATCGCCAAGGGATCTGAGCGCGCCGCCGGCGTACGAGCCCGTCTCTCCCGCTTGGCGTCCTTGGCGTCCTTGGCGGTCAAATTCTGAGCCTCAGGGTCGAGGCGGCGCCGGAGGGATACCTGGTCCCCGCTGGCGCGGGGATGAGCGGATAGATTAGGGGGCGCCGAGGTCGTGGCGCATGTAGGTCCAGGTTTTGGGGGCGTCGCCGGCGGCGGCTTCGAGGGTTCCGTCCTTGGCCTGCCAGATGACCAGCGGCCAGGTGAAGGGGACGCCGTTCTCGGAGAGAAGCGACTTGAGCTTGTCGGCGAGGTCGCGGCTCGCGCCGACCACCGCAGTGCGGGCCGCATCGCCGTCGGCCGGCGGCACGCCGGGCGCGGTCCAGGTCGCGGGCTGGGCGGCCATCCAGGCCTGGTAGAGCGCCCAGCTGCGGTTGACCCAGAGCTCGGCCACCGTCGCCCGCTCCACCGGCGACGACACGGGTTTGCCGTTCACGTCGGGCGGCGCGATGACGATCACGCGGACATCGACGCCGACCTTTTGCAGCGTCGGGACGTCGCTCCTGAGCAGCCGCTCGCAGCCGAGGCAGTCGCGGACGCCGACGACGTAGACCTTGCTTGGCCCGCCGCCCGACGAGGCCCAGCCGGCCGCCTGCAAGAGCGCGGTGATCTGGCTGGAGTCCTTGGCCAGGTCGTGCGGGCGCCAGCGGACGTCGATGTCCCACCAGAGCAGGATCACCGCGCCGACGACCAGCACGAAGGCGACCATCGTGCCGATGGCGCTCCTCAGACCCATCCCTCTCGCCGCGGGCTTTGCCATGGCTATTGCATGGTCGGGATGTTGAAGGCGGCGTCGCCGGCCGGGCCTTCCGGCCAGCGCGCGGTCACCGTCTTGATCTTGGTGAAGAAGCGCACGCCTTCCATGCCGTGCTGGTTCGCATCGCCGAACGCCGAGCGCTTCCAGCCGCCGAAGGTGTGATAGGCGACCGGCACGGGGATCGGCACGTTGATGCCGACCATGCCGACCTCGACCCTGGCCGCGAACTCGCGCGCGGCGCGGCCGTTGCGGGTGAAGATGGCGACGCCGTTCCCGTACTGGTGCCTGGACGGGAGCGCGACGGCGTCCTCGAAGCTCTCGGAGCGGACGAGCTGCAGCACCGGCCCGAAGATCTCGTCGCGATAGGTCTGCATGTCCGCCGTCACCCGGTCGAACAGGCTGGGGCCGATGAAGAAGCCGTCCTCGAAACCCTGCAGGGCGAAGTTCCGCCCGTCGACGACCAGCTCGGCCCCTTCGTCGACGCCGAGCTGGATGTAGTCCGAGATGCGCTTGCGATGGGCTGCGGTGACCACCGGTCCGTACTGGGCGGCCGGGTCGGAGGAGACGCCGACCTTGAGCGTCTCGATCTGGCCCTCCAGGCGCTCGCGCAAGGCCGCGGCGGTCGCCTCGCCCACCGGCACGGCCACCGGCAGCGCCATGCAGCGCTCGCCCGCCGAGCCGTAGGCCGCGCCCATGATGTCGGCCACCGCCTGGTCGAGGTCGGCGTCGGGCAGCACGATGGCGTGGTTCTTGGCCCCGCCCATGGCCTGCACGCGCTTTCCGTGCGCGGTCCCGGTCGCATAGACGTAAGAGGCGATATCCGACGAGCCGACAAAGCTGACCGCCCTGATGTCGGGGTGGGTGAGGATGGCGTCGACGGCGGCCTTGTCGCCGTGCACCACGTTGAGGACGCCGGCCGGCCCGCCCGCCTCGATGAACAGCTCGCCCAGCCGCACCGGCACGCTGGGGTCCTTCTCCGAGGGCTTGAGGATGAAGCTGTTGCCGACCGCGATGGCGACGCCGAACATCCACATCGGGATCATGGCCGGGAAGTTGAAGGGGGTGATGCCGGCGACGACGCCCAGCGGCTGGCGCATGGAATAGACGTCGATGCCGGGGCCGGCGCCCTCGGTGTATTCGCCCTTGAGCGCGTGCGGGATGCCGCAGGCGAACTCGATCACCTCGAGCCCGCGTTGGATGTCGCCGCGGGAGTCGGCGAGCACCTTGCCGTGCTCGCAGGAGAGCAGCGCGGCGAGCTCGTCCATGCGCGCCTCGACCAGGCGCTTGAACTCGAACATCACCCGCGCCCGCCGCTGGGGGTTGATCGCCGCCCAGCCGGGTTGCGCGGCCACCGCCGCCTTGACCGCCTGGTCCATCACGCTTGAGTCGGCGAAGGCGACATGCGCCTGCACCTCGCCGGTGTTGGGGTCGAACACCTCGCCGGAACGCCCCGCGCCCGCCACCGCCGCGCCGTTGATGAAATGCGAAATCTCCCGCATACGCCGTGCTCCCTCGTGCTGGCGGCGTCTTAGAGCATCCGCCGCCGGATTGGCGCCTCCTCTTACGCGGGTGCGCAGCGGCGCGTTCCGATTTGACCGCCAAGGACGCCAAGTTCGCCAAGGGGCTGCGTGACCCAGATACTTCCGTCATCCCCCGCTGGAGCGCAGCGGAATGCGGGGGACCCATGCACACTTACACTCGACGGTGACTATGGGTGGCCCGGACAAGCCGGGCCATGACGATGAAGGTCGGGCGCGGCGTTTCCACCGCTTCGGCCCCTTGGCGTCCTTGGCGTCCTTGGCGTCCTTGGCGGTCAATCTTATGCTGAAGCCATGGTCGCGCCCGCCAGCGCGCTTGCGATGCCTGTCGCAGGCGCAAAGCACATCGTCGATGAGCTGATCGAAGAGCGCGCGCCCAGCTGGGTGGCCAAGGCTTATTGGCCGCTGATCAAGCCGCCGCTCTACGGCATTCTGGACTACGGCAAGGCGCGGCGGATGGCCGACGCCATCCGGCCGCTGAGCGGCGCGGACGCGATGGCCTACGTTTCCGACCTGCTGGCGCTGAAGCTCGCCATCACCGGCCTCGATCGCGTTCCGGCGAGCGGCCGATGCGTGATCATCCTCAACCACCCGACCGGCGTCGCCGACGGGATCGCGGTGTACGATGGGCTGAAACGGCTGCGCCCCGACCTCTGCTTCTTCGCCAACGCCGACGCCTTTCGCGTCTGCCCCGGCTTCGCCGACGTGCTGATCCCGGTCGAGTGGGTCGAGGAGAAGCGCACGCGCGAGAAGACCCGGCTCACCCTGCAGCTCGCGCGCGCGGCGCTGGAGGCGGAGCGGGCGATCGTCATCTTCCCGGCCGGGCGGCTGGCCCGGCGGCGCGGCGGGGTGATCGCCGACCCGCCCTGGGCGCCGAGCGCCCTCTCGCTCGCGCGCAAGCATGGCGCGCCGGTCGTCCCGGCCCACCTCATCGGCCCGCATCCGACGCTGTTCCACCTCTTCGACCGCTTCTCGGCCGAGCTGAGGGACATCACCCTGTTCCACGAGCTTCTGAACAAGCGCGGCGACCGCTTCGACCTCGCCATCGGACCGCCGATCGCGCCGGAAGCGCTCGAGGGCGACGCACAGGCGCTGACGCTGGCGCTCAAGCGCTACATCGAGCGCGACCTCGTGCGCGATCCGGGCCGGCCGTTCCGATGATCCTGCCGGCCGAGGGCGACTTCCGGCTGAGCGACGAGGACGCGACCGCGCGGCTGGGACGGGCCGTCGCTCGGACGCTGGGCCGGCACGAGGCGGTCTGCCTGAAGGGCGTGCTGGGCGCCGGCAAAACGACCCTGGCGCGGGCGCTGATCCGCGAGCGCACCGCCGCGCACGAGGACGTGCCCAGCCCGACCTTCACGCTGGTGCAGTTCTACGAGGGCAAGGGACTCAAACTCGCCCACTTCGACCTCTACCGGATCGAGCGGCCGGACGAGGCGAACGAGATCGGCCTGGACGAGGCGCTGGAGGACGGGGCGGCGGTGATCGAGTGGCCGGAGCGCCTCGGGCGGCGCCTGCCGCGCGACCGACTCGATATAGAGCTGACGATCGTGGGCGAGGCGCCGCGCGAGAGCCGGCTCGCCCGCCTGAACCCGCACGGAGCCTGGGAAGGACGACCGCTTGAGTTCTGATCGCGAGGCGGAAAAGGCCGCCTTCCTGGCCGAAAACGGCCTCGGCGAGGCGGTGCGCGAGCGGCTGGCCGGCGATGCGTCGACCCGGCTGTACGAACGGCTGCGCCGTCCGGGCGGCGCCAGCCTGATCTTCATGGACCAGCCGCCGCACGCCGAGACCGCGCCCTGCCCGCCGGACGCCAGCGAGGCCGAGCGCGAGCGCCTGGGCTATAACGCGCTCGCCCGCCTCGCCGCCGGCCGCGTCGAGGCCTTCCTGAGCGTCGCCGGCTATCTGAAGGCGCGCGGATTCTCGGCCCCCGAGGTCGTGGCCGCCGATGCGCCCGCCGGCCTGGCGGTGCTCGAGGACCTGGGCGACGACCTCTACGCGCGGCTGATCGAGGCGGGGACGGACGAGGCCGAGCTCTACGAGGCGGCGATCGACGCGCTGGTGCGCCTGCACGCCGAGGCGCCGCCGCCGGTGCTGGACGGCGCGCCGGGCTGGCCGCTGCTCGCCTACGACGACCTGGCGCTGAAGACCGGCGGGCTGATGTTCCTGGAATGGTGGCCGAAGTACGCGGGCATGGCGCCCTTCTCGGCCGAGGCGGCGGCGGAGTGGGAGGCGCTCTGGGCGCCGATCCGCGCCCGCGGCGTGGCCGGCGCCAGCGTGTTCTGCCACCGCGACTATCACGCGGAGAACCTGGTCTGGCTGCCCAGGCGCGGAGGCGTGGCGCGCGTCGGGATGCTCGACTTCCAGGACGCCCTCCGCGCCCATCCGGCGTGGGACCTATCCATGCTGCTGCACGACGGCCGCCGCGACGTCTCGCCCGAGCGCGAGGCCGCGGTGCTGGCGCGCTATCTCGCCGCGCGGCCCGAGGTCGACGCCAAGCGGTTCGTTGCCGACTATCATGCGCTGGGCGCGCTCAACAGCGCGCGCATCCTCTTCATCTTCGCCCGCCAGGTCGCCGGCTACGGCCGCCCGCGCTATGCCGCCTTCATGCCGCGCATGTGGCGCTATCTGGACCGCTGCCTCGCCGATCCGGAGCTGGCCGGGCTCAGGGCCTGGTTCGACCGGAACGTGACCCGCGAGCCACGCCCATGAGCGGCCCGAAGACGGCGATGGTGCTGGCCGCCGGGCTGGGAACGCGGCTGCGGCCGCTGACCGACGCGCGGCCGAAGGCGCTGGTCGAAGTGGGCGGCAAGCCGCTGATCGACCATGCGCTCGACCGGCTGGCGGCGGTCGGCGTCGAGCGGGCGGTGGTCAACGTGCATGCCTTCGCCGATCAGCTCGAAACCCACCTGGCTGCGCGCACGCAGCCGACAATCACCATCTCCGACGAGCGGGCGGCCGTGCTCGAGACCGGCGGGGGGCTGAAGAAGGCGATCCCGCTCCTGGGCGCCGGCCCGGTCTGGGTCAGCAACATCGACACGGTAGCCCTCGGCGGCGGCGCGGCGGCTCTGGCGGCGCTGGCCCGCGCCTGGGCGCCCGAGACGATGGACGTGCTGCTTCTGCTCGCGCCCACCAGGACCTCGCTCGGCTTCCACGACTCCGGCGACGTCTTCCTGGAGCCCGACGGCCGCGTGCGCTTCAAGGCGCCGGGCGAGACCGCGCCCTTCCTCTACGTCGGCGTCCACATCACCGACCCGGCGATCGTCGCCGAGGGGTCGGACGCGCCCTTCTCGCTGCTCGGCGTCTGGAAGGCGCTCGCCGCGCGCGGGCGGGTGTTCGGCCTTTGCCCCGAGGGCTTGTGGATGCACGTCAGCGACCCGGCCGGCAAGGCGCTCGTCGAGGCCAGGCTCACGGCATGACCCCGTTCAACCAGCCGGGGCCGCGCTGGTTCACGATCGCGCCGCACAGGCCCTTCCTTGCTGATCTCGCAGAGGGCCTGCTGGGGGCGCTGGCCAAGCCCGGCGCGCTGGCCGAGGCGGTGGTGCTGGTCCCCTCCCGCCGCGCGGCGCGGGGGCTGGCCGAGGCGTTCGTCGAGGCGGGCGGCGGGCGGGCGCTGCTGTTGCCGCAGATCCGGGCGCTTGGCGACCTCGACGAGGGCGAGCCGCCGTTCGAGCCGGGCGATCTGGCGCTCGACCTGCCGGCGGCGATCTCGCCCTGGCGGCGGCGCTTCGAGCTGGCCCGGCTGGTGGCCGAGAACGACCACCTGCTGGGCCGGTCGCTGGATGCCGTCGGGCGCGCTGGAGCTCGCCGATGCGCTGGGGGCCTTCATCGACGGCGTCGACATCGACGAGGCCGGCCCCTTGCGCCCGCCCGCCGACTGGGTCGCGGCCGAGATGGCGCGCCACTGGCAGATCTCGGCCAGGTTCCTGGCCATCGCGCTCGAAGCCTGGCCGGAGCGGCTGGCGGAGCTCGGTCTGATCGACGTGATGGCGAGGCGCGTGCGCCTGACCCGCGCGCTGGCCGAGCGGTGGGCCGATGAGCCGCCGGCGGGGCCGCTGGCAGCCGCCGGCTCGACCGGCTCGACGCCAGCGACCGCGGCGCTGCTGGCCGTGATCGCGGCGGCGCCGCAAGGACTGGTGGTGCTGCCGGGCCTGGACATCGACCTGGCCGAACGCGCCTGGGCGGAGGTGGGCGACCAGCACCCGCAGGGCGCGATGAAGCGGATGCTGGCGACGGCAGGCGTGGCGCGCGCGGCCGTCCGCTCGTGGTCGCCGGCGCGGGCCGGTGATACGCGCGGGCGCTGGCGGCGGCGGCTGATCAGCGAGGCGCTCAAACCGCCGGAGGCGACCGCCGACTGGCGGGCGCAGATCGATCGCCTGCGCGAAGAGGGCAAGCGCGACGGCGTTGACCCCATCCGCGAGGGATTGGCTGGCCTGGCCGTGGTCGGCGCGCGCAACGAGGAGGAGGCCGCAGACGTCGCCGCGCTGGCGCTGCGCGAGGTGCTGGAGACGCCGGGACGCACCGCGGCGCTGGTGACGCCGGACCAGGCGCTGGCCAGGCGCGTGTCGGCGCGGCTGGCGCGCTGGGGGGTGGTGGTGGATTCCTCGGCGGGCGCGCGCCTGGCTGGTTTCCCGGTCGGGCAGCTGATGGCGCTGGCGGCCCGCGCGGCAGCCGCGCCCCTCGATCCGATCTTGCAGCTCGCGCTCGTCAAGCACCCGCTGGCCCGGCTGGGGCCGGCGCGCCGACGTGCTGGAGCGGCGGGGTTTGCGGGGCGCGCGAGCCGAGGCCTGGGAAACGATCGAGGCCAGGCTGACGAAAGAGGATGACCGGCCGCGGGTTGACGAAGCGCTGGCGCTGGCGGCGCAGCTGCGCGTGGTGTTGGAAGCCGCGGCGCGCCCCTACGCCGCAGGCGCCGCGCAGGCTGCGGCGGCGGCGCGAGGACTGGGCGCGGCGATGGAGACGCTGGCGGGCGGCGCGGACGCGCTCTGGGCCGGCCCAGCGGGCGAAGCGGCCGCGAGCCTGCTGGCGGCGCTGATCGGCGAAAGCGAAGGGCTGCCGCCGGTGAGCGCGCTGCCAGTTCGCAGACCTGGTCGAGGACCTGCTGGAAGGCGAGACGGTGCGGGCCGCGGCCGCCACCCATCCGCGCCTGCGCATCCTGGGCGTGCTGGAAGGCGCGGCTGATCCACGCCGACCGGCTGATCCTGGCCGGGCTCGAGGAGGGCGTCTGGCCGCAGGTCGCGGCAGCCGACCCTTTCCTGTCGCGCCCGATGCGCGAGGCGCTTCTGTTGTCATCGCCCGAGCGACGGATCGGGCTTTCGGCGCACGACTTCGCCCAGGCGGCCGGCGCCGGCGACCTGCTCCTGATCACCACCGCGCGGCGCGGCGGCGCGCCGGCGACGCCGTCGCGCTGGCTCTGGCGGCTGCAGACCCTGGTCAAGGGCGCCGGTCTGGCCATGCCCGAGCGCGCCGACCTGTTGGCCTGGGCCCGCGCGCTCGACGCGCCGGGCAGGCTCGACCCCGCCGAGCGGCCCAGGCCAACGCCGCCCGTCGCTGCCCGCCCGCGCAAGCTGCCGGTCACCAGCGATCGAGCAGCTGGGTGCGCGACCCCTACGCCGTCTACGCTCGCTATGTGCTCGGCCTGCGCGCGCTGGAGCGGCCCGCCGAGCCGGTCGAGGCGCGGGCGCGCGGGACGGCGGTGCACAGGGCGTTCGAGCGCTTCGCGCAAGAACAGACCCGACCTCGACGGGGCTGACGCCGAAATGTTGTTCGAAAACCTGGTGGTCGAAGAGCTGATCCGCGCCGGCATGCCGGGGCCAGCGTTGGCCCGCGAGCGCGCGCTGGCGCGCCTGGCGGCGCCTGACGCGGTGAGGCTGGACCGCCGACGGCGCCAGGGCGCTGTCCTGCTGCTGGAGCAGAACGGCGAGACGACGATCGACGCGCCGGGCGGCCCATTCATCTTGACCGCGCGCGCCGACCGCATCGAGGCGCGGGGCGCGCGCGCCGACGTGCTGGACTTCAAGACCGGCCGCCTACCGACCGGGCGGGAGATGCGGAGCGGACTCTCGCCGCAGCTGACGCTGACGGCCGCCATCCTTGCCCGCGGCGGGTTCGCTGATGCCGGTCGGGTTCAGCCCGGCCAGCTGGTCTACGTGCGCGTCCTGAGCGCGCGCCACGGAGTGCAAGAGGAGGCGCGCAGCGAAGCCGGCGACAGCGCCGGCGCTGGCCGAGCAGGCGCTCGCCGGCCTGAGCCGACGGATCGCGAGCTTCGACGACCCGCAGACCGACGTACGTCTCATGGGCGGCGCCGCAGTTCATCGACCAGTTCGACGGCGACTACGACCACCTGGCGCGCCTCTGGGAATGGTACGTGATCGGCGACCCCGAGAGGCCGGACCGCCATGAGCGGCCTGCGCCAGCACCCCGATGGGCACGACCGGGATTCGCCGCAGATCGTCGCCTCCGATCCGGGGCGCTCGGCGTTCGTCACCGCTAACGCCGGGCTCGGGCAAGACCTGGACGCTGGTCGCCCGCGTCGCGCGGCTGCTGCTGCGCGGCGCCGACCCGGCCGCCATCCTCTGCGTCACCTACACCAAGGCGGCCGCCGCCGAGATGCAGCGTCGGCTGTTCGAGCAGTTGGGCGAGCTGGGCGGTCGACGACCGACCCGGCGCTGAGCGGGGCGCTGGGCGCGCTCGGCGAGCCCACGAGCGACCTGGCGCGCGCCCGACGGCTGTTCGCCCGCGCGCTGGAGACGCCCGGGCGGCTTGAAGATCCAGACCATCCACGCCTTCTGCGAGACGCTGCTGAAGCGCTTCCCGCTCGAGGCGGGCGTGTCGCCGACATTCCAGGTGCTGGAGGACGCCGAGGCGCAGCTGGTCGCCGCCCACGCCCGCGACCGGCTGGCCGAGATCGCGCTCGACGGGCCAGATGGCGTGGTCGAGCCGCGCCTACGCCCACTTCTCGGTCGAACTCGACTTCCGCCGCTTCAACGACATGTTCGTCGACTTCGCGGCCCGCCGGGGCGCCATCTGCGCCTACGCCGAGGCCTTGGGCGACGACGGCTGGCGCGATGACGTCTGGACGCGCTGCGGATTCGGCGCGCCGGAGGACCCCGACGCGATCGAGGCGCGCGGCTTTGGCGGAGATCGACTGGACGATGTGGCGACGCGCATCCGACGCGTTGTTCGCCGCCGCGGCGCCGAGGGATCAGAAGCTCGGCGCTGCGATGGCCGCGGTCGACGACGTGGCCGGGTTCGAGGACGTCTGGGCTCTGTTCGCGACGACCGACGGCGCGCCACTCAAGGACGTTTGCACGCGCGGCTTCGAGCCTGGCTTGCGCGCCTGGCTGGTCGCCGAGCAGCAGCGGCTGGGCGCGGCGCTGGACCAAGCGAGAGCCGCCCGCGTCGCGCGCGACAGCTGCCACGCCATCACCCTCGCCGTCGCCTACGCCAGGCTCTACGATGTGGAAAAGGCGAGGATCGGGGCGCTCGACTTCGCCGATCTGATCCAGGCGGTGGCTCGCCTGTTGACCGTGCGGGCGGACGCGGCCTGGGTGCTTTACAAGCTCGACGGCGGCATCGAGCACGTGCTGCTGGACGAGGCGCAGGACACCGCGCCCGAGCAGTGGGCCATCCTCAGCGACCTGACCGGCGAGTTCTTCGCCGGCGCCGGGCGGCCCAGGCGTGAGGACGCGCCGCCGCGGACGATGTTCGCTGTCGGCGACGAGAAGCAGTCGATCTACTCGTTCCAGGGCGCGAAGCCCGAGCGCTTCGACGCCGAAGCTCGCCGGTACCGCGCGCGGATCGAGGGCGGCGGCGAGCGTTTCGTAAGCGTGCCGCTGGAGGAAAGTCGGCGCTCGACCGAGGGCGTGCTGGCCTTCGTCGACGCGGTGTTCGCCGACCCCGATGCAGCGGCCGGGCTCGGCCCGGCGGCGGCCGCGCGCGGGCCGTTGCACCATGTCTCCACCCGGGACGACAGCTTTGGCGCGGTCGATATCTGGCCGCAGACCGAGAACGATCCGGTCGATGCGGTCGAGGAGTGGTGGACGCCGGTGGATGCGCGGCCCGGCGAGACGGCGGCGAAGAAGCTCGCACGGCGAGTTGCGCAAACGGTGAAGGCGATGATCGCCGACCGCGTGGCGGTCTGGGACAAAGGCGCGCGCGCCGACCGGGCGGCGACGGCCGGGGATTTCCTCGTCCTCGTACGGCGGCGAAACGCTCTGTTCCATGAGATCATCCGAGCGCTGAAGAGCGAGGCCGTTCCGACCGGCGGCGCCGACCGGCTGGCGCTCTCCGAGCACGTCGCATTCAAGGACCTGATGGCGCTGGGCCGTTTCGCCCGCTTCCCCGCCGACGACCTGACCCTGGCGGCGCTGTTGCGCAGCCCGTTCTGCGAGGTGGATCAGGACGGCCTGTTCGACCTGGCATACCGCCGTCAGGGCTCGCTCTGGGCGTGTGCTGAACCGGCGCGCGGACGAGCGCCAGCAGTGGCGGGCGGCGCGGGATTTCCTGGCTTGGGCGCGGGCGCAGGCCGCCGCTCGCCCTCCGTTCGACTTCTACAGCGCGGTCCTCAGCCGGATGGACGGGCGCGGTCGCTCGATGCGCGAGCGGCTGCTGGCCCGGCTCGGGCGCGAGGCGGAGGATGCGATCGACGCCTTCCTCGGCGAGGCGCTGGCGCTGGAGCGACGGCGAATCCACGACCTGGAGCGGTTCCTGGACGAGATGGGGCGGACCGATCTCGAGGTGAAGCGCGAGGCCGAGGACAGCCAGGGCGAGGTGCGGGTGATGACCGCGCACGGCGCCAAGGGGCTCGAGGCGCCGATCGTCATCCTGCCAGACACCACCACGCGCGCCACGCCGCAGGGCGGCCTCTTGCTCGAAACCGGCGACGGCGGCTTCCTCTGGGCGCCGCGCAAGCCCGACGATTGCCCGGCGTCAGCCGCCGCCCGCGCGCTCCGGGAGACGGCCGCCGAGCACGAGAGTCTCCGCCTGTTCTACGTCGCGCTGACCCGCGCGCGCGACCGGCTGATCATCGCCGGCGCCAAGCCGCGGCGGGCTCTTCGAACGCAGCTGGTACGACGTGGTCACCCGCGCCCTCGGGCGGCCGGAGATCACGGCGCGGCTTCGGGTGATCGAAGGCGAGGCGCCCTGCAGCCGTTTTGGCGACGACCCCGTTGGGGCGGCCGCCCGGGCGCGCACCCAGACCGAGCTGGCGCTGCGGCCGGCGTGGGCGGCGCGGCTCGCGCCGGCGGAACCGCAGGTGGTGCGCTACGCCCAGCCATCGACGCTGGCCGAGGCCGGGGCCGGCGCGACGCCCTCGCCGCTCGCGGCGACGCAAGGCCTCGGCCGCTTCCGGCGCGGCATGCTGATCCACCGCCTGCTGCAGCTGCTGCCCGATCTGGCCGAGGCGGGGCGCGCGCGCGCGGCGATGCGTCTTCTGGCGCGCGAGCCCGATCTGACCGACGAACAGCGTCAGGAGATGGCCGATGCGGCGCTGGCCGTGCTGGCCGACGAACGCTTCGCGGCCGTGTTCGGCCCCGGCTCGCGCGCCGAGGTGGCGGTCGCCGGCGGCGCGGCGGCGCTGCCCGCGGCCCTCAAGGTCTCCGGCCGCATCGACCGCCTGGTCGTGGGACCGGAGCGGGTGCTGGTGGTCGATTTCAAGACGAACCGCCCGGCCCCGACGCGGATCGAGGACGCCGATCCGGCCTATCTGACGCAGATGGCGCTCTACGTCGCGGTGCTCGAGGAGGTGTTCCCCGGGCGCGCGGTCGAGGCGGCGCTGGTCTGGACCGACGGACCAAAGCTGATGCCCGTTCCAGAAAACATGGTGCGCGAAACCCTCGCCCGTCTGCAGACGGAAGGTTGATGGCAAGGAAAGCTCTGCTTAGATCGTGATTCGAAAGAGCGCGGCTGACGCGCGCGAAGGAGTTTGTCTCATTATGAGCACTGTCACGGTGACCGATGCGAGCTTCGAGCACGACGTGCTGAAGGCCGACGGGCCTGTCCTGGTCGACTTCTGGGCCGAGTGGTGCGGCCCGTGCAAGCAGATCGCGCCGGCGCTGGAGCAGATCGCCGAGGAGCTGGACGGCCAGGTCACCGTCGCCAAGGTGAACATCGAAGACAGCCCGGCCGTCCCCTCGCGCTACGGCGTGCGCGGCATCCCGACCATGATGCTGTTCAAGGACGGGCAGATGGCCTCGATGAAGGTCGGCGCCATGCCCAAGCAGAAGATCCTCGAGTGGCTGGGGGAGACCGGCGTCAAGGCGCCGGCGGCCTAGGGTCCAGGCTCAAGTAAACGGCGCTCACCGCCTCTTGCCCAACTCGGCGGCGATGTCCTTGACCATGCGTCCGGCCTTGCGGTGGGCGGCGGTCGATTGGTCGCGCGTCACCCCCCAACGCTTCATCCAGTACTCGACGGCCTGACTCTCGGAGAGGTCGAGCCTGTCCCGGTCGATGAAGCCGCGCTTGTCCTTCAAGCCCGCCATGCCGAGTCCCTGCCGCGATACATCCGACGCCGCCTAAGGGTAGCATGCTCACGGGAAGATGGAGCCGACGCTACGCCGATGCGGCGCGCGCGACCGCCGCGGGCGACAAAGCAGAGAGGCTTGTGCTGCCTAGGCCGCGGCGGCGGCGTAGGGCGTCGTGGTGGGCTGGCAGTAGAGGTAGATCAGGTAGATCGCACCGAGTATCGGCACCAGACCCACCAGCAACCACCAACCACTCTTGCCAATGTCGTGCAACCGCCGGACCGCCAGGCCGAGGCTGGGCAGCAGCACCGCTAGAGAATAGAGGCCGGCCAACGGGCCGAGATGGATGAGCCCGAGGACGATGTTCAGCACCACCGCGATCACGAAGTTGAACAGAACGAACATCCAGAACGCCCTGCGTCCCGCAACGCCTTGAAAGTCGAAGTAATGTTTGGTGATCGGATCGAGATAAAGGTTGAAGTCCATAGCCACAGCTCCCCCTCTGAATCGGCTCAGGACCATGGCCCCGCTTGCAATCTGGCGCAAGAGCCGTCCGCTGAGCGGCGGAGACGCTGGATAGACCCCCCGGGGAGCGGGCGTTGGCGCGCCGCCCCCCGGGTCGGCGTTGCCCCTGGCGCCTTTCGCGAAGTCCGCTTTCGCTCAGAGCGGACCGCGATCAGCCGGGCGGCGCGGCGCCGGTGAAGACCGCCAATTGAGCGTCGAAAGCACGCTTGTAGGCGGGCCGCGCTTCGCCGCGAGCGACATAGGCTGAGAGGTTCGGGTAGGTCTCCAGCATCCCTGATCCGGTCAACCGGCGCAGCACCGTCACCATCAGCAGGTCACCGGCGCTGAACGCTTCGTCGAGCCAGTCGGCATCGCCAAGCCGTCCGGCGAGTTCGTCCAGCCGGGCGCGGACGCGCTCCTCAAGGATAGGCAGGCGCGCCTGGTACCAGGACTTGTCGCGCTCCAGGAGGGCGGCGGCTCCGCGGTCCACGATCGGCGGCTCCACCGTGTTGAGGGCGGCGAACATCCATGTGATCGCCCGCGCTCGTGCGTTCGCATCATCTGGCAGCAGGCCCGCATGGCGCTCGGCGATGTGGAACACGATGGCCCCCGACTCGAACAGGACGAGATCGCCCTCCTCATAGGTTGGGATCTGCCCGAACGGATGAAGCGCCCGATGCGCGGGCTCCTTCATCTCACTGAACGCCACGAGACGAACCGCGTAGGGCTGGCCCACTTCTTCGAGCGCCCAGCGAACGCGCATGTCGCGCGCCAGTCCCCTGCCGCGATCCGGCGACTGTTCGAAGGCGGTGATGGTGGGGGTCATGGGAAGGCTCCAGATGGACGATTGCTCGACGCCGCGGACGGATCGTCGTCATCGAGGGGACCTAACCCAGTTCCGGCTGGCGCGGCAGGATGCTGAGCAGCTGGACGCGGAAGATCAGCAGGCTGTTCGGCGGGATCGGCCCTGCCTCCTTGTCGCGGTAGCCGAGCTTTGGCGGAACGTAGAGGATCCACTCGTCGCCCGGGCGCATCTGCTCAAGCGCCTCGGTCCAGCCCGGGATGACCCGATCCAGCGGCAGGTCGAGCGGCTCGCCGCGCTGAAACGAGGAGTCGAACACCTTCCCGTCGAGCAGCTTGCCCTCGTAGTTGACCTTGACCTCGTCGCCCGGTCCGGGATGCGGGCCGCCCGTCGGGCCGGAGCTGACGATCCTGTACTCAAGCCCGCTCTGCAGGCTGACGACGCCGGGCTGCTTGGCGTTGAGGCGAAGGAAGCCCTGCGCCGCCTTCAGATTGGTCGCCGCCTCCGAATTCCCCTGGCAGGCGCCGAGCAGGAAGGCCGCGGCGATGGCGACGGCGGCGGCGCGAACGCGCGTCAAAGCGGCCTCGGAGGATAGCCCGCGTCCTTCAGCGCCTGCACCACCTCGCGGGTGTGACGGGCGTCGCGGGTCTCGATCATGATGTCGAACTCCGCGCCCTTGGCCGGCACGTCGAGGGCCAGGCGGTTGTGCGCCACCTCGACGATGTTGGCGCCGTGGCCGCCGATGACGGCCGAGACGTTGGCCAGCAGGCCTGGGCGGTCGTCGCCGACGATCTGCAGCGACACCAGCCGCTGCTCGCGCACCAGCTCGCGGGTGAGCACCGAGGCCAGCAGCCGCGGATCGATGTTGCCGCCGGTGAGGATCAGGCCGACACTTCTTGCCACGGAACGTCTCGGGATGCGCGATCAGCGCCGCGAGCGAGGCCGCGCCGGCGCCCTCGCGACGGTCTTCTCGACGTTGCAGTAGAGGGCGATGGCGCGCTCGAAGAACGGCTCCTCGAGCAGCAGCACGTCGTCGATCAGGGGGCGGGCGATCGCGTAGGTGAGGTCGCCGACCTGCTTGACCTGCGATGCCCTCGGCGATGGTCTGGCCGCCGGTAATGGGCGCCCAAGCCGCGCATGCGGGCGGTGAAGGAGGGGAACTCGCCGGCTCGACGCCGATGACGCTGATGTCGGGCTTGACGTGCTTGGCCGCCGTCGCCACGCCGGCGATCAGCCCGCCGCCGCCGATCGGCACCGGCAGGATCTCGAGGTCGGGCGCGTCCTCGAGCATCTCCAGCGCGATCGTGCCCTGGCCGGCCATGACATCGACGTCGTTGAACGGGTGCACGAAGACGAGGTCGCGCTCGTCGCAGAGCGCCTGGGCGCGGGCCGAGGCGTCCTCGTAGGTCTCGCCGTCGATCACCACTTCGGCGCCGAAGTCGCGGGTCTGCTGCACCTTCACGAACGGGGTGGCGCGCGGCATCACGATGGTGACCGGGATGCCCAGCTGCTGGCCGTGATAGGCCAGGCCCTGGCGTGGTTGCCGGCCGAGGCGGCGATGACGCCGCGGCTTGCGCGTCGTTGAAGCTGCAGGAGCTTGTTGAGCGCCCCCCGCTCCTTGTACGAGGCGGTGAACTGCAGGTTCTCGAACTTCACCCACACCTCGGCGCCGGTGATCTGCGACAGCGTCTTGGAGTGGCGGCAGGGCGTGCGTTCGATGTGCCCCTTCAGCCGCTCGGCGGCGGCCTCGATCTGGGCGAAGGCGAGTGTCATGACGGGAAAGCAGTCTGGCGGAAAAGCCGCGCAACCTAGCGGCGGCTAAGGTTCACCGCAATCCGCGCAGCAGATCGAGCCGGCGCATCGCCTTGCCCGGCAGCGCCTGCAACTGCGGCCATGGCAGACGCTCGGCGGCGGCGCGCACGCCGTACTGCGCCTCGCGCACGAGGCTGGCGGCCGAGGGACGGCCGACGAAGCCGTGGCTGACCGACCGCTGGGCGTTGGCCAGCCGTTGCTTGAAGAGATAGTCGCCGGCGCCGAGGTCGAAGGTCGTGAATGGCGTTGAATCCATCCAGCGCAGGATCTCCTGGAACAGGATCAAGCCTGGCGAGTAGCGCTCGAACGCCGGGTCGTGAGCGATGATCCAGGCGTGCAGCGTACGAGCGCCGCGCAGGTGGAACTGGATCGCCGCCGGGCGCTCGTCGATGTGCAGAACAAAGAGCGCGCCGCCGAAGTCGCCGTCGCGCATATCGTGCAGCGCGCGCATCAGCGCGACCGTCCAGGGCGCGTCGAAGATCACCGGCTGGCCGGTGGTGCGGTATTGACGCCGCTTCCAGTCGAGCAGGAACTCGAAGGCCTTCGGGCAGTTGGCCATCGCCTGGAAGCGGAGCGGTCCGACGTCGCGCTCGACCTTGCGCCGACGCTTGTCGATGTCCCTGAGCACCCCGGCGCCGGCTGTGCGCCGCTCGGCCGCGTAGGCGTCATAGCCGTCGGCGACGTCGATCACATATGAGGTCGCTTCGCCGCGCGCGAAGGGGCGAAACGTCGGCTGCTCGGCGAGCATGTGCGAGAAGTCGAGCCGCTGAACGCCCAGCGCCTCGACCAGCTGTTTGGGGTCGACGCGAACATCGGCGCGCGCGACCAGGCCCTGGTAGTCGCACATCGGCGCCCCGACCGGCATCGCCGTCGCCCCCACGATGCGGGTGGGGAAGAAACCGACCGGCTCAAGCCCCTGGCGCAACAGCGCAACGCGGATCGCGCCACGGTGGCCGGCCTGTGCGCGCTCGACGCTGCGCGCCCAGTCGGGCGAAAGGAACGGGCTTGAGAGCGCCGGATCGGCGGCCTGCAGGGCGCGCCAGGCGGCAACGTCGCTGGGCCGCAGGGCGGACGGTCTGACCACGGCGATCAGCACGGCTGGGCGAGCTCCATCGGACACAGGCGGCGAGAGGCGCGGTCTTGGGCTGCAACGATCATGCCGCGGGCGTGGGAAGCCGGCGCGGCGCGCCAGCGGTGAGGCGAGCAGCCAGATCTGCGCCGACGATGTGGCTCGGTCGTTGCAACGCAACGCATGTTGTACTACAAAATATCCTACCGATTGCAGGACGGTTCATGTCCACCGCATCCAAGGCCGATACCTTCACCTTCCGTCTTGACCCGGCGCTGAAGTCGGCGCTTCGCCGCGCAGCGAAGGAGGAGCGCCTGCCGCCCGCCGAATTGCTGCGGCTGCTGGTGCGCGAGCACCTCGCCCAGAGGGCCAGGCACGCCTTCGAAGCCGAGGCCCGCAGGCAATCCCTGCTGGTCGCGGGCGGAGCCGCCGATCCAGCCGGCGACGAAGCCCAGGTCATGCGCGAAATCGAGGCTGGCCTCGACCGTGACGACTTCGCCGACGCCTGGAAGCCGTGAGGCGCGGCGACCTCATAACCGTCGCCACGCCAGGAGACCACGGCAAGCCGAGGCCGGCGCTGGTGGTGCAGGCCGACGCATTCGAGCCTATCCCGTCGGTCACCGTGCTGCCGCTCACTAGCGAGCTGCGCGAGGCGCCACTGTTGCGGATCACTCTGCAACCGAGCGACGTCAGCGGCCTGCGTTCCATCTCGCAGGTGATGGTCGACAAGGCGATCACGATCCCCCGTCACCGGGCGGGCGGCGTGATCGGACAGGTTCCCGCCGACGCCATGCTGATAGTGAATATGGCTCTCAGACGGTTTCTCGGCCTGGCGGACTGATCGCGCCCAGCGTGGCTTGACGAATCCATAAGTGTAGACTTATCTAACGAGCATGCCGCCCGAAGCCGCCCTGTTCCGCACGCTGGCCGACCCGACGCGCCGCGCGGTGTTCGAGCGCCTCGGGGACGGCGAGATGACGGTCTCGGACCTGCGCAGCGGCTTTTCGGTCTCGCAGCCGGCCATCTCGCAGCACCTGGCGGCGCTGAAGGCGGCGGGCCTGGTCTTGGAGCGGCGGGCGGGACGAAACGCCTTCTATCGCCTACGGCCCGAGGGGCTTGCGCCCCTGGCGGGATGGGTCGACCGCTATCGCACCTTCTGGCCCGAGCGGATCGCCAAATTGAAGGACGTCTTGAAGGACATGCAGCCATGAGCGTCGAATCGCCTCCTGAGACCGTCGTTGTCGATACCGACCTGGACGAGCCGCCGGAAAAGGTCTGGCGCGCCCTGACCGAGCCCGCGCTGCTCGACCTCTGGCTCGCCGAGGCGAAGGAGAAGGCCGAGGTGGTCGAGTCCGAGCCCGGCCAGAGGCTGCGCCTGGCCTGGCGCGACTTCGGACTCAGGCGGCGGGTTGGTGGAGAGCGAGGTGACCTTCACCCTGACCCCGATGATCACTGGCGGCACGCGGCTGAGGCTCGTGCACGACGGTTTCGTCCACACCTCCTGCATGGGTGCGCTGGCGCTGTTGCCGCGCGCGCTGCGCCGGCCTCAGCCCACAATGCTCAGAGGCCTGGCATGGGCGGCCTGACCGGCAACCTCGTGCCCATGGTGGTCGAGCAGTCGGCCCGCGGCGAGCGGGCGTTCGACATCTATTCGCGGCTGCTGCGCGAGCGCGTCGTCTTCCTGAACGGCCAGTTCGAGGACGGGATGGCGGCGCTGATCTGCGCCCAGCTCTTGTTCCTCGAGGCGGAGAACCCGAAGAAGGAAATCTTCCTCTACATCAACTCGCCGGGCGGCTCGGTGACCGCCGGCTTCGCGATCTACGACACTATGCGCTACATCAAGAGCCCGGTTGCGACCTTCGCGATGGGCTTCGCGGCGTCGATGGGCTCGTTCATCCTCTGCGCCGGCGAGCCCGGCCAGCGGGTCTGCCTGCCCAACACCCGCATCGTCCTGCACCAGCCCTCCGGCGGCTTCCAGGGCCAGGCGTCCGACATCGAGCGCCACGCCGAGGACGTTCTGGAAACCAAGCGGCGGATGACGCGCCTCTACGCCGAGCACTGCGGGCGCACCTACGAGGAGGTCGAGCAGGCGCTGGATCGCGACAACTTCATGAGCGCCGAGCAGGCATTGGCGTTCGGGCTCGTCGACCGGATCGAGGAAACGCGGGCGGACCCGAAAGCGGCTTAGGAGCCGGCGTCGGCGGCGCCCGGAGTCTGCGCCAGTCTCGGCGGCGACCCAGCGGTCGTCTCTGCGTCCGTCACCCGCTCATAGGGCGGGACCGCGGTGTAGGGCGACAGGCCTGGCAAACCGTCGATCGAGGCTGCATTCGCCTCGTGGCGGCGCGCCGCCCATTCCTCATGCGGTCGGGCGACGACCCAGCGCCGAAGCTGGTCGCGATCGCCCTTGTAATCGAAGAAGGGGACGCCCCAGCCGCAACTGTCGGCCACACGCTGGATGCGCATCGTGATGACGCCGCGCGCGCGCTCGAAGGCGGGAAACAACTTCATCTTCTCGGCGAAGCCGGGCTCGTCGAACGAGCAGCTCTCGCCCCGCCCGTAGAGCCGCAGGATATTCGCCGGTCCCTCGAAGGCGCAGAACATCAACGTGATACGGCCATTTTCGCGAAGATGGGCATGGGTCTCGATCCCCGAGCCGCCGAGATCCACGTAGGCCACCGTCCGGGCATCGATGATCGCGAGGCTGTCGTAGCCCTTTGGCGAGAGGTTGACGGAACCGTCAGCCGAGAGCGGCGCCGTCGCCACGAAGAAGAGCTTCTGGCGGCGGATGAAGGCGATCAGCGTCTCGTCCAACCGGTCGTAGACCGTGCTCATTGGCGTCTCCCTCCACAGGCGTCGGCGCCTTGCGTTATCTCCGCCCAACCCCGACCCGGCCGCGCGGGCGCCAGCTGAGGGCATTGGGGAACATCCCCGGTCGATTCACTAGGGCGATTGCCGGCTGAATTCCACTTCCCAACTTCGCCAGTCGAGAGCTCGCCTTGGGTCGCGCCCTAGGGTCCAGGCTCACTGAGCTTGAGCAATATCAAAGACTTGGCAGCTCACTCACCCGATCATCCCCGCGAAAGCGGGGACCCAGGCTTTTTTGGTGTTCTCGGCCGCCTGGCTCGGGTTCGGCAGTTCAGATTCAGTAACAAAAAACACCTGGGTCCCCGCTTTCGCGGGGATGAGCGGGGTGTAGAGAGCCATCAAGTCTTTGATATTGCTAAAGCTCAATTGAGTCCGGACCCTAGGCCGCCGCCAGGGGCGCAGGTCCCACGTAGACCGACTGCGGGCGGATCAGGCGGCCGCCTGCGACCTGCTCGCGGGCGTGGGCGATCCAGCCGGCGACGCGGCCGATGGCGAACACGCAGGTGAAGGCGTCGGGCGGGAAGGCCAGGGCTTCGAGCAGGAGCGCGGTGTAGAGCTCGACGTTGGTGTCGAGCGAGCGGCTCGGCTTGCGCTCCTTAAGCACCGCGAGCGCCGCCTGTTCGACCGCTTCGGCGAAGGCGAGCCGGCCGGGCAGCGAGTTCGAGCCTTCGCCCAGCACCTTGACCGCGCGCTTGAGCGCATCGGCCCGGGGATCGCGCACGCGGTAGACGCGGTGGCCGAAGCCCATCAGCCGGTCGCCGCGATCGAGCGCGGCCTCGAGCCAGGCGCGCGCGTTCTCCGGCTTGCCGATCGCGTCCAGCATCTCGATCACCGGTCCCGGCGCGCCGCCGTGCAACGGTCCCTTGAGCGCGCTGATGCCGGCCACCACCGCCGAGGTCAGACCGGCGAGGGTCGAAGCGACGACACGGGCGGCGAAGGTCGAGGCGTTGAGCCCGTGGTCGCAGACGGTGACCAGATAAGCGTTCAGCGCATCGACCTCGGCGCTGGGCGGCCGGCGCGCCCTTGATCATGCGCAGCACGTCGGCGGCGTGGCCGAGCGCCGGATCGGGCGCGAGGGGCGCAAGGCCGCTCTTTCGGCGCGACACCGCCGGGGTGAACACGGCGGGCGCGGCGATCAGGCGAAGGGCGATGGTGAGGTCGTCGCCGTCGGCCAGCCGCGCCGTCAGCGCGCGCACGCCTTCGATGGTCGTGAGGGCGAGCAGGCGATCGTCGAGGGCGGCGACCTCGGCGAACACCTCGGCGCGGGCGCGGCCGAGGGCGGCGGCGAGGCCGGGTGCGTCCGGCAGGTCGTCGAAGAAGCCCTCGAGCAGCAGATGGGTGGCCTGTTCGGAGGTGATGTGGCCGGCGAGGGCGCTCGACCGGATAGCCGCGGATGACCAGGCGGCCGGCCTCGCCGTCGACCTCCGACAGCACGGTCTCGGCGGCGACAACCCCTTCAAGTCCGTCTGACATGGCGGATGCTCCTTCTTCTGTTTTTCAGCTTGGCCATTTGATTCGTTTCGCGCTATGCGTCAATCTTGATCAATTGAATCAATATATCACGAATGGCTGATTGGCTGAGCGCCGACCGAGGCGCAGGCGCGGCTCAGGGTTCGCGCCCAGACCCTCTACGCCTACGTCAGCCGCGGGCGGCTGGAGGCGAGCCCGATCCCGACGACCCGCGGCGGAGCCAGTACCGGGCGGCCGACGTCGCGCGCGCTGGAGGCGCGCAAGGCGCGCGGGCGCAAGGCCGCGACCGTCGCCGACGACGCCATCGCCTGGGGCGAGCCGGTGCTGGCCTCGGCCATCACCACGGTGATCGAGGGGCGGCTCTATTACCGCGGCCACGACGCGGTGCGTGCTGGCCGAGACCGAGACGCTGGAAGCGGTCGCGCGCCTGCTGCGCGGCGGCGACGGCGTGCGCCTGAAACAGCGGCCGGAACCGCCGCCGGCGCTGGGCGATGCCCGCGCCAGGCTGTTCGCCGTGCTGGCGGCGCGGGCGGCGAGCGACGCCCCGATCCGCGGCCGCGGCGCACACCTGCTGGCGGCGGAAGGCGCGAGCCTGCTCGACGCGGCGGCCGACGCCGTCGCCGGGCGGGTCGGCGAGGGTCCGATCCACGCGCGGCTGGCGGAGGCCTGGGGGGTCGACGCGGCGGGCGCCGACCTGATCCGGCGGCTGCTGGTGCTGCTGGCCGACCACGAGCTGAACGCCTCGACCTTCGCCGCCCGCGTCGCCGCCTCGACCGGGGCCTCGCTGGCCGCGGCCGGGTTGGCCGGTCTCGCCGCCCTCTCCGGACCGCTGCACGGTGGGATGGCGGCGCGGGTCGAGCGCTTCATCGCCGAAGGCGACCGCGTCGGCGCCGAGGCGGCGGTCGAGGCGCGCATCGCCCAGGGCCTGCCGATCCCGGGCTTCGGCCACCAACTTTACCCGGCCGGCGATCCGCGCGCCGCGGCTCTGTTCGCCGCCTTCGCCCCGCCACCGGCGTACGAGGCCATCCGCCAGGCGGCCGAAGCGCTGACCGGCGTTCCGGCGAACGTCGACCTGGCGCTGACCGCGCTCTCGGCGAGCCTCCGGCTGCCCGCCGGCTCGCCGTTCCTGATGTTCGCCATCGCCCGCATGGCTGGCTGGCAGGCGCACGCGCTGGAGCAGGCGCAGACGGGCCAGATCATCCGCCCGAGAGCACGCTACGTCGGACCCGAGCCGCTCGCTTAGCGCGGTGCGCCGGCGCCGTCCTATTGGAGGTTCGTTCGGGACGGCGTCAGAAAAACACCTGGGTCCCCGCTTTGGCTGCTACGCGCCTCCGCTTCGCGGTCGCGGGGATGAGCGGATGTTGGGGGCGTAGCGTGCTCTAGGCGCTGACGCCGCTCGCGAATTGGTCCACTAACCGGGCGGGACGAGTCGGGAGGGGACGGCGCGATGACGGCGTTGCAGGCGATCATTCTGGCCCTGGTGCAGGGCGTCACCGAGCTCTTCCCGATCTCGAGCCTCGGCCACGCGGTCCTGTTGCCGGCCCTGTTGCACTGGAACGTCGACGAGAACGCGCCGGGTTTCCTGCCCTTCCTGGTCGTGATGCACCTCGGCACCGCGCTCGCCCTCATCGCCTACTTCTGGCGCGACTGGCTGGACTTCGCGCTGGCCGTGCTCATCCGGCGCGGGCCGAAGGCGCAGGGCGAGCGGCGGCTGTTCTTCCAGGTGGTGGTTGCAACGATACCGGCGGTCATTATCGGCTTCGTGTTCGAGAAGCTGCTGCGGCACGGCTTCGGCTCGCCGATGCTCGCGGCCGTCTTCCTGGTCGCCAATGGCGCGATGCTGTTCACCGCCGAGCGCCTGCGCCGGCGGGGCGGAACGATCCCGCTGGAGCGTCTCGGCTGGGGGTCTGCGGTCGCCATCGGGCTCGCCCAATGCCTGGCGCTGATCCCCGGGTTCTCGCGCTCGGGCGCGACCATGGCCGGCGGCTATATGGTCGGCCTCGACCACGAGGACGCCGCGCGGTTTTCCTTCTGGACCGCGACGCCGGTCATCCTCGGCGCCGGGGTGCTCGAGGCGCCGAAGCTGCTGCACCACGGCGGCGGCGGGTTCTCGACCGTCGCGCTCCTGGCCGGCGCGGTCGCCGGCGTCACCGCGTTCGTCAGCGCCGCGCTGCTGATGCGCTGGTTCCGCACCAACGAGGCGGGGGCCTTCAACCCATTCGCGATCTACTGCGCGCTCGCCGGCCTAGGCTCAATCGCCTTCCTGATGTTCGTGCGGTAGTGGTTTTCCGGCGCGGCCCGCGAACGCCCGGCCGCTCTATCTGACCGCCAAGGACGCCAAGAGCCAGCGGCTGGCACCGCGTTTGCGTCCTCCCCAAAGCCTTGGCGCTCTTGGCGTCCTTGGCGGTCCAATAGGGCCCCGCCGCTCCGCGGCGCTCAAAGAGTCAGGCCCTAGCTAGGCGCCGGCGCTGACCATGTCGGCGTATTGGCCGCGCTTGCGGTAGCGATAGAGGTAGGTCGGCAGGATGGGCTCGAGCGCCGTCGGCGCGACGCCGAGGGCGGCCAGGCCCAGCGCGCCCTCGCTCACCACGTTGTCGGCGCGCAACTGCGCCACCTGGTCGCTGGTCAGCACCGGCGGCATGACCATCGCCTGCAGGTCGCCCGCCGCGCCGATCAGCTGGGCGAGCGGGAACGGGACCGGCAGCAGCAGCGTGTTGCGGCCGATCTCCTTCAGCATCAGGCGCATCAGCGCCTCGAAGGTGAAGACGCCGGGCCCGCCGAGCTCGAATGTCTGGCCAGCAGTCCCGTCATCCAGGAGCGCGCCGACCACCGCGGCGGCGACGTCGCCGACGAACACCGGCTGGAAGCGGGTCTTGCCGCCGCCGATCAACGGCAGGACCGGCGACAGCAGCGCCATGCGCGCGAAGCGGTTGAAGAAGGCGTCGCCGGGTCCGAACACGATGCCAGGGCGGAGGATCACGGCCCCGGGGAAGGCGGCGCGCGCCGCCGCTTCGCCGGCCGCCTTGCTGCGGGCGTACCTGGAGGTCGCATCCGGACTGGCCCCGAGCGCCGAGACGTGCACGAGCCGCCGGACGCCGGAGCGCGCCGCCGCCTCGGCGACCGTCTGCGCGCCCATCGCGTGCACGCTTGCGAACCGCTGGCGCCCGCGCTCGGCGATCACGCCGACCAGGTTGACGCAGGCCTCGGCGCCCTCCAGCGCCCGCTCGACCGAGCTCGGCACGCGCAGGTTGGCCTGGGCCACGTCGATCTGCCCGACGTCGCCCAGCATGCGCAGCCCATAGCCACGCCACGGGCGGCGCACGGCGGCGCGCACGCGCAGACCGCGCTTGGCGAGCGCCCTGACGACCTGGGTTCCGACGAACCCGGAGCCGCCGAAGACGGTCACCAATCCCTGCATGTCAGCCTGCTCCAGCCCGCGATTCGCCGTCGGGGCGGGATAGCCGAGGCGCCCGTCCGGCGCAATGCGCGCCGCCCCTCGCCCGGCCGCGCTCGCGGCTCCCAACACCTGCTCATCACCGCGAAAACGGGGACGAGGTATTAAGTACGGACTCTAGGCCGCCAGGCCCGCCGACTGCATCAGGGCGCGCACGCGCGTAACGGCGTCTGGCGTCTTGGCGATCTCGGCGCGGATCTCCGGCGTGCGCATCAGCCGCATGGTCTCGCTCTTCGCCCGCTCGGCGGCGGCCCCGCGCGGCGCCGTCTCGCCGGCGGCGAGGCGAAGCAGGAGCGTGAGCCGGTTGACCACCGGCGCGTTGGCCTTCGCCAGCGCCTGGGCGAGGCCCGCGTCGGCTTCGACCAGACCGCCAATCTCGCCGATCTTGACCGCGATGGGCTCGGCTTCCTCCGGCACGAAGCCGCAGCGGAAGACCGCCCGCTGCAGCTCGGCGAGCGCCGCAAGCTTGGTCGCCGCCGAATCCGGGCCCGAGCGCAGCTCGGTCTCGAAGCGGAGCGCGCTGACGTTCGCATGCACCCAGCGGCTGGCCTGGCGCTTGTTGGCCGCGCCGGTGACGTTCTCGGAGAGCCAGAGCAGCGCCTCGACCTCGCCCAACAGGCTGCGGTCGTGGCCGAGGTAGGCTTCGACGAAGTCCCCGCGCACGAGCGTGCGCGAGCGGTTGATGAAGGCCTCCTGCACCTCCTCCATCGTCAGCAGCCGGCCGGCCGCGGTGGTCAGCGCCATGGCCAGCGCGCGCAGGATGATGATCTCGCCCTCGGCGTCGCTTGGCCTCAGCCGCTTGGGACCGGTCAGCTCGTGCAGCACGCGGTGGGCGATGGCCGTGCGGACGTTCTCGAAGTACGGGCCGTCCAGCCAGTTGGCCAGGCGCGCCGCCGGACCCTGCAGCAGCGGCATCACCTGCGCCACCGCCGGCTCGATCGAGATCAGCGCGTCCACCGCCTCGGCGGCGGCCAGCCGCGTCATCGCCGCCAGCGAGCCGCCGAGATCGAGGTTGACGCCGAGGAGCTCCATGATGCCGGCGCGCGCGCCGAGGATCTCGGCCAGCGGGACTTCGAGCACCTGGAACGCCAGCGCCCTGGGCTCCGGCGCGCGCGGCGCCTGGTCGGCGAGGTCGAGCAGCCGGTTGACCTTGCCGCTCCAGCTTGCGCCTGAGGCCATGGCCCGCGCCACGCCGCCGCCCAGCCGGTAGTGCGCCTCGGAGTGGCCGACCAGGCGCTCGGTCGCTTCGGCGAACGGCTCGTTCTCGAAGTTGGGGAAGCGTCCCTTGCGCTCGTCCTTCATCACCCGGTCGATCGTCGACTGAGTGAGTTTCTGGAAGTCGCGGATGACGTTGTGCACGGTCTTGCCGCGCGCCTGGGCCTCGGGGATCGATACCTTCTGGATGGCGTGCTGCAGCTCAAGGCCCGTCGCCTCCAGCTTCTCGATCAGGTCGGCGCGATGCAGGAGCTCGAACGGGGTCGCCTTGTTGCGCCCGAGCCAGCCCTCGAGCAGGCGGCCGATGCGGTCGCGCGCATGGCCGGTGTAGAGGTCCTGGGGGGTGACGCAGAGCGGCTCGACCCCCTCGCGCGGGGCCTTCGGCTTGCCGCGGTCCGGCTCGCCCTTGTTGAGGATGGTGACGGTCTTGAACTCGCGCGTTTCGCCGTCGAGCGTCTCTTTCGTCACCTTGACCGAGATGGCGCGGCCCTCGGCCAGCATCTCCTCGGCCGCGTCGATCGCCCGCGCCCGATCCTCGGTGGCCTGCTCCAGGGACCACGACGAGCCGTGTTGGCGGCGCGCGAAGACCTCGAAGTGAATCTGGTCGCGATCCATGCTTTTCCCCGGACGCAGAGCCGATGAGGCCTGTTACGAACCTTCGGCGATTAGGCTTAAGAGCGGGTTGAGACATGATCGGGCCACAGTTTCGCCGCCGCGGCATTGCTCCAGTCCATCGCAATCACTAGCCTTTGCGCGAGGAACTCGAGTGCAGGACGACGGCATGGCCAAGATCACGCTGGTCGACGACGACGAGAACATCGTCACATCGGTGTCGCTGGCGCTCGAAAGCCTGGGTCACAAGGTCAAGGGCTACTACGACGGCGCGACAGGCCTGGCGGCGCTGGAGAGCGACCCGCCGGACCTGGCCATCCTCGACGTGAAGATGCCGCGCATGGACGGCATGGAGGTGCTTGCGGCGCCTGCGCCAGACGTCGGAGCTGCCGGTGATCATCCTGACCTCGAAGGACGAGGAGATCGACGAGATCCTCGGCTTCAACCTCGGCGCCGACGACTACATCCACAAGCCGTTCAGCCAGCGGCTGCTGATCGAGCGGGTGAAGGCGGTGCTGCGCCGCGCCGACGGCGTCGACGGCGAGACGGCGGCCTCTGGCCGCCGGCGTCCGCGGCAAGGCGATCAAGCGCGGCCGGCTGACCCTCGACTCCGCCCGCCACGACTGCCTCTGGGACGGCCGGCCGGTGAAGCTGACGGTGACCGAGTTCCTGCTGCTGCAGTCGCTGGCCCAGCGCCCTGGCTTCGTCAAGAGCCGGGACAACCTGATGGATGCGGCCTACGACGATCAGGTCTACGTC
The DNA here is from genome assembly GCA_963794315.1 of uncultured Alphaproteobacteria bacterium. Taxonomy (GTDB): domain Bacteria; phylum Pseudomonadota; class Alphaproteobacteria; order Caulobacterales; family Caulobacteraceae; genus Poindextera. Next base: position 199,664 of record CAWCDF010000002.1, read on the forward strand.
GACGACCGCACGATCGACAGCCACATCAAGCGCATGCGGCGCAAGTTCCGCCAGGTCGACCCGGAGTTCGACGCGATCGAAACGCTCTATGGCGTCGGTTACCGTTACCGCGAAACCTGAGCGCGCCCGGAGCGAGGCCGAGCGACGCTGGCGCTGGCCCGGCTCGCGTCTCGGCCGGCTGATCATCGCGCTCAATCTGCTCGGGCTGGCCATCCTGATCGTCGGCGCCCTGGTGCTGAACGAGCTTCGCCGCGGCCTGATCAACGCCGAGATCGACAGCCTGACCACCCAGGGCCGCGGCATCGTGCACGTGATCGAGCAGGCGGCCACGGACGACACGCCGAGGCTCGATGACGACACGGCGCGCGATACGCTGCAGGTCCTCCTGATCCAGGGCTCGCAGCGCGCGCGCATCTACGACAACCAGGGCCAGCTGATCGCCGACAGCTATGTGCTGAACGACCACATCGTCTCCGAGCCCCTGCCGCCGCCGCACAAGCCCGGCGCGCTGCAGTTCCACTGGGACTTCTTCAAGAACGCCAACCAGCCGGAGGTCGCGCAAGCGGCGCAGGCCGCGCTGAGCGCTGAGGTGCAGCAGGCGCTCGCCGGCCAGACCGTGCAGAGCTTGCGCCCCACCGAGACCGGCCAGCGGGTGGTGTCGGTCTCGATCCCGATCCAGCGGGTGCAGGCGGTGCTGGGCGTGCTGACACTGGAGTCCGGCGACGTCGACCAGATCATCGCCGCCCAGCGGCGGGCGCTGCTGCCGTTCATCCTCATCGCCATCGCGGTGACGCTGGCGTCCTCCTTCCTGCTCACCCGGCTGATCGCCGCGCCGATCCTCCGATTGGCCAGCGCCGCGGACCGGGTGACCGCCCAACGCGCCCGGGCGATCTCGCTTCCCGACATCGCCGCCCGCGACGACGAGCTCGGCGACCTCACCCGCTCGCTGGAGACCATGACCCAGACGCTGTCGGAGCGCATGGACGCCATCGAAGGATTCGCCGCCGACGTCGCGCACGAGATCCGCAACCCGCTCACCTCCATCCGTTCGGCCGTCGAGACTCTGGACCTGGTCAAGGATCCGGCGGCCCGCGAGCGGTTGACCACGATCCTGAAGGACGACGTCGGCCGGCTGGACCGGTTGATCACCGACATCTCCAACGCCTCGCGGCTCGACGCCGAGTTGTGGCGCGAGCAGCCGAAGCCGCTCGATCTCGCCCACTTGTTGGCCAAGCTCGCCACTCTCTACGGCGAAGCCGCCAATCCGGGCGAGGCGCCGGTCAGCTTCGCGGCGCCGCAGAGCGAGGCCCCGATCATGGCGCGGGTCCGAGAAGGCCCCTTGAGCCAGGTGTTCCGCAACCTGGTCGACAACGCCCGCTCGTTCACGGCGCTCTCGACTGCGCCGGATCGGGGCGTGCGGCTTGGCCTGAGCCGCGTCGGCCGCCAGGCGATCGCGACGGTGGAGGACGACGGGCCAGGATTGCCGGCCGAGAACCTCGAGACGATCTTCGAGCGCTTCTACACATCGCGGCCAAAGGGCGCGGCATTCGGCGTGCACTCCGGGCTCGGCCTCTCGATCGCCCGCCAGATCGTCGAGGCGCACGGCGGGCGCATCCGCGCGGAGAACCGCACCGACGCGGACGGTCGGATCATCGGGGCGCGCTTCGTCATCACGTTGCCGATCAGCGGCGCATGATCTTGCACGCCGGCCTGATCGCACGACGGTCGTCCGGCCACTGGCGCGGCGTCCTGATCGAAGGCGCTTCCGGCTCCGGCAAGAGCGACCTGGCGCTGAGGGCGCTGGAGCGCGGCTGGAGCCTGGTCGCCGACGACCGCACCCTGATCTGGCGCGACGGAGGCCGGCTATGGGGTCGGGCGCCCGACACGCTCGCCGGTCTGATCGAGGCGCGGGGCCTGGGGATCGTCGCGGCCGATCGGCTGCCGTTTGCGGAAATCGCCCTCGTCGTGCGCTGCGCGCCGGCGGCGGACCTCGAACGAATGCCGGAGCTGGCCGCCTGGTCGGCGCTCGGCGTCAGCCTGCCGGTCGTCGCGCTCGCCCCGTTCGAGGAGTCCGCGACCGCAAAGCTCGACCGCGCCCTCGGCGCCTTGGACTCAAGGGACAATCGGCGTATCAAGCGCCGCGCGCCGGCCCAGAGTTCGCCGGATGCGGGAGGGGTCCCGTGAGATTTCCGAAATGATCGGGCTGGTGATCGTCACCCATGGGCGATTGGCGGCAGAGTTCGTTTCCGCCATGGAGCATGTGGTCGGGCCGCAGGAAAAGGTCGAGGCCGTCTGCATCGGCGCCGAGGACGACATGGAGGAGCGGCGCAAGGACATCCTGAGGGCCGCCGCGGCGGTGGACCAAGGCAAGGGCGTGATCCTCTTGACCGACATGTTCGGCGGCACGCCATCCAACCTCGCCATTTCGGTGATGGAGCAGACCCACGCCGAAGTGATCGCGGGGCTGAACCTGCCGATGCTGATCAAGCTCGCCAGCGTGCGCAGCCGAGAGCCCCTCGCGGCGTGTGTCGCCCATGCCCAGGAAGCCGGGCGGAAGTATATCTCCGTGGCCTCCTACGTGCTGGCCGGCGAGAAGTAGCGCCCAAGCACCGATGAAGGCCGCGCGCACGGTCGAGATCGTCAACGAACGCGGACTGCACGCACGCGCCTCGGCCAAGTTCGTGAAGCTGGCGAACGACTTCGAAGCCGAGGTCACGGTCACCCGCGAGGGCCAGACCGTCGACGCCCGCTCGATCATGGGCCTGATGATGCTGGCGGCGGGGCCGGGGTGCGAAATCGAGATCCGCGCCGATGGCCGCGACGCCCAGGCCGCGGTCGACGCGTTGAGCGAGCTGATCACGAGCCGCTTCGACGAGGATCGCTAGGGGCGCATGCCGCGGTTCGACTGACAGCGTGCGGCCGATTGCTTCGGCGCCGTGCGCCGTGCCATGGATTTCGCCGGCAAGCCCCAAAACAGGAACGGCGCGGTTCCGATGGAGACCGAGCTCAAGTTCGAGGTGGATGACGCCGCCGCCGGACGCCTGAGCCAGCGCCTTGGCTTCGCCCGCAAGGGCAAGACCGTCACCCTTCGCTCGATCTACTTCGACACGCCGGACGCGCGGTTGAACGCCGAGGGGCTCGCCCTGCGCATCCGCGAGGACGCCGGGCGCTTCATCCAGACCGTGAAGACATCGGCGCCCGGCCTTCGCCTGCAGCGGGGCGAGTGGGAGGTGGAGGTCGCCGGCCCTACGCTCGACCTGGCCGCGGCGGCCGAGACCCCCTTGCTGCAGGCGTTGAACGGATGCGGACCCGAGACGCTGAGACCAGCGTTCGAGACCCGCATCGAACGCGCGACGCGGCGGCTGAGGGTCGATGGCGGCATCGTCGAGGCGGCGCTCGACCGCGGGACGGTCGGCGACGGCGAGACCGACGCGCCCATCCTGGAGCTCGAGCTGGAGCTGAAGCGCGGCAAGCCCGCGGCCCTCTTCGAGTTCGCGCGCAGTCTTGCCGCCGTTGCGCCGATGAACCTCAGCTTCCTGAGCAAGGCAGAGCGCGGCTATGCGCTGCTCGATGGCGGGGCGCTGGCGCCGGTGAAGGCGGTCGACCCGAAGCTCAGCCGCGACGACACGGCCGAGACCGCGTTCAAGGCCATCGCCGGCTCGGCCCTGGCGCAGATGGCCGACAACGCACGGGTGCTGCGGCACCTGCGCCGCATCGAGGCCCTGCACCAGCTGAGGGTCGGCGCCCGGCGGCTGCGCAGCGCAATCTCGCTATTCCGGCCGATGCTGGCGGACGACCACCTCGAGGCGATTAAGGGCGACCTCAGGTGGTTGACCCGCGAGCTGGACGACGCCCGCAACCTCGACGTCTTCATCACCGAGACGTTCCGGCCGGCCGCCAAGCGGCACGCCAGATCGATGGGGCTCTCCAACCTCGGCCGGGCGCTGATCACCGCTCAGACCCGCGCCTACGACCGCGCCGAGGCGGCCCTGGGGTCCGAGCGCTTCCGCACGCTGATGCTGGAGACCGCCGCCTGGATCGAGACCGGACCGTGGACGAGCGGCGATGATCCGGCGCTGGTCGCCCTGCGCGCGCGGCCGATCAAGGCGGTCGCCCGCGAGATCCTGAAGGACCGTCGCCGCAAGGTCATCAAGGCTGGCAAGGCCCTGGCCCGGCTGGCCCCACAGCCGCGGCACAAGCTGCGCATCGACGCCAAGAAGCTACGTTACGCCTGCGGCTTCTTCGCCAGCCTCTACGCCGGCAAGCCGGCCAGGCGGATGAAGCGGTTCATCGCCGCGATGGAGGGCCTGCAGGACGGCCTGGGCGCGCTGACCGACATCGTGGCCGCCGACAGCCTGACCGCGGAGCTCGCCACCGCGGCGGCGACCGACGCGCCGGCCAAGCTGGGCTTCGCCGCCGGCCTGATCGCCGGCGAGCGGCAGACGGACGAAGCGGCGGCGACACGGGCGGCCGAGAAGGCCTATGCGCGGTTCGCCAAGGCCGAGCCGTTCTGGCGACCGAACCGCCGCTGAACCAATCATATAAAGATTTCCTTATATTCGGTTGCCCGCCGTCGGCGCCGCGGCTATAGACCGGCGCGTTCCGCCAGAGTCCGAGCAAGGAGTGCGCGCTAGAGATGGCCGACCATGTCGTGAAGGACCTGTCGCTCGCCGACTGGGGCCGCAAGGAAATCGAGATCGCCGAGACCGAGATGCCCGGCCTGATGGCGCTGAGAGCCGAGTTCGGCGCGGAGAAGCCGCTCAAGGGCGCGCGCATCGCCGGCTCGCTGCACATGACCATCCAGACTGCGGTGCTGATCGAGACGCTGCAGGCGCTGGGCGCCGAGGTGCGCTGGGCCTCGTGCAACATCTTCTCGACCCAGGACCATGCCGCGGCCGCCGTCGCCGCCCGCGGCACGCCGGTGTTCGCCTTCAAGGGCGAGAGCCTGACCGAGTACTGGGACTATGCGCACCGCATCTTCGAGTGGTCGGACGGCGGCTATCCGAACCTGATCCTCGATGACGGCGGCGATGCGACCCTGCTCTGCGTGCTCGGCCCGCGCGCCGAGCAGGACGCGGACTTCCTCGCCCACCACTCCAATGACGAGGAGGAGGCGCTCTACGGCGTCATCCGGCGCTACCTTGCGGAGAAGCCGCGCTTCTACGCCGGCATCCGGAACGCGATCAAAGGCGTCTCCGAGGAGACCACGACCGGCGTGCACCGGCTCTACCAGATGGCCGAGCGCGGCGAGTTGCCGTTCCCGGCTATCAACGTCAACGACAGTGTGACCAAGTCCAAGTTCGACAACCTCTACGGCTGCCGCGAGAGCCTGGTCGACGCCATCCGCCGCGCGACCGACGTCATGCTGGCCGGCAAGGTCGCGGTGGTCTGCGGCTATGGCGACGTGGGCAAGGGCTCGGCCGCTTCGCTGCGCCACGGCGGCGCGCGGGTGATCGTCACCGAGATCGACCCGATCTGCGCCCTGCAGGCGGCGATGGAAGGTTATGAGGTCAAGACGCTGGAGCAGGTCGCGTCGCTGGGCGACGTCTTCGTCTCGGCCACCGGCAATAAGGACGTCATCCGCCTCGAGCACATGCGCGAGATGAAGAACAACGCCATCGTCGCCAACATCGGCCACTTCAACTCCGAGATTCAGATCGCCAGCCTGCGCAACTACCGCTGGGACGAGATCAAGCCGCAGGTGCACCACGTCGAGTTCCCCGACGGGAAGAAGATCATCGTGCTGTCGGAAGGGCGGCTGGTGAACCTCGGCAACGCCACCGGCCACCCGAGCTTCGTGATGAGCGCCTCGTTCACCAACCAGGTGCTGGCGCAGATCGAGCTTTGGACCAACGGAGCGGCGTACGAGAAGAAGGTCTACACCCTGCCCAAGCACCTCGACGAGAAGGTCGCGCGCCTGCACCTGGCCAAGCTGGGCGTGGTGCTCACCGAGCTCACCGGCGAGCAGGCGAGCTATATCGGCGTCGAGCAAGCCGGCCCGTTCAAGCCGGACCACTATCGGTACTGAGGCGGCCCGCCATGCCGCCCGCCGTCCTCATCATCTCCTCGTTCGTGGCCGCGAGCAGGGTGGGCGGCGGAGCGCAGGCGATGATGCTGGCCAGGCTGGGGCTGGAGCCGATCCTGGTGCCGACGGTGCAACTCGGCCGCCACCCGGGCTTCGGCGCGCCGGGCGGCAAGCCGGTCGAGGCCGAGACCATGGCCAGCATGCTGAAGGGCGTCGACGCGCAGGGCCACTTCCAGCGCCTGGTCGCCGTGATCACCGGCTACTTCGCCTCCGAAGAGCAGGTGGCGGTCGCCGCCGACGCGCTGGTCACGGCGCGTGCGGGCAGCCCCGAGGCCCTCATCGTCGTCGACCCGATCATGGGGGACGAGGAGACAGGCCTCTATGTGCGCGAGCTGGTAGCGAACGCCATCGAGCAGCGGCTGGCGCCGCGCGCCGACCTGATCACGCCGAACGCCTGGGAGCTTGGCCGGCTGATCGACGAGCCCGTCGCCAGCATCGATGACGCGCTGCGCGGGGCGCGCAGCCTGGACCGGCCGGTGCTGGTATCGTCCGTTCCGGCCGGCGACCAGATCGGAACCCTCTACGTCGACGCGAACGGAGCTTGGATCGCGCTCAACGCCCGCGCGCGATCGGCGCCGAAGGGGACGGGCGACCTCTTGACCGCGCTCTTCACCGCCGCGCGCATCGCCGGCCGCAGCCCGCGAGCCGCGCTCGCCGCGGCGGTCGGCGGCGTCGCCGAAGCCGTGGCCAAGGCCGACGAGGCGGACGAGCTGCCGGTCACCGCCTTCCCGGCCCGCCTCTCGCCCTCGAAAAGGGTCAGGATCGAGCGGCTCTAACTTTCGTTCGTCATCGCTCGCCTCGTTCGGGCGACCGGTGAAATGGGGCGGCGCAGCGCCCTTGCGGCGTGGAAGGCGCCGAAGACGAAGACGAGCGCGCCGGACCAGATGAAGACGAAGGAGAGGGCGCGCAGCGGCGTCAGCGTCTCGCCGGTGGCAAGGCCGGTCAGGAAGCCCAGTGTCGGACCGATGTACTGAAGGAAACCCAGCTGCGAGAACGGCAGCCGGCGCGCCGCCCAGGCAAAGAGCGCCAGCGGCGCGACCGTCAGCGGTCCGGCCAGCATCAGCATCAGGGTGGGCGCCGACCCACGGCCGAAAGCGCCCCCGCCGTGACCGTAGAGCCAGACAAGGTAGGCGACGCCCGGTCCGGCGATGAGCAGGCACTCGATCAGGAGCCCGGTCTGGGCTTCCACCGCGACGCGCTTGCGGATCACGCCGTAGCCGCAGAAGGAGGCGGCGAGGAAGAGCGAGATGAGCGGCAGGTGGCCGAGCGCTGCTGTCTGCAGCGCGACGCCGATGGCGGCGAGCACGATCGCCGTCCAGGCGACCGCGTCGATCCGTTCACGGAAGAACGCCGCGCCCACCGCCATGTTGAGCAGGGGATTGATGAAGTAGCCGAGGCTGGAATCGATGTTGTGGCCGTTGTTCACCGCCCAGATAAATACCGCCCAGTTGGCCCCGATCAGCGCTGCGGAGAGGACGAGCAGGGCGAGCGTGCGCGGACGCGCGAAGACGCCGAGCGCCTCGCGGGTCTGGCCGGCGGCGATGACCAGCCCGGCCGCCCAGAGGGGCGACCAGAGCGCCCGCTGGCCAAGGATCTCCCACGGGCTCGCGCCCAGCCGGTCCATGAGGATGAAGAGCCCGGGGACCGCGCCCCAGATCAGGTAGCAGGCCAACGCCGCCGCCAACGCCTGGCGGTGCTGACCGCCGGGCGCCGCAGCGGTTGGGCTCATGCCAGGATCTTGTGCCCGATCACGCCGCGCTCGTCGGCGAGCTGGGCGATCTGCACGGCGTTGAGCGCCGCGCCTTTCCGCAGGTTGTCCGAGACGACCCACATATTCAGACCGTGCTCGATGGTCGGGTCGTTGCGGATACGGCTGACGAACACCGCAAAGTCCCCTTGCGCGTCCTTGGCCGTCACGTAGCCGGTCGAGTCGTGCTTATCGACGACGACAACGCCCGGCGCCTCGCGCAGGATCTCGCGCGCCTCGTCCTCGTCAAGCGGATGCTCGAACTCCAGGTTCACCGCCTCGGAGTGGCCGACGAACACCGGCACGCGGACGCAGGTGACGGTGAGCTTGATCGCGGCGTCGAGCATCTTGTGGGTCTCGTTCCACATCTTGTGCTCTTCGTCGGTGTAGCCGTCGTCCATGAAGTTGTTGGCGAAGGGGATGACGTTGAAGGCGATCTGCTTGGGGAAGACCTTGGGTTCGGTCGGGCCGAGCGAATAGACCGCCTTGGTCTGGTCCCAGAGCTCGTCCATCGCCGCCTTGCCCTTGCCCGAGACCGATTGATAGGTCGAGACCACGGCGCGCTTGATGGTGGCGGCGTCGTGCAGCGGCTTCAGCGCCACCACCAGCTGAATGGTCGAGCAGTTCGGGTTGGCGATGATGCGCTTCTTGCGCGCGAGCCCGATCGCCTCGGGGTTCACCTCCGGCACGATCAGCGGCACGTCGGGGTCCATCCGCCAGGCGGAGGAGTTGTCGATGACGAGCGCGCCAGCGGCGGCGATCTTCGGGCTCCACTCGCGTGAGAAGTCTGCCGAGACGCTCATCAGCACGACGTCGACCTGGCTGAAGTCGAAGGTCTCGATCGCCTCGCAATAAAGGCTCTTGTCGGCGAAATTGACCTCCCGACCCATGGAGTTGCGCGAGGCCACCGCGCGGATCTCGTCAACGGGGAACTCGAGCTCCTCGAGGATCACGAGCGTCTCGCGGCCCACGTTGCCCGTGGCGCCGACAACGGCCACCCGGTAACCCATCGGAAGTCTCCCTTTCGTCGAGCCGCGCGGGATACGCCGCTTGCGCTTGGCTGGCAAGGCGCGCGGAGCGCTTGCGTCGCCGGCGGCGTTCTATCGGCGGGAGGTTACCGATGCCTGATCCAGACCCCGACCCGCCGAACCCGGCTCCGCCCCTCGAAGAGCCGCCTCCGCCACCGGAGATCGAGCCCGCCAATCCGCCGATCGAGATGCCGGACACCAGCCCGGGCGCGCCGACGCCGGGCCAGCCGATCGACTAGCGCCCGACGCAGCCGGCGAGGCCGGCGTAGCGGACGTTTCCCATGGCGCGGTCGACCCTGGCGGTGCGGCGGCGCACGAAACGGCCGGGATCGGCGGCGCTCCAGCCGAGCGGCTTGGGCAGGACCGCGATCAGCCGCGCCGCCTCGTCCGGCGAGAGCTCGGATGCGTGCTTGTGGAAGACATGCTCGCTAGCCGCTTCGGCGCCGTAGACGCCGGGGCCGAACTCGACGACGTTCAGGTACATCTCCATGATGCGCGGCTTGCCCCAGACGAGCTCGATCAGGACGGTGTACCAGGCCTCGATCGCCTTCCTGACATAGTCGCGGCCGGGCCAGAGGAAGACGTTCTTGGCCGTCTGCTGGCTGATGGTCGAGCCGCCGCGCAGCCGGTTCGGGCGGCGTTGATCCTGCCGCATCGCCGCCTGGATGGCCTGGAAGTCGAAGCCGTGGTGCTGGCAGAAGCGCGCGTCCTCGGAGGCCACGGCCGCGTCGGGCAGGGCCGGCGACATCTGGCTGAGCGGCCGCCAGCGATAGTCCATGCCGTGGCCCTCGATCAGCCGCTGGATCATCAGGATGGTGATCGGCGGCGGGACGAGCCTGTAGACCAGCACACTCACAGGCGGGACGATCACGACGAGCAGGATGAGCGCGACGATGGCGCGGCCGACGAGCCGCAGCGGGCCATCGCGTCGTCGGCGCGGGCGTACGGCGGGCGGCGCGTCAGCGGCGTTCTGCTCGTTCGGTCCCGGCGTTGGCTCCGGCGGGGCGGGAAGCGCTTCGGGCGGTCGCTCGGGGGCTTGCCACGGCGCGCTCGGCGTCTGCTCCACCTCTTCGGCGGTCAAAGCCCGAGCCCCGCAAGGTCGACCACTCCCGCGCCGCCGTCTTCGTCGCCCCAGGCGAGGCGTTTGGCGCCCGCGGACATGGCCAGCGCAGAGATCGCGGCCCCCCTCTCCACCTTGATCGTCTCGATCCGGCGCGATGTGAGGTCGCAGGCCCAGACGCGTCCGTCGCTCAGGCCGGCGGCGAGGATCGTGCGACCGGGCGCGGCGGCGACGCAGGCGACGGTCGAACCCTCCTCGAAGCCGATCTCGGCCGCCTCCTTGCCCATCGGGCCGTCGGCGCCGGCGAACGGCCAGACGACCGCGCCGGGGGCGCCGGCGGTGGCCATCAGCATGCCCTTCGACAGAAAGACCAGGCTCTTCACCTTCGCCGGGTAGCCGCCCATGCGCAGGTCGCGCGCGTCGGAGAGCCGCCAGCCGTGCAGCTCGTTCTCCTGCATCGAGGAGATCAGGAAGCGGCCGTCGGGGCTGAACACGACGAGGATGTGGCTGCCCGGCCACTTGAGCAGCACCGGTTTCTGCTCGGCGATGCGGGCGTACCAGAGCACCGCCCCGCCGTAGGTGGCGGCCGCCAGCCGCCGCCCGCGCGGATCGAAGGCGAGGCTCGCCACCGATTTTTCGTGCGCGAAGAGGCGCTCGAACGCCGCGTCCTTGGTGTCGAGCACGCGCGCTTCGCGCCCGGCGGCGAAGGCGATCAACCCGGACTCGGCGTTCGCAGCCACCACGTCGACCCAGCGGCCCTTGAGCGCCGCGAGCTCGGTTGCCGCGCCGCGCGCCGTCCACACCAGCCGCCCGTCGTCGCCGCCGGTGACAAGGCCATCGCCGCTTGGATGCAGCGCGGCGGCCAGGATCGCGCCCGCATGCGCCTGGGCGCGCTCGCCGCCTTCGCCGGCGACGGTCCCGTCGCCGAGGGCGAACCACGCGGCCCCGGACCGGTCGAACAGGACCTCGGTGACATAGGCGTCCAGATTCATCGCTGCATGCTTGGCGCTTTACGAGACGGGGGCATTCATGGTTCTAGTCGCCCAAATTGCGCGGACCAATGCCGGCCGCGCTCCACGGCGGAGAAAGCGTAGATGGCGGCAAAGCTTGGCGGCAAGAAGGGCGGGAAATACGAACTCGGCCAGAACGCCGACATCAACGTCACGCCGTTCGTCGACGTGATGCTGGTGCTGCTCATCATCTTCATGGTGTCGATCCCGCTCGCCACCGTGGCGATCAAGATCGACCTGCCGCCCGCGCAGGAGAACCAGAACCCCAACGATAAGCCGACCTACCTCTCCATCGGGCAGGACTCCAAGCTGACGCTGGTGGTCAAGGGCAACAACACCACAACGACGCTTGAGACGCTGGGCGACGACCTCTCCAGGGCGCTGGGCGCCGATCCCAAGTCGCAGAACGTGCTGATCCGCGCCGACCGCACCGTGAAGTACAAAGACTTCATGGAGGTGGTGAACCAGCTGCAGACCGACGGCTACTACAAGGTCGCGCTGATCACCGAAAACGAGCCCGGACAAACCTAGAGCAGGGTACGGGCGCTGCCCGGCGAGCCGCGCCGGCTCAACCCCACCGTTGCTTTGCGGCGCTGAGCGCCGAGAGCAGCTGCTCGGGCTTCTCGTCCAGCAGGTTCGGCAGCGAGCGCCCCCCGCCGCCCGGCCCGGCGCCGAGCTTGACGAGCCACGACGACGACTTGATGGCATCATCGAACCGGACGCTCTTGCTCACCCGGTATCGCCAGATGCGGAAATTGCTCAGGGCCGACCATGGACGGACGTACGTCTGCAAGGCGGAGGTTATCCTCAATCCTTCCGGACCGAGCGAGACCGTCGCGGGCTTTATGAGCGCGGCGAACCAGAGAACGAGCGTGAGCCCGAACAAGACCGTCACCAGCCAGCCTGTCACCTCGACGAAGGCCGGCGGATAGCGGATGGTCGCGACCTGCTGCGCGTGACCGATGAAGTGAACGCCGAGCACGACGAACGCCAAACTGCCGAGGCAGGCGAGCGCGACCTTGCCGCGGCTCTGCCGCACAATCAGCCCGCCCTCCGCCCCCTCAGAACTCGCCATCGGCCGAGCTTGCCGAAGGCGTCGTTCCCGTCAAGCCGCCAGGGACGCGATCAAAGGGCGGAGCGGCGCGGGTCGGCGGGTCACTTATGCCGCGCAGGCCTCGAATCCGGCGCGCAATGCCGCCTCGTCCAGATTGCGGCCGATGAAGACCATGCGGCTTGTGCGCGTCTCGTCGTCGCGCCACGGCCGCTGCAGGTCGCCCTCCAGGATCATGTGCACGGCCTGAAAGACCAGGCGCCGATCCTCGCCCTTCACGTTCAGGATGCCCTTGGCGCGCAGGATGTCGGGCCCCTGCTGGGCCAGGAGCTCGCTCAGCCAGCGGCTGACCGCAGCGCCGTTCACCGGCGCGTCCAGGGTCAGCGCCACGCCCTTGATGTCGTCGTCGTGGACGTGGTCGTGGTGGTCGTGCCCGTGGTCATGATCATGACCGTCTTCGCAGTGCTCGTCGTGCACGTGGCCCGGCTCGCCGTGCGCCGGATTGAGGAATTCCGGCTCGAGCGTCGAGGATGCGATCGAGGTCGAAGCCGCCGCGGCCGAGGATCGCCTCCAGCGGCACGTTCGAGCGCTCGGCCCGGTGGATCGGCGCGAGCGGGTTCAGCCGGCGCAGGCGCGCCTCGAGCGCCACCAGGTCGGCCTCGGCCACCAGGTCGGTCTTGTTCAGCACGATCTGGTCGGCGAAGGCGATCTGCTCGCGCGCCTCGCGGCTGTCGTCGAGCCGTGGCGGTGATGTGCTTGGCGTCGACCACGGTGGTCACGCTGTCGAGCACGGTCCTGGCTTTCACGTCCTCGTCGACGAAGAAGGTCTGGGCGACCGGGCCGGGATCGGCGAGGCCCGTGGTCTCGACCACGATGGCGTCGAAGCCGCCTTTGCGCTTGGCCAGGCCCTGCACCACGCGGATCAGGTCGCCGCGCACCGTGCAGCAGACGCAGCCGTTGTTCATCTCGAACACCTCTTCGTCGGCGCCGACGATCAGGTCGTTGTCGATGCCGATCTCGCCGAACTCGTTGACGATCACGGCGTAGCGCGGCCGTGGTCCTCCGAGAGGATGCGGTTCAGAAGCGTGGTCTTGCCGGCGCCGAGATAGCCGGTCAGCACGGTGACCGGCGTGCGTGAGGGTTCGCTCATGGCCGCCAACTTAGGGAGGAAACCGCGCCGCTTAAAGGCGCGCCCTCTCGCCTTTGCTTTCGCCGGAGCAGGGTGAAACTATTGCTGGGGATGGCAGGGGAGCGCGAACGATGACCCTCACCGAGAGCTATTGGCCGGCCGATCGCAGCGAGCCGGTGCTGGAGACCACTGTCGGCGGGGCCTTGCGCGAGGCGGCCGAGCGCTGGCCGACAGCCGTGGCCCTGGTCGAGTCCGACATGGAAGGGGTGCTCCGCCGCCGCTGGACCTATGTCGAGCTCCTGGTCGAGGCTGAGCGCCTGGCGCTGGCGCTGGCCTCCCGCTACGAGCCCGGCGAGCGCGTCTGCGTGTGGGCGCCCAACGTCCCGGAGTGGGTGATCCTCGAGTACGCCGCGGCGCTGGCGGGGCTCACCCTCGTCACCGCCAATCCGGCCTATCGTCCGCGCGAGCTCAAGTTCGTGCTCGAGCAGTCGCGCTCGGTCGGGCTGTTCATCACGCCCGAGTACCGCGGCAATCCGATGGCGGACATCGCCGCCGACGTCGCCGCCGACATCCCAGCGCTGCGCGAAGTCGTCGACGTCACAGACGAGGCGGCGCTCTTCGCCCGCGGGCCAATCGAGCAGGCGCTGAGCGAGGTCAAGCCCGACGATCCGGCGCAGATCCAGTACACCTCCGGCACCACCGGCTTCCCGAAGGGCGCGCTGCTGCACCACCGGGGGCTCACCAACAACGCCCGCATGGCCTTCGCCCGCGCCATGATCCGCGAGGGCGAGACGGTGATGAACTTCATGCCGATGTTCCACACCTCGGGCTGCGCCTTCCTGACCCTGGGCTCGGTGCAGTTCGGCTGCCGCATGATCATCGCCAAGCTGTTCGATCCGCCGCGCCTCTTGGACATCATGCACGCCGAGCGGGTCGAGCTCTTGCTCGGCGTGCCAACGATGCTGGTCGGCCTCTCGGAGGCGCAGGCCGCTCAGCCGCGCGACCTCTCCTCGGTCAGAATCGCCATCTCTGGCGGCTCGATGGTGCCGCCCGAGCTGATCCGCCGCGTCCGTTCGCTGTTCGGCTGCGACTTCGAGACCGTCTACGGCCAGACCGAAAGCTCGCCGATCGTCACTCAGATCAAGATCGCCGACAGCTTTGAGGACTCATGCGAGACGGTCGGCCAACCGTCGGCGCAGACCGAGATCTCCATCCGCGACCCGCAGACCAACACCGTCGTCACGGTAGGCAAGATCGGCGAGATCTGCGCGCGGGGCTACTGCGTGATGCTGGGTTACAACGACAACCCGAAGGCCACGGCCGACGCCATCGACGCCGACGGCTGGCTGCACACGGGCGACCTCGGGACCATGGACGAGCGCGGCTATGTGCGCGTCACCGGCCGGGTGAAGGAGATGATCATCCGCGGCGGCGAGAACCTCTTTCCCGCCGAGATCGAGAACATCCTGCTCGAGCATCCCGACGTGGCCGAGGTGGCCGTCGTCGGCGTGCCCGACGAGCGCTGGGGCGAGATCATCGCCTGCTTCGTGCGGCTGGCGCCCGGCGCCACGCTGGACGAAGGCGTGCTCCGCGCCCACTGCCGGGCGCACCTCTCGCCGCAGAAGACGCCGGCGCACTGGATCGAGGTCGCAGAATGGCCCCTGACCGGCTCGGGCAAGATCCAGAAGTTCGTGCTCCGCGACCGCTTCGTGGAAGGCGCGTTCGAGGCGGCATAGTCGGTGGGGACATGTTCGACTTGGCTGCACTGCCCGGACGAGCGATGGCGGACTGGGCCGCCAAGTCGTGCGTGTCCCCAGCGCGCGCGGACGGGGACACGTACGATTTAGCTAGCGCGCGGCGCAGCGCGAAACGGACACCGAGAGCGCTAAATCGAACATGTCCCCGCGGCCCCCTCGCGTTGACTTCAAAGGCCCCGTCTGTATAAGACGCCTCCCTCGCCCGCGGGCTCGCTCGCGGGCGGCTTTCATTTCGCGGTAGGACGTCAGCAGCGCCATGTACGCGGTCATCGAAACCGGCGGCAAACAGTACCGGGTCAAGCCTGGCGACCTTATCGTCGTCGAGAAGCTGGCCGGCGACGTCGGCGCGACCATCGCCTTCGAGCGCGTGCTGATGCTGGGCGACGACGCCGAGGTAACCGTGGGCGCGCCTCTGGTCGCCAGCGCAAGGGTCGAGGCGACGCTGATCGAGACCCGCAAGGGCGACAAGATCAAGGTGTTCAAGAAGATCCGCCGCCAGGGCTATCGCCGCACCGGCGGCCACCGGCAGTGGGAGAGCGTGCTGCGCGTGACCGCCATCGCCGGCGGCAAACGCTCGGCGACCTGGGATGGAACGGTCGACTTAACGCCGCGCGCGGTCCTGAACGCCCGCGCTCGCGGCGAAGCCCTCGCCGTAGCCCCCGCGGCGGCGCCGGCCAAGGCGGCGAAGCCGAAACCGGCCCCAAAAGCCGCGCCGGCGGCCGAAGAGGCCAAGGCTGCTGCGCCCAAGACCGCCCGCGCCAAGGCGCCGACGAAGGCCGCCGCACCCGAGCCAGCGAAGGCGGAGCCGAAAGCCAAGGCTGAGCCGAAAACCAAGGCCGAGCCGAAAGCCAGGGCCGAGCCGAAGGCCAAGGCTGAGCCGAAAGCCAAGGCCGAGCCGAAGGCCAAGGCCTCGCCGAAGACCGCCGCCGCGCCCAAGACCGCGAAGGCAGCGGCGCCGAAGAAGCCGGCCAAGCCCAAGGAGAGCTAGCCCATGGCCCACAAGAAATCCGGCGGCTCCTCGCGCAACGGGCGCGACTCGGCGGGCCAGCGGCTGGGCGTCAAGCGCTTCGGCGGCGAGCAGGTGAACGCCGGCTCCATCATCGTGCGCCAGCGCGGCACCAAGTTCTGGCCCGGCGACAACGTGGGCCTGGGCAAGGACCACACGCTGTTCGCGACCGCGACCGGGGCGGTGAAATTCACCACCCGCCGCAACGACCGCGTCTACGTCGGCGTAGAGCCGGCCGCCGCCATGCCGGCGAAAACTTAAGGCCGTTCCGTCAGAATTTCTCCGGATCGCGCCGATTGAAACCAGGCGATCCGGACCAAAGATCAGATGCGGGGAGTCCGGCGCCGGGCTCCCCGCGAATGCGTTTGGAGCCCGCGGCAGAACGGGACCTGACATAAAGGGAGGCGAACCATGATCGACCAGCTCGACGCCATCACGACCGAGCGGCTGCGGCTGCGCGAGCCCCGGGCCGACGACGCGGAGCCCCTGGCCGCGCTCGCCAACGACTTCGACGTCGCGCGCATGACGGCCTCCATGCCCTTTCCGTACGGGCGCGCCGACGCGCATGAATTCATCGGTCGCATGGCGGCGCGCGACCGCGCGCGTGAGGCGGTGTTCGCGATCGACCACGGGCGCGAAGGGCCGATCGGCGTGCTGGGCTTTCATCCCAAGAACGGCGAGCCGCCCGAGCTCGGCTACTGGATCGGCCGGCCCTTCTGGGGTCGCGGCCTGGCGACGGAGGCGGTCAAGGCGGCGCTCGCCTGGGCGGATGGGGCCTGGGCCAAGCGCTGGGTCGTCGCCGGCCACTTCGCCGACAACCCGGCCTCGGGCCGCGTGCTGGGCAAGGCGGGCTTCCTCTACACCGGGGTGGTGAAGCCGCTGTTCTCCAGGGCGCGCGACGCCAACGTCCCATCGCGCATGATGGTGCGGCTGGCGTGAAGCGATTTCGCTCGCACTCAAACTCGGACACACTCGCACGATGCCCGCCGACCTCCGCTACGCCGCAGAACTGACGACGCCCTCCCCCTCGATGGGGGAGGGTTGGGCGGGGGTGTGGCCGCTGAGTGGCAAGGGTGAGCGGCTTTCGGCGCCGAGAGGTGCGCTTGCCGGCAACGCTGTGCCTCCACCCCCATCCCTCCCCTTCCCCCATCGAGGGGGAAGGACACCCTTTCTTGAGCCGCGAGCGACACCGCCGGGTGGCGAGGCGGCGGCGCCATGAAGTTCCTCGACCAGTGCAAGATCATCATCCGCTCCGGCGACGGCGGCGGCGGGGCGCGTGTCGTTCCGGCGCGAGAAGTTCATCGAGTACGGCGGGCCGGACGGCGGCGACGGCGGCCGGGGCGGCGACGTCTGGATCGAGGCGGTCGACGGCCTGAACACCCTGATCGACTACCGCTACCACCAGCACTTCAAGGCCGAGACCGGCCAGCACGGCATGGGCCGCGACCGCCACGGCGCGAACGGCGAGGACGTCGTGCTGAGGGTCCCGGTCGGCGCCGAGGTGTTCGACGAGGATCGCGAGACGCTGATCGTCGACCTCGACCAGCCGGGCGCGCGCGTTCGCCTGGCGGAGGGCGGCAACGGCGGCTTCGGCAACACCCGCTTCAAGGGCCCGATCAACCAGGCGCCGCGCCACGCCAATCCCGGCCTGGCGGGCGAGGAGAAGACGATCTGGCTGCGGCTGAAGCTGATCGCCGACGTCGGCCTGGTCGGCCTGCCCAACGCCGGCAAGTCGACCCTGCTCGCCGCCGTCTCGGCGGCGCGGCCGAAGATCGCCGACTATCCGTTCACGACCCTGACCCCGAACCTCGGCGTGGTGGACCTTTCGGCCAACGAGCGGTTCGTGCTCGCCGACATCCCCGGCCTGATCGAGGGCGCGAGCCGAGGGCGCGGGCTTGGGGACCCGCTTCCTCGGCCACGTCGAGCGGACCGCCGTGCTGATCCATCTGGTCGACGCGACCGGAAGGCGATGTCGCCGCCGCCTGGCGCACCGTCCGCGGCGGAGCTTGCCGCCTACGGCGCGGGGCTTGCGGAAAAGCCCGAGCTCGTCGCGCTGAACAAGGTCGACGCGCTGGATCCAGCCGTGCGCGATGAGCGGCGCGCCGCGCTTGCGGCTGCGTGCGGCGAGGCGCCCTTGCTGGTCTCCGGCGTCTCCGGCGAGGGCGTCACCGCGCTGCTGCGCGCGGCCTATCGGCAGGTGCGGGCCGGCGAAGGACGCCGCCGCGCCCACGCCCGAGCCCGAGGCCTGGCGGCCGTGAGCCGGCTCGCCAACGCCCGGCGACTGGTGGTCAAGGTCGGCTCGGCGCTGCTGGTCGACGCGCACACCGGCTCGGCCGACGGCGTCTGGCTCGCCGCCTTCGCCGAGGACGCCGCCCGCATCCGCGCGCGCGGCCAGCAGCTGCTGATTGTCTCCTCCGGCGCGGTGGCGCTCGGCCGCCGGCGCCTCGGCCTGGGCGGCAAGCGGCTGGACCTCGCCGTCGAAACAGGCCGCCGCCGCCGCCGGCCAGTCGCTGCTGATGCACGCCTGGGAAGAGGCGCTGGCCCCGGTCGGCATGGTCGCCGCCCAGGTGCTGCTCAGCCGCGACGACACCGAGACGCGCCGCCGATGGCTCAACGCCCGCGCGACCCTGCGAGCGGCTGCTGGCGCTGGGCGTCACGCCGGTCATCAACGAGAACGACACGGTCGCCACCGAGGAGATCCGCTACGGCGACAACGACCGCCTGGCCGCCCGCGTGGCGCAGATGGTCGGCGCCGACCTCCTGGTGCTGCTCTCCGACGTCGACGGGCTCTACACCGCCGACCCGAGGCGCGATGCGGCCGCCGAGCACGTGCCCTGGTGACCGAGCTCACGCCGGCAGATCGACGCCATGGCCGGCGGCGTCAATCGCACCGCCGGCGTCGGCTCCGGCGGCATGGCGACCAAGCTCGCCGCGGCCCGGATCGCCGCCAGCGCCGGCTGCGCTACGCTGATCGCGCTGGGCGCGCGCGCCTGCGCCGCTTGAGCGCGGTCGAGGCCGGCGCGCGATCGACGCTGATCGAGCCCGCGACCACGCCGGCGGCGGCCTACAAGGCCTGGATCGCCGGCTCGCTCGCCCCGCAAGGCGCGGTCGTGATCGACGCCGGCGCGGCCGCAGGCGCTGCGCAACGGCAAGACCCTGCTGCCCGCCGGCGTGAAGCGCGGTCGAGGGCCGGTTCGGCAAGGGCGACGCGGTGATCGTGCGCGACGAGACCGGGCGCGAGGTCGCCCGCGGCCTCAGCCGCTACGACGCCGGCGATGCGGAGCGAATCATCGGCGCCCGCTCGGCCGAGATCGAAGCCGCGCCTGGGCTACACCGCCGGCCCACCCTGATCCACGCCGACGACCTGGCGCTGAGCCCGGAGCTAAGCGGCTAGGGCGTCAGTCCGTATTTCTTCGCCTGGTCGGCGAGGGTCGGCTGGATCGCCAGCGCGGCGGCGATGTCGGCCTGACTCTCCTTCGCCATACCCTTGCGCAGCTCGACGAGGCCACGCCCGTAGAGCGTCCAGGCGCTGTCCGGTCTCACGCGGAGCGCGGCGTTATAGTCGGCGAGCGCGCGGTCGAGCTCGCCAGAGCGCAAGTAGGTCAGACCACGGCTGTCGAGGATGCTTGGATCGCCGGGGCGCAGCTTCAGCGCTTCGTCGCAGTCGATCAGCGCCTGACCGAGATCGGCGTTCAAGAGCGTGCTTATCCAGCACCGGTCATTCAGCGCCGCGGCCCTCTGATCATCGACCGGATGGCCCGCGAGCCACGGATCGAACTGGGCGATCGCCTCCTTGTACAAGCCGATGCGCTCGTATGCGGTGGCGACGGTGAACGCTTGATCGGGGTCCCTGGCGGCCAGAGCGGCGGCCACATCCAAATCCGCCTTGGCTTTGTCCGGCTCGCGCTCGGCGGCATAGAGCTCACCGCGCGCCAAGTGCGCGGGAACGCTGTTCGGATTGAGCTTCACCGCCTGGTCGAGATCGGCCATGGCGAGCAGCGGCTGGCGGTTGCCCATCTCGGCGAGCGCCCGCTGAACGGCGTAGCGCGGCTCGGTCGGCGCAAGCGTCATCGCCTGGGTCCAGTCCGCGATCGCGGCGGGGAAGTTGCGTGTCGACATTAGGGCCGCGGCGTGACGAGCGAATTCGTCGGCCGTGTGCGGCGTATCGGGACCGCCGGTGTCAGAAGAGGCCGCGTGCGCCTGCTCGGGCTGGGCGTTGGCGCTTGTCTCGGCGGGCGGCAGCGGCCGCTCGATGTTGAACACTGGTCCGCCGTTGTAGGTGAAGTACATCCGGTGCTGACTGTTGGACACCAAGATGCGGTGGGAGAGGAAGAAGTCCGCGCCGAGCAGCATGTCCGACCCGTTCGCAAGGTCGATATCGCCGAACCTCAGTTGGAAGTCCTTCATTTCCTCGCCGCCGATCTTCAAACTCGCGAAGGTTCCCTTCCAGGTCGCCAGATAGCTGCGCTGGGCCAGGCCGGACGTAACGGCGGCCGAGACGACGCCAGGGCTCGTCGTCTTCACGCCCGCCCAACCCGCGGCGCGCGTGGACATGATCGAGACCGGCGATCCAGAATCGAACGTCGCCTTGACGCGAACGCCGTTCAGGATCACCTCGCCCTGAACCTGCGCGTTCAGCGGCGTTGTGGGGTCGATGGGGATGACCGAGTAGTCGCCGTCCGTCGACCAGTAGGCGAGGGGCGCATATCCGCAGTCCTTCTCGACGAAGCTGCGCAGCGCGCCGTTGGCGAAGTCGTATTCGACATCCGACTTTTCGAAGAAGTTCTCGCCCAAAAGGCCGACCTCGCCAGCATCGGCTTCCCGCTGGAGCACGATGAAGTCGACGTTGGGGAGGTCGGCGCCGCCGAGGGTCAGCACCTTGACGTGCGCAACATCGAACGTGGCCTCGCCGTGGCCGACGCCGCGCAGGTAGCCCATGCCGAACGGCGGCGCTCCGACCGGCAGGCCAAGCCGCGTGGCGCTGGCCTTGGTCATTGAGCTGAAGAAGGCGCCGGTATCGACCACGAACTTCGCGTCCACACCGTTGACCTTGCCCATGACGGTCGCCCTGAGGCCTTGCATCGTCACGGCCAGATCGGCGTACTTCATGAGCTGGCAGGCGGCGTTGGCCGGCGACGCCAACCCGGCGCCCACGGCTGCAACGAAGGATAGCATCGCCGCCCGTCTCCCCATGGCGAATAGCTAGCCGAACTGGCGTCTCGAAGGGAAGGCGCCCGCCGCCAGGCTGGCGTCGATTTCGACGCCGCACTTGCAAATTTGTCCCATCGCCGCGAAATCCTTTGGCCATGGACGACGCCGCCCTCAATCTCGACGCGCTGATGCGCGACATGGGCCGCCGCGCTCGCGTCGGCGCCGAGGCGCTCAGGCTGGCCAGCGCCGAGACGCGCACCGCCGCGATCGGCGGCATGGCGCGGGCGATCCGCAGCCATGCCGGCGCCATCCTGGCCGCCAACGCGGATGACCAGGCGGCCGGCCGGGCCGCCGATCTGGCGCCCGCCTTCCTCGACCGGCTGACGCTGGATGCGGACCGGCTCGAAGCCATCGCCCGCGCGGTCGAGGCGGTCGCCGCCATCCCCGACCCGGTCGGCGCCACAATCGCCCACTGGACGCGGCCGAACGGCCTAGACATCAGCCGCGTGCGCACGCCGATCGGCGTCATCGCCATGATCTACGAGAGCCGCCCGAACGTCACCGCTGATGCATCGGCGCTCTGCGTGCGCTCGGGCAACGCGGTGATCCTGCGCTCGGGCTCGGAATGCTTGCGCTCGGCGCTGGCCATCCACGCCGCCATCGAGGAGGGGCTCGTCGCCGCCGGCTTGCCCGCGGCGTGCGTGCAGATCACCCCGGTCGCCGACCGGGCGGCGGTGGGCTTGATCCTGACCGGTCTCGATCATGCGATCGACCTCATCATCCCGCGCGGCGGCAAGGGCCTGGTCTCCCGCGTGCAGGCCGAGGCCAAGGCGCCGGTGCTGGGACACCTGGAGGGCCTCTGCCACGTCTACGTCGACGCTTCGGCCGATCTCGCCAAGGCGCGCGCCATCGTGGCGAACGGCAAGATGCGGCGCGTGTCGGTCTGCCAGGCGACCGAGACTTTGCTGGTCGATCGCGCTGCGGCCGATGAGCTGCTGCCGCCGATCGCGGGCGACCTCGCCGCTCTGGGCTGCGAGCTGCGCGGCGACGAGGCGGCCCGCGCGCTCGCGCCCGGCATGCGCCCGGCCACCGAGGAGGACTGGATCACCGAGTACCTTGCGCCGACGCTGGCCGTCGCCGTGGTCGATGGCGTGGCGGGCGCCATTCAGCACATCCGCCGCTATGGCTCCGGGCACACCGACGCCATCGTGGCGGAGGACGCACACGCGAAGGACGCCTTCGTCGCCGGCGTCAACTCCGCGGTCGTCGTGGTCAACGCATCGCCGCAGTTCTCGGACGGCGGCGAATTCGGGTTCGGGGCGGAGATCGGCATCGCCACCGACAAGCTGCACGCCCGCGGCCCGGTCGGCGCCGAACAGCTGACGACGTTCAAGTACGTGGTGCGCGGCGCCGGCCAGACCCGCGCGTGAAGCTTCGGACCAGCCACATGCTGCGGCCGGGCTTTGACCTCAGGCCAGGCATGCGGGTCGGCCTTCTGGGCGGCTCGTTCAATCCCGCGCACGAGGGGCACGCGCACGTCGCCCGCACGGCGCTCGCGCGGCTGGGCCTGGACCGCGTCGTCTGGCTCGTCTCGCCGCAAAACCCATTGAAGAGCCGACAGGGGACGGCGGACCTCGAGCGGCGCATGGCCGGCGTGCGCCGCGTGGCCTCCGGCCCGCGCATGATCGTCTCCGACCTCGAAGCGCGGCTGGGCTCGAGCTACACGCTCGATCTGGTGCGGATGCTGCGCGGCCGCTATCCGGCGGTGCGCTTCGTCTGGCTGATGGGCGCCGACAACCTGGCGGCCTTCCACCTCTGGCGCGGCTGGCAGGAGATCATGCGGCTCGTGCCGATCTGCGTCGTCGCCCGCCCGGGGTGGGCGCTCAGAGGGCGCTCCTCGCCGGCCGCGCGGCGATTCGCCTGGGCGCGGCTGCCGGCCAGCGAGGCGAGGCGGCTGCCGCAAACCGCGCCGCCGGCATGGATCTATCTGACCGCGCCGCTCAATTTCGCGTCATCGACCGCCATCCGCGCCCGGGAGAGAGAGGGTGCGCCGGAGAAAGCCTCCTGACCGCGACCCTGCGGCGTGCTAGGCTTGACGCAGCGATATGCGGCCATCCAGAGGAGAGTAACCAGCTGAATCGCGTTGTTGCGCCTCGCGCGCTCAAGGGACGGGCCGGCACGCCCGAGCCTTCCCCCGCCCTGCCCGGCTCCGTCCAGGACCTGACCGGGCTGATCCTGGCCCGGCTTGAAGACGACAAGGCCCAGGACGTCGTTCAGATCGATCTGAGAGACAAGAGCTCGGTGGCCGACGCCATGATCGTCGCCTCCGGCCGTTCGCACCGGCACGTGGGCGCAATCGCCGACCACGTTTTGCGCGCGCTGAAGGAGCACGGCCACGGCCGCGCACGCGTGGAGGGGCTGCCGCACTGCGACTGGGTTCTGATCGACGCCGGCGACGTGATCGTGCATCTGTTCCGGCCCGAAGTGCGCGACTTCTACAATCTCGAAAAGATCTGGTCGTCCGAGCCGCCCAGAGCGCGTTCCGCAAAAGTGGAAACCGGTTTTGCGATCAGAACGCGCTCAAGCTTTTGAAGTTTAGAGCACGATTCAACGGTCAGGCGACGCCGCCCGACCGCATCGTGCTTTAGGCGCGCAACGGCCAACTGAGGCCTTCTTGCAGATCGTCATCGCAGCGGTGGGGCGCCTCGGCCGCACCGCCGAGCAGGCGTTGGCCCTAGCCTACGCTGAGCGCGCGACGGCGAACGGGCGCAGCCTCGGCCTAGGGCCGGTGGAGATCGTCGAGGTGGACGCGCGTAAGCCGGGCAAGGCCGCCGAGGCCGAGGCGCTCGCGCCGGCCGTCGCTAATGCGCACCTCATCGCCTGCGACGAACGCGGCCAGGCGATGACCTCGCGCGAATTGGCCGAACGGATCGCCGCCCTGCGCGACCAGGGCCAGCGGAAGCTGGTGTTCGCCATCGGCGGCGCCGACGGGCTGGATGCCGGCGTCCTGCGCCATGCCCGCGAGCGGCTGGCGTTCGGGCCGCAGACCTGGCCGCACGCACTCGCCCGCCTGATGCTGGCCGAGCAGATCTACCGCGCCACCACCATCCTCGCCGGCCAGCCCTACCACCGCGACTGATCCAGCGACCGGCAGTCAGTCCAGCAAGACGGCGGACTTCGCTATTAGCGTCCGGTACGGCGTAAATTATACGTATTGTCGACGCAATTTTCCCGAGGACTCGCACTGTTTACAACGTAATGTTGACTCTCTTGAAACGGTTTCAAGGATAACGACGGGTCGCTTTTCGTATTTGACAGAAGAACGCCGTCGATGCTCGCTGATGATCTGGCCATGCAGCGCGTCATGGCGTGGCGGTCCAAGAACCTCGGGTCGCGCCTGGGGCACGCGATCCTGTTGGCCGCCCTGACCTGGCTTGCGACAAAGTCCGATTTGGCCCCGGTCTGGCTGGTTGCGATCACCGCGTTGAGCGTTCTGGAGTCGAGCCTCTTCCACAGTGCGGGCCGGACGGGCAGCGGCCGCACCAGGACGCTGGCGCTTGTCGCGCTCGCCGCCTCCACCGTCTGTTTCGCCGCCATTGCGCTGGTCTTGATGGCCCATCCGTCGTCGGTGGCGCTGCCCGGCGCCGGGCTGATCCTTTGCGCAATCAACCTGAACAACACGGTGATGATGCGCGGTTGGCGGCTGGCCAGCCGCATCGCGACGGCGCCCTCCACGCTATTGCTGCTCGGGATGCCTCTGGCGGCCTGGCTCATGGGCTACCCGATCGGGCTCACTGAGGCATGCGTCCTGGAAGTCGGCGCGGTCGCCTACATTGCCTTCATCGCCGTCCTTGTCGCGACGCTCAATCGCGAGGGCGAGGCCCTCCAGCGGGCCCTCGCCGACCTGGAAGGCCAGCGCGACGTCGCCCGCGCCGCGGTGGGCGAGGCCGAGCGGGCGCGCACGCGCTGGAGCATGCTGTTCGACCAGAGTCCGCTGCCGCAGGTCTGTTTCGACGCCTCGCGGATGTACGAGGTGATGCGCGAACACTGGCGGGCGGGCAACCCGCGCCTGGGCGACGTGCTCGGGGGCATGGCGTCCAGCGTCGGAGAGGCGTTCAGGAGCTTCCGGCTTACCGAGGCCAATGCCGCGGCCCGCGCCCTGTTCGGGGTGGACGCCTCAAAAGACGGACTGGTCGGCCACTTCGACGCCAGTCTCTTGAAAGGCATGCGGGCGAGCCTGAACCAGCTCGGACCCAGGGGAGACTTTCCCCCCTTCGAGGCCAAGGTCCATCGTTCCGACGGGGTCGTCTTCGACGTCGTGGTCCACATCCGCAACATCCACGATGGCGGCAAGCCCTGGAGCGCCTGCATCGCGACCTATGTCGACGTCACGGAGGCGAAGCGGGCGGCCCGGGCGCAGCAGGAGGCGACGGAGGCGGCCGAGCGGGCGAACCAGGCGAAGAGCGATTTCCTCGCCAACATGAGCCACGAGATCCGCACGCCGCTGAACGGCGTCATGGGAATGGTCCAGGCCATGGCGCGCGACGATCTGCCGTCGACCCAGCGCGAGCGGCTGGAGATCATTCGCCACTCGGGTCTGTCGCTGCAGACCATCCTCAACGACATCCTCGACCTCTCGAAGATCGAGGCCGGCAAGCTGGAGCTGGAAGAGGCCGCCTTCGACCTGGGCGAGATCGTCGAGGGCGCCTGCTCGATCTTCGGCGAAGAAGCGGCGCGCAAGGGCCTCGAACTGGCCGTGGCCATCGAACCAGCGGCGCTGGGCCGCTACCTGGGCGACAGCGTTCGCGTTCGCCAGGTCCTCTCCAACCTGATCTCGAACGCGCTGAAGTTCACCAGCCGGGGCTCGGTGCGGGTCGGGGTCGACGTCGCGGGCGGCGCCGTCTGTCTGTCGGTGGCCGACACCGGCATCGGCATCCCGGCCGACCGAATCGACCGGCTGTTCAACAAGTTCGTCCAGGCCGACTCCTCGACGACACGGCTGTTCGGGGGCACGGGCCTGGGGCTGGCGATCAGCCACGAGCTCTGCAAAGCCATGGGCGGGGCGATCGCCGTCCAGAGCGAGGCCGGTCGCGGCAGCACCTTCACGGTCGAGCTTCCGCTGGCCCGCATCGGCGAAGCCGAGGAGGCGCCGGCCGAGGCCGGCGCCTGCGCTCTGGCGGCCGCTACCGACAGGCCGCTGCGCATCCTCGCCGCCGAGGACAATCCGGTGAATCAGTTGGTCCTGAAAACCCTGCTCGGCCAGGCCGGCATCGACCCGTTCGTGGTCGAAAACGGCGCCGAGGCGGTGGCGGCCTGGGAGCGTCAGGAGTGGGACCTGATCCTGATGGACGCGCAGATGCCGGTGATGGACGGGCCGGAAGCGAGCCGGATGATTCGCGCCCGCGAGGCCGACAGCGGACGACGGTGGACGCCGATCATTGCGCTGACGGCCAACGCCATGTCGCACCAGACCGAGGCCTACCACGCCGCCGGCATGAACGGCGTGGTCTCCAAGCCGATCAACGTCGGGCAGCTGTTCGCCGCGATCGCCCAGGCGGTCTCACCCGAGCGCTCCGAATCGGCCGCCTGACATCGGGGCCGGCGCCGACCGGCCATGACATCGGGGCTGCGGAGCCGCCCAAATTGGACCGCCAAGGTCGCCAAGAGCGCCAAGGCGTGCAGCAGCATACACCGTGTCTCGGCCTGCTTGCTTGGCGTCCTTGGCGACCTTGGCGGTGAAAAGCGCGGGTCCCGCTCGCGCGGGACCGGCAGCGCGTACTAGCCTGCGCTGCATGCGTGCACGAATCGGCCTCGCCGGGCTGGCCTCGATGCTGCTCGTCGCGGCGGTGCCGCCGTCGCCGGCGGTGCGGGAGATCGAGGCGCGGGCGAACGACCAGGAGCGGACGAGGGCCGAGGCGCTGGAGGAGGCGCAGGCCGCCAAGAGCGAAATCGCCGGCCTGAACGCACAACTCGCCGAGTTCGACCGCGCGCAGGCGGCCGGCGAGCGCACGGTCAGCGGCAAGCGCCTTCGACTGGCGGCGCTGAACGCCCAGGAAGCGGATATGGAGCAGCGGCTGGGCGCGGAGCGCGCCGAGCTCGCTCGGCTCCTCGCCGTGCTCGAGATCTTCCGCCGCGACCGGCCGCCGGCGCTCCTGGTCGACCCGCGCGACATCAAAGATGCGGTGCGCGCCGCGATCCTGGTGCGCGCGCTGACGCCGGCGCTCTCCGCGCGCGCCGACCAGCTGCGGGCGGAGATCACCACGCTGCGCGACACGCGCCGGCAAGCCGCGCTGGCCAGCGAGGATCTGTTCGTCACCGAAAGCGACATCGCTCAGCGTCGCGCCCGGATCGAGACCGCGATCGCGCAGAAGTCGGCGCTGGAGGAAGGCGCCGAAGCCGAGGCCGCCCAGGCGGGACAGGACCTTCAGGCCCTGACCGCGCGCCTTCGCGCGCTGAACGACCTGGCGCGGAACCCGGCGGCCGCGACCAATGCACTCCCGCCCCCGGACCCCGAGCACGCCGGCCTGTTCGGGCACCCGAGGCCGTTCCTGAGCCCTGTCGCGGGGGCGCCGGTGCAGACGTTCAATGCGGCCGAGCCCGGCGGCGGCCGCTCTTTCGGCTGGACCTGGCGGCCGGCGCCAAACAGCGCCGTGGTCGCTCCGGCGCAAGGGGTCGTCGACTACGTGGGCGCGCTGAAGGGCTGGGGCGTCGTGGTGATCCTGCGCCTCGGGGGCGGATATCACCTGGTGCTGGCCGGAATGGACGCAAGCCAGGCGCAGTTCGGCCACACGGCCGTGGCGGGCGAGACCATCGGCCGCATGGCGGCGTCCAGCCCGCCGCAGGAGCTCTACTTCGAAGTGCGCAAGAACGGCGCGCCGATCGACCCAGCCCTCTGGATCAAGCGGTAGAATCGAGCCCCAACGCCGCTTTACGAACGCCAAGTTCGCCAAGGTTTGGGGTCGGGCGCGGCGCGTTGATCTGCAGCCCTTGGCGTCCTTGGCGTGCCTGGCGGTCCAGTCGGGCGGCGCCAGGGTGCGGCGATCGCTACGGTCCTGAAACGCCTTAGGGCTTTGTAAAGTGGACAACTGCGTCAATACTGGCGTCTCGGAAAAGTCGTATTGGACCCTTAAGCGGCCCCACCATGCGCAAGTACCTCCTGATCGGCGTGTCCTCGTTCGTGCTCGGCGCGGGAGCGATGGCCTACCTGAACCATCCGGCCCACGCGACGGCGGTGAGCGGCGACGCCGACGCCTATCACATGCTGGAGCTGTTCGGGGACGTGCTCACATCGTGGAGACTCAGTACGTCACCCCGGTCGACGACAAGAAGCTGATCCAGGCGGCGATCGACGGCATGGTGACCTCGCTCGATCCGCACTCCGACTACCTCGCGCCCGACGACTATTCCGACATGGAGGACCAGACCCGCGGCGAGTACGGCGGTCTTGGCCTGGAGATCACCAGCGACGACGGCGCGGTCAAGGTCATCTCGCCGATCGACGACACCCCGGCGGCGCGCGCCGGCCTGAAGCCGGGCGACTACATCACCTCGATCGACGGCCAGAGCCTGATCGGCCTACCGTTATCCGACGCGGTCAAGAAGATGCGCGGCACGGCCGGGCGAGCCGATCACGCTGACCATCGTGCGGCCCGGCAAGGATCCGTTCGACGTCAAGCTGGTGCGCGAGATCATCAACATCAAGTCGGCCAAGGGCCACATGGAAGGCGACTACGGCTACCTGCGCGTCTCGGCCTTCGACGAGAAGGCCACCGACGAGGCCGTGGCCGCGATCAAGGACCTGCAGGCCAAGAACCCGCACATCAAGGGCTGGGTGCTCGACCTGCGCAACAATCCCGGCGGCCTGCTCGACCAGGCGGTCTGCGATCTCCAGCCTGTTCCTCGACGGCGGCGAGGTGGTCTCCCAGCGCGGCCGCGATCCGCAGGACATCGAGCGCTACAACGCCCAGCTCCGACGGCGACATGCTGAAGGGCGCTGCCGCTGGTGGTGCTGATCAACTCCGGCACCGCCTCGGCCGCCGAGATCGTCTCCGGCGCGCTGCAGGACCGCCATCGCGCCGCGATCGTCGGCCTGACCAGCTTCGGCAAGGGCTCGGTGCAGACGGTGATCCCGCTGCGCAATGGCGGGCTGACGGCGCGCTGAAGCTGACCACGGCCCGCTACTACACGCCCTCCGGCCGCTCGATCCAGAAGACCGGCATCGAGCCCGACCTCGAGGTCGCCGAGACGACGCGAGGAGGCGCAGCAGGTGGCCAACGAGGCGTTCCAGTTCTCCGAGGCCAGCTTCCACAACGCGCTGAACGCCGACGAAGGCAAGACGCGCCGCGGCGCCGCACGAGCCGGCCGAAGCGCCGCCGACCGGTTTCGACGAGAAGAAGGACTTCCAGCTCGAGCGCGCGCTCGACGTGCTGAAGTACGGCTCGGTCGCGGCTGTGCCGAAGTACCCGGCGCCCCGGCCCAAGCTCGCCTCGATCCTTGGCGACCATGCCGGTCCCGGCGCCGACAAGGCCAGCGACGCCCCCAACGACACCAACAAGACAGAGCCTGCCCACCCGTAGAGCCGCGGCTCTATTCTCGGTTTCTTAACCATACCGATGGACCTTCAGGACTGAGCTCTGCGGCCGTTCGTGAGCGGCCGCGAACGCTCGGACTCCTGGGGCCGATGTTCTCGAAAAGACCACCACCGATAGCGTTGAAGTCCGAGCCCAAGGCCGGCCTCGCGGCCCGCGTCATCGGGCTTGTGCGGCGCAAGCCCGCCTTCGCGGTCGGGGCCGCGGCGGGCCTCTTCGTGACCGCCGCGGGGACCGCTCTGCTGGCGGCCGCCGACCCGCACGCCGGCACGCCCGCGGTCAGGATCGCGCTCTCGGCCCCCGGCGCGCCTGCCCCGCCGCCGGGCTGGCGCGAGGCGCTGGCGCCCGACAGCGGCCAGACCCCTGTCACCACCAATTCCTTGCAGCTGTTCGCCGGCCAGCCCCCGGGGCAGGACACCCAGGCGCCCCTGCCCGGCCAGGCCATCATCACCTTCCCGGACGGCCCTCCGCCCGGAGCGCCCACCGCCGACGATCGCTCGCCGCTGACCGCGGCCCCGATCACCGGCCTGACCGCGCCCGGCCCGGGCGGGACGCTGCTGCCCATCATCGGCGCCGACGGCAAGAACCCCTACCAGGCCTACGCGCGGCCCTTCACGTCGAACGGCAAGCCGAAGGTGGCGCTGGTCATCGGCGGCCTTGGCCTGAACGCCAAGGCGACCCGCCAGGCGATCGAGCAGCTGCCGCCGGAGGTCACCCTGTCGTTCGTGCCCTACGCCGACGGCCTGCAGGGCTGGATCGACCTGGCGCGCGCCAACGGCCACGAGGTGCTGCTCGAAGCGCCGATGGAGCCGAAGGACTATCCGGACAACGACCCCGGCCCCTACACGCTGATGACCGCCGCGACGTCCGCCGACCTGACCGGCAAGGCTCGACTGGCTGCTGTCGCGCGCCACCGGCTATTTCGGCGTCACCAACTACCTCGGCTCCAAGTTCGTCACCGCGAGCGGGCCGATGAGCGTGTTCGAGGGCGAGCTGCGCCAGCGCGGCCTGGCCTTCGTCGACGACGGCTCGGCTGCGACGAGCGGCGGCGGCATGCCGCGCGCCTCGGCCGACAGGGTGATCGACGACCAGCTGGACGGGCCGGCGATCGACCAGCAGCTGGCCGCGCTCGGAGACCGAGCGCGCTGCAGACGGCCAGGCGCTGGGCTCCGGCTTCGCCTATCCGATCACCCTGGACGAGGTGGCGCGCTGGGCCCAAAGCTTGGCCTCCCGCGGCTATCAGCTGGCGCCGGCCTCGGCGGTCTGCCCGGCGTGCGTCCGCTGGGACGCGGCGAAGCGGCGGCGCCAATTCTGGCGAGTCAAGGCGCAGAGCGGTGAGCCACCAGATGCAAGCCGTATAGGACGGTTGTCTTGGACCTTCGCTTTATCGTCCCAACGTCGGCGTCGTGCTGTTCCACAAGGACGGAAGGGTCTGGTACGGCCGCCGCGCCGGCGCGGCGGCGCCGCACAACTGGCAGTTCCCGCAAGGCGGCGTCGACGACGGCGAGGACCTCTACGACGCGGCCCGCCGCGAGCTGACCGAGGAGACCGGCGTGCGCTCGACCCGGCTGCTCGGCCGCACCGAAGAGTGGGTGGCCTACGACTTCCCGCCCGACCACGGGGGCTCGAAGGCCATGCAGGGCTGGAAGGGGCAAAAGCAGATCTGGTTCGCGCTGGCCTTCGAGGGGCGGGAGGGCGAGATCGACCTCAACCACGACGCCTTTGCCGAATTCGACGCCTGGCGCTGGGGAAAGCTCGCCGACGCGCCCGATCTGGTGGTCCCGTTCAAGCGGGCGGCCTATGAGCACGTGGTGCGCGCCTTTTTGAAGTTCAGCTGAACGACGCCGCGTTGGCCGCTCGCCGCGTCATCTTCGCGCACGGCGCGTTCTGCGGCGGCTGGGCGTTCGAGCGATTCCGCGCGCCCTTCGAGGCAGCGGGATTCAAGACGCTCGCGCCGGACCTGCGCGGACACGAGCCCGGCGCTGGACCCAGTGCGACCGTCGGCGTCTCGATGGCCGACTATGCGGCGGATCTCGCCGGCCTGATCGCGCGCGAGCCTGAACCGCCGGTCCTGGTCGGCCACTCGCTGGGCGGCCTGGCCGCGCAGATGGCGGCGGCGCGGGCGCCGGTCAGCGCGCTTGTGCTGCTGGCGCCTTCCTCGCCCTGGGGCGTCGCCGGCGGGACGCTGGAGGAGGCGATCTCGGCCGTCAGCCTCTATGCGCTGGGCCCGTACTGGGCGCAGGCGATCGAGCCCGACTTCGGCGCGGCCCAGGCGCTACAGCCTCGACCGGATGGGCGAGGCCGAGCGGCGCGGCGTGTTCGCCCGCATGGTTCCGGAGAGCGGCCGGGCGCTGTGGGAGACGCTGAACTGGTGGCTCGATCCGCTGATGACGACCTCGGTGGCGGCGAGCGCGGTGAGGCGCCGGTGCTGGCCCTGGCCGGCGAGCGCGACCGCGTCCATCCGCCGGCGACGGTGGCCCAGATTGCCGAGCGCTACGGCGGCGACCACGCTGGTGATGGACGGCATGAGCCACTGGCTGGTCGGCGAGCCCGGCTGGAAGCGCGTCGCCGAGGCGGTGCTGGGGTGGTTGGCGGCCGAGGGCGCGCTCTAGGGCCCTAGAGGCGCCGCTGGACGAAGACCAGATCGAGCCAGCGGTCGAACTTACGGCCGACTTCTTGGAAATGGGCGACCGGCTCGAAGCCGAGGCGGCGGTGAAACGCCAGAGAAGCGGCGTTGTCTGCGTCTACGCCGCCGATCATGACGTGCTTGCCGAGCGCCGTCGCCCGGTCGATCAGGGCTTCGACCAGTGAACGTCCGACGCCTTGGCCTCGCCGATCGTCGCGAACGTGCACCGTGTGCTCCACCGTCCATGCGTAGCCGGGCGACGAGCGCCAGTCGCCGAACGAGGCGAATCCAACGACCTGGCCAGCATCGATCGCGGCGAGCACGGGATATCCGGCGGCCAGCCGCCCTTCGAACCAGCGGCGACGATTGTCCAGGTCGACCGGCTCGAACTGGTAGATCGCGGTCGAGGAGACGATCACCTCGTTGTAGATCGCCAGTATGCCGGGCAGGTCGCCGGACGCGGCATCGCGGATTTCCATCGGACTCCCTCCGCAGGGGCCGATTGATTCCATGATAGTAGTCGATTGTCTACTATGATGGATGCGACCGATCCCGGGCCACTCGCCAGGGCCGCGTTGCGCTCTCTAGACCACCACTTCCCGTGCGTGCTCGGCGAGGATGGTGAAGCCGTCCGGGGTGACATCGGCGAAGCCGCCCTGCACCTCGAAACGGATCAGGTCGTCGCCGTCGTGGACGGTCACGAAGCCTTCCTTGCAGCGTGGTCATGAACGGCGCATGGCCGGCGCAGCACGCCGAAGTCGCCTTCCGAGCCCGGCGCATCGACCTGGTCGACCTCGCCGGCGAACAGCTCGCGCTCCGGCGAGACCAGCGAGAAGTGCAGCCTTCTCAGCCACGTCGCTCTAAGCCTCCGCCGCCATCTTTTCGGCCTTGGCCACCGCGTCGTCGATGGTGCCGACCATGTGGAAGGCGGTCTCCGGCAGGTGGTCGTATTCGCCTTCGCACACCGCCTTGAACGAGCGGATGGTGTCTTCCAGCGAGACGAACATGCCCGGCAGGTTGGTGAAGGCCTCGGCCACGTGCATCGGCTGGGACAGGAACTGGCTGATCTTGCGCGCGCGGGCCACGATCAGCTTGTCCTCCTCCGACAGCTCGTCCATGCCCAGGATGGCGATGATGTCCTTCAGCGCCTTGTATTGCTGCAGGATTTCCTGCACGCGGCGGGCGACCTGGTAGTGCTCGTCGCCGATCACCAGCGGGATCGAGGATGCGCGAGGTGGAGTCCAGCGGGTCCACGGCCGGGAAGATGCCGAGCGCGAGCGATGTCGCGCGAAAGGATCGGTCGTGGCGTCCAGGTGGGCGATAGGAGGTCGCCGGCGCCGGGTCGGTCAGGTCGTCGGCGGGCACGAAGATCGCCTGCACCGAGGTGATCGAGCCCTTGTTGGTCGAGGTGATGCGCTCCTGCAGATTGCCCATCTCGGTGGCCAGCGTCGGCTGATAGCCCACGGCCGAGGGGATGCGGCCCAGCAGCGCCGACATTTCCGAGCCGGCCTGGGTGAAGCGGAAGATGTTGTCGATGAACAGCAGCACGTCCTTGCCCTCCTCGTCGCGGAAATACTCGGCCTGGGCGAGGCCGGTCAGCGCCACGCGGGCGCGGGCGCCCGGCGGCTCGTTCATCTGGCCGTAGACCAGCGCGCAGCGCGAGCCTTCGGTCGAGCCGCCGTGCTCGCGCGGGATCGACGTTCACCTTGGACTCGATCATCTCGTAATAGAGGTCGTTGCCTTCGCGGCGTGCGCTCGCCGACGCCCGCCAGCACCGAATAGCCGCCGTAGGCCTTGGCGATGTTGTTGATCAGCTCCTGCATGGTCACGGTCTTGCCGACGCCGGCGCCGCCGAACAGGCCGATCTTGCCGCCCTTGGTGTAGGGGCACAGCAGGTCGATCACCTTGATGCCGGTGACCAGGATCTCCGTCGAGGTGGTCTGGTCGGCGAAGGGCGGCGCGTCGCGGTGGATCGAGGCATGCGCTGGTTGTGCGGGATCGGGCCGGCCTCGTCCACCGGCTCGCCGATCACGTTCATGATCCGGCCGAGCGTGCCGGGCCCGACCGGCACGGTGATCGGGCCGCCGGTGTCGACCACCTCCTGGCCGCGGGTCAGGCCCTCGGTGGTGTCCATGGCGATGGTGCGCACGGTGTTCTCGCCCAGGTGCTGGGCGACCTCCAGCACCAGGCGGAACGGCTCGCCGGTCGCTGGTCGGTGTTGGTGGTCTCCAGCGCGTTGAGGATCGCCGGCAGGTGGCCGTCGAACTCGACGTCGACGACGGCGCCGATGACCTGGGCGATGCGGCCCTGGTGGCGACGCGCTGCCGCGGCGCAGGCTCGTCTCGGCGGCGGCGGCCTGGCGGGGCGCGGGCTTCTTGGCGGCGGTGGTGGCCATGGGCTCGGACGTCTTTCGTCTTAGAGCGCCTCGGCGCCGGAGATGATCTCGATCAGCTCCTTGGTGATCTGCGCCTGGCGGGTGCGGTTCATGATCGAGGGTGAGGGCGGCGATCATGTCGCCGGCGTTGCGGGTGGCGTTGTCCATCGCCGCCATCTGGGAGGCGAAGAAGCCGGCCTGGTTCTCGAGCATGGCGGCGAGGATCTGCACGGCGATGTTGCGCGGCAGCAGCGTGGCGAGGATGGTCTCCTCGTCCGGCTCGTATTCGTAGACCGCGCCCTTCAGGTCGATGGCCGCGGCGCCCGCCTCGACCTGGGCCGGGATCAGCTGCTGCGCGGTCGGGATCTGGCTCACCACCGAGCGGAAGCGGCTGTAGAACAGGGTGACGACGTCGACCTCGCCGGCCTCGAAGCGGTCCAGGATGATCGTCGGCCGACCTCGCTGGGCCGCTGGCCAGGCGTGCGGCTTGGCGCCGGCCTCGAAGTGGCCGACGAAGCGGTCGCCGTAGAGGCGGCGCAGCTGGTCGCGGGCCTTGCGGCCGACGGTCAGGATCGTGACCTGTCTTGCCCTCGGCGATGCAGGCGCGGCGATGTGCTCGCGCGCGGCGCGCACGATGACGGAGTTGAAGCCGCCGGCGAGGCCGCGGTCGGCGGTCGCCACCACCACCAGCTCGCTTGCCGGTCCGAGCCCGTGCCGACCAGCAGCGGCGGCGCGCCGGCGCCGGAGACGCCGGCGGCCAGGTTGGCGATCACCGCCGCCATGCGCTGGGCGTAGGGCCGCGCGTTCTCGGCCGCGTCCTGCGCGCGGCGCAGCTTGGCCGCGGCGACCATCTGCATCGCCTTGGTGATCTTCTGCGTGGCCTTGACGCTGGCGATCCGGTTGCGCAGGTCCTTGAGGCTGGCCATGGACGGCTCGCGCCTTCGTCTTAGGCGAAGGTCGCGGCGAAGGCGTCGAGCACGGCTCTTCAGCTGGCCTTCCAGCTCGTCGTTCAGCGTCTTCTGGTTGCGGATGGCGTCCAGCAGGTCGGCGTGCTGGCCGTGCAGGCGGGCCAGCAGCTCGGCCTCGAAGCGGCCGACGTCGGCGACCGGCGATCGGGTCGAGATAGCCGCGGGTGCCGGCGTAGATCACGCACACCTGCTCCTCGACCTGCTGCGGCGAATACTGCGGCTGCTTCAGGAGCTCGGTCAGGCGCTCGCCGCGGGCCAGCAGGCGCTGGGTCGGCGACGTCGAGGTCGGAGCCGAACTTGGCGAAGGCGGCCATCTCGCGGTACTGGGCGAGCTCGCTCTTCAGCGGGCCGGCGGCCGTGCTTCATCGCCTTGATCTGGGCGTTGCCGCCCACGCGGCTGACCGAGATGCCGACGTTCATCGCCGGCCGGACGCCCTGGTAGAACAGGTCGGTCTCCAGGAAGATCTGGCCGTCGGTGATCGAGATCACGTTGGTCGGGATGTAGGCCGAGACGTCGTTGGCCTGGGTCTCGATGATCGGCAGCGCGGTCAGCGAGCCGCCGCCGAACTCGTCGTTGAGCTTGGCCGCGCGCTCCAGCAGGCGCGAGTGCAGGTAGAAGACGTCGCCGGGATAGGCTTCGCGGCCCGGCGGGCGGCGCAGCAGCAGCGACATCTGGCGATAGGCGACGGCCTGCTTGGAGAGGTCGTCATAGATGATCAGGGCGTGCATGCCGTTGTCGCGGAACCACTCGCCCATGGCGCAGCCGGAGAACGGGCGCCAGGAACTGCAGCGGCGCCGGCTCGGAGGCCGTGGCCGCGACCACGATGGTGTAGTCGAGCGCGCCGCGCTCCTCGAGCGTCTTGACGATCTGGGCCACGGTCGAGCGCTTCTGGCCGATGGCGACGTAGATGCAGTAGAGCTTGGCCTTCTCGTCGTCCGACGGCGTTGACCTGGCTGCTGGTTGAGGATGGTGTCGATGGCCACCGCGGTCTTGCCGGTCTGGCGGTCGCCGATGATCAGCTCGCGCTGGCCGCGGCCGATCGGCGGTGAGCGAGTCGATGACCTTCAGGCCCGTCTGCATCGGCTCGTGCACGCGACTTGCGCGGGATGATGCCGGGCGCCTTGACGTCCACGCGGCGGCGCTCGGCGACGTCGGTGATCGGGCCCTTGCCGTCGATCGGCTCGCCGAGCGGATTGACCACCCGGCCCGAGCAGGCCCTTGCCCACCGGCACGTCGACGATCTCGCCCAGGCGCCGGACCTCGTCGCCTTCGCTGATCGCGCGGTCCTCGCCGAAGATCACGATGCCGACGTTGTCGCGCTCCAGGTTCAGCGCCATGCCCTTCACGCCGGCCTTGGGGAACTCGACCATCTCGCCGGCCTGGACCTTGTCGAGGCCGAACACGCGGGCGATGCCGTCGCCGACCGACAGCACCTGGCCGACGTCGGAGACGTCGGCCTCCTCGCCGAAGTTGGCGATCTGGGACTTCAGGATGGCCGAAATTTCGGCGGCGCGGATGTCCATGGCAGTCTTACGCTCTCTTCAGGGCGAATTTCAGGGAATCGAGCCTCGACTTCAGCGAGGCGTCGTAGAGGCGCGAGCCCACGCGCACCTTGAGCCCGCCAAGGATGGCGGGATCGACGCGGGTCTCGATCTCGGGGTCCTTGCCAAGGGCCAGGCGCAGGGCGGCGGCCAGGCCGCTGGTCTGCGCCGGCGGTCAGCGCGATGGCGGTGGTGACCTCGGCGGAGACCACGCCGCGATCGGCGGCGGCGAGCGCCTCGAAGGCGGTGATCATCGGCGCGCAGCGGCGCGGCGCGGCGCTGGCCAGCGACGAGGCCGAGGAATTTCCGGGTCAGCGGCGAGAACCCGGCGCGCTCGGCGATCGCCGGCCAGGCCCTGGCCCTTGGTCGTCGGCGTCGAAGACCGGCGAGGCGAGCAGGGTGCGCAGGTCGGCGCTCTCGGCGATGCATGGCCTTCAGCGATTTCAGGTCGGCGTCGACGGGCGCCGAGCTCGCCGCCGTCCTTGGCCAGGTCGAACAGGGCGCCGGCGTAGCGCGCGCCTACCTCGCCAGCCTGGGAATCGTTGGCCACTCGTACGTTCCGCCGGTTTCAATTCGCCGAGCGCCGGCAGACCACCCGCGAGCGGCTCGCTAAAGGCTTGATTGCGCTTAAGAAAGCACCTGGGCTAGCGGGGCCGACAAAGCCCCCCGCCCAAAGCCGCGCGGCTGGATAGCACGCAGCGGTTGCTGCGTCGCAACCGAAGGCGGGGCCGCAGGCCCGTCGCAAGACTCGAAATCAGTCGAAAACGACCCGCGGGAAGTAGAGCGACACCACCCAGTTGGGCTGGTCGACGACTTCGCTGATGCGCAGGTCGGCGCAGACGCTGCAGAGCATGTAGGCGTCGACGGCGCTCATGCCGTGGCGCGTCGCCAGCAGGTCGATCATGCCGCTCAACCGCGGCGCGCGCGCGCTGCCATCAGGTCGGGGCCGATGCCGGTGGTGACCTCGTAGCCCTTGGCGTCCAGATGGCGGCTGACCGGGCCCGGGGTGGTGAAGCGCGGGAAGGCGAGGTGGCGCGTCCTTGACCAGGTCGAAGCGGACGGCCGCGCGACATCGGGCTCTCGATGGCGGTGCCGCAGACCTCGCCGTCGCCCTGGGCGGCGTGGGTGTCGCCGACGACTGAACAGGCCGCCGGCGCGCCTCGACCGGCAGGTAGAGCTCGGTCCCGGCCGAGAGGTCGCGGATGTCGAGATTGCCGCCCGACGCGGCGCGGCGGGACGATGCTGTGCAGACCCGGCGCGGCGGGCGCCAGGCCGATCGTGCCGGCGAAGGGCTTCAGCGGCACGCGCCCGCCCGGGCCGAACATCGCCGGCGCCATCGTCGCCGCGTCATAGGTCCAGATGTGCAGAGACGGATCGGGGAACTGGTCGGCCAGCAGTCCGAAGCCTGGGATGTTGGCGGTCCAACCCCAGCCCGAGGGCGCGAAACTCGAACAGCGTGACCTTGATCGCGTCGCCCGGCTTGCGCGCCGTCGATGACGACCGGCCCGACCACCGGGTTGACCTTGCCGAAGTCGAGGCGGCCCACGTCGGCGACGGTTGAGGCGCGGGTGAGCTGGCCGCCGGAGGCGTCGAGCGGGTGGAACTCCACCGTCTCGCCCGGCGCGACGGTCAGGACGGGCGGAAAAGCGTTGTCCCAGCCGGTGTGGCCCTGATGGGCGTGCAGCGTGTGCGCTGCGGCGCTCACGCGAACTCCGGCACGTGCCTGGCCTCGATCGACTTGCGGATCGAAGCGGGGATGGGAATCGCGCGCCGCGCGTCGAGGTCGAGCGCGATGTTGACGTTGTCGTTCAAGGTCACAAGCCGCCCGGTCGTGGTGTTGAACAGCCAGCGGCGGGTGTGGCGCACCTTGGAATGCAGCCCGATCTCGGCGCCGAGCGATGAGAGCGCATCGCCCGCCCGCGCCGGGCTGACGCGGATCATGCGGGTCTCGAGCGAGGCCCAGCCGACGCGATGGCCCTCGTCGGTCGAAAACGTCATCGGCCCGTGCCGGCGCATCTCCTCTGCCGTGGGCATGCGAAAGCCGCCGAACATCATCGCGCCCACGTCGGCCAGCACGCCGTTCTCGTCGCAGGCCTCGGATGGCACCACCCACTCCGAGCGGCGCGACATCGGGTCGTCCGGATCATCGGCCAGACGCGCGGAGAGCTGGGCGAAATCGAGGTCCGTGCGCGGCGGGCGCATGTCGATGGTGCGCGGGCGACCGTGGGCGGGGAGCTCGATGCGCCCGGCGTTCGCCTTGGCCACGACCGCGTTCGGCAACGGCGCCGCCTCGCCCGACGCGCGGTCGGCAAGCGCGCTGGTGATCAGGAAGGTGGCGGCGATCTCACCCTTCGCCGGGTTGGCGAGCTCGTAGTAGCAACGCACGCCGTCCGCATCCGCCTCGAGGACGCCGCCCCGCACCACGAGCGTCGCGCCGGCGAACTGTTCGCGCTGGTAGCGGGTGTAGGTGTCGGGTTGGGTCAGGCGCGGGCCGCCGTCGCCCTCGGCGGCGTCGAGACCGATCTCGGCCAGCAGCGCCTGGTTCGCCCGCTGCGCCCGCTCGGCGTAGTAGCGAACGTTCATGTGGCCGAGGCCGTCGATCTCTTCCGGCTTAACGTCCGCCGTGTCGAATGTGCGCACTTGTCGAATGCCGCCAAATCAAAAGGGGTTGGGAGGAATGCCCTTGAGGTAGCGACGCGACCCGGCTCGGTCAACAAGCGGCGCGGGTCAGACGCGGCGCATGGTCACGATCGCCACCGGCGGGCTCAGGATCTGCCCCTGCATCGCCGGATTGCGCGCCACGCCGTTGGTCGGCAGCGCCATGATGGCGCGCACGACGTCCATGCCGTCGATCACCTGGCCAAACGCCGCATAGCCGAGATTGTCGCCCGTACCGCCCGGGTTGGCGTCCAGATAGGGCGCGGGACCCGAGCAGATGAAGAAGTCCGCCGTCGCTGTCCCCGGCCCGTAGCGCGCCATCGAGATGGTCCCGTCCCGATGCGAGAGCCCCGTCTGGGCCGTGCTCTCGTGGGCGATGGGCGCGAAGAGCTTGCCGGGCGCGTTCTGCAAACCGCCTTCGATCAGGCCGGCGCCCGCGGCGCCCTGGCTCCTGACCGCGCGATAGAAGCTGGAGCCGTCGAACCGCCGCGCGTCCACATAGCGGAGGAAGTTCGCCGCGGTGATGGGCGCCTTGTCGGCCGCCAGCGCCACGACGATCAGCCCGTGGTCCGTCTTGATGGCGACGCGCGGGGCCGCCGGCTGCGCCAGCGCCGGGCTCGCGGCCAAGGCGCCGGCGGCAGCGAGCAGTGTCCGACGCCGAATGGCCGGTCCGGTCATGACGTTCCCCGTGCGACGAGCCATGCAGCCTATATGGCGCACCGGATCGGCGCTATCAGACCGCGCGCGCCGATGACCGTCGATATCCAAACCCACGTCCGCACGTTCACGCGCGCCGAGCAGGCGTGGACGCTGACGGCGCTGATGATCGTCTTCCTCTTGGGCGCGGGCGATGCGACCATCGTCACCACCGCCATGCCGCGCATCGTCGCTGAGCTCGGCGGCTTGAACCTCTACGCCTGGGTGACGACGGCCTACCTGCTCACCTCGACGGTGATGGTGCCGATCTGGGGCAAGCTCTCCGACCTGCACGGGCGAAAGCGGGTGCTGATCGTGGCCGTGGCGATCTTCCTGACCGGCTCGTGCCTTTCGGGGCTCTCCGGCGAGTTCGGGCCGCTGCCGCTGCTGGGTGCCGGCATGACCCAGCTGATCGCCTTCCGCGGGCTGCAGGGCGTGGGCGGCGGCGCCCTCTTTACGATCTCCTTCGCCATCATCGCCGACATGTTCGGGCCGAGAGAGCGCGGGCGCTACTCCGGCCTGTTCGGCGCGACCTTCGGGATCGCCGGCGTGCTCGGCCCGCTGATCGGCGGCTTCTTCACCGACCACGGCACGATGCGGCTCGGCGGCTGGCTGATCGAGGGGTGGCGCTGGATCTTCTACATCAACCTGCCGCTGACGCTGGTCTCCCTCTTCATGATCGCGGTGATGATGCCGGCGCTGGGGCGGAGCGGCCGCGGGCGGGTCGATTACCTGGGCGGGGGCCTGATCGTGGCCGCGTTCGCACCCTTCCTCCTGGCGCTGAGCTGGGGCGGTCATGACTATGCGTGGACCTCGCCGGTCATCCTCGGGCTTTGCGCGGTCTCCGCCCTCGCGCTGGCCGCGCTGATCGGCGTCGAAGCACGGACGCCCGAGCCGATGGTTCCCCTGAGCCTCTTCCGCGACCGCGTGTTCGCCACCGCCAGCGCCGCCAGCTTCGTGTTCAACGCCGCCTTCATCGGCATCGTCGCCTTCCTGCCGCTCTACCTGCAGGCGGGGTTGGGCGTCGCCGCGACGGCGTCGGGCGTCGCCATCCTGCCCATGATGTTCGGTCTGGTCTTCGCCAGCGGCCTTGCCGGCTACCTCGTTTCGCGCACCGGCCTCTATAAGCCGTTCCTCATCGCCGGCGGCGTCGTGCTGTTGATCGGGGTTCTCTTGCTCGCAACTGTCAAGCCGAGCACGTCGGTCGGGGGTGTCGCCTGGAGGCTGCTGATCGTCGGCTTCGGGCTCGGACCGGCCCAGAGTCTGTTCAGCCTAGCGGTGCAGAACGCGGTTGCGCCGAAGGTGATGGGGGTGGCGACGAGCGGCAGCCAGTTCTTCCGCCAGATCGGCGCAACCGTCGGCGTCGCCCTGGCCGGCGCGCTGCTCACCCATGATTTCAACGCCCAGTTCGCCCGCCGCGCGCCGCCCACCGCCGGCGTGCATCAGACGATCGACGTCACCCAGCTGCAGGCGAGCGCGTTGGCCGCGGCCGAAAATCCGCGGGCCAGGCCAACCGCGGCCGCGCCGCCAGCGCTGGTCGCCGCCACGAAGGCGAGTGTGAGCATCGCCGTCGTCGACATCTTCCGCGCCAGCCTGGCCGTCGTCGGGCTTGGCCTGGCCATCGTTTTCCTGATCCCGGCGCTGCCGATGCGAAGTCGGGTGGAGCGCATGGCGGACGCCGAAGCCGCGGCGAGCTCCGCCTAGGGGGCACAAGATCCTCCCCCTTTGGTTGGGGGAGGGGGACCACCTGCAGGGTGGTGGAGGGGGCCTGCCGCTCGCGCGGGCGGCGTGAAAGCAGAACCTAGATCATCCCTGAAACGGGCGCGGCCTGCATCGTCCCCCCGCACTTCGTGCGGTCCCCCTCCCCCTGCGGTGGAGGACCTTGCGCTAAAGGAAGCTATAGGGGTCGACGTCGATGGTCAGGCGGACTGAGGCAGGTGGCTTCACGCGCACGCGCCAGGCGGCGAGGTAGGCCTGCAGGTCGACGTTGCGATCGGCGCGCACGAGGAAGCGCTTGCGGCGGCGCCCGCGCACCAGGGCCTGCGGCGCGTCGGCGGGGCCGTAGACCTCGACGCCCTTGGCGTTCGGCGCCGAGGCGGCCAGGGCGCGGACGTAGGTCTCGAGCACGTGCGCGTCGCG
This sequence comes from uncultured Alphaproteobacteria bacterium, assembly GCA_963794315.1. Lineage (GTDB taxonomy): Bacteria > Pseudomonadota > Alphaproteobacteria > Caulobacterales > Caulobacteraceae > Poindextera. Next base: position 242,279 of record CAWCDF010000002.1, read on the forward strand.
CCCGGTGGCGATCAGCGCCGCGAGCCGCCCGAAGGGGGGCAGGCCCGCGGCCTCGCGGGCGGCCATCTCGGCGGCCACGAAGGCGTCGCGGTCCTGGGCTTTCAGCGCCTGCATGACCGGCTGCTCCGGCGCGTAGGTCTGCAGCAGCGCCCGGCCGGGCCGCTCGCGTCGTCCGGCCCGCCCGCCGGCCTGGGTGAGCAGCTGGAAGGTGCGCTCGGCCGCGCGCAGATCGCCTCCGCGTAAGCCAAGGTCGGCGTCGACGACGCCGACGAGCGTCAGCAGCGGAAAGTCGTGCCCCTTGGCGGCGGCCTGGGTGGCGACCAGGACGTCGATCTCGCCCGCCGCCATCGCTTCGACCATCGCCCGCGCGCCCTCGGCGTCGAAGACGGTGTCGGAGGAGAAGATCGCGACACGCGCCTCGGGGAACAGGGCCCGCACCTCCTCCTCGATCCGCTCGACCCCCGGCCCGATCGAGGCCAGGCTGTCGGCCGCGCCGCAGTGGGGGCAGCGGTCGGGCTTGGGCATGGAAAAGCCCGTGAGGTGGCAGACGAGCCTTCCTGAATAACGATGCTCGACCAGCCAGGAATCGGTGTCGGGCGCCGTCAGCCGCTCACCGCACTTGCGGCAGACCACGAGCGGCGCATAGCCGCGCCGATTGAGGAAGAGCAGCGTCTGTTCGCCGCGCGCCAGGGTCTCGACCATGGCGGCGACAAGCGGGGGCGAGAGCCAGGCCCCCGGCTCGGGGGGCGTCTCGCGCATGTCGATCAGCTCGACCTTGGGCAGCCGCGAGGCCCCGTGGCGGGCGGCGAGCTTCAGCCAGTGGTAGCGGCCGGTCTCGGCGTTCCAAAGCGTCTCCAGGGACGGTGTGGCCGAGGCCAGGATAACCAGCGCGTCCTCGATCTTGCCGCGCGCGACGGCGAGGTCGCGCGCCTGATAGATGAAACCGTCCTCCTGCTTGAACGAGCCATCGTGCTCCTCGTCGACGACGATCAGCTTGAGGTTGGCATAGGGCAGGAAGAGCGCCGAGCGTGCGCCGACGACGATGCGGCTGCGGTTCTGCGCCACCGCCTCCCACACGCGCCGCCGCGCCGGCTGGGGGCACGCCGAGTGCCATTCGGCCGGCCGGGCGCCGAAGCGGGTCTCGAAGCGGTCGATCGCGCCCTGGGTGAGCGCGATCTCAGGCAGAAGCACCAGCACCTGGGCGGTCGGATCTCGCGCCAGGATGCGGGCCGCGGCATCGAGATAGACCTCGGTCTTGCCCGATCCGGTGACGCCATCGAGCAGGGCGACCTGAAAGCCGCCCGCGTTTACCAGCTCGGCCAGCGCCTCGGCTGCGGCGGCCTGGCTTGCGTTCAGCTTACGACCGGGACGCGACGCATCTGGCGGATCGAAGTCGAGCGGCGGCTCGATCAGGCGCGTCTCCAAGGCGCCGAGCTCGACCAGCGCGCGGATCACGCCGGACGAAACGCCGGCCGCCTCCGCCAGCGCCCCCGGCGCCATAAGCTGGTCAGCCGCGGCGGCGAGCACGCGCGCGCGCGCCGGCGTCATCCGCGCGACGGCCGCGCCGGTCGTCGCGATCACCCGCTCGGGCCTGGCTTTCTGCGCCCGCGCGCCGCGCAGGCTGATGGCGAGCGGCTGGCCCGGCGCGTCCACCGCATAGCGCGCCGCCCAGCTCAGGAAGGCGAGCGTCGTCCGCGGGATCGGCGGAGCGTCGCGGCGCTCGAGCACCGGCTTGAGCGGCCGATTGTGGCCGCTGGCGTCGCGCAAGCCGGCGACGACGCCCAAGAGGCGCTGCGGGCCGAGCGGCACGATGACCTGGTCGCCCACGTCAAGGCCCATGCCCTCCGGCTCGGCGTAGTCGAACGCTTCGGGGAGCGGAAGCGGGAGGATGACACTGGCCAGTCGCGTCATGGCCGGCCTGTCCTAGCACGCTCCGCCGCGCGGGCGAGCGGCCGCATCAAGGCGTCCTTAACGCGCATGGCGTTCATTGGGGCGCAAGGGATTTGCGGGCAGAGGCGATGAGCGAGACATCCGAGGAGACGCTGGACCAGCTGGGAGAGAGCGCGCCCGAAGCCTGGGGGACGATCCGCGACTTTCTCGCCGCCCATCCCAACCTGGTGCGCGACGACGCCGATCTGCTGGCCGAGTTGGGTTTGCGCATCCGCGCCGACAACATCGTCGACTTCGGCCCCGCCGCGCTGGCGCGCCTCTCCGCCGACAAGACACGCGAGAAGGCCGCGCGCCGCCAGCTCGAGGCCACGGCCCGCGCCAACTTCGCGGCCCAGGCGCAGACCCACGCCGCCGTCGTCGACCTGCTCGAATCGCGCAACCACGCCGACCTGGCGCGCCGCGTCGACGAGACCGCTCGCCTGAGATTCGGCCTGGTCGCCGGCGTCATCGCCATCGAACGCCCGGGCGGCGTGCCGGCCGGCTGGCGGGGGATCCCGCAGAACGGCGCCGACGGCCTGCTTGGCCCCGCCGGCCTCGCGCGCATGGGCGAGCCAGGCGCGGCGCAGGCGCTGTTCGGCGAAGCCGCCGAGCTGGTGGCCAGCGTGGCCATGGCCCGCATGGCGATATGGACCCCCGCCCGCCAGGGGGTGCTGGCGTTCGGCTCGACAGAGGAACAGGGCTTCACCGCCGACATGGGCGCGGAACTGGTGGCCTTCCTGGCGCGCGTGGTCGAGCGCACGGCCGAGCGATGGCCGGTGCTTTGAGCGCCACCGACGCGCTCGCCGCCTGGCTCACGCACCTCACCCACGAGCGGCGGGCCTCGCCCCGCACCGCGCGCGCTTACGGCGACGGGGCCGGGGCCTATCTGGCCTTCCTCGAACAGCACCGCGGCGGCGCGCTGTCGCTTTCGGCGCTGAGCGACGTCTCGGCCGCCGACGTCCGCGCCTACCTCGCCTTCCGCCGCAGCGGCGAGCGGCCGCTGTCGCCGCGGTCGGTCTCGCAGGCGCTCTCCATCATCCGCAGCTTCCACCGCTTCCTCGACCGCAGGCTCGAGACCCCGAACGCGGCGATCGCCATCGTGCGCGGACCACGCGTCCCGCAAGGCGCGCCCCGCCCGGTCAGCGAAGAGCAGGCGCGGGACCTGATCGCCGAGGCCGGCTTCGACGACGAGCGCGAACCCTGGCAGGCCAGCCGCGATGCGGCGCTGATCACCCTGCTCTGGGGTTGCGGGCTGCGCATCTCCGAGGCCCTGTCGCTCAAGCGCGCGGACGCTCCGCTAGGCGAGAGCGTGCGCATCACCGGCAAGGGCGGCAAGACAAGGCTCGTGCCTGTGCTTCCGGCCGTGAACGAGGCGATCGACGCCTACCTCGCCGACCTGCCGTTCGTGCTCGCGCCCGCCGAAGCGCTGTTCCGCGCCGCGCGCGGCGGGCCGCTCGGCCCGCGCCACGCCCAGGCCCTCATGCAGCGCTTGCGCGGCCGGCTGGGCTTGCCGGCGAGCGCGACGCCGCATGCGCTCAGGCACTCGTTCGCGACCCACCTGCTCGGCGCCGGCGCGGACCTGCGGGTGATCCAGGAGCTGTTGGGCCACGCCTCTCTCTCGACCACCCAGCGCTACGCCGATGTCGACGCCGCCGGCCTGCTCGCCGCCTACAACAGCGCCCACCCGCACGCCGCCTGAGCGGTCAGCGGCGCATGCGGATCCAGCGCGAACCGTCGGGGTCCTGCCCTTCCTCCACCTCGAGGAAGCCCCTGCGGTCGTAGAAGCGTCGCGCCGGCGCGTTCAGCGCTTGCACCTTCAGCGAGAGAGGCGTTTCGCTATGCGACTGGACGTGATCGAGCAGCGCCGTCCCGACCCCCCGACCGTGCGCCGATGGCTCGACATAGAGCGAGTGGAGGTACGTCTCCGGCCGATAGAAGGCGGCGAGGCCGACGAGGCGGCCGCCGTCGACAGCGACGAAGACCTCTTCCTCTCCGGCCTCCTTAAGGAACTTGCCGCGCGGGTCGCCGACGTCGAGCCAGGTGAAGGTCGCGCGCACGACACGCTCGTAGAGGTCGGCGCAGGCCTCGAGCTCGTGCGTGTTCGCTTGGCGAACGATCAGGCTCACGCCTGCATGGTCCAGCCTTCGACGCCCATGGCGGCCTGGCGCGATGGCCTCCGAGCGGGTCGGGTGCGGATGGCAGGTGCGGGCGACGTCCTCCGAGGCGGCCTGGAACTCCATGGCCACGCAGCACTCGGCGATCATCTCGCCGACGTCCGGGCCGATCATGTGCACGCCGAGGATGCGGTCGGTGACAGCGTCGGCCAGCACCTTCACGAAGCCCTCGGCCTCGTCGTTGACCTTGGCCCGCGCGTTGGCGGTGAACGGGAACTTGCCGACCTTGTAGGCGACGCCGGCGGCCTTCAGCTCCTCTTCGGTCTTCCCGACCGAAGCCACCTCCGGGATAGGTGTAGGTGACGCTGGGGATCACGTCGTAGTTCACGTGTCCGGCCTTGCCGGCGATGCGCTCGATGAACGGCGACCGCTTCATCCTCGGCCTTGTGCGCCAGCATCGGGCCGTGAGTGACGTCGCCGATCGCCCAGACGCCGGGCGCGGCCGTGCGGCCAGTGATCGGTCTCGACGAAGCCGCGCGCGTCGGTCGCGAGACCGATGGTCTCGAGGCCCAGGCCCTCCGTGTACGGACGCCGCCCGATGGCGACGAGCACATAGTCGGCGTTCAGCTTTTCCGCAGCGCCGCCGGCGACCGGCTCGACGGTGAGCTCGACGCCCTTGTCGCCCGCCTTGGCGGCAGCGACCTTCGTGGCGAGCCTGAAGGTCGATCCCCTGCTTGGTCAGCGATCGCTGGAAGGTCTTGGCGGTCTCCTCGTCCATGCCCGGCGTGATGCGGGGCAGGAACTCGACCACGGTCACGGCCGCGCCCAGCCGGCGCCAGACCGAGCCGAGCTCGAGCCCGATGATGCCCGCGCCGATGACGATCAGGGTCTTCGGGACCTCCGGCAGCGACAAGGCGCCGGTGGAGTCGACGATTCGCAGCTGGTCGACCGCGGCGCCCGGCAGCGGCGCCGGCTCCGAGCCCGAGGCGATGACGATCGCCTTGGCGTCGAGCGTCGTCTGCTTGCCGTCGGCGTCGGTCACGGCGACCTTGCCCGCGCCGGCGATCGCGCCGCGGCCCCGGATCCAGTCGACCTTGTTCTTCTTGAACAGGAACTCGACGCCCTTGGTGAGCGCGGTCGACGGCGCCGTCCTTCTGCTTCAGCATGGCGGGAAGGTTGAGCTTGACGCTGGCGTCGATGCCGAAGCCGGCGAAGTCCTTGATCGCCATCTCGTAGAGCTCGGACGCGTGCAGCAGCGCCTTCGAGGGGATGCAGCCGACGTTCAGGCAGGTGCCGCCCAGCGTCTCGCGCATCTCGACGCAGGCGACCGTCATGCCGAGCTGGCCGGCGCGAATGGCGGCATTGTACCCGCCCGGCCCGCCGCCGATGATGACAACGTCATAGGCCGCCATGGGGTTTTGTTCTCCTGATGGGGGAATCCGCGCTGTCCTAGTCCGCCGGAATGGTCCAGTCGATCACGTTCAGACCTTCGATCCGGCCGAACTCGGGTCGATTGGCCGTCACCAGCGTCCAGTCACGAGCCATCGCCTGACCGGCGATCAATGTGTCGTAGGGGCCGATCGCTCGACCACGCCGCTCCAGTCGGACGCGGAGGCGCGCCGCCATGGTCATGTCCAGCTCGTCGAAAGGCGCGACCTGCATGCGCGACACGGCGAATTGTACTCCCTGCCGCTCGGCGTCGCGATCGTGATGGCGCTCAGCTCCGACTTCCAATTCGTAGAGCACCACAAGAGAAATCATCAGTCGATCGCCGGCCGCAAGCGCGGCAAGGTATCGATCGCGGACGATCGGGTTCCGGTTGCGGACGAACTCGATGACAACGTTGGTATCGAGCGAGAGGTTCACCAGTCGAGATCGCGTTCCTGCATCGGCGGCTGGTCACGGTCGGGGAAGTTCGAATTTCCGAGGCTGTCCAGCTTCGCCCAGAACGCCTCTATCTCCGCTTCCGTCATCGGACGCCGCTTCGGTCGAATCGGTTCGAGGATGACCGCATCGCCGGCGCGACGGATGCTGACCTCCGAACCCTCGAAACGGAACGCTTTCGGCAGCCGCACCGCCTGGCTGCCGCCGTGCTTGAACAGCTTGGCCCGGGTCGGCGCGGGCTCGAAGGGTTTGCCGGTCTCGTTGACGCCACCAGGCATCCGACACTCCGTATCTATACCAATAGATATGGATTGGGATTGCACCTGGTCAAGCCGCCGTTCCTACAAATCGAGCAGAAGCCTCGATGGCTCCTCGACATGCTCTTTGAGGCGCACCAGGAAGGTCACCGCGCCCTGGCCGTCGACGACGCGGTGGTCGTAGGAGAGCGCAAGGTACATCATCGGCCGGATCACCACCTGGCCGCCGACGACCATCGGCCGGTCCTGGATCTTGTGCATGCCGAGGATGCCCGACTGCGGCGCGTTCAGGATCGGGGTCGACATCAACGAGCCGTAGACCCCGCCGTTGGAGATGGTGAAGGTGCCGCCCTGCAGGTCGTCGAGCGCCAGCGCGCCGTCGCGCGCCTTCCTGCCCAGCTCGGCGATCCCCTTTTCGATGCCGGCCAGGTCGAGCGCGTCGGCGTCGCGCAGCACCGGCACGACCAGGCCCCGCTCGGTGCCGACGGCGACCCCGATGTCGTAGTGGTTCTTGTAGATGAGGTCCGTGCCGTCGATCTCGGCGTTGACGTCGGGCACCGCCTTCAGCGCCGCCACCGCCGCCTTCACGAAGAAGCTCATGAAGCCGAGGCGGATGCCGTGCCGCTGTTCGAAGGCGTCCTTGTACTGATTGCGCAGCGCCATGACCGCGCTCATGTCCACCTCGTTGAAGGTGGTGAGCATGGCGGCGGTGTTCTGCGCCTCCTTGAGCCGTCGCGCGATCGTCTGGCGCAGGCGCGTCATGCGCACGCGCTCTTCCCGCGGCCCGACCTCGCGCGCCGCGGCGGCGACCTGCACCGGCTGGGCAGCCTGAGCTTGCGCCGCGCGGCCTTCCAGGGCGGCCAGCGCATCGCCCTTGGTGATCCGCCCGTCCCTGCCGGTGCCCTTGATGGCGGCGGGGTCGAGCGCGTTTTCCTCGACGATCCGCTCGGCGGACGGCGCCAATACCGGCTGGACGCCCGCGCCCGTCGCCGGCTGCGCGGGCTGGGCGGGAACCGGTGTCACGCCGGAGATGGAGGTGGGTGTCTTCGTCTCGGCCGCGGCTGCCTTGGCGGGCGGGGCTGACTTCGCCGCCGCGGCGGATTTGGCCGGCGCCGGAGCCGCCGTCCCAGCCTCCCCCGCGCTCACCCGACCGAGCAGCGCGCCCGGCTCGACGGTCTCGCCCTCGCCTGCGGCGATGTCGGTTAGCACCCCGTCCTCGGGCGCGACCACCTCAAGCGAAACCTTGTCGGTTTCGAGCTCGACCAGCACCTCGTCCTTGCGCACGGCATCGCCGGCCTTCTTGGTCCAGCGGGCGACCGTGGCTTCGGTGACCGATTCACCCAGCGTCGGGGTCATGATGTCGGTCATCGGCGCCGTGCTCCTCGATGGACCCTTTAGGCCGCGAACGCCTCGGTCAGGAAGGCTTTCAGTTCGCGGGTGTGGCGGCTCATCAGGCCAGCGGCCGTCGACGCCGAGGCCGGCCGACCGACATAGCGCGCGCGCTTGGCCTTGATCGACATGCGGGCCAGCGTGAGCTCGAGCCAGGGATCGACGAAGGTGTAGCCGCCCATGTTCTTCGGCTCTTCCTGGCACCAGACCAGCTCGGCGTTCGCAAAACGCGCCAGCTCGGTCATCAGCGAGCGCATCGGCCAAGGATAGAACTGCTCGAGCCTGAGCAGGTAGACATCGTCGGCCCCCGCCTCTTCGCGGGCGTCCAGAAGGTCGTAGTAGACCTTGCCCGAGCAGAGGATGATGCGGCGGATCTGCTCGTCCGCCTTCAGCCGGATCGTCGTCAGCGTCGGATTTTGTTCGGCATCGTCCCAGAGCACCCGGTGGAAGGACGAGCCTTCGGCCATTTCGGCCAGCGCCGAGACCGCCTTCTTGTGCCGGAGCAGCGACTTCGGCGTCATCAGGATGAGCGGTTTGCGGAACTCGCGGTGCATCTGCCGGCGCAGGATGTGGAAGTAGTTGGCCGGGGTGGAACAGTTGGCCACCTGCAGATTGTCTTCGGCGCAGAGCTGCAGGTAGCGCTCCAGCCTGGCGGACGAATGCTCCGGACCCTGACCTTCGTAGCCGTGCGGCAGCAGCATGACGAGCCCGGACATGCGCAGCCACTTGCGCTCGCCCGACGAGATAAACTGGTCGACCACGACCTGGGCGCCGTTGGCGAAGTCGCCGAACTGGGCCTCCCAGATGGTCAGCGTGTTGGGATCGGCGAGCGAGTAGCCGTACTCGTAAGCCCAGCACCGCCTCTTCGGAGAGCGCCGAGTCGATGCCCTCGAACGGCGCCTGGCCTTTGCGGATGTTGTTCAGCGGCGTGTAGTGCTCTTCCGTCGTCTGATCGACGATGTCGCAGTGGCGCTGCACGAAGGTGCCGCGCACGCTATCCTGGCCCGAGAGCCGGACCGGATAGGTCTCGTCGAGCAGGCTGCCGAAGGCGAGCTGTTCGGCGGTCGCCCAGTCGATGCCCTCGCCCGCGACGATGGCGTCGCGCCGATGCTCGATCACCCTGCGCACGGTCTTGTGCACGTCGAGCCGCTCGGGCAGCGCGGTGAGCTTCATGCCAATGTCGCGAAGCTTCTGCAGCGGCACGGCGGTCTTGCCGCGGCGCTCGTCCCCGTCGGCGGTGGCCATGTGCGCCCACTTGCCGTCCAGCCAGTCGGCCTTGTCGGCGTGGTAGGTCTTGCCGGCCTCGAACTCGCGGTCGAGGAAGGCGTCGAGCTCGGCGAGCCAGCGGTCGACCTCGTCCTTGGTGGCGACGCCCTCGCTCACCAGCCGCGCGCCGTAGAGCTCGCGCGTGGACGGATGGTCCTTGATCTTGGCGTACATCAAGGGCTGGGTCATGGTCGGATCGTCGCCTTCGTTGTGCCCGAAGCGGCGATAGCAGAACATGTCGATCACCACGTCCTTGCCGAACTGCTGGCGATACTCGGTGGCGACCTTGGCGGCGTAGACGACGGCTTCCGGGTCGTCGCCGTTGGCGTGGAAGATCGGCGCCTCGACCATCAGCGCCGAATCCGACGGGTACGGACTGGACCTGCGAATAGCGCGGGCTGGTGGTGAAGCCGATCTGGTTGTTGACGATGAAGTGGATGGTGCCGCCGGCGCGGTAGCCCTTCAGGCCCATCAGCGCGAAGCACTCGGCGATCACGCCCTGGCCGGCGAAGGCGGCGTCGCCGTGCATCAGCAGCGGCAGCACGTGGCCGCGGCCGGCGTTCGGATCGTCGCGCAGCAGGAACGCCTGCTTGGCCCGCGCCTTGCCGATCACCACCGGGTTGACGATCTCCAGGTGCGACGGGGTTGGCGGTCAGCGACAGGTGGACGTTGTTGTTGTCGAAGGCGCGGTCGGACGAGGCGCCCAGGTGGTACTTCACGTCGCCGGAGCCCTCGATGTCCGACGGCAGCGACGAGCCGCCCTGGAACTCGTGGAAGATGACCTGGTAGGGCTTGCCCATCACCGCGCGCGAGCACGTTCAGCCGGCCGCGGTGCGGCATGCCGATGACGATGTCCTGCACGCCGAGCGCCCCGCCGCGCTTGATGATCTGCTCCAGCGCCGGAACCATCGCTTCGCCGCCGTCGAGGCCGAACCGCTTGGTGCCGGGGAAGCGCTTGGCCAGGAACCGCTCGAAGCTCTCGCTCTCGATCAGCTTCTTGAGGATCGCGATCTTGCCCTCGGGCGTGAAGACGATCTCCTTGTCGCGTCCCTCGATCCGCTGCTGCAGCCAGGCTTTCTCGTCGGGATTGGAGATGTGCATGTACTGCACGCCGACGTTGCCGCAGTAGGTGCGGCGCAGGATGGCGACGATCTCGCGGACGGTCGAGGTCTCGAGGCCCGAGCACGTAGTCGAGGAAGATCGGCCGATCGTAGTCGCTCTCGGCGAAGCCGTAGCGAGGCGGGATCGAGCTCGCTGGCGTCCGGCCGCTCGGCAAGGCCAAGCGGGTCGAGGTTGGCGCGCAGGTGTCCGCGCATGCGGTAGGCGCGGATCATCATGACCGCGCGCAGGGAATCGAGCGTCGCGGCGCGGACCGCGTCGGCGCTGACCGCCGGCTGCCGCTCGGCGATGCGGGCGCCGAGTTTGGCCTCCATCGCGGGCCAGAGCCCGTCGATGGCCGAGAGCCAATCCGGCCGCTGCACCGGCTCGGCCGGCGGCGTCCAGCTGGGCTCCTCGACCGCGCGCTTGACCTCGTCGGTGCGGTCGTTGAGCGAGGCGAAGAAGGCGCGCCAGGAGGGCTCGACCGAGTTGGGGTCCGCCGCCCAGCGGGCGTAGAGGTCCTCGACGAACGCCCCGTTCCCGCCATAGAGGAACGAGGTCTCGCTCAGGACCTGGTTCAACCGCCCAGGAACCAGACTGGAATCGTCAGCCATCGTCTCCGTTCCCGGCGCTCCCGCCGCGGAGTCTTCTGGAAGAGAAGGCTTCGGGGAAACGCCCTAGAAAAGCGTCAGGCGCCTTTCAGCACCTCTACCAGAGTCTCGCCCAGCGCAGCCGGCGAGGGTGAAACCACAATCCCGGCCGCTTCCATAGCCGCGATCTTGTCCTCGGCGCCGCCCTTTCCGCCCGAAATAATGGCGCCAGCATGGCCCATGCGGCGGCCCGGCGGGGCGGTGCGTCCGGCGATGAAGCCGACCATCGGTTTCTTAACCGTGGAATGCTTAATGAAATCGGCAGCGTCCTCTTCGGCCGCGCCGCCGATCTCGCCGATCATGACGATCGATTTCGTCTCCTCGTCGGCGAGGAACATCTCGAGGATCTCGATGAACTCGGTGCCCTTGACCGGGTCGCCGCCGATGCCGACGGCGGTCGTCTGGCCCAGGCCCACGTTGGTGGTCTGAAACACAGCCTCATAGGTAAGCGTGCCCGAGCGGGAGACAACGCCCACCGATCCTTTCGAGAAGATGTTGCCCGGCATGATGCCGATCTTGCAGGCGTTGGGCGTGAGTACGCCGGGGCAGTTCGGGCCGATGAGCCTGGACTTCGATCCCGACAGCGAGCGCTTGACCTTAACCATGTCTTCCACCGGGATGCCCTCGGTGATGCAGACGATGAGCGGCACCTCGGCGTCGATCGCTTCGAGGATCGCGTCGGCCGCACCGGCCGGCGGGACGTAGATCGCGCTGGCGGTCGCGCCGGTGGCGTGCACGGCCTCGGCGACGGTGTCGTAGACCGGCAGCCCGAGGTGCGTCTGGCCGCCTTTGCCAGGCGAGGTGCCCCCGACCATCTGCGTGCCGTAGGCGATCGCCTGCTCGGTGTGGAAGGTGCCCTGAGCGCCGGTCATGCCCTGGCAGATCACCTTGGTAGACTTGTCGACCAGAATGGCCATGCGCGACTAACCCTTTACCGCCTTGACGATTTTCGCCGCGCCGTCCGCCAAGTCGTTGGCGGGAATGACGTTCAGACCGCTGTCGCGGATGATCTGCTTGCCGAGCTCGGCATTCGTACCCTCGAGCCGGACCACGAGGGGCACGCTAAGCGACACCTCCTTCACCGCCGCGACGATCCCCTCGGCGAGCGTGTCGCAGCGGGCGATGCCGCCGAAGATGTTGACCAGGATGCCTTTGACGTTCGGGTCGGCGATGATGATCTTGAATGCCGCCGTGACCTTCTCGCGCGAAGCGCCGCCGCCCACGTCGAGGAAGTTGGCCGGCTCCGCACCGTAGAGCTTGATGATGTCCATCGTCGCCATGGCGAGGCCCGCGCCGTTCACCATGCAACCGATCTCGCCATCCAGCGCGATGTAGGAAAGCTCGTACTTGGCCGCCTCGGCCTCCTTCGGGTCCTCCTCGCTCGGATCGCGGAGCGCGCGGATGTCCTCGTGGCGATAGAGGGCGTTGTCGTCGAAGCTGATCTTGGCGTCGAGCACTACCAGCTTGTCGTCGCCGGTGACGATCAGCGGGTTGACCTCCAGGAGGCTCATGTCCTTCTCGACGAAGGCCTTGTAGAGCGCCGGCAAGAGCGCGCGCGCCTGTCTCGCCGGCTCGCCGGTCAGGTTCAACGCCTTGGCCAGCATCAGGCTGTGGTGCGGGAACACTCCAGTGGCCGGATCGATGGTGAGGGTGGCGATCTTCTCCGGCGTGTTGTGCGCCACCTCCTCGATGTCCATGCCACCTTCGGTGGAGGCGACCACGGCGACGCGGCTGGTCTCCCGATCGATCAGCAGCGACAGGTAGAGCTCGCGGGCGATGTCGGCGCCTTCCTCGATGTACAGCCGGCGCACCACACGGCCCTTTGGGCCGGTCTGGTGGGTAACCAGCGTCATCCCCAGCATCGCCTCGGACAGGTCGTGGACCTCGCCCAGCGACTTGGCGATCTTCACCCCGCCGCCCTTGCCGCGGCCGCCGGCGTGAATCTGCGCCTTGACCACCCAGACCGGGCCGTCCAGCCGCCCCGCCGCGGCGACCGCCTCGTCGACCGAGAAGGCGGGATAGCCCTGCGGGACCGGCACGCCGAAGTCCTTCAGGACCGCCTTGGCCTGATGCTCATGGATATTCACGGGATCGCCGGCCCCCATTGGCAGTGAAACGCATTCGCCGCCGAGGCGAACCCGCCGCGGTTATAGGCGCTGACCTTCGCGCGCCGCAACGGCGCCAAGAGCATGATGGCTTCGGACCGAAGCGGGCCGAAGGCTGAATCATGCTCTACACTTTTGACTCGAAAGCACGATTCAACGATCAGGCGATCCCGCCTGATCGCATCGTGCTTTAGGCGAGGATTTCAGGCTCGCTGCTCCATGGCGGCGGTCGCGCGTCGCTCGAGCTTGCCCCAGCCGACCCGCGGTCCGCGGACGGCGGTGACCACCGCCTTGACCACGACGTAGTACATGAGCTGGCGGTAGCCGAAGCGCTGGACCGGAATCCAAGGCGTGTCCGACCAGGGCGCGCGCTTCTCGAGCGCCATGCCGAGCGCGGCGGCCGAGAGGTCGACGAAGATGAAGATCGCCCAGTAGAGCAACGCTTGGACCAGCTTGTCCGTCCCCGCCTCGACGCCGTGGTAGAAGCGGTCGGTGAAGGCCGAGGCCAACGCCCAGATGACCCCGAGATCGACCAGCGGGGCGGCGGTGGCGAGGACGATCTGGAACAGCCAGATCTGCGGCAGCGCGATGAAGCCAAGGATCGCGTGCTTGGGATCGAACGTGGCCTCGCGGTGCTTCCAAATGCACTGCAGCGTGCCGAAGGACCAGCGGAAGCGCTGCTTCAGGAGGCCCGCGACCGTCTCCGGCGCCTCGGTGTAGGCGCGCGCGTCCGGATCGAACTCGATTCGCCAGCCGGCGCGCTGGGCCTCCATGGTCAGATCCTGGTCTTCCGCCAGGGTGTCGGCGGGGTAGCCGCCGAGCTGCTCGAGCGTCGCGCGCCGCCAGGCGCCGACCGCGCCGGGCACGACGGTGACTGCGCCCAGCGCCGCCAGGGCCCGCCGCTCGAGGTTCTGGGCGGTGACGTATTCGAGCGCCTGCCAGCGGGTGATGAGGTTGCGCCGGTTGCCGACCAATGCGTTGCCCGCCACGGCGCCGACGCTGGGATCGGCGAACCAGCGCGCCAGCCGGCCAATGGTGTTGGGCGCAAACAGCGTGTCGGCGTCGAGCGCCACCACGATCTCACCGCGCACCTGGTCGAGGCCGCGGTTGAGCGCCAGCGCCTTGCCGGCGTTGGCGAAGCGCAACAACCGCACACGCGGATCGCCGCCGTAGTGGCGCTCAACCTCGTCGGCGGTGCCGTCGGTCGAGCCGTCGTCGCAGACGATCACCTCCAGCCGCGACCAGTTCGATTGCAGGATATGGCCGACCGACGAGGCGATGACCTTCGCCTCGTTGAAGCAGGGGATCAGCACGCTGACCAAGGGGCCGGTCTCGGGGTCGATGTCGGCTGGCCGGCGCTTGGCCTCGCGGATGCGGTGCGCCAGCCCCAGCACCGCAAGAAAGATCAGGCGCAGCACGCCCAGCACGATGGCGCTGATGAAAAGGGTGTTCAGGCCGAGATTGATCTCGCGGAAGATCCCGAAGCCGATCCGGTCGAGTGTCAGCTCCATCCAGGGCCGCGTGGTGCGCGGCATGACCTGGTCGGGCGTCGTTCCCATGAGCTGGTTCACCGTCACCAGCTTGTAGCCACGAGCCCGCAGCTGATCGATCAGCCCGGGCAGGGCCGCCACCGTGTGACTGCGGTCGCCCCCCGAGTCGTGGAGCAGAACGATGGACGAGCGGCCGGTTTCCGGATCGTCACGCGCCAGGCCGTCGAGAACGGCCTGCACGATCTGCTGCGGCGGCGGAGGCGGATTGGCCCGGCCATTGTTCAGGCTGCCCCAGTCGCCGGAGTCGATGCGCAATCCGACGATGAGGTAGCCCAGTTGCTGCGCCCTGACCAAGGGATCGACTTCGGCAGGCGTCGACGGCTCGGCGTCGCCGAAATAGGGTGGGCGGAACAGGCGGAAGTCGCGGCCCGTCACCACCTCGAACAGCCGCTGGTTGGCGTTAAGCTGCACGTCCATCCAACTGGGCGGAATCTTGGAGATGTCGGGGTGGGTGTAGGTGTGGCTGCCGACCAGCATCCCGTCGGCGACCTCGCGGTGCACCAGGCCCGGATGGGTCTGCATGTTCTCGCCGATGACGAAGAAGGTCGCCGGCGCCTGCTTGTCCTCGAGGATCTTCAGGATCTGCGGCGTCCAGCGCCAATCGGGACCGTCGTCGAAGGTGAGCGCGACCCAGCCCGGGTGGGCGCCGTAGCGGTCGATCACATAGGAGGTCGGCAGCTGGTCGTAGTGCTCGTCGGCGATCAGGCCGGTGTCGGGATCGAACGTCAGCGTGCGTTTGCCCGGACGTGGGGTCGCCGTGACACGCAGGATCTCGCCCGTGCCGTTGAAATCGACAGACGTACCGGGCGCCAGGTTGACGAGGCCGGAGGCTGAGACGTCGCCATAGGGTTTGTCGAGCACCGTCCAGACCCCCGGGTCCTCCGATCCGAGTCGCCACAGGCCGTAGCCCCGCACATGCCAGGGATCGGTGACCTTGATCTGGTTGAAGGTGGTCGTGGCGTCGAGGAACCAGACGTCGTGTTTGGTTCCGTCGTCCTCGACGTAACCAAAATGCGGGTTCAGCGCGTTGTCGTCGTAAGTGATGTCGACATCGCTGTCGTGCGCCGCCTGGATCGCTTCGTGGAAGGTCACGGCGTCCGCGTTGCTTTGGCCCGACGCGTCCGCCTTCGTCCAGTCGTAGCCATAGGCCCCGAAGGCGACGATCGTGTGGTCCGGATCGAGCGCCGAAAGCCGTCGATCCAGATACTTCTCGAACCAGTCCTCGCCGGCGGTCGGGCCTGACTGGCCGGTCATCCAGTGCTCGTCGTAAGCCATCAGGATCAGGCTGTCGGAGTTCGCCTGCATGGCCTTGAACGGCCAGTCGTCGTCGTCGAAGGGGGCGGTGACCCAGACCTCGCGGCCGAGCGGCTTCAACGCCGCCCGCGCGCGCGCCAAAAGGGCCGGATAGGCCTTCAGCGCGTTTGGCGAGATGTTCTCCAGGTCGAAGATGTACCCGGCGTAGCCGTGCGCCTCGGCCTGCGCCACCAACGTCTGGACCAGCCTGGCCTGCGCCTGCGGATTGAGCAGCAGGCCGTCGCCCATGGCGGTGTCGAACAGCTCCTCGTGGGCGTTGTGGATGACGGGCAGTACAGACGGCGGGTGCGGTTGGCTGGCGATCAGCGCCACCGCCTGCGGGTCGTCCGTGATGTCGAGGTCGCCGCTGGTGTCCTTGAGCGCGAACCACTGTGGGGCCACGACATCCAGCGCGCCGATGTGCTGGGTGAGCGAGGCGCGGGAATCCGGGTCCCAGCTCACGTAGAAGCCCAGGGTGAGCGCCTTGCTTGCGGTGTTGGTGCCGGGCTCGCGCGGGCGACCGATGTGGGTCCAGGCCGGCTTGCCGCGCAGCCGCTTGACGTTCTCGACGTGCAGGCCCTGGAACGTGCGCGGGTCGCGCAACTGCAAGCTCGGCAACGGCGGCGCGAGCGCCAGCGTGGCGAGAAAGCCGGCCACGATCGCCGCCAGCAGCGACAGCAAGAGCCCGCCGAACTGCCCCGCGCGCCTGCCCCGGCGACCGGACGGATCGTGGAAGACGAAGGGATCGGACCGCTCAGGCCCGGTTGGGTTGGGCATGGGCTTGGTGTGCCCAAGCCTGAGGGCCGAAGCAAGGCCTGTGGCGGTTGCGCCACAGGCCGGCCCGCGCGACAACGCGGCATGGCGAGCCGACCGCGCCGCAGCGTCCTCTACATGCCCGCCTCGAACGTGCGGGCGATCGAGAAGGCGCGCACCTTGCCGTGCGACGGGGTGATCCTGGATCTCGAGGACGCCGTCGCGCCCGACGCCAAGCCCGAGGCGCGGGCGCGCGCCGTCGAGGCGGTGAAAACTGGCGGCTTCGGCCGACGCGAGATCATCGTCCGCTGCAACGGGCTCGACACCCCTTGGGGCGCCGAGGATCTGAGGGCCGCCGCCGCGGTCGGGCCGGACGCCATCCTGGTCCCAAAAGTCAGCGCGGGCGCCGACATCGCGGCCTACGCCGCCGCCATCGCGGCCGCGCCAGAGCGGACGGCGCTGTGGGCGATGATCGAGACGCCCGCCGCCGTGATGGCGCTTTCTGAGATCGCCGCCGCCTCGGCGGCCCACCGCACCGCCTGCTGGGTGATCGGGCTGAACGACCTAGCCAAGGCGATGGGCGGGCGCCAGACGCCGGATCGCAGCCCGCACGCGCCGATCCTCAGCCTCAGCGTCGCCGCGGCCCGCGCCCACGGGCTGGCCATCCTGGACAGCGTCTTCAACGGCATCGACGATCCGGCGACGCTCGAGGCCCAGTGCCGGCAGGCGGCCGCCATCGGCTTCGACGGCAAGAGCCTGATCCACCCGAGCCAGATCGAGGCCGCCAACCGCATCTTCTCTCCGGACCCGGCGGAAGTGGCCTGGTCGCGGGCGGTGATCGACGCCTTCGCCGAGCCGGAGAACCGGATGCGGGGCGCGTTGCAGGTCGAAGGCCGGCTGGCCGAGCGGCTGCACCTCGAGCAGGCGGAGCGGCTGGTAGAGGTCGCCCAAGCCATCGAGTCCCTGACCCAGCCGGCGGCATGATCGCGATCGCGATCGCGGCGCTGGCGCTGGCGTCCGCCGAACCGCCAGAAACGTCCGCCCAGCCGCCGCCGGCCGCACAATCGGCCCCGGCGCAGAGCAATGCCGGCGGGGCGGTGCAGGTCATGGCCGACTTCCGCGCGGCGCAGGCCCAGCGCGGGCCGATGGAAGGTCGATGGCGCATCGTCAGCCGACGCGGCCAGGCCCTCTATCTGATCCAGCTGGCCGATCCCGGCGGGCAGGCGGGCGCGGGCGCGACCTCGCCCGCGGCGCCCGTGATCGAGGGCGCCTGGTGCGATCTCCGCCGCGCGGAGTCGCCACAGGGGTGCGGCTACCTCGCCGCCGCCAAGCGGATCGGCCGCCGCCTGACGCTGCTGTTCTTCGAGAACGGCGGCGAACGGACTTTCGAGCTTGCGGCGGACCGGCGCGGCCGCTGGCGGGGCGACCTCGTCGACGCCGGCCGCCGGACGCCAGTGGTCATGTCGCGCGAGCCGCTCTTTGTCGCGGTCGCGCCCTCCGGACCCTAGGGCACGTTCGAACCGCAAAACCAGTTTCCACTCTTGCTGAACGCGCTCTAGCCGCGCAGCGCGTCCGCGGCCGCTGCGAGCGCCCGGGACAGCGCCGGCTTGCGATAGGGCTCCGGCGCGCCAGACCCCCACACCGGCCCGGGCCACGCCGGATCGCCCGCGCGGCGGCCAACGACGTGCGCATGCAGCTGCGGCGTGACGTTGCCGAGCAAGCCGACGTTGAGCTTCTCGACCGCAAAGCCCGACACGGCCGCGACCGCGCGCACGCCGGCGCCGGTCAGCACGATCTCCTGCATCAGCCGGGCGCGGTCCTCGAGCGCGAGATCCTCGATCTCGCGCGCCCGCTCGACGCGCGGCACGAGCACGATCCAGGGCCAGCGCGCGTCGTCCTGCAGCCGAGCGGCGCAAAGGCCAAGCTCGGCGATCGGGTGCGACGTGCGCGCAAAAGCGGCGTCGAGTCTGAACATGGGCCGAGCCTTGCAGGCCGGGCGGCCGCGGTCTAGACGGCGGCCCCCATGAGCCCGCTCGGCCCAACCCTGGAAACCCCGCGCCTGACCTTAAGGCCGCTCGCGCCCGAGGACTTCGACGCCTGGGCCGAAATGATGGCCGATGAGTCGACCCGGTTCATCGGCGGCCCTCAGCAGCGCTCGGGGGCGTGGCGCGGCTTTGTCTCCGTCGCCGGGGCTTGGGCCATGCAGGGCTATTCCATGTTCTCGGTGATCGAGAAGGCGTCCGGTCGCTGGATCGGCCGCGTCGGCCCGTGGGTTCCCGAGGGCTGGCCGGGGACGGAGGTCGGGTGGGGGCTGACCAAGGCCGCTTTCGGCAAGGGCTATGCGACCGAGGCTGCGGCCGCGTCGATCGACTGGGCGTTCGACGCGCTGGGCTGGACCGATGTCATCCACATCATCGATCCGGAGAACGTCCCCTCCCAGGCTGTCGCGCGCAGGCTCGGCTCGACCAACCGCGGGCCTGGCCAGATGCCGGAGCCGTTCCACACCTATCGCGTCGACATCTGGGGCCAGACCCGCGACGAATGGCGGGCGCGCCGCGCCTAGCGCTCATGGCAGGCCGCGGCCGGCGACGAGGCTACGCCAACGGTGCGGAAGCGGCGGGCCGACCGCCCGGCAAAAGCATGTCCCGAAGTTAGGCGCCGAGGGCGGAGGCGACCCTCGAGGGACCCCACTCGTACACGCCCATCGCCCGGTCGTCGGAGGCAGCGGACAAGTTCTGGCCGGCCGTGCTATGGTCCCGCCGTGGCCAATTAGAACGACCGCCAGCTTCTAGCCGCTGTCGCCCGACGACCCCGAGTTGCCGGACCAGCGGCCCGCGCCGTCTTGGTTGCCCGCTTCCCAGCCGGACTCATCACGCTCGACTCCCGCGCACAAACGCTCGCGGCGGCGGGAGCGGCGCGTCCCAGCTTCATCGCTTATGAGGAGATATCAATCCATGCCATCGGTGGAAGCGGTCGCGCGCGCAATTCGCCGGTTTCGGCGACCGGAAGGCCACGCGGCGTTCGGCTTCATCCTGCTCAGCATCTTCCTCGACGTGCTGGCGCTCGGGGTCGTGATCCCGGTGCTGGCGCCGCTGGTCCAATCGTTCCAACGCGGCGACGCCGCTGCGGCGGCAGGCGTGCTCGCGCTATTCGGGTCCACGTTCGCGGCGATGACGTTCCTGGGCTCGCCGTTCCTCGGCGTGCTCTCCGACAGCGTCGGGCGCCGGCCGGTGTTGCTGATCGGCCTCCTCGCGCTCGGCTTCGACTACATGGCCATGGGCTTCGCTCCGAACCTCACGTGGCTGTTCGCCGGCCGCATAGTGGCGGGATTGGCTGGCGCGACCGGGGTCGTGGCGGGCGCCTACATCGCCGACACGACGTCCGACGAGGACCGGGCCAGAGCCTACGCCTGGGCCGGCGCGATCTGGGGGCTCGGGTTCATCGCCGGCCCGGCGCTGGGCGGCTGGCTGGGGCGCTATGGTGTGCGCGCGCCGTTCTGGTGCGCGGCCGGCCTGACCATCCTGGGCGCGATCTACGGCGCAGTCGTGCTGCCGGAGCCCCTCGCGCGGGAACGCCGCGCCGCCTTCCGCCTGAGCCGGGCGAACCCGCTCGGCTCGCTGACTCTGCTGCGCGAGCGCCCGGAACTGGCCAAGCTCGCGGTGCTCAGCTTCCTGCGCTGGCTGGCGCACGGCGCGGTCGCCACGCTGTTCGTGCTCTACGCCGCGAACCGATATGGCCTTGGGCCGGCGTATGCTGGGTCGGCGCTCGCGATCTACGGGGTGTTCGACATCCTGGTCCAGGCGCTGGTGGTGACGCGGGTGATCGCCGCGCTAGGAGAACGCGCCGCCATGCTCGCCGGGCTGGCGTTCGGTTGCGTGGCATTTGTGATCTTCGGCCTTGCCCCGAACGGATGGCTTTTCGGGCTAGGCCTGCCATTCCTCGCCCTAATCGACCTGTTCGGGCCCGGTTTCATGGCCATCGCCACGCGCGGCGTCGGGTCTTCCGAGCAGGGCCGCCTGCAAGGCGCAGTCTTTGGCGTTCAAACCGCCGCCCAGGTGATCGGTCCGGCGCTGTTCGGCGCGACCTACGCCAGCCTGGAAGCGGGCCCACACTCGCGCATGCCCGGCGTGTCCTTCCTGATAGCCGCCGGCGTCTTCGCTCTGGCGCTTGGCCTGGCGCCGAGGCTGACGCGCAAGCGCGACGCCTAGCGGTGGCCGGATGGAGCAAACCCACCTTCGGCGCGGTAGAAGCGGCAGCCGTGCCCGCCGCTCCGACACTCGACCATCTGACGTCCCTACTAAGCGCGGCTTTCGGCCGACCGGTCGGGCTGGCGGCCCTCGACCGCGTGGGCTCTTGGCCCGTGCTACGCTGTCGGCTCGAACCGGGCGCGGGGTTGCCGCCCTCGGTGATCGCCAAATGGCTCAGGGACGAGCCCTCAAGCCGCGCCGATCCGCGTCAGCTCGCCACGGAACGGGCAGCGCTTGAATTCCTAGAGGAAATCGGTTTCCGCGGAGCCCCGCGGCTGATTGCATCCGATTCGCGAGTGGTGATCCTCGAAGACCTGGCGCGCAGTGTCGCGTTAGCCGACCGGCTGCGCGGAGAAGGGGCGAACAGCCTTGAGGGTGAGCTGCGGGCCTTCGCTCGCACGCTCGGTGAACTCGGCGCGGTCACGGCCGGTCGCGAGGCGCATTACGAGCGTATTCGTCGTCACGCCGGCCATCTTGGCGGTCCCACAGGCAATCTAGCTTCGCTGGATCCGGCCTGGCCGACAGTGCGCCGGCGGCTCGCCGACCTGGGGCTCGAAATGTCCTCGGCCGCGGAGCGCGAGCAGGTCGCGATCGCGGAGGCGTTCGCCACTCGCGGACCATTCCGCGTTTTCACGAACGGGGATCCACATCCGAACAACTACCTTGTGGGCGAAGGGGCTGGCCACCTGATTGACTTCGAGTTGGCGGGGTTCGTCCACGCTCTCTCCCTCGCCGTCTGGATTCATGTGCCGGACCCGGCATGGATCAGCGCCGGCCAGTCGATGTCGGCGGGCCTGGAGCTGGCATTTCGGGCGGCGCTGTCGGCTGGTGTGCCGGAAGCCGAAGACGATCACCGCTTCGGCTACGGCCTCGCAGCTTGCTGCATCGCCTGGGCGCAGACGCGGCTGGTCCGGTTCGAGACGCTGGATGGGCGGCCGCGTGGCGATCGAAGCCGGCTCCAGATCGTGACGACGTTGGAATTGGCGGCTGCTGCTGCGCGCCGCCACCGCGCGCTGCCGGCGCTCGCCGGTTGGATGGAGAGGGCCGGCGCCTGGCTTCGCCGACGCTGGCCAGACGCGGAGGCCGATCTTGCGACCTACCCCGCCTTCACACCGCGATAGCAGGCTGGCGCTGGCTTCTGAGTACGGTCCCCTACGCGCTCGCCCGGACCGGCGCGGGAAAGAGCCGCGCCCGCAGCCAGCGACGCAGCGGCGCGTCGTAGTAGAGGTCCAGCAGCCAGCAAAGCAGCACAACCGCCGCGGTGAACAGCACGCCGACGACGGCGCCGCCGAGACCGCGCGGCACGTAGCGTCCGATCTCCATGACGACCAGGTTGCCCAGCGGCTGGTGCAGGCAATAGATCCCGTACGACATGAGCCCGATCCAGCTGAACGTCCGCCCGATCGTCGGACCGGGCTCGAAGCGGGCGGCCGCGATCGCGATGACAGGCATGCCGACGAGCACCATCCCGATCTCGTAGGGGGCGATCAGCGCGCGCGAGAGGTGGCAGGCAAGGCCCACGCCCAGCACGGCGACGCAGGCGAGCGAAGCCCACTGCGCCTTCTGCTCGCCGCGCCCGAACAGGCGGTAGATGAGGACGCCGGCGAAGAACGAATAGCCGACGCGGGCGAGCGCCGCCCACTGGTCGGCGAGGTTGTAGCCGACGTCGAGGGTCTTGTAGGCCAGCTCGGCCCAGATCACGCCGACGCCGCTCACGAGCATGATCGCCACCAGCACCCAGGCGCGCATGAGCTTGATCGCGGCCGCGTAGACGAAGTTGGCGACGAGCTCGTAGAGCAGGGTCCACAACGGGCCGTCGAGCGTCGTGCCGTTGATGGTGAGCCCCGGAAAGCGCGGAATCATCAGGAGCCCAAGCGCGACGCATTCGGCGACCTTGACGGGCGTCCAGGTCGAGTGTGGGCTCTGCAGGATCGAAGCCGCCGCCATGAGCACGCCGGCCGCGAGACCCGCAAGGTAGAGCGGATAGAGGCGGATCAGCCGAACCTTGACGAAGTCCCA
Source organism: uncultured Alphaproteobacteria bacterium (assembly GCA_963794315.1). GTDB lineage: Bacteria > Pseudomonadota > Alphaproteobacteria > Caulobacterales > Caulobacteraceae > Poindextera. The sequence continues at coordinate 264,833 of CAWCDF010000002.1, forward strand.
GAAGTAGCCGCCCGCGGCCAGACGCTGGGCGTAGGCGTGCGCCACGACAAACCCGCTCACCAGATAGAAGAGGTCGACCGCCAGGAAACTCTCCGGCACGCGCAGGGGGCCGAAGAGCGGCACATGGCGCATGACGATGATGAGCGCGCCGACCGCGCGAAGACCGTCCAGCGTCTGGAACGAGCGGCGCGCGGGCGCGGGCTCAGCCGCCAAGATCGTGCCCCCCAACGATGCGCCGACAAAGGGCGCGCTCGCCGGTGAGCCTAGCGGAGATTCGCCGGCGTGTCCGGCCGCAGGCGGCTCAGCCGTTGTAGCCGAGCACGGCGTCGACGATCAGGTCCTGCGTCTCGGCGTCGAGGTCGGCGTGCATGGGCAGGCTGAGCACCACGTCGGCCTTCGCCTCGCTGACCGGCAGCCCGCCCGGCGCCGGATAGCGGGCGTAGCAGTCCTGGGTGTGCATCGGCATCGGATAGTAGGCGGCGGTCGGGATGTCGAGCGCCTTCAGGTGCGCCATCAGCCCGTCGCGATCCGGATGCTCGATCGTGTATTGCGCCCAGGTCGAGCGACCGCCAGGGATCAGCTTGGGCGTCCGCACCCGCGAGCCGGCCAGGCCCGAGGTGTAACGGTCCGCCGCGGTGTTCCGCCACTCGATCTCGTCGGCGAACACCTTGAGCTTTTCAAGCAGGATCGCCGCCTGCAGCGTGTCCAGGCGGCTGTTCATGCCGACGCGCAGGTTCAGGTACTTCGGATCGTGGTCGAAGCTGTGGCCTTCGACGTCGCTCTTCGTCGCCTTGCCGTGCACGCGCAGGGAATCGATGCGCTCGGCCAGCCAGTCGTCGTCGGTCAGCACCGCGCCGCCGTCGCCGTAGGCGCCGAGCGGTTTGGCCGGGAAGAAGCTGGTGGTCATGGCGTCGGCCCAATGGGCCGGGTGCAAGCCGTCGAGCGTGGCGCCGAACGCTTGTGCGGAGTCGGCGATCAGCTTCAGCCCATGGCGATGGGCGACCGCGGCGATCGCCGGGTAGTCGGCGGTCTGGCCGAACAGGTCGACCGCGATGATCGCGCGCGGCGTGAGCCGGCCTTCGGCCTCGACGGCGAGAATCGCGGCCTCCAGCCGCCGCGGGTCCAGGTTGTAGGTGTCGGGGTCGATATCGACGAAGACCGGCGATGCGCCGAGCCAGGGGATGACCTCGCCGGTGGCGGCGAAGGTGAAGCTTGGGCAGAAGACCGCATCGCCCGGCCCGATCTCCCAGGCCATCAGCGGCAGCGCCACCGCCTCGGTGCCGTTGGCGCAGCTGACGGCATGCTCGGCGCCGGCGAAGGCGGCGAGCTGGCGCTCGAACAGCCCGACCTCGGGCCCCATCACGTACTGCCCGTGCGCGAGCACACGCGCGATGGCGGCGTCGATCTGCGGTTTCAGGCGCGCCTGCTGGGCGGCCAGGTCGATGAAGGGAATCGAGACACGCGCCGGTGCGCGACGAAGTAGCGAAACAGGCATGGAGGCGCTTTCCCTGACCGCTCAGCTCTTAGCGGGCGGCGGCTGGATCGGGCGACACAATCCCTGTAACCGACTGTTTCGCTGGTTAATGCCGGTTAACGGCTTGGTCGGGGGCGCAAACGCGTGGACGCGATTCTGGTGCTTGGCGGCGCGGGCTATGTAGGCTCGCACGCGTGCAAGGCGCTGGCGCGGGCCGGCTTCCTGCCCGTGACCATCGATAGCTTGCGCACCGGCCACGCCGATGCGGTGAGATGGGGCCCGCTGATCGAAGCTGACTTCGGCGACGTCGAGGCCGTGCGCGCGGCGGTGCGCACCCACGGCGTCACCGCCGCCATGCACTTCGCGGCCATGAGCCTGGTCGCGGAATCGGTCGCCGAGCCGGTGCTGTACTACGAGAAGAACGTCGCCGGCACGCTGCGCCTGCTCGAGACGCTGGGCGCCGAGGGCGTGACGCGCATGGTCTTTTCCTCCAGCGCCAGCGTCTATGGCGAAACAGACCGGTCGCCGATCCCCGAGGATGCGCCGCTCAACCCCACCAACCCTTACGGCGAGACCAAGCGGGTGATCGAGGGGGCGCTGCGCTGGATCGGCCAGGCCACCGGGCTCGAGTGGTGCGCGCTGCGCTATTTCAACGCCGCCGGCGCCGACCCCGACGCCGAGATCGGCGAGCGACACGAACCGGAGACCCACCTGATCCCCAACATCCTGCGCGCGGTCAGGGCAAGGCAGCCGGTCAAGCTGTTCGGCAGCGACTATCCGACGCCCGACGGCTCGACCGTCCGCGACTACGTGCACGTCAGCGACCTTGCCGACGCCCACCTGGCGGCCCTGGCCTACCTCGCCGATGGCGGCGCGAGCCAGCCGATGAACCTCGGCGCCGGCGCCGGCCTTTCGGTGTTCGAGATCGTCGCGGCCGCCGAGCGGGTGCTGGGCGTGCCGATCGCGCGCGAGATGCTCGGCCGCCGGCCGGGCGATCCGCCCTCGCTCGTCGCCGACGTCACCCGCGCACGGCGGCTGCTCGGTTTTGCGCCGCAGCTTTCCGACGTCGAGACCCTGATCCGCACGGCCGCGGCGTTCGACGCCGCCCAGCGGGAGGGGTAGGCTGACCGCTTAACGTCCACCAACGACCGCGCGACCCCCGATGACCGCCGCCCTCCCTTCCGCACTCTCGCTCGACCGGGCGTCCGCGCTGACGCGGCAGGTCACGCGGCTTTCGGTCGGCGTGGCCGTGGCGCTCACCGCCGTCAAGGCGGTGGCATGGGTCTTGTCGGGCTCGGTCGCGATGCTGGCTTCGCTGGCCGACTCCGGCCTGGACGTGCTGGCGGCCATGGTCACCTTCTTCGCCGTCCGCTATGCGGCGAGCCCCCCCGATCGCGAGCATCGGTACGGCCACGGCAAGGCCGAGGCGTTCGCCAGCCTGATCCAGGCCGGCCTGGTGTTCGCCTCCGGCGCCTTGGTCGGCCGAACAGGCGATTCCGCGCCTCATCGCGCCTCACCGGCTGGCCTACGAGGGCTGGGGCCTTGCGGTGATGGCGCTCTCGATCCTGCTCACCGCCGGCCTGGTCTCCGCCCAGATCGTGGATGCTGCGTCGCGCCCAGTCGGTCGCCGTCGAGCGGCGACCGCATGCACTACCTCGCCGATCTCGCCTCCAACCTGATCGCGTTCGCCGGCATCGCGGCGAGCGCGCTGCTCCGACGCGGTGAGCCGGATGCGCTTGCCGGCCTCCTGGTCGCCGGTTGGCTGGTCTGGGGCGCGGTCGGCGTCTTCCGCCGCGCCGCCTTCGAGCTGATGGACCACGAGCTGTCCGACGAGGCGCGCCGCCGCATCGTCGCGCTGATGACCGCAGGATCCGAGGGTCGACGACGTCCATCAGCTGCGCACCCGCGCGTCTGGCCCTTACGTCCACATCCAGATGCACGCCGACCTCGACCCGCGCTCAGCCTGGTCGAGGCGCACCAGGTGGTGGTGGCGGCCGAGCGGCGGGTGCTGGAGGCCTTCCCCGCCGCCGACATCATCATCCACCCCGATCCGCGCGGCCGCGGCCGAGCCGCACGGCGGCGCCTTTCGCCGAAGTGCACGAGCCCGTGCACGAACGGGCGAGCGTTGAGTAAACGCGACCTTAACGAGGCGGCGCGCGTACTGGTTCGCGAATGACGCCGTGGAACGCACGCTCCATCATTTCCCGCTCGACCCGGCCTCGCGCCAGGTGCGGCTGGCGCTGGGCGAGAAGCGCCTGCCGTTCGAGCGAGATCCGGTGCGCTACTGGGAGCGCCGACCGGCGTTCCTGGCGCTCAACCCGTCCGGCCTGACGCCGGTGCTGGTGGAGACCGACGACCGGCAAGACCGTCGTCGTCTGCGAGGCGCGCGCGATCCTCGAACACCTCGAGGAGGCGGCGCCGGAGCCAGGCCTGATGGGCCGCGAACCCGGCCGAGCGGGCCGAGACCCGGCGGCTGATGCAATGGTTCGACCGCAAGTTCGACTACGAGGTGAACGGGCTTCTGCTGCACGAGAAGCTGGAGAAGCGCCTGCTCAAGCATGGGCGCGCCGGACCTCGCCAACCTGCGCGCCGGCCGCGAGGCGCTGCGCACCCACCTCGCCTATATCGAAAACCTGCTCCAGGCGCGCGACTGGCTGGCCGGCCGGCGGCTGAGCCTGGCCGATTTCGCCGCCGCGGCGCACCTCTCGGTGATCGACTATTTCGGCGACATTCCCTGGCGCGACTTCCCGGGCGTGCAAGACCTGGTACATGAAGCTCAAGTCGCGGCCCTGCTTCCGGCCCCTGCTGGCCGACCGCTGGCCGGGCCTGGCGCCCGCGCCGCACTATGACGACCTCGACTTCTGAGCCGATCGAAGCCTGGATCCGCAAGCGAGGCCACGGCGCTCGGCTTCGACGCCTGCGGCTTCGCCAGCGTCGAGACGCCCTGGCCGGCGGCGCGCGCGGCTGGCGGAGTTCGTCGCGCGGGCCGGCACGGGAGATGGACTGGATGGCGACGACGGCCGAGCGCCGCGCCCATCCGCGGGCCATGTGGCCGACGCGCGCTCGGCGATCGTGCTCGGCCTGAACTACGGACCCGACCGTGATCCGCTCGCAAGCGCTCGACGCCAGCGGTCCCGGGCCGCGATCTCGGTCTACGCCCAGGGCGACGACTATCACGATGCTGATCAAGGGCCGGCTGAAGACGCTGGCCGGCGCAGATCAAGGCCCGCGCCGGCGGCGAGGTGAAGGTGTTCGTCGACACCGCGCCCCTGATGGAAAAGCCGCTGGCCGAGGCCGCCGGCCTCGGCTGGCAGGGCAAGCACACCAATCTGGTCTCGCGCGAGTTCGGCTCCTGGCTGTTCCTGGGATCGATCCTGACCGACGCTGGAGCTCACGCCCGACGCGGCCGAGGCAGACCACTGCGGCCCGTGCCGCGCCTGCCTCGACATCTGCCCGACCAACGCCTTCCCGGCGCCCTACCAGCTCGATGCCCGCGCCTGCCTCTCCTACCTGACCATCGAGCACGCCGGCGCCGATCCCGGAGGATTTCGCGGCCGCTGCTCGGCAACCGCATCTACGGCTGCGACGACTGCCTGGCGGTCTGCCCCTGGAACAAGTTCGCCGAAGCCGGCCGCGAGACCAAGCTCGCCGCGCGCGCGGCGTTGGTCAGCCCGCCGCTGGCTGAGCTGGCCGCGCTGGACGACGCCGCCTTCCGCGCGCTCTTCGCAAAGAGCCCGATCAAGCGCATCGGCCGCGACCGCTTCGTGCGCAACGTGCTCTACGCCATCGGCAATTCGGCCGACCCGAGCCTCGCCGAGGCCGCCCGCGCGCGACTGGACGACCCCTCGCCGATCGTGCGCGACGCAGCCGCTTGGGCGCTGGGTCGGCTTCAGCCGGGTTCGGTCAAGGCCTCGAACAGCCTGGCCATGAAGGCGGCGCCGCGCTCCATCTGAGCGACCTCGACGTATTCGTCCGGCTGGTGGGCCTGGTCGATCGAGCCGGGGCCGCAGATGACAACGGAATAGCCGGCCTGTTGGAACTGGCCCGCCTCGGCGGCGTAGGAGACCACCCGCGCCGGGCCGTTGTCGCCGGCCAGGCGTCGCGCAAACGCCTCCGCCGGCGCGTCCGGGGCCGGAGCGAGGGCCGGCACCAGCGAGCGGCGCTCGACGACCACGCCAGCGTCGGGGAAGCGGGCCTTGAGCTCGGCGTCGAGCGCGCTGGCCTCGCTGAAGAAGTCGGCCAGCAGGGCGAGCGGATCGATGCCCGGCGGCGTGCGCAGGTCGAAGCCGAACGTGCAGGATCTGGCCAGGATGTTGAGCGCCGTGCCGCCGTTGATCACCCCGACGGTCAGCGTCGCGCCCTTGGGCAGGAAGGGCGAGGCGGGATCGGCGTCGCGGCTCAGCCGTTCGGCGAGCCCGTGCAGACTGGCCATGAGCCGGATCGCGGCCATGTTGGCCGAGGCGCCGAGGTGGGTCAGGCTCGAATGGGCCTCGTGACCGGTGATCTTCACGCGGAACGAGCAGACGCCCTTGTGGCCCGAAACCGCTTCCATGCTGGTCGGCTCGCCGACGATGACGGCGGCGGGCTTCGGCACGCTGGCGGCGATCTCGCGGATCAGGTCCGGCGCGCCCAGGCAACCGATCTCCTCGTCGTAGGAGAGGGCCAGATGCACCGGCCGGGCCAGACGCCCGCGCGCGAGGGCCGGCGCGGCGGCGAGCGCCAGCGCGATGAAGCCCTTCATGTCGCAGGTCCCGCGCCCATAGAGCTTATCGCCGCGCTGTTCGACGAGAAAGGGATCGGACGCCCAGGCCTGGCCATCGACCGGCACGACGTCGGTGTGGCCGGAAAGCACGACGCCGCCCTCGATCTCCGGACCGATGGTCGCCAGCAGGTTGGCCTTCGAGCCGTCGGCGTTGGCGACGCGCCTGGAGGCGACGCCCAGCTCGTCGAGCAAGCTCTCGACGTGGGCGATGAGCGCCAGGTTCGTGCCGCGCGAGGTGGTGTCGAACGCGACCAGCCGGCCAAGTTCGTCGATGGCGCGCCGCGCAAGGTCCTGGGGATCGATCATGCAAGCGAGCCTAGGTCGGCCAGGTCTCCGGCGCCATGGCCAGAACGTCGCCGACGAAATGCAGCGAGCCGGCGATGATGACGTGCGGCGCAGGCCCGGTGGCTTCGAGCGCGCGCGCGAGCGCGTCCTCGACGCCGTCGGCGACGTCCGCCTCGAGACCGGCGGCGCGGGCGGCGGCGGCGAGCTCCTCCGGCGGCGTCGCGCTGGGCGATTCGAAGCTGGTCGTCAACACGCGCGGGCGCAGCGCCTCGAACGCCTCGAAGAACCCGCGCGCGTCCTTGCGCCCCAACATGCCGCTGATCAGGACGATCGGCCGCCCGTCGCGGGCCGTGAGCCTGGCCGCCGCGTCCGCCAGCGCCCGACCGGCATGCGGATTGTGCGCGCCGTCGAGCCAGAGGTCGGCGCCCCTCTGCCGCGCCCGTTCGGCGAGCGGGCCCTTGCGCAGCGACTGAAGCCGCCCGGGCCAGACGGTGGAGGCCACGCCCATGCCGATAGCGGCCTCGTCGATCCGCACCTGGTCGAACACGTCGAGCGTGGCGATCGCCAGGCCGGCGTTGGCGAACTGGTGCGCGCCCATAGAGCGATGGCGGCGGCAGGTCCATCAGCCGATCGCCGAGCTGAACCACCAGTCGGCCGCGCTCTTCGTAGGCGTCGAAATCGCGGCCCATGAGCGTGAGCGGCGCGTCGAGCACGGCGGCCTCGGCCTCGATCACCGCCAGCGCCTCGTCGGGCTGTCGGGCGACGACGACCGGACGGCCACGCTTGATGATGCCCGCCTTTTCCCAGGCGATCTTGGAAAGCTCGGGCCCGAGCATCTCGAGATGGTCGTAGTCGACCGGCGTGATGACGCTGACCGCCGGCGCGGCGAAGACGTTGGTGGCGTCGAACCGGCCGCCCAGGCCCACCTCGACGATGACCAGGTCGGCCGGGTCCTTAGCGAAGGCGTAGTAGGCGAGCGCGGTGGTGATCTCGAAGAAGCTGATCGGCTCAGCCGTCGTTGGCCGCCTCCACCTCGTCGATCAGGCGCAAGAGCTCGGCGTCGCTCGATGAGCCTTCCCGCGATGCGGATGCGCTCGGCGAAGCGCACCAGGTGCGGCGAGGTCAGGACATGGACCTTCAGGCCCGCCGCCTCGGCGATGGCGCGCAGGTAGGCGCAGGTCGAGCCCTTGCCGTTGGTGCCGGCGACATGGATCACCGGACCCATTGAGCCGCTCGGGGTGGTCGAGCGCGGCCAGCAGCCGCTCGACCCGGCCGGTGGTCAGGTCGATCAGCGACGGATGCAGCGCCCGCAGGCGCTTGACCGCCGCGTCGGAGGCGCGGATGGCGTCGTAGTCTGGCTTCACGGGGGCGGCTCAGGCGGCGGTTCGGCGGCGTTCGCCCCAGCATCAGGGTTCGGAGGATCGAGCCCAGCACCGCCGGCAGCTCCTTGCGCGGTCACGACGCGGTCGACCATGCCGCTGCTCGACCAGGAACTCGGCGCGTCTGGAAGCCCGGCGGGCAGGGTCTCGCGGATGGTCTGCTCGATCACCCGCGCGGCCGGCGAAGCCGATCAGCGCCCCCGGCTCGGCCAGGTGCACGTCGCCCAGCATGGCGTAGGAGGCGGAGACGCCGCCGGTGGTCGGGTCGGTCAGCACCACGACGTAGGGCAGACGGGCGGCCTTCAGATCCTGGAGCGCCAGCGTGGTCCTGGCCATCTGCATCAGCGCCAGCGTGCCCTCCTGCATGCGCGCGCCGCCGGAGGCGGTGAAGGCGACGAGCGGGACGTCGCGCTTCAGCGCCTCCTGCGCCGCGGCGACGAAGGCCTCGCCCGCGCCCATGCCCAGCGAGCCGCCCATGAAGGCGAAGTCCTGCACCAGCACGACGGCGGGAACCGTACGGATCTCGCCGGCGGCCACGCGAAATCGCTTCATGCTCGCCGGTGGCCTTGCGCGCGGCGGCCAGCCGCTCGCGGTAGGGCTTGCCGTAGGCGAAGTGCAGCGGATCGTCCGGCGCGTGCGGCGTGGCGATCTCGTCGTGCACGCCGCCGTCGAAGGTGTAGGCGAAACGCAGGTCCGGCCCGATCCGCATGTGCCGCCCGGCCGGCGTGACCCAGAGGGCGGCCTCGAGGTCCGGCCGATAGATCATCTCGCCGGTGTCGGGGCATTTGACCCAGAGGTTGTCGGGCGTCTCGCGCTTGGCGACCAGCTTGCGCACGCCGGGGGCGATCTTGGCGAGCCAGCCGCCGCGCTCGCGCACCGGGCGCTGGGTGGGCGTCTGCGGTCCTTGCGGCCCGCCGCGGCGGCCGCCGCCGAAATCCTTCGCTTCCGCCATGCCTGCCTTAAGCCCTGACCTGCTCCTGGCCGACCGCGCGCACAGCCTGGGCCAGTCGCGCCGCCGTTACCAGAACTTTCGTGAAGTCACAGTTTCGTTCGCCGCCGCCCCCGCGGCGACCTCGTCGACCAGGGCCGAGCCCACCACGACCGCGTCGGCGACCTTGGCGACCGCGCCGGCCTGCTCGGGCGTGCGGATGCCGAAGCCGACCGCGACCGGCAGGCCGGTGGCGCGGCGAACGCGGGCCACAGCCGGCCCGACGCCCGCCTGCGTCAGCCGCCTTCACCCCGGTCACGCCCGCCACCGACACATAATAGACGAACCCCGCCGTGCGCCGGGCGACCACCTTGCAGCCGCGCGTCGTCCGAGGTGGGCGTCGCGAGGCGGATCAGGGCGATGTCCGCCGCCATCCAGCGCGTCGGCCAGCGGACCCGCTTCCTCGGGCGGGCAGTCGACGACGATCGCGCCGTCGACGCCGGCGGCCGCCGCATCGCGCGCGAACGCCTCAAGACCGTAGCTCAGCAGCACGTTCAGGTAGCCCATCAGCACGATCGGCGTCGCCGCGTCGCCCTCGCGGAAGCGCCGGACGAGTTCGAGCACGCCTCCAAGCGTCATGCCGCCAGCGAGCGCTCGCTGCGCGGCGCGCTGGATCGGCGGGCCCTCGGCCATCGGATCGGAGAAGGGAAAGCCGAGCTCGATCAGGTCGGCGCCCGCGGCCGGCAGCCCCTTGATGATCTGCGAGCGACGTCTCCGCGTCCGGATCGCCCGCCATGACATAGGCGACGAAGCCGGCGCGGCCCTCGCGCTTCAGACCGGCGAAGCGGCTCGTCGATGCGGCTAGCCATGCTGGCGCGCCTCGACCGTGGCCAGGTCCTTGTCGCCGCGGCCGGAGAGGTTGACCACCACGATCCCGCCCTGGCCGATCTCGCGCGCGATGTCGCCGAGCTCGCGCCAGCGCGTGGGCGGACTCCAGCGCCGGAATGATGCCCTCGAGCCTGGCGAGCAGCTTGAACGCGGCCACCGCCTCGTCGTCGGTAGCGCTGAGGTAGGTCGCCCGGCCGACGTCGTGCAGGAAGGCGTGCTCCGGGCCGATGCCGGGATAGTCGAGGCCGGCGGAGATCGAGTGGGCCTCGGTGATCTGGCCCTCGCGTCCTGCAGCAGGTAGGTGTTGTTGCCGTGCAGCACGCCTGGCCGGCCGCCGTTGATCGCCGCCGCGTGCTGGCCGGTTGGAAGCCCGAGGCCGGAGGCCTCGACGCCGTAGAGCCTGACATCGGGGTCGTCGAGGAACGGGTGGAAGAGGCCAATGGCGTTCGAACCACCGCCGACGCAGGCGACCAGCGCGTCGGGCAGGCGGCCCTCCGCCGCCAGGATCTGCGCGCGCGCCTCTTTGCCGATCACGCGCCTGGAAGTCGCGCACCATCGCCGGATAGGGATGCGGGCCGGCGGACGAGCCGATGATGTAGTAGGTGTCGTGGACGTTGGTGACCCAGTCGCGCAGCGCCTCGTTCATGGCGTCCTTGAGCGTCGCCGAGCCGGACTGGTCACCGGCCGCACTTCCGCGCCCAGGAGGTGCATGCGCTGGACGTTCGGCGCCTGCCGCTCGACGTCGATCGCGCCCATGTAGACCACGCAGGGCAGGCCGCGCGCGCGCAGACGGTGGCGGCGGCGACGCCGTGCTGGCCGGCGCCGGTCTCGGCGATGATGCGGGTCTTGCCCATGCGCCGGGCGAGCAGGAGCTGGCCCAGGCAGTTGTTGATCTTGTGCGAGCCGGTGTGATTCAGCTCCTCGCGCTTGAGGTAGATTTTCGCCCCGCCGAAATGGGCGGTGAGCCGCTCGGCGAGATACAGCGGGCTCGGCCGCCCGGCGTAGTGGGTCATGTCGCCGGCGAGCTCGGCCTGGAACGTGGGATCGGCCTTGGCCTCGGCATAGGCGCGGCCCAGCTCCAGCACGAGCGGCATCAGCGTCTCGGCGTACGTAGCGGCCGCCATAGTCGCCGAAACGCCCAGACGCGTCGGGATAGGCCGAATAGTCGTTGGGCTTGGCGGGGGCGTTCAAGGCTTGAGTTTGACTGGCGAGCGTCAGGCGCGGGCGACGGCGTCGAGGAAGGCCGCAATGAGGCCGGCGTCCTTTAGCCCCGCCCCTCGCTCCACGCCAGAGGAAACGTCGACGATGGGCGCGCCCGAGAGCCGGATCGCCCCGGCCACGTTCCACGGATCGAGCCCGCCCGCGAGCAGGTGCGGCCGCTGGAACCGACGCCCGGCCAGCAACGTCCAGTCGAACGGCTGGCCGAGGCCGCCGGGGCGGTCGGCGTCGGCGGGCGCCCTGGTGTCGAACATCAGGTGCTCGACGAGGCCGTCGAAGGCCGCGGCGGCGTCGACATCGGCGGCGGCGGAGACCGGCAGCACCTTGATAACGCCGGCTCTGCAACGCGCCGCGACATCGCGCGCCCTGGCCGGCGTCTCGCCGCCGTGTAGCTGAACGAGGTCCGGTTTGAGGGTGTGGACCACCCGGTCGAGGGCCTCATCGTCCGGATCGACCATGATCGCGACGATCCTCGCCCGCCCGCGCGCCGGCGCCGCGAGCCGCGCGGCGAGCTCCGGTTGCACCAGTCGCGGACTGGTGGGGAAGAAGTTGAAGCCCAGGAAGGCCGCCCCGCCGCCCACCGCCGCCGTCACCGCCTCCGGAGTGGATAACCCACAGATTTTCGTATCGGTCATGCGCGTCGCCGCCTCGCAAGGCTCCGCGACTTAAGGACTCGCAACGCATTTCGCCAGCCGCATGCCGAGGATGCGGCGCGGGCGCAGACGTGCCACGCTGGCATCGAAGGAAACCGCCATGAAGATCATCGCCGCTGTCATCGTACTCGCCGTGGCCCTTCCGGCCGTAGCCGCCCCGACGCCGCAATCGCTGTTGGTCGGAGATTGGCGGAGCGTTGACGACGCGCGGGCCCAGGTTGAGATCAAAGCCGACGGAACCTGGATCGACTCCTACGCCGGCATGCCGAGCGCCACGGCGACCTCGCACTGGATACTGTTCTCGGGCGCCCATCCGCCGAAGGACGCGGCCGACCAGACCCTGGATGCGACGTCCACCTACCTGGAGGTCAGCGACGAGGGCGGACCGCTCGTCTACGCCCTCGACCACCTCGATGCGACGCGCCTGGAACTGACCTACCTCGCCCGCGGCAACACGTTGACTTACGCGAGGATGAAGACGGCGCGGCCGCCGGCGAGCCGCTAGGACTTCGGCGGCGGTTCGATCAGGTCCCAGAGGTTGCCGTAGAGGTCCTCGAAGACGGCGACCATGCCGTAGGGCTCGCGGTGGGGCGGGCGCACGAAGCGGACGCCGTTGGCGGTCAGGCGGGCGTGGTCGCGGGCGAAATCGTCGGTGTGCAGAAAGAGGAACACCCGCCCGCCGGTCTGATCGCCGACGCGTAAGGCCTGCGTTTCGTTCGCCGCTCTGGCGAGGAGCAGGCCGGTCTGGCCGCCCGCGCCCGGCGGGGCGACCACCACCCAGCGCTTGCCGGCTTCCTGCGGCGTGTCCTCGACCACGCGGAAGCCGACGACGTTGGTGTAGAAGGCGATCGCCTCGTCGTAGTCGCGAACGAGGACGGCGATCAGCGACAGCTTTTGGCGCACGCCTCAGCGGGCCTTGAGCAGGTCGCGGATCTCGGCGAGCAGCGCCTCGGTCGGCGTCGGACCGGGCGGCGGCGCCTCGGCGGCCGCCTCCTGGCGCTTGATGCTGTTGATCGCCTTCACCAGCAGGAAGATAACGAAGGCGACGATGAGGAAGTCGATGACCGTGTTGACGAAGGCGCCGTAGCCGATCGCCACCTCCGCCACCTTCTTCGCCGGGTCGGCCGCCTTCAGCACGAGCTTCATGGCGGCGAAATCGACGCCGCCGGTGATCAGCCCGACCGGCGGCATGATGACCTGGTCGACAAGGCTCTTGACGATGGCGCCGAACGCGCCGCCGATGATCACGCCGACGGCGAGATCGATGACGTTGCCGCGCGCGATGAACTCGCGAAATTCCTTGAGCATGGCCGTTCCTCCCCTGACGCGTGCCGCTGACTTCGACGCAATCGCGCCGGCGCGTCAACGCCGGGGCCTATTCGTCGGCGTTCAGCCGCTCGCGCAGCTCCTTGCCGCTCTTGAAGAAGGGGACGTGCTTGGCCTTGACCTGCACGGCGGCGCCGGTGCGCGGGTTGCGGCCGGTGCGCGCGGGCCTGGAGCGGACGGAGAAGGCGCCGAAGCCGCGCAGCTCGACCCGCCCGCCGCCGGCGAGCGCGCTCGCCATACGGTCGAGGACGACGCTGACTACCCGTTCCACGTCGCGCTGGGTCAGATGCGGGTTCTCGCCCGCCAGTTTGGCGATCAGCTCCGACTTGATCATGCCTACCCCCATCTTCCCCAAACCGACCATGGCCAAGTCACGGTTGAGGTTCAAGGGGTTAGCAGCATTAAATCATTCGAATCGCCGCTTGTTCGCCTGCTGAGCGACGCGGCGGCGCCCAGTCTTTGGGCGTTCGCCGCCCGCGTCCCTACTCCTTCGCGGCCTTTTCGCGCAGGGCGGCGCCCAGGATGTCGCCCAGCGAGGCGCCGGAATCCGAGGAGCCGAACTTTTCGATCGCCTCCTTGTCCTCGGCCATCTCCAGCGCCTTGACCGACAGCGACACGCGGCGCGCGGCCTTGTCGATGTTGGTGATCTGGGCGTCGAGCCGGTCGCCGACGGCGAACCGCTCCGGCCGCTGCTCGGAGCGGTCGCGCGACAGGTCGGACTTGCGGATGAAGGCGGTCATCGGCGCGTCGTCCTCGCCGAACTTGACCTCGATGCCGCCCGAGGTGACCTCGGTCACCTGACGGTCACGGTCTGGCCCTTGCGGATAGGTGTCCTGGGCCATCGGGTCGCCGGCAAGCTGCTTGATGCCGAGCGAGATGCGCTCCTTCTCGACGTCGACGTCGAGCACCTTGGCCTGGACGATCTCGCCCTTCTTGTAGCGCTGGATGGCCTCTTCGCCCGGCGCGTTCCAGTCGATGTCGGACAGGTGCACCATGCCGTCGATGTCGTTGTCGAGGCCGAGGAAGAGGCCGAACTCGGTGGCGTTCTTGACCTCGCCCTCGACCGTCGAGCCGATCGGGTGCGCCTTGAGGAACGCCTCCCACGGATTGTCCATCGCCTGCTTCAGGCCGAGCGACACGCGGCGCTTGGAGGCGTCGACGTCGAGCACGACGACCTCGACCTCCTGGCAGGTGGAGACGATCTTGCCCGGATGCACGTTCTTCTTGGTCCAGGACATCTCCGAGACGTGCACCAGGCCCTCGACCCCGGCTCCAGCTCCACGAAGGCGCCGTAGTCGGTGATGTTGGTGATGCGGCCGGTGAAGCGCGCGCCGACCGGATACTTGGCCTCCACGCCGTCCCAGGGGTCGGACTGCAGCTGCTTCATGCCGAGCGATGATGCGCTGGGTGTCGGGGTTGATCTTGACGATCTGCACCTTGACCGTGTCGCCCACCGCCAGCACCTGGCTGGGGTGCGAGACGCGCTTCCAGCTCATGTCGGTGACGTGCAGCAGGCCGTCGATGCCGCCGAGGTCGACGAACGCGCCGTAGTCGGTGATGTTCTTGACCACGCCTTCGCGGACTTCGCCCTCGTGTCAGCTGCGCTGACCAGCTCGGTGCGCTGCTCGGCGCGGGCTTCTTCGAGGATGGCGCGGCGCGAGACGACGATGTTGCCGCGCGGGCGGTCCATCTTGAGGATGGCGAACGGCTGCTCCTTGCCCATCAGCGGGCCGACGTCGCGCACCGGGCGGATGTCGACCTGGCTGCCGGGCAGGAAGGCCGAGGCGCCGCCGAGGTCGACGGTGAAGCCGCCCTTCACGCGGCCGACGATCGAGCCCATGACCGGCTCGTTCTTGGCGTAGACCCCTTCCAGGCGGGTCCAGGCCTCCTCGCGGCGGGCCTTGTCGCGGCTGATCACCGCCTCGCCCAGCGCGTTCTCGACCCGCTCCAGGAAGACCTCGACCGTCGTCGCCGACCTTGAGCGTCGGCTTGCCGTCGTCGTCGACGCCGAACTCCTTCACCGGGATGCGGCCCTCGGTCTTCAGGCCGACGTCGATGATGGCGAAGTCCTTCTCGATCGCCGACAACCATGCCCTTGACCACCGTGCCTTCCATGAAGTCGCGCCCGCCGAAGGCTTCGTCGAGAAGGGCGGCGAAGTCGTCGCGGGTGGGGTTCATGCTGAGATCGTCGGCCATTTAAGGGTCTTTCGTCGGTGTTTGAGGCGGAAGGCGCGCGCCGGACGGTCGCGGTCGCGCCGTAGAGCCGCGAAGGGTGTGTGATCGTCTCGCCGAGGGCGCCAGAACGGGCAGAAGCCGCCTGGCGCCAGAAACCCGCGGCGGCCGAGGCAAGGCGCGGGTGGATTCGCCGTCAGGGCTCCTTGGCCCATCTGGCGCGCGCCGCCTCGACGATGCGGCGGGCCGCATCGGCGGCGGCTTCTATAGTCATTTCAGTGGTGTCCAGCAAGACGGCGTCGGTCGCCGGCCGCATCGGCGAATCGGCGCGGCCCGAGTCGACGGCGTCGCGGCGGGCGATGTCGGCGAGCACCGCCTCGCGGCCGATGGCGGGATCGACCGGCCTTGCAGCTGCAGCCAGCGCCGCTGGGCGCGGGCCTGCGGGCGAGGCGGTGACGTAGAGCTTGGCCGGCGCGTCCGGCACGATCACCGTGCCGATGTCGCGGCCGTCGATGATCGCGCCGCCGGGCTGGGCGGCGAAGGCGCGCTGGAGCGGCGCGCAGCGCCTCGCGCACGGCCGGGTGCACGGCCACCCGGCTCGCCGCCTCGCCCGGCCTCGAGCGAGCGCAGCGCCGGATCGTCGAGCCGGCCCAGGTTCGAGCTCGCGCGCATGGCGCGCCGCGGCCGCCGCGTCGTCCGAGGTCCCCGCCGGCGCGCGTCACGGCCAGGCCGACCGCCCGATAGAGCAGGCCGGTGTCGAGCACCGGCAAGCCGGTAGGCGTCGGCCAGGGCGTGGGCGATGGCCCCCTTGCCGGAGGCGGCGGGCCCGTCGATGGCGATGACGAAGCCGCTCACGCCGACTCGAGGTCGCGCGCCCAGGCCGCCCATCAGCGCGCCGAAGCCCGGGAAGCTGGTGGCGATCATGCCGCGGCTCGTCGACGCTGACCGGCTGTTCGGCGGCCAGGCCCAGCACCAGGTGCGCCATGGCGATGCGGTGGTCGCCGTGGGTCTCGACGCAGGCGCCGCCGCGGACGCGATGGTTGCCGCCGCCGGCGCCGCGCACGCTCATCGAGGCGCCCTCCTGCAGGACGGTGACGCCGCAGGCCGTGAGGCCCTGCGACGGTCAGCGCCAGCCGGTCGCTTTCCTTCACGATCAGCTCGCCGAGGCCGCGCATGGTGGTCTGGCCCTCGGCGAAGGCCGCCGCGACGGCCAGGATGGGATATTCGTCGATCATCGACGGCGCGCGGCCCGGCGGCACTTCGACGCCGCGCAAGCGGCGAGTGCCGCGCGGTGACGTCGCCGACCCGCTCGCCGCCCTCCTCGCGCTCGTTCGCGACGGTGAGGTCGGCGCCCATCTCGCGCAGCGTCTCGAACAGCCCGGTGCGCAGCGGATTGAGCAGCACGCCCTCGACCGTCGACCTCCGAGCCCGGGGTGATCAGGGCCGCGACCAGCGGGAAGGCGGCCGACGACGGGTCGCCCGGCACGCAGCGATCCGCGCGCCCTTGAGCGCCTGGCCGCCGGCAAGCCGGATGTGGCGGCCGTCGGCCGCGTCCTCGACGTCCACCGCCGCCCCGAAGGCGCGCAGCATGCGCTCGGTGTGGTCGCGCGTGGCCTCGGGCTCGATGACTTCGGTGACGCCCCGCGCATTCAGGCCGGCAAGCAGGATCGCCGACTTCACCTGCGCCGAGGGCTCTGGCAGCCGGTAGCACGATACCGGCGAGGTCGCCCCCCTTCAGGCTGAGCGGCAGCCGTCCGCCCTCGCGGCCGATGGCGCTCGCGCCCATCTCGCGCAAGCGGCCTCAGGACCCGCATCATCGGGCGGCCGCGCAAGCTCTGCGTCGCCGGTGAAGCGTCGCGGTGAGCGCGAACCCGGCCGCCGCGCCCAGCATCAGCCGCACGCCGGTGCCGGAGTTGCCGCAGTCGATAACGTCGGCCGGCTCGGCGAGCGCGCCGGCGCCGCGCACCCGCCAGCGGCCTTCGCCCAGCCGATGCACCACAGCGCCGAACGCCGCCATCGCGCGCGCGGTGGCCAGCACGTCTTCGCCCTCGAGCAAGCCCTCGATCTCGGTCTCGCCGCTCGCCAGCGCGCCGAGGATCAGCGCGCGGTGGGAGATCGACTTGTCGCCCGGGGCGCGGGTGCGGCCCTTGAGCGCAGACCCCGGCCGGGCCGTCAGATGTTGGGGCGCCATGGGGACGGAGGCTCCGCTGAGGAACCGCGAAAACGAAGGAGGTTTAGCTTTTGACAGCGGCCATTTCGCGTGGCAAGGGAGCCGCCCTTCGCGCATCGCCTTCAAATCGCAACAGGTCTCCTCCTTGGCCAATCCCGAGCTGGGCGCAAAGCAGATTTGCCCCACCTGCACGAGCAAGTTCTACGATCTCGGCCGCCGGCCCGCGATCTGCCCCAAGTGCGGGACCCAGTTCGACCCCGAGGAGGCCATGCGAAACCGCCGGGTGCGCGCCCGCTCGACGCCCGCCGACTACGAGGAGCCGGAAGAGCAGGCGCCCCCGCCCGCGGCCGAGCCCGACGGGTTCGAGGAGGAGGTCGACGAAACCCCCGAGGTGGACGAAGCGGCCGCCGAGCCGATCGAGGTCACCGACGAAGAGGAGGCGCCCGAAGGCGGCGTCGCGCCGCCGGGCGAGGATCTGGGCGTCGACTTCGCCGAGGAGGAAGAAGATCTCGAGGAGGAGGCCGCCGACATTCCCTTCCTCGAGGACGAGGACGAAGACGACAACTTCGAGGACGAGATCGAGGGCCTGCCCGAGGACGAGCCGGACTGACGCCCGCGGCGCGCGGTGAGCGCGACCGGCCAGACTTGATCCGCGGTCGCGCCCTGTATACGGTCCGCCGCCTTCGCGGGACAGGCTGCCCGTGAACCCGGAATCCGGGGCTATAGCTCAGCTGGTAGAGCGCTTGAATGGCATTCAAGAGGTCAGCGGTTCGACTCCGCTTAGCTCCACCATTCCCCGTCCCAAGCCGCCCGAGATGACCGGCGCCTCCCTCGATCTGCGCGATCGCGATCGGCTGTTCGACGCGCTGAGAAGCGGCGTGTTCGACGTCGTCGTCATCGGCGGCGGGATCACCGGGGCCGGGGTGGCGCGCGACGCGGCGATGCGGGGCCTGCGCACGGCTCTGGTCGAGGCGCGGGACTTCGGGTCGGGCACGTCCAGCCGCTCGTCGAAGATGATCCACGGCGGGCTGCGTTATCTGGCCATGGGCGACCTCGGCCTGGTGCGCGAGGCGGCCTCGGAGCGCAAGGTGGTGCAGCAGATCGCCCCGCACCTCGCCCGCGAGACGCCGTTCGTGATGCCGGCGAAGGCCGCCGCGACCATCGCCAAGCTGCGCGCGGGCCTTTGGACGTTCGAGCGGTTGGGCGGCGTGCCGAAGAGCAAGAAGCACGTCGTGTGGTCCGCCGCCGACCTCGCCGCCAACGAGCCGGCGGTGGCGAGCGCGGGCCTGGCCGGCGCGGTGGTCTATCCCGAATACCTGACCGACGACGCGCGGCTGGTGCTGGCGAACGCGCGGGCCGCCGCCGCGCACGGCGCGGTCGTCGCCAACTATGCCGAGGCCACCGCCATCGAGAGCGGCGGCGGTCGGGCCAACGCCGTCCTGCTGCGCGACGCCGGCGGCGAGCGCGTCGCGCGCCTGTCCGCCCGCATGATCGTCAACGCGGCCGGCCCCTGGGTCGATGCGGTGCGGGCGCTGGAGGCCGGCGACGCCCGGCCGCGGCTGAGGCTGACCAAGGGCGTGCACCTGGTGCTGCCCCGCGCGCGGCTGCCGGTCTCGCGCACCATCATCGTCCCAGCGGCCGACCGGCGAAGCGTGTTCGCCGTGCCGAAGGGCGAAACGACCTACCTCGGCACCACGGACACCTTCTATCCCGACGCCGAGGACTGGCCCGAGATCGCGGCCGCCGACGTCGACTATCTGCTGGCGGCGGCCAACGCCTGGTTCGACGTTCCGGCCCTGACCGGCGCCGATATCGCCTCGGCCTGGTCGGGGGTGCGGCCGCTGGTCGCCGAGGAAGGGAAGTCCGCCTCGGACATCTCGCGCAAGGACGAGCTGTGGGTCGGGCCGCGCGGGGTGCTGTCGATCGCCGGCGGCAAGCTCACCGCCTACCGCGCCATGGCCGAGCGCGTGGTCGACCGAATCGTGGGCGAGCTGGGCGGCAAAGCAGGTCCCTGCCGGACGGCCAGGGAGCCCTTGCCGGGTGGCGACGTCGACGTCGCCGCGGCGACCCGCGCCCTGGAGGCGGGCGGCCTCACGGCCGAAGCAGCGGCGCGGCGCGTCGGCCTGTACGGCTCCGAATCGATAGCGATGGCCGACGGAGCGGCGATCGAGGCGCGCCACGCGGTCGAGCACGAGGGCGCGCTGACGCTGGAGGACTATTGGGTGAGACGAAGCGCGCGCGCCTGGTTCGATCTCGATCCGGCGTTAGCCGCGCTGGATGAGGCGGCGATGGCCATGGCGCCGCTGCTCGGCTGGTCCGCCGACGAGGCCAAAGCCCAGGTCGTTCATTGCCGAGCGCTGCGCACCCAGGCGCTGGCGGCGACGCGGGAGGCCTTGCCGGCATGAGCGCGGCGACCGTCGAGGGACTGACGCGCGCGCTGGGCGCGGCGCAGGTGATCACCGACCCGGAGCGCCTGGCCGAGCGGCGGCACGACTACTGGATGGTGAGCCACCTGCGCGATCGGCGAGGCGCGCCGGCCCCCTCCCCCGCCTGCATCGTGCGCCCGAGGTCGGCGGCCGACGTGCAGGCGACGCTCGGCTATGCCGCAGAGCACGGCGTTCCGGTGATCCCCTTCGGCCTCGGAAGCGGCGTGGTCGGCGGCGTCATCGCCCAGCCGGACGCGATCGTCCTCGACATGTCGGCGATGGACCGTGTGCGCGCGATCGATCCGGTGAACCTGCTGGCGTCGTTCGACGCCGGCAAGAATGGCGCTGGAGGCCGAGGCCGCCGTCGCCGAGCACGGGCCTGACCATCGGCCACTGGCCACAGTCGGTGGCGGTGAGCAGCGTCGGCGGCTGGGTCGCGACACGCGCCTCCGGCCAGTTCTCCACCGCCAACGGCAACATCGAGGACATCGTCCATTCGATCGAGGCGGTGCTGCCGAACGGCGACCTGGTCACGCTCGGCAAGGGGCCGCGCGCCTCGGCCGGGCCGGACCTGCGCCACCTGATGCTGGGCTCGGAAGGGACGCTGGGCGTGATCACCGGCGTCACCTTCTCGCTGCGGCGGGCGGCGGAGGCGCGCGCGGCTCTCCGCTTTCGAGGTCGCGACATGCCGGCCGGGTTCGACCTGCAGCGCGAGATCGTCCAGCGCGGCTGGCGCCCGCCGGTGATGCGCCAATACGACGAGCGCGAGAGCCGCCGGCTGGACGGGCGCCTCGGCCGCTGCGCGCTGCTCATGGTCGCACGAGGGCCCGGCGGCGCTGGTCGAGGCTGAGAGGCCGACGCGATCGCGGCGCTGGCGGCGCGAGATGGGCGTGACATCCGCGCCGTCCGAGATCGTCGAGCACTGGCTCGAGCACCGCAACACCGTGCCGCCCTGGAACACGATCCTGGAGCGAAACATGGTCGTCGACACCGTCGAGGTCTCGGCCGCCTGGGACGCGATCGGCAAGCGTCTACGACGACGCCGTCGCCAGCGCTGAAGGAGATCCCAGGCTGCCTCGCCGCCTCGGCGCACTCGCAGCCACGTCTATCGCAGCGGGCTCAATCTCTACTTCACCTTCGCCGTGCTGCCGCCGAGACCCGGCGGACATGGAAGCGCGCCTATTTCGAGGCGTGGCGAGCGGATCATGGAGGCGACCGACGCGCCACGGCGGCAGCCTCTCGCACCACCACGGCATCGGCCGGGTGCGCCGCGACGGGCTGGCGACCGAGCTTGGCGCCGAAGGGCGTCGCACTGCTGCGGCAGTGAAGGCGTGCGCTCGATCCGACGGGCATCATGAACCCGGGCGTCCTCCTCCCCGATGGCTGAGCTGCTGCTGGCCATCGACGTCGGCACGACCACCGCCCGCGTCTGCCTGTTCGACCTCGCCGGCCAGCTCCTGGCGCGGACCGCCGCGCCGGTCGCCTCGACCACGCCCGCGCCGGGCCGCGTCGAGCAGGACGCCGAGGCGATCTGGCGAACCGTGCGGCGGCTGATCCGCACGACCCTCGGCGCGGCTGGCGCACCGCCGTCGGACGTGGCGGCGATCGGGATCACCACCCAGCGGACCAGCCTGGTCGCCTGGGACCGCAAGGGCGGACGATCGTTGGCGCCGATGGTCGCCTGGAGCGACCTGCGCGGGGCCGCGCGCGCGGTCGAGCTGCAGGCCGCGGGCTTCCTCATCGCGCCGCAACAGGCGGCGGCGAAGCTCGAAGCCCTGCTCGACTCGCTGCCCAACGGCCGGGCCATCGCGGCCGAGGCCGGCCTTGCCGTCGGCAACATCGACGCCTTCCTGGTCTGGAAGCTGACCGGCGGCGCCGCGCACGTCACCGATCGCAGCCAAGCCTGGCCGATGGGCTATCTCGACCTCGCCTCGATGGGGTGGAACCGCGGGCTGTTGCAGATCCAGGGCGTCGACGAGTCGATCCTGCCGCGGCTGGTCGACACTTGGGGCCAACTTGCGGTGACGAGCCAGGCGGTCTTCGGCGCCGCCGTCCCGATCACCGCCGTGATCGCCGACCAGCAGGCGGCGCTGATCGGCCACGGCGCGGAGGGCGCCGGCGAGGCCAAGGTGACCTACGGCACCTCCGCCACCCTCGACCTCGGCACGGGCGGCGCCTTTTCCTTCAAGGGAACCGCGACCCCGCCATTCGTGGTCAGCCACGTCAGCGGGCGAGACGCGCTTCTGCCTGGAAGGCATGGTGTTCGCCGCCGGCTCGGCCGTCGACTGGCTGAAGCGGACGATGGGCATTGGCGGCCACGCGGCGTTCGAGGCGCTGGCCGCACAGGCGGCGGAGACGGGCGGCGCGGCCTTCCTGCCGGCGCTGCAGGGCCTGGGTGCGCCGCATCCCGATCCCGACCGGCGGGCGCTGCTGGCCGGGCTGTCGGGCGCTACGGGCCGGGCGCAGATCGCCCGCGCCGGGTTCGAGGGGATCGCCTTCCGCATCCGCGAGATCCTCGACCACCTCACGGCCGGAGAGACGCGGCCGGCCGTGTTGAAGACCGACGGCGGGCTCGCGGCCAGCGACGTCCTCATGCAGCTGCAGGCCGACGTAACCGGGCTCCCGATCGCCCGCCACGCGTTGCGCGACGCCGCGGCCGCCGGCGCTGCGATCGCCGCCGGGCGGGGCGTCGGCGTGCTCGGTGAGGGCGACGGCGGCGGCTTTGCACGGCACGACCGGCTGTTCGAGCCCGCTATCGGCGCCGACGAGGCGGACGCCCGTTTCGCCGCCTGGCGCGCGCTGGTCTACCGCTGAAGCGCCGCGCGCAGCTTCGCGGCCGCATCCTCGACCGTCAGGTCGCGTTGCGGCATGGCCAGAAGCTCGAAACCGACCATGAACTTGCGGATCTGCGCCGAGCGCAGCAGCGGCGGATAGACGTGCGCGTGCAGGACGAAATGCCGCGCGTCCGCGGCGTGCGCCGGCGCCTGATGAAACCCCATCGAATAGGGAAAAGGGGTGTCGAACAGGGCATCGTAGGCGGCCATGAGCCGGCCGAGCGCATCCGCCAAAGCGTCGCGATCGTGATCGGCGAGCTTCGGCAGGCTGGCGACCGGCCGGCGCGGCAGGACCAGCGTCTCGAACGGCCAGGCCGCCCAGTAAGGCGTGACGACCACGAAGCCGTCATTTTCGAGCACGACGCGCTCGCCGGCCGCGAGCTCGCGGCGCAGATAAGCGGCCAGGAGGGGCTCGCCCTCCGCTTCGAACCAGGCGCGCTGGCGCGCATCTTCGCGGGCGAGCTCGTTCGGGACGCTGGACGTGGCCCAGATCTGGGCGTGCGGGTGCGGGTTCGAGGCCCCCATCATCGCACCGCGGTTCTCGAACACAGTGACCGCTGCGATGTCGGAGCGCTCCGCGAGCTCCGCCGACTGCGCGCCCCAGACGTCGACGATCGCGCGGATCGCGGCGCGCGGCATCCGCGCCAGGGCCTGATCGTGGTGGGGCGAGTAGCAGACGACGCGGCAGACGCCGGACTCCGCCTCGGCGACCAACAGCCGATCGTGGGGTCGGGTCTCGGGCGCGGCGGCGGCGCTCAGCGCCGGGAAGTCGTTTTCGAACACGAAGACCGCGTCGTAAGCGGGGTTGATCGCGCCGCCGGCGCGGACGGCGCCGGGGCAAAGCGGGCAGTCGCGATCGTGGCGCGGCGGACGTTCGGGCGCGGGCGGGGTCTCCTCCCCGCGCCAAGGGCGCGCAAGGCGCTGCGGCGAAACCAGCACCCAGTCGCCGGTCAGGAGATTGAGCCGCCGCTCGGCGCCGCTCATGCCGCGATCTCGCCGGCGCCGCCGACGGCCCGGCAGAGGAAGGCCGCCGGCCGCTTGCCGATCACGTCCGCGAAGCGATCGCGGACGCCTGCCAGCGCGTCGTCCGCCTGCGTGACGTCGGCAAGCGCGATGATCGAGCCCCCGAAACCGCCGCCCATCATCCGCGCGCCAAGCACGCCCGGCGTCGCCTGGGCGAGGGCGACGAGGCGATCGACCGCGTCCGTGCTGACCTGCATGTCGTCGCGCAGACTGACGTGCGACCGATCGAGCAGGCGGCCGAGCTGGGCAAGGTCGCCGCTGGCCAGCGCATCGACAGCCGCCCGGACGCGGGCGATCTCGCTCACCACGTGGCGGCAACGCCGGGCGAGCACTTCGGGCAGGCGCGCGAGCGCTGCGGGGAGATCTTCAGCCTCAATCTGCGCCAGCTGATCGACGCCGAGCAGGCGGGCGGCGACCTCGCACTCTTCGCGTCGGCGCCGATACGCGCCTTCGGCGTGGGCGTGGCGGGTTTGGCTGTCGACGATGAGGAAGCGGGCGGTCTCGGGCAAAGGGACCCGCTCGGCGTGCAAGCTGGCGCAGTCGAGCAGGAGCGCGGCCCCGGCGACGCCGTTCGCGGCGGCGTACTGGTCCATGATGCCGCAGGGCGCCCCGACGAAGTCGTTCTCGGCGTCTTGCGCCCAACGCGCGATCTGAACGCCCTCGGCCTCGAGCCCCGCCAGCGCCAGCAGCGCGCAAGCGACGGCCACTTCCAGCGCCGCCGAGGAGCTCAGGCCCGCGCCGATCGGAAGGTCGCTCTCGATCCAGAGGTCGGCGCCGGGCACGGCGATGCCGGCGGCGCTGAGCGCCTGGGCCACCCCGGCGACGTAGTCGATCCAGCCGCCGCTCGGCGCCAGCGCGCCCAGGTCGACGGCGGCTTCCGCGCCCATAGCGGCGCTGGCGGCGGTGAGTCGGAGCGAGCCGTTGGCGCGCGCGGCCACGACGACATGGCGGTCGATCGCCGCCGGCAGCACCAGCCC
The DNA here is from genome assembly GCA_963794315.1 of uncultured Alphaproteobacteria bacterium. GTDB lineage: Bacteria > Pseudomonadota > Alphaproteobacteria > Caulobacterales > Caulobacteraceae > Poindextera. Next base: position 289,348 of record CAWCDF010000002.1, read on the forward strand.
GCCGGCGTAGTCGACGTGCTCGCCGATGATGTTGATGCGCCCCGGCGCCTGGAAGAGCCTGGGCGAGCCGTCGAAGCGCCGCTGGAACGCCGCCAACGCCCTCGCCGGCGGCGTCAGGTCGGACGATGCGGATTGGTAGCGCGGCATGGCGGCGAGCCAATACAGCGCCGTTTCGCGCTTGCAAGTCGCCGGCTCAGGATCATCCGCCTGATCGCACCGTGCTTCAGGCGGCGTCGCGCTCGCTCGCCGCGGCGGTGGGGTTGAGCACGGCCGCCACGGCCTGGAACAGCTTCGCCGCCTCGATCGGCTTGGCGATGTGCGCGTCCATGCCGTCGGCCACGTATTCGGCGATCTGGTGCGCCAAGGCGTTGGCGGTGAGCGCGATGATCGGCGTTCGCGCCCGACCCTGCGCCGCCTCGCGCGCGCGGATCTCGCGGGCCGCGGTCGGGCCGTCCATGACCGGCATGGTCACGTCCATCAGCACCAGGTCCCACCGACCCCGGTCCCAGGCCTCGAGCGCCTCGGCGCCGTTCTCGACGAACACCGGTTCGACGCCGATGTGCTGCAAGAGAATCTTCAAGACGAGCTGGTTGGTCGGATTGTCTTCCGCCGCGAGCACGCGCAGGCCGGCCATGGGCTCTAAGGCTTCCGGCGGCTCGGCCACCGCGGCTTCCGGCCGCGCGCCGCCGACTCGCGGGGACTTGGAGCGTGACAGTGAAGGTCGAGCCTTCGCCCAGCCGACTCTCGACCGCGATCGAGCCCCCCATCAACTCGGCCAGCTGGCCGCAGATGGACAGGCCAAGCCCGGTCCCGCCGAAACGGCGCGCGGTCGAGGCGTCGGCCTGGGTGAACTGATCGAACAGCGACTGGAGCTTGTCCGACTCGATGCCTTCGCCGGTGTCGGAGATCGTCAGACGCAGGCGGCCGCTCTCGGCCGCGGCGCTGACCACGATCTCGCCCTCGTGCGTGAACTTGAGTGCGTTGGAGATCAGGTTGAGCAGGATCTGGCGCAACCGGGTCGGGTCGCCGCGGTAGGTCCCCTCGGCCCGATCGATGTCGAGGCGCACGCTAAGGCCTTTCTGGCCGGCGAGCGCGCCAAACGCCTTTGCCGCGCCGCGCACCAGCTCGCCGAGGTCGAAGTCGATCGTTTCCAGCGTGAGCTTGCCGGCCTCGATCTTCGCCAGATCAAGCACATCGTTGAGGATCGAGAGCAACGTCTCGCCGGACTCGCGTACGACCGCCAATCGCTCGCGCTGGACGCGGCTCAGGCGGCCCATGGCCATGGCCTGAGTCATGCCGAGAACCCCGTTCAGCGGCGTGCGGATCTCGTGGCTCATGGTGGCCAGGAACGTGCTCTTCGCGGCGTTGGCGGCTTCGGCTTCCGCCTTGGCGGCCGCCATCTCAGCTTCGGCGGCCTCGGCGGCGTGCTTGCCGGCGATCAGGTCGCGGGTCGCCGCGTCGAGTTGGCGGCCGGTCTTCAGGTTGTCGATGGCGGCGTTGATGGCAAAGCCGGTGGCCAGGACCAGCATCGCCATGACCAGCACCTGGTCCATGCCGTGGAACCGCGGCAGGAGGAGCGGCACGAGCAGCGGCATGGCGATCGACGGAGCGCCCGCCTGAACGGCCGCAACCGGCGACTTGGTGAGGAAAGCCTGGGCATAGAGTAACTGACCGCACCATTGGGCGACGGCGGCAAAGGCGCAGGCCTCGGTCGGACCTGTCCAGAGGATCAGGCCATAGATCGACCAGGCTGCGATCCCGAAATTCGAGCACCAGAAGTAGGCGAGCAGGAGGCGCTCGGGCGCCGGGCCCCTGGTCAGCCGACGGGTAATGACGAAGGAGAAGGCCTCGGTGGAAAGAACGGCCGCGAGCCAGAGAAGCGCCGCCGGCCAAGCGACCCCGAAGCCGGCCAGAGCGGCTAGAGCCAGGGCGATGAAGCCCCGCATCGGGACCATCCGGTAGCTCTCGACGCCGCAGGCTTGGAACCGCGCATCGAGTAGGGCGCGCAGCATGGCGTCGGACCTCTCTCCCCAGTCCCTTTAGGAGAAGAGGGCGAAAATCAGGTTAAAGGCGCCGGCCGCGGGCCGGAATGCCGCCCGACGCTCACGGATTGGGCGCGACCGCCCCTTCGACGTCCGGCGTGGTCTCCAGCGACGGGACATAGCGGGGCGGCTGCCGCGCCTGCGTCACCTGTTCGAAGGCGTACCCCAGCTGCAGCAGGCGTGCCTCGCTCCACGCCGGGCCGATAAAGGAGATGCCCAGCGGCAGACCGAAGTCGGAGGCCATGGGCACAGTCAGGTGCGGGTAGCCCGCGATCGCCGGCAAGCTCGAGGACCGGCCCGATCCGTGGTCCCCCGTAACGACGTCGATGCGCCAAGCCGGCCCGTAGCTGGGTGCGATCAGGGCGTCGAGGTGGTTGTCCTGGATCAGGGCGTCGATGCCCTCGACGCCGGCCAGCCGCCGCGCCGCCTCCCGCGCCTTGATGTAGTCGGGGTCGTCCAGACCCTTCGTCGCCTCGGCCTGCTCGAACAGCTCCTGACCGAAGAGGGCGAGCTCGCGCGGGTGCGCGCGATTGAAGGCGATGACGTCGGCGAGCGTCCGCGTGGTGACGGTCGGGGGCGTGGTCGCCAGGTAGGCATTCAGGTCGGCCTTGAGCTCGGTCAGCAGGACGGTCAGCTCGTCGTCGGCCAGTTCCGGCGCCGGTTTGTAGGCTGGAAGCTCCACGATCTCGGCCCCCTGAGCCTGCATCTGCGCGACCGCGGCCTTGAAGGCCGCGTCGATCGGGCCGCCGCCTTCGGCGGCGAAGGTCAGCACGCCCAGGCGCTTGCCTTTCAGCGTCGCGCCCGCGAGCCCGGCGACGTAGTCCGTGCGATGCGTGTCGGCGTCCGCCGTCGCCGGATCAGCCGGATCGGAGCCGGCCATGGCGGTGAGCAGGGCGGCGATATCCTCGACGCTGCGGCCCATCGGGCCGGGCGTGTCCTGGCTGTGGGATATCGGCACCACATGCGTGCGCGAGACGAGGCCGACGGTGGGCTTCAGCCCAGCGAGCCCGCCGACCGCCGACGGGCAGGTGACCGAGCCGTCGGTCTCGGTGCCGATGCCGACGGCGGCCAGCGAGGCGGCGATCGCCGCACCCGTCCCCGACGAAGAGCCGCAGGCGTTGCGGTCGAGCACATAGGGATTCTTCACTAGCCCGCCCACCGCTGACCACCCGCTGATCGAGCGCGACGAGCGGATGTTCGCCCACTCGGAGAGATTGGTCTTGCCGAGCACGACCGCGCCGGCGTCCTTGAGCCGCCTGACCAGCGGCGCGTCGCGCCGCGTCACGTTCTGCGCCAGCGCCAGCGAGCCCGCGGTGGTCGCCGTCCCGTCATCGCTCTCGATGTTGTCCTTGATCAGCACCGGAACGCCGTGCAGCGGCCCGCGCAGGTGGCCGGCGCGGCGCTCTTCGTCGAGGCGCCTGGCGTCCTCGATGGCGTGCGGGTTGACGGCGATGACGCTGCGCAGCGTCGGGCCGGAGCGGTCGATCGTCTCGATGCGGGCGAGGTAGGCGCGGACGAGCTCCTCCGAACTGACCCTGCCGGCGGTCATGTCCGCCTGCAGTTGCGCCACCGATTTTTCGACCACCGAGTAGGGCTCGGCGGCGCGCGCCACGCCGCCGGCGAGCGCCAGCACGATCCCGAAGAGGCTGGCCGCCTCGCGCCAGATGGACCCGTTCATGTCCCTCGCCCTCCCGTTGCATCGAACTTGGCATATCGCGCCGCCTGGCTCAAAGCCCGGCAGGCGCGAAAGGGCGTTGCGCTCCGCTTCGGCAGGCCTATTCATCCACGCTTTGGGGTTCGAACGGCGGATGAGCGGGCAAACGAGCGCCAATCCTGACGCGACCACGCTGGACCTGATCACGATCGGGCGCGCGATCGTCGATCTCTACGGCGAGCAGGTCGGCGGGCGCCTGGAGGACATGGGCTCGTTCGCCAAATACGTCGGCGGCAGCCCCGCCAACACCGCGTTCGGCTCCGCGCGACTAGAGTTGAGAGCCGGGCTGATCAGCCGCGTCGGGGCCGACCACTTCGGCCGCTTCGTCCGCGAGACGCTGGCGCGCGAAGGCGTCGATGTGCGCGGCGTCAGCTCAGATCCCGCGCGCCTGACCGGGCTTGCGTTCCTGGGCATCCGCGACTTCGAGCGCTTCCCGTTGCTGTTCTATCGCCGCGACTGCGCCGACATGGCTCTAAGCGAGGCCGACATCGATCCGGTCTTCATCGCCCAAGCCCGGGCGACGCTGATAAGCGGCACGCACCTGTCCACGCCGCAGGTGTTCGCGGCCAGCCTGAAGGCGGCGCGGGCCGCCAGAGCGGCGGCCCGCAAGGTCGTGTTCGACATCGACTATCGGCCGGTGCTCTGGGGACTGACCGCGCTTGACGCCGGCGAGACGCGCTTCGTCTCCGATCCGGCCGTCACCGCTCGGCTGCGCGAGGCGGCCCGCGTCTGCGACCTCATCGTCGGCACCGAGGAGGAGTTCCAGGTCCTCGGCGGCGAGACCGACCCGATCGCCGCGCTGCAGGCCGTGCGCCGCGAGACGGGCGCCCTCCTGGTTTGCAAGCGCGGTCCGCTCGGCTGCGTCGCGTTCCCGGGAGCGGTTGGGGACGGTTTCGAGACGGGCTTGGTCCGCGCCGGGGTCGCGGTCGAGGTGTTCAATGTGCTGGGCGCCGGCGATGCGTTCATGGCCGGGTTCCTGCGCGGCTGGCTGCGCGAGGAGGCGCTCGAGACATCGCTCGACTACGCCAACGCGTGCGGGGCGCTGGTGGTGTCCCGACACGGCTGCGCGCCGGCGATGCCGACCTGGCCGGAGCTCAGGGCGTTCCTCGACGGCGGCCCGTGGCCGCATCGGCTGCGCGACAGCCCCGAGCTCGAGCACCTGCACTGGGCCACGACGCGCCGGCCGGAGCGAGCGGAAGTGTTCGTGCTCGACCTCGACGCCGCCTTGCCCGACGCCGAGCTCGAACGGCTGGCGGGCTCCGAGCCCAGCCTCGGCGGGCTGGCGCGGGATGCGGCGGCCCAGCCGAGCCTGTTCGCCGCCGCTGAGCATCCCTGCTGGCTCGGGCGCGCGACCGACGGCGAGGCGAACCTGCACGAATGGCCGTTGAACCACGTCGCGGTCGTCCGCGCCGACGGGCTGGGCGACGATGCGCTGCGGCGGCTGGCCCGCGACTGCCGGCGGACCAGACATGAGCTGATGGTGGAAGCGCCGAGCGCCGAGGCGATGCGCCACATCTATGCGCTGGGCGTCCGGCCGGACTGGTGGGGGATCGGCGCCGGCGCGGATCTGGTCGCGGCCAGCCGGGCGCTCGCGGACGGCGATCCGCTGTGCCGCGGCATGCTCGTCGCCGGCGATGTGCGCCAGGCGCTCGGCGAGGCCGCGGCGATTCCGGCGATCAGGGGGTTTGTCGCCGGCCCGTCCGGCTTCGAGGCTCTCGTCCGCGACTGGCGGGCGGCGAAAGCGACTGCGCTCACGCGGCGCGCGGCCGAGTAGCGTGGGAACGATCCGCCTCACCGCCGCCCAGGCGCTGGTCCGCCATCTGGAGGCGCAGTACGTCGAGATCGACGGGACGGAAGTCCCCTATTTCGCGGGCGTCTGGGCGATCTTCGGCCACGGCAACGTGGCGGGCCTCGGCGAGGCGCTGGCCTCGGCCGGCGAGGGGCTGCCCACCTTTCGCGCCCACAACGAGCAGGCGATGGCGCACGCGGCGATCGCGTTCGCCAAGGCCAACCGGCGCCGGCGGGCGTTCGCCTGCACGACCTCGATCGGACCCGGCGCCTTGAACATGGTCACCGCCGCCGCGGTCGCGCACGTGAACCGGCTGCCGGTGCTGTTCCTGCCCGGCGACGTGTTCGCCGGGCGCGGCCCCGACCCGGTGCTGCAGCAGGTGGAGGACTTCGCCGACGCGACCGTCTCGGCCAACGACTGCTTCCGGCCGGTCTCGCGCTATTTCGACCGCATCCAGCGGCCAGAGCAGCTGATCGACTCGGCGCCGCGGGCGATCGCGACCATGCTCGATCCGGCCACGTGCGGGCCGGCGACCCTCGCCTTCTGCCAGGACGTGCAGACCGAGGCCTTCGACTTCCCGCAGAGCTTCTTCGCCCGCCGGGTCTGGCGCATCCGCCGTCCGCTCCCCGACCCGCGCGAGCTCGACGAACTGGCCAAGCGGCTGCGCGCGGCGCGCGCGCCGCTGATCATCGCCGGCGGCGGAGCGATCTATTCCGCGCGCCGAAGGCGGCGCTGGCGGCGCTGGCGGACCTGGCCGGTATCCCCGTGGCCGAGACCCAGGCCGGGCGGGGCGCGATGGCGTGCGGACCACCCGATGGCGCTAGGCGGAATCGGCGTGACCGGGACCAGCGCCGCGAACGCCGCCGCGGCGGAGGCCGACCTCGTGATCGGCGTCGGCACGCGGCTGATGGACTTCACCACCGGCTCGCGCGCCCTGTTCGCGCCCAGGGCGCCAGCTCGCCCAGGTCAATGTCGCCGCCTACGATGCGGCCAAGCAGGGCGCACTGACGGTGGTCGGCGACGCGCGGGCGGTGTTGGAGGCGCTCGCGGACAAGCTCGGCGGATCACAAGACCCCGGCCGCCTGGCCCCGGTCGATCGCACGCTGGAAGGCGGCATGGGACCGCGATTGGGAGGCCGCCACGCGCGCGCCGGCCGAAAACGCCCTGCCCTCCGACGCCCAGGTGATCGGCGCGGTCTGGCGGACGAGCGCGGAGAACGGGATCGTCGTCTGCGCCGCCGGCGGCCTGCCGGGCGAGCTGCACAGGCTGTGGCGGCCACGCGCTCCCGGCGGCTACCACCTCGAGTACGGCTTTTCGTGCATGGGCTACGAGATCGCCGGCGGCCTCGGTGTGAAGATGGCCGATCCGTCGCGCGACGTGATCGGTGATGCTGGGCGACGGCTCCTATCTGATGCTGAACTCGGAGATCGCGACCTCGGTGATGCTCGGGCTGAAGCTGATCATCGTGGTGCTCGACAACGGCGGGTTCGGCTGCATCAACCGGCTGCAGGAACAGGTGGGGTCCGAGCCGTTCAACAACCTCTTCGCCGACGCTCGCCATGCGGCGCTGCCGGCGATCGACTTCGCCGCCCACGCGGCGAGCCTGGGCGCGCTCTCCGAGACGGTGGATGGCATCGCGGGGCTGGAGGCGGCGCTGGCCCGCGCCCGGGCGGCGGAGCGGACCTCTGTCGTCGTCCTCGCCACCGATCCGGCGCGCTCGACCGAGGCCGGCGGCGCCTGGTGGGACGTCCCTGTTCCGGAGGTGTCGGAGCGGGCGGCGGTCAGGCGCGCGCGGGCGGCCTACGACGCGCAGAGGAAGGCGCCCGCGTCATGAGCATCCGCTTCGGCGTCAGCCCCATCGCCTGGGCGAACGACGACATGCCCGAGCTGGGCGCCGAAACAACGGTCGAGACCATCCTGGCGGAGGCGGCCGCGATCGGCTTTACCGGCGTCGAGCTCGGCGGCCGCTTCCCGCGCGATGCGGCCCGGCTCGGGCCGATGCTCGCCCGCGAGCGGTTGGCGCTGATCGGCGGCTGGTGGTCGACGCATCTGCTCGCCCAGCCGCTCGCGGCCGAGGTCGAGGCGTTGCATGGCCACCTGCGGCTGCTCAAGGCCCTGGGGTCATCGGTCTTCATCGCCGCCGAGTGCACGGGCGCCGTCCACGGCGACCGCGGCCGCGCGATGAGCGCCCGCCCGCGGCTTGACGCCGACGACTGGGCCGAGCTCGGCGCGCGGATGAGCGCGCTCGCGGCCTATGCCGCCGAGCAGGGCTTGGCGTTCGCCTACCACTTCCACCTCGGCACGGTGGTGGAGGACCAGGACGACCTTGACCGCTTCCTCGACACGACCACCGACACGGTGGGCCTGGTGGTCGACACTGGCCATGCCGCGCTCGGAGGCATCGATGCAACGCGGCTGATCCGCGACCATCCCCGGCGGGTGGCGCACGTGCATGCGAAGGACGTCCGCGGCGACGTCGCCAGGCGCATCCGGGCCGAGGGGCGGAGCTTCCTCGACGGCGTGCTGGGCGGCATGTTCACCGCGCCGGGCGACGGCGACCTCGACTTCGCCGCGGTCATGCGCGCGCTGGCCGACATCAGCTATGACGGCTGGATCGTCGAGGAAGCGGAACAGGATCCGACGCGCGCCGACCCACTTACCTACGGACGGCTGGGGTTCGCCACCCTGAAGCGAGCCGCCGGAGCGGCTGGGTTGGCTCCTGCGCCGGCGGCCATGGAGTCGCATCGATGACAACGCTGCGCGTGCGCCCAAGGCCGCCCGACGCCAAGGGGCTCGTCACCGACGTCACGCCCTCGAACGCCGGCTGGCGCTACGTCGGCTTCCAGGTGCGCCACCTGCGCGAGCGCCAGCGCGTCGACCTCTCCTACCCGGGCCGCGAGGCCTGCATCGTGGTGCTGGCCGGCGTAGTCGACATCGAGGCCGGCGGCCTTAGCTTCGAGCACGTCGGCGGACGGCGCTCGGTGTTCGAGGACGCCGCGCCCGGCGCCGTCTACGCGCCCGCCAGCGTTCCCGTTCGCATAACCGCGATGACAGACGCAGAGGTCGCTATCTGCACGGCGCCTGGATCCGGCGCCGGCGGGGCCAGGCTGATCGCGCCGGCTCGCATGAGCCAGGAGACGCGCGGAACCGGGACCAACCAGCGCTTCGTGCGCAACATCCTGCCGGAGAGCGAGCCGGCCGAGAGCCTGCTGGTGGTCGAGGTGATCACGCCCGCCGGTCACTGGTCGAGCTATCCGCCGCACAAGCACGACGCCGACCGGCCGCCGGAGGAGACGAGGCTCGAGGAGACCTACTACCACCGCCTCGACCCTGTGCAGGGCTTCGCCTTCCAGCGCGTCTATACCGACGATCGCACGCTGGACGAGACGATCTGCGTCGAGGACGGGGACGTGGTGCTGGTGCCGCGGGGCTACCACCCGGTTGGCGCGCCGCACGGCTATCGGCTCTACTACTTGAACGTCATGGCCGGGCCGAAGCGCCGCTGGATCTTCCACGACGACCCCGCCCACGCCTGGATCAAGACCGCCGGCTAAGCATGCTCCTCCCGCGCAGCGGGACCTCAGCTTTTCACCGCCAAGGTCGCCAAGAACGCCAAGAGGCTCCGTTGCCATGGTCCCTTGGCGCACCTTGGCGACCTTGGCGACCTTGGCGGTCAGATGGGTGGTGCGGGATTGATCTGGAGTTTGACGGGCGCGCCGGTTCGGGCGGATTCGCCGGCGGCTTCGGCAAGCGCTAGGGCGGCGAGAGCGTCGGCTAGGCCGATGGCGGGGATGGCGCCGGCCAGCACCTCGGCGAAGTGGGCCATCTCGCGCCGGTAGGCTTCGGCGTAGCGGTCGAGGAAGAAGTTCTGCAAGCGGTCGGCGGCCGGACCCGCTTCGCTCCAGGCTTCGGTCATGCTCTCCAGCTGATTGCCGGCGCGCGCCATGCCCCTGGAGCCGAACGCCTCGATCCGCTGGTCGTAGCCATAGCCGCTGCGCCGGGAATTGCTGATCAGGCAGAGCTTTCCGCCGCCTTGTCCGGAGCAGGATCTTGGCCGTGTCGACGTCGCCGGCCGCGCCGATCGCCGGATCGATGAGGCAGGCGGCGGCCGCGAAGACCTCGGTGACCGCCTCGCCGAGCAGCCAGCGCGCGGTGTCGAAGTCATGGATCGCCATGTCGCGGAAGAGCCCGCCCGAGGTGCGCACGAACCCAGGCGGGGGCGGCGCGGGATCGTGGCTGGTGATGTTGACCGTCTCGATCGCGCCGATCTCGCCAGCGTCGATCCGCGCCTTCAGCGCCTGGAAGTTGGCGTCGAAGCGGCGGTTGAAGCCGAGCAGGAGCCGTGCGCCGGCGAGCTCCGGCGCAGCCGCGCGGGCGCGAGCGAGGTCGAGGTCGATCGGCTTCTCGCAGAAGATCGCCTTGCCGGCGGCGTGGGCGGCGAGGCAGAGGTCGAGGTGGGTGTCGGTGGAGCTGGCGATGATCACGCCGGCGACATCCGGATCGGCGAGCGCCTGCTCGACGCTCGCGACCGTGGCGCCCGCCGCCGACGCCAGCGCCTGCGCCGCCTCCTTGACCGGGTCGACGACGTATTTCAGCGCGATGCCCGCGCTCGCGCGCGCGTTGCCGGCGTGGATGCGGCCGATGCGGCCGGCGCCGATCAGGGCCACGTTCGCCATCAGACGTCCGCCACCCGGACACTCGTCCCGCTGGCGACCGAGCGGACGGCCGCTTCGGCCAGCGCGAGCGCGCGCACGTTGTCGTCGTAGCCGGTCGCGGACGGGACCTCGCCGGCGAGCACCGCGGCGAAATGCTCCATCTCGCCGGCGTAGGCAGCGGCATAGCGCTCGACGAAGCCGCCGGCGATCGGCGCCGCCAGCGCGCCGGCCTCGCTCCAGCGCTCGATTGTGTCGGCGCGCGGATTGTCGACCTTGGCCATGCCCCTGGCGCCGAACGCCTCGACCCGCTGGTCATAGCCGTAGCCGCTGCGGCGCGAGTTGCTGATCACGCAGAGGCGCTCCGAGGCGGTGGTGAGCACGATCCGCGCAGTGTCGACGTCGCCGGCCGCGCCGATCGCCGGATCGACCAGGCACGAAGCCCAGGCGAAGACAGAGACCGGCTCCTCGTGCATCAGCCAACGGGCGGTGTCGAAGTCGTGGATCGCGAAGTCGCGGAAGAGGCCGCCGCTGGTCGGGATGAACGCGGGCGGCGGCGGGGCGGGGTCCTGGTTGATGATATGCAGCGTCTCGAGCGGCCCGATCTCGCCGTCGTCAATCCGCGCCTTCAGCCGCTGGAAGTGGGGATCGAACCGGCGATTGAACGCCACGTAGACCGGCGGGCCGCCGGCGGCGAAGCCGCCGGCGGCGGCTCTCAGCCGCGCCAAGACGAGATCGAGCGGCTTCTCGCAGAACACGGCCTTGCCGGCGGTGAGCGCGGCTTGCGCGAACGCCAGGTGGGTGTCGGTCGAGCTGGCGATGATCACGCCGGCGATCGAGCGATCGGCCAGCGCCGCATCGAGGGTCACGACGCCGCATCCGAGCAGGCGGGCCAGCGTCGCGGCGGAGTCTGTCCGCGATTGCACGACGCCGGCGAGCTGGAGCCGAGGATTAGCGGCGGCGGCGCGCCCGCGGATCGCCCCCATGCGGCCGGCGCCGATCAGAACGACCTTTGGAGCTGACGCAGCCATCGCCGAAGCTCTTAGTCGAAGGCTGGACGGCGGCGCAACCGGAGGGCGGCGCCTGCGCCGCGCGTTAACCTGCGAGCCCTGATTTCGCCCCGAATCAACCGGAGCCTTAGGGGACTCGTGTCGCGCTGGGGAGGCGGCAGCATGAATCTTGAGCAACGCTTGGCTGTGCAGGAGGCGCTGGTGAGCGCGCTGGTCACCCATGCCGCGAACCGCGGGATGATCGCCGACATGATTCACGAGGCGAAAGCCCGGCTGTCCCCGCGGCTCAGCGCCGCGGAGCAGGTGGTGCGCGCCGGCGTCGTGGCGCAGCTTCAATCCATCCTCGACGAGCTGGACCGTCGCCCCATCGGCATGCGGCGACGCTGAGGCGACGGCAGGCGGCCAACCCCTTTGCGGCGCTTGAATCTCGCCTTCCCTATTCCCATCTCTTGACAGTCCGCTCCGGCTTTCAAGGGCGCCTGATAGGGCCCGGAAACGAGGCCGGCGGCGGACGAAGTCGCTTGGTGTTTGAGGGCTTCTGGAATGAACCGTGCGATCCTATTCGACAGCCCGTTCCTGCTCGGCTTCGAGCATACGCGTACGCTGATCGAGCGGGCGGCGAAGGCCGCCAGCGAGAGCTATCCGCCCTACAATGTGGAGGATGCCGGCGAAGGCCGCGTCCGCATCACCTTGGCGGTGGCCGGCTTTCCGCCCGAGCAGCTGCATGTGGTGGTCGAGGACAACCAGTTGACGGTCGCTGGCCGACGGGATGGCGAGGCGAAGGACGCAGACGACCGCGCCTTTCTGCATCGCGGCATCGCCGCCCGCGGTTTCTTGCGGACGTTCGTCCTGGCCGACGGGATGGAGGTTGCGGACGCCGTGCTGGAGCACGGCTTGCTGCACATCGACCTAGTTCAGCCGGAGCCGGCCCGACGCACCAAGCGGATTCCGATTCGGACGGCCGGCTGAACCGGCGGTCGCCCGACACGTTGCGTAAACCCATAAGGAGGCGGTCATGACGACGCCTGAATTCACCACCGAAGCTTTCGCCGCCCTGGGCGCGCCGCACTTGGTCTATGTGCGCCCGGTCAAGGCGCGCGAGCTGATCGGCGCCACGCCGGTCGAAAGCGCTGAAGGCTTTTCGATCGACCCCGAGCAGACCCTCTATGCGGTGCACCGCGCCGACGGCGCCAGACTCGCCGTGCTCGGCGACCGCGACGCGGCGATGGCCGCGGCGCTGGCCAACGACCTCGCGCCGGTTTCGGTCCACTAAGCGGCGTGAGTCTCAAGCCGCCGACGGCCTCGCCGGCTGCGCCAAGAGCGCATGGATTGCGTCAGGCGTCCGGGCCTGACGCAGCTGCTGACGCAGCTCCTTTTGCCTGAGCATGCGCGCGACCCGCGCCAGAGAGCGCAGGTGCTCGGAGCCGGCGTCGGGCGGAGCGAACAGCGCAAAGATCAGGTCGACCGGCGCCCCGTCGATAGCGTCGAAATCGACCGGCGATTCCAGCCGCAGGAACAGGCCGCGCATGCGGTCGAGACCGGCCACGCGCGCGTGAGGCACGGCCACGCCCTCGCCGACCCCGGTCGAGCCGGCCTGCTCGCGAGCGAGGAGGGCTTCGAGCACCGCACCCGCGTCGAGCGCGAACACGCGCGCCGCCGTCTCGGCGAGCAGCGACAGCGCCTGCTGTTTGGTGTGGGCTTGGAGTTTCGGCGTGATCGCGCGCCGGTCCAGCAAGTCATCGATGGACATGGAACAAAAACGCTCGCGTGGCCTGTTGAACCCGAAGTCTTCGCTCGCCGGCCCCGCTCGCATCGAGCGGTGCTCGGCCCTCAAAAGCTCCGGTCAGTCGCCGCCCTCCCCATCCATCAGGCGAGTCGTGCGCTCCGGATCGATCCAGCCGATATTTCCGTCCGGGCGGCGATATACCACCGATAATCCGCCGTGGGCGGCGTTCCTGAACACAATTGTTTGAGATTCGGTCAGGTCGAGCTGCATCACCGCCATGGAAACCGTCATCGTGCGCAACGGTTGTTGGGTTTCGGCGATGATCATCGCCGCCGGCGGCGCGTGTTCGCCGTCGTCCTCGTCCCAGCCTTCCGAATCGCCGACGTCCTCGGGCGCACGCAGCACGTAGAGCGCCGCAGTCTCGGCCTGCTTGGCGTTCGCCTGGGCGGTGTGGCTCTTGAGCCTGCGCTTGTAGCGGCGGATGCGCGTCTCGATCTTCTCGATCGCCTGGCCGAAGGCCGCGTGGGCGTCGCCCCCGAGCCCGTGGCTCTGCAGCCGCTGGCCCGAGGCGAGCGTCACGACGCAGTCGACCTTGAAGCTATGACCGTCGCGGCTGACCACGACCTCGGCGTCGCCGCCGCGCCCGAAGTACTTGCCGATGGATGAAAGGAGTTCGTCGCCGATCCGCGTCTGCAACGCCTCGCCGACAGCGACGTGTTTGCCGGACACCTGCACTTGCATGCCGGCAATCGAGCGCCAGCGCCCCGGCCGAGTCAAGCGTGGCGGAGGCGATCGGGCGATCGCCCCTGATCTCGTCGCGCCTTAGCCGGCGATGTGGAACACCCGCTGCAGGAAGGCGTGAACCTGTTGCACGGCGTCGGCCCGCGCCTGGGCGTTGTAGCGGAGGTCGGCGCCGGACTGGAGGCAGGACTTGAAATAGGCGCCGTAGGCCGCGACCGTGACGCCGCTGGCCGGCTTGTGGTCCATGCGAACCACCTGGCCCGTGCTCAGGTCAACGACCGCGTCGCAGTCGCGGCCCGACTGCACGGCCGCTGTGTAACCGCTGAAACCGCCCGCCACGTCGAACTCGTGATAGGCGCCTGGATAGGTGATGAAGGTCACCGGATTGCCCATGCTCTGCGCCCAGTCGGCGAACTCTTTCGTCGGTCCGACCGCCACGTAGTCGTCAGCCGCGCCGTGGAAGAACAGCATCGGGGCGCCGTCGGTGGCGGTGTCGCGAAACTGCGTCGAGGCCGAACCATAGAAGACGATGTGAGCGGCGAACTTCGGTGCGTCCGCGTCGATCACCGCCCGGCGGGCGGTCTCCAGCGCGGTGAGCATGGCGATCGTTCCGCCGCGCGACCAGCCCATGATGCCGATGCGGCTCTTGTCGATGCGCGGATCGGCCGCCAGGACCTTGAGCGCGTTGAACGAGTCGGCCAGATCGGCCCATTGCGGTAGTTGCGACTGATCGCTGGCGGTGCTGCCGATCCCGCGCGGCCCGAAGCTGTCGACGGCGAAGGCCGCAACGCCCCAGCCGTTCAGGGTTTTGGCCCAGGCGCGGACATTGTCGCCATCGGCGCCCGTCAAGCCGCCGCTGCTGTGCTTGAGGATGAGCGCCGGGACCAGCCCAGTCGCATTCGCCGGCATGTAGAGGTAGCCGACCACGGTCGTCGGCGGCGCCTTCTGGTGCAGGTAGGCGCCGAGCAACGGCGGCGTCTCGGAGGGAATTGCGATCCGCTCCTGCGCGCGGACGACGCCGGCCGCCGCGAGGCTGAGCCCAAGCGCGAACGCCGAGAGTTTGATCCAGCCTGCCATTCCTGCGCCCCCGGCTCTTCCCTGCCTCGCCAAAGGTTACGCCGCCCGCGCGCCGGCGGCGAGAGCGCTAACTCGCGTCCGCCAGCACGCGGCGGCGCTCGACCGAGGAGGGGATGCGCATGGCCTCGCGGTACTTGGCCACCGTGCGGCGGGCGATGTCGACGCCGGCCTCCTTGAGGATCTCGACGATGCGGTCGTCGGAGAGCACCGCCGTCGGCCTTGTCCTCGGCCTCGATCAGCGCGCGGATGCGGTGGCGCACGCTCTCGGCCGAGTGGGCCGCGCCGCCGTCGCGAGGCCTGGATGGCGGCGGTGAAGAAGAACTTCATCTCGAACACGCCGCGCGGGGTGGCGAGGTATTTGTTCGAGGTGACCCGGCTGACCGTCGATTCGTGCATGCCGATGGCGTCGGCGACGGTCTTCAGGTTGAGCGGCCGCAGGTGCTCGACGCCGAAGGCCAGGAAGCCGTCCTGCTGGCGGACGATCTCGCTCGCCACCTTCAGGATGGTCTTCGCCCGCTGGTCGAGGCTGCGCACCAGCCAGTTGGCCGAGGCGAGGCAGTCGGCGACGAAGGTCTTGTCCGCGTCGGTGCGCGCGCCGCCGGAGACGCGGGCGTGGTAGCGGTGGTCGACCAGCAGGCGCGGCAGGGCGTCGCTGTTCAGCTCGACGTGCCAGAGGCCGCCCAGGCCCTCGCGCACGAACGCGTCCGGGGTGATCGGCGCGGCCGGCTCGCCGCCGAACGCAGCGCCCGGCCTGGGCGTCAGCGCGCGCAGCTCGGCCAGCATCTCGCTGCAGGTCTTCCTCGTCGACGCCGCAGGCGCGGCGCAGCGCCGGCCATGTCCCGCCTGGCGACCAGGTCGAGGTTGTCGAGCAGCGCCGCCATGGCCGGGTCGAAACGGTCGCGCTCCACCAGCTGCAGGCGCAGGCACTCGGCGACGTCGCGGGCGAAGACGCCGGTCGGCTCGAAGCCCTGCAGCCGGGTCAGCACGGCCTCGACCCGCTCCAGCGTGCAGCCCAGCCGCTCGGCGACCTCGGCGAGATCGAGGCGCAGGTAGCCGCCCTCGTCGACACCGTCGATCAGGACCTGGGCGATGGCGCTGTCGGCGCCGTCGAGACCGGCGACCGACAGCTGGGCGTTCAGATGCTCGCGCCAGCGTCAGCTGCCGCGCTGGGAGCCGCCCTCCAGGCCTGTCTCGTCGCTGTCGAAGCCGCCGCCGCGGCCGGCGCGCGACCAGTCGACGGCGCCGCCGGCCTGGAAGCCCTCGCCGCCGCCTTCGTGGGCCTCGCCCACGCCCTCGCCGGGCGAGACCTCGGCATAGAGGTCCTCGGGCCGCGCATCGATGTCGGCCGCGGCCTGGGCGTCGGAGACGCGGTCGAGCGAAGTTTCGGCGATCTCCGGCGCGCGCGCCGCCTCGGCGGCCGGCGTCTCGCCGTCGCCATCGCGCTCGTCCCGCTGCAGCAGCGGATTGCGCTCGAGCTCGCCCTCGACGTAGGCCTCGAGCTCGAGGCTCGACAGCTGCAGCAGCTTGATCGCCTGCTGCAGCTGCGGCGTGATGACGAGGCCCTGGCCTTGCCTGAGCTCCAGTCGGGGACTGAGCGCCAACGCGTTACTCCTTGGCCCAAATCTTGCCTTATTCGACCCTAGAGCCCGTTTCCCACCGACTGGTTAACTCGGCGGCGGTTTGCATTGCCGCGGCGCGTTTTCGCCGCCGCTCAGCTGAACCGGTCGCCCAGATAGACGCCGGCGGACGTCGGGATCGGCGAGGATCTCGTCGGGCGCGCCCTCGAACAGCACCTCGCCCGGCGTGGATGATCGAGGCGCGCTCGATGATGTCGAGCGTCTCGCGGACATTGTGGTCGGTGATCAGGATGCCGATGCCGCGGCCCTTCAGGTAGGCGATCACGTCGCGGATGTCGGCGATGGCCAGCGGGTCGATGCCGGCGAAGGGCTCGTCCAGCAGCATGAAGTCGGGCTCGCTGGCCAAGGCGCGGGCGATCTCCACCCGCCGCCGCTCGCCGCCGGACAGCGACACCGCCGGCGCGCGTGCGCAGGTGCTCGATGTGCAGCTCCTCGAGCAGCCCGGTCGACCTCCTCGCGGGCGCGGCGGTCGTCGCTTCTCGCGCATCTCGACCACCGCCATGACGTTCTGCTCGACCGTCATGCCGCGGAAGATCGAGGCTTCCTGCGGCAGGTAGCCCACGCCCATCGCGGGCGCGCTGGTACATCGGCTGGGCGGTGATGTCCTCGCCGTCGAGGCAGATCGCGCCGTAGTCGACGGCGATCAGGCCGGTGATCATGTAGAAGCAGGTGGTCTTGCCGGCGCCGTTCGGGCCCGAGCAGCCCGGCGACCTCGCCGCGCTGCAGCCTGCAGGCTGACGTTGGAAACCACCGGCCGGCCGCGGAACGACTTGCCCGATGGAGTCGGCGAACAGCCCCTCGCCCGGCGGATGGCTGGCGACGCCGGGCGGAGCAGCGCGCGTGGACTCGGCGCTGTCCGGCATCAGGGCCTGGCCGGCGCCGACGGGAAGATGCCGCCGGCCTGATTGCCGCTTGGGAAGATCACCGCGCGCACGCGGCCCGGCTGGCCGCGACCCTTGGCGGTGGACTCCATGGTCGCCTGGCCAGTGTCGGTGTTGATGACCAGCGTGTCGCCGACGACCACGTTTTTACCTTGGCTGATCACCACGTCGCCGGTGACGGTGATGGTGCGCGTATCGGCGAGATAGACGGCGTGATCGCCCTTCACCACCTCCTGCGGCGTTGCGTAGTAGACCGAGCCGTCGGCGGTCAGCTTCTCGGCATCGCTACCGCACTTGCCGGACACGCCGCCGACGCCCTGGGTCTGGGCTTGGCTCGGGCCGGCGGCGACCTTCTCGTAGATGGTCAGCGTGTCGGCGCGCAGCCGGCTCGTCCCCTGCCTGGCTTCGACGCCGCCTTTCCAGGTCGCGGCGCACTGCTGGTTCTGCGCCAGGAGTTCGTCGGCGGTCACGTCGATAGGTGCGTTCGACGCCGGGGCCAGCTGGGCCAGCGCCACGCCGGCGGGTTGAGCGCTGAGCGCGAGCGCGATGAGGACAGCGGCGGTTCGATTCATCCTCGGCGTCCCTTAGCGCCCCGACTTGCGCCCCGGCGGTCCTTCTAGTGTGAATTGGCCGCCGTGGGAATTCAGCCGCGAGTGAACGCCGCCCTTGAACACCAACGTCTGGCCGCGGTCGAGGACGGCGTAGGTGTCGGCCTGGATGCCGCCGGTAGGCCCCTGGCCGGCGATCCTCGCGCCGGCGACGGTCCCTTTCACGGTGTCGACGCTCGCCTGGTTGGTGGCGAACTGGTCGCCGATTGCGTCGTGCAACGTCACATGGCCGTCGAGCATCAGAATCCGGGTGTCCTCGCGATAGATGCCGGTGTCCGCCGACATGTGGGTGGGGTTGGCGCCGTCCGCATCGAAGATCATCGCCGGGCGAACGAGCGCGATCCGCATCGGATTCGCATCGTCGCGCGCGGCGCCGGCGGCGGTCAGCACATAGGCGCGGCCCTGCTCGTCGCGACCGAGGAAACGCGCGTTGGTCATGTGGATCGCGCCCGTTCCGGCGCCGCCTTGATCGACGCCGACGCGCACCGCCAGATCGCCGAAGAACGCCCAGCCGGTGAACACGACGACGATGAGGCCGATGACCACCGGCAGCCCGATCCTGAAGACGGCGATCATCCGCGAGCGCCGCCGCCAACGGGCCATGTCGCGCTGGCGCCGCGCCGCGCGCGGCCGCGCGACCGCCACGGCAGGCGGGGAGGCGGTCACGGCCTCACTCGTGGGCGAAGATGTCGACCTCGTCCCATCCCGCCACGTCCAGCTGCGCCCGCCACGGCAGGAAATCGAAGCAGGCCTGGGCGAGCCCCATGCGGCCCTCCCGCTTCAGCATGGCGTTCAACCGCTCCTTCAGCCCGTGCAGGTGCGCCACGTCGCTGGCGGCATAGGCGAGCTGTTCGGGGCTGAGCTGGGCTGCGCCCCAATCGGAGCTCTGTTGCGCTTTCGAGAGATCGACGCCCATCAGCTCGCGGACCACATCCGCAGGCCATGCCGGTCGGTGTAGGTGCGGGCGAGCTTCGAGGCGATCTTGGTGCAATAGACCGGCGCGGTGAAGACGCCCAGGTGCAGGGCGAACATGGCGATGTCGAAGCGGCCGAAGTGGAAGATCTTGAGCACGCCAGGATCGGCGAGCAGACGCTTGAGGTTCGGCGCGTCGTAGGCCGGCCGGTTCAGCCGCACCACGTGGCTCACCCCATCGCCGCCGGAGAGCTGCACCACGCAGAGCGGATCGCGGCCCAGCCTCAGACCCATCGTCTCCGAATCGACGGCGACCTCCGGTCCAAGATCAAGGCCGGCGGGCAGATCGCCTTCGTGCAGATGGGTCGTCGGGGGGTTGGCGGCTCCGGTCATGGCGACCCTGGCGCCCACGAGCCTGGCGCCCAAGAGCCTGGTGCCCAGGAAAGGACTCGAACCTTCACGGCCGTTAAGCCACTGGCACCTGAAGCCAGCGCGTCTACCAATTCCGCCACCTGGGCCCTCGATGAGAGGCGGGGAGCGATAGGGCCGAAGGTCGTGGCAGTCAATGGAATCCCCTCGGCGCGCGCGGGACGGCGCTTAACCGTCCACATCCTAATGCGCTTCGTCCCAGTTGGTCGCCGCGCGCGCGTCCACGACCAGCGGTACGCTCAGCGCCACCGCCGGTTCCGGAGCGCGCGCCATGACCTGGCGCGCCACCGCGCAGGTCGCTTCCGCTTCCGCCTCGGGCGCCTCGAAGATCAGCTCGTCGTGCACCTGCAGCAGCATGCGCGCGGTCAGCCCGGCCGCCTTCAGCGCCGCCGGCATGCGGATCATCGCCCGGCGGATGACGTCGGCGGCCGTGCCCTGGATCGGGCGCGTTGATCGCCGCCCGCTCGGCGAACTGGCGGTGGGCGACGTTGCCGGCGCGGATGTCGGGAATGTGGACCTTGCGGCCGAACAGCGTCTGGTCACGAACCCGTGCTCGCGGATCTCGGCGCGCCGTTCGTCCATGTAGGCGCGGATGCCGGGGAAGCGCTCGAAGTAGGTCTGGATGTAGGCCCCGGCCTCGTCCTGCGGGATCGAAAGCTGGTTGGCCAGGCCGAACGCCGAGATGCCGTAGATGATGCCGAAGTTGATCGCCTTGGCCCGCCGGCGCGTCTCGGCCGGCATGCCCTCGACCGGCACGCCGAACATTTCCGAGGCGGTCATGGCGTGGATGTCCAGGCCGTCCTGGAACGCCTGCTTGAGCTGGGCGATGTCGCCGATGTGGGCGACGAGGCGAAGCTCGATCTGGCTGTAGTCGGCGCTGATCAGCACGTGCCCGGGCTCGGCGATGAAGGCCTTGCGGATCTTGCGGCCTTCCTCGGTGCGCACCGGGATGTTCTGCAGGTTGGGGTCGTTGGACGACGAGCCGGCCGGTGGTGGTGGAGGCCAGCGCGAAGGAGGTGTGCACCCGGCCGGTGCGCGGCGAGACGGCCTGCGACCAGCGCTGTCGGTGTAGGTGCCCTTGAGCTTGGAGAGCTGGCGCCAGTCGAGCAGCACGCGCGGCAGCGCGTGACCCTGCGTCGGCCAGGTCCTCCAGCATGCGCGGCGTCGGTGCCCCAGACGCCGGTCGCGGTCTTCTTGCCGCCCGGCAGGCCCATCTCGCCGAACAGCACGTCGCCGATCTGCTTGGGCGACCGAGGTTGAACGGGCGGCCGGCCAGCGTCGTGCGCCTCGGCCTCCAGCTCGGCCATGCGAACGGAGAAGTCGTTGCGAGAGGCGGCGCAGCTGGTCTGGGTCGATGCGGACGCCTCGGCACTCCATCGGCCGCCAGCACCGCCGGCATCGGCCGCTCCAGCGTCTCGTAGACCGTGAGCAGCGCCTTCGCGGGCAAGCCGCGGGCGCAGCAGATGCCGGTAGAGCCGGAGCGTGATGTCGGCGTCCTCGGCGGCGTGGCTGGTCGCATGCTCGAGCGGCGACGTTGGCGGAAGCTCTTCTGCGCCTTGCCCGATCCCGGTGACGCTCTTCAGCGCGATCGGCTCGTGCGCGAGCACAGCTGCGGGCAAGGTCGTCCAGGCCGTGGCGTGCAGCGCCGGCGTCCAGCACGTAGGAGATGAGCATGCGTGTCCTCGATCGGCGCGACCTCGATCCCGTAGCCGGCGAAGGACGCCGATGGTCGTACTTGACGTTGTGCCCGACCTTGAGCACCGACGGGGTCTTCCAGCAGCGGCTTCAGCGCGCGCGATCGCCGACTCGAGCGGGATCTGCTCGACCGCCGCCGTGGTCTCCAGCGCCAGCCCCTCGGCCGCGCCGTGGCCGAGCGGGACGTAGCAGGCCTCGCCCGGGCCGACCGCGAGCGAGACCCCGCAGAGCGTCGAATCGACGACGATCGGGCCATCGGTCGGGGACATCGAACGCCACGACCCCGGCCGCCCGCGCCCGCGCGATCCAGCTTTCAAGCGTCGCCAGATGGCGCACGCAGTCGTACGCCGCTGTGTCGACGGGCGGCAGCTCGGTCGGCGCGGCCGGCGCTCTCGGCTGGGTATCCGGCGTCTCGCCGCGCGCCTCGGCCACGCGCCGGGCGAGCGCGCGGAACTCCATGACCTCGAGGAAGTCGGCCAGCGTCTTCCAGTCGGGCTCGGCGATCACCAGGTCGTCGACCGGCTCGGGCAGCGGGCGTGTCGCAGTCCAGCCGCACCAGCTCGCGCGACAGGCGGATCTGGTCGGCGAAATCGATCAGGGTCTGGCGGCGCTTGTCCTGCTTGATCTCGCCGGCGCGGGCCAGCAGCGTGTCGAGGTCGCCGTACTCGTTGATCAGCGCCGAGGCGGTCTTGACGCCGATGCCGGGCGCGCCGGGCACGTTGTCGACCGAGTCGCCGCACAGCGCCTGCACGTCGACCACCTTGTCGGGCGGCACGCCGAACTTCTCGAACACCTCGCGCCGGCCCGATGCGCACGTTCTTCATCGGGTCGAACATCGACACCCGGCTCGCCGACCAGCTGCATCAGGTCCTTGTCGGACGAGACGATCACCACCTCGCCGCCGGAGTCGCGCACCTGGCAGGCATAGGCGGCGATGATGTCGTCGGCCTCGTAGCCGCCGATCTCCAGGCAGGGCACGCCGAACGCGCGGGTCGCCTCGCGCACCAGCGGGAACTGCGGGATGAGGTCCTCCGGCGCCGGCGGGCGGTGGGCCTTGTATTCGGGGTAGAGCTCGTTGCGGAAGGTGTGCTCGGACTTGTCGAACACCACCGCCAGGTGGGTCGGCGCGTCGGGCGCAGCCTTCATGTCGACCATCAGCTTCCACAGCATGTTGCAGAAGCCGGCGACCGCGCCGACCGGCAGCCCGTCGGACTTGCGCGTCAGCGGCGGCAGCGCGTGGTAGGCGCGGAAGATGTAGCCGGAGCCGTCGACGATATAGAGCCGAACCGCGGCGGCCTCCTCGCCCGGCTCGCGTTCGGCGGCGGGAGCGGCTGGGGCGTCGGCGAGTGTATCGGTCATGGAGGCAAGATAGGCGCTTCCGCGTGAGCGGTCATCCTTGCCAGGGCCTTGGCCGGCGACGCAGATTGGCGCCGGAACCTGGCGGGAGGGCGCGGATGGCGCGGCTCGATCATATGTCGCTGCCGGTAGGCGACTGGAAGCGCTCGCGCGACTGGTGGCGCGATGTGCTGGGCTTCAAGGTCGAGTTCGAGATCCCCGAGCGGTCGACCGTGGCCATGGTCGACGAGGCCGACCTGACGGTGTTCCTGGAACAGGGCGAGGTGATCGCCAACGCAGCGCTCGGCTTCACCATCCAGGTCGACGACGTCGAAGCCAAGCACGCCGAGCTCGCCGCGCGCGGCGTCGCCTTCGTGCATCCGCCGATGAAGGTGTTCTGGGGCGGCGCGGCGCTCGACGACCCAGACGGCTACCATCTCCACCTTTGGGACGAGGTATCCATGCGCGAGAAGGGAGGGGCCTGATGGGCAGCTTCGCCGGCATCTATGCGATCGCCGCGGCCCGCAAGGGCGGCGATGAAGCGCTGGAGGCGCTGATCGCCGAGCATGCGCCGAAGACGACGGCCGAGATCGCGGCGACGCCGGACGACCGCATCCTGGCGATGATGAGCGAGCGGGTGTTCCAGGCCGGCTTCAATTGGCGGGTGGTCGCCAACATGTGGAAGGGCTTCGAGACGGCCTTCCACGGCTTCGATCCGTCGTGGTGCGGCGCGATGACCGAGGAGGAGTTCGACGCGCTGCTCAAGGACAAGCGCATCGTCAGGAACGCGCAGAAGATCCTGTCCGTACAGGCGAACGGCCGCTTCCTGGTCGCGCTGGCGAAGGAGCACGGCACGGCGGCCAAAGCGTTCGCCGACTGGCCCGACGACGACTACGCGGGCCTGCTCGACCTTCTGAAGACCCGCGCTTCGCGGCTCGGCGGCGAGGCCGGCATGCGGTTCGTGCGCAGCCTGGGCAAGCCCTCCTTCATCTCCAGCCGCGACGTGACCGCCGCCCTGATCCGCGAGGGCGTGCTTGCCAAGCCGCCGAGCGGCAAGAAGGACCTGCGCGCCATCCAGGACGCCTTCAACGCCTGGGCCAACGAATCCGGCCGCGACCTGACATCCATCAGCCGCGTCCTGGCGATGAGCGTCGGTTAGGCGGCGAAGCCGTTTGGAACCACAAAGGGCGCGAAGGGCACAAAGGGCACGAAGAAGAGCAGGGCGCGCCAGCGCGGCGAGCGACAGCTGACCCTTCGTGTCCCTTCGTGTCCTTTGTGTCCTTCGTGGTGAAATCTGATTGCCCGCCTGCGCGGGCGTTTCAGAAGGCGGCTAGTGGCCGTGGGGGCCTTCGTAGACGCCGGGGGCGAGGCGCTCGTTCTCGTGGCCCTCGTCGCCGGCGGCGAGCACGAAGCGGCGGTCGCAATAGGGGCACTCGACGAAGTCGCCCTCGCCCATTTCCAGGTAGACGCGCGGGTGGCCAAGGGCGCCGCCGACGCCGTCGCAAGCGATGCGCTTCGAGCGCACCACGATCTCCTCGGGCGCCGAGAGGTCCGGCGTGAGCGACGCCCGCGCCACCGCCGGCTCGGGTCTCGCCTGCGCATCGGGTTTGCGCGCCATGCTCGCTCCACTGCTTCAGTCTTGCGCCGCTACGTAGGCGGCGCCGCGGGCCGGCGTCAATCGAGCCCGGCGTTTGCGCGCGCCGGCCGATATGCGTTACGTGTCGCTCGCGCCTCCAGGCCGTCCGCACCCGTAGCTCAGCTGGATAGAGCGCTGCCCTCCGAAGGCAGAGGTCACAGGTTCGAATCCTGTCGGGTGCGCCAACGATCCGCAAGAGTGAGGCGGAGGGGCGGGCGACAGGCCGGCCGGGCTCAGCCGCAGGTCGGCTGGCGCGCCTCGAGCCGGCAGGTGGCCACGTAGTCGGCCGCGCAGACCGTCCCGCCGAGCGGCGATGGCCGGCAGTCGAAGGTGGTGCTGGTCACATCGACCCCGTCCAGCCTCTCGTTCGCATCGACCGGCGCGCAGGTGGTCTGCCTGGCGTCGGCGGCGGCGCGGGCGCCGGCGTCGGCCTGGGCTGCGGCGAGGCTGGAGAAGCCCGCGATCGACTGGCGAACGTATCCGCGCGCGGTCCTGGGCGCGGGCGCGAACGGCGAGGCGCTGGTCACCGTCGCCGCCTGCAGGAGCCGGGCGGCCTGGGCCGCATAGGGCCCGTCGCCAACGGCGAAGGCGCGCAGCGCATTGCAGTCGCCCTTCGGCCTGGCGGCCCATGCCAGCCGCTGTGTCCGGCTCGGCCGCCCGCCGATGTGCAGCCCGCCGCATGTGTCAGACAAGCCCGGCTGCGCGATCGGGATGGTGCAGACGCGGTCCTGCACCGCGAACAGGTTGCCGCCGAAGGTGACAGCGGCCAGCAGGACCGCGGTGGAGCTGGAGCCGATCGCCGCGCGTCTGAGCAGACGGCGGCCGGGCGCCTTTGCGGGCGGAGCCGGGCGATCGTCCAGCTTCGCCTTGCAGGCTTCGACCACATCGTGGATGGCCGGGTCGTTCGGCCGGCCGCGCCAGCCGGAGAGATCGATCGCCTGCACTTCACCGAAGCCCAGCGGCGGCATGACCTTGTCCAGGCGGACCGGCACCAGGATGCCTCTGCCCTTCGCCCGCGCCGCCTCGTCGCGGACGAACTCACCCTCGGCGCCGACCGAGCCGTGGCTCCAGCAGACCACCACGCAGCCGGCCGCGTTCAAGGCGTTTTCGATGTTGGCGCGCCACGCTTCACCGCCGGGCAGGCTCTGGTCCCACCAGATGTTCAGCCCGTGCTGCTGCAGCGCCCGGACCAGCCGCGCCACCCTGGGCTCGTCCTCGCGCTTGTAGGAAACCAGTACGTGCTTCATCGCCGCCAGCCCGATTGAGATCCGAGCTTGCGGTCTCGCACCGACGAGATCAACTCCGGCCGCCGGCGACGAGCGCGTCTTCGACGCGCTGCAGAAGCACGGACTTGACGCTGGGCTCTAGGCCAGGCGGGCGAGCGTCGCCGGTGTCGCCCCGTCGCCTGCATTGACTGAGAGCGCCTCCGGTCCTGGTATGGCCCCGGTCGATGAGGGGCGCGGAGCCGACAGTGGGGAAAGCGGCGAGGTTGCTGGCTGCAGGCTTCGCGGCGTTGCTCGGCGCGAGCGGCGGTCACGCCGCCGCGCAAACGGCTTCCGCCGCAGACGCCACACTGGTCCGTGGGCTCGAGGCCCAGTTCGAGGTCGGCCTGATCCGGGAGCGCAAGCTGGCCGACGACCGCGAGAGCCAGTTGATCGCCGCGGCCGAGACGCGCCTCAGCCAGGCGCGGGCCGCCGTCGACGCGGCCAAGGGGGAAGCTCGACAGACGGCCGCCGAGCTCGCCGCGGCGCGCGCCGACTACGCGAGGCTGGCGGCCGACGTGGTGCAGACCGATGCGACCGCGCGGGCCGAGATCGCCGCCTATCGCGCTGCAGCCGAGGGCCTCGCCGCCCAGGCCACGCCGGAGAAGCTCGCCGCGTTGCAGCGCTTCGCCGATGGCGACCGGATCGGCGCCTGGCCGGTCATCGAGGCGCTCACCGAGGCGCAGGACAACGCCATCGAGGCCGCCGCCAACGCCCAGCGCGCGGTCGGCGCGCGACAGCTGGCGAGCCTGCGCGACGTCATGCTGGACCATGGCGAGGCGACCACCGCCGAGGTCCTCGGCCTCTACGACCAGGCGGCGGGACTCGACCCCACAGACTTCGAGACCCAGATCGAACGATCGCGGCTGGCGCGGGCGTCCGGCGATCTCTCCCGCGCCAAGGCTGCGGCTGCTCTCGCGGCGGCGCTGGCGAGCGACGACCAGCAACGCTCTGCCGCCGATGGCGAGATCGCCGCGGTCGCCGCCGCGCAGGGCGACCATGCGACAGCGCGGAGGGCGGACGAAGAGGGCCTGGCGATCGTGCGACGTCTCTCCGCCGCCAACCCCGGGTCGGCGGACAATCAGCGCGCGCTGTCGAGCAGCCTGCAGAATCTGGGCGCTGTCCTCGCCGCCCAGGGCGACCTCGCGGCGGCGCGGCGCGATTTCGACGAGGCGCTTGGCGTCGCGCGGCGACTGGCGGCGGCGGACCCGGGTTCCGTCAGCGCGGCGCAAGGCGTGGCCGACGCGTTGCAGAACCTCGGCGTGGTCCTGTCGTCGCAGGGGAACCTGGCGGCGGCGCGAGCCGATTTCGAGGAAGGGTTGGCGATCGAGCAGCGCTTGGCGTCGGCCGACCCCAGCTCGAACCGTCTGCAACACGCCGTCGCCGAGCTCCTCCGTCGGGTCGGCGAGGCGAGCGCGACCCAGGGCGACCAGAGCGCGGCGCGTCAGGCGTTCGAGCAAAGCCTGGCGATCCAGCGAACGCTCGCTGCCGCCGATCCCACCTCCGCCGACCTGCAGAACGCGGTGACGGCGATGCTGCAAAGGATCGGCGATGTGTCGGTCGCACAGGGCGACACCGCCGCGGCCGAAAGGGACTATGACGAGGCGCTGGTCATCCG
Source organism: uncultured Alphaproteobacteria bacterium (assembly GCA_963794315.1). Lineage (GTDB taxonomy): Bacteria > Pseudomonadota > Alphaproteobacteria > Caulobacterales > Caulobacteraceae > Poindextera. The sequence continues at coordinate 316,112 of CAWCDF010000002.1, forward strand.
CCGCCGACTGGTAGCGGCAGATCCGACCTCGGCGGATCTGGAGCGCAATCTGCAGTCGATCCTGCGCCATCTGGGCGACCTGAAGGTCATGCAAGGCGATGCCGTCGCGGCGCGGGCGGACTTCGACGAGGGCCTGGCCATCACACAGCGCCTCGCCGCGGCTGACCCGACCGCCGCCGACATTCAGGACATTTCGGTCACCTTCATGCTGCGCATCGGCGACCTGCTGGCCAGACAGGGCGATCTTGCCGGGGCGCGGGCCGAGTACGAACAGGGCCTGGCCATTCGCCAGCGGCTCTCGGCCGGCGATCCCACCAACAGCGACTTGCAATACTACGTCTCGGTGCTGTTGGGTCGGATCGGCGACGTGCTCACCCGGCAGGGCGACCTGGCTTCGGCGCGCGCCCACTACGAACAGGCGCTGGCCATCGGGGAACGCCTGGAGTTCCGCCAATCCCACGTCGGCTGACCTGCAGCAGGCGCTGTCGGTGGACTTAAGCCGGGCCGCCGACGCGCGCCTGGCGCTCGGCGACAGCAAGGCCGCGCTCGCCGAATATCGACAGAGCCTGGCGATCCTCCAGCAACTGGCTGGCGCTGACCCAAGCAACATGCTGTTGCGCGCAGCCGTCGGCGAAGCCATGGCCAAGCTCGCGGCCACGCCAGGCTCGAACCTGGCCTGGACGCAGGTCGCGGCCCAACTCGAGGGCGCGGCCGGCCACCTGTCCCCGGCCGACGAAGACCTGTTGGCGGCGGCCAGAACCCACGCCGCGGCGGCGCCCGCCAGCGTTCCCTGAGGCCGGGCTGGTCGCCCCGCGCCAGCCGCCGGCTCCTGAAAGCGCGAGTCCGTAGCGGACGACTGGGCGGCGAAGCGCTAGACTGCGGACGACCGCGCCGCGAAGGGAAGGGACCGCCATGCAGCTCCGCTACGTCTCCGAGGAGATCCTCGCCGATCACGCCTATGTACGGCCGAACATGTTTGGAGCGAGGCGCCTGCACGGCGGGTATGACGCCGAGGGGGTGTACCGTTCGCCGCGGACGCTCAAGCGCTGGCCGGCGATCGAGGCCTGGCGCGCGGCGTTTGAGAAGAGGGGCGGCGAGCTGGTCGATGTCTCGACCCGCATCCTCAGCGCCCCGCACTATCCGAACCTGCCGCAGATGAAGTTCCTGCTGGCAAACGGCGTTACCCTGCCCTTGTGGAACAACCTGACCACCACCGGCATCATCGAGGGCCGCGGCCGGATGCTGGCCACGATCACCGCACCCGACTTTCAGCCGCTGGTCACCGAAGACATCTCCGAGACGGCGACGGCGCACCTGAACAAGGGCCTGTTCGTCGCCCACGGCCTCGACGAAGGCGGCGATGGCTCGGGCGCGATCGGGGCGCACGACCAGATGTGGTACGTGGTCCGCGACCTCGTCCTGGGCGAAAACGCCCACCCGATCCCGGTCATCCCCGAGCGCGGCGGCCGGCCCGGCGCCGATGGCCGCGAGATGCCTCAGGTTCCCGCACCGCACGAGGCGCTGATCAAGCAGCTGATGAACGTGCTGTTGATCGAGATCCGCGCCGAGCGGGGGTTCGCCTTCAACATCGCCCTGATGCGCGACCCGCAAGCCTTCGCCGACCGGCGCGCGGCGGCCGACCAGGCGGCGGCGATCGTCGACCAGATCCGAGAGGACGAGGCCTCGCACGTGGCCTACCTGCAGCTCTTCGTCTCCGAGATCCGCGGGATGCACTTCAAGACCGCGCAAGGCGTGGTCGAAGGTAAGAGCTTCATCGATCCGGTGTGGGCGAAGATCGTCGCCTGGAACGCCGAAAACGTGCCGCGCGCCGGCGCCCGCGCCACCCGCGAGCTGGTGGAGAATTGCCTCAAGCCCCGGCCGGACGGGCCGGCGCTGCTGGCCAAGTTCGACGCCCTGGCCGACGAAGAATTCGAAGGCGATGTTCGAGGCGGCCTAGGGTTCGTGCTCAACTGCACTTGAACCGTATGAAAGACTTGGCAGCTCCCTAACCCGCTCATCCCCGCGAAAGCGGGAATGAGCGGTATTGGGTACGGACGGCAGGCATCGGGAGCGAAACCGCGCAGAAACGCGGCCTCGCCGACGTCAAGCTAGTTCGTGGTCGCGCCGGCGTCGTGACCGGTGGTCTTTGCATCGACGGCCGCACGGTTGGCGGCGGCTCGATCGCCTGCGGCGCTGGCCGCGAGCGATCGGGCGTTCGTTTCCGACTGATCGGCGGACTGCTGGGCGGTCTGGGCTTGTTGCTGCGCCGTCGTGGCCTTCTGAGTGAGGCTTTGGGCGAGGCCCTGGTTGGCGGCGACGGCGTTTTGCTGCGCCGCGGCCGGCGTGTTCTGGCCGTTGTAATAGAACAAGCCAGCCAGGGCGACGGCGACGACCAGGCACAGGCCGAGCACCCAGAGCAGGATGTGGTTGCTCCGCTTGACGGCCGCCGGTTGGCTTGTGTTCGCGGCAGGTTCGTAAGTCGTGGTCGTACGCGTGACCTTCACGAGGTCAGCGTCGGGATGGGCTTCCGACATTATGGGGAATTCGCGGTTCTTGCTGGGGAGCGTCACGAATTCTGCTGAATGCAGAAGCGAGCCCCGTAGATGGCCAATGCCCAGGTTCCACAATTGTTCCGCCGACGGCTGCGAGTGCGCGCAAATCACGCGATGGGCGCCGCGCCCGGAAGCTAGATTGGCCGGGTCGGACGGGTTTGAACGCCGCCGGCGGGCGCGGTTTCGTGCACGATCGAGACGTTGGTCCCGGGACTGGCGTCGGCGACGCTGACCTTGGCGCCCAGCTGTTTCGCTAAGGCCTCGACGATGCTGGTGCCGAGGCCGGCTTTCGCTGGCACAGAGCCCCTCGGCATGCCGACGCCGTCGTCGCTGACCGAAAGCCTCCAATCCGACCCGCGCGACTGGTAGCCGACGACGATGGCGCCGCCGCGTCCGTTGGGGAAGGCATGCTTGAGCGCGTTGATCACCAGCTCGGTGGCGATCAGGCCGAGGCTGACCGAGACATCCGCCGTTGCCAGGCCGGCGTCCGCCGCGACCGTGAGCCTCAGCTTGTCGTGGTCGGGGATCATCGACGCGGCGATGCTGTCGCACAGCTCGGTGAAGTAGCTGCGCAGCTCGACATCGCCCAGCCTGGAGGCGGAGAGCTGCTGCTGGAGCGTCGCCACCGACATCACGCGGCTATGGGCGTCGAAGAGATAGGTGCGCGTTTCGGCCGACGGCATCCTGCGGGCGCTCTGCATCAGGATGCTGGCGATGATCTGCAGGCTGTTGGCGACGCGATGCTGGAGCTCCTGGAAGAGGATCGCCTTCTCGCGCAACAGGTCGTCCTTGAGCCGCTCGGCTAGGCGCGCGTCGGTGACGTCGGACACCGCCAGGAGCAGCCGCACGCTGGCTCCATCGCCGTAGGAGAGCTGATGGGCGGTGATCACCAGGCGACGTTGCCCGCGCCCGTTGCGTTTCAGATCCATCTCGTAAGCGTCGACTTCGGCAGCGCCCGAAAGCGTGGCGCGCAGCAGCGAGCGCAGTTGCGGGACGTCCCACTCGCCGGACCCGAGCGCGAAGAGCGACCGCCCAGTCGCGCTGGCCGCCTCGATCTGGAAGGCGCGTGTGAACGAAGCGCTGGCCGCGATCACCGAGAAATTGCTGTCGAGCAGCAGGATGGGCGCGTCGGACGAGTCGACGAGCGCCAGGGCCAAGCTGTCGGTGACTGTGGGTTCGATCGGTTTGTCGTCGGCCATCTCGGCCTCAAGCGCCCGCCGAAGGCTCGCGGAGCGCAAGCCGTACCGGGGGGCAAATTACTGGATCACATCGAGCCGGAGGGGCAGACCCTTCGGTGATCGCAAGTCAGCCTAGCACAGATCGCCGCCGATGCGGCGCCCTCATTGCCGAGGCCCAGCGACGCTGGGCTGCGGGGCCAGCGCCGTCAGCTTGTCGAGACGCTCTTCAACAAAACCGAGGAAGATGTCTCGAACAGCCATCGCCCGCCACTGGGCGGCCATCCTCAGGAACTCGAGCGAGACGGACTCGACCGACGAGAGGGCGGCGTTTGCCGCGCATTCCGCGGCTCGCGCATGGCACTGTTCAGCGTTCATCGATCCGCGAATCCGGTCCTTCGTACGTGTAAGAAGGCCGCGTTTCGATTGAAAGTTCCTTAACCACGTGCCGTGACCCTCGACATCGGCCCTTCGACGGCTGCCAGGCGCGGGCATGACCGAACCGACCCGGTATTCATAGCACACGGCGACCGCTCTATTCAGATAAATAGGATTCCAGCTCAAGTTATTTGGAAAAGGGACATTTGCGGAACATTTTCAGCTCTGGCGCATTTGATTACTCACAGCCACCTTCCTGCTGAATAATTTCCAGAAATCGAGAAAAAGCGTCATGCGAAAGCTCCTCCTAGCGGCGTCGGTTGCGGCGCTCGCCGCCGGCGCCGTCAACGCCCAACCCAGCGACTACGGGCGCAGCGGCAACGACTATCAGCACTCTGGCTGGAGCCAGGACCAGGGCGCCCAGCATCGCTGGAGCAACGGCGATCGCATGGGCTACAACGACTGGGCGGGCGCGCAGCCCGTCGACTATCGCGCCCACCATCTCCGTCGCCCGCCGTATGGGTACGAGTGGCGCGAGTCGAACGGCCAATTCATCCTCGCGGCGGTCGCCACCGGCCTCGTCGCCTCGATCATTCTCGACAACGCCCGATAGCGCCTGATCGTCGCGCTCCCCTGGTCGTCGGCAAGCGCGCCGAAACCAGGCGGGGGCGGCGGTTTCGCCCCAGCTCCCCGAAAGGTTCTCAATCATGCGATTCTCTGCACTTGTTCCGATCGCGGCGCTCGCCGCTCTCGTCGCCGGCGCGGCGGCCGGCCAGCCCGCGGCGTCCAACGCAACGGACGGCCAACCGACCGCAGCGGCCGCCACCGAAGCCGGGGCTCCGGCTTCCGCGACCATCGGCGCCGGAGGGGTCACCTCGTCGCCCACGCCCGCCGATCAGGCGTACACACTGAAGGCCGGCGAGCTGAACGTGGTTTCGAACGGTCCGGTCCCTGACACCGCCGCGAACCGGCGCCTCTACGGCGGCCCGATGAGCAACGCGGGGCGCCATACCGCGCCGCTGGGCAACTAGAGCGCGTTCAGCAAGAGTGGGAACTGGTTTTGCGGTTCGAACGTGCTCTAAACGTTTGAATCTGAGCGGTTTCCAGGAGGGCTGACTGATTCCAGTCAGCCCGAAACCGCTCTAGCCGTCCCGGCGCCCTTCGGGGCGCGGCCGTCACGCGCTTGGGCAGTTCAGACCGGAGACGACAATGAGCGTAGAATCCCTGCTTATCTTTCTGCTGATCGGCGCCGTCGCCGGCTGGCTTGCCGGCATCGTCGTGCGTGGCGGCGGCTTTGGGCTGATCGGCGACATCGTCGTCGGCGTCATCGGCTCGTTCATCGGCGGCTGGGTGTTCGGCCTGCTGCACATCGCGCGCGGGAGCGGCTTCCTGGGCTCGGTCATCGGCGCCTTCGTGGGCGCCGTCGTCCTGCTCCTGGTCCTGCGCCTCGTGCGACGCGCGCGGTGAGCGCTAAGGCGGACGACAGGAGCGCGGCCAGAGGCAAGGGTCCAGATCTCTCTGGACCAACGGACATCTCCAAGGGCCAACCGACAGAGAACCGCCGGCCGGGACCGTTCTCGCGCTCGATAGATCGTCGCAACGCGTCCGCTCGCGCGCAAAGTCAAGCCAGAGTTATCGCTCCAAGAGATATTATTTGCCGCAAAGATGCGTATTCAGTGCAATCAATCGATCAAGGGCTCTATTCTACGCTCAAACTGACAGATTTTCCCGGAATCATGCTGGCGGTTGGGCCATCGATTGCCCATATACTTAGCGCGCGCCGTCGGGGCTGAGCCGCCATCGAAGCGGTCGATCAGGCCGAACGGGCGCCCATCGAGATAACCATGCCGCTGCTCCTCGTCGCCTCCGTGCTCTGCGTGATCCTCGCAGTGGCCGTGCCCATCGTCTTCCACCTGATCTATGGCGCACAGGGCCGCCAACCGTGAGGTCCGCGGGGGCTGTGCCGCCCGGGCGCCTCACAAGCGGCGCCATTGTCCAAGGGAGTCCCGACGGGCGGTTCCAAACGGAGTTGATCGGCCTCTTGCCCCACATGCGCGCCTTTGCGCGCTCGCTGACCGGCAATGCGGCCGAGGCCGACGACCTCGCGCAGGACGCGACGCTCAGCGCGTGGCGCGCCCGTGCAAGCTTTTCGATCGGCAGCAACATGAAGGCCTGGACCTTCAGGATCCTGCGCAACCAGTTCTTCTCCGACAGACGCCGGTCGTGGAGGATGGAGCCGCTCGATCCGGATGTCGCCGAGCGAACCTTGGTCGCGGCCGACGATCCATCCGCGACGCTCGATGTCTCCGACATGCGCCGCGCCATGACCCAGCTCCCCGACGAACAGCGCGAAGCCCTGATCCTCATCGCCGCCGCCGGCCTGTCTTACGAAGAGGCGGCGGGCATCTGTCAGACCGCCATCGGCACCATCAAGAGCCGGGTGAGCCGGGCGCGCGCGGCGTTGCAGATCATCCTGGCGCGCGGCGACCTCGGCGATGCCGACGTGCCGCCAAGCGAGGCGGCCGCCGCGATCCACCGGGACGCCGACACGCTCAGGGCCGCCGCCTTCGCGCGGGCGGCCTGACACGTCCCGGTCGGAGCCGCGGCTCAGGCCGGCGCCGTCTTCCCGACCTCGGCGCGCTTCCTCTCGTTCCGGCGGTGTACTACGTCAAGCAAAGCGCGCCGCCGCGGAGGATGCCATGAACGCCCCGACCACCCTCGACAACGAAGTGCTCTACGCCGTCGACGGCCACGTGGCCGTGATTACGCTGAACCGGCCGGAGCGGATGAACACCATCTCGCGCGCCATGCTCGGCCAGCTCACCGACCACCTGCTGGCCGCCGACGCCGACCCGGAGGTCAGGGTGGTGATCCTGACCGGCACGGGCCGCGCCTTCTGCGCCGGGCTCGACCTCACGGAGGCGACCGGCGGGCGCCAGGGCGGCATTTCCAACAGCTCACAGCTCGCCGTCACGCTCGACCTGCGATCGACCCCGCCGACCGTGCTGCACGAGATGGACACCCCGGTGATCTGCGCGCTGAACGGCTCGGCCGCCGGCTATGGCATGGATACCGCGCTGGGCTGCGACATCCGCATCATGGCCGAGAGCGCCAAGCTCGCCGCCGCCTTCACCAAGCGCGGCGTGGTGCCGGAGTCCGGCGGCACCTGGCTCTTGCCGCGCCTGATCGGCTGGTCGAAGGCCGCCGAGCTGATCTTCACCGGCCGCACGCTGAGCGCGCGCGAGACGGTCGACCTGGGCCTGGCGTCCGAGGTGGTCCCGGACGCCGAGCTGATGACCCGCGCCCGGGCGATCGCCGACGAGATCGCGGCCTGCGCGCCGCTGGCCGTGCAGGCGTCGAAGCGGATGATGCGCATGGGCATGAACGAGACGTTCAACGACCACGTCCATCACGTCTTCCTGCAGCTGTTGCCGCTGTTCCGCAGCCAGGACGCCGCCGAGGGCATGCGCGCCTTCATGGAAAAGCGCCCGGCCAAGTTCCAGGGCCGCTGATGGACGAGGCGGTGAGCATCAGGCTCGCCGAGCCGGCCGACGCGGCGGCGATCGCCGCGCTCACCCGGGAGGCCTACGCGAAATGGGTCCCCGTCGCTGGCCGCGAGCCCCGGCCGATGACGGTCGACTACGCCGACGCGCTGACGCGTCACCGCTTCGATCTGCTGTTCGCAGGCGGCGAGCTGGCAGCGCTGATCGAAACGCTGCCGGAGGGCGACGAGCTGCTGATCGAGAACCTCGCGGTTCGCCCGGACCTCCAGAAGCGCGGCTTCGGCCGACGGCTCCTGAAGCTGGCCGAGGACCTGGCCGCGGCCGCCGGCCTGAAAGGGACGCGGCTCTACACCAACAAGCTGTTCGACGAGAACGTCCGCCTGTACGCCTCGCTGGGCTACACGATCGAGCGGGAGGAGGCCTTGGGCGACCGCACCGCCGTCCACATGGTCAAGGCGCTGGCGGGGCAGCCTGCCGCAGGCGCTCCACTTAACCGCTGAGACCCCTCTGTGGTGGCGAACCGAGGCGATGAAGATCACTCAGAGGCGACCTGCAGCTGCGCCGCCCAATTTAGCCGCCAAGGACGCCAAGGCGCGCCAAGAGACCCTGGCGACGGAGACCCTTTGCGTCCTTGGCGAACTTGGCGGTCAAAAACAGAGTCGCCGCTAGCTCGGCGAGGAGGACCAAAATGAAGGATCTGGCTGGCAAGACGGCGTTCGTCACTGGCGCGGCGTCGGGGATCGGGCTTGGGGTGTCGACGGCGCTGGCGCAGGCGGGGGTCAAGGTGATGATGTGCGACATCGAGCGAGACGCGCTGGACAAGGCGGTCGAGGGGCTGAAACGCACCAATGCCGACGTCGCCGGCTGATCGCCGACGTCTCGCTGAAGGCTGAGCTGCAGGCGGCGGCGGACGCAACGCTGGCGCAAATACGGCGCGGTGCACGTCATCCACAACAACGCCGGCGTCGGCGGCAGCGGGACCTATGGCGCCTGGAACGACGCCGGCTGGAGCTGGACCATCGGGGTGAACCTGATGGCGGTGATCTGGGGCGTCGAGATCTTCGGCCCCCTGATCGAGAAGGCCGGCGGCGGCCACATCGTCTCCACCGCCTCCATCGCCGGCCTGATCTCCGGCAGCGCCAACGCCTACAACGTGACCAAGTACGGCGTCGTCGCCCTCTCGGAGGGCCTGCGCCAGGAGCTCGCCCCGCGCGGCATCGGCGTTTCGGTGCTCTGCCCGGGCTTCATCCGCACCAACATCACCAGCTCCGGCCGCAACCTGCCGGAGCGGTTCAAGGATGCGGCGATCATCCGCACGCCGGCCGCCGGACAGGCGTCGCAAGGGTGGGGCGCCGTGCGCGAGCGGGTGGCGAGCGGCATCGACCCGCTCTACGTCGGCGAGCTGGTGCGCGAGGGCATCGAGAACGACTGGCCCTACATCTTCACCGACACTGAGTTCGAGCCGCCGATCGAGGCGCGCTTCGCCAACATCAAAGCCGGCTTCGACCGCGTTAGAGGGCGCACGCCGAAGCGGTAAGACCAGCCGGAAGCGTGGGTGGCGGCTGCGTTGCCCGACTTAACCGCCAAGGGCGCGAAGGACGCCAAGAAGCCATGGTAACAGAGACCCTTTGCGTCCTTGGCGACCTTGGCGGTCGAAAGCTAAGTCGCCGCTGACTCGGCGCAGGAGGAATGGATGAAGGATCTGGCGGGCAAGACGGCGTTCGTCACGGGGGCGGCGTCGGGGATCGGGTTTGCGGTGTCGACGGCGCTGGCGCAGGCGGGCGTCAAGGTGATGATGTGCGACATTGAGCAAGACGCGCTGGACAAGGCGGTCGATGGCTTGAGACGCACCAACGCCGACGTCGCGGGCGTGATCGCCGACGTCTCGCTAAAGACCGAGCTCCAGGCGGCGGCCGACGCGACGCTCGAGCGCTACGGCGCCGTGCACATCATCCACAACAACGCCGGCGTCGGCGGAGGCGGCGGTTATGGGACCTGGACCGACGCGAGCTGGAGCTGGACGCTGGGCGTGAACCTGATGGCGGTGGTCTGGGGCGTCGAGATCTTCGGCCCGCTGATCGAGAAGGCGGGGGGCGGCCACATCGTCAACACCGCCTCGGTGGCCGGGCTGATGTCGTTCAACGGCGCGGCCTACAACGTCTCGAAGTACGGCGTCGTCGCCCTCTCCGAGGGCCTGAGGAACGAGCTCGGCCCGCGCGGCATCGGCGTCTCGGTGCTCTGCCCGGGCATCATCAACACCAAGATCGACAAGTCGGTGCGTAACCTGCCGGAGCGATTCGCCGCCGCCGCCAAGGCGGACAAGTCGACCGGCGAGATCGCAGAGTGGCTGAAGAACCTCTCGCCCCGCCTCGAGGCCGGCATCGACCCGATGTACGTGGGCGAACTGGTGCGCGAAGGCATCGAGGGCGACTGGCCCTACATCTTCACCGACACCGAGTTCGAGCCGGTGATCTCGATGCGCTTCGCCAACATCAAAGCCGGCTTCGACCGCGTGCGAGACCGGGAGCCGCGGCGGTAAGAATCCGGTGAGCCTCTATTTCGGATACGGGCTCGGCGGCCGCACTCCCGCCTTGAGAGGATGATCGGATTACGGAGTTCGAGCAGATGAACGCAACCTTCACCGTCCCCGAGGGCTGGTCGCAGCAGGCGAGCGGGCCGCTGACGACGTTAGAGCCCCCCGAACGCGACCTGCGGCTGGTCATCGTCGAGGTCGGTCCGGCCGCGGACGCCAGGAGCGCGGCGGCCGCCGCCTGGGTCGCCTATCGCGGCGAGGAGACGCATGCCTTCAAGGTCCTGACGCCCGCGCCGGCCCGCGACGGCTGGGACGAGCAGGCGATCGTCAACTACGAGACCTCGCCCGCCGAGCACCTGGCGGTGGCGGCGATCGCGCTCCGTAAGGGGCAGGCCTGGACCGTGATGATCGCCGACGGCAGCGCCGCCACCTACGAAAAGCGCGCCGGTCAGTTCAATGTCATCCTGCAGAGCCTCAGGCCCGCCGGACACGCGCGCGAGAGCTTCGCCGGCCGCACGGCGCACCGTCTGGATCCGAAGCGCGTGACGTTGCTGCTCGACTTCGTCCGCGAGTCCGCGGCGGCGCTCGACGTGCCAGGCGTCGGCATCGCGCTCATCGACCACGGCGAGATCGTCTTCGAGGGCGGCGTCGGCGTGCGCGAGATGGGCCGTCCGGAGCCGGTCGGCCCGCACACGCGGTTCATGGTGGCCTCGAACACCAAGGGCATGGCGACGCTGCTGCTGGCCAAGCTGGTGGACGAAGGCAAGCTCGACTGGGACGATCCGGCCGCCAAGGTCTATCCCGCCTTCCGCCTGGGCGACGAGGCGACCACGCGCCAGGTTCTGATCCGGCACCTGGTCAGCGCCTTCACCGGCCTGCCGCGCAAGGACTACGAGTGGCTGTTCACCACGACCGCCGATACCCCGGCCTCGACCACCTTCGACCAGCTCGCCGCCACCCAGCCGACCAGCCGCTTCGGCGAGGTCTTCCAGTACAACAACCTGATGGCTTCGGCCGCGGGCTACATCGGCGCCCACGTGGCGCACCCCGGCCGCGAGCTGGGCGAGGCGTTCGACAAGGCCATGCAGGAGAAGATCTTCACGCCCCTGGCGATGCACGACACGACGTTCTCGACTGCGACGGCGCTGGCCGGCGACCACGCCAGCCCGCACGGGAAGGACCCGGACGGCAACCTCCGTGTGCTGGGCATGGCCATCAACAATGCCGTCATGCCGTCCCGCCCGGCCGGCGGCGCCTGGTCATCTCCGCACGACATGATCCTCTACGTCCAGAACGAGCTTGCCGAGGGCGTGCTGCCGGATGGCCGGCGTTTCATTGGGTCCGAGCACCTGCTGGCGCGCCGGGTCCGCGGGGCGCCGGTCGGCGAGGACCAGTGGTACGGCATGGGCCTGATGGAGGACGCGACCTGGGGCGTCTCGGTCATCCACCACGGCGGCGACCTGCCCGGCTACCACAGCGACGTCTTCGCCATCCCCTCGGCCCAGGTCGGCGCGGTGATCCTCACCAACGCCGATCGCGGCGTGTTCATGCGAGGCCCGTTCCTGCGCCGGATCCTGGAGCTGCTGTATGACGGCGAGCCGCAAGCAGCGGGGGACATTCACGCCTTCGCGGAACAGGCGGACGCGCAGCGCGCCGCCGAGCGCAAGCGTCTGATCATCCCGGCGGCGGAGGCGGACGTCGCCGGGCTCGCGCCGTCCTACGTCAGCCCTGACCTGGGGGCGCTCACGATCGAGAGCGCGGGCAAAGTCGTCCGTGTGCGGACGGCCGCCTGGAGCAGCGAGGTCGCGTCTCGCCACAACGACGACGGCACGGTCTCGCTCGTCACCATCGACCCGCAGATCTCGGGGCTGGCGTTCGTGATCGGCGCCGCGGGCGGCAAACCTACCCTCACCACCCGAGACGGGCAGCACGTGTACGAGTTCGTGGCCGCCGATTGAGCGGAGTTCGATTCAACCGCAGAGGACGCGGAGGAGGGCTGAGGACGCAGCGAGGCAGCGAGCCCCGGCGATCTCCGCTCTTCTCTGCGATCTCTGCGGTAAAACTTGCGGTCGACCGATTGAACGGATGCGAAGGTTGGTCCGCACGGCAGCGCCGCGCGCGGCGCCGGCGCCCCTACGAATGCACGAAGAGCAACACACCCAGCACCGCGCACCAGCCGTACCAGGCGACGAAGATCGACCTCTGGGCCAGGCCGTAGACCGGCTCGAGCGCCTTCGCCAGGCGGGGCGAGAAGGGCGGTGCGAGATTGAGGGCCATCGCCGTAACGAGCAGCACAAGTGCGACCCACGAGACCGCGGTCACCGCGCCGCCCTGGCCCCGCCATCCCAGCGCCACGGCCAGGGGTGCGCCGACGAACGGAAAGGTCTGCAGCAGACCGAAGACGTTATGAAGCGGATGTCCGCCAGGAAAGGCCGCAAGTCCCACGGCCAGGATTGCATACACGCCCATGAAGTACGCCGGTGCGCTGGTTGAGGCCGACTGTTTCGCGATTGCAAGCAGACCAAACGCGAACGAGATCGCGCTCAGCGCCACGATCAGGTTGAGAACCGCAAGGGACGTTCTGCCTCTGTCGCCCAGCGGCCCGAGCTCACTGACCGTCTGCCTGACGGCGCTATAGCCGGGTCTGATCACTCCGAGCCATGTCACGCCGACGCCGAACACGAGCGCGGCGACCGGTCCGCCAAGCAGCATCCAGTGAGGCAGGCTACTGATCACCGCGCGCCGCCCATCATGGAAGCGCCAGCGCCCAGTCGGTGAGCGTCTTGGCGAAGAGCGCCGGGTCCTGGCTGTGCATGGCGTGGCCCATGGCGGGGAAGGACTGGTAGTCGAACGGCTGGCCGGCGGCCTCGACGATCTCGCGCACGCGCTGCGCCTGGATGTCCGAGATGGCGCCCATCAGGAACCCGGTGGCCTCGTCGACGCGACGGAAGTGGTGGGTGAAAAGAACCGGAACCTTGACTGCGCCTAGCATCCGCGCGTGATCGCAGCTGGCCGCGACGGTTCCGGTCCAGAAGGCGCGCCCCCACTCCGGGTCGTATTCCCTCAGGTTCTGCCCGGGCGCCTCGCCGAACCCCGCGGCCATGCCGGCCATCCAGCCGGGGAGCTCGGCGGCGGCGTTGGCCTTCAGCCCCGCCCAGTCGCCGACGCTCCATTGGTCGCCGAGGTACTTCGCGAACAGCGCGAACACCGGCCCGATCGCCTGGCGGATGGATGGGCCGCAGGCCGGGCTGACCTCGGAGGTGAAGAGCGGCGGGTCCTCGTAATGGGCGCCGCGGACGAAACCCGCGGGCGCGTAGGCCGACATCCAGGCGGACAGTACGCCCCCCGACGAGAGCCCGCTGACCACCGTCGGCCGCCCGATCACCCCTTGGGCGAACCGCACTAGGTCGTTCCCCATGTTATCCAGCGTGTAGCGCCCGGGCGTGCGGCCGGACCGGCCCTGTCCGCGGAGATCCACCGCGAACACCTGGAAGCTGTCCTTCAGGATGTCGATCGCCGCCTCGTAGCCCCACCAGCTCTCGGTCTGACCGGGGACGAGCAACAGCGCCGGCCGCGCCGCATCGCCGGCGGTCACGTAGTTCATCACAAGCTCGCCGTTGTCGAACAACTGCTCGGGATAGCGGTGCGCGACATAGGTTTCGTCCGGATTGTGCGGACCGTATCGGCCGGGCATGGGCGTCTCTCCCCGTTGTTCCAGAGTCCGTACTCGATACCGCCCATGGCGGAGAAGGCGCGACGTGGGCTTTTTCGACCACGGAAAGCACGGACCTGCCGGTGAGGCGCGCCGCGGCCTCTGTCGATGACCCCGCGCCTTTCGGTGTCTTCCGCGTGTTCCGTGGCCAGCTGATATTGCTTAAGAGGCTGCCATACCCCGGAGTCGGTCGATGAGGGCGGCGGGGTCGGGTGGGGGCGCGGGGCCGCGCCAGGCGACGGTCTGGTCGCTACGCACGATCAGCAGTGGGTGGCGGAACACCTCGGGCGCGTCCGGAGCGGCGACATCGAGCAGCATCAGCGGCAGCTGAACGGCCCCGGCTGCAGCGAGGAGCGGGCGGACGTCGACGTCTGGCTGGAACCGCACGAGCATGTAGTCCGGCCCGAGCGCGTCGTAGACCGAGCGGCCCGGTCCGATCCAGAAGTGCGGCATGCGGCAGCCAGGGACAGTCGACGGCGTGACGCTTCCCATGTCGTAAGCCGGCGCTGCCTCGCCGTCGTAGGCGATGATCGGCGAGCGGTCGTAGAAGTAGCCGAAGTTGAGGCCGGCCGGCGCGAACTGGGCGAGGTTGATCTCGCGCAGGCGCGAGCCGAGCGTGGCGCGAAACACGTCACCCGCGGGCCCCGGCTCCTCGATCGTCGCCGGCACTGGTCCCGCGCCGAGTACGGCGGCGTTCTCCATCACCTTGCCGATGGCCAGCCGCGACACCTGGTCGGTGATCGGCTGCCGCTCGGCCTCGTAGGCGTCGAGGAAGCTCGCGGGCGCCCAGCCGTTGGCGACGGCGCACAACATCCAGGACAGCGACATGGCGTCGGCCACGCCGGCGTTCATGCCGTAGCCGGCGAACGGCACCCACAGATGCGCCGCGTCGCCGGCGATGAAGACATTCGCGTCGCGGAACCGCTCGGCCACCAGCCGGCGGCCGACCCAATCCTCGTGATTGAGCACCTCCCAGGTGAACTCTGGCCCAACGCCCAGCGCGTCGCGTATGGACTGGTCGAAGTCGAGGTCGGCGAAGTCCGGGTGTCGGGCGCTCAGCGACCGGTGCACCAGCCACACCGCCCCGCCGTCGATCGCAATCACGGTTGCGCGGATGCGCGGGTTCGAGACCCAGCTCATCCAGACTGGGCGGCGGTCGCCGAAAAGGGCGCGGAGCCCCGGCGCGCGGATGAGCGATGAGCGGGTGCGCCCGAGGTCCGCGTCGCCCTGCAACGACACGCCCATAATCCGCCGGACCGCGCTGCGCCCACCATCGCAGCCGACGAGAAAGCGCCCCCGCACGACGACCTGCTCGCCGTCGGCGGCCCGGCCGTGGACGGTGACGCCATCCGCCTCCTGCTGGTAACCTTCGACCACGGTCTGATTGAGCACGCGCGCCCGCGGCTCCTGCTGCAGGCGCTGGAAGAGGATCGGCTCCAGATAGAGCTGGCTGACGCGCACCACCGGCTCGGGCGTCGCCCAGTCGCTGTCGGGAAAGCCTGGCTCGGGCCGCTCCAGGCGCGAGGGTTGGCGGACGCGGGTCAGCTCATAGCCCGTGATCGACGTGCAGTAGATGACGTCGGTTGGATAGTCGTCGGGGAGGCCGGCGGCGCGGACCTGGCCCGCGACCCCTAGGCGGCGGAACGTCTCCAGCGTGCGCGCGGCCACCGTGTTGCACTTGGCGCTGGGCGGCTCCCCGGCCTGCCGCGCTTCGAGCACGACCACATCGACGCCGCGCTGGGCCGCGTCGATGGCGAGCGACATCCCGACCGGCCCGGCGCCGGCGACGACGATCGTCGTCTCCAGGCCGCGGGTCATGCGGCGGCGGCCTCGTTCATGGAGTCCAAGAGTGCGTTCTCGCCGTTTTCGCCGCCCCGCAAGGGCACGAAGCCGGTTGCGCCGTCAATCCGGCGCGCATGCGAGAGCGCCGCCCCTAGGCAAGCGCCCGCGGCGTTCGATCGAGAAGGTCCCCGTTCGGGATCATCATCATCGTCATCATCATCATCATCTCTGCAATGGACGAGCGCAGGTGCTCGCCCGAGCAGGGGACTCTTCTCAATCGAACGCGCGCGGTACTGAGACGCATTATCCACGCCCAGAGGCGCGCTCAGCAAATCGCTTAGCGGAGGGTCCCCGGCTAGCCGACGCCGTAGGTCATCGTCCTCGGGCAGCGGCCGGCGGTGAGGGCGTTGTTGATCGTGATCAGCACGTCGCGCTTCGCCTCGAGGTCGACGCCGATCTGGCGGCCGGTGTCGTGGATGAACAGGAACGCATGCAGCCAGTGCGAGCCGTGTGCGCTGTCGAACTGGCTTCGGGCTTTGGGCGACAGGTCGGAATAGGCCGACAGGATGCCGTCCGCCTCGGAGCGCCAGACGTTGTACTGAAGCTCCATCCGGTGGTCGTCCTTGTTGGCGTTCCAGGCATCGTCGATGGCCTTGGCGTTTGCGACCAGTTGCACCAACGCCGCCGAGGCGTCCCTCACCCGGCCAACGCAATCGGCATAGGCGTGGACCGCTGGCGCCGCGGACGCCTGGACCTGCGGCGGATGGCGCCAGCCTGTGATGAGCGCGGCCAGGGCGAAGAATGTCGCGACGACGAGGGTCAACACCAGCTTGGCTGTCACCGATCGCGCCGGGTCGGCCCAGACCGCAACCAGGCCGACGATAGCGCCGGCCCCGAGCAGGATCGCGGCGATGACGATGTCGCTGGCCGCGAGCCCGCTGCCCCACAAACCGATCACCAGCGCTGTTTCGCTGGCGCGGATCCCAACACGCCAGCGCTCGACCCATGCAGCTTGCGCCATCTCTGTCAGGCTCGGGCGAGCGCCGGCTAAATCGCCGGCCGCTTGTCCCACCACGGCTGCGCCTTCTCCAGCTGCCCCGCCAGCCGGAACAGCACGGCTTCGTCGCCGGTGGCGGCGGCGAACTGGATGCCGACGGGCAGGCCGTCGTCGGTCCAGGCGAGGGGGAGGCTGATGGCCGGCTGGCCGGAGTGGTTGAAGGCCTGGGTGTTGGGCATGAAGGCGGAGAAGACGCGGTAGTACTCGGCGGTGTCGTCGGAGGTGGAGCTGAGCTCGCCGATGCGGATCGGCGGGCGGCCGAGCGTGGACGTCATCAGGACATCGTAGCCCTGCATGAATTCGCCCAGCGAGCGGCCGAAGCGGTGGATGGCGGCGACGGCGCGGGCAAAGTCGCCGGAGGTGTAGCCCTTGCCCTGCTGGTAGAGCCGCCAGGTGAGCGGCTCGACCTCGCCCTCCTCGACCGGGCGGCCGCGCCGCTCGGACTCGGCGTCGATGTAGACGCCCGTCGCAGTGGAGACGCAGACGCCGCCGGCGGCCGACGTCGCGCCGAACGCGAACGGCAGCGGAACCTCTTCGACGTCGTGGCCGAGCGAGGCGAGCAGCCTGGCCGCCGCATCGACGGCGAAGCTGACCTCGGTCTCCGGGGCGCCGGTGAGCAGGGCGCCGCGGGTGTAGGCGATGCGCAGCTTGCCGGGGTCGCGCCCGACCTCCTCGAGATAAGGCCGCTCGGGCGGGGAGAGGAAGTAGGGGTCGCCCGGTTGCGGGCGGCAGCTGATGTCGAGAAGGGCGGCGGAGTCGCGCAGCGAGCGGCTGACGGCGTGGATGGTCGACATGCCGCCCCAGCCTTCGCCGACCGGAGCCATCGAGACGCGCCCGCGCGAGGGTTTCAGGCCGACGAGCCCGGCGCAGGACGCCGGGATGCGGATGGAGCCGCCGCCGTCGCTGGCCTGGGCGGCCGGGACGATGCCGGCGGCGACGGCCGCGGAAGAGCCGCCGGACGATCCGCCGGGCGTACGCTCGAGGTTCCACGGGTTGCGGGTGGGACCGAACTCAGCCGGCTCGGTCACCGGCTGCAGGCCGAACTCGGGCGTGTTGGTCTTGCCGAACATCACGAGCCCGGCGGCGCGATAGGCGGCGATAAGGGCGCTGTCGGCCGCGGCCGGCGGCGCCTCGCGCCAGATCGCCGAGCCGCCGCGAGTCTGGACGCCCTGCATCTGCGTGCCCAGGTCCTTGATGAGGTAAGGGACGCCGCGGAAGGGGCCATCGGGCAGGCCGGCGTCGATCGCGGCGCGCGCCTGGGCGGAGAGGTCGAGGATCACGGCGTTGAGCTTGGGATTGACCTCGGCCATCCGCGCCGTCGCCGCCTCGAGCAGCTCCGCTGGCGAGACCTCGCGCTTGGCGACGAGCTCGGCGAGGCCGACGGCGTCGTATTTCAGATAGTCGGACTGGTTCATCTCCCCTGCCCTTCTTTCATCGTCATCCCCCGCTGGAGCGAAGCGGAATGCGGGGGACCCATGAACACCGGATAGATCAGGTGTGCATGGGTGGCCCGGACAAGCTGGGCCATGACGGTTCTATGGTGAAGTCGCTCAACAGCTCAGCACGCTCACACGGCTTCCGCCACGAGTTTGGCGTGGACTTTGTCCAGGCCTTTGGCGAGGGCGTCGAAGAGGGTGTCGATCTGCTCGTCGGCGATGATCAGGGGCGGGCAGACGGCGACCACGTCGCGGATTGCGCGCAGGATCACGCCTTCTTCGAGCACAGCGGCCTGCACCGCCGGGCCGACCGCCAGCGCCGCGTCGAACGGGGTCTTGGCCGCCTTGTCGCGGACGACCTCGACCGCGCCAACGAGGCCGACGCCGCGCGCCTCGCCGACCAGGGGGTGGGCGGCCAGGGCCCTGAGGCGCGCCTGGAAGTGCGGGGCGATGCGGCGCACATGGCCGACGATGTCGCGCTCCTCGTAGATCTTCAGCGTCTCGAGCGCGACCGCGGACGAGACCGGGTGGCCGGCGTAGGTAAAACCGTGGCCGAAGGTCCCGAGCTTTTTGCTTTCCGCCAGCATCGCCTCGTGGATCTTGTCGGTCACCAGGGTCGCCGAGATCGGCAGGAACGAGGCGGACAGCGCCTTGGCGCAGGTCAGGATGTCGGGGGTGATGCCATAGGTCTCGCTGCCCCACATGTTCCCGGTGCGACCGAAGCCGCAGATCACTTCGTCGACGACGAACAGGATGTCGTGCTTCCTGAGAACCTTCTGCACCGCCTCGAAGTAGCCCTTCGGCGGCACGATAACGCCGCCCGCCCCCATCACCGGCTCAGCGAAGAAGGCGGCAATGGTCTCCGGCCCCTCGCGCTCGATCAGCGCCTCGAGCGCGCCAACGATGCGGGTCGTAAACGCCGCCTCGCTCTCGCCGGGCTCGGCGTGGTGGTAGTGACTGGGGCAGTCGGTGTGCAGGAAGCGCGCGATCGGCAGGTCGAAGTCGGCGTGGTTGGGGACGAGGCCGGTCAGGCTGGCGGATGCCACCGTCACGCCGTGATAGGCGCGCATGCGCGAGATGATCTTCTTCTTCTCCGGCTTGCCGATGGCGTTGTGGTAGTACCAGACGAGCTTGACCGCCTGGTCGTTGGCCTCCGAGCCGGAGTTGGCGAACAGCGCCTTGGTGAGCCCCTTGGGGGCGATCGAGAGCAGCTTTTCGGCCAGATCGATGGCGGGCTCGTGGCTGCGGCCGCCGAAGATCTGCGAATAGGGCAGCCGCTGCATCTGCTTCGTCGCGGCAGCGACCAGCCGGGGCTCGCTGAAGCCGAGCGAGGCGCTCCACAGGCCTGCGAGCCCCTCGAGGTAGCGCTTGCCGCTCTCGTCGTAGACGTAGCAGCCGTCGCCGGATGCGATCACGAACGGCCCCACCTCGCGGTGCCGATCGAGGTTCGTGTACGGGTGGATCAGGCTCGCGATGTCGCGGGCGGCGGTGGAATTCGGCAATGCGGTCATGGCTGGACAGGTCTCATCTGCTGGCCGATGGGTTTTGGCTGAAACCGCCCGGGCGATAAAGGGCGGAGGCGCGCAGGGAGGCGTTTCGTGATCAAGCTGGTGTATGCGGTCGAGCGGCGCGCCGACGTGCCGCTGGCCGACTTCTACGACTACTGGCTGAACTCGCATGGGCCGCGCGTGAAGGGCCACGCGCTGGCGATCCGCGCCAGGCGCTACGTGCAGAGCCACACCATCGACACGCCGGCCAACGAGGCGATGCGCAGCAGCCGCGGCATGCTGGCGCCGCTGCCGGGGATCACCGAGGTCTGGTGGGATAGCCTCGACGACTTCCGGGCGGCGCTAAGCGATCCCGCCGGCCAGGCCGCGATGGCCGACTTGGCCGAGGACGAGGCGAAGTTCATCGATACCGGCAAATCACAGATCTTCCTGACCGCTGAGAATCTGATCTTCGACTTCACCGGCGGGGCCAAGTTCGGGCCCGACGCGCAGAAGGTGACCTACCTCTTGACCCGCAAGGACGGCATGTCGGTCGAGGATTGCCATCGGACCTGGCTCGCCGACCACGGGCCGCTGGTGGCGAGCTTCGCGCGGGCGAGCGGCATGGCGCGCTACGTCCAGAGCCACACCATCGCACCGGAGATCAACCAGACGATCGGGGCCGGGCGCGGGCTGGCCGCGCCGCTAGACGGCATCACCGAGGTCTGGGTGCTGCCCGGCGGCGCGTCCTCACCCGATCCGGACACGGCGCGGCGGGCGGGGCCGGTGCTGGTCGAGGACGAGCGCCGCTTCGTCGAGATGAGCCGCTCGCGCTGCTTCATGACCCGCGAGCACGAGATCTTCGACCTGCGCTAGGGCCCGAAGTTGCCGATCTGCGGATCGATGTAATAGGGCAGCCAGCTCGAGCTGGTCGAATCCCCCAGATACATCGTGTAGCGGCTGGTCTTGTAGTGGCCCGGCTGGCCCGGCTCGTCCGGCCGCCTGTGGTTGGCGTAGCAGAAGCTGACCGTCTTGCCGCCGTTCGTGACATCAATGTCTCTGAACTGCGGGTGGCCCGGTCCGACCACCTGAACGGCCGGATAGCCGTCGCCGAACGCGTCGGCGAACCCTAAGACATTGACGCCCCCGCCCTTGTAGAAGACGAGGCTCGGATCGGCGTCGTCATGCAGCGTCATGGTGACGTGGATCGGCTGGCCCTTCGCGCTGAAGTCGAGGTCGCCATGCGGGGCGACGGTGATGGCCGGGTCGCCGTTGTCGGTCCGGGTGAATGTCCACCCGAACGGACCCCCTGGGTTTCCCGCGACGGCGATATCGACCGCGATCTCTATGGCCGGCTGGGCCTGGCATAGCATCATGGCTTGTCTGCTTTCGTTGTCTGAAGCCGTCGCCGGCGGATCACCACCGGTAGTCGATCTGGCTTTGTCCCCCGACCCGCCTTGCCGGCCCCGCGCGGGCGCCGGATACCGGCAGAGCTCCGACCTTGAGCCGATCGTCAAGCTGATGCAACAGCGCGCCGCCGGGATCGCCGGGCGGCTGCCCCGACGCGCCCGTCGCGGTCAGAGTCGACAATGCCGCCGACCAATAGGTTTGCGCGCGCGCCGGCGCGCCGGTCAGACTGGCCTCGTCGCCGGCGAGCAGCTCCGCCTCGGCGGCCACCCGGGCCAGCCCGAGGTTGCGAGGCTGGGATCGCACTAACGCAGCAAGACGGTCGGCTTCTTTCGGCGCGGCGCTGAGCGCGGCCGCCTGCCCGGCTCGCGATGTGACACGCGCGGCGGCGATCTTCATCGACAGGATGCGGGCCCCCCCCAGGCGGTCCCCGCTCCAGGCGACGACGGTGGGGTCCTTGCTGACGGCGGCCTCGGCCATCTCGCGAGCGGCCGCGGCCATACGGGCCGCCGCATCCAGCTGGCCGGCGCGCAGCAAGACGTGTGCGCGCAGGAGCATGATCGGCGTTGCCGCGAACTTGTACGAGTTCGTCCCCGGGCGCCGAGGCGATGACCTGGTCCAGGCTGGCCTGCGCCACCGCGAGCTCGTCGCTGGCCTTTCGGGTCCGGCCCTGCGCAAGCAGGACCCGCGCAAGGGCGGTGCGGCTGACCGCCAGGTCGACCTTGGCGCCGTTGTCGGCCGGGTTCCGCGCCAGCATCCGCCGGTCAAGGGCGCTCTCGGCGGAGAGATCGCGCGTCGCGAGATCGAGCCGGTCGCGCCGGTACTCGGCGCTTTCCAGCGATCCAAGGTTCTGCGCGAGATCGAATTGCCGGCCGCGGTCGTCGGGCGCGGCCTGCACCAGACGCTCGCCGTCGTCGACCGCACGCTGATAGGCGGCGGCCGCGGCGGGGGCCTCGCCGTCAGCCAGGAAGACGGCGCCGAGATCGGAGTTTGCGTAGACCACCTCCTCACGCCAGGCCGCGTTCTTTGGATCGATGGCGACGAGCCGATCGGCGAGGGTCTGATAGTCGCGGAAGGCCCGGCGGGCTTCATCGTCATGCCCGCGCCGCCAGGCGACATAGCCCACCCAGTAGACGCTCTGGGCGTGGTCGAAGATGCGCTGGGGATCGTTTGGCGCGCGCGCCAGCAGCTCGCGCGTGCTCCGCGCCGCCTCCTGGAACAGCGCGAGGGCTCCGGCCAGGTCGCCACGGCGGTCTCGAATCTCGCCCAGCATATGCAACACCCGCGCCCTGCGGCCGAGGGCGGCGTCGTCCATGCCGTGCCTCTGCTGGGCGGCGTAGTAACGCAGCGCCCGGTCGCCGACCGCATCGAGCGCATCGAGACCGCCGATCGGCTCCAGCTTCTTACGCAGGTCGCCGATCATGAACTCTATCAGCCCCTCGGCCTGCGCCCGTTGGGCATAGGCCTCGTCGCGCTCGCGCACGGCGGCGAAGGTGAGCGCCGCCAGCACGGCCGAAGCGGCCAACGAGGCCGCTGTGAGGATCGTAAGCTGCCCCTGGCGCCGGCGCGCGTCGCGCCGGACCAGCTCATCGAGGCCCACGCCGAGCATCCCGGCCGCCAGCTTGAGCACCGCGAGCCGCAGGCCATCCCGCTCTGGCCTTAAATCCGCGGCGATCGGCTCCGGCCCGGCGTCGTCGCCAACGCGCCGGCGGAGCGCTTCGGGAAAACACTCCTGGTCCGCTTCATCGGGGTCGAGGGACGCGAACGGCTTGCCGTCGACGATGACGGCAAGGATGCGCTCGTGGCCGTGCGTCGCCCGAAAGCGCGCGATCTCCTCGTTCACCCATCGCGAGCGGGCGGACGCCGGCGAGCAGACGACAATGAGGTATCCGGACCCTTCGAGCGCGGCCACCAGCCGCCCGCCGAGGTCGGCGGAGGCGCCCAGCTCCTCCCGGTCGCGGAAAATCGGGTGCAACCGCCTGGGCGCAGGCCCGACGGGCGTCGGGGCGCCGATGAGCCGCCGGGGCGTCGCGAAATGCTCGAGAGCGCGGTGCAGCCGGTTGGCCCAGCGCGCGTCCGCGTGGCTGTAGCTCAAGAAGGCCCAATAGTGCGGTCGGCTGTCCGGCATGCGCCCGGCTCCGAACAGGACGTATCCCCCTCAGCTTAGCCCTAGAGCGGGTTTCGGTTACTCGGAATCACAGAGCCGGCCCCTCTCATGGCCGGTACGAGTGCGTTTGGTCACCACCCGCTCCGGGATACGGACGCAGTTGAGCTTGAGCGATATCAAAGACTTGGCAGCTTCCCCTACTCCCGCTCATCCCCGCGAAAGCGGGGACCCAGGTGTTTTTGTCGCTGAATCTGAACCGCCAGAGCCTGGCCAGGCACTCAAGAACACAGAAAAAGCCTGGGTCCCCGCTTTCGCGGGGATGAGCGGTGTCGAGTCGGGACCCTACATCGCACGCGCGCTAGGACCGCGTTTCCAAGCACGTTGACAGCCGGCCCGTGAAGTTCGAGGCACACGCGGAAGGAGGAACGCATGCGTGTGCCTGACGCCAAGCTGGCCGAGGTCTGGGACCGCGGGTTCACCGTCGTCGAAGGCTTTCTCGACAAGGAGACGCTGGCCGCGGCGCAGGAGGCGCTGTGGGGCGTCTACCCGAAGCCGGAGGACTATTTCGCCGACCCGTCAAAGCACCCCAAGCTCGCCGACAGCCAGTTCTCGGGCATCAACGTCTTCCCCTATGCGGACTGGGCGCTGAACCGGATTCCGGTCTATCCGGACCTGACCGACGCGGCCGAGCGGCTCTTGGGCTCGGACGACATCGAGATCTACAAGATCGAGCTCTGGGCCAAGTACGCCGGCGCCGTCGACTACGACCAGCCGCACCACCGCGATTTCGGCAACCACACGCTGGTCGTGCCGCGCCTGGATGGCGTGCACACGCAGATGACCACCTTCATCCTGCTCTCGGACGTGACGGATGCGGACGGGCCGACCAAGCTCGTGCCGCTCGAGTTCACCCAAGACCTGCCGCTGGCGCCGCGGCGCCAGCCGATGGGCGAGCTGTTCGAGCACGAGGTGGCGATCACCGGCCCGGCCGGCTCGCTGATGATCTACAAGACCGACGTCTTCCACCGCGGCTCGAACTTCAGCGAGCCCGGCCGCTCGCGGTTCGCCATGCTGGTCGACATGCAGCAGCGCGGCTGGCGCTGGAACGGCAAGATGAGCTGGCCGCACCACGCCGGGAACGCGGCGATGGTCGACGCCATGGTCAAGATGACGCCCCGCCAGCGCGACCTGTTCGGCTGGCCGCCGCCGGGCAGCGACTACTGGAACGAGCAGACCCTGCGCGATGTCGCCGAGCGCTATCCGGGGATGGATATGGGGCCGTACGCCAAACACCTCTCCCCAGGAGGGGGAGGGAGGAGGGGCCCGGAGCGAAGCGAACGGGAGGGCGAGGGGTACGGCGGTCGGGACTTGCCGGAGGCGCCGTAACCCCTCCCCCCTCGCGCCAGGCGGCGCTCGCCCCCTCCCTATGGGAGGGGGTTTAAGCGCAGCGACAGCCCCACGCGGATCATCCTCGGGGCGGCGTAGGTGACGACGCCGGTGGCGCTGCGGCCGCTCTGAAGGGGCGCGTCGAACAGGTTATCGGCGGCGACGAAGGCGGTGGCATGGGCGCTCACTTGCCAGTCGGCGCGGGCGTCGACCTCGGTCCCGGCCTCGATCCGACGGGTATTGAGGTCGTCGTCGAACTCGCTGCTCTGGTAGCGGAGCGCGCCGCTGAGCGTCAGCCGCGGGCCTGCGCTCCACACGACCGCGGCGGTCGCGACCGCCTCCGGCGTCTCAGCCGGCCGCAAGCCCGTCAGCTGCGGGGCTAGCGCGCCGCCGTCGACGCGGGCGTGCGTGTAGGCGAGCGCGCCGCGCAGGTCGACGCCGGGCGCGAGCGGCCAGGCGGCGTCGGCCTCAAAGCCGAACGCGTCGATGGCGCCGGCGTTCTGGCGCTCGAACAGCGTGCCGCCGGCGGGGACGAAGCCGGCGAGCGGGAAGCTTCCCGGCCCCTTGCCGATGGTGACGTTGGTCACCGGGTCGACGATGCGATTCGCGAAGACAGCGGCGTCCCAGGCCAGCGGGACCGTCCCGCCGGCGCCGGCCTCGGCGCCGAACAGGCGCTCGGGCGCGAGCGCGGCGTTGGCCTCGGTCACGTCGGCGCCGACGCGGAACATCCGGTGCAGCTCGTTCAGCGTCGCCGGCCGAAAGCCGGCGTAAGCCGCGGCGCGGAGGTAAAGGCTGGGCGTGATATCGCGCCGGATACCGATGCGGCCGGTGGGCACGACCCCGCCCCGGTCTGGCGGGCGCTGGTCGAGCCGGCTCTGGCCGGTCTGCACGAGCGAGGAGTCATAGGCCTCCCACGCATCCAGCCGCACACCGCCGGTGAGCAGCAGCGGCCCGAACGCGCCGCTGGCCTCGGCGTAGACCCCGCCGACCGCCTCGCCGCCACCGGCGGTGCGCAAGCCGGTGGGCTTGCCGAGCGCGAACAGCCGGTCGTGGCTGGAGCCGCTGACGTCGCGCAGGTCGGCCCCGACCTCCCAGCTGGCGGCGGCGGACTGCCCGCGGACGGCTGCGTTGAAGCCGAGGCCGAGCGCCGGCGTGGCGTACTGGTTGTCGGCCAGCGTCGCCGAGTTGCGGCTCGCGGCCACCGAGGCGGAGGTGTTGGCGAGGTTCGAGCCGGAGACCCAGCCCTGGATGCGCCAGCCAAGCGCCTGGTCGGCGGGCTGGCGCACGAGCGAGAGGCTGGCCTGGCCGCCTTGGTCATGGGAGCCGGCGAATAGCGTGCCGGCGTCGCGATCCTCGGCGTAGCCGGAGACCCGCTCGGTCAGCACCGCGTCGCCGACGCTGGCCACGAACCGCTCGCTGGCGCTCTCGTCACCCAGCCTGAGCGGCTGGTCGACGGCGCCGCGGCCGTGGACGACCGGGATCCAGCCGCCGCTGCGCTCGCCCGAGGCGGAGACGAAGAGCGCGCCGGCCGCGGTGTCGATCTCGGCCGCGCCGACCGCGCGGCCATAGCCGAAGTCGCCGCCTTCGATATCGGCAATCGCCTCGCCGTCGAGGCGGGGCGAGGACGAGAGCGCGATCGTCCCGGTCAGTGCGCCGGCGCCGTACGGCCCCGCCCCCGCGCCGCGAACGATGCTCGCCGCGCCGATGGTCTCCGGCGGCAGGCCGGTCCAGATCACCCAGCCACCGAACGGGTCGTTCTGCGGGACGCCGTCGAGGGTGACGAGCGCGCGGCTCGCCGCCGAGCCGGCGATGCTGCGCACCGAGATCCCCTGGGTGGTCGGATTGGCGCCCAGGCTGGAGGTGCGCCGAAAGAGCGCGACGCCCGGCGCGCTCATCAGCGCCTCGTCGAGCCGCTCGCTCAGCCGCAGCCGTTTGGGGTCCACAACGACGATGGAAAACGCCGCGTCGCCGGGCGCGGGCGGCAGGCTCGCGGCGCGCACAACGACGACCGGCGGGCTGGGCGGCTGGTCGAGCGGCATCGCTCAGCCGATCCGCGTCGCCTTCAGGCGCGCTTCGTCGACCGCGTAGCCCATGCCGGGCGTGTCGCCGAGCGCGATCCAGCCATCGACCGCCGCCAAGGGCTCGGCCATCATGAAGTCGCGACGCCCGAGGCTCCACTGCGGCGGGTCGTAGGGGAACTCGAGGAAGGGCGCACAGCCCAGACCGGCGACCAGGTGGGCGTTGGCGACCAGGCCCATGCCATTCGTCCAGGTGTGCGGTGTGAAGGTAAGATTGTGCGCGCGAGCGGTAGCGGCGAGCCGCTTGAGGCCGGTGACGCCGCCCACCAGCGCGGCGTCCGGCTGTAAGACATCCAGACATCCGCGCGCGATGAGCACGTCGAAAGCGGAGAGCTCGCGGGTCATCTCACCGCCGGCGACGCGGATCGTCGTCGCCTCGCGCAGCTTCGCCATGCCGTCGTAGTCGGCGCGGTCGAGCGGCTCCTCCATCCAATAGACGCCAAGCGGCTCGAGCGCCCGGGCGACCTCGAGCGCCTGCTTCAGCGTCCACGGCGGCTCGGTATCCCAGGGCATGCGCCAACCCTGGTTGCAATCGACCATCAGCTCGAGCTTGTCGCCGATCCGCGCGCGCACCGCCTCGAGCGCGCCGACGTCGGCGCGCCAGTCGCCGCGGCGGAAGCGGATCTTCAGGGCCGCAAAGCCCTCGGCGAGATAGCGCTCCGCCGCCTCGGCCAGGCCGCCCGCGTCGCGCAGCACGCCGCAAGAGGTATAGACGCGCACGCGAGGTCCCGACCCGCCGAGCAGTTTCCAGCAGGACCGACCCGAGAGCTTGCCGATCAGGTCCCAGAGCGCCAGGTCGAGCGGCCAGCAGCGGCCGTAATGGAAGGCGATGTGCTCAAGGACGGTTGCGTGTCGCTCGATATCGAACGGGTCCCGGCCGACGAAGAGAGGCTCGTGGCCGGCGAAGCCCAGCATCAGGTCGCCGCTGCCATAGCCGACCGCGCCGCTGTCGGTAGTGACCTTGACCAAGGTGGCGTCGAAGTGACGCCGGGGATTGGAATCCCAGCTTGCCTCGAACGGCGGATCCAGCGGCAGCCGGTGATGGCTGATCTCGATCGCCGCGATTCGATCCTCGCTCACGCCTTCGCCGGGGTGAAGAAAGGGTTGTGCACGTCGGCGAGGCCCTCGCGCAGCGCGTCGAGCGCCGGCCAGTCGGCGGCCATGGCGCGCTCGGCCGCAAGCCGCGTGGCGGCGCGATTGTTCGCATAGACGGCTTGCGCGTCGTCAGCCGTCCAGTCGACCCAGACGAGGGCGATGGCGAGCCATCCGTCGCGCGCCTCCGGCGGCAGGGCGTTGGCGATGAGGGCGTCGGTCATGCCGGCGGCGACACCGGCCTGCGCCGGGCCCCAGGTCATCCGCTCGTGCGCCGCATCGCGCAGCACGGCCTTGGCGACGAAGAGCGTCGTCGGCTTGGCCGGCAGGTTCGGCTTCAGCACCACCTGGAACGGGACGTGGCCGGGGCCGGGGCTGGCGGCGGCCAGCGCGTAGGCCTGTCCGAGCGCCGCCTTGTCGCCCAGGATCAGGTTGATGTGGGCGGCGTTCGCGCCATCGCCCACGAATCCCTCGCCGATGAAGATCATTGTCGCCCCTCAGCTCTTCGCCAGCGCCCGCGGCCGCCGGACCGGATTGTAGTCGTTGATCATGTCGCGCGGTCGATAGGGCGCCTCGAGGAGGTCGCGCTCGTCCTGGCCGAGCATGAGCGCTGCGGCGTCGACGGCCGCGTCGACCTGCTCCGGCGCGTCGGCGCCGATCAACGGCGCGGTGACGGAGGGATGCTGCGCGACCCAGGCCATGGCGACCGCCGCCGGCGGGACGCCCAGCCGTTGGGCCACCTCGCGCGTGCGTCGCGCGATCTCCTTGTCGATCGGATCGCCGAACCAGTCGAGGAAGGGGTCGTGGGCCGTGCGCGCGGTCGGGCCGGCGTCGGCGAGATAGCCGCGGGCGAGCGGGCTGAAGGTCGTCACCGCGACGCCCGCATGGGCGCAGTAGGGCAGCATCTCCCGCTCCTCCTCGCGGTAGAGCAGGCTGAGCTGGCACTGCATGTTGACGAACGGCGTCCAGCCGTTGGCGCGCGCCACCGCGTTCATCTCGGCGAACTGCCAGGCGTACATGGTCGAGGCGCCGAGGTAGCGCGCTTTGCCGGCGCGAACGACGTCATGCAGCGCCTGCATGGTTTCCTCGATCGGTGTCTCCGGGTCGAAGGCGTGGATGATGTAGAGGTCGACATGGTCGGTCCCGATGCGCACCAGCGAGCGGTCGATGGAGGAAAGGATGTGCTGGCGCGAGAGGCCACGATCGTTGGGGTCGTCGCTCATCGGGTAGAAGACCTTGGTGGCCAGCACCAGCCGCTCGCGCCTTTCCATCCTGAGCAGGTTGCGCCCGACGACTTCCTCGCCGCGACCCAGCGAGTACCAGTCGGCCATGTCGAAGAAGGTGATGCCCCGATCGAGCGCCCGGCGGAGGATAGGGACGGCGGCCTCCTCGTCGAGGACCCAGCCTTTCCAGGCGGAGCTTCCCAGCGACATGGTGCCGAGGCACAGTCGGGAGACCTTCAAGCCGGTCTTCCCGAACCGCACATGCTCCATCGCCCGCGCCCCTCGCTCACGCCTCTGCCGCCAGTGGCCATAGCATGAGCCTCGCCTGGACGCTGCCCGAGGCGGTCGGCGTCCGCGAGATCGAGAACGCGTGGATCGCCGCGCCCGACGGCGTGCGCCTCGCCGTGCAGCTCTGGCTGCCGGAGACCGCCGCCCGCTGCCCCGTGGTGCTGGAGGCCATCCCCTACCGCAAGCGCGACTCCACGCGCGGCTATTCGCGCTTCTGGGGCCGGCGACTGGCGCAATACGGCGTCGCCTACGCGCGGCTGGATTGTCGCGGGTCGGGCGACTCCGGCGGGCTGTTGCTCGACGAGTACCTGCCAACAGAGCAGGCCGACAACGCCGCCGCCATCGCCTGGCTGGCGGCGCAACCCTGGTGCAACGGCGCGGTCGGCATGCGCGGGGTCTCCTGGGGCGGCTTCGCCACGCTGCAGGTCGCGGCGCTACAGCCGCCGGCGCTGAAGGCGATCATGAGCTTCTGCGCCTCCGACCGCCGCTACACGGACGACGCCCACTATGTCGGCGGCAGCTTCGCGCTGACCGGGCTGAAGTGGGCGACCAGCTTCAAGCTGGTGATGGCCGGCCCGCCGGATCCCGCTGTGTTCGGGCCGGATTGGCAGCGGGCGTGGATGGAGCGGCTCGAAGCTGCGCCGCCGATCGCCGCCCGCTGGCTCGCCCACCAGCGAGAGGACGACTATTGGCGGCAAGGCTCCGTGGGGCTCGCGCCCGATCGGATCGCCTGCCCGACCTACCTCGTCGGCGGCTGGGCGGACCCGTACAACGAAACCATTCCGCGCTTGCTGCAGTCGCTGAATGTCCCGACCAAGGCGCTGATCGGCCCCTGGGGCCACGGCTATCCGTCGCCCGCATCGCCAGGACCCGGGCTCGCGTGGGAGCGCGAGGAGGTGGCTTGGTGGCGCCACTGGCTGGCCGGCGAAGAGACCGGGATCATGCAGGGACCGACGGTCTGGGCCTACGTGCCGGAGCAGTCGCCGGCGCAGGCCGATGGGGCCCCCATCCCCGGCCGCTGGATCGCCGCGCCGGCCTGGCCGCCGGCGACAGATTCGCTGACCTTTCGGCTAAGCCACGACGGGCTGGGCGAACAGCGCGGCAAGGGAGTCGTGGACATCGGCGGCGAGGTCGTCGGGCTGCAGACGCCCGAGTGGTGCCCCTTCGCAGGCCCGCAATACGGCCAGGAGCAGTCCCCTGACGATGCCCGCTCGCACGTTTTCGACACACCGCCCCTGGAGGCCGCAGTCGAGCTCTTCGGGACGCCGGTGATCCGTTTGCGCCTCGCCGCCGACCGCCCGGTCGCCAGGCTGGCTGCGCGGCTTTGCGAGGTCGACGCGGGCGGCCGCTCGTGGCTGGTGACCTACGGCGTCCTCAACCTGACCCACCGCGCGAGCCATGCCGAACCGGACCTGCTGACCCCCGGCGTCTTCTATGACGTTGCGCTACCCCTCTACGTGAGCGCGCGGCGCGTCGCGGCCGGCTCGCGCCTCAGACTGGCGCTGAGCGAGGGGCTATGGCCGCTGCTCTGGCCCTCGCCGGAGCCGGTGCGGCTCAGCATCGACCTTGCCCACTCGACCCTGGCGTTGCCGGTGCGGCGGTCCGATGCGCCCGAGCCCGCGTTCCCGATTCCCCTCGTCGAGGCGCCGCCCGGGCGCAGCAACATCCAGATGCGGCGCGCCAACGCGGACGGCCGCGCGAGCTTCGGCGAGGTCGCGCCGGTCAGCCGGGCGGCGATCCGCGACACCGAAACGAGCGTCGTGCGCGGCGGACCGGACGTCGAAGCCGAGATGCGGGCGGGCGACCCCTCGAGCTGCCGCTGGCGCGTGCGCCAGGCCGTTGGCTACGCGCGCGGCGACTGGGACTGTGCGCTCGAGGCCGAGGTCGAAATCACCGCCTCGGCCACGGCGTTCCAGGTGCGCGAGCGCCTGGTCGCGCGCCTGCGCGGCGCCGAGGTCTTCTGTCGGGAGCAGGAGAGCGCTATCCCGCGCGACATGATGTGAGCGCGCGGCGCGAGGCGAACTCGCGGCCGGCCCGCTTGGAGCCCACCTGAAGGCCATGGACTGGGACTCACTCGACGGCGGCAAGTTCCGCGACGAGGCCGAGGCGATCACCGCCCTTCTGCAGCCGCCACCGCTGTCGCCGGAGCAGCGGCCCGCGGTCATCGCCGACGCAGAGGCGCTCGTCGTCGCAGCGCGCAAACGGCCGCACCGGGGGGTGGTCGAGAGCTTCCTGGCCGAATACGCGCTGGGCACGGCCGAGGGCCTGGCGCTGATGTGCCTGGCCGAGGCGCTGCTGCGCACGCCCGACGAAGCGACGCGCGACGCCCTGATCGCCGAGAAGATCGGCTCGGCGGACTGGGCCAGGCACCTCGGCGCCTCCGACAGCCTGTTCGTCAACGCCTCGACCTGGGGTCTGATGCTGACCGGGCGGCTGGTCGAGGTTGACGAGGCCGCCCAGCGCGACATCGGCGGGTTCATCGGGCGCCTGGCCGGACGGCTCGGGCGAGCCGGTGATCCGCGGGGCGGTCGCCCAAGCCATCCGCATCATGGGCGAGCAGTTCGTGCTCGGCCGCACGATCGAGCGCGGCGCTGGCGCGAGCGGCACGCGAAGGGCTGCTCTGCTCGTTCGACATGCTGGGCGAGGGCGCGCGCAGCGAAGCCGACGCCGAGCGCTACGAGCACGCCTATGCCGGCGCGATCGGGGCCGCGGGCCTGGCGTCGGGCGGCGCGGGGCCGGAGGCCGGGCACGGGATCTCGGTGAAGCTCTCGGCGCTGTCGCCGCGCTATGAGGCCACGCAGGAAGCGCGGGTATGGCGCGAGCTCTATCCGCGGCTTCAGCGGCTGGCGAGCGTCGCCGCGTCGCACCACCTCAACTTCACGATCGACGCCGAGGAGGCCGACCGGCTGGTCCTTTCGCTGAAGCTGCTGGACGCGGTTATGCGCCGAGCCGGCGCTTAAGCGATTGGCGCGGTCTCGGTCTGGCGGTGCAGGCCTACCAGAAGCGCGCGCCGGAAGTGATCGCACGGCTGGCCGAGCTCTCGCGCACGAGCGGCCGCCGGCTGATGGTGCGGCTGGTCAAGGGCGCCTACTGGGACACCGAGATCAAGCGGGCGCAGGTCGCCGGGCGTCCCGACTATCCGGTGTTCACGACCAAGGCCGCCACCGACCTCTGCTACCTGGCGTGCGCCAGGGCGCTGATCGAGGCCGCGCCCGTGCTCTATCCGCAGTTCGCCACCCACAACGCCCACACGCTGGCGGCGGTGCATGCGTTGGCGGCCGACCGCGGCGTCCGTATCGAGGTCCAGCGCCTGCACGGCATGGGCGAGGCGCTGTACGAGGCGGCCGCCGAGCAGTTCGGCGCGCAGGTCTTGCGGGTCTACGCGCCGGTCGGCGAGCACGAGGACCTGTTGCCCTATCTGGTCCGCCGCCTGCTGGAGAACGGCGCCAACACCTCCTTCGCTCGCGCGTTGACCGACGAGCACGCGCCGCCGTCGATCGTCGCCGCCGACCCCATCGCCGCGGTCGAAGCCCATCCCGCCCGCCACAGCCGAATCCCCAAGCCGATTGATCTCTACGGCCCCGATCGGAAGAACTCGGCGGGGATCGATCTCAGCCAGGCGACGGCGCGGACCGAGCTGGCGAGCGCGCTGGAGGGGGTGGACGCAGAAGCGCTGGCGGCAGGTTTGGGCGCTGACGGCGCCGGCGAGCCGGTGCGCTCGCCAACAGACGGCCATGTGGTCGGCCGGGTGTGGGAGGCCGCCGCGTCCGAGCTCGAGGCGGCGGTCGCCGGCGCCCGGGCAGCGCAAAGCGCCTGGGACGCCGCCGGCGGGGTCGCGCGCGCTCGGGTCCTGCGCCGGGTCGCCGACGCCATCGAAGCCGACCGCGAGCGGCTGATCGCCATCCTGGCGCGCGAGGGCGGCAAGACCCTGGCCGACGGCGATCGCCGAGGTGCGCGAGGCGGCCGACTTCTGCCGCTACTACGCGCTCCTGGCCGAGCGGGACTTCGCCGGGCCGGTCAGCGCTCGACGGCCCGGTCGGCGAGGCCAACTGGCTGGAGCGGCACGGGCGCGGCGTCTTCGCCGCCATCAGCCCGTGGAACTTCCCGCTCTCCATCTTCACTCGGCCAGATCGCCGCGGCGCTGGCCGCCGGCAACGCGGTCGTCGCCAAGCCCGCCGAGCAGACGCCGCTGATCGCCGCCGCGGCGGTGCGCTATCTGTCATGGCGCCGGGCTCGATCCGCGCCTTCTGGCGCTGATTGCCCGGGCGGCGGCGAGAGCGTCGGCGCGGCGCTGATCGCCCACCCAGGCGTCGACGGGGTCGCCTTCACCGGCGGCACGGACACGGCCCGCGCCATCAGCCGAGGCGCTGGCCAGGCGGCGACGGGCCGATCGTGCCCTTCATCGCCGAGACCGGCGGCCTGAACGGCATGTTCGTCGACACCACGGCGCTGCGCGAGCAGGTGATCGACGACGTGGTCGCCTCGGCCTTCGGCTCGGCCGGCCAGCGCTGCTCGGCCCTGCGCCTCCTGTTCCTGCCGAGCGAGACCGCCGACGCGCTGATCGAGGGCCTGACCGGCGCGATGGACGCGCTGGTCATCGGCGATCCGGCCGATCCGGCCACCGACGTCGGCCCGGTGATCGACGCCGACGGCCCGCGCGGCGCTGGAACGCGCATCTGGAGCGGCTGCGGCGAGAGGCCAAGGTGCTCAAGCAGCTGCCGGTCCCGCGGGCCGGGACCTTCTTCGGGCCGGTGCTGGCCGAGATCCCCCGCGCCGACTTCCTCGAACGCGAGGTGTTCGGCCCGATCCTGCACGTCGTCCGCTACGACCTGGAACGACCTGGAGCCGGCGGCCCGCGCGCTGGCCGGCCGCGCGCTATGGCCTGACGCTCGGCGTGCACAGCCGCCTCGAGGGCTTCGCCGAGCGGGTGCGGCGCGCTGGTTCCGGCCGGCAACGCCTACGTCAACCGCTCGATGATCGGCGCGGTGGTCGGCGTGCAGCCGTTCGGCGGCGAGGGCCTTTCGGGCACCGGCCCCAAGGCCGGCGGCCCCTACGCGCTGACCCGGTTCGCGGTCGAGCGGGCGGTGAGCGTCAACATCGCCGCCCAGGGCGGCGACCCGGCGCTGCTCAATCTCGGTCCGAGCTAGCCGCGCTCAATGCCAGTTCAGCACCACCTTGCCGGCCTGACCTGACAGAGCGGCATCAAAACCGGTCTGGAAGTCGCGCGCGCAGGCGCGGTGGGTGATCAGCCGCTCGAGGTCGAACCCGGCGTGGATCAGGCCGAACATCTTCTGCCAGGTGGTGAACATCTCGCGCCCGTAGACGCCCTTGATGGTCAGCGCCTTCAGGATGATGCGCGACCAGGAGACCTCCATCGCCTCGGCCGGCAGGCCGAGCATGGCCAGCCTGCCGCCCATGGCCAGCGCCTCGACCGCCTGCTCGAACGCCTCCTTCGCGCCCGACATCTCGAGCGCAACGCCAAAGCCGTTCGCGACGCCCTCGCGCGCCATGGCTTCGGCCAGGTTCTCACGCGTCACGTTCACCGGCGTCACGTCGGCGAGCTGGGTCGCGAGCGCCAGGCGGTAGTCGTTGACGTCTGTGATGATTACCGAGCGCGCCCCGGCGCGCCGCGCGATCGCCGCCGCCATCGCTCCGATCGGGCCGGCGCCGGTGACGAGCACGTCCTCGCCGAGGAGATCGAACTGCTGGGCCGCGTGCATGGCGTTGCCGAACGGGTCGAGCAGCGCGCCGGCGTCGTCGCTGACCTTGTCGGGCAGCGGCTGGACGTTGAAGGCCGGCAGGCTGAGGTATTCCGCGAAGGCGCCGTCGCGGTTCACGCCGACCCCGACGGTCTCGGGATCGAGATGGTAGCGGCCGGCCCGCGAGGCGGTCGAGTTCAGATTGACGATGTGGCCTTCGCCCGAGACCCGCTGGCCGCGGCGGAGCTTGCGGCTGACCCGCGAGCCGATCTCGACGATCTCGCCGGAGAACTCGTGGCCGATGATCATCGGCACCGGGATGGTGCGCTGCGCCCAGGCGTCCCAGCGATAGATGTGCAGGTCGGTGCCGCAGATGGCGGTACGCTTGATCTTGATCAGCACATCTTCCGGCCCGGGCTCTGGCGCGGGCGCGCGGGTCATCCACAGCCCCTCCTGGGGCTTGAGCTTGGCGAGCGCGGTCATGGTCTGGGGCATTTGTCAGCACACTCCGCAGAGGTCGCGGGCGCGAACGAAGGCGCGCGCGGCCTGGTCGATTTCGTTCGGCTCCAGCTGAGCCGACACCTGGGTCCGGATGCGCGCCTGGCCGCGCGGCACCACGGGATAGGAGAAGCCGGTCACGAACACGCCCGCATCGAAGAGGGCGGCCGCCATCTCCTGCGCGAGCCGGGCGTCGCCGAGCATCACGGGGATGATCGGATGCTCGCCGGGGAGAAGATCGAAGCCGGCCCTGGCCATGGCGTCGCGGAACCGGCGCGCGTTGCCGGCGAGCCGGCCCCTGAGCTGCACGCCTTCGTCGCCGCCGGCGATCTCGATCGCCTTCAGCGCCGCGCCGCAAATGGCGGGCGCCAAGGCGTTGGAGAAGAGATAGGGCCGCGCCCGCTGGCGAAGCAGCGCGACCACCTCGCGCCTGGCGGCCACGAAGCCGCCCATGGCCCCGCCCAGCGCCTTGCCGAAGGTGCCGGTCAGGATATCGATGCGGCCCTCGACGCCGCGGTATTCGGGCGAGCCGCGCCCGCCGGCGCCGAGAAGGCCGAGCGCATGGCAGTCGTCGACCATCACCAGCGCCTCGTAGCGGTCGGCGAGGTCGGTGATCGCCCTCAGGTCGGCGATGACGCCGTCCATCGAAAAGACGCCGTCAGTCGCGATGAGGATCGTGCGCGCGCCGCCAGATCGCGCGGCGGCGAGCTGTGTTTCCAGATCGGCCATATCGCCGGCGGCATAGCGATAGCGCCGCGCCTTGCAGAGCCGGATGCCGTCGATGACGGAAGCGTGGTTGAGGGCGTCGGAAACGATGGCGTCTTCCTCGCCGAGCAGCGGCTCGAACACCCCGCCGTTGGCGTCGAAGGCGGCGGCGAACAGGATGGCGTCGTCGTAGCCGAGGAAGCCGGCGATCGCCGCCTCGAGATCCTTGTGCAGCGAATGGGTGCCGCAGATGAAGCGCACCGAGGCGAACCCGGCCCCGGCGTCACGTGCGGCCCTGGCCGCGGCGTCGGCCACGCGCGGATCGCCGGCCAGGCCCAGGTAGTCGTTGCTGCACAGATTGAGCGCCTCGCGCACGGTCCCGTCGGCGCGGCGCACGCGCACGCGGACCCCCTGGCGGGAGATCAGCACACGTTCGGGCTTCTCCAGCCCCTGCGCGGCGATCTCGGCCAGCGTGTCCTGAATACGGACGGTGAAAGCGGTATTCCTCATGGCCGCACCTTAAGGAGCAAGAACGGGGCCTATCGGCGTAAACGAGGGCGAAAGCGCGACAGGTCCGCGCCCTCTAAGATAGGAACGATCCGATGTTCGCGATGGCCCTTTCGGCGCCCGGACGGCCGCTCGAGCCCCTCCGCCGGCCGACGCTCGCCCTCGGACCGACCGAAGTGCGGCTGAAGGTCCTGGCCTGCGGCGTCTGCCGCACCGACCTGCACGTGGTCGACGGGGAGCTTAAGCCCCAGCGCTCGCCCATCACGCCCGGCCACGAGGTGGTCGGCGTCGTCGAGGCGCTGGGCGAGGCGGTCGAGGGATTGCGGTTGGGCGACCGCGTCGGCGCGGCCTGGCTTGCCCGCACCTGCGGGGTCTGCCGCTATTGCCGGTCCGGCGAGGAGAACCTGTGCGATGCGCCCGAGTTCAACGGCTGGACGCGCGACGGCGGCTACGCCGACGAAATGGTCGCAGACAGCCGCTACTGCTATCCCATCCCCGACCGCTATTCGCACGAAGAGGCGGCGCCGCTGCTTTGCGCCGGGCTCATCGGCTTTCGCTCATGGCGCAAGGCCTGCGAGGCGCGGCCCGTGGAGCGGCTCGGCCTTTACGGCTTTGGCGCCGCGGCGCATCTGCTCGCCCAGCTGGCCATCGCCAATGGCCAGACCGTCTATGCCTTCACCCGCGGCGGGGATGCGGCGGCGCAGGGTCTGGCCACGGCGCTGGGCTGCGTCTGGGCCGGCGGGTCGGAAGAGCGGCCGCCGGAGCCGCTTGACGCCGCCATCCTGTTCGCCCCGGTCGGAGGGCTCGTCCCGCTGGCGCTGGCGGCCGTGCGCAAGGGCGGAACCGTGGTCTGCGGCGGCATCCACATGAGCGACATTCCGAGCTTTCCCTACGATCTCTTATGGGAGGAGCGGCGGCTGGTCTCGGTCGCCAACCTGACGCGCCAGGACGGCCGCGACTACCTGCCGATGGCGGCGGCGGCCGGAGTGAAGCCGCACATCGTCTGCTACCCGCTGGCCGAGGCCAACCGCGCGCTCGCCGACCTGCGCAGCGGCGCCTTCACCGGCGCGGCGGTGCTCAAGCCCTGAGTCGCCCCTGCCGGGTCGTTCAGGCCGGCGCGGTTAGCGCGGCGCTGACGGCGGACATCGCTTCGTCCCACCGCCCGGGCGCCGGCGGCGTGAACACCCGCGCTTGCGGGTACCAGGGATAGTCGTCGCCGCCGAGCTGGGTCCAGGCGAAGGGCGCGGTGATGAGCCAGACCGGCGCGCCACAGGCAGCGGCGATGTTGGTCGTCGCGTTCGGCGGGCCAAGCGTTAGATCCAGCGCGGTGGTGAGGGCGGCCAGATCGTCGAGGTCGTCTTTCAGGTCGATGCCGGGCGGGGTCCAGAGTTTGACGCCCCAGGCGCTGGCGATCTCGCTCTCGACCTCAGAGCGTCCGTACTGCAGGTCGACCAAGGTCACGCCGGGAACCTGGAAGACCGGCCGCCAGGCCTCGAACGGCGCGAAGTGACGGACGCGGTCGGCGCTCATCACCAGACTCTTCCAGAGCACGCCGACCTTGCGGCCGGGGTGCTCGTCCAGGACCGAGCGCCAGTGAGCGACGCGCGCGGGATCGGCCCTCAGGAAAGCGCGGGCGGTGAATTGATCGATCCGCGAGCGGAACGGCGCGAGCAGATCGCCGAGCGGCGCGTAGGCGTCGAGTTCGCCGCCACGGCCGTCGGCGAATGGCGCGCTGCGGACGTTGACGTGTCCGATCCGCGTGCTGGCGTGCGCGCCCACGTCGATGTCGGGAAACGAGCGTTGGAAGAGATCGACCAGCCGCGGATCGACCGCCAGCGCGAGCGCGGCCGCCGCGCTCTGCGCCTCGGGCAACACGCCGGCGAACATCACCTCGTCGCCGAGACCCTGCTCGCCGATCAGCAACAGGCGACGACCTTCGATTCCGGCAGACGGACTCCAGGCCGGCAGGTGCACGATGAAACGCGTCACGTCCTCGTACTGCGGGTCGAGGCGCGCCGCGTAAGCCGCCCAACCTGCCGCCAACGCGCCCGTCGCGAGGAGAGCCTTGGCCTTCGCCACCCGGACGCCCGCGCGTTCCGCGCCCCCGCTCAGCATCGCTTCGGCGGCGGTCAGGTCGGCGAGCGCGCCGGCGCCATCGCCGACGGCGAGCCTGGCCTGAGATCGATTGCAGAGGATAGACCCCTGGTCGGGCGCGAGGCGCACGGCCTCGTCGTAGAACACCAGCGCCTCGTCCATCCGACCCTGCTGCGCCAGGACCGCGCCGAGACCGTTCCATAAGAGCGGGCTCTCCGGATTAGCGCCGATCGCACCGCGCAGAGTTCTCGATCGCCTCGGCGAAGTGCATCTGCTCCCGCTGGGCGCAGGCGAGGTTGTTCACGCCCTCGACCGACCCTGGCGTGGCGGCCACGTAGTGGGCGAAGAACTGCTCGGCGAGGCCGGCCTGGCCGAGCCTGAGGCTAAGCCGGCCCAGGTCGTTGACGATCTCCGGCTCGCGCGGCGCAAGCGCCAGCGCCTGCTCGCAGGCTCGCAGAGCCGCCGAGAGCTCGCCGGCCTGTTCGCGGCAGAGCGCCAGCACCCGCCAGGCGAGGCCGTCGCCGGGGTCACGATCGATCGCGTGCTCCGCGCCTGCGATGGCGGCGTCGTGGCGGCCGGCGACGAACGCGGCCATCGCGTCCGCGGCGGAAGAGCGATCCGGTAGCAATGCTGAGGCCATGGGCGCTTCGAAGGCGGCTGGGAATCACGCCGCCGCCCAAGGCTAGGATCGCCGGAGTAACCAAACGGTGACTTGCCGCAGCGCCGGCTGCGCCCGGGGGCAGCGACTCACGGGTGCGCGTGATGCTCGGCGTTCCGCTTGCGTGTCGCGGCGGCCTTCTTCGCGGCTGCGGAGCGTTCGGCGTGGGTGCGGGATCGCTGGCTGACGCGGCCGCCCTTGGCGGACGAGGCATGGCTCTCCGGCTTCCCGCGGCCCGAGCCGCTTTTCTTGCCGCCGCCGCTTTCCGCGTTGACCGTCGCCCAGGCGCGCCGCTCGGCCTCCTTCTCGGAGACGCC
This sequence comes from uncultured Alphaproteobacteria bacterium, assembly GCA_963794315.1. Taxonomy (GTDB): domain Bacteria; phylum Pseudomonadota; class Alphaproteobacteria; order Caulobacterales; family Caulobacteraceae; genus Poindextera. The sequence continues at coordinate 355,786 of CAWCDF010000002.1, forward strand.
GCGATGCTCATAGCCCTCGGCGATGTGGTCGGCCTTCCTCTCCTGCTTGTCGGTGTACTTCGACTTGTCTCCTCGCGGCATCGCGACCTCCTAGACGCTGATCGCCCTGCAACCGTTTGAGCGTCCAGGAAGTTCCGCCGTCGGTGTCCCGAGCCGCGCCGTCCCGCCTGGTCGCCAGAACGGAACCTGACGAGAGGTCGGGGCTTACGCACCGGGGGCGAAGCGTTGCAGGAGCGCCCATGACCGCGCAGCAGGCGCTGGTGTTCGCTATCCTCGGCGGAGCGGTGGCCTGCTTCGCCTGGGGCCGTTTTCGCTATGACCTGGTGGCGCTCGCCGCCCTTCTGGCCAGCGTGCTCGGCGGCGTGGTCAGCGTGAAGCAGGCCTTCCTGGGCTTCACCAGCGACGTCGTGGTGATCATCGCCTGCGCGCTCGTGGTCAGCGCCGCCGTCGCCCGCTCGGGCGTGATCGAGCAGCTTCTGCAGCCCGCGCTCGGGCGGCTGAAGACCGCCGCCACGCAGGTCCCGGCGCTCGCCGTATCAACTGCAGCCCTGTCGATGGTGACCAAGAACGTCGGCGCGCTGGCGATCCTGATGCCGGTCGCGATCCGGCTCGCGCGGGGCGCCAAGACCTCTCGGTCGTCCCTGCTGATGCCGATGTCGTTCATGTCGCTGCTCGGCGGTCTGGTCACCCTGGCCGGCACTTCGACGAACATCATCGTCAGCCAGATTCGCGAGACGTCGCTGGGCAGGCCGTTCCAGATGTTCGATTTCGCGCCGGTCGGGCTCTGCCTGACGGCGATCGGCCTGGCGTGGGTCAGCGTCGGCTGGCGGCTGCTGCCGCGCGACCGCGAAGGCCACACAGGCATGGGCGAGGCGCTTTCCGCCCTCTACACGACGGACGCCACTCTCCCGGAGAGCTGGCCGGATACGCTGCCGCGGTTGGGCGACTTGAAGCTCGATCAGGATCGGGTCAAGGCGACGGCGTTGATCCGCCAGGGCCAGCACTTCGAGCGCCCGCGCGCCAACCGCAGGCTGCGCGGCGGCGACGTGCTTGTCCTTGAAGGCGAACACTCCGGCCTGAACGCGGTCTTCACCCGCACGCCGCTCGAGCACGCGCCGGCGCCCGGGGACGTCGGGGGCGGGGGAGCGCGCGATGAAGTCCGCTCGATCGAGGCCGTGGTTCAACGCAACTCGGTGCTTGTCGGCCGCTCCGCCGGCGGCCTCCAGTTGGCCGAACAGTTCGGCGTGAAGCTGCTGGCGGTCAGCCGCAGCGGGGCGCGCGTCGCCGAGCGCCTCGGTCGGCTCGTGCTGCGCGCCGGCGACGTGCTCGTTCTGAAGGCCGGCGAGCGGGCTCTGCCGGGCGCGCTGAGGTCGCTCGGCGCACTCCCCCTGGTGGAGCGCGAGGTGCAGGTCGGCGGCGCGCCCAGGCGGTTCGTGCCGATCGCCGTGCTCGCCGTTGCGATGGCGCTCATCGCCTTGAAGGTGCTGCCCGTGGCCGTCGCCTTTTTTGCGGCGGCGGTGGTGATCGTGGCGAGCGGCGGGCTGAGCATGCGGGAAGCCTATGGCGCCCTCGACGCCCAGGTGCTGATCCTGATCGGCGCGCTCACGCCGATCAGCGAGGCGGTGCAGGCGAGCGGCGGCGCGACCCTGGTCGCCGGCGGCCTCGCGGACCTGCTGGGCGGGCTTCCCGGCCTTGCCGTCCTTGCCGCGCTCATGCTGACGGCGATGATCTGCTCGCCCTTCATGCACAATGCGCCGACGGTCTTCGTCCTGGGTCCCGTCGGCGTTGCGCTGGCCGCGCGCCTGCACCTGAGACCTGACGCCTTCCTGATGGCCGTCGCCACCGGAGCCGGCTGCGATTTCCTCACGCCGATCGGCCACCAGTGCAACACGCTGGTCATGGGCCCGGGCGGGTATCGCTTCGGCGACTACGCCCGGCTGGGCGCGCCGCTCTCGCTGCTCGTCGTCCTGCTCGGGGCCCCGTTGATCGCGTTCTTTTGGCCGCTGGCGTAAGAAGGCGGACCGCTCAGCTATCCGGGGGGCTCGGGCCATGGCGCGCCGCTTCGTCGACCTTTCCATCGCCATCGAGATGGGCGTCCCATCCGACCCGCCCGGCATGGAGCCCAAGATCACCTACACCGCCCACACCGAGTCGGTTCCGCAGATGGCGGTCTCCTTCCCCGGCCTCACGCCGGCCGATCTGCCAGACGGCGAGGGGTGGGCGGTGGAGCGGGTGCAGCTGTCGACCCACAACGGCACCCATATGGACGCCCCGTGGCACTTTCATTCGACGACCGACCGTGGTCGGAGGCGCGCGCCCACGATCGACGAAACGCCGCTGGACCAGTGCCTGCGGCCTGGCGTGAAGCTCGACTTCCGCGCACTGCCGGACGGCTACGTGGCGAGCGCCGACGACGTCGAGGCGGAGCTGAAACGCATCGGCCACGCCCTGCAGCCCTACGACATCGTGGTCGTGAACACGCGCGCCGGCGAGGTGTTCGGCAAACCCGAGTTCATCCACGCCGGGTGCGGGATGGGGCGCGAGGCGACGCTCTACTTGACCACACGCGGCGTACGCGTCGTCGGCACCGACGCCTGGTCGTGGGACGCCCCATTCAGCCACACGGCCAAGCGGTGGGCCGAGACGCGCGATCCTTCGATCATCTGGGAGGGGCACAAGGCCGGCCGCGAGGTCCCCTACTGGCAGATGGAAAAGCTCGCCAACCTGGCCAGCCTGCCGCCCTTCGGCTTCGAGATCGCCTGCTTCCCGGTTAAGATCAAAGGCGCTTCGGCCGGCTGGTCGCGGGTGGTCGCGATCTTCGAAGACTGACGCGGAACGAGGGGATTTCCGGATGCTCAGACTGATCCTTGCGGCGAGCGCGCTGGTTCTTCTGACCGGCTGCAACATGGTCAACTGCGAGGGCGCCGCAGCGCCTGGGTATGGCGCCGGCGACTGCGGGGTTCACACAACCTTCCTCGCCGCCGCGACGCCGCACGCGCATGTGCGCCCGTTAGCGAAGTCTTAACCAAATCGGAGCGCCGAAACCCCACATTCGTTTACCTTAAACGGCAAGGTTTGGTTTTCCTGCGTTTTGGCGCACTGACCGGCAGAATTTGCCGGGTCAGCCCGGCAGAATCGGCCAGGCGACCGCGCGCGCGGTCGAATTCTGCCGGGCGCGGCGAGCGGGAGCGCGCCGATAGCGCCGCCATTTCAGCCCTCTACGCCTGAGCTCGTTGAGTGCGCCGGCTGGCGCGGCGCTTGCGTGCAAGAGCAGTCGGGCAAAACGCCCCCGGCCGTCAAAACGACGCCGGACACCTGAAAAAGGGAATTTGTAAATGCTCAGCGTTAACACCAATCCTGGTGCGCTCGTCGCGCTCCAGAACTTGACGGCGACCGCCGCTCAGCTCGCTCAAGCGCAAAACGAAGTCTCCACTGGCCTTGCGGTTTCTTCGCCGCAGGACAACGGCGCGATCTGGGCCATCGCCCAGAACGAGCGGGGGACCGCGGGCGCGTTGAACGCGGTGATGCAGTCGCTGCAACGGGGGCAATCGACCATTCAGGTCGCCACGGCGGCCGGGACGAGCGTCTCGAACCTTCTGAACCAGCTGAAGACGCTGGCTCTGAGCGCTTCGGACCCCTCGCTCGATGCGACCAGCCTCGCGGCCGACAACACTCAGTTCAAGTCGATCCTGACCCAGATCACCCAGATCGTGAACAACTCCGACTTCAACGGGGTCAACATGATCAAGACCGGCGGCACCAACATCATGGCGCTCGCCACCGCCTCCGGCGGCCAGATCACGGTCCTGGCGCAAAGCCTGACCCTGGGTGGGGCGAACATGGGCGCGGTCTCGGCGCATGCGTCGATCGGCACGGCCGCGCTGGCGACGGCGATGGTGACGACGGTCAATACGGCCATCACCAAGGTCAACAGCGCGCTTGGCGTGTTCGGCAACGGGGCCACGGCCCTGCAGAACCAACTGACGTTCGTTCAGGACCTGCAGGACACGCTGGACACCGGCATCGGCAACCTCGTCAACGCGAATCTCGGCCAGGAAAGCGCTCAGCTGACCGCCCTGCAGACCAAGCAACAGCTTGGCATCCAGGCGCTGTCGATCGCCAACCAGTCGAGCGCCGCGCTGCTCAGTCTCTTCCGGTAGCGCTCTCGACGCGTGAGGCGGCGGGCCGGGAGACCGGCTCGTCGCTTTTCGCGCCCGCGTAAGAGGCGCCGGAAGAACCTCCGGCGTTCAGCCATGACTCAGATCGTCAACTCCATCGGACCACCCGGCGCGCCGGCTTCCGTCGTCGGCGATTCAACGGCTTCGACGTCAGCGCCGCCACCGTCGACAGCCTCGCCGCCCGCCCTCGCCGACCCGGCCGACCTTCGGCTGGTGATCGAGGACGACCAGGCGGCCGGTTGCTTCGTCTACAAGACGATCGACTGGCGCACGGGCGAAGTGGTCCAGCAAATCCCTCGCGAGCAGATCCTGAAGATGCGCGAGGAGCCGGCGTACCTGGCCGGCGACGTCGTTAAGACCAAGGCCTAGCAAGCGGCCTTGGCGACCTGGGACGCGTCCGGCTCGGACGCCGATCAGGCCCCGGACGAGCGATCCGGGCGCCTGATTTCGCATGTCTTGGTCAGGCCTGAAGTCCCATCGCGACGAACAGCGGCGCGAGCTCGCGCGCGAACGGCTTCCAGCGACCGATCGAGGTGGTGAAGATGGGCTGGCGCACCTGGGCGAAGCTTGCCGAGCGCACAGGACGCTTGGACTCGTAGTAGCGCAGGCAGGCGTCGTCCCAATCGAGTCGACAGTGCGCAAGTAGCCGCCGGGTCCAGCCCTCGAGGTCGGCGACCAGACCCTCATACGAGACCTCGAGCACTCGCCCGATCGGCAGGACGCGGCTCCAGTGCCCCATCAGCCGGGCATAGGCGCGCCAGTACCGAGCGAGCTCCTCGAAGGTGTAGCTGTAGTCCTGCTTCTCGAGGAACAGCGTGGCGAACGCTGAAAACGAAGAATCGCGCGCATCCCGCCGGCAATGGATGAGCGTCGCGTTCGGCAGGCAGAGATGCAGCAGGCCGAGGTACTCGAAGTTCTCGAGCCGTTTCAGCGTGACACGGCTCTGACCGGGCAAGCCGGGCGGCAGGCCGGTGAGGCAGGCTTCGCCAATGAGCTTGAGATCGGCCTCGTTCATGCCGGCCGCCCAGTCGGGGAACCGCGAGCCGCCGATCCCGGTCGCCTCGCCGACCAGGCGCTGAAGAATGTCGAGCTCGCCGGCGCCGTGCACGTCGGGATGCGCGCTGATGATCTGCTCGACCAGCGTCGTGCCGGATCGCGGCATGCCGACGATGACGATGGGGCGGTTGCTGGCGGCGCCCAGACCCCTGCCGCCCAGCCGCTCGAACAAGGCGGCGTTGAAGATCCCCTCGACCGCCGCCAGCCGCGCCTCGTCGGCCGCCACGTCATAGGTGATGGTCGCGCGGTGCATCGCGTTGGCGCTCGCATAGGCCTCGAACGCCGCATCGAAGTCGCCGCGATCCTCGAGCGCCTTGCCGAGCGCGAAGAGAACGCGGATCTGGGCGTCGATCGGCAACTCGTCCCGCTTAGCCACCATCTCGCGGGTGAGCGCGAACAGCCACTCGGCGTCGGCATCGCCGGAGTCCATCCGCGTCATCCGGACAAGCGTCGGCAGGATGTCCTTGGCCAACGGATCGAGCTCGAGCGTGCGGTTCAGCGTCGCGCGGCCGGCGTCGACGTCGCCGAGGAACAGGCGCACGACGCCAAGGTCGCGCTGGGTTTGCGCGTTGTTCGGCGCGAGCATCGCCGCCGCTTGCAGCCACGGTAGGGCCTCGGCGTAGCGTTCACGGTCGCAGAGCAACGTGCCCAGGAAATGCGCCGAGGCGGCGTGGCTCGGGTCGGCCTCGATGGCCATGCGCGCGGACTGCTCGGCGAGCTCTCGATCGCCGAGGCCCAGCTGCGCGCGGCCAAGCTGGCAACGCGCCTCGGCCCGCGCCGGCTCGAGCGCCAGGGCGGCTTCGAAGCTGCGGCGAGCCGATTCGAAGTCGTTGGCCGCGAGCGCCCGATTGCCGCTGTCGAGATGGGCGGCGGCCTGCTCGCGACGGTTGGGCATAGGCGGGCTCTAAGGACTTTGGAACGGAAGCGTGCGGCCGGACGCAAGGCGGTCGTTCCCGCCCAAGTCAAGGGCTAAGCGCCAGCCCGGGCGAACTTCTGTCGCCGGACAATGGGTCACGGGCTCAGCCGGCCGGTGGGCGCCTGGGCGTGCGTCTCGCCGGCGGAGCCGGCGCCGGCGCTGGGGCCGGCTCGACCGGCGGGCGGCCGGCCAGCGCGAACGCGAGCGCGCTCGATGGGTTCATCGCGTCGACCATGGCCGAGGGGATCAAGATCGTCGCGCCCCGCTCCTTGGTGGTCTCGTAGATGATGTTCATCGCGCGCAGCTGGAAGGCCATCGGATGGTCGCCGTAGGTCTTCGCCGCCTCGACGAACTTGGCCGCGACCTCGGCCTCGGCCGAGCCGAGGATGACACGCGCGTGCCGCTCGCGCTCGGCCTGCGCCTGCCGCGACATCGCATCCTGCAGATTGGCGGGAATGGCGACATCGCGGATCTCAACCGAGTTCACCGAGACGCCCCAATGCTCGGTCTTCGCGGCGATCTCGGTGCGCAGCTGTTCATCGGCCGCCTTGCGCTCGGCCAGCAGCGCCGAGAGCATCGAGGCGCCGATCATTTCGCGCAGCGAGGTCTGGGCCACCCGGTCGATCGCCTGCCGGTAGTCGGTGATCTCAAGCGCCGCCTTCTGGGCGTCGTGCACGCGCCAGAAGATGATCGCATCGACGTTCACCGGCACGGTGTCCTTGGTCAGCGCCTGCTCGGCGTTGAAGGCTGTGGTCTGGATGCGGGTGTCGATCACGGCCGTGACCACGTCCAGGATCGGGAAGATGACGAAGAAGCCCGGGCCGCGCACGCCGGTGAAGTTGCCGGCGCGCAGGATGACGAACCGCTGCCAGGCGTTCGCCACCTTGACCGACAGCGCGATGATAGCCGCCAGGATCACGAAGGGGACGGCGAGCAAGGGCCCCACAGCCTGGCCGAAGAAGGCCCCGGCGACGAGCACGATGACGACGAGGAAGAGGGTGATCGGGTTCATCCAACGGCTCCAGCGCCGCCCAAGGGGCGGCCGGGGGCAATCATAGCACAGGCAGGCCGAACCCCTCGTCGCGGCGGGCTCGGACTCAGGCGTGCGTCGTCGAAATCACGCGCAGGCGCGGCCGCGCGGGCGGCGCGTCAGGCGGCGGCGCCGGGCGCTTTGCGGCCGGCTGACGCGCAAGCCAGGCATAGGTCAGCACGACCGCTTCCATACCGGGAGCCATCATCACGCGGCCTCCTTCGCGTCGGCGCCGATACCGGCGAGGCGGGCGATAAAGACCTCGCGGCCGTGTTCGGCGACGCGGGCTTCCACGCGGCATCCGACGCCCCTGAGCACCGTTGGGACGCTGTCCATTTCAGGGTCGCCGCGGCTCGGCGCGGCCTGAACGATGACGACCCCGCCGTCGCGCAGCCCATGGCCGCGCGCGAGCATGGCGGCGAGCTCGTCAGGCTCGCAGCTGTGCGGGATCAACAGCACGTCGGCGCATCCGCGCGCGCCCGCCCAGTTCGGGTGGACGTAGGACGCGCCCTCGTAGCCGTGCCGGTAGAGCCAGAGCACCGCGGTCATGCCGGCTGGGCCGGTGACGCGGATATTGCTGGTCTTGGCGACGCCCGCCTGTCTGAGGGTCCTCGCCAGGGCGCCGCCGTCGGCGCCGAGGGGGGTTTGGGGCAGGAAGTGAGCGACTCGCATGGGGCACACAGACGGTGCGCGCCGGCGCCCCGACCCCCGGGATTGGAGGCCGACCGTCTTCGCGTTGGGGCGAAAAATGCCAAGCCTGGCCGTAAAGGCTCAATACGAGCCGGAGCCCCCCGGCTGAATGAAAGCTAAAGGTCACCGCGAGGGCCGAGCGACGGCCGGATCGTTATGAGTCGTTGACGCGAAGCCCGCCCGACGCCGATGGAGATTTTCGGCCGCTCGGCGCTATCCAAGACCGAAATCCTACCCGCCGTCTTTGGAGTGAGCGGTCCATGTCCGCCGTCGATATCGGGCTCATCGTCGTCTTCGGACCGCTCCTGCTCGCGGTCGTGGTGCTGTTGCTGATCGACTATGCCGACCGCCGCTCCACAGCGCCGTCGCGCGCGGCCGCCAAAGCCTTCCTGCGCGAGCTCGAGCGTCGCACGCACATGGAAGATCGGCTGCGCGGCAGCAACTAGCCGTTCGGCGCCGCAGCCTCCAGCAGAGACCCCGCCACCCCTGCCCGACCGCGCGGCCGCACGCCGGCGGCCAGCTGTTCGACGCTTTCCAACCGCACCTTGAGGCGCGCCATGTCCTCCGGCGCCAGCATCGCGCCGGCCCCGATGCGACGCGCCCGCTCGGCGATCAGCGGTCCCAGCGCCGGGTCGCCGCCGGAGAGCAGGATGTCGCCGAACGCGCGCAGCAGCCTGAGGCTCACGGCGACGTCGCTCACGGCATAGTGGCGAATCTGTTCGAACGCGGTGTCGAAGAGGTCGGCGGTCGAAACCCACGGAACGATCAGCCGCACCACGTGCGGCGGGCTCGAAGAAGTGCGACTCCGGCGGATCGCGGGCGATCCAGCGGATCATGATCCGGCTGAGCTGGTCGATGCCGTTGATCGCCGTCGACGGATCGTTCACGGCCGGCGAGATGGCGCGCAACGCGATGTCGACGATCTGTAGCACGCCGAACTCCACGTCCTGCTGCAGCGTCCGGGTCGGGCCGATGTCGACCGCCGCGCGCATCGCCTCCACGTCCGGCGGCTCCAGCCGCCCGGGGCGCGCGACGAGGAAGAGGGGGTAGCCAGCCGGCGCGAACTGTCCGACCCGCCGCGTCAGGCGGATGCGCACCCGCCTGATCTTCGCGACCTCGAGCAGCGCGCGGGTGTCGACGAAGCGGATGTAGCCCGACGTGGCGATCGTCAGCGGCGCCTCGTTGTCCGCATCGAGACGCTCGGGGTAGTGGTTGCGCTCCCGACCCGACCGCGGATGCGGCATGATCTCGTCGATGACGTCCTCGGTCTCGCCCGCGATGCGGTGGACGATGTGATTGACGCTGATCGCCTGCGAGATGTGGTGGATGAAGAACAGGAGCCAGGCGACGCAGACCAGGCCGAGCGCCATACCGCCCATGACGGTCATGACCGGCGAGAAAGGTGTGGGCTGCGACCGCGCCGCCGGCAGCGCCGCCATGCAGTAGCAGAAGGTGCCGAGGAAGACCCCGAGCGTCCACTGGGTGACGCGGTCGCGCACGAAGCTGACCAGGATGCGCGGCGAGAACTGCATCGAGGCCAGCGTCAGCGTCATCAAGAGGATGGCGAAGACGATGGACACCACGGTCATGATCGAGGCGGCGATGCCGCCAAGGATCACCTGCGCGACCTGCGGATCGGCGTGGGTGGGGAACAGGACCGTCGGCGCCCACGCGCTGACGATCGGGAACTGTTGCTCGAGCCACGAGAGGGTCATGCCGGCCGCGCCGAGCACGACCGCGATCACCAGCGGACGCACCAGGAAGCCGCCGCGCGCGACGTAGAGCGCGTGCCGTAACAGAAGTCGCAGCCTTGCGAGCACCGAGCCGAACCCCATCCCCGTCGACGAGCCCGACTATAGCCGGCCTAGCCCGAGACCTGATCCAGAATCGGCCCGAGCGTCAGGACCGGGAAGTAGATGAGTCCGCCGACGATGAGGATGACGCCGGTGAGAAGGCCGAAGAACAGGAGGTTGTCGGTCGGCATGGTCCCCGCCGACGGCTCCTTGCGCGTCTTCGCCGCCAGCGAGCCTGCGATCGCCAGCACCGGCGTGATCACGGCGAAGCGCCCGATCGCCATCCCGATCGCGAGCGTCACATTATAGAACGGCGTGTTGGCGGTGAGGCCGGCGAAGGCGCTGCCGTTGGTCGCCGCCGCCGAGGTGTAGGCGTAGAGGATTTCGGAGAGGCCGTGCGCGCCGGTCGCCTGTCGCCCGGCCAGGCCCAGCGGCGACAGGACCGCGATGGCGGTGAGGCCCAGCGCCGCGATCGGCGCGGCGAGGGAGGCCAGCATGGTGAGCTGCACCTCGCGCGTCTCGATCCGTTTGCCGAGGTATTCCGGCGTTCGGCCGACCATGAGGCCGGCAATGAAGACCGAGAGGATGGCGAACAAGAGGATGCTGAAGAGGCCCGAGCCCGGCGCGCCGATGATCACCTCGCCGATCTTCATGTTCGCCATGAGGACGAGGCCGCTGAGCGCCCGGTAGCTGTCGTGCATCGAGTTGACCGCGCCGTCGGAGGAGGCGGTCGACACCTCGGCGAACAGGCTGGAGCCCGCCACCCCAAAGCGCGTCTCCTTGCCCTCCATGTTGCCGGTGGCGACGCCGGCGTGCGCCGCGACCGGGGCGGCCTCAGAAGCGTAGATGACCGTCGTCCCGGCAAAGAAGAGGACCCCCATCACGCTGAGCAGCACCCAGCCTTGCCGCTGCGATCCCACCATGCGGCCGAAGGTGTCGGTTAGCGCGGCGCCGATCACGAAGATCAGCACCATCTCGAGCAAGTTGGAGAGCGCGTTCGGATTCTCGAACGGGTGCGCCGAGTTGGCGTTGAAGAAGCCGCCGCCGTCGCCGCTCATCAGCTTGATCGATTCCTGCGAGGCGACTGGGCCTAGCGTGATGACCTGGTGCGCGCCCTCGAGCGTGCTCGCCGGCGCCGTTGCGGCCAGTGTCTGGGGGACGCCCAGCGCGGCGAGCAGCAGCCCCCCGACCACCGCGATCGGCAGCAGCAGGTAGAGCAGCGCCCGGGTCTGATCGACCCAGAAGTTGCCGATCGTCGCGGCGCCGTTGCGCGCGAAGCCGCGGATCAGCGCGATGGCGACCGCGATGCCGGCCGCGGCGGAGAGGAAGGAGAAGACGGTGATCCCCAGCATCTGGGACAGGTTGCTGATGCTGGTTTCGGGGCTGTACGACTGCCAGCTGGTGTTGGTGACGAAGCTGATCGCGGTGTTGAACGCCAGATCCGGCGTCATGCCGCTGAAGTGCTCGGCGTTCAGCGGCAGCAAGCCCTGCAGGCGGAGCAAGCCGTAGAGCACGACGACGCCGAGCAGATGGAAGCCGAGAAAGCAGAGGGCGTAGGCGAGCCAGCCCTGTTCCTTGGTCGGATCGACGCCGGAGAGCCGATAGATTGCCCGCTCGATCGGCGCGACGAGCGGGTGGGCGAAGGTGCGCTCGCCCTCGAAGACCTTCGCCATGTAGCCACCGAGCGGGACGACCAGCGCCGCCACCATCGCCACGAAGAGTGCGATCTGCAGCCAGCCTTCGATCGTCATCAGCTTGATCGCCCGATCATGCTCAAGTTGCCGTCCCCAGAGTGCCTGCACCCGCGACTATGCCCGCGCTCGGATAAAGACGAAATGCGCCATCGCGCCGAAGCGCGCGACCCGAGCGTAAGCGCCTCGAGATCTGATCAGAGCGACCCAGCCGCCACCGCGAATTGATCCGGCGCGAGGCGTCGAAGGCCGATGGCCGCCAAGGTGAACAGGTTAACGCGTTTATAGGTCGTTTACGGCGCGACGGCCCGATGCGCACCGACCCTTGACGGGCGACGCGGATATACGGGCCGCTCCAAGAAGCGGAGCCATTTGATGGATTTCGTCTATCTCGCGGCGGGCGTGGCGATCTTCGGCATCTTCGCCCTCTATGCCGTGCTCCTGAAACGGATCTGAGCATGATCGTCGCCGGCATCTACATCGTCGCGACCATCGCGATCACGGTCTACATGTTCGCAGCCCTGCTGCGTCCGGAAGACTTCTAAGGCGGGCTGACCCCATGAACATCCAAGGCTGGGCCGAGATCGTCGTGACGATCGGCCTTTCGATCGCCCTCGGCTGGCCGCTGGGCATCTATATGGCGCGCGTCTGGCAGGACCAGCCGACCTGGCTGAGCCCGGTCATGCGGCCGGTCGAGACCGTGTTCTACCGCCTGTCCGGCGTCGACAAGGACAAAGGGCCAGACGGCGCTGGGCTATACGCTGTCGTTCCTCGCCTTCAGCGCCGCCAGCTTCGTCGTGCTCTATGCTGATCCTGCGCTTCCAGGACCTGCTGCCGCTCAATCCGCAGCATTTCGCCGGCATGGCGCCGGACCTGGCGTTCAACACCGCGATCAGCTTCGTCACCAACACCAACTGGCAGTTCTATTCGGGCGAGAGCGCGCTGTCGGCAACTTCTCGCAGATGGCCGGGCTTGACCAGTGCAGAACTTCCTCTCGCGCCGCCGCCGGCATCGCCGTTGGCCGCGGCCGTGTCGCGCGCCTTCGCCGCCAACCGCGGGCGAGGGTCTGGGCAACTTCTGGGTCGATCTCACCCGGATCAGCCTCTACATCCTGCTGCCGCCTGGCGATCGTGATCGCCGCTCGCGCTTCGTGGCGCTTGGCGAGCCGCAGACCCTGACCGGCCACGTCGACCGCGGCCACCGTCGAAGGCGCCAAGCAGACCATCATCCTCTGTCCCCGTCGCCAGCCAGGAGGCGATCAAGCAACTCGGCACCAACGGCGGCGGCATCTTCAACGCCAACTCGGCCCACCCGTTCGAGAACCCCAACGCGATCACCAACCTGATCGAAGAGGTCGATCATGAACATGCTGGGCTACGCCTGCGTCGTCGCCTTCGGCGATCGTCGCCATGGCCGAAGAGAGGCGCGCGCGCTGGTCGTCGTGCATGGCGATCATGGTCGTCCGCCGCGGCGGCCGTCGATCGTCTACTGGGCCGAGACCCAGCCGGCGCCGGCCCTGCACGCCGTCCACGCCGGCACGCCGCGTCAACATGGAGGGCAAGGAGGTGCGCTTCGGCGCGCCGTCGACCGCCGTCTTGGACCGCCTTCACCACCGGCGCCTCGGACGGCGGCGTCAACGCCATGCACGAGAGCTTCATGCCGCTGGGCGGCGGCGATGGCGATGTTCATGATCCAGCTCGGCGAGATGCTGCCCGGCGGCGTCGGCTCGGGCCTCTACGGCATGGTCGTCATGGCCATCGATCGCGGTGTTCGTCGCCGGGCTGATGGTCGGACGAACGCCGGAGTACCTCGGCAAGAAGATCGAGGCGCGCGAGGTCAAGTTCGCCATGCTGGCGGCTGCTGATCCTGCCGCTGTCGATCCTCGGCTTCGCCGGCGTGGCGGCCGTGCTGCCGATCGCGCTGAAGACCGTATCGGTCGGCGGGCCCGCACGGCCTCTCCGAGATCCTCTACGCCTACTCCTCGGCGACCGGGAACAACGGCTCGGCCTTCGCCGGCCTTGGCGCCAACACCTACTGGAACGTCACCATGGGCATCGCCATGCTGCTCGGCCGCTTCGGCTACGTCCTGCCGGTGCTGGCCATGGCCGGCGCCATGGCAGCCAAGCCCAAGCTCGCAGCCCACCGCCGGCACCTTGCCCACCGACGGGCCGCTGTTCGTCGGCCTGCTGATCGGCGTGATCCTGATCATGGGCGGCCTGCAGTACTTCCCCGCCCAGGCGCTCGGCCCGATCGTCGAGCACTTCCAGGTGCTGGACGCCGTGGCCGGCCACTGACCTCTCCAGGAGCCGAACCCATGACCGATGTCGCCGTCCACCTGGGCGAGAAGCGCCGCTCGGCGGTCGCCGCACCGCCCTGTCCTCCGGCGTCGTGCGCGCGCGATCCAGATTCCTTCGTCAAGCTCGATCCGCGCAAGCTGACCGGAAACCCGGTGATCCTGGCCACCGAGGTGGTGGCGCTGCTGGCCACCATCTCGACCATCGACGCCTTCCGCACCGGCGCCGAGCCCTGGTGGGCGTTCCAGATCGCGCTCTGGCTCTGGTTCACGGTGGTGTTCGCCAACTTCGCCGAGAGCATCGCCGAAGGGCCGCGGCAAGGCGGCCGCCGACGCCCTGCGCGCCCAGCGGGTCGACGTGAAGGCCAAGCTGATCATCGACGACGAAGCCGGGACCGATCGTGCCGACGGCGGCCTACAAGCTGGCCGTCGGCGACGTGGTGCTGGTCGAGGCCGGCGACATCATCCCCTCCGACGGCGAGATCATCGAGGGCGTCGCCTCGGTCAACGAGGCGGCGATCACCGGCGAGTCGGCGCCGGTGATCCGCGAGAGCGGCGGCGACCGCTCGGCCGTCACCGGCGGCACCACCGTGGTCTCCGACTGGATCAAGGTGCAGCATCACCGCCGAGCCGGGCGACAGCTTCCTCGACCGCATGATCGCCATGGTCGAGGGCGCCGAGCGGCGCAAGACGCCCAACGAGATGGCGCTGACCGTGCTGCTGGCCGGCCTGACCCTGATCTTCCTGATCGTCTGCGTGACCCTGCTCGGCCTCGGCCACTACTCCGGCGTCAAGCTCGACCCGATGGTGCTGGGCGCCCTGTTCATCTGCCTGATCCCGACCACCATCGGCGGCCTGCTCTCGGCCATCGGCATCGCCGGCATGGACCGGCTGCTGAAGTTCAACGTGCTGGCCACCTCCGGCCGCGCGGTGGAGGCCGCCGGCGACTGTCGACACCCTGCTGCTCGACAAGACCGGCACCATCACCCACGGCAACCGCATGGCCACCGAGGTCATCGCCGCGCCGGGCGTGCGGCCGAGGAGCGCGCGATGCGCGCCGCGCATGATGGCCTCGCTCGCCGACGAGACGCCGGAAGGCCGCTCGATCGTCGACCTGGCGCTGCGAGAAGGGCCTGATCGGCGAGCCGCCCGACGGACTCGACGCCGGTGCCGTTCAGCGCCACCACCCGCCTCTCCGGCCTCGACGCCGGCGACGATGCAGCTGGCGCAAGGGCGCGGTCGACGCGATCCTGCAAGATGGTCGGCATGGCGCCCAGCGCCAGTCCCGGCCGAGGTCACCGCGGCCGTCGACCGCATCGCCCGCTCCGGCGGCACGCCGCTGGCGGTCACCGAGAACGGCGTGCTGGTCGGCGTCATCCACCTGAAGGACGTGGTCAAGGCCGGCGTGAAGGAACGCTTCGCCGACCTGCGCCGCATGGGCCTGCGCACGGTGATGATCACCGGCGACAACCCGGTCACCGCCGCGGCCATCGCCTCCGAAGCCGGCGTCGACGACTTCCTCGCCGAGGCGACGCCCGAGGACAAGCTGCGGCTGATCCGCGAGGAGCAGGCCAAGGGCCGGCTGGTCGCCATGTGCGGCGACGGCTCCAACGACGCGCCGGCGCTGGCTCAGGCCGACGTCGGCGTGGCCATGCAGACCGGCACCCAGGCCGCGCGCGAGGCCGGCAACATGGTCGACCTCGACTGCGACCCGACCAAGGTCATCGAGATCGTCGAGGTCGGCAAGCAGATGCTGATCACCCGCGGCGCGCTGACCACCTTCTCGATCGCCAACGACGTGGCCAAGTACTTCGCCATCATCCCGGCGATCTTCGTGGTCTCGCTGCCGGCGCTGGGCGCGCTCAACATCATGCAGCTGACACAACCCGCACAGCGCGATCCTGTCGGCGGTGATCTTCAACGCCCTGATCATCATCGCCCTGATCCCGCTGGCCCTGCGCGGCGTGCGCTACCGGCCGATCGGCGCCGGCCAGGCTGCTGCAGCGCAACCTGCTGATCTACGGCCTCGGCGGCATCGTCGCGCCCGTTCATCGGCATCAAGATCGATCGACGTCATCATCACCGCCATCGGCCTGGCCTGACGCGCCGGACGCAAGGCAAGGATACCGCCATGCTCTCCGAAATCCGCCCCGCCATCGTCTCGACGGTGCTGTTCACGCTGCTGCTCGGCCTCGGCTATCCGCTGGCGATGACCGGCATCGCCGAGCGTCGCCTTCCCCTACCAGGCCGACGGCAGCCTGGTGCGCGACGCGGCCGGGCCAGGTGATCGGCTCGTCGCTGATCGCCCAGGGCTTCGCCAAGGACGAGTATCTGCATCCGCGGCCGTCGGCGGCCGGCAACGGCTACGACCCGACCAGCTCCGGGCGGCTCCAACTACGGGCCCGCTGGACCCGAAGCTCTCGCCAAGCGCATCACCGCGCGACGCGGCGGCCTGCCGCAAGGCCGACCGGCCGCGACCGAGATCCCGGACGACGCCATCACCACCTCCGGCTCGGGCCTCGACCCGGACATCTCGCCGGCCTACGCCCAGACTGCAGGCCGACCGCATCGCCAAGGCCCGCGGCGTCGCACCGTCGCGGCGGTGCAGGCGATCATCGACGCCCACATCGAGCAGCCGTTCCTCGGCTTCATCGGCCAGCCGCACGTCAATGTGCTGATGACCAACCGGGCGCTGGACGCCACGCTATCCGAAAGGCTCAGCCTAAGGCCGCATGAACGCTCGACGAGCCGTCGCCGCCCCGATCCGGATGCGCTTCTAGCCGAAGCGCCAAGGCGGGGCGCGGCCGGCTCAAGGTCTTCCTCGGCATGGCGCCGGGGGTCGGCAAGACCTACGAGATGCTGGCCCAGGCCGCGCCGCCGCAAGCGAAGAGGGCGTCGACGTGGTGGTCGGCGTGGTCGAGACCCACGGCCGGCAAGGAGACCGAGGCCCTGACTCGACGGACCTCGAGGTCCTGCCGCGCAAGCCGATCGACTACCGCGGCCGCACGCTGATGGAGTTCGACCTCGACGCGGCGCTGGCGCGCAGGCCCGAGCTGCTGCTGGTCGACGAATACGCCCACTCCAACGCCCCGGGCTCGCGCCACCCCAAGCGCTGGCAGGACGTCGAGGAGCTGCTGGCCGCCGGCATCAACGTCTGGACCACGCTCAACGTCCAGCACCTGGAGAGCCTGGTCGACGTGGTCTGGAAGATCACCGGCGTGCGCCAGCGCGAGACCGTGCCGGACTCGGCGCTCGTCCGGCGCCGACGAGATCGAGCTCGTCGACATCACCCCGGACGAGCTGCGCCAGCGCCTGGCCGAGGGCAAGGTCTACGTGCCCGAGACCGCGCGCCTGGCGGCGACCAACTTCTTCAAGCCGGAGAACCTGACCGCCCTGCGCGAACTGGCCCTGCGCCGCGCCGCCCAGACCGTCGACGACCAGCTGGTCGGCGCCATGCGCCGCGCGCGGCGTCGAGGGCCCGTGGGCGGCGGGCGAGCGCATCCTGGTGCTGATCGCGGCGACGCCATGGCCGGCGCCGCTGGTCCGCGCCGGCCGGCGCCTGTGCCGACATGATGATGGACGCGCCCTGGACCGTGGCCCACGTCGAGCGGCCGAACCGCCCCGCCCGGCGATCCGCCGGCGCGCGCCGCGATCGGCCGAAGCCTGAAGCTCGCCGAGCAGCTCGGCGGCTCGACCGTGGTGCTGACCGGCGACGACATGTCGGACGCCGTGCTGTCGACTACGCGCGGCGCAACAACGTCACCCAGATCGTGGTCGGCAAGTCGCGCGACAGCGCTGGCGCGATCCTGCTCGGCCGCTCGCCTGGCGCCGGCGCTGCTGCGCCGAGTCGGCGCGGCGCGGCGCTGCACATCGTCACCGACGCCGGCAGCGCCGGACGACGACGCCGCGCCGGTCGAAGCGACGGCCCGCGCCAGCTCAGGCAATGGCGCGGCTATCTGGCCGCGGTCGGCCTGGTCGCTGTCGCCAACGGCCTGATCTCTGCGTCGCTCGACCGCTGCACCAGCCGGCGCCGACCTGGCGATGATCTTCCTGGCCAGCGTGCTTGGCCAGCGGCCTCGCCTACGGCCTCTGGCCGGCGCTGACTGGCGGCGCTGCTGGCGGTCTTGACCTACAATTTCTTCTTCCTGGAGCCGCGGCTTCACCTTCGTCATCGGCCACGCCACCGACGTCCTCACCTTCGTTGTGTTCATCGCCGTCGCCGTGGCCACAGGCTGGCTGACCGGCCGGGTGCGCGACCAGGCCTTGGCGACCGCCCGGCGCGCCTCGGCGGTCACCGCCCTGCTGGCCGCCAGCCGCCGGCTCTCCGCCGCGACCAGCCAGGACGAGACCGCCCAGGCCCTGGCCGAACAGCTCGGCGGCCGCGTCCGGCGCGCGAGCGGTGGTGCTGCTGCCCAAGGGCGAGGATCTCGTCCCGGTCGCCGGCGCGCCGACCTGCCGGCGCTGCTGACCGCCGGCGACCATCGCCGCCGCCCGCTGGGCCTGGGAGAAGGGCGAGGCCGCCGGCGCCGGCACCGGCACCCTGCCCCAGGTCGGCTGGACGTTCCGGCCGCTGGCGGGCCTGCGCGGCCGCGCCGGCGTCGCCGGCGTCGAAGTGCAGCGCGGCGACAGGCGCCGACGAAGAGCGCTGTCGGCCTGCCCTGCTGGACCAGGGCGCGGTCGCCCTGGAGCGGGCCGAACTGGCGCCGCCGACGGTGCGAGAACGAGGCGCTGCGCCGCTCCGACAAGCTGCGCGCGGCGCTGCTGAATTCGATCAGCCACGACCTGCGCACGCCGCTCTCGACCGTGCTCGGCTCGGCCACCACGCTGATCGACTATCGGCAAGACGCTGAAGCCAGGCGGTGCAGCGCCGACCTGCTGGTCAGCATCCGCGAGGAGGCCGAGCGGCTCAACCGCTATGTCGGCGACCTGCTCGACATGACCCGGCTGGAGGGCGGCGGCGCTGAAGACCCGCGCCGAGTGGGCCGACGTGCGCGACGTCCTCGACGCCGCCGTCGCAGCGCGTCAGACGGCGGCTGGGGACGCGCAGCTCGACGCGCGACTTCCCCGACGAGCTGAGCACGGTCAAGGCCGACCCGGCCTGCTCGAGCAGGCGATGGTCAATATCCTGGAGAACGCCATCGCCTACAGCCCGGACGGCTCGCCCATCGAGGTGGCCGCCTACGAGGACCGCGCGCAACGTGGTGATCTCCATCGAGGACGAAGGGCCGCGGCATCCCGCAGGCCGAGCTGGAGCGCGTGTTCGAGAAGTTCCGCCGGATGGAGGAGCCGACCGACCGGGTGCGCAGCGACCGCAAGGGCGCCGGCCTGGGCCTGTCCATCGCCAAGGGGTTCATCGAGGCCATGGGCGGGCGGATCGCCGCCGCCAGCCCGCTGTTCCAAGGGCCGCGGCACGCGCATCCTGATCAGCTTGCCGAAGGCCACGCCCACCCACCGGCTGCTGCTCTGACGCGAGCGATGTCAGCCCACCGACCCCGCATCCTGGTCATCGACGACGAGCCGCAGATCCACCGCTTCCTCGGTCCGGCGCTGGAGGCGGCCGGCTACGAGCCGGTGCGCGCCGACACCGGCGCGGAAGGCCTGCAGTCCATGGCCCAGCGCCCGCCCGACGCGGTGGTGCTGGACCTCGGCCTGCCCGACATCGACGGCAAGCAGGCTCTGATCCGCGCGCGCGCCTTCTACGAAGGCCCGATCGTCATCCTCTCGGCGCGCGACATGGAGATGGAGAAGATCGAGGCGCTGGACCTGGGCGCCGACGACTATGTGGAAAAGCCGTTCCACATCGGCGAGTTGCTCGCCCGCCTGCGCGTCGCCATGCGCCACGCCCTGAACCGCGCCGGCGCGCCGGCGGTGGTCCACGCGGGCGCCGTTGAGATCGACCTGATCAAGCGGCTGGTCACCCGCGACGGCGAGCCGGTCCGCCTGTCGCCGCGCGAATACGACCTCTTAGCCTGCCTCGCCTCCGGCGGAGGCAAGGTCATGACCCACCGCCAGCTGCTCACCGCCGTCTGGGGCCCGGCCAACGCCGACGATGTGCAATACCTGCGCGTCTTCGTAGGTCACCTCAGGCAGAAGCTGGAGGCCGACCCGGCGAGCCCGCGCACGCTGGTCACCGAGCCCGGGGTCGGCTACCGCCTGATGGTCGAAGCCTAGAGCGCGTTCAGCAAAAGTGGGAACTCTTTCGCGGTTCGAACGCGCTCTAAACGTTTGAATCTGGGCGGTTTCCAAGAGGGCTGACTGACTCCAGTCAGCCCGAGACCGCTCTAGCCGGTTATACGATAGCGGCCATCGGCGTCGGGGCAGACCCGAACGTAGCGGTCCTCGGTGACGCCGTTGTAGGTCGCCGGCGCGACGGCGAGCCGGCAGCGGTGGCTTTCGTACCAGTCGTGGTCGTAGCGCCCACTGCGTCCCTGCTCCCACTCGCCCTCGCGATAGGGATAGGTCTGGTTGTAGCTGAAGTAGTACCCGTTCTCGTCGCAGTCGGCGGCCGAGCGGCCGACGCCGACGCCGACCGCGCCGCCGAGCACCGCTCCGATCGCCGTTCCAGCCCCGCGGTCCGCGCCCCGCGCCACCGACGAGCCGATGGCGCCGCCGGCGATCGCCCCGATCACGCCGCCGACCAGACCGGCGCCGTTCCTGCGGTTCTCGCAGGACGGCGACGCGGAGTAAGCGCTGGGCGCGCCATCGTAATAGGCGTTCGGCGCGTAGTAGCCGGGGCCATAGGCGCTGTCGGCGGACGCGCCGAAGTCGCGCTCCCAGGCGCCTTCGCCATAACGGGCGTCGTAGGCGTCCTGGTGATCCATGTAGTACCGTTGCCAGGCCCCGGCGCCGTACTCCGCGTCGTAGGCGGCGCGATCGGCGTCATACTTGGCCCGTGCGCCCTCGTAGACGTCCCGCTGCTGCTGGTAGCGCTGCTGCTGCTCTTCGTAGCGCTGGCGCGCGTCCCGGTACTGATCTTCCTGCTGTTGCTGCTCGTCCTGCTGGTCCTGGGACTGCTGTTGCTGCTCCTGCTGAGAACGCTGCAGGTCCTGCTGCTGCTGACCGTAGTCAGGAGCCGGGTATTGCGGCGCATCGTACGGCTGCGCCAGCGCCGCCGGCGCGCAACTCAGCATGAGCAAGGCCGCAAGACCCGCTTTCAAGGAAGCCTGGGCCATCATCTCGTATCTCCATCTCGCCTGCGGGCTGGCCGTGATCGGCCAAAAGCGGGGCGCTGGAGAGAGAACGCCGGCCAGGCGCGGGAGTTGCAGACCGGCCCTCAGGACGGCGAAGATCCTGCGCCTAGGGATGCACGTCCCAGGACGGCGCGTCCGGCTCGTCGGGGCGGCGCCACCTTCCCGGCCCAGACCAGATAGCCGTACTCGTCGGTGGCCGTGGGACGCACAGGGCCGCAGCCGCAGGTTTCGACCCAATGCTCGCCGTGCTCGAAGGTGCGCTCGCGCTGTTCGTAGTAGACGTGCGACCGGGCCTCGCCGCTGTCCCAGTGCATGCCGCCCTCGCGCTGGGCGTATTGGTGATCGTCCCAGCCCCGGCGATCTTCGTCCTCGTGGTGCACGGCGCCATCGACGAACGCGCGGCCGCGGTCGTCAGACATGTGGCGGTCGCCCTCGTCGTGGCGCATAGCCATGTCGTGGTCTTCGTGCTCGTCGTGGCGCATAGCCATGCCGTGATCTTCGTACATGTCCCGATCGCCGTCGGCGCCGCGCCGATCGTGGTCGCCGTCTCGCCACCCTTCGTCCCGGTCGCGATCGCCGCACCGATCGCCGTCGCACCTATCGTGGTCGCCGCGCCAGGCGTCCATGTCCTCGTGGTGATAGACGCGCACGATGCGCTCTTCGACCGGCGCGGTCACGGCGGCGACCTGGCAACGCACGGCCCCGTGACGGCTGCGAGAGACCACGTGGCTGACATGGCGGTGGTACACGGTCGGCGCCGGGAGCGGGCATTCGCGGACCATGACGACGCTGCCGTCGCGGTCCTCCACCCAGCCGTGGGCGGCGGCCGGCAGCGCGATCAGCGCAACCGCGGCGGCGACAGCAGTCAGGATCGGCACGCGCATGGGACATCCTCGCCAAGACAGAAACTCGACGCCCATATTAACCTTTTGCGCGGAGCCGGAACCTGAATTCTCCCAAGGGGGGAACGGGCGGCCTTGCGCCTACCCGCGCCGCTCTTTAACCGTCGCGCGGCCCTCTGGCGGGGCGGCAAGGAGCCGGCGTTGGCGGTCGAAGCGGTGATCTGGGACTTCGGCGGGGTGTTCACCACTTCGCCGTTCGAGGCGTTCAACCGCTACGAGGCCAAGCACGGGCTGCCCAAGGACCTCATCCGCACCATCAACGCCACCAATCCGCACGACAACGCCTGGGCCCTGTTCGAGCGCGCCGAGATCAACGCGGCCGGCTTCGACGAGAGGTTCGCCGAAGAGGCCGCGGCCCTCGGGCACGACGTTCGCGGCGCCGATGTTCTGCCGCTGCTTTCCGGCGAGGTCCGCCCGCGCATGGTCAAGGCGCTCGCGACCTGCAAGCAGCACTTCAAGGTCGGCTGCATCACCAACAACATGGCCGGAAACGGTCGCGGGCCCGGCATGGCGGCGAGCGCCTCCGCCGAAAGCAAGACTGGCCACATCATGCTGATGTTCGACGCCATCATCGAAAGCTCGAAGGTCGGCGTGCGCAAGCCCGACCCGCGCATCTACCAGATGATGTGCGAGCTGTTGGCCGTGGAGCCCGTGGCCTGCATCTACCTCGACGACCTCGGCGTGAACTGCAAACCGGCGGCGCAGCTCGGCATGACCGCGATCAAGGTCGAGACGGAAGCGCAGGCGTTGGAAGCGCTTGCCCGCGCCACCGGTTTGAGCTTCTAGGAGCGCCATGGCCTCGCCCCCAACCATGCCGGTCCTCCTGGCGGTGGCCCAGCTCAAAGGCTGGGAGGCGGCCGAGGGTCGCGAGGCGATCACCAAACGGTTTGAGTTCGCCGACTTCAACGAGGCGTTCGGCTTCATGACCCGCGTCGCGCTGGCGGCGGAGAAGATGGACCATCATCCGGAATGGTCGAACGTCTACAACCGGGTCGAGGTGCTGCTCTCAACCCACGACTCCGGCGGCGTCACCGAGCGCGACCTCAAGCTGGCCAAGCTGATCGACGTAGCCGCGAAGGTCGCCAGAGACTGAAAGCCCGAACATGCGCGCCTGCGACATCGCCGTCGTCGGGCTCGGCCTCATGGGCGCCGCCGCCCTGCGCGCCCTGGCCGCGCGGGGCGCGGACGTGCTTGGCTTCGACCCGCTGACGGTCGGCGAGCCGCGCGGGTCGTCGCATGGCTCGTGCCGGGTCTTCAGGCGCTTCAACTTCGAGAACCCCGCCTACACGGCGCTGAGCGACCGGGCCTACGCCGGCTGGCGGGCGCTGGAGGCGGAGAGTGGAACGGCGATCCTCATGCCCTGCCCGGTCCTGGAGGCCGGACCGCGCGGCTCGGCCCTCATCGAGGGGTCGCGCGCGGCGAGCGGCGCGGGCGCAATGGCGGGCCCCTCGACCGGCGCCGAGGCCAACGCCGTCTTTCCCGCCTTCCGCCTGCCCGACGATTGGGACGTGGTCGTGCAGCAAGACGGCGGCATCCTGCTCGCCGAAGCCGCGCTGCGGGCGCTGCGGGCCCAGGTCGGCGACCGCATTGCGCCCCGCGCCGCACGGCTCGAGCCGACGGCGGAAGGAATCCGCGTGCTCGCCGCTGAGGGATCGGTGCTCGCCGGCCAGGTCGTCGTCGCCGCCGGCCCGTGGATCGGCGCGCTGGTTCCGGAGCTCGCGCCGTTGCTCAGCCTCACGCGACAGGCCGTCGGCTGGTTCAGGCCGGCGCGGCCGGAGACCGTGCGCTATGGGAGCTTGCCGATCTTTTTGCTCGATGCGCCTGAAGGGCTGATCTACGGCTTCCCGGACTTCGAGGGTCGGGGCGTCAAGGCCGCCGCGCACGATCACGGCCGGGCCGTTGGCCCGGATGACTGGGGGCCGCCGCCAACCGACGCCGAGCTGGCGCCGACGCGCGCCGCACTGGAGAGCTTCGTCCCGGGCGCGGCGGGGCCGATCGTCGAGCGCGACGTTTGCCTCTACACCAACACCGCCGCGGCTGACCTCAGGCCCGACGGCGGCGAGGAGTTCATCATCGACCGGCTGCCCACCGAGCCGCGCATCGTCGTGGTTTCGGCCTGCTCGGGCCATGGGGCGAAGTTCGCAACCGCCATCGCCGACATCGTCGCCGACCTGGTGCTCGATGGCGGCGACAAGTCCGATCCGGCGTTCCGGCTCGACCGCTTCTCGCAGATTCCGGCCTAGAAAATGGGGGCAGGTACGATTTTCGCTGCGCGGCGTCCGGCTTTCTGGGAAGGGAAAATCGTACCTGTTCCCATTTTCTATTCTAATTCACCAGCATCGCGCCGAGCAGGAGCTTGGCGCCGGGGCGGCCGAGCACGCGGTCGGTCTCGCGCTGCAGGCTCATCGACAGGTAGTCGGGGTCCGGCGGCGCGCCCGGATTGAGCGAATAGACGTAGGCCTGCAGCACCTGCACGTAGGCGGCGCGCAGCCGGGGCAGCACCAGGTTCACTTTGGCGCGCAGGCCGGCGTCCGGCACGTCGACGCCGGCATCGACGGTCAGAACGCCGCGCCGCCCGTCGTTCTTGATGATGGTGGCCGTGAGCGTCTGGAACTGGACGTAGGTGATGCCGCCGCCCTTCTTCTTCTCGGCGCCCTGGGCGAGCGCGGCGGGCGGCGCGAGCAGCGCCGGAAGGGCCAGACAGAGGAACAGACGACGATTCATCGTCGGCAACTCTCGCGCCGAACCGGTTGACGCGGGCTTTACGCCCTACGGCCACGCTTCGGTCACGTTGATGAACGGCGGCTGAGCTTTCAGGTTCAGGGGCGCTTCAGCGCCGCTCGATCAGGATGGCGCCTGTTCGAGAGACCCCCGCAGTCGTTGCGGCTCGGCTTTCGGGCCAAGCAAAGGACTAAGCATCGTCATGAACAGCAAGCTGAAGACTCTTCTGGCGGCCGCCGGCCTCGTCGTCGCGCTTGCCGGCGCCGCAGGCGCCGCGCAAGCCGACACGCCCTGGCAGGCGCATCACCCCCGCCGCGAGGAAGTGAACAACCGCCTCGCCACCCAGAACTTCCGGATCCACCAGCAGCGCAGGTCGGGCGACATCAGCGCCATCCAGGCCTACCGCCTGCACATGGCCGATCATCGGATCCGCCTGCAAGAGCGCTGGTTCGCGCGCCGCGACGGCGGCCACATCACCCGCGCCGAACAGGTGCGGCTGAACCACGAAGAAAACCGCGTCAGCCACCGCATCGGCTAGCGCCCCCATCGTCATGACCCCTCCCCCGGATGGTCCGGGGCAGTCGGTCATCCACGAGCGCACTCCAGCCCCAGTGTTCGTGGGTCCCCCGTCTCCTTTCGGTCCTCGCCTGACCGGAGGGGGGCGGGGGATGGCGTCTTTGCGGGGGGTGCAGCGGTTCAGGCCGCGGCGCGGAAGAGATCGACCAACCCGGCGATCCACGCGGCCCTGGCGGCCTTCGTCGTCTCCGCGCTCAACCCGTGCCGCACCACGACAAGGTCGAGGTCCGGAACCACGACCGTGTACTGACCTGCATAGCCGTTTGCGGAAAAGGACCCCGGCCCGGCGAGGTCGAGCCACCAGTGAGCGCCGTACGCCTCTTCGTCCGTGGGCTGTTGGCGGGTCTTGGTGCGGCCATAGTCGACCCAGCCGGCCGGAAGCAGCCGCCGCCCCGCCCAGGCCCCGTCCCGCAGGTAGAGCAGGCCGAAACGGGCGAAGTCACGCGCTGAGCAGAAGCAGTAGGACGAGCCGATGAAGGTCCCCGCCGCATCGAACTTGGGGATCGGGCTGTGCATGCCGATGGGCGCAAAAAGACGCTCGCGCATGAAGGCGGCGAAATCCGGTCCATAGGCGCCCGTCGCCCGCGACAGGCAACGGCTGATGATGTTGGTCGTCCCGCTGGCGTAGGACCAGAACGCGCCCGGCGCATGCGCCAGCGGCTTGCCGGCGACGTCGTCCTTGCCCTCGCCGAACAGCATCGCGATCACATCGGAGGGGTTCTCCGGCGAATAGTCCTCGATGAAGGCAAGCCCGCTCGACATGCGCAGCATGAGGTCGAGGGTGATCGCGCGCCGGGGGTCGCCCGCGCCACCCCACTCGGGAACGTCGGCCGGCGCGGCCACGTCGAGCATGCCGTCGCCGACCAGGATGCCGGCGAGCGCGTGGGTGATGCTCTTGGCCTTCGACCAGGAGGGATAGGTGTCCGCCGGGCCGTGCGCCGCGTCGTAGCGCTCGAGGATCAGCCGCCCGCCCTTGATCACCACGAGCGCGTGGGTCTCGCCCATCGCCTCGAGCGAGGCCGGCGAGAAGGCGTATTCGACGTGTGTGCCCAGCCGCCCCCGGTCGACGCCTGTGGGGACGTCGCCTTCCGGCCACGCATCGGTCGGCCAGGGCGTGCCGGCGGGGTGGGGCGGCAGCGACAAGAGGCTCACGCTGTCTGCGCCTCCAGGTCTTGCCGTTCGTCAGGCGCCGGCACGAGGACGGATTCGCGCACCGGCTGGCCGGTCGCCAGCGCGATCAGCTCCGAGGTGCGGGTCTCGACGGCATGCTCTAGCTTGGCCATGAAGGCGTTGCGATCGAGGCCGATCGGTATCGTGTCGAGGAACTCGACCGTGGCCTGGCCCGGGTTCTTCCTGAAGTCTTCCTGGGGCCAGAAGAGGCCAAGGTTGGTGGCGACCGGAACCACCGGCAGCGCAAAGTCGCGGTAGAGGTGGAAGACGCCGGTGCGGTAGCGGAAGCGCTCGCCGGCCTTCGCCAGGTGGCCCTCGGGAAAGATCAGGATGCGCCGGCCCTCGTGGTGCGCCGCGGCGGCCTGGGCGCTCAGCGCCCGGCGCGATTCCGGTCCGCCGCAGTTGTTGACCACGATCGCGCCCAGCTTGCGCAGGATGCCGCGCAGAAGCGGGATGCGCTCCATGTGGTCGCCGGCGACGAAGGCGACGTTCTCGACGTTGGCGAACATGACGAAGCCGTCGCCCCACGAATGGTGCTTGGCCGCCACGATGAAGGCGCCCTCGGGCAGCCGCTCGTGGCCCTCGAGTACAACCTTGATGCCGGCGATCCAGCGCATCGCCCAAAGCATGCGCTTGCAGTAGAACCGAGCGACGCCCTGCACAGGGCGTCGGCCGGGCAGGACGGCGGCGAACGCGCCGACCGACACGTAGAACCCCGACAAGGCCCAGTAGGCGATGCTGAAGGCGAAGCTGCGCATGACGTCCCGACCCGACCCCGGCCAGCCTCTGTAAGGAACCGGGCGCCCCATGGAAGCCATGACCCTGCCGGAACGCCTGCACACCTACAAGACGCCGATCTACGAAAGCGATCGTTGGGAAGGCTTCACCCACCGGGCCGGCGACATCCTCGTCTGCACCCCGCCCAAGTGCGGGACCACCTGGACGCAGATGATCTGTGCTCTCCTGGTGCATCAGACCCCTGAGCTGCCGCAGCCGCTGACCCGTCTTTCGCGGTGGGTCGACCGCGTCACCGAGCCGATCGAGCAAGTGGATGCCGAGCTCGGCGCCCAGACCTTCCGGCGCGTGCTCAAGACGCACACGCCGCTCGATGGCCTGCCCTACTTCGCCGACGTATCCTACGTGATCTGTGGCCGCGACCCGCGCGACGCCTTCCTGTCGATGCTGGACCACATCGAAAACACCTCCGAGGCGACCATGGCCGACGCTCGGCGGCGGCTTGGTATGACCGAGGGCGCCGGCTTTCCCTTCCCCACCGAGCCGAACGGGCTGTTCCCGATCTGGATGACCGCGCCGGATCAGCCCTGGACCGAGGATGGCCTGCCGTTCGGCTCATCGACGCACTTCTTCAGGACCTATTGGACCCATCGGGCGCTGCCCAACGTCTTCTTCCTGCACTACGCCGACCTGAAGGCCGACCTCGACGGCGAGATGCGGCGGCTCTCCGCCTTCCTCGAGATCCCCGTGGACGAAGGCGTGTGGCCCAGCCTGGTCGAAGCGGCCTCGTTCGCCTCCATGCGGGCCAACGCCGACGCCGATGCTCCGGGCGCACACTTGGGCGAGTGGCGCAGCAACGCCGAGTTCTTCCGCCGCGGCCGCGTCGGTGAATGGCGGGAGGCGCTGTCGGCGGAGAACCAGGCTCTCTACGAGACCTTGTGCTGCAAGCGCCTGGAGCCGGCGCTGAAGCGCTGGCTGGAGGTCGGCCGGTCAGCCGGCGACCCGAAGACGCTCCGATAGGGCCGGTCGGACGCAATGGGGAGCGCAACGGTTCGCGCGATCACAGGCGGGGTTGTCGCCACCCTTGTCTGCGCTTGGGGATGCGGGGCCGGCGCGGTGAGCCACAACCGGGCGCAAGCGCTCGATCTGCTCTACCAGCGTTCGCTCGACCTGACGGAGGGGCTGACCAAAGCCGTCGGCGCCGGGGTCGCGCAACTGAGCGCCTCGGGCGACGCCCAGTCGCTCGACTGCCTGGAGACCCTGCGCGACGCGGCCAGCGAGACCTCAGATCAGCTGTTGGACGTGCGCGACGTGGCGGCGTTGGCCGCCGCCCTCACGTTCAAGGCCGACCGGCGGACCGGGACGGCGGCGATGCGCCGATCGGCGGCGCAGGCGCTGTCGGTGCTCCCCGCCGAAGCGCGGCAGGTCAGCCAGACGGCCGCGCTTTGCCAAAGCCAGGCTGGCGTGCAGGAGCAGGCGAAGGCCGAGCTGGCGTTGATCGAGGACGCGACGGCCGCGCTCACCAAGGTAATGGGCGGCCGCTAAAGGCCCGCCGCCAGGCCGCGCTTCTGCAGCGCCATCAGCACGCGCTCGTCGCCGGGGACCAGGTGGCCGGCGTCCTTGATCTTGCGGTATTGCCGGGCGACGTCGGGCCACCCGATCCTTGCATCGTCGGTGCTGGCCAGGCGGACCATGACGCGCAGGATCAGCTGCTGCAGGTCGGCGTTGGTCGGGTCGACCGCGGCCAGCTCTTCGCGCATGGCGAAGCACGTCTCATACGCCGCGCGCGCGGCGTCGACCTGGTTCTGGGCAAACGCCACCTCGCCCAGGTCGAAGAAGTCGAGGGCGACAGCGTCCTTCAGTTGCCCGGACGAGGGGTTGGCCGCCAGCAGGCGCTGGCGGATGACGATCACGTCCTCGTAGCTCTGCCGCGCCGCGGCGAGGTCGCGCGCCTGCAAGGCGACGTCGCCCAGCCGGCGCAGGAAGCCCGACACATCGTATTGGAGATCGGTGTTCGTTGGATCGCCCGCCAGCAGCTTCTGGCGGATGCCCAACCCCTCCTCGTAGGCCGCCTTGGCGCCGGCCAGGTCGCCGAGCTTCAGGTCGAGATCGCCGATGCGTTGCAGCACCTGGGTTAGGGCGTTCTGCATCCGCCCGTTCGCCGGATCCGCCGCTGCCAGTCGACGCCGGATCTCGAGCGCGGCGTTGTAGTTCTTGCGCGCGGCGTCGAAGTCGCTGACCCGCACCTCCAGCTCGCCCTCGTCCTCCAGAACGCCGGCGGCGAAATTCTCCAGATAGGGCGTTGGATTGGCCGCGTTGACCCGCTCGAACATGGCGAAGGACTGCTCGAAGTCGTCCTGCGCCGCCTTGAAGTCGGCCTGGTCGGAGGCCTGATCGCCGATCGCCTTCAGCGCCTCGGCGCGCTCGTTGTCGTTGCGCGCCACGGACAGCGCCTGCTGGCCGGCGGCCCTGGCCCGCGTCAGGTCTCCGAGATCGTGCGCGAGGGAGAGGCGCGCCATCTCGGCGCTGAAGACGGTGGGGTCGAGCGCCACCGCGCGGTCGTACAGGTCTAGCACCTCGGCCGTCGTCGCCTCGCCGTGAGCGCGCATGATATCGCCGAGACCAGCCAGTTCGCGCAGGTCCGCGGCGCGCCTGGCGGCCGAGGCGGTCGGCTCCTCGGCGGTGAACATGGCCTTCAACTGCCCCCAGGCGGCGACGCGCTCGCCGTCGGCGAAGCGCTGGAGGGCGGCCAGCTTCTCCGGCGATGCATCCGCCGCCTCGCGTTCGGTCTGCTGATCATAGTGGGCGACGTCCGCCTGCACGCCCGGATCGCGGTCGGCGATCTGGCCGGCCAGCCGCGCGTAGTCGGCTCTGGCCTGGGCGAGCGCCGCGTTGGCCTGCTGCGCACTGCCCTTGGCGGCGTCGGCCTGGGCGCGCGCGGCGCGCAGGCGGGCTTCAAGGGCGGCGATCATCTGCGTCTCGCGATCATCGGCCATCTTGCGCTCGCGGATCAGAGAGACCTCGTACTGCGCCTGCAGACCGGCGATCAGCGCCTGGCGGTCGGCGGCCTGGGCTGGCGCCTGGGCGCGGGCCGGCGCCGGCGCGGCGCCCGCCGCGAGCAGCGCAAACACCCCCAGGCTGGCCGCGGCCGCTCGACCGATCCGCATCGTTCGCTCCCCTCGCTTACAGCGCAAATATCGATGCTTGCGGGGTCGCCGGCAATCACCCGCGCGCGGCTAACGCCGAGCGTTGCTGGGCGCAGCGGGTGGCGGCGCCGGCAGCGGGACGCGCTCGATCGCCGCCGGCGGCGCGTTCAGGTCCAGGACGTGCATCGGAAAGACGTCGTCGTACGGCACACGCCAAGGCCCCAGGATCAGCAGGGTCACCGCGACGATGAGCAGAGCGCCGAAGCCGGCGAAGAAGGACGCCGGCGCTGCGTTGTGGCCCTTCTGCCCGGCGCCGGCGGCGAACAGGCGATAGCCGCCGAGCAGGCATCCCGCGCCGACCAGCAACAGGACGATGCTGACCAGCTGCTGGAGCGCGACGGCCCGCTCGCCGATCATCCGCCGCGCGCCGTGATGCCGCCGTCGACGGTGAAGATGACGCCCGAGGTGTAGCCGGAACGGTCCGAGGCGAGGAACGCCATCAGGTCGGCGATCTCGCGCGGCTTGGCCGGCCGGCCGAGCGGGAAGCGCGCCATGAGCTCGCGGTAGCGGTCCGCATCGCCGAACCGCGCCACCGCTTGCGCCTTCATCAACGCGACGATGCGGTCGGTCTCGACCGGGCCCGGATTGACGCCCACGACGCGGATCCCGTCCTCGAGGCTGCGGGAGCCCAGCGCGCGGGTGAGCGCCATCAGCGCCGCGTTGCCGGCCGAGCCGGCGACGTAGTTGAAGTCGAATCGCTCGCCGGCCGAGCCGATGTCGTTGACGATCACGCCCCCGCCCCGCGCCTTCATGCCGGCGTAGATCAGCCGGGTGAGGTTGATGTAGCCGAACACCTTCAGCTCCCAGGCGTGGCGCCAGGTCACCTCGTCCACCCGCTCCAGCGACCCGCCCGGGATGTCGCCGGCATTGTTGACCAGGACGTCGATGCTGGCCGCGTCCGCGGCCGCGGCGAGCCGCTTCAGGTCATCGGGTTGGCGCAGGTCCGTCGGGACCGGCTCGGCCCTGACGTTATGCTCGCGCGCCAGCCGTCCCGCGAGCTCGGCCAGCACGTCGGCGCTCCGCGCCGCCAGGATGAGCTCGCATCCCTCCTCGGCGAACACCGCCGCCGCCGCCGCGCCAATCCCCTTCGACGCCCCGGTGATGAGAACGGTCTTGCCGCGCAGGTTCAGATCCATGGGCGGAGTTTGCCCGCCGCGGGCGGTCGAACGCAATCGCTGCAAGCGTCAGCGGCGCCCGCGATACTCGGCCAGGGCGCGCTGGGCGAGCGCGACGGCGTGGCCCGCGTCGTCGCCGACGTCGGCCGCGCTCAGGTTGCGGCGCATGGCGGCCGGGTCGAGCTCCAGGCCATCGAGGACCCCCCGCAGCGCGCTGAGCGCGCCGTCCGCCAACTCGAAGAGCGTCGCAAGGGCCGGCGCTTCGGCCTGCCAACCGCCGAGGCCACGTTCATGCTCCTGCGGCAGGCTGGAGAGGATGGCGCTGGCCAGCGCCGGCGCCCGGATCGCCGCCGACAGCACAACCTGGCATCCGGTCGGGTTGCGCTTGTAGGGCATCGCCGAGGAGCCGCCGCGGCCGGGCGCGCGAGGCTCGAACGCCTCCGCGATTTCGCTTTGCGCCATCAGCGAGATGTCTCGCGCCACCTTGCCCGCCGCGCCGATCAGGATGGCGAGCGCCGTCGCCATCCCGGCGACCCCATCGCGCCGCGAATGCCAGGGGAGGCTGGCCGGCTCGAGGCCAAGGTCGCGCGCGACCCGCTCGACTACCGCCGGGCTGAGGCCGGCCAGCGTCCCGGCGGCGCCGCCAAGTTGGAGCCGCAGCGCGCCGGCCGCCTCGCGCTCGAAGCGGCGCCGGGCGGCGTCGACGCCCGAGCAGCCAGCCGGCCGCCTTCAGCCCGAACGTGATGGGCGCGGCGGCCTGCAACAGGGTCCGGCCCAGCATCGGCGTCTCGGCGTGGGCCTCGGCGAGGCCGGCGAGCAGGTCGGCGACCGCGCCGGCTTCGGAGACGATCAACGCAGAGCCGGCCTTGGCCTGGAGCATCAGCGCCGTGTCGGCGAGGTCCTGGCTGGTGGCGCCGCGGTGCACGAGCGCGGCGACATCCGCGTTTCGCGCGGCGAGGTGCTCGCGCAGGCGGCGCACCAGCGGGATCGCCAACGTCCCGGCGTGGGCGGCCTCGTCGGCCAGCTCGGCGACGTCGATCACGGATGTCCGCGCAGGCCTGCGCGATGACCTCGGCCGCCTCGGGCGCGATCAGGCCTTCCGCGGCGCTGGCTTTGGCCAAGGCAGCCTCGAAATCCAGCGCCGCGCGAATGAGCGCCTCGTCGCCGAACGCCGCGAGCATCGCGGCGCTCGGTGGCCGCACGGTCTCTCAGCAACGAGGCCAAGGTCGCTTCCTTCCCCTAGACGTCGAAGAAGACCGTCTCGTTGCGCGCCCTGCAAGTGGATGTCGAAGCGGTAGGCGGCAGGCCCCGCGCTGCGGGCGATCAGCGTTCCGCGCCGCCCGGCGGGCGCGAGCGCCAGCACGGGATCCTCGTCGTTGCCCTCGCCGTCCTCGAAATAGATCCGGGTGACTAGGCGCTTGAGCAGACCACGACCCATGACGCCGAGCGCCGCGTGCGGGGCCTGCAGACTGTTGCCCGGGCCGGGAACCCGGCCAGGAAGGATGGTGCGGAAGCGGTAGGCGCCGTCCTCGCCGGTCGCGGCGCGCCCGAAGCCGGTGAAGTCGGTTTCCAACGGGATCGCCTCGCGCGGGTCGGACGCGCTGTTGTAGCGGCCGGCGGCGTTGGCCTGCCAGATCTCGATCAAGGCGTCGGGAACCGCCGCCCCCTCGCCGTCGAAGACGAAGCCGGCGATGTCGATCACCTGGCCGGCGATGGGGCCGCGCGCGCCTTGCCGGCGGAGGAGGTCGTGGCCGGCCGGGATCAGGTCGGCGCGCGCCCCGATATCGCGGTCGCCGACCAGGTCGGCGCCCCCCTTCCACGGCAGGCCATAGTGGAAGAATGGACCCAGCGTCTGCCAGGGCGTCTGGCCGAACAGCTCGGAGCTCTGGTTGTCCAGGCTCACGCTGCGGCGTCCGCCGGCGTCGCGCCTGGGCCGCGCAGCACGATGTCGAACAGATACCCGAGCGCCCAGCTTGGCTGGGTTGTCGCCAGATCGAAACGAGCCACCATGCGCCGCCGATAGGGCTCGGGCGCGGCGCCGGCGATCGGATCGATGGCGAACAGCGGATCGTCCGGGAAGTACATCTGCGTCGCCAGACGCGTCGCGAACGCCGGACCGAGCAGCGAGAGGTGGATGTGGGCGGGACGCCAGGCGTTGGGATGGTTCTTCCATGGATAGGCGCCCGGGCGAACGGTGACATAGCGGTAGGCGCCGGCCTCGTCGGTGACCACGCGCCCGGCGCCGGTGAAGTTGGGATCGAGCGGCGCGTCCCACTGGTCGTTGGCGTGGACGTAGCGGCCAGCCGCGTTGGCCTGCCAGATCTCGATCACGGTCCTGGGCTCCGGCCGACCGGCCTCGTCGAGCACCCGGCCGGAAACGATGATCCGCTGGCCGATCGGCGCGCCGGCGTGCTGGGTCGTCAGATCGGCCATGGCCGGACCCATCAAGCGGTCCCAGTCGTCCGGGCCGGTGATCTCGGTCAGGGTTTGGGGGATGCCCACCAAAGGCTCGCGCGGCGAGCGCGCGAGCGTGGAGGCATAGGCAGGATGCAGCGAGTGGGGCTGTCCAGCATCCTCACGGGCGTAGCGGTCCGGCATGGGAGAGCCCCGACAATCGTTCCGCGGACGTTGGCGCGTCCGGCCGGCGCTGAAAAGCGGAATAGCTCGCGAACCGCAAGAACCGGACCCTGTGCCGACGATTCATCCGGGCGCACTTTTTGCGCTAAGACGTCGGACTGGGAGGACCGAACGCCCGTGGCCCAGCGGAGCCGTCCGCCGTTTCGCGCCGATCATGTCGGCAGCCTCTTGCGGCCGCCGGCGCTGCTCGCCGCGCGCGAACGGGCGGCCACTGGCGATATCTCGCGGGCGGACCTGCGGGCCGCCGAGGACGCGGCCATCCGCGACGTGGTCGCCTTGCAGGAGGGCATCGGCCTTTCCAGCGTCACCGATGGCGAGTTTCGCCGCACCTACTTCCACATCGACTTCCTGGAGCGGTTCGAAGGCGTCGCGGTGAGCGGCGACGGGATCGCCGCGCACTTTCACCGCGAGGACGGCGACCTCGACTTCGCCCCGCCCAGGCTCGCCATCACCGGCAAGCTCGGCCGGCCGGGCCCGATCTTCGGCGAGGACTTCTCGTTCCTCGCCGCCGCCACGCGGGCGACGCCGAAGATGACCATCCCCTCGCCCAGCATGGCGCACTTCCGCGGCGGCCGCGAGGCGGTGGATCGCGGCGCCTATCCCGAAATCGAGGACTTCTTCGCCGACCTCGCCCGGGTCTACGCCGAGGAGATCGCCGATCTGGCCGCCCGAGGCTGCCGCTATCTGCAGCTCGACGACACCAACCTCGCCTACCTGTGCGACCCGAAGCTGCGCGACGGCGTGCGAGCCATCGGCGAGGACCCTGACGCGTTGCCCCTGACCTACGCCCGGCTGATCAACGCGGCGATCGCCGGGCGACCGGCCGACATGGTCGTGGCCGATCCACCTCTGCCGCGGCAACTTCCGCTCGGCCTGGGTGGCGGAGGGCGGTTACGACCCTGTCGCCGAGGTGCTGTTCGGCGAGATCGACGCCGACGCCTTCTTCCTCGAGTACGACACCGACCGGGCGGGCGACTTCGCCCCGCTTCGCTATGTGCGCGACGGCAAGATCGTCGTGCTCGGCCTGGTCAGCACCAAGCACGCGCACCTTGAGTCAAAGGACGCGCTGAAACGGCGCATCGAGGCGGCGGCGCGGCAGGTCCCGCTGGAGCGGCTCTGCCTCAGTCCGCAGTGCGGCTTTTCCTCGACCGTGCACGGCAACGAGATCACGCTGGATGATGAGCGGCGCAAGCTCGAACTCGTGGTCGACCTGGCGGACGAGGTCTGGGGCGGCTAGCGACGTTGCGCACCCAGGTCGCGATCATCGGCGCAGGACCGGCGGGTCTGTTCCTGGCGCACCTGCTCGACGAGGCCGGCGTGGCGGCGGTGGTGCTGGAGCAGAAGACCCGCGCCTATGTGGAGAGCCGCGTCAGGGCGGGCGTCCTGGAGCAGGTGACCGTCGCGCTCCTCGAACGGCTGGGTCTCGGCGAGCGCGTGCGCCGCGAGGGGCTGGTCCACACCGGCGTCAACGTCGCTCACGAAGGCGACCTCTTCCGTGTGGATTTCGCGGCCCTGACCGGCGGCGCGATCACCGTCTACGGCCAGCAGGAGGTGATGAAGGACCTGTTCGACGCCGCCGAAGCGCGCGAGCTCGGGGTCGTCTTCGAGGCCGAGCAGGTCCAGCCTCACGGGTTCGAAGGGCCGGCGCCCTATGTCACCTGGCGCAAGGACGGCCGCGAGCACCGCCTGGATTGCGACGTCATCGTCGGCTGCGACGGCTTCCATGGCGTCAGTCGCGCCGCTATCCCCGCCGGAGCGCTCAGCCTCTACGAGCGCGTCTATCCGTTCGGCTGGCTGGGGATCCTGGCCGACGTGCCGCCGGCCAGCAACGAGCTGATCTACTGCAGCGACGACCGTGGGTTCGCGCTCGCCAGCATGCGGTCGGCCACGCGCAGCCGGTACTACATCCAGTGCGGAATGGACGAGCAGCCCGAGGCGTGGCCGGACGACCGCTTCTGGGACGAGCTTTGCCGCAGGATGGGTGAGAAAGCGGCGGCCGGGGTCGTCCGCGGGCCGGCGTTCGAGAAGACCATCGCCCCCTTGCGCAGCTTCGTCGCCGAGCCGATGCGGCATGGACGGCTGTTCCTGGCCGGCGACGCCGCCCACATCGTCCCGCCGACGGGCGCCAAGGGCCTGAACCTGGCGGTCTCCGACGTGATCGTCCTCGCCGAGGCGCTGGCGGAGCATTTCAAGGACGGCTCGGAAGCGGGGCTGAACGCCTATTCGGAGCGCGCTCTGACCCGGGTCTGGACCGCGGAACGGTTCTCATGGTGGTTCACCCGCCTGACGCACCGCTTTCCCGGCGGCGACGACTTCGAGCGCAAGCTCTGCCTCGCCGAGCTCGACCACCTCCGCGGCTCGCGCAGCGCGCAGATGGTGTTCGCGGAGAACTACGTCGGCCTTCCGGTCAACGCGCCTGGAAAGTAGGCGCGCTTAGCGCCAGATTTGGGCTTGCTGTGCTTTGGCGCTGCTCCGAGGGTGGTGGAGCCGCCGCCGCTAGGGCGTCTTGCTAGATACGGCCGCCCCCGCTGGCGGGCTCGGCGGCTGAGGATTCCCCGTGCTCTGCGCTTCAGTGTTCGCTGAAGGAGCCGCTGAATCGGCAGGGGCCGGGTTTGCGCCAGCTGACTGCGTGCTGTTTGTTGGCGGTGGCGTATCGGCGGGCGCTGGGTTCCCAGGCGCGACGGTGGATCCGTCTGGCGGCGGCGGGGCGGCTGAGGCCGCTTGCGTTGAAGTGTTGGCGGGGGCTTGGTTCACGGCTGCGGACTGCGCCGACGTCGTGTCGTTGGCCGATCCCGATGAGCTTGCGGCGGACGAGCTGTTGGTGGCGGTTGCGGACGTGCTGCTGGCGAGCGCCGCGCCGCCTGACCAATCGCGAGCGGCCCGTTCGCCGGGCGAGGCGCGCAGATATGCGTCGAGCAGGGCGTAGGCGATGGGTTGCGACGGCTCGGAATAATCCATCCGGCCGATCCGCGCGGATTCCGCATTATGATGGCGGTAGTGATGGTGGGCCTTTGCCTGGGAGCCACTGGCTGCCAAGACCATTGCGGCGACGCTGATCGCGAAAAGCTTCCAATTCATCCGGTCCTCCCCGACGCCAATCGGTGCGATCCCGCCGGCTTAGGGCAGGGATGCACGTTGCTCACCGACGTCGCTTGGGACGCCGACACGACAGCCTATGCCAGCCCGCGCACCTGTCGAGTCTGTTGTTAACCATTTCGGCGTCGGAGCGCCTTTGGCTGCGGGGCGATGACCTAGCTGCGCCGCTGAGCGGCCACGACCGACCGGCGCACACGTTGTCTTCTCGGAACAATTTTCCCTGGTGGAGCCGAGCGGAATCGAACCGCTGACCTCCTCATTGCGAACGAGGCGCTCTACCAACTGAGCTACGGCCCCTTTTTGGGAGCCCGGCAGATAAAGGCCGGTCAGCAGGGCTGTCAAGGCGAGCGCGGGCCTGCCCGGGCGGGTTCGCCTTGCCCGCGAGCGAGCGCCCGGGCTACATGCGGCAACGCTTTGGAAACACGGGTGTTCGGATGATCGCCGCGCTGCTCTGGCTCTTCAACACCGTCGTGCAGCTGATGATCTTCCTGATCTTCGCGATGGTGATCATGAGCTGGCTGGTCGCCTTCAACGTCGTCAACCCGCGCAACCGGCTGGTGTGGCAGATCGACCGGGGCCTAAGGGCGATAACCGACCCGATCCTGGCGCCCATCCGGCGCATCCTGCCTTCGTTTGGCGGGCTGGACATCAGCCCGATCGTCGCGGCGCTGCTGCTCGGCTTCATCCAGCAACTGGTGAACCGGCTGGTGATCAGCCTGGTCTACGGCGGCAGTGTTCTCTAGCCGGACGGCTGCACCGCCGCGCGCTGGGCCATCATCTGCTGCACCTGGTCGGGGCTGAAGCCCATCAGCTCCAGCAAGGGCGATACGGTGGCCGCATCCCAGGAATGGCGGTCGCCGACCGTGATGCCGCCGTCGACGATGAGGTGGACGCCGGTCACGAAGGGCGCCGTCGCCAGGTAGAGGCAAGCGCCGGCGATGTCGTTCGGCATGCCGGCCTTTGCCACCGGCTGGAACTTCGCCGCGTTCTCGGCCACGCGCGCGGCCATCTGGTCGGCCACCGCCCGCGGCAGGCCGATGGAGGCGCCGAAGATTGAGGTGGCGATCAGGCCTGGGCAGATGGCGTTGACGCGGATCTTGTCGACGGCGAGCTGGGCGGCGGCCACGCGGGTGAGGTGGATCACCGCCCCCTTGGCGGTCGAATAGGCGACCGGCCCCCAGCCGGCCTCGACGCCGGCGATGGAGGCGGTGTTGACGATGGCGCCGCCGCCCCTGGCCCGCATGAGCGGGATCGCGTGCTTCATGCCCAAGACGACGGAGCGCAGGAGGAGGTTCATCGTCCCGTCCCACGCCTCGATGGTCATTTCGGCCAGGCCATTGCCGGCCCCGCCGGAGCCAGCGTTGTTGAACAGGACGTCGAGCCCGCCGAACGCTTCCTTCGCCGCCGCCGCGGCCTTTTCGATGTCCGCCTCGACCACAACGTCGCAGTGGGAATAGCGCAGGCGGCCCGGAAAGCGCTGTTCGAGCACCGCGCCCTTCTCGTCCTGCAGGTCGGCGACCACGACCTGCGCCCCTTCGGCGAGGAAGAGCTCGACCGTGCCCAGCCCGATTCCCGAGCAGCCGCCGGTGATCAGGGCGACCTTGCCGTCCAACTGTCCGGCCATGGGGCTAGTCCATGGTCACGACCACCTTGCCGAGGGCCTGACGGCTGGCGAGGCGGCTGATGGCTTCGCCGGCGCGGGCCAGCGGATAGTGCTCGGACACGTGCGGGCGGATCTTGCCGGCGGCGTAGAGCTCGAACAGCTCCTTGACGTTCTGCTGGTGCGCGCGCGGATCGCGCGCCACCGCCGCGCCCCAGAAGACGCCGACGATGTCGCAGCTCTTGAGCAGGGCGAGGTTGAGCGGAATGCGCGGGATGCCGGCCGGGAAGCCGACGACCAGGAACCGACCCTCCCAGGCCATGGAGCGGATGGCGGCCTCGGCATAGTCCCCGCCCACGCCGTCGTAGACCACGTCGGCGCCGTGGGCGCCGAGCGCATCCTTGAACAGGTTGGAGAGCGCGCGCTGGCCGTCCTTGTCGAAGGGGCCAAGCGGATAGACCACCCCTTCGTCGGCGCCGCGCGCCTTGGCGAGCTCGATCTTCTCCGGCGACGAGGCGGCGGCGACCACGTGCGCGCCCATGGCGCGTCCGAGCTCGACGGCAGCCAGCCCGACGCCTCCGGCGGCCCCCAGCACGAGCAGGGTCTGGCCCGCCTTCAGAAACGCGCGGTCCTTCAGCGCATAGTAGGAGGTGCCGTAGGTCATGATGAACGTCGCCGCTTCGTCGAACGGCATGGCGTCGGGGATCTTCAGCAGCCGCGAGGCCTCGAGCGCCAGCTCTTCGACCATGCCGCCGGCGGTGATGTTGGCCAGCACGCGGTCGCCCGGCTTGACGCCCGTGACGCCCTCGCCGACCGACGTCACCACGCCGGAGATCTCGGCGCCCGGCGCGAACGGCCGCGGCGGCTTGAACTGGTACTTGTCCTCGATGATCAGCACGTCGGGGTAGTTGACGCCGCAGGCCTTGACCTCGACCACGGCGAACCCGGGCTTGGCGGTGGGGCTCGGCAAGTCCTCGAGCACCAGCGTCTCGGGTCCGCCAACGGCCTTGCTCAACAGCGCCTTCATCGGCGTCCTCCCTTGGTTGTCGAAAAGACGCTAGCCCAAGGCGAGAGCGGGGCAAAGGCGGACGCAGGGGAAGAGCGCCATTCCTTCCGTCATCGGCTGGAGCGGCGAAGCCGCATTTGACCGCAGATCTCTGCGGTAAAAAGCCCGCATTCGCGGGGTTTACGCGCTCTTCCCCGTCAGCGGCGTTGGGAAGCCGAAGAGGCGTTGGGCGAGGCCGAAGAGGCCCTTGAACCGGGGCGCGCCCTTGAAGGCGACCAGCACGTAGCAGACCTCGCCCGGCTCGGCCCTCGGCGTGTGCGAGAACCCCGGCCGCGCGAGCGAGACGTCGCCGGGGCCGTAAGCCCCCTCGCCATCGTTGTAAGCGCCGGTCAAGACCAGCGTCAGCTCGTCGTCCTCATGGTCGTGCTCGGCGACGCCGCGGCCCGGCTCGATGCGCATCAGCTCCGCGTGCGCACCGGCGTCGCTGAACAGCGGCAGCCGCTGGATGCCGAACCCGGCGAAGTCCCAGTGCGCGTCGTGGCCGAGCGCTTCGAGCGCCGCGTCGCGCACGGGCAAGGGCAGGGCCGCAAGCTCGTCACCATGGGCCCGGCCGGCGAAGGCGGAAGGGGCGAGCGCGTCTGCGGCTTCGCCGGCGTCGATCTCGGCCAGCACGCGGTTCAGCGCGTCGGCGGCGAGGCCAGCCGGCTGTTCGTCGGCCAGGAAGACAGCCGAGGCGACGTCGTCGTCGCGGGCGACGAAATCGGCATCGGCGCGCATGGCGTGGGTCGTGCGCGCGAGCAGGTCCAGCGCCCGGTTGTCGCCGTGCGCGGCAATGACGCTGGTCAACGTTTCGACGTTCATGCGAGCGCCTCCGCAAGGTCCGCATCCTCGCCGATGTCGGCGAGCTTGAGCTTCAGCTTGGCGAAGGCAAGGCGAAGGCGGGACTTGACCGTGCCCAGCGGCACGCCGGTCTCCGCGGCGATCTCACTGTGAGACTGGTCTTCGTAGAAAGCGCGGCGGACGAGGTCGCGTTGATCGGGCGGAAGCTCGGCCATCGCGCGGCGGACCTGCGCCTCGCGCTCGGCGGCTTCGGCGGCCTGGTCGGGCGCAGCCTCGCCGGCCGGCTGGAACGCCGGGTCGTTGGCGTCGAGTTGGGCGCGCTGGTCGCGGCGGAAGAGGTCGATGCGGCGGTTGCGGGCGATGCGGAAGATCCACGTCGCCGGCGAGGCCTGGGCGCGGTCGAAGCTGGGCGCCTTGCGCCAGACGGCGACCATCACCTCCTGCGCCACCTCCTCGGCCTCGGCGGACGCAAGTCCGAGACGCAGGAGATAGGCTTTCACCCGCGGGCCGTAGTAGGCGAAGACGCGGGTGAAGGCGGCGCGATCCTGGCGCGCCGCAACGGCCTCGATCAGGCTGGCGAAGTCTTCGACCTCGAGTTCCGCTCGCCATTCGGCCGGGCTCCGGGAGGGGAAGGGCCCGCGCCGCACCGGCGCGGATCGCCCTATCCTGCCACACCTGCGCCTTGACCTGGAAGGCCTCGGCGCGAGCCGCCGGGGGCGGGCCAGATTTTGGCGCAAATCCCTGATCTGTTATGAGCACGGCCACATTCATCAAGAGGTCATACGTCGTGGGCGTCCGTCTGGATCTCTCGCCCGATCTCGCGCGTCCGAAGTCCGCCGGCCGGCCGGGACTGGCCGGCTTGACGCGCGGCGCGCTGGCCCAGGCGCTGGTCGACGCGGGCGTGGCCGAGCCCGGCAAGGCGCGCATGCGGGCCGGCCAGATCTGGCGCTGGATGCACCATCACGGCGCGACCGACTTCTCGGCGATGAGCAATATCGACAAGGCGACACGTACGGCCCTGGCCGAGCGGTTCGACCTCGCCCGGCCGGAGGTCGTGGCGCGCCAGGTGAGCGCCGACGGAACGCGCAAGTGGCTGATCCGCTTCCAGCCGGGCGTCGAGGCCGAGTGCGTCTATATCCCCGACGTCGGACGGGCGGGCGCGCTCTGCGTCTCGAGCCAGGTGGGCTGCACGCTGAATTGCCGCTTCTGCAACACCGGCACCCAGGCGCTGGTGCGCAACCTCACCGCCGCCGAGATCGTCGCCCAGGTGCAGATCGCCCGCGACGAGCTCGGCGAGTGGCCGTCCGAGCGCGAGGACCGGCGGCTGTCGAACATCGTCTTCATGGGCATGGGAGAACCGCTCTACAATCTCGACAACGTCGCCGACGCCATCGAGATCATCTCGGACAACGAGGGCCTTGCGATCTCGCGCCGGCGCATGACGGTCTCGACCGCCGGCGTCGCGCCGCAGATCGCGCCGCTCGGCGCGCGCACCCAGGCGATGCTGGCCATCTCGCTGCACGCCACCAACGATACGCTGCGCGACGAGCTCGTGCCCCTGAACAAGCGCTACCCGCTGGCCGAGCTGATGGGCGCGATTCGGCGCTATCCCGGCCTCTCCAATGCCCGGCGCGTGACCTTCGAGTACGTGATGCTGAAGGGGGTCAACGACACGCTGGCCGAAGCGCGCGCGCTCGTGCGGCTCTTGGCCGGCATTCCGGCCAAGATC
Organism: uncultured Alphaproteobacteria bacterium; assembly: GCA_963794315.1. Classification (GTDB taxonomy): domain Bacteria; phylum Pseudomonadota; class Alphaproteobacteria; order Caulobacterales; family Caulobacteraceae; genus Poindextera. Next base: position 397,956 of record CAWCDF010000002.1, read on the forward strand.
AACCTCATCCCGTTCAACCCGTGGCCGGGCGCGCCGTACGAGTGCTCCGACTGGGCGACGATCGAGGCGTTCGCCGGCGTCGTGAACCGGGCGGGCTATGCGTCGCCGATCCGCACGCCGCGCGGGCGCGACATCGGAGCGGCGTGCGGCCAGCTGCGCACGGAGAGCCTGAAGGTCCGCGCCAGCGCGCGGCGAGCGAGCGGCGCCCATGTCGCCTGAGGTGCAGGCGTTTGCGAGCGGGCTTCCGCTCATGCTGCTGCAGGCGGTGCTTGGGCTTCTGCTGTTCGCGCTCGCCTCCGGCGCCTACGCCGTCTTGTCGCCGCACCAGGAAATCCGGCGCATCCGCGAGGGGGAGACGGCGGCCGCCGTTTGTTTTTCCGGCGCGCTGATCGGCCTCGCCATCCCGCTCGCCGCCGCGATGATCGCGGCCACCTCGCTGGCCGGTTTAGCGCTCTGGGCGACGGCGGTGCTTGCGCTGGCGCTGCTTGCTTTCCGTGTCGTCGACGTCGTGCTGGCCGGCCTGCCGCAGCGGATGCGCGACGGCGAGATCGCCGCAGGGGTCGTGTTGATCGCGGCCAAGCTCGCCGTGGCGCTGATCCTCGCCGCGGCGGTCGTGATCTAAGGGCGCGGGCTCGCCCATGCCCCGCGTTCCGGATTGGCTGATCTATCTCGGCGTCGTGCTTGTACTCCTGGCCGCCAGCTTCGGCCGGCGCGAGCAGGTGAACGCGCCCGCGCCGCCGCCGCCGGTCCCGGGCGCCAACCAAGCGCCGATCTCGCCCGCCTCGCCGTTCGCCGAGGCCACGCTGGTTCATATCGGTGGCGGGCGAGCCAACCGCGGCACGGCCTTCGCCGTCGCCGAACGCGTCTGGCTGACGGCCGCGAGCGCCGTCGCCGGCTGCGACAAGCCGGCCATCGTCGTTGCCGACGGCTGGGCCGCTCCCGCGAAGGTGCTCGGACGGGCGGCCGATGTCGCCGTGCTCGGCGCCGAGGACGGGGCGCCGGCGCTGGGGTTCGCCAAGAACGCCTGGCCGGCGGCGGGCGAGCGCGGCTTCGTCGCCGGCTTCTCGCGCGGCGCGCCCGGCGAGGCGGCGACGCTCTATCTCGGCGCAATCCGCTCCCGCCTGGCCTGGGCCGAGATCGGCCGCACCGATGGCCTCAAGGGGCCGCTGTCCGGCTTCGCGGGCGCGCCGATGCTGGACGCGGGCGGCACGGTGGCGGGGATGGTGCTGGGCGATGCGCCCAGGCGCGGGCTGGTCACGGCCGCGACGCCGGCGGCGCTGACCGCCGCCCTGGCCGTGGCGCACCGGAAGACCGGCGGGGCCGAGGCCCCGCAGCCGATCACCCGCGACAACTACGGCCGCGCCGCCGACGTCCTGCGCCGCGCCACCAGCGTCGTGGCGGTGGACTGCCTGTGACGACGGGCCGGAGGCGTCGCACCCGGCTATTCCGCGGGACCAAGTTCAACCGCAGAGCACGCAGAGAAAATGCGGAGCACGCAGAGGCTCTGCGCGTCCTCTGCGATCTCCGCGGCAGAATCTAACGGCCCGCCTTCGCGGGGATTAGTGCGAACCCTAGTCCGCCAGCTTGACCAGCATCTTGCCGGTGTTTTCGCCGTGCATGAGGCCGACCATCGCCGCCGGCGCATTGGCGATGCCGTCGAAGATGGTCTCCTGGTATTTGACGCGGCCGTCCTTCAGCCAGCCGGCCATGTCGGACTTGAACTGGTCGTACATGTGCATGAAGTCGGTGGCGACGAAGCCGCGCAGATTGATGCGGCCGTAGATGATGTTGGCAAGGTTGTGCACCGTGGTGCGCGCGCCGGCCGAATTGTAGCCGGAGATCATGCCGCAGACGGCCACGCGCCCGAGCGGGTTCATGCGCGCCAGCGCCGCGTCCAGGTGCTCGCCGCCGACGTTGTCGAAGTAAACGTCGACGCCTTTCGGCGTGACCTTGCCGAGCGCCGGGCGGATCGGATCGGTCTTGTAGTTTATGGCGGCGTCGAGCCCCCCCTCCTCGAGCAGCCACTTTACCTTGGCGTCCGAACCGGTGGAGCCCACGACGTAGCAGCCGTGTATCTTGGCGATCTGCGCCGCGACCGAGCCCACCGCCCCGGCCGCGGTCGAGACGAACACCTGCTCGCCGTCCTTGAGCTGGCCGATGTGCAGGATGCCGCCGTAGGCGGTGAAACCGGTGCCGCCGAGCGGGCCCATGTGCACGGTGAGCGGCAGTCCGGGCTCGGGCACGAGCGCCTGCAGGCCGCGGCCGTCGCTGACGAACGCCTCGCGGAAGCCGAAGCGGTTGGTGACCAGGCCGCCTTCCTTGAAACTCGGGTTGCGCGACTTCTCGATGCGCCCGAGCGCCCCGCCTCCCATGGGCTCGTCGAGCTTCTGGTCGCCGCTCATGCGCGGGCGCATGGCCGGGTCGACCGACATGTAGAGGTTGCGCACCAGCACCTCGCCGTCGGCGGGGTCGGGAACTTGCGTCTCGACCATGGCGAAGTCGTCGAGGACGGGCTCGCCCTCGGGGCGTTTGACCAGGTGGATCTCGCGGCTGGGCGTGGGCATGAACGTCAGGTCTCCAGGCGAAAGGCGTCGCCGTCGCGCACGATGCGGCCGGCGGTGGGGGCGGGGAAGTGGGTGCCGATGAAGAGAGTCGGCCCGTCGGCGACGTCCTCGACCACGCGGCGGCGGGTGACGCGCGCCAGTTCGGGGTCGCTGTCGGCGACGGACGACCACTCCGGGTGGGCGATTTGGCAGGGGTGGTGCAGGAAGTCGCCGCTGATGATCGCCCGCTCGCCACGCAACTCGATCACAACGCTAACGTGACCGGGCGTGTGGCCGTGGGTGGGGATCAACCGGATCTCTTCGGAGAGCCGGTGGTCAGGCTCGACCAGCTCGGCCAGGCCCGCATCGAAGATCGGCTGCACCGAGTCGCCCAGGATGGTTTGCGTTTCCTCGCCGGCCTGGGCGCGCCAGTGATCGTATTCGCGCTTTCCGATCAGGTAGCGGGCGTTGGGGAACGTCGGAACCCAGGCTCCGTCTTCCAGCATGGTGTTCCAGCCGACGTGGTCGACGTGCAGGTGGGTGCAGACGACCGCCTGAACGCTATCGCGCGTCCAGCCAGCCTCGGCGAAGCCCTCGAGGAAGGCCGTCTGCAGCGCGACCCCGCCGGTGATAGAGCGCGGGCGATCGTTGCCGATGCAGGTGTCGACGACGAGCTTCAGGCCCGGAGCGTCGACCAGCAGCGCGTGGATGGAGAGGAGGAGCTCACCGTCCGGCCCGACGTAGCTCGGATAGAGCCAGCGTATGCCCTTCAGCGCCTCCGGCGTAGCCTCCTTGAGGAACTGGAAGTTTTCGCTGTAGGGGATCGGCAGGTCCATCTCGACGACGCGGGTGACGGTGACATCGCCGATCTTCCAACTGAGCATGGGTCAAACCTCGAAACGGAACGCGTCGCCGTCGCGGCGGACGCGGCCAGCGGTGGGGCCGGCGAAGTGGGTGCCGATCACCAGGATCGGCTGGTCGGCGACCTCGCCCAGCACGCGCTTGCGCGTGGCGATGGCGGCGTCCTTGTCGCTGTCGAAGCTCGGCGCCCAGTCGGGATGCGCCATCTGCACCGGGTGATGCATGATGTCGCCGGTGATCATGGCGCGCTCGCCCTCGGACTCGATGAGCACGCTGACGTGGCCGGGCGTGTGGCCGGTGGTGGGCGTCAGGCGAATCTCGGGCGAGATCACATGGTCGAGCTCCACCAGCTCGGCGAGGCCGGCGTCGATGATCGGGCGGATCGAGTCGCCGAGGATCGCCTGCTGTTCGGCATCGTCTTCGCCGTTCCAGTGCTCGAACTCGCGCTTGCCGATCAGGTAGCGGGCGTTCAGGAAGGTCGGGACCCACTCGCCGTCCTCGAGCATGGTGTTCCAGCCGACGTGATCGACGTGCAGGTGGGTGCAGACAACCGCATCGACGCCCTCGCGCGTCCAGCCCGCCTCGGTCAGGTGCTCGAGGAACGGGGTCGAGAGCGAGCGGCCGCCGAGGAAGGCGCGGTTGCGGTCGTTGCCGATGCAGGTGTCGACGACCAGCTTGAGGCCCGGCGCCTCGACCAGCAGCGCATGGATGGAGACGAGCAGCGCGCCCTCGTCGTTGACGAAGTGCGGGTGGAGCCAGGGCATGGTCTTGACCGCCTCGGGCGTCGCCTCGACGATGAACGGACGGTCCTCCCGCCAGCGCGTGACCAACTCCATCTCGACGACGCGGGTGACCTTCACCCGCCCGATTTGCCAGCTCAGCACCGGCCTCAGCTCACGCTCGCGCGGTTGTCGACCAGGTCGGCGACGACGGAAGGATCGGCCAGGGTCGTGGTGTCGCCGAGGTTGCTGACGTCGCCCTCGGCCACCTTGCGCAGGATGCGGCGCATGATCTTGCCCGAGCGGGTCTTCGGCAGACCGGGCGCCCACTGGATGATGTCGGGGGCCGCGAAGGGACCGATCTCGTGGCGGACCCACTGGATCAGCGCCTTGCGCAGGTCCTCGCTCGGCGTCTGGTCGGCGTTCAGCGTGACGTAGGCGTAGATGCCCTGGCCCTTGATCTCGTGCGGGTAGCCGACCACGGCCGCCTCGGCGACGGTCGGATGGGCGACCAGGGCCGACTCGACCTCGGCGGTGCCCAGCCGGTGGCCGGAGACGTTGATCACGTCGTCGACGCGCCCGGTGATCCAGTAGTAGCCGTCCTCGTCGCGGCGGCAGCCGTCGCCGGTGAAGTACTTGCCGGGATAGGTGGTGAAGTAGGTGGCGATGAAGCGCTCGTGGTCGCCATAGACCGTGCGCATCTGGCCGGGCCATGAGTCGGTCAGGCAAAGATTCCCCTGGGTCGGCCCGTCCAGCACCTTGCCGTCGGCGTCGACGATCTGGAGCTTCACGCCCGGCAGGGGCTTGGTCGCCGAGCCCGGCTTGAGCGCCGTCGCGCCCGGCAGAGGAGCGATCAGCGCGGCTCCGGTCTCGGTCTGCCACCAGGTGTCGACGATCGGGCAGCGGCCCTCGCCGACCACGCGGTGGTACCAGAGCCAGGCTTCCGGATTGATCGGCTCGCCGACGGTGCCCAAGAGGCGGATCGACTTGCGGCTGGTGCGCTTCACCGGCGCGTCGCCTTCGCGCATGAGGGCCCGGAGCGCGGTCGGCGCGGTGTAGAAGATCTCGACCTTGTGCTTGTCGATCACCTCCCAGAAACGGGAGACGCTCGGATAGTTGGGCACGCCTTCGAAGATCAGCGAGGTCGCGCCGTTCGCGAGCGGCCCGTAGACGATGTAGCTGTGGCCGGTGACCCAGCCCACGTCGGCCGTGCACCAGAAGACCTCGCCTGGCCGATAGTCGAAGATGAGCTCGTGCGTCCAGGCGGCCCAGGTCAGGTAGCCGCCGGTGGTGTGCAGGACGCCCTTGGGCTTTCCGGTCGAGCCGGAGGTGTAGAGGATGAAGAGCGGATCTTCGGCGCTCATCGGCTCCGGCGCGCACGTCGCCGGGACCTTCGCCTTCGCATCGTCAAAGGCCACGTCGCGGCCGGGGGTCATGGCGACATCGGCGCCGGTGCGCTTGACGACGATCACAGTCTCGACGCCCGGGCACATGGTCAGGGCCTCGTCGACGTTGGCCTTCAGCGGGACGATGCGGCCGCCGCGCAGGCCCTCGTCGGCGGTGATGACGATGCGCGAGTCGCAGTCCTGGATGCGGCCGGCGATCGAATCCGGCGAGAAGCCGCCGAAGATCACCGAGTGGATCGCCCCGATGCGCGCGCAGGCCAGCATGGCGTAGGCCGCCTCGGGGATCATCGGCAGGTAGATGGTCACCCGGTCGCCCTTGGCGACGCCGTAGGCCCTGAGCACGTTGGCCATGCGGCAGGTCTCGGCGTGCGCCTCCGCGTAGGTGACCGTGCGGGAGTCCTTCGGGTCGTCGCCCTCCCAGATGAAGGCGATGTCGCCCGCGCGATGCGGCAGGTGGCGGTCGAGGCAGTTGGCCGAGACGTTCAGCACCCCGTCGGCGAACCAGCGGATGTGGAAGTCCTCCTTCTTGAACGAGACGTCCTTCACCACCGTGAACGGCTTGATCCAGTCGATGCGGGCCGCCACGTCGCGCCAGAAGCCGTCGGGATCCGTCTTGACCCGCTTGCAGGCGGCGGCGTAGCCGGCGGCGTCCATGTGCGCCCGCTTGGCCCAGGCCTCCGGAACGGGAAACACCTCGCCCTCGCTCATCCCACGCGTCCTCCTTAAGGCCTTCACGGCCTTTACGACCGACTATGAAGACCGGCGCCGCGCCGAGCGCAACCGGCAACGGCGGCGAAGCCGGTTTGCGGGGCCCGCCGGCGCGCGCTAACCGACGTTCCGATGACCGAGCCGACCGCCATCCACTACGAGGCGCGCCTTGCGCGCGGGGAGCTCAAGCCCGACCCGGCGCAGGCGCCGGCGCTGGCCGCCCTTTCGCGCCTGGAGGGCGAGCTCGCCAGCGCCGGCGAGCCCAGCCTGGTCGCCACCCTGTTCAAGAAACCGCCGCCGCCGAGAGGGGTCTACCTGTGGGGGCCGGTCGGCCGCGGCAAGTCGATGCTGATGGACCTCTTCTTCGCCAGCGCGCCGGTGGAGCGCAAACGCCGCGCCCACTTCCAGGCCTTCATGGCCGAGACCCACGGGCTGGTGGAGCGCTGGCGGAACGGCGGGACGGCGGTGCGGCGGGAAATCTTCGGCCAGGTGCGCGGCGACGATCCGATCCCTGCGGTGGCCGGCCTGATCGCGTCGAGGGCCAGGCTGCTCTGTTTCGACGAGCTGCAGGTCAACGACATCGCCGACGCCATGATCCTCGGCCGCCTGTTCGAGGCGCTGTTCGAGCGCGGGGTGGTGCTGGTGGCGACCGCCAACCGGGCGCCGGACGACCTCTACAAGGACGGGCTGAACCGCCAGCTCTTCCTGCCCTTCATCGCCATGCTGAAGCACAAGCTCGAGGTCGTGCGGGTCGCCGGGCCGTTGGATCACCGGCTCGACCGGCTGAAGAGCGCCGGCGTCTACTTCCAGCCCCTCGACGCGGCCAACGAGGGGCGGTTCGAGCGCTTGTGGGCGGCAATGCTGGATGGCGCGGAGGAGACGGGCGTCACGCTCGAAGTCCTCGGGCGCCAGCTGCGGCTGCCGCACGCCACCGGCGGCCTCATGCGCGCCTCCTTCGCCAGCCTCTGCGGCGCGGCGCTGGGTCCGCAGGACTATCTGGCCATCGCCGCGCGCTCCCACACCGTCTTCCTGGAGGCCGTCCCCTTGCTGGGCCCGGACTTTCGCGACCAGGCCCGGCGTTTCATCATGCTGATCGACGCCCTCTACGAGGCGCGGGCGCGGCTGGTGGTCTCAGCCGCCGGCGAGCCGGAGCGCCTCTACCCGAAGGGCGACGAGGCCTTCGACTTCCAGCGCACCGCCTCGCGTCTGGCCGAAATGCGCTCCGCCGCCTGGCTGGAGCAGGCGCGGTCCAGCGATGACTGAGCCTCTCTTCCGCTCATCCCGAGAGCGTGGACCCTGAAGCGTCGCGCTGCCCTTCCGGGCCGGCCGACGTTGGGGTCATATGGCCGGTGAGGAACAAGCGTGCGGGCGCCGGGTGCGGAGGAGGAGCGATGCCCATCACCGACGAGCACATCGATCATTATCGCGAGCACGGTTACGCCGTCATCGAGGGCCTGCTGACGGTGGAGGAAGTTCAGCGAACGCTCGATGACATTGAGAGCCTTCACCCCGGTTGGGTCGACTTCGTGCGCAACCCGACCGCCGAGAGGCCGCCGGATTGGGCCAGGACGGGGACGAATCGGCGGCAGGTCCGATTTCCTTTCCCCGGCGAGCAACTCAACCGCAACACCTTGCATCCTGAACTGAGACGTTTCGCGTCTGTCATGGCGGGGGGCAATCCAATTGTTTGCGAGCAATCGGATCTAAGCTTAAAAAGCCTCGGTCATCCCGCCGACCAAGAGCAGCATATGCACTGCGATTACGCGAATCATACGCTGACTTACCCGCCAGACCTGCCCCAATATTGGCAAACAGCCTATCTCTTGTACTACACCGACGTGGACGAGGACCTGGCTCCGACCGCGGTGTGCTCGAAGAAGCACTATCCCGAGCGCATCCTGGCGCCCACGGTCTACAGCCCCGAAGCGAGGCCGGTCTTATACGAGAATGAGGTCAAGGTGACCGTTCCGGCCGGATCGGTCCTGGCCTACAGCATGCGCACATTTCATCGCGGCACCAGGTTCAAGCGAGAAGGCGGACGGCTCGGCCATTTCATCACGTATGCGCCGGCCGGATGTCCCTGGGTCGGGATCGTCGGCTGGCCGGAGCAGGGCGTCTACGGCTCGTTCCGCCGGTGGATCGAAACGGCGAGCGTGGATGAACGTGAGCTCCTGGGCTTTCCGGCGCCCGGCCATCCCTACTGGACCGAAGAGACCCTCGACGGCGTGGCCGCACGCTATCCAGGAATGGACATGTCGCCCTACAGAACCAGCGTCTGACCCAGACGGGCCGCTTCGACATGGGCGCGATGGGCGCCTACCACCTGTTCAGCAATGCGGATGGCCAAGTGGGCGGGATCACGACCAAGCCGGCGCAAATTCCCGTGACCTGCTCGTGCTATTACTTCGAAGTGGACGACGCCGATGCCGCCGCTGCCCGCGTGAAGGAGGCCGGCGGCGCCGTCGTGCAAGGGCCGATGGACGTTCCGGATGGCAGCCGCGTGGTGCAGGCGACGGACCCGCAAGGAGCCTACTTCGCGCTGGTGAAGACAAGGCTCTGACACGCCTCGAAACCGATGTGAGCTCCCCTTCCCCGCGGCCAGCCAATGTCGATAGCGCACCCTCCAAGACCTTGCCCATTACGGGTCAGGGTCTAATCTTCCCCCCCAGGGTAACGACCTTTGACCCTTGCCCGAAGTTCTGGGGATGGAAGCATGAGCGACGCAGTCGGCCCCGGCGATCTGGTTCTATGCGTCAACGCCGCCCCGAACCATGCAACGGGAAGGCCGGTGCCCCTGCGAGCCGGGGAGACCTACCGTGTCGTGGCGGTCACCGAATTTGCGTGCCCATGCGGACGTTCCGATGCTCTGTTGGATGTCGGAATTGATTTCGGGTGGTGCCAGACGCGCTTCCGGCTCCTGCCCAAGCCCAAGTCCGAGGCGAAGACGCGTCGCGTATCGGCGCCTAGAGAGAAGGAGACGGTTCGATGATCGGCGGGCCAAGGATTCGGCGGTGCGCCGACCTCGCGAGATTCGACTAAGCGTCGCGTGCAGCCAGTCCCGTCGCGAAGCGAACCTGTCAGGACTGTGACACGGGTGACCGGTCGGCTCTCTCGCGACATACCCGCCCGCCTGCGCGAGAACCGATGACCCCGTTCGTTCCCAAGGACTTCCAGGTTCCCGCAGGCTTCGAAACGCCCGACTTCCGTGTGCGGATGCTGGCGATTTCGGATGTGGTGAAGGACTTCGACGCCGTGATGACCAGCGTCGAACGCCTGCAAAAGGTGTTCAGTTCATCGGGTCGGTGGCCCGCGGGCCTAACCTTCGAGCAGGACCTGATCGACCTCGGCTGGCACCACAAAGAATTCCAGAGACGCCGGTCGTTCGCCTACACCGTCATGAGCCCGGACGAGGCCCTGTGCCTGGGATGCCTCTATATCGAGCCAACGACGCTGCGCGGCTACGGGGCCGAGGTCCACTGCTGGGTCCGAACCAGCCATGCCGAGGCGCTTGACGCCCGGCTCTACCAGGAGGTCCGGAGGTGGGTCGGATCGTGCTGGCCGTTCAAAGCCGTCGCGCTATCCCGGCCGGGCGCTGAGCTGGGACGAGGTCGCGTCGCTGCGCCGAGGCGGATAGCGCGGGGAGTGAGCCCCTCGCCACGAGGCCGCCTCTGTTGGCGCCTGAGCCTGTTCCGGCTTGAGGAGAAGGCGGCCGCCTAATCGCGGCGGGCGATTTCGAGCACCGCCTCGCCGTAGCGGTCGAGCTTGGCTTGGCCGACGCCATCGATGCGGGCGAGCGCCGCGGCGGAGGTGGGCTTCAGGCGGGCGATCTCGGCCAGGGTGCGGTCGTGGAAGATGACGTAGGGCGGTACGGCCTGGCGGGCGGCCTCGGCGCGGCGCCAGGCGCGCAGCGCGTCGAACAGACCCATGTCGGCCTCGGAGACCGCCAGCGGCACGCCGCCGCGGCGCTTGCGCGGGCGGCCGGAGCGGGTGGTCGCATCGTGCGCCTCGGGCATGCGGCGAAGCTGCACGCGCCTCGTCCCGCGATAGACCGCGCGCACGCCCTCGGCGTCGCCCAGCGCGACGAGCGGCCGGCCATCGTTGGGGTCCTCGCGCAAAAGGCCCTCGAACAGCAGCTGGTCAATGAGGTCGCGCCAGCCGGCGGGGCTGAACTCCTTGCCGACGCCGAAGGTGGAGAGAGCCGCCTCTGACGGGCTTGGCTCCTTGGTCCTGCCGAGCAGATGGTCGACCACGCGGCCGCGGCCGAGCCGGCCGCCCAGTCGGTGCACGGCGGCCAGCGCCTTCTGCGCGCCTTCGGTCACGTCGACCGCGATCGGCGGATGGAGGCAAAGGTCGCAGACGCCGCAGGGCTCGACGTCGGTCTCGCCGAAGTAGCGGCGGACGGCGGCCTGCCGGCAGCCCATGCCCTCGAGCATGGCGTAGAGCTGGCGGGCTTTGCGCGTCTGCACCTGCTTGACCGCATCGGGCACGTCGCGGCCGGCGATGCGGCGAAGCTCGCAGGCGAGGTCGGCCGGACCATAGAGGGTGATCCCCTCGGCCGGCGCCCCGTCGCGGCCGGCGCGGCCGATCTCCTGCCAATAGGCCTCGATCGAGGCCGGCGGATCGGCGTGGATCACGAACCGCACGTCGGGCTTGTCGATGCCCATGCCGAAGGCGATGGTCGCCACCATCACCGCATCGTCGCTGGCCAGGAAGTCGGAGAGCCGCTTCTTGCGCAGACCCGGGTCCAGGCCGGCGTGGTAGGCCAGGGCGTTGACGCCGACCGCGACCAGGCTCGCGGCGATGCTCTCGGCGCCGTCGCGGGTCCCGACATAGACGACGCCGGGGCGGCCGCGCCGCTGGCTGACCAGCTCGACCGCGCGCGCCTCCGACCGCGCCGGCCGGCGCTCGGCGGAGAGCGCGATCTCCGGCCGGGCGAAGCTGTCGACGAACTCGCGCGCGCCTTTCAGATGCAGCTCGACGCGGATGTCCTGCCTGGTGCGCGCGTCGGCCGTCGCGGTGACCGCCAGGCGCGGCGTGCGCGGGAAGATCTCGGCGAGGCGGCCGAGCATGCGGTACTCGGGGCGGAAGTCGTGCCCCCACTGGCTGACGCAGTGGGCCTCGTCGATGGCGATGAGCGCGAGTTCGAGCGCGCTCAGCCGCTCCAGCGTCTGCGGCTGCATCAGGCCCTCGGGCGAGAGGTAGAGGAGGTCGAGCGCACCGGTCTCGATCCGCGCCCAAAGCTCGCGCCGCTCGTCCGGCGTCAGCGTCGAGTCCAGCCTGGCCGCCGCCACCCCGAACTGGGTGAGCGCCGCGACCTGGTCGGCCATCAGCGCGATCAGCGGCGAGACCACGACCCCGACGCCCGCCCGCATGAGGCTGGGGATCTGGTAGCAGATGCTCTTGCCGCCGCCGGTGGGCAGCACGGCCACGGCATTGCGGCCGGCCAGCAGCTCGGCGATCACCGGCGCCTGCAGACCCTTGAAGTCGGCATGGCCGAACGTGCGGCGAAGCTCATCGCGCGCCGCTTCGAGCGAAAGATCCTCGTCCGTCACTACTCGGCCAGGTTCCAGCCCTTGTCGCCCATGCAGGTGTCGTAGGCCGCCTGGCGCACGATCGCGCCGCGGTCGGCGAGGGGATTGTCCTTGGCCACCGCCTCGGCCATGGCGCTGGTCACGCCGTAGCGCGGGTCCGAGTAGCTCGACGGCTGGCTGACGTCGAGCTTGTCGGCCTCGGCGTGGCACTGGACTTTGTCGGCGGCCAAATGCGCAGGATCGCCGCCGGTCCAGACCTCGGGCGCCGGCTTTGGGGCGCTCGCGCAGCCGGCGAGCGCAAGCGCGCCGAGCAGGATCACCCCGGTTCTGACGCTGACCATGGCGCCGCGCTCTCCACACAATCCCAAAGGCGGGCGACCCTAGCGCGGCGCTCAGAACCGCGCGAGCCCACTCGCGCGACTCTCGCCCATTCGCTAAGACGCTGAGCGGCGACGCAGGCCTCAAGCGCGCTTGTCAGGAGACGGACCCGGGATGGCGGACGCGCAGGGGGGTCAGCCTAGCCGCGGCGGCCGCGCGCCGCCGCCGGCCCCCCGCCCCCGCCGCTCCATCCTCGGCGCGCTCGCCTATTGGACGGTGGTCGCCTGCGTCTGGGTCGCGATCGGCGTGGTCGCCTTCTTCGCCGTCTTCGCCTTCGACCTGCCCGACACCTCGAAGATCTTCGACGTCAAGCGCCAGCCGTCGATCGCCTACCTCGACCGTTCCGGGGCCGAGATCGCCGTGCGCGGCAGCCAGTTCTCGCCGCCGGTGGATATCGACCAGCTGCCGCCCTACGTGCCCGCGGCCTTCGTCTCCATCGAGGACCAGCGGTTCTACCAGCACTTCGGGTTCGACTTGATCGGCATGGCGCGCGCGGCCCTGGCCGACGTGCGCGCCGGCCACGCCGAGCAGGGCGCCTCGACCATCACCCAGCAGCTGGCGCGCAACCTCTTCCTGACGCCCGACCAGACCATCCGCCGCAAGGCGCAGGAGCTGGTGCTGGCGGTGTGGCTGGAGCGCAAGTTCACCAAGAAGCAGATCCTGTCCCTCTACCTGAACCGGGTCTATTTCGGCGAGGGCGCCTATGGCATCGAGGCCGCCTCCCAGCGCTACTTCAACAAGCCGGCCAGTCAGCTGACCGTTGGCGAGGCGGCGCTGCTGGCCGGCCTGATGAAGGGGCCCTCCCACTACAGCCCGGTCTCGGCCACCGACCGCGCCGAGCGCCGCGCCACCATCGTCCTGGACAAGATGGTCGAGACCGGCGCGATCACCGCCGCCCAGCGCGACGAGGCGTTCAAGGAGCCGGTGCGGGTCTCGACGACCATGCCGAACCAGAACGCCCAGTACTTCATCGACTGGGTCGACCAGCAGGTGCGCGCGGTGGTCGGGCAACCCGAGCAGGACCTGGTGGTGGAGACCACGCTGGACCTGGCGATCCAGGCGGCGGCGGAGAACGCGGTGCGCGCCGTCGTCAACGGCTCGGCGTCCGGACACGGCGTCCAGCAGGCGGCGCTGGTGGCGCTGGACGGCGAGGGCCGCATCCGCGCCTACGTCGGCGGCGTCGACTATGGCCAGAGCCAGTACGACCGCGCGAGCCAGGCCCAGCGCCAGGCCGGCTCCTCGTTCAAGCCGTTCGTCTACCTGACCGCCATGGAGGCGGGGCATACGCCGCAGGAGATGACCGTCGACGAGCCGATCACGATCGGCAGCTGGACGCCGCGCAACTTCGAGCCCGGCTACCTCGGGCCGATAACGCTGGAGACGGCGTTGGCGCAATCGATCAACACCGTCGCGGCGCGCCTGGCCAACCAGGTCGGGACGGTCAACGTCGCCGCGACCGCCCATCGCCTGGGCATCACGACGCCGATCCAGACCGATCCGTCGATGGCGCTCGGCGCGGTGGAGGTGACCCCGCTGGAGATGGCCCAGGCCTATGCCGCCTTCTCCAACGGCGGCTACCTGACCAAAGCCTTCGGCGTCGAGCGGATCCAGCACCGCTACCGGGCAGGTGCTGTACGACCACGACCTGGCGCCGCCGCCGCGGGCGCAGGTGATCGGCCAACCGGCGCTCGTCGGAGATGGTCGAGATGATGCGCGCAGGTCGTGACCTCGGGCACCGGGACGCGCGCGGCCGTGTCGCGGCTACGACCTCGCAGGCAAGACCGGCACCACCAGCGACTACCGCGACGCCTGGTTCATCGGCTACTCCGGCGGCTTCACCGCCGCGGTGTGGACCGGGCGGGACGACGACACGCCGATGCGCGGCGTCGTCGGCGGCGGGCCGCCGGCGCAGATCTGGCGCGCCTTCATGGCCCCGACTCTCCCGCACATGAATGTTGGGCCCATCCCCGGCGGCCCGGCGCCACAACCGCCGGCCGCGCCCGACGTGATCGGCGACATCCTCACCGGCGCGAACGTGAGCAGCGCCCCGCCTGCGCAAGCCCCGCCCGCCGCGGCCGCGCCGCCGTCCCCGCCCGGTCCGCCCCCGCCAGGCTAGCGCCCGCGCTAACGGCCCATGGCGTGCAGGCGAGCGCCGTTGGCGCGCAGCCAGGCGCGGTGCGGTCGTGGATCGCCGATCAGGCCACGCACGAGCGCCCAGAAGCGCGGGGAATGGTTCGCCTCGATCAGGTGGGCGCACTCGTGGGCGGCCACGTAGTCGAGCACCGTCGGCGGAGCGAGGATGAGCCGCCACGAGTAACGGACCCGGCCGACCTCGAGGCCGGCGCCGAACCCGCGGCGGCGGGGCGGGGTGCACGACCCCCAGCGCCCGCGCGGGTCGGCGATGGCGACCGCGGGCATCGGCCGGTCCAGCGTCCGCGCGTGTACGGCAGTGCGGTCGAGCAGCACGCGGCGGGCTTCGGCTTTCAGGGCGTTCACGACGGCGCGCGCGAACGCCGCGCCCTCGCCCGGGGCGGACAGCACGAGCGGCCCGCCCTCGGTTGCTGACCCGAAACGCGGGCGGCCGGCCGCGGCGACCAGCCGGCACGGCGCGCCTGCGACCTCGATCACCGCGCCCGGCTCGAACGGTTGCGCGCGCGGAAGCTCGGCCAGCCTGGCCATGATCCAGCCGCGCCTCTGCTCGACGAACGCCATCGCCTCGCCGATGCGGCGTGGGCTGGGCGCGGTGGCGATGATCTCGCCGCGCGCCGCGTCGATCCTCAGACTCACCCGGCGCGCGCGCGGATTGACTCTAAGCCTGACCGGCGCGCCGCAGGCTTCGATCAGATCGCCGTGGACGGGTCGAATCGGCACGTTGGGCATGGTGTGGGCGTACGAGGGCCGCGGGGCGGCATCAATGCCTTCCGATGCCAGAGGCTGGCAGGAAGGAACCGCGAAAAACACGAAAAACACGAAAAAGGTCAGACGATAGCGTTCGCCAGGGCCTGACCCGCGCGTTCGTGCTTTTCGTGCTTTTCGTGTTTTTCGTGGTCAAAGTCGACCTTGCGAGCCGTTTGACGTCGGGTTGGCTAACCGGCGGCCGTCTCCAGCCGCTTGCCCTTGGCCTGCGCCTCGGCCTCGCAGCGGCGGATGAAGGCGCGCACCCGCGGGTAGATCCCCTCGCGGAAGCGGCGGCCGTTGAAGACGCCGTAGTGGCCGACGCTCGGCCTGGACGTAGACCTCGTGCAGGTCGATCGGGCACGCCCGGCGTCAGCGTCGTGCGCCGCCTGGGTCTGGCCGACGCCGGAGATGTCGTCGTTCTCGCCCTCGACGGTCATGATGCCGATGTCGGTGATCGCCTCGGGCCGCACCAGCCGGCCGCGGTGGGTCAGCTCGCCCTTGGGCAGCAGGTACTGCTGGAACACGATCGTCGACGGTCTGCAGGTAGAACTCCTCGGTGAGGTCGAGCACCGAGAGGTACTCGTCGTAGAACTCGCGGTGCTTGTCGGCGGAGTCGCCGTCGCCGCTGACCAGGTGGTCGAAGTAGCGCTGGTGCGCCTCCTGGTGCCGCTCGACGTTCATCGAGCATGAAGCTGTAGAGCTGCACGAAGCCCGGATAGACGCGCCGCAGCATGCCCGGATAGGGCGGCGGCACGGTGTAGATCATCGCGCCGCTGGAACCAGGTGAACGGCCGCTCCTCGGCCAGCCGGTTGGTCACCGTCGGCGACGAGGCGGGCGTCGATCGGCGAGCCCATGAAGGTGAGGCTGGCCGGCCGCGTCGGGATCGCCGTCCTCGGCCATCAGCGCGGCGGCGGCCAGCACCGGCGGTCCCGGCTGGCAGACCGCGACCACGTGCGCGCGCTGGCCGATGTGGCGCAGGATCATCGCGCGACCTGGTCGATGTAGTCGTGGAAGTCGAAGCGGCCCTCGAGCATCGGCACGTCGCGGGCGTTGGACCAGTCGGTGACGTAGACGTCGTGGTCCTGCAGGAAGGCCTGCACCGTGCCGCGCAGCAGCGTGGCGTAGTGGCCGGAGAGCGGGGCGACGATCAGCACGGCCGGTCGCGGCGCCGCGGCGCGCCGGCGCGGCGCAGGTCGGCGGTGTCGCGGACGAAGCGCCGCAGCTTGACCCACGGCGAGCGCCAGACCATCGACCGGGCGCACCCTGACCGGCGCGCCGTCGATGGTGACGCTGTCGATGCCCCAGGCCGGCCGGCCGTAGCGGCGGGTGAGGTTGGCGAACAGGTCGGCCGACGGCATAGAGCGTGCGGCCCAAGCTCGGTCGAGCCGCGGCCGGGTTGAGCGGCGAGCTCCAGAAGTCGCGCGGCGGCGCGCGCCATCAGCCGCGCGGGCGTCGAGGCGTAGTAGGCCGCCTCGTGCATGGCGTAGAGCATCACGAACCCCCGGGCCAAGCCCTGTGAATTGTGCGGCGCAGCATACATCAGAGATGGTGAACGGAGTCCATCGCGCCAAGGTCGCTCAGGCGCCGGCCGCTCGCCCCGTCCATCGCCTTGAGAATCGCCGCCCTCACGTCCGCCGGGCTCAGGCCGGCGGCGATGACGCTGTCGAACCGGCCGCTCGGGTTCATCAGGTAGATGGCCGACGAGTGGTTGACCGAGTAGCCGGCGCCGGTCCCTTCCTTTTGATAGTAGACGCCGTAGGCGTCGGCGATCTTGGCGATCTGCGCCGGCGTGCCGGTCAGGCCGATCGCGCCGGGCGGAAAGACGGCGTTGGAGAGGTACAGCTTGAGCTGGCGCGGGGTGTCGCGCTCTGGGTCGACCGTCACGAACACCACTTGGAAGTCCTTCCGCCGGGCGCCGAGCGACCGCTCGACGGTCCCCAGCATCTGCAACGTCGTCGGGCAGTCGTCCGGACAGTAGGTGTAGCCGAAGTAGACCGCGCTCCACTTGCCCTGCAGCAGGCCCTGGTCGACGGCGCCGCCCGGTCTGATCCGTGAGCTGGAAGGCGCCGCCGATGGCGGACGCCGGCCGCGGGCCTGGCCGGTTGAGCCGGGTGAAGAACGATGAAGGCGGCGAGCGCGATGGCCGCAACCCCAACCGCGATCCAGGCCCCGGTTCTCAGCGAGATGACTCTCATCGGCGTTCGACTGCTACAATTGCCCGCGTGAAGGTCTTCGCTCGCGCGCCCGCCCTGCCAGCGGCCCTGGATAGGCCCAACCCCCTGTCCGGACAACCCGAGGCGCTGGTCGAGGTCGCCCTGCCCACGCGCGGACGGTTGGGCCTGGGCGTTCTTGTCGGGTTGCGCTGGCTGACGCTCGGGGCCGAGCTTGCGGCCATCCTCGCCGCCGCGCTCTGGCTCGGCCTGCGCCAACAGCTGGCGGCCGCGCTCGTGGTGATCGCAGCGGCCGCGACGCTCAACCTGGTGCTGGCGCTGGCGCCGCCGCTGCGCCGCCTGCGCGGGGAGTGGATGCTGACCCTGCAGCTCGCCTTCGACATCGCGCAGATGTCGACCATCCTCTTCCTCATCGGCGGGGTGATGAACCCGTTCTGCCTGCTTCTGATCGCGCCGGTGACGATGGCCGCCGCGTCCTTGCGGGGCCGGCATGCCTTCCTGATCGGCGGACTCGCGGCCTTGGCGCTCGTGGTCATGAGCCTCTGGTCGCTGCCGGCGCCGTGGCCGGCGACCACGCCGGCCGCCACGCCCCTGCTCTTTCGCCTGGCGGTGGCCGCGGCCACGCTGACCGGCATCGCCCTGACCGCCGGCTACGCCTGGCGGGCCGCGGCTGAGGCGGCGCGCATGGAGCTGGCGCTGAACGTCACCCAGATGGTGCTGGCGCGCGAACAGCGGCTGTCGGCGCTGGGCGGGCTGGCCGCCGCGGCCGCCCACGAGCTCGGCACGCCGCTGGCCACCATCGACCGTCGTGGCCAAGGAGATGGCCCGCAGGCGCCCGAAGGGCGCGCTGCGCGAGGACGCCGACCTGCTGGTCTCGCAGGCCGAGCGCTGCCGCGACATCCTGACGCGGCTGACCGAGGAGCCCGACACCGACGATGCGGTGCACGCGCGCATGACGCTGCTGCAGTTCGCCAACGAGGCGATCGAGCCGCACCTCGACGACGGAGTCCGGGTCGAGGCGCTGGTGGCCGGGCCGCCCGGCGCGCGCCCCCGGAGATCAGGCGCATGCCCGAGGTGCTGCACGCCATGACCTCGTTCGTCGAGAACGCCGTCGACTTCGCCCGCTCCGAGGTCCTGGTCAGCGTGCGCTTCGACGACGAAACCGTGGTCGTCGAGGTCCGCGACGACGGGCCGGGCTTCTCCCCCGACGTGCTGGCCAAGCTCGGCGAGCCCTACGTCACCAGCCGCCCGGGCGCCGAAGGGTCGCGCTCCGGGCATGTCGGCATGGGACTCGGCTTCTTCATCGCCAAGACCCTGCTGGAGCGCACCGGCGCGCGGTGGAGTTCCGCAACGCCGGCGGCGGCGCCTGATCTCGGCCCGTTGGCCAAGGGCGGCCATCGAGGCGCCGCCGGCGCCCGGTGGATTTGAACTCGGCGTCGCCGATCGCGCGTCAGTTGCAGGCGAAGGGGCTTGAGGTGACCAGCGGTCCGCGACATCATGTCGCGGAAGATTGACGCCTCGCGGTTGGTCGGTGAGGATGGACATGCAGGACCTGTCGAACGCGGTCGCCGGGCTGAACGACAAGAGCCTGCTGGTGCTCGACGACGACGCCCCCTTCCGCAACCGGCTCGGCCGGGCGCTGGAGGCGCGGGGCTTCGAGCCCGTGCAGCTGGCGAGCTCGATCGACGAGGCGATGGACGATCATCAAGACCGGGCCGCCCGCCTTCGCCGTGCTCGACATGCGGCTCGAGGACGGCAACGGCCTCAGGTGGTCGAGGCCATCCAGACCGCCCGGCCGGACGCGCGGGTGATCATGCTGACCGGCTATGGCGCCATCGCCACCGCGGTCGCCGCGGTCAAGGCCGGCGCCGTCGACTATCTGTCCAAGCCCGCCGACGCCGACGACGTGGTGCGCGCCCTCCTGGCGCGGCAGAGCGAGGCCCCCGCGCCGCCGGAGAACCCGATGTCGGCCGACCGCGTGCGCTGGGAGCACATCCAGCGGGTCTACGAGCTGTGCAACCACAACGTCTCGGAGACCGCGCGACGGCTCAACATGCATCGGCGCACCCTGCAGCGCATCCTGGCCAAGCGCGCCCCGCGCTAAGCCGACCGACGGTTCCGGCCACAACGGTGTCAGCAGCCGGGCCTATGGTGGGCCGGCGATCACCCTGAAGGACGCCCCAATGATCACGCTCTATCACTGCCCGAACTCGCGCTCGAACGTCGGCATGTACCTGCTCGAGGAGCTCGGCCAGCCCTACGAGGTCGAGATCGTCGACGTCCGGGCAGGCGACGGCCAGAAGCCGGAATATCTGGCGATCAACCCCATGGGCAAGGTGCCGTCGATCCGCGACGGCGACGAGGTCGTGAGCGAGACGGGCGCAATCTGCGCCTACCTCGGCGACAAGTACCCGCAAGCGGGGCTGGCCCCGGCGATCGGGGACCGGCGGCGCGGCGCCTATCTGCGCTGGCTGTTTTTCGCCTCAAGCGTCGACGCGGTGCTCGTGGAGAAGATGGTCAATCGTGAGCCGCTACCCGGTTTCCAAGCAGGTTATGGCGACTACGAGCGGGTGGTGGGCGCCTTTCGCAAGGGGCTCGAGCGCGGACCTTGGCTGCTCGGTGACCAGTTCACCACCGCCGACGTCGGCCTCGGTGGCGGGATCCCCTGGGCGCTCGCCAACGGCACGCTCCCGAAGGAGTCGCCCTTCAAGGACTACGCCGAGCGGATCGAGGCGCGCCCGGCCTACAAGCGGGCCGTTGCGCGCTGGGGCCTCGCCAATCCTTAGACGATAAGGGCGCGCGCCGCGGCCAGCCTGGCGAACGCCAGCGTCAGCGCCTTTCGCCGCGCCGCGGCGAGGGGCACGACCGGCGGCTCGACGATGACCGCCCCGCCGAAGCCGTCGGCGACGATCAGGCCCGGGCCGGCGGGCATGACATGACGCGGGAAGTCCGCGTCGACGGCGAAATAGAAGATGTCGCAGAACGGGGCGTACTCCGCCCACTTGCGGTCGGCGCGATAGTCGTCGAGGCCGGACTTGACCTCGGCGATGGCGATCTCGCCGCGCGGGCCGATGGCCATGAGGTCGGCGCGCCGCCCGTTCGGCAGCGACACTTCGGCCAGCGGCGCATAGCCGAGCGCCAGGAAGAGCTTCGCCGCCCCGCGCGTCACCACGCCCGTGATCTCCGGACGCGCAACGCTGATGAGCACCGTCTCGTCGGCCATGCGGCCAAGACTGTTCGGTTTTCGTTCCGCTGTAAAGCGGCGGGGGAAAACGCAGCTACCGGAAAGTATCGGGCCACCCACGCTTGCGATCCAACCATACGAAGTATGACCCAATCGCGCCGAAGGGTAGCATCAGCGGAAATGCAGTCCACGCCGGAGCATGAAGGTCGCCAACGACCAGTTGGACGGCAATTGCCCAACCGAAAACCAGTACGAAGAACCGGAGCGCCCTCAGGATCAGCCACTTGCCGAGCCGGACCCCGTCACGCACCGTCATCTGGTCTTATCCGAGCGCTTTAGCCGCGGCCCCTCGGCCGCCTTCACCGGCCCGGCCGGACAGGGCGCACCGTCTGTTCGATGATAGGCGAGGCGTTCACGCGCGCTACGTCGTCAATGGCGGGGCGGAGCTCAAGCCGAGACGCGCGCCCTCAGGCCGGGGGCTGCTGGTCGTAGACGAGGCGGGTGGTGTCGTAGCCTAGGTTGCGGGCGCGGGCGACGAGGGCGGCCCTGAGCGAGGACGAGACGACCGGGCGGCGGGCCATGATCCACAGCCACTTCGACGTCGGCGTCGACATCAGACACCAGCTGTAGTCGTCGGCGCGATCGATGATCCAATAGTCCTGGTGGATGAAGCCGCCGAAGAAGCCGAGGCGGATCTTGGAGTTGTTGCTGCCGTCAATGATGTGGCCGGCCGCGCGCCAGGTCTTCAGCGGGCCGGACGGCGAGCCCTGGCGGCAGGTCTGGGTGATCGCGAACGACCCGTCTCCCTGCTTGATCCAGTTGGCGGTCGGGGCCTGGCAATCGACCTGCAGCTTGTTGGGCAGGCGCGCGATCTCGAACCAAAGGCCGATGTAGCGGCGCGGATCGACCGGCTTGGTCGGCTCGGGGGCCGGGGCAGGAGAGGGCGCCGCCTGGACCGCGTCGCCCAGAATGCAGGCCGCGCCAAGCGCGACGGCCGCCCAAAAGCGCACTGACTTCATCCTGACCTTCCGGCCTGACTTTGCTCATTAACCCCCGCCGCGGGGCGAGGTTGCGGCAAAGCCCGCCGAAGAGTCCAGCCTGGCGTCGCTATTCGGCGGCGATCGCCACCGGGCGAGTGGCCCGATCCTTGAAGTTGATCGCCTTCAGGTACTTGATGCCCTCCTCGGCGATGTCGTCGCCGACCATGCGGTCGCCCTCGGCCTTCAGCTCGTCCATGTCGACGTACATGCCGTAGAAGGCGCGGGTGCGGTCGGTGATGATGCCGGCGTTGAGCAGGGTCTTGATCAGCACGCGGAAGATGTTGGTCGCTTCCTTCATGTCCTCGCGGCGCTTCTCGTCGGTGGCGATCTCCTGGAACTCGGCGATCACCCGGTCGGGATCGAGGCCGAACTCTTCGTAGAGGTCGCGCTGTTCGGACGGGCGCGACGAGGTTGAACAGCAGGGTCTGGAAGCAGTGCGCCGCCCAGTCCTCGATAATGATGTGCTCCTCGGTCGGTCAGCTTCGGCACGGTGCGGTCGGCCCAGATCTTCCCGAACTTGTGGTGGAAGGCCTCGTCGGTCATCACCAGCTGCATCAGCTTGCGGCCGAGCGGGTCGTTGAGCTTCTGGTAGAAGGTGGCGAAGGCGCCCATGGCCAGGCCCTCGACCAGCATCTGCATGCCGATGATCTTCTTGTAGACCTCGGGCGAGGAGATGATCTCGACCAGCAGGTTCTGCAGCACCGGGCTGCAGGCCACCGGCCGGCCCCAGCGGGCCTTGATGTACTTGGCGAAGGCGGTGACGTGGCGGGCTTCTTCGCGGGTCTGGTTGGCGGCGTACTCCTGCGCGCCCTGGTCGTAGAGCACGTGGCAGAGCGAGGCCGACAGGTTCAGCGCCCCCTGCTCGCCGTGCAGGATCGAGGAGAAGCTGCGCAGCGTCTGGGCGTTGATGAAGCGGATCCGCGTCTTCGGGTCGGCCAGCATCTCCTTGCCGTAGTTGGTCTGCAGGACCGCGATCATGTCCTCGGGCAGCGAGGGCCTCGTTCTCCATGTCGAACGGCTCGTCGAAGTCGATGTAGTTCTTGTCGAGCGGATCCCAGAAGTGGTCGTGGGTGGCGCGAGATGATCTTGTCGAAGGCCGTCGAGCGGTGCGCCGTAGCGGTCCAGCTTCAGCATGGACTCGAAGTCGTCCGGCGCGACGGCTTCGTACATGGCGTCCTTGGTGATGTTGGTCATCGGCCGGTCTCCGGGCGGGGCGCGCCACCGCAGGGGCGCGCATCGGTTGATCTAAGCATCGGCTAGATGGCGGCTCGCGCGCCGCCCGTCAAGAAAAATGACGGGGGCGTCACGAATTTGATCGCGCCCCTAGCGCTTGCCGGCCTCGATCGCGTCGATGTCCTCGTCGGAAAGGCCGAAGTGGTGGCCGATCTCGTGCACGAGCACGTGGCCGATGAGCGTGCTCAGGCTGACGTCGCCGCGCTCGGCCCACTCGTCGAGGATCGGGCGGCGGTAGAGGAGGACGTGGCTGAGCGTCGGCACGGGATCGGACGGCGAGCGCGCCAGGAGATCGGCGCCCTGGTAGAGGCCGGTGAGCTCGAAGGCGTCCTCGATCCCCAGGTCATCGAGCACCGCGTCCTCGGCGAAGTCCTGGACCTGGCAGACGACTTCCCCGGCCAGCTCGCGGAACGGCGCCGGAAGGGCGGCGAACGCGGCCTCGGCAATGGCGGCGAAATCGTCGATCGAGGGGGCCCGCGCATCGCCCGGCGGGTGGGCCGTCCTAGTCATCCGGCATGACGATGTGCGGCGCCTCGGGCGGGCGGACCTCGAACAGGCCGATGTCGAGCGGCTGCTGCGGCTTGACCGGCCGCAGCGGCTCGCTGAGCCGCTCGCGCAGCGCCTTGGCGTCGAGCGACTGCAGCGACTTGCGCGCCGGCGGCGGGCTCGGCTCGGCGAGCTCCAGCAAGGGCTGGGCGCTCGTCACTCGCCAGTAGCGCACGATCAGCCGCCAGACGGTGGCCGGCGCGGCCGCAGGCTTGGGCCAGCGGCGGCCGGCGCGATAGACGGGTTTCAGCGCCGGGGGCGTCCGCCGCGGCTCGGCCGCCAGTTCGACCAGCGCGCAATAGCGGTCCTCGGGCTGGATGGCGGCCGCGTGGCCGGGCCGCTCGTCGTCCAGGCGCCCGGCATAGGCGTCGAGCGCCGCCTCGCGGCTGGGGAAGGCCGGGCCGACCGCCTCGCTGGCGAATTCGACGCCCGCGCCGGCGAGCGCTCCGGCCTGGCTGGCGCGCGCCGCGCGGCCGATCGGCGCCGAGAGGGCGGCCTCGGCCGTCGCGGCCACCGGATAGCGGATCGCGCTCATAGGACCCATCCTGCCCCAGGACGGGCGGTCGTTCGAGGGGCGTTGCGCGGCGGGGTCTCTCGCCTAAAGCAAAAAGGGTATGCTCCCGGGATGATTCTGCCCGCAGAAACCGCCTAGGAGACCGGCGGCTTGGCCGGCGCGCCCGACCTCATCCTCGCCGCAGCCGGCGGCGCGGTCAGCCTTGCGTTGGCGGCCAGCCTCTGGGCGGTCTCGGTGCGCCGGCGGGCGGAGCAACGGCTGGCGCGGGCCAGCGACCGGCTGGCGCGGCTCGAGGGGCTGGCCGACGCGACCCAGGCCTCGGCCGAAGCCTTCGACTCCGCCATGCTGACCATCGAGGACGGCCGGGCCCAGCTGGCCTGGGGCGGCGACTCCCTGAACCTGGTCGCGACCGTGCTCGGCCTCGACGAGGCGGCCGCCGCGCCGCAGGCGGTCATCGCGGCGCTGATGGCGGCCGATGCCGACCATCGCCGCCGCCTGAAGGCGCTGATCGAGAGCGGCCAGCCCTGCGCGTTCCAGGCCCGCGGCCCGGGCGGCGAGGTGGCGGTCGACGGGCGCGTCTCCGGCGCCGTGGCCTGGCTCCGGCTGCAGCCGGCGCTGCCCAACGACGGCGGCCTGCCGCCGGCGCCGCGCCTGGCGGCGCTGTTGGACGCGCTGCCGCATCCGGTGTGGCTGGCGCACGGCGCGGGCCTGATCTGGGCGAACCAGGCCTGGCTGCTCGCCGTCGAGGCGTCCTCGATCGAGGACGCCATCACGCGCAAGCTGGCGTTCGACCGCGGCGCGAACGCGCTGGTCGCCGAGGCCGCGCAGGCCGGCGAGCGGCGCGACGCCGAGCGCTGGGCCCCGGTCGGCGGCCAGCGGCGCGCCTTTCGCCTGAGCGCTCAGCCGCTCGAGGGCGGCGACATCGGCGCCTGGGCGCTGGACGCGACCGATGTCGAGGAGACGCGCGAGGCGCTGCGGCGCAACATCGAGGCGCACGACGAGACGCTGAACCACCTGGCCGACGCGGTCGCCATCTTCAGCCCGGACAAGCGCCTGTCGTTCCACAACACCGCCTTCGCCCAGCTGTGGGGGCTGGAGCCGGCCTGGCTGGCCGAAGGCCCGACCCACGCCGAGCTGCTCGATCGCCTGCGCCAGCGCCGGCGGCTGCCGGAAACCGCCGACTACGCCCGCTGGAAGGCCGACGAGCTCAGCTGGTACGAGGCGCTGAGCCCGTCGCCCGACGACCTCTGGACCCTGCCCGACGGCCGCACGCTGCGGGTGGTGCGCCAGCCGCACCCGCTGGGCGGCCTGCTGCTGCTGTTCTCCGACATGACCGGCGAGCTGCGCCTGAAGGCGCAGTACAACGCCCTGATCCAGGTGCAGCAGGCGACGCTGGACAAGCTGAACGACGCGGTCGGCGGTGTTCGGCTCCGACGGGCGGCTGCAGGCTGCACAACGAGGCGTTCGCCCGCTTCTGGAACATCACGGCGGCCGACCTCGACACCGCCGCCGACTTCGACGGCGTCGTGCGAGCTCTGCGTCCCGCGCCTGCACGACCAGCAGTTCTGGCGCGAGCTGAAGGGCCGGGTCACCGATCCGGATCCGAGCGCGCGCATCGCCATCAGCGGCGAGACCAAGTCGTCGGACGACCGCATCATCGCCTTCCAGTCGCGGCCGCTGCCGGACGGGGCGACGCTGGTGGCGTTCGCCGACGTCACCGACACGCGCCAGCTGGAAAAGGCGGTCGCCGACCGCTCGGCGGCGCTGGCCGAGGCCGAGCGGCTGAAGCGCGACTTCGTCGGCAACGTCTCCTACGAGCTGCGCACGCCGCTGACGACCATCATCGGCTACTCGGAGCTGCTGGAGCGCGCCGGCGACGCGCTGCCCGAGCGCATGCGCGGCCACGTGGCGCCGGTGCGCTCGGCGGCGAGCCAGCTCGGCGCGCTCGATCGACGACGTGCTCGACATGGCCCAGATCGACGCCGGCGAGATGGCGCTGGACGTGGCCGACGTGCGCATCGACGACACTGCTCGAGGACGCCGCCGAGCGCTGGGCGCGGCAGGCCGAAGCGGCGGGGCGTTACGATCGAGACCGCCTGCGACAGCGAGGTCGGCGTCATCCGCGCCGACGCGCCGCGGCTCGCCCAGATGCATCGACCACCTGATCGAGAACGCCCTGATGCAGACGCCGCCGGGCGGCCGCGTGACGCTGAGCGCGCACCGGGCGCCGAGCGAGGTGCAGGTCCAGGTCTCCGACACCGGGCGCGGCATCCCCTTCCACGTGCAGGCGCACATCTTCGACCGCTTCGTCGGCCGCGACCGCGGCGGCCCGGGTCTGGGGCTGGCGCTGGTCAAGGCGTTGATCGAGCTGCACGGCGGCTGGGTGGCGCTGGAGAGCGAGCCCGGCCAGGGCGCGACCTTCACCTGCCACCTGCCGGAGACCGCCTATGCGGGCGCGGGCCAGACGGAGCTCGCTCTCTTCGAGCCCGGGACGGCGGCCGAATAACGCCCTAACCCCTACCGCTCGTCAGTCCTTTGACGCCAACCACCCTCGCGCCAGAGGCTTCAAAGTCCGCGTTCTTGCGGGTGATGATCTGGGCAGCCGTCTCTCCGCCGGAGTCCCAGGTTCCGTGGGCGTCGCCGACGACGGTCACTCTCAAGCCTCGGGCCAGGGCGCCCTCGACGGTGGCCGCGACGCAGGCGTCGGTCTGTGCGCCGAGCAGGATCACCTCGCCGGCGTCGCCGACCCATTCGTCCAGCGCCGGGTTGGAGAAGGCGTCGCCGACCGACTTTGCGAAGGTGGGCTCGGCGGGCGCCTGGCCAAGCTCGGGCCAGACCGGCCAGCCGGGCTCGCCGGGCGCGAGCGGGTCTCCGGCCGGGCCGTCGTGGCGGACGAAGGCGAGCGGCCGGCCGGTGGCGCGCGCCCAGGCGATCACAGCCTTGGCGTTGGGGACGAGGCGCTCGGCGTTCTTCAGCGGCGGCTCGAGCACGCCGTTGAACATGCCGGTCTGCAGATCGATGACGATGACGGGGATTTGGCGGCTTCGCTCATCGGCGAAGCCTAGGGCTGGCTCGCGAACAAATCAAGAACCGGCGGCGCCCGGCGCCGTGCGAAGCCTAGTGCTGGCTGGCCGGCATGCGCACGACGAGGCCGTCGAGCGCGTCGGTCACCTTGATCTGGCAGGAGAGGCGCGAGTTGTCGTGCACCTCCTCGGCGAAGTCGAGCATCGACTCCTCCATCGCCGACTGGCTGCCGGTCTGCGCCAGCCACGCCTCGTCGACATAGACGTGGCAGGTGGCGCAGGCGCAGGCCCCGCCGCAGTCGGCATCGATGCCCGGGATGTTGTTCTTCACCGCGCCTTCCATGACCGATAGCCCCGGCTTCACGTCGATGACGTGCTCGGTCCCGTCGTGCTCGATGTAGGTGATCTTGGCCATTCGTCGTCCCAAACGCCCTTAAGCGGCGACCTCTTTCATGGAAATGGAGGGATCGGCAAGCCTCTCCCGTGCGATCGGCCGCCGCGATGCGATCAATTGCTTGCCGGCCATGAACTCGGCAGGCGCATTCACCGCCTCGACGGCCTGGATGACGTCGCCGTTCAGGTGGAAGACGGCGAACCTGGCGGTTTTCGGGATCGCCCCGCACCAGCATGTCGTCGACGTCGAACGGCCAGCCGGCCATCTGCAGCTTCAAAT
Source organism: uncultured Alphaproteobacteria bacterium (assembly GCA_963794315.1). Taxonomy (GTDB): domain Bacteria; phylum Pseudomonadota; class Alphaproteobacteria; order Caulobacterales; family Caulobacteraceae; genus Poindextera. The sequence goes on from CAWCDF010000002.1 coordinate 425,385, forward strand.
CGTACTGGTCGGACCAGTTCCAGGTCACTTCCGGCGGCGGAGCCGGCCGGCCGGCGATCATGCTCGCCGCCTGCTTGGCCTGCTCCAGCGCGTTGGCCACGCTCTCCAGCCCGATGCATCCGCCCGCCGTAGTGCGGCATCGGGCGATGGGTCACATCGCCGATCGCGAACACGTTCGGGTCCGACGTCCGGGCGTTCTCGTCGACGATCACCCCGCCCTGGGGTCCGGTCGAGCAGTCGAGGCCGGCAGCGACGACGAGCTCGTCGTTGCGCGCCAGGCCGACGCCGATCAGCGCGACGTCGCAGGGGATCGTCCGCCCGTCGCCCAGCCGCACGCCGGTTATATGACCGGCTATACCCTCGAAGGCCTCGACCTTCGCGCGCACCTCGAAGCTGACGCCGTGGGCCCTGTGGTAATCGGCGAAGAAGGAGGCGAGCGGCTCCTTGGCGACGCGGGCCAGGATATTGGCCTCGCGCTCGATCACCACGACCTCGCTGCCGAGCGCCCGCGCCGAGGCCGCGGCCTCGAGCCCGATGTAGCCGCCGCCGATCACCGCCAGCTTGCGTCCGGGCCCGAGGCTCGCCTTGAGCAACTCGGCGTCGGCCGCCGAGCGCAACGACAGAACACCAGCCAGATCGGCGCCAGGGATCGGCAGCGAGCGAGCGCGCGCGCCCGTGGCCATGATCAGGATGTCATAGGCAAGCGTCCTGCCGCCCTCGAACGTCACTGTGCGGGCCTCAAGGTCGATCGCCGTCGCCTTCACCCCCATTCGAAGGTCGATGTCGTGCTCGGCGTAGAAGCTCTCCGGCTTCAGCGTCAGCGCATCGGCGTCGGCCTCGCCCTTGAGCCACGCCTTCGACAGCGGCGGCCGCTGGTAGGGCGGTATCGGCTCCTCGCCGACGAGAGTGATGTGGCCAGCAAAGCCATATTGCCTGAGCACCGCCGCGGCCGTGCCGCCGGCATGGCCGGCGCCGACGATCAGGACATGCGGTTGGCTCTCGCTCATGCGGCTCGGATGCAGAAAAATGACGGGCGCGTCAACTTACGGCTGCGTCATGGTTGCCGCCATACATCATGTATGGCATGCTAGACCATATGGGCGATATGCGAAAAATTACGGCGTTCATTCCGCGCGACCTTCTCTCGACAGCGCAAGAATACACCGGCGCGGGCGTGTCCGAGACGCTGCGGATCGCGCTCGAGCGGCTGGCGCGCGAGCAGTTCTATCGCCGAATGCGCGAATTGCGCGCCAAGGGCGTGAAGCATGATCTGAACTTCGAGGCGTTGCGCGAGGATCGCGAGTTCGACGCACAAGGCAACGTGATTCGGTGATCGCCGCCGACTCCTCGAGCGTCGTCGCCTACATCGGCAGAGCGGACGGTCCTGACATCGACCAGATCGAGGCGGCGATGGCGGCCGACGAGCTGCGATTGCCGCCGCCGGTCGTCTCCGAGCTTCTCTCCCGCCCGTCGCCGGACGTTGATCGACTCCTAAGCACGGTCCCCTTGCTCGACCTCACCGACGGCTTCTGGGCCCGCGCGGGCCGAAACCGCGCGTTGCTCCTGGCCAGAGGGCTCAGAGTGGCGCTCGCCGACACCTTGATCGCCCAATGCTGTATCGACAGCGGAGTGGCCCTCGTGGCCCGCGACCGCGACTACCGCCATTTTGTCGAGCACTGCGGGCTGCAGATGGCCGTCTAGGGCGCGGTCGGCCTTAGCTGATCCTCCCCCCGGTGGGGGAGGAACGGAGCGGACGCGCTTCCCAACCCGCTCTAGGCTGAAAACCTAACCAGCTTATTGATTCAAAGGGGGTCCGTACTCAATACCGCTCATCCCCGCGAAAGCGGGGACCCAGGCTTTTTTGGTGTTCTCGGCCGCCTGGCTCGGGTTCGGCAGTTCAGATTCAGTAACAAAAAACACCTGGGTCCCCGCTTTCGCGGGGATGAGCGGGGTGTAGAGAGCCATCAAGTCTTTGATATTGCTAAAGCTCAATTGAGTCTCGACCCTAGACGACGCGCTCGACCATCATCTGCTTGATCTCGCCGATGGCCTCAGCCGGGTTCAGCCCTTTCGGGCAGACCTGGGTGCAGTTCATGATCGTGTGGCAGCGATAGAGCTTGAAGGGGTCTTCCAGCGCATCCAGCCGCTCGCCCGTGGCCTCGTCGCGGCTGTCGGCGATCCAGCGATAGGCCTGCAAGAGCGCCGCCGGGCCCATGTATTTCTCGCCATTCCACCAATAGCTGGGGCAGGCGGTCGAGCAGCAGGCGCAGAGGATGCATTCGTAGAGGCCGTCGAGCTTGGCGCGGTCTTCCTCCGACTGGCGCCACTCCTTCTGCGGCTCCGGCGTCGTGGTGTGCAGCCAGGGCTCGATCTGCGCGTACTGGGCGAAGAAGATGGAAAGGTCCGGGATCAGGTCCTTGATCACCGCCTGATGCGGCAGGGGCGCGATCTGGATCTGGCGGCCGGGAACCTCCTCCCAGCCGTGCGTGCAGGCCAGCGTGTTGCGGCCGCCGACGTTCATCGCGCACGAGCCGCAGACCCCCTCGCGGCACGAGCGGCGGAACGCCAGCGTGGGATCCATGGTGTTCTTGATATGGATCAGCACATCCAGAACCATCGGGCCGCAACTGTCGACGTCGACGTCATAAACGTCCCAGCGCGGGGCGCCGCCGCCCTCGGGGTCCCAGCGGTAGACGCGGAACGCCTTCACCCGCTTGGCGGCGGCCGGCGCGGGCCAACGCTTGCCCTGCCCGACCTTCGAATTCTTCGGCAGCGTCAGCTGGACCATGCGGCGGGTTCCATCTGGATGTCAGCGCTCAATAGACCCGGTCCTTCGGTGGGATGGCGGCGATGTCGTTGGTCATCGGGTTCATGTGCACGGGGCGATAGTCGATCACCACCCGGCCGGTCGCATCGTCGAACCAGCTCAGCGTGTGCTTCATCCACTGCTCGTCGTCGCGCTCGGGGAAGTCCTCCCGCGCATGCGCCCCGCGGCTCTCGGTGCGGTTCAACGCGCCGGTGACGGTCACGGCCGCCTGCAGCGATCAGGTTGTCGAGCTCGAGCGTCTCCACGAGGTCGGTGTTCCAGATCAGCCCCCGGTCGGCGACCGAGAGGTCGGCGCGCTTCTGAACCACCTTGGCCAGGCGATCGACCCCGCTCTTCAGCGTCTCGCCGGTGCGGAACACGGCGGCGTCGTCCTGCATCGCCATCTGCATCTCGAGCCGGAGCGCCGCCGTCGGCGTGCCGCCCGCCGCGTGGCGCAGGCGGTCGAAGCGGGCGAGGTGCGGATCGGTCCAGGCCGGCTTGGGCTCCGGCTGCATCGCGCCAGGCTTGAGCATCTCGGCGCAGTGCAGGCCGACCGCGCGGCCGAACACCACGAGGTCGCAACAGGGAATTGGAGCCCAGGCGGTTCGCGCCGTGCACCGAAACGCAGGCCGCTTCGCCGACCGACATCAGGCCCGGCACGACCTTGTCCGGGTCGTCGCCCGCCTTGGTCACGGCCTGGCCCATGTAGGTCGTCGGGATGCCGCCCATGTTGTAGTGGACGGTGGGCAGCACGGGGATCGGCTCCTTGGTCACATCGACGCCGGCGAAGATGCGCGCGGTCTCCGAGATGCCCGGCAGCCGCTCGTGCAAGAGTTTCGGGTCCAGGTGGTCGAGGTGCAGGAAGATGTGGTCCTTCTTCGGCCCCACGCCGCGGCCCTCGCGGATTTCCAGCGTCATGGCGCGGCTGACCATGTCGCGGGGGGCCAGGTCCTTCACGCTGGGCGCATAGCGCTCCATGAAGCGCTCGCCCTCGGAATTGGTCAGGTACCCGCCCTCGCCGCGCGCGCCTTCGGTGATCAGGCAGCCGGCGCCATAGATGCCGGTCGGGTGGAACTGCACGAACTCCATGTCCTGCAGCGGCAGGCCGGCGCGCAGCGACCATGCCGTTGCCGTCGCCGGTCTGCGTGTGCGCGCCGGTGCAGGAGAAATAGACGCGTCCGTAGCCGCCGGTGGCGATCACCGTCGCCTGGGCGCTGAAGCGGTGCAGCGTGCCGTCGTCGAGCTTCCAGGCGGTCAGGCCGCGGCAGACGCCGTCGTCCATGATCAGGTCGAGCGCGAAGAACTCGATGAAGAACTCGACGTCGTGCGCCAGGCACTGGCCGTACATGGTGTGCAGCATGGCGTGGCCGGTGCGGTCGGCCGCCGCGCAGGTGCGCTGGATCGGCGCCTCGCCATAGTCGCGCGTCATGCCGCCGAACGCCCGCTGGTAGATCTTGCCGTCCTCGGTGCGCGTGAAGGGCAGGCCCCAGTGCTCGAGCTCATAGACCGCGGCCGGAGCGTTGCGGACCAGGTATTCGATCGCGTCCTGGTCGCCGAGCCAGTCTGAGCCCTTGACGGTGTCGTACATGTGCCAGCGCCAGTCGTCCGGCCCCATGTTGCCGAGGCTGGCCGATATCCCGCCCTGCGCCGCGACCGTATGCGAGCGGGTGGGGAAGACCTTGGTGATGCAGGCGGTCTTCAGGCCGGCCTGCGCGCAACCCAACGCCGCGCGAAGGCCCGAGCCGCCGGCGCCGAGCACGACGACGTCGTAGGTGTGGTCGATGAGATCGTAGGCCGCCATCCCTAGCCGTTCCCAATCGCGACGATCACGACCGCCAGCACGCCGAGCGCGCCCGCGAACCAGGCGATGAAGGTGTTGAGCACCAGGAGCGCGGCCTTGGTCGAGGTCCGCTCGATGTAGTCGATGATGATCTCGCGCATGCCGATCTGCATGTGCATGACGGCGACGACGATGATGAGCACGAGGCCGGCGGCGTTCAGCGGCGCGTGCAGCCAGCGAGCGGCGCCGTCAAAGCCTCCGCGCGCGAGACCGATGCCGCTCAGCAACCCCCAGAGCAGAAGGACGACGAGCGCTGCGCCGCTGACCCGCTGGACGATGAAGTCGCCGACCCCATGCTTGGCCGACCCCAGCCCGCGGACGCGCGCGAGCGGCGTGCGATAGCTGGTCATGACGGGCGGCCCCCAAGGAGGGCGTAGGCCCAGTAGGCGAGGGCGGCTAGCGCGCCCACGGCGAGAACGAGCCAGGCCGTGGCGTCGGCGGTGCGCGGTTTGAAGCCGGCGCCGAAATCCCAGATCAGGTGGCGGACGCCATTGGCCATATGGAAGAAGAGGCAGACCGTAAGCCCGGCCAGCACCACCAGGCCCACGGGCGAGCCCAGAACGCCGACATAGGCGCCATAGGGGCCCGGTCCGCCGGCCAGCGCGACCACCCAGCCCACCAGCAGCAGGACCGCCACGTAGAGCGCGGCCCCGGTCGCTCGATGCAGGATCGAGATCGCCATGGTCACGTGCCAGCGCCAGATCATGAACGGCGACATCGGCCGATCCGCGGCCCTGGCTGCGGCGTGCTCGGTTGGGCTATCGCTCATCGCCGGGACCTCCGGCGGCCCGTCAGCGCCGCTTTTAAGCCGCGAAGTCGGGGTGTCAACGACACGCGCCGCCGGGGCCGCGCTAGACGTCCACCTCGGCGTCGAGGGCGTTCTCCTGGATGAAGTCGCGGCGGGGCTCGACCAGGTCGCCCATCAGGCGGGTGAACATGTCGTCGGCGTCGTCGGCGTGGTCGACCTTCACCTGCAGCAGGGTGCGGGCGTTGGAGTCGAGCGTCGTCTCCCAGAGCTGTTCGGGGTTCATCTCGCCAAGGCCCTTGTAGCGCTGGATGGTGAGGCCGCGGCGGCCGGCGTCGAACACCGCGTCGACCAGGTCGAGCGGCCCGCGGATGGTCTGGGTGCGCTCGCGACGGCGGAAGCTCGCCGGCCTTGGCGAACGTCTCGGCCAGACCTGGCGGCGCGCTCGGCCAGGCGGCGGGCGTCGGCCGAGTGCGTCAGCGCATCCTCGAGCACGATGCGCTCGGTGACCCCGCGCTTCGCGCCCGCGAGAAGACGATAGCCGCTGCTCGCCCGCGCTCGCCCGACCAAGGCCCGTCGCCCTCCTCGGCGTAGAGGTCGAGCCGGCGCGCGCGCCTCGCCGACGTCGTCGGCGTTGCCGAGCAGGCCGGCCAGCGCCGCCTGCTCGATGGCGAACGCCGGCGCGCGGGCGGCCAGGCGCTCGATGTTGGCCTTGGCCTGCGCGGCAGGTCTGGACCAGCGCCGCCAGGTCGCGGCCGGTCATGCCGCTCGCCGAGGCCAGGTCGAGCTCGGCGCCGTCGAGCCCCTCCTCGACGAGGAAGGCCTCCATCTCGGCGTCGTCCTTCAGATAGCGCGAGCGACTTGCCCTTGGTCGCCTTATAGAGCGGCGGCTGGGCGATATAGAGGTAGCCGCGCTCGATCACCTCCGGCATCTGCCGATAGAAGAAGGTCAGCAGCAGGGTGCGGATGTGGGCGCCGTCGACGTCGGCGTCGGTCATCACCACGATGCGGTGATAGCGGATCTTCTCGATGTCGAAGTCGTCGCGGCCGATGCCGGCGCCCAGCGCGGTGATCAGCGTGCCGATCTGCTCGGACCCAGCATCTTGTCGAAGCGCGCGCGCTCGACGTTGAGGATCTTGCCGCGCAGCGGCAGCACCGCCTGGTTCTCGCGGTTGCGCGCCTGCTTGGCCGAGCCGCCGGCGGAATCGCCCTCGACCAGGAAGATCTCCGACTTGGCCGGATCGCGCTCCTGGCAGTCGGCGAGCTTGCCGGGCAGGGACGAGATATCGAGCGCCGACTCTTGCGCCGGGTGAGCTCGCGGGCCTTGCGCGCCGCCTCGCGCGCCGCGGCCGCCTCGGCGATCTTCTGCACGATCAGGCGCGCCTCGGCCGGAGTGCTCCTCGAACCAGCTGCGAGATGCCCTCGCCGACCAGGCCCTCGACCGCCGGCCGCACCTCGGAGGAGACCAGCTTGTCCTTGGTCTGCGACGAGAACTTGGGGTCGGGCACCTTGACCGACAGCACGCAGGTCAGGCCCTCGCGCGCGTCCTCGCCGGTCGACGATCCACCTTCTCGCGCTTGGCCGCGCCGGAGCTCTCGGCGTAGCCGGTGACCACCCGGGTCAGCGCGGCGCGGAACGCCGACAGGTGCGTGCCGCCATCCCGCTGCGGGATGTTGTTGGTGAAGCACAGCATGGTCTCGTGGTAGCCGTCGTTCCACCACAGCGCCAGGTCGATCTCGACCTTCTCGCGCTGGCCGCGGACGACGATCGGCGTCTTGAGCAGCGGCGTCTTGGCCTTGTCCAGGTGGCGCACGAACGCCTCGACGCCGCCCTCGTAGTGCAGCACCTCCTCGAACGGCTCGGCGCCGCGCAGGTCCTTGAAGCACGATGACCACGCCGGAGTTGAGGAAGGCCAGCTCGCGCAGGCGGTGCTCCAGCGTCTTGCGGTCGAACTCGATGTGCGCGAACGTCTGCAGCGACGGCAGGAAGGTCACCTCGGTGCCGGTGAGGAACTCGCCGTTCGCGCGCCGGGGCGCCGACGCCGGTGACCGCCAGCGGCGTCACCGTATCGCCGCCCTCGAAGCGCATCTCGTGCGTCTGGCCGCCGCGCTAGATCGTCAGCTCGAGCCAGTCGGACAGCGCGTTGACCACCGAGACGCCGACGCCGTGCAGGCCGCCGGAGACCTTGTAGGAGTTCTGGTCGAACTTCCCGCCGGCGTGCAGCTGGGTCATGATGACCTCGGCCGCCGAGACGCCCTCGCCCTCGTGGATGTCGGTGGGGATGCCGCGGCCGTCGTCGGTCACCGTGCCGAGCCGTCGGCGTTGAGGATCACCTCGACGCGGGTGGCGTAGCCGGCCAGCGCCTCGTCGATGGCGTTGTCGACCACCTCGTAGACCATGTGGTGCAGGCCGGAGCCGTCGTCGGTGTCGCCGATGTACATGCCCGGCCGCTTGCGCACCGCGTCCAGGCCCTTCAGGACCTTGATCGAGTCCGCGCCGTAGTCGTCGCCGTTCGGTGGGTCGTCTGTTGTCTCGTCGGTCATTCTTGTTCCGCTGGGGCGAGGCGACCGCCATCGACGCGGAAACCCAGGGCCCGACCTTTCAGGTCGTCGAACAGCTGGGGCTCGGTGCCGGTGAGGAAGGCTTGCAGGCCTAGCGCCTCGATTTCGTCGAAGAGCGCCGCGCGCCGGGCAGGCATCCAGGTGCGCCGCGACCTCATCCAACAACAATATAGGATTCGGTTGCGAATTCGCACGGGAAAGTCGCGCCGCCTGGGCCAAGAATCAGATTGAGAATCAGCGCCTTCTGCTCGCCGGTCGAGCGATTCGGCCGCGGGGCGGCCGCTTTTGCGCGTGGATGACGACGAGATCGCCGCGGTGCGGCCCGCTGAGCGCCCGCCCGGCGGCCGCGTCGCGCGCGCGTCCGGCGGCCAGCGCCTGCGCCAGACTCGCCTCGATCGCCTCGGCTGCGGCGCCCTCGGCCGCCACGCTGTTCCCATGCGCCGGAGAGAGCGAGCTCGGCTTGCGGAAACGGCCCGGCCGGCTCGGCGATCGATCTCGCCGGTCAGCGCGCGCAGGGTCTCCGCGCGGGCGATGGCGATGGCCGCGCCCGGCCTTGGCCAGCCTGGCCTCGAGCGCGGAGAGCCAGGCGCGGATCGGCCGGCGGCTCGGCCAGGAGACGCATGCGCTCGCGCAGGGCCCGCTCGTAAGCCGCCGACCTGGGCGGCGTGGCCGGGCTCGCCGGCGAAGACCAGCCGGTCGAGGAAGCGGCGCCGCTCGGCCGCCGCCCTCCAGGAAGAGCCGATCCTCGCGCGGCGTCAGCCAGACGAGGCGCGCCACGTCGGCGAGCCGGCCGGCCGGCGACGCTCTCGCCGTCGAGACGAACGCTCCGCCGCGCGGCGTCGGCGGTCTCCAGCGCCGGTGCCGAGGCGGACGAGCCCGTCCGGCGCCCTCGACCTCGGCCGCGACCGCCCAGGCCCGGCCCCGCTCCTCGCTCGGCTCGCGCCGCCCGATCTCGCCCAGGCCCGCATCGCGCAACGCCCCGGCCCGGGATCAGCAGGCTGATCGCCTCCAGGAGGTTGGTCTTGCCGGCCCCGTTCGGCCCGAACAGGAAGACCGGCCGGCCGTCGAGGGCAAGCTCCACCCGCGCGTAGGAGCGGAAGTCGGTCAGCGTGAGACGGCGAAGGACGGTGCGCGGCATGGCCCGCTTCAAGGGCGGGTTTAAGGCTTCAGACGCGCAGCGGCATCAGCACGTACTGGACGTCTGGCGTCGGCCGGATCGAGCACCAGAGGTCGAGCGGTCGCTGCGGCTCGGCGAAGCGGAACTCGGACGTCTCGCCGCGGATCTGGCCGGCGACATCCAGCAGGTAGCGGGCGTTGAAGCCGATTTCGAACGGCTCGCCATCGTAGTCGGCCTCGAGCTCCTCAACCGCCTGGCCGGCGTCCATGTTGCGCACGGTGAGCACGACCTTGCCGCGCTCGATCCCGACCTTCACCGAGCGGCTCTGCTCCGTCGGAGATGGTCGCCACCCGGTCGACCGCCCGGGCGAACAAGCCGTTGTCGATCATCAGCACGCGGTGGTTCTCCGACGCGGCTGATCACCCGCGGATAGTCGGGGAAGGCGCCGTCGATCACCTTCGAGGTCAGCGTCGCGCGGCCGAAGTCGAAGCGTACCTTCTGGGCGGAAATCTGCACCTCGACGCTCTCGCCGGCGTCCTCCAGCAGCCGACGGACCTCGGCCACCGTCTTGCGCGGGATGATGACGCCGGGAGCGCCGGCAGAGCCTTCCGGGCGCCGGCATTTCGGCCAGCGCCAGCCGGTGCCCGTCGGTCGCCACCGCGCGCAGCTTGGTCCGCCCGCCCTCGACGACCGAGTGCAGGTAGAGGCCGCACAGGTAGTAGCGGGTCTCCTCGGTGGAGATGGCGAAGCGCGTCTTGTCGATCAGCCGGATCAGGTCCTTGGTGTCGATGACGAAACGGGCGCCCAGCCCGTCCGACGACATGACCGGAAAGTCGCCCGCCGGCAGCACCGGCAGATTGAAGCGCGAGCGGCCGGCCGTGACCTGCAGCCGCGGATCGTCGCCGGCGTAGGCGCAGCTCGACCTCGGCGCCCTCCGGCAGCTTGCGGACGATCTCGTAGAGCGTGTGGGCGGGCGCGGTGATCTGCCCGGGCGTGGCGACGCGCGCCTCGGCTTCGTCGACGATCTCCATGTCCAGGTCGGTCGCCGACAGCGCCAGCGCGCCGTCGTTGGCCGACAGCAGCACGTTGGAAAGGATCGGGATCGTGTTCCGCCGCTCGACGACGCTCTGCACGTGGCCTAGAGCCTTGAGCAAGGCCGCGCGTTCGACGGAAAGCTGCATAGGGACGTCCGAACTCCCGAGCCGCGCTTCGCCTGATCTGAAGCCCCCGTCGCGGCAGCCCGTGGGGGCTGCGGAGATTAGCGGAAAACAGCCCGTGGGGAAGGGCCCCTCTCGAGGAGCCGGTCCGGACTGCTGCGCCGCCGCGGCCGGAGCGTCAGCCGCGCAGCTTGCGAGCCAGCACCTCGAGGTCGCGGGCGAGCTGCGGGTCCTCGGCGCGCAGCTGCTCGATGCGACGCACGGCGTGCAGGACCGTCGTGTGGTCGCGGCCCCCGAACCGGCGCCCGATGTCCGGCAGCGAGCGGGTGGTCAGCTGCTTGGCGAGCCACATGGCCGCTTGGCGTGGACGCGCGATCGCCCGGTTGCGCCGCTCGGAGATCAGGTCGGCCTGGCGCAGGCCGAAGTGCTCCGAGCAGGCCTTCTGGATCTCGTCGACGGTGATCCGGCGCTCGGCCCCGCGCAGGTGCGGACGAAGGATGGCCTGCACCTCGTCGAGGCTGAGGCTCGCGATGTTCTCGCCGGCGCGGGCGACCAGCGTGTTCAGCGCGCCTTCCAGCTCGCGGACGCTGTCAGAGAAGCGGTCGGCGAGGAACTCCAGCACATCGGCGCGGACGCCCAGCGTGCCGACGCCCGGCTCATGGCTGAGCAGCTCCAGCTTGCGCTCGAGGATGCCGAGCCTGAGCGAGCGGTCGGCCGGCTCGATGCCGCAGACCAGACCTGCCTGCAGGTGGGAGCGCAGACGCGCGTCCATCTCGCTGAGCGCGGTCGGCGCACGATCGGCGGTGAACACGACCCGGCGTCCGTCCTGGGTCAGGGCGGCGAGCGTATGGAACAGCTCCTCCTGGCTGGACTGCTTGCCGGCGACGAAGTGCACATCGTCGATGAGCAAGAGGTCGGCGGCGCGCAGGTCTTCCTTGAAGGCCGGGCCGCTCTTGTCCATGAGCGCGCGCACGAAGCCCGAGAGGAAGCGCTCGGCGGTCAGGTAGATCACCTTCTTGTCCGGCGCGCGCGCCTGCGCCTCCCAGGCGATGGCGTTCAACAGGTGCGTCTTTCCAAAGCCGAACGGCCCGTGGAACAGAACCGGGTTGAAGAACGGCCCCTCGGTCCAGGCGGCGACGCGCCGGGCCACCTCGAAGGCGAAGTCGTTCGCCGGGCCGGCGACGAAGGTCTCGAAGGTGAAGCGCTCCTGCAGGCCCGCGCCCCGCGCCGGGCGCCCGCCCGCCCGCGGCGCCGGCTCGGCTGGTCGAGCAGGATCGACCTTCGGCTCCGAACGCGTGTCGGCCGACGTCGCGACGGCCGGCGGAAGTGCGGCGGGCCCGAGGCGCTCGAACTCCGCCCGCGCCATGAGCTTCAGCGGACGATGCAGCGGGTCGGCCTTGGCCCACAGGCCGCCGATCCGCCGCCAGGCGTTGCGCCCGACCCAGTCGCGCGCGGTCACCGTCGAGGTCACCAGCGCAAGGCCGCCGTCTGCCGCCTCACGCACCTCGGCGCCGCCCAGCCACGATCCGAAGGCCGCTTCGCCGAGCTCGGCTTTCAGCGCCGCGGAGACGCTCAGCCACGTCCCTTCCGGCCGGCCGGCCGGCTCGGCCGCGCCCCACGCGCGGCTTGTTGACGCCCCATAGCCTATCGTCATCCCGGCCACCCCCGACCTGATTCAATGGTGCTTCTTTTTTCCGCTCGCCCCCCGGCGCGCGGCCCCGCAATCTTACGCACACAGCCCCGTTCGGCAGCCTTCCATCGGGCCCCGATCGAACAATCGTCCGCACAGAGAGTAAGCTTGATTGAGGGAAACCTAGACCCCGATCCGGGCCGGCTCAACCGGGTTTATTTTTGCCGCATACAGATTTTTCGGGTTGACTCCCGAAAGGGTCAAATTCCTCAACGAGGTGCCTTCGGAAGGAGTCTGTTCACTGAGCAATATGTCGCAGCGCGGCGCCAGCGGCGATGGTTCCATACGTCCGGACGGATTTTAATAAGTGCGTAAAATACAATAGCTTGTCTGTTAGCAGTTCAGATCAAGCTGTGGCCAGAGCCTTTAAGCGTGCGGCAAGGCGAGACACTTTGCGTGCGCCTGTGTTCTTGTGCACGACGCCCTTGGTCACCGCACGCATCAGTTCCGATTGTGCGTCCACAAATGCGGTCGTCGCCGCCTTCGCATCGCCGCTCGTGACCGCCTCCTCGAACTTGCGCAGATAGGTCCGCACGCGCGAGCGACGCGCCTTGTTGACCTCGGTTCTGCGCGCGATCTTGCGGATCGCCTTCTTAGCGCCGGGCGTGTTTGCCATGCCTGTCTTTTCGCCTTGTCAAACGAACCCCGACCGCGGGCGCGGCCGGGAGGGGAATTTTCGCGGAAGCGGGCATATACGAAAAGGCCGCCCGAGGGTCAATCGATCCTCCCGGGCTCAGCGCCCGGTGAACGTCGGCTTGCGCTTGTCCATGAACGCGGCCATGCCCTCCTTCTGGTCCTCGAACGCGAAGAGAGAGTGGAACAGCCGACGCTCGAGCTTGATCCCCTGGGAGAGCGGCGTCTCGAAGGCGGCGTTGACCATCTCCTTGGTCAGCATCACCGCGTTCGGGGAAAGGCCGGCGATCGTGCGCGCGACGGCCATCGCCTCCTCGAGCAGCTTTGCGGTCGGCACGATGCGGCTGACCAGGCCGGCGCGCTCGGCCTCGGCCGCGTCCATCGTCCGGCCGGTCAGCACCATGTCCATCGCCTTGGCCTTGCCGACGAAGCGCGGCAGCCGCTGAGTGCCGCCGGCGCCCGGCGAGACGCCGAGGTTGATCTCCGGCTGCCCGAACCGCGCGTTCTCGGCGGCGATGACGAAGTCGCACATCATGGCCAGCTCGCAGCCGCCGCCGAGCGCATAGCCGGCCACCGCCGCGATCACCGGCTTGCGGCAGCGGGCGACGGTCTCCCAGTTCTTGGTGATGAAGTCCTCGGTGAAGACGTCGCGATAGGATTTCGCCGCCATCTCCTTGATGTCGGCGCCGGCGGCGAAGGCGCGCTCGGAGCCGGTAAGGACGATGACCCGCACACCTTCGTCGGCTTCCGCGGCTTCGAGCGCGTCGGTTAGCTCGTCGGCCAGTTGCTGGTTCAGGGCGTTCAGCGCCTGCGGCCGATTGAGACGGATGAGGGTGATCGCCTCGGTCGTCTCCACGATCAGGGTTTCATAGGCCATAGGCGCTCCAATCAGGCTTGAACGAGGCGGCGCCTCTTTCACGGTCCTTCGACCGAAATCCCCCTCGCCCGCAAGAGGGCCGGTACGCTGTCCGGCCCCACGAGGTGGCCAACGCCCACCACCATCACCGCTTCGCCGGTTCCGCCCAGCCGCTGGACGATCTGGTCGACCCAGCGCTGGTTGCGCGCGACCACGAGCGAGCGGTACTCGCCGGGCGCCGCCTTGACCATCGGCTCAAGCGCCTCGCGCACCAGGCCTTTGGCGTCGCCGGCCATCCAGACCTTGACCACGCGCTCGTAGCTGGCCGGACCGTCGTCCAGCTCGCCGAGCGTTTCCTCCAGCGAAGCGACCTGGTCGGTCATCGGCGCCTCCGACAGATAGCCGATCTGCTGCTCGGTGGTCTCGAGCGCATGACGCGGGATGGTTTGCGGCGTCAGCTGGTCGATCTGCCGCTCGACGCCCTGGTCGGCGGCGGCGTGCGCCTGGGCATAGACCGCCAGCGACAGCGTGATCTCCGCGAGCCAAGGCCGAAGTTGTTCGATGCTCTGCAGTTTCACCCCGGTGCTCTTCGCGATCCGGATGAGGCGCGCGCGGCCCTTGGGCGACAACTCGGCGCTCAGACGGTCGCCCTCGCCCTGCAGGCCGTGGTCGAGGGCAAGCCGGCTCGCGATGGCGCTCGATGCGGGGTCGAGCGGGATCTCGAACCAGAGATCGTTCGCGCTCGCGAGCGCGGTCTTCAGCTCCGGCGGCTCCCAATCGAGACCGGGGGGCAGGATATGCACCGAGCCGAACAGGACGACCGTGGCGGCTCCGCGATGGACGACCCAGACCGGCGGTTGGGCGGCCGCGGCGCCGGCGGCCAGCCCCCAGGCGCAGAAGGCGGTGATGACGAGACGCGCAAGTCGGTTCATCGCGGGCCTGAGCGTAGTCGTTGGCCGCGCGGGCCGCTAGCGCTGGCAGGCCGGGCAATAGAAGGTCGAACGCCCCGCCTGCACCAGTCTCTCGATCGTGCCTGAGCAGCGCGCGCGCAGACAGGGCTCGCCCTCGCGGCCATAGACGGCGAAGCGGTGCTGGAAATAGCCGAGCGCGCCGTCGGCGGCGGCGTAGTCGCGCAGGGTCGAGCCGCCAGCCTCGATCGCTTCGGCCAGGATCGTCTTTACCGCGGCGACAAGCCGACCGAGCGCACGCGTCTCGACGTCGCCCGCCGCGCGCAGCGGCGAGAGACGAGCCCGGTGCAGGGCCTCGCAGACGTAGATGTTGCCGAGGCCGGCGACGACGCGCTGGTCGGCGAGCGTGGCCTTGACGCTTTGCCGCTTGCCGGCGAACGCCCGTGCGAGGTGGGCGGCCGAAAAGGCCGCGCCGAGCGGCTCAGGCCCCAGGTCGGCAAACCACGGATGCCGGTCGATGTCTGCGATCGGGATCAGCCCCATGTAGCCGAAGCGGCGTGGATCGAAGTAGGTGACCGTCGCGCCGGCCTCGGTCTCGAACAGCACGTGTGCGTGTCTCGGATCTGGCGGGGCGGCGTAGAGGAAGTCGCCGGGGCGCTGCGCCGGCATATGGCCCGTAATCTCGAACCGGCCGCTCATACCAAGGTGCATGACCAGGACGTCGCCGCGATCGAGCGGGGCCAGGATGTACTTGGCCCGGCGCTCCAGGCGCTGTAGGCGCGCGCCCGTCAGCCGCTGAACGAACCCGTCCGGCAAGGGAAATCGCAGGTCGGGCCGCCTGGCCTCGACGCGGGCGAGCCGCGCGCCGGCCAGCACCGGCTCAAGGCCAAGACGGACGGTTTCGACCTCGGGGAGCTCGGGCATGCCGGCCAAGCTCTAACCGGTTCCGCGGCCGGCGTCGCGGGTGACGCCCGCTGGCGAGCGGGCTAAGAGGCTTGCACACGCCCATGACGCCGCGCTCCGCCTCCTTCGGATTCAAAGACGTCGATGCGTCGGAAAAGCCGCGTCTCGTGCGCGGCGTTTTCGATTCGGTCGCCCGCCGCTACGACCTGATGAACGACCTGATGAGCGGCGGCGTCCACCGGATCTGGAAGGACATCGCCGCCACACGGCTGAACCCGCAGCCGGGGGAGACCATCGTCGACTGCGCCGGGGGCACCGGCGACATGGCGCTCCGCCTGGCGAAGGTGGCGCGCGCGGCGCAGCGCCGGCGCGGCGGGGCCGCCGCCAAGGTCGTCGTCGTCGACTACAACGCCGAGATGGTCGGCGTCGGGCGCGCCCGGCCGGGCGCAGGCGAAATCTGCTGGGCGGTGGGCGATGCGCTTCACCTGCCGCTGCCAGACGCTTTCGCTAACGCCTATGTGATCGCGTTCGGGATCCGCAACACCGCCGACATCGGCCGGGCGCTCGGCGAAGCGCGGCGGGTGCTCAAGCCCGGCGGGCGCTTCCTTTGCCTCGAGTTCTCCAAGCCGGCGAGCGCGGCGCTGGCGGCCGCCTACGATGCTCTCTCGTTCCGGCTGATCCCACGGCTCGGCCAGGCGGTGGCCGGCGACGGCGAGGCCTACCGCTACCTGGTCGAAAGCATCCGCCGCTTCCCGGACCAGGCCGCATTTGCGGCGCTCATGCGCGACGCCGGCTTCGACCGGGTCGAGTGGACCAACCTGTCGGGCGGCATCGCCGCCCTGCACCAGGGCTGGGCGCTTCGGGGGCGATGAGCGGCCCCGCAACCTACCTCCGCCTGGCCGGCGCGTGCTTCGTGCTTGCGTGCGAGGACGCCCTGATCCCGCGTGAGCTCGATCCGCTGCTGCCGGCGCAGGCGCGCTTTGCGGCGGCCACCATACGGCTTCTCGTGGGCGGCGGCTCGCGTCGCGGGCGGCCGGGCGAGCGGCTGGCGCGGGCGTTCGAGCGCCTCGGGCCGGTCACCATCAAGCTCGGGCAGATCCTCTCGACCCGCGCCGACATCTTCGGACTCGCCTTCGCCAACGACCTGGCGAAGCTCAAGGACCAGCTGCCACCGTTCCCCACCGCCGAGGCGAAGGCGGCCGTGGCCGAGACGCTGGGTCAGCCGGTCGAGAGCCTGTTTGCGAGCTTCGGCGAGCCGATCGCCGCGGCCTCCGTCGCCCAGGCGCACCCGGCCACGCTGGCCGACGGCCGGCGGGTCGCCGTCAAGGTGCTCCGGCCCGGCATCGAGCGACGAATCGCTAGCGACACCGCCGTGCTGCAGCTGGCCGCCCGGCTCGTCGAGCGGCACGCCCCCGCCGCACGGCGGCTGGAGCCGGTGGCCCTGGCCGACACCGCGGCGCGGGTGCTGGAACTGGAGCTGGACCTTCGCTTCGAGGCGGCCGGCGCAAGCGAGCTCGCCGAGGTGATGGCCAAGGACGGCTACATGCGCGCCCCGCCGGTGATCTGGAGCGGGGTCGGCAAGCGGGCGCTGACGCTCGCCTGGGCGGACGGGGTGGCGCTGTCCGACCCCGGCGCGCTCGACCAGCCCGGCATCGACCGCCATGCGCTGGCCGACAACCTGGTGCGGGCCTTCCTCGCCCAGGCCCTGGACCACGGCGTCTTTCACGCCGACCTGCACGAGGGGAACCTGTTCGTGGCCCCGCCGACGGAGCTCACGGCGGTGGACTTCGGCATCATCGGCCGCCTGGAGCCGAACGAGCGCCGGCATCTGGCGGAGATCCTCTGGGGCTTCCTGCAGCGGGACTATATGCGGGTCGCCAGGGCCCACTTCGACATCGGCTACGTGCCGGCCCACCACTCGGTCGAAGCCTTCGCCCAGGCCCTGCGTGCGGTGGGCGAGCCAAACGTCGGCCAGCCAGCGGGCGCGGTCTCGATGGGCCGCATCCTCGGACTGCTGTTCGAGATCACCGCCCTCTTCGACATGCGGCTTCGCCCCGAGCTGGTGCTCCTGCAGAAGACCATGGTCACCGTCGAAGGCGTGGCGCGCCGGATCGACCCCGGCCACAACCTCTGGGCCGCCGCCGAGCCGGTCGTGGCGCGCTGGATCGCCCGCGAGCTGTCGCCGCTGACGCGGATCCGGACGTTCGCCGACGACGCCCAGCGCGCGCTCGTGGCGATCGCCCGCATGGCCGAGGCCCCGCAGGCGGCCGCGCCGCCGCCGGCCGAGCCGCAACGCCAGAGTCGGTTGTTCTGGTTCGCGCTCGGCGTGCTGGCGGCGGCGCTGGCCGTCGTCGCCTGGGCCTGGCTGGGCCGTTAGCCCTGGTCGTCGGGCGCCGAGCTGTCGCTGGAGCGGCGGCTGTAGCGGCGGCTGGACGAGGTCCGGTCGCTCTGATCGCTCTGCCGCGCCACCTGCTGATCCCAGTAGGCTTTGCCCGCCGTCGGTTTGAACATCGCCCTTGGCGCGCCGTCCTTGGTCACCACCGCGAAGATGTTGCGCTTCGCATCGTAGAGCAGCTTGTCGCCGTTCGGCCGCGTCAGCGTCAGAACATCCCTGGGCGGCGCGGCGGTGAAGGCATGCGCCAGCCTGACATAAGCCGCCTCGTCGCGGGCGCCGAAGTCGGCCCCGTCACGGCGGAACTGATAGTCGGCGTTCTCTTCCGCCGTATGCTGGCGGTTGGCCGCCCACATCGGCGTTCCGTCGACCAGCGCGACCGGCTGGGTGCGCGGATCGGCGCGGGCATCGGAGCCGGAGCCCGCGTCTGCACGGTCTTCGTCGGTCAGCGCCGCGTGATCGCCGCCCGCCGTCGCGACGGTCGTTTCCGCCGTCGTGCTGGCCGAATGATCGCGCGCGGCGGTCGAGGCCGCCCCGCCGTCACAGGCGCTAAGGCCGAAAGCCGCGCCCGCCAAGAGCGCCGCGACACCGGCGCCAAGCAACATTCTATACATGGTGTAACCCCTCCATCTGCAACCGAAGAGCGGTATAGGAACAAATGAGGAACACGTCAAGAGTGGTTTGTCCAGCCGCTTTCGAACCGCTAAGGAGCGGGCGCTTTGGCGCGAGGGCTGTGAAAAGGCCGTGGCAGACAGGCGCGTCCTCTTGATCGTCGGCGGCGGCATCGCCGCCTACAAGGCGTTGGAGCTGGCGCGGCTGCTGCGCAAGGCCGATGTCGCCGTGCGCCCGATCCTGACGCGCGCGGGCGCCGCATTCGTCACCCCGCTCTCGTTGTCGGCGTTGGCCGAGGACAAGGTCTACGCCGACCTCTTCTCGCTGACCGACGAAGCGGCGATGGGCCACATCGAGCTCTCCCGCTCCGCCGACCTCATCGTCGTGGCGCCGGCGACCGCGGACCTGATGGCCAAGGCGGCGGCCGGCGCCGCGGACGATCTGGCGACCACGACCCTGCTCGCCACCGACAAGCCGGTGCTGATGGCGCCGGCGATGAACGTTCGCATGTGGGAGCACCCCGCCACCCGCCGCAACCTGGCGACGCTCAAGGGCGACGGCGTGCGCTTCGTCGGGCCGGACGAGGGGCCCATGGCCTGCGGCGAGTTCGGCTTCGGCCGGATGGCGGAGCCTGAAGCGATCTTCCGCGCCACCCTGGCCGCGCTGGACGGCGACGGTTCGGGGCCGCTCAAGGGCAAGCGGGTGCTGGTGACCGCCGGCCCGACCGCCGAGCCGATCGATCCGGTGCGCGTCCTGACCAACCGCTCGAGCGGCAAGCAGGGCTATGCCATCGCCGAGGCGCTGGCGCGGCTGGGCGCCGAGGTGACGCTGGTCTCCGGGCCGACCGCGCTCGCCGCGCCCTGCGGCGTCAACCGCGTCTCGGTCGAGACGGCGCGCGAGATGCTGGCCGCATCGCTGGAGGCGCTGCCGGTCGATGCCGCGGTCTGTGTCGCGGCCGTCGCCGACTGGCGCACCGACGAAGCCCTTCCGGTGAAGCTGAAGAAAGGCCGGACCGGCCCTCCGGCGCTCAATCTGGTCGAGAACCCGGACATCCTGGCCACGATCGCCGCCGGCGGGGCCAGGCGGCCGAAGCTGGTCATCGGGTTCGCCGCCGAGACCGGCGACGTCGAAAAACATGCGCGCGCCAAGCTCAAGGCCAAGGGCTGCGACTGGATCGTGGCCAACGACGTGAGCCAGGACGGCGTCATGGGCGGTGACGAGAACGAGGTGCTGCTGGTTTATCCGCAAGGGCTGGACGCCTGGCCCCGCGCCTCGAAAGCCGAGGTCGCGACCAGGCTCGCGCGGCGGATCGCCGAGGATCTTTGAGCGGGCCGCCGAAGATCGCCGTCAAGCGGCTGGCCCACGCCGCGGGGCTGCCGCTGCCGGCCTATGAGACCACGGGCGCCGCCGGCATGGACCTGCGCTGCGCGGCGCCGGAGGGCGAGCCGCTGGTGCTGAAGCCGGGCGAGCGGGTCGCGGCGCCGACCGGGCTCTGCATGGCGATCCCGCCCGGTTTCGAAGGGCAGGTGCGGCCGCGGTCGGGGCTGGCGCTCCGCGAGGGCGTCACCTGCCTGAACACGCCCGGCACCATCGACGCCGACTATCGTGGCGAGGTCAAAGTGATCCTGATCAACCTCGGCCAGGCGGCCGCGGTCATCCGGCGCGGGGACCGCATCGCCCAGCTCGTCGTTGCGCCCGTCGCCCAAGCGTCCTGGGCGGAGGTCGAGAATCTGGACGCCACCCCGCGCGGCGCCGCTGGGTTCGGTTCCACTGGCGGCCGCTGACGCCCGAGGACCACCCCGCGGCGCGGGCGGCCGGCGTCGGATTGTGTCGGTTAAGTGACTGAAACTGCGGGTTTTCCGCATTAGTTCTATTTTTGTTCTTGATCCGCTCCCTTGGGGATTATATCTTTTGCAAACCGACACAGCCGTGCTAGTATGAATCCATCAAGGGATTCAATGCAATGTCCGTTCTCAGCAAGCCCATCTTTCACGACGAACAAGCGGCCTTCGACCACGTCGAGGCGTTGCTGTGGCCTGACGGTCCGGTTTGCCCGCATTGCGGCTGCACCGGCCGGATCGGCTCGACCAAGCCTAACCTGAAGAAGCGTGTTCGCTACGGCCTGAAGAAGTGCGGCGACTGCGGCAAGCAGTTCACCGTTCGCATGGGCACGATCTTCGAGGAATCCAAGCTGCCGCTGCGCATCTGGCTTCAGGCCATCCATTTGATGTGCGCGAGCAAGAAGGGCGTTTCGAGCCACCAGCTGCACCGCACCTTGGAGATTACCTACAAGAGCGCGTGGTTCCTGACGCACCGCATTCGCGAGGCGATGCGTTCGGGCGTGCTGGCGCCCTTCGGTGCTGGCGGCGGTGCCGTCGAAGTCGATGAAACCTTCATCGGTCGCGACCCTGAGAACCCGCCGCCTGCCGACCAAGCCAAGTTCAACATCGGCAACATGAACAAGGTGCTGAGCCTGATCGACCGCGACACCGGCGCGGCACGCTCCTACGTGATCAAGGACCTCCGGATCACGACCATCGCGCCGATCCTCGAAGCCAACATCAGCCGCGAGGCGCGGTTGATGACCGACGATGCCCGCCAGTATGCGTTCATCGGCTGGAACTTCGCCGACCATGGCCGCGTCAATCACACCGCTGGCGAATACGTCTCCCGGCAGGATCGAACCATCCACACGAACACCGTCGAGGGCTTCTACTCGGTGTTCAAGCGCGGCATGCGCGGCGTGTATCAACATTGCTCGGCGAAGCATCTGCACCGCTACGTCGCCGAATTCGATTTTCGGTACACGAACCGCATCGCGGTCGGCGTGGATGATCAGGACCGCGCTGAGCGCGCGTTGCTGGGCGTCGTCGGAAAGCGCCTCACCTACCGCAGGACTGATAGCGGGGCCGAAGCCGTCCAAGCCTGAAAAACGGCGTCGCGCGCGATGGCGGACTAAAGCCAAGACACGCTGATCTCAGCGCCGCGCCAGGGGTTTTCCCTTATGCGCAACATTGCGCATGATGTGGTCGGAACGGGACAAGAACTACCGTCCCTTATGCCGTTCCCTTATGCTCCGCTCGTTCATCTTGAAGAAGAACGCGATCAGGAGCATAAGGGACTCACCCCGAGCACCCTGCGGGATAGGATTTCCAGATGGACCGAGCCGAACAAATTGAGGAGGCGCTGAGACGGATAAAGCCGATCTTGGAGTCCGTGTTCGAAAGTGGCGTCAAGTCGGCCGCCGAGACCAACGAGGCCATGAAGAAAGATATCCTAGCCGCGCTCGGGCTTCCGACCGACCTAGCCGTCGGCCGACGGCCCGCGAAAGCAACGGGTAAACGCTCCAGCGCGAAGGCGCGTGCGCCCAAGGGGGCCGCAAGCGCCACGATCGAAGCGGCTTTTGCTCAGCGAGACGGCTGGACGATCAGCGAAATCGCCGCCCTGAAGGAGGGGATGAACTACAAGACGATCTACAACGAGCTTGGGCGAAAGAAGGACAAATATCGGCAGGAGGACGGAAAGTGGTTTCGAATCGCTCCCGTCGAGCATGCCGCCTCACAGCAGCCCGAGGCGCCGACTGTGGGCGCAACAGCGCCGACAGAGTCCGTTACGCCGGCCGCCGCGCCCGTCGAGGCAGCGGCGGAGGTGCCTCAAAATGCACCGGCGCCCGATCCTCTGCAGGGGTCGGGCGCCGGATTTGGAGCCGATGCAAGTGCATCGGGTGGTCATAGCGCAGAAGCCCCGGTGGCAGCCGGGGAGGTAGGTGGGACATGAGGTAGACCCGGATTTTAGATCTGACTCACGGCCTCTACCCTCAGGGTCTCGCGAACCCTGAGGGTATGCTAACGTTAGCAAAATAGGCCAGGTGATGAAAGACGCGCGTCCCACACCTCAAGTCGAGAAGTTCCGAGAGTTGGCGCGCGAGTTGGAAACCGACGACGATGAAAAGCGGTTTGATGAGCGGCTGAAGAAGCTGGCGAAGGCGCCCAGAGCCCCGAAGGCTGACAAGTCGGAGTGACGGATTGAGGATTCAAACCGCCTTGACTTGTGAGAACATATAAGGAACAAAGACAAATCCCTGATGGGCCGAGTCTTTGCGTGTCAAGAGGAATCTTCACGCAACATGTAGATGGTTTACCCTTTCCTTGGTATGATTCGGCCGCCAACCGCCCAGCCGGGCGTGGAGACCGATGGCCTTCGTCCGACAAATTCCGAAATGGTTTTCGACCCGCCGAGCGGCCCAAGTGACCGCGTTTTTCGCCGATAAGGCTGGCGGCCGGATCAATATCCTCAGGGCTACCAAGCTTATCTACCTCGCGGACCGCGAGAGCATGGCGGAGCGAGAGTGGCCGGTGACGGGTGACGATTTTGTGTCGATGCCCTTCGGTCCGGTCAATTCATATACGTATGACCTGATGAAGGCCGAAGTGACTCCTGAACAGACGGAGATTTGGAGCGAATTTGTCGCCCCGCGCTCGGGACACGACATCCCCCTCTCGCGCCCTATAGAAGAATCTGATTTGGATGAACTGAGCCCGGCCGATCTCCGAATACTTCACCAAACTTGGGAGAAGTACAAGAAGATGGCCGATCAGTTTCTGTTGGCTGAGTGGACCCACAAGCATTGTCCGGAGTGGCAAGACCCTAATGGGTCCTCTATTCCGATAGCCTTTGCCACTGTGTACAAGAAACTCGACAAGGACGATCCAATTGAATTGGATGAGGAAATTCAAGCACAGCGCGCGCTGGCGGCGAGTTTTGCGTCTTGAATGGCCGGCCTGCCCTACAGAGGCGGCGCCCTTTTAATTCCCTATAAGGAAAAGCCTCATCTATTCGCGGTATTAAACGACCCCTGCGAGAAGGGTCGGTGTCTCGTTACGATGGTGACGACCATCTACGAAAAGAGAAAGTACGATCCCAGTTGCGTTCTGGCACCGGGAGACCATCCATTTGTCACCCACCCGAGCTATTTATTGTACCGGAACGCTGAGATATTAGACGCGGCCCGCATCGACCGCTTCCTGAAGCTTCACTACTACACGGAGAAAGACGACTTCGCGGAGGCCGTCCTCCAGCGGATCGTAGATGGCCTCTTCGCCTCGGACGAGACACGAGGCTACGTCAGGAAATACGCGCAGAGCGTAGCTCTATGACGGCATAGACCTTCGGTTATCCACAGGTTTGTTCGGCTTCGGTTCCTAAGTCGTTCGCCTTTCCTCGACGTAAGGTAGACCGATATAAAGTCACTCAACGGCGGGACGAAGCGGATTAGGCCATAGCCGCATGACCTGGGCGCGATTGACCCTCAGATCGGCGTATTCGACGTTGGCCAGAATAGTCGATGCCCTGGCGTGATCGTTTTGCTCTCCGTCCTCTTTCAGGAACCAATAGGTAAGATGGGCGCCGGCCCAATAAGCCCTATCGACTAGCTCTAGCGGACCACGCCTGACTGAAGTGATACGGCGTCCCCAACAATCCAATTGTCCCGTCGAGAGCCCGTCCAACACTTCACGGCCGACCTTGTGCCAAGCCTTCCGCTCAGCGTTCAAAACATCGGGATCGAGGTAGAAGAACAGTTCCCGAAACTTCATGTTCGGACTCGGCTTCAGGGCCTCCAACGCCGCGTTGATTTCGGACTGGCGCTTTGCCGCGACAATCGCGTCCACGGTTAGTCCGTAAGAGGCTGGGGCGCTGGCCGGAAGCGGCGGAACGGGATCGCCTAGCAGAAGCGGATGAGGGTTGGACGGTCGCGGGGAGCGGTGCGCCGTCAGAAAGAGCACCGCGAAACCGATGATGCCGACCGCGAGGGAAGCGGCGCCAAGAAGCAGAAGCGGCTGATTGAACGGCTCGACGGCTGGCGTCAGTCCCGCGAGCACGCAGGCCACTCCGCCGCCGCACGCGGTCGTAGCGCACGCGCCCGCGATCTGCCTCCGATCCATCCCTGCCTCATATCAAACGCTCGGCAGGGTTTGCAAAAGATATAATCCCCGCTCCCTTCGGTTCGCCTAACATTTGTGGATAAGTGGGGAGCGCCTCATGGTTGCACGCGTGGTCACCGTCGCCTTCCACGGCGTTGAGGCCCGTCGCGTCGACGTCGAAGTGCAGATGACCTCGGGTGCGGCCTTCTTCACGGTCGTGGGCCTGGCGGACAAGGCCGTGGGGGAGAGCCGCGAGCGGGTGCGCGCGGCGTTCGGCGGGCTTGGGCTCTCGCTCCCCGGCAAGCACATCGTGGTCAACCTCGCACCGGCCGACCTGCCGAAGGAGGGCAGCCACTACGACCTGCCGATCGCGCTCGTCATCATGGCGGCGCTCGGCGTGATCCCGCCGGATACGCTCGCCGATTGGGTGGCGCTGGGCGAGCTCGGCCTCGACGGGCGGATCGCGCCGGTCGCTGGCGTGCTCCCGGCGGCGGTCGCCGCCAGCGCGCTGGGTCTCGGCCTGATCTGCCCCGACGCGTCCGGGCCGGAGGCCGCCTGGGTCGGCGACTGCCGGGTGCTCGCGGCCAAATCGCTGATCTCGCTGGTCAATCATTTCCGCGGACAGCAGATGCTGAGCCCGCCCAAGCCCGGCCCGGCGCTGGACGGCGGCGTCGGTCCCGACCTGCGAGACGTCAAGGGGCAGGAGGGGGCCAAGCGCGCGCTCGAGATCGCCGCGGCGGGCGGCCACAACCTCTTGATGATCGGGCCGCCGGGCTCCGGCAAGTCGATGCTGGCCCAGCGCCTGCCCGGGCTTTTGCCGCCGCTGTCGCCGGCGGAGCTGCTCGAGACCTCCATGGTCCACTCGGTCGCCGGCCTGATCGCCCGCGGCGCACTGACCCGCGCGCGCCCGTTCCGCAGCCCGCACCACTCGGCCTCAATGGCCGCGCTCACCGGCGGCGGCCTGCGCGCCAAGCCTGGCGAGGTGTCGCTGGCCCACAACGGCGTCCTCTTCCTCGACGAGCTGCCGGAGTTCAGCGCCCAGGCGCTGGACAGCCTGCGCGCGCCGCTGGAGACCGGCGAGGTGTCGGTGGCGCGCGCCAACGCCCACATCCGCT
Organism: uncultured Alphaproteobacteria bacterium; assembly: GCA_963794315.1. GTDB lineage: Bacteria > Pseudomonadota > Alphaproteobacteria > Caulobacterales > Caulobacteraceae > Poindextera. Next base: position 450,641 of record CAWCDF010000002.1, read on the forward strand.
ATCCGGCGCGGGTGCAGCTGGTGGCGGCGATGAATCCCTGTCGCTGCGGGCATGGCGGCCTTGGCCGCGGCGCCTGCGGGCGCGCGCCGCGCTGCCAGCAGAGCTACCAGACGCGCATCTCCGGCCCACTGCTCGACCGCATCGACCTGCAGGTGGAGGTCCCGCCGGTGACGGCGACGGATCTGGCGCTGCCGCCGCCCGCCGAGGGCACCGCCGAGGCCGCCGCCCGGGTGTCGCAGGCGCGCGCCGCCCAAACCGAACGCGCCCGGGCGGGCGGCGAAGACGCGGCCCCGCTGAACGCGCGCGCCGACGGCGGCTTCCTGGAGCGCATCACCGCCCTCGACCAGCCGGCCATGGCGCTGCTCTCCCGCGCCGCCGAAGCCAGCGGGCTCACCGCCCGCGGCTGGACCCGCACGCTGAAGCTCGCCCGCACCATCGCCGACCTCGAGGGCGCGGCCGCGGTCAAACGGCTGCACGTGGCCGAAGCGCTTGTCTACCGCCGCGTAAGCCCCGCGGCCGAGGGCGTCGCCGAAAGCCGCGCGAGCGCCTACGGCCTTTGAGCATATGACCGGTCAGACGCGGCCGCCGCCTTGTGCAAGCCGGCGTGATCAGGAGCCCGCTCGCTTGACCGGCCGTTAAGCCGCGGCGGCTAGTCTCGGCGGCCATGGTCAGTCCCCCGCTCTCCGAAAACGGCATTCCGCCGGAGCACCTCGCCGCGCTCAGTCACGAGTTTCGTACGCCGCTGAACGGCGTCGTCGGCATGGCGCGCCTCTTATCGCAGACCAAACTCACCGCCGAGCAGCAGGCCTACGTCGCGGCGCTGAACGACTCGAGCGAGCATCTGCTGGGCCTGATCAACGACGTGCTCGACTACGCCAAGCTGGGCGCGGCAGGGCTGGAGCCCGCGCCGGCGCGGGTCGACGTCGAGGAGCTGCTGCGCTCGGTCGCCGAGCTGATGAGCCCGCGCGCGCACGAAAAGGGCCTCGAGATCGGCTGGGCGGCGGATGCGGGCCTCGCCCCCATCCTGGCCGACGAGGGGCGGCTGAAGCAGATCCTGCTGAACTTCGCCGGCAACGCCGTGAAGTTCGCCGAGAGCGGCGGCGTGCTGCTGCTGGCCGAGCGCGCCGGCGAAGGCCGCATCCGTTTCACCGTCTCCGATACCGGCCCCGGCGTGCCCGAGGCCGAGCGGGGACGCATCTTCGAAGCCTTCACCCAATCCGATCCCGCCCACGGGGCGCGGCTGGGCGGGGCGGGGCTTGGCCTCGCCATCGCCAGCCGGATCGCCGAGGCGATGGGCGGCGCGGTGGGCGTCGCCGGTGCGGCGGGGCGGGGCGCGGATTTCTGGTTCGAGGCGCCATTCGAGCGCGTCGGGGCTGCGCGCAAGGACGCCCCGCTCGCGGGGCGGCGGGTCGCGGTGGTCTCGCCGAGCGCCATCCTGCGCACGGCCGCCGGCCGCCAGATCGAGGCCTGCGGCGGAACGGCCGTCCTGGCCGAGCGGCTGGGCGATGCGCTGGCGCGGACCAGCGAAAAGGACGTCATCCTGATGGACCAGGCGCTGGCGGCCAATACGCGCAAGCTGCTGCGCGCGCCGGCGAACCGCGCCGCCATCGTCCTGGTCAAACCGGAGGAGCGCGGCCGCATCGCCCGCCTTCGCGCGGCGGGGTTCGCCGGCTACCTGATCAAGCCGCTTCGCCGCGCCTCGCTGGCAGCCCGCGTGCTGGCCGCCGAGGGGACGCAAGGCCCGCAGGCCTCGGTCGACGACGAGCGGATCGCGCCGATCGAGCCGGCGACGCCCGTCGCGGCGCCGGGCGCGCGGGTGCTGCTGGCCGAGGACAATCCGATCAACGCCATGCTGGCCCGCAGCGCTGCTGCGTGCGCGAAGGCTGCGAGGTGGAGCACGTCACCGACGGCGAGGCGGCGATCGAGGCCGTCGCCCGCGGCGCCTACGACCTCGTCCTGATGGACGTGCGCATGCCGCGGATCGGCGGCATGGATGCGGCCCGCACCATCCGCGCCAGGGGGTTCGCCGGTCCGGTGGTGGCGCTGACCGCCAACGCCTTCGAGGACGACCGCCGCGCCTGCCTGGAGGCCGGCATGGACGACTTCCTGGTCAAGCCGCTCAGTCCCGAAGCGCTCCGGCGCGCGCTGCTGCGCTGGACCGGGGCCGGCTGGACGCAGACCGACGCGCGCGCCAAGGTCGCCTCTTAAGCGCTTGAGTTCGGGGGTCTCGGCCGGGCGGTCAGAGGTCCCATGAGCGAGGAAGCCCTCGAAGCGCCCGCCGCCGCCCTCGATGCGCCGCGCCGCTATCGGTTTCTGGACATTCTGCGCGAGCTCGGCCGCCCGCGCGTGGCGCTCATGCTGGCGCTGGGGCTCTCCTCCGGCCTGCCGTTTGCGCTGATCGGCAACACGCTGGGGTTCTGGCTGCACGAGCGCAAGGTCGGCGTCGCGCTGATCGGCCTGATCTCGGCGGTGGGCTTCGCCTACACGGTCAAGTTCGTCTGGGGGGCGATCGTCGACCGTATCAAGGCGCCGTTGATCGGCCGTTTGGGACGCCGGCGCAGCTGGATGATCATCAGCCAGGTGGTCGTCGCCGCCGGGCTGCTCGGCATGGCTCTGATCGACCCGATGCTCCGCCTCGGCTGGTTCGTGCTCGCAGCGGCGGTCACCGCGGTCGGCGCGGCGACCCAGGACACCGCCATCGACGCCTGGCGGATCGAGACCGCCGAGGACGCCAACGAGCTCGGGCTGCTGACCTCGGCCTATTCCCTCGGCTACCGTGTGGCCCTGATCCTCACCGAGGCGGTCATCCTGTTGGTCGCCAAGCGGATCGGCTGGCCGCTCTCCTACGCCATCTACGGGGCGGCGATGGTCATCGGGCTCGCCGCGGCGCTGGCCATCCGCGAGCCGGCGCGCGCCGAGGCGGTCATGGAGGAGAAGGCGCACGCGGCCGCCCGCCATCCGCTCGCCGGCGTCTACGATGCGGTGATCGGGCCGCTGATCGCCTTCTTCCGCGCGCATGGACTCGGCATGGCGGCGCTGATGCTGGCGATGATCAGCCTCTATCACCTGTGCGACTACATGCGCGGACCGATGACCGGCCCCTACTACGAGGCGCTGAAGATCGACAACGACACCATCGGGCTCGTGCGCCTGTTCGTGGGCACGCCGGGCTCGTTCGTCGGCATCGCGCTCGGCGGTTTTTCCGCCTATCGGTTTGGGCGGCTGCCGACGCTGATCGTCGGCGCCATCGCCCAGCCGCTCGCCATCGGCGCCTTCGCCGTGCTCGGCTGGCACGGCGGAGACTTCGCGCTGATCTCGCTCGGGGCCGCGAAGATCACCGCGTTCGAGGCGATCATGGCGTTCGACGCGGTCGCCATCGGCTTCTCGGGCGTTGCGCTCGTCACCTACATGTCGTCGCTGACCAGCCTCGGCTACACGGCGACCCAGTACGCGCTGCTGACCTCGGCGCTGGCCTTCCTCGGCAAGACCGCGAAGAGCTTCTCCGGCTTCATCGTCGAGGCGCTGGAGCCGGCGCGGAGCCTGCTCGACGCCTATGCGCTGTTCTACGTAGCCTCGGCGGCGGTCGCGGTCCCGGCGATCGTGCTCTGCTGTGTGCTTCTCTGGGTCAGGCCCGCTCGCACCAGGGTGTGAGGTCGTCTTCGCCGCCGATCAGGGCGAGCCCGGCGGCGATCGATTCCAGCTCAGCGCCGGTGCTGATCTTCCCGGATCCAAAGCGCTGTTCGAACAAACCGCGCACCGCCGGCACGAACGACGAGCCGCCGGTCAGGAAGACCTGGTCGATCGCCGCGGGCTTGAGCCTGGCGCTGGCCAGCGCCTCGTCGACCGCGTTGTCGATCGCGGCCAGGTCGCGGGCGATCCAGTGCTCGAAATCCGCGCGCTCGACGTCGGCCTCCAGCGCGATGTCGCCGGCGTGGAAGGCGAAGCGGGCCGAGGTCTGGACGGAGAGCGCCTCCTTCAGCCGCGAGATCGACTGATAGAGCAGGTAGCCGTATTCGCCGTCGAGGAACTCGACCAGGCGAGCGATCTTCTCCGGCTCCAACGCCTTGCGCACGAGGCCTCGGATGTCGCTCATGTCGCGGGTCGCGCGCATCAGTGCGAGCTGGTCCCAGCGGGCGAAGCTCGCGTAGTAGCGGGCAGGAATGGGCGCGGTGTTGGCGAAGTCGCGGTAGGCCGAACCCTTGCCGAGCGCGGGCGATACCAGATGGTCGATCAACCGGTAGTCGAAGGCGTCGCCGGCGACGCCGACGCCCGCCTGGCCGAGCGCCTTGGAGGTCAGCACGCCGCGCCGGCGGGTGAAGCGGACGATGGAGAAGTCGCTGGTGCCGCCGCCGAAGTCGCCGACCAGCACGGTGGCGTCGGCTTCCAGGCCGCGGGCGAAGAAAAAGGCGGCCGCGACCGGCTCGTGGGCGTAGTAGATTTCCGAAACGCCCAGGCGGCGGAAGGCGATCTCGTAGCGCTGCAGCGCCAGCGCCGGGTCGGGATAGGCGCCGGCGAAGCGGACCGGGCGGCCGACGATCAGGCGCTCGGGCGTCGCCGCCATCGCCGCGCCCGCATGGGCGCGCACCCTCAGCAGGAACGTCGAGAGCAGGTCCTCGAAGCGATACCGGCGGCCAAGGATGGTCGTCTCGGAGAACGTCGCGCTGGCCGCAAAGCTCTTGAACGACTGGATGAAGCGCGTCGCGCCGGGATCCTCCAGGTAGGCGTCGATCGCCCAGGGACCTGCTTCCACGACCCGGCCGCGCGGCGCCGTCTCATCGCCGCCGAAGCTCAGGCAGGAGCGAAAGGTGGTGAAGCGATCGTCCTCGAACGCGAAGGGCACGAGCCGGGCCGCCCCGTCGTCGCCGCGCAGGGAGACGACGGTGTTGGTGGTGCCGAAGTCGATCCCGAGCGTGGTTGCGGGAGCAGACATTGCCGGCCGCCGGAGCGTCGCGGGCGCTCCGCCTTTCCTTGATCTGGGCGTTTTGAGGGGCGGCGTCTTTGCCGCCAGACGGGGCCGCCGTCAAGCTTTGGGCGTCAGCCGGCGCTCACCAGCGGCCGCTCGTAGGCGGCCATGGTCGCCATCTGCAGAATCTTCGAGACCGAGGCCGACAGCGGGCAGATCTGCACCGACTTCGACAGGCCGAGCAGGATCGGTCCCACCACCGTCGCCCCGCCCAGCGCCTGCACCAGCTTGGTGGAAATCGAGGCGGAGTGGATGGCCGGCATGATCAGGACGTTGGCCGGCCCGGACAGGCGCATGAACGGGAAGTTCGCCCGCCGCTCCGGCTCCAGCGCCAGGTCCGGCGGCATCTCGCCCTCGTACTCGAAGTCGACGCCCATCTCGTCCAGCATGGCCACCGCCGCGCGCACCTTCTCGGCCCGCTCGCCCATCGGATTGCCGAAGGCGGAATAGGAGATGAAAGCGACCTTGGGTGTGAAGCCGAGGTCACGCACCGAGCGCGCCGCCTCGCAGGCGATCTCGACCAGGTCGTCGGCCTCCGGCATCTCGGTGACGTTGGTGTCGGCGACGAAGAGGGTGTGGCCGCGCGCCAGCACGATGGACATCCCGATCACCCGCCCGCCCGGCGCCGGGTCGATGGCCCGCGACACCTCCTCCAGCGCCTGGTCGAAGCTGCGCGTGACGCCGGTGACCAGGCCGTCGGCGTGCCCAAGCGCGACCATGGAGGCGGCGAACGAGTTGCGGTCCTGGTTGATCAGCCGCTGGACGTCGCGGATCAGGTAGCCCTCGCGCTGCAGGCGCGAATAGAGAAAGTCGACGTATTCCGCATTCCGGTGCGAGACCCTGGCGTTGATAATCTCGAGTCCGCTCTCGTCGGGGCTCAGGCCGGCCAGCCGCATGTTCTGGTGCACCAGCTCTTCGCGCCCAACCAGGACGGCGTCGCCGAGCCCGCCGCTCTGAAAGGCGTAAGCCGCGCGGATGACGCTGGTCTCCTCCCCCTCGGCGAACACGATCCGCTTCTTCGGGGCCTGCTGCACGGCGCCGGAAATCTTCTGCAGAAAGCCGGCGGACGGATCGAGCCGCTGGGCGAGGTGGGCCCGATAGGCGTCCATGTCGGCGATGGGCTTGCGCGCGACGCCTGACTCCATCGCCGCCTGGGCGATGTAGGGCGGGATATACCAGATCAGCCTGGGGTCGAACGGCGAGGGGATGATGTACTCGGGCCCGAACTTCAACGCCCGGCCGTGGTAGGCGGCGGCGACCTCGTCGGGCACGTCCTCGCGAGCGAGCTGGGCGAGCGCGTTGGCGCAGGCGATCTTCATCTCGTGGTTCACGCGCCTGGCCCGGACGTCGAGCGCGCCGCGGAAGATGTAGGGGAAGCCCAGGACGTTGTTGACCTGGTTCGGATAGTCCGAGCGGCCGGTGGCGATGATGGCGTCCGGGCGGACGGCCAGCGCCTCCTCGGGGGTGATCTCTGGATCAGGATTGGCCATGGCGAAGATGATGGGATTGGGCGCCATCGTCTTGACCATCTCGGCCGTCAGCGCGCCCTTGACCGAGAGGCCCATGAAGACGTCGGCCCCCTCCATGGCGTCGGCGAGGGTGCGAGCGCTGGTCTCCACCGCGTGCGCCGACTTCCACTGGTTCATCGACTCGGTGCGCCCGCGCCAGATCACGCCCTTCGAATCGACAGCGATGCAGTTCTCGGCCTTCACCCCCATCGCCTTGATCAGGTCGAGCGAGGCGATGCCGGCCGCCCCGGCGCCGTTCAGCACCAGCTTGATGTCCGCCAGCTTGCGGCCGGTGATGTGGCAGGCGTTGATCAGGCCCGCCGCCGAGATGACGGCCGTGCCGTGCTGGTCGTCATGGAAGACCGGAATGTCGAGCAGCTCCTGCAGCTCGCTCTCGATGCGGAAGCACTCAGGGCTCTTGATGTCCTCCAGATTGATGCCGCCGTAGGTGAGGCCGATGTTCTTCACCACCGTGATGATCTCGTCGGGATCGCGGCTGGCGATTTCGACGTCGATGGAATCGACGTCGGCGAAGCGCTTGAAGAGGACCGCCTTGCCCTCCATCACCGGCTTGGCGGCTAGCGCGCCGAGGTCGCCGAGGCCGAGGATCGCGGTGCCGTTGGTGATCACCGCCACCAGGTTGCCCTTCGAGGTGTAGTCGTAGGCCAGGTCCGGATTGTCGGCGATCGCGCGCACCGGCACGGCCACGCCGGGCGAATAGGCGAGGCTGAGGTCGCGCTGGGTGTCCATCGGCTTGGTCGCGACGACCGCGATCTTGCCGGGCGTGCGGCTCCCGGTGGAACGCCAGCGCCTCTTCGTCGGTGAAGGTGCGTTTCTCGGTCGTCGCTCATGCGGCGCCGCCAGCCTTTGCTCGTTCTTGGGCGGGACCCCTCGCCCGCCGGGCGGCACCCTACCGACGGCGCCCCGGCGCCACAACCGGCGGCGCAAATCGTGCGCTGACCGGAAAGGCGGCCCTTCAACATTGACTTAAGGTTCGCCCTCGCAAGGATTGCGCGGCGAGCGAGCGAGCGAGGACGAGGTGGCCGAAGCGGTAAGGATCGGCGTCGCCGGCGCGCTCGGCCGCATGGGCCGGGCGGTGATCGCCGCTGTCGAGGCTTCGCCCGACGCGGCGCTGGGGGCGGTGTGCGACCTGCCCGAGCGGACGGGCGAGACGATCGACGGCCGCACGCTGGCTAGCGCAGACGCCGTCCTCGCCGCCAGCGACGTCGTCGATCGACTTCACCACCGCCGCCGCGTCGGCGGCGCTGGCGGAGCGCGCGGCCGCGCAGCGGCGGGCCGGCGCTGGTGATCGGCGCGACCGGCTGGCGCGCCGAGACGGACGCCGCCATCGCCGGGGCGGCGCGGAAGCGTCGCGATCGTGCGCGCCGCGCAACTTCTCGCTGGGGGTCAACGTCCTGATCGGCCTGGTCGAGCAGGCGGCCGCGCTGCTTGGGCCGCGCGACTGGGACGTCGAAATCTTCGAGGCGCACCACCGGCGCAAGGTCGACGCGCCCTCGGGCACGGCGCTGATGCTGGGCGAGGCGGCGGCGCGCGGGCGCAGGGTCGAGCTCGGCCGACGTCGCCCAGGCGCGGGCGCGACGGGATCACCGGCGCGCGGCCGCCGGGCGCCATCGGCTTTTCGGTGCTGCGCGGCGGCGGCATCGTCGGCGAGCACAGCGGTGAGCTTCATCGCCGAGGACGAGAGCCTGACTCTCAGCCCATTCGGCGCGCGACCGCAGCCTGTTCGCCCGGGGCGCGCGTTGCCGCGGCGCTCTGGGTCGCCGGCAAGCCGCCGGGCCTCTACGACATGAGGACGTGCTGGGCTTCCGGGACTGACCATGGCTGACATCCTCTCGCTTGACGCCACCGGCCAGCTGCAGGCGCTCGAGACGCCGGCGGATCAGCGCGGTCGAGCTGCTGGAGGCGACGCTGCGCCGCCACCAGGCGTGTCAACGCCGAGATCAACGCGGTGGTCGCGACCGACCTCGAGCGGGCCCGTCGAGCGGGCGCGGGCCATCGACGAGCATCGGGCCAAGGGCGAGTCCGCTGGGGCCCCTGGCCGGCCTGCCGATGACCATCAAGGACACCTTCGACGTCGAGGGCATGCCCGCCTCGTCCGGGCTCGAGGCCTTCCGCCACGGCCATCCGCCGCGACGCCGGTGGCGGTCGTCGCACGCCCGCCACGCCGGCGCGGTGATCTGGGGCAAGACCAACACGCCGGTGATGGCCGGCGACTGGCAGACCTTCAACACGCTCTACGGCGTGACCAACAATCCCTGGGACCTCGAGCGCACGCCCGGCGGCTCGTCGGGCGGCGCGGCGGCGGCGCTGGCCGCGCGGATGACGGCGCTGGAGATCGGCTCCGACATCGGCGGCTCGCTGCGCGTGCCGGCGAACTTCTGCGGCGTCTATTGCGCACAAGCCAACCTGGGGCGATGGTCTCGCCAGGTCGGCCACATTCCGCCCAGGCCCGGCACGCTGGCCGAGCGCGACCTCAACGTCGTCGGGCCGATGGCGCGCTCGGCCCGCGACCTGCGGCTGCTGCTCTCGGTGCTCGAACAGGGGCCGCTGGCCCCGAAAGCGCCGCCGGCGGAGCTGAGCGAGCTGAAGCTCGGGCTGTGGATCGACGAGCCGGGGTTCGCCCTCGACGGCAGGTGCGCGACGTGATCGAGGCGTTCGTGGGCGAGCTCGCCCGGCGTGGGGCGCCGATCGAGCGCGTCCGCCCGGTCGACGGCATGGCGCTGGTTCGCGCCTACAGCCTGCTGCTGTCCTCGGTGCTCGCCGAGGACCTGCCGCCGGCGACATTCGCGACCATGCAGCGCCTGCGCGGGGTGGCGCAGCTTGCGCGCCGCCTCGGCGGGCGCGCCGCCGCCTGGGCGGCGCCGATCCTGGCCTACACCGCCACCCACGCGGAGTGGATGGCCGCCGACGAGGTCCGGGCGAAGATGGGGGCCCAGGTGCGCTCGCTGTTCGGGCGGCTGAACGCCGTGATCGCGCCGATCGCGCCGGTGACCGCCTTCCCGCACGACCACCGGCGGCTCTGGCGCCCGCGCGTTGCCGACATCAGGCGGCGGCAGGTTCCCCTATCTCTCGATGATCAACTGGATCGCGCTGGCGACCGCTTGCGGGCTGCCGGCCACGGCCGTCCCGGTCGGCCTTGCCGCCGACGGCCTGCCGGTGGGCGCGCAGATCATCGGACCGCGCGCCGGCGACAGCCGCACCCTGGCCATCGCCCAGGCCATCGAGGACGAGATCGGCGGCTTCATGCAGCCGCCGGAAGGCGGTTAAGCGCTCTTGCGGATCGCCTCGATGCGGTCCCAGAGCAGCGCGGCGGCGTCGGCGCCGCCGAAGCGCTTGAGCTGCTGCGCGCCGGTGGGCGAGGTGACGTTGATCTCGGTCAGGTAGTCGCCGATCACGTCGATGCCGACGAAGAGCAGGCCGCGCTGCTTCAGCTCCGGACCGATGACGGCGCAGATCTCCAGGTCGCGCGGCGGTCAGGTCGACCGCCTCGGCGCGGCCGCCCCGCGCCAGGTTCGAGCGCACCTGGCCGTCGGCCGGCACGCGGTTGATCGCCCCGACCGGCTCGCCGTCGACCAGCAGGATGCGCTTGTCGCCTTCGGAGACCGCCGGAATGAACTTCTGCGCGACCACCGGCTCGCGGCCGATCATGCGCGTGCAGCTCCAGAAGCGCGTCGAGGTTGGGATCGTCGGGCCTTGAGCTTCACCACGCCGGAGCCGGCGCCGCCGTAGAGCGGTTTCAGCACCATGTCGCCGTGGCGGGCGCGGAAGTCGTCGATCGCCTCGGCGGTCGGAGGTGATCAGGGTCGGCGGCTGCATGCCGGGGAACTCGGTGACGAACAGCTTTTCCGGCGCGTTGCGCACCTCGGCCGGGTTGTTCACCACCAGCGTCGTCGGATGGATGCGCTCGAGGAAGTGGGTGGCGGTGATGTAGGCGAGGTCGAACGGCGGGTCCTGGCGCATCAGGACCACGTCGATCTCGGCGAGGTCGCGCGCTTCGAAGGCGCCGAGCTGGTGGTGGTCGCCCTTGACCGGCTTGCAGCACCAGCGGCCGCCCCGCGCCGAGCACCCGCCCGTCCTCGAGCGCCGATCCGATCCGGCGTGTAGACCCAGAGCCCGTGGCCGCGGGTCTGCGCCTCCAGCATCAGCATGAAGGTGGTGTCGGTCTCGATGTTGATCCCCTCGACCGGGTCCATCTGGACGGCGACATCTAAGGCCATGCTCCGCCGCCCTCCGTCAGTTCAGCTGCAGCCGAACGCGATCGCGCGCGGCGCGGGCGGCCTGGGTGGCGCCGCTGTCGAGGCGGCGCGCGCGGCCGAGCGCCTCGAGCGCGCCGGCGAGCGCGCCCTGGCTCTCGCGCGCGGCGGCGACATCGAGCCAGGCGCGGTGGTCGGAGGGATCGAGCAGCGCCCGCCGCAGCGCCGAGCGCTCGGCCCGGACGTGGTCGCCGGCGTCCCGCGCGCGTACGAAGATGTTGTTCTGCAGGCGAACGAGCACAGCGCGATCGGGAACCGGGGCCATCAGCGCCTCGAGCCGCTCGGCGACATCGGGCGCGAGCCCGCTCATCAGCGCCCGGCGGGTCAGCTCCGAGGGCGGCACGACGCGACCGTCGGCGAACGGGTCGAGCGCCAGCGGCCCTTCCGCCGTCTCGATGCGGAGCAGGAAGTGGCCGGGAAAGTCGACGCCGCGGATGTCGAGGCCGGTGCGCCGCGCCGCGTCGATGTAGGCGACGCCCAGCGTCACCGGCAGGCCGCGCCGGCGCTCCCAGAGCCTTAGGATGTCGGCGTTGGCGGGATCGTCATAGGTCATGAGGTCGCCGGTCAGCCGCATGTCGCCGGCCATGGCTTCGGCCATCGCCTCCGCCGGCCCGTGCTGCGCAAGGCGCGCGCGCACCCGCTCGGCCGCCTCCAACGCGCGGGCGCGAGCATGCTCGGCGTCGCCGGCCGGCTCCTCGTGCAAGGCGCAGGCGATGGCCGCCTCGAACAGAGGAAAGGACGCATCCGGCGCGGCCCCCGCCGCGGCGATCGCCGCTTCAGCCCCCTCGCGGGTCATCTAGCCGCTCCGCTCGCAGCCGCCGCTCACGAATCGTCGTCCTCGCTCCATGCGTTGCGAATATGACGCGGGAAACGGCCGGGCGCGAGGGCGAGCAGAGTCGAGCCGGAGCTCTGCCGTCGCATAGCGCGGCGCGTCGGGCGACAAAGGCGCGGAGCGCGCGGCGGATCCGCTGGCGTTGCGCTTGCGTGACGGCATCGAGCGCCGCTTCGAGGGAGGCGCGCGCCTTGACCTCGACGGCGGCCAGCACGCCGCGCCGCATCGCGAGCAAATCGATCTCGCCCTGCCGCAGCCGCAGGCGGAAAGCGAGGATGCGGTAGCCCTTGGCCATCAGCCAGAGCGCCGCCACCACCTCGCCGCGGCGACCGGCCACCCGCGCCGCCGACCCGCGCAAGCGACGCGCCTCGCTCAACGGGCGCCTTTCAGCGACAAGGCGCGACGATAGAGCGCGCGGCGGTCGAGGCCGAGCGCGCGCGCAACCTCGGCGGCCGCCTGGGCCGGGGCGAGCCGTCAAGAGCGCTTCGGCCAGCGCCCGCTCGGCGTCGGCCTCGCTGGCCGCCTCGGTCTCGGGCGGGGCGATGACGATAACCATCTCGCCCTTGGGCGCGGCCAGCCCCGGGTCGGCGGCCAGCGCCTCCAGCGAACCGCGATAGTGCGTCTCGTGCAGCTTGGTCAGCTCGCGCGCCACCACCGCCGCCCGCGGCCCGAGCACGCCCGCCATGTCGGCGAGGCTGGCGGCAAGCCGCGACGGCCCCTCGAACAGGATGAGCGTCGCGCGCACCGACTTCAGCCCCTCCAGGAACGCGCGCCGCGCGGTCGGGCGCGGCGGCGGGAAGCCGGCGAACAGGAAGCGGTCGGTGGGCAGTCCGGCGGCGCAGAGCCCGGCCAGCATGGCCGAAGCGCCGGGGATCGGGAACACTGACACGCCCGCGGCGATCGCGTCGCGCGCCAGGCGAAAGCCAGGGTCGGAGACCAGCGGCGTGCCGGCGTCGGAGCAGAGCGCGATCCGCTGGCCGGTCCTAAGCGCCGCGATGACGCGCGCCGCTCGCGCTCGCCGGCATGCTCGTCGTAGCGCTCCATGGGTTTTCGGATGCCGTAGGCGGCCAGCAGCTTGGCGGTGACGCGGGTGTCCTCGGCCAGCACCAGGTCGGCGCCGGCGAGCACGTCGAGCGCGCGCAGCGTCATGTCGCGCAGATTGCCGATCGGGGTTGCGACCAGATAGAGCCCGGGCGCGAGCGGGCCTGCGGCGAGGGCGGGCGGCGGCGGCCTAGGCGGCATCGACGGAGGTCCCCGCCCGGACCAGCCTTCCCATGAGGTGGTCGAGCACCGGGCGGCCTTTGGTTGTCGCCGTCAGGCTATCGCGGCCGGCCGTGATCCAGCCGCCGGCCGCGAGTTCGGCGACGAGCGGATGGCGCGCGCCAAGGCCGAGGGCCGCGATGTCCGGCCATGCCACGCCCTCGCTCGTGCGCAGGCCCATCAGCAGCCGCTCCTCGGCGACGGCGGACGGCGAGAGGCGCTCGCGGCTCAGAAGGCCAACGCCGGCGCCGGCGACCTGGCCGACGTAGTCGGCGACGCTGCGGGCGGCGACGGTGGCGATCCGGCCGCCGGCGAGCGTCAGCCGCCCGTGCGCGCCCGGTCCGACGCCGAGATAGTCGCCGCCGCGCCAGACCGCGAGGTTGTGGCGCGACCGGGCGGCCGCGCCCAGCGCGTGGTTGGAGATCTCGTAGGCCTCGAAACCTGCGCGCTCGAGCACGGCCTGGGTCGTCTCGAAGAGGGCAAGCGCCAGGTCTTCATCGAGCGGCGGCAGCCGCCCGCGGGCCGCGGCGCGGCCGAACGCCGTACCGGGCTCGACGGTGAGCTGGTAAGGCGAGATGTGCTCGGGCCCGAGCGCCGCCGCGGCGGCAAGCTCGGCGCGCCAGGCTGCCGGCGTCTGGCCCGGCCGGGCGTAGATCAGGTCGACGGAGACCCGCGGGAAGGCAGCCAGCGCCGCCGCCACGGCGCGCCTGGCCTGCGCGGCGTCGTGGTCGCGGCCAAGGAAGGCCAGCGCCGCATCGTCGAGCGACTGGACGCCCAGCGAGAGGCGTCCGACGCCCGACGCCGCCAGCGCGGCGAAGCGGTCGGCATCGGCGGGATTGGCCTCGAGCGTGACCTCGACCGGCGCCTCGGCCGGCCAGAGCCGCCGCGCGCTCGCCACGATCTCGCCGACGACATCCGGCGGCATGAGCGAGGGCGTGCCGCCGCCGAAGAAGAGCGAGCCCAGACGCCGTTCGCCCACCAGTCGCGCATGGCCCTCCAGGTCGGCCAGGATTGCGCGCGCCAGGCGCGCTGGTCCGTCGCCGCCACGCGCCCTGGTGACGTTGAAGTCGCAATACGGGCAGATGCGGGCGCAATACGGCCAGTGGACGTACACCGCGAGCGGTGCGTCGGTCTGGCCCGCCGCCGTCAAAGCACGGCGGCCTTGAGCTTGGCGAAGGCGAGGCTGCGGTGGCTGCGCGCCGCCTGCTCGCCCCAGTCCATTTCACCGAAGCTGCGCGTGTCGCCTTGCGGCACGAAGATCGGGTCGTAGCCGAACCCCTTGTCGCCGCGCGGCGGAAACCGCAGGGTCCCGTCGACGCGCGCCTCGACGACGACGATGGCCCCGCCCGGCCAGGCGAGCGCCAGCGCGCAGGTGAACCAGGCGCTGCGGTCCTCGCCGCCCGCCGCCTCCAGCCGCTCCTCGACCTTGGCCATGGCCTGCGCGAAGTCGCGCTCGGGGCCGGCCCAGCGCGCGGAGTAGACCCCGGGCGCGCCGTCGAGCGCGGTCACCGACAGGCCCGAGTCGTCCGCGAGCGCAACGAGCCCGCTCGCATCGGCCGCCGCGCGCGCCTTCAAGAGTGCGTTGCCGGTGAAGGTGGCCTCGGTTTCCTCGGGCTCCGGCAAGCCGATCTCGGCCGCAGACTTAACGTCGAAACCTGATCCGATGAGCTCGATCAGTTCGCGCGCCTTGCCCGGATTGTGGGTGGCGGCGACGAGGCGGGCGCCGGGCTTGAGCGACAGGGCCATGGTCCGAGCCTTTCCGGCCAAGGGATTGCGGCCAGTTTCCCGCTCAGCCGGCGCGATGCAAGCCATGGCCCATTTGTTGCATTGCAAAAAAGTAATGAATTACTCCGAATTAACATTGTTTATCGATAATTTCCTTGATCGAGATTCGATGCGGACCTATTTGAATGTCGCAGCGGATGCGGTGCTGACGGCTTGAAAAGCAAGCCTAATCACCCAAATGCTGCGGTGCAATATCAACCTTGGAGCTCTTACCATGAATACGACTCTTACGGACATCATCGACCGCGTGGCGATGACCTTCGGTCAACTCGCGATGCTGGCAGCTCTGCCGGTCGCCGCGATCGCCCTCGCCGTCCATGCTCTGTAACCGCACGGCCTTGACCGTGCGTCTCGCCGGGGCATCTTCGCCGTCGGCCTCCTGATCCTTCCCGCTCGCCGGGTTTGATGAGAGAGACCGGCGGCGAAACCGTGCGCTAACCCAAGCGCCCGACGACCTAAAGCGAGGCCAGCCATGCGTGCACTCGGACCAGGCTCGGTCTCCAGCTTCCTCAAGATCATTCTCGACGTGGTCTACGTCGCGCTGGCCATCAGCGTCGTGCTGATAGGGCTCGGCATCCTTGCGTCCCTCTTGTTCGACCTCGATCCTGCCCTCTTCTCCAGCATGATCCGCGCGACCGGTCACGGCGGCGCCCCAAGCGGCCTCGAGATCGCCGGCGGCCTTTTCGTCACCGCCCTCTACGCCGGCGGGATCCTGGGGATCATCGGCGAGCTTCGGCGCATCTTCGCCACGCTCACCGCCGGCGATCCCTTCCAGCCCGGCAACGTCCGCCGCCTGCGCGTCATCGGCCTGGTGCTGGCGGCGCTGGGCGTCCTGGAGGTTCTGCGTTATCCGATGGGCCTGATCGACGCCAACCTGGCCGCGCGAACCGCCTGCGGGCAGACGGCCGGGCCGAACGTGACGACCTGGTTCGCGGTTCTTGTGGTGTTCGTGCTGGCCGAGGTCTTTCGTGAGGGCGCGCGGCTCCGCCGCGAAGCCGAGCTCACCATTTAGGCCGGCGGAAAGCCTCTAGACCGATGCCCATCCGCGTCCGCCTCGACCGCATCCTGCTCGATCGCCGCATGTCGTTGACCGAGCTCGCCGACCGGGTCGGCGTCACCATCGCCAACCTCTCGATCCTGAAGACCGGCAAGGCGCGGGCGATCCGCTTCTCGACGCTGGACGCGCTCTGTCGCGAGCTCGACTGCCAACCCGGCGACCTGCTCTCCTTCGACAGCGGGCCGCCGGTCGACACGGGCGAGGAGGAGGACGAGGGGATCGACTAGGGCGGCGGCCTCAGTTGGACGCCGTGGCTGAAGCCTTCGCCGAGGAAGACCACGCCGGCGCGCTCAACGGCGCCCTTCACCCTCATCACGATGTCATAGCGGGCGTGGAAGTCCTCGCTTTGCGCTTCCAGCCGCTTGACGGTGATCACCGAGACGCCCGCTTCCTCGGCGAGCTTTGCCTGGCTCCAGCCAAGAAGCGCGCGTGCGGCGCGGATTTGCAGGTTGGTGATCACGGCGGCGTTGACCGATTGGCTCTAACTTGATACCAAATGTATCACAACAGATCGGCTCGGCATAGGACAGGAGCGCACCGGATGGCGCAGCCCCGACTGACCCGCGCGGCGCCCAGCTTTGCTGTCGCCGACGTGTTCGCGACCGCGGAGTATTACCGCGACGTGCTCGGCTTTCGATTTGACGGCGTCTGGGGCAACCCGCCGAGCTTCGTCATGCTCGACCGCGACGACGTCAGGGTGATGATGAAGCAGGTGAAGCCCGAGGCGCTGCCCACCCCGGCTGCGAGCCGGTCCAGCGAGCAGATCGACATGTACCTCTACGCCACCAATGTGCGGGCGCTGGCCGATGAGCTGACGGGCAAAGGCGCCGATATCGTCGAGGGGCCGGTGGACAGACAAATCTACAACGGGCGGGAGTTGCTCGTGCGCGACCCGAATGGCTTGATCGTCTGCTTCGGCCAACTGCTCGACGAGTACCCAGACTGATGCAACAGGTCCTGCCCGGCGTCTTCCTCGTGCCGCAGAACGGCCGCAAGGGATTCGGCTACACCCATTTCGTCCGCCGCCCCGCCGGCAACCTGATCCTGGACGCAAGCCGCATCGGCTCGATAAGCGACACCTTCGACGAGATCGAGGCGGCCGGAGGGGTGAAAGCGGCCGTGATCAGCGACCGGCACCTGGGCGGACCATCGACCAACCAGATCGCCGAACGCTTCGGCGCGACCATCTACTGCAGCCGGATCGAGGCCGACGCCGTCGGCCACCGGGTCAACGCCGTGCACATCGATCACGCCCTGCCGCTCGAGCGAACGACGGTCGAGGGCGACGTGTTGCTCGTGCCGACGCCGGGCCACACGGCGGGGCAATTCTCGACGCTGGTCGCCGTCGAGGGGCGGCGCATCCTCTTCACCGCCGATTTCGTCTGGCGCGTGAACGGCCAGTGGCGGCCGGGGAACAACAGCAGGAAGAAGATGGCGAAGAGTTTCGAGGGCCTGCGCGACCTGAAATTCGACCACGTCGTCGGCTGGACGTCTTACGCGCAGACCGAACTCTTCGTGGAAATCCCGTCGGTGGACGCGGCGGTGGACGCGATGATCGCCGCCTGCCCGAAGCCCTAGCTGACACTTACCTTCTGCATCTCGATCAGCTCGCCGATCCCTTTGCGGGCCAGCGCGAACAGCGCCTCGAACTCGCTCGCGGCTGAAGCCGCGGCGCTCGCCGGTGGCCTGGATCTCGACGATGTCGCCGGACCCGGTGAGGACGAAGTTGGCGTCGGCCTCGGCCTGGCTGTCCTCCTCGTAGTCGAGGTCGAGCACCGGGGTGTCCTGATGCACGCCGCAGGAGATGGCGGCGACCTGGTCGAGGATCGGGTCGGCTTGGCGATCACGCCCTCGCTCATGCAGGTAGCGCGTGGCGAGCCGCAGCGCGACCCAGGCGCCGGTGATCGCGGCGGTGCGCGTGCCGCCGTCGGCCTGGATGACGTCGCAGTCGATGGATGATCTGCCGCTCGCCCAGCGCCTTCATGTCGGTGACCGCGCGCAAGCGAGCGGCCGATCAGGCGCTGGATCTCCTGGCTGCGGCCCGACTGCTTGCCCTCCGCCGCCTCGCGCCGGCCGCGGGTGTGGGTGGCGCGCGGCAGCATGCCGTACTCGGCCGTCACCCAGCCCTGGCCGCGGCCGCGCAGGAAGCCGCGGCACGCTCTCGTCGAGGCTGGCGGTGACCAGCACGCGGGTGTGGCCGAAGGCGACCAGGCAGGAGCCCTCGGCATAGCGGTTGACCCCGGTCTCGAGGGTGACGGCGCGCAGCGCGTCCGGTTCGCGGTTCGGAAGGGCGCATGGGCCGCCAGCTCCTTCAGGGCGCAAATGGCCCGCGGCAAGCGCGGAGCTTTGCGAAGACCGACGGGCTGCTTATCCTAGATCGGCAGCGAAGGCGTCCATGACCAGTCTGATCCAGACCCGCAGCGCCAACCCTCGCCGAGCTGGACGAGCGCGCCCGCGACATCTTCCGCCGCGTGGTCGAGAGCCTATCTGGAGACCGGCGAGCCGGTGGGCTCGCGCACCCTCTCCAAGGGCGGCGTGCAGCTCTCGCCGGCCTCGATCCGCAACACCATGCAGGACCTGGCCCAGCTCGGGCTGCTGGGCGCGCCGCACATCAGCGCCGGGCGGATGCCGACCCACGCAGGCCTGCGGCTGTTCGTCGACGGCCTCCTGGAGGTCGGCGATCTGGTCGAGAGCGAGCGGCGCGACATCGACGCGCGCCTCTCCGCCCACGGCCAGCGACTTCGAGGAAGCGCTGGACGAGGCGAGCGCGCTGCTGTCGGGGCTGGCGGGCGGCGCCGGCATGGTGGTGACGCCCGTGCGCGACGCGGGCGTCAAGCACGTGGAGTTCGTGGCCCTGGCGCGTCGACCAGGCGCTGGCGGTGATGGTGTTCGAGGACGGCTCGGTGGAGAACCGGCTGATGCGCACGCCGGCCGGCCTGACGCCCTCGGCGCTGACCGAGGCGTCGAACTTCCTGAACAGCCGGCTGAAGGGGCGCACGCTCGCCGAGGCGAGCGCCGAGATCCACGGCGAGCTGGTCGGCGCGCGACGGCAGCTCGACGACGCGGCGGCGAGGCTGGTCGAGGAGGGGATCGCCGCCTGGAGCGGCGGCGAAGGCGCCGCCCGCCGCTCGCTGATCGTGCGCGGCCGGGCCAACCTGCTCGGCGAGTCCGGCGCCCTGGAAGATCTCGAGCGGGTGCGGATGCTGTTCGACGACCTCGAGCAGAAGGAACAGTTGATCGGCCTTCTCGACGACGTCCGCAACGCCCACGGCGTGCGCATTTTCATCGGCGCGGAGACACGGCTCTTCTCGCTCTCGGGTTCCGCCGTGATCGCCGCGCCCTATATGTCGGGCCGACAGAAGGTTCTGGGCGCGATCGGCGTGATCGGGCCCGCGCGGCTGAACTATGCGCGGGTTATCCCGTTGGTGGACTATACCGCCCGCGCGCTCGGTCGCCTGCTGAACGCCTGAAGGAGCCAAGACCGAGGGACGATGACCGACGAACCGACAATGGCGGATGACGAAGACCGCAGCCAGGACGCCGAACTCCTGCGCCTCGAGGTGGACAGCCTGAAGGAGCAGGTGCTGCGGTTCGCCGCCGAGGCCGAAAACACGCGGCGCCGCGCCGAGCGCGAGGCGAACGATGCGCGCGCCTACGCGATCCAGAAGTTCGCCCGCGACCTCCTGGGCGTCGCCGACAACCTCGGCCGCGCCCGCGCGCACGCGCCGACCGACTCCGACGACCCGATGGTCAAGAGCCTCGCTGTCGGGCTGGAGATGACCGAGAAGGACCTGCTGTCGGCCTTCGAGCGCAACGGGCTGAAGCGCCTCGACCCGCCGCGCGGCGCCAAGTTCGACCCGCACCAGCACCAGGCGATGATGGAGCGGCCGGCCGACGACGTCGGTCCGGGCGCCGTGCTCGAGGTCCTGCAGCCGGGCTACGAGCTGATCGGCCGGATCGTGCGGCCGGCGATGGTCGTGGTCTCGTCAAAAGGCTCCACCGGCGAGACGCCGGCCGAGCCGACCTCTTCCAATCCCTACGCCCACCCGGAAACGGCGCCCGATGCCGGCGCCGGCGGCGCGGTGGATCGGAAGGCCTGACGCCTAGCCCTGCGGCGGCCGCTCGACCACGGCCTCGATGATGATCCGAAGCTTTCCCGAAGCCGCATCGCCGCGCGCCAGTCGCTTGGCGACCGCGCGCAGCAACGCCTTGTCGCGCATGAGCCCCCGTACCTCGAACCGGTCCAGGCCCTGCAGCCGCATGCGCCGCCGGTGATTCTGAACCGCCCTGCGCTGGGCCTCGGGCGTCGACATGGCGGCCCTCCTCTAGCCGGCAATGTGACCGGTTATCGCGTGGCCGACAAGCGCGGTTCCTACCCGCGACGTGGCGGGACGCCGTTGGCGGCGAAATGCGCCAGAAGGCGCGACCACCCGTCCTGGGCGTCGGCGGCGTTGTAGCTCGGCCGATAGTCGGCGTGGAAACCGTGCCCGGCGTCCTCGTAGATGATGATCTCGGTTCCGGTCTTGCCGGCCTTGGCCAGAGCCTCGCGCATGGCCGGGACGGCGGCGCTGAACTGGTCCTTGCCGCCGTAAAGGCCGAGCACCGGGGCATGCAGCTGGGGGGCCAGATCGATGGGATATTCGCGCGTCGGGTCCGCGGGCTGGCCCGCGACGGGCGCAAGCTGGCCGTACCAGGCGACGCCGGCCTTGATCTCAGGGAAGGTCTCGCAGGCGAGCCACACCACGCGGCCACCCCAGCAGAAGCCGGTGATCGCGATTTTGTGCGCGTCGATGTAGGGCGCGGCCTCGAGAAACTGCAGGGTCGCGCCGACATCGCCCATGATCTGCTTGTCGCTCGCCGCCCCGACGATCTTGATGATGGCGGCGAAATCTGTGAGCGGCGCCGGATCGCCGACGCGCACGAAGAAGGCCGGCGCGATCGCCGCATAGCCCAGCTTGGCGAACCGGCGGCAGATGTCGCGGATGTATTCGTGCAGGCCGAAGACCTCCGAGACGACGATCACGGCCGGGTAGCGACGGCCGGGATGGTCCGGACGCGCCACGTAGGCCGGAATGCCCGACCCCAGCATCACCTGCTCGGTGGTCAGCCCGACCTCGTCGGTGTGGATCGGGTCGGCGTCGGCGCCCAGCGCATAGGCCGCGTAGCCCGCGAACATGACCAAGCCCGCCAGGCCGCGCCGCGAGAGGTGGAAATCCTCGGGCAACGAGCCGTCGGGGCGAGTCAGCGTGAGCATGGGCGATCCTCCATCTTGAAGACTGGCATCGTGCTTCAGCACGACCGTAGGTGTCAAAGCGCCAACCTCGTCTTGCGGCGATTTCCGTCGCGTGCGAATGGAGTCAAACAACCGTTTGAACGCCCGAGGAGCCGGTTCCATGGACTTCGATATCTCCCCCACCCAGACCCGCTGGCTGAAGCGCATCGTCGCCTTCATGCAGGAGCATATCTATCCGGCCATTCCGGCGTACGAGGCCGAGATGGCCGTCGTCGGCAAAGAGCGGTGGAAGGTCGTCCAGGTCGTCGAGGATCTGAAGAAGAAGGCCAGGGCCGAGGGCCTGTGGAACTTCTTCATGCCGCCGGACTCCGGCCATCCGCAGGTGGACGACACGTTCAAGTTCGACGGCCATCAGCTCACCAACCTCGAGTACGCGATGATCGCCGAGCAAATGGGCAAGGTGAGCTTCGCCTCCGAGGTGTTCAACTGTTCCGCGCCGGACACCGGCAACATGGAAGTCTTGATGCGCTTCGGCACGCTCGAGCAGAAGGAGCGGTGGCTCAAGCCCCTGATGAACGGGGAGGTCCGCTCGGCCTTCCTGATGACCGAACCGGCGGTCGCCTCGTCCGACGCCACCAACATCGAGACCCGCATCGACCGCGACGGCGACGACTATGTGATCAACGGCCGCAAGTGGTGGTCGTCCGGCGTGGGCGACCCGCGCTGCAAGGTCGCGATCGTGATGGGCAAGACCAACTTCGACGGGGAGCGCCACTCGCAGCAGTCGCAACTGCTGGTGCCGCTGGACACCCCGGGCATCGAGATCGTGCGCATGCTGCCTGTGTTCGGCTACGACGACGCGCCGCACGGTCACGGCGAGGTGCTGCTGAAGGACGTGCGCGTGCCTATCGAGGACGCGCTGCTGCTCGGCGAGGGCCGCGGCTTCGAGATCGCCCAGGCTCGCCTCGGCCCGGGCCGCATCCACCACTGCATGCGCACCTGTGGCGTCGCCGAGGTGGCTCTCGAGAAGATGTGCCGCCGGCTGCTTAGCCGCAAAGCCTTCGGCAAGTACATCTCCGACCACTCGTTGTGGGAAGAGCGGGTCGCCCAGGCGCGCATAAACATCGAGATGTGCCGCCTTCTCTGCCTGAAGGCGGCCGACATGATGGACAAGGCCGGCAACAAGTCGGCCAGGCTCGAGATCGCCATGATCAAGGTCGCCGCGCCCACCATGGCGCTCAAGATCATCGACGATGCGATTCAGGCCCATGGCGGCGCCGGGGTCACCACCGATTTCGGCCTCGCCCGCGCCTATGCGAGCCAGCGCACGCTGCGCCTGGCCGACGGGCCTGACGAGGTGCACATGCGCACCATCGCGCGCATGGAGTTCGGCAAGTACGGCGACCTCGTCTACCAGCAGAAGGTCGAGCGGGAGGCGGCGCTGGCCGTGCCGGGCATCCGATGAGCCTCGTCCTCGGCGCCGAGATCCGCGGCCTGGTCGACAACGCGCTGGCCAACGGCACGCCGATGCTGATCGCGGTGGTCACCGCCGACGGCAAGCCGCGCATGAGCTTCCGCGGCTCGATGCAGTCGCTGAGCGATGACCAGCTCAGCTTCTGGGCGCGCCGGCTCGAGGGGGCGACGATCGATGGGATCAAGGTCCACCCGGACGTCGCGGTGCTTTACCGCGACGCCCCCAACCGCATGCTCCTGCAGTTCGCCGGGCGTGCGCGCGTCGCCACCGACCCCGGCGAGCGCGACCGCGTCTACGAAGCCGCACCGGAGATCGAGCAGCGCGCCGACCCCGAGCGCAAGGGCGAAGGCGTCGTCATCGACCTCGATCGCGTCGAGGGCATGCTCGGCCTCGGCGAGGATGGCCGGCCGAAGCTCATGCGGTTGACGCGCGAGGACTGATAAGCCTTGGCTTCGTCTTGACAGGGCCGACCCACCGGCCGACTTCAGCCGCCTGGGGTTGGGCGCGCTTGGTAAGGGGCCGGGATGACGATCGCACGCGCGATCAAGCGGTGGGCTTGGGCGCTCGCCTGCCTTCTCCTCCTCGCCGCGCCAGGTCGGGCGCCTGGCTGGCCGGACGCATTGCCCGCCCAGCCCCTGGTGCAGGCGTCGCGGGTGTGCGCCGCCGGCATCGTTCCGATCAACCGGCGCTGTCATGTGATCGACTTCGCACCGCTCGGGACGATCAAGGGCCGGGACTGGTTCTATGCCTTTTACGACACCCATTGGGCCGACCGGCACGGCCGACAGGATCGCGGGTTTCCGGTCATCTTCTATCTCGAGCGCCCGGCGACGATCCGTTTGAGCCTTTGGGTCGACGACGCGCCCGGCCTGGCCGGACATTGGGCGCTCACCCCGCCCCGGCGACCGACGCTGATAGAGCGCCCGGAGGCTGTCTACCTCGGCTTCACCCTGCAAGGACTGCGCGCGGCCGACGACCAGCGGCTCTTCCGGCTTTCCGGCGTGCGCTGGAAGGCGCTCGAGATCATGCGCCCGTCCCTCGCCGACCAGGCAGAGCTGGCGGCAGCGACGCCGGCCGGTTGCGCCCGCACCTCGGCGTGGCGCTACGACTGGACGAGCTTCACCCTGCGCACACCCTTGCGCCGCGTGCTCGGGGGCGCCGATTGTGGGACCATCGTGGCCGGGCTGACTGTCCGCCACGATCGCCTGGCGTTGACCAGCGTGCGGCTGACACGCTGAGCGACGGTTGACCCCGGCCGCGGCTCCGGGCTACCCGCCGCGCATGGGCTCGCCTGTGATCATCGCCGGGCTGTCGCAAGTCGCGGCGGCCTACGACGCCCTGCTCTGCGACGTCTGGGGGGTCGTGCACAACGGACGCGAGCGCTTCTCGCCGGCGTGCGACGCCCTGGCGCGGTTCAAAGCCGAGCGCGGCCCTGTCGTCCTGATCTCCAACGCGCCGCGGCCGGCCAGCGACGTCCTGCCCCAGCTTGACGCGCTGGGCGTGCCGCGCGCCGCCTGGTCGGCGGTGGTCACCTCGGGCGACGCCACGCGCGCCCTCTTGGCCGCGCGTGCGCCCGGCCCGGCATGGGCGATCGGCCCGGCGCGCGATGCGACGCTGTACGAGGATCTCGGCCTCGGCTTCGCCGGTCCGGACGCCGCCGCCTTCATCGCCTGCACCGGCCCGGTGGACGACACCACAGAGACGCCGGAGGACTATCGCGAGCGCCTCGGCGCCGGCGCGCGCCGCGGCCTCGTCATGATCTGCGCCAACCCCGACCGCGTGGTGCAGCGCGGCGATCGCCTGGTCTACTGCGGCGGCGCTCTGGCCGACCTCTACGCGGAGCTCGGCGGCGCGGTTGTCATGGCCGGCAAGCCACATGCGCCGATCTATGCGCTGGCGCTCGAGCGCGCCGCGGCGGCGCTCGGACGGCCGCTCGGGCGCGAGCGGGTGCTCTCGATCGGGGACGGTATCGCCACGGACCTCGCCGGCGCCGCGGCGCAAGGAATCGACGCCCTGTTCATCGCCGACGGCATCCACGCCGCCCAGCTGGTCGACGGCGACGCGCCGCTCGACGCCGCGCGGATCGGCGCCGCCCTCGCCGGCGAGGGCGGCAAAGCCCGGTTCGCCATGCGCGCGCTCGCCTGGTGAGTGACTTGGGCGCGCGCTTCGCTAAAAGCATCACTTGCGCTGGAGGGGGTCTTGCACGAGCGACGTCTGGAGGACCTGAGGATCGGCCAGACGGCGGAACGTCGGCACATGGTCGGCGAAGGCGACATCGACGCGTTCGCGGCGGTGTCCGGCGACACCAATCCGGTGCACCTCGATGCGACCTATGCCGCCCGGACTCGCTTCGGCGGGCGGATCGCCCACGGCATGCTGGCCGCGAGCTACCTGTCAGCGTTGCTGGGCACGGAGCTGCCTGGGCCGGGCGCCGTCTACGTCAGCCAGACGCTTCGATTCCGCCGACCGGTCCGGATCGGCGACGACGTCACCGCGCGCGTCACCGTTGCGGCGATCGATGCGGAGCGGGGGCGGGTCACCCTGGAGACGGTCTGCCTTGTGGACGGCAAGACGGTCGTCGAAGGCGAGGCGGTCGTTATGGTCGAGCGACGGAGCGCTTAAGCCGGTGGCGCTGACGATTGTCGAGGGGTGGCGCGGGCTGGACGCGCGCTTGCGCGGCGCGGCCATCGCGTTCGGCGAGTTCGATGGCGTGCACCTGGGCCATCGCGCGGTCATCGCGCTGGCGGACGAGGCGGCGCGGACGAGCGGCGCGCCGCTGGGCGTCATCAGCTTCGAGCCCCATCCCCGGCGCTATTTCTTTCCCGACTCCGAGCCTTTCCAGCTCACCACCCGCGGCCAGCAGGCGCGCGCTCTCGAGGCTCTGGGAGCCGAGCTGCTCTATGTGCTGCCGTTCGACGACGCCATGGCCGTGATGAGCGACGAGGCCTTCGCCCGCGAGGTGTTGGCTGAGGGCCTCGGCGCGCGGCATGTGGCGGCGGGTTTCGATGTGACCTTCGGCAAGGACCGGACCGGCGACCCGGCTTCGCTCGGGCGCTACGGCGCGGCATTCGGCTTTTCGGTGTCCATCGCGCCAAGGGCGGGCGACGCCGAGGCGGCGAAGTTCTCATCGAGCGCCGTCCGCGAGGCGCTGAAGACCGGCCACCCGGAACGGGCGGCGCAGATTCTCGGCCGCCCCTTCGCGCTCGAGGGGGTCGTGGTCGAGGGTCAGCATCTCGGCCGCAAGCTCGGGTTTCCGACCGCGAACGTGTTCGCCGGCGACTACGTGCGGCCCATGCTGGGCTCTTACGCGACCCGAACGCGCCTGCCGGACGGGCGTAACCTCGCTGGCGTCGCCAATTTCGGCGAGAACCCGGCGACCGGCCTCGTCGAGGCCAGGCTGGAGGTGCATCTGTTCGACTTCGACGAGGAGATCTACGGCCAGACGATCGAGACGGAGCTGATCGCTTTCATCCGCCCGGAGCTGCCCTTCGACAGCCTGGACGCCCTGATCCGCCAGATCGCCGATGACGCCGTCCGCGCCCGCGCCATTCTAGGCCCGCGCCCTAGCCGCTAGGCGGCCAGAACCCGGCCGCGCGTCTCGGGCAGGAAGAAGATCGCGGCGACGACGCTGATGGCCGTGAACACGATCGGGTACCAGAGCCCCGCATAGAGGTTGCCGGAGGCAACCACGATCGAGAAGGACACCACCGGTTGGAAACCGCCGATCCAGCCGGTGCCAAGGTGATAGGGCAACGAGAGCGCGGTGTAGCGAACGCGGGTCGGGAAGAGCTCGGCAAGCGCGGCCGCCATCGGCCCGTAGAGCGCTGTCGCTGCGACAGTGAAGACGAGCATCACCGCCAGCATCAGCGCCCCGTTGCGCCGCGCCGGGTCCGACTTCGCCGGATAGCCCGCCGCCTTTAGCGCCGCGCTCAACGCGGCGGCGACCGAGGCCGTCGCCGCCTTCTGGGCCGCCGGCGCCAGCATGCGCGCATCGATGGAGGGCACGCTTGCGGCGCCGATGCGAACGGTCGCAGGCTGGCCGCCTGGGCCGGCCTGATTGGCGTAGCTGACGCCGCTGTTGGTCAGCGCCGCCTTGGCGATATCGCAGCTGGAAAGGAACTTCGCCTTGCCGGTCAGGTCGAACTGCGACGAGCAGTCAGCCGGGTCGGCGACCACGGTGACCGGGGTTCGCCTTACCGCATCGACCAGGGCCGGATTGGCCGCGGCGCTGATGAGGTGGAAGCCGGGGTACAGGCTGACCAGGCCCAGGACCATCCCGAACATCATCACAGGCTTGCGCCCGACCTTGTCGGAGAGCCAGGCGAAGAACACGTAGAGCGGCGCGCTGGCCACCGCCGCGAGCATGATCACCAGGTTGGCGTAGTCGCCCTCGACCTTCAGGAATCGCTCCATGAAGACGTCGGAGTAGAAGAAGACCGTGTACCAGTAGGCGCCCTGGGCGCACATCAGGCAGAAGAAGGCGATCAGCACGAGCTTGAGGTTGGCCCAGCGCCCGAACGCGTCGGTGAACGGCGCCCGGCTGGCTTGGCCCGCGTCCTTCAGCTGCTGGAACGACGGACTCTCGGCGAGCTTCGAGCGCATCCAGATCGAGATGGCCACCAAGCCTATCGAGACGAAGAACGGGATGCGCCAACCACCCGACCAGCTGGCGGCGGCGAACGCAGTCTCGCCCATGGTCCGACGGGTGATGAAGATCACGCTGAGCGCCGCAATCAGGCCGAACGCGGCCGAGGTCTGCACGAAACCAGTGAGGTAGCCGCGCCGCGCCGGCGGCGCATGCTCGGCCACATAGATGGCCGCGCCGCCGTACTGGCCGCCGAGCGCGGTGCCCTGCAGCACGCGAAGCAGGATCAGCAGCACCGGCGCCAGCACCGGCGCGCTCTGCGCGGTCGGGAGGAGACCGATGCCGAAGGTTGCTCCGCCCATGAGCGAGACGCAGATGAGGAACGCGGCCTTGCGCCCGAAGCGGTCGCCGACCCGCCCGAAGATGAGCGCGCCAAGTGGGCGGAAGGCGAACCCGACGCCGAAGAGGGCAAGCGCCGCGATCTGGCCGGCCGTCGGTCCCAGCTGGGCGAAGAAGTTCTTCGAGATGATGGTGAGCAAACTGCCGAAGACGAAGAAGTCGTACCATTCGAAAGCCGTGCTCGCGCAGGAGGCGGCGACCACGGTGCGCAGCGAGGTGGTTGGCAGGACGGCTCTTGGCGCCCCTTCGGCGGCGATCTCGGTCATGCAACCTTCCCCCTCAAGCTGCGCGAAGGGTCTAACATCGGCCCGGGGCGGGACGGAAGCAGCGGCGCTTGCGGATCGCCGCGCCGCCCCCACCTCTCGCGAAGGTATGCGAGCCCAAGCCCCGATGAAACTTGGAACGATCCTCCTCACCGTGGCGCTTGTCGGGATGCTCGGCTTCGTCGTCTGGGGCTTTTTCGCCGCCTGGAAGCTCTCCGGCGACGTGGCGATCAGCGCCAACGGCTACGTGGCGCTGGGGCTGGCCGGCGGCGTCACCCTGCTGCTCGGCGGCGGGCTGATGTGGCTGGCGTTCTATTCGTCGCGCAAGGGCTTCGACGACATCGATCGCGACGACCCTTGAAGCGCGGCGGTGATCAGCCGCCGCGGGCCACGAACCAGCCGTTCCTGAAGCCCTCGCTCACCTTGCCATAGAGGAACGGCTCGCCGTCGGGCGTCGTCACGCGACCGCCGGCGCCGACCAGGACGGCGTGAGCGGCGGCGACGTCCCACTCCATCGTCGGCCCGTGCCGCGGGTAGAGGTCGGCCTTGCCCTCGGCGATCAGGCAGAGCTTGATCGAGGAATCCATCGATTGGCGCTCGGTGAAGCCGTAGCGCTTCTTCAGGTTCTCTTCCTGCTCGGGCTTGAGCGTGTGACTGGTGAGCGCGAGCAGGCGCTGAGGGTCGGGCCGGCGAACGTGCAAGGGCGCGCCGCCTGTCTCGCCGAACTGGCGCTTGAGGGTCCCGCCGGCGGCCGTGAACCAGACCTCGCCGGTCGCCGGCGCAGCCACCGCGCCCGCCACCGGAACGCCGTCTTCGACCAGTCCGATGTTGACGGTGAAGTGGGCGTCGCCGCGCACGAAGGCCTTGGTGCCGTCCAGTGGGTCGACCAGGAAGAACCGCCGCCCCATCGCAGTTGGAACGCCCGACGCGCTCACCGTCTCCTCGGCCAGGATCGGCACGCCGGGAAACGCGCGGGTGAGCGCTTCGACGATCATGGCTTCCCCGCGCCGGTCGGCTTCGGTCACCGGGCTGTCGTCGGACTTCGTCTCGACGGTGACCTCGGTGCGCCAGAGCGGCAGGATGACCGCGCTCGCCGCTTCGACCATCTCCGCCAGCCGGGCGCCGACGTCGGCGGGGCTCGTAGCCGCCGCCGCGGCCTCGGGTGTGCGCTCATCCACGGTCGTGGTCTGTGGCATGGACGGATGATTTGCGAAAGCCGCAAATCAGCCCAGGTTCGACGCGGTCTTTTAGGGCGCGCGCTGGAACCAGACGAGCGATGCAGGAGAACCCGTCCCAGCCCTCGCGGCTCTCTCACGCGCCGACGGACGTGTCGCCCCTGGAGCTGGCCGCGCACGTGGCGGCCAAGCTGTGCCACGATCTCATCGCGCCGGCCGGGGCCATCACCATGGGCCTCGACATGATCGAGGATCCGGAGAGCCAGGATCTGCGCGACGACGCGCTGGCCCTGGTCGCGGCCAGCGCACGCAAGTTCGTCGCCCTGTTGTCGTTCAACCGCGTGGCGCTGGGCGCATCGGCCGCGGCCGAGACCTTCGACGCCGCCGAACTGGAGCGGCTGACGCGCGGCATCTTCGCCGACGTGCGCGCCGACCTCGACTGGGCGATCGAGGCCGAAAGCCTGGCCAAACCGGTCGCCCGCGTCCTGCTCAATCTGGCGCAGATCGGCGCCGGCGTATTGCCGAGCGGCGGCGTCGCCCATCTGAGCGTCTCGGCCAGCGACGGGGAGACCGAGGTTCGTCTCGTGGCCCAGGGCGCGAAACCGAGGCTGCGGCCGGACACCGAGCAGGGCCTGAAGGGCGCGCCGCTCGGCGAGCTGTTCGCCGGCCACTGGGTGCAGGCCTACTACCTCAGCCAACTGGTCGCCGCCGCCGGCGGGCGGCTCGCGAGCGAAATCGGTGAGACCAAGATCGTCATCCGCGCGATTTTACCCGGCGCCTAGCGAATCTCGTCTCGGCCATACGGCTCCTTAACCAACCGGCGCGAGAAAGGCTCAGGTATCCCGGGAGCCGCGAAACGCCGTGAAGACCTGTCTGGTCGTCGACGACAGCCGCGTGATCCGCAAGGTTGCGCGCCGAATCCTCGAGGACCTTGGCTTTGAGATCGCCGAGGCCGCCGACGGGATGGAAGCCATGGCCTGGTGCCGGACGGCCATGCCCGAGGCGATTCTGCTCGACTGGAACATGCCGGTCATGGACGGCTTGACCTTCCTGCGCGAACTGCGCCGGGAGCCCAACGGCCACGAGCCGGTCGTGGTGTTCTGCACCGTCGAGAACGACCTCGAGCACATCGGCCAGGCGCTCGATGCCGGCGCCGACGAGTACATCATGAAACCGTTCGACGGCGACATCCTCGAGGACAAGTTCATCGAGGCCGGGCTGGTGGCATGAGACCCGAAGACGTCGAAACCATCCGGGCCATGGTCCATGCCCGCTCGGGCGTCGTGATCGACCCGGAAAAGACTTACCAGATCGAGACCGGGCTCGCGCCGGTCGCCCGTCGCGCGGGGTTTGCGAGCCTGCCGGACCTTGTGCAGGCGATCCGGGCGCAGCGCGACGAACGCCTGCTCTGGGCGGCGACCGAAGCGCTGACGAGCAGCGAGACCAGCTTCTTCCGCGATCGAGTCCCGTTTCGCGTCTTTCGCGAGGAGATTCTGCCCACGCTCATCGCCGACCGCGGCGACAAGCCGATCCGGGTGTGGTGCGCCGCCGCCGGCACGGGGCAGGAGCCCTACTCGCTGGCGATGATCCTGGACGACGAGCAGGCCAAGCTTGCGGACGCGCGCGTCGAGCTCTTCGCCTCCGACATCTCCGAGCGGTCGCTCGAGCGGGCCCAGCGCGGCCTCTACACCCAGTTCGAAGTCCAGCGCGGATTGCCGATACGGCTCCTCGTCCGCCACTTCGAGAAGGTCGAGGAGCAGTGGTCGCTGTCGCCGCGCATTCGCCAGATGGTGCGCTGGCGCAGGATCAACCTCCTGGCCGACCTGAGGCCGTTGGGACGTTTCGACGTCATCTTCTGTCGCAATGTCATCGCCAGCTTCGACGAGCCTACCCGCCGTCGGGTGCTCGATCAGCTCGCCAATGCCTTGCCGGCGGACGGCTGGCTGGTGCTCGGCGCCGACGAAACTCTCGGTGGCGCGAGCGAGCGGCTGCGGCCGGTCGCAGGCCGGCGGGGCATCTATGCGCCGAGCCGCGAGGCCCACGCCGCAGCCTAAGAGGCGCGCGCTGGTCTAGTGCGAAGCGTCGTGGGCCGTGTCGGTGACAGCGTTGCCAACGGCGCTGACGTCTTTGCCGGCCCCCGCGACCGTATTGCAGGCGGCGACCGCGAGGCCAAGCGCGAGGATGGTGAGAAGGGCGAGCTTGCGCATCGAGGGCGCCTCCAGGCATGAGTGACGAGCACCCAACGGCTAAGCCGCCGCGCGGTTCCCTCGGCTGCGGCGGCCCGCATCGCCTTGGCCGCCCGCGCTGCGCGCCTTCGGCGTCGGAAACACCAGGCTGGCGGTGACGCCGCCGCCGCTGTTGGCCACGACCTCCATGCGGCCGCGCAGCTGTCGCGCGAAGGCGGTCATAAGCTGACGCCCGACGCCGGCCTTGGCGAGCTCCGGGGTGGCGCCGCAGCCCTCGTCGATGATGGCGAGCTCGGCATCGTCGCCCGTCACCTGGAAGCGCACGCGCAACACGCCGCCGCGCACGGCGAGCGCGTGTTTCTGCGCGTTGGTGATCGCCTCGACCGCAAACAGCGCCAGCGGCGCGAGCTTGTCGGGATCGATGATCAGCGCGTCGGCCTCGAGCTCGGTCGCGATTACTTCGCCATGCTCCTGGTGCTCGACGACGAGCTGGGCGAGCAGGTCGGCGAGGAATTGGCGGATATCGACGCGCTTGAAGTCCGCGCCTTGGTAGAGCGCGCGGTAGATCAGGGCCAGAGCGTTGATCCGCTGGCGGGTGTCGAAGATGGCGTCCCGCGCCACCGGATCGCCAAGCGCCCGCTGCTGCATGCTGAGCAGCGAGCTGATGACCTGCAGATTGTTGCGCACCCGATGGTGGATCTCGCGCATCAGCTCGTCCTTCTCGGCCAACGACGCGGCGACCTGGCCGTCGCGGGCGGTGACCGCGTCGGCCATGACGTCGAGCGCGTGCGCCAGCTCGCGGATCTCCGGCGGCGCTCGGCTGGCCTGCAACGGCCGGACCGTGAAACGGCCCTTGGCAAAGATGTCGGCGATCCGCTGCAGATAGTGCAGCCAGCGCACCACGACCCGCTCGGTCACCACCAGCACGGCGATCAGCGCGGTGAGGAAGGCGAGCAGCGGAAGCAACACGCCCGAAAGCAGGTTCAGCCTCGCCCAGGAGAACCATCCCTGCGCTGGCGCCGAGAGCAAGACGGAGACGTCGCCGATCAGCGGCGCCATCGAATACACCCGCCGTTGGCCGCTCACGTCAGGCCCATAGTCGATCACCGCGCCGTCGGAACCCAGGCCCCCCCGGCTCGGCGCGACGCTCGCGGGGAAGGCCCCGGTGTCTGTGCGGCTGAGGAAGCGGCCGCGATCGTCGACCAGCGCCACCGCCGTGCCGGGCGGCAGGCTCGGGTCGGAAAGGTCCGGCTGCAGGCTCCTCAGGTTGACCACCGCAGCCATCGCCCCATCGAAGCTTCCGTCCGGGGCGGCGACGCGTTCGGCGGCCAGCAGCGCCGGCTCAAGCCCGCTCAGCGATTTTGGCGCCCGCACCGCGACCGACGGAGCCCCTTGCGCCAAACGCACGAACCAATCGCTCGACCGGCGGGCCGGATCGGCGGGCACATTGGCGGCGGCGCAGGTGACGCGCCCCTGGCTGTCGAAGCGGATCAGGTTCTCGTAGCCGCCGAGCCGCCCGCTGATTTCGCCAAGCCGGCTCGTGCAGTCCAGGCCGATCGACTGCGGGCCGAGGGTCTCGAGCAGCACGCTGGCGCCGGCGAGCTCGGTCCGGGCGGTCGCCGCGCTGCGCACCGCCGCAAGCGCCAGGCGCGCATGCTGTTCCTCGGCGTCTTTGCGGAAGGCGATCGTTGCCTGCACCGCCCCGATCAGCAGAACAGGCAGCAGTGCAAGCGCCACGGCTGCGCCGAGCCGCGAACGGATGGTGGTGAAGGGCCCCCACGCCAACCTCGCCATCGCAGCCTTTCTCGTGTGGCTCAGGCCACCACGGTGAACCTCAGGACCAGGGCGTCAGCGGCTCTGGGCCATGTGCTCGGCCGCAGCCAGGATTGCGCCCATCGCTTCGCTCGCCGCCCGACCGTCGCGCCGATAGGCGCCGGATTCGAGGATGCCCTGCAAGGCCCGCCGCGCGCGGCTGACCCGGCTCTTCACGGTGCCCACGGCGCAGCCGCAAATCTCGGCCGCCTCTTCGTAGGCGAACCCGCCTGCGCCGACGAGAATCAACGCTTCCCGCTGCTCGGCAGGTAACATCGCGAGCCCAAGGCGCATCTCGTCCAGGGCGACCGGCGACTGCGGATCGTCGACGGCGACCAGCGTGCGCTCGGCGGCCTCCTGGTCGAGCTGGGTCTGGCGCCAGGACCGGCGCTTCTCCGAGTAGAACTGGTTGCGCAGGATCATGAAGGTCCAGGCCTTCATGTTCGTGCCCATCTGGTAGCTGGCGCGGGCGTCCCAAGCCTTCATCAGCGCGTCCTGGGCCAAGTCGTCCGCGCTGGCCTGATCGCCGGTGAGGGTGCGCGCGAACGCGCGCAAGTGCGGGATCAACGCCACAAGCTCCCGCTTGAAGCGGCCCTCCATGGCCGGGCTGGCGCCGCCGTTCGCGGCCTCGCGCTCAGTCTTCATCTGCGCCCGACAACGCCTCGTCGCCGCGGCGCAGGATGTCCAGGAACTCCTGCGGGATCGGTTCGTTGACCACTTGATCGAACATCTGGCGCAGCTTCACGCCGATCGCCTGCTGGCGCAGGCGCGCTTCGTCGATGGCGCGCCTGGGCTCGCCAGCGTTGGGCGGCCTGCGGCCGCGACCGCGGGGTCCGCTACTGCTCTCCAAGCCGAACCCCCCTCCGCTTTCACTCATCATCACGATACCAAAGCCCGGACAGCCAACGCGCGAGGCAGGGCGCGGTTCCCGGAAAACAAGCTTGAGCGCGGAACCAACCGTCAAGCGTCGCGTTTGCTAAAGTGACGGACCGGCCCCGCTGGCGCCATCATCTTCTGATGTCGTCGGCGAAGCCTCGCCCTTGAACGCGGAGGGGAGTTCATGAGTTTGCTTGCAACCTTGGCCCCGCACCTGCCCTACGTCCGCCGCTATGCCCGCGCGCTGACCGGCGACCAAGACGTGGGCGACGCCTACGTGCGCGCTGCGCTCGAGGCGCTCGCGGCCGGCGAGCGCACGCTGGACCCGGGCAAGAGCCCGCGTGTGGCGCTCTACCATGTCTTCCACACGATCTGGGGCTCGACCGGCGCCCAACTCGAAGGACGCTCGGACGATGCGCCGTCGGCGGCGGGAGACGATCCTTCGGCGCGGCTGCTCAGAATCGCGCCGCGCTCGCGCCAAGCCTTCCTGCTGACCGCGCTCGAGGGCTTCACGCCCAGCGAAGCCGCCCAGATCCTCGACGCCGACTTCGCCGAGGTGGAGCGGCTGATCGCCACCGCGCAGAGCGAGATCGACGCCGAACTGGCCACCGACGTGCTGATCATCGAGGACGAACCGGTGATCGCCACCGACATCGAGGCCCTGGTCCGGGAGCTCGGCCATCAGGTGATCGGCATCGCCGCCACGCAAGCCGAAGCGATCGAAGCGGCCGCGCGCCGGCGGCCGGGTCTGGTGCTGGCGGACATCCAGCTCGCCGACGGCTCGTCCGGCGTCGATGCGGTGCGCGAGATCCTCAGCCGTTTCGACGTGCCGGTGATCTTCATCACCGCGTTTCCCGAGCGGCTGCTGACCGGCGAGCGGCCGGAGCCGACCTTCCTCATCACCAAGCCCTTCCTGCCGGAGACGGTGAAGGCGGCGATCGGCCAGGCCCTGTTCTTCCACCCGGCGCGGGACAAGCAAGCCGCTTAGCCCTCGGGCGACGGCGACGCGGAACGGCCCCTATCGCCGAGCGTTCCAGTCAGCGAAGCCGCTGACATGACGCCCGCGGCCATGCCGACAAGGAGGCCGCAAAATGCTCGGGTGGGCTCTGACGTTCTTCATTCTGGCGATCATCGCCGCTCTCTTGGGCTTCGTGGCGCTGGCGGGCGTGGCCGCCGAGATCGCGAAGATTCTGTTTCTCGTCTTCCTGGTGCTGCTGGTGGTGAGCTTCGCGATGCGAGCTCTGCGCGGGCGTTCGGTCGTGTAGCGCATCCGGGCTCCAAAAAAACCGTCTCACCAGCGGAACCGCCATGCGGCATGGCCGTTTTCAACCCTGCGGAGGCGGCGACGCCCCCCCGACTTGAGGCTGGTGAGAGCCAGCCAGCCGTCTCCGCACCCTTTTTCTCGATGATGCGAACTCGAGGCGGCTCCTCAACGGAGCCGCCTTTTTCTTGGCTGCGTACCCGGCCGCGACGGAACCGCGCGCTCACCGCAGCCGTTCGACCCGCCAGGATAGACATACTCGCCAAGGAGGGCCCCGATGGCGTTTTGGAGCCTGAGCAAGCCGGCGCAAACACAAACGGCCGAGCCGGTCGCGACGATGGACGCGGACACGCTGAAGAGCGAACTGGGCCACGCCTACGAGCGGGGACGCAGCGACGAGCGCACGCGCCGCGCTGGGCGCGGCCTGATCGCCGCCACGCTGCTTGTTCTCTCGGCCGCGGGCGTCATGTTCCTGGCGCTCGCCGCCCACGAAGGGTCGTTCACCGGCGCGGGCGCCGACATCGACAGGACGATCGCTGAGGCGATGAGTCAGATCAAGGTTTGAGGGCGCGCGGAGCGCGCTGAAGCCCTAGCGGTTGTCGGACGACGTCGCGGCCTGAATGAGCGCGCTGAAGCCCTAGCGGTTGTCGGACGACGTCGCGGCCTGAATGAGCGCGCTGATCTGGTCGGTCGAGCCCGCCGCCTGGGTGAGCGCGCGAGCCGGTGCGGGGCTGGAAGCCGGCACGGCGGCGGTCAGCTGGTTCATCGCCGTCTGGGCGACCGTCCGAACGGCGGTCTCGGCGGCGTCGGCCGCCGCATTCTGCGTGCCCTGATAGATGAAGCCGTAGGTCGGATAGACGGTCTTGCCGAGGTCGCGAATGGGATCGTACCAGACCTTGACCTGGCTCCAGTCGCCCGCTGGCGAGACGTCGACGACGGTAACGTCGCGCTCCACCTGGCCGCGCCGGCCTTCGATGATCGACCAGTTCGCTTGGGTGACCTGGATCACGCGGTCGGTCAGCACCTGGCTGACGACGGCGACATGGCCCTTGTTCATCACCCCGTTCGGCTTGAAGACCAGGACCGCGCCCGCTTTCGGCGCAAACCCTTGCGCGTACTTGCCTGCGGCCTGCTTCCACCATGTCCAGGCGTCACCGAAGATCTGGATGCCCGAGATCATTCGCGCGAACGGGACACACTGCCAATAGTCGGCAGCCTGAGCCTGGCCCGCACTGGCCGCGATGACGAACGCCACGGCAACGGAGCCCAACACGGCCCTCAACCCCTTACGCATGTGCTGGGTCTCCCCCCGGCCCGGAACTGACGTTTGGATAACCATCCCGGTCAAAGATGAAAAGAAAAATAATATCTGGCCGTGTCGTTTAGGCCACGCTTGTTAGGGCCGCCGCCCGCGGCAGGCGGACGCCCCGCATCCAGCGGCGGGCCGGCCACTCGACAAGATGGTATGACGCCGCCGCCAATGCGGGCAGCGCCAGAAGCATGATGAGCCAAATTGAAAGTGGCAACGCATCCTTCTGCAAGTGCAACGTCGTCGCAACCACGTTCACGAACAACAGCTGCCAAGGAATGCAAACCATGTATATTGAGTAACTGATCTCGCCCATATACACGAAAAGCGCGCCGCCACCACTGTTCTTACCGGCCTTCGCCAGCATGGCCAGTGACAAGATCAGAAGTCCGAACAGGCCGACCAGCAGGGCGTCGGGCGCCCCGAACTGGGCGCCCACGGCCACGGCGGCGCCTGAAATTGCGGCGCCTAGCAGGGGCGCGGCGCGGCTTTCCGCCGCGGCGGCGCGCCAAACAAGGTAAACGGCCGCGCCGTAGGCGAAGCTCGGAACGATCCTGAGCGCGCCCCAGCGGATGTTGGCGTGGGTCAAAGGGAAGCCGGCCAGCGCCTGGAAGCCGGCGTAGACCACGACGAGGGCGGCGAAGGCGCCCAGCGCCGCCAGGTAGGGCCGCTTGGCGAACTTGAGCGCCGCCCACGCGAACAGCGGAAAGATCAGATAGGCGAACCACTCGGCCGAGATGGACCATGACGGGTGGTTCCAGGCGGCCTGCGGGGCCAGGCCCCAGGCCTGCACGAGCAACAGGTTGGCCGGCAGAGACGGCCACGACAGCACGTTGGAGTCGAATACGTGTCCCGCCGCGCCGGCGGCGAGGGCCATCACGCCGACGCCGATCAGCGTCACCAGATGCAGGGGATAGATCCTGGCCAGCCGCGCCCAGAGGAACGAGCCGTAGCCAAAGCGTCCTGCGGCGAGGCCGTCGAGGTAGACGTGGCAGAGGATGAAGCCCGAGAGCACGAAGAACAGCTCGACGCCCAGGTAGCCCTTGGCGACCAGCGGCGGCAGGCTCCGGCCGAGGTTCGGCCAATAGTGGTAGAGCACGACCCACATCGCCGCGAAGAAGCGGAGCGAGGTCAGCGGATTGATCGGCTTGGCTTCGGGCATCGCAAGGTCCCGATCCGGGGCGGAACGGTTCTTTCGTTCCGCGCCGAGCACGGGGCATGCCACGACCGGCGTGGGCGCCCGGCCTACTCGCCTGCCAGGGGATAAGCGCGCTCGAGGCGGTAGGTCGACCCACCGCGGCCGAGCCGGCTGGAGTAGAGGCCGAACGCCGGGCACAAGAACGCCGGGGCGCGCAGCAGGCCCTGGGCCTCGATCCACGCCGCCACGGCGGCTGGCGCGCCGCGGTTGAGGTAGGCCAGCGTGAGGTGCGGCCGCCACGGCCGCGTGTCGGGCTTAAGACCCGCCCGTCGCGCCGCGCGCTCGCAGCAGCGCGCGAGGCGCTCGAGCGGCGGATCGGGCGCGACGCCGGCCCAGACAGCGCGCACTACCCGGGCGTCGTCGAAGGCGCCGACGCCTTCCAGGGCGACCGAAACCGGCGCGCCAGTGATGCGGCCAAGCTCGGCGTCGAGGTCGTCGGCGGTCGTCTCGCTGATCTCGCCGAAAAACCTGAGCGTGATGTGCAGACTCGCGAGCGGCCGCCAGCGGGCGCCGGGCAGACCGTGCTGGCGGCGTGCGAGCAGCTCGCCGATCTCGGGCGGGATGGCCAGGGCGGCGAACAGGCGGATCATCGCGCGTAAACTCCCTTGCCGCCGGCCGATGGCGCAAGGGCCGATACGGCTTGCCCGCCCTTGCGGGCCGGCGCATCCTTGCCGATATCAAGGCCCGCGCCCATGCATGGGCCAATTCCTAAGGATCGATTCTCGATGAGCGACTTCAACCGCGACTATCCGCGACCCGCCCCGCAGGCGGGCGCCGCCGACATGGCGGTCGACGCGGGCCTGCGCGCGTTCATGCTCGGCGTCTACAACAAGGTCGGCCTCGGCCTCTTGCTCTCGGCCGCTCTGGCCTACGTGACCTCCAGCGTGCCGGCTGTGCGCGACCTGCTGTTCCAGCAGGTCATGACCACGCGCGGCCTGGCCGAGACCTACACCCTGCTCGGCTGGGTCGTGGCGATCGCGCCGCTGCCGGTGCTCCTGCTCGGCCGCCTCGCCTTCAAGCAGAGCCCGCGGTCCAGCGGGATCGTCTACTGGTCGGTCGTCGCGCTGTTCGGCGCGTCGCTCGGCATCTGGGCGCTGCTCTACACCGGCGCTTCGATCTTCATGACCTTCCTGATCACCTCGGCAGCCTTCGGCAGCCTGAGTTTGGTCGGCTACACGACCAAGCGCGACCTCACCGGCCTCGGAAGCTTCCTGATCGATCGGCCTCGTCGGTCTGATCATCGCGATGTTCGTGAGCGTCTTCTTCGCGACGCCGGGAATGCAGTTCGTGATCAACGTGATCGGCGTCCTCATCTTCGCCGGCCTGATCGCCTACAACACCCAGCGGCTGAAACTGACCTACTACCAGCTCGGCGGCGACCAGGCGGCGATGAGCGTCGCCACGAACTACGGAGCGCTCAGCCTCTACCTCGACTTCCTCAACCTCTTCCTCTTCCTGCTGCGGCTGACGGGCGCCCGCCGCTAGACGCCTCGGAGCTTGGAAGCACAATAGGCCCCGGCGGGCGACCGCCGGGGCTTTTCCTTGCTATGACGCCGGCATGCAGGGGATCGAGCTTTCACGGCGCTTCTACCGGGAGCTGGTGCGGCCCTGGCTGGCGAACGCCGCGCCGGGCCTGCCGCACGCGGCCGCCCTCCTGGGCTATGGGTCGGAGCTGCTCGGCTTCGACGACGCGATGTCGCAGGACCACAACTGGGGTCCGCGCGTGCAGGTGTTCGTCGACGAAACGGCGTTTGCGACGGTCGCCGACTCGCTGGTCGCCGCCTTCGCCGACGCGGCGCCGGCGACCTTTCTCGGCCACCCTATCGGCATGGCCAACCGGCCGCACCCGGCGCCGCACAGCCAAGGCGCGCGCGGCGACATCCGGCATGGCTTCGAGGTGTGGACGCTCGACCATGCGCTCGCCTTCTGGGTCGGGCTCCGACCCGGTGAGCCGCGCGACAACTTGGATTGGCTTGGCCTGGCCGAGCAGCGGCTGATCGCCTTCACCGCCGGCGCGCTCTTCCACGATGACGACGGGCGGCTCACCGGCGAGCGCGAGCGTCTGAGCCGATTCCCGCGCGACGTCCGGCTCTACAAGCTGGCCGGCCAGTGGCGGCGCCTCGCCGAGGAGCAGCCTTTCGTGGGGAGAAATGGGGTCTCCGGAGACGAACGCGGCTCGCGCGTGATCGCCGCCCGGCTGGTGCGCGACCTGATGCGGCTCGCCTTCCTGATCGAGGGCCGCTACGCACCCTATTCGAAGTGGTTCGGGACCGCCTTCGCCGCCCTGCCCTGCGCCGCCGACATCGGTCGGAGACTGGACGCGGTGCTCGATGCCGGTGACTGGCGGACGCGCGACGCGGCGCTGGCGGAGGCGGCCCTTGCGCTCGGCGAGCTGCAGCTGGCCTGCGGCGTGCCTGGTGCGATCGCGCCCCGCATTGAGCGCTTCCACGAACGGCCGTTCAGCGTGGTCAACAGCGAAGCGATGATCGCGGCGCTGATGGCGGCGATCGACGATGCGGCGCTGCGCGCGTTGCCGGTGATCGGCGGGCTGGACCAGGTGACGGATTCGACACCGGTGATCGAAGCGCCCGGCCGCGCAAGGCGCGCGATGGCGGCGCTACTTGACGACCTTGAAGCGGCTTCGATCGAAGAAGCGTAGGACGGCCTCGAGCTCGCGGCCCCGTCTCAATACCTGGCCGTTCTGGCCGACGATGGCCCACTGGCCCTGGCGGCGCGCCAGCGCCGGGCGCTTCTCGATGCGATAGGCCGGCTGCTCCGAGGCGCGGCGGTAGACCGAGAAGATCGCCGAGTCGCTCAAGCCGTCGATGGCATAGTCGCGCCACTCGCCGGCGGCGACCTTCAATCCGTAGAGGCCGAGCAGCCGGTCGAGCTCGCGGCGCTCGAAGAAGACCAGGGGAACAGCCCGGGGCCCGGGCCCCACATCGAGACTCATCGGACGCATAGTTAAGGGGCAAACGGCTTTGCGGCGAGGGGTCAAGTCCACGCTCGCGCGCCACGCGCCACGAAATGACCTTATTTCCGACGCCGACGCGCCCGCTTGCGCCGCCAACCTCCCCTGGTCGGCCGTTCAGCCTTCGACGTTCCGGAATCTGAACAGCCCCCCAGCCCCCCGGGTCCTGGGCGAGACGGTCGGCCTTGAGAAGAAGAACAGAAGCCCGCGCGGCCCAAATGCCCCCCTCTGGTCGCGCGGGCTATTCTTTTGCCCCTATGAGAACCTCTAGGAGCGCGCCAGCGCGAGCACGCGGCCGCTGCGCAAGCCCTGGATGATCACCACCGTCTTCAGGTCGCGATCGTCCGGCGCCGGCAGGCGGAAGCTCAGCGCCTGGCCGCGCCAGACGCCGAGGCGGGAGAGTTCGCGCACGACGTTGTGCTCGACGACGGTCTGGCCGCGATTGTCCCCGGCCAGCACCCTCACCGATTGGTCGCCCGCCTCGTAGCGCACCAGCCAGACCGCAGCGCCGCCGGCAGGCGCGGCGCCCGCATGGATGACGAGGCGCGACTTGGTCAACAGCGTCCGGGGCAGGGGGCCTGACTCGCGTTCGGCGGCGCGGACGAGCTTGTCGACCGTCTCGCGGTCGACCGCCGCCGCCTGCAGGCGCCCGTCGACGACCACCTGCGGGGTGTAGACGTCACGCAACGCAAGCGCGCGCATGTACAGCTTCTGCCGCTCGGTGAATTCGGGCTTGGCCATGGTGTCGCGCCAGCCCAGATAGTCCCAGTAGTCGACGGGAAAGGTGAGCGCGAGCACGCGCGGCCGCTGGTCGAGCGCGCTGATCAGCGCGCCCGACTTCACGCAGGAAGAGCAGCCCTGGCTGGTGAAGAGCTCCACCAGAACGGTCGCGCGCGGCGACGCCGCGCCGGCTCGGCCCGCCGCCGCCAGCGCAACGCTGAACAGAAGAGCAAGCGCGGCCTTTCGCATCGCGATCAATTAAGCGGCTTTTACACGCCGGCGCGCGTCACGAGGCTGTGAGCCCGCCTTCGGCGCTCATGCCGCCGTGTGTCTCCCGCGCCAGATTCCGCAGCACATAGTTCAAGACGCCGCCGGCCCGGAAGTAGTCGAGCTCGGTCGGCGTATCGATGCGGCAGATGACAGGGAAGCGCGCGATGCGACCATCCGAGGCCCGATAGACCTCGACCGTCAACGTGCGCCTGGGGCTGAGCTCGGAGAGGCCGCGAATGGTCACGATCTCCTCGCCGGTCAGGCCCAGCTTCTTCCAGCCGTCGACCTTGAACTGCAGCGGCAGCACGCCCATGCCGATCAGGTTGGAGCGATGGATTCGCTCGAACGACTCCGCCACCACCGCACGGACGCCCAGGAGCTTCGTGCCCTTGGCCGCCCAGTCGCGCGACGAGCCGGTGCCGTACTCCTTGCCGGCGAAGACCACCATGGGATGCGCCTCCGACTGGTAGCGCATGGCCGCATCGTAGATCGCCATCACGTCGCCGGACGGAAAGTGCCTGGTCACCCCGCCCTCGATATCGGGCGTAACGCGGTTCCTGATGCGGATATTGGCGAACGTGCCGCGCATCATCACCTCGTGGTTCCCGCGCCGGGAGCCATAGGAGTTGAACTCGCCCTGGCCGATCTGCCTGTTCCAGCAGGAAGCGGCCGGCGGGCGATGCGGCCCGGATCGAGCCGGCCGGCGAGATGTGGTCCGTGGTGATGGAGTCGCCGAAGATGGCCAGGATGCGCGCCTCGACGATGTCGGAGACCGGCTCCGGCGTCATCGTCATGCCCTCGAAATAGGGCGGGTTCTGCACGTAGGTCGAGCCGACGTCCCAGCCGTAGGTCTTGCCGCCGGCGACCTTGATATCCCGCCAGGCCTTGTCGCCCTTGAACACATCGCCGTAGCGCTTGGCGAACATGTCGCTCAGGACCGCCTTGCGCTGGATGTCGGCGATCTCCTTCGACGTCGGCCAGATGTCGCGCAGGAAGACCGGCTCGCCGTCCTTGCCGCTCCCGAGCGGGTCGCGGGTCAGGTCGATCTTCATCGAGCCGGCCAAGCGCGTAGGCGACGACGAGCGGCGGCGAGGCCAGGTAGTTGGCGCGGGTGTCGGGATTGACCCGTCCCTCGAAGTTGCGGTTGCCGGAGAGCACGCTGACCGCCACCAGGTCGCCGGCCTGAACGGCCTCGGAGATCGCCGGCGGCAGCGGCCCGGAATTGCCGATGCAGGTCGTGCAGCCGTAGCCGACCAGGTTGAACCCAGGTGCGTCCAGCGACTTCTGCAGACCTGCCTTGGCCAGGTAGTCGGTGACCACCTGCGAGCCGGGCGCGAGCGAGGTCTTGACCCAGGGCTTCACCTTCAGCCCCTTGTCGAGCGCCTTCTTGGCCAAGCAGGCCGGCCGCGATCAGCACGCTGGGGTTGGAGGTGTTGGTGCAGGAGGTGATGGCCGCGATCACCACGTCGCCGTCGCCGAGGTCGTAGGCCTCGCCGCTGACCGGCGTGCGCGCCGTGCTCGCCGGTCTTGGCGAACTCGGCGCCCAGCGCCTCTGCGAAGGAGCTCGCCGCGTCCGAGAGCGCGACGCGATCCTGCGGACGTTTGGGGCCGGCCAGGGAGGGAGCGACGTCGGCCAGGTCGAGCTCGAGCGGTGTCGGTGAACACCGGCTCGGGCGCGTCGGCCTCGTGCCAGAGGCCTTGCGCCTTGGCATAGGCCTCGACCAGCGCCACGCGCTCGGGGGCGCGGCCGGTCGCCTTCAGGTATTCGATGGTCGCCTGGCCGATCGGGAAGTAGCCGCAGGTCGCGCCGTACTCGGGCGCCATGTTGGCGATGGTGGCGCGATCCTCGATGGTGAGGTTCGCCAGGCCGGGACCGAAGAACTCGACGAACTTGCCCGACCACGCCCTTCTTGCGCAGGAGCTGGGTGACGGTCAGCACCAGATCGGTCGCCGTCGCGCCCTCGGGCAGCGCCCCATCCAGCCGGAACCCGATCACCTCCGGGATCAGCATCGGCATCGGCTGGCCCAGCATGGCCGCCTCGGCCTCGATGCCGCCGACGCCCCAGCCGAGCACGGAGAGGCCGTTGACCATGGTGGTGTGGCTGTCGGTGCCGACCACGGTGTCGGGATAGGCGACCTCGACGTCGCCGTCTGCCGCGCTCCAAACCGTCTGCGGCCAGGTATTCGAGGTTGACCTGGTGGCAGATGCCGGTGCCGGGCGGCACGACGCGGAAATTGTCGAAGGCGCGCCGAGCCCCAGCGCAGGAAGCGATAGCGCTCGAGGTTGCGCTCGTACTCGCGCTCGACGTTCTCGCCGAAGGCCTTGGCCGTGCCGAAGTGGTCGACCATGACCGAGTGGTCGATGACCAGGTCGACGGGATTGAGCGGATTGAT
Organism: uncultured Alphaproteobacteria bacterium; assembly: GCA_963794315.1. GTDB lineage: Bacteria > Pseudomonadota > Alphaproteobacteria > Caulobacterales > Caulobacteraceae > Poindextera. The sequence goes on from CAWCDF010000002.1 coordinate 494,446, forward strand.
CTTGTCCGGATCGCCGCCCAATCGAGTCATGGCGTCGCGCATGGCGGCCAGATCGACGACGGCCGGCACGCCGGTGAAGTCCTGCATCAGGACGCGCGCCGGCCGAAAGCTGATCTCGTGCTGGACGCTTCCCTTGTTCTGGATCCAGGCGGCAAGCGCCTTCAGGTCGTCCGGGCCGGTCGTTCGCCCATCTTCGTTTCTTAACAGGTTCTCCAGCAGTACCTTCATCGACGCCGGCAGGCGGGCGACGCCGGCAAGCCCGGCCTCCTCAGCGGCGGCCAGGCTGTAGTAAGCGTAGGTCTTCTCGCCCACCACGAGATCGCGGCGGGTGTGCAAGCTGTCGTTCGATGGCATGGAAGGACGCCTTTCTCTGCTCTGGGCCGCCCGAAAACCGGTCGCGGGATCGCGCGCATTGAAGGAAGGACACACAGCGTCCAGCCTCGCGCCGCGTGAGCCCCGCACGGCCGCGCACCTCTTAGCCCTCGGCGCGCGCCGCGTCCACGAAGCGACCCTTTGATGATCAAGGGAATCGCCATTCGATCCCTCGCGCTCGCGCGCGGCGACCGGGTGCTGATCGAGGGGCTCGATCTCGACGTCGCCGCCGGCGAGGCGGTCGTGCTGAGCGGGCCGAACGGCGCCGGCAAGACCAGCCTGTTGCGCGCCGTGGCAGGGCTTATCCGCCCGCTGTCTGGGGTCATCGCCATCAAGGGCGACTCGGGCGAGATCCCTCTCGAGGACGCCATAGCGCGCGAAGCACACCTGATCGGCCATCAAGACGCGCTGAAAACGGCCCGTCTGGCCTGGGACGAGGTGCTGTTCCAGGTGCGCTGGACCGGCGGCACGGCGGGCTCGGCCAAGGCGGCCTGCGCGCGGATGGGGCTGGACGCGATGCTCGCGTTGCCGGTGCGCAAGCTGTCGGCCGGCCAGCGTCGCCGGCTGGCGCTCGTCCGCCTGAGCGCGAGCCCGCGCGCCCTTTGGTTGCTGGACGAGCCGTTGGCGCCCCTCGACCGCGTCCAGCGCGCCCGGTTCGGCGAGCTCATGACCCTGCACCTCGCGCGCGGCGGGCTCATCCTCGCCGCCGCGCACGACCCGCTGCCGGTCAAGAGCCGTTCGATCGAGATCGCCGCGTGAGCGGATTCGCCATCATCCTGCGCCGGGAGCTGGCGCTGAGCTGGGCCGGCGGCGGCGGGCCGCTCATGGCGCTCGGCTTCTTCGTCGCTATCACCAGCCTCATGCCGCTCGCGATCGGCGCGGATGCGGGGCGGCTGGCGCAGGCGGCGCCGGGGCTGGCGTGGCTGGTCTTGGCGCTGGCCTCGCTGATCTCGCTCGAGCGGCTGTTCGAGCGCGACTACGAGGACGGCGCGCTGGACCTGATCGCCCTTGGCCCCGCCCCGCTCGAACTTGCCGCTCTCGCCAAGGCGCTGGCCCAATGGATCACCACCCAGGCGCCGCTGGCGCTGGCCGCGCCGGTGATCATGGCCGCGCTTGGCGCGCCATGGCGGCTCGCAGCCGTGACCATCGCGGCCGGCCTGCTGGGCGGCCTCGGCTTCGCCTTCCTGGGCGGTGTCGGCGCGGCGCTGGCGCTGGGCAGCCGGCGCGGCGGCGTCCTCATCGCGCTGATCGTCCTGCCGCTGTTCACCCCGCCGGTGATCTTCGGCGCCGGCGCGATCGAAGCCTTCGCCGCCGGCCTCGACTGGCGCACCCCGCTCCTGCTGCTCGCGGCCTACGGGCTCGCGGCTGTGGCGCTCTGCCCGTTCGCCATGGCTGCGGCGGCCAGGAACGCGCTATCGTGAGCCGGCTTCGATGATGATTCCAGCCCTCGCCAATCCCGAGCGGTTCATGGCGTTCTCGCGCTGGGCCGCCCCCCTGCTCGGCGCCATCGCCATCGTCTTGCTGGCGATCGGCCTCGCGCTCGATTTCCACGCGCCGCCCGACTACCAGCAGGGTTACGCCGTCCACATCATGTTCATCCATGTGCCGGCCGCCTGGATGAGCCTCTTCATCTACGCCTGCCTCGGCGTGGCGAGCTTCCTGAGCCTGGTCTTCCGCCATGCGCTGGCGCAGGCCGCGGCGCGGGCCGCCGCCCCGTTGGGCGCGGCCGTCACGCTGCTGGCGCTGATCACCGGCTCGCTGTGGGGCAAGCCCACTTGGGGCGCCTGGTGGGTGTGGGGCGATCCCCGACTGACTTCAGTGCTGGTGCTCTTCCTCTTCTACCTGGGCTACCTCGCCCTCGACGCCTCGATCGAGGACGATGCGCGCGCAGCGCCGGCCACCTCGATCCTGGCGCTGGTCGGGCTGGTCAACCTGCCGATCGTGCATTTCTCGGTGACCTGGTGGCGAAGCCTGCACCAGGGCTCGTCGGTGTTCCGCGCCGGCGGCCCGGCGATGCCGGCGACGTACCTCGCACCGCTTCTGGTCATGGGGCTGGCCTACATGGCGGGGTTCGGAGCGCTTTGGCTGGTGCGGATCCGTGGCGAGGTCTGGCGCCGGCGGGCGCTGGCGCGCGCCGTTCGAAGGGCAGGGTGAGCGCAATGTTCGACTTCGACGCCGGCAAGTACGGCCCCTACGTCTGGCCGGCCTACGCTATAAGCGCGCTGGTCATCGCCGCGCTGGTGCTGGACAGCCTGATGCGGGCGCGACGCTGGCGGCGGGCGGCGGAGGCGGCCGAGGGCGAGGGGGCGAGCGGGCCATGAAGCGTTGGATCGCGCTCGCGCCGATCGCCGTCCTGCTCGGCCTTGGCGCCCTCTTCGCCGGTTCGGCGCTGCGTCACGACCCGCACTACGAGCCCGCAGCGCTGGTCGGCCAGCCGCTGCCCGACGAGACGCTCACCCCGCTCGACGGCGGCGCGTCCGTGGAGCTGAAGGCCGCCGCGCCTCCGGGCACGCTGGTCAACTTCTTCGCCTACTGGTGCGCGCCCTGCCAGCAGGAACAGCCGGTGCTGATGGCGCTGAAGGCGCAGGGCGTCCGCGTGATCGGCATCGTCTCGCCCTGGCGCTACAACGCGCAGGCGACGCACGCCATGCTCGCCCGCACCGGAGATCCCTACGCGGCCACCCTGGTCGATCGCGACGGCCGCGCCGGGCTCGACTTCGGCGTCTCCGGCGTTCCCGAGACCTTCGTGGTCGGCCCCGACGGGCGGATCGCGGCCAAGGTCGCCTTGCCGTTGACGCCGGCAAGCGCCGACGCCCTGGTCGAGGACGGCGCGGGTCAGCGTTAAGCTGCGGTTAACCATAAATCGGCGCATGAAAGGGTTCGCACTCAACGCCGAACCAAAAGAGGCTTGCGCATGGCGCTTCCACCGATCTCGGGCCAGCCCGCCCCCCGGGCGGCGCCGGCGAGCGAGGCGCGCGCGGCCGCGCAACGGGCGTTCTTCGAAGCCGCGCTCGGGCGCGCGCCAACGCCGCTGCCTGCGGCGGCAGCCCCGCAGAAGGTCGGGCCGGCGATCGCCACAAACCCGCACGCCGCGGCCGCGCCGGTCGACGCGCCGCAGCCCGCCGCGAGCGCCCGGCCGGGATCGCGGGTGAATATCGTCGTATGAAGCGGACTTAAATCGCGCTGGCCGGCGCCACGGCGAGGGATTTCTTCGACTTCTTCTTCTTGGCGCCCTTGGCGGCTTTCGGCGCCTTGGCCGCTTTCGCGGCTCTCATCGCGGGGGCGGCTTTGGACGGCTTGGAAGCCTTGGCCGGCTTGGCGGTCTTCGCTGGCTTGGCCGCCCGTTCCGCCTTCGAGGCCTTGGTCTTCTTCTTCTTTTTCAGCTTCGGCGCCGCTGCCGGGGCTTCCGCCTCGGCCATGGTTTCCGCCACCCGACCCATGTCGCGCAGAACGCCCAGGAAGGCGTCGCGCTTGCGGGTCGGCAGCAGCTTCATGATCCGCGCATCCGCGGCCGCAACCCGCGGCTTGGCGGCTTCCAGCGCTGAGCGGCCGGGGCCTGTGAGGCTGACGGTGTTCGCGCGCGCATCGGCCGTCGACCGCTGGCGGGCGAGCAGGCCCTTGCCGATCATCCGGGCCACCAGGTCGGCGAGCGTCGAGCGGTCGATGCCGGTGGAGCGCACGAGATCGGTCTGGGTCAGACCTTCCTGGGCGGCGACGGCGGCGAGCACCGCATACTGCCGCTGAGTGACCGCATCGGGCCCGGTTTCTTCGGCGTAGATGTCGAGCGCGAGCTGCAATGCGCGGTGCAACAGGTGGCTCGGCGACCGATCCAGCGCCTTGCCAGCCTCGATCTTCTTGCCGGCTTTCTTGCTTCCCGGCTTTGTTTTCAGCTTCGCCATCACCCCAATCCAAGCGCAACCGTCGCTATTACCTTAGCGCGGCTGTACGTCGATTTGAAGACATACCTTCCGTACACGCTGCAAGCGGGCGCCCGCGCCTAGTCGGTCGGCGGGGGCGGCGGCTCTGGTGTCTTCAAGTGCTTCATCATGAACGGGATCTGCGCCGCCGAGAACAACAGCACGCAAGCCCACTGGCCGAGGGTGTGGAACTCGACCCAGACCCAATCGGACTGGGTTCGCCACACGGCTTCGTTCAACGCCGCCATCGCGACGAAGTAGACCGCATAGCGGACGGTCAGCGTCCGCCATGCGGCGTCGGGCAGGGCCAGGGCTTCGCCCAACAGCCACTTCAGCGGATGACGCCGCAGGGCGAGCCCGGTCAGCAGGGCCGCGGCGAAGATCAGATTGACCGCGGTCGGCTTGATCTTGGTGAAACGGGCGTCGTGCAGCACGAGCGTCAGCCCACCGAAGATGAAGGCGAATCCGCCGGCGATCAGCGGCATGGGCGCGAGCCGGCGCTCGGCCGCAAGCCCGATGAGAAGCGATATCGCCGAACCGGCGACGAGCCAGGCGGTGGCGGCGACCAGATCCGGCCGCGCCGCCCCGCCCCAGGTCAGGGCCCAGGGAAATGGTCCCGCCGCCGCGACGAACCGAAGGCGGAGGAAGTAGGCCGCCGCGAAGGTGGCGATGCCGCCATAGTCGACGATGAGGCGGACGGCGCCGTGCGCGCGGCCGCGCCGCAACCCCGCCGCCTGGGGCGCCGGCTCGCTCAAGCGGCGCCCAGCCCGACCAGCGAGCGAGAAAACGCCTGGGCGTCGAACGGCTGCAGATCGTCAATGCCCTCGCCGACGCCGATCAGCTTGATCGGGGCGTCCGACGCCTGGGCGACCGGCACGAGCACGCCGCCGCGCGCCGTGCCGTCCAGCTTGGTCATGACGATCCCGGTCACGCCAGCCGTGTTGCCGAACACGTTCTCCTGCGCAAGGGCATTGCGGCCGACCGTCGCATCGAGCACGAGCAAGGTTTCGTGCGGCGCCTCGGGGTCGACCTTCTTCAGCACGCGCACGATCTTGAGCAGCTCGTCCATGAGGCCGGTCTTGTTCTGCAGGCGGCCAGCGGTATCGATGAGCACCACGTCGTAACCGTCCGCCTTCGCCTGTTCGAGCCCGTCGAAGGCCAGCCCCGCCGCGTCAGCGCCCGGCGCGCCGCAGATGAAGGCCGCGCCCGCGCGCTCGGCCCAGATCTTCAGCTGCTCGACCGCGGCCGCGCGGAAGGTGTCGCCGGCGACGACGAGGACCTTGGCCCCCTGCCCCGTGAGATCGGCGGCGATCTTGCCCAGCGTCGTGGTCTTGCCCGATCCGTTCACCCCCACGAAAAGCACGACGTAGGGCCGCGGACCGGCGAGGGCGTCGAAGCGGCCCTGCCGGGGGCTGAGCTCGGCGGCGATCGCCTCGGCGAGCGCCTGCTTGATCTCGCCCTCGTCGCACTCGCGGCCGAACCGCTCGCCGGCGAAACGTTCGGTGATGCGCCGCGCCGCCTGCGGGCCCAAGTCGGCTTCGACCAGCATGTCCTCGAGCTCGTCCAGCCTGGCCTGGTCGAGCGGCTTCCTGGTGAAGACCTGGACGATCTCGGTCGACATCTGTCGCGAGGAGCGCGACAGGCCATCGGCCAACCTGCGGAACCAGCCGGGCTTTCGCGAATCAGTATCGCTCACGCGAGCGCTCCGACGGCGCGCACGCCGTCGTGTCCCGAGATCGTGACCGGGACAAGCGCGCCGGCAGGCGCCTCGCCGGCGAAGACGACTTCGGTGAAGTCCGGGGCCCGCGCCCGACCGGCGCGCTCGACCAGCCCGATGATGGTGCGGCCGATCTGCCGGTCGAGATGCCGGCGAAGCGCCGCCGCGCCCGCCCCGCGCAACCGCGCTGCGCGGGTCTTGATCTGCGCCTTGTCGACCGGCGGCATACGCGCGGCGGGAGTCCCGGCGCGCGGGCTGAACGGGAAGACGTGCAGGTAGGCGAGATCCGCTTCTTCGACGACCTGGAGCGTGCGTTCGAACATCGCCTCGGTCTCGGTGGGGAACCCGGCGATGAGATCGGCGCCGAACGCGGCGTCGGGCCGGACGCGCCGCACCGCCTGAATCAGCGCCAAGGCCTGGTCGCGGCTATGGCGGCGCTTCATCCGCTTGAGGATCATGTCGTCGCCGGACTGCAGCGACAGGTGCAGGTACGGCGCCAATCGCGGCTCGTCGGCGAAGCAGGCGATGAGCTCCTCGTCGATCTCGGCGACGTCGATGGAGGAGAGGCGAAGAAGCGGCAGATCGGGAGCGAGGCGCAGGATTCGGCGCACCAGGCCGCCCAGGGTCGGCGTTCCCGGCAAGTCGGCGCCCCACGACGTCAGGTCGACGCCGGTCAGCACCGCCTCGCGGCATCCTTCCGTGCTCAGACGGCGGATCGCGTCGACCACCAGGCCGGCCGGAACCGATCGGGACGCGCCACGGCCGAATGGAATCACACAAAACGTGCAGCGATGATCGCAGCCGTTCTGGACTTCGACCGAGGCGCGGGCGCGGACCGCGTCCAGCGCCAGCACCGGTGCGGCCGCTTCGTGCACGGAGAAGATGTCGGAGACCGATACCCGCGCCGTGGCGTGGTAGGCGCTCGCCTCGAGCTTCTCGGCGTTGCCGAGCACCTGGTCGACCTCGCCCATCCCGGCGAACGCGGCCGGATCGATCTGCGCGGCGCATCCGGTGACGATCAGGCGCGCGCCGGGGCGCTCGCGCCGCACGCGGCGGATCGCCTGCCGCGCCTGGCGCACGGCCTCGGCCGTCACCGCGCAGGTGTTGAGCACGACCGCGTCGGTAAGGCCCGCATCGCGCGCGCGGACGCGGATCACCTCCGATTCGTAGGCGTTCAGCCGGCAGCCGAAGGTGATGACCTCGAGCGCGCTCACGGCAACGTCCCGGCGAACTCGACCGCGGTCGGCCCGGTCATCAGCACGTGGTCGTCGCGCTCGCGCCAGTCGATCTGCAAGGGTCCGCCCAGGAGCTCGACGCTCGCCGAGCGGCCGGTCAGCTCGCGGCGGCAAGCCGCGACCAGGGCGGCGCAGGCGCCGGTCCCGCAGGCCTTGGTCTCGCCAACGCCGCGCTCCCAGACCCGAAGGCCGATCCGGTCGCGGGCCTTGATCTCGGCGAACCCGACGTTGGTCCGCTCCGGAAACAGCGGGTGATTTTCGATCATCGGGCCGATCTCGCCGACCGGCGCAGTCGTGACGTCGCCGACGAAGAAGACCACATGCGGGTTGCCCATGCTGACGCAGCCCGGCGTGTGCAGCAACGGCTGATCGATCGGGCCGACCTGCAGCTCGATCCCGCGGGTGTCCATCGCCTCCGCCAGCGGGATGTCGCGCCAGTCGAGGCCGGGCTTGCCCATGTCGACGGTGACCAGCCCGCCGTCGGCGCGGGTGGCGGTGAGCAGGCCGGCCTCGGTCTCGAACCGCGTCTCGTCGCGGCCGGACGCCTGCATGAGCAGCCAGGCCACGCAGCGCGCGCCGTTGCCGCAGGCGGCGGTCACGCCGCCGTCGGCGTTCCAGAAGCGGACGAAGGCCTCCGCCCGGGCTGACGGCTCGATGGCGATCAGCTGGTCGCAGCCGACGCCGCCCGCTCGGTCGGCGATGGCGCGCACGTCGGCCGCGCCCGGCGTGAAGGCGCCCTCGCGCGCCTCGACGACGACGAAGTCGTTGCCGAGGCCGTTCATCTTCAGGAAGGGCCGGCCCATGGGCGCGGCATATAGGCCGGGCGGCGCGAAAAATCACGCTGGCCGGGCGGCTCAGCGCCACGCCGCGCTGATCAGCCGGCGGTCAGGCGTCCTCGACCGCGCGGGCGGCGGCGTCCAGCGCCGCGGCCACGGCCTGCACCTGGGCGTCGCTCAGCGGCCCGCGGCCAAGGCGATAGCGCAGGGCGGTGTTCAGGTTCTGCATGGCGCGCAAGATCTGCGGGGCGCTGCGTCCGCGGTTGGCGGCGGCGACCTCGCCCATGCGGGCGAAGAGGCCGTCGACCGCCTCTTTCTGTTCGGCGAGGTGGGCCTGGCCCTCGGACGTGATCGCGTAGAGCTTCTTGGCGCCGTCTGCGTCAGGCTGCTGGCGCACGTAACCCATGTCCTCCAGCAGCGTCAGCGTCGGGTAGACCACGCCGGGGCTCGGCGCATAGGCGCCGCCGACCGCCTCCTCGACGGCCTTGATCAGCTCGTAGCCGTGGCTCGGCTTGTCGGCGATCAGCTTGAGCAGGACGAGCCTGAGGTCGCCCTGTTCGAACACGCGGCCGCGCCGCATGCCGCGCCGCCCCTGGCGCTCCGACCAGCCGAAGGCATGGCGGGAACGGTTTTGATGGTGATGAAATCGATGCATATTGATCCTTCTCAGATATATCGATGTTACAGATATATCTAACTTGCATCTAACCCGCAAGGGCCGTTATGCGGGGAGGGGCTCTGGTGGTAGCTTTCGCCAGGAACCTGAGGAGGATCCGATGCCCGCACTGGTCCTCGCCGCAGCCTTGGCCCTTGCGCCAGCAGCGCCGGCCGCGCCGTGCCCCGCAATCGCCGTCCAGCGAGCCGCCGCGTCAGCCGGCTCTGGCCCGCACCCGCTGAGCCAGGAGCCGCCGGCCCGTGAAATGCACGCCGTCCTGCGCAAGGTGCAAGGCTGCATGATCGTCGACGTCAGCGTCGTCCGTTCGGGCGCGCGCGGGTGGGAATACCAGCCGATTGGAGCGGCGATCGGCCGTCCGGCAGCGGCGAGCCTGGGACGTTAGAGGCCCTCCTCAGCCGCTCGACCGATCCGGACGCTAAGCGATTTGCTGAGCGGCGCCTGGGGCGTGGTCTAATACGCCTTAAGTTCCGCGCGCGTTCGATTTGAGTAGAGTTCCCGTTCGGCGAGTCACTGTGCTCGTCCAACACAGTTGCCCCCGCATCCCCCGCTTCCCTTCCGAACGGGAACCTGCTCGATCGAACGCCCGCGGCGCTTGCCCCGAGCGGCGCGCTCGCGCGTGGCCAGGAGCGACGAGAGATAGCGTCAAGCTGGGCTAGGCGATCCCGCGCAGCGTTTCAGCCAGCAGCCGGCCTTCGACGCCGCGGCTGGACCCTGAGCGCCACGCCACGACGATCCGCCGGCTCGAATGCTCGCTCTCCAGGCGGCGGATGCCGATCGGCGCCTCCTCGGCCAGGCCGGCCTCGACGGCCATCGCCGGTAGGAACGATACGCCGAGGCCCGAACCCACCATCTGCACCAGCGTCGGCAGCGAGGTGGCCGCAAAGACGCCCTCGTCGCTGGCCTTCGGCGGCTCGAAGCGGCAGGCGGCGAGCACGTGCTCGCGCAGGCAATGGCCGTCCTCGAGCAGGATGAGGTCGTCGCCCGACAGCCGCTCGGGCGGAATTGAGTCCGCGCTCAACAGCGGGTGGTTGGCCGGCAAGGCGGCCAGGAGCTCGTCGTCGCAGACCGGCGCCGTCTCCAGCCCCTGAGTGTCGTAGGGCAGCGCGATCAGGGCCGCGTCGAGCGCGCCGGACTTGAGCGCCGCGATCAGCTTCTGCGTCTGCTCTTCGCGCAGGAAGAGCCTGAGCTTCGAAAAGCGCGCCCGAAGCGCCGGCAGCGCCCGCGGCAGGAGGAAGGGCGCGATCGTCGGGATGACCCCGAGGCGGAAGCGGCCCGCGAGCGGCTGGCCCGCGCTCTTGGCCGCCTGCACGAGGTCCTCGGCGCGGGCGAGGATGTCGGACGCGCGCGCCACCGCTTCTTCGCCGATCGGGGTCAGGATCACGCCGGCGCGGGCGCGGTCGACGACCGGGCCGCCCAGGATGCGCTCCAGTTCCTGCACGCCGGCCGAGAGTGTCGGCTGGGTCACGTGCGCAGCCTCTGCGGCGCGGCTGAACGACCCCTGCTCGGCGAGCAGCTTCAGATATTGCAGTTGTCGGAGCGTCGGCAGCATCGGCGAGATATAGGCTGTCTCGATGGATTCCGCAGTCTCGATCGAGACGATTTGGACAGCCTGACGCTGCCCGCGCCGCGCACCGGTGCTAGGGAACGGCCAACAGAGCCACGAAGCGGGAGCGAAGATGAACCTGGACGCCTTGCGGGAATCCCTGCCCGCCTACGCGCGCGACATCGCCACCAACCTCGGCGTGCTGGCCAACGAGACCATCCTTACCGACCAGCAGAAGTGGGGAACCTTCCTCGCCTCGGCGCACGCAATCGGCGTGGGCGAGGTGGTCCGCGCGATCGAGGCGTCGGCGACCGAGGCCGGCCTCTCCGAAGAGGCCAGGACCGCGGCCAAGGCGGCGGCGGCGATCATGGGCATGAACAACGTCTACTATCGGGCGCTGCACATCATGCAGAACAGCGAGTACCGCGCGCTGCCGGCGCGGCTGCGCATGAACGTGCTGGGCGCGCCCGGCGTCCCGAAGGTCGACTTCGAGCTCTGGTCCATGGCGGTCTCGGCCATCAACGGCTGCGGCGCCTGCATGGACGCCCACGAGGCGGAGCTGAAGAAGCACGATGTCTCGCCACAGGCGATCCAGGCCAGCTTGCGCATCGGCGCGGTCGTGAACGCCGCGTCCCGGGTCGTCGCAGCCGAAGCCGCGGCGCACGGATAGGCGACGCGCGGGGGCCGATCCTAGCGCTCGCCGGCGCCGCCGGTTCGCGCTGAAGCGAAAGCGCTGGCGAACACCCCCGGGTTCGCCTATATTGGTGCGACATCGATCGTCAGCGCTGGATGGCGCTTTCGAGCGGCGGCCCGAAAGGACCGGCCGCTTTTTTGTTGGTTTCGGGACGTTGCGCGGCAAGACGCGGGAAGACCGCACTCTGTTGGAGCTCCTCGACCCGGTGGCGGAGGCTGCCGGATACGACGTCGTGCGCCTGCGCCTGATGGGCGGCGGCCGCACGCGGCATCTGCAGATCCTGGCCGAGAACGCCGCCGGCGAGATGAACGTCGAGGACTGCGCCAGGCTGTCGCGCGCGATCGTGGACGTGCTCGAGGCGGCCGCGCCGATCCAGGGCGACTATGCGCTCGAGGTCTCGAGCCCGGGCATCGACCGGCCGCTGACCCGGCTGAAGGACTTTACGACCTTCGCCGGCCTGGAGGCGAAGATCGAGCTCGACCGCCTCGCCGAAGGGCGCAAGCGCTTCAAAGGCGCGCTCGCCGGGACCGAGGGCGATGACGTGCTGATCAACCTCGAGGGCGAGGACGGGACCGCCAAGGTGCCATTCGCGTGGATCAGCGACGCCAAGCTCGTGCTCACCGACCAATTGCTCAAACGCGGCGCAGACAGGCGCGCCGAACGACTTCAACTCGAACAGGCGTCGAGCGACGCCGCTCCGGAGTAGAACCCCATGGCCCTTTCAGGCATTTCCGCCAACCGGCTGGAACTTCTGCAGATCGCCGACGCCGTCGCGCGCGAGAAGTCGATCGAAAAGGAGATCGTCATCGAGGCGATCGAGGAGGCCGTGCAGAAGGCCGCCCGCTCGCGCTACGGCGCCGAGCACGACATCCGCGTGCACATCGATCCGAAGACCGGCGAGACCACCATCACCCGCGTGGTCACCGTGGTCGACGACGAGGAGCCGATCGAGAACACCTACGCCTTCAAGAGCCTCGCCGACGCCAGGCTGGACGATGCGGACGCCTTCGTCGGCAAGACCTACGAAGAGATCCTGCCGCCGTTCGAGTTCGGCCGCGTGCAGACGCAGATGGCCCGGCAGGTGGTGACCGGCAAAGTCCGCGACGCCGAGCGCGAGCGTCAATTCGAGGAGTTCAAGGACCGGGTCGGCGAGATCGTCAACGGCGTGGTCAAGCGGGTCGAGTACGGCAACATCGTCGTCGACCTCGGGCGCGGCGAGGGCGTCGTGCGCCGCGACCAGGCAATCCCGCGCGAGAACTTCCAGGTCGGCGACCGCATCCGCAGCTACATCTACGACGTCCGCCGCGAGACCAAGGGCCCGCAGATCATGCTGTCGCGCGCCCACGGAGGCTTCATGGCCAAGCTGTTCGCGCAGGAGGTGCCCGAGGTCTACGACGGCGTGATCGAGATCCGCGCCATCGCCCGCGACCCCGGCAGCCGCGCCAAGATGGCGGTGGTCTCCAACGACTCCTCCATCGACCCGGTCGGCGCCTGCGTCGGCATGCGCGGCTCGCGCGTGCAGGCGGTGGTCGCCGAGCTGCAGGGCGAGAAGATCGACATCATCCCCTGGTCGCCCGACGAGGCGGCGTTCCTGGTGAACGCGCTGGCGCCGGCGGAAGTGACCAAGGTGGTCATGGACGAGGAGGACGAGCGGGTCGAGGTGGTCGTGCCCGACGAGCAGCTGTCGCTGGCCATCGGCCGGCGCGGCCAGAACGTCCGCCTGGCGAGCCAGCTGACCGGCTGGCAGATCGACATCATGACCGAGAGCCAGGATAGCGAGCGGCGGCAGCGCGAGTTCGCCGAGCGGACGCAGCTGTTCCAGGAAGCGCTGGATGTCGATGAGGTCATCGCCCAGCTGCTCGTCACCGAGGGCTTTGCGACCGTCGAGGACGTGGCCTACGTCGACCTCTCGGAGATCGCCGCCATCGAGGGCTTCGGCGAGGAAACCGCCGAGGAGCTGCAGGCGCGCGCCCGCGACTACCTGGAGAAGGAAGCCGCCGAGTACGACGAAAAGCGCCGCGAGCTTGGGGTCGAAGACGCGCTGTTGGACGTGGACGGCGTCACCCTGCCGATGAGCGTGGCGCTGGGCGAGGGCGAGGTGAAGACCGTGGAAGACCTTGCCGGCCTGGTGCCCGACGACCTGCGCGGCTGGTTCGAAACCAAGGAGGGCGAGCGCGTGCGCGAGCCCGGCATCCTCGAGGCCTTCGGCCTTTCCGCCGAGGCGGCCGAGGCCCTGATCATGCGCGCGCGGGTCGCGGCCGGATGGATCGAACCGGAGCCCGAGCCCGAGCCCGAGCTCGAGGAAGCGACCGAGGACGAATACAACGACGGCGACGCCGCCATGGCCGAGGCGGGCGAGGAGAGCTGACCCCTCGGGGGAGAAAAGGCCTTGCCGCCGCCGCGCGAACGACGCGACCTCGCTTCCGGCGAGGTGATGGACGAGGAGGGGCTGATCCGCTTCGTGGCCGGACCCGACGGGGTCGTTGTTCCCGACCTCGCCCGCAAGCTTCCCGGCCGCGGACTGTGGGCGGCGGCCAATCGCGCCGCCGTCGAAGCCGCAGCAAGGACCGCCTTTGCGCGCGCCGCGAAGGCCAAGATTCGCGTTGCTGAAGACCTCGCGGACCAGGTGGAACGGTTGCTCGCCAAGCGGCTGTTGGATGGACTGGGCCTCGCCCGGCGTGCAGGGGCCCTGGCCTTCGGTTTCGACAAGGTGCATGCGGCGATCGCCGGCGGCCGGGCGGCCTGGTTGATCGAGGCCCGCGATGGCGCGGCGGACGGGCGGGCCAAGCTGGTGGCGCTGGCGCGCCGTCAGCCCAGGCCGCCGAAGCTGCTGGGCGCCTTCACCTCGGGCGAATTGGGTTTGGCCTTGGGCCGGAGAAATGTGGTACACCTCGCCTTCCTTGCGGGGCGAGGCGCCGAACGGTGGACGCGCGATGTCCAACGGCTTTCCGGCTTTCGTCCGCTCCTTCCCGAGAGTTGGCGCGAGGAGCCTTGAACGAGAGGCGATGGGGCCCATCTCCGGCCGCACCGCCAGCGTTCGCCTATGGATGTGACGGCGGGGGTTGGCCCGGACGATGCCGGCCCCTTTTCGGAAGTTGAGTAGTACAGCGAGCGGATGAGCGACTCGAACGACGACAACAACAGATCCGGCGGCCTGCGCGCGCCCCTGACGCTGAAGCCGCGTCCGGGCGCCGTCAGCGCCGGCACGGTCAAGCAGAGCTTCAGCCACGGTCGCTCGAAAACGGTGGTGGTGGAGACCAAGCGCCGTCGCGTCGAGAACCCGCTTGGCGGGGGCCAGAGTCTGGGTGGTCCGTCCGCCGCCGAAAAGCGCGCCGCGCTGGACGTGCGCGTACGCGAGCCGGCCCCGGCGGCGCGCGCCGCGCCGGGCGCAGGCCCCAACCTCAACCTTTCCGCCGAAGAGCTGCGCGCGCGCCAGCGGGTGCTCGAGGCCGCGCGCGCGGACCAGGAGCGCCGTGACGCGGAACGGCGCGACAGCGCGCGCCGCGCCGAGGCCGAGGAGGAGGCGCGCCGGCGCGAGGCCGAGTCCGCCGTGACGGCGCCGGTCGCTGAAGCCGCGCCGGCGGCAGTGGCCGCCGAACGCCCGCCGGAGCCCGTCCGCGCAGCGGCGGTCGCGCCGAGGGCCGAGCCTCGGCCCGAGCCGCGCCCCGAGCGCGAGCCGCCCGCGCGGCGCGACGACCGCGCATCGACCACCACCTATCGGCCCGAGCGCACGCCGACTTACGGCCGCCGCGCCGAGACCGAACCGCGACCCGACCGCGGTCCGCGCGAGGGCCGCCCCGACGGCGGACGCGCCTTTGAACGCCCGGCGCGGCCCGGGGAGACCGTTCGCTATTCGGCGTTGGCGCCCAGGCCGGCGCCCGCCGGGCGCGACGGCGCCGGCGCCGCGCGGACCACGCCCGCCCGGGCTCGGGCGCCCCGAGCCGGCGCCCGCTGGCCCCGAGATCCAACGCGCCACCCGCCAGGCCCCGCGGCCCGGCGGCCAGCCTGATCGACCGCCGGCCGGACGACGACGAGGAGAGCGCCGACCGGCGCGGCAAGGCCGCGCCCGGACAAGGCGGTCAGCCGCGTGCGCGGGCGCGCCGCAGCGCCGCGAGGGCCGTCTGACCATCCAGGCCGTGGCCGGCAACGACGATGAGGCCGTCGAGCGCATGCGCTCGCCTCGCCTCGGTCCGCCGCGCCCGCGAACGCGAGCGCGAGAAGCGCAAGGGCGGCGGCCAGGAGCAGGCGAAGATCGCCCGCGAGGTGGTGATCCCGGACGTGATCACCGTGCAGGAGCTGGCCAACCGCATGGCCACGCGCGGCGTCGAGATCATCAAGTTCCTCATGCGCCAGGGGCTGATGCTGAAGATCAACGACGTGATCGATTCCGACACCGCCGAGCTGGTGGCGACGCGAGTTCGGCCACACCGTCAGGCGCGTCTCGGAGGCCGACGTCGAAGAGGGCTTCATCGGCGGCGAGGACGTCGACGACCACCTTCTGCCGCGACCGCCGGTGGTGACCGTCATGGGCCACGTCGACCACGGCAAGACCAGCCTGCTGGACGCGCTGCGCTCCACCGACGTGGCGTCGCGGCGAGCACGGCGGCATCACCCAGCACATCGGCGCCTATCAGGTGCGGCTGAAGGACGGCCAGCGCGTCACCTTCCTGGACACGCCCGGCCACGCCGCCTTCTCGGCGATGCGCGCCCGCGGCGCGCAACGTGACCGACATCGTGGTGCTGGTGGTGGCCGCCGACGACGGGGTGATGCCGCAGACGATCGAGGCGATCAATCACGCCAAGGCCGCCGGCGCGCCGATCATCGTGGCGATCAACAAGATCGACAAACCCGACGCCGATCCCACCCGGGTGATCAACGAGCTCCTGCAGCACGAGATCGTGGTCGAAAAGCTGGGCGGCGACACCCAGGCGGTCGAGGTCTCGGCGACGCAGAAGCTGGGCCTCGACGACCTGGTCGAGGCCATCTCGCTGCAGGCCGAGGTCATGGACCTGAAGGCCAACCCCGACCGTTCGGCCGACGGCGTGGTGATCGAGTCCAAGCTCGACCGCGGCCGCGGCGTCGTGGCGACCGTGCTGGTCAAGCGCGGCACGCTGAAGCGCTGCGACATCGTCGTCGCCGGCGTCGAGCTGGGGCCGCGTGCGCGCCCTGATCAACGAGCGCGACGAGCAGGTGCAGGAGGCCGGGCCCTCCGAGCCGGTCGAGATCCTGGGCCTCGACGACACGCCCGATCCGGGCGAGCCCTTCGCCGTGGTCGAGAGCGAGGCCCGCGCCCGCGAGCTGACCGACTATCGCGTCCGGCAGAAGCGCGAGAAGACGATCGCCCCCGCCGCCGCGGCCGGCGCGTCGCTGGCCGACATGATGGCCAAGCTGCAGGACAAGCGGGTCTCCGAGCTGCCGCTGATCATCAAGGCCGACGTGCAGGGCTCGGCCGAGGCCATCGTCGGTTCGCTCGACCAGATCTCCACCGACGAGGTGCGCGCCCGCATCGTCCACTCCGGCGCCGGCGCCGATCAACGAAAGCGACGTGATGCTGGCCAAGGGGGTCGGCGCGCCGATCCTCGGCTTCAACGTCCGCGCCTCGAAGCAGGCGCGCGATCTGGCCGAGCGCGAGGGCGTCGAGATCCGCTACTACGCGATCATCTACGACCTCATCGACGACATCAAAGGCGTGCTCTCCGGCATGCTGGCGCCGATGCAGCGCGAGACCCTGCTCGGCAACGCCGAAGTGCTGCAGGTGTTCGACATCTCCAAGGTCGGCAGGGTGGCCGGCTGCCGCGTCACAGACGGCGTCGTGCGCAAGGGCGCGCGCATCCGCACCATCCGCGACGGGGTGGTGATCCAGGAGATGGGCACGCTGCAGACGCTCAAGCGCTTCAAGGACGAGGTCAACGAGGTCCAGTCCGGCCAGGAATGCGGCATGGCGTTCGCCAACTTCCAGGACATCAAGCAGCGGCGACGTCATCGAGTGCTTTACTGTTGAAGAGGTCAAACGGGCGCTCTGAGCCTCGAAGGAGACGCTCCATGCGGCGCGTGGCGGCCCTTGTCGGCCTTGTCCTGACGTTCACGCCCCTGGCCTCGGCCGCGCAGGGACCTTCGCAGCTGATTCCGGGCGACGGCGAGTGGACGCTGTACACCGTGCCGAGCGGCGGCTGCTACGCGCGGCTGGCTGGCCGCGAGGTGGACACCATGGTGATGGTCAACCGCTTTTCGAAGCCGGTGATCTCTATCGGCAGGGCCGATTGGAACTTCGGTCCTGGAGACCTCACCGTGGGTTTGCGGATCGACATGGGGCCTGTGCGCCAGGTCACCGTCAGCCCGGTCGGAAACATCGTTCTGTTCGCCGTGACCGACGACCTGCGCGAGGCGGTGCTGGGCGCCAGGAGTATGACCTGGACGCTGCCGGGCGGAGCCTACAGCGCAGCGGTCGTGGGGCTCGGCAAGGCGTTCCAGGCGGTCGTCCCGTGCGGCCTGCCCGCGGCCAAGGCTTTGCCGCCGCCAAGCTAAGCCGCCGCTGCGATCGCCTCTTCGACGTCGCGCAGGCGGTCCTTGCCGAACCAGAGCTCGCCGCCGACCAGGAAGCTCGGGCTGCCGAAGGCGCCGGCCTCGAAGGCGGCGTTGGTGTTGTCGATCAGCGCCTGCTTGACTCCCGGATCCTCCGCCATCGTCATCAGCGCCTGGGCGTCCAGGCCGGACTCGGTCAGGGCCGCGGCGATGACCTCCGGCTCGTCCATCTTCTTCGGCGCCTCCCACATGTGGTGGAAGACGGCGTCCACGTAAGCCACGAAAACGCCGAGCCGCTGGGCGGCGACGGCGCCCCGCATGATCCGCAGCGTGTTGACCGGAAAGTACGGGTTGGAGGTGAAACCGGTGATGCCGTGCCGCTGCACGAACCGGCGCGTTTCCAGCCCCTCGTAGGCGAGCTTGTTCTTGATGCCGGCGAAGGCCTCGGCCGGCGAGCGGTTGCCGGTGAGCCTTGAAGAGGCCGCCGAGCAGAACCGGAACATACACGAACCGCGCCCCGGTCCGGCGCTCGATCTGCGGGATGACCTTGTGCGACAGGTAGGCGTTCGGGCTGCCGAAATCGAACAGGAAGCGGACGTCGGTCATCACCATGTCTCCCCGTAAGGCCTAAGGTCGAGCTCCTGCGTCCAGCCGTCGCGGGCTCTGCTGGTGCAGCGTCCAATAGGCCTCGGCGATCGAGGCGGGCTCCATCAGCCGCCCCGGCGGAATGTTGTCAGCCGCCGCCGCGCCCCTGCGCGGCGGCGATCCGGCCGCGAACGAAGGCGGTGTCGACGCCGGAGTCGATGACCAGGTGCGCGACGTGGATGTTCTTCGGCCCGAGCTCGCGGGCCATCGACTGGGCGACGGCGCGCAGGCCGAACTTGGCCGCCGGCGAAGGCGGAGTAGCCCATGCCGCCGCGCATCGAGGCGGTGGCGCCGGTGAAGAAGATCGAGCCGCGTCCATGCTGGAGCATGATCTTCGGCCGCCTCGCGCCCGGTCAGGAAGCCGGCGTAGCAGGCCATCTCCCAGACCTTGCGGAACACCCGCTCGGTGGTCTCGGTCACCGGGAAGTTGACGTTCGCTCCCGACGTTGAAGACGCAGACCTCGAGCGGCGCGGCCGGCATCCGCCTCGGCCAAGAAGGCGGTCACCGCCTCCTCGGAGCGGGCGTCCAGGGTGCGCGCCTCGCAGCGGCCGCCGGCGGCCTCGATCTTGGCCTTCAGCGGTGCGAGTTGATCGCCGTTGCGGCGGCCGGCGAAGACCAGATAGCCTTCGGCCGCGAACCGCTCGGCGATCGCCGAGCCGATGTAGTCGCCGGCCCCGACCACCGCGACCGATGCGTTCCTCGTCTCCATCGCAATCCCAGACCGCCCTTAAGTTGTCGATATCGGCACGCTAAGCTCGCCGCGCAATGGACAACAGTGGGCCGACCGGAACGATGTCGAGACGCGCGAGCGCGGCGCTGCTGGCCTGCCTGGCGGCGCTGGCGCTTGCCCGGCCGGCGGCCGCCGTGAAACGGATCTACTCCTACGACTCGGCCAACCCGCTCACCGAGCAGATGACCGAGGCCGGCCTGACCTTCGTCTTCGACCGTTCGCTGATGTCGACGCGCGTGCGCGAGATCATCGAGACCAACGACGTCGGTCATGCAGAGGTGCGGCCGGTCGCGCAATCGGATCTCGGGCCTGGGGGCCTTTCGGCGCTGATCGGGCCGGGCGCGCACGAGCGCGATCTCTACGAGATCGTGCCGGCCGGCGACGGCCTGGCGCTGATCAAAGCCCTTTGCCCCGGCGCCGACCGCGCCTGGCTGGCGTTCGGACCGCTGCGGGTCGACCAGCCGCTGCGTATCCACGCGCTCGGCCGCGACCCCGCGACCGGCCGCAGCCGCAAGTGCATCACGCTGGACTACACCTATCACGGCCAATGGGCGCTTCAGCCGCCCGAGCTGCCGCAGCCGGACCGGAGCGACCGGTTCAACGACACGCCGGCCAATCGACGCTACTGACGCATACACGCCTGTTCCGCTAAGGGTCGTCCCGCTTGGCTTCGAGAGGACGATGGCATGGCCGATCGCGACGCGTTGGCGGCTTACGAGCGCCTTGAATTCACCGACGGCCCCTGGACGCGCGAGGTCTTTCGCCGCGGCCAGGGCCCGGCGGTCATCGTCATCCATGAGATGCCGGGCCTGCATCCGCTGGTCATCCGCTTCGCCGACCGCGTCGCCGCCGCGGGGATGACGGTCTTCCTGCCCAGCCTGTTCGGCCAGCCGGGCAAGCCCGTGAGCGTGCCCTACGCGCTCGGGACCATGGCGGCGACCATCTGCATCCGCCGCGAGTTCCACGTCTGGGCCGGGACGGGCTCGAGCCCGATCGTCGACTTGGCTGCGCGCACTGGCGCGCAAGGCCCATGCCGAATGCGGCGGCAAGGGCGTCGGCGCGGTCGGCATGTGCTTCACCGGCGGCTTCGCTCTGGCGATGATGACCGAGCCGGCGGTCGTGGCGCCGGTGCTGTCGCAGCCCTCGCAGCCGATCTTCGGCCGCGGCAAGGCGGCGGCGCTCGACGTCGCGCCGGCCGAAATCGCCTGCGCCAGGCGCCGCTTCGCCGAGGAGGATCTGTCGATGATCGGGCTGCGCTTCAAAGGCGACGGGTTTGTGCCCGCGGCGCGGTTCGAGACGCTGAAGGGCGAGTTCGGCGACCGCTTCGAGGCGATCGAACTGGAAGACGCCGATGCGCTTGCGGGGACCGGATTGGCGCCGCATTCGGTGCTTACGCTGCATCTCGACGACCGCGAAGGCACGCCCACCAAGGCCGCGGAGCAGAGGGTGATCAGCTTCTTCAAACAACGCACGGGCGCCTGAGAGCGCGATGCGAACCCGCCGGACCCTGCCACTGCTCGTCGCGTGCGTCGCGCTGCTCGGCGCCTGCGCGTCGACCGCGCGCTTGAGCGCCGCCGGCGACATCCACGCTTTCCTGGTCTCCATCCGCGATGACGACAAGACGGCGTTCAGCGCCCATGTCGACCGCCCGGCGCTGAAGGCGCAGCTGCGCGACAAGCTGGTGGCCGACGCGGCCAAACGCGACGCCGGCCTCGGCGCGCTAGCCGCCGCGCTCGGTCCGCCCCTGGTCGACGTCGCCGTCGACAAGCTGGTGCAGCCGGAGATCTTCCGCGAGGTGGCCGAGGAACTCGGCTACGCGGCTGACAAGCCGCTGCCGGGCAGCCTCGCGATCGCCGAGGCGCTCCGCCCGATCGATGACACCCACGTCTGCGTCGTGCGGAAGAAGGACGCCCCTTGCATCTTCGTCTTCGCCGACGAGGGCGGCGTCTGGCGGCTGACCGCGTTCGAGGGCGACCTCTCGGACCTCGCGCACAGCCGCCGAGGCTAGCTGCTGGACAGGGCAAGCCCGCGCGGCTAGTGAGCCTGCCCTCTGTGACTCATGCCCCGCCCCGCCCGACCCGACGCGCGCGCGAGCCCTCGCCGCCGACCGCAAGGCCCTAGCCAGCGCCAGCTGCGCGCCGGCGAGCTGGTGCGCCATGCCCTGGTCGAGATTCTGCGCGATCGAAGACATCGCCGATCCGGCGCTGGCCGGTGTTTCGGTCACCCTGACCGAGGTGCGGATGTCGCCCGACCTGAAGCACGCCCTGTGCTTCGTCGAGCCGTTGGGCGGCGCCCATGCCGCGGAGGTGACGGCCGGGCTGAACCGCTGCGCGCGGTTCCTGCGCGGTCGGCTCGGGCGCGCACGTCGACCTGCGTTTCACGCCGGAACTGAAGTTCGTGCACGACGAGAGCTTCGGGGCGGCCGAGCGGATGGAGCGGCTGTTCCACGACCCGAAGGTCGCCGCAGGACCTCGAGCCGGGCGATGGCGCGTAAGCCGCAAAGGCCGCGCCGTCTCCGGCTGGGTCATCCTCGACAAACCCCCGGGCCTTGGCTCGACGCAGGCCGTCGCCGTCGTCCGTCGCGCGTTCGAGGCGCAGAAGGCGGGGCACGCCGGCACCCTCGACCCGCTGGCGACCGGCATCCTGCCGATCGCGCTCGGCGAAGCGACCAAGACGGTCGGCTTCCTGATGGACGCCGACAAGAGCCTACCGCTTCACCATCGCCTGGGGCGCCTCGACCGCCAGCTTCGACGCGCGACGGGGCCGTGACCGAGACCTCCGACGTCCGGCCATCGGCGAGCGCAGTGGCGGCGGCCCTCGCCGACTTTCGTCGGCGAGATCGCCCAGGTCCCGCCGGCCTTCTCGGCGGTCAAGGTCGATGGCGAGCGGGCCTACGACCTGGCGCGCGCCGGCGTCGACGTCGACCTCGAGCCGCGCGACGGTGGTCATCCACCAGGCACGCGTGCTCGCTGCCCCGGACGCCGATCACGTCGAGCTGGAGATCGTCTGCGGCAAGGGAACCTATGTGCGCAGCCTGGCGCGCGACCTGGCCGCCGGCCTCGGCGCCTGCGGCCACGTCTGCGGCGCTGCGCCGCACCCGAGTCGGGCCGTTCGCATCGAGGCGACGGCAGTGACGCTGGAACAATCTGGAGGATTTGTGCGATAGGGGCCGCGGCTTGGAGGCGCTGCTTCCGGTCGAGACCGCGCTGGACGACATCCCGGCGCTGGCCGTGACCGACGAAGACGCCTTCAGGCTCTCGCAAGGGACGACCGATCGTTCTGCTTCCCCGACAGGTCGAAACGCTGAAGGCGCGGCTCTCGTCTCCCGATGGAGCGGGTTTCGCGTCCCGAACCGTTTTGGCGATGGCGGCAAGTGGGCCGACGGCGATCTGCGAGATGCGGGCGGGACAACTCCGTCCGGTCGCGCGTGTTCAACCTCTAAGACGGAGACCCCGATGTCGATCACAGCCGAACGCAAGGCTGAACTGATCCAGACCCACGCCCGCACGCGAACATGACACCGGCTCGGCCGAGGTGCAGGTGGCCATCCTGTCCGAGCGGATCGCCAACCTGACCGAGCACTTCAAGACCCACAAGAAGGACAACCACTCCCGGCGTGGACTTCTGAAGCTGGTTTCGCAGCGCCGCAGCCTGCTCGATCACCTGCAAGGCGTCCGACGAGGCGCGCTACCAGGCCCTGATCGGGACGCTCGGCCTGCGCCGATAGGTCCCGCCGCGCGACGAATTTGCGCGCGATAATAGAGATTCGTCGCAGCCCGCCAGACGGGCGGCGGCGACAGAAGAGCCGAGCCCAAGGGCTCGCGTGTACGCCCGAGGGCCTCGAGAAATGGTCCTCTTTCCACCTGTCGAGAAGGAGAGGACCTCCGGTTCCGCGAAGAGAACGCCGTTCCGCCCCTGTCCGTAAGCGCCGCCAAGGAAATGGGCCTTGCCGGCGAACAAGAGAAAGACATCAACCGATATGTTCGACATCAAACGCAAATCCATCGACTGGGGCGGGCGCAAGCTGACGCTCGAGACCGGCCGCATCGCCCGGCAGGCCGACGGCGCGGTGCTGGCCACCTACGGCGAGACCATCGTGCTGGCCACCGTCGTCTTCGGAAAAGGCGCCGAGGCCCGGCCTCGACTTCTTCCCGCTGACCGTCAACTACCAGGAGAAGACCTTCGCCGCCGGCAAGATCCCCGGCGGCTTCTTCAAGCGCGAAGGCCGCCCTTCGGAGAAGGAGACCCTGGTCTCCCGCCTGATCGACCGCCCGATCCGCCCGCTGTTCGTCAAGGGCTTCAAGCATGAGACGCAGGTCATCGTGACCGTGCTGGCTCACGACCTGGAGAACGATCCCGACATCGTCGCCATGGTCGCCGCCTCGGCGGCGCTGACGATCTCCGGCGTGCCGTTCATGGGCCCGATCGGCGCCGCGCGCGTCGGCTTCATCGACGGCCAGTACGTGCTCAACCCGACCCTCGACCAGCTGGGCGAGGACAACCGCATGGACCTCGTCGTCGCCGGCACCCACGACGCGGTGATGATGGTCGAGTCCGAGATCAAGGAACTGAGCGAGGACGAGGTGCTGGGCGGCGGTGATGTTCGCTCACAAGGGCTTCCAGCCGGTGATCGACGCGATCATCGAACTGGCCGAGCACGCGGCCAAGGAACCCTGCGACTTCGAGGCCGAGGACATCGAGCGCCCTGATCGACGCAGACCACCAAGGCTGGTCGGCGACGACCTGAAGGCCGCCTACAAGCTCACCGCCAAGGGCAGCGCCACGACGGCGCTCTCCGCCGCCAAGGCCAAGGCCGGCCGAGCTCCTGGTCAAGTCGGACGCCAATCCCGACGGCCACGACTCCTCCAAGTTCGGCGCCGCGTTCAAGGAATGCGAGGCCGGTGGTCGTGCGCCGCGACATCCTCGAAGACCGGCAAGCGCATCGACGGCCGCGACGGTCGACGACGGTGCGTCCCATCGTCGCGGAGGTGGGCGTGTCTGCCGCGCGCCCACGGCTCGGCGCTGTTCACCCGCGGCGAGACCCAGGCGCTGGTGGTCGCCACGCTGGGCACCGGCGACGACGAGCAGTTCATCGACGCGCTCGAGGGCACCTACAAGGAAGCCTTCCTGCTGCACTACAACTTCCCGCCCTACTCGCGTGGGCGAGACCGGCCGCATGAACGCGCCGGGCCGCCGCGAGATCGGCCACGGCAAGCTGGCCTGGCGCGCCATCCGGCCGATGCTGCCGACGCAAGGAAGACGTTCCCCTACACCATCCGCCTGGTCTCGGAGATCACCGAGTCCAACGGCTCGTCGTCGATGGCGACGGTCTGCGGCTCGTCGCTGGCGCTGATGGACGCCGGCGTGCCGCTGAAGAAGCCGGTCAGCGGCATCGCCATGGGCCTGATCCTGGAGCCGGACGGCTTCGCGGTGCTCTCCGACATCCTCGGCGACGAGGACCACCTCGGCGACATGGACTTCAAGGTCGCCGGCACCGCCGACGGCATCACCTCGCTGCAGATGGACATCAAGATCCCCGGCATCACCGAGGAGATCATGAAGAAGGCGCTTGGCCCAGGCGCAAGGACGGCCGCATGCACATCCTGGGCGAGATGGCCAAGGCCATCACCGGCGCCCGCGAGGAGATCGGCGAGTACGCGCCGAAGATCGAGACGCTGACCATCCCCACCGACAAGATCCGCGAAGTGATCGGCACCGGCGGCAAGGTGATCCGCGAGATCGTCGCCACCACCGGCGCCAAGGTCGACATCAACGACGACGGCGTGGTCAAGGTCGCCGGCCTCGGACCAGCGCGAAGATCAAGGCCGCGGTGGACTGGATCAAGTCGATCACCTCCGAGCCGGAAGTCGGCCAGATCTACGACGGCAAGGTGGTCAAGATCGTCGACTTCGGCGCCTTCGTGAACTTCTTCGGCGCCAAGGACGGCCTGGTGCACGTCAGCCAGATCGCCAACGAGCGCGTGGCCAAGGTCTCGGACGTGCTGCAGGAGGGCCAGATCGGTGAAGGTCAAGCTGCTGGGCTTCGACGACCGCGGCAAGGTCCGCCTGTCGATGAAGGTCGTCGACCAGGAGACCGGCGAGGACCTGTCGAAGCGGGAGCCGGTGGCCGAACCGGCCGAGTAGCAACAGCCGTGCCCGAAAGGGATGAAGCGGGGCCTCTTCTCCGATAGGAGGAGAGGCCCTTTCCTTGTGTGCTGACCCGAGCCCGGCATGACCCGCATCCTTCTCAACGAGCCCGCCTTCCGCCGCATCGAGGCGAGATTGGGCGACGAAACGCGCGAGGCCGAGTTCCTCCGCCTGGACGCGGGCGGAACGGTCCGGTTGGGCGATCGGGAGCTTGCCCGCGCCGAGGCGCAGCCGGAGGCCGGCTGGATGAGCCCCGAGATGTTCGGGGCGCCAGCCTTCCGCGACTGGGTCGCGCTCCTGCTGGGGGCGCCGGAGCTCAAGTGGGTGCAAAGCGCCGCGGCCGGCTTCGACAATCCGGTGTTCAAGCAGCTGGTGGCCAAGGGGGCGCGGCTCACCACCAACACGGCGCAGAGCGTCAGCATCGCCGAGTATGTGCTCTGGGGCGTGCTCGACCACCTCCAGCGCGGGCCGGAGCGGCGGACGGCGCAAGCCGCGCACGACTGGGCGCGGCTCCGCTATCGCGAGGTCGCCGGTTCGCGCTGGCTCATCATCGGCTTCGGCGCGATCGGTCAGGCGATCGCGGTTCGCGCGGCGGCGTTCGGGGCCCGGATCACCGGCGTGCGGCGGAGCGGCGGCGCCCACCCGGCCGCCGAAGCCATCGCCACGCCCGAGCGGATGCCAGCGCTCTTGCCTGAGGCCGATGTAATCGTGCTCGCCGCGCCGCTGACGCCGGAGACCAGGGGCCTTGTCGACAAGGCTTTTCTGGCCGCAATGAAGCCGGGGTCGGTGCTGGTGAACATCGGGCGCGGCGACCTCATAGACGAGCCGGCGCTGCTGGAGGCGCTGGATCGCGGCGTTCCCGAGCACGCCCTGCTGGACGTCTTCCACCAGGAGCCGCTGCCGCCCGAGAGCCCGTTCTGGGGCCATCCGCGGGTCAGCCTGACCGGTCACGCCTCGGCGCTCGGCGACGGCTTCGTCCGCCGCAGCGACGAGGTCTTTCTCGCCAACCTCGGCCGCTACCTCGGTGGCCAGCCGCTGCTCAACGAGGCTCGTCGCGAAGACGTGCTGGCGGAGTAGGTCAGCCCTTTTTCCAGAACACGCCCTCCCGCAGCACGTAGCGGCTGGGGAGATCCTTGCGGCCTGCCTCGGCGTAGCCCAGGCCGGTCATCAGCTCGGCGGTCAGTGCGTGGGCGGTGGCCATCGCCGCGTCGCTGTGGCGATAGGCCGAGCCAAGCGTCTCGTGGAACAGGGCGTCGGCGCCGGCCACGGCAGGCAGGCCGTCCAGCGTCGCCTCGATGCAAGCCGAGCGCGCCTCCCTGGTGGCCATGATCTCGCTCATCGTGCGCCGGATCGGATCGTCCTCGGCGAGCTGCCCTGGATCGGCATAAGGCAAGCCGAGACGCTCGATCTCGCGGGCCAGCTGGTTGCCGTCGGCGGTGCGCAGATTCCGCGCCCGTTTCCAGATCGCATAGCGCTCTTTTGGGGTCCGCGCGGCGAGCTTCGAGCGCGTCCAGCCGCCGATGAAACGTTCCTCGTCCATGACGGGCCTCATGTAGATTCGACGACGGCCGGAGGCAAACCTCCGCCGACGCGTTTCTCACCGCTTTCCCACATCTGAGTAAACGCCTCTTAACCCTCGCCGCGCTTAAGGTGCGCCCTTGGCCTAAGGAAAGACGAAGGCGAAGATCGCGATGGCCAGAATGGCGCGCCGATCAGCGGTCGCGATCGTGGCGACGAACGTCCACGCCGGATGGACGCACCCGACGGTCGCGCGCGCGCGGGGCGCCGTCGTTGCATGCGCCGGCCTCCTGCTGATCGCTGCGTTCGCCACCTATCGGGCCACCGACCCGAGCCTCGACGCCGCGTCCGGAGAGCGTGCGCGCAATCTCCTGGGCGGCCTGGGCGCCGACGCCGCCGACCTCAGTTTGCAAACGCTGGGCCTGGCCGCCTGGCTGTTGGCCGGACTGATGATCGCCGCCGGCGTCATCCGCGTGGCCGCGCGCGATCCGGGCAAGGGCAAGAGCCGGCTGCGCTGGCGGGTGTTCTGCGGCGTGGTCGGGGCGTTTGCGCTGGCGGGCGTGCTGGCCGCGCCAAGACCGCCCGCGAGCTGGCCCATGGCCGGAGGACTCGGCGGCGTCATGGGCGAGCTCATCCTGACCCGCCTTGCCCACTGGGTGTCCGGCGCGCACCTGCCGATCGCCGAGCCGATCGCGCTCGCTCTCCTGGTGGTGCTGAGCTTCTGCGGCCTGGCGCTGGCGCTCGGCGCTCACCGCTGGGATACTTCCAAGCTCGGCGCGCTCGCCTTCTGGCGGGCGAAGGACGAACCGGCGCCGACGGTCCGCCGCAAGCGCACGGCCGTGGCGGCGCCAACCACCCGGCTCACGCTGCCCGATGACGAGGGCGCCGCGGCGCTGGCGGTCAGGACGCCGCGCGCCCCGCCACGTCAGTCGGCGCGCGAGGCGCGCGAGAGCCAGGGTGCGTTCGATTTCGTCAAGCCGAGCGGTTTCCGCCTGCCCGAGCTCTCCATGCTGGCCAAGCCGAAGCCGCGGGCGGCCGCCTTCGACGAAGAGGCGCTGCGCCAGAACGCCCGCGTGCTCGAGAGCGTGCTGGCCGAGTTCGGCGTCCGCGGCCAGGTCGACCAGATCCGGCCCGGCCCCGTCGTCACGCTCTACGAGCTGGCGCCCGCGCCGGGCGTGAAGTCGGCGCGCGTGGTGGCCCTGTCCGACGACATCGCCCGCTCGATGAGCGTCGCCGCCTGCCGCGTCGCGGTCGTGCCGGGCCGCAACGCCATCGGCATCGAGCTGCCGAACGCCAAGCGCGAGACCGTCTACCTGCGCGACCTGTTGTCCTCGTCCGAATACGAAAAGCGCAGCCAGATCCTGCCGCTGGCGCTGGGCGAGACCATCGACGGCGAGCCCTACATCGCCGACCTGACCAAGATGCCGCACCTGCTGATCGCCGGCACCACCGGCTCGGGCAAGTCGGTCGGGCGTCAACGCGATGATCCTGTCGATCCTCTACCGCCTGCCGCCGGACCAGTGCCGCTTCATCATGATCGACCCGAAGATGCTGGAGCTTCAGCGTCTACGACGGCATCCCGCACCTGCTCGCGCCGGTGGTCACCGACCCGAAGAAGGCGATCGTGGCGCTGAAGTGGACCGTGCGCGAGATGGAGGACCGCTACCGCCGGATGTCGAAGATCGGCGTGCGCAACATCGCCGGCTACAACGAGCGCGCGCGTCGAGGCCCTGGCCAACGGCGAGCACTTCGTGCGCACGGTGCAGACCGGCTTCGACGAGCAGGGCCGGCCGATCTACGAGGAGGAGAAGCTCAGGCCCGAGCCCATGCCCTACCTCGTGGTGGTGATCGACGAGGTGGCCGACCTGATGCTGGTCGCCGGCAAGGACATCGAGGGCGCGGTGCAGCGGCTGGCGCAGATGGCCCGCGCCGCCGGCATCCACCTGATCATGGCCACCCAGCGCCCGTCGGTGGACGTGATCACCGGCACCATCAAGGCCAACTTCCCGACCCGCATCAGCTTCCAGGTCACCTCCAAGATCGACAGCCGCACCATCCTGGGCGAGCAGGGCGCCGAGCAGCTGCTCGGCCAGGGCGACATGCTCTACATGGCCGGCGGCGGGCGCATCACCCGCCTGCACGGCCCGTTCGTCTCCGACGGCGAGGTCGAGACCGTCGCCCGCTTCCTGCGCGAGCCAGGGCGAGCCGCAATATCTGGACGACGTCACCGCCTCGCCCGACGAGGACGACGAGGAGCGGCGGCGAGCTACGGCGAGCGGCGGCTCGGGCGACGACCTCTACGACCGGGCCGTCGCGGTGGTGACCCGCGACCGCAAGGCCTCGACCAGCTATATCCAGCGGCGCCTGCAGATCGGCTACAACCGCGCCGCCTCGCTCATGGAGCGGATGGAGACGGAGGGCGTCGTCGGACCGGCCAATCACGCCGGCAAGCGCGACATCCTGGCCGGCCCGCCCCCGGCTAGCCGCGCTGCACGCGCAATGGACCGCCGCAATCGCGCCCCGCAAGCGCCCCGACGGGGTTGTAGGGTCAGCGCCCTGGCCAAGGAGATCGATTCTTGAGGCTCTTGTTCCGCCTGCTCGCCGCAATCGCCGCCTTCGCCGTCGCCACCGGCATCGCGCCAACGCTGAGCGCGGCCAGCGAAGGGGCCCCTGGCGCGAGCGCCGAGCATGCCGGGCTAGCGTCCGATGATCAGGCCCTGGTCGATCAGGCGGCCGCCTACCTGGACGGTCTGACGTCGGTCAAAGGTCGCTTCACCCAGATCGACGCCCGCGGTCAGGTCATCGGGGGCGAGCTGTACCTCAAGCGGCCGGGTCTGGCCCGGTTCGCCTATGACCCGCCGTCCAATCTGCTCGTGGTCAGCGATGGCCGCACCGTGACCGTCACCAACCCGCGCCTGAAGACAACCAACCACTATCCCTTGGGCTTCACTCCGCTCTCGGTGCTGCTCGCCAAGCACGCCGGACTGGGACACGGCGTCGTCGTCACGCGCGTGACCCACCTCGGCGACGGCTTCGCCATCAACGCCCACGCCGCGGGTCACCACGGGGCAGGGCAGGTCATCATCACCTTTCGCACCGATCCCCTCAGACTGACGGCCTGGACTCTCACGGACGCGCAGGGGCAGACGACCGAGGTGCGCCTGACCGACCTGACGGCGGCATCCGGGCTGGATTCGTCGCTTTTCACGCCGCCGAACTACTCCGACCGGCGTGCGCCGGCTCCCGAATGAGACATTTTCGTCACAATCAAGCTTGAATCGGGTTTGCCCTTGACTTTGCGCGGCGAGTTGCAATTTTAGCACGCATGAGGCGCGGGACATCGCGTCCCGTGCTTGGTCCCGCCGGACCCAATCCCCTCCCGGCGGCGGCATGAGAGACGACTTCAACGCCCAGGCTAAGGCCTGGGCGTTTTCTTGTCCGCCGAATCCGCGCCAAAAGAGACTCCAATGCGCCTCCGCTTCGCTTCCTGGAACATCAATTCCGTCCGGCCGCGCGTCGAGCAGGTGGCGCGCTATCCTGCGCGAGCAGGCGCCCGACGTCCTCTGCCTGCAGGAGATCAAGTGCCGCGAGGGCGAGTTCCCGAAGGAGGCCTTCGCCCGGATGGGCCTGCCGCACCTGGCGATCAGCGGCCAGAAGGGCTGGCATGGCGTCGCCATCGCCTCGCGCCTGCCGCTCGAGCCGGGGCCAGCCCTGGATGTCTGCCGCGAGGGCCACGCGCGCGCTGTCTCGGCCATCGTCGCCGGCATCGAGGTGCAGAACCTCTACATCCCGGCCGGCGGCGACGTCGCCGACCGAGCCCTCAATCCGAAGTTCGACCACAAGCTCGACTTCTTCGAACGCCTGACCCGCGCTGCGGCGGCCCGCGACCCGTCGGCGCCCCTGGTGCTCGCCGGCGATCTCAACGTCGCCCCCAGCGAGTTCGACGTCTGGAACCACAAGTTCATGTCGCGGATCGTGAGCCACACGCCGGCGGAGATCGAGGCGATGCGGGCGCTCATGGCTGCCGGCGGTTTCATCGATCTGGTGCGTGAAGCCATCCCCGAGCCGCTGAAGCTGTTCTCCTGGTGGAGCTATCGGGCGCTCGACTTTCGCGCCTCCAACCGGGGCTTGCGGCTCGACCATCTGTGGATCAGCCCGGGCCTTAAGGAGGCGGCGTTCCGCCTGGGGTGCGCGGCGGCGCGCGTGCACGACGACGTGCGCGCCTGGGAGCGGCCGAGCGACCATGCGCCGGTCAGCGCCGACCTGATCCTCTAGCGCTCTGGGCCGGCCTCTGGGGGGAACGGGTCGGGTCGGCGGCGAAGGAGTGGCGCCTCGGGTCTAATCCGTGGCAAAACTGACGTGCCCGTCAACTTCTTGGGAAATTTGCTTGTCATGGCAACGGAATCGGACGCCCGCGCAGCGGGGACGACGGCGCGGGCGGCGACCTGGGCCGATGCGGAGCCCTTGTCCGCGACCATGGCGCGCGCCTTCCACGACGACCCGCTGATCTGCTTCATCCTCAAGGACGCGGCGACGCGCACAGAGAAGATGCCACGGCTGTTCAAGCTGTTGTTCAAGCTCGGCCTGCCGCACGGCGCCTGCGACGTGACCGAGGGCTACGAGGCCGCGGCGCTGTGGCGGCCGCCGAACGAATGGGAAATCCCCTGGTGGCAGTACATCACCAACGGGGCGGAGTTCCTGGGCATATTCGGCCTCGGCGGCGCGCGCCACGTGACCTGGGTCATGGACGTCATCGAGAAGAGACACCCGCACGAGCCACACTGGTACCTGCAGGCCATCGGCACCGACACGGCCAAGCAGGGCAAGGGCTTCGGCGGTGTCGCGATCCGCCGAGGTCTGGCCAAGGCTGACGCGGCCGCGATGCCGGCCTACCTGGAATCGAGCAAGGAAACCAACATTCCGATCTACCAGAGCTTCGGCTTCGAGGTGACCGGCGAGATCAACCTGCCGAGCGGGCCAACGCTTTGGCCGATGTGGCGCAAGGCTCGCGAGGCCGGCTAAGTCCGCGCTTCTAAGGCGCGAGGCGATAGCCGCCGGCTTCGGTCACCAGCAGCTTGGCGCTCTGCGATTCCGGCTCGATCTTCTGGCGCAACCGGTAGACGTGGGTTTCCAGCGTGTGGGTGGTGACGCCCGCATTGTAGCCCCAAACCTCGGTCAACAGCTCCTCGCGCGAAACCGGCTTGCCGGCCGCGCGGTAGAGGTACTTCAGGATGCTGGTTTCCTTCTCCGTCAGCCGGATCTTGCGCTGTCGCTCGTCGATCAGAACCTTGCCGGCCGGCCGGAATTCGTACGGCCCGATGCGGAAGACCGCGTCCTCGGACTGCTCGTGGCTCCTGAGCTGGGCGCGGATGTGCGCCAGGAGCACGCTGAAGCGGAAGGGCTTGGGCACGTAGGCGTTGGCGCCGGCGTCCAGACCCTCGACCGTATCGGCGTCGCTAGCCGCCGCGGTCAGCATGATCACCGGCGCGCGGACGCCGACCGCCTTCAGCCGCCGGCAGACCTCGCGCCCGTCCATGTCCGGCAGATTGACGTCCAGCAGGATGAGATCCGGCCGCGCCGCCTGCGCGGCGTTCAGGCCTGCTTCCCCGGTCGCTGCCTCAACCGCGGTGAACTCGTCGCCGATGCCGAGCTGTTCGACCACGACCTCGCGCAGCTCGGGGTCGTCGTCGATGACCAGAATCGTCCGGCGTTGCGGCATGGCCCGAACATGGGGCCTGCGGATTGAGGCGTAAAGCCGGCCCGTGCCCCGAACGGCGTCAACCTCGCGGCCCGAACAGCGCCTGGCCGACGCGCACCGACGTCGCACCGAAGCGGATAGCGGTTTCGAAGTCGGCGCTCATGCCCATCGAGAGCTTTGCCAGTCCGTTTCGCCGCGCGATCTTGGCCAAAAGCGCAAAGTGCATCGCCGGCTCCTCGTCGAAGGGCGGGACGCACATCAATCCTTCGATCCCAAGCCCAAACTCGTCCGCGCAGACGGCGATGAAGGCGTCGGCCTCGGCCGGCGAGACGCCGGCCTTCTGCGGCTCCTCGCCGGTATTGATCTCGACATAGAGCCTGGGCGCGCGCCCGAGGCGCTGAACCTCGTCGGCCAGCACGCGGGCGAGCCTCGGACGATCGAGCGTCTCGATGACGTCGAAGAGCGCGAGCGCTTCCCTGGCCTTGTTCGTCTGCAGAGGGCCGATCAGGCGAAGCTCGAGCCCTTCGCGGCGCCCGGACCATCGCTCTTTCGCCTCCTGCACGCGATTTTCGCCAAATCGCTTTTGGCCGCCCGCGAGCACCGGCTCTATGCTCGACCAGGGCTGCTGCTTGGTCACTGCGACAAGCTCGACCTCGGCCGGGTCGCGGCCAGCCTCGCGGGCGGCGCCGGCGATACGCTCAAGGACGTCGGTCAGGGCGGGCGAGGACGGGAGAGCAGGCATTGGCGGAGGGCATCGGCGCGCTGGCGAAAACGGCCGCGAGGCTAGGCCGCGCCGCGCGACGGCGAAAGCCCGGCGGGCGACGGCCGCCGCATCTTTACTTCCTCACCGATCCGGCCCGCACGCCTGACCCCGCGTCCGTCATGCGCCTGCTGCCCCGCGGCGCGGCGGTGATCTATCGCGCGTTCGATCGCGCGGACCTGATCGAGCAAGGGCCTACGTTGCGCGCCCTTGCCCGGGAGCGGGGCCTCGTCTTTCTGGTCGGCGCCGACGCGCACCTGGCCGCGCGCCTCAGGGCCGATGGCGTGCATCTGCCGGAGCGGCTCATGCAGCAGGCCCCGGCGCTGCGGCGTCGCCGTCCTCGCTGGTTGATCACGGCGGCGGCCCATGGCCAGCGGGCGGTCGCGCGCGCCGCGCGGCTCGGGCTGGATGCCGTGCTGGTCTCGGTCGTCTTTCCATCGCAAAGCGCTTCGGCCGGACGCGCCATGGGGCCGCTGCGATTTGCCGCAACGGCGCGGGCGGCGGGTCTGCCCGTCATTGCGCTCGGCGGCGTCAGTGCGCGCACGGCGCGCAGGCTCCTCGGCTCAGGCGCGCACGGCCTGGCGGCGATCGGCGGCTTCGCCAAACTCTAGAACTTGAAGTTGGTTTCCAGCCGCACCCGCGGCGCCTGGGTCTGCGGCAGGTTCGAGCGGTCGGGCGTCGCGGGCGCATCGCCGAACGAAACGGCGCCGCCCACCCGCAGCGACGGGGTGATGTGATAATAGGCGCCCGCCTGGATATCGCGGCCCTGGACGTCACGGCCCACCGGCTCGGTCATTTCCAGCTTGAGCGTCCAGCCCTTCTTGTCCCACTGCAGGGCGTGGCGAACCGGCTGCGGGCCCCACTGGCCCTGATCCAGCGTCACGCCGGTCAGGTTGTCGGTGTCGCTGGCGGGCTGAAGCCTGATCGTGTCCGCGCGCGCGCCAGCCGCTGCGCCGAGAAGCGCAGCCGCAGCGGTCATCGCAAAGATCAGGCGAGCGCGCTTCATGCTACCGTTGTCAGCCTCTATGCCCCAGCTCAGGCGCCGGGACATTTGCCCAGCAGCCTACTCGTTCTAGCGGAATAAAGCCTTAATCGCCGCGGGGTCAATCGGCGAGACCGGTCTTGCGCCTCCACCGGTGTCCGCGGGCCGTCCTCTGTGGCCTTAGGGCAACGCGATTCCTGTTTGGAGGGCGCATGTGCGTGATATAGAGCCCCGGGGCGGCGGCGGCGCGGCAAATCCAACTGATCGTGCGCCGGAGCGAGTGGAGCGAGGAGCAATGGTGTCGAAGCGTATGGCCTCCGCGGTCGTCCTGGCGATGGCCGCCCTGACCATGACCGGCTGCCTGCACCGGAACAACGGCCCCTCGGCCTACAACGCCCGCAGCGGATTCCACCTGTTCGGCGGCGGGCGAAAGCCGGCGCCGGCGGCGCCGATCGGCGTGAACGGCTACCTCTGGCGCGCGACGCTGGACACGCTGGCGTTCATGCCGCTGGCCTCCGCCGATCCCTACGGCGGGGTGATCCTGACCGACTGGTACGTCAATCCAGAAAAGCCGGACGAGCGTTTCAAGTGCACCGTCTACATCCTCGACACGCGTCTGCGGGCCGACGGGCTGAACGTAACGGTGTTCAAGCAGGTCAAGGACGCCACCGGCGCCTGGGTTGACGCGCCGACCAGCGACCAGACCTCGACCGACATCGAAAACGCCATCCTGACCAGAGCCCGCCAACTCAGGCTGTCCAACGTCAACGGCTAGGGCGCGTTCCGCAGAAATGGGAACTGGTTTTGGCCCGCTACAACGCAAAGGACGTCGAGGCGAAGTGGCGCGCGGTGTGGGATCAGCGTCAGGTCTTTCGCGCGCCTGACGCCGCGAGCGCCGGCGGCAAGCCGAAATACTACGCGCTCGAGATGTTCCCCTACCCGTCGGGCAAGCTGCACGTCGGTCACGTGCGCAACTATGCGATGGGCGACGTCATCGCGCGCTTCAAGCGGGCGCGTGGGTTCAACGTGCTGCATCCCATGGGCTGGGACGCTTTCGGGCTGGCGGCGGAGAACGCGGCGATGGAGCGCGGCGACCATCCCCGGGCCTGGACCGAGGCCAACATCGCCATCATGCGCGCCCAGCTGAAGCTCTTGGGCGTCTCGATCGACTGGTCACGCGAGTTCGCGACCTGCGATCCCTCGTACTACGGCCGCCAACAGGCGCTCTTCCTCGAGCTCTACCGGCGCGGCCTGGCCTACCGCAAGGAGGGCCTGGTCAACTGGGACCCGGTCGACCAGACCGTTTTGGCCAACGAGCAGGTGGAGAACGGGCTGGGCTGGCGCTCGGGCGCGCCGGTCGAGCGGCGCCGCCTGACCCAGTGGTTCCTGCGCATCACCGACTATGCCGACGCCCTGATCGAGGGGCTGAAGACGCCTGGAGCGCTGGCCGGAGAAGGTCCGCCTGATGCAGGAGAACTGGATCGGCCGCTCGAGCGGCCTGCGCCTGACCTTCGCCTTCGCCGACGCCTGACGCCCCGGCCGAGCGGCGTCGCGGTATACACGACCCGGCCCGACACCCTCTATGGCGCGAGCTTCGTCGCCGTCGCCCCCGACCATCCGCTGGCCGAGGCGCTGGCCGCGCGCGACCAGGCGGCGGCGGCCTTCGTCGCCGAATGCCGCAAGGGCGGCACTTCGGAGGCGGCGATCGAGGCGGCTGAAAAGAAGGGCTTCTTCACCGGGCTGGAGGTGCAGCACCCCTTCGATCCGAACTGGCGCCTGCCGGTCTGGATCGCGAACTTCATCCTGATGGACTACGGTACCGGCGCCATCTTCGGCTGCCCGGCGCACGACCAGCGCGACCTGGACTTCGCGCGCAAGTACGGGCTGCCGGTCAAGCCCGTCGTCCTGCCGCCCGGC
This sequence comes from uncultured Alphaproteobacteria bacterium, assembly GCA_963794315.1. Classification (GTDB taxonomy): domain Bacteria; phylum Pseudomonadota; class Alphaproteobacteria; order Caulobacterales; family Caulobacteraceae; genus Poindextera. The sequence continues at coordinate 530,296 of CAWCDF010000002.1, forward strand.
GCCGATCCCGCCACCTTCGAGGTCGCTGACGAGGCCTATGTCGAGGCCGGTGTCGCGTTCAACTCGGACTTCCTGGACGGGCTCCCGGTCGAGGCGGCCAAGGCCGCCGCGATCGCGCGGGCCGAGCGCGACGGCATTGGCGCAGGGCGTCACGGTCTACCGACTGCGCGACTGGGGCGTCTCGCGCCAGCGCTACTGGGGCTGTCCGATCCCGATCGTGCATTGCGCCGCGTGCGACATCCAGCCCGTTCCTCTGGACAAGCTGCCAGTCGTGCTGCCCGACGACGTGACCTTCGACCAACCCGGCAACCCGCTGGCACGCCACCCGACCTGGAAGCACACAACGTGCCCGCGCTGCGGCGGCCCCGCCGAGCGCGAGACCGACACGCTGGACACTTTCGTCGACTCCTCCTGGTACTTCCTCCGCTTTACCAACCCGCAGGCTGAACAGCCGGTCGAGCGCGCCGCGGCCGACTATTGGATGCCGGTCGACCAGTACATCGGCGGCGTCGAGCACGCCGTCCTGCACCTGCTCTATGCCCGCTTCGTCACCCGCGCCCTGGCCGACGACGCGGTGGTGGACGTGCGCGAGCCGTTCGCCGGACTTTTCACGCAAGGCATGGTCACGCACGAGACCTACCGCCGGCAGAGCGGCGAGTGGCTGTTCCCCGACGACGTCGAGGTGGCGCAGGAAGGCGAGGCCCGCCGCGCGCGGCTTCTGGACGGCGGCGAGCCGGTGGTGATCGGCGACGCCGAGAAGATGTCGAAGTCGAAGAAGAACGTCATCTCGCCCGAGGAGATCGCCGAGGCCTACGGCGTCGACGCGGCGCGCTTGTTCGTGATGTCGGACTCGCCGCCCGAGCGCGACGTGCAGTGGACGACTGGAGGGATCAAGGGCGCCTGGCGGCTGGTGAACCGCATCTGGGAGCAGTTCGACTCGCAGCCACTGGGCGGGCCGCGCAGCGACCCCGACGGCGAGGATCCGCGCGCGGTCGAGCTCGTGCGCGCCACCCACCGGCTGATCAAGGCGCTGACCGAGGCGATCGAGGACTTCCGCTTCAACAGCGGCATCGCGCGCGTCTACGCCTTCGTGAGCGCGCTCGAGCACGCTCCTGCGGCGGGCGCCTCGCCAGCCCTCGTCGCCGCGCGCGCCGCGGCGCTGTCGGCGCTGGCGCGGCTGATCGGCCCGTTCATGCCCCACCTGGCGGAAGAGTGCTGGGCGCGGATCGGCGGCGATGGCCTGGTCGCCGAAGCGGCGTGGCCAGCGTTCGACCCGGCGCTGACGGCCGAGGAGACGCAGTTGCTGCCGGTGCAGGTGAACGGCAAGCGGCGGGCCGAGATCCGGCTGCCGGCGGGCGCCGAAGCAGAGGCGGCGGAGGAATTGGCGCTGGCCGACGCAGACGTCCGGCGGCACCTTGAGGGCCTGACCGTCAGAAAGGTGATCGTGGTGCCCGGCCGGATCGTCAACATCGTCGCGAGCGAAGCGACGTGACCAGCGCGCGGGCCCTGGCGGCCGTGGCTGCCGCTTGCGCTACCCTGGCGCTCGGCGGCTGCGGCTTCACGCCGCTCTACGCCACGCAAGGGCTCGCGCCCGGCCTCTCGTCGATCGAGGTCACCGTCCCGCATGGCCGGCTCGCCTACCTGCTGGGAGAGTCGCTGAACGACGACCTGGCGCGCGATCGCGACAAACCCGCGATCTACCGGCTCGACGTGACGGTCGCGAGCCGTGTCTTCGCGCGCGGCCTGAACCTCGACGAGACCGCCGCCTACTACGAGGACAATCTGACCGTCCAATATCGTCTGATCGAGATCGCCACCGGGCGGGTTATGAAGACCAACTCCCTGCCGGTCGAAGTGACCTATGCCGCCACCGACATTCCCTATGCCGGCATCGCGGCGCAGGAGGACGCTCAGCAGCGCGCCGCCAACGAGGCGGCCGAGCGCATCCGGACGGACCTCGGCGTCTATTTCCAGGCCATGGCGCAGAAGTAGGCGTCGAGGAATGTCAGGCCAGGGCCGATGATCATCAGCCGCCGCGCGGAGATCGACCGGTTCCTCGACGCCCCGCCCGCCGGCGTCCGCGCCGCCCTGATCCATGGCCGCGACCGGGGACAGGTGCGCGAACGCGCCGACCGGCTGGCCGCGGTCGCAACCGCCGATCCGGACGATCCGTTCAACACCGCGAAGCTGACCGACGCCGATATCGACCGCGACGCCTCGGTGCTCGACGGCGAGTTGACCGCCCAGTCCTTGCTCGGCGGCCGCCGGCTTGTGCGCCTGCGCCTCTCGGGCGAGCGCGCGGCGGCCGAGCGGGCGGCGGCCGAGGCGCTGAAGATTCACGCCGAAGGCGGCTTCAACCCCGACGCCTTCTTCCTGGTCGAGGCAGGCGCGCTCGGCCGTGACTCGGGCTTACGGCGCGCCGCCGAGCGCGCCGAGGGGTGCGCGGCCATCGCCTGCTACGAGGATGAGCCGGGCGACGTGGCGCGGATGATCCGCGAGAGCCTGGCCAAGGACAGGCTGTCGCTGGCCCCCGACGCGCTGGAGTTGGTCGTCTCGCGCCTGCCGCACGAGCGCGGCGTCGCCCGGCAGGAGATCGAGCGGCTGGCGCTGTTCCTCGGTCCCGGCAGCGGCGCCACCGCGACCGCCGAGCAGCTCGCGCCCTTTCTTGGGGTCGAGCCCGAGGCCTCGCTCGCCGACGCGGCGCAGGATGCCTTCGGCGGCAAGCTCGCGCATGCGCAAGCGGGCCTGCGCCGGGCCGCGGCCGAGGGCGAGGGCGGGCCGGCCGCCGTGCGCGCGCTGAGCCTGCACGCGGCGCGGCTTCGCCGCATCGTCGGGCTCGCCAGCAGCGGTACCGGCCTCGCTGAGGCGGCGAAGGCCTCCGGCGTCTTCTGGCGCAACGAAAAGGAGATGCTGCGCCAGGCGCGCGCCTGGACGTATGCCGACCTCGACCAGCTCGCGCCGCAGCTGCTGGACGCCGACCGGCTGTGCAAGCAAACCGGCTCGCCGGACAGGCTGGTGGCCGAGCGCCTGGCCATGACCATCGCCGCCCGCGCGCGGCGGCTCGGACTCTAGGAGGCGACCATGCTCAAGATCGCCATTCTCGACGACTACGCGCATCAGGCCCTGACGCTGGCAGACTGGTCGGCCCTGCCGGCCGGGTCGGAGATCACGGTCTTCGACCGGCATCTCTCGGAGACGGAAGCGGCGAGCGTGCTTGCCCCGTTCGACGTCCTCTGCACGCTGCGCGAGCGCATGGCGCTGCCGCGCAGCCTGATCGAGCGACTACCCAACCTGAAGCTGGTCACCATCGTCGGCATGGGCCTGGCCAATCTGGACATGCAGGCGGCGAGCGACCACGGCGTCGTGGTCTGTCGTTCGGATTTCCGCCGGTCGGCCTTCGCCGGTGTCGCCAACGCCACCCCCGAGCTTGCCTGGGGCCTTTTGATCGCGACGGTCCGCCATATCGCGCAGGAAGACCGGCGCCTGCGCGAAGGCGGCTGGCAGTCGAGCATCGGCGTGATCCTCGCTGGCCGGACACTGGGCCTGCTTGGCCTCGGCCGCATCGGCAAGCGCATGGCCGAATACGGCAAGGTGTTCGGCATGGACGTTATCGCCTGGAGCCAGAACCTGACCGCCGAGACGGCCGCGGCCGGTGGCGTCGAGCGGGTGGAGAAGGACGCGCTGTTCGCCCGCTCTGACGTCCTCTCAATCCACGTGCAGCTCAGCGAGCGCACGCGTGGCCTCATCACCGCCCGCGAGCTTGGGCTGCTGAAGCCGGACGCCTACCTGATCAACACCTCGCGCGGCCCGATCGTCGATGAGGCGGCGCTGATCGCCGCGCTGCGCGAAGGCCGCATCGCCGGCGCCGGCCTCGACGTGTTCGACGCTGAGCCGCTCCCGGCCGATCACCCGTTCCGCACGATGGAGACGGTCACGCTGACGCCGCACCTCGGCTACAACACGGCTGAAACCCTGGCGGCCTTCTGGGGCGACATGCCGGAGGCCATCGCCGCCTTTGCGGCCGGCGCGCCGATCCGCGTCGCCAACCCGGACGTGCAAACGAGCCCGCCCTCGGCAGGTTGAGCCGATCTGGCGACCAAGGCGTGCGACGGCGTCGCTCGCGACAACAGCCGCGGCGTTCGATCGAGAAGGTTCCCTTTCGGAAGGGGGTGTGGGGGGTGCGGGGCAGCTGTGTTGGACGAGCACAGTGACTCGCCGAACGGGGAACTCTTCTCAATCGAACGCGCGCGAACTGAGACGCATTAGACCACTGCCGGAACGCGCTCAGGAAATCGCTTAGCCGGACTCATCCGCCGGGCCCATGCGCGTCAGAGACTTGTCGTCGCCGCCTCTGGAGTTGGCGTCCCCTTCTCCCCTCGCGGCGGACCTAGCGCTTCACCCCCCAGACGACCGCCCGTCTATGGAGTTGGCGATGATCTCTTCGAGAGTGTCGATGGCTACGTCTTTGGTGGACTTGAACTTGATGCAATAACCAGTGATTTTCGCCTTTCCCAGCCTGTTCCCGTAGGTGTCCGACAAGTATGTCTTGTCATCCAGGCCGATTATATAGATCGATATCCCTGAGGTATTTGCACTTACGCCAACTTGGTAGAATTCCCTTCGATCTCCGTTGGCGTACCTGCGCGTCGTCGAGCCATATCCAATATTCGGGTTTGATACCACTTTCCCTTCTTCGTTCTTTCCGTCCAGGAACCAAAGCTTACAGTGGGGCGACATACCGACGATGCGCCGATGCAAATCCTCCAGTTCCCCGCGTTTTGGCTGAGGTTGACCGGCGATATATCGGTCGATTTGCTCTTGCACATTCATGCCCAGGACCCTCGTTTCTCTTCGCCGCCAAGCTACTAGGATGACGAACGATCCCGTCGGAAACCGACATTGGCCCTACGTCTCCCGGACGTTCGAAGCACGCGGCTCCCGCACAGTCGTCACGGGCGCGTTGCTAGCAAATCTGATCCAACCGGCGGCGGCGAGCAACGTTCCCTTTCCCCATCGCTGCCCTCAGGTCGCAGCCGAAAAGCGGACGCGTCTAACGTCCGCTAGGAGTCAAAGCGGACATGGCAGGACTTGCGCTTAGCGGTGCTTGAAGCCCCTCAAGCGATCCGTGTGAACCCGTCTTCGCTCCAGTCCTCCGAGCCGACGCCGTGGTGGGTGATGAAGAGGCCGGTGGGATCGTAGCGGGCCTTGATGCGCTTCAGTCGCGCGTAGTGCTCGCCCCAGTACTCCTCGCGCCAATGCGGGTTGAAGAAGTTGCTCTCAGCGACGTAGGAGCCGGCGTTCGGCGCCAGCCGGCGGAGCGGCAGCATCGCCCTGTCGATCGCATCGGCGTTCTTCTGGGCCGCGGCCGCGTTGACCGGTGGGTAGGGACTGCCGGGGTAGGCCGGCAGGCTGCCATCGGCGACGATGACGAGCACGAAGGCGTCCAGCACCGCCGGGTTCATCGGCGTGTCGCGCGAGGCGGCGATCGCCTCGGCCGGCGCGCCCGCCAAGCCCTTGTTGAAGTGGAACTCGAGGCCGTGGGCGCGGCTGGCGGCGAAAACGGCGTCGACCAGGGCCGGCCGCCGGTCCGGGGCGAGCAGGCGCCTGGGCAGCCAGGTGGAATCGTAGCCGTGCAGGAAGGCGCCGACCTGGCTTTGGTCGCCGTTCCACCAGGCGTGCCAGGGCGGAACGCCTGGCCGGTCGTCGAACGTGACATCCTTGATGCCCAGCGCCCTGTGCTTCTCGAAGTCCCAGAACAGGCGCGCGGGAATCGCAAAGGCGGAGAACGGCTCGGTCGTCGCAACGCCGTTATTCGGATCGGCGACCCAGTCGAGCAGCGGCTTCCAAGCCGCGCGCATCTGGCCCTCGTCCAAGCCTTGCGAGAGCATGCTGACTTTGAGCACGTTGTCGGGCTGGATGTGCGCCTGCTCGCCCCAGTGCGGGTTGAGCAGGTTGTCGGCGTAGACGGCGAAGAACCGGTCGAGCAGGGCGCGGAACGCGTCGTCCGACTTTGCCTTGAAAGCGGCGTCCACGGCGCCGAAGTTGGCCGCCAGGTCGTGGGTCCTCAGCGTCACGCGCGTTACGACGGCGAAGTTTCCGCCGCCGCCACCCTTCAGCGCCCAGTACAGGTCGGGATCGCGCGCGGCGTTGACGGTGCGGATCTGGCCGTCAGCGGTGACGACCTCGGCTTCGATGAGGCTGGAGCCGGCCGTCCCGAAGCCTTTCGACAGCGAGCCGAACCCGCCGCCCTGCACAAGCCCGGCGACGCCCACGTCCGTGCAGCCGCCGCCCTGGGCGTAGCGCCCGTTCTGGACGGCCACGTTGTGATAGACGTCGATCCAGATCGCGCCGCCGCCGGCGCTGACCGCCGGAACCGCCTCGCAGTGGCCTTCGCAACCGAGCGGAGTGAAGGCGTCGTGCACGACGACGTCGCTCATCGCCCGCGTCCAGATCAGCAGCGAATCCGGGGCGTTGGAGCAGCCCAGATAGCTGTGGCCTGGCCCCTTCACGACGAGCCGCAGGTTGTGCTCGCGGGCGAAGTTGACGCCCTGGGCCACGTCGTCGGCGCCGTGCGCGACGATAGCGTAGGCGCTGGTCTGCGGCGTCCAGGCCTTGAACCAGCCGGACACCTGCGTGCCGGAGAGCTGATCGCCGATAAACAAGGGGTTGGCGCTCTCCTTCAGGATCGCCCGGCAGGCGTCGGCCTCGGTCGGGTCGGCGCAAGGTGCAAAAAGGGGCTTCGGCCGCACGAGCTTGCCGCCGACCCGCGCGTTCAGCGCCGCCCACGCCTCGATCGACGGCCAGGCGGCGTCGCTGGGCCGGACGCGGCGCGAAGGCGCGGCCATGGCGGGCGCGCGGCTCGGCAGCGTCAGAGCCGCCGCGCTCGCCAGAAAGGTGCGTCTCATCATCACCGAGCCTGCTTTCTCGCTTGCCGCTCAAGATCGTCGGCCGCGATCCTAGGCCTTGTCAGGCCCGCGGCGGCAGCGTTTGTGTCGAAAGCGGCGTGAGGCGTGACGAAAGGCGGGGCGTTGGCGAGCGTAGCGCCACATAGCGTGCGGGATCGGGCGGCGAGCGGCCTGCCGTCGCGGGCGCGCGCGCTGCAGATCGCCGTCCTCGTCAGCGCCGCGTTGGTCGTGGCGCTGGTGAACGCGGCTTCGACCGGCGTGGACATGGCCCGCCACCACGTGCAGGTCGCTCCGTTCGAGCCGCTGGTCTGGGAGCTGACCAGCTGGCTCGGGCTCATCATGGCGCTGCCGCCGCTCATCGCCGCCGACAACGTCATCTTCTCGCAGCGCCCGGTCGGGTTGCGCGTCGGCATGGTCGTGGCGCTCGCGGCGGTGTTCTTCGGCGTCCACCTCGCGACCATGATCGGCCTGCGCGACCTGATCTATTGGCTGGCCGGCGGCCGTTACGACTTCGGGCCGTGGGGGATCGGCATCGTCTACGAGGGCCGCAAGGACGCCCTCACCTTCGTTGCCGCCCTAGGCGGCTTCTGGCTTTGGCGGGCAGCCCTCATGCCGCGCCCGGCCGAAAGTAATCTGGCGGCGGCCGAAGAACCGGCGTTCATCGCCGAGAGCCGCTGCGGCCGGATCGTGCTGCGCGCGCCGGACATCGACTGGATCGAGGCTCAGGGCAACTACGTCGCCCTGCACGCGGACGGCGAGAGCTACCTCATCCGCCAGCCGCTGAAGGCAGTGGACGCCAAGCTGCGCGGCGCGGCCTTCCTGCGCACCCACCGCCGGGCGCTGGTCAACACCCGGCGCGTGCGCGCGATCCATCGTTCGGAGGCTGGCGGTCTCACGGTCGAGCTCGCCAACCAGGAGTTCGCGCCGCTCAGCGACCGCCATCGGGCGGCCGTCGTGAAGGCCCTGGCCGCCGGCTGACGCCGCGAATCATGCCACCAACGCGGGGATGAACGACGCAGGCGACGCGCCCGTGACCGACGCGCTGGCCAGGGCCACGCCCGGGGCCCTGTTCGTCGCCTTCCTCGCCATGGGCCTTTCCGGCTTCGGCGGGGTGCTGCCGTTCGCCCGGCGCGCGCTGGTCGACCGGCACGGCTGGCTGACGCAAGGCGACTTCACCGAGACGCTGGCGCTTTGCCAAAGCCTGCCCGGCCCAAACGTGGTCAACCTGTCGATCGTCGTCGGCGCGCGGGCCTGCGGCTGGCGCGGGGCCCTCGCCGCCCTCTTCGGCCTGATCGGCGCGCCGTTCGTCATCCTGCTGGCGCTGGGGGCGCTCTATGGCCGGTTCGGGACCTATCCTCTGGTGCAGCGCGCGATCGGCGGCGTCGCCGCCGCCGCCGCCGGACTGGTCGTCGCCACGGCCGCGCGCATGGCCGAGCCGTTGATCCGCAGCCGGTGGCTGCTGACCGCGCCGATCATCCTGTTGTCGTTCGCCGGGGTCGGCGTCGCGCGGCTGCCGTTGATCGCCGTCATCGCCGTGCTCGCTCCGGCGAGCGTCGCCCTGATGTGGCGCCGGCCGGCATGAAGGCGCTCTGGTCGACGTTGGGGGCGCTGGCGCTGCAGTTCGCCACCCTTTCGCTCGTCGCCTTCGGGGGCGCCAACACCGTGGTGCCCGAGATCCACCGGCAATCCGTCGCGGTGCATCACTGGATGACCGACCGGGAGTTCGCCGCCCTGTTCGCGATTTCGCAGGCCGCGCCGGGGCCGAACGTCCTGATCTCGACCCTGATCGGCCTGAAGGCGGCCGGGCTCGCGGGGGCCATCGTCGCGACGGCCGCGATGTGCGGACCCTCTTGTCTGCTGGTGTTCTGGGTGGCCAGGGCTTGGGACCGCTATCGTCACACCCGCTGGCGCGCCGCGGTGGGGGCCGGCATCGCCCCGGTCGCGGTCGGCTTCGTTTTCGCCAGCGCGCTCGTGCTCGTCCGCGCGGCCAATTCCGGCTGGCGGTTCGCCTGCGTGACCGCGGCCAGCGCCGGCGTCGCCTACTTCACCAAGCTCAATCCGCTGTGGTGCCTTGCCGCCGCCGCCCTGCTCGGCCTGACCGGCGTCCTTGACGTCAGACTGTAGACCCGCGTCGCCGCGCAGCTGCACGGCCCGATTCGACCACAAAGGACACGAAGGACCGGAAGGGCGCGAAGGCGCCTGACGGGTGTCGGCGCCTCCCTGCTCACGGTCTTAGCGCCCTTTGTGTCTTTCGTGGTGAAACGCTGACTCGGGCTTCGCCTGCGTCGCGATGGCGACCGCTAGCGGCGAAGGCGGCGGCAGACGTCTTCGAGCTGCTCCAGGCTGGCGTAGCGGACGGTGAGCGAGCCGCGACCGCCCTTGTGGGCGATATCGACGCTGAGCCCCAGCGCCTGGGCAAGCTCGGCCTCCAGCGCACGGGTGTCGGCGTCCTTGGCTGGCGACGGCCTGGCGTTTCGCCCGCCCTCGGCCTGCGCGCGACGGCCAAGCGCCTCGGCGGCGCGCACGCTCAGCCCCCGCTCGACGACCTGGTGCGCCAGCGCGACCGGGTTGGGGGCCGTGGCGATGGCGCGCGCATGACCGGCCGACAGCCGCCCCTGGCGCAGCATCTCGACGATCGGCGGCGGCATGTCGAGCAGCCGAAGCGCATTGGCGACGTGGCTGCGACTGCGGCCGACCGTTGCGGCGACGTCCTCCTGGGTGCGGCCGAAGCGGTCGACCAGGGCCTGGTAGCCGCTCGCCTCTTCCACCGGGTTCAGGTCGGTCCGCTGCACGTTCTCGACGATGGCGATCTCGAGCGTCTCCAGATCGTCGAGCTCGCGCAGGACGATCGGGACGCTGGTCAATCCCGCCGCCTGGGCAGCCCGCCAGCGGCGCTCGCCGGCGACGATCTGGTAGTCGCCGGGGCGCTCCGGGGACGGGCGCACCAGGATCGGCTGCAAGACGCCCTTCTCGCGGATCGAGTCCGCTAGTCGGCGCATTCCGTCTTCGCCGAAATCGACCCTCGGTTGTGCGGCGTTGCGGTGGATCTGCTCGATCGGCGACCTCGCGCGTCGCCTGCCCCGGCCCCTCGCCGGCGGCCGCCGCCTCGTCGAGCAGCGCCGAGAGGCCCCGCCCCAGACCTCGCCGGGGCTCGCTCATCCGGCCAGCGCAACCCGGCGCGCGCGCTCGCGCCCGACCAGCTCGCGGGCGAGGTCGAGATAGGCGCGGCTGCCGGCGCAGCCGAGGTCGTAGACCAGCACCGGCTTGCCGAACGACGGCGCCTCGGACACCCGAACATTGCGCGGGATCATGGTCTGATAGACCTTTTCGCCGAAATGGGCGCGCACGTCGGCCGCGACCTGACCGGAGAGGCTGTTCCGCCGATCGTACATGGTCAGCACCAGACCCTGGATCTCGAGCTTCGGATTCAGGCCGCCGCGGACCAACTCGACCGTCCGCATGAGCTGCGTCAGGCCCTCGAGCGCGAAGAACTCGCACTGCAGCGGCACGAGCACCGCGTCGGCCGCGGTCATGGCGTTGACGGTCAGGAGGTTGAGCGAAGGCGGGCAATCGATGAGCACGTAGCTGTAGCCGCTGTCGCCGCGGAACTCCCTTAACGGTTGTAGGGCGTCGCGCAGGCGGAACGAGCGGCGCGGCGCGCTCGCGAGCTCGATCTCGGCTCCGGAAAGGTCGGGATCCGACCCGACCAGGTCGAGGCCCGGCACCGCCGTCGGCCGCGCCACCGCGGTCAGCGAGGCGCCGCCAACGATCACGTCGTATATGGTCCCGCCGGCGCCGCCGCGGCTCATGCCGAGGCCGGTCGAGGCGTTGCCCTGCGGATCGAGGTCGACCAACAGCACCCGCTCGCCCACGGCGGCCAGCGCGGTGGCGAGATTGATCGCGGTGGTCGTCTTGCCGACGCCGCCTTTCTGATTGGAGACCGAGAGCACGCGCAGCGGCGAGTTAGACATGCTGCAGCCTCTCCACGCGCACGATCCGCCCCTCGGTATGGCTGCGGCTTTCGATCAGGTCAGCCTTGAAACGCCAAGATATTGTAGCGGCCTCCAGCTCGGACGCAACATCTTGTCCCTTCATGAACAGCCCGACCGCGCCGCGCTGCAGGTAGGGCCGAGCATAACCGAAAAGTCTGACCAGCGGAGCGCAGGCGCGCGCGACGACGACGTCGGCGGTCAGCCCAAGATCCTCCGCGCGGGCGTTGTGAACGGTGGCGGGCAATTGCAGCTCGGCGGCCATCGCGTCGAGGAAGCGGCAGCGCTTGATCATGCTCTCGACCAGATGCACGAAGGCGCCAGGCCGGTCCTTCAGCAGGATGGCCAGCACAATCCCCGGAAAGCCGGCGCCCGATCCGATGTCGACCCAGCGCCGCGCCGCCGGCGCCAGGTCGAGCAGCTGGGCGCTGTCGAAGGCATGGCGCAGCCAGAAATCCTCGAGCGCGGAGGGGCCCACCAGATTCATGCGCTCGTTCCACTCGGCCAGCCGCGCGCGAAAGGTCTCAAGGTCGGCCATCGCCGCCGGCCCGGCCCCGGTCGCCGCCTGGAAGGCAGCCGCATCGAACGGCGCCGCGGCTGGGCGCTCAAGCGGCGCGGGCGCGTCGGACATGGGCGAGCAAGGCTGCGATGGCGCCTGGCGTGACCCCCTCGATGCGCGAGGCCTGGCCGAGCGTGCGCGGGCGAACGGCGGCAAGCTTCTCGCGCGCCTCACTCGAGAGGCCGCCGATCGCCGCATAGTCGAGCGCCGGGGGAATCGTGAGGCTCTCGTCGCGGCGGAAGGCCACGACGTCGGCGGCTTGGCGGTCGAGGTAGCCGGCATAGGCCGCGTCGATCTCGACCTGTTCGGCGGCGAAGGCCGGCCAGTCGGCGATTTCGGGCCAGACCTCGGCCAGGTCGCGCAGCCCGATGCTCGGATAGGCCAACAGCTGGACCAGGTCACGGCGCTGTCCGTCCGCCTTCACGGGCAACCCGCGTCGCTGCGCCTCGCTCGGCGTGAGCGTGAGCGCATGCGCCCGCCCGCGGACGCGATGGAGCTCGGCCGCCTTGGCCGTGAAGGCCCGCGCCCGCTCGGGTCCCACGCAACCGAGCGCCATCCCGCGCCCGGTCAGGCGTTGGTCGGCGTTGTCGGCGCGGAGCATGAGGCGGAACTCCGCGCGGCTGGTGAACATCCGATAAGGCTCGGTGACGCCGCGGGTGACGAGGTCGTCGACCATCACCCCGAGATAGGCCTCGTCGCGGGCGAAGACGGCCGCACCGGCGCCCGAGACGGCGCGGGCGGCGTTCAGGCCGGCCAGCAGCCCCTGGGCGGCCGCCTCTTCATAGCCGGTCGTGCCGTTGATCTGGCCGGCGAGGTAGAGGCCGGGCAGGCGCTTGACCTCGAGCGCCGGCGTAAGCTCGCGCGGATCGACGTAGTCGTATTCGATCGCGTAGCCGTAGCGAATGATCGCCACCCCCTCGAGGCCCGGGATGGTGCGCATGAAGCGGTCTTGCGTCTCCTCGGCGACCGAGGTCGAGACCCCGTTCGGATAGACCGTATCGTCGTCGAGGCCCTCGGGCTCGAGGAAGATCTGATGGGCGCTGCGGTCGGCGAAGCGCACCACCTTGTCCTCGATCGACGGGCAGTAGCGGGGCCCGCGGCCCTTGGCCCGGCCGCCATAGACCGCCGACTCGGCCAGACGCTCGACGATGATCCGGTGCGTCTCCGCCGTCGTCCAGGTGACGCCGCACGACACCTGCGGCCGCGTGATTGGCCCGCTGAGAAAGGAAAAGGGGACAGGCTCGGCGTCGCCGGGCTGCATCTGCAGTCGGTCCCAGGCGATGGTCCGGCCGTCGAGCCGGGCCGGCGTACCGGTCTTCAGCCGCCCCATCTCCAGCTTCAGCGCGTAGAGCCGCTCGGCGAGCCCGCTCGCCGGCGCCTCGCCCGCGCGGCCGGCCGGCGTGCGCGTCTCGCCGCGATGGATCACTCCGCGCAGGAAGGTGCCGGTGGTCAGCACCACGGCGCCGGCGCGCCAGGCGCGGCCGTCTGCGTCGACGACGCCGGCGACGCGGCCGTCCTCCACGAGCACGTCCTCGACCGCCGCTGCGACGACGGTCAGCCCCGGCTGTTCCTCCAGCATCGCCCGCCGCATCGCCGCGCGGTAGCGGGCGCGGTCGATCTGCGCGCGCGGGCCGCGTACGGCCGGCCCCTTCGAGCGATTGAGCAGACGGAACTGGATGCCCGCTTCGTCGGCCAGCCGCCCCATGAGGCCGTCGAGGGCGTCGATCTCGCGCACGAGGTGGCCCTTGCCGAGACCGCCGATGGCCGGATTGCACGACATCTCGCCGATCGTCTCGATCTTGTGGGTGATGAGAAGGGTGCGCGCGCCGAAACGCGCCGCGGCCGCCGCCGCTTCGCAGCCGGCATGGCCGCCGCCGATCACGAGTACGTCGAACGATGAGATTGGGTCAGACATGGGACACTCGCGCCGCCAAAGGACGCCGGCGGCTTATAGCCGGACGGAGGCGGAGCGTCGAGGCGACCGACCGCCGCGTTTCACGTGAAACACACTCGCATCCGCTGTCCCTGTTTCACGTGAAACAACTATTTGCCGATGCAGAAGCGCGCGAAGACGCGGTCGAGTACGTCCTCCGGGTCCACCCGGCCGGCGATGCGCTCAAGGCAGCGGGCGGCAAGCCGCACGTCCTCGGCGGCCAGCTCGACCTCCGCCGGCGCCGCGAGGGCGCGCGCGGCCCGCGTCAGGTGCCCCCGCGCCGCGATCAGGTCGCGCCGGTGCCGCTCGCGCGTGGCGGCCGGGAACTCACCGCCCGCCAAGGCGTCCACCACCCGCTGGGCGAGGGCGTCGCGCAGTTCGCTCAGTCCGGCCCCATAGGTCGCCGACACGCCGTATGGCGCCAAGCCGTGCGCGCGGGCCCACTCGACCACCTCGCGCCCTGCCGGCGGGCGGGCGATGTCGCGCTTGTTCAGAACGCACAGGTCCCCCGGTCGCGCGAGCGCCGCCGCCTCGCGCCAGCGCCCATCCCGCGCCGCCGCGTCGACGACCAGCAGCCGCAGGTCCGCGTTCTGCGCCAGCGCCTGCGCGCGTCGTACGCCTTCGGCTTCGATCGCGCCGCGCGCCGCGCGCAGACCCGCCGTGTCGGCGATGATCACGCGATAGCCGGCGATATCGAGCACGACTTCGATCACGTCCCGCGTCGTGCCGGGCGTCGGTGTGACGATCGCCGCATCGCGCCCGGCGAGCGCGTTGAGGAGGCTCGACTCTTCCCGGCGTTCGGCGCGCCGATGAGGGCGATGCGGTAGCCCTCGCGCACCCGCTCGCCGCGCCCGCCCTCGGCCAGCGCCGCTGCTCGATCTCGGCGGCCACCGCGGCCGACCAGCGGGGCCGCAGCGAGCGCCATCTCGCCGGGCAGATCCTCGTCGGGGAAGTCCACGGCCGCCTCCAGCAGCGCCAGCGCCTCGACCAGATCGTCGCGCCAGGCCAGGTGCCGCCGGCCGAGCGCCCCGTCCAGCTGAGCCAGCGCCTGCCGCCGCTGGGCTTCGGTTTCGGCGTCGACCAGGTCGGCGATGGCCTCGGCCTGGTCGAGGTCGAGCTTGCCGTTCTCGAACGCGCGTCGGGTGAACTCGCCCGGCTCGGCCAGCCGCACGCCCAGCGTCACGAGCGCTTCGGTCACCGCATCGATCACCGCTGGGCCGCCGTGCAGCTGCAGTTCGGCCACGTCCTCGCCGGTGTAGCTGTCGGGACCGGGGAACCAGAGCACCAGCGCCTGGTCGAGCACCGCGCCCCCCGGTCCGCGTAGCGTGCGCAGAGCCTGGCCTGCCTCGCCTTCGGCGCGCCGCGCGCCATCGCGGTCAGCACGGCGCGCGCCGACGGCCCGGAGACGCGCACGACCGCAACCGCCGCCCGCCCGGGCGCGGTGGCCAGCGCGAAGATCGTGGCCGCCGCCGTGCTTCAGCGCTTGCCGCCTGTCGCCGCGGCCATCAGCTTGGCGAACTGCTCCTGAGCGGCCTGCCGCCGAACGCGAGCCAGTTCTTCATCAGCTCCTCGGGCGCAGCCGGCCAAGTTCGGCGTCATCCGCTTCTGCATCTCGCTCGACCAGCTGCTCGTTCAGGCCCGACACGTCGGGCAGCCCCAACGCCGCGCGCGCCTCCTCCGGCGTGCAATCGATCTCGATCCTCACCTTCATCGCATCCTCCACCGCCGCCCGTTGTGTTATGAGCCCCGGATCGCAGCTGGCGCCAACCCTTTTCGAGCGCCGCGCGGGAGGAGCCGCCATGCCCGAAACTCGGACGATCACGACGCCGGACGGCGCGTTCGACGCCTACGTCGGCGGCGCCCACGCGAACCCCGGCCCCGGCCATCGTGGTGATCCAGGAGATCTTCGGCGTCAACGCGGTCATGCGCGGCATCTCCGACCACTTCGCCGCCAGGGCTACCTGGCGGTCTGTCCCGACCTCTTCTGGCGCATCGAGCCCGGCATCGACATCACCGACCAGAGCGAGGCCGAGTGGAAGCGGGCGTTCGAACTGTTCAACGCCTTCGACGTCGAGGCCGGCGTGAAGGATATCGCCGCGACCATCGAGGCCGCCCGCGGCGACGCGCGCTGCAACGGCAAGGTCGGCGCGGTCGGCTTCTGCCTTGGCGGCCTGCTCGCCTATCTCACCGCCGTCCGCACCGACGCCGATGCTAGCGTCGGCTACTACGGGGTCGGCATCGAGCGTTACCTCGGCGAGGCGGACAAGCTTGTGCGACCCGCTGGTGCTGCACATCGCCGAGGAGGACCAGTTCGTGCCCAAGCCCGCCCAGGCGCTGATCATGACCGCGCTCAAAAACCACCCGCAGGTCGAGCTCTACAGCTATCCGGGCCGCGACCACGCGTTCGCCCGGCCTGGCGGCGAGCACTACGACGCCAACGACGCCGCGCTGGCCGACCAGCGCACGCTCGACGCCTTCAGGCGCAACCTGGGCTGAAGGAGGTCACGATGCTCGCCGTCCGCGCCGCCCGCACCGGCGGACCCGAAGTGCTCGAGGTCGTCGACCTGCCCGTTCCGGAGCCGGGGCCGGGGCAGCTCAGAGTTCGCCAGCACGCGATCGGGATCAACTTCATCGATACCTACTTCCGCTCCGGGCTTTACCCGATGCGCATGCCGGCCGTCCTCGGACAGGAGGGGGCCGGCGTGGTCGACGCGATCGGCGAGGGGGTCGCCGGCTGGGCGCCCGGCGATCGCGTGCTACGCCGGCCAGGCGGGCGCCTATGCCGAGCTCACCCTGGCCTCCGCCGCCCGGGCGATCCGCCTGCCGGACGGCGTCTCCTTCGAAGTCGCCGCCGCGGGGATGCTCAAGGGGATGACGGCCGAGTTCCTGCTTCGCCGCTGCTATCCGCTTGCGCGCCGGCGAAACCATCCTCGTCCATGCGGCTGCCGGCGGGGTTGGCTCGATCCTGGTTCAATGGGCGAAGGCGATCGGCGCGACCGTCATCGGCACGGTCGGCTCCGCGGCGAAGGCAGACCTCGTCCGCGGCTACGGCTGCGACCACGTCATCCTCTACCGCCACGAGGACGTCGCCGCGCGCGTGCGCGAGATCACGGGCGGCCAGGGCGTACCGGTCGCCTACGATTCGGTCGGCAAGGACACGTTCGAGGGGACGCTGGCCAGCCTCGCGCGGCGCGGGGTGTTCGTCAGCTTCGGCAACGCGTCGGGCCCGGCCCCGGCCGTCGACCCGATGCGCCTGATGCGGTCAGGCTCGCTGTTCTTCACCCGACCGACGATGGCGGACTACACGGCAACCCGCGAGGATCTCGATCTGAGCGCGAACGCCTTCTTCGAGGTGGTGGCGTCCGGCGCGGTCAAGGTCGAGATCGGCCAGACCTTCCCGTTGCGCGAGGCAAGGCGCGCGCACGAGGCGCTCGAGTCCCGCGCGACGATCGGCTCGAGCGTGCTCCTGCCCGGCTAGACCCCGGACTCGATTGGGCTTGAGTGAAACCGAAGGTTTCAGATCAACCGCAGAGGGCGCGAAGGGAGAGCGGAGAACGCGGAGGCTCTGCGCTCTCAGCGCCTTCTCTGCGTGCTCTGCGGTAAAATGGATTGGCCCGCTTTCGCGGGGGCGGGACCGAGTCCAAGTCTGAGAGGCGGGTTCAGCAAAAGTGGAACCCGCTCTTGCCGTTCTAGCGCCTACTTCGCCGCGGCGGCCTGGAACGCCGGCCGGGCCCTCAGGCGCTCGGAATAGGCCTTGATAGGCGCGGAATACTGCTCGCCCAGGCCGAAACCTTCACCAAGGCCGAGCGCATAGCCCACCGAAATGTCAGCGGCCGTGAAGTCGCCAGCGAGGTAATCGCCCTTCTCCAGCTTCTTCTCCACCGCGCCCAGCCGGCGCAGGAACATGCCCTTGGCCGCATCGACCGTGAAGTTCTCCTTCTGCCCCTCGGCGCTCCGAACACCGTGGCGATCACGGGGTTCATGTAGGCCGCCATCGAGGCCTCGCCGAAGGTCACGAACTGCAGGTAGTCGGCGAAGCGTGGGTGGTCCGGCTTCAGCGCCAGCTTGGTTGGGCCGTACTTCTCGGTGACGTACTGCATGATCGCGGTCGACTCGCCCATCAGGATGTCGCCGTCGCGGATGCCGGGGAAGGCGCCGAGCGGGTTGGCCTCGAGGAACTCGGGGCTGGGCTGGCCGAAGACCTCGGTCTTCACCTCGTAGGGGACGCCCATCTCCTCGCAGAGCCAGATCACGCGCAGCGAGCGGGTCCTCGGTACGTGATAGATCGTCAGCATCTGGGCGCCCCTTCTGAGTTGGCCGTCAGGTGTTCATCGACTGGAAGAAGTCGGCGTTGTTCTTGCTCTGGCGCAGCTTGTCGAGCAGGAACTCGATCGCGTCCTGCGCGCCCATCGGGGCCAGGATGCGGCGCAGCACGTAGGTCTTGGCCAACTGGTCCTTCGGCGTGATCAGCTCTTCCTTGCGGGTGCCCGACTTCAGGATGTCGATCGCCGGATAGATGCGCTTGTCGGCCACCTTGCGGTCCAGCACGATTTCCGAGTTGCCGGTGCCCTTGAACTCCTCGAAGATCACCTCGTCCATACGGCTGCCGGTGTCGATCAGCGCGGTGGAGATGATGGTCAGCGAACCGCCTTCCTCGACGTTGCGCGCGGCGCCGAAGAAGCGCTTCGGCCGCTGCAGCGCGTTGGCGTCCACGCCGCCGGTCAGCACCTTGCCGGACGAAGGGACGACTGTGTTGTAGGCGCGCCCGAGACGGGTGATGTTATCCAGCAGGATGACCACGTCGCGCTTGTGCTCGACCAGTCGCTTGGCCTTTTCGATCACCATTTCCGCGACTTGCACGTGCCGGGTCGCCGGCTCGTCGAAGGTCGAGGAGATCACCTCGCCCTTCACCGTGCGCTGCATGTCGGTGACTTCTTCCGGCCGCTCGTCGACCAGGAGCACGATCAGGTAGCACTCGGGGTGGTTGGTGGCGATCGACTTGGCGATGTTCTGCAGCATCATCGTCTTGCCGACCCGGGGCGGCGAGACGATCAGGCAGCGCTGGCCCTTGCCGAGCGGGGCGACGATATCGATGACGCGGCCGGAGCGGTCCTTCACGGTCGGGTCGTCGATCTCCATGATCAGCCGCTCTTCCGGATAGAGCGGGGTCAGGTTGTCGAACGCCACCTTGTGGCGGACGTTGTCCGGCGGCTCGAAATTGATCGAGTCGACCTTGACGAGGGCGAAATAGCGCTCGCCCTCGCGCGGCGAGCGCACCCCGCCCTCGACCGTGTCGCCGGTGCGAAGGCCGAAGCGGCGAATCTGCGAGGGCGAAACGTAGATGTCGTCGGGGCCGGACAGGTAGTTGGCCTCCGGGCTGCGCAGGAAGCCGAAGCCGTCCTGCAGCACTTCCAGCGTGCCGGAGCCGGAGATCTCGACGCCTTCCTCGGCGACCGACTTCAGGATCGCGAACATCATGTCCTGCTTGAGCATCGAGTTCGCGTTCTCGATCTCCAGCGCCTCGGCGAAGGTGACCAGGTCGGCCGCGGGCTTTTCCTTCAGCTCCTGCAGCGACATACGGGTCAGCCCCATGGCGGCGATGGCTTGGGCCGCGGCCGACGGCTCCTCGGGCCCTTCGGCAGCATCCAGCGCCTCCGACGACTCGACGAGCGCGTTGGGCTCCTCGCCTGGGGAAAGGGTTTCAACTTGGGTGTCAGTCATGACGTTACTCTTTGGGGGGATGGGGGTTGGATGAGGCCGCGCGCGGCCGGTCGGGCTCCGCGTGGGAGCCATGGGGGGATCCTCAAGGGAGCGCCGGGGGCTCGCGGAAAACCGAGGCGGCGCCAAGGGAAGGATCAGACGACTTTCGCTGCTCAGCTAGGGCGCGGGGTTGTCTGATGAAAGGAGAGGGGCGGAGCGGCGAACCACCCGCTTCAACCCCAGCGGAACCACATGCGGGCCTCAACGTCAAGCGGGACCGCTTGTTCAGGCATGCAGGCCGAACTTCGTTGTGGCGGCGATTACGATCACGATAGCGACCAGAAACGGCAGCTCGTTGGTCATGCGCCAGAAGCGTTCCGAGCGTTGGTTGCGGTTCTCGGCAAACGCCCGCCTCGCTCTCGCCAGATAGCCGTGCCAGGCGCTGAGCAGGATCACGCCGGTGATCTTGGTCAGCGAACCACGGCGCGAGCCAGAAGTGGGGACCGATGCGCGAAAGATCAACCCAGATCAGGAGTCCGCCGAGCACGAAGACCAGGATCATCGCCGGATTGATGATGATTCGTCAAGAGCTTGACCTCCATCACCTTGAAGGTCTCGTCCATCTCGGAGCCGGCGGCGGCGCGCGTGTGGTAGGCGAAAAGTCGCGGCAGATAGAGCAGGCCGGCCATCCAGGCGATCACCGCTACGATGTGCAGGCCGCGGATGAGATTGTAGTGCTGTTCGATCATGCCGCCCTCCGCAGCGGACATTTCGACCAGCGGGCCGCGCAGGTAAAGGCCGAGCCCGGTCCCGCGCCGCTCGGGCGGGCCAGCGCCTCGCGCACCAGGCCGGCCAGTGCTTCGATGAACGCCGGCTCGACGCCAAGCGCCGGCGCCCGCACATACGCGCGACAGCCCAGCGCCTCGGCGCGCAGGCGGTAGTCGTGGTCGAGCTCGACCAGCGTCTCCACATGCTCGGAGACGAAGGCGATCGGGCAGACGACGACGCCCAGCCCCTCGGCGATCGCTTCTTCGATGACCTCGAGCGTCGTCGGACCCAGCCATTTCATCGGCCCGACCCGGCTCTGGTAGCCGATGCGCCAGTCGAACAGCTCGCCCAGCCGCTCGACGACCGCGGCCGCCGTCGCCTCGACCTGCGCCTGGTAGGGGTCGCCGGCCGCGACCACCCGCTCGGGCAGGCCGTGCGCCGAGAAGATCAGCCGCACCGGCGCCGGGCGACCGGCCGCGGTCCACGCCGCCTCGATCCGCGCCGCGTGGGCCTCCGCCAACCCCGCCGTCACCGGGTAGCAGCAGACGGCCCGCGCGTGGCCGCCGCCGCGATAGGCCCCCTGCCAGGCCGCCACCGACGAGCCGCCGGTCGTGGTCGAAAACTGCGGATAGAGCGGCAGGAGCACGATCTCGTCGGGCGCGAACGCCTCGACCTCTTTCGCGGCGTCGGCGGAGAACGGACGCCAGTAGCGCATCGCGATCACGACCTCGACGACCGCATCCGGCATTTCCGCCGCAAGCCGCTCTTTCAGCGCCCGCGCCTGCGCCTTGGTTTCGGCAAGCAGCGGCGAGGCGCCGCCCATCCGTCGCGTAGTTCGCGCGAGCGAGCGGCGTCCGCAGCGCCGCGATCAGCGCCGCCAGCGGATAGCGCACGGCCGCTGGCAGCGCGATGATCGCCGGATCGCTGAAGAGGTTGAACAGGAACGGCCGAACCGCGTCGGGGCTGTCGGGGCCGCCGAGATTGAACAGGACGACCGCGATCCGCTTTGGCCCCTCCGACGTCATCAGCCGCGCCGCCAGCGCGTCACGCGCTCCACAACACGGCCGATGTGCGCAATCGGCGTGGTCGGCAGAACCCCGTGCCCGAGGTTGAAGATCCAGGGACCGCCGCCCCAGGCGGCCAGCAATGCGTCCACAGCGTCGTCCATCGCAGGCCCACCCGCAAGCAGCCGTTCCGGGTCCAGGGCGCCTTGGATGGCGACCTTCGTCTGCAGCCGGCGACCGACCTCTGGCGAGAAACCGGCGCCCAAACCCACCGCCTCGACGCCGGTCGCGTCGACGTAGGGCTCGATCAGCGATTCGGTCGCGCCGCGCGGGAAGCCGATCACGGGCGCCGTCACGCCGGCTTCCCGCAGCGCCCCCACGATCCGCGCATGCGGTCGCACAACCAGCCGCTCGAACACCGGCGCCGGCAGATGCTCCGCCCAGGACTCGAAGATCTGCACCACCTGCGCGCCAGCCTCGACCTGCATGGCAAGGTAGCGCCAAGTCGCCTCGGCGACGATGTCGACCAGCTGGCCGACCGCCTCCAGGTTGGCGAAGGCGTGCGTGCGCGCCGCCTGCCGCGCCGCCTCGCCGCCTCGGCCCTGCAGCATGTAGGTGGCGACCGTCCAGGGCCCACCCGCAAACCCGATCAACGCACGCTCGGGCCCCAGCGCGGCGCGCACACGTCGGGCGGTCTCGCCGATGGAAGCGAGCCGGTTGGTCGAGGGTTCGACTTCTGCCGCCAGAGCATCGAGCGAAGGGAGTTCGCCCATGCGCGGCCCTTCACCGGCTTCGAACCAAACCTTCTGACCCAGCGCCAGCGCGATGGGCACGATGTCGGCGAACAGGATGGCGGCGTCATAGGCGAAACGCCGCATCGGTTGCAGCGTCACCTCTGCGGCCATCGCCGGATTGAAGCAGAGGCTGAGGAAGTCGCCGGCCTGAGCGCGGAGCGTGTGGTACTCCGGCAGACATCGACCTGCCTGGCGCATGAACCAGATCGGGGGACGCTCCAGCGTCTCGCCGCGCAACGACTTAAGAAGGATGGGTTCGTCGGTCACTAGCGTTCGCTTAGATCGCCTTGCCCCGAGCGCTCAAGCCCCTCGGACATCCCTCTATTCCTTAATGAGAGATTAAGAGACTCTTTGAGGAAGAGAGCAGGATGGATGAAGAGCGGGGATGGATCGCCCAAGGACGGCCAGGCCCACATCGCGGCAAGGGTTCCGCGCAGACTCGTCCACGCGGGCCGGGCGGACCTGTGGATTGCGTGCAAAGGTCGGGAAGGGGCTCGTATGGTTAATGAATCCTTAACGCCTGGTGGGCGCCGATCCAACCGCGGGCCACGGTCATCCAACGATCGGCGTCTGAGGGCCTTGCGCCGTCACAGAGCGGGCGACTCCGGTGTGAAGTCATGGATGCAAACAAGCCCGTCGGGAGGGCGCGATCTGGACCGCGCGCTCGCGTGTGGGCTTTCTGCGATATGCTCCAGCCGGTTTGCACCGGTCGTTAACGATCGATTAACCATGTTTGAACGGCGGCGCTTGGAGGGCTTGGCGCGCGGATGAGCCAGACGCGCTTCGCGACCTACTTCCATATCCATCTCGTCTCGGACTCGACAGGCGAGACGCTGAACGCGATGGCGCGCGCCGTCTGCGCCCAGTTCGACGACGTCTTGCCGATCGAGCACATCTATTCGCTGGTCCGCTCGACGCGGCAGCTCGAGCGGGTGCTGCGCGAGATCGAGGCGGCGCCGGGCGTGGTGCTGCACACCATCGTCGACAAGGAGCTGCGCGCCGCGCTCGAGCAGGGCTGCCGCGATCTGGACATGGCCTGCGTGGCGGCGCTGGATCCGCTGGTCGCCTCGCTGGCGCGCTATCTGGGCGCCTCGCTTTCGACTCGCGTGTCGGCGCTCAGGCACACGCTCGACCACGACTACTTCAACCGCATGGACGCGCTGGACTACGCGATCGGCCATGACGACGGCCACGGCACCCAGGATCTGGAGGCGCCGATGTGGTGCTGGTCGGGGTCAGCCGCACGTCGAAGACGCCGACCTCGATCTACCTCGCCCATCGCGGCGTGCGCGCGGCCAACGTGCCGCTGGTGCCGGGCCGCGATCCGCCCGATCAGCTGTTCCAGCTGAAGCGCGCGATCGTGGTCGGCCTGACCGTCTCGCCCGATCGGCTGATCCAGATCCGCCGCAACCGGCTCTCGAACCTCAAGGAGGATCGCGAAAGCGCCTATGTCGACCTTGAGGCGGTGCGCAGCGAAATCATCCGCGCCCGGAGGCTGTTCGAGAAGCACGGCTGGCCGGTGATCGACGTGACCCGCCGCTCGGTCGAGGAGACGGCCGCGGCGGTGATCAACGTCATGACCGCGGGCGGGGGCCAGGTCGAGGTCCTCTCGTGACACCCATCGTTCTGGCCTCGAAGAGCGCTGTCCGGGCGCGGGTGCTTGCCGACGCGGGCGTCCCGTTCGAGGTGGTCGACGCGCGCTTCGACGAGGCCGCCGCGAAGGCCGCGCTTCGCGGCCACGCCCCGGGCGAGGTGGCGGACGCGCTGGCGGAAGACAAGGCGCTTGCCGGCGCGGCGCTGCGGCCCGGCGCGCTGGTCATCGGCGCCGACCAGACGCTCGAGCTCGAGGGCCGGCTCTACGACAAGGCGGCCAGCCTAGCGGTGGCGCGCGAGCGCCTGATCGCGCTGCGCGGCCGGTCCCACCAGCTGCACGCCGCGATCGCCGTGGCGCGTGACGGCCACGTCGTCTGGCGCGACGCGGCGACCGCCACGCTGACCATGCGGGACTTCACGGACGCCTATCTGGAGGCCTATCTGGAGCGGAATCGAAGAGCGGCGCTGGCCTCCGTCGGCGCCTACGAGCTGGAGGGCGAGGGCGCGCAGCTGTTCACGAGTATCGAGGGCGACTTCTTCGCCATCCTCGGCCTTCCGCTGCTCGGGTTGCTCGCCTTCCTGCGCGACGCCGGCGCGCTGCCGCGATGACGCGATTCACCGGCGGCGCGCGCGTGGCCGGCGTGCTCGGACGGCCGATCGGCCATTCGCTCAGCCCGCTGATCCATAACGCCTGGATCGAGGCGGCCGGCATCGATGCGGTCTACGTGCCGCTGAGCCCTGCGCCGGGGGGGCTGAAGGGCCTGTTCGAGGCCTGCCGCGGCGGACTGGTGGCCGGGTTCAACGTGACGGTCCCGTTCAAGGCCGAGGCGGTTGCGGCGGTCGATGCGGTGACCGGTCGGGCCCGGCGCTCCGGCGCGGCCAATCTCATCCTGTTCGCCGCTGACGGCTCGATCGCTGCCGACAGCACCGACGGCGCCGGACTGATGGCGGCGTTGGCCGAACAGGCGCCGTCCTTTGCCGCGCGCGGCGCGAAGACCGTCGTTCTCGGCGCGGGCGGCGGGGGCCGGAGCGCCGCCGCTGCGCTGCTGGAGGCGGGCGCGGCCGAGGTGCGGCTGGTCAACCGAACCCACGAGCGGGCGGCCGAGGTCGCCGCGGCGCTGGGAGAGCGCGTTCACGTGGTCGGCTGGGCCGATGCGGCGGCCGCGCTCGAGGGCGCCGGTCTTCTGATCAACGCGACGACCCTCGGACTGGTGGGCGGCGAGCCGCTGGCGCTCGATCTGGCCGCGCTGCCGGCCGATGCGGTGGTGATGGACATGGTCTACCGGCCGCTGCAGACGCCGCTGCTGGCGGCCGCCGCGGCCGACGGGCGGGTCGTCGTCGATGGTCTGGCGATGCTGATCGGCCAGGCGCGGCCCTCGTTCGAGGCGCTGTTCGGCCCGCCAGCCGCCGGCGGCCGTCGACGTGCGCGCCCTGGCGGTTGCTGCGCTCGAGAGGGCCGGATGATCACGATCGGCCTAACCGGCTCGATCGGCATGGGCAAATCGACGACCGCGGCGATGTTCGCCGAGGCGGGCGCGCCGGTCTATGACGCCGACGCCGAGGTGCACAAGCTGCAGGCCAAGGGCGGCGCGGCGGTGGAGGCGATCGAAGCGGCGTTTCCCGGCGTCGTGAAGGACGGCGCGGTGGACCGGCAGGCGCTGGGAGAGCGGGTGTTCGGTGACCCGGAGGCGCTCAAGCGGCTGAACGGCATCATCTATCCGCTGCTGGGCGCCGGGCGGGCGGCGTTCTTCGCCGATGCCGAGGCAAGGGGCTGCGACATGGTCGTGCTCGACATCCCCATGCTGTTCGAGACCGGCGGCGAGGCGCGGATGGACGTGGTCGTGGTGGTCTCGGCGCCCGAGCATGTCCAGCGCGAGCGCGTGCTGGCGCGCCCGGGCATGGCGCGGCCAGGCTGGACGCCATCCTCGCGCGGCAGATCCACGATAGGGAAAAACGCGCCCGCGCCCACTTCGTCATCGACACCGGCCAGGGCTTCGACCACGCCCGCGAGCAGGTGCGGCAGGTGATCGCCGCCATCCGCGCGGGCGAGTGGAAGCGCCGCCAAAGCCCCGCTTGATCACGCCCTCGAACCGCCCCATGGAAAGGTTGGGATGGCGCGCGAAATCGTACTCGACACCGAGACCACGGGGCTCGACCCGCGCTCCGGCCACAGGCTGGTCGAGATCGCCTGCGTCGAGCTCGAGGACTTCCTGCCGACCGGCCGCACCTTTCACCGCTACATCCATCCCGAGCGCGATATCGATCCCGAGGCGCAACGGGTGCACGGGCTCTCGCTCGCGTTTCTCGCCGACAAGCCGACGTTCGCCGATGCGCAGGTGTGCGAGGCGCTGGTCGCCTTTATCGGCGAGGCGGCGGTGGTGGCCCACAACGCCGCCTTCGATCGCGAGTTCGTCAATGAGGAGCTCCAGCGCGTCGGCCTGCCCGGCCTGCCCGAAGCGCGCTGGGTCGACACGCTGACGCTCGCGCAGAAGCGGTTTCCCGGCGTGCACAACTCGCTCGACGCGCTCTGCAAACGATTCAGGCTCTCGCTCAGCGAGCGGGAGAAACACGGGGCGCTGATCGACGCGCGGCTGCTGGCCGCCGTCTACCTGGAGCTGCAAGGCGGCCGCGAGCGCCGGCTGGACCTGACCCTGGCCGCCGCGCCGGCGATGGCGGCTGCAGTGGGGCGCGTGGAGCACGGCCCGCGCCCTCGGCCGCTGGGCTTGCGCTCGACCGAGGACGAGCGCGCCACACACCTGAAGTTCATCCGCGATGCGCTGAGCGGCAAGGCGCTCTGGCTGAAGTTCGGCCTCGGCTAGCGGCCGCTTCAGGCCTGCCCGACCTCTGGACTCTCGAGCTGGGCCCGCCGCGCGGCATAGACCATGGCGAAGTCGATCGGGTCGAGCATGAATGGCGGAAAGCCGCCCTCCGAGGTCAGGTCGGCGATGATCCGGCGCGCGAACGGGAACAGGAAGCGGGGGCACTCGATCAGCAGCACCGGCTCGAGGTTCTCTGTCGGCACGCCGGTGATCTGGAAGAGACCGCCGTAGAGCAATTCGACCGTGAAGATCGGCTCGTCGTTGGTCTTGGCCGCGGCCGTCAGCTTCAGATCGACCTCGTGCAGCTCGTCGGCGCGGGTGCGGGCCGCCATCTCGACACCGAGCTCGATTTGCGGCTGCACGCCCGACGCCCTCAGCGACTCCGGCGCGCGCGGGTTCTCGAACGAGAGGTCGCGGATGAACTGCGCCATGATCCGGATGCCAGAAGGCTCTGTCGTCTGGCCGGCCGCGGCCAGGGGGCCGGCGGCGCCTTGATCGGTCATCGAGGGCTAAGTCCCGTCTGTCGCGCCCCTCGAGTTGAGGGTGCGCCTTGGAGGATGAAGGCGCGGCTGCTATCACGCGCGCCTGGGGCGTGCAACGCGCCACCTGACGAAGCCGCCGCAGGCGCGCTATATAGGCGCGGGCGGGAAGGCCGACCCCCGGCCGGCGCCGTCCCATTCGTGGTGTCGACTTGCAGCTCTTGCCCCTGATCATCGTCGCCGTCGTCGCCGGCATCGTTCTCTACCAGCTCTATGCGGTGCTTGGCCGCCGTGTCGGCCGCCAGCCCGAGGACGTCGCGCAGCCGGCGCCGGCAGCCAGGGCGGCGCCGGCCGACGCCTACCCGACCAGCCAGGACGCCCAGCCGCAGCCGGCAGGCGTCGTCGCCATCCGCGCCCGCGACCCGAGCTTCGACCAGGCCAAGTTCCTCGCCGGCGCCCGTCACGCCTACGAGATGATCGTTGCCGCGTTCGCCTCCGGCGATCGGACGACGCTGCAGCGGCTGGTGTCGTCGACCGTGATGGCCGGCTTCGAGAAGGCGATGGTCGCGCGGGAGGCGAAGGGCATCACCGAAGCGGCCGAATTCAGCCAGCCGCCGCGCTCTGACTTCGAAGGCGCCGAGGTGAAGGACGACGTGGCGCGCGCCCGCGTGCGCTTTCTCGCCGAGTTCAAGAGCAGCACCCAGGGTCCCGACGGCGAGAAGGCGCAGGATCGGCGCACCGCCGAGGTCTGGACCTTCGAGCGCCGGCTCTCGAGCCGCGATCCGAACTGGACCCTCATCCGGGTCGAGGCCGCCGAGGCCTGACCGGCGTGGGCGGCTTGCGAGGGCTGACCGCCGTCGCCCCGCTGCTGCTGCTGGCGGCTTGCGCGACCCCGCAATACGCACCGGCGCCGTCACCCCGCGCGGCCCATCCGCCTCCAACCTATGCCGCGCCGCCCCAGACCGCGCAGCAAGAGGCGACCGTTCCGCTCGCCGCGCTGCCCGGCTGGGACGCGGAGGACCACGCGGCGGCGCTGAGCGCGTTTGCCGCCGGCTGCGGCGTCGCCCGTGACCGAGCGGCCGCGGCCATCTGCGAGCAGGCGCGGGCGCTCGCGGGCCTCGACGACGCCCAGGCCCGCGCCTTTCTCGAACAACATCTGGTCGCGCGGCGCATCGGCGAGGAGGGCCTGCTTACGGCCTACTACGCGCCGGAGTATGAGGCCCGGGAAACGCCGGCGCCGCCGTTCACCGCGCCGGTTCGTCCGCGGCCCTCCGCCCTCGAGGCGCTCGAGCCACTCGGGGATCGGGCCGCGATCGAAGCGGACCCGCCCGAACGAGCGCTTGCCTGGATGAAGCCCGAAGACCTCTTCTTCATGCAGATCCAGGGGTCCGGCCTGCTCGACTTCCCCGACGGGCGCCGGTTGAAGGCGACGTTCGCCCTCTCGAACGGGCAGCCGTTCGTGCCGATCGCCCCGATCCTCCGCCAGCGCGGGGACCTGGCGCCGGCCGGCGCCTCGGGCGGCGGCGTCCACGCCTGGCTCGCCGAGCACCGCGGGCCGGAAGCCGATGCGCTCATGCGGCAGGATCCGCGCTACGTCTTCTTCGCCGTCGCGCCCGATGACGGCCGCGAGCCGGTCGGCTCGGCGGGCGCGCCGCTGCTGCCTGGCCGCGCGATCGCGGTCGACGCCGGCGTGCACGACCTCGGCGGCGCCTACTGGATCGACGCCGACAGCCCGACGCTCGACGGCGCGGCCCCGCGCTATCGGCGGCTGGTCATGGCCCTCGACACCGGCGGCGCGATCAAGGGCGTGGTGCGCGCCGATCTCTACCTGGGCCGCGGCCAGGCCGCTGGCGAAGAGGCCGGTCGCGTCCGCCACGACCTTCGCCTCTACGCGCTGATGCCGGCCTCGCCGTGAAGCGTGAGCTTAAGCCAGACGAGCTGCTGCTCTGGGGCAAGGTGGCGCAGACGGTGCATCCGCTCGGCGCGAGGCCGCGACCGGGCGTTGCGATTCCGCCGCCTTCGGTAGAGCCGCCTCAGGCCCCGCCGCCCGCCGTGCAGCCCTGGGCGCAAAAACCGCTGGAGCCCGGCCGGCTGCGTCGGCTCGCCCGCGGGCGCGAGGGGCCGCAGCCAAGCCTCGACCTGCACGGGCTCACCCAGGACGCGGCGCGCCAGGCGCTGACGCGGTTCCTGCTCACCGCGCAGGCGGACGGCCGCCGCGCCGCCGTCGTGGTGACCGGCCGCGGCGTACAGGGCGACGGGGTGTTGCGCCGGCGCGCGCCGGAGTGGCTGGCCGAGCCGCATCTGCGCGACGTGGTCGCCGGGGTTGCGGACGCGCATCGGCGGCATGGCGGCGACGGCGCCCTGTACGTGGCGCTGAAGCGCCGAAAGCCTGCCTAGCCAGACTAGGACCGAACGAAGCGGGCGACGAAGAAACCGTCCAGGCCGCCTTCGAGGTGGGTCGGCAGGATGCGCAGCGCGCCGGAGGGCAGAATAGAAGGCGCTGGCGCGCCGCCCTCCCCGGCCGCGATCGGTGAGGCGGCGAAATCCGGCCGGCGCTCGAGGAAAGCGCGGGCTTGGGCCTCGCCCTCCTCAGGCTCCAGCGAACAGACGCAATAGACCAATCGCCCGCCGGCGCTCACGCGGTCGGCGGCGGCGTCGAGGAGCCGTCGCTGCAGGGTCGCGAGCGAGCCGATGTCGCCGGGGCGCGAGGCCCAGAGCACGTCGGGATGGCGCCGGAACGTCCCGGTCGCGGAGCAGGGCGCGTCGAGCAGAACCGCTTCGAAGCGCCGCTGATCGCTCCACGACAGCACATCGGCGGCCACCGTTTCGGCCTGAAGGCCGGTTCGCGCCAGCGAGGCGGTGAGCCGCGTGAGGCGGTCGGCCGAGCGGTCGACGGCGGTGACGCGGGCGCGGGCGGCGGCGAGCTGCAAGGTCTTGCCGCCGGGGGCGGCGCAGAGGTCGAGCACCGCCTCGCCCGCTCGTGCGCCGAGCAGGCGCGCCGGAATGGCCGCCGCGGCGTCCTGCACCCACCAGCGGCCCGCCGCATAGCCCGGCCAGCCGGCGACGTCGCCGCGCTGCGCGCTGCGCAGCGAGCCCCCCGGCAGCGGCGCCGCCATCAGCGTGGGAGCGAGCGCATCGGCGTCGGCGGGATCGCGCGGCGTGAGGTCCGTCGCGGGCTCGAGCGCGATCATGCCGGCGATGGCGCGCGCCGCGCCCTCGCCATAGGCCGCCCGCCAGCGCGCGAGCAGCCAGGCGGGCGCGAGCGTTTCCGGATCGTCTTCGGCGCGGGCCTCTCGCAGCAGGCCGCGCAGCACGCCGTTGATCAACCCCTTGAACGGCCGCGTGGCGCGGTCGCGCCCGGCAAGCCGCACGGTGGTGTCGACGGCGGCGAAGTCCGGCGTGTCGAGATAGAGCGCCTGGGCCGCCCCAAGGCGCAACAGCATGCGAACCGCCTCCGGCGGAGGCTTGCTCATCCGCCCCGATAGCCGCGCGTCGATCGGGCCCAGTCGGCGCAACATGGTCATGGCCAGCATGCGGGCGAACGCCCGCTCGCGCTCGTCGAGGTTGGCGAACGGCGGCCGGTCGAGCGCTTCCTCGAGGCCGCCGCGCCGTTCAAGCGCGGCGAACACGACGCCCAGCGCCGCGTCCCGCGCGGTCAGGTCGGCGTCGTCTGTCGATCGGGCGGGCCTCACCAGCGAAACCCGCCCGGACCGGTCAGGCGGTCGCGCGGCGCGAGAACCAGACCGTCACGACCGAGGCCAGGAACAGCGCCATGCCGAGGACGGCCAGGAGCGAGCCTGCGATCACTCCCGGATTCATCTTGCCGCCGGCGGCAAGCAGCATCGCCAGGGAGGGGACCATGACCACGACCGCCACCATCGAGACGACGTAGTTGGCCCACCCCAGCCGCGGCGGCGCGCGATCTGCCGCATAGCCGTAGAACGCACCCATCAGCGCCATCGAGGCCCATCCGACGAGGTTCAGGTGGGCGTGGGCGGGCGCCTGCGTGAAGTCGTTGCCGATACCCATCTTGATCCCCCACAGCATGCCGGTCAGGGCGAACACGGCCGCTGTGGCGAAAAATGCAAGCGGAAGCCTGGACATTGGTCTCTCCCCCAGAACGGCGGTCTTTCCGACCGCCTGACCGCAGACAAGCAGGCGGGGGCGCCCGGTGCAAGCAACGCTGGCGGGCGTTCGCGTGCGGCGGTAGACCGCTAGGACATGGCGAAACTGGTCATCGACGAGAGCCGGCGGCGAAAGCCGCTCACGCCGGCGGCGCAGCGGGCGCTCGCCGAGGCGGAGGCGCGGCGCAAGGCCGCCACGGCCGCCGATCTGCCGCCTGAGATCGGCGGCCCCTCCGGACCCGAGCCGACGCGCTACGGCGACTGGGAGCGGAAGGGGATCGCGGTCGACTTCTAGGCGCGGATTCCACTCGCCTCCGACGCGCACGCGGTGGCGGGCGCCCGCGCGGGGTCTTAGGACTTCGTTAACCATCCGGGAACGGAGGCCAAGGAGGTTCGCCATGCGCTCCAAGATCACCCCGCTTGCCTGGCTCGCCGGAGCGGTCCTGCTCGCCGCCGCGCCGGTCGCGCTGGCCGGCGATCGGGACGGCGACGAGGGCCGCCCGACGTGCGACTGCGACTGCGGATGCGGGCATAGCGAGGAGGTTCGCCTACCCGACAGCTTCTTCTACGACAACGGCGGCGTCGGTCCGGCCTATGTGGACTACGGGTCGTCGGGCGGCGCGGAGACGCTCGTCTTCGAGGGCGCCCGCACGTCGCTCAGCGCATCAGCGAGCGCGCAGGCGCGCGCGTCAGCCCGCGCGTTCGCCTTCGCACGGGTGCAGGCGCACCAAGGCATGATGCGCTCGCACAAGTCCTACGGACACGGCTGGTAGCGCCGAGTCAGGCCGCGGCCATTTCTTCGGCGATCAGCAGCGCCGCCTCGCGCGGGTCGGCGGCGGCGGTGATCGGACGGCCGCAGACCACATGGCTCGCCCCCGCCGCAAGCGCCTCGGCCGGCGTCGCCGCGCGCGCCTGATCGTCAGCGCCGGCCCAGGCCGGGCGAACGCCGGGCGTCACCACCAGGAAAGCTGGGCCGCCGATCCGGCGGGCAAGCGCCGCTTCGCGCGGGCTGGTGATCACGCCGTCCAGGCCGGCGTCGATAGCCTGACGCACGCGCTGCTCGACCAGGGTCTCAAGGCTCTTCTGGTAGCCGATCGCGACCAGGTCGGCGTCGGAGAGGCTGGTCAACACGGTGACGCCCAGGAGCTTGACCGCGCCCGCGCCGTCCCGGCCGCGCACGGCGGCCGCCATCACCTGCGGCTCGGCGTGCACGGTCAGGAAGTCGCAGGCCCCGGAGGCGGCGATCGCCGCGGTCGCGCGCTCGACCGTCGCGCCGATGTCGTGCAGCTTCCAATCGAGGAAGATGTCGCGGCCGGCGCGCTTCAACTCGCCCGCCAGCGCCATGCCGTCGCCGGCCAGGAGCTGCAGGCCGATCTTGTAGAAGACGATCGCGTCGCCCAGCTGTTCGATCATCGCTTGCGCCTCTGCGCGGGTCGGCAGGTCGAGCGGCAGGATGAGCCGCGGATCGGCGACGCGGCCACGCACAGGCGCGAGCTGGGCTTGGGGCATGTGAAATCCTCCGGCCGGCAGGTGACGAGCGATTTGGGCTAAGCGCCGAGGATGAGCCCCCGGCCCGCGCACGTCAATCGCGCGCATGCCGTGCCGCCCGCCGGGCCGCGACGCGCAGGCGAAGGGCGTTGAGCTTGATGAAGCCGGCGGCGTCGCGGTGGTCGTAGGCGACCTTGCCCTCCTCGAAGGTGACGAGGTCCTGGTCGTAGAGCGAATAGGGGCTGGCGCGGCCGACCACGCGTGACGTTGCCCTTGTAGAGCTTGATCCGCACCTGGCCGGTGACGAGGGCCTGGGAGTGGTCGATCGCCGCCTGCAGCATCTCGCGCTCGGGCGAGAACCAGAAGCCGTTGTAGATCAGCTCGGCGTAGCGCGGCATGAGCTCGTCCTTCAGGTGCATGGCGCCGCGATCGAGGGTGATCGACTCGATGCCGCGGTGGGCGGCCAGCAGGATGGTCCCGCCGGGCGTCTCGTAGACGCCGCGCGACTTCATGCCGACGAAGCGGTTCTCGACCAGGTCGAGCCGGCCGACGCCGTTGTCGTGGCCGAGCTGGTTGAGCCGGGTCAGCAGCGCCGCCGGCGAGAGCCGCTCGCCGTCGATGGCGACCGGATCGCCGCGCTCGAAGTCCATGGTGAAGACCGTGCGCCCGGTCGGGCGCATCCTCAGGGGCGATGGTGCGCTGGTGGACGAACTCGGGCGCCTCGACGGCCGGGTCCTCCAGCACCTTGCCCTCGGACGAGGAGTGCAGAAGGTTGGCGTCGACGCTGAACGGCGCCTCGCCGCGCTTGTCCTTGGCGATCGGGATCTGGTGCTGCTCGGCGAAGGCGAGCAGGGCCTCGCGGCTGCTTGAAGTCCCACTCGCGCCAGGGCGCGATCACCCGGATGTCCGGCTCCAGCGCGTAGTAGGCCACCTCGTAGCGGACCTGGTCGTTGCCCTTGCCGGTCGAGCCGTGGCAGACCGCGTCGGCGCCGACCTTGCGGGCGATGTCGATCTGGGTCTTGGCGATCAGCGGCCGGGCGATCGAGGTGCCGAGCAGATACTGGCCCTCGTAGACCGTGTTGGCGCGGAACATCGGGAAGACGTAGTCGCGGACGAACTCCTCGCGCAGGTCCTCGATGAAGATGTTCTCCGGCTTGATGCCGAGCAGCAGCGCCTTCTCGCGCGCCGGGCCCAGCTCCTCGCCCTGGCCGAGGTCGGCGGTGAAGGTCACCACCTCGCAGCCGTACGTCTCCTGCAGCCACTTCAGGATGATCGAGGTGTCGAGCCCGCCGGAGTAGGCGAGCACGACCTTCTTGACGGGGGTCGTCCATGGGCGTCCCTTAGAGCGCCGGGGCCGCGGGGTTCAACCCCGGCCGTTCGACGTCAGACGGTGAGCTGCGCGCCCAGCTCCACCACCCGGCCCGGCGGGATCTTGAAGAATTCGGTCGGGTTGGCGGCGTTGCTGGTGCAGGAAGATGAACAGCTGGTCCTGCCAGAGCGGCATGCGCCGACTGCGGCGCGGGCACCAGCGATGCGCCGGCCGAGGAAGAAGCTGGTCGACATGATGTCGAACTTCAGCCCCTGCTTGCGGCAGAGCTTGCAGCGCCTCGGGCAGGTTCGGGCTCTCCATGAAGCCGTAGGGACGGTGACCTTCTTGAAGTCGTCGTTGACCGGCTCGATGACGATGCGGTCGCCCGCCGCGCACGCGCGGAGTCTCGGCCGTGACGCACGGTCAGGATGACGTTGTGCTCGTGCAGCACCTTGTTGTGCTTGAGGTTATGCAGCAGCGCGACCGGCGCGACGTCGGGGTCGGCGGTTAGGATAGATGGCCGTGCCCGGCGCGCGGTAAGGCGGCCGCGCGCGCAGCATCTCGATCAGGTCGGCCAGCGGCAGGCTGTCGCGGCGGGTCTTGTCGCTCAAGACCTGGGCGCCGCGCGTCCAGGTCCACATGATGACGACGAGGCCGGCGCCAATGACCAGCGGCAGCCATGCCCCGTCGCGGATTTTGAGCAGGTTCGACGACGATGAACACCAGGTCGACGAGCGCGATCGGCGTGAACAGGAGCGCGGCCTGCCACAGCCGCCACTTCCAGACGCGGCGGACGATCACGAAGGCGAGCAGGGTGTCGATCAGCATGGCGCCGGTCACGGCCAGGCCGTAGGCCGAGGCGAGGTGGCTCGAGGTCTGGAAGACCAGCAGCAGCAACAGCACGCCGATCATCAGGAAGACGTTGACCGAGGGGACGAAGATCTGGCCGGCCAGGGTTTCCGACGTGCGCCGCACGTCCATGCGAGGGAAGAGGCCGAGCTGCACCGCCTGCCGGTCATCGAGAAGGCGCCCGATGATCAGCGCCTGGCTGGCGATCACCGTCGCGGCCGTGGCCAGCACCAGGATCGGCCAGTAGGCGAAGCCGGGCGCCATCGCCCAGAAGGGGTTGTGGCGCGCCGCCGGGTGGTCGAGCACGGTCGCGCCCTGGCCGAGGTAGTTCAGCGCCAGGCACGGGAACACCAGGAGAATCCAGGCGCGGCGGATCGGCGCTGCGGCCGAAATGGCCCATGTCGGTGTAGAGCGCCTCGGCGCCGGTCACGGCCAGGAAGACGCTGCCCAGGATGACGAAGCCCAAGAATCCGTTCTCGATCAGGAAGCGGACGCCGAAGTAGGGACTGAGCGCCCAGAGGATGGCCCAGTCGCCCGAGAGCCGCCAAACACCGAGCGCCGCCAGCGTCAGGAACCAGACGGCGACGATGGGTCCGAAAATACGCCGCCACCCGCCGCGTGCCGACGCCCTGCAGCAGGAAGAGCGCGACGAGGATGCCGGCGGCGATCGGCAGCGCGTAGGGGGCGAGATGGCGGCCGATCTCGGGCGCGGCCTTCACGCCCTCGACCGCCGAGAGCACCGAGATCGCCGGCGTGATCAGCCCATCGCCGAAGAACAGGGCCGCGCCGATCGCGCCGAGCAGGAAGAGGGTCGTCGTTCGCCGCCCGACAGCGCGCTGGGCCAGCGCCATGAGCGCCAGCGTGCCGCCTTCGCCCCGGTTGTCGGCGCGCATCAAGACGATCACGTATTTGACGGTCACGATCAGGACGAGCGTCCAGATGATCAGCGAGACCACGCCGATCACGGCGCCAGGTCCCTCGCCGCCGTGACGTGCGTGGGCCAGCGCCTCGCGCATGGCGTAGAGCGGGCTCGTACCGATGTCGCCGAACACCACGCCCACGGCGCCGAGCGCCAGCGCGGCGCTCGTGCGTCGGGAGGGCCTCGCGGTCGCAGGCGGCGCTTCGGCGTCGGCGGATTGGGGCTGAGGAGCGGGAGACGAGATCGGCGGGGCCGCTCCGTCCGTCATGCTGGGTTCTCCAGGGCCGGCCTCGGGCGGCCCTTGCGAAAAGACCGCGGCCGATACGCCGTTTCGGGCGCCCGTTCAATCGGGCGGTGCGTCGCGCCGCTTGAACGCACGGCCGGCGCGGGCCAGTCTCGTTCGTCCACGACAAACGCCGAGGAGCCGAAGCGGACGAGATGACCCGACGCCTTTGCCTGGTCACCGGCGCCTCGTCTGGCATCGGCCAAGCCTTCGCCCGCATTTTCGCCAGCCACGGCTACGACGTGGCGCTGACCGCGCGGCGCGCCGAGCGGCTCGAACACCTGGCCGAGGAGATTCGCCTCCGCTACGGCGTCGAGACTCTCGCCATACCGGCCGATCTCGCCGACCCCGCGGCGTGCGACCACCTTCTGCAGACGCTGACGGCGAACGGGCGCGAAACCGACGCGCTGGTCAACAACGCCGGATATGGCCTGGGCGGCGCCTATGCGGCGACCAGCTGGGACGACGAGCGCGCCTTCCTGCAGGTGCTGCTGGTCGCGGTCTGCGAGCTCACCCACAAGGTGCTGCCCGGCATGGTGGAGCGGCGGTTCGGGCGGATCGTGAACGTAGCGTCGCTGGCCGGCCTTGCCCCGGGTCTGCCCGGGGCCACGCTCTACGGCGCGACCAAGTCCTTTCTGGTTAAGTTCTCCGAGAGCCTGCACCTGGAGACGCGGGAGCAGGGCGTGCATGTGAGCGCGCTTTGCCCCGGCTACACCTACACCGAATTCCACGACGTCAACCGCACGCGCGAGCAGGTCTCGCGCCGGGCGCCGGAGTGGCTGTGGCTGGGCGCCGACGAGGTCGCGGCGGCGGGGTATGAGGCGGTGGAGGCCAACCGGGTCATCTGCGTTCCGGGCGCGCCCAACAAGGCGGTGGCGGCGCTGACGCGGATCGTGCCGGAGGATTGGGCGCTGGCGCTGATCGCGCGCGAACAGAGGCGGATGGGCCGGCTGTAGGCCGCGAGCCAGACCTGCTCCCCGCCGCTGTCCGGCGGGGAGCCAGGCGGCGCTTCAGCGCCTAGTGGCGGCGGTGATGGCCGTGACGGCTGGGAGCATGCCAGCGCCCGTGGTGGCCGCCGTGATGGTCCATCATGTGGTGGGGATGATCCGGCGGGTTGGGGATCGGCTGCATCTGCGCCGCCGCCAGGCCGGCTGAGAACGCGACCGCCGCCAAGCTGGTGATCGCGAGCGTTACGAGTTTCATTTAAAGGTTCCTCCAGGGTGAGCGGAGCGCCCAGGTTGTGGGCGCCCCGACTCGGCGCCGCAAGCTAGGCTCACCACTGATCCTAGGAAACTGGTTTTTCCCGTCAGTGGCGAAAGACGCGCACGCCGGTGAAGGCCATGGTGATGCCGGCCTCGTCGGCGGCGGCGATGACCTCGGCGTCGCGGATCGAACCGCCCGGCTGGATCACGCTGGTCGCGCCAGCCTCGACCGCCTGCATCAGGCCGTCGGCGAAGGGGAAGAAGGCGTCCGACGCGCAGGCCGAGCCCACGGCCAGCGACTGCGGCAGGCCCGCCGCCTCCGCCGCCTCCGCGGCGCGGATGGCGGCGATGCGGGCGGAGTCGCGCCGGTTCATCTGGCCGGCCCCGATGCCGGCGGTCTGGCCGTCCTTGGCGAACACGATGGCGTTCGACTTGACGTGCTTGGCGACGGTGAAGGCGAACAGCATGTCGCGCACCTGGGCGTCGGTGGGCTGCTTCTTGGTGACGATGGTCAGGTCGGCGGGCGCAAGCCGCGATGCGTCGCGCTTCTGCACCAGGAAGCCGCCGGCCACCGAGCGGAACACCTCGCCGTCGGCCAGCGGGTCGGGCAGCGCCGCCGGTCAGCAGCAGGCGCAGGTTCTTCCGCCGGGCGAAGACGTTGATCGCGTCCTCGTCGGCGTCCGGCGCGATGACCACCTCGGTGAAGATCTTGACGATCTCGCGCCGCCGCTTCGGCGTCCAGCCGGCGGTTCATCGCCACGATGCCGCCGAAGGCGGAGACCGGGTCGCACTGCAGCGCCCGCTGGTAGGCTTCGGTCAGCGTCTCGCCGAGCGCGACGCCGCAGGGGTTGGCGTGCTTGATGATGGCGACGGCGGCGCTCTCGGCGGGGTCGAACTCGGCGACCAGCTCGAAGGCCGCGTCGGTGTCGTTGATGTTGTTGTAGCCCAGCGCCCTGCCCTGCAGCTGGCGCGCGGTGGCGACGCCGACGCGGGGGTTGGGGAAGCGATAGAGGGCCGCCGCCTGGTGCGGGTTCTCGCCATAGCGCATGGCCTGCGCAGCTCGCCCGCGATGGTCTTGCGCTGCGGCCACCCCTCCTCCGCCTGGCCGGCGAACCAGGCGGCGATCGCCGCGTCATAGGCCGCGGTGCGGGCGTAGGCGCGGGCGGCGAGGCGCTTGCGCAGCGCCAGCGTCGGTCGCGCCGTCGGCCTTCAGCGCCGCCAGCACCTCGGCCATGTCCTCCGGCGTCGGTGCAGACGGCGACGTAGGCGTGGTTCTTCGCCGCCGAGCGGATCATCGCCGGCCCGCCGATGTCGATGTTCTCGACGCAGGTCGCGAAGTCGCCGCCGGCGGCGACCGTCTCCTCGAACGGGTAGAGGTTCACATAGAGCAGGTCGATGCCGCCGATGCCGTGCTCGGCCATGGCGCGCGGCGTGCTCGGGCGCGTCGCGCACGCCGAGCAGGCCGCCGTGCACCACCGGATGCAGGGTCTTGACCCGGCCGTCCATCATCTCCGGATAAGCCGGTTAGAGCTCGACGACGTCCGTGACCGGAAGCCCGGCTGCGGCGATCGCCGCGCGCGTGCCGCCGGTGGAGACGAGCTCGACGCCGAGGTCGCGCAGGGCGCGCGCAACCTCGATAAGGCCGGTCTTGTCGAAGACCGAGATCAGAGCGCGCCGGGGCGCGGCGCGGTCGGCGGCTGAGGGTGCGGAAAGCGGTGCGTTGGCCAAGGCGATCTCCTTCAAGTCGCAAGAGAAAGCCCAGGCGAGCGGCGCATCGTTCGGCTCCTCGCGCTCCCCGGTGGTCGCCCACCTTGATTTCGCCAGTCACGCAGGGCCGTTTCGACCCCGCGATTAAGAGGGCGCAACCGTGCTGTCAATCGGCTGCGGGGAGCGCATCCACCGCCGGCTCGGCCAAGGTCAGTTTCCAGCGGATCCGGCCGCCGCGATCGGCGCGCAGCCGTCCGCGCATGACCACCACGGTGGCGCGCCGCGCCCGGCCCGCCCCGACGCTGAGCGCCGGCTCGACGCTCACCTCGCCGGCGTCGTTGCGCAGCCACCAGCCGATCGCCGATGCGCCCCGCAGCAGCAC
This sequence comes from uncultured Alphaproteobacteria bacterium, assembly GCA_963794315.1. Classification (GTDB taxonomy): domain Bacteria; phylum Pseudomonadota; class Alphaproteobacteria; order Caulobacterales; family Caulobacteraceae; genus Poindextera. Next base: position 569,102 of record CAWCDF010000002.1, read on the forward strand.
GCTCCGCTGGTCGCGCGCGAGCCTGGCGGTCACCCTCGGCGGCAGATGGAAGCCGATGGCGACCGGCGTCGACACCGGCTTGGCGCCGGGCTGCGGCACGAACCGATCCTCACCGCGCAGCTCGTTGGCGCCCTTGTCGAGGAACAGGCGCCGCTCGTGCATGAGGCCGAACGCGGCCGCCCACCCGTCATGCGACATGTCGAGCCAGATCCCGGCCGGGCTTTCGCGGCGCGCGAAGGTGACGACGCTCGGCCCCCCGACGAGCCGGGGCCCCAACGCGCGGGCGGCGAGACCGCTGAGCGGAGCCCCGGCCTGGCCGCGCCCGACCACCGCGGTCGACGCCGCGTCCACGAGCCGCAGCGCGGGCGGTCCGGGGCCGTCGGGCGTCCAGCCGCTCGAGGTGATCAGCCGCTCGCCGCCGCTGGCGATGCTGATCGCCAGCGGTTGGCCGCAAGCGGCCAGGCTCCAGTCGCCGCGCGCCGGCGGCGCGGCGTCGGCGATCACCGTGAGGCCCGGCGCGTCCAGCCGCTGGTACCCTGCGGCCGAGGTCACGTCAGGCGCGGCGGGCGAGGGATCGGCGCGCGCTCCGGCCATGCGCGCCGCCGCGATGCGGCCCGGCTCGCCCGCGCCGCCACCCTGCAGCGCCACGAGCCGCCCGTCCGGCAAGGTGAGGACGGCAAGGGCCGCGGTCAGGCGCGCGATGGCGCCCAACAGCGGCTCCGGCGGCGGCTCGCCCCGCTGGCCAAGCCCGTCTTCCAGCCCCAGGAGGTCGAGCAGGAGCTCGAGACCCGCTTCGGGCGAGCGCGAGCGATGACCGCCGTCGGCGAGCACCGCCTCGTCGAGCGCCGTCGTCAGGCGCGGCAGGACGCGCGCCAGGAGCCCCTCGCCCGCCCGCCCGGCGAGCGCCGCGCCGGCGACGGCGGCTGCGGCGAGCTGGTCAGCCTTGCGCGGCGCGCGGTGCGCTGTCGCCGCCACATGACGCGCCTGGCGGGCGAGGCTCTGCGCCAACTCAGCGGCCGCCGGGCCCACCGCCGCCATGGCGCGTCCGGCGCAGGCCAGGTTGAACACCCTGCGCACGATGACCTCCGGCGCCCAGGCGAAGGCGTTCCAGCGCCCGAACGCCCGCTGCCAGGCTTGCGTCAACCGCAGGGCCTCGCGCGCGCCCGGCTCGCCGGCGGCGAGGAGGGCCGGCAGCCAGTCGAAGCGGTGCAGGGCGACCGCGAAGCGCCGGCTGGGGCTGGGCCAGGCCCAGGGATCGCCGCCGGGCGCGACCTCGAGGGTTTCGCCGCCCAGGCTGAAGGCGCCGGCGAGGATCGCCTCAGCCTGCCCCGGCGTGGCCGGGCGAATGTCGCGCGGCTGCGCCGCCCATCCGCTGGCGCGGGGCTGGGCGAGAGCGGCCAGATGCATCGGCGAGCCGCGCCACTCGGCGCGAAGCTGGTCCAGAATTAGCCGGCCGGCGATCTCGGGCCAAAGGCCTGGGGAGAGCGTGGACCGGGGCACCGCGGGAAAAGGGGCGTCTAGCCGCCCTTCAGGGCGCGGATATTGCTCGCATAGCGATTGGCGCCGCCCGCGAAGACGGCCGTGCCGGCGACCAGCGCGGTCGCGCCGGCGGCGATGCAGCCGGGCGCCGTCTTCGGCGTCACCCCGCCGTCGACCTCGAGCACGATGTCACGGCCGGACGCGTCGATCAGCGCGCGCACCCGCTCGATCTTCTTCAGCTGCGAGGGGATGAAGCTCTGGCCGCCGAAGCCGGGGTTGACGGTCATCACCAGGACCAGGTCGACATCGTCCAGCACCCACTCGATCGCCTCCGGCGGCGTCGAGGGGTTGAGCACCACGCCGGCCTTGGCGCCCAGCTCGCGGATGCGCTTCAAGGATGCGGTCGAGGTGCGGCCCGGCCTCCGGGTGGATGCTGATGCGGTCGGCGCCGGCCTCGCGGAACGCCTCCAGGTAGGGGTCGGCCGGGGCGATCATCAGATGCACGTCGATCGGGATGGTGACGTGCGGCCGCAGCGCCTTCACCACCACCGGGCCGATGGTGATGTTGGGCACGAAGTGGCCGTCCATCACGTCGACGTGCAGCCAGTCGGCGCCGGCCGCCTCGACCGCCTTCGCCTCCTCGCCCAGGCGCGCGAAGTCGGCCGAGAGGATCGACGGCGCGATGATGGGCGCGGGCATGGGCGGAGTTAGCGCGGCGGTTCCCACCCGCGCAAGCCTACCGGCTCGCCTTCTCCTCGAGCCCAGAACGGCCTTCGCGCGCCTCGAGCTTGGCGGCGACCTCGTCCAGGCTGACGCCGGCGGCGGCCAGCATGACCAGCCAGTGGTAGATCACGTCGGCGCTCTCGGCGGCCAGCGCGTCGCCGTCGCCGCTGACCGCCGCCAGCGCGGCTTCGACCGCTTCCTCGCCGAACTTCTTGGCCGCCCGCTGCGGGCCGCCGGCCAAGCAGCTGGGCGGTGTAGGACGAGGCGGGATCGGCGCCCTTGCGGGACGCCACGACGGCGTCCAGCCGCGCGAGGATGTCGGCGAAGCGGCTCATGCGGCGGCGCTCTCGGTCAGGCGCACCGGCAGGCCGGCGGCGGCCATGGCGGCCTTGGCCTCGCCGATGCTGATCTCGCCGAAGTGGAAGATCGAGGCGGCCAGCACGGCGTCGGCGCCGCCGTCGCGCACGGCCGCGACCAGGTCGGCCGCGCTGCCCGCGCCGCCGCAGGCGATCACCGGCACGCCGACGGCCGACGAGACCGCCTTCAGCAGCGGCGATGTCGTAGCCGGACTTCTGCGCCGTCCTGGTCCATCGAGGTGAGCAGGATCTCGCCCGCGCCCCGTTCGACGACCTCGATCGCGTACTCGACCACGTCGAGCCCGGTCGGCCGTGCGCCCGCCGTAGGTGAACACCTCCCAGCCGTCGTTCTTGCCCGCGCCGCTCGCCCGGGAGGGCCCGTGGCGGGCGTCGATGGCCACGACCACGCCTGCGAGCCGAACGCGTCGGCGCAGCGGCTGATCAGGTCGCGGTCCTCGACCGCCGCGGTGTTGATCGAGACCTTGTCGGCGCCGGCGCGCAGCAGGCGCGCGCGCGTCCTCGACGCTGCGGATGCCGCCGCCGACCCCGACCGGCATGAAGCAGACGTCGGCGGTGCGCGCGACCACGTCCAGGATCGCGCCGCGGCCCTCGTGGCTGGCGGTGATGTCGAGGAACATCAGCTCGTCGGCGCCGGCCGCGTCGTAGGCCGCGGCCTGCTCGACCGGATCGCCGGCGTCGCGCAGCTGAGAGGAACTGCGACGCCCTTGACCACGCGCCCGTCCTTCACGTCGAGGCAGGGGATGACGCTGACCTTCAGCATCGTGCGCGCCTTACCGCTCTAAGCCGCCGCCGTCAGCGCTTCGGCCGGGCAGGATGGCGCCGACGTAGAGCGCGCGGCCGAGCACCGCGCCGGCGATCGGCGACGCCCGTCGCGCGCCCGCAGCGCTCGATGTCGGCGACGGAGGCCAGGCCGCCGGCGGCGATCACCGGGATGGACACCGCGTCGGCGATCCGGCCGAACACCTCGACGTTGAAGCCCAGCAGCGCGCCGTCGCGGTCGATGTCGGTGACGATCAGCGCCGAGACGCCGGCGTCCTCGAAGCGCCGCGCGACGGTCAGCGCGTCGAGGTCGGAGTCCTCCAGCCAGCCCTGCACGGCGACCTTGCCCTTGCGCACGTCGACGCTGACCGCGACCTGCTCGGGCCAGTCGCGGGCGGCGGTCTTGCACCAGCTCGGGGTCGCGCACGGCGGCGGTGCCGAGGATCACCCGGCTGACGCCGGCCTCGATCCAGGCCTCGATGTCGGCCAGCGTGCGGATGCCGCCGCCCAGCTGCACCGGGATCGAGACGGCGCTGAGGATCGCCTCGACCGCCGCGCCGTTCACCGCCCGGCCCTCGGCCGAGCCGTTCAGGTCGACCACGTGCAGCCACTCGAACCCGGCCGCTGACCCAGGTCCGCGCCTGGTCGGCCGGGATCGTCGTTGAACACGGTGGCGGTGGCGAAGTCGCCGTGCACCACGCGCACGCACTGGCCGTCCTTCAGGTCGATGGCCGGATAGAGGATCATGGCCGCCACTCCAGGAAGTTGGCCAGCAGCCGCACGCCGGCTGCTTGCGACTTTTCCGGGTGGAACTGCACGCCGGCCATGTTGTCCCGCGCCACCGCGGCGGGAAAGCGGCCGCCGTGATCGACCAGCCGCGATGACGTCGTCTTGGCGCTCGGGAAAGAAGGCGAACGAGTGGGTGAAATACATGTGCGGCGTGTCCGCGGCCAGGCCCGCGAACAGCGCATGACCGGCATGTCCAGCAGCCCGTTCCAGCCCATGTGCGGCACCTTGAACTGGTGAGTCGGCGGGCTCGATCCGGCGCACCTCGCCCTCGATCCAGTCGAAGCCGCGGCGTCTCGCCGAACTCCAGCCCGCGCGTGGCCAGCAGCTGCATGCCGACGCAGATGCCCAGGAACGGCGCGCCGCGGCCGCGTCACCGCCTCGGTCGATCGCCTCGATCAGGCCGGGCCTGGCCTCGACGGCGCGCCATGCAGGCGGCGAACGCGCCGACGCCCGGCAGCACGATCGCGTCGGCCGCGGCGACGACGTCCGGGATCGGCGGTGACGACGACCTGGCGCGCGCCGCCAAGGCCCGCGCTCGCCTTCTGCAGCGCCTTTTCGGCCGAGCGCAGGTTGCCCGACCCGTAGTCGATCAGGGCGATGCTCTGCATGAGGAGTCCTCAGAGCACGCCCTTGGTGGAGGGGGCGTGTCCGCGCGGTCTTGGGGTCGAGCTCCACGGCCTCGCGCAGCGCGCGGGCCAGCGCCTTGAAGCCGCTCTCGGCGATGTGGTGGGTGTTCTCGCCGTAGAGGGTCTCCAGGTGCACGCAGGCGCCGGCGTTCATCGCGAACGCGTGGTGGAACTCCTTGAACAGCTCGGTGTCCATCTCGCCCACCTTCGGGCGCGACGAAGGTGACCTTCCAGATCAGGTAGGGCCGGTTGGAGAGGTCGAGCGCGCAGCGGGTCAGGGTCTCGTCCATCGGGATGTAGGCGTGGCCGAAGCGGCGCACGCCCTTGCAAGCCGTCCAGCGCCTCGGCCACCGCCTGGCCGAGCACGATGCCGGTGTCCTCGACCGTGTGGTGCATGTCGATGTGCAGGTCGCCCTTGGTCTCGACGGTCAGGTCGATGCCGCCGTGGCGGGCGAAGCTCTCCAGCATGTGGTCGAAGAAGCCGATGCCGGTCGCGATCTCGGCGCGGCCGGTCCCGTCCAGGTCGAGCGTGACCTGGACTCTGCGTCTCCTTGGTCTCGCCGCCGGACCTCGGCGGTGCGGTTCGCGCCCATGGGTGACGAGCAAGGCTCCTAAAGACCGGCCGAAAGCGCCATGTCCCTGAGCGAGACCTCGGGCCTTGGGCCGTAGTGCGAGATCACCTCCGACGCCGCCAGCGAGCCCAGAGCGCCGCAATGCGGCAGCGAATGACCCTGGGCGAGGCCGAAGAGAAATCCGGCCGCGTATTGGTCGCCCGCGCCGGTCGTGTCCACGACTTTATCGATCCACACCGCATCGATCGGGTGGATTTCGCCGCCGGCGATGACCAGCGAGCCGCTGGCGCCGCGGGTGACGGCGGCGATGCGGGAGCGCTCGGCGACGGCTTTGACCGAGGCGTCGAAGTCGGTCTGGAACAGCGAGGTGATCTCCTCCTCGTTGGCGAACAGGACGTCGACCTCTGTCTCGATGAAGCCGATCAGCGCGCCGCGATGGCGGTCGATGACGAAGGCGTCGGAGAGGGTAAGCGCGACCAGCCGGTCGGAGGCGCGCGCCAGGCCCGCGGCCTTGGCGAAGGCCCGCCTGGCCGGCGGCGGGTCGAACAGGTAGCCCTCGAGGAAGACGATGCGCGCCTGTTCGATCACCGCCGGGTCGACGTCGTCAGGATCAAGCAGGGCCGCGGCGCCCAGCGCCGTGCACATGGTGCGCTCGCCGTCGGGGGTCACGTTGATCAGGCTTTTGCCCGTCGCGGTCCCGTCGCGCATCACTCCGCCGGCGAAGCGCGCGCCGATGGCGTCGAGGTCGTGGGCGAAGATCTCGCCGAACGGGTCGTCGCCGATCTTGCCGATGTGCACCCCGGTCCCGCCCAGGCTGACGACGCCGGCGACGCGTGTTGCAGGCCGAGCCGCCCGAGACTTCGACCGCCGGACCCATGCGCGGCGTAGAGCTCCGCGGCGCGAGCGTCGTCGATCAGCTGCATCGAGCCCTTGACCAGGCCCTCGTCGGCTAGGAAGTCGTCGGAGGCTTGCGCGATCACGTCGACGAGGGCGTTGCCGATGGCGGCGACGTCGTGCAGCGGGGTCATGGATTTTGGGAGGGCTCTGATGAGGAAGGCCCGCCCACTATAGGCATTGCACGCCGGCGCACAAAGCGAGCCAGGCAGACGCCTGGCGCGGGGGGTCATGCCGGGCCTCACTCCGATGGCGACGGCGACCCGCCCGCACGCCGCGCCGCTGCGCCATGCCTTTCTTGCACCGAGAGAGCGATGGCGATCGCCGCACCCGCCCAGAAGCCGATCCCGTGGATGTCATGCATGACAAGCAGCCCCGCACCGGCCCCCGCCGCGACAAGGCGGAAGCCGAGTTGGACAACGCCGGCCCTGCCCGGTGGGCCGAGCACGGTCAGCGCGCCCGCAAGGCCGTAGACGGCGACGGAATTGCCCGCGCCCTGTGGCTGCCAGGCGACCGCCAGCATCTCTGTCAGCATACCCGCGCCAAGATAGACGATGGGCCAGCGGGCCGAGCCGAGGCGCTGCTCCGACGCCGTCCCGACAGCGAGCAGTATCGTCGCGTTGAACGCAAAGCCGCTTACCGATCCGTCCTGGAAGAATAGGGCCGTGAGTACGCGCCAGATCTCGAAGCGTCGCCAGAGGTCCTCGTCGCGCCGGACCAACGGCAACAGCCCTGGCCAGGCGAGCTGAGCCGCAAAGGCGGCGCCGAGAAGCGCCAGCATCAGCAAGGTCGCGAGCGGGATCATCCGGCGCCGCGGCTGCGCCGAGCCCTGCGGCGTCACGCCCGCCGCGAAGGCGCCGCCCAGGGCCAGGAAGATGCAGGCGAGATGGAACGGAGACGGCATCTGGTCTCGGCGGCGTCCCTGGCTTAGTGCAACTGGGTCATCCCGAGCGTCCAGACGGCGATGTCCACGACGACGTGAAGCAGGTAGTTGGCGGCCATGCCGCGTCCCAGGCGCCTGAGCGTCCCCAGCACCAGGCCGAGCAGCGCGGTCAGCAGCACGCCGGCGACGCCGGGTTCGGTGGAATTGAAGTGGAAAGCCCCGAAGGCCAGGGCTTGCAGGATGACCGGCAGCCAGCCGGCGCCGAGCGCTGCGTCCAGGGCGTTCATCAAGATGCCGCGGTAAATGGCCTCTTCGACCGCGGCGTTCAGCGCGGCGATGCCGACCCCAACGAGCAACATCGCCGGCAAGCCTAGTCCAGGCGCTGCGATTAAGGGCTGGTGCGTCAGATCGGGCTTCAGCGTCGCGACGTAGACGACCGTGACGGCGATCGAGATGGCGGCCAGCAGCGCGGCCCCGAGCGCGAGCCGCCAGTCGAAGCGCCCGGCGCGCAACCAGCCGAAACCGGCCGCAAGTCCTGGAATCGCCAACGCGATGGCGACGAACGCGACCGGAGCGACCATGTAGATGACGGTGAACGTGGTCGGCTCGACGAAGCGGCCGATCAGCGGCGCCGCCGCGATCGACGCGACGAACACCGCAGCCATGACCGTCAGCGCCTTGGCGCTCGCGTCCTTGGCGAGAAACGCGGCGATGAGGAGCGCGGCGGCAAGGCCCAGAACCGCCTCGCCCGTCCAGGCGCCGCCAACCATGGTCAGTGTCGAGAGATCCGGGGCCGATTTCAGATGGCCGAGCAGTGGCAGGGCGATGAAGAACGCGGTCGTCGCAAGGATCGTCACCGCGCCCGCTCGGCCGCTGCGCGCGGGCGGGACGATCTCGCCTCTGAGCGACCATGCCGGCGGCGGGTTCACGCCCGCCGTGTCCAGCGCTGATCCCGGCAGATCACCAAGACGCAGCCGGCGACTGATCGCCCCGCCCCGCCCGGTCGCGCGGGCCTTCGATCCAAGCGCAACATGAAATATACCTCGGTATAATTGCACTGTGGTATATTCTGCGCCGATGGTCAAGCCGGGATTGAGTCGCAAGCGCGAGCGAACGCGCTCGGCGCTGATCGAAGCGACGCTGGCCATTATCGCGGAGCGGGGGTTCGCCGCGGTCAGCCTGAATGAGGTCGCCGCGCGCGCGGGCGTCACGAAGGGCTCGATCTATTCGAACTTCCGCGGCAAGGGCGACCTGCTGTGGGCGGCGGCGGGCCGCAAGCGGCTCAATGTGATCCCGAAGATCACGCCGGGCGCCCCGCTCCGGTCGCACGCCAAGGCGATGGCGCGCGCGCTGATGCCGCTCATCCCGCAGATCGAGCGCGAGGCGGACTTCCATCGCGAGCTATTGGTCTACAGCCGCAGCGATCCGGAGCTGGGCGCGTTGCAGGCGGCGCAGTGGCGTGCGCTGTTCGATGCGATCGCCAAGGGTCTGGATGCTGAGCTGGGCGATCGACTCGCAATGCCGGCCCGCGTGCTCGGCCTGGGCGTCCAAGCGCTGATCCGGGGCTTTGTGTCCCAGTGGGCCGAGACCCCGGAGGAGGTCACCGAGGACATTGTCGCCCAGACCTTCGAGGCGCTGCTGATCGGGGCGACCACCAGCCGGCCCGGCCCCGCGGCGCCGCCCGCTCCCTAGAGGAAGAGGTCGCGCGAGGGGCAGAGGTCGCCGACGATGCACGCGGCGCACTTGGGCTTGCGCGCCAGGCAGGTGTAGCGGCCGTGCAGGATGAGCCAATGGTGGGCGCGGCTGAGGTAGGGGGCCGGCGTGATGACCATCAGGTCGTCCTCGACGTCGTGCGGGGTCTTGCCGTTGCTGAGCTTCAGCCGGTGGGCGACGCGGAAGACGTGGGTGTCGACGGCGATGGCGGGCTCGATGTCGAGTTCGTTTAAGACGACGCTGGCGGTCTTGCGGCCGACGCCGGGCAGCGCCTCGAGCTTCTCCCGTTCGAGCGGGACCTGGCCGCCGTATTCCTCGACCAGGATCTGCGAGAGGCGGACGACGTTCTTCGCCTTGGTGCGAAAAAGGCCGATCGAGGCGATAAAGGGCGTGAGCCCGCTCTCGCCGAGCTTCACGATCGCCTCCGGCGTGTCGGCGACCGCGTAAAGGCGCTCGGTCGCCTTGTTCACCGACTTGTCGGTCGCCTGCGCCGAGAGCACGACGGCCACCAGGAGCGTGAACGGCGTCTTGTAGGCAAGCTCGGTCCTCGGCTCGGCGACGGCGGCGGCGAAGCGGTCGTAGATCGCCGCGATGCGCGCCTTCTCCTTCGGCGAGAGGCGGCGACGGGCGCTCTTCGGCTTCGCGGGCTTGGCCATAACGCACCATCGCCCGGCCCGCGCGCGCCGCCAAGCGGGCGGGCGTGATCGAGGACGTGCGAGGGTGATAAGGAAAGGGACTCCGCGTGGCGCCGATCGCTCGGAGGTGCAGCGGCGTGGTGGTGGACGGGCTCGAGGGCTGGGTGGTGGCCTAGCTGTCTAGAGGCCCGTCTGTGGTGCGCCGATCTCCTCGGCGAACCCGTCAACGCTATTGATGACCCACGCGGGCGGCATGGTCGAGCCGACCAAGCCGAGCAGGCCTTCGAGAGCTTTGGCGTAGCCGAGCCACGCCGGTTCCTGCGAGGCGGAGATGGCTCCGAACTCAAGCGCGAAACCGAGCTTGTCCGCTAGCCGAGCGACCTCGCAAAGCACCAGCCGATCTATAGGATTGGCGGTTTCAGCCGCAGCGAGGCAGTCCCGCTCTACAGCGTAGTAGTCCGTCTTCTCCGCGATCCCGTGTTCGGCTAACCGAGCACGAAAGTCCGCCGCGATCTGCTCGCCGACGCTTAGAGGAATTGTTGCGCCTGAAAGACTGAGAGCAGTCGGATGCCTTGATCGGCGAGGCGCTTCTTAGCTCCCTCGTCGCGGTCAACGAGAACCAGCGCGACATCGACAGTCGCGCCTTCCGATCTCGCCGCGTCGATTGCCTTCATGATCGAACCGCCGCTCGTGGCGACGTCGTCCAGGACCAAGACCCGCTTGCCTTGCAAGCTTTCGCTCGGGGCGAGCCCCTCAACCTTTTCTTTGGTGCCGTGTTCCTTGGGGGCTTTCCGGACGAAGAAAGTCCGAATTGGCCGACCCTCGGTCGCGCTTATTGCAGCCAGTGCGCCGATGATCGGAACGGCGCCCATTTCGAGGCCGCCGACGTAATCGACCCTCTCGGCATGGATTATCTCGCTGAACGCTTTTGCCGCGAGGTAGGCCCCGAGAGGGTCCATCATCGTTGGCTTTAGGTTGAAGTACAGATCGCTCTCCGCGCCGGACGCGAGCGTGAAGCGTCCCTGCCGAAACGATCTTTCTTTGATGATTTCGAAGAGGCTAGTCTGCCAGCCGGAATCGTCGGTGGCTGCTCTCTGCAGTCGCGCGGCGGCCATTTTCCCTCTCGAATCCGGGTGGCCCGCGTGGGGATTAGACCGCGCGGGCTGGATGATTCGTCAAAGTGAGCATCGGCCTGGGCGAGTCAAGATTCAACTAACAATCCACAAGCTATCCACAGCAGCTTGGCGTTAGCTACAATCCCTAGCGGTTGCGCCTTCAGTGCGCTTTCCGGCTTTGTCTTCGTTCCGCATACGCGGCGCTGGCCCCTTCGGAACAGGTCGAACGGGCGCCAATGCCCCGGCTTGCACCCTTCAAAGCCTCGCCGTTGCGCGATAGCGTCGCGGCGATGAACGCGCCCGCCAATCCCGCCGCTGACGCGAGCCCCGTGATGGCGCAGTTCTTCGAGGCGAAGGCGCGCCAGCCCGACGCGCTCGTCTTCTTCCGCATGGGCGACTTCTACGAGCTGTTTTTCGAGGACGCGGAAAAGGCGGCCGGCGCGCTCGGCATCGCGCTCACCGCGCGTGGGACGCACCAGGGCAAGCCGATCCCGATGGCGGGCGTGCCGGTGCATGCAGCCGAAGCCTACCTAGCCAAACTGATCCGCGCCGGGTTCAAGGTGGCGGTCTGCGAGCAGATGGAGGACCCGGCCGAGGCGCGCAAGCGCGGCGGAAAGTCGATCGTCCGCCGCGACCTCGTGCGGGTGGTGACGCCCGGCACGCTGACCGAGGAGGGCCTGCTCGACGCCCGCGGCGCCAATCGTCTGGCGGCGCTCGCCGTCCGCGCCGGCCAGGCGGCGGTGGCCAGCGTCGAGCTCTCCACCGGTGAAGTCGAGGTGATCGCCACCTCGCGCGAAGGCCTCGCCGGCGTGCTGGCCGCGCTCGCGCCCTCCGAGATCCTGGTTCCAGACCGCCTGTTCGCCGATGCGGACCTGGCGGTGACGCTGAACGGCCTAGCCGGCCTCGTGCAGCCGATGGCGCAGGCGCTGGCCGAACCCTCGGCCGCGGAGGCCCGCGTCAAGCGCCTCTATGGCGTCGACACGCTGGACGGCTTTGGCGGCATGAGCGGGGCGGAGGTCGCGGCGCTCGGGCTGATCGCCGCCCACCTGGAGGTCACCCAGGCCGGCCGCCCGCCGGCGCTGCGCGCGCCCAGGCGAGCGGCGGAAGCCGATGCGATGGCGATCGACGCCGCGACCCGGGCGAGCCTCGAGATCGAACGCAGCCAGGGCGGCGGGCGGCACGGCTCGCTGCTCGCCGCCGTCGACCGTACGGTCAGCCCAGGGGGCGCGCGCCTGCTCGCCGCGCGGCTGGCGCGCCCGCTGCTCGACCCCGACGCGATCGGCCGACGGCTGGACGCCGTTGCGTGGCTGCTCGCCCGGCGCGATCTCCGCCACGCCGTCCGCGAAGGGCTGAAGGGCGCCGGCGACATCGCCCGCGCCCTGGCGCGCCTGGCGCTGGGGCGCGGCGGGCCGCGCGACCTGGGCGCCCTGCGCGAGGGGCTCGCCGCCGCCGAGGTGCTGGCGGGCGTGATCGGGGCCGCGACCGACCCGCTCGACCTGGTCCCCGACGAGGTCGCCGAGGCGGTCGCGGCGCTGACGTTGGACGCCGACGGCGCGCTCCGGCGGTTCCTGACAGAGCTTCAATCCGGCCTTGCCGACGATTTGCCCAGCCTCGCCCGTGACGGCGGGTTCGTCACCGCCGGCGCGCGCGCGCCGCTCGACGAGGCGAGGCGCCTGCGCGACGACAGCCGCCGCGTGATCGCCGGCCTCGAAGCCCGGCTGCAGATGGAAACCGGGCTCGGCCTGCGGATCCGCCACAACGCCGTCCTTGGCTATTTCGTCGAGCTCGCCGCCGCCAGGGCCGAGCCCCTGTTCAAGCCGCCGCTGAACGCCAGCTTCATCCATCGGCAGACGCTGGCGGCGCAGGTCCGTTTCACCACCGTCGAACTCGCCGAGCTCGACGCGCAGATCGCCCATGCGGCCGAACGCGCGCTGGCGATCGAGATCGAGACCTTCGAGACCTGGCGCGAGACGGCGCGAGGGCTCGCAGCGCCCATCCAGGCCGCGGCCGAGGGGCTGGCCGCCCTCGACGTCGCCGCCGCGCTCGCCGAGTGGGCCGAGGACGCCCAAGCCGTGCGGCCGGAGATCGACCGCTCGCTCGCCTTCGTCGCCGAGGCGGCCCGCCACCCGGTGGTCGAAGCAGCGCTGCGCGCACAAGGCCAGACGTTCACCCCCAACGACTGCGCGCTCGACGGCTCGGGGCAGGCGGCCGCGCGGCTGACCCTGGTCACCGGCCCCAACATGGCCGGCAAGTCGACCTTCCTGCGTCAGAACGCGCTCCTGGCCGTTCTCGCCCAGGCCGGGTCCTTCGTGCCGGCCAAGCGTCTCAGGCTGGGCGTCGTGGATCGGCTGTTCAGCCGCGTCGGCGCCTCGGACGACCTCTCCAGGGGCCGCTCGACCTTCATGGCCGAGATGGTGGAGACGGCGGCCATCCTGACCCAGGCGACGCCTCGCTCGCTGGTCATCCTCGACGAGATCGGCCGCGGGACAGCCACCTACGACGGCCTGGCCATCGCCTGGGCCTGCGCCGAGGCGCTGCACGATACAAACCGCTGCCGGGCGCTCTTCGCCACCCACTACCACGAGCTCGCCAAGCTCGAGGGCCGGCTCGCCCACGTCGCCAACCTCTCGATGCGGGCGCGCGAGTGGAACGGTGAGCTCGTCTTCCTGCACGAGGCCAAGCCCGGCCCCGCCGACCGCTCGTACGGCGTGCAGGTGGCAAAGCTCGCCGGGGTCCCGCCGGCCGTGGTGGCCCGGGCGCGCGAGGTGCTGGATCGCCTGGAGCGCGACCAGGCCTCGCCCGCTCGGCTCGACGAGCTGCCGCTGTTCGCCGCGCCGCCGACGGCCGTCGTCGCCCGGGCCGCGGAGCCCAGCGATGTCGAGCGGACGCTCGGCGACCTCGACCTCGACGGCATGAGCCCGCGCGAGGCGATGGAGGCGCTTTACCGGCTGAGGGGCCTGTTGGGCTGAGCCCAAGCGGCGCAAACGCTGCCCTTCAAGACAGGGGCAAGATGCTCTCGACGTCCAGCGGCGGAAACGCGCTATGGTTTTTGAGCCGATGTAGACGGCGCTCGAGTGTAAGCACCTCGATCCATTGAATGACGGGCTGGACGAACAGCTCAGCCTTTGAGCCCAACACCACATCGACAATCGCGGCGGTCTCCCGGACAAAAGGCAGTCGTTTCTCCTTGTAGATGACCCCGGGTCGGTAGCGGTCTGCTAACACGGCTAATCTGGCGATGCCGTCCAGGCCAGCTTCGCCGTCAACCCCAGCGCTAAGCCTGTCCAGCTCATCCGCGATGGCGGAGGCTTCGAAGATCCTGAGGTGGCCGACATCGTACGCCTCGACGACTACTCTTACTGTGTCCCCTCGCCACCAGCTTATCTCACGCAGAACATCTACCGGCAGCGCCAGCCGTCCGTAGATGTCGACATTGGCGATCTGTCCGGAGGCAAGCGGGGGCATGGAGCTATTTGGAGGAATTGGGGCCTACGGGTAGCAGAAAATTGCTCTCGGCCTAAAGCCGGCGGCTCTCCGATGGGCTACAATCTATATGATGCGGTCATCAGTGCGCAACAGTCCCATATATGGTAGGCTGCGCTTCAGTTCGATTCGCTTGGGTGGGGGCAGGATTAGCGGAGGGATGAGGTGGCCGAACATGATGGTGGGCGCGCAGAACAAAACGAGGCCGACATGGAGCTATATGGAGACAGTTTGGACCTGAGGACGTTCACGAAGGCCTTTGTGGCGGGCCTCGTTGCTAAGGACATGTATGAGCTTCGCCCCGCCGACACGTTGACCCGGCGCGGCTTCGAGATGGTCGTCCGAGTCCTGGACGCTGCGCGGGTCAAGCTGAAGGAAGAGGGTGCCGACAAGGACTTCGTGCGCCGAGTGGGGCGCCTGGCCAACGAGCTCAGAGCGAGCAACACCGGAGCGTTTGACGGTTTCGAGTCGGCCCTGCGGCAAGCGCAACTGACATTCACATCGTCGCCGAATCCGGAATACGACGACATCGTCTTCTCGGTTCCGAAGGCCTACGCCGAGTCTACCGTTAAAGGCCTGCCCGATCAGCAAAAGCGACTGGTGACCGAAGCTGTCGGCGCCTTCGTAAAACAGGTGGGTTGGGACTGAATGTCGCTGGAGGCAATGCGGCGCCTGCGGTCTGCATGGGCCGCGGACGCAAGCCTCCAGTCAGATCTCGACGCTTCCTTTGACGCGATAGGGTTCACCGAGTCTTACGTGGCCGTGTGCGCAGAGGCGCACAAAGCGGGTATGGCGTCAAACAAAACAAAGTACATAAAGGACAATATATGGGGAATGATAGAAGTAGACGGACCGTCGGTCAGGTTACTCGATTGCCCCATTCTTCAGAGACTTCGCGGGATTCGCCAGCTTGGCGTTAGCTACCTAACCTATCCCTCGGCCGAGCACAGTCGCTTCAGTCATAGTCTCGGGATGTCGTCGGTAGTCGGTGCCTTCTTTCGGTCGATCGACGCCCGCCAAGCGGAGCACATGGAGCGCCCCTCGCTTGGACGGTGGGTCGGCTCCAAAGATCTAGGTGAGCTTTCGCGGGAGGAAATGGTTCACGCCGCCCTGCTGCACGACGTTGGCCACATGCCATTTTCGCATGCGACGGAAAGCGCACTAACGGGGCTTGAGGACAACTTTGCGTGTGGCACTGAGCGCAAAGTGGCCGATGTCATTGATGAAGTTAACGACCACACAGAAAAGACGATTAGCCTCTCTGAGGCATTATCGCTCCTCGTCGTTCTGTCCAACCGGTTTGGCAAGTACTATGCAGGCGTTATCTCGGCGGTGCCGGACGCGATACTACGCATCGGCTGTTTGATTGCGGGGCTTCCTCCAGAAGCGCGACTGAGCGGGATAACGCAGATCATATCGGCCGCGTCTATCGATGCCGACAAGATCGACTACGTCCGGCGTGATGCCGAGGCCTGCGGCATACCAGTAGGTATTGATGTAGCTCGCGTTTTTCTTCGGAGCGCGCTCGTTGAGGTCTCCCGGGACGAGATCATTGCTGCGGGGCTCAAGGACGATCCGGCGCCGCTGGAGGTGCTGTTTGTCGTGAACGCTTCCGGCGTCGATACGCTAGACGAAATAAGCCAATCTCGCGCGGCCTTGTACCAGCGCGTGTACTTGCACCCGGTAACAAGGACCGCCGAGGCAATTCTGGCGCGAGCGTTGCACGAAAACCTAAGCGCTGGGCCAGGTGCCCGCGACGAAGCTCTCGCTAGCGCGCTCGGTCTCTGGGCGATGAGTGACTCGGACCTAATTACGCGAATGGTGACTTCGGGGAGCGCGGAAGTCCGGAGGCTCGGCGGCGCGCTGCGCAATCGACAACTACCCAAGAAGGCTTGCGTGTTCAGCGCATCCATCGCTGACATGCACATGCCGATAAAGTCGCTCTTGCGGCGAATTGATCCGGCAAAGTCGGACGACCTTCGGAAGGTCATTGTCAACAACACGCCGCTTGAGCGGCTGTCGGCGAGCGCGCTTCGGGGCGAGAGAAGCGCAGCACTGACCCAGGATATTCGGCGGGAGTCTGTGCGCTTGGTCGAGCTCCTGCGGGCTTCCGGGGCGGCTGTCCAACTGCCTTCGTCGGACCTTCAGGATATTGTAATTGTCGGCACGTCGTACATGGATCGGTCGCGCAAAGACTGTATTGTCCTACAGAACGAAGAACTCTTGCGGACGTCGAAGTTCACCAACGTCAGCGGGACTCAGGACGCTTTTGATATAGTGAAGGCCGTCGGCTTCGTTATGAGCGATTTGGAGTGGGCGCCGTTTGTGTTGCTGGCGGCCCGTTCGGTTCTTGGCCAGCCGCACGGACAACCGAAGCCGGCCGAGCTGCCCCCGTCCCGACCAGGGAGCGGGTTGGACCCTATCGAGATTACGATTGTCGAAAGGATGATCCTGGATCTGAAAGGGGTCTTGCGCCGCGCCGGTGTCCCGCGAGCGAAGTTCGATCCGGTGATCGAGGCGGCAACCCGCGCCGGCTACTTCGACGCCGCTCCACTATTCTCAAGGCCGGTCGACGCCCAGTCCGCTCCCGTGAAGGCAATAGCTGACCGCTTGGCGGCGTTCGACGGACAACGGTCCTGGCAAGTCAGGCCAGAGACCGTAGCCGCATTCGTCAATCAGCTGCCGCCCAAGCTGCGAGAGCCGATGCTCGCCCGTCTGAACGAGGTGGAGCTTCTGGACGAGCAGGTCATCGCCAAGTCGCTGCTGTCCCAACTAAGCGGGCTCGGCGAGGTCGACGTAGTTCCGATGTCCCCATCAAGTGGCAACAGCGCCCGAACGGCGCTACTGCGGGAGCAGAGCCGAACAAACTCAGCTTCACCGGTCAGGGTGAGGTCTCACCTCGCTGAGGCCCTCCAATCTGACGACGGACGGCAGATAGTCCTCATCGACGACAACGCGGCGTCAGGGGTCCAATCGCGGGCTCAATTCCTGCGCTGGTCGGGGCGTGACCGTTCAACCTGGCCCATCGAATGTCAGGAAGAGGAAAACCTGTTCGACCCAATCGACGCCGCGCAATGGAAGCAATTCCAAGCGCGGCCCGTGCGGATCGTGGTGTGCGCCGGTCGGGCCCTTGCTAGCGAGCGTCTGACTGTTTGCTTGTCCGACCTCGGTTTCACCAACTTCGCCGGCTTGTTCTACTCCCGCCAAATCGGCGCCGTTGACCAATGGGCAGATGAACTGCGCGATTACCTGACCGGCGTTGGTCGGAGCGTTCTGACTTGGTCGCGTCGTGACAAGACTTCAGACGGAAGCGGGTCGCAAGTTCTGCGTGGACAACGCGTTTGGGTATGGCGCCGCTGGCGGTCTGTTGATCACTACAACCAACGTTCCGAGTTCCACTGTCACCGCACTATGGTGCCCGGGCATCCACAACCAATCGCCCTGGATGCCGCTGGTCATACGGCAAAACAAGCTGCGGCACCTAGTCCTGGCCTAGGAGTGCGGCGCCGCCGCCCTAGGCCGCCGCCCCGCCCTTGCGCCGAGCCCTAATTTCGGCAATCAGCAAAATAGCGCTTGCGCTCTGGGCAAGGTTCGATATTTTGCTAGTTAGCGAAAGACGGAACCTCATGTCCGAAGTCTACAAAGCCCTGGCCGATCCCACGCGGCGTCGCATCCTCGAACTGCTGCGCGAGCGGGAGATGAGCGCCGGTGAGCTTGCCGACCACTTCGACCTCGCCAAGCCGACGCTCTCCGGCCACTTCGCCGTGCTAAGGACCGCCGACCTCGTCCAGAGCGAGAAGCACGGCACCACCGTCACCTACCGGCTCAACATCTCCGTTCTGGAAGAGGCGCTGCTCGCGCTGATGAACGGCTTCCGCCTCGGCGGGAAGGAAACGACGCCATGACACTCTCACGCTCACACATCGCAGCGTTCGCGCTGGTGGCGGCCACGGCCGCGGTCGGCGCCTTCGCGTATTGGCGGTTGCCGGAGGGCGCGACGATCGCGGTGCACTACAACCTGGTTGGCCGCCCGACCGGCTCTGCGCCGGCAGGCCAGGTGCTGGCCATCATTCCTGCGGTCTCCGCCCTGGTGATCGGCGGTCTGGCGCTGGCTCCGCGTCTGTCGGTCTATCGCGAGCAGGTCGCCCGATCCGTCCGGCCGTTCCAAATGCTTCTGGTCTGCGTGGCCGCGGTGCTGTTCACCGCCGAGGCGTCGATCGCGGCCAAAGCGATCGACCCCGCCTTCGATATCCTTCGCACGGTGTTCCTGGCGGTGGCGGTCCTACTGGTGGTCGTCGGCAACTTCCTCGGCAAGATCCGGCAGAACCACCTCTTTGGGGTACGCACGCCGTGGACGCTCAGGGACGAGCGGGTGTGGGACAAAACCCATCGCTTTACGGGCTGGACGATGGTGCTGGCTGGCGTCGTCCTGGCCGTCATCGATTTCGCGGCGCCGAGCGGCGCATGGCTGATCGCCGCGACCGTGGTCTGCGCCGCCAGCCCGCTCTTCGTCGGCATGGCCTATTCGGCGCGCCAATGGCGGCGCGAGCACCGGACGTAAGCCTCCTTCACCACCCTCACCCGATGGAGGGCGCCATGCGTAAGCTGACGCAGCAGCTTTCCGTGCTCATCGTCGCGGGGCTCTCGGCCCTCACCGTCTTCGCCGCCGCACAGGGCGCCTTGGCGCTGGTCGCGCTGGCCGCCGGCGCTCCGCCAGGGGCGGCGATGGTTTCGCTCACCGCCAATGAGACGCGGCAGACCATATGGGACGGGGGCGTGAGGCCAGGCGGCGTCGCCAAAGCGCAGCGCTAGGAAACCGGCGTCACGGCGGTCGGACAAACCGGCCGCCGTTCTCTATAGTCGGCGGCGAACCGCATGCCGCCGCGTCTCCGCCCGACCCGCATCGAATACGTCGTCGACGGCGTGCGCTTGCGCGCCCAGCTCACCGCTGCGGCGCAGGACGCGATCGGCGACGAGGCCGAACAACGCCGACGCGCCCTCGACGTGCTCAGAGCGGCCCTGTTCCGCGGGCGGATGATCGCCAAGGAGCGGCTGGAGGCCGGCGCCGGCGGGATCGAGACCGCGCGGCTCCTGTCCGGGGTCACCGACGAGGTTATCGGCGCGCTCTACGACTTCACGACCGTGCACGTCTTCCGCGCCCGCAATCCGACGGAGGGCGAGCGGCTGGCGCTGGTGGCGGTCGGCGGCTATGGGCGCGGCACGCTGGCGCCCTTCTCCGACATCGATCTGCTCTTCCTGCGTCCGTACAAGGAGACCGCACACGCCGAGAGCGTCATCGAGTTCATGCTCTATGCCCTGTGGGACCTGGGCTTCAAAGTCGGCCACGCCTCGCGGACGGTCGACGAGTGCATCAAGCTTGCGCGCGCCGACCACACCATCCGCACGGCCATCCTCGAGGCGCGGCGGCTGACCGGCGACGAGGCCCTGGCCGAGACGCTGAAACGCCGTTTCCGCGAAGAGGTGATCGGAGGCACAGGGACCGCTTTCGTCGCCGCCAAGCTCAAGGAGCGCGACGAGCGCCACGCCCGAGCCGGCGCGAGCCGCTATCTGGTCGAGCCGAACGTCAAGGACGGCAAGGGCGGCCTTCGCGACCTGAACACCCTGTTCTGGATCGCCCAGTACCTGCACCCGCTCGACAGCCCGGACGACGCGCTCAGCCTCGAGATGTTCGACCGGCGCGAGGTGCGCGCCTTCATCCGCGCCTTCGACTTCCTCTGGGCCGTTCGCTGCCACCTGCACTTCGCGACAGGGCGGCCGGAAGAGCGGCTGAGCTTCGACCTGCAGCCGCAGATCGCGCGCCGCATGGGCTACCTCGACCGGCCCCGCAAGGATGGCGACAACACGCCCGCGGTTGAGCGCTTCATGCGCCGCTACTTCCTGATCGCCCGTGAGGTCGGCGTGCTCACGCGCGAGTTCTGCGCCCAGCTCGAGGCCGATGCGGCCAAGACGGCCTCGCGTGGGCTGTCCCGCTTCCTCCCGCACCGCCGCACGCAGCGCAAACCGATCGACCAACCCGGCTTTCTCGTCGAAGGCGGCCGGCTGACGGTCGAGGGTCCGGCGACCTTCGATGCGGACCCGGTCAACCTCCTTCGGCTGTTCGTCATCGCCGACCGGCGAAACCTCGACCTGCACCCTGACGCCTTCACGGCCGCAACCCGCGCCCTGCCGCTGATCACGTCGAAGCTCCGGCGCGACCCGGAGGCCGCCCGCGCGTTCCTCGACGTCCTGGCGCGGGGCCAAAGCCCCTACCGGACGCTCACGCTGATGAACGAGAGCGGCGTGCTCGGCCGCTTCATTCCCGAGTTCGGCCGCATCGTCGCCCAGATGCAGTTCAACATGTACCACTCCTATACGGTCGACGAGCACACGCTGCGCGCGGTCGGGCTGATCGCCGACATCGCCAGCGGCGCGCTCGTAAAGGACCACCCGCTCTCGGTCTCCATCTGGCCGATGATCGAGGATCCGGAGGCGCTGTTCCTGGCCATGCTGCTGCACGACACCGGCAAGGGCGGGGCCGGCGGGCAGGAGAAGGCGGGCGCGCGAGCCGCCCGCGCCGCGTGCGAGCGGCTGGGGCTCGAGCGCGAGCGGATCGAGCTGGTGGCGTGGCTGGTCGAGCACCACCTGGCCATGAGCGACTATGCCCAGAAGCGCGACGTCTCCGATCCGAGGACCGTCGCGGCGTTCGCCCGCCTGGTGGAGACGCCCGAGCGCTTGCGCCTCTTGCTGCTCCTGACCGTCGCCGACATCCGCGCGGTCGGACCGGGGGTGTGGAACGGCTGGAAGGGCCAGCTGATGCGCGAGCTCTACGGCGCCACCGAAGCCGTCTTCCGCGGCGGCCGCACCGCCGACGCCGCGGCCACCTTCGGGCGGCAGCTGCATGCCACGGCCGACGATGCGCGCGCGGCGCTGATCGCCGCCGACCCGGACGCCCGCGTCTGGGCGAACGCGATGGAGGACGCCTACTTCACCGCCTTCTCGGGGGCCGAGCATCTGGCGCACGCCGGGCTGGCGAGGCGGGCGAAGGCCGCCGGCGGGGCCGCGGCCCGGGCCGAGATCCGCGGCGAGCTCAACGCCGCCGAGGTCACCATCGCCGCCACGGACCGGCGCGGGTTGTTCGCGGACCTGGCGAGCGCCATCGCCGACGCGGGCGCGAACGTCGTCGGCGCGCGGGTCTACACCTCGGCGGACGGCCAGGCGCTCGACGTCTTCTATGTGCAGACCGTGCTGGGCGAGCCGCTCGGCGCCGACAGCCCGCGTGCGCTCGAGCGCATGACAGCGGCCCTCGAGGCTGCGGCGGCCGGCGAGCGCGCTCAGCCCAAGACCCGGCGGCCGGTGGACTTCGGCCGCGCCGCGGCGTTCGACATCATCCCCTCGGTCAGCATCGACAACGACGCCTCCGACGAGGCCAGCGTCATCGAAGTGTCCGGCCGCGACCGCCCTGGACTGTTGGGCGCCATCGCCGATGCGCTGGCCGAAGCCGGCCTTTCCATCCAATCCGCGCACATCGACAATTATGGCGAGCGGGCCGTCGACGCCTTCTATTGCCATGGGCCTGACGGTGGGAAGCTAACGAGCGCCCGCCCCATCAACCTGTTGCGGGCGGCGCTGGTGGGCGTGCTCGAGGCGGCTGCAGCGGAACCGCAGGCGGGGCGGCCCAGGCTCGAGCGCGCCCGCGCCAGCGTCGCCCGCTAGGCCGCCGCCCGCCTTGACCCGGCCATGAGCGCGCCCGACAAGCCTCGCGTGGCCATGCCCGATTCGCCCGCCAGCGCGGACCCTGCCGCGGCCGCCCCGCCGCCGCCAGCGGCGCGGTCGGCCAGCGACGAGCCCGACACCCGGCGCAGCGCCGGCGTCGTCGGCATCGCCGTCTTGGCGTCACGCCTGTTCGGTCTTCTGCGCGAGCTGGTGTTTCCGGCGATGTTCGGCGCCGGCAAGGTGCTCGACGCCTACTACGGCGCCTTCCAGATCCCGAACCTGTTCCGCGACCTGTTCGCCGAGGGGTCGCTGTCGACCGCTTTCACCGCCCTCTTCACCCGCACCTGGGAGCGCGAGGGGTCGGAGCCGGCCTGGAAGCTAGCCAACCTGACGCTGAGCGCGATGGTGTTCATCATCGGGATCGTCTCGGTCCTGGCCATCTTAGGCGCGCCGCTGATCGTCGAGGCGACGAACTTCGGGTTCCACAACGTGCCGGGCAAGTTCGAGCTGGCGGTCAGGCTCACCCGCGTCCTCTTCCCCTTCATCCTCTTCGTCTCGCTGGCGGCGGCGGTGATGGGCATGCTGAACTCGCGCTTCATCTTCGGCATCCCGGCCTCGGCGTCGACCGTGTTCAACATCGTCTCGGTCATCGCCGGCGTGGCCTTCGCTTTCGTCTTCGATCCGACGGCGCGAGCGACGTGGCCACACCCGGTGTTCACCGAGAACGCCGTTTACGGCGTCTGCATCGGCGTGCTGTTGGGCGGCCTCGCTCAGCTCGGCATGCAACTGCCGTCGCTCTTTCGCCTTGGCTTCCGCTTCCACTGGCAGCTCCAGCTCAACAACCCGCGCCTGCGCGAGCTCTGGTCGCTGATGTGGCCCAGCGTCATCGCTGGCGCCGCCATCCAGATCAGCGTGCTGATCAACGGCATCTTCGCCTCGGAGATCAATGGCGGCCGCTCGTGGCTCACCTGCGCCTTTCGCCTCATGCAGCTTCCGATCGGCCTGTTCGGGGTCTCGGTGGCCACGGTGACGTTGCCGGCGGTCGCCCGGCGCTTTGCCCGCGACGACCTTGTGGCCTTCGGCCGGACGGTCAGGAGCTCGGTCCGGCTCACCCTTTTCCTCGCCATTCCGGCTGCGGTCGGGCTGGGCGTGCTCGCCTCGCCGGTCATCGGGCTGATCTACCAGCACGGTCGCTTCACCGCCCACGACACCGCCGAGACGGCGGTCGCGTTGCAGGCCTACGCGCTGGGGCTGGCCGGTTACGCGGCGATCCGCGTTCTGACGCCGTGCTTCTACGCGCTGAACCTGCCGCGCACGCCGCTGAGGGTGAACCTGGTCGGAATCGCTGTCGTGCTGATCCTGAACCTCTTAAATGCGACCGTCTTCGGCCTCGGCGTCGCCGGACTTGCGCTGGCGACGTCGTGCATGGCGCTGGTGAACTTCGGCCAACTCAGCCACGCGCTCTCCCGTCAGGTCGACTTCGGGCGCTTCAGCGAGTGGGCCGGCTTCATCGCCAGGGTGGCGCTGGCCGCGTCCGCCTGCGGCGCGGCGGCCTGGGCGCTCAACGCCTTCCTCGACGCCCATACGCCCAGCCGCCTGCTGCGCTCGCTGGGGCTCTTCGTCGCCATCGGCGCGGCGATGTTCGTCTATTTCGGTTCGGCGTACGCGCTTCGGATCGGCGAGACGGCCGAGGCGCTGGCGATGGTGCGCCGCCGCGTGCTGCGCCGCCGCGCCTGAACAAGCCTTTCTTGCCCGAGCGCCTCCGAGCGGCTAAGTCGCTGGCGCATGGGAACGCGCGGACATCAGAGCCGGCGATGGCGCAGAAAAGCGGCTTAAGACAGCCCTTCGAACCCTTCGCGTCCCTATCATTGCCCGAAAAGCAAGCCTGATCCCATGACCGAACCTAGCCCCCTCGCCTACGGCGGGCCCGAGCGCGTCTTCTCCGGCGTGCAGCCGTCCGGCGCGCTGCACATCGGCAACTATCTCGGCGCCATCAAGAAGTTCGTCGAGATCCAGCGGAGGATGCAGTGCCTGTTCTGCGTCGTCGACATGCACGCCATCACCGCCTGGCAGGACCCGGCGCTGCTCGCCGAGCAGACCCGCTCGATCGCCGCCGCCTATCTGGCCGCTGGCGTCGATCCCGAGATCGCGATCATCTTCCCGCAGTCGGCGGTCGCCGCCCACGCCGAGCTCGCCTGGATCCTCCAGTGCGTGGCCAGGCTGGGCTGGCTCGACCGCATGACCCAGTTCAAGGAGAAGTCGGGCAAGCACAAGGAGCGCGCTAGCGTCGGCCTCTACACCTACCCGGTGCTGCAGGCGGCCGACATCCTTGCCTACAAGGCCACGCACGTCCCGGTGGGCGAGGACCAGAAGCAGCACCTGGAGCTCTCCCGAGATATCGCCCAGAAATTCAACCACGACTTCGACGCGCCGGGCTTCTTCCCGCTCCCGCAAGCGCTGGTCGAAGGGCCGGGCGCTCGGGTGATGTCGCTGCGCGACGGACGGGCGAAGATGTCGAAGTCCGACCCGTCGGACCAGTCGCGCATCAACCTGGACGACCCGCCCGACGCTATCGTCGCCAAGATCAGGAAGGCGCGCACCGACCCCGCGCCGCTGCCCGAGTCGGTCGATGGGCTCGACGGCCGCCCGGAAGCCGACAACCTGGTCGGGTTGTTCGCCGCGCTCTCCGGACGGGGCAAAGCGGAGATCCTCGCCGAGTATGGCGGTCAGGGTTTCGGCCAGTCGTTCAAGCCGGCGCTGGCCGAGCTCGTCGTCGAGGCCTTGCGTCCGGTCGCGGCAGGCATGCGCGAGCTTGCGGCCGATCCGGTGCAGGTTGATCGCGTTCTCGCCGCCGGCGCCGAAAAAGCGCGCAGCCTGGCCGAACCTGTGGTCGCCGAGGCGAAAGACCTGGTGGGCTTCTGGCGTCCGCGCGCCTAGAACGTCGGTGTGATGAGCGGCGACCCCCGAGCATGGAGCCTGGCCCTGATCTGCGCGATCGTGCTCGCTGCGGGCGAGACGCGCGCCGACCCCCACCAGGTCCGCCAGGGCGATATCACGGTCTCGAGCCGCATCGTGCGGGCGTCGATTCCGGGCTCTCCGAACAGCGCCGCCTACATGGTGATTGCGAACTCGGGCGCGCAGCCCGATGCGCTCATCGGCGCGCGTTGCGCCTGCGCGGCCAAGGTCGACGTCCACCAGACCGAAGACATGCGCGGCATGAGCATGATGGTCTCGGCCCCGCCGGTGGTCGTCCCGCCGCATGGCCAGGTGGTGTTCCAGCCGCGCGGCTACCACCTGATGCTGACCGGCCTGAAGGAGCCGCTGCGCGATCGGGGCCAGCAGGAGATCACGCTGGTGTTCAAGCGCGCCGGCGCGATCCGCGCCAGCTTCCGGATCAGCGCCCAGATCAATCTGGGGACAGAGGCGCCCATGCGAGGCATGACGCACTGAACGGCTTGCGCAAGCCGCCCCGAGCGGCCATGTGAGAGGCGCCATGTTCATCCAGACCGAGGCGACCCCCAACCCGGACGTGCTGAAGTTCCTTCCCGGCCGCGATGTGCTGGGCGAGGGCGCGACGCGCGAGTTCCGCGACGCCGAACAGGCGACCGCCTCGCCCCTGGCGGCCGAGCTGTTCGCGCTCGGCGACGTGACCCGCGTCTTCTACGGCCCCGATTTTGTCACGGTCATGCGCTCGCCCGGCGGGCGCGAGTGGATGCAGCTGAAGCCGCCGGTGCTGGCGGCGATCATGGACCACTTCACCGGCGGGCGGCCGCTTCTGCTGGACGCGCTGCAGGAAGGGCATGACGACGCGGCCTACGAAGGCGACGCCGCGCAGATCGTCGCCGAGATCAAGGACCTGCTCGACACCCGCATCCGCCCGGCGGTCGCGCAGGATGGCGGCGACATCACCTTCAACCGATTCGAGGCGGCGACCGGCGTGGTGTTCCTGAACATGCGCGGCGCCTGCTCGGGCTGCCCGTCTTCGTCGGCGACGCTGCGCGCCGGCGTCGAGAACATGCTCAAGCACTACGTGCCCGAGGTCACCCGCGTCGAACAAACGCTCTGAAGCAGCAAGGCGGTTTGAAGCCGCCTTGCAGATCGTCTAACCCCCTGCGGCATGAACCGTCCGTTCACGGTCATACTGGCCGCTGCGGCGCTCGCGGCCTGCGCGCCTTCGCCGCTGAAAGAGGCCGCCGCGCCAAGGGCCGCGCCCTACAGGTCGGGCCCGATTCTGGTCGGAGCGTGGGGTGTCGGGCCTATCCGCGCGAGAACCTTCTTCGAATCGCCGCGCATCCGCGACCTCTTCCCCCAGGCGCAGGTGAGCGACGAGACCGTCCGCATCGCCCCCGATGAGACAAGCGCCGCCATCGCCGTGACGCAAGACGGGACGCAGCTCTTGGAGATCGATGACGGCACGGGAAACGCGCCGGGCACCAACGATCCGCTAATCGGCCAAGTGCGCGTGCTCGCCGGCCCGGTCGTCGGTCCGCATGGCGAGCGGCTGGGCCTTGCGTGGCGCGATGCGAAGATGGACCTCTCCGAATGCGAGGTCGGGGTCGAGCGCGACGCCAACACCGTGATCTGCGCGCGCCCGGGCGAAGGGGCGGTGATGTACCAGTTCGCCGCGCCCGGATGGGACTCCGAGGAGATGCCGCCCGATTCGGTGCTTCGCCGCGGCGGTTATATCAAGGCAATCATCTGGACCCCGCCGGCCACGCCTTGATCGTTCTTTCCATCGACACCTGCCTTGACGCCTGCGCCGCGGCGGTGTGGGCCGACGGGCGCGCGCTGGCGGCTCGCTCCGAGCCGATGCGGCGCGGGCATCAGGAGCGGCTGGGCGCGCTCGTGTCGGACCTCATGGGCGAGGCGGGCGCGGGCTTCGCCGAGCTCGACCGCATCGGCGTGACCATCGGACCCGGCTCGTTCACCGGCCTTCGCGTCGGGCTGGCGTTCGCCAAGGGCCTCGGGCTGGCGCTCGCGCGGCCGGTCGTGGGCATAGGCGTGCTCGAAGCGCTCGCCGCCGGCGAGCCGGACGAGCTGGTCGCGGCGGCCGTCACCGGGCCGAGGGAGCAGCTCTATCTGCAGATCTTCGCTTCGGGCCGGCCGCTGACGGCCCCGGATTGCCTGCCAAGCGAGGTCGCCGCGGCGCGATTGGCAGAGTTTGCCGCCGCTCGGAGCGTTGCGCTGGTGGGGTCGGGCGCCGCGAGCTTGGCGACAATCGCGCCGAACGCTCGGATCGTGGCGCGGGCCGCGCCGGACCCGTCGACGATCGCTCGTCTGGCCGCCAAGGCGCCGTCGCCGGCCGCCATGCCACGGCCGCTGTACTTGCGGCCGCCCGATGCGCGGCCGAGTCAGTCATGAGGCTCGCCCCGGCCACCGCCGCTGACGCGCCGTCGATGGCCGCGACGCATGCCAAGAGCTTCGAAGCCGACAGCTGGAGCGCAGATGACATCGCCGCGCTGCTCGCAAGTCCCGGCGCGTTCGCCATCCTCGTCCGTGACAATGCAGGCACCGTCCAGGCCTTCGCGCTGGCGCGCGTGGCTGCGGACGAGGCCGAGCTGCTGACGTTGGCCGTGGCGCCCAGCGCCCGCCGGCGGGGGCTCGGCTCGGCGCTGGTCGAGGCGGTGGCGGGCGCCGCAGCCGCCGGCGGGGCGCGTCGTCTCTTCCTCGAGGTCGCCGCCGACAACACCGCCGCGCTCGCCCTCTACCGCCGGGCCGGGTTCGCGATGGCGGGCGAGCGAGCAGCCTACTACCGCCGGGCCGCTGGCGCGGCCGATGCGCTCGTCTTCGCCCGCGATCTTAACAGTCCGCCGGCATGAGCCTATCCTCGCGCCTCGCAACACCAGGCGGGCGCGCGTGGACAGGATCGAAAAGCTCTGCATCGAAAAGGGCATGCGGATGACCGACCAGCGCCGCATCGTCGCGCGGGTGCTGTCGCTCGCCCACGATCATCCGGACGTAGACGAGCTCTATCGCCGCGCGCACGAGCTCGATCCGCACATCTCCATAGCCACCGTCTACCGCACCGTCCGCCTGTTCGAAGAGACCGGCATCGTCGCCCGCCACGACTTCCACGGCGGCCGCTCGCGCTACGAAGAGACGCCCGATACCCACCACGACCACCTGATCGACTTGAAGACTGGCCAGGTGGTCGAGTTCGTCGACGAACAGATCGAGGCCCTGCAGGCACAGATCGCCAAGCGGCTGGGCTACCGGCTCGTCGATCACCGGCTTGAGCTCTACGGCGTGCCGGTGGAGGACGGCGAGGGTTGAGCGCGCCTTGCACGGCGCCCGAGCCGTCTCCATAACCCCCAGATGGCCAGCGAAAAGCGCCTCTACATCAAGACCTACGGCTGTCAGATGAACGTCTATGACAGCGAGCGGATGGCCGACCTGTTGCGTCCGCTGGGCTATGTCGCGACCGATGCGCCGGAGCACGCCGACCTGGTCGTGCTCAACACCTGCCACATCCGCGAGAAGGCCACCGAGAAGGTCTATTCCGAGCTCGGCCAGCTCAAGCGGCTGAAGGCGGAGCGGGCGCGCGCCGGCGGCGCGATGACCATCGCCGTCGCCGGCTGCGTCGCGCAGGCCGAGGGCGCCGAGATCATGGCGCGTCAGCCGGCGGTCGACCTGGTGGTCGGACCGCAAGCCTATCACCGGCTGCCAGAGCTGATCGCCCGCGCCCACCGAGCGACGCGGCGAGCGGCTGGCCGCCGATTTCGAGCGCGAACGCCAAGTTCGACGCCCTGCCGGACGAGCGCGCGGAGCGGGCTGACCGCCTTCCTCACCGTGCAGGAGGGCTGCGACAAGTTCTGCAGCTTCTGCGTCGTGCCCTACACCCGCGGCGCCGAGTACTCGCGCCCGCCGGAGGCGATCGTCGCCGAGGCCGAGCGGCTGGCGGCGAACGGGGCGCGCGAGGTCACCCTGCTGGGCCAGAACGTCAACGCCTATGCCGGCGGGCTCGGCAGCCTTGATCCGGCGGCTGGCGCGGATTCCGGGGCTGGACCGCATCCGCTACACGACCAGCCACCCGCGCGACATGGACGAGGACCTCATCGCCGCGCACGGCGAGGTCGAGGCGCTCATGCCCTACCTGCACCTGCCGGCGCAGGCGGGGTCGGACCGGGTGCTGAAGGCGATGAACCGCGGCTACTCGGCCGGCGATTACCTGCAAGCTGGTGGAGCGCATCCGCGCGGCGCGGCCCGACATCGCGCTGTCCGGCGACTTCATCGTCGGGTTCCCCGGCGAGACGGCCGCCGACTTCGAGGCGACGCTCGCGCTCGTGCGCGAGGTGGGCTACGCCAGCGCCTTCTCGTTCAAGTACTCCCGCCGGCCCGGCACGCCCGGCGCGGCCATGCCCGGCCAGATCGCCGAGGCCGAGAAGGACGAGCGCCTGCCAGCGCCTGCAGGCCCTGCTCGCCGAACAGCAGGCCGCCTTCAACGGCGCCTGCGTCGGCCGGACCCTCGCCGTGCTGTTCGACAGGCCCGGCCGCCACGCCGGCCAGCTCGTCGGGCGCAGCCCCTATCTGCAGGCGGTGCACGCGATCGCACCGGCGTCGGCCATCGGCGCGATCCTGCCGGTCGGGGTCGCGGCCGCCCAGACCAACAGCCTCAGCGGCGTGCTCGTGGGCGCGCCGGTTGCGGAGCCCGCTTGAGTCCCGAGCCGCGCGAATTCGTTCCGCTATCGGACGCCGGCCTGCGCGCGGTGTCCGGCCCCAACAGCCGCCATGCCGCGCTGATCGAGGACGCCTTCCACGTGCTGGTCGAGACCCCGGGCGGCGGGGTGTCGCTCGCCGGCGACGCCAGGGCGCGCGCGGCGGCCAAGCGGGCGGTGAGGTCGATCGCCGAAAGGGCGGACCGCGGAGCCGAGGTCTCGGAGGCCGACGTGCGCGCCGCCGCGGCCGCCGCCCGCACCGGGTCGGCGCCGGTTGGCGCGGGCGCCGTCGCGCTCGGCCGGCGTGGCGCGATCGCAGCCGAAGACGGCGGCCCAGGCGCGCTATCTCGACCTGATGCAGGGGCACGACCTGGTCTTCGCCGCCGGGCCGGCGGGAACGGGAAAGACCTTCCTTGCCGTCGCGCACGGCGCCTCGCTCCTGCTCTCAGGCGCGGTCGACCGGCTGATCGTCGCCCGTCCGGCGGTCGAGGCCGGCGAGCGGCTGGGCTTTTTGCCGGGCGACATGACCGAGAAGGTCGATCCCTACATGGCCCCGGTCTGGGAGGCGCTCTCCGACATTCTGGGGGCCGAGCCGCTGCGCCGGCGCCGCGACAAGGGCGAGATCGAGGTCGCGCCGATCGCCTTCATGCGCGGCCGCACGCTGAGCCACGCCTTCGTCATCGTCGACGAAGCGCAGAACGCGACCCGGCTGCAGATGAAGATGGTGCTGACGCGACTGGGCGAAGGCGCGCGCATGGCCGTCACCGGCGATCCGAGCCAGATCGATCTGGTCAATCGCGCCGACAGCGGGCTGACCCACGCGATCGGCCTCTTGGAAGGCGTCGAGGGCGTCGCCGTCGCCCACTTCGCCGCCGCCGACGTGGTGCGCCATCCCCTGGTGGAGCGGATCGTGCGGGCCTACGACGCGGAGACGCGAGGACCCGGCGCATGATCGAGGCGGCCGTCGACGATCCGGCCTGGACAACCG
This sequence comes from uncultured Alphaproteobacteria bacterium, assembly GCA_963794315.1. Classification (GTDB taxonomy): domain Bacteria; phylum Pseudomonadota; class Alphaproteobacteria; order Caulobacterales; family Caulobacteraceae; genus Poindextera. The sequence goes on from CAWCDF010000002.1 coordinate 599,506, forward strand.
CGCTCCCCGGCGCCGTTGCGCTGGCCGAGCAGGCGGCGGCCGCGGCGCTGGCCGATGCGCGCGGGCGAGGTCGCCATCCTCTTGACCGGCGATGCGGCCGTGCGGGCCCTGAACGCGCGCTTTCGCGGTCAGGACCGGTCGACCAACGTGCTGTCGTTCTCCGCGCCGCCAGGCGGCGGCAACCTCGGCGACATCGCACTGGCCTTCGGCGTCTGCGCCGACGAGGCGCGGGCGCAAGGAAAGCCCTTGGCCGATCACCTGCAGCATCTGGTCGTGCACGGCGCGCTGCACCTTCTGGGCCTCGACCATGCCGACGAGGTGGGGGCCGAGGCGATGGAGGCGCGCGAGCGGGCCATTCTCGCCGATCTCGGCGTGCCCGACCCTTACGCCGCCCGCGCGGGCGCCGCCCATGTCTGACCCGCCGCCCGCCCGGCCGAGCCGCGGTCTGCGCGCCTTCTTCCGCCGCTGGCGCAGGAAGCCGTCCGAGTCCGCCGCCGGCGCCCCGCCGGCCCAGGACGGACCGCTCGATCTCGTCGACCAGGCGCAGGCGTTCAAGAGCCTGATCGTCGGCGACGTCATGACGCCCAGGGCCGACATCGTCGCGGTCGAGATCAGCTGTCCGTTCAACGAGTTGCTCGCCCGTTTTCTGGAAGCCGAGCACACGCGCATGCCGATCTACCGCGAGACGCTCGACGATCCGGTCGGCCAGGTGCACGTCAAGGACGTCTTCAAGATGCTGGTCGACGAGCGGATCCGGCCGGCCCCGGAGGAGCCGGTGCTGCGCCGGCTGCGCCGCGAGATCCTCTACGCGCCGGGCTCCATGCGCGCCGCCGACCTGTTGCTGAAGATGCAGGCCAGCCGCACCCACATGGCGCTGATCGTCGACGAGTTCGGCGGCACCGACGGCCTGGTCACGCTGGAGGATCTCATCGAGGCCGTGGTCGGCGAGATCGACGACGAGCACGACGAAGCCGTCTCCGCCAAGGTCGTGGCCCGCCCGGGCGGCCTGATCGAGGCGGACGGCCGCGCGCCGCTCGAGGACCTCGAGCAGGCGTTGCAGCGCTCGCTCGTGCCGCCCGACCTCGGCGAGGACATCGATACGGTGGGCGGGCTGGTCAGCGCGCTGGCCGGTCGGGTGCCACAGCGCGGCGAGGTGATCGCTCATCCGGAAGGATTCGACTTCGAGATCACCGACGCCGACCCTCGGAGGGTCAAGCGCCTGCGCGTGCGGCCGCACCCGCCGACGCCCGAGCCGGAGGCGCCGGCCGAAGATGGCGGATGAGTCGGGCCCCCGGCGCGCACCGCGACTGATCGCCGGCGGCCTGTCGATCCTGGCCGGCCTCGGGCCTGCGTTCGCCTTTCCCCCATTCGCCGCGCTGCCTGGCCTCGCCGGGTTCGCGCTGCTGCTGGCGCTGTTCGACCGCGCCGACGCCGCCCGGCCGCTGAGGAGCGCGTTCTGGCGCGGATGGCTGGCCGGGACCGCCTTCTTCGGCGTCTCGACCTGGTGGGTTTACCAGGCGTTTCAGGTCGACGCGGCGGACCAGGGCTGGATGGCGCCCTTCGCGGTCGCGCTCCTGGCCAGCGGCCTTGGCCTGTTCTGGGGCGCCGCCGGCGCCGCTTATCGGGCGCTCGCGCCGCGCGGGATCGCCCGCCTCCTGGTGTTCGCCGGCGTCGTCGCGGCCTGCGAGTGGCTGCGCGGGCACCTGCTGACCGGATTTCCCTGGGACCTGCCGGGCGAGAGCTGGCGCGCCGGCTCGCCGATCTCCGCAGGCCGCGGCGGTCGTCGGCGCCTATGGCCTGACCTGGATCACGGTCGCCGCAGCGGCGCGCCCGGCGCTGCTGCTGGACGCGGCGCCCGGCTGCGCGGCGCCCTGGCCTGCGTCGTCGCCGGGCTGTCCCTTGCCGGACTCTACGCGCGGGGGCCGGCCGTTTCGGCGCATCCGCCGGCGGCGGATCCCAACGCGCCGCTCGTGCGCATCGTCCAGGCCAACCTGCCGGAGGTGGATCACTACGACGCCGCTTCGTACGCCGCGACGGTTCACACCCTGCTCGGGCCTGACAGCCCAGCCTTCGCCCGCCCGGCCCGACATCATCGTCTGGCCCGAGCGCGCCATCCCCGGCGACTTCGACGACTACCTCTTGCCGGGAACCTGGACGCACGATGCGATCACCGCCGCGTTGCAGCCCGGCCAGATCCTGATCACCGGCGGCTACCGTTCGGCCGTGGCCCCGCCCGGAGCCTATGCGCCCGACGGCGTCGTCTATTTCAACAGCCTGCTGGCGCTCCGGCGCGACCCGCAAGGCGATCGAGCCGCTCGCGCTCTATGACAAGTTTCGGCTGGTGCCGTTCGGCGAATATCTGCCGCTCGCCCGCTATCTCGCGCCGCTGGCATGTCGAGGAGCTGGTGCACGTCGGCGACGGCTTCACGCCATGGCCCGCGCCCGCGGCCGATCGACCTGGAAGGCGCGCCCGCCGTTCAGCCGCTGATCTGCTACGAGGCGCTCTACCCGGGCTTCACCCGCGCCGGCGCGATCGCCTCGGGCGTGCGGCCGGCCTGGATCGTCAACATCTCCGACGACGCCTGGTTCGGCGGCACCAGCGGACCGCTGGCAGCACCTGAACCTCGCCAGCTACCGCGCCATCGAGGAGGGACTGCCGATGGTCCGCGCGACGCCCGACCGGCGTCTCGGCGGTGATCGACGCGTTCGGCCGGTCTCCGCCCCGCTTGCGGCAGCCGCTAGGCAGGGCCGGGGTGATCGACGCGCCGTTGCCGCCGGCGCTGCCGCCGACGCTGTTCGATCGCTGGGGCGAGGGCCCGTTTGCGCTCATGCTGCTTGCCTCGCTTTTGGCGGCCATCCTCGCCTCCGACCACACGGCGCGCTGGCTGGCGAGCGTGCGCGCGCGGCGCAGCCGCTAGCGGCGATGGATCCCCACGCCCTTCGCACCTATGGGCGGGTCAAGGGCCGCGCGCTCAAGCCCGCCCAGGCGGAACTGATGCAGACCCTGGCGCCCAAGCTGGCGATCCCCGCCGGCGCGGTCGACCCTCAGGCGCTCATGGCCGGCGCAGCCGAGGTCTGGCTGGAGATCGGCTTCGGCGGCGGGGAGCACCTCGCCGGCCAGGCGGCCAGCCGGCCCGAGGTCCTGCTGCTCGGCGTCGAGCCCTTCCTGAACGGGGTCGCGAGCCTGCTCCGCCATGTCGACCAGCGGACGCTCGCCAACGTGCGTATCCTGAACGGCGATGCCCGCGACCTGGTCGGGCGGTTACCGGCCGCCAGCCTCGAGCGCGTGTTCATCCTCTTTCCGGATCCGTGGCCCAAGACGCGGCATCGCAAGCGACGCCTGATGCAGGCGGACTTCGTCGCCGCCCTGGCGCGCGCGATGCGGCCAGGCGGGCGGCTGCGCTTCGCCACAGACTGGCGCGACTACGCGGCCCGGACGCTGGCGTGCATGCTGGCCAGCCCCGATTGGTCCTGGACCGCCGAGCGCGCCGCAGACTGGCGCCAGCCGCCCGACGATCACCTGCCCACCCGCTACGAGCGGAAAGCGCTTGGCGACACGGCGCCTATCTTCTTGGAGTTCGTGCGCCGCTAGTCGGGCTTGCCCGTCTCCACGTAGCGCTTCAGGCGCGCCACCTGATCGCCCAGCACCTCGTCGACCGGCGCCGCCCATTGCGCCATGCCGCCCTTGGCGTAGCCGCCGAAGTCGTACGTCAGATCGAGCGCCGTGCCGCCGTCCTTTGGCGCCAGCCGGATCGCCATGTGACCGGCGCCACCGGTTCCGGCCAGGGGCCCGAGCGCGCCCGCCAGCCGCACGAGGCGGTTCGGCTGCAGCATGTCGACGACCAAATGCCGCGTCCCGCCGCCGTCCGGCAGGCGCTCGCAGAAGCAGCCGCCGACGGCGAGCTCGAGCGTGAGGTTCTTCGCATCGCCCGAATAGGTGTGCTGGCTCATCCACCACCGGCCGACCTGGCCGATCGCGGCGTAAACCCGCTCGGGCGGGGCGGCGATTTGCGCGGTCTCCTGCAGCTCGAAGCCGGACGGCTGCGCGTCGACAACCGCAGCGCAGGCCGGAGCGGCGAGGCCCGCGCCGAGAAGCGCGATGAGCGCGGCTTGCGTCGTTTGGCGGCAGTAACGGGCGCGTCCAGTGTGCGAGCCGAATTCGGCGATCGCTGTTTCCATCAGCCCAAGGATCATCCGCGCCCCATGGTTGAAGTGATAAAGCCATCCCGCCATGGGCGGTCGGCCCAAACAAAGCCAAGCGCACGCGCGGTATAGCACCGTACGTGACGGATTGGCGACACAGCGAGCAGCCCCTCTGACAGCGTTCAAGTGACATGAAAGTGCAGTATTTGCTTCAGAAAACCTTCTCTTGAACTGCCCGTCGCCGCTCGCAATCAAGCCCGAACGTCCGGTCTGATCGCGGTGGCGGCGCCGACCCGTCCCTTCGCTGACGCTCGCCCGGGACGTTGATCGCGGAGCAGGGGACCAAGTCATGTTGAAGGGGAAAGGCGGCGCCGCGTTGCGTCGCGGGGCGCGCGTCCGGACGATCGTCATCGCCGGGCTTCTGTCATCGGCCAGCCTGCTCGCGCTCGTCACCGAGGCGCGCGCCCAGGACCGCTCGTCCGGCGGCCAGGTTGTCGTCACCGCGCCTCGGCAGGAGACGCGGGCGCGTGTCATGCAGATGACGGCGCCGAACATCGTCGCCGTGCAGTCGGCGGAGACGATCGCCAAATACCCCGACTTCAATTCGGCCGAGGCGCTGGGCCGGATGCCGGGCATCTCGCTCTCCAGCGACACCGGCGAGGGCCGGTTCGTCAACATCCGCGGCATCGACGCGAACCTCGATGGCGCCACCTACGGCGGGGTGCCGCTGCTCAACACCAACCCCGGCGGAACGGCGGCCGGCGGCGGCGGCCGCGCGGTCGAGTTCGACACCATCCCCACCGGCGCGATCGACGGCATCATCGTGACCTACACCGGCCTGCCGGACCACGAGGCCGAGGGCCTGGGCGGCTCGGTCGAACTGTCCCCGCGGACCGCGAGCAACATCACCCAGCCCTTCCTCGACGCAACGCTGGGCGACGGCTACGAGCCCCTGCGCCACCATGAGGGCCCCTATGACGCCGAGATCGCCGTCGGCGCACGCTTCGGTATCGGCGACCACGGCCTGGTGGTGGATCAGGGCCAGCCACTTCAGCCGCACGTGGGATTCGTCTCCAACCCGACCCCGTTCTCGTTCGTCTTTACCGCCTCGCGCCTGGAAGACCGGCGGGCGATCGACGACCTGGAAGAGAGCTACATCGATGACGGCCTCGCCCCCAGCAACGCGATCCACCAGTACGACCTGCGCCGCTACACGGGCTACCACCGCATCCGCTTCGGCTATGGGGGTGAACTCGACTTCCAGCCGAACGAAGACCACGCTTGGTACATCCGCGCCGACAACGCCGGCTATGTGGAGTCGGTGCAGAAGAACTTCCTGTTGTTCCGGAATCTGGACGCCGTCGAGGACCCGGCAACCGGCGCGATCCCGATCGATCCCAACGATCCGAACGGCTTTTTGGTCACAGCCACCCCGACGATGACGCTCACCGACGAGCGCGAGACGCACGACAATCAGATCTACGTCGTTGGGGGCCGCGACAATTTCGGCGGCGTGGCGCTCGACTATCACGCGGCCTACAGCCGGGCGACCTTCACCGTCGACCACAATATCGGCGCCTCGTTTGGCGGGCCGACCGTGCCGTTCACCTACGACAACGTCAGCCGCAGGAACTACCCGATCTTCTCCTTCCCCGGCGGGTTCAACGTCAACGACGCGTCGCAGTACGCGCTCTCAGGCCTGTCCAATAACGAGAACTTCGATGGCGACGGCGAGTACTCGTTCGCCGCGAACGTCTCGATCCCGCTGAATTTCCTCGGCGATTCGCAGCTGAAGTTCGGGACCGAACAGCGCTTCCGCAACAAGGTGGCCAACGAGTTCGACCAGACGTTCGACGTGCCCCCGCTCTCGCTCGCAGGCCTCTCGACGCCAGCGGTCGTCTACTACGCCAACCACTATTCGAATGGCCCCCAGATCAGCTTGCCGGGCGTGCGCAACCTCATCCGGACAGGCGTCGCCGTTTTGACCTCCTCCAGCTTCAACCCGGGCAGCTACTTCAACGCCAAGGAGGATATCTACGCGGAGTACGGCGAGATCACCGGTGAAATCGGCAAATGGGGTTACCTGGCCGGCGTGCGGGTCGAGACGACCGACGCGACCTATGGCGGCTATGTGTTCAAGACCGACACGAATAACGTCACCACCAGCGTCCTGGACAACCGCCCGAACAACTACACCGACGCCTTCCCGACGTTACAGCTGCGCTACAGCTTCACCCCGCGCATGCAGATCCGCGCCACCTATTCGACGGGGATCGCGCGGCCGGGCTTCAACCAGAACGCCACCGCCGCCTCGGTCGACCTGACCCAGAGCCCTGTGGTCATCAGCCGCGGCAACCCCAACCTCAGGCCGACGCTCGGGCAGAACTTCGACCTGAGCTTCGAGGACTACCTGCCTGAGGGCGGCATCCTGCAACTGGGCGCCTTCGACAAGGAGTTCACCGACTACATCGTTCCGCGCATCGAGAACGGCGTCATCACCGATCCGCTCGCCCCGGGCGTGCTGGCGAACGTCACGACCTTCCTCAACATCCCTTACGCCTACGCCCGCGGGGTCGAGGCGTCGTATCACCAGCAGTTCACCTTCCTGCCCAAGCCTTTCGACGGCTTCGGGATCGAGTCCAACATCACCCTCGTCGACTCGCGCATCCAGGAATACTCCCCCGCCCAGTCGCTGACGGGCCGGGCGGAGTACGGGTTGCTGCCGGGCACATCGCAGGTGACGTGGAACGTCGCGGGTTTCTACGAGGCGAACGGGTTGGACGCCCGCCTGGCCGCGGAGTACGTCAGCCACAGCCTGTTCGGCCTCGGCGGCGACAAGTCGCTCGACACGATCCAGGACTCGCGGCTGACCCTCGACTTCACGTCGAGCTACCAGGTTACGAAGCGGTTCTCGATCTACTTCGACGCCAAGAACCTCCTGAACACGCCGCTGCGCTACTACGAAGGCAGCGCCAATCGGCCGATCCAGCGCGAGTTCTACGACGCCACCTACGAGGCCGGCATCAAGATCCATCTCTAGTCTAGGCGGCTTCGAAGTGCAGGGGCCCGCCCCAGAACGCCTCGACCAGGCCGTTCTGCTGGCCGGGGCGGCCGGTGGTCAGGAACCGCCGCGCGCCGCCATGACCCGGGTCGTATTCGGGGTGGCGCGCGAGATAGCGCTCGATCGCGTCGGCGGTGGCGCCCGGCTGGTGGATCAGCGGCGTGCCCGGCGGCAACGCCGCGCGGAAGAGATCGGCGATGATCTCGTAGTGGGTGCAGCCTAGGACCGCGCGATCCGGCGGGCGGCCGATGCGCAGGCCGAGCGCTTTGACGTGCGCCTCGACGACGCCCGCGAGCTCGGCGGTCGAAGCGCCGCCCTCGATCATGCGCGCGAGCTCGGGGCAACCTTCCGAAAAGACGGCGACGTCCGGCTTTCGCTTGTCGATCTCGATCTCGTAGACGCGGCTGGCGGTTGTGGCCGGGGTCGAGAAGATGCCCAGCACGTCCAGTTTCTCGGCCTTCTCGCCGTCGTGAGCCGTGGACTCGTGCGTCCAGGGCAGGCCGGTCGCCGCCTCGATGGTGGGCACGATCAGGCCGAGCACGTTGACCGGTCGGCCGAGGCGCTGCCGATAGGTTGGCAGCCAGGTCTGTTGCAGGCGGCGAAGGGCGATGGAGGCGGCGGTGTTGCAGGCCAGGATGACGTAGGTCGCAGCCTTCGTCGAACAGGCGCTCGCAACCGGCCTGGGTCAGCGCCACGATCTCTTCGCCGGGTCGCCCGCCGTAGGGCATGTTGGCCTGGTCGGCCAGGAACACAAAATCGGCCGTCCTCAGCCTGTCGACGAGGGCGTGGTGCACCGTGAGGCCTCCGACACCCGAATCGAACACCCCGATCGCCATGCGCGGGGCTTTAGCCCTAGCCCTCGGCGGCGTCCACGGCGGTCGGGGCCGGCGGGTGCTCGGCGAGGCGCTGGATCCGCGCCTGCCAGAGGTAGAGCCCCGGCGCGACCAGGAGTTCGAGCGCAAGCGCCGCGCCGCTGGCCGGGCCAGGCGGCCCCGCGATCAGCATGCCGAGCGCGCGGGCGAAACCGCCGGCGACGACCAGCAGGGTCAGAAGGCCGAAGCGGGCCCCGGCCTTCTCGATGTCAGGGATGGTGCTCCAGTAGGCCACGCCGATGGCGGCCAGGACGCCGGAGAGATAGCGGAAGTGGCTGTCGAGAGCGCTCGGCGCCTGCTCTCCGAGCCCTGCGGCGCCCCAGAACACGCCCGCTATGCCGGCGGCGACCGCCACAAGGGCGGCGAGCGCGATGCAGACCTGCAACAACCGTCTTTCCATTCGATCCGCCAACCTGCCGACATTGACCGGGCAACGAGAGGGGCGTATCAGCCCGCGGCTTGCGCGCAACTGCGTTTCACCGCCTCCACCGCCACGACCCCCTTTACATACATCGGGACGAGGGCGGCGAGGCCCCCCGTCGACGTGATCGTCCACGGGGGCGATTGGCGTTTGCGGCGAAGGCGGAGGTTCGTAGGCAAGGGCTTGGATGTTCGAAGCGCTAACCGAGCGGCTGACGGGCGTCTTCGACCGGCTCTGCGGCCGCGGCGTGCTGTCCGAGAAGGACATCGACGAGGCGCTGCGCGAGGTGCGCGTGGCGCTGCTGGAGGCCGACGTCGCCCTGCCGGTGGTGCGCGACTTCATCGCCAAGGCGCAAGCGAGCGGGCGACCGGCGAGGCGGTGATCCGCTCGGTCCGGCCCGCCGACCAGGTGGTCAAGATCGTCTACGACGGCCTGGTCGAGATGCTGGGCGGCGAGCGAGCCGGAGCCGCTGCAATCTCGCGCTCAACCCGCCGACCGTGATCCTGATCGCCGGCCTGCAGGGCTCGGGCAAGACCACGCATGCCGGCCAAGCTCGGCGCTGCGCCTGAGCGAAGACCGAGCGCAAGAAGGTGCTGATGGCCTCGCTGGACATCCGCCGCCCGGCGGCCATGGAGCAGCTGGCCATCCTGGGCCAAGCAGGCCGAGGTCGAGACCCTGCCGATCGTCGCCGGCCAGAGCGCCGCCGACATCGCCCGCCGCGCGCTCTCGGCCGCCAGGCTCGGCGGCTACGACGTGCTGATCCTCGACACCGCCGGGCGCACCACGCTGGACGAGGCGATGATGAGCGAGGCGGCGGAGATCGCCCGCATCGCGCAGCCCGGCCGAGACCCTGCTGGTGGCCGACAGCCTGACCGGCCAGGACGCGGTGCGCACCGCCAAGGCCTTCCACGAGCGCCTGCCGCTGACCGGCCTGGTGCTGACCCGCGCCGACGGCGACGGCCGCGGCGGCGCGGCGCTCTCCATGCGCGCGGTCACCGGCCTGCCGATCAAGTTCCTCGGCACCGGCGAGAAGATCGACGCGCTCGACGTCTTCGACGCCCGCCGCGTCGCCGGCCGCATCCTCGGGCCAGGGCGACGTGGTGGCGCTGGTCGAGAAGGCCGCCGCCGAGCTCGACCAGGCCAAGGCCGAGCGCATGGCCAAGAAGCTGGCCAAGGGCCAGTTCGACCTCGACGACCTCGCCGACCAGCTGCGCCAGATGCAGCAGATGGGCGGCATGGAGGGCCTGATGGGCCTGCTGCCCGGCGTGCAGAAGATGAAGAAGCAGATCGCCGAGGCCGGCATCGACGACCGGATGATCAGGCGCCAGCGGGCGATCATCGGCTCGATGACCAAGCTCGAGCGGCAAGAAGCCCGACATGCTGCAGGCCTCGCGCAAGCGCCGCGTCGCCGCCGGCGCCGGCGTCGAGGTGCCCGAGATCAACCGCCTCTTGAAGCAGCACCGCCAGATGCAGGACGTCTTCAAGTCGATGAGCCGAGGACGGCGGCAAGGGCTTCGCCCGCATGGCCGGCGCGATGGCCGGCATGGGCGGCGGCGACATGGAACGGCTGCGGCGCCATGGGCGGCCGGCAAGCTTGCCGCCGCCCGGCGGCGGCCTGCCCGGCCTCGGCGGCTCACCGGCGAGTCCGGCCGCCCGGCGCTGCCGTGGCCTCGGCGGCGGCCTTCAATCCTTTCAAGAAACCCTGAAATCTGAACCCCTAAGAAGGAACTCGTATGATCAAGATCCGTCTCGCCCGCGGCGGCGCCAAGAAGCGGCCCTACTATTCGATCGTCGTCGCCGACAGCCATTCGCCGCGCGACGGCCGCTTCATCGAAAAGGTCGGCGACCTACAACCCGCTCTTGAAGAAGGACGATCCGCAGCGGGTGACGCTGAAGGTCGAGCGGCATGCAGGACTGGATGGGCCGGGGCGCCCAGCCGACCGATCGCGTCGCCCGCTTCCTGGCCGCCGAGGGCCTGGCCAAGTGGGAGCATGGCAACAATCCGACCAAGGGTCTGCCGCACAAGAAGGCGCTGGAGCGCGCCGCCGAGCAGGCCGCCGCCGCCGCCGCGCCGCCGCCGCCACCTGCGGCCGAAGAGCCTGCCGTCGAGGCGGACACCGCGCCTCAGCCGGCTGAGACCGAGGCGAACGCTGTCGAAGCCGCCGCCGAAGAGGCGGTCGTGGAGGCCGAAGCGGCGCCTGAGCCGGCCGAGGTCGTAGAAGCGACGGTCGAGGCCGAGGCCGAAGCGCCGTCGGCGTCGAGCGAGGAAGAGACCCCCGCCGCCGAGGCGGCCCTCGAAGAGGCCGGCGAAGCCGCCGAGGAGCCGTCGGCCGAGACGCCCGAGGAGTAGCGTGCCATTCCCGCGCCCGCCTTCATCCTGGCCGGCCGGGTGGCCGGTCCGTTCGGGGTGAAGGGCGAGGTCAGGATCACCGCCTTCACCGGCGATCCGATGGCGCTCGTCCGCTATCGCGACCTGAAGCGCGCCGACGGCGCACCGGCGCTGACGCTCGTGGCCGGCCGGCCCGCCAAAGGCGGCCTGGTCGCGCGGGCGAAGGAAGCCGACACCCGCGAGCAGGCGGAAGCCCTGCGCGGTGTGGAGCTCTACATCCCGCGCGATGCGCTGCCGGCGGCCGCCGACGATGAGTTCTACCTCGTCGACCTGATCGGCCTTGCGGCGCGCGACCGTTCGGACGCGGTCGTGGGTTCGGTGGCGGCGGTCGAGAACTTCGGCGCCGGCGACCTGCTCGAGATCGCGCCGGCCGACAGCGGCCCGACCTGGTGGCTGCGATTCACGAAGGAAGCCGTGCCAGAGGTGCATGTCGAGGCGGGCTGGATTCGGATCGTGCGGCCAAGCGAAGACGACGCGTAGCCCATCCTGGGGCCGGAGCCCCTGGAAGCCATGCGCACGCGTGAGCGCCGCCGGGGCAAGCGCCGCGGGCGTCCGATTCGAGAAGGTTCCCCGTTCGGATCGGGGGTCGGGGGGCGGAGGGCGGGCAACTGTGTTCGACGAGCACAGTGACTCGCCGAACGGGGAACTCTTCTCAAATCGAACGCGCGCGGAACTTGAGAAGCATTAGACCACACCCGACGACCCGCTCAGCAAATCGCTTAGCGAGAGCCGCTCAAGCTCAGCGCGTCAGCGCGGCTTTCGCAGGCGGAAGAGGCCCTCCTGGGCGACCGAGGCGACCAAAACGCCGCTCTGGCTGAACACCTCGCCGCGGATGAAGCCGCGCGCGCCGGAGGCGCTGGGGCTCTCCTGGGCGTAGAGGTGCCAGTCGTTGAAGTTCAGCGGCTGGTGGAACCAGATGGCGTGGTCGAGGCTGGCCGACTGCATGCCGCCGGTCTGCCAGGTCACCGCGTGCGGGCGCATCGCCGTCTCCATCAGCGACATGTCTGAGGCGTAGGCCAGGATCGCCTGCTGCAGGTGCTGGTCGGGCCCGATTTCGGCCCTGGCGCGCATCCAGACATTACTGACCGGCTCCGACCTCACCTCGACTTGCCTCGGATTGACCGGCCGCTGCTCGATCGGCCTGGGGCGCCCCATCATCCGCCGCGCCATCTCCGGGATGTCCGGCATCTTCTCCATCATCGCTTTGAACTGCTCGGAGGAGTCGGGCAGGTCGTCCGGCGGCGGGACATCGGGCATAGGGGCCTGGTGCTCGAAACCCTCCTCGTGGATCTGGAACGAAGCGGCCAGGTTGAAGATCTGCTGGCCGTGCTGGATGGCGGTGACCCGCCGGGTGGTGAAGCTCGCGCCATCGCGGGCGCGGTCGACGTCGTAGAGGATCGGGATCGACGGGTCGCCCGGGCGGATGAAGTAGCAATGCAGCGAGTGGCAGGTGCGGTCCTCGACCGTCTCGTAGGCCGCCATCAGCGACTGGGCGATCACGTGGCCGCCGAAGATGCGCGGACCGTCGTGACCGGAGGTCATCCCGCGGAAGAGGTTCACCTCGATCGGCTCGAGCGCCAGCGTCTCGGTGAGGTCCTCGACCTCGGCCTCGATTTGCGTGTCGGTCATGGGCGGCGAACCTAGCCCGGTTTGTGCGGCGCAAAAAGTCGCGCGGCGGCGCCCGTTCCCGTAAAGAAGCGGCCGCATGCCCTTCGCCGCCACCGTCCTGACCATGTTTCCCGAGGCCTTCCCCGGGCCGCTCGGCGTTTCGCTGATCGGCTCGGCCTGGCGCGAGCAGGGCCTGTGGCGCTGGAAACGGTGGACATTCGGAGCCTTTTCCAAAGATAAGCGCGGCTTCCTGGACGACACCCCCGCCGGCGGCGGGCCCGGCCAGGTGATGCGGGCGGACGTCGATCGCCTCGGCGCTGGACAGCGTCGAGCGCGCCGGACGGCCGCTTTTGTACATGAGCGCCCGGGGTCGGCCCCTGACCCAGGCGCGGGTTGCGCGAGTGGTCGAAGGGCCCGGGGCTGATCGTGCTCTGCGGCCGCTTCGAGGGGGTGGACCAGCGGGTGATCGACGCGCGCGGGTTCGAGGAGGTCTCGGTGGGCGACGCGGTCCTCGCCGGCGGCGAGGCGGCGGCCCTGGTGGTGATCGAGGCGTGCGTGCGGCTGCTGCCCGGGCGTGCTTGGGCGAGGCCGGGCAGCCTGGCCGAGGAGAGTTTCGAGGACGGGCTCCTGGAGCATCCGCAGTACACCCGGCCGCGGACGTTCGAGGGGCGCGACATTCCGGAGGTGCTGCTCTCCGGCCACCACGACGAAGGTGGCCGAATGGCGCAGGACGCAGCGCGAAGAGACCACGCGGGAGCGGCGGCCGGACCTCTGGGCGGCCCATCTCGCCAAGCAACAGGCAAAGGGCGGGTAAAGCCCGGTATCAGGAGACTTTGAGGCGATGAACGACGATCGACGAACTCGAGAAGGAAGAAGCCGCGCGCATTCTCGCCGGCCGCAGAGATCCCGCCCTTCCAGCCCGGCGACACGGTGCGGGTGAACGTCCGCATCAAGGAAGGCGAGCGCGAGCGGGTGCAGGCCTATGAGGGCGTCTGCATCGGCCGCTCGGGCGGCGGGCCTGCAGGAGAGCTTCACCGTGCGCAAGATCAGCTTCGGCGAAGGCGTCGAGCGGGTGTTCCCGGTGCTCTCGCCGATGATCGAGTCCATCGAGGTCAAGCGCCGCGGCGCGGTCCGGCGCGCCAAGCTCTATTACCTGCGCGACCGCCGCGGGAAATCGGCCCGCATCGCCGAGCGCGCCGGGCTGGGCCGCGGCGAGGCGGAGGCGGCGGCAGAGGACGAATAGGTTTTCGGCGTGTCAGGGCCGCGACGCGGCGACGTACTCCCGGAGCCCCTCGGCCAGCGCGTCGAACATCAGGCGCATGCGCAGGCTGCCTCTCAGGTCCTCGTGCATCGCCACCCAGCACTCGAGATCGAAGCGGAAGCTGTCGACCAGCACCGGGACCAGGTTGGGATCCCGTCTTGCGATGCCATACTGGCAGGCGCCGACGCCGAAACCGGCCCGCAGCGCGGCCATCTGGGCGACGTCCGAGTCCGAGCGCAGCGCGAACATTTCGCGGTCCAGATGGATGTCCAGGGCCTTGAGTGCGCTCAGCATCTCGAGATTGCGGTCGAAGCCGATCGCCGAGACGCCGGCCTGATGCAGCGAGGCGGGCGCCCCGTGACGCTCGAGGTAGCGGCGGTGCGCGAAGAGGCCGACGGGGACGGCGCCGATACGGCGGGCGGTGAGCGCGCCTTGGGTCGGCCGCGCCATGCGGACGGCGATGTCGGCGTCGCGGCGCAGCAGATCCTCCTGGCGGTCGGAGAGCACGAGCTCGATGGCGATCTCGGGGTAATCTTCGTGGAAGCGCGCCAGGATCGTCGGCAACACCTCCGCGCCCATGACCTGACTGGTGGTCACGCGGACGACGCCGCGCGCTTCGTCCGCGGCGCCCGACGCGGTCCTTAAGAGGGCTTCGGCGGCGGCCGCCATCGCTTCGGCGTGCGGGCGAAGCGCCAGCGCCGCATCGGTGGGCTTAAGCCCGCTCGGCGAGCGGGTGAAGAGCACCGCGCCGCCCAGCGCGCGCTCCAGCGCCTCGATCTGCCGGCCGATCGTCGGCTGGGTCAGGCCCAGGCGCCGCGCCGCGCCCGACAGGCTGCCGGCGTCAAGCACGGCCAGGAAGGCGCGGTAGAGGTCCCAGTCGGGCGTAGCCATACGCTAATGTATAATCGACTCTACAAACTAAGACAATTCCGTATATCTGAGAGCGGGCGCATGCTCCTGCCGAAGCTTGCAAGGAGCAACGCCATGTCCAACCCCACCCCAAGAACCGCCCTCATCATCGGCGCCACCGGCTCGTTCGGCGGCCACGCCGCCCAGGCGCTGCTCAAGCACGGCTGGCGCATCCGCGCGCTCGCCCGCGATCCCGGCCGCGGCGGTGCAGAAAGCCGGCGTCGCGCACCCCGATCGATTGGGTGAAGGGCGACGCCATGAACACAGCCGACGTCGTCGCGGCCGCCGAAGGCGTCCAGGTGATCGTCCATGCCGCCAACCCGCCCGGCTATCGCAACTGGCGCGGCCTGGCGCTGCCGATGCTGCGCTCGACCATCGCCGCGGCCAAGGCAGGTCGGCGCGCGGATCGTGCTGCCGGGCAACGTCTACAATTTCGCGCCCGACGCCGGTCCCGCGATCGCCGAGGACGCGCCGCAGGCCCCGCCGACCCGCAAGGGCGCGATCCGCGTCGAGATGGAGAACCGGCTGCGCGTCGCCAGCGCCGGCGGCGCCAAGGTGCTGATCCTGCGCGCCGGCGACTTCTTCGGGCCGGCCGCGCCCAACAGCGGTCTCGGCTGGCTGACGACGCGCCGGGGCGGCCGCCTGACCGGCGTCTACGCGACCGGCCCGGCCGATGTCGGCCACGCCTTCGCCTATCTGCCGGACCTCGCCGAGACCACTGGCCCGGCTGGTCGACCGCGAAGCCGAGCTCGCCGATTTCGAGGTGTTCCACTTCCGCGGCCATTGGCTCGAACGCGCCGAGATGCTCGGCGGCCGCGATCCGCCGCGTGACCGGCGCGGCCGAAGCTGCCGATCCGGCCGTTCCCCTGGTGGATGGTCATCGCGCCTCGCCGTTCGTCGAGACGTTCCGCGAGCTGCTGGAGATGCGCTACCTGCGGCGCCGGCCGATCGGCCTGGACAACGCCAAGCTTGTGCGCCTTCCTGGGCGCCGAGCCGCACACGCCGCTCGACGTGGCGATCCGCGCCACGCTGGAGGACATGGGCTGCCTGGGCGAGTCCAGCGCGTCGCAAGCGCTCGTTCCCGCCCGCGCCTGAGGGCGCATCCATGAACCATGCGCGCGCCCCTGGACTTGCCCGGGGGCGCCGCCCTACATGCCGCCATGGCCGGCAGGACCCTCTACGACAAGATCTGGGACGCCCACCTGGTCGCCGAGCGACGCGAACGGCGAGGCGATCCTCTACATCGACCTGCACCTGATCCACGAGGTGACGACGCCCGCAGGCGTTCGCCGGCCTGAAGGCCGCCCATCGCGGCGTGCGCCGGCCGGACCGACGCTGGCGGTCGCCGACCACAACGTGCCCGACCGAGGGCCAGGCCTGGGCGTCGACGCCGTCGCCGACGACGGAGGCGCGGCTGCAGCTGCAGACGCTGGCGCGCAACGTCGCCGACGCCGGCATCGAGTTCTTCCCGATGGGCGATCCGCGCAACGGCATCGTCCACGTGGTCGGCCCCGAGCAGGGCCGCACCCAGCCGGGCATGACCATCGTCTGCGGCGACAGCCACACCTCCACCCACGGCGCCTTCGGCGCGCTGGCGCAGGGCATCGGCACCTCGCGAGGTCGAGCACGTGCTGGCGACCCAGACCCTGCGCCAGCGAAGTCGAAGAACATGCGGGTCAGGTTCGACGGCGAGCCCGCGCCGGGCGTCGGCGCCAAGGACTATGCGCTGGCCTGATCGGCCAGGATCGGCACCGCCGGCGGCACCGGCTACGTCATCGAATACGCCGGCGAGGCGATCGCGGGCGCTCTCGATGGAAGGGCGGATGACGCTCTGCAACATGACCATCGAGGGCGGCGCCCGCGCCGGGCTGGTCGCGCCGGACGAGACCACCTTCGCCTATCTCGTGGGCCGGCCGGCCGCGCCGAAGGGCGGCGCCTGGGAGATGGCGCTCGACCTACTGGAAGAGCTTCTTCTCCGACCCGGACGCGCGCGTTCGACCGCGAGGATCGAGATCGACGTCGCGGCGCTCGCGCCCATGGTCACCTGGGGCACCAGCCCCGAGGACGTCGTCGCCGGTCGACGGGCGCGTTCCCGATCCGGCGGCCTTCGACGAGGCGACAAGGCCGCGCAGGTGCGCCGCGCGCTCGACTACATGGGCCTCGAGCCCGGCCAGCCGATCGCCGACGCCAGGATCGACCGGGTGTTCATCGGCTCGTGCACCAACAGCCGCATCGAGGACCTGCGCGCCGCCGCGGCCGATCGCCGAAGGCGGCCGGCAAGGTCGCCGCCGCACGTCGCGCGCCATGGTGGTGCCGGGCTCGGGCCTGGTGAAGGAGCAGGCCGAGGCCGAGGGGCTGGACGAGATCTTCCGCGCCGCCGGCTTCGACTGGCGCGAGCCCGGGCTGCTCGATGTGCCTGGGCGATGAACCCCGACCGGCTGGCGCCCGGCGAGCGCTGCGCCTCGACCTCCAACCGCAACTTCGAGGGCCGCCAGGGCCGCGGCGGCCGCACCCACCTGATGAGCCCGGCCATGGCCGCCGCCGCGGCCATCGCCGGCCATATCGCCGACGTGCGGGAGTTGCTCGACGCATGATCAGCGGCTTCGACCATGCGCCGGTGATCGTGCGCGACCTCGATGCGGCGGTGGTCAGCGCGACCGCCATGCTTGGCCGCGCGCCGAACTGGCGCGAGGCGCCGGCGGGCGCGCGCCACGCCTGGTTCCAGCTGTCGAATATCGCGCTCGACCTGGTCGCCCCTGACGGGGAAGGCCCCGCGGGCGACGAGGCGCGTGCGCGGCTGGAGGAGCACGGCGAAGGGCCCTCCGCGATCGGCTTCGCGACGCCGGCGCTGGACGAGACCTGTCGCATGCTGGACCGGCGCGGGGTGACGACCAGCCCGCCGGCCGAAACGCGCTCGACCGACGAGGCCGGCCGCGAGCGGGTCTGGCGCTTCGCCATCACGCGCGCCTCGACCACGCGCGGCCTGCAGCTCTTTCTGGTCGAGCGCGACGAGACGGCCAAGCCCTGGCCCATCTCGCCCGCCCATGCCGACGAAGGCGCCGCCATCGCCGCGGTCGACCACGTGGTGGTGCGCACCGCCAACGCCGAGGCGTCGATCGCCCTCTATGGCGCCCGGCTCGGCCTCGATCTCCGGCTCGACCGCTCCAATCCCGACTGGGGCTCGCGGCTGTTGTTCTTCCGCTGCGGCGACGCGGTGGTCGAGATCGGCGCGAGCCTGAACGCGCCGGTCACCGACGAGCGGGATCGGCTGGGCGGCTTCGCCTGGCGCGCGCCGGAGCCGGAAGCAGCGCAGGCGCGCATGGCCGCGGCCGGCTTCGACGTCTCCGAGCTGCGCAAGGGCCGCAAGCTCGGCACCAGCGTCTTCACCGTCCGCGACGCGATCGGCGGCCCGAACCTGATCATCAGCGCTGCCGGCGAGGATGATTGACCAAATCCTTGACCAATCTGGTCAAGCGGCCCATCTTCACACGATGAAACAGGTCAGTCTCTACGAAGCCAAGACGCACCTCTCCGCCCTCGTTGAGGAAGCGGCCGCAGGCGAGGAGATCGTCATCGCCAAGAACGGAAAGGCGCGCGCCATGCTCATGCCGATCGCGGACTCGGCGAAGGAGCCGGCTCGGCGCAGCCGCCCGCCGCCGCGCTTTGGATTCTGGGACCACTACGGGTGGAAGCTGCCGGCGAACTTCGACGATCCGGACCCCGAGATCGAGGCGCTGTTCTACGACGGGCCAATATTTCCCGATGACCAGGGCCCGTGAGCGGCATTCTGCTCGACACCAATGCGCTCTTGCTGTTCGCGCTCGAGGGCGATCGGATCCAGCCCAGGCAGCGTGAGGCGTTTGCGTCCAACGATCGGTACATAAGCGAAGTCTGCGCCATCGAGATCGCCATCAAGTACAGTCTCGGCAAGCTTGAGCTGCCGCCACCGTTTCAGACGGACTTCTCGCGCGCCTTTCGCGAGATGGCCGCAGAACTCTCAGCCGACATCGTGGCGATCGACCTCAAGCACATTGACAGGTTGAGCCGCCTGCCGCTTGTCCACCGCGACCCGTTCGACCGCCTCATCATCTGCCAGGCGTTGGAAAACGACCTGACCGTCATGACACGAGATCGCACCTTCGCCGCTTACCCGGGCCTGAGCTTGATCCAGATATGAACCCCTTTTCCCGCCTCGACGGCCGCGCCGCGGCGCTCTTGATCGCCAACCTCGACACCGACCAGATCATCCCCAAGCAGTTCCTCAAGACGGTGGAGCGCGAGGGGCTGGGCAAGGGCCTGTTCTACGACCTGCGCTTCGACGGCGAGGGCCGCGACGAAGCCCGACTTCGTGCTCAACGAGCCGCGCTACGCCGGCGCCGGCGTGCTGATCGCCGGCGACAACTTCGGCTGCGGCTCCAGCCGCGAGCACGCGCGCCTGGGCGCTGCTGGACTTCGGCGTCGCGCTGCGTGATCGCGCCCTCGCTTCGCCGACATCTTCCACGAGCAACTGCTTCCAGAACGGCCTGCTGCCGGTGGCGCTGCCGGAGGCCGCGGTGCGGGCGCTGATGGCCGAGGCCAAGGGCGGCAACCACGTCTTCTCGGTCGACCTTGACGAGCCAGACCGTGACCGCGCCCTCCGGCGCGCGCTTCCGCTTCGACATCGACCCGGCGCGCAAGGCGAAGATGCTGAAGGGCCTGGACGCGATCGGCGAGACGCTGCAGCGCGCCGGCGACATCGACGTCTTCGAGCAGCGCCAGGCGCTCGCCCAGCCCTGGCTGGAGCGCGGCATGACGCTGATCGTCGCCGGCACCGTGCGCGTGCCGCCGGAGAACCTCGACGCGCCTGCGCCCGCACATGGCTGGCGATGATGGCCGCCACCCGCGCCGAGGACGGCTGCCTCGACTACAGCTACGCCGAGGACGTCGGCCGAGCCCGGCCTGATCCACGTGTTCGAGCGCTGGCGCGACCAGGCCGCGCTCGACGCCCACTTCAAGACCGCGCACATGGCGCGCTGGCGCGCGGCCTGGCCCGAGTTCGGGGTTTCCGACCGCCGCCTCATCGCCTACGAGGTCGCCGCCGAGCGCGCGCTGAATCTCGATGGCCCAAGCTGCTTCTGCTCCTGCCCGGCGACGGCATCGGCCCCGAGGTCACCGCCGAGGTCGCGCGCGTCGCCGAGCGGCTGACCAACGACCTGGTCATCGACGAGCGGCCGTTCGGCGGCGCCAGCCTCGATGCGACGGCGAGCCGCTGACCGACGAGACCTTGCGGCGGCCAAGGCGTCCGACGCGGTGCTGATGGGCGCGGTGGGCGGCGCGGTCGGCGCTCGCCCTGGGAGGCGGTCCCGCGCAACAGCGCCCGGAAGCCGGGCTGCTGGCTCTGCGCGCGGGCATGGACGTGTATCGCCAACCTGCGCCCGGCCATCTGCTTCGACGCCGCTGGCCGACGCCTCGACGCTGAAGCGCGAGGTGGTCGAGGGCCTCGACCTGATGATCGTCCGCGAGCTGACCGGCGGGGTCTATTTCGGCCAGCCGCGCGGCGATCGAGACCCTGCCCGACGGCCAGAGGCGCGCGCGTCGACACCCAGGTCTACACCACCCACGAGATCGAGCGGGTCTGCGCGCGTCGCCTTCGAGCTGGCGCGCGGGCGGCGCAACAAGGTCACCTCGTGCCGAGAAGGCCAACGTCATGGAGACCGGCGCGCTCTGGCGCGAGGTGGTCACCGAGCTGCACGCCCGCGAGTTCGCCGACGTGACGCTGGAGCACATGCTGGCCGACAACGCCGCCATGCAGCTGGTCAAGAACCCGCGCCAGTTCGACGTGCATCGTCACCGACAACCTGTTCGGCGACATCCTCTCCGACGAGGCGGCGCAGCTGACCGGCTCGCTCGGCATGCTGCCGTCGGCGGCGCTCGGCGAGCCGGCAAGCCCGGGCTCTACGAGCCGATCCACGGCTCGGCGCCCGGACATCGCCGGCCAGGGCGTCGCCAATCCGCTGGCGGCGATCCTCTCGTTCGAGATGGCGCTGCGCTGGTCGCTGGGCCGGCCGGACCTCGCCGACCGCCTCGACGCCGCGGTCAAGGCGGCGCTCGACGGCGGCGCCCGCACGCCGCGACATCGGCGGAACCGCCTCGACAAAGGAGGTGACAGACGCGGTGCTGAGCGGGCTGTAAGATACCGCGCATCCCCGCGAAAGCGGGGACCCAGGTTTTTTAGTGTTCTTGGGAGCCTGGCCAAGTCTCGGCGGTTCAGAGTCAGCAACAAAAACGCCTGGGTCCCCGCTTTCGCGGGGATGAGCGGGTGTGAGGACTCCTGAGCTTCGATATTGCTCACACTATTGAGCCCACACCCCTTAGAGCAGCTCTTCGGGCGGGCCCATCATGTGGAAGCCGGCGTCGACGTGCACCACCTCGCCGGTGGTCGAGCGGCCGAGGTCGGAGGCAGCCAGAGCGCGCAGCCGGCGACGCCCTCCATCGGCCGTGTCCTCCTTGAGCGCGCTTAAGCGCCGCGCTCTTGGCCAGCATCTGCGGCCGCCCTGGATGCCGGCCAGGGACAGCGTGCGCATGGCGCCGGCCGAGATGGCGTTGACGCGGATCTTCTGCGGCCCGAGGTCGCGGGCGACGTAGCGCACCGCCGCCTCCAGCGCCGCCTTGGCCACGCCCATGGTGTTGTAGTTGGGGATCGGCCGCTCGGCGCCGAGGTAGGTCAGCGTGATGATCGAGCCGCCGTCCGGCATCAGGTGCGCGGCGCGCCTGGCGGACGTCGACGAAGCTGTAGGCCGAGATGTCCATGGCGAAGCGGAAGCCCTCGCGCGTGGTGTTCTCGACGAACGAGCCCTTGATCTGGTCGCGGTCGGCCAAGGCGATGGCGTGGACCAGGAAGTCGAGCTTGCCGAACGCCTTCTCGACGGCCTCGAAGGCCGCGTCCATCGAGGCGTCGTCGGCGACGTCGCAGACGATCGGGACTTGCGCCGATGCTCTCGGCGAGCGGCCTGGCGCGCCGCTCGTTCATCTCCATGTAGGTGACGGCCAGCTTCGCGCCCTGGGCGGCGAGCTGGGAGGCGATGCCCCAGGCGATCGAGTGGCTGTCGGCGACGCCCATGACGACGCCGCGTCTTGCCGCGCATCAGCTCGCCCTTGGGCAGGTCGAATTCGTCGGCCAAAGCTTAAGCCTCCCGTTGATGGTTCGCGCGCTGCCTAGCAGGCGAAGCCCGCCCTGGCCAAGCGCTTCAGGCGTCGAGGCGGCTCAGCACCAGGCAGCCGTTGGTGCCGCCGAAGCCGAAGCTGTTGGACATCACCGTCTCCAGCGGGCACGTCCATGCGCTCGCGCAGGATCGGCAGGTCGGCGAAGGCCGGGTCGAGGGTGTCGATGTTGGCGCTCTCGGCGGCGAAGCCGTCCTGCATCATCAGCAGGCAGTAGATCGCCTCCTGCGCGCCGGCGGCGCCCAGGCTGTGGCCGGTCAGCGACTTGGTCGACGAGATCAGCGGCGGCGCGTCGCCGAACACCTCGCGCACCGCCTCCATCTCCTTCAGGTCGCCGACCGCGGTCCGGTGCCGTGCGGGTTGAGATAGTCGATCGTGCCGCCCGCCGGCCGTCTGGCCAGCGCCAGGCGCATGCAGCGCGCCGCGCCTTCGCCGGAGGGCGCGACCATGTCGTAGCCGTCGGAGTTGGCCGCGTAGCCGACGATCTCGCCGTAGATCTTCGCGCCGCGCGCCTTGGCGCGCTCGAGCTCTTCCAGCACCACGATCCCGGCGCCGCCGGCGATGACGAAGCCGTCGCGATCGGCGTCATAGGCGCGGCTGGCCACCGCCGGGCGGTCGTTGAAGCGGCTCGACATCGCGCCCATGGCGTCGAACAGCGACGACAGCGTCCAGTCGAGCTCCTCGCAGCCGCCGGCGAAGACCACGTCCTGCTTGCCGACCTGGATCTGCTCGGCCGCCGCGCCGATGCAGTGGGTCGAGGTGGCGCAGGCCGAGGAGATCGAGAAGTTGATCCCCCTGATCTTGAACCAGGTGGCGAGCGTGCGCCGACGGGCCGGAGCTCATCGCCTTGGGCACCGCGAACGGGCCGATGCGCTTGACGCCCTTGCTCGCGCGCGGTGTCGGCGGCCTCGACGATGGTGCGGGTCGAGGGCGCCGCCCGAGCCCGACGATCAGGCCGGTGCGCTCGTCGGAGACCTCGTCCTCGGTCAGGCCGGCGTCGGCGATCGCCTGCTCCATGGCGATGTGGGCGTAGGCCGTGCCCGGCGGCGAGGAAGCGCGCGGCGCGGCGGTCGATCGCGGCTTCCCAGTCGATCTGCGGACGGCGCGTGCACCTGGCAGCGGAAGCCGAGCTCGGCGTATTCGGGCGCCGCGACGATGCCGGAGCGTGCGTCGCGCAGCGAGGCGGTGACCTCGTCGGCGCTATTGCCGATCGGCGAGACGATCCCCAATCCCGTGATGGCCACCCGGCGCATGCGACTTCCATTCCCCGTCAGGCGCAGGTCCTTGGCGTCGAAAAGGCCGACCCGCAGGTCGCGGGCCTCATAGATGGGTTGCCGTCGGCCTCCATCACCCCGTCGCCGACGCCCATGACCAGCTTGCGGATGATCACGCGCTTCAGATCGATCCTGTAGGTCACTCGCTTCACGCTCGGCGTCACCTGGCCGGTGAACTTGACCTCGCCGACGCCGAGCGCCCGGCCGCGGCCTGGCCGCCCGACCAGGCGAGGAAGAAGCCGACCAGCTGCCACATGGCGTCGAGGCCGAGGCAGCCCGGCATCACCGGATCGCCGAGGAAATGGCAGGCGAAGAACCACAGCTCGCGGATCGATGTCGAGCTCGGCGCGCGACGTAGCCCTTGCCGTGGGCGCCGCCTGGCTCGAGGCGATCTCGGTGATGCGGTCGAACATCAGCATCGGCGGCGCCGGCAGCTGGGCGTTGCCGGGGCCGAACATCTCGCCGCGCGCGCAGGCCAGCAGGTCGTCTTTTTCGAAGCGCGACTTTGTCCAGGCCGTCATGCGGGTCCCGCCAGGCGGCAGCGAGATCGCGGCCGAAAACGAACGGCGCAACGCTAGCACGCCCGGCTTTCAGCTCTCAACGGCATTGGGGCTGCGTCTTCAGCGCCCCAGACGCTGGCGACCGCGACCCAGCCGGCCGCGCGAGCGACGTGGATCTTGCACCAGTCGCTCTGGCAGCGGTCGAGCGGCGGCCAGGGCGCGCGGCGCGCAGATAGGCGGTGATCGGGCGCGCCCGGGCGCGGTCCGCGGTAGATCGGCGCAGGCGCCCGGCCTGGATGCGCATGACCGTGCGGCGGCCGTCGATCGTGCGCTCGTGCACCCACGACAGGCCGCCGTCCGGGTCGCAGATGCGCCGCCATTCGCCGGTCTCGGCCACCACCTGCACCGGCAGGCCCTGGACGTGATAGACCCAGAGCAGCCGGTGGTCGTCGCTCGGGCCCGAGCGCGCGTTCACCTCGTCGAACTTCAGCGACACGTAGCGCGGCACCGGCAGGCCCGATGGCGTCGGGCGGTCCTCGTCGGCGGCCAGCGCGGCGCAGGCGGCCAGCGCCGCCGCAACGAGCGCGACCGCCGCACCGATCGGCGAAAAGCCTTCGAGTCTCACCCCGTCTTCAAGCCTCCCGCCGCCGCCTTGGCCGGCTCAAGACCCCCTGCTACAAGGCCGGCAAGCGCTTGCGCGCCGTTTTCCGCCGCCCAAGCCCCTTTTCGAATCGCACCATGGCCGTCCGCAAGCCGAAAGTCGTCGTCACCCGCAAGCTGCCCGAGCCGGTGGAGACGCGGATGCGCGAGCTGTTCGACACCGAGCTGAACATCGAGCGACGCGCCGATGGACGCCGGCGCGCTGGCCGCGGCGGTGCAGCGCGCCGACGTGCTGGTGCCGACGATCACCGACCGCATCGACGCGGCGCTGATCGCCGCGGCCGGGCCGAGCGTTCAGGATGATCGCCAACTTCGGGGCCGGGGTCGACCACATCGACGTCGACGGCCGCCCATGCGCGCGGCATCGTGGTCACCAACACCCCCGGGCGTGCTGACCGACGACACCGCCGACATGACCATGGCGCCTGATCATGGCCGTCATGCGCCGGCGTGGTGGAGGGCGCGGCGGTGGTCCGAGGCCGGCGGCTTCCACGGCTGGTCGCCGACCTGGATGCTGGGCAAGCGGCTGAAGGGCGGCAAGCGGCTGGGCATCGTCGGCATGGGCCGCATCGGCCAGGCGCTGGCCCGGCGCGCCCGCGCGTTCGGCCTCGTCGATCCACTACCACAACCGCAAGCCGGTCAGCCCGCGCATCGCCGAGGAGCTGGAGGCGACCTACTGGGAGAGCCTCGACCAGATGCTGGCGCGCATGGACGTCGTCTCGCTCAACTGCCCGCACACGCCGGCGACCTACCACCTGCTCTCGGCGCGGCGGCTGAAGCTGATGCAGCCGCACGCCATCGTGATCAACACCGCCCGCGGCGAGATCATCGACGAGGCGGCGATGGCCGCCATGCTGGCGGCCGGCGAGCTCGGCGGCGCCGGCCTCGACGTCTTCGAGCACGAGCCGGCGATCAACCCGAAGCTGCTGAAGCTGCCCAACGTCGTGCTGCTGCCGCACATGAGCTCGGCCACCGTCGAGGCGCCGCATCGACATGGGCGAGAAGGTGATCGATCAACATCCGCACCTGCCTGGACGGCCACAAACCGCCCGACCGGGTGCATCCCGTCGATGCTCTAGCCGCCGCAGACCGGACACGTCGGGTCGGCGCCGATGCGGACGGTGCGGGCCTCGGCGGCAAGCGCGTCGTAGATCAGCAGGCGGCCGGTCAGCGGCTCGCCGGCGCCGGCGAT
The DNA here is from genome assembly GCA_963794315.1 of uncultured Alphaproteobacteria bacterium. GTDB lineage: Bacteria > Pseudomonadota > Alphaproteobacteria > Caulobacterales > Caulobacteraceae > Poindextera. The sequence goes on from CAWCDF010000002.1 coordinate 624,996, forward strand.
CAGCTTGACCGCCTCCAGCGCCATCATCGAGCCGATGACCCCGGCGAGCGCGCCGATGACGCCGACCACCGCGCAGGTCTCGGCGTCGGGCGGGATCTCGGGCACCAGGCAGCGGTAGCAGGGCTGGCCGGCGAAGACCGCCGACCTGGCCGGTCCAGCGGCCGATCGCGCCGGAGACCAGCGGGACGCCGCTCGGCGACGCAGGCGGCGTTGACCGCGAAGCGGGTGGCGAAGTCGTCGGTGCCGTCGAGCACCAGGTCGTAGCCGCGCGAGCAGCGCCTGGGCGTTCGCGGCGGTCAGCAGCTCGGCGCTCGGCGTCGACGGCGACGTCTGGATTCAGCGCGCGCGAGCCGCGCCGGCCGCCGCCTCGACCTTCACGCGCCCGACGTCGGCGGTCGCGTAGAGCACCTGCCGCTGCAGGTTGGAGAGCGCCACGATGTCCGGATCGATCAGGCCGATGCGGCCGACGCCGGCCGCGGCCAGATAGAGCGCCGCCGGCGCGCCCAGGCCGCCGGCGCCGACGATCAGCGACCCGCGCGGCCTTCAGCGCCTGCTGGCCCGGCCCGCCGATCTCGCGCAGCACCAGGTGGCGGGCGTAGCGCTCGACCTCTTCGTCGGTAAAGCTCATTCGCCTTGACCCGCTCCGCGCGCCGCCACATGCGCGCCATGACCGATAATACCTTTCCCGACTGGCATGGGACCACCATCCTGGCCGTGCGCAAGGGCGGATCGACCGTGATCGCCGGCGACGGCCAGGTCTCCATGGGCCAGACCATCGTCAAGGGCAACGCCGCGCAAGGTGCGCACGCCTGGCCGACGGCCGGGTGCTGGCCGGCTTCGCCGGCGCGACCGCCGACGCCTTCACCCTGATCGAGCGGCTGGAGGCCAAGCTCGAGCAGTATCCGGAGCAGCTGGCCCGCGCCTGCGTCGACCTGGCCAAGGACTGGCGCACCGACCGCTACCTGCGCCGGCTGGAGGCGATGCTGCTGGTGCGCCGACAGGACCGCCGATCTTCACCGTCACCGGCGTCGGCGACGTGCTGGAGCCGGAGCAGGGCGTCGCCGCGATCGGCTCGGGCGGCAACTACGCCCTGGCCGCCGCCCGGGCGCTGATGGACTCCGACCTGCTCCGCCGAGGAGATCGCCCGCCGCGCCATGGCCATCGCCGCCGACATCTGCGTCTACACCAACCGCGAGCTCGTCCTGGAAACGCCTGAGCGGCTGAGCGATGAGCGAGTTCTCCCCGCGCGAGATCGTCTCCGAGCTCGACCGCTTCGTGGTCGGCCACGCCGAGGCCAAGCGCGCCGTGGCCGTGGCCCTGCGCAACCGCTGGCGCCGCCAGCGCGTGCCCGAGGACCTGCGCGACGAGATCACGCCCGAAGAACATCCTGATGATCGGGCCCACCGGCGTCGGCAAGACCGAGATCGCCCGGCGGCTGGCGCGGCTGGCCCAGGCGCCGTTCCTGAAGGTCGAGGCGACCAAGTTCACCGAGGTCGGCTACGTCGGCCGCGACGTCGACCAGATCGTGCGCGACCTGGTCGAGATCGGCCATCGCCATGGTCCGCGACAAGCGCCGCGCCGGCGGTGCGCGCCAAGGCCGAGGCCGCCGCCGAGGAGCGCATCCTGGACGCCCTGGTCGGCCCCGGCGCCGGGCCGCCGACGCGCGACAGCTTCCGCAAGAAGCTGCGCGCCGGCGAGCTGGACGACAAGGAGGTCGAGCTGACCCTGGCCGACACCGCCTCGCCGTTCCAGGGCTTCGACATTCCCGGCCAGCCGGGCGCCTCGATGGGCGTGCTCAATCTCTCGGACATGATGGGCAAGGCCTTCGGCCAGCGCACCAAGACGCACAAGACCACCGTCGCCGGCGCCTGGGCCCCGCTGATCGCCGAGGAGAGCGACAAGCTGCTCGACCAGGAGGCCGCTGACCGCCGGAGGCGCTGCCAGCTGGCCGAGAACAGCCGGCATCGTCTTCATCGACGAGATCGACAAGGTGGCCTCGCGCTCCGAGCGCGCCGGCGCCGACGTCTCCCGCGAGGGCGTGCAGCGCGACCTGCTGCCGCTGATCGAGGGCACGACGGTCTCGACCAAGTACGGGCCGGTGAAGACCGACCACATCCTGTTCATCGCCTCGGGCGCCTTCCACGTCGCCAAGCCCTCGGACCTGCTGCCCGAGCTGCAGGGCCGCCTGCCGATCCGGGTGGAGCTGAAGGCGCTGACGCCGCGACGACTTGCGCCGCATCCTGACCGAGCCCGAGGCCAACCTGATCCGCCAGCACCAGGCGCTGCTGGCGACCGAGGGCGTCACGCTGACCTTCACCGACGACGCCATCGACGCCCTGGCCGACGCCGCCGTGGCGGTGAACGGCGCGGTGGAGAACATCGGCGCGCGGCGGCTGCAGACCGTGCTGGAGAAGGTGGTCGAGGAGATCAGCTTCACCGCCGCCGACCGCGTCGGGCGAGACCCTGGTGATCGACGGCGACTACGTCCGCGACCGCGTCGGCGAGCTGGCGAAGAACGCGGACCTGTCGCGGTTCATCCTGTAGCGGCCCGAGCGCCGCCTTGCGTCGCCGGGCGAATTCGACCTTTCATGCCCGGCATGAACGTCGAGATGGCCGAAGAGCGCATCATCGTCCTGCCGGATCCGACGACGATGGAGGCGGCCGAGCAGCGCGCCTGGGCCAGGCGCATCGAGGCGTTCGGCGCGATCGCGCGCATGTCGGGGCTGCTCAGCAAGCCCAAGGACGACATCGAGCTCACGTACAAGGAAAAGCGCCTGCAGCCGTTCTGGCGGCTCGCGGCGACGGCGATCTATGCCTACGAGCGCACCAAGACCTACGCGGTGAAGGTCGCGGGCGAGGTGCAGTCGGTCGCCATCGCCGGTGAGACAAAGGCGATTTCGCACGGCGAGTTCACGCTCAGCGGCCTCGAGACCTGCCGCGAGGAGACCCGCAAGGAGTTCCTCTACGACGGGCTCGCCAGCGGCGCGCCGGACACCGCGCTGAGCGGCTATCTCAAGTACGACGGCGAGCTCGCCACCGATGAGGAGCTGCACGAGATCGCCAAGGGCGGAACGATCGTGGTGCCGCCGCAGGCCAAGGCGTCGATGATCGTGCGCGAGGTCGTGGCGGCGATGCTGTCGAAGATCGACGCGGACAAGGTGATGGAGGAGACGGTGCGCATCGAGCGCGTCGACCTGATCTACCGGCCGCTCTACGCTTTCCGCTATCGCCGCGCCGGCAAGGAGGCCGTGCTGGAACTCGATCCGCTGACCGGGGCGATCAAACCGGGCGGCGCGACCTTCGAGACCTACCTCGGCAAGATCCTCGAGCCACGCTTCCTGTTCGACGTGACGGTGGAGACGGCCAACATCTTCTTCCCGGGCGCGACGCTGGCGCGGGTGATCGTGAACAAGAGCCTGGAGTTCAAGCGCCCCCGTTGAGGGGCGCGCCCGCGTCAGTACCGCTCGGCTCGCGCCTTGTGGATCGCGCGCTCGAGCGCGTCGGCGAACTCGCCGCGCTCCTTGGGGCTGAGCGCGTGGGCGACCGTGAGGCGGCGACCCGACAGCCTGAGGCGCACGCGGGTCTCATGCTGGCCGGCCCGCTCGAGCGCCACGGCGGTGAACGCGGTCGGCGATCGCCAGACTGTGCGCGAGCGGCCCTGCGCCTCGTAGGCGACCTGCACCTCCTCGGCCGAAACGCGCACGCGCTCGGCGAGGCGGCCGCGGGCGTAGCTCACGCGAAAGGCGATGAACACGCCAAGCACGTCCAGACCTAAGAAGACCGGAACCGGCAGCGCGCCCATGGCGACGAAGAAGACGGCCATGATGAGGTTGGAGGCGACCAGGACCCCGATCAGCCAGTAGAAGCCCACGCGCGGCAACGAGCGATTGGGCGTGATCACCGCGTCCATGTAGAGCGCCGCCGGCATGGCCGAATGCTCGGACGGCGACCAACGTTGGTCAAGCTGGGCCGGTCAAGCCCGGCCAATGGCTCTTGACGGCGCGCGCGAGCAGGGCGACCTCAGGCGTCGGCATGCAACGCGAGCTGACCTACGCCATCGCCCCTGCCGGCCCCGCCGACGCGGCCGCGCTCGCGCGCGTGCACGTCGAGTCCTGGCGGGAAACCTACGAGGGCATCCTGCCCAGCGCCTTTCTCGATCGGATGTCGGTCGCCCTGCACGAGCGCCAGTGGCGCCACCGGCTGATGTCGACGCGCGAGGCGACGCTGGCGGCCGAGGGCCATCGGGGCCTGGTCGGTTACGTCTCGGCGCAGCGGACGCGCGGGCGCACGCAGCGCGACGAGGCGGAGATCGCGACGCTCTACCTGCTCAGGTCGGCGCAAGGGACGGGGCTCGGCCGCGCGCTGTTCATCGCCGGCGCCCGGGTTATGGCGGCGCGCGGCGCGGGCGCGCTGGTGCTCTGGGTGCTGCGCGACAACCTCAACGCCCGGGGCTTTTACGAGCGCCTGGGCGGAGTGGTCGATCGGGCGGGCGAAGAGTTCGTCGGCGGCTCGGTCGTGCCCTCGGTGCGCTATCGCTGGCCCGACCTGAAGGGCTGGCTCGCCTAAATCCAAACGTTTGAGCGCGTTCTAATCGCAAAACCAGTTCCCACTTTTGCGGAACTCTAGGCGGTCTTTGTCTCGGCGCGGGTGATGCCGTCCCAGAACCGCCGCGCCTTCATGAAGAAGCCGCGGGTCTGCGGATGCTGCTGCTCGTCGCAGAGGCCGGCCAGCTCGCGCACCAGCTCCTTCTGCCGGGCGTTCAGCCGGGTCGGCGTTTCGACCAGGAGCTCGACCACCAGGTCGCCGCGATCGCGCGTGCGCAGCGAGGGCATGCCGCGGCCGCGCAGACGGACGGTGCGGCCGTACTGGGCGCCCTCGGGAACCTTGACCCCGATTTTGCACCGGCCGTCGCAGTTCTCGCCGCCGAGCAGGCAGGGGGCCTCGATCTCGCCGCCCAAGACTGCGGTGAACATCGGCACCGGCACGCTGCAGAGCAGGTCCAGCCCGTCGCGCTCGAAAAGCTCGTGCGGCTTGACCGAGACGAAGATGTATAGGTCGCCGCGCGGGCCGCCGCGCGCTCCGGCGTCACCCTCGCCGGAAAGGCGGATTTGCGCGCCGTCGTCGATGCCGGCCGGGATGCGAACCGAAAGCGTCCGCTCGCGCCTGACCTGGCCGTGGCCGTGGCAGTCGCGGCAAGGCTCGAGCGCCAGCTGGCCAAGTCCGCCACAGCGGGGGCAGGTGCGCTCGATGGAGAAGAAGCCCTGGCTCGCCCGCACGCGTCCGGCGCCGTTGCAGGTTGCGCACGGGGTGGGGCTGGTGCCGGGTTTGGCGCCCGAGCCCTGGCAGGTGTCGCAGGTCATGGCCGCCGGGACGGCGAGCGAGACGTCCGCGCCGGCATAGGCCTGCTCGAGCGAGATCTCGAGGTCGTAGCGCAGGTCCTGGCCGCGCGCGGGACCGCTGCGGCGGCGTGCGGCCCTGGCCGAACATGTCGCCGAAGGCCTGACCGAACACCTCGTTGAACATGTCGTGCACGTCGGCGAAGCCCTGGCCGCCGCCGTTCATGCCGGCGACGCCGGCGTGCCCGAACCGGTCATAGGCCGCGCGCTTCTGCGGGTCGCAGAGCACCGAATAGGCTTCGTTGATTTCCTTGAACCGGCCCGCCGCCTCTTCGCAGCCGTCGTTGCGGTCCGGGTGGTGCTCCTTGGCGAGCTTGTAGAAGGCAGACTTCAGCGCACTTGCGTCGCAGCCCCGCTCAACGCCCAGGACCTCGTAATAGTCACGCATAAAGGCGTCCCGCCCCCGCTAAGCTATCTTGCCGATCGCCCGCCGCCCGCCCTTCCATTTGGGGGAAGACAACGGGCTGCGCAATGGGCGGCGCGCGCCTTTGCGCGATCCGCCCCTCACGAGCATGCTCATGCCTGCTTCTGGTCGTCGACCTCCTCGAATTCGGCGTCGACGACGCCGTCGTCCGCCTTTGGCGCCTCGCCCTCGCCCTCGCCCTGGGCCGCGCCTTCGCCGGTCTGGGCCTTGTACATGGCCTCGCCCAGCTTCATCGACGCCTGCAGGAGGGTCTGCGTCTTGGTGGAGATCGCCTCGGCGTCTTCGCTCTCAAGCGAGCCCTTCAGATCGGCCAGCGCCGCTTCGATCGCCGCCTTGTCGTCGGCGCCGATCTTGTCGCCGTGCTCGGCCAGCGCCTTCTCGGTCGTGTGGACGGCCGCGTCGGCCTGATTGCGGGCTTCGACCGCGGCCTTGCGCTTCTCGTCCTCGGCCTTGTGGGCCTCGGCTTCCTGCACCATCCGCTGGATGTCGTCCTCGGAGAGGCCGCCGGTCGCCTGGATGCGGATCGACTGCTCCTTGTTGGTCGCCTTGTCCTTGGCCGAGACGTTGACGATGCCGTTGGCGTCGATGTCGAAGGTGACCTCGATCTGCGGCATGCCGCGCGGCGCCGGCGGAATGCCGACCAGGTCGAACTGACCCAAGAGCTTGTTGTCGGCCGCCATCGGGCGCTCGCCCTGGAAGACCCGAATGGTCACCGCCGACTGGTTGTCATCTGCGGTCGAGAAGGTCTGGCTGCGCTTGGTCGGGATGGTGGTGTTGCGCTCGATCAGCGCCGTGAACACGCCGCCCAGCGTCTCGATGCCGAGCGTCAGCGGGGTCACGTCGAGCAGGAGCACGTCCTTGACGTCGCCCTGCAGAACGCCGGCCTGAATGGCCGCGCCCAGCGCCACCACCTCGTCGGGGTTGACGCCCTTGTGCGGCTCGCGGCCGAAGAACTCCTTCACCGCATCGACCACCTTGGGCATGCGGGTCATGCCGCCGACCAGCACCACCTCGTCGATGTCGGTCTTCTTCAGGCCCGCGTCCTTCAGCGCCTGGTCGCAGGGCCCGATGGTCTTGGTCACCAGATCCTCGACCAGCGCTTCCAGCTTGGCGCGGGAGAGCTTGATGTTGAGGTGCAGCGGGCCCTGGGCGTTCATCGAGATGAAGGGCAGGTTCACCTCGTACTGGGTCGTGGTGGAGAGCTCCTTCTTGGCCTTCTCCGCCTCTTCCTTCAGCCGCTGCAGGGCGAGCTTGTCGTTCCTGAGGTCGACGGAAGTCTCTTTCTTGAACTCGTCGGCCAGGTAGTCGACGATGCGCAGGTCGAAGTCTTCGCCGCCCAGGAAGGTGTCGCCGTTGGTCGCCTTAACCTCGAAGACGCCGTCGCCGATCTCCAGGATCGAGATGTCGAAGGTGCCGCCGCCCAGGTCGTAGACGGCGATCTTCTTGCCCTCGTTCTTCTCGAGCCCGTAGGCGAGCGCCGCGGCGGTCGGCTCGTTGATGATGCGCAGCACGTCGAGGCCGGCGATGCGGCCGGCGTCCTTGGTCGCCTGGCGCTGGGCGTCGTTGAAGTAGGCCGGGACGGTGATCACCGCCTTCTCGACCTTCTCGCCCAGGTGGGCTTCGGCGTCTTCCTTGATCTTCTGCAGGATGAAGGCCGAGATCTGCTGCGGCGAATAGTCCTTGCCGTGAGCGCGCACCCAGGCGTCGCCGTTCGGCCCTTTGACGATCTCGTAGGGCACCATGCCCTTGTCCTTCGCCACGACCGGGTCGTCGAACTTGCGCCCGATCAGCCGCTTGATGGCGAAGAAGGTGTTGGTCGGGTTGGTGACCGCCTGGCGCTTGGCGGGCTGGCCGACCAGCCGCTCGCCGTCCTCCAGGATCGCCACCACCGAGGGGGTGGTGCGTACGCCTTCGGCGTTTTCGATCACCTTCGGCTGTTTGCCGTCCATGACGGCGATGCACGAGTTGGTCGTGCCGAGGTCGATGCCGATAATCTTGCTCATGACGAGGCTCAAACGCTCCTTGGTTCGCGGCGGGCGGGTCCTTCAGGCCTCATGACGAGCACCTATTGTCTTGGCCCACCCCCTCCGGGGTTCGTCTCCGAGTGTGCGCCCGATGTCGCGCAACATGAAGCGCGCGCATGAAAGGCGATGACGCCGATATGGGATGGACCGCCGCAGCCGCAAGGGGGCTTGCGCTGGCCGTGACATCCGCAACGCCGTGGCAGGCAACAGAATTCCGACCGAGCCCTTAGAGCGCCTGGACGAGGGCGGCCATGCCGGCCGCGGCCGCTCGCTCCACCAGCCGGCGGTCGGCGGTCAGCACCTTGAGGCCGCGATCCCGCGCCAGGGCAAGATAGGCTGCGTCGTACGCGGAGCATCCGCTGGTCTCGGCCAAGGCAAAGGCTTGTCCGGCAAGGCCGGCCAACGGCACGAACTCGTCGATCAGGTCACCGAGGGCGGCCACGGCTTCGCGGGCGCGCTCGCGCGTCTCCAGCCCGCGCGCCAAGCGCTTGACGGCCACGCTGGCGACTTCCAACCAGATCAGCTCCGGCGCCGCCAGCACGGGGCCGGAGGCGAGCAGAGCGCGCGCCTCGTCCGACTTCTCCTCGTTGAAGAAGACCTTGGCCGCGACCGACGCATCGACGATGAGCTCAGCGTCCATCGCGGTCTTCGCGGATCAGATCGGCGCTATCGATCGCCGAAGGATGTCCTGTGAGCGGGAACCGGTCCAGCAGGCGGCGCCGTCGGTCAATGGCCGCCTGCGTGAGGAGATCGCCGATCGCGCTCGCGGAGCTACAGCCGTGTTCTACGACGTGACGGTTGATCAGCGCACGAGCGGCAGCGGAAAGGTCCGCAAGCCGCACAGTCGCCACCTCCGGGTCAGCCGCGGACACAAGTCGCACGGTTTGAGCCGGCAGATCGACCGACCATACCTTCCAGCCCGCATCGAGCCATGCCCGGGCCTGGACGTGAGTGCCGGGCTCGTTGGCCCACCAGCCGCGGTGCCTGTGCGCTGAGGGGGGCAATGGAAAGCCAAGCACCGTCTCGATTTTTTCGAACGGCATATCGTATGGCGAGACCTCGGTTGTCCGCCGCAGGAAGTGGGTGAGAGAGTCGTACTTGCTCACACGAGCCTCCGAAAGCGCAGCCGCCCTTTATTATAGGTTCGAGCACTAAAGTCAACTCCGCCGGGCGCGGAAGAATCCCCTCAGCAACGCGGCGCTCTGCTCCGCGAAGAGGCCGCGCTCGACGGCGGGCGCCCAGTGGCAGGTCGGCTGGTCGAACACCCTGGCGCCATGCCGGACGCCGCCGCCTTTCGCGTCATCGGCCGCATAGACCAGCCGGCCGATACGGGCGTGGCTGATCGCGCCCGCGCACATGGCGCACGGCTCGAGCGTGACGAAGAGCTCGAGCCCGGTCAGGCGATAGTTGCCGAGCGCCTGCGCGCCGGCCCGCAAGGCCAGGATCTCGGCGTGCGCTGTGGGATCGGCGAGCCCGATCGGCCGATTGTGCGCGCGCGCGACGATCGCTCTCGTCGCCGGGTCGACGAGGACGGCGCCGACCGGCGCCTCGCCTTCGGCGGCGGCGGCTTGCGCCTCTTCAAGCGCGATGCGCATGGTCGAGGTGTCATGATCGGCCATGCGTCTGACCCAACCGCCCCGCCGTCGCACGGTCAAGCCGCGCCCGAGCGCGTGGCCAAGGCCCTGGCCCGCGCCGGCGTCGCCTCAAGGCGCGAGGTCGAGCGGCTGATCGCCGCCGGACGGGTCAGCCTGAACGGCGCGGTGCTGACGACGCCGGCGGTGAAGGTCGGCCCCACAGATGTGCTGGCCGTCGACGGCCGGCCGGTCGCGGCGGCCGAGCCGGTGCGCCTCTGGCGCTACCACAAGCCGGTCGGCCTGGTGACCACCCATCGGGACCCCAAGGGACGGGCGACCGTGTTCGAACGCCTGCCCAAGGACATGCCGCGGGTCATTTCGATCGGGCGTCTCGACCTGAACTCCGAGGGCCTGCTCCTGCTCACCAACGACGGCGCGCTGGCGCGGGCCATGGAGCTGCCTTCGAGCGGGCTCGTTCGCCGCTATCGGGCGCGCGTGCGCGGCGCCGTCAGCCAGGCGAGGCTGGACGACCTCAGCGCCGGGCTGACCGTCGACGGCGTCCGCTACGGGCCGATCGTGGCGGCGCTGGAGCCGAGAGCCGGGGCGGGGGCGAACCGCTGGATCTCGCTCGCTCTGGCCGAGGGCAAGAACCGCGAAGTGCGCAAGGTGCTAGCCGCCCTTGGCCTGGTCGTCGGGCGGCTGGTGCGCACGGCCTACGGCCCCCACCGCCTGGGCGACCTGAAGCCGGGCGCGGTCGCCGAGGTCGCGCTGGGCGCCGACGGCGAGCCGCCGGCGGCGGCAAAGTCGAAGACGGGATGGGCGAAGGCCAAACCGCGCGCCAGCGGGCCTAAGAAGGCTCGCGGGTCCCCAGCGGCGCGCTCGCCAGCGACTCCTTCATCGCCGCGATCGCCGAAGGCAACCGCACGACCTCGCCGAAGCGGGCGCGCTCGTCCGCCAGGCCTTCCGAGAGCGGACGGTCCAGGGCGGCGCGGGTAAGGCGCTTGGCATAGGCGAGGCCCTCGGCCGGCCGCGCGGCGAACTCGGCGGCGATCTCGAGCGCGCGGGCCAGCGGATCGTCGGCCAACTCGTGCACCAGACCGAGCTCGAGGGCGGCCTCGGCCGCCAGGACCCTGCCGCGCAGGATCAGCTCCACCGCCTTCGCCTCGCCGATCACCCGCGGCAGCCGCTGGGTGCCGCCGCCGCCCGGGAAGATGCCGACCCGCGTCTCGGGCAGGCCGATGGCGGTGACGCCGCGCCCGGCGATACGGATGTCGCAGGCGAGCGTGAGCTCGAAGCCGCCGCCCATGCAGAGGCCGTTGATCGCCGCGATGACCGGCTTCGGCGCGGCCGCGACCAGGTCGGTCAGGCCGAGAAAGCCGCCCGCGGGCCGCCCCGGCGGGGCTTGCGGCGGCGGAGCGGGCGCCGCGCCGGCCAGGCGCTCGCCGAGCACGGTCAGCTCGCCGACGTCATAGTGGCGCACGAAGATGTCCGGCATCCCGCCGGTGAGGATGATGCAACGCACGGCCGCGTCGTCCGCGGCGCGCGAGACGGCCTCGAACATCTCCTGCGCGCCGGCCGCCGTCATGGTCCCGAGCGGCGGGTTGGCGTAGGCGATCACGGCCGCCTGCTGTTCGTGGCGGGTCTCGACCAGAGCCATGCATCACCTCCCTTTCGCGATTGAGCGGTCTGCGCCGCGCTCGCGACTTAAGCCGTCGCCGCCACGCCGTCGAACAGCAGCCCGATCTGCCGGTCCATGGCCGAGATGAGCGCATCGGCGTCGGCGCCGTCCTGAGCGGCGCGGCGGTAGTTCCACACGTAAGCCGCAAGCAGGGCGTCGATAAAGAGCTCGACGTCCACGTCCTCGCGCACGTCGCCGCGCTCGACGCCGCCGCGCAAGACGTCGACCAGCATGCCGCGGAAGCGGTGGTTGCGGCCGATCGGGGTGACGGCGCCATCGGCGGGCCAGGTGAACGAGCAGGCGACGTAGGCCACGAACAGGCGCAGGCGCCGGGTCTCGAAGCCGTAGTGGACCGCCATGATCGACCGCAGTCGGTCGACCGTCGGCCCGCGCAGATGCGGGGCGAGGTGCTCGAGTTCGGCCTGCAGCGCATCGACGCGATCGGCCATTACCTGGCTGAGCAGTTCGGCTTTGCCGGCGAAGGTGGTGAAGACGCTGCCCACGGCGACGCCGGCGCGTTCGGCCACCATGCGGATGGTCGCCTCCTCATAGCCGACCTCGTCGAACAGGTCGCGCGCGGCGGCGAGCACGCGCGCGCGCGTCGCCAGTTTCTTGTCGCGCCTCGCCAGCAACGCCTCCCCCCGCCCACGACCGTGTTCGGCCGTTGTTTCGTTACGCCGCGGCCGGCATCCAGCCCGCCAGCAGGATGTGCACCTGGGCGGCAAGCCTGGCGGCGAGCGCCGCGGCGTCGCATGCCTCGAAAATGGCATGCCGATAGTTGGCGAGGAAGCTCTCCCAGATCATCTCGTTGACCAGACCGAGGTCGAGGTCCGGCGAAAGCTCGCCGCGCGCCACGCCCGCGCGCAGGACGTCGTCGACCAACGCCAGGATGCGGGCGCCGCCAGTCCGCATGCGCGCCTCGGCCTCCGGGTGACCCAGCCAGGAATGGCCGATCGCCGCGCGCACCAGCGGCAGATGATCGCGCTGGAAGGCGAAGACGGCCGAGAACAGGCAAAGCAGCGACGCCTCCGTGGTCGCATCGGCATGGTCGGCCGCGGCCAGATGCGCCGCCAGCGCCTCGAAGTCGTCGATGATCACGGCGCCGAACAGGTCGGCCTTGTCGGCGAAGCTGGCGAACACGGCGCCGGTCGACAGGCCGGCCGCGGCGGCGATGTCGCGAACCGTCGCGGCCTCATAGCCGCGCTCGTTGAACAGCCGCTTGGCCGCGTCCAGCAACACGCGCCGCGTCCGCTGCTTGGCCAGCGCCCGGCGGGTCAGGGGCCGCGCGGGCGGGTCTTCTGCGGCGACCTTGAAGGCTGCCGCGTGCGGGAGCGCACATTGAACTTGTTCAAAACCGGTCCGGGCCGAGTTCGTAGAGCGAGTCATCTTGCGTCGGTCATGCGCCTTTCATCGGTCGAAGAACGCGCTCTCCGCGCGATTCTCCAGGTAATTGCTGGAATCTCTCGGATTTCCGCCGCAAATCGGGCGGCGCCAATTTCGAACGCGTTCACTTACAGAAGAGCGATGTCGTGTGCAAGCCGTTGGCCCGACATGGCCATCCCCCCGCCGGCGGATTAAGCTGGCCGGATGACCGACATATTCACCTGGCTGATCCCGGCGGCCCTGGCGGCGGTCTTCATCACCCTCTGCGTCGGCATCTACGCGCTGTTCCGAGGCGGCGACTTCGGCCGGTCCTATTCCAACAAACTCATGCGGCTCCGGGTCGTGCTGCAGTTCGTCGCCGTCATGATTCTGGTGGCGGCGATGATCTGGCGCGGCGGGCGCCACCATTGACGCCATGGTGACGCTGAACCGCATCTACACGCGCACGGGCGATGGCGGGAAGACCAGGCTCGCGACGGGCAAGCCGGTGGCGAAGACGCATCCGCGCGTCGAAGCCTACGGCGCGGTCGATGAGCTCAACGCCCTCCTCGGCGTGGCGCGGACGCATCTCGACGCCGCCGCCGACCTGGATGCCATACTGGCCCGCGTCCAGAACGACCTCTTCGACCTCGGGGCGGACCTGGCCACGCCTGAGCGCCCGCGAGAGGACCTGCGCATCCTGGACAGCCAGGTCGCGCGGCTGGAGGCCGAGATCGACGCGCTGAACGCCGAGCTCGAGCCGCTCACATCCTTCGTGCTGCCGGGAGGCTCGCCGGCGGCGGCCGCCCTGCACGTCGCCCGCACCGTCTGCCGTCGGGCCGAGCGCGTAACGATCGGGCTCGCCGAAACGAAGGGCGAGAGCGTCGGCGCGCCGGCGCTCAAATACCTCAACCGGCTGTCGGACCTGCTGTTCGTCGCCGCCCGCTTCGCCAACGGCAAGGGCGGGCAGGACGTGCTGTGGCGCCCAGGTGCGACGCGCTGACGCTGGCTATCGACCCGGCCGGTGCGTCAGCGTCGTGATCGGCATCGGCACCGCGCAGACCTTGTCCTGCTCGTCCCACCAGTCGCCTCTGGCCTCGCAGCGCGCCTTGGCGTCGCTCGCCGTCGCGCGAGACGGCTCGGCCGGCCGAAGGAAAGCCAGCCACACGCAGGCGACCAGGAAGACCGCCAGAAAAAACAGCTGGACCCAGAGCGTCGCCGACCGTGGCATACGGGTTCTATCGCCCATCGCGCGCTGGGCCGGCAAGCGGCGCCAGGGTGGGCCGAGGGGCCGCGTTGACAGCGGGGGGCGGCATTGTCAGTTTGCCGGCCTCTTCGCAATTGCGGCGCCTCAGGACTTTGGATCGCGCGCGATCGCGGCTCTCGCAACACGTGCTCAAAGGCTTTTGAAACCGATGAAGGTGCTGGTCCCGGTCAAACGGGTGATCGACTACAACGTCAAGGCCAGGGTCAAATCCGGACCAGACCGGCGTCGACCTCGCCAACGTCAAGATGTCCATGAACCCCTTCTGCGAGATCGCCGTCGAGGAGGCGGTGCGGATGAAGGAAAAGGGCGTCGCCGACGAGGTGGTGGCCGTCTCCATCGGCCCGGTCCAGGCGCAGGAGACCATCCGCACCGCGCTGGCCATGGGCGCCGACCGCGGCATCCTGATCCAGACCGACGCCGACGCCGAGCCGCTGGAGGTGGCCAAGCTGCTGAAGGAGGTGGTCGAGGAGGAAAAGCCCGACCTGGTGCTGATGGGCAAGCAGGCCATCGACGGCGACAACAACGCCGTCGGCCAGATGCTGGCCGCGCTGCTCGACTGGCCGCAGGCGACCTTCGCCTCGAAGGTCGAGGTCGAAGGCGGCAAGGTCAAGGTGACGCGCGAGGTCGACGGCGGCCTGCAGACCCTGGAGCTCGACCTGCCGGCGGTGGTCACCGCCGACCTGCGCCTGAACGAGCCGCGCTACGCCTCGCTGCCCAACATCATGAAGGCCAAGAAGAAGCCGATCGACGTCAAGGCGGTCGGCCGACTACGGCGGTCGACATCGCGCGGCACCTGAAGGTGCTGAAGGTGACCGAGCCGCCCAAGCGGGTGGCCGGCGTCAAGGTGGAGAACGCCGCCGAGCTGGTGGCCAAGCTGAAGACCGAAGCGGGGGTGATCTGATGGCCGTGCTCGTCGTCGCCGACCACGACAATGCGTCGCTGAAGGACAACACCCACAAGACCGTCACCGCCGCCAAGGCGCTCTCCGGCGACGTCGACGTGCTGGTCGCGGGCAAGGGCGTCGACGCGGTCGCGGCCGAGGCCGCCAAGATCGACGGCGTGCGCAAGGTGCTGGTCGCCGAGAGCGATGCGCTGGGCAAGCAGATCGCCGAGGCGCTGGCCGCGACCGTGCTGGCGCTGATGGCGAACTACGACGCCATGCTCGTGCCGGCGACCTCGGTCGGGCAAGAACTTCGCCCCGCGCGTGGCGGCCAAGCTCGACGTCGCGCCGATCTCCGAGATCATCGAGGTGGTCGACGCCCGACACCTTCGTGCGGCCGATCTACGCCGGCAACGCGCTGGAGACGGTCAAGTCGTCCGACGCCAAGAAGGTGATCACGGTGCGCGCCGACCGCGTTCAAGGCCGGCCGGCGAGGGCGGCTCGGCGCCGATCGAGAAGATCGCCGGCGCCGACGCCGGCGCCCACACGCGTTTCGTCGTCCGACGAGATGGTCAAGTCCGACCGGCCCGAACTGGCCGGCGCCAAGATCGTCGTCTCCGGCGGCCGGGCGATGGGCTCGGCCGAGGAGTTCCAGCGCGTGATCGAGCCGCTGGCCGACAAGCTGGGCGCCGCGGTCGGCGCCAGCCGCGCCGCGGTCGACGCCGGCTACGCCCCCAACGACTACCAGGTCGGCCAGACCGGCAAGGTGGTCGCGCCCGCAGCTCTACATCGCCATCGGCATCTCCGGCGCCATCCAGCACCTGGCCGGCATGAAGGACTCCAAGGTGATCGTCGCGATCAACAAGGACGCCGACGCGCCGATCTTCCAGGTGGCCGACTATGGGCTGGTCGCCGACTACAAGACCGCCGTTCCGGAACTGATGGCGGCGCTCGGCTAGAGTCTAGCGGTAGGTCGTCTGCCCCTGCACGATCCGGCCGTCGCCGGAAACGTCGCTGTGCACGGTGGCGGGATGACTCGCGAGGTCGACCTCGCCGTCGCCGGAGATGTCGACGTCCGCCGTGTCGGTCGGCGCGATGGTGGAGCGCCCCGAGCCGGAGATGTCGACGCGCGCCTCCTGCGCGGCCAGCTTGCCGAGATCGGCCTCGCCGTCGCCGGAGACATCGATCTTTACGGTCCGCGCCTTGCCCTGCGCGGTGATCTTGCCCGTGCCGCTGATGTCCAGAGCTAGCTCGTCCTGGCTGAAGCCGGTGATGACGAGCGTCTCGTCGCCGCTCAGCGAGAAACTGCGAACGTTCGGCGCCGTCATCACGATCTTCACGCGCTGCGCGTTCGTCGGCTCGTCGCGGTAATCCAGGTCCGAGCCGGACGCCTCCACCTGATCGACCGTGCCCTTGGGGCCGGTGATCACCAGCTTGGCCGGTCCAGGCGCCTGGGTGAACGTGATGTCGGCTGGGATGTCGACGTCCAGACTGTCCGCGCCGCTCCAGGCGATCTCGCGCGTCTCGGACGGCCCGCCGCCGTCGACGTCGGGGGTGAACACGTGGCCGATGCTGATCGTCGAGCCATTGCGGACCTGCCAGGAGCGATGCCAGTCGCCGTGCAACAGCGCCCCGCCGCCGACCACGCTCGCCAGGACGAAGCAGAAGACCGCAAGGCCGGCGCCGACTCCGGCGATCAGAACAAGGGTGCGTGTCATGGCCGTGCGGGCTCCGTTGGGACTGGCGGGTAGGGGTCGATCGCCGGCTTCAGCAGCTGGTAGTGCAGCCGGCCATACCAGACGAGGACGTTGGTGAAACCGATCGAGGCCAGCGTCAGCAGCGCCCCGCCCGCGACCGCCCCGGCCATCATGCCGAGGCCGGCCAACAGCGCGACCACGGGTCCGCCGGGCAGCTGGGCGAACGGTCCGACCGCGAAGACGACGCCCCCGGCGACGAAGACGCCGACGGCCGCGAGGATCAAACCGAACAGGACGCTGACGATGGCGATGACGATCGGCAGCAGGAAGATGATGTCGATCGCGCCCAGGCCGAGCACGGCGAAGACGGCCACCGCAGCCGCCTCGGGGCTGCGCCGCGTCTCCCATTGCTTGACGCCCGCCTCGGCGCGCAGCTCGCGGGCGAGCCGGTCCGGGTCGCCGAGCGCGGCGGCGATCTCGGTTTCGGTGCGGCCCTCGGCCGCGCCCTCGGCGAAGTGCGCATCATAGTCGGCGACGATCTCGGCGGCCGCTTTCGGCGGCATGCCCTTAAGCCCGGCCCACAGCCGGGCGATGAAGGCCTCGCGGGTCATTTGGACGACTCCCCCAGCGTGGTTTCGACGGCGCGCGCGAACGCGCGCCAGGCGTCGCGCTGCGCCGCGAAGCTGGCCCGGCCCGCGGCTGTCAGGCGGTAGTATTTGCGCGAGGGTCCGGCGGACGAACTCGACGAGGTAGGTCTCCACAAGGCCGTCGCTCTGCATTCGCCGCATCAGCGGATAGATCGTCCCCTCCGCCATGCCGATCGCGCCGGAGAGCCGGCTGGCGATGTCGTAGGCGTAGGCGTCCGCACGCGAGATCAGCGCCAGCACGCACAGCTCCAGAACGCCCTTCTTCAGCTGAATGTCGATGCTCTCGGGCATAGGCCTCCGCCTCATCGAGCGGGTTGATATCGCTAGGTAGCTATCAATGCAAGGTACCTGGCGAAACATGACAGAGAATTCACCTCGCCGCGCTGCGAACGGGTTCGCTGCGATGCAGCAAAACGCTTGGCCTTCGCCTTTGGCGTGATAGAACCGCCGGCAAGAAGTGACGTCTTCGGCGCCTGGCGGCGCCGCCGATGCGAGGGCGAATGGCCGAGATAAAGACCATCGGCGTTGTCGGCGCGGGCCAAATGGGCACGGGCATCGGCCACGTCTGCGCCCTGGCCGGCTACGCGGTCGAGTTGAACGACGTCAGCCGCGAGCGGATCGATGCCGGCTTGCACGTCATCGAGCGCAACCTCTCGCGCCAGGTCGCGCGAGGCATCATCGACGATGCGGCGATGAAGGCGGCTCTCGGCCGGATCAAACCCGTCGAAGGGCTGCAGCAGATCGGGCAGGCGGATCTGGTCATCGAGGCGGCGACCGAGGACGAGGCGATCAAGAAGTCGATCTTCGCCGCGCTCGCGCCGCACCTCGGCAAGGGCACGCTCTTGGCTTCGAACACCTCGTCGATCTCGATCACCCGGCTGGCCTCGGCCACCGACCGGCCGGAGCGGTTCATCGGCCTGCACTTCATGAACCCCGTGCCGCTGATGAAGCTGGTCGAGATCATCCGCGGCATCGCCACCGACGTGGCGACCTACGAGACGGCCGTGTCGCTTCGCCAAGTCGCTCGGCAAGACCACCGCCAACGCCGAGGATTTCCCGGCCTTCATCGTCAACCGCGTCCTGGTGCCGATGATCAACGAGGCGATCTACACCCTCTACGAGGGCGTCGGCACGGTCGAGGCGATCGACACCGCGCTGCACCTGGGCGCCAACCACCCGATGGGGCCGCTGCAGCTCGGCGATTTCATCGGCCTCGACACTGTGCTGTCGATCATGAACGTGCTGCACGACGGCCTGGCGGATTCGAAGTACCGGCCCTGCCCGCTGCTGGTGAAGTACGTCGAGGCGGGCTGGCTCGGCCGGAAGACCGGCCGCGGCTTCTACGACTACCGCGGCGAGACCCCGACCCCGACCCGCTGACGGTTACCAGACGGTTGCGACGCCGTATTGCCGAAACTGCCTGTCGGCGGTGACGATCGCCGCGCCCTCGACAAGGGCTTGCGCGATGATCAGACGGTCGAAAGGGTCTCGGTGATGGCGAGGCAGGCGGCCCGCCTGAGCAGCATGCTCCCAGCTGATTGGCAGCCAATCGAACGCCTGGCCTCGAACCGCATCGTCGAGATTGGCCGGCAGCGCCGCGAGAAAGGCGTCGCGTGGGCGCTTGAACTCTAGTTCGTAGGCAGTGACGGCGCTGACCAACACCCGATTCGACCGGTCCGTGATCGCTTCGCCGGCCCGATCCGAGAGGCTGCCCGGATCGGCGGCGCTCCAGACCAGCGCGTGGCTGTCGAGAATGAGGATCACGCGTCGGGAAAGACCGACTTGTCCAGCGTGGCCGCCACGTCAGGATCGGGTTCGAATGAACTGAGTGGGATCTTCAAGCCGAGGTGAGCCCAGACGCCCAGCCGTCGGCGTCCCTGGAGCGGCGCACCCCTCGGCGTCAAAGTGACGGCGGGCCGTCCGTGGCGCGCGATCACCACCTCTTCCCCCGCTTCGGCGCGCGCAACTAGCTCCGATAGCTTGGCTTTGGCTTCGGCGATGTTCACCTGGAGGGTCATGTCCGACCATACCACGGCGACAGTTGTTGGTCCAGGTAGTTGGTCTAAGTTGCGCTGCCGTAGTGCAGCACCTCGACCTTTTCCAGAGTGACCAACCCAAGGTCCTTGATCGCGTCGAGCTCGGCCATGAAGGCCTGGACCTTCGCCTCCTCGTCGACGATCTCGATCACCAACGGCAGCCTGGCCGACAGATCGAGGATCTTCGCCGTATGGATCTGGGCGTGCAGGCCGTAGCCCATCGGCCCGCGCAGCACGGTCGCGCCAGCGAGCCCAGCGGCGCGCGCCTTCAGCACGATGTCTTCGTAGAGGGGGCGATGGCCGCTCATCTTGCCCTCCTCGGTGTAGATGCGCAGGAGGGCGGCGGATTGTGGGGCGTGCATCGGATGTTCGCTCCGTAAGGCGCGTCACGGCAGCTTAGCACGCCGGCCCAATCGTGCGGCGGCCTTGAACGACTCACACCCGTTGGCGATAAGCGGCTCCGCGCCGTCCGTTCGAACCCGGAGAGCCTGCCTTGGGCGAAATCGCCGTCTTCAGCGGCAGCGCTCACCCGCAGCTGGCGAGCGAAATCTGCGCCCACCTGCAGGTCCCGCTGTATCCGTCGCGGACCCAGCGGTTCTCCAGCGACTGCATCGAGGTTCAGCTCCTGGAGAATTGCCGCGAGCGCGACGTCTTCATCGTCCAGCCGCTCTGCGCGCCGGTGCAGGAGAACCTGGTCGAGCTGCTCCTGATGCTCGATGCCGCCCGCGGGGCGAGCGCGGCCAGGCGCACGGTGGTCATGCCGCACTACGCCTACGCGCGCTCGGACAAGAAGGACCGGCCGCGCATTTCCATCGCCGGCCGGCTGGTCGCCGACCTGATGGTGACCGCCGGCGCCGACCGCGTGCTCGCCATGGCGCTGCATGCGCCGCAGGTGCATGGCTTCTTCTCGGTCCCGGTCGACCACCTGCACGCGCTGAACGAGCTCGCCGAGCACTTCCGCGGCCTTGATCTGTCCAACACGGTCGTGGTGTCGCCCGATCTGGGCAACGCCAAGGACGCCGCCCAGTTCGCGCGCATGCTGGGCGTGGACGTCGCCGTCGCCGCCAAACAGCGCATCAGCGACGACAAGGTGGTCATCAGCGCCATCATCGGCGACGTCGAGGGCCGGGACGTGATCGTGCTGGACGACGAGATCGCCAAGGGCACGAGCGTGCTCGAGCTCTTGGACCACCTGCGGCCGCGCGGCGTCGGCGAGATCCGCATCGCCTGCACCCACGGCCTGTTCGGGCAGGGCGCAGTCGGCCGTTTGGCCGCCCAGCCCGACGTGCGCGAGATCGTCTGCACCGACACCGTCCCGCTGGGCCACGAGAGCCGCGTCGACAAGCTGAGCGTGATCTCCATCGCGCCGGCGTTCGCCGAGGCCATCCGCCGCATCCACAACGGCGAGTCGGTCTCGGCCCTCTTCCAACCCGCCTGAGAGCATTTCCTTCGACTTCGCCGGCTTCCGGCCGATAATCCGCCCTGATTCGAATTGGCGGGGACAATGCGCAGGGTCACCGAAGCGCTTCTGGCCGGCGCCTATATTTGCCTGGCTCTCACGGTTGCGTTGATGGTGTGGCGCGGTGGCGGCGGCGCGGCCGCCGGCCTTGCCGCGCTTGTCGGCTCGCTGGCGCTGGCCATCGCCCTGCATGGCCAGGTGAGCCGCGCGTTCGAGCGCGGCGGCATACAACGCGAGCTGGCCGACGTGCGCGAGGCGAACCGCATTCTCGCCGACCAGCTCGAGGGCCTCTACGACCGCCTGGCGGGTTTCGCCGAGACCCTGCAGGAGGACGCCGAGCGCCGCAGCGAAGAGCTGACCACCGAGATGCGCGTGCTCGAGGACCTGGTGCAGCGCATGCGCGACGGGCTTGAGGACCGCCTCGCTCAGACGCGCGACGTTCCGCCGGCCTACGAGCGCCACCACCAACAACACATCGCCCTGCTCGAGACCGTACGCGCGGCGCTGGCGGACAACCGGGTCGACCTCTACCTGCAGGCCGTGGTCAGCCTGCCGCAGCGCAGGACGGTCTTCTACGAGAGCTTCTCGCGGCTGCGCGACGCGACCGGCCGGGTGATGATGCCCGCCGAGTACCTGAGCGTCGCCGAGCCCGAGGGGCTGATGCCGGCGATCGACAACCTCTTGCTGTTCCGTTGCGTGCAGATCGTCCGGCGCCTCGCCAAGAGCGACCGCAAGATCGGCATCTTCTGCAACGTGGCCCTAGGCTCGCTCGGAGACGAGACCTTCTTCCCGCAATTTTTGGAGTTCCTGGCCGAGAACAAGGACATGGCCGGCTCGCTGATCTTCGAGCTCGGCCAGGGCGCGTTCGACCGCCGTGGCGCGGTCGAGGCGCGCAACATGGCCAAGCTCGCCGAGCTCGGCTTCCGCTTCTCGCTCGACAAGGTGGTCGACCTCGACCTCAACTTCGCCGATCTCGCCCGCGCCGACGTCAAGTTCGTCAAGGTCTCAGCCGATATCCTGCTGGGCCAGCTGATGGAGCTGGATGGCCGGCTCACGCTGCGCTCGCTCAAGGACATCAACGCGGCCGACTTCGCCGACCTCACCCGCCGCTACGGCGTGGAGCTGATCGCCGAGAAGGTCGAGACCGAGCGGCAGGTTGTCGACATCCTCGAGCTCAACATCGCCTACGCTCAGGGCAACCTGTTCGCCGAGCCGCGGCCGATCCGCGACTCGATCCTGGCCGAAGCCGACCCGCCGGCCGACTTCATGCGCTCGACGCTGCGCCGCCGCGCCGCGCGTTAGGCCCTCAGCCGCCCGAGGCTGCCGGGGGCGTGGCGTAATAGTCCTTCTCCCAGGCCCGCATGCGCTTGATCGAGTCGGTGACGAACGGCGTGAAGCGCGCCAGCCGCAGGATCGCCTTGTTGATCCAGTCGAGCAACGCCGGAAAGGGGCGATGGATGTCGATGAGCAGCACCACGCGCACCCCGTCGGTGTCGTTCCACACCTCGTGCCGATAGGTGTCGTCGAAGACGACGCACCGACCCTCTTCCCAATGCACCATGGCCTTGCCGACCTGCATGCGGACGCTCGCGCGCGGCTCGGGCACGATCAGCCCGAGATGGGCGCGGACCAAGCCCTTGTAGGAGCCTCTGTGCGCCGTCAGGTGCGCGCCGGGCTCAAGCACGGAAAAGAAGGCCAGCTCCAGGTTGGGAATTCCGGCCAGCAGGCGCGCCGTCTCGGGGCACTGCGCGCAGTTCAGCTCCGAGCGCATGCCGAACGCCGAGAAGGCGAAGACCTTCCAGACCGGCTCGCGGGTGATGCCGTACTGCGTCGTCGAAATCTCCTGCATGTTCGGCAGCGCCGCCCGCGTCGGCATGAGCTGATCGAGCTCGAGGCGGATCGATCGCCAATTCGCCTCCAGCTCGGCGGCCCAGGGAAATGCGTCGTTGGCCAGGATCTCACCGCCGCCGACCAGGGACACCCGTCCCAGCCAGCGTTCGAGGTTGCGTCCCATCTCCGCGGTGGATGTCCGCACGCGCTGACGCAGGGTCGGCCGGGGCAAGGGCAACGTGGTCATCGATCGCAGCGGAGCCGCCAACATGGTCGAGACGGCCATTGTCTCAGCTTGTCTGGTTCGCCGCCAGTCGCTGAATGTGAGCGCCCCTCGGCCGCCGGTGGTCGTCCACGCCCCATCAAGCCGCGCCTTGACATCCAAGCGCCGGGACCATAGATCGGCCGCGTTAGCACTCAGAGGCGGCGGCTGCTAACGGCCGCGCTTCGGAGCGACACCGGTTTCAACTGCAACGTCCCTTAAGGGAGAGACAATATGGCGTTTCGTCCGCTCGGCGATCGCGTGCTGATCAAGCGCGTCGAGGAAGAAGAGAAGACCAAAGGCGGCATCATCATCCCCGACACCGCCAAGGAAAAACCGCAGGAAGGCAAGGTCATCGCCGTTGGCCCAGGCGCTCGCGACGAGAATGGCAAGCTGATCCCCCTCGACGTGAAGAAGGGCGATCGCATCCTGTTCGGCAAGTGGTCGGGCACGGAAGTGAAGCTCGACGGCGACGATCTCCTGATCATGAAAGAGACCGACGTCCTGGGCGTGCTGAGCTAGCCCGCCGAACCCCGAAATCCTTTACCCGAAAGAGCTGAACATGGCTGCCAAAGACGTCTATTTCGCCACCGACGCGCGCGACCGGATGCTGCGCGGCGTCAACACCCTCGCCAACGCGGTCAGGGTCACCCTGGGGCCTAAGGGCCGCAACGTCATCATCGAGAAATCCTTCGGCGCCCCGCGCTCGACCAAGGACGGGGTCACCGTCGCCAAGGAGATCGAGCTGACCGACAAGTTCGAGAACCTCGGCGCGCAGCTGATCCGCGAGGTCGCCTCGAAGACCAACGACAAGGCCGGAGACGGCACCACGACCGCCACCATTCTGGCCCAGGCCATCGTCAGCGAGGGTCTGAAGTACGTCGCGGCCGGCATGAACCCGATGGACCTGCGCCGCGGGATCGACAAGGCCGTGGTCAAGGTGGTCGCCGAGATCAAGAAGACCTCCAAGAAGGTCACCACCAACGCCGAGATCGCCCAGGTCGGCGCCATCTCCGCCAACGGCGACAAGGACGTCGGCGACATGATCGCCCGCGCCATGGACAAGGTCGGCAACGAGGGCGTGATCACGGTCGAAGAGGCCAAGAGTCTGGAGACCGAGCTCGACGTCGTCGAGGGCATGCAGTTCGACCGCGGCTACCTGTCGCCCTACTTCATCACCAATGCGGACAAGATGGAGGCGGTGCTCGAAGACCCGCTCATCCTGCTGTTCGAAAAGAAGCTCTCCTCGCTGCAGGCGCTGCTCCCGGTGCTCGAAGCGGTCGTCCAGTCGGCCCGTCCGCTCCTGATCGTGGCCGAGGACATCGAAGGCGAGGCGCTGGCCACGCTCGTGGTCAACAAG
Organism: uncultured Alphaproteobacteria bacterium; assembly: GCA_963794315.1. GTDB lineage: Bacteria > Pseudomonadota > Alphaproteobacteria > Caulobacterales > Caulobacteraceae > Poindextera. The sequence continues at coordinate 648,892 of CAWCDF010000002.1, forward strand.
CTGCGCGGCGGCCTTCGCGTCGCCGCCGTCAAGGCGCCGGGCTTCGGGGATCGCCGCAAGGCCATGCTCGAGGACATCGCCACCCTGACAGGCGGTCAACTGATCAGCGAAGACCTCGGCATCAAGCTCGAGAACGTCACCCTCGACATGCTCGGCAAGGCCAAGAAAGTCACCATCACCAAGGACGACACCACGATCGTCGACGGGTCTGGCGCCAAGGCCGACATCGAGGCGCGGATCGGCCAGATCAAGAAGCAGATCGAGGACACCACGTCGGACTACGACAAGGAGAAGCTGCAGGAACGGCTGGCCAAGCTGGCCGGCGGGGTTGCGGTGGTCCGCGTCGGCGGCTCGACCGAAGTCGAGGTCAAGGAAAAGAAGGACCGCGTCGACGACGCACTGAACGCCACCCGCGCGGCGGTCGAGGAAGGCATCGTCCCCGGCGGCGGCGTGGCCCTGCTCAAGGCCTCCAAGGTGCTCGAAGGCTTCAAGGGTGACAACGACGACCAGACCGCCGGCGTCGCCATCGTCCTGCGCGCCCTGCAAGCCCCGATCCGCCAGATCGCCGAGAACGCCGGCGTCGAAGGCTCGATCGTGGTCGGCAAGGTGACCGAGAACAAGTCCGCCACCTTCGGCTTCGACGCTCAGAGCGAGAAGTATGTCGACATGATCCAGGCCGGCATCATCGACCCGGCCAAGGTCGTTCGCACGGCCCTGCAGGACGCGGCCTCGGTCGCCGGCCTGATGGTCACCACCGAAGCCGCCATCGTCGAGGCGCCGAAGAAGACGTCCAACGGCGCAGGCGGCATGCCCGGCGGCGGCATGGGCGGCATGGGCGACATGGACTTCTAAGAGGTCCGGGCGCTTTCAGTACGGCTCGAACAGAGGAGCCCCCGGGTCGCGAGATCCGGGGGTTTCGCTATTGCGAGAGGATGAAGATGAGCGCCGACCCCTCAGACGGCCTGAGCTTTCGCCCGATGGCGGCGGCCGACTTCCCCCTGATGACGCGCTGGCTCGCCGCCCCGCACGTGAAGGCCTTCTACCAACCCGCGCCCATCAGTCTGGACGAGGTGACCGCGCGATACGGCCCGCGCCTCGACGCGGCGTGGCCGACCCGTTGCCACATCGCGCTCAGCGGCGGGCGGCCGTTCGGCTACCTGCAGTGCTACCGCAACGCCGACTGGGCGGACTGGAGCCAGACGACGGGCGTGGAAGGCGGCCTCAGCATCGATCTCTACATCGGCGATGCGGATTTCGTCGGGCGCGGGTTCGGGCGCGCGATGCTCGCCGGCTACGTTCGCGATGTGGCCTTCCCGCAGTTCCCGGACGAGCGGCTCTGCTACATCGCCCATGCCGTCGACAACGCGAACGCGCTCGCCTGTTCGCAGGCCGTCGGCTTTCGTTTCGTGCGCACGTTCGACGAGGATGGCGTCGCCATGCGCCTCTTCGTGCTCGAGCGCTAAGCGCTAGAGATCCAGCCGATAGGCCCGCTTGGCGGCGCCGGCGAAGAGGTCGGCCTTCTCGTCTGCGGAACAGCCCTTGGCGGTCAGCTTCAGCGCGTTCCAGAGCACATCGTAGGTGCAGCTGCAGAGGTCGACGGGGAAGTTGCTCTCGAACATCGCCCGCTTGGGCGTGAACGCCTCGATGCAGGTCTCGATGTAGGGACGCCACTCGTCGGCCAGCACGCTCGACGGCCGGCTCTGCATGAAGGAGTCGAAGCCGGCGAAGGGCATGGCCAGCCCGCCCAGTTTCACGAACACGTTCTGGCAGGCGCCGATGGCGCGGATGGCGCCCTGCCAGGTCCCGAAGCGCTCCTGGCGCTTGCCGGCGTAGGAGCCGATGCCGAGCGGGGTGCCGACGTGGTCGAGGATGAATGTGGTCTCGGGAAAGGCGCGGACGAGGTCGAGAAACTCGCCGAGCTGCGGCTCGAGCAGCCAGGCGTCGAACGACAGCCCGAACTTGGCGAAGCGCGCGAACCCTTTGCGGAAGGCGTCGGACGGGTAGAGGCCGGGCGTCTGCCGCGCTAGCGGCCCCAGCACCTCGACATCGGCATCGTAGGAGGCCGAGTGGCGGATGCCGCGGAAGCGGCCGCTCGTGCGCAGATGGGCCTCCAGCGCCTCGGCGATCTCCGCCTCGCCCTGGGTCAGATCGACGTGGCCGACGATGCCGGCGCAGGCCCGAACGGCGCCGTCGAGGCCGCTGGCGCTCATCGCCGCGACGCCGTTCACGAACTCGGTCTCCCCGACCGGCTTCAGGTGCGCCGGCCCGTCGGCGCGGTACATGGCGCCGCACTGGACGAAAACGGTGGCGACGACGTTGTGCCCGCGCGTCAGGTCGGCGAGCAGCTCGTCGTGCAGATAGCGCGGCGCGAGCCGGATCACGTTCTCGAACCCATGCCGCACCGGGCCGGTCGCCGGCGGCAGTCCCCTGCGGTCCCAAAGGTGATGGTGCGGGTCGACGATCGGGAGCTCGGGCTCCAGGATCGTTTCCTTCGGCGCGACGTCCGCCATCGTCTTCCTCCCTTCACCTGTTATGAAGCAACGTCGTACGGCCAAAGGGCGGGCGGCGACAAGCGGACGTGAAAGCGCCGCGAAACAAAGGCCGCGACTATCGGCCCTGGAAAGACGTTAGGCGCGTGATGCGATCTGCAAGACTGGTCCTGGCGGCGGCCGTCGTCTCGCTGGCGATCACGCCGACGTTCGCGATGGCGCAGGCGGCCCAGCGCGGCGCAGCGCTCTTCATCAGCCCAAGCGGCCAGCCATTCCGGGCCCCGCCTGACGCGCCCTATCCGGTGGCGCAGTGGTTCGCCCAGGTCGACAAGCGCGGCGACGGCAAGGTCGACAGGGCGGAGTTCCGCGCCGACGCCGAGGCCTTCTTCCACGTGCTGGACAAGAACGGCGACGGCGTCATCGATCCCTTCGAGCTGCAAGCCTACGAGCAGGACGTCGTTCCGGAGATCCTCGGCGCCTATCGCATCCCGGAGGGGCGCCTCGGCGGTTTTCCACGTGGCGCCGGCGGTCCCGGCCCCCGCCGCGGTCTGTTCGGCCGCCGGCAGCCCCAGGGCGATCCGGGCGAGGACAGCGTGCTGGGCGGGGCCGCGCCCTACGAGCTCATCCCCGATCCGGAGCCGGTCGCCTCGACGGATTTCGCCGGCGATGGGCGGATCACGCTCGCCGAGTTCCTCAAGGCGGCCGACGATCGCTTCGATCGCCTCGACGCCAAGCACAAAGGCTTCCTGTCGCTGGCCGACCTCCCGAAAACGGCGGCGCAGAAGGACGGCGAACAGGCCGCCCGCGCCGCGGCCGCGCGGCGCTGATCAGCGCGTTACCAGGCGACGCCGTCTGGAATGAAGCGATCGGGCTCCGGATCGACCGTAAATCGGACGGCGGAGATGACGGTCCGTCCCTCGAGATAGGCCTTGGCCGCGCGGTGTCCGCCGTCCATCAACCGTCCGTCCGCCGAAAGGATGACCGGGTAGCTGAGATCGGCGTCGCGGATTCGGCGCGCATGCTCGGCGACGGCGCGACAGGTCGGCAGATGCCGCTCGCCGAACCAGCAATCCTGGTCGAGCTCGGCGATGTCGCTCAGCGGGACCTCCCGAACGGGCAATCCGTCCGCCGCGCGCCACAGCCGGTCGTTCCGCCACAGCGCACGGCCGCCGGGCGCCGTACGGGTGTAGCGATCGTTCCGGTGGACATCTTCCATCGTCTTACCCTCTAGCGTTGGCGATGCATTTACCTCGGCCGTAGCGCGGCTTAACAGCCCAGCGATGAGTTCCCTGGTCATCGTCCTCGTCCTCTGCGCCGCGCTCCTACACGCGAGCTGGAACGCAATTCTGCGCTCGCGCGCCGATCGGCTGTGGTCGATCACGCTGATGGGCGTGGTCTCGGTGGTCATCGTGACGCCGTTCCTGTTCGTCCTGGCCCCGCCGGCGGCGGCGAGCTGGCCCTGCATCGCCCTCTCGTCCGTCCTGCAGATCGCGTACTGCTTCTTCCTCGTGCGCGCCTATCGCGAGGGCGAACTGGCCCAGGTCTATCCGATCGCGCGCGGGACCGCTCCGCTCATGGTGACGCTCGGCGCCGCCGTTGTGGCCGGGGAGCGGCTGAGCCTGATGGCGCTGGTTGGCGTCATCTTCGTCTCGCTCGGCATCATGGCGCTCGCTTTCGAGAAGGCGCGGCCGACACTGCACGCGACCCTGGCCGCGCTCACTGCCGGCGCCTTCACCGCGGGCTACACCCTGACGGACGGCGTCGGCGCGCGGCTCTCAGGCCACGTGCTGGCCTATACGGCCTGGCTCTACCTGGTGCAGGGCTTGGGCATGGTCGCGGCCTATGTGGCCGTCCGCCGCCAGATCCGGGTTCCGCTCCGGGAGCCGGAGACCTGGAAGGTCCTCGGCGCTGGCATCTTCGGGCTCCTCTCTTACGGCGCGGTCATCTGGGCGCTCTCGATCGCGCCGATGGGGCAGGTCTCGGCGCTGCGCGAGACCGGCATTCTGTTCGCCGCCCTGATCGGGGTGGTGCTGCTGAAGGAGAAGGTCACGTTGCCGCGTGCGGGCGCGGCGGTGATGATCGCCACGGGCGCGGTCGTGCTCTCGGCGGGCGGTTGATGGCGCTCGACGTGTTGACGCCATGGCTCGACCGCTGGGGCCTGACGCCCGACGGGCTCGCGTTCTCGACCAAGGGCGGCAGCCGCCTGATGCCGGTCCGCGCCGACGGCCAAGCCGCCATGCTGAAGATCGCCGGCCATGAGGAAGAAGAGCACGGTGGCGCGCTCATGGCCTGGTGGGGCGGCGAGGGGGCCGCGCGCGTGCTGCAAATCGAGGGGCGTGCGATCCTGCTCGAACGCCTGAGCGGCGGCCGAGACCTGGCGACGATGGCGGGCACCGGCGAGGACGATGCGGCGACGCGCGTGCTCTGCGAAACGGCCATGCGGTTGCACGCCCCACGCTCGGAGTCGCCACCCGCCACGCTCGTTCCGCTCGACCGCTGGCACCGCTCGCTGGCCCAGGCGGCGGCTCGCCTGGGCGGCCTCTTCGCCGAAGCCTGGCCCATCGCCGAGGACCTGCTGGCGCATCCAAGCGGGGCCGTCGTGCTGCACGGCGACCTGCACCATGACAACGTCCTGGACGGCGGCCCGCGCGGCTGGCTCGCCATCGATCCGAAGGGCCTGATCGGCGAGCGCGGGTTCGACTACGCCAACCTGTTCCGCAATCCGGATGCCGAGATTGCGCTCAAGCCCGGTCGCCTCGCCCGCCAGGCGCGGATCGTGGCCGAGACCGCCGCGCTCGAGCCTGGGCGGCTGCTCGCCTGGGTGTTCACCTACGCGGTGCTGGGCGCTGCCTGGAGCCTGGAGGACGGCAATGACGCCGACGCCGCGATCGGGCTTCAGATCGCCGGCATCGCCAAGGCTGAGCTCGCGCGCTAGTCGCGCGCGAAGCGGTCGAGCGCTGCCACGACGTTCTCGTTCATGCCCGGCGTCTGCGTCTCGTGGCCGGCGTTCTCCACCACAATCAGCTCGCTGCGTGGCCACGCGGCGCGCAACGCCCATGGCCCCTCGAGCGGCGCGCCGAGGTCCAGCCGGCCGTGCACGAGGATGCCGGGAATTCCAGCCAGCCGGTGGGCGTCGCGCAGCAGCTGGTCGTCCTCGAGCCAGGCGTCGTGGCTGAAGTAGTGCGTGACGATGCGGGCGAAGACCATCACGAACCGCCGGTCCTCGTAGCGCGCTGGCCGGACGAGCTTGGGGTCAATCGAGATGACCGCAGCCTCCCAGTCGCACCAGGCAAGGGCCGCCTTCTCCCGCACCGCCGCATCCGGCGAGGCCAAGAGGTCGCGATAGGCGTGGACCAGGTTGGCGGCGGGATCGCTGACGCCGGCGGCGGCCCGGAATCGCTCCCAGGCCTCCGGGAAGTATCGGCCGACCCCGTGATAGAGCCAGTGAATGTCGGCCGGGCGGGTGAGCCCGACGTGCGAGAGCACCATCGCCTCGACCCGCTCCGGATGCCGCTCCGCATACGCCAGCGCCAGCGTCGAGCCCCAGGAGGCGCCGAACACCACCCACCGCTCGATGCCAAGGCACCGGCGCAGAGCCTCGATGTCGGTCAGCAGGTGCTCCGTGGTGTTCGCCGAGAGGTCCACGGCGAGGTCGCTGGCGTGCGGCAGACTGCGGCCGCTTCCGCGCTGATCGAACAGAATCGCGCGATAGGCCGCCGGGTCGAACAGTCGCCGCATCCCCGGCGTGCAGCCGGAGCCCGGGCCGCCGTGCAGGACGAGCGCCGGCTTGCCGGCCGCGTTGCCACACGCCTCCCAGTAGATCCGCTGCCCGTCGCCGACCTCGAGCAGGCCGGCCTCGTAGGGCTCGACGGGGGAATAAAGGGCGGCCATCGGCGGCTCGTGCACCGACGGGCTGTCGGGGGTCAAGCGAGCCGCCGCGCGATCGCCTCGACCAGGGCTTCCGGCGCCGGGCCGATGTCGACGACGATGGCATGTTCGTCGGGCGTCGGCGGTTCAAGGGCCGCGAACTGGGTCGGCAGCAGCGAGGCCGGCCAGTAGTGACCTTTCCTCTGCTCCAGCCGCGCGGCGACCAGCGCTGGCGCGCCGGCTAGGTAGACGCTGCGCAACCGCGGCCTTCCCGCTCGTAACCGCTCGCGATAGGCGCGCTTCAGCGCCGAACAGGCGACCACCGAGGCGCGGCCCTCCGCCGCTCGCGCATCTATCCACTGTCCGACCGCATCCAGCCACGGCCAACGGTCGGCGTCGTCGAGCGGGACGCCGGCCCTCATCTTCTCGACGTTGGCTTTCGGGTGCAGGTCGTCGGCGTCGAGGAAGGCCCAGCCGAGACGCTCGGCGAGCATCCGGCCGACGGTCGTCTTTCCGGCGCCAGAGACGCCGAACACGAGGATGGCGGGCGGCCCGGTCATGCGGCGCCGGCCCGCGCCGGCCCGCGTTGACAGGGCGCCGGCGCCGCTCCAACTAGGGCCTCGATCAGCGGAAAACGGAGCGCGTGCGCCATGACGGGTTGGGCCTATGCCGACATCTGGGAAGAGATAGCGGCCGCGGTCCCAACTCGCCGCGCCCAGGTGCAGGGCGCCCGCGAGCTCAGCTGGGGCGAGTTCGACGCCCGCGCCAACGCCGTCGCGCGGTTCCTGCTCGATGCGGGCCTGACGCGCCAGTCCAAGGTCGCGGCCTATCCTCTACAACGGGCCTGAGTACCTCGAGACCTACTACGCCGCCTTCAAGGCGGGGCTCGTTCCCGGTCAACACCAACTACCGCTACGTCGCCGACGAGCTCGATCTACCTGTTCGACAACGCCGACGCCGAGGCGGTGGTGTTCCACTGCCGCTTTCGCCGAGACGGTCGGGAAGGATCCGCGGCCGGCTGCCGAAGGTGAGGTGCTGGATCGCGGTCGCCCAGCCAGGCCACCCGGGGCCGGACTTCGCGGATGGACTATGAAGCGATCGCCGGCCAGCGCCAGGGGCGGGTGATCGCGCCCTGGGGCCGCTCGGGCGACGACCTGCTGTTCCTCTACACCGGCGGCACGACCGGCATGCCCAAGGGCGTGATGTGGCGGCAGGAGGACCTGTTCAAGGTGCTGGGCGGCGGCGGCAACTCTGCTCGAGGGCCTGCCGGCGCTCGATACGGCCGCCGAGGCCGGCGAGCGCGCCCGGCGCGATCGGAACGGGCGTGAAGGCTCGATCATGCGGCTCGTGCTGGCCGCCGCGCCGCTGATGCACGCGCACCGCGCAGTTCACGGCGCTCGGCGCGCTGACCGGCGGCGGCGCCATCGCCATGCTGCCGTCGCACCGGCTGGACGCGTGTCGAGCTCTGGGACGAGGTCGAGCGGCTCGGCGTCACCGGCGTCACGATCGTCGGCATGGCCTTCGCGCAGCCGATGCTGCGAGGCGCTGGACGCCAATCCCGGACGCTGGGACCTACGCCGCCTGCGCGTGATCGGCTCGTCCGGCACGGTCTGGAGCATGGAGAACAAGCAGGGGCTGCTTGCGCCACGCTGCCGCACATGCGCCATGTTCGACAGCCTGGGCTCGTCGGAGGCGGTCGGGGTCGGCGGCTCGACGTCCAGCGCCGGCGCAGACGGCGGAGACGGCCAAGTTCATGGTCGGCCCGAACAGCGCCGTCTTCACCGAGGACGGCCGCCGGGTCGAGCCGGGGTCGGGCGAGCGCGGCCTGCTCGCGCGTCTCCGGCTTCCTGCCGGTCGGCTACTACAAGGACCAGGAGAAGACGGCGACGCACCTTCCGCAGTCTTCGAGGGCCGGCGCTGGTCGGTGCCGGGCGATTTCGCCACCGTGGAGGCGGACGGCACGCTGCAAGCTGCTGGGCCGCGGCTCGCAGGTGATCAACACCGGCGGCGAGAAGGTCTTCCCCGAAGAGGTCGAGGAGGCGATGAAGCGTCTATCCCGGCGTGCGCGACGCGGTCGTGGTCGGCGTGCCAGACGCGCGGTTCGGCGAGCGCATCTGCGCGGTGGTCGAAGTCGGGCGACGGCGCGAGCCGCCGACGCTCGAAGACCCTGTCCGGGCACGTCCGAGCGCATCTGGCCGACTACAAGGCCCCGCGCGAGCTCGTGCTGGCGCCGGTGGCCGCGTTCGCCGAACGGCAAGGTCGACTACAAGCAAAGCCGGGCGCTGGCGCTGGAACGGCTGAACATCAACGCCTAGAGCGGTTTCGGGCCGACTGGATTTGTGGGCCCTCGTGCAAACCGCTCAGATCGAAACGTTCAGAGCCGGTTGCGACCAGACGAAATCGCGGGGCCGCGTGCTTCACGAGTCCCTTCTCCCGCTTGGGGGAGAAGGTGTCAGCGGTCCTGACCGACCACATGGGTGACAGGCTAGACCGACGACATGGGTAACAGTTCGACTGATCGGCGGGGAGGCCTTGCCGATGGGATGGACGGAGACGTGTGCAGTGGAGGAGCGGCTTCGGTTTGTGCTGGCGTTGGAGGCAGGCGAGGAGAGCGTCTCGCTGACGTGCCGGCGCTTTGGGATCAGCCGCAAGACAGGCGAGAAGTGGCGTGAACGGTACCGGTTGGAGGGCCTGGGCGGTCTGGCCGATCGGTCGCGTGCGCCGCTTCATCGACCGATCGTGGTTGCGGAGGAGACTTGGGCTGAGTGCCTTGCGGTTCGCCGGGCGCACCCGAGCTGGGGTCCGCTGAAGGTGCGCACGTGGCTTGAGCGCCGGGATGAGGACCGACGCTGGCCGGCGGCGAGCAGCATCGGACTGTTGTTCGATCGCGAGGGGCTGACGGTGAAGCGCAAGCTGAGGCGTCGTGCGCCGCCGATGACGTCGCCGTTCGGGTCCGTTGCCGAGGCGAACGAGACGTGGTGCATCGACTTCAAGGGCTGGTTCAGGACGGGCGACGGTTGGCGCTGCGGCCCGTTGACGCTGAGCGACGCGGCCAGCCGCTATCTCTTGCGCTGCCAGGCTTTGGGCCGCGACGATGGCGAGCACGTCTGGCCGGTGCTGGAGGCGGCTTTCCGAGAGTACGGGCTGCCGCTTCGGCTGCGCTCGGACAACGGGGCGCCGTTCGCCTCCACCGGAGCCGGGGGCCTGTCCAGGCTCGCCGTCAAGGTGATCAAGGCCGGCGTCTTGCCTGAGCGTATCGAGCCGGGCAAGCCGCAGCAGAACGGCCGCCTGGAGCGGCTGCACCTGACGCTCTTGCAGGATACGGCCACCCCGCCGGCCAAGACCCTGCACGCGCAAGCCCGTCGCTTCGCCAACTTCCAGCGCCTCTATAATGACGAGCGCCCGCACCAGGCGCTGAAGGGCAAGACGCCGGCGCAGGCCTATGCTCCCTCGCCGCGGCGCTTCGATGGGATCTTGCGCGAGCCGACCTACGAGCCGGACGCCATCCGCCGACGCGTGCGCACCAACGGCGAGATCAAGTGCGGAGCCAGGTTCGTCTATATCGGCGCCGCGCTGAAGGGCGAGCCAGTCGGCCTCTTCGAGCAGGAGGACGGCTCGCGCCAGGTCTTCTACGGCCCCATCCTGCTCGGTCGCATCGAGCACAAAGGCGAGCGGCTCGTCAGGCCCAAGCGAGCGACCCGTGGACTTGTGGATAACCCTGGCGGGTTCCCCACAATCCCACCGGCCCAACAACAACAGCAAGCATGAACAAAACGAGAAATGTGTTACCCATGTCGTCGGTCTGAACTGTTACCTATGTTGCCGGTTGCACACAGCGAAGCTGACGGATGAGGGGTCTCTCAGAACGCTCCGGTTAGCGAAGCGAGGGCCTCGGCTGCAGGAGGAACCACGAAAAGCACCAACAACGATAGACCTTCTCCGGACTGATCGCCGGTCGTGCTTGTCGCGCTCTTTCGTGTTTTTCGTGGTCCGAGACGGTCGGCGTTCCGGCCACTGACGCCGGCAAGCAAATCTCCGATCGGAGCGCGACCCCTCATCCGACCGGGCATTCGCCCGGCCACCTTCTCCCCCAGGCGGGAGAAGGGACGCCCACTTGCTGAGCGCGCTCTGGTAAGCGTCGCCTTAAGGCCACATTTGGCCAGAAGGCGACCTATGATAGTAGCCTCGGGATTCACGCAATTGCGCCCGAGAGTGACCCTGCCATGACCTTCCACCGCTCCTGGCTGGCGGCGCTCGCGGCGGCCGCCCTCGCCTTGCCGGCCGCCCGCACGGCGGCTCAGTCAACGGCGCCGGCCGCTCCGCGCGCGGCCTCGTCCGCCGACGTCGCAACGCCGCACTACGGGGCGTGGGGCTACGACGAGACCGGCCGCGACGCCGCCGTCAGTCCCGGAACCGACTTCTTCGTCTATGCCAACGGCGGCTGGTACGACCGCCAGGCCATCCCGGCGGACCGCTCCCGCTACGGCCTGTTCGACAAGCTCTACGAGCTCTCGCAGAACCGCACCCGCCTCCTGATCGAACAGGCGGCGGCCGGGACTCTGCGCGATCCCGACGCGACCAAGGTGGGTGACGCCTACAAGGCCTTCATGGACAAGGCCCGCGTCGATGCGCTCGATGCCCAGCCCCTGCAGCCCGAGCTCGCCGCCATCCGCGCGGAACAGTCGAAGCAAGACGTCGCGACCGCAATGGGCCGTTCGGCGCTCAGCCTGCAGGACAGCGTGTTCGGGCTCGGCATCGGGCCAGACGCCAACGACCCGAACGCCTACGCCGTCTACATGGACGTCGCGGGCCTGGGCCTGCCGGATCGGGACTACTACCTGCAGCCTGCCTTCGCCGCCAAGAAAGCGGCCTATCTCGCCTACGTCGCCCAGATGCTGAAGGCGATCGCCTGGCCCGACGCCGACGCCTCGGCGCAGGCCATCGTCGACTTCGAGACCCAGCTCGCCCAGGTCAGCTGGCCGCGCGAGGACCGGCGCGATCCGACCAAGACCTACAACCCGACGCCGGTCGCGGCGCTGGCGAGCTACGCGCCCGGGTTCGATTTCCAGGCGCTGCTGCAGAACGCCGAACTCGGCTCGCGCAAGACCGTGGTCCTGCGCTCGAACACCGCGTTTCCGAAAACCGCGGCGGTCTTCGCCGCGACGCCGCTCGATACGCTAAAGGCCTGGCAGGCCTTCCACCTGGTCGACGCCGCCGCGCCCTACCTCTCCGACCGGTTCGTCGAGGCGCGGTTCGACTTCCGCAACAAGATCCTGGCCGGACAACCGGAGATCCAACCGCGCTGGAAGCGGGCCACCGACTTCGACAACGGCATCCTCGGCGAGGCCGTGGGCCGGCTCTACGTGGCGCGGTACTTCACGCCGGAGGCGAAGGCGAAGATGGAGACGCTGGTCGCCAACCTGCGCGCGGCGCTTCGCGCCCGCATCGAGAAGGTCGCCTGGATGACGCCGGAGACCAAGGCGAAGGCGATGCAGAAGCTCTCCATGCTGACCACCAAGATCGGCTATCCGGACCAGTGGCGCGACTATTCGGCCCTGCAGATCCGCCCCGACGACCTCTACGGCGACGCCCAGCGCGCGGCGGCCTTCGAGTGGGAGCGGCAGATCAAGCGTATCGACCGGCCGGTCGACAAGGGCGAGTGGGGGATGACCCCGCAGACCGTCAACGCCTACTACTATCCGCCCAACAACGAGGTGGTGTTCCCGGCCGCCATCCTGCAGCCGCCCTTCTTCGATCCAGACGCCGACCCCGCCGTCAACTACGGCGGCATCGGCGCGGTGATCGGCCACGAGATGACGCACGGCTTCGACGACCAGGGCCGCAAGTACGACGGCCAGGGCCGGCTCGACAGCTGGTGGGCGCCGGCGGACGGCGACCAGTTCGTCGCGCGCACCAAGCTTCTGGGCGCGCAGTACGAAGCCTTCGAGCCGCTTCCCGGCGCGCACATCAAAGGCGCGCTCACCATGGGCGAGAACATCGCCGACCTCGGCGGCATCCTGGTTGCGCTCGACGCCTACCACGCTTCGCTGGGCGGCAAGCCCGCGCCGGTGATCGACGGCCTGACCGGCGACCAGCGGTTCTTCCTGGGCTTCGCGCAGATCTGGCGGGAAAAGATCCGCGACGACTTCGAGCGCCAGCTGATCGTCGCCGACCCCCACTCGCCGTCGCACTACCGGGTGGTCGGCATCGTGCGCAACGTCGACGACTGGTACGCCGCCTTCGACGTCAAGCCGACGGACCCGATGTACGTTCCGCCCGATCAGCGGGTCAGGATCTGGTAGGCCGCACCAGACAAAGGTAGAGCCCGTCGCGCGAGCGACGGGCCCTGCTGGAGGATAGAAGCGGGCGTTTCCTCCCCGAAACGCAGACAGGTCCGACTCTGGCGGCCGGTTTCGTCTTTCGCCGCTGAAACAAACGGCGTTTTCGCAATCATGTCAATCCGTTAGGCTGGCACAGCCACAAGCTTCGGTTGTGGTCGCGCCGTCAAGCGCGCAGGCCGAGCCGCCGCGCGAGCGTTTCGGCCGCCTCGGACCTGCCCTCGAACGCGAAATTGGGGTGCACGACCGATACCGGCCCCACGCTCGCCGCGGCCAGGGCGTCGGCCACGTCCAACAGATCCTCGTCCCCGACCAGCAGGCCCTGCGCCCGCCGCGTCGCGCCGCGGGCGAGGAACGACTCGGTCGCGGACCGCGCCGCCGTCTCCTGCTCGGCCGGCCACGAGACGAGCACCGTCGCCAGCGCCCGCGCGCGGGCTTCGACGACGCCAAGCAGGCGGGCGGCCTGGGCGAACTGCTCCGCGGTCCAGTCAGCGGCGAGACTGGCGCAAAGCTGCGCCTGGCTCTTGAGGATCAGGCCGTCCGCCAGCGGCCGCAGCCCATTGGCGCGCAACGTCGCGCCGGTGGTCGTTATGTCGACGATCAGCTCCGCCTGCCCGGCCGCCGGCGCCCCCTCGGTGGCGCCGCTCGACTCCACGATCCGATAGTCGACCACGCCGTGGGCGGCGAAGAAGCCGCGCGTCTGCACCATGTACTTCGTCGCGACCCGCATGCGGCGGCCGGTGCGCGCCACGTAGGCGGCGCCGACCTCCTCGAGGTCGGCCATGGTCTCGACATCGATCCAGCTCGCCGGCGCGGCGACCACCAGGTCCGCCGGTCCGAAGCCAAGCGCGCGGAGCAGGAGGACATGCGTATCGGCCGCCTCGCGCTCGCGCAGCAGATCCTCGCCGCTGACGCCCAGGTGGATCTCGCCGGTGTCGAGGCCCTGGGCGATGTCGGCCGCCGAGAGCAGCAGGACCCGGATCCCGGGCAGCTCTCTGATTGCCGCCACATAGCCGCGGTCGCCGCCCTCGGCCTCGAGCGTCAGGCCGCAGTCGGCCAGCCAGTCCTCGGCCTGCTCTTTCAGCCGGCCTTTGGAAAAGAGCCCGAACGTCAGCGGCTCGGCGCTCATCCCGGTCCCTCCGCGCCGACCCAGGCCCGGCCCGGGCGCACCGCGCAGCCGACGGCGCCGGAAACCTCGCCGCCCAGTTGGCCGGGCAGGCCGTCGTATCGCCCGCCAGCCGCCACGGGCGCGTCGTCGGCGAAGACGGGGCTGCGCACCTCGAACAGGAAGCCGTCGTAGTAGTTGAACGATCGGCCGAAGCCGGCGCGGAACTGCAACCGGTCCTCCGGCGCCTCGCCGGCCACCAGGGCGTCGAGCCGCCTCGCCCATGCGTCGAACTCGGCGTCTAGCTTCAGGCCGGCTTTCTCGAGCAACGCGCCAGCCTGATCGAGCGTGGCCCGCGGGGGGCCGCCGAGCGCCAGGAAGTCGCCGATGACGCCGGCTTCGCCCGGCGTCAGTCGCGGCGCGCGGGCGGTCTCGCCTCGCTGGGCCAGCCGATGGGCGATCTCGCCGGCGAACGGCCGCCGACGGGCTGGATGCCGGCGATCGACCAGAGGTCCTCGAGCACCGCCGCCGCCTCGGCTTCGGGCAGGTCGGCCAGCAGCGCGGCCAGCCGGTCCCCTGACCGCGTCGCGGGCGCCGCCGTCTGCGCGCGGGCCAGCTCCTGGCCGATCGTCCCCCCGCGGGCGAACGCCCGCTTCAGCCGCGCCGCCAGCGCCGGCGCCAGCGCCATGGCGTCGATCATCGCCGCGAACAAGGCGACGTCGCCGAGGATCATGGTGAGGTCGGTGCGCCCGCCGGCCGCTGCCGCCCGCCAGGCCAGGCTCGCCACCTCGGCGTCGACGTTGGCGTCGCGGCCGCCGCCGAAGACCTCGAGCCCGATCTGCAGGAATTCCTCCGAGCGGCCAGAGCCTTTCGGCGCGACGCGGAACGCCTTGCCCTCGTAGAAATAGCGCGCCGATGTCAGGCCATCGGCGATGTGGGCGCGGGCGACCGCGATGGTGAAGTCGGGCCTCAGCGCCGCGTCCTCGCCGTCGCCCTGCACCAGAAAGAGGCGCCCGCGCATGGCCTCGCCGGCGAGATCGAGCACCGGCCCGAGCGGCAAGAGGATCGGCGCGTCGATCAACGGCGCGCCCAGGCCCTCGAACGGCGCGCGGATCGGCGCCAGCACCTCGGCCGGCAGCGGCGGCTCGACCTTCATCGCAGTTCGCTGAGGATACGGCGGACGGCGGCGATCAGCTCGCCGCGGGGCACGGTCACCTGGCCGGGGCGGTCCTCGCGCCAGGTCTTGTTGTCCGCGACGCCGGCGGCCAGCGCGCGCCCGAGGTCGAGGTCCTTGATCGTCACCGCGCCCGCCGCCCGCTCGTCGCCGCCGACGATCACCGCCGCCGGCGAGAGGCGCCGGTCGGCATAGCGCATCTGCGCCTTCATCCCGGCCTGGCCGAGATAGACCTCGGCCGCGACGCCGGCGGCGCGCAGCTCGCCCGCCATGGCGAAGTAGTCGCCCATGGCGTCGGGCTCGAAGGCGATGATCACGACCGGGCCGCGCGTCCGCGCCGCCGCGGCGCGGCCCGCCGCCTTCAACGCCGCCGCCAGCCGCGAGACGCCGAAAGAGCACCCGGTCGCCGGAACCGCCTCGCCGGTGAAGCGGGCCACCAGATCGTCATAGCGCCCGCCGCCGCCGATCGAGCCGAAGCGGAGCGGCTTGCCGATGCTCATCGCGCGTCTCGAGCAGCAGGTCGGCTTCGAACACCGCGCCGGTGTAGTACTCGAGCCCGCGCACGACCGACGGATCGAACAATGCGCTGTCCTCGCCGAAGCCGAGGCCGGTCAGCGCCTGATGGATGCAGTCCAGGTCGGCCAGGCCCTCGTCGCCCTCGGCGGAGCCGCCGATGACGTTGGCGAGGCGATCCAGCGTTGTGCGCCGCTCGCCTGCGCCTGCGCCGATGAAGGCCAGCACGCGCTCGATGGCCGCAGGGTCAAGCTCAGCGCCTTTGGTGAAGTCGCCGACTCTCGTCCTTGCGCCCGCGGCCGAGCAGGTGGGTGACGCCCTCGGCGCCCAGCCGGTCGAGCTTGTCGACGGCGCGCAGCACGCGCAGCCGCTGGCCCTCGCTGGCCACGCCGGCCGAAGCCAGCAGCCCGTTCAACAGCTTGCGGCTGTTGATCTTCACCAGCGCCTGCCCGCGCTCGAGGCCGGCGGCCTCCAGCCCCTCGACCATCATGGCGATCATCTCGGCGTCGGCCTCCGGCCGGGCGGAGCCGACGGTGTCGGCGTCGCACTGGACGAACTCGCGCAGATGCCCCGGGCCGGGTTTCTCGTTCCGCCAGACCGGCCCCACCGCATAGCGGCGGAACGGGCGCGGCAGGGTCTGGGCGTTCTCGGCCACGAAGCGCGCCAGCGGCGCGGTGAGGTCATAGCGCAGCGCGATCCACTGCTCGTCGTCGTCCTTCAGCGCGAAGACGCCGTCGTTCGGCCGGTCCTCATCGGGCAGGAACTTGCCGAGCGCGTCGACATACTCGAACCCGCTCGTGGCCAGCGGCTCGAAGCCGTAGCGCTCGTAAACCGCCGAGACGGCGTCGACGATCGCGCGCTCGGCGGCGATATCCGCGGCGCGTTTGTCGATGAACCCCTTCGGGCTCCGGGCCTGCGGGCGCTCGGTCATGGGCGCGCGCCATAACGGATCGGGCTCACGCGGGCAAGGAAGCGTCCCACTATCGCCCGGCCGGTAGCGTGATCTTTACCCGGTGGCGCCAGAGTTGCAGCAACCGCAACCGTCCCTTCGCTCAAGGATCGCCAACCATGTCCTGCGATGTCGCCGTCGCCGCCTTTCTCGTCTTCGCCCAGGCCGGACCGGCCGATGTCGCGGCCCCAGTCCCCGCCGTCGCCGACGTCCCGCAATCGGTGGCCGCAGAGCCCCTGTTCGCCGACATCGTCAAGCGCGCCGGCGCGCTGAAGGCGGAGGTCGAAACCTATCGCCAGGGCCTGAACGGCGTGACCGATCCCAAGCCGCTGCCAGACTTCGCCGCGTTCACCGATGGAGTCAGCCAGCTTGCCGCCCTCGACGAGAAGGGCCACGTCGTGCTGGTCGCCCGGGGCGTGAAGGATGACCTCAAGTGCATCCTGCACGGCATCAGCCAAGACCTGCCGGGCAAGCTTGCCGCCGTCACCGCCGCCAAGAGCGGCCACGACGAGGACGCCGCGCTGCGCGACATGGGCTTTCTGCTGCGTGACAACATCGAGGTGATCACCGCCCCGCCGCAGCCGGCGGCTTAGAGCGATCGCGGCTCGTTGAACCGGGCGGGCCTACATCCAGATATCCGCTCATCCCCGCGAAAAGCGTGGACCCAGGCGTTTTTCCGGCACCGCCGCAGACGCTGAACCTGCCGATCTTACCGCCAAGGTCGCCAAGGTCGCCAAGGTCGCCAAGAGTCAGCGGCCGGCCCCGGCGCTCACGCCCCCAACGCCTTGGCGCACTTGGCGACCTTGGCGGTGCAATAGAGCCCTGCCGTTGCGCGGCGTCTCTAGCCGGCGCGTTTCGCCGCGTCGACGACGGCGCCCTCGGTCAGGATCTGCGGCAGCACCTCAGGCTCGGCGCCGCTCGCCGGGTACATCAGGTAGAGCGGCACGCCGGCGCGGCCGTGCTCGGCCAGCGCCTGCTCGATCACAGCATCGCGGTCGGTCCAATCGCCCTTGAGGTAGACGACGCCGGACTTGCCGAAGGCGTCGGCCACTTGCGCGCCGGACAGCGCCAGCCGGTCGTTCACCTGGCAGGTCACGCACCAGGCGGCGGTGAAGTTGACGAACACCGGCTTGTGTGCGGCGCGGAGCGTCGCCAGCCGCTCCGGCGAGAAGGGCTCGGGCGAGAGCCTCGCAGCGCTCGGCCAGAAGACGACGGCTAGGCCCAGCGCCAGCGCCACGGCCGAGGCCGCCCGCGCGGGCGCGGCGCTGCGGCCGACCACGCTCGCACGCTGGCTCGCGCCAAAGAGCCAGGCGGCGAGGCCGGTCAGCACGGCCGCGGCGAGCAGGTTGGCCAACCGTTCGGCGCCGGCGCTTTCCGCATAGACCCAGACCAGCCACGCCGCCGCGCCGTACATCGGGAACGCCAGCGCCTTCTTCAGCCCTTCCATCCACGCGCCCGGACGCGGCAACAGCCGCAGCAGCCCTGGCGCGTAGGCGAGCGCCACGAACGGCGCGGCCATCCCAAGGCCGAGCGCGGCGAAGACGCCGAGCGCCATGGCGGCGGACTGGGTCAGCGCAAACCCGATCGCGCCGCGCCATGAAGGGCGCCGTGCAGGGGGCGGCGACCGCCACCGCGAGCAGGCCGGTCAGGCCGCGCCCGCACGACCCCTGCGCCGCGTTCCGGCGGCCCCGCCTGCCCGGCCGCCGCCTGCAGGCTTCCGCCGACGTCGAACACGCCCGATAGGTCGAGCGCGACGGCGAGCATGACCAGCGCTAAGGCCGCGACCACGCCGGGCGACTGCAGCTGGAAGCCCCAGCCGACCGCCTGGCCGGCCGCCCGAGCGGCCACGAGCCCGCCGCCGAGAGCCAGGAACGCGGCCAGGACGCCGACCAGGTAGGCGGCGCCTTGCAGCCGCGCGCGCCTGGGCTCGTGCGCATGGCCGACCAGCGCGCTCGCCTTCATCGCCAGCACCGGGAAGACGCAGGGCATCAGGTTCAGGATCAGCCCGCCGAGGAACGCCGCGCCAAGCGTCAGCGCCATCGCCGCCAAGCCGGCCGGCGGCGTGGGCGGCCCCAGCCCGCCAGCGCCAGCTAGCGGCGGGCCTCGGGGCGCCGCGATCTCGAAGGTCCGCGGCCCGATCGCCAGCACGCCGGCGAGCGCGCCGGGCGCGCTGCCGCCGTCCTTGAATGCGGCGCCGGCCGCCAGAACGAGCGTCAGCCCGTTCGGCCCTCGGTCGATGGCCTGCGGCGCCGCCGGGTCGATCGCCTCGCCGTCGTAGGGGAAGAAGTAGGCGGCCTGGGCGCCGGCGGCCGGCGGCCCGGTGACGCTGAGCCTGAGCTCAGCGCCGGCCGGCGTCATCGCCGCGCGCAGCGCGCCGGCCGGGCTGGGCGCGTTGGCCAGCGTGGCGGCGATGCGCGGGCCCCATTGCGGATCGGCCGGGCCCGCGCCCACCACGACCGGCAGCGCCAGCGACACGTCCGCATCCTCGGGCACACAAACGTCCTTGCAGACCAGGAAGGAGGCATGCGCTTTCAGCGTCGCAACCGAGCCCGGTCGCGCGTCCGCCGGCGCGGTCAGCTCGACCGGCAGCAGCACCTCGCCGGTGTAGCCGTAGTCCATCAAGGGGCCGGTCGGCAGCGTCTGCGGCGCCGGCCAGACGATCGCGCCGGCGCGCCAGCCGGCTGGCAGCGTCCACGCCAGCGTCGTCGCTTCGCCGGAGTCGCCTGGATTGCTCCAGTAGGTGTGCCAGCCGTCGTCGATCGCCTGGCGAAGCGCGACGTGGAGGGTCTGGCCGGGCGTGATCGCAGTTCGCTCGGCGACCAGGGCGGCGGTCAGATGCCCCAGCCGCACGGGCGCGGCGAGCGCGGGCGAGGAGAGCGCGGCGCAGAGGCCGATGAGGCCCAGAAGGCGCGATACAACCGAAAGGAGGCTTCCGTTCACCATGTCAGAGCTATAGGTCCGCCGCTGAACCGACAAGACGCGAGGAGCCCTTTGGATGCCCGCCCATTTCGAGGATATCGAGGTCGGCCAGGTTGTGAGTTTGGGCGTCATGCGCCTGACCGAGGATATGCTGGAGAGCTTTAATGAGGCCTTCGCGCCCGAGCGCGACGTGGCCGAGGGCGCGAGCGATGCGCTGGTCTACGCGGTCTGGGCCAGCCTCGACGCCCGCATCTCCGCCGAATGGCCGCAGACCAAGCGGCTCGGGGTCGACGCGCTGCGCTGGGCGCGCAACCCGCCGGCGGGCGAGGCCCTGCGCGGACGCATGACCATCATGGGCAAGGACCCGGTCGGGGCCGGGAAGGGCATCGTCTTCGCCCAGCATGATCTGCTCGATGCCGCCGGGCGGCTCGTCTTCTCTTGCCTGACGCGCAGCGTTTTCGCCTGCCGGGAGGTCCCCGACGACGATAACGACTAAGCCGCGGCCGCCTGCGCCGCCGCGCGCCGGATCAGACTCTCGGAGATCAGCCGTTCCCACCCGTAGAGCGAGGTGATGTGGGCGTAGATCAGCGCCAGCGCGCCGTTCTCCCGCAGCTCGACGAACTTGTCCGCCGGCAGTTCCTTGAGCTTGGCCTCTGACACGGCGAAGAACTCGGCCACCAGTTGCGGCTCGCCCAGCACGTTGTTCTCGAGCCGTGGCGTGAAGGTCGCCTGCCGGGTCTCGAACAGATCGAGATCGGTGAGGATCTTCACGAACAGCTCGCTGCCGGCCCTGTCGGCGTCGAACTGGCTGCAGAACTCGATGCAGTTCTTGGTGAACTCGCTGGGCTGGCCGTTCTCGAACAGCTTCACGTCGGCCGGGCCCTCGACCCACAGGTCGGAGGCGCGGTCGATGCAGACGATGGTCCGCCCGGCCTGCTCGTCCCTGGCGCCGACGAACGGATAGCGCCGGATGAAGCTCGGCACGTAGACGCCTTGGCGATAGAGGCCGTCCTCGCTGATGAACACGTTCTCGCCGGCGGACAGTCCCATGACCGCGAGCGGCGCGTGCTCGGCGCCGGCGAAGATGATGGGGTAGCTGATCGCCGCCGGCCCGAACTCGCCGGCGTGCAAAGGGATGAAGTGCTGCTTGGCGGCAAACCGGAACGGCCGGTCGGTGGTCAGCATGCCCAGGTTGCCGTGCCGGTTGGCGTCGAGCGGCTCCGGCTGCGAGTAAAACAGCACCTGCCCGCTGACCGGACCGGCGCCCAGAACCGGATCGTTCGCTGCCATGGGAAGCCTTCCTGTCTTGGGTCGGCGGCTTCTAGCGGATCGGCCCCCGCCCGGCAATGCGGCGGAAGGCGCGAGCGCGGGGCTTGCCTGCCCTAGGGTCGGTCGCCTTCAATAGGGCCACAAAGCGAGGGACTGAGAGAGAGGAGGGGCCGATGCCCATCGACTATCCGCAGGTGCTCGAACGCCGCACCGAAGGCGAGGGCGCGTGGACCAACCAGGAGACGATGCTCTACGCGCTCGGCGTCGGCATGGGCGCCGACCCCATGGACGTAAAGGAGCTGGCGTTCGTCTACGAGCGGAACCTCAAAGCGCTGCCGTCCTTCGCATCGGTGATCCGCAGCCGGCCGGTGACCTCGACGGGGCCCGAGGCGCGCATGCAGCTCAACCCCGTGCTCATCGTCGACGGCGAGCGCAACATCGCCTTCCACAAGCCGGTGCCGGCCGAGGCGAAGATCAAGACCAAGGGCCGCGTGCTCGGCGTGTTCGACAAGGGCCCCAAGGGCGCGGTTGTGGTCAACGAGACTGTCATCACCGATGAGGCCGGCGATCCGATCGCCACCATCCAGTCGGCGCTGGTCGCCCGCGGTGACGGCGGCTTCGGCGGCCCGGCCGAGGGTCAGCCCGAGCCGCACACCGTCCCGACCCGCGCGCCCGATCGCTCGGTCGACATGGTGACAGCGCCTGGCCAGGCGCTGATCTATCGCCTGTCCGGCGACCGGAATCCGCTCCACGCCGACCCGGAGTTCGCCAAGCGGGCGGGCTTCCCGCGCCCGATCCTGCATGGGCTCTGCACCTACGGCATCACCTGCCGGGCTGTGCTGCAGACCTACGCCGACTACGACGCGGCTGCGTTCAAGAGCCACGCGGCGCGCTTCTCTTCGCCCGTGTTTCCCGGCGAGACCATCACCGTCGACCTCTGGCAGGACGGGCCGGTGATCTCGTTCGAGGCGCGGATCAAGGAGCGAGGCGTCACGTGCATCAGGAACGGCAAAACGGTGCTCGGCTAGGTCGTCGCAAAGCTGTCGCCGTTCGCCGCTTCAATCGCCGCATGTTCAGACGGATCATCACCCCGCTGGCGGCGACGGCCATGCTCGCCGCCTCCTTCGCGCTCGCGCAGGACGCCCGCGCCCCGCTGAAAGGCTATCTGACGGCGGACACCATGCCGGATACCGTGCGCGTGCTGCCCCCGCCCCCGCCGATCGGGTCCGGGCGGGCGCTGGACGACGAGGCGATCTTCACCAACACCCGGGCGCTGGCAGGCAGCCAACGCTGGGCGCTGGCGACGACCGACGCCAACCTGCGTCAAGGTCCCGCCTACTTCGCTTGCGCGCTCGGCATCACGCTGGATGGGCAAAACGCGCCGAAGCTCACGCGCCTTTTCTTCCGCGTCGCCGCCGACTCCCACGACGTCGTCGAGCCGCCCAAGGACCACTACGGCCGGCCCCGCCCCTACGCGGACGCGCCCGACGCGCCGACGTGCGAGCCGAAGACGGAAGGCCTGACCAAGAACCCGTCCTATCCGTCCGGCCACGCGACGCTCAGCTGGGCCTGGGGCCTGATCCTGGCCGAGCTCGCGCCCGACCGGGCGACCGACATCATGATGCGCGCCCGCTCCATCGGCGAAAGCCGCATCGTCTGCGGCGTCCACTACCTGACCGACGTCGAGGCTGGGCGCGACAACGGTGCGGTGCTGGTGGCCGCCGAGCACGGGAGCCCCGAGTTCCGCGCCGACATGGACGCGGCGCGCGAGGAGCTGAAGGCGGTGCGCGAAACCCCGCACGTCGGCCCTGAGGGCTGCCTCGACGCCGACCAGGCGGCCGCGCATACGCCCTATTGAAGGCGTCGCGCCAAGTACACGACGTGATGGCGTAAGGGGTCGTCGGCGGCCAGGTCGGGATGGTCGAAGTCGCACCCTGGCGCGCGCGCCATGCCGATGCGGCGCATGACGGCCTGGGACCTCACATTGCCCGCCGCCGTCCAGGCATAGATTGTGGGCGTCGCGAGAGCGCCAAACCCCCAGTTCAACATCGCCGCCGCGGCTTCGCTCGCATAGCCGCGGCCCCAGGTGGCCGGAAGCAGAGCCCAGCCCAGTTCAACCACGCGGCCCATGGGGTGCCGCCATTCGGCTGGCAGGCGGCGGCAGGCGACGCGGCCGATGACTGCGCAGTCATCCTTCCGCACGGCTGCCAACCATCCGTTCCCGTGCACGTTCCAGAAGGCGCGCATCCCATCGAAGTCCCCGAGCGCCTGTTCGCGCGATCGGGCGCCGCCTAACCACTCGCCGACGGCCGGATCGGTCACGAGCGCGACGAACTGTTCAAGGTCCGCATCGATCCACGGCCGCAAGGTCAGCCGCGCGGTCTCGATCACGCGGGGCTCGGGCCGGTGAGCGCACCGTAGAGGTCCGGGCGGCGGTCGCGGAAGAAGCCCCAGGCGGCGCGGTGGGCGGCGAGGAAATCGAGGTCGAAGGTCGCGATCACGAACGCCCTCATCGTCGCGGCCCAGCTCGGCGACGAGATCGCCGCGGTGGTCGCTGATGAAGCTCGAGCCGTAGAACCGCTGGCCGCCGCCGGGATAGCCCTCCCAGGGCTCGAAGCCGGTGCGGTTGGCGCCGGCGACCGGGATGACGTTGGAGACCGCGTGGCCCTGCATGGCGCGCCGCCAGGGCGCGGCGGTGTCGAGGGTCGGATCGTGCGGCTCCGAGCCGATGGCGGTCGGGATAGAGCAGCGCCTCGGCGCCGCACCAGCGTCATCGCCCGCGCGGCTTCCGGGATACCACTGGTCCCAGCAGATGCCGACGCCGAGGCGCCCGAAGCGGCGTGTCCCAGACCCTGAAGCCGGTGTCGCCGGGTCGGAAGTAGTACTTCTCCTGGTAGCCCGGCCCGTCCGGGATGTGGCTCTTGCGGTAGAGCCCGAGCGGCCGCGCCGTCGGCGTCGAGCCATCACCAGGCTGTTGAAGTAGTGCGGTCCCTCGCGCTCGAAGATCGAGATCGGCAGCACCACGCCGAGCTCGCGCGGCCAGCGGCGCGAGCGCGAGTGACGCACGGGATGCTCGCGCCAGGGATGGGCGTGGGCGAACCAGCGCTCCTCCTGCCGCACGCAGAAATACGGCCCCTGGAACAGCTCCGGCGGCAGGATCACCTGAGCGCCGGCGGCGCTGCGGCCTCGCGGATGAGCTCGATCGTGCGCGCGATGTTGGCGTCGAGGTCGTCGCCGTAAGCGCTCTGCAGCACCGCCATGGTCAGCGTGCGGCTCATTCGCCGGCTCCTCGCGGGTGATGCAGTGGAACGAGCCGCCGCCGCTCAAGCAGCGCGCGTCGAGGGCAGCCCGATCACGGCGCGCTCGGGGAAGAGGCTCTGCAGCGTGTCGAGTGCGAACGACGCCGGCGCGGCCCTCATAGACCGGTGCGATCACCGCGCCGTTGGCGATGACGAAGTTCATGTGCGAGGCGGGCGCGGGGTTTGCGTCCTTGCCCTCGATCAGGCCGGGCGAGGCGATGCGGACGACGGTCAGCGCCCCGCCCCGCGCATTGCGCATGCCGGCCAGCAGCCGAGCCGCCTCGTCGTAGACCGCGGCGTTCGGGTCCGCCCGCCCCCAGGCGACTGGGCAGGCGACCACGCCGGGCGCGACGAAGCGCGCGAGGTTGTCGACGTGGCCGTCGGTGTGGTCGTTCAGCAGACCCTGGCCCAGCCAGAGCACCGCCCGCGCGCCGAGGCAGGTGGTGAGCGCAGCTTCCGCCTCGATCTCTGTCCAGCCCGGGTTGCGGTTGGGGTTGAGCAGGCACTGGCGGGTGGTGAGCACCGTGCCCAGGCCGTCGTGGTCGAGCGCCCCGCCCTCCAGCACGAAGGGCTCGCGGGCCGAGGGCGAACGCCGGCCGCGGCGGCGATCTGCTCGGCGACCTGCTCGTCGCCCTCCAGCACGTACTTGCCGCCCCAGCCGTTGAAGCGGAAGCACGCCGCGGCCAAGGCGCCGTCGCGTTCGACGAAGATCGGGCCGGTGTCGCGCAGCCAGATGTCGCCGAACGCGCCGCGCACGATCTCGACCGCGGCGCCGTCGACCAGGGCTCGCGCGGCCGTCTCGGCCGCGTCCCCGCAGACCATGAGCCTGACCCGCTCCTTGCCGGGTCCCGCCAGCGCGCGCGCCAGGGCCGCGACCTCGGCCTGCGCAGGCCCGAGATCGTCTTCCCAGAGCTCGGCGTGGCTGGGGAAACCCAGCCACATCGCCCGATGCGGCGACCATTCGGCGGCGACAGGCGCGATCATGCGGCTGTCTTAGCGCGCCGGCGCGAAATTGGGGAAGTTGGTGAAATTGGGGACACGTACCGGCGTTACGGCCGGGCTAGCAGTCCCGGCGCCTGAGAGCCGGTACGTGTCCCCAATTTGTCCCCAATTTCAGCGGAAGGCCAGCGGACCCCAGATGCGGCGCACGACGCCGTCCTTGCCGCAGCCGGTGCGGTAGACGCCGTAGTCGAACGGGTTCTTGTCTGCGTAGTGCTGGTGGTAGTCCTCGGCCGGCCAGAAGACGACGGCGTCGCGGACCGGCGTGACGATGCGGCCCTTCAGCGGCCCCTGCTCCAAGGCCGCCTTCGACGCCTCGGCGATGCGCCGCTGCTCGGGCGAATTGACGAAGATGGCGCTGTGGTAGGAGGCGCCGCGGTCGCAGAAGGCGCCGCCGGCATCCGTCGGGTCGATCAGGTGCCAGTAGCGCTCGACCAACTGGGCGTAAGTGATCTTCGCCGGATCGAAGGCGATCTCGATCGACTCCAGGTGCCCGGTGGTCTCGGTTCCGACATCCTCGTAGGTGGGGTGCGCCACGTGGCCGCCGGTGTAGCCG
Organism: uncultured Alphaproteobacteria bacterium; assembly: GCA_963794315.1. Taxonomy (GTDB): domain Bacteria; phylum Pseudomonadota; class Alphaproteobacteria; order Caulobacterales; family Caulobacteraceae; genus Poindextera. The sequence continues at coordinate 674,369 of CAWCDF010000002.1, forward strand.
ACCTCGGTCGAGACCACGCCCGGAATGTGCTCCATATCGTGCTGCATCGACCAGAAGCAGCCGCCGGCGAAGATGGCGGTCTGGGTGGCGGCGAGGGCGGCGGGGGCGGCCAGGCTGAGGGCCAGGACCGCCATGATTGCAGTGAGGTGCTTCATGGGACCATCGTGGGGTTGCCGCGCGGCCGCTTCAAGGGCGGGCTATCAGTTTTACGCGCCAGGTCGACGATTGGTTGACCGCGCGGACGCCGAAGACTAACCGCCGCCCATGCCGGAAGCCCTTCTCTCCGTCGCGCGCGATGCGAAGTCCTGGCCGTTCGAGCAGGCCAGGCTCCTGCTCGCCCGCGTTCTGCAGGCTGCGGCTGACCGACGAGCGAGCGCGATCTGGCCGCGTCCCTGATCGAGGCCGGCAAGGTCGACGAGGCCGTCGCCGCGCTGCCGGCGCTCGCGCGGCCGGTGGTCTTCCAGTGCGGCTATGGCGCCGTCCGGCCTGCCGCACCTCGGCACCTTCGGCGAGGTGGCGCGGCCCGACCATGGTGCGCCAGGCCTTCCGGACCCTGACGGACGACGCCATTCCGACGCGGCTGATCGTCGTCTCCGACGACATGGACGGCCTGCGCCAGCATCGCGCCCAACCTGCCGAACCAGGCGATGCTGCACGAGGATCTGCGACAAGCCGCTCACCGCCGTGCGCGACCCGTTCGGCGAGCACGAGAGCTTCGGCGCCCACAACAACGCCCGCCTGCGCGCCTTCCTCGACGAAGCTTCGGCTTCGACTACGAGTTCCTTTCGGCGACCCACGCCTATCGCTCCGGCCGCTACGATGCGACGCTGCTGCATCGCGCTGGAGCGGTTCGACGCAGATCCAGGCGATCATGCTGCCGACGCTCGGGCCGGAGCGGCGCGCCACCTATTCGCCGTTCCTGCCGATCAGCCCGACCACCGGCCGCGTGCTCGAGGTCCCGACGCTGGAGCGCCATCCGGAGCGCGGCACGATCGTCTTCGCGGACGAGGACGGCGCCCTGGTCGAAGCGCCGGTGACCGGCGGCGGCGGTCAAGCTGCAGTGGCGGCCCGACTGGGCGCTGCGCTGGACGGCGCTCGGCGTCGACTACGAGATGTCCGGCAAGGACCTGATCGAACTCGGTCCGCGTCTCGAGCCGCATCTGCCAAGGTGCTGGGCGGCGAGCCGCCGGAGGGCTTCAACTTCGAGCTGTTCATGGACGAGAACAACCAGAAGATCTCCAAGTCGAAGGGCAACGGCCTGACGCATGGAGGAGTGGCTGCGCTACGGCGTCGCCGGAGAGCCTCGCCTACTACATGTTCCCCTCGCCGCGCTCGGCCAAGCGGCTCTACTTCGACGTCATCCCGCGGGCGACCGACGAGTATCTGCAGCAGCTCGACGCCTACAACCGGCCGGCGAGGTCAAACGCGGCCAATCCGCTCGACAACCCGGTCTGGAGCGTCCATCGCGGCGCGCCGCCCGAGCGGGGCTCGCCGGTGTCCTTCACCCTGCTGCTGAACCTGGTCTCGGCGGCCAACGCCTCGGACAAGGCGATTCTCTGGGGGTTCCTGAGCCGCCACCTGCCGGGCGCGACGCCCCGAGCGCGAGCCGCTGCTCGACCGGCTGTGCGGCTACGCGATCAACTACTACGAGGACTTCGTCCGGCCGGCGAAGCGGTTCCGCGCGCCCGACGCCGCGCGAGCACGCCGCCTTCGCCGACCTCGTCGAGCGGCTCAAGACCCTGCCGATCGACTGCGAGGACGGCGAGCTGATCCAGACCGAGGTCTACGCCGCCGGCAAGGCGGCCGGGTTCGAGCCGCTGCGCGACTGGTTCGGCGCCCTCTACGAAGTCCTGCTCGGCGAGAGCCAGGGCCCGCGCTTCGGCTCCTTCGCCGCCATCTTCGGCCTGTCGCGGACCATCGGCCTCATCGAGCGCGCGCTGGCCGGCGAGGACCTGGCGGCGACGAACTGAGCAGGGAGCAGCCAAGCTTGACGTTTACGTAAGCGTGACCTAGGACGCCGCGTCAACGGAGGTTCCGTCATGCCCGATCTCAGGCGCCCCGAGCGCACCTACACGATCCGCCAGCTCTGCATCGAATTCAAAGTCACCCCCCGCGCCCTTCGCTTCTACGAGGACAAGGGGCTGCTCTCGCCGGCGCGCGAGGGCCTGAACCGCGTCTACAATTATCGCGACCGAGCGCGGCTGACCCTCATCCTGCGCGGCAAGCGCGTGGGGCTCAGCCTCTCCGAGATCCGCGAGATCCTCGACCTCTACAAGCTCGGCGACGACGGCGCGGCGCAGACAGGCCAAGATCGCTGCGCAAGTTCCGCGAGCGCATCGTGACGCTCGAGGCCCAGCGCGAGGACATCGACCACGCGATCGGGAGCCTGCGCGAAGCCTGCGAGCAGCTCGAGAAGCAGCTCGCCGAGAACCATCCGGATCTTCTGCCCAAGGCGGAGAACTACGACCAGGTGCTGCGCGCGCGGCTGGACGGCGTGCACGAATTCGCGAAATAGTCCGCCGGCGTTTTCAAAGCCCAGCTGACGGACATTCCCCATGAGCTACCGCGCGCCGGTCCGCGACCAGATGTTCGTGCTCGGCGAGGTGCTCAAGCTCGAGCGCTACGCGAACCTGCCGGGCTTCGCCGACGCGCCGCTCGACGTCGTCGAGCAGATCCTGACCGAGGCCGCGCGCTTCTGCGAGGAGGTGCTGGCGCCCCTGAACAAGGTGGGCGACCAGGAAGGCTGTCACTGGTTCCCCGACAACACGGTGACCACGCCGAAGGGCTTCAAGGAGGCCTACCGGGCCATGGTCGAAGCCGGCTGGCCGGCGCTGGGCGCTGAGGCCGGCCTACGGCGGCCAGGGCCTGCCGGCGGTGGTCAACACCGCCTATTCCGAGATGTCGTCGGCCGCCAACATGGCGTTTTCCATGTACCCGGGCCTGACCCACGGCGCCTACTCGGCCATCCTCGCCGGCGGCTCGGATGCGCAGAAGGCGACCTACCTGCCCAAGCTCGCCTTCGGCCAGTGGGGCGGGACGATGAACCTGACCGAGCCGCAATGCGGCACGGACCTGGGGCTTTTGACGCACGAAGGCCGTCGCCGCAGGCCGACGGAACCTACCGGCATCAGCGGCCAGAAGATCTGGATCTCGGGCGGCGAGCACGACCTGGCCGAGAACATCGTCCACCTGGTGCTGGCCCGGATCGAGGGCGCGCCGGCCGGCGTGCGCGGCATCTCCCTCTTCATCGCGCCCAAGTTCCTGCCCACCGCCGACGGCGGCGTCGGCGCGCGCAACCAAGGGGTCAAATGCGCGGGCCTGGAAGAGAAGATGGGCATCCACGGCAACGCCACCTGCGTGATGGTCTACGAGGACGCCAAGGCCTGGCTGATCGGCGAGGAGAATGCGGGCCTTCGGCTCATGTTCGTGATGATGAACGAGGAGCGGCTGGGCGTCGGCGTGCAGGGGCTGGCCCAGGGCGACGGCGGCCTACCAGGCGGCCGAGCGCGTTCGCCAAGCGAGCGGCTGCAGGGCCGCTCCCTCTCCGGGCCGAAGAACCCGGACGGCCCGGCCGACCCGATCATCGTGCATCCGGACGTGCGCCGCATGCTGATGGACTCCCGCGCCGTGCTCGAAGGCGGCCGCGCGTTCCTGCTCTGGACGGCGCTGCACGGCGACCTGGCGCACGCAGAGCCCGGACGCGGCTGTGCGCGAGCGGGCGGGTGACTACATGGGCCTGCTGACGCCGGTGGCGAAGGCCTTCATGACCGACCGGGGCTTCCGCGACCTGCTCGGACGCGATGCAGGTGCACGGCGGCTCCGGCTTCACCGAGCACTTCCCGGCCAGCCAGTACCTGCGCGATTGCCGCATCAGCATGATCTACGAGGGCACGAACGGCATCCAGGCCCTCGACCTGGTCGGCCGCAAGCTGGCCGCGAACGGCGGGCGGGCGGTGATGAGCTTCTTCGCCGAGGTCGACGCCTTCACCGGCGAGCGCGAGCAGGCGGCGGCGATCGCCCCCTTCGTCGAGGGCCTGAAGGACGCCAAGGCCAAGCTGCAGGAGGCGACCTTCTGGCTGATGCAGCACGGGACGCAGAACCCGGAGGACGCCGGCGCGGCGTCGATGGATTACCTCAGCCTCTTCGGGCTGACGGCGCTCGCCTACATGTGGGGGATGATGGCCGAGGCCGCCCAGGCGAAGATCGACGGCGGCGAGGCCGATCCCTTCTACGCCGACAAGCTCATGACCGGCCGCTACTTCCTCGAACGCGTGCTGCCCGACGCCGCCGCCCACCTGACGAAGATCAAAGCCGGCTCCGCCTCCATGATGGCCCTCCCAGCCGAGGCCTTCTGAACCGCCGTGAGGCGGTTCGGCCCTATCTGACCGCCAAGTTCGCCAAGGACGCCAAGATTCAGCGAGAGCGGTTGCGCTGGGGGCAGCCTCGACCTCTTGGCGTCCTTTGCGTCCTTGGCGGTCAAATTCGAAGCGCCCGCTTGCGCGGGCCATCGAGGGCAGCTTGCAGCATCGCAGCGAGGCGCTGCCCAAGCGCGGCCGGGTCCCTGAGTTCGCATTCCCAGATGACTTCCACGCGCCAGCCGAGGGCTTCCAGTTTGGCGCGGGTTTCGGCGTCGCGGGCGCGGTTCCTGCCGATCTTGCCCAGCCAGTAGGCGCGGTTGGCTTTCGGCACGCGCGCGCCCCTGGGGCAGTCGTGCCCGTGCCAGAAGCAGCCGTGCACGAAGATCGCCAGCTTTCGCCCGGCCAGCACGATGTCCGGCCGCCCAGGCAGGTCGCGGCGATCGAGCCGGTATCGCGCGCCCATCCGCCAGAGCAGCCGGCGAACCACGCGCTCGGGCGTGGTGTCGCGGCCCTTCACCTGGCGCATCACCGCCGAGCGCTTCTCGGCGGTGAAGACATCGGTCACCGGGGCTTCAGAGCCCGTCGAACAGGGCGGTCGAGAGGTAGCGCTCGGCGAAGCTCGGGATGATGGTCACGATCAGCTTGCCGGCGGAGGCGTCCTCGGCGGCCAGGCGGAAGGCGGCCGAGAGCGCCGCGCCCGACGAGATGCCGCCCGGCAGGCCCTCGATGCGGGCGGCCTTGCGCGCCATCTCGAAGCTCTCGTCATTGGTCACCGTCATCACCCGGTCGATCACGCCGCGGTCGAGCACGCCGGGGACGAAGCCGGCGCCGATGCCCTGGATCTTGTGCGGGCCGGGCTGGCCGCCGGACAGCACGGCCGAGCCCTCGGGCTCCAGCGCGATCATCTGCACCGACGGCTTTCTGCGCCTTCAGCACCTGGCCGACGCCGGTGATGGTGCCGGCGGTGCCGACGCCGGAGACCACCATGTCGACCTTGCCGTCGGTGTCGTTCCAGATCTCCTCGGCGGTCGAGACGCGGTGCACGAGCGGGTTGGCCGGATTCTCGAACTGCTGCGGCATCACCGAGCCGGGAATCTCGGCCAGCAGCTCCTGGGCGCGGCCGACGGCGCCGCGCATGCCCTTCTCCGCCGGCGTCAGCTCCAGCCGCGCGCCCAAGAGGACGAGCATCTTGCGCCGCTCCATCGACATGGACTCCGGCATGACCAGGATGATCGGATAGCCCTTGGCCGCTGCCACGAAGGCCAGCGCGATGCCGGTGTTGCCGCTGGTGGGCTCGATGATCGCCGAGCCGGGCTTCAGCGTCCCTTGCGCCTCCATCGCCTCGATCATCGAGGCGCCGATGCGGTCCTTCACGCTGCCCAGCGGATTGAAGAACTCGAGCTTGGCCAGCACCTCGCCCTTCGGCTTCAGCTCGGCGGTGAGGCGCGGCAGGCGGATCAGCGGCGTGTCGCCGATGGTGTCGATGATGGAGTCGAAGATCCTGCCGCGCCCGGCGCGCTTGAAGCGCGCGGCGTCGTAGGCCTTGGGCTTGGCGGTGGTTGCAGTGCTCATGGCGATAGGTCTTCCGCGGGACGAGGTCGCCGCACTCTAGGCGCTGGCCCGCCGCCTTGTCCGCTCAGAAATCGTAAGCTCCGGATCAGCTCGTCATCGGTCGGGCAGAGCGGTTCCAGGAGGTGCGCCGCCAGATGCCGCACGACGGGGGCGGCCACGCCGTCGCCGATGACGCGCCAGGCGGCGGTATGGCCGGCCGGCAGCTGGTATGACTCGGGCAGACCCATCAGCCGCGCCCCCTCGCGCGCGGTCATCCAGCGGCTGCGCGCCTCGCCCCCCTCGACGATAACCAGGAGCTGGCGCGACGAGCCGCCGCCCGGCGTGCGCAGGCAGCCGGCCAGGCCATCCAGTCGCAGCTCCGCGCGCTGCACCCGCCGGCCCTGCTCGATCCGAACGCGGCGATAGACGGCCGCCACCACGCGCTCTCCGCCGCCCGCCGCTTCAGCTAGGCGCGCCCGATGCGCCGGCCGCATCTGCGCCAGCAGGGCGGCGGTCTCGGCCTGCGACCGCCAGGGGACAGCCTCGTCCGGCTCGAGCAGGCTGGCGAGCGTCGTGTTGCGACGCGGCGGCGCCGGGAGCCGCCACCAGGCCCATTGCCGGCCGAGCGCCGCGGGCAGACGCGCGTGGGCGCGGACGACGGCCGCCGACGCGAAATCGCCCGGTTTGTCGGCGGCCAGGCCATCGATCGGCCCGCGCGCGGCGATGACGAAGGCGCGCGGCCGCGATTGCGGGAGGAAGGCCGCGGCGTCGATCTCGAGCGCGCCGAACCGGTAACCGCGGGCGGCGAACGCCTGGCCGATGGCGGCGAAGTCGCCGCCGTCGTTCGAGCTGAGCAGGCCGGCGACGTTCTCGATCACGATGACCCTTGGCGCGCGGCCCTCGGCGTCGAGCGCCGCGATCTGCCGCCAGAACCCCCAGAACGCCGACGAGCGCGCGCCGCCAAGGCCGGCGCGGGCGCCCGCCAGGCTGAGGTCCTGGCAGGGGCTGGACGCCCAGGCGAGGTCGGCGCGGCCGGGCAGGTCGGCGAGGGCCAGGGCCCAGACGTCGGCCTCGCTCAAGTGATCCTCGCCGAAGTTGGCGCGATAGGTCGCCGCCTTCAGCGGATCGACGTCGTTGGCGAACAGGCAAGCCCAGGCATCGCCCAGGCCAAGCCGCGCCATGCCGCCGCCGGCGAAGAACTCGAGGAAGCTGAAGGCTGGGCGCCGACTCATTGGCGCTGAAGTCTTAAGGCAATTCGCCCTATTGCGCCGAGTATCCGGGGCGCATCAGACGGCTGCCTTGGACGCCGTGGAACGACGGCGCCGGCAGAAGAAGACCGAGCAGCACGCCGAGCAACGCGCCCAGCGCCAAGACCACCCTGCCTCTGATTAGAACTCGCTGCATGACTTCAACAGAATGACGCATCACGGTTTTCGCTCAGTTACGTGAGGACGAAAAAGTTGGGCCGCAACCGACAGCGCCTTCGAACACCTGACGATATTTTCTGAATTTGGCCGCAGTGGGGCTGCGAACGGCGAGACTTGACCGACCTAGGCCCCCGCGCGCCAAATACGCTTCGCGCCAAAGGAAACGATCCATGGACAAGCCCTTCGATCTCGTCGTTCGCGGCGGGCTCTTGCATGACGGCACGGGGGCCGAGCCCCGCGAGGCGGACGTCGCGGTCAAGGACGGGGTGATCGCCGCCGTCGGCGAGGTCTCAGGCGCCGGCGCGGAAGAGATCGACGCCCGCGGCCAGATCGTGGCGCCCGGCTTCGTCGACATCCACACCCACTACGACGGCCAGGCGACCTGGGACGCGCGCATGCAGCCCTCGTCCTGGCACGGCGTGACGACCGTGGTGATGGGCAATTGCGGCGTCGGCTTCGCGCCCTGCCGTCCGGACGACCACGACCGGCTGATCCGGCTGATGGAAGGCGTCGAGGACATTCCCTTCCCGGTGCTCTCCGAAGGGCCTGCCGTGGAACTGGGAGAGCTATCCCGACTATCTCGACAAGCTGGCAGAGCGGCGGTTCGACGTCGACATCGGCAGCCAGCTGCCGCATGCGGCCCTGCGCGTCTACGTGATGGGCGAGCGCGGCGTCGACCGCGAGCCGGCCACCGAGCGCGACATCGCCGCCATGGCTGCGCTCGCCAAGGAAGCGATGCAGGCTGGCGCGATCGGCTTCGGCACCTCGCGCACGCTCAACCACCGCTCGTCCGACGGCTCGCCGATCGCCACGCTGACCGCCGGCGAGGACGAGCTGACCGGCATCGCGCTCGGCATGGCCGCTGCGGGCAAGGGCGTCCTGCAGTTGGTCTCCGACTTCGTCGACGAGGACGCCGAGTTCGGCATGCTCCGCCGCGTCGTGGAGCGCTCCGGGCGGCCGATGTCGTTCTCGCTGGTGCAGAGCCCGGCGAGGCCCTTCAACTACCAGTCGCTGCTCGCCCACGTCGAGGACGCCAATCGCCGCCGGCTGCGTCATCCGCGCCCAGGTGCCGGCGCGCGCCAGTGGGCGTGCTGCTTGGGCCTCGAGCTCACGGTCAATCCGTTCACGCATTACGGCGCCTACAAGGAGATCGCGGCGCTCTCGCTGGCCGAGCGCGTCAAGCGCGCTAAGCGATCCCGACTTCCGCGCCCGGCTGTTCGCCAGCCGCCCGGAGACCGGAGTGCGCGGCGCCGGCGGAGCGTTCGAGCGCATGTACCTGATGAGCGAGACGCCCGATTACGAGCCCAGCGAGACCGACCTCGGTCGCGGCGATTGCGGCGGCCAAGGGCGCCCAGCCTGAAGAGGTGGCGCTCGACCACATGCTCACCAACGGCGGGCGCGGCATGATCTACGTGCCGTTCCTCAACTACGCCGAGGGCAACCTCGATCCGGCCTATGCGATGATGAACCACAAGGACGCCATCCCCGGCCTCTCCGACGGCGGCGCCCACGTCGGCATGATCTGCGACGGCAGCTTCCCGACCACGCTGGTCACCCACTGGACCCGCGACCGCACGCGCGGGCCCAAGCTGCCGCTCAGCCAGATCGTGCGCATGCAGGCGCGCGACACCGCCCGCGCCGTCGGCCTCTACGACCGCGGCGTCGTGCAGCCGGGCTACCGGGCCGACCTGAACGTCATCGACCACGACAACCTGACGCTCTACGCCCCGCAGGTCGCCTACGACCTGCCCTCCGGCGGCCGGCGGCTGATCCAGCGGGCGAGCGGCTACACCGCCACCATCGTCCGCGGCGAAGTCACCTACCGCAACGGCGAGCCCACCGACGCGCTCCCCGGCCGCCTCCTCCGCGGCGCCCAACCCGCCCCGATGGCGCAGGCGGCGGAGTAGGGGCGTCAGTTCGGCCGGTAGTAGGTCCCGGTCTTCGGGTTCTCGTTCGGCCACTTGGTCTGGTTCCAGCCGAGCATGATGTCGGTGACCTTGCCGCCCGTCGCCCGCACCTCCAGCGTCCAGACCCCGCAGTTCCACAGCGCGGCGGGGATGTTGACGGTGTCGGCGTTGCCCCACCTGGCGAGCACGGCGCTGGCGTCGTCGCCGACCTTGACCCCGCCCACCGAGCCGGCCCCAGAGGCAAGCAGGCGGATGATCGAGACGCCGTCGCCGGTGTTGGCGATGACCTCGAGCCCGCTCGCATAGTCCCAGACGTCATCCCCGCTCATCTTCGAGGTCTTCGCCGGCGCGCCGAGGATGGCCAGCGCCTGCGGCTCGGTCTGGCCGAGCGTGACGCCGTCGATGCTCGGCGCCGGGTCGCCCGCCTTCCACGGGAACGGTGGACCCGCGGCATGCGCCGCGCCCGCGACCAGCAGCGCAAGCCCCGCGAGCGCGCCAGCGCGCCGGTATCGACGTCCGATCATCTGAAAGACCTCCGCAGCCACGTGCTGACGGTAGGCGTATGCCGGCGCCTAAGCCAGCGACCGGAGGTTCGAGCTGGTTGAGTCTCGCTGAATCAGCGATCATCGCTCAACGCCCCTTCCCCCTTGCAGGGAAGGGGTTCGGGATGGGGGTGTCTGCTCAGCGTCGCTGACCCGGCCACCTGGCGAGCACTGCGTCTCACCCCCACCCCTGGCCCCTCCCCGCAAGGGGAAGGGGAACGTCAGCCGCGCCGACCGCGCCTCAATCGCTCAAACCTAGTGAGCGGGCGCCGCCTAATCTCAACCCGCCTAGCCCAACTCCAGCCCCTCGAGCGTCCCCGCCTCGCGCCAGTCTTCGATCAGCTTCACGAACGCCACCGGGCCGCGGCCGTAGGGGCCGTTGCGGGCGGCCAGCGCCGAGGGCTGGCCCTCGTTGTTGTAGTAGCCGGGGGTGCACTCCTCCTGGAAGCGCTGGCGCATGATGGCGCTGTCGACGATGGTCTGCACCCAGGCGGCTTCCGCCTCCTCCGACGCCTCGACCGTGCGCGCCTGCCGCTTGCCGGCTTCGGCGACGATGTAGGCGATGTGCTTGGACTGCTCGTTCAGCATGTGCGGGAAGTTGGCGGTGAAGCCCGACTGCGAATTGGAGACGATGAAGCAGTTCGGGAAGCCGCGGGCATGCATGCCGTGCAGGGTGGAGACGCCGTTCGCCCACTTCTGCGACAGCGTCAGCCCATCGCGGCCGACCACCTCGTAGCCGGCGCGGCGGGTGTAGGAGGTGCCGACCTCGAACCCGGTGGCGTAGATCAGGCAGTCGACCTCGTAGGCCCTGCCATTGGCGATGATCGCCGTCTCGGTAATCTCATCGACGCCCCGCCCTTCGGTGTCGACCAGGGTGACGTTCGGCCGGTTGAAGGCGTCCAGGTATTCGTCGTGGAAGCAGGGGCGCTTGCAGAACTGATTGTACCAGGGCTTGAGCGCTGCGGCGGTCGCCGGGTCCTTGACCACCTGGTCCACGCGCGCCCGCACCTGCTCCATCTTCTGGAAGTCGGCCAGCTGCATGGTCTCAGCCAGCGCCTCCATCGATTGGCCGGAGCCCTGGCCCTTGCGCATCAGGAGCAACAGGTTGCCGATGATGTCGGTCCAGCCGTCGTTGACCAGGTCCTCCTCGGCAAAGCCGCCCGAGACAAGCGCGTTGAAATTGTCCATCCGGTGCTGCTGCCAGCCGGGCTGGAGCGCGGCGGCCCAGTCCGGGTCGGTCGGGCGGTTGGCGCGCACGTCGATGGACGAGGGCGTGCGCTGGAAGACGTAGAGCTGCTTGGCCCCCTCGGCCAGGTGCGGCACGCACTGGACGGCGGTCGCGCCGGTGCCGATGACGCCGACGACCTTGTCCTTCAGCTTCGTCAGGCCGCCGTTGGAATCGCCGCCGGTGTAGCCATAGTCCCAGCGGCTGGTGTGGAAGCTGTGGTTCGCAAAGCGCTCGACGCCGGGGATGCCGGGCAGCTTCGGCCGGTGCAGCGGACCGTTGGACATGACCACGAAGCGCGCGCGCATGGCGTCGCCCCGATTGGTGCTGATGATCCAGCGCTTGGCGGCGTCGTCCCAGCTAAGCTCGGTGACCTCGGTCTGGAAGCAGGCGTTCCGATAGAGGTCGAAGTGCTCGCCGATCGCGCGTGAGTGGCGCAGGATCTCCGGCGCGCGCGAGTACTTTTCGACCGGCACGTAGCCGATCTCCTCGAGCAGCGGCAGGTAGATATAGCTCTCGATGTCGCAGGCCGCGCCGGGATAGCGGTTCCAGTACCAGGTGCCGCCGAAGTCGCCGCCCTTCTCGATGGTGCGGATGTCCGTAACGCCGGCCTCGCGCAGGCGTGCGCCGGCCAGGAGGCCGCCGAAGCCGCCGCCGATCACCACCACCTCGACCTCGTCGGTGAGCGGGGCGCGGGTGAACCCGGGCGCAACGTACGGGTCGTCGAGGTAGCGGGCGAACTGGCCCTTGATCTCGCGATACTGCGCGTTGCCATCCGCCCGCAGGCGGCGGTCCCGCTCGGCGCGGTACTTGGCGCGAAGGGCGGCCGGATCGAAGCCGAGGTCGGCCTTCGGCGCGTCGGTCACGGGGGCGTCAGTCATCGGGCGTTCCGGATTCCTTTGGCGAGAGCATCCGAAATAATCGGAATGCCGCCGCCTGGGAATCAGAAATTAGAACCCGTTTCGGTTTTCCATATTTGATCCGTCATCCCCCGCTGGGGCGAAGCGACTGCGAAGCAGAGGCGCAGCCAAATGAGGGGGACCCATGCACACCATGCCCAGCAAGGTGTTCATGGGTGGCCCGGACAAGCCGGGCCATGACGATGAATGTTAGAGCAGATCGCCGCCGGCCGCGGAGGCGGTGGTGCCGTGCTGCTGGTAGGCCTTGATCACGTTGCGGCCGACCGTCCAGCGGTGCACCTCGTCGGGGCCGTCGACCAGCCGCTGCGAGCGGATGCCGGTGTACCAGGCGGCCAGCGGCGTATCGCGGCTGTAGCCCAGCGCGCCGTGCAGCTGGATCGCGGTGTCGACCACGTGGTGCACCATGTTGGCGAGGTAGACCTTGGCGATCGAGTTCTCCTGCCGCAGGTCCATGCCCTTCTCGGCCTTGTAGGCGATGTGCAGCAGCATCAGGCGGGCGATGTAGAGCTGGGTCGCGCACTCGGCGAGCATGAACTGCACCGCCTGGCGCGTCGTGCAGCGGCGCGCCGAAGGTCGAGCGGTTGGTGATGCGGGCCGCGGCCATGTCGAGCGCCCGCTGGGCCATGGCGACGTTGTGCATGCCGTGGCGCAGGCGCCCGTAGGCCAGGCGGTGCTGGCCCATGTTGAAGCCGCTGGCCCTCGCCGCCGAGCAGGTTCTCGGCCGGCACCTTCAGGTCCTTGATCTCGATCTCGGCGTGGCCGCCGCCCATGATGTGCGAGAGCGGCCCTTCCAGCGCCATGGTCGGGATGTCGCGCTTGATGCGGTAGCCGGGGTTGGGCAGCTCGACGATGAAGGTCGAGTAGCTGCTGGTGGCGCGGCGCGTCGGGGTCGGTCTTCGCCATGACCAGCGCCATGTCGGCGGCGCTGGCGGCCGACGAGAACCACTTCTCGCCGTTCAGGATATAGTTCTCGTTGCCGTCCTTCACCGCGCGGGTCTGCATGCCGGTGGCGTCGGCGCCGGCGGCCTTCTCGGTCATCGAGTAGCAGACGCGCTTTTCGCCGTTCAGCAGCGGCTTGAGGAACTTCTCCTTCTGGTACTCGGTGCCGTGCGCCAGCAGGGTGAGCATGGTGGCGTCGTCCGGGCCCTGGCGTGTTCATCGAGAGCGCGCCGAGGTGGCTCTCGCCCAGCTCCATCTGCACCAGCGCGTTGGCGAGCGGACCCAAGCCCATGCCGCCGTGCTCCTTGGGGATGAACGGGCAGCCACAGGCCCTGGGCGCGCGCCTTGGTCCTGCAGGTCGCCCAGGACGGTCTTGTAGTCCTCGCCGTCCAGGAGCCGCTTCTCGGCCGGGATGCACTCGTCGTGCACCCATTGGCGCACCCGCTCGCGCATGGCCTTGGCTTCTTCGGGAATCTCGAAATCGATCATGGACGGTCTCCTGCCTTTTCGGCCAAAGCATAGACCACCTGACGCCGCGCAAGCCTAGCCCAATCCCCCTCCCCTGATCGTCATCCCCCGCTGGAGCGAAGCGGAATGCGGGGGACCCATGAACACTCACGTTCGACGGTGATCATGGGTGGCCCGAACAAGTCGGGCCATGACGGGTTGGGGTGAGCGCACTAGGCCCGCCACGCGTTTCACAAAAGCGACATGCAATCAGCCTAACGGCGCTTCAAGCCATGGAAAGCCGTCGACGCCGATGAGCGCCGAGATCGCCGTCCGCCGCTATCGCACGGTCTTCATCTCCGACATCCATCTGGGCACCAAGGGTTGCCAGGCCGAGCTCTTGCTCGACTTCATCCGCCACATCGAGTGCGAGCGGCTCTACCTGGTCGGCGACATCTTCGACGGCTGGAAGCTGGCCGGCGGCTGGTACTGGCCGCAGACCCACAACGACGTGGTGCAGAAGATCCTGCAGGCTGGCGCGCAAGGGCGACCGAGATCATCTACGTGCCCGGCAACCACGACGAGGTGGCGCGCGACTATTGCGGCGTCCACTTCGGCGGCGTGGTCGTGGTCCGCGACGCCCTGCACGAGACGGCGGACGGCAAGCGCTATCTCGTCTTGCACGGCGACGAGTTCGACGGGGTGACGCGCAACGCCCGCTGGCTCGCGTTCGCCGGCGACTGGGCCTATCGGACCGTGCTCGGCCTCAACACGTTGTTCAACCGCCTGCGCCGCCGGTTCGGATTCGGCTATTGGAGCTTTTCGGCCTATCTAAAGGTCAAGGTGAAGAACGCGCTCCAGTTCATCGAGAACTTCGAGGCCGCGGTGGCGGACGAGGCGCGACGCCGAGGCGTCGACGGCGTCATCTGCGGCCACATCCACAAGGCCGAGATGCGCGAGATCGGCGGCGTCCGCTACATCAACGACGGCGACTGGGTGGAAAGCTGCACCGCGCTCGTCGAGCACGCCGACGGCCGGCTCGAGATCCTGGAGTGGGCGAAGCTGCGCTCCTGGTCGATGGTCAAGCGCTTGAGCGAGGCGGAAGCGCGGGAAGCCGCTGTCGCCTGATGCGCATCCTCTTGGCCACCGACGCCTGGGAGCCGCAGGTCAACGGCGTGGTGCGCACGTTGACGCGCACGGTGGCCGAGTGCCGCGAGATGGGCCACGAGGTCGAGGTGATCTCGCCCGACCAGTTCAAGACCTTCCCGCTGCCGACCTATCCCGAGATCAAGCTCGCCGTCGGCGCCTACGAGCCGTTGCAGGAGAAGTTCAAGTCGTTCGAGCCGGAGGCGATCCACATCGCCACCGAAGGCCCGATCGGGTTCGCCGCGCGGCGCATCTGCCTGGACTGGAAGCTGCCGTTCACCACCAGCTACCACACCAAGTTCCCCGAATATGTCGCCGCGCGCCTGCCGCTGCCGGTGTCGGCCGGCTACGCCTACATGCGCTGGTTCCACAAGCCGTCGGGGCGGCTGATGGTGGCCACGCCGACCATGCGCGACGAGCTGGCCAAGCACGGCTTCCGCAACATCTCGCCCTGGTCGCGGGGGGTCGACACCGAGCTGTTCCACCCGGACAAGCGCGGCCATCCTGACGTCTATGCCGGACTTGACCGGCCCGATCTGGCTGAACGTCGGGCGGATCGCGGTCGAGAAGAACCTCGAGGCGCTTCTCGATCTGGACCTGCCGGGGACCAAGGTCATCGTCGGCGACGGGCCGCAGAAGGCCGCGCTCGCCGCCAAGTATCCCGACGTGGTCTTCCCCGGCTCGAAGTCCGGCGAGGAGCTTTCCGCCTACTTCGCCGGCGCCGACGTCTTCGTCTTCCCATCGCTCACCGACACCTTCGGCATGGTGATCCTGGAGGCCATGGCCTCCGGCACGCCGGTCGCCGCCTTCCCGGCGCCCGGACCCGGTCGACATCATCCCCAACTCCGGCGTCGGGCCGGCTGGCCGAGACGCTGACCGACGGCCTGCGCGAAGCCTGCCTCGGATGCCTCGACCTCGACCGCGACGCGGTGCGCGCCTACGCCGAGCGCTTCTCGTGGCGCGCCTCGGCCGACGAGTTCGTGCGCAACCTGCAGCCCTACCCCGAGCCCGAAAAAACCCGCTTCTGGCGCCGCCTGCGCCGCCTCGCGCGCCTGCGCCGAAGGCCGGCCCAGGTCTAAGGACGCATGTGCAGCGGGCGGCGGCAGCCGCCCAATTCGACCGCCAAGCGCGCCAAGGACGCCAAGGGCGGCCGAACGTCACTGCCCAACTTGGCGATCTGGGCGTCCTTGGCGGTCGAAAACGACGGCTCCGCATGCGCGGAGCGAAGGGGCGCTCGCTAGTCCGCGGCGATGGGCCCGGCGGCGGGGGGGCCGGTGGGTTTGCGCAACAGCAGCACGAGCGGGATGGCGGCCAGCGTGGTCAGGAACATCAGGTGGAAGACGTCGATGTAGGAAACCATCGCCGCCTGCGCGCTCACCTGGCCGTTCAGCCCCGCCATCGTCACCGGCGAGCTCATGGCGTTCACGCCGCCGAGCGCGGCGACGGCGTTCGGGTTCTCAGGCGTGATCCCCCCAGCCAGGCGGGCGTGGACGATCTGGCTGTTGCGCACGAAGGTCGCCTCCATGATCGAGATCCCGGCGCTGTTGCCCAGGTTGCGCACGAGGGTGAAGACCCCGGTGCCGTGGGTGCGCAGGTTGGGGGCGAGCGTCGCGAACGCCAGCACGCTCATCGGCGTAAAGACGAGGCCCGTGCCCAGCCCCTGCACGACGCCGGTCCAGACGATTGTCCAGGAGTTCATCTGCAGGTCGAACGTGCTCATGCCCAGGAACGAGGCGGCGAACAGCAGGAGCCCCGCGGTGATGAGGATGCGGGCGTCGACGCGCCCGACCAGACGGCCGGCAAGGGCCATCGAGACCAGGCTGCCGACGCCGCGCGGCGCCGAGATCATGCCGGCGGTCATGACCGGATAGCCGAGCAGCGTCTGGACCATGGGCGGCAAGAGCGCCATGACCGAGAAGACCAGCAGCCCGACGGCAAGCCCAAGCACCGTCGCGGCGGTGAAGTTGCGGTCCTTGAACAGCTCGAACGGCACAAAGGGGTTGTCGGTGGTGAGCGAGTGGACCGTGAAGAGCACCAGCGCCAGGGCGGCCAGTCCCGCCTCGATCATGATTTCCGGCGACTGGAACCAGTCGTTGTTCTCCCCCCGGTCGAGGCAGAGCTGGAAGGCGCCCAGCATCAGCGACAGCAGGGCGAACCCCATCACGTCGAAGCGGACCTTCCTGCCGCGGTCCTCCTCGTGCAGGAAGGTCCATACCCCGATCGCGGCCAGGATCCCGACCGGCAGGTTGATGTAGAAGACCCAGCGCCACGAGAAGTTGTCGGTCAGCCAGCCGCCCAGGATCGGGCCGCAGATCGGCGCGATCATGATCCCCATGCCCCAGATCGCCATGATCGGCCCGCGCTCTTCGTAAGGGTAGGCGTCGAGCATCACCGCTTGCGACAGGGGGGCCATGGCGGCCCCGCAGGCCCCTTGGAGGACGCGAAAGATGACGATCTGCTCGAGGTTCTGCGCCGCCCCGCACGCTGCCGAGGCGACGGTGAAGCCGATGATCGAGACGAGGAAGACCTGCTTGCGCCCAAACCGGCTGGCCAGCCAGCCGGTCGTGGGCGTCATGATCGCCGCCGCGATGATGTAGGAGGTCAGCACCCAGGTGATCTGGTCGGCGGAGGCGGACACCGAGCCCGCCATGTGCGGCAGCGCGACGTTGGCGATCGTCTGGTCGAGCACCGTCATGACCATCGCCCCCATGATGGAAATCATCATCATCGGGCGGTTGGGCGCTGGCTGGTCCAGCAGGTGCGGCGCGACTTGGGCGGTCATTCCAGCCTCAGATAAGCCGGCTGCGCATCGCCTGCGAGAGGAGATCGATGAGCGTCACCGCCACGACGATGACGATGACCATCGCCGCGACCTGGCTGAACTGGAACGCCTGCATGGCGCTGAACAGCAGTTGCCCGATGCCGCCGGCCCCGATGAAGCCCAGAACGGTGGCCGAGCGGGCGTTCGATTCGAAGCGGTAGAGGGCATAGCTGGTCCACAGCGGCGCGACTTGCGGCACCACGCCCCAGACGATCTCGTGCATCGGGGCGGCGCCGGTCGCCCGGACGCCCTCGATCGGCCCCGGCGCGACGGTCTCGACCGCTTCGGAAAACAGCTTGCCGAGCACGCCGCCGGTATTGATGGCGAGCGCCAGCACGCCGGTGAGCGGGCCGAGGCCCACGGTCACGATGAACGCCAGCCCGATGATCAGCTCCGGCAGCGAGCGCAGCACGTCCAGCAGCCGCCGCACCGGTTGCTGGACCCAGACCGGCGAGATGTTGCGCGCCGCGGCCAGTCCGAGAGGAATGGCGATGAAGATGGCGATGAAGGTGCCCCAAAGCGCCATCTGCACGGTCAGCCACATCTGGGCGATGTAGTCGGGCATATCGCCCAGGTCCGGATGCACGAAGGCGCCAAGCAGGTCGCGCAGGTTGGCCGAGTTGGCCACGAGCATCGGCAGGCGTCGCAGGTTGACCGGCCCGACCGAGGCGATCAGCACCGCCGCGATGCCGCCCCATAGGACGAGGTCGATCAGCCGCTGACGCAGGGGCCGGACCGGCGGCGGCGGGATCGTGGCGGCCCCGCTCATGAGCGATGGTGGGCGGCGATCTGCGCCATCACCGCGTCATAGGCGCGCTGGGCGGCGATGATCTTGGCCGGGTCGCCCGACTTCTTCGCCTCGTAGAGCGTTTCGCTCGCGTCCATCTGCTTGACCGGATCGAGGTAGTCCGACGCGGCGAGCGCGAAGCCGCCGAACGTCAGCGCCTTGAGGTTCGCCCGCTCGCGGTCGCCCTCGGGCCCCGGCGCCGCGCCATAGCTGAGAAAGAAGTCCCTCAGCTTGGCCTTGACCGTCGGGTTCATGTCCTGGCGCACGACGATGGACAACTCCGGCAGCGGAGGCGAGGTCCAGATCACCTGCACCTTGTCGGCCGTCGCCGGCTCGTCCTGGTGGGCGAACTGCAGCCCGACCGTGTTCATCGTGGCCACGTCGACCACGCCGTTGGCGACCGCGAAGAGGTTGGCCTGGTGCGTCGCCGAGCGCACGACCTTGAAGCAGGTCTCGGGGTCGATATTGCGCGGGATGAACAGGTAGGCCATCGGCGCCAGCGTGCCCGAGGTCGAGCGCGGGTCGCCGATGCCGAAGTCGTAGCGTTTGCCGCACCGGAGCACGTCGTCGAGCGTGATGCCCGAGCCCTTCCTGACCATCAGGATCGACTCGTAGTCTTTCGCCCCGCCCTCGTCGGTGATCTGCCCCAGAATCTCGCCGTTGGCGCGCCGGATCGCTTCCAGGGTGGGCAGGGCCGAGAACCAGCCGACCTGGACCTGGTTGAACCGCATGGCCTCGATCACGGCGGTGTAGCTGGAGGCGTAGTAGGCCTCGACCTTGAGGCCGGTCTTTCTCTGCAGGTCGTCGAGCACTGGCTGCCAGCGTTTGCCCATCGTCCCCTGCTGCTCCGGCGACTCGAAACCGAACTTGATCGTCTTGCTGTCGTCGGCCCCGCAGCCGGCCAGCGCCAGCACCGCCGCAACCAAGCCAATCGCCGGCGCCCAGCGCTTCATAGCGGCCGGTCTTCCACGAAGGCGTCATCGATCTCGGCGCCGTAGATCGTCGACCAGCCGCGCCGCGTCCAAGCTCTCGCTCGGTCCGTCGAAGACCACGCGGCCCGCCTTCAGCGCCACCACGCGCCGGCAGTAGCGCAAGGCGTAGTCGACCTGGTGCAGGGACGACCACGACGGTCAGGCCGTCGCTCGGCGGTTCAGCGTCTGCAAGCAGATCCATCACCTGCCGGGCGGCGACGGGGTCGAGCGAGGCGACCGGCTCGTCGGCGAGGATCGACCTCGGCCTGCTGCACCAGGGCGCGGGCGATCGCGGCCGCGCTGCTGCTGGCCGCCGGAGAGGGTGCCGGCGCGCTGGCCGGCGTAGTCGGCGACGCCGACCCGCGCGAGCGCCGCCATCACCGCGGCCTTCTCTCGGCCGGCCACAGCCCGAAGAGGCCGCGCCAGAAGCCGATGCGGCCCAGCAGGCCCAGCGCGGCGTTGGTGAACAGGCTCAAGCGGCCGACCAGATTGAACTGCTGGAAGACCATGCCGATGCGGGCGCGGGTCTCGCGCACGTCGTCGGCCGACACCGGCCCGCTCGCTGCACCGCGCCGCCGAACGCCTCGACCGCGCCATCGCCGGCGTCGAGCACGGCCAGGCCGTTGATGGCGCGCAGCAGCGTCGACTTGCCGGCGCCCGATGGTCCGATCAGGCCGACCATCTCGCCCCGGCGACGCGCAGCGTGACGCCGTCCAGCGCGCGGCGCTGGCGCCAAAGGTCTTGGCGGCCGCGCGAACCTCGATCGCCGCCATCGAACGCCATGCCGCCCTCGGCCCCGCCGACCCGCCGTATGGGCCTGCAATGACCGCAGCCATGCGAAACTTTCGTGGCGCGCGGCAAGGGCCGCGCTTAGCGTCCCTTAACCGATAAGGCTTTACATCGCCGGGCGCAGATTCCCTATGTCGCGCGCTCCGGCGGACCCGAAGTCCTAGAGAAGCGCTGCTAACGCCGGCCTGGGTTCAACAATCTGCAGGGGGTTACGTGAATTGCACACGTACCATTCGCCCCTGGACCTGGTCCGTGAGCGGTCGCCGGAACGTCCTGTCGCACTCGTGCGACCGGACGCCGTGGCCCTAGCGGCGCACTGGTTCCAGAACAACTTCAAAGGCGACGTCCTCTACGCCGTCAAGGCGAACCCCTCGCCATGGGTGATCGAGACGCTCGTCGGCCAACGGCGTCAGCGCCTTCGACGTCGCCTCGATGCCCGAGATCGAGCTGGTCGCCGACGCACGCGCCCGGCGCGCGCATGGCCTTCATGCATCCGGTGAAGAGCCGCGCCGCCATCGCCGCGGCCTACTTCGACCATGGCGTGCGGACCTTCGCCTTCGACACCCAGGACGAGCTGGCCAAGATCCTCGACGCCACCGGCGGCGCGAAGGACCTCAACCTGATCGTGCGGCTGGCGGCGTCGATCCGAGGGCGCGGCCTATTCGCTGGCCGGCAAGTTCGGCGTCGAGGCCGCACGAGGCGCCGGCGCTGCTGCTGGCCGCGCGGCGCGCCACCGACGAGCTGATGGGCGTCTCCTTCCATGTCGGCAGCCAGTGCATGCGGCCGACCGCCTTCCAGGCGGCGATGGCGCAGGCCTCGCGCGCGCTGGTCCGCGCCGGCGTGTTCGCCGACGTGGTCGACGTCGGCGGCGGCTTCCCGTCGGTCTATCCGGGCATGGTCCCGCCCGACCTCGGCTGACTACCTCGCCGCCATCGACCGCGGCTTCGCCGAGATGATGGTGCACGAGACCACCGAGCTCTGGTGCGAGCCCGGCCGGGCGCTGGTGGCCGAGGGCTCCTCGCTGCTCACCCGGGTCGAGCTGCGCAAGGGCGATGCGCTCTATCTGAACGACGGCTCCTACGGCGCGCTGTTCGACGCCGCCCACGCCAAGTGGCCGTTCCCGGTGAAGCTGGTCCGCGACGGCGACGCCGAGCGACGCGCCGCTGAAGCCGTTCCGCTTCTACGGCCCGACCTGCGACTCCCTCGACCCATGCCGGGGCCGTTCTGGCTGCCGGAGGACGTGCGGCGAGGGCGACTACGTCGAGATCGGCATGCTGGGGGCCTATGGCGTCGCCATGGCGACCCGCTTCAACGGCTTCGGCGACCTCGAGCGGCGAGCGTCGAGGACGCGCCGATGGCTTCGATGTACGGCCTCGCGCCGCGCTCGATCCCGACGCCGCGCGGCGAGACCGCGACGGTCGTCAAGCTGTCGCGGGCCGTGGCAAGAAGCGGCGGCGCAAGTAGGCCCGCCCCTCGGCGGGCGGGGCCCGGCGTCACCCGCCGGCCTGAAGACCCTCGCCCCAACGCTCCCCAGGGAGGACCATGACCGATGAACGCCCCGCCAACACCAAGGCCGAGCTGCTCGGCCAAGACCGTCGAGCACGTCGACATCACCGCCTACGACGCGCGGCCGGTGATCGACGCCATGCGCAAGATGAGCTTCACCTCGCGCGACACGGCCCGGGCCGCCGACATCCTGTCGATGGCGATCGAGGATCCGGCCTGCTCGCCCTGGCTGACCCTCGCCGGCTCGACCAGCGCCGGCGGCTGCATGCACGTCTATCGCGACATGGTGCAAGTCCGGCATGGTCGACGTGGTGGTCGCCACCGGCGCCTCGATCGTCGACATGGATTTCTTCGAGGCGCTCGGCTTCAAGCACTACCAGGCGGCCGGTCCGATGTCGACGACCGCGACCTGCGCGCCCTCTACATCGACCGCATCTACGACACCTACATCGACGAGGAAGAGCTGCAGGCCTGCGATCACGCGATCAAGGAGATCGCCGACGCGCTGGAGCCGCGGCCCTATTCGTCGCGCGAGTTCATCCGCGAGATGGGCCGCTGGCTGGCCGCCGGCAACGCCAAGAAGCCGGGCAGCCTGATCCAGACCGCGTTCGAGGAGGACGCGCCGATCTTCTGCCCGGCCTTCACCGACTCCTCGGCCGGCTTCGGCCTGGTGAAGCACCAGGTGGAGCGGATCAAGGCGGGACGGCCCTACGTGATCCATCGACTCGGTCGCCGACTTCCGCGAGCTGACCGACGTGAAGATCGCCGCCGGGACCACCGGCCTGTTCATGGTCGGCGGCGGCGTGCCGAAGAACTTCGCCCAGGACACCGTGGTCTGCGCCGAGATCCTCGGCATCGACGCCGAGATGCACAAATACGCCGTGCAGATCACCGTGGCCGACGTGCGCGACGGCGCCTGCTCGTCCTCGACGCTGCAGGAGGCCGCGTCGTGGGGCAAGGTCGAGACGACCCACGAGCAGATGGTGTTCGCCGAGGCGACGACGGTGGTGCCGCTGATCGTCTCCGACGCCTACCACCGCGGCGCCTGGAAGCGCCGCGAGAAGCGCCGCTGGGCGAAGCTGTTCGCCTAGCCGCGCGCCTGTTGCCGCGCGGCCGCAACATCCGCTCATCCCTGCGACCGCGAAGCGGAGGCGCGTAGCAGCCAAAGCAGGGCCCCAGGTGTTTTTCAAGCCGCCTCGAACGCTTAACTTCCCGATTTGACCGCCAAGGACGCCAAGGACGCCAAGAGTCAGCGGTTGGCCGCGGCGCGTGTGTGCTCCTCCGACCCCCTTGGCGATCTTGGCGTCCTGGCGGTCCAATAGGCCCTGCCGCTGCGCGGCGCTTCAAGGCGCGGGCGCGGCGATGGCTTCGCGGAGGCCCGCCTGCACAAAGGCGGGTCGCTCCATGGGCAGGAAGTGGGTCGTGCCCGGCACGGTCTCGATCCTGAGCCGGCCGCTGGCGACCAGCGGGTCCGTGCGGTCGTCCAGCTGGCAGGTCGATCCCTGTTCGGCCCGCCAGATGTGGATCGGGCAGTGGCTGGCCCCGAACGCCACCCACGGGTCGTGGGACTGGGAGACATAGTTGGAGACTTCCCACTCAGGCGCGCAGGCGAGCTCGACCGTTCCGTCGGGCAGGTCGCGAAAGCCGTCCTCGGCGTAGTCGGCCAGCATCGCCTCGGTCCAGTTGGTGAAGGCGCCGCGACCCCGGTAGGACTCGACCGCGGCCGCCCGGTTCGCGAACAACCGGCGCCGTCGGAGCGTGCCGGCGATCATCGGGGACTTCATCACCTCGCGCGGGAGCGCCGCCGCCTGCGCGCGGATCACCGGATCGAAAAGGGCGAGCGCCCGCACCCGCTCCGGTCGCGCGGCGGCGCTGAACAGCGACAGCGTCCCTCCCATCGAGTGGCCGGCCAGCGCCACCGGGCCAAGATCGAGCGCGTCGAGGAAGGCGACCAGGTCGTCGCCGAGGTCGAGCCAGGTCTTGCGCGTCTCGATCGGGGTCGGCGCGCGCGTGCGCCCGTGGCCGCGCAGGTCGATGGCGAGCAGGCGAAACGCACCGGCCAGCGGCTGAAGGATCGTGCGATAGGTCCGCGCATTGAAGCCGTTGGCGTGGGTGAAGACGGCATCGACGGGCCGGTCGGGCGGCCCGAAGTCGAGATAGGCGAACGCGCCCGCGCCGTTCGGGGTATCAAGCCGCACGGTCGCGGCGGTGGGCTCAGGCAGGCTCATGGCAAAGGCTGCATAGGCGATGGAGGCCAACGATGAAACTCTTCACCATCGGCTATCAGGCGGCCACGCAAGGCGAGGTGATCGGCCGCCTCAAGGCCGCCGGCGTTGCGGTGTTGATCGACGTGCGCGCGGTGGCCGCCTCGCGCCGCCCTGGCTTCTCCAAGCGCCTGCTCGCGGCCGGCCTGGCCGACGCCGGCATCGACTACGTGCACCTGCGCGCGCTGGGCACGCCGGCCGCCGGGCGGACGGCGGCGCGGGCAGGCCGCACGGCCGAGATGCGCTCGATCTATACCGACTATCTCGATCACGAGCCGGCGGCGGAAACCGAGCTTGCCGAGGCGCAGGCGATCGCCGGCGCCCGGCCCGCCGCGCTGCTTTGCCTGGAGGCCGACGCCGGCGTCTGCCACCGCCGCCTGGTCGCCGAGCGACTGCGCGGGCGGGCCGGATTCGAGGTGGTGGACCTTTAGGAGGTCAGTCCTTCTTGCGCCGCTCGCTGCGGAAGGCGCGGATGACTTCGCCGATCACGCGGGGATTGCGCATGGCCATGATGCCGGCGGCGAGCGCCACGCCCGCCGAGGCCATGGGTTTGTCGCGCACCAGATCCATCAGATCCTCGGCGACGCCGGACGGGCCTTCGGCGCGTCGCCGCCGGCGGCGCGGCATGGCGATCAGCCCGACGATGAGGGCGAAGAGGGCGAAGATGGCGGCGACCACCGCCCCGCCGCCGGCGCTCCCGACGTAGGGCTGAACGAGCGCGAAGACGGCGAAGGCGGCGGCGAAAACGGCGACGACGACCGAGGCCGAGATGGCCGCGATCGCGACGAACCCCATCAGCAGACGTGTGACGATCAACGCCGCCCGCCAGCGAGGAGCAGGCCGATCAGCACGCCCACGCCGAGCGCGGCGACCGTCGCGGTCAGCGGCCGCTCCTGCACCCGCTCGGAGACGTACTTCTGCGCCACGTCCAGCTGGTCGCCGGCCTGGTCGGCGTAGATCCGCGCGCTGGAGCGCACCGTCTCGATGCCTTCCTGAATCGTCTTACGAGCCTGTTCGGTCAGGTCGTTGAGCTGCTTTTCGGCGTCCTTGAGTTTCCGGTCGACGCTGTCGGCGGTCTCGTCGATGGCGGTGCTGGCGGGCATGGGCTGTCTCCAAGGAGCTGGCGGGGCGAAGCAGGAGCCGGAACGCGACCGCGAACCCTACGGTTCCGCTGGTCTTCGGCTAGGCTCGGAACCAACAGAAAGGCTGCATGACGCTTTCCTTACCGGTCTGCAAGGTGTTCTCTCCCAGGCTAGTGATTTGCTTACGACCGGCGCCGGAACGCCCCGGTCGCGGAACGGGCTTTGTGGCCGCCCATGGATACGAAGAAGGACGACCGGACCGCGCCGCTCGAATCCCCGACGTCGCGGGTCGTCGCGCCCGTGACCGCGCCGGGCGCTCTGCGTCTCGAACACATCCTCAGCCTTGCCTCGCGCATCTGCGCTTGTCCGCGCGCCGCGATCGTCGCTTTCGAGGACGCCTCGCCCCGCGTCGCCGCCAAGACGCCAGCCGACTTGGCCGCATGGCCCAGCCCGGCGGATGTGGCGGCGCTTGGCGGCGGCTCGCGCGACATCGTCATCGAGAGCAGCGCCGCCGGGCGCCGGATCACCGCGCCGCTCCTGGCCGCCGACGGCCGCCTGATCGGGGCCATCCTGCTCGAGACGCCAGGCGCCAGGGGGCGTCTGGCGGCGGAGACGCGTCCTTTGCTCGCCGATCTGGCGGCGATTGCGGCGGAGGAGCTCGCGCGCGACCGCGACGAAGCCGAGCGTGAAAGCCTGGTGGCCGAGCTCGACCACCGCGTGAAGAACGTGCTCGCTGTCGTGCAATCGCTGGCCGCCCAGTCGGCGCGCAAGGCCTCCTCGCTCGAGTCGTTCCTGAAGACGTTCGCCGGCCGGCTGAAATCGATGGCCTCGGCCCATCAACTGCTCACCGCCACGCGCTGGCGCGGCGCGGGCATGCGCCACATCGCCGCCGCGGAGCTCGGCGGGCTCGCGCCGGGCCAGACCCGCTGGCAGGGGCCGGACCTCTTGCTCACGCCGCGCGCCGCCAACGCCATGTCGCTGGCGCTGCATGAGCTCGCCACCAACGCGGTGAAGTTCGGGGCGCTTTCCACCGAGCTCGGCCGGGTCGAGGTGGCGTGGAAGCCGACCGCCAAGGGCGGGCTCGAGCTCGCATGGACAGAGAGCGGGGGCCCCGCGGTCGCTGCGCCCACCCGTCACGGCTTCGGCGCGACGCTGCTCGAAAAGGTCACCGGCCGCGAGCTCGGCGGCTCGGCGCACGTCGAGCATCGGCGTGAAGGCGTGCGCGCGACGCTCGTCGCCGGCCCGTCCGCGATTGCGGCTGAGACGGCGCCGAAGGCGGCCCCCGCCCTGCCGGCGACGCCGGCCAGCCCGGTGGGCGCCTCCACCGGAACCCCGGCGCTCGCCAACGGCGGCATCAAGGGCCTGCGCATCCTGATCGTCGAGGACGCCCTTCTCCTCGCGCTGGAGCTCGAAGCCGGGCTGGCCGAGGCCGGCGCCCGCGTGGCCGGATCGGCCGCCGACGTCGAAGAGGGTCTGCGCATGGCGGCGCTGCCGCTCGACGCGGCCGTGCTCGACGCCAATCTGAACGGCGAGTCGGTGCTGCCCGTCGCCCGGGCCTTGGCCGCGCGCGGGATTCCCTTCGTGTTCGCCACCGGCTACGGCGACTCGCGGTTCACCCCGCAGGGCTTCGATGCTCCGCTGATCAAGAAACCGTACGACGTGACCCAGATCGCCGCCGCCCTCGCCGAAGTCACCGGCCGCCCCACCGCCTAGGGTCGCTCTCCGCGGTTAACCTCTAGCCGCGGCCGGGCCAGAGGCGCTCGATCGCGACGTCGATGCCGACCGGCGCGATGACCGGCTCGCGGGCGCTGACCCAGACGACGTCCAGCCCCTTGGCCAGCAGCTCGGCGAGGACCTTCGTCCCAGCTTCCTTCGGTTTCATTCTGCGCGCCTCGCGCCTGGCGAGCGCAACGGTGGACGCTGCAGCGCCCTCGCCGAGCACCAGCACGTCGGCCTGGGCGAGCGCGCGGGCGGCGCGAAGCGAGATGAGGTCGCCCTGACCGCCGTCCATCACGATGCGCAGCCGGCCGGCCCGGGGCTTGGCGGTCGCGGCGGCGGCCAGCGCGTCGGCCAGCAGGCGCTTGGCGCTATCCATGTCGTCCGCCATCGCCGCCTCGGCCGCCGGCCCGACCATCGCTTCGCGCAGGAAGCCGCGGCGCGCGTCGAGGTCCGGCAGCGCCTGGCGCAGCTCCTCGCGCATGGCGCCGAACAGAGCGGCGACCCTGCCCGCGCCCTCGGGAACCCGCGCCTCGATGTCGCTGCGCAGCAGGGTCGCCAAGAGCGGGGCCGAGCCGGTCGTGCCGACGGCGGCGACCACCTGCCCGCGATCGACCAGCGCCGGCGTCATGAAGTCGGAGAGGGCCGGGTGGTCGACCACGTTCACCACCGCCCCGGCCGCCCGCGCCGCGTCCGCCGCCTTGGCGCGGAAGGCTTCGTCGCCGCCGCAGATAAAGGCGATGCTGGCCCCATCATAAGACTCGGGCTCGTGCGCCTTGCCGTCCTCGACCCGCACGAGGGTCGCTGGCGAGCCGTCGAACAGCCGAAGCTTCGATTCAGCGGCTGCGCCGTCGCCGACGATGGCGATCGTGCGGCCGCTCAGCGGGAAAAAGGCGGGGAAGGCTTCCATTCACGGGTCATCCGGGCCGACGGCGCGCCAGTCGGCGCTCTTTTGCTCGCGCGCGTCAACCTGAGCGGTGTTAAGATGAGCCAATTCATTCCGGCCCGCGAAGGCATGGGAGGACGCATGACCACCAATCTCAACATCAACGGTCAGACCTACGCGGTCGAAGCCGCGCCCGAGACGCCGCTGCTCTGGGTGTTGCGCGACGAGCTGAAGCTCACCGGCACCAAGTACGGCTGCGGCATCGCCGAGTGCGGCTGCTGCACCGTGCATGCGGACGGCAAGGCGATCCGCGCGTGCCAGACGCCGATCGGCGCCGCGACGTCGATGCAGATCACCACCATCGAGGGTCTAGGTGGGACGCACCCGGTGCAGCAGGCCTGGGTCGAGCACGACGTGCCCCAGTGCGGCTACTGCCAGTCGGGCCAGATCATGTCGGCGAGCGCGCTCCTGGCCGCGAACCCCGATCCGAGCGACGACGACATCGATACCGCGATGAAGGGAAATATCTGCCGTTGCGGCAGCTACCAGCGCATCCGCGCCGCAATCCACACCGCCGCCGGCAAGAGCAAGGGAGCGGCGGCATGAACGCGATCTCGAAGATCAAGCGCCCGTCGCGCCGCGCCGTCGTCATCACCGCCGGCATCGTCGGGGGCGGCGCGCTCGTGGTCGGCCTGATGCCGAAGAGCCTTGGCGGGATCATGGCGATGGGGGCGGAAAGCCCGCACGGACCGTTCGGACCGTTCGTCAAGATTTCACCGGACAACAGCGTTGTGGTGATGAACAAGCATCAGGACTCCGGCCAGGCCAACCACGCCGGCCTGGCCGCGCTGGTCGCCGAGGAGCTCGACGCCGACTGGGACAAGGTCCAGGTCGAGCCGTCGCTCGCCAACGCCAAGCTCTACGCCAACACCCTGTTCGGCGTGCAGGGGACCGGCGGCTCGACCGCCATGGCCAATTCCTGGATCCAGTATCGTCAGGCCGGCGCGGCCGCGCGGGCGATGCTGGTGCAGGCGGCGGCGACGCGCTGGGGCGTCTCGCCCGCCAGCCTGAGCGCCAAGGACAGCGTCGTCGCCCACGCCGCCTCCGGCCGCTCGGCGCCCTACGGCGACCTGATCGCCGAGGCGGCCAAGGTCCCGCCGCCGCAGGCGCCGGCCTTGAAGGATCCCAAAGATTTCACGCTGATCGGCACGTCGCGCGTCGTGCGCAAGGACACGCCGGCGAAGAGCACCGGCACGGCGCGCTACACCCAGGACGTCCACCTGCCCGACATGCTGGTCGCAATGGTCCAGCATCCGCCGCGCTTTGGCGGACGCGTCGCCTCGTTCGACGCCACGGCGGCGAAGCAGGTCCCTGGCGTCGTCGACGCCGTGCAGCTGCCGACCGGCGTTGCGGTGATCGCCCACTCGACCTTCGCCGCCCGCCAGGGCCGCGACGCGCTCAGCATCACCTGGAACGACGACAAGGCCGAGAAGCGCTCGACCGATGCGATCGTCGCCGACTATCACCGCATCGCCACGGGCCAGGGGGACGCGAAAGCGCAGCCGTTCGAGACGCGCGGCGATGCGACGAACGCCTTCTCAGGGCAGCTGTTCGAGGCGACCTACGACTTCCCCTACCTCGCCCACGCGGCCATGGAGCCGATGAACTGCGTTGCGCAGGTCGATGGGAACCGCGTCAAGCTGACTTTCGGCTCGCAGATACAGACCCTCGACCAGATCAACACCGCGATGGTGGTGGGGACCCTGCCCGGCGCGGTCGAGATCGAGACCCTGCCGGCCGGCGGCTCGTTCGGGCGGCGCGGCAACAACAAGTCGGACTACGTGGTCGAGGCCGTGCACATCGCCAAGCACGTCGGCGGCTTTCGGCCGGTCAAGCTGGTCTGGACCCGCGAGGACGACATGACCGGCGGCCTCTATCGGCCGATGGCCTATCACGCGCTCGCCGTCCGCACCGACCAGGCCGGCTTCCCCGCCGCCTGGCGGCACCGGGTGGTGACCCAGTCGATTATGAAGGGCGGCCTCGTCGGCGGCGGGTTCGACGAGTCGACCGTCGAGGGGATCAAGGGCTCGCCCTACCTGGATGCGACGCCGATCGTCGACGGCCAGGTCTACATGCCCGACTATCCCGTCACCGTGCTCTGGTGGCGCTCGGTGGGCGCGACCCACACAGCCTTCGTCATGGAGCACACCATCGACCAGCTCGCCCGCCGCGCGGGCAAGGACCCGGCCGACTACCGCCGCGCCCTCTACGCCCGCGCCGGGGCCAGCGCCGCGCGCCACCGCGCCGTGCTCGACCTCGCCTGCGACAAGGCCGGGTGGGGCAGTCCGCTGCCGCCCGGGACCGCGCGCGGCGTCGCGGTGCACCAGAGCTTCGGCACCCTCGTCGCGCAGGTCGCCGAGGTGACGATGCAGAACGGCGAGCCGCGCGTCGGCCGCGTGGTCTGCGCCGTCGACTGCGGCACGGCGGTCGCGCCCAGCCTGGTCGCCCAGCAGATGGAGGGCGGGGTCTGCTACGGCCTCTCGGCCGCGCTCTATGGCCAGATTACGCTGAAGGACGGCCTCGTCGAGCAGACCAACTTCGACGCCCACCGCGTGCTGCGCATGAACGAGGCCCCGCATGTCGAGACCTACATCCTGCCCTCGACCAACGCCCCGACAGGCGCCGGCGAGCCCGGCACCCCGGTGATCGCGCCCGCCGTCGCCAACGCGCTCCTCGTCCTGAACGGCACGCCGACGACGAGTCTGCCGTTCGTGAAGAGCACCTAGTTCGCAAGGGCCAGCGCAAGCTGGCCGTTCCTGTTTGACCGCCAAGGTCGCCAAGGACGCCAAGGGGCCGAGGCTGGCCGCAACGCCGTGGCCATCTGCTGAGCCTTGGCGAACTTGGCGACCTTGGCGGTCAAATCTGAACTTCCGCCGCGTCGGCGTTGACGGGCATGCGCCTTCGGCGCTTTTTCGAACCAACTGATGAAAGGAACGCGCATGAAGTCGCCGGTTTGCGAGATGCTGGGGATCGAGTTTCCCCTGTTCGCCTTCAGCCACTGCCGCGACGTGGTCGCCGCGGTCAGCCGCGCGGGCGGGTTCGGGGTGCTGGGCGCCACCGGCCACACGCCGCGGTCGGTGCACACCGAGCTGAAGTGGATCGACGAGCACGTCGACGGCAAGCCCTACGGCATCGACATCCTGGTTCCCGAGAACATGGCGACGGCCGGCGAGAAGGGCGTCACCTACAACTCGCTGCAGCTCGCGCGTGCCGCAGGAGCACCGCGACTTCGCCGCCAACCTGCTGGCTCAGGCCGGCGTCGAGACTGCTCGACGTGCGAGGTCTCCGACGACCGCGCCCAGCCGTTCGATCCCGAGCACGCGCATGCGCACGCTGGAGGCGGCGTTCGAGCATCCGATCAAGCTGATCGCCAATGCGCTGGGCGTGCCGCCGCCGGAGATGATCGAGATGGGCAAGAAGCACGGCGTGCCGGTGGCCGCCCTGGTCGGCGCCAAGGAGCATGCGCATGCGCCAGGTCGCGGCCGGCGTCGACATCCTGGTGGTGCAGGGCACCGAGGCCGGCGGCCACTGCGGCGAGGTCACCACCATGGTGCTGGTGCCGGAGGTGATCCAGGCGATCAAGAAGATCCGCGACGTGCCGGTGCTGGCCGCCGGCGGCATCATGAACGGCCGGCAGATGGCCGCCTGCATGGCCATGGGCGCGGCCGGCGTCTGGACCGGCTCGGTCTGGCTGGCCACGACCGAGAGCGAGACCTCCGAGATCTTCCGCGAGAAGATGATCGAGGCCTCCAGCCGCGACGCGGTGCGCGTGCAGCACCCGCACCGGCAAGCCGGCGCGCCAGCTGCGCTCGGCCTGGACCGAGGCCTGGGACCGCAGCCCCGACAGCCCCGGCGCGCTGCCGATGCCGCTGATGAGCGCTGGTCAGCGAGAACGCCCTCCGCTCGGTCAACCGCGCCGCCGAAGCCGGCAACGACGAAGGCGCGCGACATGGTCACCTACTTCGTCGGCCAGGGCGTCGGCCTGATCGACCAGGTGCAGTCGGCCGGCCAGGTGGTGCAGGACGTTCAAGGAGGAGTTCCTCGAGGCCGTCGAGCACATGAACGAACTGCTGGAGGACTGAGCGCGCGTCGTCTGCCGCCGGAGGCGGCTGCAACACCCTATTGGACCGCCAAGGATGCCAAGGCTTTCATGGGCCTCTTGGCGTTCTTGGCGAACTTGGCGGTCAAGAGCGAGGGTCCCGCTTGCGCGGGAAGTGGGGAGTTAGGCCAGGTCGGTGCGCAGGTCGACGTCGTAGAGGACGCCGTCGTCGGGGGCGGGGACGAGGGCGAGCTGGGCGGGGTCGAGGGCGGCCAGCAGGCTCCCCGCGCCCTTGTCGCCCTCGAGCTGCAGGAGATCGCAGAACAGGGCGCGGCTGAACAGGACCGGGTGGCCGCGCTGGGCGTCGAACACCGGCGCGGCGGCGAGCGCGCCCGCCGCCAGAGCCTCGGCCAGCGGCTCGAGGACGCCCGGCGGCACGCGCGGCATGTCGCCGAGGAAGACGAAGACGCCGGCGCAGTCGGCCGGCAGGCTGGCGATGCCGGCCTTGAGCGACGCTGAGAGCCCACGCGCGTGGTGCTCGGCATGCACGAGCTTCAGCCGCATCGCTTCGCCGCGCCCCTCGAAGTACGCTCGCGCCGCCGCCGGCACGGCTTCGTCGGCGCCCCAGACCACCGTCACGGTCGACACCGGCGCGGCGAAGGCGGCGGCCAGCGCGCCCTCGATCAGCATGCCGCCCGTCGCCAGGGCGCGGTGAGCTTGCCGCCGCCGAAGCGGGCGCCGGAGCCGGCCGCCAGGACGATCGCTTCCAGCGCCAGGGCGCCCCCTGTCGCCAAGGCCCAATCCTTTCTATGTTCCGCTCCGACGATGACGCCCTACGACGCCTCAACCGCCGCCGGTCCACCGCGGCCAGGCCGCCTCTGATCGACGGCTTCGGCCGCACGGTGACCTATCTGCGCGTCTCGGTCACCGACCGCTGCGACCTGCGCTGCGTCTACTGCATGGCCGAGCACATGGTCTTCCTGCCCAAGGCCGAGGTGCTGACGCTGGAGGAGCTCGACCGCATCGCTTCGGCCTTCGTCGGCCTTGGCGTGAGCAAGCTGCGTCTCACCGGCGGCGAGCCCCTGGTGCGCAAGGGGATCATGACCCTGATCGAGCGGCTGGCCCGGCATCTGACGTCGGGCGCGCTCGACGAGCTGACCCTCACCACCAACGGCACCCAGCTGGCCGCGTTCGCCGGCGACCTTGCGCGCGCTGGGCGTCAGGCGCATCAACGTCTCGCTCGACACGCTGAAGCCCGATCTCTTCGCCCGCCTCACCCGCGGCGGCGACCTGGCGAAGGTGCTGGCCGGCATCGAGGCCGCGCGGGCGGCGGGGCTGGCGGTGAAGATCAACGCCGTGGCGCTAAGCGCACGACAACGCCGCCGAGATACCCGAGCTGATCCGCTGGGCCCACGGCGCGCGGCATGGACATGACGCTCATCGAGACCATGCCGATGGGCGAGATCGAGGCCGACCGCACCGACCAGTTTCTTTCGCTGGCGCGACGTGCGCCGCGACCTGGAGAGCTATCTGGACGCTTGACCGACCTGCCGCTCACCACCGGCGGTCCGGCGCGCTACGTCGCGTCGCCGAGACCGGCGGGCGGCTCGGCTTCATCACCCCGCTCAGCCACAACTTCTGCGAGGGCTGCAACCGCGTGCGGCTGACCTGCACCGGCACCCTGCACACCTGCCTTGGCCGCGAGGACGCCAGCGACCTGCGCGCCGTCATCCGCGCCGGCGGCGACGATACGGCGCTGGAGGCCGCGATCCGCGCTGGCGATCGACGCCAAGCCCAAGGGCCACGACTTCCACATCGAGCGCGGCTCAGCGCCCGGCCGTCGCCCGCTACATGTCGACCACCGGCGGCTGATGACGCGGGTCCTGCTGTTCGGCCGCCTGGCCGACGTCGCCGGCTGGCGCGAGCGCAGCCTCGCCGAAGCGCCCGCCACGCTCTTTGCGCTGAAGGCCTTGCTCGCCGAGGAGAACCCGGCCCTGGGCGCCGCCCTCGCCGGCAAGGGCGTGCAGGTCGCCGTCGAAAAGGCGATCGTCCGCGGCGATGTTCCGCTTGCTGCGGGCGCCGAAGTCGCCTTCCTGCCGCCGATGAGCGGGGGCTAGAGCGGATGCGCTCAGGTTGGTCTTCCTCGATCCGCCCCCGGCCGAGCAAGCAAAGCGGCCCTTCTCCCCTCGAGGGAGAAGGTGGCCGGGCGCAAGCCCGGTCGGATGAGGGGCCGCGCCGCGCCCGCCGGCTGGCTTTGCATTGCCAAGACGCCACACGCCGGCGCGGCCCCTCATCCGGCCCGCATTCGCGGTCCACCTTCTCCCTCGAGGGGAGAAGGGCGCCACTTACCGGCGCCGAGCCGAGCGAGTCCGGCGGACCCCGTTCCCGAGCCCCCGCATGACCGTCCGCCTCACCACCGAGCCGTTCGACCCGGGCGCTCTGCTCGCCGCGTTCTGCGCCGGCCGGGCCGAAACGGGCGCCGTCGTCACCTTCACCGGAATCGCCCGGGCGTCGGACGGCAAGGTCGCGCGGCTGGAGCTCGAGGCCTATCCCGGCTTCACCGATGCGGAGATCGAGCGCATCGCCAAGGCGACCAAGGCGCGGTTCTCCCTGCACGACGTGCTGATCGTCCATCGCCATCGGCGAGATCGCGCCCGGCGAGGCGATCGTCTTCGTGGCGACCGCCGCCGCCCACCGCCGCGCCGCCTTCCAGGCCGCCGACCAGCTGATGGACTATCTGAAGAGCCGCGCGCCGTTCTGGAAGAAGGAGCACGGTCCGGGCGGCGCCCGCTGGGTCGAGCCCACCGCCCAGGACATGGCCGACGCCAAGCGCTGGGACTGACCGTAGACGGCTTTGCAAAGCGGGGGCTGACGGGTTGGGGCGGCTTTGGGCTAGAATGGATCGTCCGGCCAGGAGCTCCTTTGATGAACGCCCCCTTTCCCGCCCCCGGCGGCAAGATCGATGAAGGCTATCCCTTCACCCCGGTCCGCATCGCCGTGCTCACCGTCTCCGACACCCGCGACGAGGAGAGCGACACCTCCGGCCACGTGCTGGCCGAGCGGATCAAGGCGGCCGGGCACGAGCTTGCCGAGCGCGCGCTCGTGCCCGACGAGAAGGTCGCCATCCGCGCCAAGGTCATGGACTGGGCGAGCTCGGGCCGGGTCGACGTGATCCTCACCACCGGCGGCACCGGCCTCACCGGCCGCGACGTGACGCCCGACGCCATCGAGCCGCTGTTCGACAAGCGCATCGACGGCTTTTCGGTGATCTTCCACCTGGTGAGCTACCAGTCGGTGGGCCTTTCGACCCTGCAGTCGCGCGCGACCGCCGGGCTGATCGGCGGGGTCTTCGTCTTCTGCATGCCGGGCTCGAACGGGGCGGTGAAGGACGGCTGGGACAAGGTGATCTCCGCCCAGCTCGACAGCCGCCACCGGCCCTGCAACTTGGTCGAGATCATGCCGCGCCTGAACGAGAAATGAGCGAGCTCAGCCATATCGACGAAACCGGCCGCGCGCGCATGGTCGATGTCTCCGACAAGCCGGCCACCGAGCGCGAGGCGGTGGCCGCCGGCCTCGTGCGCATGAAGCCGGAGACGCTGGCGCTGGCGCTGGCCGGCGGCTGGAAGAAGGGCGAGGTCCTCGCCGCGGCCGAGATCGCCGGGGTGATGGCGGCCAAGCGGACCGCCGAGCTCATTCCCATGTGCCACCCGCTGCTGCTTTCGAAGATCGCCGTGCAGGTGTCGAAGGACGCCGGCGGTCTGGGCCTGGCGGTCACCGCCCGGGTGCGGACGACCGGCCCGACCGGGGTCGAGATGGAGGCGCTGACCGCCGTCTCGGTCGCCTGCCTGACCCTCTACGACATGCTGAAGAGCGCCGACCGGGCGATGAGCATCGACGGCGTGCGCCTGATCTCGAAGACCGGCGGCGCGTCCGGCGACTTCCGCGCCGGCCGATGAACGACCTTTCCGTCGAGGAGGCGCGCGCGCGCATGCTGGCGCTCGCGCTCGCCATGCCCAGCGAGCGCGTCGTGCTGGACGGCGGCGTTCGGCCGCGTGCTGGCCGAGACGATCACAGCCGAGCGCGACCAGCCGCCGTTCAACGCCTCGGCCATGGACGGCTGGGCGCGTCGTCGGGCGCCGGGACCGACTTCCGCATCGTCGGCGAGAGCGCCGCCGGCCACGCCTACGCCCAGACGCTGAAGGCGGGCGAGGCGGTGCGCATCTTCACCGGCGCGCCCGTCCCCGCCGGCGCCGAGCGGGTGGTGATCCAGGAGGAGGCCGAGGCCAGGGACGGCCGACTGACGACGCCCGCGGCCGACGATGGCGCCCACCATATCCGCCCGGCCGGCGGCGACTTCCGCAAGGGCCAGACGCTGCTCGGGCCCGGCGCGCGGCTCGACGCCTGGCGCATCGGCCTGGCCGCCGCCGCCGGACGCGCCTCGGTCGCGGTCGCCCGGGCGGTCAAAGTCGTCCTGGTCTCCACCGGCGAGGAGATCGTCCCGCCTGGCGGCCATCCGGGGCCAGACCAGATCTTCGATTCCGGCGGACCGACGCTCGCGCGCCTCATCGCGCGCTGGGGCGGCGGCGAGCCTGTGCTGCTGCGGGCCGGCGACGATGCCGCGGCCATCGCCCGCACGATCGAGTCGGCCCGCCGGCGACCTGGTCGTCACGCTCGGCGGCGCATCGGTCGGCGACCACGACCTGGTCAAGCCGGCGCTGGCGAAGCTTGGCCTTGAGCTGAGCGTCGAGACCGTCCGCATGCGCCCGGGCAAGCCGACCTGGTTCGGCGTGCTTGCCGATGGGCGCCGCGTGCTCGGCCTGCCGGGCAACCCGGCCTCGGCGCTGGTCTGCGCCGAGCTCTTCCTGCGCCCGCTGCTCTCGCTGATGCAGGGCGCCGAGCCCGGCCCGCGCCTTCTGACCGCGCGGCTCGGCGCGCCGATGCCGCCGAACGGCGGGCGCGAGCACTGGGCGCGCGGGCGGCTCTCCTCAGCCGACGGCGCGCTGATCGTCGAGGCGATGCTCGATCAGGACTCGTCGCTGGTGAAGGTGTTCGCCGAAGCCGGCGCGCTCATCCGCCGCTCGATCGGCGCGCCCGCCGCCGAACCCGGCGCGGTCGTCGACATCCTGCCGCTGGAGCGATTGTAGGCTTCGGTTCTCTCCGCGACGATTTCGCCGATCACCGCCACCGCCACCTCCCACGGCGCCTTGCCGCCGAGATCGAGCCCGATCGGCGCGTGCAGGCGCGCCAGGTCGGCGTCGGTCGCGCCGGCGCCCTTAAGCCGCGCGTGACGCTCGGGCAGCCGCCGCCGCGCGCCGAGCACGCCGATGTAGGAGGCCGATGTCGGCAGCGCCGCGACCAGTGCGTCCTGGTCGGTGTCCCAGTCGTGGGTGGCGATGGCGATGGCCGTCCAGGCATCGACGCCCATGCGCGCCAGCGCCTCGGCCGGCTCGGCGCGGCTGTAGGCGACGCCGGCGAGCGGCGGCGGCTCGATCGGCCCCTTCGGGCGGATCAGCGTGGTCTCGAATCCCGCCTGGGCGCCCAGGCTGGCGATGGCGAGCGCGGTGGGGTCGGCCCCCACCACCGCGAGCTTCGGCGTGGGCTCATAGAGCCGCGCCACCAGGAAGGGTTCGTCGGAGACAAGGCAGACCTCGCCGGGCGCCCTCGAGCCTGGCTCGACGGTTCTCTCCCTGCCGTCGGTGCTCCAGACCGCCGGTTGCCGGGCGTCGGTGAGGGCGAACAGCCGGGCGGCGGCTGGATCGTCGGGCGCGATCCGCTCGACCAGGATCTCGATCCTCGCCCCGCAGAGCAGCCGGATGTCCGGCCAGGGGCCGCCTTCGCCGTAGACGAGCCGGCGCGGCTCGCCGTCCTTCAACGTCTCCGAGGCGTGGATCGCCACGTCGCCCTCGACGCAGCCGCCGGAGAGGAAGCCGGCGACCAGGCCGTCAGCGAATACCATCTGGGTCCCCGGCGGCCGCGGGCCGCCGCCTTCGACCCTGTAAAGGGTGACCAGAGCCGCGGGCTCGCCCGCCACGACGGCGCGGCGAAGCGCCGGGCGCACGTCCTCGGCGAGCCCGAACAGCGGCCAAACCGGCAAGGTCAGATCCATCGCTCCTGAGGTTGGGCGCGTTCGCGCCCGCGTCAAGCGCTTGTCTTCAGAGGGCGTTAACCGCCCTCAATTCCGCTTCCTTAATCGTTTCCCGCCATCTTGAGCCCCCTGATCAAGGCGAAAAGCCGCCGGTGGGGTTGTTCCTTGAGCGTATCGCTTTCCAAGCTGGGCTTTGGGGCCGCGCAGTTTCGCCTCGGCGGGCCTCAGATCGCGCGCGGACGCCCGCCCGAGGCCGAAGTCGGCGAGATCTTAAGCATAGCGGCGCGGTCGGGCTTAACCGTGTTCGACACCAGCGTTGGCACCACCTACGCCGAGGACGTCATCGGCCAGCAGCTGCCGCGACCCTGCCGGTTCCGCGTCGTGATCAAGACCGGCCGCGCCGACCGCGGTCCGGACCATGTCGAGGCCGAAGCGCGCGCGACCTTGCGCCGTCTCGGTCTGCCACGCGCGGAAGCCGTCGTCGTGCAATCCGCCGGCGATCTGTTCGGGCCGCACGGCGATGACGTCTGGTCCAGGCTGCTGACATTGCGCGACGAAGGGCTGTTCGACCTGGTCGGCGTCTCCGTCTTCGCCTCCGACGATCCACTCGGCATCGTCAAGCGCTTCAAGCCCGACATCGTCCAGGCGCCGGCGAGCCTGCTCGACCAGCGCTTGCTGGTCGACGGCACCCTGGCCACGCTGGCGGAGTGGGGCGTCGAGGTGCAGCTGCGCTCGATCTTCCTGCAAGGCCTGCTCTTCCTGCCCCCCGACCGCCTCCCGGGGCCGCTCAAGGGCGCCGCATCGAGGCTGTCGCGCGCGCGGCGCATGATCGCAGAGGGCCGTTCGGACCCGTTGCAGGCGGCGCTTGGCTTCGCGCTCTCCAGGCCCGAGGCCGCCTCGGTTATCGTCGGGGTGGCCAGCGCCGCCGAGCTGCAGGCGATCATCGCCGCGGCCCTGAGCCCGCCGCCCGATCTCGACTGGACCGACATGGCGCTCGACGAAGAGGCCGCCCTCGACGCCGATCGCTGGGCCGTCGCCTAGGACTCAGGCAGCTTCGGCGGCGTCCAGGCCGGCGATGGCCGCGAACAGCTTGTCGGCGGCGATGGGTTTTGACAGGTGGCCGTCGCCGCCGGCCGCCCGCGCCGCCTCGACGTGCTCGGGCATCGCGTTGGCGGACACGAACAGGATGGGCGTGCGCGGTCGCCCTTCGCGACGCTCGGCCGCGCGGATCGCCCGCGTCGCCTCCAGCCCGTCCATCACCGGCATCTGCATGTCCATGACGATCAGGTCGAACGCGCCTGTGCGCCAGGCCTCGATCGCCTCGAGGCCATCGCCCGCGGTGCTCGAGGCGATGCCCAGGTGGTGGAGCAGCACCTGCAACAGGCGGCGGTTGTTGGCGTTGTCGTCGACGACGAGCACCCGCAGCTCCGGTCTAGCCCCGCCCGCGGCCGGACCGGGCTCAGCCGGCTCCGCCATCGGCGCGGTCGGCGGCAGGGTGAGCGCCAGGGTGAAGACCGATCCCTCTCCCTCGATGCTGTCGGCCTCGAGGGTCCCCCCCATCAGATCGGTCAGGTGACGGGAGATGGCGAGGCCAAGGCCGCTGCCTCCGGCCTTGCGGTTCATCGCGCCGTCCACCTGCTGGAAGCGGCCGAACAGCCGCGATTTCGCTTCGGGCGAGAAGCCGCAGCCGGTGTCGCACACCACGATGGTGAAGCGGCCCTCTGCCTCGCTCGTGCAGGCGACGGTGAGACTGACGCCCCCATCGTCGGTGAATTTCACCGCGTTCGAGGCCAGGTTGGTCAGGATCTGCCTGAGGCGCATGGCGTCGCCCAGCACCGTCCGCTCCGCCTCGGGGGCGATCGTGAGGCTGAACCCGACGCCCTTCTCCTGGGCGTACACGGCGCTCAGCTGGGCCACCTCGCGCACCGCATCGGCCAGGTGGAACGGCTCGGGCGCCAGCTCCATCGCGCCAGACTCGACGCGGGCTAGGTCGAGGATGTCGCAGAGCAGGCGGTTCAGCACCCGCCCTGACGAGCGGATCATCTCGACCAGCTCCGTCTGCCGCTCGTCTAAGGGCCCGAGCGCGAGCGCGTCGGCGACGCCGAGCACCCCGTTCATCGGCGTCCTGATCTCGTGACTCATGTTGGCCAGGAACT
Source organism: uncultured Alphaproteobacteria bacterium (assembly GCA_963794315.1). GTDB lineage: Bacteria > Pseudomonadota > Alphaproteobacteria > Caulobacterales > Caulobacteraceae > Poindextera. The sequence continues at coordinate 713,993 of CAWCDF010000002.1, forward strand.
CGCTCTTCGCCCGGTTGGCCGCCTCCGCCGCGTCGCGGGCGACGGCCAGGTCGGCTGCAGCCTCTTTGAGCGAGGATATATCGACGACCACCGACACACGCCCGCCGTCGGCCGTCCGGGTTTCCTGGGTCCGCACCCAGCGGCCCTCATCGCTCTGCTCTTCCCGCGAGGCCGACGCCTGGGCGCGTTGGGCAATGCGCTCGGCGACGAAGGCCGCGCGCGCCTCCGGGCCGCCTTCGATCGCGACGGAGGCGGGAATGATGATGCAGTCGGTGTAGGTGCGCCCCCGTTCCGGCCTGAAGCCGAACTCGGCGGCGGTGGTCTCGTACTTGCTGTTCCACAGGACGTAACGGTCCTGGGCGTCGAAGTAGGCGAGGCCGTCGGGCATCGCCTGGATAACGCGGTTGAGCAGCGACAGCGTTCGCCGCTGGTTCCAGGTCTCCAGCAGCAGGACCACGGCTGCGGCCACCATGATCAAGCCGGTGATCGCGCCGACCGCCAGCGCCATCGTCTGGTTCGGAAGCACGCTGGTCGGCGGCCGGAGCCGCGTGTTGGGGATGACGGTCACCGCCGCCATGCTGATGAAGTGCAGGCAGACGATAGCCACGACCAGCAGCAGCGCCGCCAAGATGCTGCGCCGAAGGGTCGGCCGCAGCGATGCGACGACCAGCGACAGGGCCGCGAAGGTCACGCCGGAGACGATGGCGGTCGCCACGTACGCGTAGTCCCACAGGATGAAGCCCTCGGTGCGGAAGGCCGACATGCCGGCGTAGTGCATGGCGGCGATGGCCAGGCCGACGACGGCGCCGCCCAGCGCCGCGCCGGCCCAGGACCTGATCCGCGCCGCCACGATCAGCCCCGCGCCCACGCCGACGGCGGCGATGACGAGCGAGCCCAGCGTGCCGGCAAGCTCGTAGCCGGTCGGCAGCCCCGGCTCGTACGCCAGCATGCTGATGAAGTGCGTGGCCCAGATGCCGGCGGCGCCGCTGGCCCCGCCGCCGATCAACCAGAGCAAAGAGCGCGGTCCGGTAAGGCCGCGCCCATGGGCGTAGAGGCGCAGCGTGGTCACCACGGCGACGAGGCAGACCAGCACCGCCACCGCGAGCATCAACGGGTTGTGCTGGGTGGTGATGCAGGCGAGGACACGGAACAAGCAGACGGCTCCGGAGCGCAGGAAGGGGTTTGGTGTTTAGCGACACATCGCCAACAAAGCGTTGCCGCCGGCCCAAACACCCGTATCGGGCGATCAGTTGTTGAGCCGCACCCCGAGCAGGAACGTCCGCCCCGGCTCGCCGAATCCGAACGCCTCCTCGTAGCGGACGTTGGCCAGATCGGCGACGCGCGCCGTCACCCTGATGCGCGGGCTGATCGCGTAGCCGCCGGCGAGATCCGCGACCAGGAAGCCCGGCCGCACGATCGGCGTGAAGCCGTCGAGGTCGGTGTCCAGGTCGGCGCCCTCGCCGCGCACGCTAAACGCTGCGTCGAACGGCCCATGCGCCCAGGACGCGGTGACCGACCCGCTGTTCAGCGGCACGCGTCTGAGATTCAGGTGCGTCGTTGCGTCGATCGCATCGGTGTAGCTGTAGGTCGCGCGGATGCGGAACCCCCAGCCCAGCACCGCTTCACCCTCCACCTCGAGGCCGCGCGAGCGGGTGCGGGCGATGTTGATATAGCGCCCGTCGACGAAGGCGAGCTGGTCGGTCACGTCCAGCGCAAAGGCGGTCGCCCGCGCGTACAGACGGTTGTCCGGCGCGCGCCAGCCGATGCCCGCGTCGTAGCCCTGCGCGTGCTCGGGCCTGAGCGGGACCGGCGGGGCGAAGCAGAAGTCGCAGGCCGTTTCGCTGATCGTCGGGGTCTTGAAGCCCTGGTCGAACGAGCCCTGCAGGCTGAGGCCCAACGGCAAGGCATAGGTCGCGCCGAGGCGTGCGGTTGTCTGGGCGCGAAAGCGGTCCGGGGCGTCGTAGCGCAGGCCGACCAGGACGGTCAGCGGCGGCGCCGGCTTGGCTCGCGCGAGCGCGAAGGCCGAAGTCGCGCCGAGATCGACCTTGGCGCCGGTCGAAAGATTGGCCGTCGTGCTCTCCCGCTCGACGCCGACGATCGCCGAAAGCGGGTCGCTGTCTGCGCCCTTCGCCACCGTCCAGCGATACACCTGCCGGCGGGCGTCGAAGCCGAACACGCCGGACTCGCCGTGGTCGCCTCGCTCGAGGTCGGAGCTCGAGACGCTGAGCTCGTTCTTAAGCCCCCATGGGCCCTCGACGCGGGCGCGCAGGAAGGCCTCGACGCTGTCGCTGATCTGCACGTCGTTGGTGTCGGAGAGCAGGAACGCCGGCGGCGGGAAGCCGTCGATGTCGGTGCGGGCGTGGTTCCAGCGCAGCTGCCCGTCCAGCTGGAAGGCGTCCGACGGGGTCCAGCGGCCGCGCAGGTCGAGCGTCGTCTCCTGGTCGCCGTCGGGCTCGCTGTTGTGCAGTCCAGGCAGGCCGAAGCGTGCGTAGTTGTTACGGCTGTCCGCCGCCGAAACCCCGGCGGTCGTAAACCCAGCGGCGGTGACGCCCAGCGCCCAGGCCGGCTGGCTCACGCCCGCCGAAGCGACGATGCGCCCGGTGTCCAGCGATCCGCCGTCGGCCTCCAGGCTGACGCCTTTCGGCTCGGCGGTGGTGAAGGCGACCACCCCCCCGATGGCGTCCGAGCCCCAGAGCGCGCCCTGCGGCCCGGTCAGCACCTCGATCTTGGCCACGTCGCCGAGGTCGAGCGGGCCAAAGTCGAAGCCGCCTTCGGGCTGCGAGGCGTCGTTCACCGGCACGCCGTCGATCAGCACCAGGGTCTTGTCGTCGGTTGCGCCGCGGATCGAGACGCCGGTGACGCCGCCGAACGGGCCCGTGGCGCTGAGCGACACGCCGGGGACCATGGTGAGGATGTCGGAGGCGAAGATGGCGCCCACCGCCTGGATGTCCATGTCGGTGATGACGTAGGCGTCAGGCGTGCTGGCCAGCGTGGCGGCCGGAACGCGCTCGGCCGTCACGATCACGGCGGGCGGCGCGTCCTGCGCCTTTGCGATGCTCGCCGCGGCGATGGTGGCGGCGGCGAGTAGGGGTCCTGTTGCGCGGTTCATGGCGCGTCCGTCCTTTCCTTTGGGACCGGTCACGCCAGAAGCGGGGATCGCTAAGGGCGCAGCGGCGGTCGATTGCCGCTGCGACGGACGACTTGCGGGGCAAGCCGCTCCCGCGCCTGGAGTCTGGACCCGGACCCCCGGACGAGCGACCTGGACGGCAGGTCTCCTGACTTGCGGGTCATCGGCGTTCGGGCCCTCGCCTTCCCAGCGCCGGTAGAGCGCCAGTGGCGTCACGCCCCTTTCAGAGCGTGAAACGGACCCGAGGCCTCGCCGCCTACAGTTGCGGGCACAGCGCGGATTGGGGGCTCACGCCCCGCACCGCATTCCCTCTTGGCTCCCGGCTTCCCGGGGGAACCGTCCACCTCGCGTTATCGGCGAAGCTGGGCGGTGCGACAAGGCCTGGAAATCTAGCCGTCCTTCGCCTTCGTCTCTTCGGCCCAGAGGGGGGAGGAGCCCTTCATCAGCCGGATCTGGAAGCGCACGACGCCGACGTCGGTCTTGGTCTTCGCATCGGCGAGGATGACGTCGTACCAGATGTTCTCCGTGCGCGGGCTTTCCGAGAGCTTCAGCACTTTGGTCCGCGCCCGATAGTCGACGTCGGCCAGGATCGGGCCGGCGAGGTTGCGGATCTCCAGCGCGCCGAACAGGCCGACCGCCGTTTTCTGCCGCGCCAGCACCGTCCCGCGCGCCAGGTGGGCCAGGTGCACGACGAGGCCCGGCGGCAGAACGCCCTTCTCGCGATAGATCGGCAGCTCTTCGGTGATGGTGTCGAGCTGCGCCAGTAGCGCCTCGCGGTCGACCTTCACCGGCGTGTCGTGGGTTTGGTCCCCCACCTTGAAGTCGGCGAGGATACGCAGGCGGCCGGGGGCGGCTGGGTCCTGCATGGCCATGCGGCGAACCAGCTCCGCGCCTGGGTCGTCAGGATCGAGGCTGGCCGTATTCTCCGAAATCTGGTCGCCCTGCTCGTTATACTGCCGCAGTCGTGCGCGCTCCTCGCCCCGCTCGGCCACCGCCCGCACGCGCTCGTTGTCGACGGTCGCCTGGGTGAAGAAGGACGAAAGCCCGCCCCGCTCGAACCATTTCTCGCCGTAGATCTTCACGATCAGCGGCGCGAGCTGGTTCATGTGCACCGAGCCCGGCACGGTGCCGCCTTTGAAGCCCAGCTTGGACGCAACGGCGTCGTCGTGGATGGACCCGGCGCCGCGGGCCGCGCGCACCGCTTCCGGACGCCCTTCGGCCATGTGGGCCTGGAACATGTTGCGCGGGCTCTTGAACTCGGTTTCGAGCACCGTGGTTGTCTCACCCATCGACCGTCTCCTCTTTTCAGCTGTCCGCCAGTTCATCCCCCTCACCGCATTCGTCAAGGTCGGCCGTTGACGGTGCGGCGCGCACGGTCCTAGCGTTGAAAGGCAAGAAGAAAGCTTGAGGAGGATCGCCATGGCCGACTTTGGCGGAGACACCGAAGCCTTCCGCGCCGAAGCGCGCGCCTGGCTCGAAGAGAACTTCCCCAAGAGCCTCGCCGGCAAGGGCGCGGCGGGACCGCAGGCTGTCGGCGGCGAGCGTGAGACCACCGCAGATGACGACCTCTGGCGCCAGCGGATGGGCGAGGTCGGCTGGGGCGTTCCCACCTGGCCCAAGGCCTACGGGGGCGGGGGGCTCACCCAGGCGGAGGCCGTCGTGCTGCGCGAGGAGATGAACCGCGCCGGGGCCTGGAACCCTATCGGCGGCATGGGCGTGATGATGTTCGGTCCGACCCTGCTCGAGTACGGCACCGAGGAGCAGAAGAAGCGCCACCTGCCGCCGATCACGCGCGGCGAGCTGCGCTGGTGTCAGGGTTTCTCCGAGCCGGGCGCCGGAAGCGACCTCGCCGGCCTCTCGACCAAGGCGGAGGACAAGGGCGACCACTTCCTGGTCAACGGCCAGAAGATCTGGACGAGCGGAGCCCAATACGCCGACTGGTGCTTCTGCCTGGTGCGCACCGACCAGACCCGTAAGCACGAGGGGATCAGCTTCCTCCTCATCGACATGCGAACGCCCGGCGTCGATCCGCGGCCCATCAAGCTCATCTCCGGCGCCTCGCCGTTCTGCGAGACCTTTTTCACCGACGTCGTAGTGCCGAAGGAGAACCTGGTGCCGCCGCTGAACGGCGGCTGGACCATCGCCAAGCGGCTCTTGCAGCACGAGCGGAACGGCATCGGCTCCGGCGCGGCGACCGCGCGGGCGGATCCGAAGGCGCAGCTCCCCAACCTCGCCAAGCAATACGTCGGCGTGGACGAGACCGGCCGTATCGCCGATGCGGACCTGCGCCAGCGGATCATCCTCTACGAGATGGAGGCGAAGGCCTTCCAGCAGACCCTCGCCCGCGCCCAGGCCGAGGCGCGCGGCTCCAACCGCGGTCCCAGCGCCACGACCTCGATCATCAAGAACGTGGGCTCGTTCATCCGCCGCGACGGGGCGGAGCTGACCATGGAGATCATGGGCCATCAGGGCCTGGGCTGGGAGGGCGATACCTTCTCGCCGGAGGAACTCGCCAACACGCGGCTCGTCTTGTCGTCGAAGGCCGGCGGCATCGCCGGCGGCTCCCAGGAGGTGCAGTGGAACATCATCTCCCGCCGCATCCTCGGCCTGCCCGACCCGAACAAGGAAAACGCCATCGCGATGCGTTAGGGGCGGCCACGCATCTCCGCCTGGGCGAAATGTCCGCTTAGCGCCAGGCGCGGTCACAAGTGAGTTGCCCGAAGCGGACGGACTCGCGGCAGGGTGAAGCTGCCCTCTAGCCAGGAGCGTTCTCTTCAAAGCTTGCGAGGCCCGGCGGGCGATGCGCCCAAGGCTGGGCGGTGGAAGTCCAGATCTCGAACTGCGGTTGCAGTGAGGGCGGCTCGTCGAGGGTCGAGACCCTCACGGCCATGAAGGGGCCTGCTTCCAGCCGGCTCGCAACGTGCGTTCCGCACTCAGGGCAGAAATGGCGGTCGGCTACATTGCCGGAAGCCGCTGTGGATCGAAATGCCTTCAACTCCCCTCGGGTCAGCCGAAAGCTCTCCCTCGGGCCGACGACCACTGCCACGGGCTCACCGCCCGTCAGTCGTTGGCAGTCCCGGCAGTGGCAGAAGCCGAACATCTGAGGCTCGGCCGTGAGCTCAAACCTCACCGCGCCGCACAGGCATCCACCCGTGTGCATCGTCATCCCCTTCCTCGCTGCGAGCGGGCCCCTAGCACAGCTTGGCCGCTCGGCGGCAGCGAAACGCAGGGTCGTCCGCCGCGTTCACAACACAGCTGCGCGTGCCCGTGTGTTAGGCAGTCTGCTCCAGGATGGCCCGGCGCGAGACGACGATGTTTCCGCGTGGGCGGTCCATTTGCAGGATGGCGAACGGGTGCTCGCGGCCGATCAGCGGGGCGAAGTCGCGGACCGGGCGGACATCGACCTGCGATCCCGGCAGAAAAGCCGAGGCGCCGCCGAGGTCAACGCTGAAGCCGCCCCTGACGCGTGCGACGATCGCCCCTGTCACCGGCTCATTCTTGGCATAGAGGCCCTCGAGGCGCGCCCAGGTCTCATTGCGGAGCCGCGACGCCTCGATGGCTGCGGCGAGCGTGTTCCAGTCCCGCTCCCCCAGCATCTTGGCCACCAGTTCAAGCGTTTCACTGTTGCTGATCCTCACGCCCTTGGCGGCAAGCGCCTCACGGAGCGTGCGCGCCATGGCTTTGGCGTCGCGGAAGTCGCGCATGGAGAGTCCATCCTCTGTCTGTGAGCGAACCGAAGCGCGTCAGGGGCTTGCATTGCTGACCCGTTCGCTCAACGAGCAAAGGATCGAAGGGTCTTGGATACGTTCACCTTAGCCCGAGGGGCTGCAAGCGGCCGGCCGTATCAGCCTAGCGGAGACTGCGCTGTAGCTGTCGCGGCTGTCAATGCCGCCTACCAGACGGCCGGTGTGTCGGCGATCGATGCGCCCTAACGTCTGCCATGCGCCGGAAGCGGCATCGGCGAGTGCCGAGCCTAGCGTTGAAGCCGCTTGGGTTTCGGCGGAGACTAGCGGCCGATGTCGGGGCGACGGCGAGGGCCGTCTAGACGAATGCTTGGAAGGCGTGGCCGATCGGAGGAGCATGCGGCCCCCATGGCCGTGTGGTGGCTGGTCCATCGCGACTTGGTGAGCGAGGGTCTTTGCCGCGATCGCGATCCTGCTTACCGTCCTCGCGGCTCTGTTGTTCGTTCCTATCTCCGCGACCGCGACACACGGGTTACGGCCGCGACGGTGAGTGGGGTTGCTCCCGATGTCACACGTCTTCATCTCCTACGCCCGCTCGACGGCGAACGAGGCGCAACAGATCGCCGCGGCGCTGCGCGCTCTCGGTTACGAAGTCTGGCGCGATGACGAGCTTCCGCCCCACCGTGATTACACGGAGGTCATCGAGGAGCGGCTTCGCGAGGCAGAGGCGGTCGTGGTCATCTGGTCGGCCGAGGCCGTGAGGTCCCAGTGGGTCCGGGCAGAGGCCAACGTAGCGCGGGAGGCCGGGACGCTCGTGCAGCTCAGGGTCGACGGCGCAACCCCGCCGTTGCCGTTCAATCAGATCCAGTGTGCAGACCTGTCACACTGGTCTGGCCAGCGCAGTCACCCGGGGTGGCGCAAGGTTGCCGACAGCGTCATTGATCTCGTCGGCCGACGCGAGGCAGCGACGTTGGCCAAGCCGATCGAGCAAGAAGTGCGGTTTTGCAAGGCGGCCGACGGCGTGCGCATCGCCTACTCACAGGTGGGACACGGCCCTCCTTTGCTGAAGACAGCAAACTGGCTGAACCACTTGGAGTACGACTGGGACGGCCCGGTGTGGACCGAGCTGTTCCGACGCATGTCCGCCGACCACACCTTGATCCGCTACGACGAACGCGGGAACGGCCTGTCAGACTGGAACGTCGAGCTGCTTTCGTTGGACGGCTTCGTCGATGACATGGAAGCCGTGGTCGACGCCGCCGGCCTGGAGCGATTTCCGATCTTCGCCATCTCGCAGGGCGGCTGTGTCGCCATCGAGTATGCGGCCCGCCATCCCGAACGAGTGACCCACTTGATTCTTCTGAACGCCTTCGCACGAGGCTGGCGGCACGCCTCGTCACAGGCATTCATCGCAAGCGTGGAAGCGATGCAGGTCCTCATGACCCGGGGATGGGACTCGGAGTCGCCGGTCTTCCGGCGGATGTTCGAAGGCCTCCTCCTGCCTGGCGCGAACGCGCTGCAATCGGCCGCGTTCGATACGATGCAGCGGGCCACAACCTCGCCGGAGAACGCCGTCAGGCTGCTCGAGACCTTCGGCCAGATGGATGTCCGCGATCGCCTTGCCGAGATAAATACGCCGACGCTGGTGCTGCACAGCCGCGATGATCGGTTCATCCCGGCCAGGCTCGGTCAGGAGATCGCAGCTGGCATTGCCGGAGCAAGATTCGTCGGCCTGGCAAGCAACAACCACATCGTTCTCCCCGACGAGCCGGCCTTCGAGCGACTGACCGGCGAGATCCAAGCTTTTCTGGCTCAGGACGGCCGACGCTGAAGGCCTCGCGAAAGTCCGCATTGAGGGACCGAGGATCGCTCGCTCGGCCCGGGCCTCTGCGAGGGCAGGCCTACTGAGCGCCCCAGCCGTGCGCGGCTGTTATTCCCCCCTCGGCGTCGGACACAGGGGCTCCGTGGGTGCGTGAGGCCCAAAGAGTTATGATCTCAAGCAACCTCGCGGGGTTCAGCGGCTTGCCTAGATGGTCGTCCATGCCAGCGTCGATGCACTTTCTGATCTGGTCAGGCAGTACATTCGCCGTCATGGCGACAATCGGGGTCGTCTTGGCGCTCGCCTGGGGCAGGGCGCGGATTTGCCGAGCCGCAGTTAGCCCGTCCATGATCGGCATCTGCACGTCCATCAAGACCAAGTCGTACCCGGCTGTGCGGAACGCCTCGACGGCTTCAGCTCCATTCTCAGCAGTGTCGAGTTGAACGTCGAACGGAGCCAGCAAGGTCCGCACGAGTTCCCGGTTCATCGGCACGTCATCGGCCAGCAGCAGCCGGACCGGCCTCTCCGGGCCGCGGGCGGCCAGCGAGCCTTCGCTTGCAGGCAGGACGGCGGCGATCGGAAGCTCGACCTCGAACCAGAACCTCGACCCCTTGCCTTCGACGCTGGTGACGCCGATCCAACCGCCCATCAACTCGATGATGCGCTTGCATATGGCGAGGCCCAAACCCGTGCCGCCATACCGCCGCGCGACAGTCGCGTCGGCTTGGGTGAAACGCTCGAAGACTCGGGCGAGCTGGTCATCCGACAGGCCGACGCCGCTGTCTATCACATCGAAACGAAGGCGAGCGGCGCCCGCTGCGATGGGCCACTGCGAGAGCACGACTCTCACCTCGCCGGAACCCGTGAACTTGATGGCGTTCGACACGAGATTGAGCAGGACCTGGCGGAGCCGGCTGCCGTCGCCGCTCACCAGCCCTTCGCCGTCGATCTGGAGGGTAAGCCCCACGCCTTTCGCGCGCGCTTGCTCCTGAAGAAGATCGACCACCGATTGCGCTTCGGCGACCGGGTCGAATGGCTCGAGATTGAGCTCGACGGCCCCAGCCTCCAGTCGGGAGAACTCAAGCACCTGGTTTACGAGATCGAGGAGCATAGCGCTGGCTTCGCTGACCAACCTGGCATGCTTCAGGTCGTCGCCGCGGAGCTTTGGCGAGTCCTTGAGGATGTTGGCAAAGCCGATGATTGCATTGAGCGGCGTGCGCAGCTCGTGGGTCATGTTGGCGAGAAAGTCAGACTTGGCCGCCGCGGCCGCCTCGGCGGCTTCGCGCGCCTCGATTAGCTGGGCCTCGAGGTCCTTCCGCCGTTGGATGTTTCGCGACACGCTGACGATTTGCGGCGCGGCTTTGTCGTCGCTCGCGTTGATGAGGCTGAAGCTCGTCTCGACCCAGAATACGTCGCCGTCGGCGCGCACGACGCGGTACTCAAGTGTCATCTCGCCGCCGCGCCGGACAAGGTTCGCGATTTGGCTCTGCAACTCTTCCCGGTCCTCCGGGTAGATGTGGGCATAAGCCGGGCCCCGGTTGAGCGCTTCGGGGGAATAGCCGAGCGCCTGCTCGACGGAGGGCGAGATATACACGCGCTCGCCGTCTAGGCGGGCGAGCGCAATCACGTCTTTGACGTTGTCGGCCAGGATGCGGTAGAGCGCCTCGCTCTCGCGCATTTTGGCTTGGGTCTCATTCAATCGTCGCCTGGCGGCGAGCATCCTCGCCACGCCGTCGCCGGCAAAGACGAAAGCGACGAGAATCAGGAGCGTCACCGGTAGGAGATGCAAGTGTAATGGATTGGGGCCAAGCAGGACAAAGGCGAGAACGAGCGCGCCGGGCATGGCCCCTCCGGCGATGAAGCCCGCCGGCGACTGATAGGCATTCGTCTGGGCGAAGAAGATCACTGAGAGCCATAGGAGAACGGCGCACACCGCGCCCTCGGCCGACCCGGAAGCCCACAACATCGCCCCGGCGACCACCCAGGCGACGCTGGACGCCGCCAGGCCACTCACATGCCAAAGCCGCGTGCGCCAGCCAACTAGCTGCTTGAGGAACTGCTTGCGCGTGGCGAACCAGGCGATGATCTCGAGCGAGGTGCTCACCGCCGCCCACGCTAGACAGATCCGCCACGGCAACATGAAGGCGAACAGCGCCGCGCACCCGACGGTCACCAAAAACCGCGGCAGAAAGCCCGCGTGCGCGCTATACGCGAGTTCGTCGAGGCCCTCGTCGAGAATGCCCTTCACTATGTCGCTCTTCCCGATGTTTCGGAGAGAGTGTGAGGCTTGCGCCTTGCAACGAGGTTACCTGCGAGCTCGCCCGCCGCGGCCGCGCTTTACCGAGAGGAGCCGGGCTGGCGCGACGCCGGGCCAGCCGACAGGGCGATTGCGCGCCAAAACCCCCGGGCGAGAGTCCGCTCTATGTCGTTAGCTCGGGCCTCGGCTGCGCGGGCGGCGAGGTCGAACCATTTCCGCCCTGCGAGCCCTACGGCGACAGGACGGCTTTGATGAGGAGGCCGAAGCCGGAGGTCCCGAGCAGCATGAATGTGACTCGGCGAAAGTTGAGGTCGGACAGCGACCGGTACAGTCTCACGCCCAGGACAGTGCAGGGCAGCACCACCGGCAGCGTCACTGCGAGCAGGACCCAGAACGAAGGCCCGAACGTCTCCGGGCGTTCGACCGCCAGCAGAGCTAGTGAGACCACCTGCAGGCCGAGGATGTACGGCTGCACGATAGCGCGTGACTCCGCCTTGGGTAGGCGACGCAGGCCGCTCCACACCACCACCGGCGCGCCCGGGAAAGCGGTGAAGCCACCGATGACGCCTCCCGCCATGCCGACCAGCGATGACGAGAGCCAGCCGCCCTTGAGCGACACGTGCAGGCTCTCCGAACGCAACATCGAGTAGGCGGCGTAGGCGACCAGAAACCCGCCGATGACCAGCATTAGGATCGTGGTGGGCAACGAGTGCAGAATGGCGAGCCCAATCGGCACGCCAACCAGGCCTCCGAGCAGATATGCGGCCGGGCCGTGGGGCCACCAATCGCGGGCGGGCTTCATGTCGGCCTTGAGCTGGCCGATCGACATCAGCTGGTTGGCGGTCGACAGCGACATGAGCAACGGCACGCCGAGCGTGGGCGGCAGGAGCCACAGGCAGAGCGCCCCGATGGCGGAGAAGCCGAAGCCGGACAGTCCGCTCATCAGCGCAGATGCAGCCAGTATGGCGACCAGCGCAGCACACAGCCCAGGCGTGATCATGATCGGCATTCAGACCCCCTGGCCCGGCCGCCGGCCGGCGGCCTCAAGTCCAGACGGCGTCGAGCGCCGCGCAGAAGGCGGTCATGTCTTCCATGGAGCCGACCGTGACGCGCGAGACGGTCGGCCAGATCGGCCAGGATCGGCCGATCTCGACGCTCTGCGCGTGGAAGGCCGCGTGCATGTCGCTGGCAGGCCGCGTCTTCCAGTCGACCATGAACATGTTGGCGTCCGTCGGCAGGACCTTCAGGCCACGCTTCTTCAGGTGCTCGAGCGTCATCGCCCGCGCCTCCTGCATCTCCCGCCGCCGGGCGAGGATATGGTCCTCCGCCGTCAGGCTGGCCGTGGCGCAGGCGAGCGATGGCAGCGGCAGCGCTCCCGACTGCATCCCGCCGTCGTAGCGCATCATCTTCGCGATGATGTCGGGCCGGGCCATGACGTAGCCCATCCTCATCCCGGCCATGCCGAAGATCTTCGAGAAGGTGCGCACGACGATGACGTCCTTGTCCGCCGCCGCCATGTAGGAGGCCAAGGGCACACCGGCGAAGTGGGTGTACGCCTCGTCCACCATCACCATCGATCCGGCGGGCTTGTTAGCGACGAGCCATTCGATGTCGGCCAGCGACGTGATCGTGCCTGTCGGATTGTTCGGCGTGCAGACGTAGTAGAGGCCGGCGTTGGGGTCGGCGGCAACCATGGCGCGGACGTCGTGGGTCAGGTCGGGGGTCAAGGGGACCTGCTTCACCGGCGCCCCCAGCCATTTCGCCGTGCGGCCAGCGAGCTCAAAGGTGGGGTCGGCCGTGACGAGGCCACGTGTGGGCGAGCAGAAGGTGACGACGGCTCGCGAAAGCGGATCGCTGGAGCCGGGCCACGGCGCGACGTGATCGAACGGCACGTTCTCAACCTTCACGACCGCCCGGATGAAGTCGCCGCGCTCGTCGTGGGGGGCGTAACGATTCCCGAACGGGATAATCGCAGCCGCGGCCGCCACGCCCGGGGCCATCGGCCCGGTCCAGCACTCGTTAGCGCCGATCCTGACCTTGGCGTCCGGAGCTGGGTCCGGAACGCCGGCCGAGGCCCAGGCGGGGCGGCCCACGCTTGCGGCCACGGCTGCCCCGACGCCGAACACCGCCGCGATGCGGCCGAGCTGGCGTCGAGAGAAGCCGCGACTGAGGAGGTCGTCCCGCGCTTCCTCGAGCAAAGCCCCAGTCATGATCGATACCTCGCTAAGCTGGAATCCATCGATTCCAGCCTAGCCGCCGCAGGCCTATCTGGGACCCGCGCACACCTCGAGAGGCGGCCGTAAGAGCGTGGAGCGCACGCTTGGGCCATTCTCATGGCGCCCGGCGCCCGCTTTCGCGCCATGCCGACGTGACGGGAACACCGCTTGACCGCGGGGTGGATCCCCCTTCAGGGGCGCTGTCCGCTACCCGTCGAAACCAGGCATCGGCGCCCGGCCGTAAGCGGACGCCGGTTATGATCGCTAGCTGCGGTCGTCAGATCTCCAGCACGATCTTGCCGAAGTGTTCGCCGGCTTTCATCGCGCCAAAGGCGGCTTGCGCGTCGGCGAGCGGGTAGCGCTTGTCGATCACCGGGTGGATGCCGTTCGCTTCGATCGCGCGGACCATCGCCTCGAAGTGCTCGCGGCTGCCGACGGTGATGCCGGTCACATGCGCGTTGGCCCCGAAGATGGCGGCGACGTTCACGTCCTTCGTAAAGCCGGAGAGCACGCCGATGACATGGATGTGGCCGCCCAGACGGACCGCCTGGATCGACTGGGCGAAGGTCTCAGCGCCGCCGACCTCGATCACATGGTCGACGCCCAGCCCGCCGGTCAACGTCCGCGCCTCGCGCGCCCAGTCGGGCGTCGTGCGGTAGTTGATCCCGTGATCGGCGCCCAGCGCCTTCGCCCGCTCGAGCTTGGCATCCGACGACGAGGTGGCGATCACGACGGCGCCCGCCGCCTTGGCGAACTGCAGCGCGAAGATCGAGACGCCGCCGGTGCCCTGCACCAGCACGACATCGCCGGGCTTGACGCGACCCTCGACCATCAGCGCCCGCCAGGCGGTCAGCCCCGCGCACGGCAGGCAGGCCGCCTCCTCGTCGCTCAGGCTATCCGGCGCCCTGGACACCCCGTCTGCGCTCAGCGTGATGCGCTCTTGCGCGACGCCATCCAGGGCGCCGCCGAGCGCGGTGGCGAGGGCGGGCCGCGTGGGCGCGCCGCCCAGCCAGCCCTGGAAGAACAGCGGCGCGACCCGATCGCCGACCGCGACCCGGGTCACACCCTCGCCGACCGCCTCCACCACGCCGCAGCCGTCCGACAGCGGCACCAGCGGCAGCCGCGCCTTGATCCCCGGGTTCTGGATCGTGGCGAGGTCGCGGAAGTTCAGCGAGGCGGCCTTCATGGCCACCCGGACCTGACCGGGGCCAGGCTCGACAACCGGTCGCTCGACCAATGCCAGGTGGTCGATTCCCGCGTCGCCATCGAGGACCAGGGCGCGCATGGGCGTTCAGGCCTGGGCCGTCGCTGCGGCCGCCCTGCGCGCCTTGCCGCCCGAGGCGGAGACGATCAGCTTGATCAGCTCCTCGGTCACCCTCGGCTCCAGCCCCTCGGTGTGGCCCTTGTCCAGCCGCACCACGTCGGCGATCACGCGGCCGTCGCGGGCGTTCGGATAGACGTAGACCTGCGCTGCGCCTGGCCGTGGCAGCCGCCCCCATTGCTTGGTCGGGTTCTCCTGGCTCGTGCTGTCGTGGGTCTGGCCGGGCTCGACATCGATGACGTCGGCCCGCCGCTGGCGCGGGCCTGCGCCATATTTCTCCGCCCAGGGCGAGGTCTCGGGCAGGCTTTTGATTTCGTGCTCGCCGACCGCGAAGATGAAGGACATGTCGCAGGGCGGGGGCTCGGGCGGCGCCGGGCGGATCATCGGGTTGGGCTGCTCTCCCGGCCGGGGCGGGCGGCCGCCGCCTTCGGCGCGCTCGGCCGGCCCGATGCGGCCGCCGGAAAGGCTGAGCCAGCCGTCGACGCGGTCCTGGAAGAAGGGGTCCTCGCGCAGCAGGCGGCTCGAGGTCATGCCGCCCTGGCTATGGCCGACCAGCCAGAAGGCGCGCGATGTTCTCCAGGCCGTACCTGTCGAAGACGTAGTCGACGATGTTGTGCAGGTGCTCGTCGTCGGCCTCGCCGACCCAGCGCCGCGCCGGCTCCTTGGTCGCCGCCGAAGGCGTCGCCACCACCAGCCGGTACTTGTTCTCTGTAGTCGACGGCCGGGAAATAGGCCTTCTGCCAGGCGCCGACCGAGCCGCCGCCGTGCAGGTTCAGGAGGAAGGTGACCTTCTCGCCGGCCTTCAGGTCATCCGGGTCGTCCAGGTAGAATTTGCGGCCGGTCTTCTCGTCCAACGCGCTGATGCTTCCCATCGTCGTCCTTCTCCCGTCCATTCGGTCTCGTTGCGGCGATTGATGCGGCGGCCGTTCGCCGCCGACAAGCGCTTTCGCCTCAGGCGACCGCGGCCGCCGCCGCTCTCGCTTTGCCTCCCGGCGCCGCGACCATCATCTGGATCAGGGCCTCGGTGACCTTGGGTTCCAGGCCCTCGGTGTGGCCTTTGTCCTTGCGCACGACGTCGGCGATCAGCCGACCGCCCTTGGCGTTCGGGTAGACGTAGACCTCGGCTGTCCCCGGCCTCGCCTTCAGGCCCCAACCCGGCGTCGAGTTCCCTTCGCGCCCGGTGTCGTAGACCTGCCCCGGCTCGGTATCGACGATGTCCGGCCCCCGCTTGCGCGGTCCCGCGCCGTATTTCTCGGCCCAGGGCGAGGTGTCGGGGAGGCCCATCATCTCGTGCTCGCCGGTCGTGAAGATGAACGAGAGGTCGCAGTCGGGCGCGACCGCGCGGCCGGGCCCGGGCTGGCCGGGAGCGGGCGCTGGCATGCGCGGCCGCTCGCCGGGAAAGAAGCTATCGGGCAGAGCGATCGGCCCGATCCGGCCGCCCGAGAGGCTGAGCCAACCGTCGACGCGCTCGGCGAAGAACTCCTGCCCGAGCAGGCGGTTCGACGTCATGCCGCCCTGACTGTGGCCGACCAGCCAGAACGACGCGATGTTTTCGCGCCCGTACTTGGCGAAGACCGCCTCGACGATGTTGCGCAGGTGCTCATCATCCGCTTCGGCGACCCAGCGACGCATCGGCTCCTTGGTGGCGGCCGAGGGCGTGGCCACGACCAGGCGGTATTTGTCCTTGAAGTCGACGGCGGGAAAGTAGGCCCGCTGCCAGGCGCCGACAGAGCCGCCGCCGTGTAGGTTCAGGAGGAAGGTCAGCTTCTCGCCCGGCCGCAGGTCGTCCGGGTCGTCCAGGTAGAACTTGCGGCCGGTCTTTTCGTCGACGGCGCTAATGCTGGGCATGCGCGTTTCTCCCTCGCGTGCTCTTGTCCCTCTGGCGTGCGCGAATAGAAGCTGACCGGGCGCCGTGGCGGCAAGCGCAATCTGCCGGGCGATCCGGCAAGGAGGTGGCCATGGATGCATCGGTTGCGACCGAGGCGGACGATCTGAAGGCCAAGGGCCGGGCGCTGATCTGCCAGGCGGCGCTGGTCGACGGCGTCTGGGTCAAAGGCGAGGGCGAGATCGCGGTCGACGATCCGGCCGAGGAAACCATCCTCGGGTCGGTCCCGAAGCTCACGAGCGCCCAGGTTGGCCAAGCGATCGACGGGGCGGCCCGCGCCTTCGCGGACTACCGGACATGGACACCGATCCGGCGGGCCGAGTTCCTCCACCGCTGGGCGGGGCTGATCGACGAGAACGCCGAGGCCATCGGGGCGCTCATCTCGCTCGAGAACGGAAAGCCCTTCACCGAGGGGCTCGGCGAGGCGCGCTACGCCAACGCCTTCATCAAGTGGTTCGCCGGCGAGGCGGAGCGCATCACCGGCGCGGTGATCGAGACCTCGACCGGCGATACCGTGCTCAGCTTCCGCGAGCCGGTCGGCGCGGTGGCGGCGATCACACCCTGGAACTTCCCCGCCGCCATGCTGACCCGCAAGGCCGGCGCGGCGTTCGCCGCCGGCTGCACGCTGGTCGCCAAGCCGGCGTCTGCCACCCCCTTCACGACGCTGGCGCTGGCGGCTCTGGCGCTGGAGGCGGGCCTGCCGGCCGGCGTTTTCAACGTCGTCACCGGCGAGCAGGCGGTCGTGGGGCCTGCGCTCACCGGCTCGGACAAGATCAGGAAGCTCTCCTTCACTGGCTCGACCGAGGTCGGGCGCAAGCTCGCCGCCCAGTGCGCGCCGAGCCTGAAGCGGCTCTCGATGGAGCTCGGCGGGGCGGCGCCGCTCATCGTGTTCGACGACGCCGACATCGCTGGCGCCGTCGAGGGCACGGTGCGCGGCAAGTACCGCGCCGGCGGCCAGACCTGCGTCTGCCCGAACCGCATCTACGTGCATCGCCGCGTCAAAGACGCTTACCTCGAGGGCCTCGTCGCCGCCGTGCAGGCCCTAAAGGTCGCCAAGCCGTTCGAGGCGGGCGCGCAGATCGGCCCGCTGATCAACGAGGCGGGCCTAAGGAAGGTCGAGGACCACATCGCCCGCACCGAAGCCGCCGGCGGCCGGGTGCTGACCGGCGGGCACAGGCACAACCTCGGCGGCCGCTTCTTCCAGCCGACGGTGATGGAAGGCGGCGATGACGCCTTGTTCCGCGAGGAGGAGACGTTCGGACCGCTGGCGCCGGTGTTCGCCTTCGACGACGAGGACGATGTCGTCGCGCGCGCCAACGCCAGCGAGTTTGGCCTGGCCGCCTTCCTGTTCACCAGGGACCTCGACCGCGCCATGCGGGTCGGCCGCGCGCTCGAGGCCGGCGTCATCGGCGTCAACGCCGGCCTCGTCTCGAATGCGGCCAACCCGTTCGGCGGGGTGAAGCAGTCAGGCTACGGCAGCGAGGGCTCGATCTACGGGATCAACGACTATGTGCAGGTGCGGGCGATGACGATCGCCAAGGGCTGAGGGGCGAGCGCGCCAAGATGCTCGCGCCGCGCGGCCAGCTCTGGTAGACAGCCCGCGCCATGAGCAGGGTTCGTCCAGCGCGTCGAATTAACCGCCCGGCGTGACGCCGCCGGCGACGGCGGTCCTCGCGCCGGGTTGTCCGCCCTTGCCTTCGAACCCATGCTGGAGCCGATCATGGCCCCCGATTCCGCCGCCGACGCCGGCGACAAACCCACCGCTAGCGGCCGCGACTACCGCGAGACCGTCTTCCTGCCCGAGACGCCATTTCCCATGCGCGCGGGCCTGCCGAAGCTCGAGCCGGAGCATCCTGGAGCGCTGGGCGAGCTCGATCTCTACGACAGCCTGCGCGCGAGCCCGGCAGGCCGCCGGCGCGCCGCTCTACGTGCTGCACGACGGCCCGCCCTACGCCAACGGCGCGATCCACATCGGCCATGCGCTGCAACAAGATCCTGAAGGACTTCGTCGTCCGCTCGCGCTTCGCGCTCGGCTACGACGTCGACTACGTGCCGGGCTGGGACTGCCACGGCCTGCCGATCGAGTGGAAGATCGAGGAGGAGTTCCGCGCCGAAGGGCCGGCGCAAGGACGAGGTCTCCAAGGCCGAGTTCCGCGCCCGCTGCCGCGACTACGCCGCCCACTGGATCGACGAGCAGATGCACGCGAGTTCCAGCGCCTGGGCGTGCTCGGCGACTGGGACCGCCGCTACGCGACCATGGACTTCGCCAGCGAGGCGGCGATCGTCGCCGAGTTCCACAAGTTCGTCGCCACCGACCAGCTCTATCGCGGCTCCAAGCCGGTGATGTGGAGCCCGGTCGAGCGCACCGCGCTGGCCGACGCCGAGGTCGAGTACCACGACCACGTCTCGCCCCACCGTCTGGGTGAAGTTCCCGGTCGTCGAGGGCCCGGACGCCGCCGCGCGGCGCCTCGGTGGTGATCTGGACCACCACGCCCTGGACCATGCCGGCCAACCGCGCCATCGCCTACAATCCGCGACATCGCCTACGCCGTCTATCGGGTCGAGGCGCTCGAAGAGGGCCTGCCGTTCGAGCCCTGGGCCAGGGTCGGGCGAGCGGCTGATCGCTGGCCGAGCCGCTGGCCGAGGAGGTGTTCGCGGCGGCCAAGGTCGCCAAGCTGGACGCGGCTCGACGCCGGTCGACCCCGCAGGGCATGGTCTGCGCCCATCCGCTGGCGGCGCTCGACGACGGCTACGGCTTCGCCGTGCCGCTGCTGGCCGGCGACCACGTCACCGACGACGCCGGCACGGGCTTCGTCCACACCGCGCCCGGCCACGGCGCCGACGACTACGCCGGTCTGGCTCGCCCACGGCCATCGCGAGATCCCCGAGACCGTCGACGAGGACGGCGCCTACTACCCGCACGTGCCGCTGTTCGGCGGCCTCAAGGTGCTGGAGACCGAGGGCAAGAAGGCCGGCAAGTTCGGCCCGGCCAACGACGCGGTGATCGACAAGCTGATCGAGGCCGGCGCGCTGCTGGCGCGCGGCCGGCTGGAGCACAGCTATCCGCACTCCTGGCGCTCCAAGGCGCCGGTGATCTTCCGCAACACGCCGCAGTGGTTCATCCGCATCGACGAGCCGCTGGACGACGCAGTCGCACGGCGGCACGCACCCTGCGCGAGACGGCGCTGGCGGCCATCGACGCCACCGCCTTCTATCCCGGAGGCCGGCCGCAACCGCATCCGCGCCATGGTCGAGACCCGGCCCGACTGGCTGATCAGCCGCCAGCGCGCCTGGGGCTCGCCGCTGGCCATGTTCGTCGACAAGGCAGACCGGCCAGCCGCTGCATCGACGACCAGGTCAACGAGCGCATCGTCGACCTGATCGCCGCCGAGGGCGCCGACGCCTGGTTCACCCGGCCGGCCGCGCGACTTCCTCGGCAACCACGACCCCGAGCGCTACGAGAAGGTCGAGGACATCCTCGACGTCTGGTTCGATTCCGGCTCGACCCACGCCTTCGTGCTCGAGGACCGCGCCGCACACCCACTGGCCGGCCGACCTCTATCTCGGAGGGCTCCGACCAGCACCGCGGCTGGTTCCAGTCGCTCGCTGCTGGAGAGCCTGCGGCACCCGCGGCCGCGCGCCCTACGACGCGGTCATGACCCACGGCTTCACCCTCGACGAGAAGGGGGAGAAGATGTCCAAGTCGCTCGGCAACAGCGTCGAGCCGCAGGACGTCATCCAGCCAGAGCGGGGCCGAGATCCTGCGCCTGTGGGCGGCGCTGGTCGACTACTCCGAGGACCAGCGGATCGGCCGCACGATCCTGCAGACCACCATCGACGCCTACCGCAAGCTGCGCAACACGCTGCGCTACCTGCTGGGCGCGCTGGCCGGCTTCGACGACGGCCGAGCGCGTCGACGCTCGCCGACATGCCGCCGCTGGAGCGCTTCATCCTGCACCGGCTGTGGGAGCTCGACGGCCAGGTGCGCGGCTGCCTACGAGGCGCTACCGCTTCTCGGACGCCGGTGCGCGGCCGCTGGCGCGACTTCTGCTCCAACGACCTCTCGGCGCTGTTCTTCGACATCCGCCGCGACGTCCTCTATTGCGACCGGCCGGATTCGCCTGCGCCGCCGCGCCTGCCGCACGGTGATGGACCTGGTGTTCGAGCGGCTGACCGCCTGGCTGGCGCCCGATCCTCGCCTTCACCATGGAGGAGGCCTGGGCGACGCGCTTCCCGGACGCCGGCGCCAACGCGCTGCGGCGTGTTCCCGCGAGACGCCGGCGCGACTGGCGCAACGAGGCCGAGGCCGAGCGCTGGGCGCAAGGTCGAGCGCGGTGACCCGCGTGGTCACCGGCGCGCTGGAGATCGAGCGGCGCGAGAAGCGCATCGGCGCGGCGCTGGAGGCCGCGCCGCGTGGTCTGCATCGCCGATCCCGACCTGCTGGCGGCGTTCGATGGCCTCGACGCGGCCGAGGTGTTCCGCACCAGCCAGGCGCAGCGCTGGTCGCCGGCGAGGGTCCGGCGGACGCCTTCCGCCTGCCGAGGTCGCCGGCGTCGCCGTCGAGCCGCTGCAGGCCGAGGGCCGCAAGTGCGCCCGCTCCTGGCGCATCCTGCCCGAGGTCGGCGCCGATCCGCGCTATCCGGACCTTTCCTGCGCGACGCCGACGCCGTCGCCTGGTGGGACGCGGCCCATGGCCGATAGGCGCGCCGAGCCGCAGGTGAACCGCAACGGCTGGGTCGCCTTCGGCCTCGGCCGCGGCCGTGGTCATCGTCGACCAGTCGGTCAAGGCCTGGCTGCTCGGCGCCTTCGACCTGATCGATCGCGGGCCGATCCAGGTGCTGCCGGTCTTCAGGCTGACCAGCGTCTGGAACCCCGGCGTCGCTTTCGGGCTGCTGCGCGCCCACGGCGACCTTGGACGCTGGCTGCTGGTCGGTTTCGCCGTCTGCGTCGTGATCGCGCTCTGGCGCTCTGGGTGCGGCGCGCCGAGCGGCTGCTCACCGCCGCGGCGATCGGCCTGATCATCGGCGGCGCGATCGGCAACAACGTCATCGACCGCGTCCGCTGGGGCCGGGTGTTCGACTACCTCGACTTCGGCGCGCTGCACTTTCCCTGGGTGTTCAACGTGGCCGACACCGCGATCAGCGTCGGCGTCGGCGCTGCTCGTTCTCGACAGCCTGGTCGGCGAGCGCCGCCCCGCGACCGCGTGACCGGTTGGCGTCGTGCCGGGGGAATGCGCTATCGAGGCCGCAAGGGGCGCTCGTCGAGGGAGCATAAGGACCGATGAGTTTCAGTCGTGTGGCCGTTGCGGCGGCTGCTGGTCGCCAGCACCGCGCTGGTCGGGTGCCAGAGCACCAAGCAGGCGCTCGGCATGACCAAGGTCGTGCCCGACGAATTCCGGGTGGTGTCCATGGCGCCGCTCGTCGTGCCGCCCGACTACTCCCTGCGTCCGCCGGCGCCGGGCGAGCCCCGGCCGCAGGAACTGCAGCCGGAGAGCGCGGCGCGCGTGGCGCTGATGGGCCAGCGCGCGGCCGAGGATCGCTCCGAAGGCGAGAAGCTGCTGGCATCCAAGGCCGGCGCCGACAAGGCCGACCCGCTCGATCCGCTACGTCGTCGACGACGAGTTCGGTGCCGATCGCGCACAAGGACAAGGGCTTCGCCAACTGGGTGATGTTCTGGCGGCGCGGCAAGCCGGCCGTGCAGCCGGCGGTGATGACCGCCGCGGCGTCTGGCGCCGAGACGCCGACGCCGATCGATCCGGCCATCGAGGCGGCGCGCATCCAGAAGCTCACCGGCGGCAAGGTGATCGTGATCGCCCGCCAGCCGCAGGGCCGCTCCTACGTGAAGCTCCCGGGCCTGTAGGCAGGCAACCGAGCGACGGTTTGGGGTAGGGTGGGCGCCCTTCTCCCGCGAGAGGGGAGAAGGGATTGCGAGCGAGACCCGCCGACTTGCGAGCGATGACGAGGCCCCATAGGGTCGAGACTCAATTGAGCTTTAGCAATATCAAAGACTTGATGGCTCCCTAGCTGGTTAGGTTTTCAGCCTAAGGCGCCGGGGCTGAGACGCTAAGGCCGCGCGCGCGCAGGCGGTCGAGGACCCCGCCGGCATCGTGGTGGCGCCCAGGTCGAACACCGCGACAGTCTTGCCTGGGCGGCGCAGCGCGTCGGCCACGGCCTGCGCCTCCTCGCCGACCAGGCGGTCGTTGAGGGTTTTCAGCTGCGGCATGGCGTTCAGGCACGCCTGATCGGCCGGATCGGTCGGATTGGGATGCACGATGCCGCGGGCCCAATCCTGCGCCGCCTGCCTGACCTTGGCCGCGCCCTGCTCGATCGCATGCAGAGAGGCCGAAAGGCACAGCTCCTGTCCAGTCGTGTTGAGCTGTTCGGCCGCCGTGATCACGGGAACGCCCTCGTAGGAGCCGGCCGCGACCTCGTGCACGCCGGCGCGCCGCGCCAGGCCGCGGATGGTCTGGGCGGCTGCACCCGTCTCCAGGCTCTGGGCGTGGAGGAAGTCGTTGGTCAAGAGAACGCCGGCGGCCGTGGGCTTCCATCCGGCGTACTTGCCCGGTCCCTGGCCGACGGCGGCGCGGGCCGCCTGGAACCGCTGCCGCAGCGGCGGCGGCAAGGTCTGCTCGAGCGGCGTGTCGGAATGCAGGGCCCGATAGGCGCCGAACATGTCGCCGAACATCTGCAGCGAACCCTTGGCCTGCGGCTCGATGATCAGCGCGCTTGCGCCCTGCAGGCGTTGCTCGACGCTGTGCGTGTCCCAGCTGAATCCCTTCGGCGCCTCGTGCGGCGCGCCGATTATCCAGACCTCAGAATGGCCCGACGTCACGTGCCACCAGGCCGGGGCGGCTGCGGCCTGGAACGCCAGCGCCGTCAGGGCGAGGACGAAAGCGAGCATGCGGACGGCCCGCGTGGGAAGGGGGGTCGGAGGCGGCATGGCTCCCTACGTGGCGGCAATCGCTGTGGGTTGCAACTTGGCCACGCCGGAAAACGTTCCCGCCCGCTGGCCTGCGTCCGCTGTTGCCCTGCAAATATGGCGACGATAGGGTCCGCGCCCCCCTGCTCGCCCCTTGCCCAGCCCGCGGAGCCCGCGCCCGTGCCGCAGATCCTCGTTCGCGAGCTGACCAAGACCTATCGCATCGCCGAGCGCGACGCCGGCGCCGTTGGGCGCGCTCAAGGGTCTGTTCCATCGCCGCATGCGCACCGTCGAGGCGCTCGACCGGGTCAGCTTCTCGCTCGAGGCCGGCGAGCTGGTGGGCTTGATCGGCCCGAACGGGGCGGGCAAGTCGACCACCATCAAGATCCTCTCCGGCATCCTCAGGCCGACGTCGGGCGAGGTGCGAGGTCGACGGCCTCGTCCCCTAGCGAGGATCGCATCCGCCACGTGGCGCGCATCGGCGTGGTGTTCGGCCAGCGCACGCAGCTCTGGTGGGATCTGCCGGTGATCGAGGGCTTCGACCTGCTCGCGCGCCATCTATCGGGTCGAGCCCGGCCCGCTACCGCGCGACCCGCGACGAGCTCGTCGGCCTGCTGAGGCTGGAGCGCCTGCTCGACCAGCCGGTGCGGCAGCTCTCGCTCGGCCAGCGGATGCGCTGCGAGATCGCCGCGGCCCTGCTGCACGAGCCGACCATCCTCTTCCTCGACGAGCCGACCATCGGCCTCGACGCGCCGGCCAAGCTGGCCGTGCGCGAGTTGGTCCGGCGGCTGAACCGCGAGCGCGGCGTCACCGTGCATCCTGACCACCCACGACATGCACGACATCGAGGCCCTGGCCGAGCGGGTGATCGTCATCGGCAACGGCCGCATCCTGGCCGACGGCCCGTTCGAACAGCTGCGCGCCGGGGCGCTGGCCGAGCGGCGGTGTCTACATCGAGTTCGCCGAAGATGCGCCCGAGCTCGTGCTCGCCGGCGTCGAGGTGCGCGCCCGCGACGGCCGCTCGCTGGAGCTGGCGTTCGATCCGGCCAAGACCAGCCGCGCCGGCGCTGATCGCCCGCATCGCCGCCGCGCACGCGGTCGACGACATCCACGTCGAGCAGCCGGCGATCGAGGAGGTGATCGCCCGCTTCTACGATCGCCACGGCGCGGGGGAGGCGTGAGATGGCCGCCGCTCGCCCCCTACCTCGCCGCCTTCGCGCGCCGGTTCCAGCTGGTGCTGCAGTACCGCGCCGCCGCGCTCGCCGGTTTCGCCACCCAGTGCTGGTGGGGGGCGATCAAGATCATGGTCTTGCCGCCTTCTTCTACGGCGCCCACCGCGCACAGCCGATGAGCCTGGCAGCACGCCATCACCTACACCTGGCTCGGCCAGGCCTTCCTGA
Source organism: uncultured Alphaproteobacteria bacterium (assembly GCA_963794315.1). GTDB lineage: Bacteria > Pseudomonadota > Alphaproteobacteria > Caulobacterales > Caulobacteraceae > Poindextera. Next base: position 738,619 of record CAWCDF010000002.1, read on the forward strand.
TCTTCCTGCCCTGGAACGCCGACCCGGATGTCGCCGAGATGGTGCGCACCGGCGCGGTCGCCTACGACCGCCTGCGGCCCGTCGACACCTATGGCTGGTGGTACGCGCGCGCCGTGGCCTGGAGCGCTGCCCGGGTCGCTGCCGCGCGCGGTGCTGATGTTCATCGTCGCCGCCGGGCTGATGCCCCTGCTTGGCCTCGGCGCCTGGAGCCTGAAGCCGCCGCCGGGCTCGAAGCGGCGATCCTGTTCGCCTCTCGATGATCGGGGTCGCCCTGCTGTCCGCCTCGATCGTGCTCTTGATCAACGTGGTCGCGGTGGCCAGCATGACCGATCGCGGCGCCAACCTGCTGATCGCGCCCTTCTCCAACATCCTCTCGGGCAGCATCGTGCCGCTCGCCTTGTTCCCGGCCTGGAGCAGGCCCGGCCTTCGCCTGCAACCCTTCGCCGGCCTGGTGGATATCCCGTTCCGAATCTATTTCGCCGACCTGACAGGCTGGGCGGCGGCACGGCGGCATCGCGCTGCAGCTCGGCTGGACGCTGGCGCTTGTCGCTCGCCGGCCGCTGGGCGCTGGGCCGCACGATGCGCCGCCTGCAGGTGCAGGGGGGCTGAAGAATGGACGCCTTGCGCCTCTACGCCCGCTATGCGGGCGCCTCGGTCCGCAGCCAGATGCAGTATCCGGCCTCGTTCCTGATGATCTCGACCGCCCAGCTGCTGGCCACGGGCATCGAGTTCCTCGGACTCTGGGCGTTGTTCGCCCGCTTCGGCCAGATCGAGGGCTGGCGCTTCGGCGAGGTCTGCGTCTTCTACGGCGTGGTCAATCTGTCGTTCGCCTTCGCCGATACCTGCGCCCGCGGCTTCGACATCTTCGGGACGCGAATTCGTCCGCACCGGCGCCTTCGACCGCCTCCTGCTGCGGCCGCGCACGACGGCGTTCCAGCTGCTCGGGCACGAGCTTCGACTCTCGCGGCTCGGACGTCTGATCGAGGCCGCGACCGTGTTCGCGATCGGCGCGGTTCTCACCCATCTCGCCTTAACGCCGGCCGCGACCGCGCTGCTGGCGTGGGCGATGCTCGGCGGCATGGCGCTCTTCTTCGGCATCATGGTGGTCTCGGCGACGCTGGCGTTCTGGACCGTCGAGAGCCTGGAGATCGTCAACGTCATCAGCTACGGCGGCGTCGAGGCGGCGCAATATCCGCTCAACATCTACGCCGCCTGGCTGCGCGACTTTTTGATCTTCATCGTGCCGATCGGCTGTGTCGCCTACTTCCCGGTGGTTGCCGCGCTCGGACACCCCGACCCCCTCGGCGCGCCGCGCTGGTTCCAGGCCGCGAGCCCCGCCGCCGGATTTGTGTTCCTGGCGGTCACCCTCTGGCTCTGGGGCTTCGGCGTCCGCCGCTACACCTCGACAGGCAGCTAGCCTTGCGCGTCTAGTGTGCGGAATCGCGCTAAGCTCTCGTCCATGCCCATCCGCCGCCTGCCGCCGCAGACCGTCAACCGCATCGCCGCCGGCGAGGTGGTCGAGCGGCCGGCGAGCGCGGTCAAGGAGCTGGTCGAGAACGCCATCGACGCCGGCGCGCGCTAAGGATCGAGGTGCAGGCCGACGGCGGCGGCCTGTCCCGCATCCTGGTCGCCGACGACGGCGCGGCCTGGCGCCGAGGAGCTGCCGCTGGCGCTCGAGCGCCACGCCACCTCCAAGCTGGCGCCCGACGCCGACGGCGCCTTCGACCTGCTGCGCATCGCCACCCTCGGCTTCCGCGGCGAGGCCCTGCCGTCGATCGGCTCGGTGGCGCGGCTGGCGCTGGCGGCGCGCACCGACGGGGCCGCCGACGCGTTCGCCATCGAGGTCGACGCCGGCGCGCTCGGCGGCGTCAGGCCGGCCGCCTTCGCCGGCCCGCACGGGGCCCGGGTCGAGGTGCGCGACCTCTTCTACGCCACGCCGGCGCGGCTGAAGTTCATGAAGTCCGAGCGGGCCGAAGCCATGGCCATCGCCGAGGAGGTCAAGCGCCAGGCCATGGCCCACGCGGACGTCGCCTTCAGCCTCGACCTCGACGGCCGCCGTGCCCTGCGCCTGACGGCCGAGGCCGGGGGCCCGGACGGCCGGCTCCGGCGGCTCGCCGCGGTGCTGGGCGCCGACTTCGCGGCCAACGCGCTGCCGATCGACCAGGAGCGCGAAGGCGTGCGCCTGCTCCGGCTACGCCGGCCTGCCGACCTATTCGCGCGGCAACGCCGCGCACCAGTACCTGTTCGTCAACGGCCGGCCGGTGCGCGACCGGCTGCTGCAGGGCGCGCTGCGCGCCGCCTACGCCGACTTCCTGGCCCGCGACCGGCACCCGACGGCGGCGCTCTACCTCGAGCTCGACGCCGGACGCTGGTGGACGTCAACGTCCATCCGGCCAAGGCCGAGGTGCGCTTCCGCGATCCGGCGCTGGTGCGCGGCCTGATCATCGGCGCGCTGCGCCACGCCCTGGCCGGCGCCGGCCATCGCGCCTCGACCACCGTCGCCACAGCCGCGCTGGGCGGCTTCCGACCGGGCGGCCCAGCGCCGCGCGGCTTCTCGGCCTGGAGCGCCGGCGGCTGGTCGCCGCAGCCGGCCGGTCGCCGATGCTGCCCGGCGTCGCCGAGCCCTCGGCCCGCGCCGAGACGCCCTACGCGCGCGCCCCGGCGCCGAGGTGATCGACCCGACCGACCTTCCCGCTGGGCGCCGCCCGCGCCCAGGTGCACGAGACCTACATCGTCGCCCAGACCCGCGACGGCGTCGTCATCGTCGACCAGCACGCCGCCCACGAGCGCCTGGTCTACGAGCGGATGAAGGCCGAGATGGCGGCCGGCGGCGTCACGCGCCAGGCGCTGCTGATCCCCGCAGGTGGTCGAGCTGGACCCGGCCGAGGCCGAGCGCGTCGCTGCGCGCGGCCGACGAGCTGGCCGGCCTCGGCCTGGTGGTCGAGCCGTTCGGCCCCGGCGCGGTCCTGGTGCGCGAGACGCCGGCGCTGCTGGGCGAGACCGACGCGGCCGGCCTGGTGCGCGACATCGCCGACGATCTGGCCGAGAACGGCGCGGCGCTGGCCCTGGCCGAGCGGCTGCAGAGCGTCTGCTCGACCATGGCCTGCCACGGCTCGGTGCGCGCCGGCCGCCGGCTCACCGCCGCCGGAGATGAACGCCCTGCTGCGCCAGATGGAGGCGACGCCCCACTCCGGCCAATGCAACCACGGCCGCCCGACCTACGTCGAGCTGAAGCTGGCCGACATCGAGCGGCTGTTCGGGCGGCGATAGAGGTTCATGAAGCGACCCGGTGTTTCACTTTTGTTCTTTTCGTCCACGCGCGGAATGCTAAAGCTTCGGCCATGTCGATTGGCCAGCCCAGCCGAACCGCTCTTGGCGCCGCCGCGCTCCGCGCCGCCCACCAGCTACTTGACCATCGCCGCATCTTTCACGATCCCCTGGCGCTCCAGATCCTGGGCCAGAGTGCGCAGGCTGTTGCCGCTCAGGCTGTCGCCGATCCTGACCGGCGGGCCTTGCGCCTCTTTGTCGCCGCTCGCAGCCGCTTCGCCGAGGACGCGCTCGGCCTGGCTGTAGGCCGCGGCACGCGGCAGCTGGTGATCCTCGGCGCCGGGCTCGACACCTTCGCCTACCGCAATCCCCATCCGACCTTACGGGTCTACGAAGTCGATCATCCGGCCACCCAGGCTTGGAAACGCGAGCGGTTGGCCGCGGCCGGCATCGCGATCCCGCCCAGCCTGAGCTTCGCCGCCGTCGACTTCGAGACCATCGGCCTGGCCGAAGGCTTGGCGCACTCGGGGTTCGACGCGGCCGCGCCCGCCTTCTTCAGCTGGCTCGGCGTCGTCGTCTACCTGAGCGAACAGGCGATCTTCGCGACGCTCGGCTTCATCGCCGACCGTCCGGCCGGCAGCGAGGTCGTCTTCACCTATTCGGACCCGCCAGCCTCGATGCCGGCGGCGCAGTCGGCGGCCTACCGGCGACGGGCGGGGCGCGTGGAGGCGGCGGGCGAGCCCTGGCGCACCCAGTTCGAGCCGGCCGCCCTGCACGCGCGGCTTGCCGCCCTCGGCTTCGGCGAGATCGAGGACCTAGGCCCGACCGAGGTCGACATCCTCTACCACGGCGCGCCGGCCGCCTCGCCCGAGCGAACCGGCGGTCATCTGATCCGCGCTCGGATCGCCTGACGGGCGCCGGGCGCACGCGCGCGTCTCAGCCCGGGCCTGGCGACCAGCGGAGGAGCCGAATCCTCGCCGCGCCATAGCGGCGCGCGTCGAGGGTCGTAAAACCCCGGGCCTCGGTGTCAGGTTCGCCGGCGCCCTGCTCCAGCACGCAGATCGCCCCGGCCGTGAGCCAACCGCCCGCTCCCAGCGCCGCGAGCGCGCTCTCGCCGTAGCCTTGGCCGTAGGGCGGATCGAGAAAGGCGACGTCGAACGGCTCGACGCCCGCGGTCGACCGCGCCCCAAGCGAGGTGGCGTCGCGCCGAAGGATTCGGCTTCGGCCCAGCAGCCCGCCCCTGGGGTCCAGGGCCTCGAGGTTGTCGCGGATCGCCGCCCGCGCTCCCTCGTCGGTGTCGACGAACAGGCACGAGGCCGCCCCACGCGACAGCGCCTCCAACCCAAGCGCGCCCGACCCGGCGAAGAGGTCGATCGCACGCGAGGCGGCAAGTCCCGGCGACCAGGCGGCGTGCTCCAGCATGTTGAAGACAGCCTGCCGCGCCCGGTCCGCCGTCGGGCGGGTCGCCGGTCCGGGCGGCGCAGCGATCGACCGGCCGCGATAGACGCCGCCGGTTATGCGCATGGCTGCGTCGGCGTGCGGCGCCGCGTCCCGGCGGCGCGTATTGACGCGCCGTCGGACAACCGGAAGATGGCGCCCGAATCTGGGGGAGTTCGCATGATGCTCCGCGCTCTGAGCCTTGCCATCGTCGTCACCTGCCTGGCAGCGCCCGCCTTCGCCGCGCCGCCGCTCGAAGCTTACGGGCGCCTGCCGGCGGTCGACGCCATCAGCCTCTCGCCATCAGGCGACCGTTTCGCCTTCATCGGGGTCAAGGGCGAGGATCGCAAGCTCTACGTCGCCACCGTCGACGGCAAGCCGCTGCTGCAGGCGGCGACGGGCCAGGCGAAGGTGCGGGGGCTCGAATGGGCTGGCGACGACCACCTCCTGGTGATTACCAGCGCGACCATTCCGATAGTCGGTTTCGCGCAGGAGCGCCTCGAACTCGACACGATCGTTTCGATCAACCTCAAGACGCTCAAGAGCGTCGTCCTGCTCAGCGACGTCGACAAGTACGTGCCATATGCGTTCGGCTATGACGGCGTCGCCCAAGTCGGCGGCCGCTGGTACGCCTACCTGCCGGCGCTGACCCGAGAGCGCGGCGGCGACCAGGCGATCAACAACGACGCGATTCCCGACCTCTTCCGAGTGGACCTCGATACCGGCGACGCGGTGCGTGTGGCGACCGGAACCCTGGACGGCGACAAGTGGCTGATCGACCCCACCAATGGCGAGATCATCGCGCGCTCAAGCTACGTGGAAAAGTCGGGCGACTGGCGGGTGTACTCTGGCGACATCGGCGGCAAGCTCCTGGCCGCGGGCAACGGCAAGTACGGCGGCGCCGGCCTCGACAGGGGCCGCACGGCTGACACGGTCCTGATCGACGAGCCTCGCGCCGACGGCGGCTCCAACCTGCAGGAGATGTCGTTTTCCGGCGCTGCGGTGGGCCCGGCGATCGACGGCGATACAGTGGCGAACCTTGAGTTCGATCGGCTTACGCATCTCTGGACCGGCACGCTCGCCCCCGGGGACCGTCCGGAACTGAAGATGTTCGCCCCGGACCTCGAGGCTAAGGTCCGCGGCGTCATCGCTGCGTTCCCGAACCAGAGCGTCGACTTCCGGGACCACAACGAGGGTTTCACGAAGCTCATCGTCTTCACGAGCGGCACCGCAAATTCCGGCACCTACTATTTTGTCGACCTGGCGACCGGGCGCGCCACCGCGGTTGGCTACGACTATCCAGATATCGGGCCGAACGACGTCGGGACGATCGAGATGATCGACTACAAGGCCGCAGACGGAATGCCGCTGCACGGGGTGCTCGACCTGCCGCCGGGGCGCGAACCGAAGAACCTTCCGGTCGTCGTTCTGCCCCACGGGGGTCCGCAGGTTCGCGACTATCCGACGTTCGACTGGTGGACCGAGGCCTTCGTCTCGCGCGGTTACGCGGTCTTCAGGCCGAACTATCGCGGTTCGGGCGATCTCGGCACGCCCTTCCGCAACGCCGGTTTCGGCGAGTGGGGCCGCAAGATGGAGACGGACATCACGGACGGGCTCGCAGACCTCGCGCGGCGCGGGATCGTTGACCCGAAGCGCGCCTGCATCGTGGGCTGGAGCTACGGCGGCTACGCTTCGCTTGCCGGGGTGACGGTGCAGAACGGCTTCTACCGTTGCTCGGTCGCCGGCGGCGCGGTCTCCCATCCAGGCGAGATGATCGACATGTCGCGCGGCGAAACCTCCAACGCGGTCGAACGCTACTGGGAATTCGTATATGGGGGCGAAGAGCGCGCTCCAGACCCAGCTGACCGAAATCACCCCGGTCTCGCTGGCCAGGCGCGCCGACGCCCCGATCCTCCTCATCCACGGACGCGACGACACGGTGGTGCCTTTCGTGCAGATGAGCGAGATGCAAGCGGCGCTTCAGAGCGCCGGCAAACCGGTCGAAGTCCTCATCCTGCCGACGTCCGACCATTGGCTGCTGCACGAGGACATGCGCACAATGATGGTCAAGGCCTCGGTCGCCTTCGTCGAGAAGTATAACCCGCCCGATCCAGCCCCGCCGGCTGCGCAGACGCAGGTCAGCTCCGCCAGCGCAGCACCGCGGCCTTGACCGGGTTCTGAAACGGCCGCCCGGCGGCGCGGCTGGCCGCCCACTCGCGCTTCAGCGCCTGGTACCACTTGGCCTGGGTGTCGGCGTCGTCGATCCAGATCAGCGTCGGGTCGTCGGCGAGGCCAGGTTTCTGCAGGTCGACCATGGCGCCGTCCTGGCGCAGGAACTTGCGCGCGCCCGACGCGATGAACGGCCGCAAGAGCGTGAACGCCGGGTGGTCCGACCACATGATCTGGGTGATGCGCGTGTGGCTCTCGTCGAGCGGCGTCAGGCAGGTCAGCGCCAGCACCTGGCGCGCCCCGACCTCGATGTGCTCCCAGCGCAGGCCGGGCAGGCGGAAGCTGATCTCGGTCGCCGGCGCGCCGCCGAGGATGCGGTAGGCGTAGGAGTTGCGACGACGGCGCGTGGCGCACCATGGCGAAGCCCGCTTCGCACGGCTCGAACGCCTTGGCCTTCTCGTGCTGGGACGCCGCCGAGCGCCACCACCAGTTCTGGTGCACGTAGGGTCCGTGCGTCGGGTCCATCAGGCCGACGACGGCGTGGTCGATGTGGGCGTCGAACACCATGCGGTCGACCAGCTTCGGCTTGCCGCCGACGACGCCGGGAAAGGTCGGCGGCGGCTGGTCCGGCTCGCCGCCCGCCTCGCCCGCCATCCAGATGAAGATCAGGCCCTGGCTCTCGGCGGCAGGGTAGCGCCGCACGCGGATGCGGCCGATGTCGATGCTCTGGCCGTCCACGAGCGAGGGGATCGCGGCGCAGGCGCCGTCCACGCGGTACCGCCAGCCGTGATAAGGGCATTCGACCAGGTCGCCCTCGACCAGCCGCCCGGCCGAGAGCGGCGCGGCCCGATGCGGGCAAACGTCACGCAGCGCAAAGACATCGCCGCCGCGCGTGCGGCCGAGCACGACCGGCTCGCCCAGGATGTCATGCCGTTTCAGCTGCCCGGGTCTGCAGATCACCGCCTGGCGCCGCGAAGTACCAGATGTCGCGCAGGAACCCGCGCCCGAAGCGCTGGCTCGCCTGGCGTGCCGGTTGGACTCTGGCGTCGTCGGCCATGGCCTTCTCTACCCCGAACCTCCGCATGCGCGCGACCCCTTCCGCCTTGACCCCGCGGGAGGCCGTGGGCAGGGTGCGCGGCCAATCAAACAAACGTTTTGAGGAGGGAGAGAGCGCCCATGGCGGCCGCCGCCGACACCGAGACCCGCACCGCCCAGCCCGAGCTGTTCGATCTCACCGGCAAGGTCGCCATCATCACCGGCTCGTCCGCGGCATCGGCAAGGCGATCGCCGAGCGCATGGCCGAGCACGGGGCCAAGGTGGTGATCTCCTCGCGCAAGGCCGGCCCCTGCGACGAGGTCGCCGCGGCGATCAACGCCAAGCATCCCGGCGCACGCCATCGCCGTCCCGGCCAACATCTCGTCGAAGGACGACCTTCAGCGGCTGGTCGACGAGACCCGCAAGGCGTTCGGCAAGATCGACATCCTGGTCTGCAACGCCGCCTCCAACCCCTACTACGGGCCGATGAGCGGCATCAGCGACGAGGCCTTCCGCAAGATCCTCGACAACAACATCGTCTCCAACCACTGGCTGATCAGCATGGTCGCGCCGGAGATGAAGGAGCGGAAGGACGGCTCGATCATCATCATCTCGTCGGTCGGCGGCCTGCGCGGCAACGCCGTCATCGGCGCCTACGACATCTCCAAGGCGGCCGACATGCAGCTGGCGCGCAACCTGGCGCAGGAGCTCGTCGCCGTCCAACATGCGCGTCAACTGCATCGCTCCGGGTCTGGTGAAGACCGACTTCGCCCGCGCGCTCTGGGACACGCCGGAGGCCGAGCGCCGCTCCAGCGTCGGCACGCCGCTGCGCCGCCTCGGCGAGCCGGACGACATCGCCGGCGCGGCCGTCTTCCTGGCCTCCAAGGCCGGCGCCTGGATGACCGGCCAGATCATCGTCGTCGACGGCGGCGCGGGAGCCTAAGGGCGGGCGGCCAATGAATGCGCGGCTGCGGCCAGATCGATCGCCGCGCCGGGCGCTCCCGACGCCTGCAGCTTGCGCACGAGGCGCGCGTCCGCGGTGACGAATGGGCAGGTCTCGGCCTCGGCCAGCGCCAGATAGACGCAGTCGTAAGCGGGATGATCGAGGGCGATGGCCATCTTCGTCGCCGCGACCAGCAAGCGGCGCATCGGGTGCAATTCGACGTCCGCCCTCGCGAGCGTCTCGGCGGCGAGTTCGGCTTCCTCCGGGCTCATCTCGCCCCGGCTGACCATCTTCCAAAGCGCGTTGGCGCACTCGGCCACGATGAGATCGGGCGCGATGAGCCGATCGGCTGCGCGCAGAGCGAGCGCCGCCTCGGCGCCGACCTCCGGGATAACCCACTTCAACGCAACGCTGGCATCGACGACGAAGACGGTCACCGCTCGTCGCGGCCTTCCCGGATCAGGATCTCCGACGGGGTGTGTTTCCGTCCAGCCGTCAGCCGGCGGACTTCGGCGGCCAGATCCCAGAAGGACGGCTCCGCCTCTGCGCTCAACGCTTGGCGGAGAATCTCGCGATGCTCGGCTTCGGCCGAGCGTCCGTGCCGCGCCGCGCGCCGCTTCAGCTTGGCGACGAGCTCGGCATCGAGATTGCGGACGTGCAGGCTCGTGGGCATGCGGACTTCTCCGACGCTAGCAATGATAGCATTGATGCCGTCCATCGCCAAACAGGCGTCGGCGGCGCCGGAGCCTAGACCTTCACCGTCAGCTCGAACCCGCCCTTGAACGGCAAGGTCATGGTCCGAAGGCCGTTGGCCGGGTTGTTGATGAACTCGAACATCGGGCCGTAGCTGCCGCCCGTGCCGGCTGTGTTGTCGGCGCAAAGGACGGCGCCGGGGCGCATCCGCGGCGCGAGAATCTCGAGCAAGCGCCCCAGCATCTCACCCCAGATGTCGAACAGCACGAAGTCGATCGGCCCCTCGAACGTCATGGCCGCCTCGACGATGTCGCCTTCGCGCAGGTCGATGAAGCTAGCCAGGCCCGCAGCCTCGAAGTTGGCGCGGGCGCGCGCGACCTTGGCGGGCTCGTACTCTGCGCCGAACACCACGCCGCCGCCGTTGTCCCGCAGCGCGGCGGCCAGATAGAGCGTCGAGACGCCAAACGAGGTGCCGGCCTCGAAAATCCGCCGCGCACCGATGGCGCGGCAGAGCATGTAGCAGAACTCCGCCTTGTCGCGCTCGAGCGCCACGGCCTTGTCGGCCATGAAGGCGTGGTCGCGCGGCTCCATGCCGTTCCACGGCCCGGTGCGCTCCTCGCGATAGTAGCGGCCAATCGCCTCGTCCTGCGCGAGGCTCTCGGCGTGCAGCCCCGATAGCAGACGGTCGAGGTCGGGATCGTTCAGTACGCTCGGCATTCTAAATCGGGCCGTTGAGCGAGAGCAGGTTGGCGTCCGGGTCCTTGAACCAGGCGACGCCTTCGCCCGGGACGGGCGACCAGATATTGAGGTCGTCCTGCTGCATCCCCTCGTAGCGTTCGAAAACGATGCCGCGCGCCATGAGATCGCGGACGTTTGCCCGCAGGTCGCGCACGTTCCAGCCTGCAGCCGTCCCGAACGGCGCCGTGACCGGCTTGTCGCTCTTCTGCAAAGCGAGCCGGGCCGGCCCGCTGTCGAAGAACATCAGGTGCTCTTCGTCGAGAACCAGCGTCAGCCCCAGTTTGCCTTCATAGAACGCTCGCGCGCGCTCTGCGTCGGTGGTGACGAGAAACGCCACGAGTCTCTCTTCCGCCAGCATTCAAACCTCCCTCACCCGATCGGATGGCAGGGCTAGATCGTGCTCACGGCGCAGCCAAGGCCAAGATCGCGCCGCCGCAGCGCCTTGGCGCGTGCGCGAGATAAATTGGCGCGATATCGTGCTGGCGACACGCCGGCCCGGCCGGCAGGCTCGGCGTCACGCCAGTCCGAGGGAGCACCGCCCATGCCAACGCTTCGCCATCTCGCCATCAATGCCGACGACGTCCCGCGCGCCAAGGCCTTCTACGAGACCGTGTTCGGCTGGCGGTTCAAGCCCTGGGGGCCGCCCGAGTACTACCAAGCCCACGAGGCCGGCGAAGGCTTCATTATGGCGCTGCAGCACCGGCGGGAGATCGAGCGGGGTGCGGCGATGCTGGGTTTCGAAGCGACCTTCGCCGTCGAGGACATCGCCGCAACGACGGCCGCGATCGAGGCCTGCGGCGGGCGGGTGGCGGCGCCGCAGATCTACATCGAAGGCGTCGGCCGGCTCGTCTACTTCCGCGACCCGGATGGCAATCTCTTCGGGGCCATGCAGTACGACGCGGGCGCGCTTTGAGCTACGGCGACGGCTATCTCGTCCGCTCGGGCGCGACAACCTACCAGGACGCGACGCGGCTCGACCGCCACGACCATCCCTGGGGCCAGCTCGCCTTCTGCAACAGCGGCGTCATGCAGGTGATCAGCGATACGACCGCCTGGCTCGCGCCGCCAACGCGGGCGATCTGGCTGCCGGCGGGCGTCGCGCACGAGATCGTCATGTGCGGCGAGGTGGCGACCCGCTTCCTCTACCTGGCGCCCGAACTGGCCGCGCCGCTGCCGGATGAGGCGGGGGTGGTGGAGGTGGTTCCGCTGCTGCGCGAGCTGATCCTGCACATCCTCAAGCTGCGCATGCTGCATCCGGACACGCCCGAACAGGATCGGCTCGCCCGCCTGCTCGTCGACCTGCTGCTCGCGGCGCGGCCCATCGATCTCGCCTTGCCGCTGCCCGCCGACCGGCGCGCGGTCGCCTTCGCCGATCAGGTGCGCGACACGCCGGGGGAGTCCGCCGGGCTGGCCGACCTCGCTCGCCGCGCCGGCGCCAGCCTGCGCACGCTGCAGCGGCTCTTCCCGGCCGAGACGGGCCTCACCCTGGAGGCCTGGCGGCAGAAGGCGCGGCTGATCACCGCCGCCGCGGCGCTCAGCGGCGGCGCGCCGGTCGCGGTCACGGCCGCCGACTGCGGCTACGACAGCCCCAGCGCCTTCATCACCGCCTTCAAGCGCCAGTTCGGCGTCACGCCCGGACGCTATCGGCCCGCGCCGCCGTGATCGCGAGGTCCCGCGCCTTGGCCAGCCTTCGCACGGCCTCGTCCAGCGTCTCGTCGCGCTTGGCGAAGCAGAGGCGGATGATCGAGGTCACCGGATCGGTCTCGTAGAAGGCGGAGACAGGGATCGCCGCGACGCCCGCTTCCCGTACAGCACAGAGGCAGAACGCCAGGTCGTCGAGCGGAACGCCCGAGGCGGCCAGGTCGACGTTGAGGAAGTAGGTGCCCTGGCTCGAGAGCGCCGCGAAGCCTTCGCGCGCTTAGGGCCCCGATCAGCCGGTCGCGCGAGGCGGCGAGCGCCGCGGGCATGTCGGCGAACCAGGCGTCGCTGTTCGCCAGGCCCCAGGCCACGGCGGCCTGCAGGTTCGGCGGCGTCGTGAAGCTGAGGAACTGGTGCGCCTTGGCCAGGACCTGGGTCAGCGCCGGCGCGGCGCAGAGGAAGCCGACCTTCCAGCCGGTCAGCGCGAACATCTTGCCGGCCGATCCGATCTTTACCGTCCGCTCGCGCATGCCGGCCGCGTCCATCGGCGAGGTGTGGCGGGCGGGTCGAACACGACGTGCTCCCAGACCTCGTCGCAGACGAGCGACGGCGTCGTGGCGCACGCAGAACTCGGCCAGCAGCGCCAGCTCCTCGCCGCTCGCCACCGTGCCGGTCGGATTGAGCGGGTTGTTGAGGACGACGAGCCGGGTCCGGTCGCTGAACGCCGCCTCCAGCGTCGCGCGGTCGAAGCGCCAGTGCGGCGGCGCGAGCCGCACCAGCCGAGCTGTGCCGCCGGCGCGGCGCACCATCGGCAGGTAGGAGTCGTAGATCGGCTGGAACAGCACCACCTCGTCGCCCGGCTCGATCAGGCCGAGGAAGCAGGCGGCCAGCGCCTCGGTGGCCCCGGAGGTGACGGTCACCTCGCTCCGCCAGTCGAACTCCAGACCCTGCGTGCGCGCATAGTGGTCGGCGACGGCCTCGCGCAGCTCCGGGATGCCGGACGTCGGCGGGTACTGGTTGTCGCCGTCGAGCGTCTCCAGCGCCGCCCGCTCGCGGATCGCCCGCGGGCCGGGCTCGTCGGGAAATCCCTGGCCAAGGTTGATCGCGCCGTGCTCGCGGGCGAGCCCGCTCATCACCGTGAAGATGGTGGTCGGCAGGGCCTTGTAGAGGGCGTTGGCCATCGAAGCCCCGCGTTGTCTTTTGGCGTCCCAGCCTCATGCCGCCCGCGCGCGCCCGGCGCAAGCGCCTCACTTGGCGGCGCGCGCGGGCAGGACAGAGGGCAGCGACGCGTCCAGAAAGGCGGGATAGTAGGATCGGTGCGTCTGGCCGGCGAACCTCTGCATGCGCACGACAAAGCCGGATGGCCTCGCGCGCAAAGCCTCGGCGAGCGCGTCCGCGCCGTTCAGCATCCGCGGCGTCTCGGCCCCGCCGACGCCCAGGAAGACCAGGCGGCCCTCGCCCTTCCGCGCGGCGGCTCGAACGCGGGCGAGCGTCTCGTTGTCGGCCCATATCGACGGGCTGGCGATCAGGTAAGCCCGGAAAGCCCGCGGCCGGTCGGCGAGCAGATTGGCGACGAAGAGGCCGGCCAGCGAGTGCCCGAGCAGGATCGAGCGGCTCGCATCGACCGGATAGCGCGCCTCGATCGCCGGGCGCAGCTCGCCCAGGATGAAGGCCTCGAACGCCGCGCCGCCGCCGCCGACCGCTTCGCCGTGCTCCTGGCGCGGCCGATAGAGGAGGTCGGTCTCGCGCGCGTTGGGCGCGCCGGGCGGGTAGCCTATCGCGACCACGAAGGCCGGCGCCATCACGCCCGATGCCTCGAGCGCCTGCGCCTCGGACGCCGCCACGTGGTAGCCGGCATCGAGCGCATAGACGACGGGGACGTTGCGCCCGGTCAGGACCGGCTGCGCGGGCGGCGTGACCTCGATCAGGTAGTCGCGCCCGGCGCGGGCCGAATGCATGACGAACCGGTCGGCATTGGGGGCCGAGCCCGCCGGCTGAGCCTCGCCCGCCTTGGCGATCCGCGCGCCGGCGCCCGCGGCGCAAGCGGCGGCGATCAGGACCAGGAGGCGTCTGCGCCTCACGCGGCGGCGCTTGCGGGGCTCGGCGGCATGCCGCCGAGCCTACACTAGACCCGCACGGCCTCCAGACCGGCCGTGGCGAGCTGGCGTTGGACGCTATCTGGACCGACCAGGTGGGCCCCGCCCACGAGCACGAACGTGGTCCCGCCGCCGTCCAGCATCGCGCGAACCCGGAGAACCCATCGGCCGTTCCGCTCGACCAGGATGCGTTGATAGTAGGCCGGGTAGGCCTGGCGCCAGCGCAGCACGTCCGCCAGGTCCGGTCGCTGGTCGCCCGCCGCCCATGCGTGCGCGTTCCGGTCGGCGGCCTCCGCGCCGGCCTCGATGTCGTCCACGGCCCGCATGAGCGCCCCGACCTCGGCCGCGCTCGAAAAGCTGGCGAAATAGTCGACGATCGCCGCTTCATCGGGAAATTCGGTGCGGATCGGTTTGCCCGCCGCCTTGGCCATGGCGGTCAGATCGCCTGTCGGGCCGTATTCCGGCTTGAACCCCGCGCGCGAGTTGAAGCCGTCCTCCAGAAAGACCGCCGCCAGCCAGGGGCGAAAGCGCTCCAAAGCGGCGTCACCCAGGTTGACCCCGGTGGCGGCGGCCGAGACCCGCATGCGCTGGTCAGGCGTGAGCCATGTCGACAGCGGCCTCGCCGGATCGACCCCCTTGGCGAAGAAGAGGCTGGTCGTCCCAGGGCCCGCGTCCGGCGTTTCCTTCCAGAGTACGGCGCTCTCGTTCAGCGCTCCCTCGATGCGCGCAGACCGCCAGGGCGCCCGCTGATCGGGGTTGTCGCCGAACAGGAAGACCTTGGCGCGCGCCCTGCTGACCGACCACAGAGCGGGCCCGGTTGGTGAAGCGAAAACCGTCGACGGAACGGTGGCGGCGGTCAGGCCTGCCGCGATCAGGCCGCGCCTGGTCCAGGCCGTCATATCCGCCGCGCCCGCAAGCCCGCCTCGGCGAGCTTGACCAGGACGCTCTCGGGCCCGACCAGATGATCGGCCCCAACGAGCACGAACGTCGTCCCGCCACCGTCGAGCATCGCGCGGAACCGCGCCGGCCAGCGTCGGTTACGACCGGCTGTCTCGGTCTCGTAGGCTTGCGGATAGTCTCGCAGCTCACCGAGGACGCGGGCGGTCTCCAGGCTGAGGTCGCCCGACGCCCACGCGGCCTGGCGGCGCGGCCACGCTTGCGGGTCGGTCGCCATCGCGTCGATGGTGTCGATCGTCGCCAGCAAATACTCGACCTGCGCGACCGCCGGCATCGCCATCCACCAATCGATGAGCGATCCGGCGTCGGGAAACTCGGTTCGCACCGTTTTCCCCTGGCTCTTCGCGGCGGCGCTCAGGACCGGCAGCGGGTCGGCCGAGGGCTTCTGCCGCGCCGCCGCCGCCTGGCTGAGGGCCCCCGCCGCCAGCCAGGGCTGATAGGCGGTCAAGAGGTCGTAGCGCATGCCGAGCGCGCTCGCCGCCGACGCGACCCGATCGCGCTCGCCCAGCGTCAGCCAACTCGACAGCGGGTGGTCGCGATCGGTCCCGCGGGCGATGAATTGGCCGATGTCGGCAGGGACGAGGTCAGGCGTTTCCTTCCAGAACGTCGTGCTTTGGGCGAAAGCCGCTTCGACGCGCGCCGAGCGCCACGGATCCGTCGGCGACCCGCAATCTCCGAACAGGAAGACTGTCGCGCCCCCGCGACGCACCTCCCACAGCGGATAGGTGTCCACGCTCGCCTCCGCGAGCGCCGGCATGGCCGCCGCCATCGCGCAGGCCACAACCACGCCTCGCCGGGTCCAGCTCATTTTCCTCGCCCTTGTTCGCGCCGATGGGCCACAAGCGGCCCAGGCGGTTGCGCGACCTGATACCGCATAGTATCAGATACTCACAAGTATCAAATTGAGGACGCCCCATGTCGCAGGCCGCCGCCGCCGCGCCGCCGCCCGCCACCCGCAAGCGGCGGCAGACCGTTCGCCGCCTGATCGAAGCCGCCAACGCGGTCGTCGCCGAGAAGGGGTTTCAACGGGCTTCGCTGGAAGAGATCGCCGCCCGCGCGGGTCTGACGAAGGGAGCGGTCTACTCGAACTTCGAGTCGAAGGAGCATCTGTTCTGGGCCGTCGTCGGCAGCCGGCGGCTGTCGATTCCTTCCGAATGGAAGGCCGACCGCTCGATCCGCGAGAACCTGCGCACCAACGCCGAGGCCTTCTGCGCCAACCTCAAGGAGTTCGCGGGGAAACGCTGCGTTCCTGGCCGAGTTCATCCTCTACGCGCTGGCGAACGACGAGGCGCGCGCGCGCTGGGCGCAATGGTACGGCGCGCCTTTCGAGGGGACCTCGCCCGCGGTCGAGGCCTACCTGAGCGCCCAGCGCATGCCGCCCTTCCGCGTGTTCTGGACGGCGGTGCAGACGATGGCGTTCGGCTTCTACATCCAGCACGCGCTCGTGCCGGAGCTGGTCACCGACGAGCTGATCATCGCGGCGATGGAGTCGCTCGCCCCGCCGGAGGAGTCTTAGGCCAACTCGCGCATGCGCTTCTTGCGGAAGGTGGGGTTGAGCACCGCCTTGCGCAGGCGGATGGCCTTGGGCGTCACCTCGACCAGCTCGTCGTCGTCGATGTAGGCGATGGCCTGCTCCAGCGTCAGGCGGCGCGGCGGGGTCAGGCGGACCGCCTCGTCCTTGCCGGAGGCGCGGACGTTGGTCAGCTGCTTGGCCTTCATCGGATTGACGTCGAGGTCGTCGGGCTTGGCGTTCTCGCCGATGATCATGCCCTGGTAGGTCTTCTCGCCGGCGCCGACGAACATCACGCCGCGCTCCTCCAGGTTCCACAGCGCGTAGGCCGCCATGTCGCCGTCGGAGTTGGAGACCAGGACGCCGTTGCGCCGGCCCTCGATCGCGCCCTTGTAGGGCTCGTAGTGGGCGAACACGCGGTTGAGCACGCCCGAGCCGCGGGTGTCGGTGAGGAACTCGCCCTGGTAGCCGATCAGCGCCGCGCGACGGGGCGCAGGAACGTGAGCCGGGTCTTGCCGGCGCCCGAGGGGCCCATGTCCTTCAGCTCGGCCTTGCGGGCCGACAGCTTCTCGATGACCACGCCGGCGAAATCGTCGTCGACGTCGATCACCACCTCCTCGATCGGCTCCAGCCGCTCGCCGGTCTCCGGATCGGTCTGGATAGACCACGCGCGGGCGGCTGATCGAGACCTCGAAGCCCTCGCGGCGCATGCGTCTCGATCAGCACGCCCAGCTGCAGCTCGCCGCGGCCGGCGACCTCGAAGGCGTCCTTCTCGGCGGTCTCGGCGACCTTGATGGCGACGTTGGCCTCGGCCTCGCGCAGCAGCCGCTCGCGGATCACCCGGCTCTGCACCTTGTCGCCGTCGCGGCCGGCCAGCGGGCTGTCGTTGACCGAGACGGTGATGGCGATGGTCGGCGGATCGATCGGCTGCGCCGGCAGCGCGCTCGCTCGACCTCCGGCGCGCCAGAGGTGTCGGCGACGGTGGCCTTGGAGAGGCCCGCGACGGCGACGATGTCGCCGGCGACGGCCTCGTCGATCGGCTGCGCGCTTCAGGCCGCGGAAGGCCAGCAGCTTGCTGATCCGGCCGCGCTCGATCTCCGTTGCCGTCGCGCGAGAGCGCGTGGATCGCCATGCCGGGCGTCAGGCGGCCGGCGCTCGACCCGGCCGGTGAGCAGGCGGCCCGAGGAAGGGGTCGGCCTCGATCAGCACGGCCAGCAGCGCGCGCCGGCTCGTCGGCGTGCGCCTCCGCCGCCGGCGGCGGCGACGTGGGCGACGATCAGGTCGAACAGCGGCGCCAGGGTCTCGTGCGGCGTCGGCCAGGTCCGTGACCGCCCAGCCCTGCTTGCCGCTGGCGTAGAGGTGGGGAAAGTCGAGCTGCTCGTCGCTGGCGCCCAGCGCGGCGAAGAGGTCGAAGGCGTCGTTCAGCACCCGGTCGGGGTCGGCGTGCGGCCGGTCGACCTTGTTCAGCACCACGATCGGGCTTCAGGCCCAGCTTCAGCGCCTTGCCGAGCACGAACTTGGTCTGCGGCATCACGCCTTCCTCGGCGTCGACCAGCAGCAGGCAGCCGTCGACCATGCCCAGGATGCGCTCCACCTCGCCGCCGAAGTCGGCGTGGCCGGGCGTGTCGATGATGTTGATGCGGGTCTCGCCGGCCTCCCCGTGCCAGAGCACCGAGGTGCACTTGGCCAGGATGGTGATGCCGCGCTCGCGCTCCTGGTCGTTGGAGTCCATGGCGCGTTCGGCGTGCGCCTCGTTGGCGCGGAAGGCGCCCGACTGGGCGAGCAGCTGGTCGACCAGCGTGGTCTTGCCGTGGTCGACGTGGGCGATGATGGCGATGTTGCGGAGGGACATCTGGGGCGGGAGGCTTCTAAACGACGTCGCGCGGTCGCGCCATCACATTCGCCGGGCCACTTGTGCAGCGCAGCGTAATCGAGCGAACGGGGATATGGGAAGAAAGGTCAAATTAAGTCAAGGCTATAGGGTCAACATAACCAGAAACCTGACGCCAGGCTCACCTTTTCGCTTGCGCCATTGTGCGCTGCACCCTATACCTAACCTCGTGAGGCGTCTCCGGACGCCTCTGCCCTTCCTGGGCGTTTCCTCCCTATGAACTGGCCGCGCCTTCGGGCGCGGCCGTTTTTTTTCGCGGGGTTACCCGAGCGGCTGCCGGGCGAGCTTGGCCAGCGCCGCGAACACCCGCTCCAGGTCCTGTTGCAGGCGAGCGTAACCCCCGTGCGGCTCCAGCGTCGCCTCGTCGAGATAGAGGCTGCGGTTGATCTCGACCTGCAGCGCGTGCACCCCCGCTTGCGGGCGTCCGTAGAACTCGGTGGTGTAGCCGCCGGCGTAGGGGGCGTTGCGGGCGACGCGGTAGCCCATGGCCTCGAACTCGGCCTCGACCAGCGCGGTGATCCGGGGGGCGCAGGCGGCGCCGAACCGGTCGCCCAGGACGAGGTCGCAGCTGCCCTGGCCGGCGAAGTCGCCGCTCTGCGCCAGCGTGCGGGCGGCTGCCTGCGGCATCGAGTGCCAGTCGACCAGCAGCGCCAGCCCGAACCGCGCCTTCGCCTCGCCAAGCAGCCCCTCCAGGGCGGCGTGATAGGGCCGGTGCACGGTCTCGATGCGCTGTGCGGCCTCGGCGAAGGTGAGCTTGCGCGCGTAGATCTCCTGGCCCTCGCCGACGATGCGGGCGATCGCGCCCAGGCCCGCGGCCACCCGCGCCGAGCGGCCGCGGGCGAAGTCCGGCAGCTCGTCCTCGAACATCGCCGGGTCGAGCTCCTAGGGCTCGCGGTTCACGTCGATGTAGGCGCGCGCGTAGGCGGCGGCGATCACGCACGCCCCGTACGATGTCGCGCCGTCGATCAGCCCGTCGACCAAGGCGTCCTCGGAGCGGCGGATCGAGGCTGCGTCCAGCGCCGAGGCGGCCATCATGTCGTTGGGGTAGAGCCGCCCCGAGTGCGGCGAGGCGAAGACCAGCGGCGCCGCGGCGTTCGTGTCCGGCCGCCGGATGCCGAACGGCGCCGGAGCGTCGGGCCAGGCGGCGATTTCGGTGGCGGCCTGGGCGGCCGGAGGCGCGGTCATGCGCCGCACTATCGACCGGCCGTGTGGCGGTGGTCAACGCGAGGCGGTTTGCTTTATCGGCGGTTTACACATGCGCCCCTATGGTCGCGTCTTTGCGAAGCCGCCGACCCGCCGGGATCTGCATGACCAAGTCCGTCGCCCTTGCCCGCATCCTGCTTGCCGAAGACGATGACAGCTTGCGCGGGTTTCTGGCCCGTGCGCTCGAGCGCGCCGGCTACGAGGTGGTCGCCTGCCCGGACGGCGAGACGGCCGTCGAGGCCCTCGATCAGACTTTCCATGTGCTCTTGACCGACATCGTCATGCCGGGGATCGACGGCATCGAGGTCGCCCGCATCGCCGCCGCCCGCCAGCCGCAGATGCGCATCATGTTCATCACCGGCTTTGCCGCGGTGGCGCTTTCGGCCGGCCGCGCACCGGCCGGCGCCAAGGTGCTGGCCAAGCCCGTGCACCTGCGCGAGATCGTCGCCGAAGTGGAGCGGATGATCGCGGCCTGATACGAGCCGCCGCATGCTCCCTGATCCGTTGCGTCGAGCCTTTGTCGCCGCCCTCGCCGCGCTCGCCGCCGCAACGCACGCCTTCGCCCAGACTCCGCCGCCGCCAACCTTCGAAGGCACGTGGGGCGGCGCCTCTGGCGACGAAACAGCCCAGGTCATCGTCGCTGGCGGCGAGGTCATCGGCTTCTATTGGCGCAGCGACTACGTCGAGGTGACCGATCCGCAGCTGTCGGCCGACGGGCGAGTGTTGACGTTCGCCTTCGCCAGCGGCCATGCGACCTTGACCCGAACCGGCGAGGCCACCGCGAGCATCGTCGTCACCGACGCGAAGGGCGCAGTCAGCATCGACCTCAAGCGCGACTGACCCTCGGCTTGCGGCGCGTAAGGCCCGCCGATATACCGCCGTCCCCGCGAGCGGACGCGTAGCTCAGTGGGAGAGCACCTCGTTGACATCGAGGGGGTCGCTGGTTCAATCCCAGCCGCGTCCACCATTTTTTGGCGTTATGCAAAGGCTTCAGCCGGCTGACTGCGCCTTGATCGTCTCCAGGATGGGCAGCAGGTAGGTCAGGAACGCCTCGGGGTTCTCCGACATCGGGAAGTGGCCGACGCCGGCCATTCCGCTCCACGTCGATCCGGCAATCGCCGCGTGGGCGGCCTGGCCGCGCTCCAGGGTGCCGCTCGAGTCGTACTCGCCCGAAAGGATGTGGACGGCGACCTTTCCGGTGTCGATCCGCGATGCGGTTTGCCGCAGGTCGTAGTCGACCAGGTAGTAATGGAGGTCGCCGAGGAAGGCGGGCGGCCAGCCCGCCGCGTACACTTGGCTGGTTTCCTTGCGGAACGCTTCGGGCGAGGTCGGGCTCATCAGCGCGTTCATCGCGCGCGCCTTGTATTCATTGCTGACCTGCGGATGCCAGAGCGCGTCCAGGGCGGCGATGTCGCCTTCGATGTGCAGCGCGCCCTCCAGCGCTATCACCGCCCGGAAGAGGTCGGCGTGGTGCAGCGCCAGGTCGAGCGCCAGCAGGCCTCCGACCGAGCAGCCCATGAACACGGGCCTGGCGAGGCCGAGCGCGGCGGCCAGGCCCACCGGCACGGCGCGCAGGAACTCCGCGGTCAGCCTGTAGGGGCTCGCCCACCACTTCGGCCCGACCGGCGGCAGCGACTTGCCGTGGAACGGCAGGTCGTAGGCGATGAGCCGGAAGTGGTCGGTGATCGCGCGGCATTCGAACAGGTGCCGCCACTGCGCGCCATGACAGCCGGCTGTGTGCTGCAGCAACATCGGAATGCCCGATCCGGCTTCCTCGAAGTAGATTCGGTAGTCCTGGCCCTCGAGGTCCAGATGCACGTACCGCCCGACCGGGCTGTCGAACGTCCCTGGTCGCGCGTCGGTGGCCGGGGCCGCTGCGGCGGCCGGATGGGCGGGACGCATCAGCTCCAGCGCCCGCATCACGGCGGGATAGTATTGCGCGTAGAGCACGGGATCGGCGCGGACGACGATCTGGCCCATCCCGACCAGGTTGAAGATGTCGTTGTAGAAGCGGGGCGGGCGCGCCGCGAGCAGCGATCGCCAGACTGCGTCGGCTCCGGTCAACGTAATGACGCCCGCCGCACCGGCCGGCGCCTCGCCGGGCGCCGGGACGCCGTCGACGACGGAAAAGCCGAGCGGGCGCTCGCCGATCGCCAGACGCAGGCCGCCGCTCCAGTACCGCGCCGCGATGCGGAACTCCCCGTCCTCGGCGCAACGCGCCGCAAGCTGCTCGGAGGTCCAGTTTTGCGTCGTCTGCATGTCTCAGCATAGAACCCGCCGGCGCCTCGTCGAGGCCGCTGTCGGGGCGGGGACATGGCCAAGGACATCTACGTCGTCGCCCATACCCAATCGCAGCACCACGTCGATGGGCTCGTCGGCGGCTGGTACGACAGCGCCCTGACCGATTTCGGGCGCCGCCAGGCCGACGTCCTTGCGAGCAGGATCGCCGAGCTGGTCGGCGATCGGCCGGTGGAGATCTATTCGTCCGACCTCCTCCGGGCGGCGCAGACGGCCGAGCCGATCGCCGCACGGCTGGGCGCGCCTGTCGCCCACTGGTCGGACCTGCGCGAGCGCAGCTACGGCGTCGCCGGCGGCAAGCCCGACGCCTGGCTGGACGGCCGGGTCGTCTTCGCCGGCAAGGATGGGGACCGGCTGGACCACCGCGACGGCATCGAGGGCGCGGAGACCAGGCGGGAGGTGCTCACCCGCATCTACCGCGCGATGGATCGCATCGTCGAAAGCCCCTGTGAAACCCAGGTGGTGGTGACGCACGGATTCGCCATGACCTTCGTGGTGGCCGCCTGGATCCGAATGCCGCTCGACAGCGCCGGCTGGGTCAACTTCCGCTCCAATGCCGGCGGGATCACCCACCTGCGCGAGGACGACGAGCTGTTCAATCGCTACGTCATGAGCCTCAACGACAGGACGCACCTCGCGGCTGTCCCTGCCTGATGCTCCGGCCGTAGAGTCGGCTGACCCCTCAATCGCTATCCGATCCCGACGCTGGCGCCGATGCGGTGCAGCCCCAGCCGTCGCGTGACCGCGATCGACGAGGTGTTGGTCCACTGGGTCGAGTAGAACAGCGTCTTGCCAGCCAGCGACGGCAGCCTTGACCAGGCGGCGGTGACGGCCGCGCCGAACCCTCGGCCGCGATACGGCGCGAACGTGTAGAGGCCGGCCTCGGCGCCACTCTCGCCCAGCCGCGCCGCACAGCAGAGCGCCGCGATCTCCTCGCCTGCCATCGCCGCGCACCAGGGCGCCCAGAGCTCGCCGACGTCGACGTAGCCAGCCTCGGAGAGGGCGGGCGGCATACCGTCGGCCGCGAAGCGCGCCAGCATCGCGGCGCCCTCCACGCTCTCGCCAGCGACGATGCGGGCTGCGTGCGCGAAGGCGAGGCCGCTCGGCAGCAACCAGGCCGGCCCGCCGGCGAGCGTGGTCGGATCCACGCCCACGATCGCCGCGAGCGCACCGATCCAGGTTGGCAGGCCTGCGCCGTCGACCCATGGCGGCGCGGCGGCGACGAAATCGAGCGCGCGGCGGGCCAACGCATCGTCCAGGTCGGCGTGCGCGGCCGCGACGTTGCCGGCGGCGCAGCCGGCCAGCGCGATCAGCGGTCCATGCTTCTGACCTGGGCTGTTCTCGCGCGCGAACCGGTCCGGCGCGACCATCACCTGGCAGGTCTCGATCTCGAGCTTGAGCAGGGCAAGGTCGTTCACTTACGCCTCGCGCAACAGCCGACCCAGGGCCTCGAGGTAGGCGGCGAAGGCTTTGCGTCCGCTCGGCGTCAGGCGGATGCGCGTCAGGGGCTTGCGAGCCAGGAAGCTCTTCTCGATCGCCACATAGCCGGCGTCCTCCAGCTTTCTGAGGTGTACAGACAGGTTGCCCTGGGTGGCTTCCAACGCCGCCTTCAGCTCGTTGAAGTCGGCCGCCTCGGCGTTGGCGAGGTAGGCCATGATCCCCAGCCGGACCCGGCCGTGGATGACCTCGTCGATGCCGCCGATGTCGAAGGCGGCCAAGGAGATCAAGCCGCTCTGCGAACCAGGCGCATCATCGCCGCGCCCGGAATGGCCATCAGGCCGATCAGCGCCGCGCCAGCGATCAGCGCATAGATCGGCATCCATTCGACGCAGAAGCCCATGGCGATCCCCATGGCGATCCACGCGGCGCCGAGCAGGCCGGGCCAGGCCTGGCGGCGGACCACGCCCGCGACGATCCAGGCCGCGCCCTGCAACACAAAGACGACGCACGGGTAGATCAGCCAGATTTCCAGACTCCTGTGTCGCAGCGCGGCCGAGCCGATGATGCAGATCAGGGCCACGTTGGCGAGGCCGACCGCCCCGAACACCGCCCCGATCGCCCGCTGCGCCACGCCGGCGCTTTGGCCCCGGTGGCGCCAGAGGCTCCAGACCAGGAAGGCGAGGAAGACCACGGTCGGGCCGATGCCGGTGGCGAGCTGCCACGGCGGTGAGGGCGGCGGAACCCCGAATCCGGGCAGCGCCTGGAGCAGGACCTGCAAGCCATAGAGCGAGCCGGCGACGAAATAGACCTCGCCGAACTGGGCCATGCCCTGGGAGCCGCCGCCTTCGACCAGCGCCCGCATGAAGGCGAGGTCTTCGGCCGGGGAGTGGGTCTTGGCGCTCATCGGAGCCTCATCCTCGATTGATTCTGCCGCGGTCACGAACGCGTTCACAGCACTCGGCCAAGGCCGGGGGCCCGGCGGAGCGCCGCAGCCGTCGCCCAGCTCAGCGATGCCGCTGCGGCAAAGACGACAAGCCCCTTCACGACGCCCGGAAGGCCGACCGGAAACAGAGCGTACTGCAGCCAGATCACGAAAACATAGTGGACGAGGTAGATGCCGTAGGCGTTGGCCGACAGGCTGTCCCAAACCTTCGACGGCTTGCGAACGAAGCGCGCGGCGCCGGCCAGGAAGGCGAAGCAGAAGGTGGCGCAGCTCAGCACCCAGGCCAGGTCGCCGGCGATCCGCCATGCGGGGGAGGCGCCAGCCTTGAGCACGTAGCTCGCGATTGCGATCGCCGCGGCCAAGACGAAACTCGGCGCGGCGAGGCTCGCCCAGACCCACCAGCGCCTGGCGAGGCGCCCGGCCGGCGCGAGGAGTCCGCCGCGCAAGCCCGCGGCGCCGACGCCGATTCCGGCGGTGAAGTAGACCGCGTAGTGCAGAACCCGGGCTGATTGGACCGCGAAGGGGCCGAAGCTGAACCACTGGACCGGCGTGAACGCCAGCGCCATGCTGGTGAAGGCGACACCTGACGCGGCCACGAGCAGGGCGAAGACGCGCAGCGGCCGCCGATCTGCGGCCTCAGCCAAACGGGCAACCGTCTCGCCCCAGCGCGGCGCCAGGCGATAGAGCCCGGCCGCCGCCAGACCGTAGGCCAGCAGGACCCAGATGAACCATGCCGGGCCGGCCGGCCAGGCATCGCCCAGGCGCGTCCAGGCGCGCCAATAGGCGCCGATGTCGGGGTTCGCCCCTGTCTGCAGGTAGGCCGGGTAGTAGGCGAGCGGCGCCAGGACGCTCGCCGCCACCGCGAAGGGCAGGCCGAGCCGGAGCAGGCGGTCGCGGACGAACCCGGCGGCGCCCTTCCGCTTCAAGCTGTCCCAGACGAAGAGGCCGGAGATGAAGAACATCAGCGACATGAAGAAGACGTCGTTGACGCTGACGAAGACGCCGAAGGGCGCGAAGGCGTGGCCGGCGTCCTCGATCGGGAAGACGCTCCACAGCATCGGCGGCTTGTCGAATGCCGGCCCCCCCTTCGGCAGACCTGGCGTGTAGGCGATCGCGGCGTGGTGCGCGACGACCAGCAGCGTGACGAAGGCCTTCAGGTAACCCATCGCAAGGTTGCGCTCGGGCGTGGCCGGCGCTCCTGCGATCGCCTTTCCGCCCGCCTGCGCGGCGAACCGCCCCTCGGTCGCGGTCGGAGCTTCGAACCGGCTTACGGCTTCGCTCATGACGTCCTCCTCGGCTGTCAGGCGCCGATCTACATCAACAAGTTTGAAATGTAAACTAGTCTGCATCCGGCGTGCCTGCACGTCTTGCCATGGGCAGGCCGATCGCCCAGGCTCGCGGCGCCATGATCGAGCTGATCAAGACCTCCAATCCGGTCCGGATGTCTTATCTGCGCGCCGTCTTGAAGGACGCCGGCATCGAGAGCGCGGTGTTCGACCAGGGGGCGGGCACACTCTGGGGCGCGGCGATTACAACCCGCCTGATGGTCGACGAGGCGGATCTGGCGCAGGCCAGGCGGGTCATCGCCGACGCCGAGCGCGGGCGCAGCGAGGCCTAGGCTCGCCGCCGGCCGATCGCTGAGGCAGACTTGGGCCATGAAGCTCCTGCTCGTCGAGGACGACAAGGAAGGCGGCGCCTACCTGAAGAAGGCGCTGGCCGAGGTCGGCCACACCGTCGACCACGCCGCGGCCGGCCGCGAGGGCCTGCTGCTGGCCGCCGGAGAGCCCTATGACGTCATCATCCTCGACCGGATGCTGCCGCAGATGGACGGCCTCGCCATCCTCAGGACCATCCGTGCGTCCGGGGTCAAGACGCCGGTCTTGCTGCTGACCGCGCTCGGCGGCATCGACGACCGGGTCGAGGGCCTCGAGGCGGGCGGCGACGACTACCTGGTCAAGCCGTTCGCGATGGCCGAGCTGCTGGCGCGGGTCAACGCGCTCGCGCGGCGCCCGCCGCCGCAGGACGTGCAGACCACGCTGGAGGTGGCCGACCTGAAGCTCGACCGCCTCAGGCGGACCGTGACCCGCGGCGGCGCGCGCATCGAGCTGCAGCCGCGCGAGTTCCAGCTGCTCGAGTACCTGATGCGGCATCGCGGCCGCGTGGTCACTCGCACCATGCTGCTGGAAAGCGTCTGGGACTTCCACTTCGATCCGAAGACGAACATCGTCGAGACGCACATGAGCCGACTCCGAGC
The DNA here is from genome assembly GCA_963794315.1 of uncultured Alphaproteobacteria bacterium. Lineage (GTDB taxonomy): Bacteria > Pseudomonadota > Alphaproteobacteria > Caulobacterales > Caulobacteraceae > Poindextera. The sequence continues at coordinate 765,131 of CAWCDF010000002.1, forward strand.
CAAGGTCGACCGCGGACATGGGCTCGAGCTCATCCACACCGTGCGCGGCGCCGGCTATTGCCTCAGCGAGCCGGACTGAAGTGTTCCGTTCGACCAGCCTCAGGCTTGCGGCCGTCTACACCGCGGCGTTCGCCCTCTCGGTGGTCGTTCTGGGCGTGATCACTCTCTTCGCCACCCGGGCCGCGCTCGGGCGGCAGTTCGACGCGCGCATCGACGCAGAAGCCTCGGCGCTGGCGCAGGAGTTCCGCACCGAAGGGCTGAGCGGCGTCGTGCAGGCGGTCGAGGAGCGCGAGCGCACGCCCGGCGCGCTCGATTACGGGCTCCAGGCGCCAAACGGGCGGCCGGTCGCCGGCCGGCTTGCCGGCTCGCATGTCCCGTTAGGCTGGTCGACGCTGCGGATGGCGGCGCCGGGCGGCGAGGCTCAGTCCTTGCGCGTGCTGACCACCACCCTGCCCCAAGGCTACCGGCTGGTGATCGGCGCCGACGACGAGCAGACCGAGGCTCTGGAGGGCGCCGTCCTGCAGGGCTTCGGCTGGGCGCTCGCCGGCGTGGTCGTGCTCGGCGCCCTCGGCGGCTACGGCCTGAGCTATGGCGTCCACCGACGCCTGGCGGCGATGACCGGCGCGGCCGAGGCGATCATCGACGGCGACCTCGCCCGCCGCATCCCCGTCCGCGGGTCCGACGACGACCTCGACCGGCTCGCGGTGACCTTCAACCGCATGCTCGATCGCATCTCCGCCCTGATGGAGAGCCTGCGTCAGGTCTCCAGCGACATCGCCCACGACCTTCGGACCCCGCTCGCCCGGCTGCGCCAGCGGCTGGAAGCCAGCCGGACGCTCCGCCGACCCACCGATCGCGCCGAGGCGCTCAGTGGCGCGCTCGAGGATGTCGACGCCATCCTCGACACGTTCGCGGCGCTGCTGCGCATCGCCCAGATAGAGGGCGGCGCCCGCCGCGCCGCCTTCCGCCCTGTCGACCTGACGGCCCTGGCCCGCGGCGTCGTCGACGATTTCGCGCCGTCGGCCGAGGACGCCGGCCAGTCACTCTGCATCGAGGATGGCGGGCCGCTGGTGGTCGAGGGCGATCCGGAACTCCTCACCCAGATGCTGGTCAACCTGGTGGAAAACGCGCTCCGCCACGCCGGCGCTAACGCCCGCGTGCGCGTTCTGACCGCGGCCGAGGGCGGCGACGCCACCGTTTCGGTCGCCGACAACGGGCCGGGCGTTCCGAAGCGCGAACGGCAACGGATCTTCGACCGCTTCTACCGGCTCGAGGCCAGCCGCTCGACGCCCGGCAGCGGGCTTGGGCTGGCGCTGGTCGCGGCCGTCGCGCGGTTGCACGGGGCGGTCGTGAGCCTGTCGGACGCCAAGCCCGGCCTCAGCGTGCGCGTCGTCTTTCGCGACCGGCGGAAAGGCGGAACATTGGCCTTTCCCAATGCGGAGGAAAGCGTGCGGTCAACTTCGAGCGCATAAGGGTTGCCGGTTCCAGCGATGCGCGCACCAGACCCCAGACCCCGACGGTTCGGCGCCGCGATCGCCGCCTGCGCCGCGACCGTCGTGGCGCTCGCCGGTTGCGCGACCTATCGTTCCGCGGCTTTGCCCGCCGCCCCCGACCTCTCGACGAGCGCCGACGCCCTCAAGACCGACGTCGCGGGGCTCAGGGTCGCGCCGCTGAGCGCCATCACGATCGACCCCTCGAACGGCTTCACGCCGCTCGACGTCGCTGTTTTGGCGGTGCTGAACAGCCCGGACCTGAGGGCCAAGCGGGCGGCCCTCGGCGTGCCGGCGGCGCAGGTGTTCGCCGCCGGCCTGTTGCCGGATCCACAGATCAGCCTGAACGTCGACAGGCCGATCGCCGGACCCGATCGCGCCACGGCCTACGGCGCCTCGCCGGCGCTCGACATCGCCGGCCTGCTGGCGGTCGCCAACAATGAGCGCGCGGCGCGCTTCACCGCCAAGCAGGCGAACCTCGACGAGCTCTGGGCGGAATGGACGACGGCGCAAGAGGCGCGCCAGCTCGCCGAGACCGCCCTGACCGATGAGACGCGCGCGGCCTTCCTGCGCCATATCCTCAGCGCCGCCGCCGACCGCGCCGATCGCTCGGGCAAGGCGCTGGTTCGCGGCGACGTCACCGCTCCGGCCGCGGCGTCGGACCTGGCGGCCAAGCTCGACGCCGAGACGGCGCTGGCGAGCGCCGAGCACGACGCGGCCAAGGCCAGGCGCGACTTGAATGCGCTCATCGGCCTTGAGGCGAGCGTCAACCTGCCGCTTCGCCACAACGGCGAGCCGATCGGCGACGACGCGGCGGCGGTCGCGCAGACGCTCGCCAGCCTGCCCCAGCGGCGGCCGGACCTCTTGGCCCTGCAGGCCGGGTACGCAGCTGAGGACGCCAGGCTCCGTCAGGCGATCGTCGCCCAGTTCCCGCTCGCCCAGATCGCCTTCGCCTACGCCCGCGACCCGACGCCGACCACGACGCTAGGCCTGGCGGCGGTGCTGGCGCTGCCGATCTTCAACGGGCAGCGGGGCGCCGTGCGCGTCGAGGAAGCCACCCGCGAGCAGCTCAGGGCCGAGTACCAGGCCAGGCTCGACGGGACCGACGCCGAGGTGCGGAACGCCGCCGCCGAGCTGGCCAGCGCCCGGTCGCAAGCGGCGGTCCTGCGCGCCGACCTCCCGCGGCTCGAGGCCATGCTCGCGCCGGCGCCCGCCGCGCTCGCCCGCGGCGACCTGGACAGCGGGACCTACCTCGCGCTCGTGCAGACGGTCGTCTCCAAGGAGGCGGATCTGGAGGATCGCGAGCTCGCGGCGCGCATGGCCGAGATCCAGCTCGAGACCTCGCTCTTCGTCCCGCCCCAGGCGTTGGCGGCCGCCTCGTGAGCCGGGGCCGCCTCATCACCATCGCGTCGGGGGCGCTGGTCGTCGTGGCCGTGGCCGTGCTGCTGCTCTCTCGGCGCGGCGATACGGACCAGGATCAGGATGTAACCCCGACGGCGGCCATCACCACCGCGCAGGTACAGAGTGAGGACCTGCAGGACATCGCCACCGTCTACGGCGTCGTCCAGGCCGACCCATCGGCGACGTCGACGGTGTCGGCGCCGCGGGCGGTGACCGTCACCAGCGTGCTCGTGCGCAGCGGCCAGGCCGTCGTCGCCGGCCAGCCGCTGGTGGTGATCGCCAGCGCGCCGGCGGCGGCCATGGCCTACCGCCAGGCCGCCAACGCCGCGGCCTCGGCGGCCAGCGACCTCGCCCGCGTGCAGCGGCTGTTCGACGCCCATCTCGCCGCCAGTGACCAGCTGATCGCCGCCAAGAAGACGCTAGGCGACGCCGAGGCCGCGCTCGTGGCTGAGCAGCGGCAAGGCGGCGGCTTCGCCAGCCAGACGCTGCGCGCGCCGAGCGCCTCGGTGGTGACTAACGTCGCCGCCGCGCCCGGCGATCACGTCGCCCAGGACGTGGCGCTGGTTTCGCTCGCCCGTGACGGCGCGGTCAGCGTCAAGCTCGGCCTGGAGCCGGGCTTCGGCGCCTTTTCTGTCGGCCAGCCGGTGACCATCCGGCCGGTGAATGGCGGCGCGCCGATCGCCTCGCGCCTGACCATGGTCGGCCGCACAGCCGACCAGGCCACCAAGACGCTGGATGCGGTCGCGCCCCTGAGCGGCGCGGCCCCGCCGATCGGCTCGGCGGTGCAGGCCGACGTGGTCACCGGGGCGCACCAGGGGCTGGCCGTGCCGCGCGCGGCCGTCGTGTTCGACGAGACCGGCGACCATGTGTTCGTCATCGCCGGCGGCAAGGCCAGGCGCGTTTTCGTCGCCGTCGGCCACGACTACGGCGATCAGGTCGAGGTGAAGGGCGGCGTTGCGGCCGGCCAGACCGTCGCCGTCCAGGGGGCCTACGAGCTCACGGACGGCATGGCGGTCAAGGTCGCCGCCCGATGAACTTCGCCGCCTTCGCGTCCAGGCGCCGGCGCTCGCTCCTCACGCTCATCGGCCTTTTGGTCGCCGGCGGGGTGCTTGCCGCCTTCATCATGCCGGTCAGCCTGTTTCCCGAGGTGCGCTTCCCGCGCATCGCGGTGACCGTCGACGCCGGCGACCGTCCGGCCGACCAGACCGAGGCTGTGATCACCCGGCCGGTCGAGCAGGCGATCCGCGCCATCCCCGGCGTCCGCGACCTGCGCTCGACCACCGGCCGCGGCGCGGTCGAGATCTCCATCAACTTCGGCTGGGGCTCGGACATGGATCTGGCGCTGCAGCGCGTCCAGTCCGCGCTCGCCGCCGCCCAGCAGACCCTGCCGGCCGGGGTCGCCTTCGACGTTCGCCGGCAGGACCCGACCGTCGACCCCGTCGCCGCCTACAGCCTGACCTCGGCGCGCGCCACGCCGGTGGAGCTTCGCCGCTTCGCCGACCTGACGCTCGCGCCGGTGCTGTCGACGATCGACGGCGTCGCCCGCGTGCAGAGCCAGGGCGGCGCGCCCGGCGAGTACCGCATCGAAGCGGACCCAGCGAAGCTATGGGCCGATGGCCTTTCCATCGCCGATGTCGCGACTGCGGTCGCCGGCGCTAACGTGCTGACCGCGACCGGCAAGGTCGAGGACGAGGGCCGGCTGCTGCTCGTGCTGACGGAGTCGCGGCTGACCGAGCCGCGGCAGATCGCCGATGTCGTGGTCAAGACAGTCGGCGGCGCGGTCGTCCGCGTCGGCGACGTCGCCACGGTGAGCGCAGAGCCGGCGCCGCAGTGGATCCGCGTCTCGGCCGACGGCCGCGACGCGGTTCTGGTCAACATCTACCAGCAGCCCGGCGGCAACACCGTCCGCATCGCCCGGGAGGTGCGCGCCGCATTCGCCCGCGTGCGCGGCCAGGGCCCCGCCGACATGCAGGTCAGGGCCTGGTACGATCAGAGCGACCTGATCCTCGATTCCGCCGCCGCGCTCAGGAACGCGATCGTCATCGGCGTCGTGCTGGCGGCGCTCGTACTGCTGGTCTTCCTGCGCAACTGGCGCGTGACGCTGGCCGCGGTGGTCGCTGTGCCCGTGGTGCTGGCGGCGGCGACGCTGGTGCTCACGCTGTTCGGCCAGAGCTTCAACATCATGACGCTCGGCGGCATGGCCGCGGCGATCGGGCTGATCATCGACGACGCCATCGTGATGATCGAGCACATCGAGCGCCGGCTGGCCGAGGAGAGCGTGCGCGGCCGGCAGGGGATCGAGCGCGCGGTTCAGGAGTTCATGCGCCCGCTCGCCGGATCGTCGGCGGCGACGACGGTGATCTTCATCCCGCTCGCCTTCCTGACCGGGGTCACCGGCGCCTTCTTCAAGGCGCTGTCGATCACCATGGCCGTCTCGCTGGCGCTATCGTTCCTCGTCGCCTGGTGGCTGGTGCCGGTGCTGGTCGAACAGCTGGCCACCCGCCACGGGCGGGTCGCGGCGCTCGACGAGCGCGGCCGTTTCCTGTCGCGCTACCGCCGCCTGCTCGAAGCCAGTGTGGCCAGGCCGCTGGTGAGTCTCGGCGCGGTCGTGGCGCTGGCGGCGCTCGGGCTCGTTTGCTTCCTGAACGTCGGCTCCGGCTTCATCCCCAAGATCGACGAGGGCGGCTTCGTGCTCGACTACGTCGCGCCGCCCGGCATGTCGCTGACCGAGACCGACCGCCTGGTCCGCCAGGTCGAGGCGATCGTCAGCGCCACCCCCGACGTCGACACCTATTCCCGGCGGACGGGAACGCAGCTGGGCGGCGGGCTCACCGAGCCGAACACCGGCGACATCTTCATCCGGCTGAAGCGCGGCGGCCGGCGGCCGATCGAGCAGGTCATGAACGACATGGCCGACCAGGTGCAAGCGCAGGTTCCGGGCCTGGAGATCGAGACCGCGCAGCTGATGGAGGACCTGATCGGCGACCTCACCGCCGTCCCGCAGCCGATCGAGGTCAAGCTCTATGCCCAGAACGCGGCGCTGGCCAACCAGGCCGGAGCGCAGGTCGCCGAAGCGATCGGCAAGGTTCGCGGCGTCACCGAGGTGAAAAGCGGCGTCGTCATCGCCGGCGACGGCCTCGACATCCAGGTCGATCCGGTGCGCGCCGAGCTCGAGGGCATCGACGCCGGCGAGGCGACCAAGCAGATCGGCGATCTGCTCTCCGGCAATGTCGCCACCCAGGTGCAGTCGGGCGCAAACCTCGTCGACGTCCGGGTCTGGACCCCGGCGGCGGCCCGGGCGCGCGTGGACCAGATCGGCGGGCTGATGCTGAAGTCGCCGGCCGACGGGCACCCGTTCCCGATCTCACGCATTGCGACGCTGAAGATCATCAACGGCCAGGCCGAGATCGATCGCGAGAACATGCGCCTGATGGACGCGGTCACCGCCCGCGTCGAAGGCCGCGACGTCGGATCGACGGCGAGCGAGGTCGAGCGCCTGGTCGCGCGGCCGGGCTTCCTGCCGGCGGGGGTCACCTTCGAGATGGGCGGTCTCTTCGCCGTGCAGCGGGGCGCGTTCCGCGACCTGATGCTGGTGTTCGCCGCGGCGGTCGCGGCGGTCTTCGTCCTGTTGCTGGTGATCTACGAGCGGTTCCGCGTCGCCGGCGTGATCCTCGCCATGCCGCTGGTCGCCGCCTCGGCGGTGGCGGTCGGCCTCTTCCTGACCGGCGTCGAGCTCAACATCATGGCGCTGATGGGCATGACAATGATCGTCGGCATCACGACCGAGGTGGCCATCTTCTACTTCACAGAATACGAGGCGCTGCTCGCCGAGGGGCTCGCGCCCGACGCCGCCCTGGTCCAGGCCGGCGTGAACCGTGTTCGGCCGATCGCGATGACCACGCTCGCCGCCATCCTGGCGCTCGCCCCGCTGGCGCTGGCGCTCGGTGGCGGCGCCTCGATGGAGCGGCCGCTGGCCATCGCCATCATCGCCGGGCTCGTCGTCCAGGGCCCGCTCGTACTTCTGGCGATGCCGGCGCTCTACCGCATCGTCGGCGGCGTCCGCGCCGACGACGCCGAGGCCACGTCATGACCGTTCGCGGCATCCGACCCTTTCAACCCTCACCCTCCCAAGGAGACGCCCCCATGAAACGCCTTTTTCTCGCAGCCGCTGCAGCCGCGGCGCTCGTCGCCGGGCTCGCCTCCGCCGCCGCCGCGGCGCCCAGCCTGGCGGTCGTCCAGCGCATCAACGGCCCTGACGGCGGCTGGGACTACACCAGCTTCGACGCCGCGCGCGGCCGCGTCTACGTCGCCCACGACACCAAGGTGCTCGCCCTCGACGTGAAGACCGGCCAGCTCAACGCCGCCTTCGCCGACGGCGCGCGCCTGCACGCGGTGGTGCCGGTTCCGGGCTCCGACGTCCTGGTCACCACCAACAGCGGCGACAAGAGCGTCAAGATCCTCAAGGCCTCGGATGGGACGCTCATCAAGTCGCTAAGCGTCGACGACGACGCCGACGGCGCGACCTACGACCCGTCGAGCGGCCTCGTCATCGTCATCAACGGCGATCCGGGCATCGTCACCCTGGTCGATCCGAAGGCCGAAAGCGTCGTCGGGACGATCAAGGTCGGCGGCTCGCTCGAGTTCCCCGCCGTCGACGGCAAGGGCATGCTGTTCGTCAACGTCGAGAGCACCGGCGAGATCGCGGTCGTCGACCTGGGCAAGCGCGCCGTCGTCGGCCGCTACGCCATGGCCGACTGCAAGCGGCCGACCGGCCTGGCTTATGTCGAAGGCCATCGGCTGATCTCGTCGTGCGGCTCAGGCGTAGCCAAGATCCTCGACGCGGAGACCGGCAAGGAGATCGCCAGCCTGAAGATCGGCGGCTTCCCCGACGCGGTGATCTACGATCGCGCCCGCAGCCTGGCCTACATCCCGACCGCGCTCGACGGCCAGCTGAACGTGATCGCGCTCTCCGGCCCCGGCGACAACACCATCGTCGAGACCGTGCCCACACAGATCGGCACGCGCACCGGCGCCGTCGACCCCGGGACCGGGCGCCTCTACCTGCCGACGGCTGAGTACAATCTGCCCGTCCCCGCCGGCCAGCGCCCGACCACCAAGCCCGGCACCTTCCAGATCCTGGTGGTGGGCCAGCCGTAACCCCCCACCGTCATGGCCCGACTTGTTCGGGCCACCCATGCACACCTGATCCATCCGGTGTGCATGGGTCCCCCGCATTACGCCGCTGCGCGGCTCCAGCGGGGGATGACGCGTGGGTTTGGGCGCGTCCGTGCGCCTCGCGTCGTCCCGCGACGTTGCATACGCGCCGTCGCACGGCGAAGATGGCGGCCCTCGTTTCTCCGTCCCGCGTGCCCCCGATGATCCCCAATCGCCGTCAGTTCGCCGCCATCGGCGCCGCCGCCGTCCTCGCCGGCGCAGCCGCGCCGCGCCTGGTCCGCGCCCAGGACGACGACGAGCCGGAGAACCTGTTCATCAGCCCCTGCGGCCAGCCGTTCCGCGCGCGACCGGGCGCGCCCTATCCGGTCGTCGACTGGTTCAGACAGGCGAACAAGAAGGGCGATGGCCAGCTGACCCACGCCGAGTTCACCGCCGACGCGGCGGCGTTCTTCGACAAGCTCGACCTCCAGCACGCCGGCGTGCTCGACCCCCTCGACATCGAGGTCTACGAGCGCCAGGTCGCGCCCGAAATCCTCGGCTACCGCGTCGCGGTCAGCGCCCTCGTCCTGCCCGGGCTAAAGCTGTGGCGCGCCCAGTTCGGCGGCGGCCCTGGCGGCGCTGCGAGCATGCCGGTCGAACCCCAGGGCGTCGCCGGCCCGACGCCGGACAACCCGCCGCCGAAGGGGCTCGACGAGTTCGAGCGCCGGCGCCGCGCCCTACGGCTTCTTCGCCTCGCCCGAACCCGTCACCGAGGCCGACGTCGACTTTCGCGGCTTCGTTCGCAAGGCCGACTTCCTCAAGCTCTCCGACCGCCATTTCGGCGAGCTCGACGCCAGCGGCCGGGGCTACCTCACCCTGGAGGGCCTGCCCAAGACCAAGATCCAGGAGCTCCTCGAAAAGTCCCACGGCCGCCGCCGCTAGACTCCCGCCAGCCGGGACCTAGACGGCGGCGCGGTGGCTCGCCGCAAGGCCCCAGCGAACCACGAAGAACACGAAGGACACGAAGAACACCAAGGGGAGAACGCACGGACGATCGCGCGAGCGCGGAATCCTTCGTGTCCACTGCGTCCTTCGTGGTTGGAAAGGATGGTCCCGCTAGCGCGGAACGATGCAGGAATGCGCCCAAGCGACGGAACCTTGGGTGTGGCGCGTTCGAACACCGGGGCAAAACCAGCGTGGCGCCTAACCGGGCGCGCGCAATTTGTCGGGAACACCTATGAATCACATCTTCAAGGCCTCGGCCGCCGTCGCGGCGAGCGCGGCCGTTCTTGCCTTTGCCTGCGCCGCGCTCGGCCAGGATCAGCAAGCCGCGCCGCGCCAGCCGCCGACGGCGGAACAGCGCGCCCAGTGGCGGGCCGATCGTCAGGCCGAACAAGCGCAGCGGCTTTCGGCCCTGCTCAACCTCAGGCCGGATCAGCAGCCGGCGCTGCAGGCCTTCCTGGCCGCCATGACGCCCGCGCGGCATGAGCATGAGCACGACGGACCGCCTCCCGGCGGGGCGCAAGCCCAGCTGACGACGCCGCAGCGCCTCGATCGCATGGCCGATCGGATGGCCAAGCACGAGGCGGAGTTCCACCAGCGCGCCGATGCGATCCGCACCTTCTATTCGGCGCTCAGCGCCGATCAGCAGAAGGCGTTCGACGCCATGCCCATGGGCATGATGGGCGACCACCAGCGCGGCGGCCGCGGCGAGCAACACGGCCATCACGATGGCCAGGAGCACGGCCCGCAAGGCGACGCCGGCTAAGCCGGACGGAACGAGCGCGACCCTGCCGAAGGCGAGTCGCCCGGTCGCGCTCACCCCTCCTCATCCCCGCGAAGCGGGGAGTCAGCTTTTCACCACGAAGGACACGAAGGACGCGGCCTCGCCGCTTCGCGGCGGGGATGAGCGGGCATGGCCGGTCGGTAACCGGCTACGTCTGGCGGGCGGTTTGCGATTGGGTCACCATTTCGCGTTAGCGCCTGGGCCGCGTTGAGGCGAGTCGCGCGTCACGATAATGATTCGCCTCGTACGTGAGTCGGCGCACGCGGGGAGCGGGGCCATGGACAATTGGTTAGGCTGGCGATGGGCGCGGTCGAGCACGCTGGCCCTCGCCCTCCTTGCGGGGTTCGTGGTGACAGCCTGCGCCGGCGGCGGCGGCGGGGGAGGCGGAGGCCCATCGCCAACGCCCACCCCAACGCCAACACCCACGCCCACCCCGACGCCCACGCCCACCCCAACGCCAACGCCAACGCCCACCCCGACGCCGACGCCGACACCCACGCCACCGCCGCCGCCGCCACCACCGCCGCCGCCGCCGCCTCCCCCACCGCCACCACCACCACCGCCACCACCACCACCACCGCCTCCGCCGCCGCCCCCGCCTCCGCCACCGCCTCCGCCTCCGCCGACACCCCCGCCGACGGCGTCGGATGTGCAGTACGACCAGCAGTGGGGTCTGGGTGCGATCAACGCGGCGGCCGCCTACGCGCCGAACGTCGGCAAGCCGGCGCTGCCGACCGGCGCATCCGGCGCCGGCATCGTGGTCGGCGTCATCGACACCGGCGTCCAGCTCAACAATCCCGAGCTCACGACGCCCGACGCGCCCGCCAACGACATCTCTCCCCTGTCGACCGACGTCGTCACCAACCCGATTAGCGGGCAGCCGCGCGACCAGCCGAACGGGGTCAACCTGCACGCCACCTGGGTCTCCGATGTCATCGCCGGCGAGTTCACCGGCTTCGGCACGCTCGGCGTCGCCTACCAGGCGACCATCCTGTCGGTGCGCGCCGACGACTTCGGCTCCTGCGGGACCAATCCGACCGGCAGCGGGTGCACATTCACCGACGACAATCAGGCGGCGGCCATCAACTACATCATCGGTCTAAGCCCGGCTGACCGCCCGCGCATCGTCAACATCTCGCTCGGAGGTCAGGGCGCGCTCGACTCCAACTTCGAGACCGCGCTCTCCAACGCCGTCGCCGCCAACATCGTCTTCACCATCGCGGCCGGCAACGACAATGGCGGCAGCGTCGAGTTCCCCGCCGCCTACGCGGTCGATCCCCGCTACGCCGGCTCGGTGCTGGCGGTGGGCTCGGTCAGCTGCTCGGGTCCTCTGACCTCGTCGAACTGCAGCAATCCGGCGAACCTTTCGATCTCCAGCTTCTCGGCCGTGGCCGATACCTTCAGCTTGAACGCCAGCGGCGGCTTCGTCGTCGCGCCAGGCGACAACATCACGACCGACTGCGACACGACCGGAAACTGCTTCGTCGTCTCCGGCACGTCGTTCTCCGCTCCGACGGCCGCGGGCGCGCTCGCGCTCCTGCTCCAGGCGTTCCCCACGCTTACCGGCAAGCAAGCGATCGCGCTGCTCGAGAACACCGCCTACAACAAGGGCGTCTTCTCCAACGCCAACATCTACGGCTTCGGCCTCATCGACCTCGCCGCCGCTTTTCAGGCCCAGGGTACGATGAGCATCCCCGAGGCCAACGGCGCGACCATGACCGGCGCCCCCATGGCCGGCTCGATGGTGTCAACCGCCTTGGGCGATTCCGTCGCCCGCACCAGGGCGCTGATGACGGTCGGCTACGACAGCTACCAGCGTCCATTCGCCGTCAACATGGCCGCCGGCTTCCACGTCGCCCCTCGCCACAGCCTGCAGCCCGAGGTGAGCGTCCCCGAGAACAGCGCCCAGGTCGTGCTGGCCGACAGCCAGGCCCGGCTCAGCCTCACCACGGACGCGCTGCCTGACGACGACGTCGCCGATCTCGCCCAGCGTGGCCGCGACGACCTGCGCATGCCCGCCGACCACCGCGCTGACGTCAACCTTACGGCCGACCTCGGCCGGCTGAGCTTCCAGGCCTGGACCGGCCAGAACGGCATGCCGCCCGCCCCCGGCCTCGGCGCCGGCGAGAACGCGTTCGCCATGCTGGCCCAGCCGGATCATGCCGTGCGCGCCGGCTACGGCATCGGCCCGTCGTGGACCATCGCGGCCGAGGCCGGCGGCGGCAGCGCCTATTCCCTCTACGGCTTCACCGACCTCGCCCCCTCGCACTACGACCTGGCCGAGGTGCGCTTCAACCACGGCCCGCTAACGGCCACCTTCTCCGCCGGCCAGCTCATGGAGCCCGAGGGGCCGCTGGGCTCCTTCCTGCCGCGCGGCTCCAGTGACGCCCTCCCGGCCCAGACCGCGTTCTCGACCGCCCGCCTCGACTGGACGGCGGCCGACTGGCTGGTGATCTCCGCCGAGGCCGGGGTCGGACGCACGCGCGCCAGCGGCGGTTTCCTCGATCTCAGCCAGCCCGCGGTCTCCAGCCAGTGGGCGCTGTCGGCCCGCACCCAGTGCGTGGCGCCGGCCGCCGACTGCCTGCGCTTCGACGTTCGCCTCGGCCAGCCGACCCGCATCGAGGGCGGGACCTTCACCGCCGTGCTCGGCCAGATCCCGACCTCCGATTCGCAGATCGTCCAGTTCACCCAGCGCCAGTTCAGCGCCAGCCCCTCCGGCCGCGAGTACGACCTCAGCTTGGGGGTGGCGCGTGACTTCAGCCACCTGGGCGAGCTCGAGCTTCGCGCGCTCGGCGTCGTCGACGAGAACAACCAGCGCGACATCCCGCCCAACCTCGGCCTCCTCGCCAGCTGGCGCTCCAGGTTCTAGGGGCCTGGTACTCAATACCGCTCATCCCCGCTTTCGCGGGGATGAGCGGGTGGAGAGCGCAACCAAGTCGTTGATATCGCTGAGGCTCAGTTGAGCCTGGGTCCTAAAGCGGAGTCTCGCCCCTACCGCCCGCCCGCGCCGCCGGTCTGCATCCCGAACAGGTTCAGGAGGTGGATGGTCATCATCAGCACGAAGATGCCGCAGACCAGCATCAGGCCCTGCCACGGGATGATCCTGGGCTTCAGATAGTCCTTCGGCCGCGCGCCCATCCACCCGCACCCCACCGCCGCAACGGCGCCCAGCGCCATAAGCCCAAGGGTGACGGTCATGTTCATGGGCGGAATCGGCGCATCTCTTTGAGGAAGCGGCGCTTCTAACAGCGCTGCGACGAAGATGACAACCGGCCGGACGAGACGGAGGGCAATTGCGCTCGGCCATCGACTCGCTTCCGCGCTGAGCGCGACTAAAGTGAGCGAACACGTCGCAGCTTCCGTCGGTGACCAACCGTGTTCGACCCGGATGCCTATTCATGGCCGATCTTCGATCAGATTACGACCCGCACAGCGGAGCTGATCGGGCCGGCCACCGTGCTGGACATCGGCGCGGGCAGCGGCAAGTACGGCCGTCTGCTCCGCGAGGCCCTGCCGCAAGCCCGTCTGACCGCGCTCGAGGTCGATGCGGACGTCGCGCAACGGAACGAGCTCGGTGCGATCTACGATGAGGTCATCAACCTGACGGCTGCCGATTTCATGCGCGGGCATCCAACGCGCGTCTTCGATCTCGCGATCATCGGTGACTGCATCGAGCACATGACCAAGTCGGAGGGCATCGACCTACTGAACTTCCTGACCTACCGCAGCGGGTACACGCTCATCATCACCCCTGAGGCGATGGTCATGAGTTTGGAGCCCTTCTACCGGGGCCACAACAGCGTGTGGACTGAGCGCGACTTTTCTTGGCACGACAACTGGGCTTTCGCGCGCGTGGTCGAGATGCAGCTCTTCCTGCTTCGCGGCTACCTAACGCAATCGATTGCGTTGGGGGCCTTGGTCGGCCTCATCAACGCCGAGGCGATGGAAGTGACCTACTTCGATTGGCCGCCAACCCGGTTCGCGCTTGTCCATAACTTTAGCGTGCACGTCATTCAGAAGGACGGCGCGGACTGCACATTCCGCGCGCAGTGACCCGGGCGACCCGAGATCGCCTGCGCCTCCGAACCGCGTCATATCGTGAATTGCAGAAGCAGGTGTTCGAGCCTCAGAACCAGGCCGGGTGCGACGCCTTCGGCGAGAAGCGCGTCCCGGTCGGCGGCGGCGTCGGTGACAAATAGGACGCGCCCCGGTTCGAGCGCTCGGACCGTCGCGAAGTCGTCCATGACGTGCACCAGCGGAGGCGTGTTCTGGCCCGCCAGGTCCGCCGCCCAGGACGGCCCATCCGGCAACTTGTAGAGCGCGACGGCGCTGAGCGGCGTAACCGCGGCGAACGTCTCGGCGATGCTCTGCGAGGCGGCCAGTCGGGCCAGCCGTTCGCGAAAGTCTGCGCGGTAGAAGTCGCTGTAGAAGGCGTAGAGGTCGTCGTTGTTGATCCCCCGCGCCAGGCGACGGGTCAGATATTCGTAGGCGCCGATATAGTTCTTCCGTCCGCAGAGCAGCTGGATCGCCGGGGGCAGCCGCTCGGTCATGAAGCGGCCGATCATTTCCGCCACGACCGGAACCTGGTCCGCGGGTACGCCCTCGCATCCCATATTCTTGAAAATGCGATGTGCGAGGTACTCCAGCCCCCCTTCGTAGGCGTCGCGCGCGTAGATCACCTCATTGGCGCCGACATGGTCCGCCGGACCGTCGATCCGGTGCACTGCAATCGAGCGGTAGTAGGGGGTCGGCATGAAGACGACGTCGCCGAGGTCGAACAGATTGGCCAGCCAAACGTAGGACCAATAGGACAGCGACGGTCTGCTCAGGATGGCGTGTAGCGCCTCCGTCCGGAACATGCAGATTTCCGGCAGGATCCTGCTGTAGATCAGCGCGTTGAACAGCTCCGCGCCGCTCGTTCGGCTGAACTCGAGGGGTTGATCGAGATAGTGCGACGCGCCGAGGGATGATTGCGCCCGCTCGTCCCAATGTTCCCAAGCGGAGTAGGCGGCGACGAAGGTCGGATTGCGATCGAGGTGATCCATGTAAGACCGCACCTCGACCAGATTTAGTCGATCGTCGTCGGCGAGATAGACGCAGTAGCGTCCCTTCGCGAGGCGATACACCGTGACCAGGTTGCCGTAGACGCCGACGTTCTCCGCCTGGCGCACGAAGCGGACCTCGGGTCGCCGCTGCGCCCACTCGCGAAGGACCAGCGGCGTGTCGTCCGGCGAGGCGTTGTCGCCGACGATCACCTCGAACGGACCAAGGTCGGCGCCTTGCTCGAACAGGTCCGTCAGCACGTCGTTGAGATAACCCGCACGATTGTAGGTTGGGATACAGATGCTTAGCCGGATCGTTGCGTCAGCCATCGGCGGGCGCCCCCTTGGCGACCGTCGGAGAGGCGCGGCGGTTAACTGCGCCGGCGGAGCCGCTCCGCCGCTCAGCCCGCGGCATCGACCCAACGCCACTTCAGGCGGCCATCCTCGCGGACGAGGAAACAGGCGCGCCGACCCTCGCGCATGTCGAGTGTACCAGGAATGCCCGGGGGTTGCGGCCGGATGACAATGTTCGTCACGTCCTCCTGCCGCTGGCCCACCTCGGGCCGCTGCAGCGCGGCGGCCTGATAGAACATGGGCCGGCGCCAGGCGTAGACGGTGAAGCTCTCCTGGAGCCTGGCCATCGCCTTGTCGTGCTCCCAGTCGCGGTCGGCGATCGAGTAGAGGATCGCTTCGGCGGCAGCGGCCTTGAACCGCTCGGTCACGTGTAAAATGGCGTGCGTGCTCAACAGGTTATAGACACGCAAGAGTTGGTCGTTGACCTCATCGGCCGCGACCGAATCGGTGAATCCGACGTAGTCCACCAGATCGATCGCGCCGTAGATCGTTCCCCCCAGATAGACGGCGTCCGCGTCATCGGGGATGTCGATTACCGGCGTGAAGCTCTCGCTCACGCCGATGTCGTCCTCCAGGATGAGCAGCGGGACGCCGGGTTGCGACAATCTTAGCGCTCTGAGATGGCTCAATGCGCAGCCGATCCTCCCCGGCGTCGCCTTGACGCCATCGATCATTCGCCAGGACAGCGCGAGCTGATTGCAATGCGCCGTGACGCTCTCACGCCGCGGTGCGTCTTCGGGCAAGCTCAGCGCCATGGTCTCGCATTGGCGCAGGTCCAGCTGCATCGGTAGCGGACGTCCTTTCGTCGGCCGACAGGCACTCGGCGCCGGCTCCTACACGCTCGGACAGGCCCGGCCTAGGGCCGTGGTTCCGGCGCGTAGGGGCCAAGCGCGTCGAACAGCGGCGCCAAGTGTTTCTCGTACGCGCGCCAGCGACCGAGAGCGGCGGTGGAGATCGGCTGGCGCACCTGGGCGACGCTTGCCGTGCGGACGGCCCGCTTCGTCTCGTAGAACCTGAGGCAGGCAGGGTCCCACGGCAGGCCGCAAGCTTCGGTTACGAGCCAGCGGGTGTGCTCAGTCGGAGCGGTGACCAGCGCCTCGTGGCCCACCTCGATGACGCGACCGGGCAGAACGCCGGCCCAGTGATCCATCACCTCGCGATAACGGACGTACGCGCGTCCGATGTCGTGCAGGTCGTAGGTCTGCTCGTTTCCGGTCTGGAACGCCTGCCGAAAACAGCCAAGGCACGTCTCCACCGGGTCCCGAACGCTGTGCAGGATGACCGCCTTCGGAAACATCAGGTGGATCATCCCGACCGACATGTAGTTGCCCAACGTCTTGTCGACGAAGCGCGGCGCGCTCACCCACCCGCGGGCGTGCTGCGCCTTGAAGTAGCGCTCGGCGAGCTCGCGGAAGTGGTTCGGCGGATTGGGGGCGAACAGGTCGTCCGGGTATTGCCCGTGCAGGACGTTCGCCAGCGCGGCGCTCTCGCCCAGGCCCTGCACCTGGGCGTGGCTGGACAGAATCTGCTCTATCAGGGTCGACCCGGAGCGCGGCATGCCGACGACAAAGATGGGCGCGGCGATATGGTGTCCGCGCCCCTCGTTCGCGCCGATGAAATCGCTCGTGAACACCGATTTGAGGAACCGCACCGCTGCGGCCTGCTCGCTGGCCACATCCACGGGGTTGGCCTCGCGGACCTGTGGTCCGATCGGGGCTCGCTCAGGGCTGTCCAGCTCCCCGACGAGGGTGCGCCGCTTCAGGTCCGCCCCCGCCGCGAACGCAGCGAAGGCGGTGTCGAACGCGCCGGCGGCTTCAAGCGCGGCGCCTAGCGCGTACGCCGCGGCAATCCGCGCCGGGACCGCGCCGTCGGCCGCCGCGCGCCCTAGCGCCTCGCGCTCCTCGGCCGTCAGCGCCCCGGGCGCCAGTCGCGCCAATCCGATCAAGCCGGCCGGCCTCGTCGCTTCATTCGACGTCAGCCGTCGATAGATCCCCGTCGCCTCGTCGATGCGCCCGAGCGTTTCCAGCGCGACGGCGAGACGCGTTGGAGCGCGATCGGGGTCGAGCGCTTGCAGCCGTTCGTGCGCCTTCACCGCCTCGGGCCATTGGCCGAGTTGCTCCAGGGTGTAGGCCAGCGCGTCCCAGACATTCGGCACCTTGGGCGCACGCCGGACCAGGCGTCTTGCCCGCGGCAACGCCTCGGCCGGGCGGTCCCGTGCGAGGTCGATGAGCACCAGGAAGTAGGGCGCGTCGATGGCGTCGGGATTGCGCCGCTCGATCTCGAGGTAGAGCGGGATGGCCTGGTCGTATCGGCTCGCCACTCGGTGCGCCGCGGCCGCTTGTAGGCGGAACGCCAACGCGGGAGGCTCGAAGGGCGGGGCGCGCTCTTTCCTCTCCGCCGCTCGTCCGGACCTATTGCGCATCAAGAGCTTCCTATCGCAGCGGTTCGCTTCCGCGAAGCCGCCGCTGGCGTTGGCGCCTGAGCGATCCACTGGCACAGTCGGCATGTGGAGATCGACTTTCGCGCAGGCGACACAGCCGTGATCGACCTGTCGGCCGACACCGAGCGGTGCGTCGACGGGGCTGGCCGCGCGCGGAACGGCCCTATGGCGGCGCGCCGGTGCTGATTGATCTGCTGACGGTCCAGACGCTGGTCGTCAGCCTCGTCTCGGCTGACCGCCGGCACCGGCATATGACCAGCCTTTGCCGGCGCCTCGGCCTGGACTTCGAGTTCATCGACGCCATCGAGTGCCGTCCGGGCTGGATCGGTTGCGGCCTGAGCCACCTCAAATCGCTCCAAGCCGCCGAGGCGGGGCGCCCGCTCCTGATCCTGGAGGACGATGTCGACGCAGCCGCCGGCTTTCGGCGGTTGGTTGAGGCGCCGGACGACGCCGATGCGCTCTATCTCGGCACGTCGCAGTTTGGCGCGATCCACGCCCTCGATTTCATCGGCGCGTTCGGCGGCGTGATCGCCGAGCGTGTCGCCGACGGTCTCTTGCGAGTCCACAATATGATGAGCACCCACGCGATCCTCTATCTCAGCGACAGGTACCGGCGCGCGACCCAGGACGCGACCATAGAGGCCCTAACGAAAGGCTGGCCCCACGATCGACAGCTCGCCGCGATGCAAGGGGACTTCGCCGTCTATGCGCTGGAGCAGCCTCAGTTCTACCAGTCGGCGATCCTGCAGGCCGAGGGCAGAGGCGAGCGCCAGCAGGAGCTGACGACCGCGCCTCTCCCACTGTACGAGCCGGGCTCGCTGTTCGCCATCTCCACCCCCTCGGGGCCCGCGACCATCCGGCTCGACCGCGACAGCGGACGCCACGTGTGGCAGAGGGCGGATGCGGGCTCCTGACGCCGTCTCGAGCGTCGGCAGGCAGCCGCTGCCCGATGGTCTGCAAGAGGGCGCGATGAGTCAGCTGCGGCAGTTGATCGCCGTCCTCGCCGCCGGCGCTGCACTGCTGGGCGCGGACGCAACGGCGGCGGCCGACAACACCGCCGCCTGGGCGGCGTGCCAGGAGCAGAGCGCGCCTGCGACCATAGACCAGCTGCTGGAGCAGTGCGGCGCCTCCGGCTGCGAAGCGACCGCGCCCGGCATCGATCTCGATCAGGTCGTGGCCGGCTGCTCGGCGATCATCGACTCCCCCGACGAGCCGCCGCTGCGTCGTGCGCTGGCGGCCTACCAACGCGGCCTTGCGCGCGTCGTGCAAGGGGAGCAGTCCGACGCCATTATCGATTTCAACTTCGCCGTGAGCCTCGAGCCCGGCTTCGCCGAGGCGTTCGAGCGGCGCGGCGCCGCTTTCGCGTCATTGGGACAGATTCCCAATGCCATCAGCGACCTCAGTCGCGCGATCGCGCTGAAGCCCAGCCTCGCCCCGGCCTATTCCGAACGCGCGCTTGCCTATTTCCGGCTGCACGTCAGCGACCAGGCCATCGCCGACGAGAGCGCCGCGATCCGGCTGCGGCCGGACAACGCGGTCGATCTGAATAGCCGCTGCTGGATGCGCGCGGTGGCCGGCCAGGATCTCCAGGCGGCCCTGCACGACTGCGACCGAGCCGTCGAGCTCGCTCCCGGGGTTGCAGGCATCCTCAACTCGCGTGGCTTCGTCCGTCTCCGGCTGAGGGACTTCGGCGGCGCGTTGGCGGACTACCGGGCAGCTTTGGCCGCCAATCCAAAGCGGCCAGACGTGCGGGCGTCCGCGCTCTATGGCGGCGGCCTGGCGTTGATCGGGCTTGGCGATCGAACGGAGGGTCAGGCCGACATCGCCGCCGCCCTCTCCGTCTCGCCGTCCGCGGGGCGCGACTACACGTCCGCGGGCATGCGCCCCTAATTGCCTACTCGGCGTAGGCGAACAGCTCCCGCCCCTCGGCCGTGAGCGCGTTGATCCGCGCTCGCTCGTCGGCGGAGAGCGGGACGTCGAGCATGCCGTCGCCGATACGGATCGAGCGGGCGACGTGCGAGTGCAAGGACAGCCCGATCCGGGTCCCGATGCCGTCGAGATCGACCTTGCCCGCGATCAGGTCTTCGTAGCGGAACCAGTGCACGCCAAGCCGGTCCCGAACAGCCGCCCAGCTCAGCGCCATCTCGTTCCAGAACGTGGCGTAGTCCTCCAGCGTCACGATCAGGCGGTCGGGCCAGCGGATGATTCCGATCGCGCGCGGCGGATCGAACCCAGAATTCCGCAGGGAGACATAGGCCGTCACCGGATGACGTACGGTCAGGATCAGCTGGCACTGGGGATAGAGCCACTTGAGCGCCACGGCGTGAGCGCCCGAACAGCGCACCTCCTTGAATCCCCAGCGCGCGAAGCCTCGGTCGCGCGCTGGCGCTGCCAGCCACCTGTCAAAGAACGCGCGATAGCCGGCCTTCAGGTGGCCCGGGTCGGGGCTCAGCGTCGCGACCCAGTCGCGCGCGAGGTCGACGCCCGAGCGGTGCGAGAGCCAGTGGGCGTCCGCTGGCCATTCTTCGGTTACCGCCAGCAGCGGCTCGACCAGGCGATCGAGATAGAAGGCGCGGTCCATAGGCTCGCCCCAGACCAGGATCGCCGGATCGGTCATTAACGACCGCTGCACCAGCGTCGATCCCGACCGCCAGCCAAGCCCGGCGACGACCACCGGATCGCTCCCCGTGCGCAGCTGCGGTTCGCGTGTCGCCGCGTCGAGAAGGCTCAAGGCGTGGCTGAGACGGGCGACCTGCTCCACGCCGTCCATCGTGTCGTCGCTCACTCGGCTCCCGTCGCCCCCGCACCCAGCAAATCATCGATCTCTAGCCCGACCGAGCGCGGCGGCCAAACGGGCGCCCAAACGGGGGTTCCGGGGGTCGCGTACCGGCCGGTGCGCTGAGGCCATCGAGCCGGCGGGACAGGGTGCCGACGCGCCGCAATCACGTTTTCGTGCGTGCGCTGTTCGGCCTTCGCGCGTCTTGGAAGAACACAACTCAAGATTGTTCATACCCAGCAGTGACGCCGGGTTAATCAAGTCCAGGGAGGGACAGCGATTTTACACTTTAGCGCTCGCCCGGCGCGCGACCTCTGCCTGATTCTGGCCACAAATTCGTCACGCAGGCCGTTCGTCAAACCTTAACGTAACTCCGTAAATAAGCTGGGCAGGTACAGGTTGTATCCGGCGATTCGCCGCGATATCGATGGCCTAGGCTCTGAAGTGCTGTTCAGGACCTAGGTGAGCGTTCGTGCGCGCGGGCCCGTGCGCACCGGCGCTCGAGTGGGAAGCTGGGGATTGCTGATGCCGCGCATCACTAAGACGTCCGCCGTGCGCAACGCGTTGTTGCTCGGCGCCTCGGCGCTCGCCCTCGCCGCCGTCGCCGACATGGTGGCCCCGCGGCCCGCCCACGCGACGATCAACGTCACCGAGTTCACCACGGGTGCCGGCAACATCCTCCATAATAACGGCGCGGTGCCGCTCAACACCGACCTTAGTTCCGTCAGCACCAGCCTTTCGCAGATCAGCAGCAGCCTGACCAACGTCAGCAGCAGCCTGAACGTCCAGCAAGGCGAGATCGCCGGGCTGGAGACCGACAACATCGTCAACTCCAACGTTTCGACCTCGTTGGTCAGCGTGTCCGGCTCTCTGGTGAGCGTCAGCAGCTCGCTGGCTAGCGTCAGCGGCTCGCTCGCGAGCGTCAGCACGTCCGTCGCCGGCATCAGCAGCTCGCTGACCAGCGTGTCGGGCTCTCTGGTCAGCGTGAGCGGCTCGCTGGTGAGCGTGAGTTCGTCGCTGGCGAGCGTCAGCTCGTCGGTGGCCAACCTCTCGACATCGCTGTCCACCGCCACCTTCGCCGTTGGCGGCGTCAGCACGTCTTTGATCAGCGTGTCCGGTTCTTTGGTGAGCGTGAGCGGGTCGCTGGCGAGCGTGTCCGGCTCCCTGGCGAGTGTCAGCACGTCTCTGGTGAGCGTGAGCGGCTCCCTGGTAAGCGTGTCAGGCTCCCTGGCGAGCATCAGCTCATCGGTCGCCGGCATCAGCAGCTCGCTGACCAGCGTCTCCGGATCGCTGGTGAGCGTCTCCGGTTCCCTGGCGAGCGTCAGCACGTCTCTGGTGAGCGTGAGCGGCTCCCTTGTGAGCGTCTCCGGCTCCTTGGCGAGCGTGAGCGGCTCCCTGGTGAGCGTGTCGGGCTCCCTGGCGAGCGTCTCCGGCTCCTTGGCGAGCGTTAGTACATCCCTGGTGAGCGTGAGCGGCTCCCTGGTGAGCGTGTCGGGCTCCCTGGCGAGCATCAGCTCATCGGTCGCCGGCATCAGCAGCTCGCTGACGAGCGTGTCCGGTTCTTTGGTGAGCGTGAGCGGGTCCCTGGCGAGCGTCTCCGGCTCCTTGGCGAGCATCAGCTCATCGGTCGCCGGCATCAGCAGCTCGCTGACCAGCGTGTCCGGCTCGCTGGTCAACGTCAGCGGTTCTCTGGCGAGCGTGTCTGGGTCGCTCGCGAGCGTGAGCACGTCCCTTGTGAACGTGTCCGGCTCTCTGACGAGCGTCAGCACGTCCCTGGTCAACGTGAGCGGCTCGCTCGCGAGCGTGAGCACATCGCTGGTGAACGTCAGCGGCTCACTGACGAGCGTCTCCGGGTCCTTGGCCAGCGTCAGCACTTCGTTGGTCAACGTCAGCGGCTCGCTGGCGAGTGTAAGCACGTCAGTCGCCGGCATCAGCAGCTCGTTGACCAGCGTGTCCGGCTCGTTGGTCAACGTGAGCGGCTCGCTCGCGAGCGTGAGCACATCGCTCGTGAACGTGAGCGGCTCTTTGACGAGCGTCTCCGGCTCCTTGGCCAGCGTCAGCACTTCGTTGGTCAACGTGAGCGGCTCGCTCGCCAGCGTCAGCACATCGCTGGTGAACGTCAGCGGCTCTTTGACGAGCGTCTCCGGCTCCTTGGCCAGCGTCAGCGCGTCGTTGGTCAACGTCAGCGGCTCGCTGACGAGCGTGAGCACGTCCCTTGTGAACGTGTCTGGCTCTCTGACGAGTATCAGCACGTCCATGGTCAACGTGAGCGGCTCTCTGGCCAGCGTCAGCACGTCGCTGGTGAACGTGAGCGGCTCTTTGACGAGTGTCTCCGGCTCCTTGGCGAGCGTGAGCACTTCGCTGGTGAACGTGAGCGGATCGCTCGCAAGCGTGAGCACATCGCTCGTGAACGTGTCTGGCTCTCTGGCGAGCGTCAGCACGTCGGTCGCCGGCATCAGCAGCTCGCTGACCAGCGTGTCCGGTTCGCTGGTCAACGTCAGTGGTTCGCTGGCGAGCGTGAGCACCTCCCTGGTCAACGTGAGCGGGTCGCTGGCCAGCGTGAGCACGTCCCTGGTGAACGTGAGCGGCTCCTTGACGAGCGTCTCCGGCTCGTTGGCAAGCGTGAGCACGTCACTCGTCAACGTGAGCGGGTCGCTGGCCAGTGTGAGCACATCGCTGGTGAACGTCAGCGGCTCGCTGGCGAGCGTGAGCACCTCCCTGGTCAACGTGAGCGGGTCGCTGGCCAGCGTGAGCACGTCCCTGGTGAACGTCAGCGGTTCGCTCGCGAGCGTGAGCACGTCGCTGGTGAACGTGAGCGGCTCCTTGACGAGTGTCTCCGGCTCGTTGGCGAGCGTGAGCACGTCACTCGTCAACGTGAGCGGTTCGCTCGCGAGCGTCAGCACGTCGCTGGTGAACGTAAGTGGCTCTCTGACCAGCGTCTCCGGTTCTCTGGCGAGCGTCTCGGGCTCGCTGGCGAGCGTGAGCGGGTCACTCGCGAGCGTGAGCACCTCGCTGACCAACGTGAGCGGCTCGCTGGCGAGCGTGAGCACGTCGCTGACCAACGTCTCGGGGTCACTGGCGAGCGTGAGCACCTCGGTGGCCAACATCTCAAGCTCGCTCTCTAGCGCGGCGTCGACAGTCGCCGGCGTCAGCGGCTCTCTGACGAGCGTCTCCGGCTCCTTGGCCAGCGTGAGCACCTCGTTGGCGAACGTGAGCGGCTCTCTGACGAGCGTCTCCGGCTCCCTGGTGAGCGTGTCCGGCTCGCTCGCGAGCGTCAGCACCTCGCTGGCGAACGTCAGCGGTTCGGTGACGAGCGTCTCCGGTTCCCTGGCCAGCGTGAGCGCCTCGCTGGCCAACGTGAGCGGCTCGGTGACGAGTGTGTCCGGGTCGCTGGCGAGCGTCAGCGCGTCTTTGGCCCACGTCAGCGGTTCGCTGACCTCCGTGTCCGGTTCGCTGGTGAGCGTGAGCACATCAGTGGCCAATATCAGCAGCTCGCAAGCGAGCATGAGCACGTCGCAAGCGAGCATCTCGACCTCGCTGGTGAGCGTGAGCACCTCGTTGGCGAACGTGAGCGGCTCGGTGACAAGCGTCTCCGGCTCTCTGGCCAGCATCTCCACGTCGCTGAACAACGTCTCCTCGTCGATCAGCGGCGTCTCGACGTCGATCAGCGGCGTGGTGTCGGCGATCAGCGCCGTCAGCACGGGCGTCTCCAGCTCGCTCAGCGGCGCCTCGTCGTCGATCAGCGCCATCTCGACGTCGGTCAGCACTGTCCTGAGTTCGGCGAACTCCACGCTCAGCTCGGCGAACTCGGCCATCGCCGGGGTCGCTTCGGCGGTCTCGACGGTGACGACCTTCTCGACCTCGCTGTCGGGAGTCTCGAGCTCGCAGGCCTCGCAGAGCACCTCGCTCAGCCAGATCTCGAGCTCGCTGTCGGGGGTTTCGACCTCGCTGACCAACGTCTCGACGTCGCTTTCGGTGCTGTCGACCTCGGTCGACAGCCGGTTCGCGATGATCGGGGTGGGTCAGCCGGGTCAGCAGGGCGGGCCTACCCAGCAGAACCTGGAGCTGGGCGTCGGCTCGTCGGCCGGAACCGGCGGCACGGCCCTGGGTTACCATGCCTCGGCCGGTTCCGACTCGGTGGCCGTAGGCACCAACGCCTTCGCGGCAGGGCCGAACGACACCGCGGTCGGCTTCGGCGCCATGGTCAACGCGACCAACGGCACCGCACTCGGCTCCGGCGCGACGGTAAACGGCGTGGGTGGCACCGCGCTTGGCGCGAACGCCGTGGTCAATGCGAACGGCGGCACCGCGATCGGCGCCGGCGCCACTGTGGCCGCGGGCGCGACCAACGCCATCGCCATCGGCAACGGGTCGGTAGCGACGCGGCCGAACTCGATCTCGTTCGGCGGCCCGACCGTCGGCGATCGGACGTTGACGGGAATCGCGGCTGGCACAGGTCCGAACGATGCGGCCAACTTCGGCCAGGTCCAAAAGGCCTACAGCGGCGTAGCGATGGCCTTTGCCCTCACGGCGACGCAACCGACCTTGGCGACAGGCGAACAGTCGCTCTCGGCCGGGGCCGGGGTGTTCCAGGATCAGTGGGGCTTCAGCCTCAAGTACGAGGCCCGGCCGTCCGATCGCTGGTTCATCGGCGCGGGCGTGACCGTCGGCTCCGACAACGACTGGGGCGGCAACGCCGGCATCGGGTTCAAGTGGTAACGGCGGGCGCCTGAGGCGCTCGTCCATCGGCTGGATTAGATCCCTTCCCCGCAAGGGGGAGGGGTCGTCCCTCTTTTTCGAACCACGAAAAACACGAAAAACACGAAAAGCACGAACGCGCCCAACACTCCCGTCATCCCCCGCTGGAGCGAAGCGCAAAGCGGGGGACCCCCGAACGCGGAACCATCACCGTGATCATGGGTGGCCCGAATAAATCCGGCCATGACGGTGAAATTGGCCCGCGGCGCAGAACCCAACCTCTTCGTGCTTTTCGTGTTTTTCGTGGTTCCCTTTTTGAGGCTCCGTACGCCCGGTGCTAAGTCGGGGCATGCCTAGCCAACGCCCGACGCAGACGTGAAACCGCTCAAGGTCGGCCTGACCGCCTTTTCCATGTCCGACGTGCACGGCGCGCTGTGGTCCAGCGGCCACAACCAGAATCTCGTCTTCCTGGCGCTGCTGTTCGAGCGGATGCCCCAGGTGGAGGTCTGCCCGCTGGTCAGCTGGCCGCCGAACGGCGGCCAGCCGCATCCGCTCGCCGAACACTTCGGCTTGCCGACCCTGGAGTTGGACGAGGCCTGCAAGACCCTCGATGTCCTCATCGAGGTCGGCTCGCGCGCGGAGCCCTCGCTAACCACGCCGTTCCGCGAGCGCGGCGGCAAGTTCGTCTCCTACGTCGCCGGCAACACGATGGCGATGAACTTCGAGGATCTCGCCAACGGCGTCGACTACGGCGATTACATCAATGGCGTCCCCTTCGACGCCGTCTGGATCACGCCCCAGCACTGGCGCATGAACCGCTCCTATTGCGAGATCACGCGCTCGGCGAACGTGGAGATGGCACCGCACATCTGGACGCCGCTCTTCCTCGAGCAATCCTCGTTCCGGGTGAAGCACAACCCGTTCTGGCGCGCACCCGAGAGCGAGGGTTGGCGGATCGGCGTGTTCGATCCGAACGTCAACGTCGTGAAGACCTTCCACCTGCCGCTGCTGGTCTGCGAGCAGGCCTATCGGCTGGAGCCGAAACTGATCGACCGGGTGTTGCTGTTCTCCGCCGCGCACCTGATCGGCAATCCGCACTTCGAGCAGTTCTGCGCCGCCACCGACCTCGGGCGCGCCGGCAAGATCTTCGCCGAGTCCCGCTACGTCCTGACCGAGATGCTGGGCAGCCACATCGATGCGGTCGTCACCCATCAGTGGGAAAACGCGTTGAACTACCTCTATTGGGACGTGCTCTACCTGGGCTGGCCGCTCATCCACAATTCGCCGGAGTTCGAGGACGCCGGCTACTATTACCCTTCGTTCGATCCGCAGACCGGCGGCGAGGTGCTGCGCGAGGCGCTGAAGTCCCACGCCGCTACCGCCGCGGCGCAGCGGCCAAAGGTGATGGACACCCTCTGGCGCTTCAACATCGACAATCCGCAGGTGCAAAAGTCCTACGCGACCCTTCTCGAAAAGCTGATGAGCTAAGGTCCCGAACTTCTCCCAGAGGGAGAAGGGGGGACCCGCGCCGCAGGCGTGGGGGCGATGAGGGGTTACGGAGTCAGGGGTTTGCCTGAAGCGCCATAACCCCTCCCCCCTCGCGCCGTTCGGCGCTCGGCCCCTCCCTCCGGGAGGGGGTTTGGGGCTGTTCGAGTTTGGCTGAATTTGCTTAGTCATTTCCGTTCGGTTGGGGCGCCGCACGGCGAGGATCGTGATGACTCTCACTCAGGGGCTGAAGCCGGTCGGCCGCGTCGCGGTCGCACTCGCGCTGGCGGTCGGGGCGACGACGCCGTCGATCAGGGCCGTGGCTCAGGCGGCCAGGCCCGCGCACCCGGCGGCGGACGCCAGCGCCGCGGCCGGCATGAGCGACAACGGCCCGGGCCAGCAGGTCCTGGTCGCCATGCAGCAGATGCACCTGACCGCCTGCGCCCAGCGCGTGCAGCAGGCGATGACCTTCCTGTTCGACGGCCAGCCGGCCCGCTTCGTCGCCCAACCGCTCGGCCCCGACTCCGACCGCTGGCCGACCGTGTTTATGATCGAGAGCGCCGATCCGTCCGGCGGCCATACGCGGCTCTCGACGCTCACTATCGCCCCCGACTGCGCCGGCCTCTACGAGCAGGTGATCGCCTGGAGCGAGCCTTGTTCCGCGATCAAGACGAGCGTCTTCGCCAAATTCACCGGCGAGCACCCGCTGATGCGCGACGTAAAGGTCAGCGACGACGGCCCGGCCCTGCAAGTCTACCTCATGCCCGCCGGCGCCGGCTGCGTCTCGGTAAAAAAGGAGCTGTTCCGGTGAGCTCCCTATCAACCCGTCATCCCCCGCTGAAGCGAAGCGGAATGCGGGGGACCCATAAACACCCACGGTCCACAGTGATCATGGGTGGCCCGGACAAGCCGGGCCATGACGGTGGAATAGGCCGGGGCTAGTGGCCAAGCGCGCCCAACAGCGATCGGGGGCCTCGACACGTCCCCCCCGCGGCTACACGATCGGGATCACCATTTTCGTGAAGGCCGACGGCACGCTCGCCCTGTTCGAGAACGGCCTGCGCCAGAACGTCCTTTTCCTCTACCTGCTGTTCCAGGCCGCGCCGAACTGCAAGCGCGTCTTTCTGCTCAACCATGGCGATGGCGATCCGGTCGAGTTCGGCGAAGAGCTCGGCATCGAGCGCGGCACCATCGTGCGCACGACCCGCGCTATCGTCGACCAGCTGGACTACGTGATCAGCATGGGCGCGGCGATGGACCGCGAGACGGTCACGGCGCTGAAGGCCAAGGGCTGCACGATCGTCAACTACAAGGGCGGCAACGGCGGCGTGATCGCCATGGAGGCGATCGTCGCCAAGCCCAACCCGCGCCCCGACGCCGAGCTCTATTTCGATAGCGACTACTACGACGCCATCTGGATGACGCCCCAGCACATCCACACGTACAAGGGCTGGTGCGAGACCCTCTACCGCTGTCCGGTCTTCGAGGTGCAGCAGGTCTGGGCCCCGCTTCTGATCGAGGCCATGGATGCCGAGCACCGCGCCCGCTACGGCTACAAGCCGACCACCGATCCCTGGCGCGTAGGCGTCATGGACCCGAACATCACGGTGATGAAGACCAGCCACCTGCCCATGCTGGTCTGCGAGGCCGCCTTCCGCCGCCGGCCCGAAGCGTTCCGCGCCATGTACATCACCAACAGCTGGCAGTTCCGCGAGAGGGCGCACTTCCGACAGTTCTTCACGTCGCTGACCGCCGCCCAGGCCGGGATCATGACCTCGGAGCCTCGCTTCGTCGGCCCGCAGTTCATCGCCGACCATTGCAATGCGGTGGTCACCCATCACTGGGAAAACGGGCTGAACTACCTCTACTACGAGGTGCTCTATGGCGGCTACCCGCTGATCCACAACTCCGAGTTCCTCACGGAATATGGCTACTATTACAACGCCTTCGATGCCGACTCCGGCGCCGACGCGCTGCTCAAGGCCTACGCCGAACACAACGATGGGCTGAGCGCATACGAGCGGAAGAACGAAACGCTGTTCCGGCGGCTCGATCCGAAGACGCCGGAGACGATCGAGGCGCACGAACAGCTGTTATCTCTGAGCGGCCAGCGACCAGCGGCCCCAATGCTTGCGCGAATGGGACCCTGACACGAGGCGCCAAGGACTAACGCCTGCCGCAGGAGGCCCGCCGATGGTTCACTGGTGTCGAAAGGTGATGAACGAAGAGACGCTGAAAGCGGTCTCCGGCCTGCCAACGCGGGAGATGGCCGCGTTCGAGATATCCGGCGAATTCTGGGCGACGCGCTGCGAGTGGAAGTCCTACGTCAACGCCTGGTACCCGCAGTTCGACCTCAATCACAATGTCATGCCGGAGCTCAAGTTCGACATGATCATCATCGAGCAGGTGCTGGAGCACGTGAAGTATCCGTGGAGAGGGATCTCGAACATCCACGACATGCTCAATCCGGGCGGTTGGCTTCTCGTAACGACACCGTTCCTGATGCAGATCCACTCCGACGACGACTACACGCGATGGACGGCCGCGGGCCTAAAGTGTCTGTTGGAAGAGTGTGGCTTTCCCTCAGAGACCATCGCTGCCCGACAATGGGGCAACCGGGAGTGCGCGGTCGCTGACTTTCAATCGTGCGCCGAAGGGCGGGGTTGGCATGAATACGAAGCGGGCAAGCACTCCTTAGTGGACGAATTCTGCTACCCCGTCGTCGTCTGGGCGCTCGCACAGAGGGGTGAGGCTCCTGCGCGGTCTTGGCAGAATCCCGAGCCGTAGCTCGCCGGCCGCCTGGCGGCGACCGCAGATCAGAACGGCAGGTCGGCCGTCTTCGCGTTTGAAATCGCTGGCCGCAACGCTATGGTCGAACGTCCATTCCGTCGCCATTGCGGCCGTCGCGGTTGACGCCGATTTCCGTGGAGAGCGACCCGTGACCTACGCCTATACTGTCGCAGCCGATGAGAGCGCCCCGCATCTCGGCGGGAACATCATGGAGGGCGATCCACAGACCTACAGCCCTTCGGTCTGGGATTATACGATCAACCGCTTTGGCATCGAGTCGGTGCTCGATCTCGGCTCGGGCGTCGGCAACGCGGCCCAATACTTCTTTCGACGCGGCCTGAAAGTCGTCGCCGTCGACGGGCTGGCGCACAACGTCGAGAAGGCGATCTTCCCGACGATGCTTCACGACATCACTCAGGGCCCCATCAACACACGGGTCGATCTGGTGCACTGCCAGGAAGTGGTTGAGCACATAGAAGAGGATTATTTGGAATCGCTTCTCGACTGCCTGACGGTTGGGAAGTTCATCCTCATGACCCACGCGCTGCCGGGACAGGGCGGGCATCACCACGTCAACCTGCAGCCCCCGGAGTACTGGATCGAGCACCTCGGTCACCGGGGTTGCAACGTGCTCGTTGAAGACTCCAACCGAATCAGAAACCTGGCGAACAACGACGGCGCGATCTACCTCGCTGCCACCGGTCTCCTGCTGGCGAACACACGTCGGCTCTGACGCCGCCCGCTAAGCACTTCCCTTAGCGCCCCGCGGCCGTGGTTAGATGGGGTGTCCGCGGAGTTCGATTGTGTAGTGTTTCTGCTCGACGGGGTTTTGTTCCCCTGCCGATGCCGTTGATCCATCACGCGTTGATGATGCTGATGATGATGACGACGATGACGAAGTGTGATGAGACAGCGGCCCCAGCCAGGGGCAGGAGCTTCCTCAATCAACTCCGCGGCGACCCCGCGGCGGCGACGGCGCTTGCGCGGTCCGCGCCCTAAGGGCGAACGCGTGCGGCTGCGCGAGAGAGGGCGGAGCGCCGGAGCATTCGACGGCGCCTTGAGGCCTGTTCCGATGTCGCTGAATTGCTTAGTGATGCCGATCGCTTGGAGCCACCGCAGGGCGAGGATCGCGATGAGCGAGGTCTTCGTTCGTCTTTCAGACGGACTCGGCAATCAGATGTTCCAGGCCGCCTTCGGCATCGCGATCGAGCGGCGGTTCGGGGCGGATGTGAGGCTGCTGGCCGAGCCAGGAAGACGAGATGCCTACAATCGCCGCTATCTCCTCGACCGGTTTCCGTTTGTCGACGCGCGCGTGGTCGCGCCAGAGGCAGCCGCCGGGGCGCCAGCCTATAACGGTGAGACCGGCGTTAACGAAGAGGCGCTTTCGGCGCTGTTTCGCCAGCAGCCCCGGGTGGCGTTGCATGGCTACTGGCAACACGAGCGGTTCTTCTTCGGACAGGACGAGGCCATCGCGGCGGCGTTCCAGTTGACGCCATCTCCGGATCTTGGGCGTAAGGCGGAGGCGCTTCGCGCCGGGGCGGCGATCGGCGTGCACGTGCGCCGAACCGAGTATGGTCACCATGGGCTCGCGACGGCGGACTACTACCGCAACGCCATTGCCGCGATCCGCGGCGAGGCCGGCCCCGCGCCCGTGGTCTGCTTGACGGACGAGCCCATCGTCGCTCGCTCCCTGTTCAAAGCCGTCCCCGACGTTGTGGTCGTGTGGCCGAACACGGACGATCCCCGCGACGAGTTCTATTTGCTCAGCCAGTGCCGGCACTTCGTGATCGCCAACTCTTCCTTCTCCTGGTGGGCGGCATGGCTGGGCGCGCAACCCGACTCCATTGTCTATGCGCCGCGGTCGTGGTGCCTGTTCAAGCCCGAGCTCGATCCCGCGCCGCCGCGATGGCGCAGGGTCGAGAACGCCGTCCGGGGGCTATAGTGGCGCCGGGCAAGGTCGGGCCGACGCGTTCGTACGCGAGGGCCACGCAAGCCGGGGGGTCATCGGTGAACATCGTCATCCTCGGCGCGAAGAACCCGGAGACGGGGCGGATGATCGAGGCGATCCGCGCCGCCGGCGGCGTCGACGACTTCATCGGCTTCCTCGACAACAACCACGCCAATCTGCCCTCCCACTTCCTTGGCCTGCCCGTGCTCGGTGGGTTCGAGGTGCTCGACCAGCTCGTCGCCCATGGCTGCGTGTTCGCAAACACCATCACCGGTTCGACCGCCTCGCGCTACGAGACCTCGGCCGAGATCTATCGGCGCGGCGGGCGGCTGGTCAGCTTCATCCACCCGAGCGTGAACGCAGCCGGCGTCGCGATGGGCGAGGGCGCCTACATCCAGGAGGGCGTCATCCTGCAGGCCGGGGTCGGCCTGGGCGTCAACTGCGCGATCAACGCCGGCGGCATCGTCAGCCACGAGACGCGGCTGGGGCACAGCGTCTTCTGCGCGCCGGGGGTGCGGATCGCCGGCGAGGTGGCGATCGGCGACGGCGTGTTCGTCGGCGTCGGCGCGACGATCGTCCCCCGGCTGACGATCGGCAAATGGGCGACCATCGGCGCCGGCGCGGTGGTCATCCACGACGTGCCGGACTACGCTGTCGTCGCCGGCAACCCCGCGCGCGTTCTCCGCTACGCCGAGCCGACCCACGCCGACGGCGACGTGCGGGCCTGCGCCCGCGACGGCGAGGCCGGTTGAGACCGCGTTGATCCAGCCTTTCTTGAACCGCCGCGCATCGGCGCGGCCCTATTTTGACCGCCAAGGCCGCCAAGGACGCCAAGACGCGGCAACTGGCCGCAGCGCCGCAGCCCACAGGACCCCTTGGCGTCCTTGGCGTCCTTCGCGGTCGAATTCTGGAGTGCAGAGCCGTCGCGCTGCAGGGAGAGACCATGTGATCCCAACCTCCTCGAGGCGAACCTGATGGCGGCGATCTCGGTCGGCGTTCCGGTGTTCAACGAGGCCGCGCGGCTGGAGAGCTGCCTCGGGGTGCTGCGCGGGCAGACCTTCACCGACTTCGAGGTGCTGATCTTCGACAACGCATCCGAGGATGCGACCGGCGAGATCGCCCAGGCGTTCTGCGCCGCCGACCCGCGGTTCCGCTACGTGCGCCAGCCGGCGAACAAGGGCGCGATGAAGAACTTCGCCGACGCGCTGCATGCCTCCACCAGCCCCTACTTCCTCTGGCGCGCGGCCGACGACCGGTCCGACCCCAACTACCTGGAGGTGCTGCACGGCGTGCTCGAGGCCGATCCCTCGAAGGCGTTGGCCGTGCCACGGGTCGTCGGGACGTTCGGTGGCGAGGTGGTGAGCACGACACGGTTCCCGACGCTTAGGGGCGACGGCGGGCTGGGCGACATTCGGCGGCAGATGTTCCGCTGTAGTCCGCAGTGTTTCTACGGCCTCTTTCGGCGGGCGGCGCTGGTTCCGGTCCTCGACCGGATCTGGGCGGCATACGGCGACGACGGGTGGGCGTCGGACTTCTTGCTCCTGCTGCCGTTCTTCATGGACGGCGCGGTCGTCGGAACCGACGCGACCACCTTCGAGGCGGCGCTGAGACCAAGGCGCGCCGCGCCTGGCCAGCCGCGGCCGCCGCGCACCCAGCCCGACCTCGACGCGCGCCTGGCCCTGCGCCGGCGGTTTCTCGCCATCGCCCAGACCTTCGTCGACGAGCGCATCGCGCCGGGGCCGGGCCGCGCGGTGTGGGCGGTGCTGCTTTTTCTCTACGCCGACCGCCGCGTCTACAAGACCCGCCACATCCTTAGACGCAGCCTGCGGCGGTGCGTCGGCCTGCGGCCGTAGGTGCGAGCGAGTCGAGAAGGGTGAACCACGAAAAAAACGAAAAGCACGAACCCGCGCCCTCCCCCTCCACGTCATGGCCCGGCTTGTCCGGGCCACCCATGATCACTCTCGAGCGAGAGTGTTCTTGGATCCCCCGCATTGGCTGCTACGCGCCTCTGCTTCGCAGTCCGCCGCGCTCCAGCGGGGGATGACGGAAGAGTGATGGGCGTTCGTGCTCTTCGTGTTTTTCGTGACCAAAAGGGAGTCGCTTTGCCGACACTGGCGCCGCCAGTAGGGGCGCTGCTCCAATCGGTCCCGTGCGATCTGCACTACCTTACCCGCTTCAGGTAGCCGCCGGGGGAGCTGGAGAAGATCAGTTTGCCGTTCACCACCGGGTCCGCCTCGAAGCGGTCGGTCTCGGCGAGGTAGGCATCGACGGCGGCGAGCGGCTCGTTGCCGGGCAGCCAGACCTGCGAGCGCGCGGTCGGAGTCTGCTCGGGCGTCATGCGGCCGAGCAGGGTGTCGGAGACGATCAGATACTGGCCGGGCGTCACCAGCTCCCCATAGGCGCGCAGCTCGGCCAGCACGTGCTCGCGCGAATGGTCCGAGTCCAGACAGACCATGACCGCGGCGCCGGACGGGATGGCGGCGCGCACCGCCGCCAGCGTCTCGGCCGCGATCGACGAGCCTTCAATCAGCGTGATCTTCGCCGCCATCGGATGGCTTTCGATCGTGTCGCGGTTGTGGGCGCGGATATCGATGTCGACGCCGACCACCTTGCCGCGCCCGAGCAGGGTGAGCATGGCGGCCGAGAAGATCAGCGACCCGCCGCGGGCGACGCCGGTCTCGATGATCACATCGGGCTTGGCCGCCCATATAACCTCCTGGGTGGCGACGATGTCGGCCGGCACCTGGATGATGGGAACCCCCATCCAGCTCCAGAGGTAGGTGTAGCGGTGGGCGTCGGCGGCGACGAAGGCGTCGAGCGCGGAGTCGAACGCCGCTTCGTCCGTGCCCAGAGCAAGCGCACTCCGCTCCCTCTCCGCCTCAAACTCCGCCCGATCGTCCGGATGCGTCATAACGCTCAACTCCACTCATCCCGCATGCGCGGGACCGCATTCATGAACCACGAAAAACACGAAAAGCACGAACGCGCCTCACCCCCCCCTTCCGTCATCCCCCGCTGGAGCCGCGCAGCGGCGTAATGCGGGGGACCCATGCACACTGGAGTCGCGCGGTGATCATGGGTGGCCCGAACAAGTCGGGCCATGACGATGAATGGGGAGCGCCGAGAGAACCTGCGCTTTCCGTGCTTTCTGTGTTTTCCGTGGTTCATTCTCTTTGTCGAGGCGCGGATCAGCTCGCCTCCAGGATCTCTTTCAGCGCGCGGCTGATCAGGTCGGCCTTGGCTTCGTCCATGTTGTAGCCGCTCGGCAGGTTGATCCCGTACCGCGCCACGTGCGCGCCCTTGTCGCTGGCTGAGACGAAGCGCTTTGAGGCCGGACGATCGGCGAAGGCGCCGAGCGTGGAGAGCTGGGAGAAGAACGGCCGCGTGTCGATGTTGCGCTCGCCGAACGCCTGCATCAGGGCGAACTTGTCCATGCCGAACGAGGCGTCGGGCGCGATGCTCACCATCCAATAGCTGTTCTCCGTCCCCGGCGGCTCGACGTTCATGCAAACGCCGTTCATGCCGCCGAGACGCTCCGCATACCAGCCGAAGATCGCCCGCTTCTTCGCGATCAGTTCGTCGATCCGCTCCATCTGGGCGACGCCGAGGGCGGCGGTGACCGCGTTCATGCGGTACTTGAAGGCGATCTCGTCGTTCTGGAAGAAGCGGTCGCCGGGCGCGCGGCCGTGGTCGCGCAAGCGCAGCACCCGGTCGTACAGCGCCTGGTCGTTCGTCGCCAGCATGCCGCCCTCGCCGGTCGCCACCGTCTTGGAGCCATGGAAGCTGAAGGCCGAAGCGTGACCGAACGCGCCGGCGCGCTTGCCGTGATGCACCGAGCCCAGCGCCTCGGCCGCGTCCTCGATCAGCGCCAGACCATGGCGGCCGGCGATCGCTTCCAGCCGCGCCCAGTCACAGGTCGAGCCATAGAGGTCGACGCCGATGATCGCCTTGGTCTTCGGTCCGATGGCGGCCAGGACCGCGTCCGGATCGATGCACCAGGTGACGGGCAGGATGTCGACCAGCACCGGGCTCGCGCCGACGTAGACCACCGGCGCCACCGAGGCGATCCAGGTCACGTCGGGGACGATCACTTCATCGCCCGGCCCCACCCCCAGCGCCGCCAACGCCAGATGCAGGGCCGCCGTCGCGTGCGGCAGGCTGACGGCGTGCGCAACGCCGATGTAGTCGGCCAGCATGCGCTCGAAGCGGGCGTTGAAGGCGTAGTGGTTCCCGTACCAGGCGGTGCGCGCCGCCTCGGCCGCGAGCTCGGGCTCGCGCTCGGTGATCCAGGGGCCGGCGACCGGGATGCGCTCGGGGGCGACGATCACGGCCGGAGCTCCACCAGAGGCGGCCAGGCGCGGTCGCGCTCGCTGATCACCACCGGCGCATAGGGCCAGGCGATGGCCAGCGCCGGGTCGTCCCAGGCCAGGCCCGCGGCGTGGTCGGGGGCGTAGGGCGTGTCGATGCAATAGAGCATGGCGCTTTCGTCGGTCAGCGTCAGGTACCCGTGCGCCAGCCCCGCCGGCGCATAGATCAGCGCGCCGTCGTCCCAGGCCAGGGTCTCGCCCACCGCGCGGCCGTAGGTGGGCGAGCGGGGGCGGATGTCGACCAGGACGTCGAACACCGCGCCGCGCATGACCGCGATCAGCTTCGTCTCCTCGTGCGGGCTGCGCTGGAAGTGCAGGCCGCGCAGGGTGTGGGCGCGGGCGTTCACCACCTCGGAGATCTGCGCCGTGCAGTCCTTGAGGCCCGCGGCGCGGAAGTCGTCGCGGCAGAACAGGCGGGCGAGATGCCCGCGCTCGTCGCCCCGCCGCTCGGGAACGAGGCGAAAGGCGCCGTCGATGGCCAGAGGCTCGATCTTCATGCGAGGAACCCGGGAATGGGCATGGGCAGCGCAAGCCGCGTCCCCTGGGCGACCAGGGGCTCGAGCTGGCAGGCGATCTCGGCGGCGATGTTCCAGGCGAGGATCAGCACGATGTCCGGCCGGTTCGCGTGCACGTGCGCGGGCGCGAAGATCGGCACGCCGACGCCGGGGATGCGCCGCCCCTGCTTGGTCGGCGCGCTGTCGACGACATAGTCCAGCGTCTCGGTCCCGATCGCGCAGTAGTTCAGCAGCGTCGTCGCCTTGGCCGGGGCGGTATAGCCGGCGATGGAGAGCCGCTGCCGCTTGAGGCCGGAGAGGAAGGCGCGCAGGGCCTCGCGCTGCTGCGCCGCCTTGGTCGCCAGCGTGCGGTAGGCGGCGAGGTCGGCGAGGCCGGCGGCGCGCTCTTCCGCCTCCAGCTCGCCGACCGCCGCGGCGACCGGGCCGGCGCCGGCGTGCCGGACGTAGAGGCGCACGCTGCCGCCGTGGGTGGCCAGCCGCTCGACGTCGGTCATCGCAAGCCCATGCCGGGCGAACAGCGGGCGAAGCGCGGTCAGCGACAGGTAGGAATAGTGCTCGTGATAAATAGTGTCGTACTGCCCTTCGGCGATCAGCGCCGAGACGAGCGGGAACTCGAAGGTCGCCACCCCCGCCGGCGCCAGGAGCCGGGCGAAGCCGGCGACGAAGTCGTTCAGGTCCGGCACGTGGGCGAGCACGTTGTTGGCGGCCATCACCTCGGCCGACACGCCCTGGCTGCTCAGCCGCTCGGCGAGCGCCGCGCCGAAGAAGCCGACCACCGTCTCGACCCCCTTCTTGGCGGCGATCTCGGCGGCGTTGGCGGCGGGGTCGACGCCGATGGCGCGAACGCCCGCCCGCGCGAAGGCGGAGCTCAGCGCCCCATCGTTCGAGCCCACCTCGACCATGGTCCCGCCGGGCCGGGCCCAGCCGGCCGCGATCATCTGGGCGGCGTAAGCCTCGACGTGCTCGCGCCAGCTCGACGAGGCCGAGGACAGGTAGGCGTAGTCGCCGTGGAACAGCGCCTCGCGCGGGACCACGTCCTCGACCTGCGCCAGGAAGCACTTGGGGCAGACGAAGAGCCTGAGCGGGAAGCGCGCATCCGGCGCCGGGTCCTCGATCCGCCGCAGCGCGTTCGAGATCGGCATCAGCCCCAGGTCCAGCACGGGTTCACCCACCGCCGCCCCACACGACCGGCAGTTCATGCGAACCGCCATCCTACATCCGTCATCCCCCGCTGGAGCGAAGCGCAATGCGGGGGACCCATGAACACCTTGCTCGCCCTGTGTTCATGGGTGGCCCGAACAAGTCGGGCCATGACGGGATTTGTTGGGAGCGCTCGCATCGGCCAGTCAATCACGATTTTGCGGCCGCCGGTTC
The DNA here is from genome assembly GCA_963794315.1 of uncultured Alphaproteobacteria bacterium. GTDB lineage: Bacteria > Pseudomonadota > Alphaproteobacteria > Caulobacterales > Caulobacteraceae > Poindextera. The sequence goes on from CAWCDF010000002.1 coordinate 802,751, forward strand.
CAGCTCATATCGGGCCGCCGCGCGTGATAACGCCCCCACGTCCTCGCCGGCGGCCAGGGCGGCGTACCACGCCGCGGCCGCGCGGACGCCTTCGGCGCCGGGGTGGCGCTCGGCCCAGCCGAGCACGCGGCGGGCGGCGGATGAATCCAGCGACAGCATCGGCTTTTCGGCGAAGGGCGCGGGGTGCTGGCGCCACCGCAGCGGCCGCCCGAGGCCGCTGGCGAAGGCCTCGGCTGTCTCGAGCGCCGTCGGCGCCGGCGCGCCGGGGGCCGGGCCGAAGTTCAGCGCCGCGGGCAGGCCGGCGCGGTCCTGCGCCACCGCCTCGGCGTAGAGCAGGTAGCCCTCGGCGATATCCAGCGCATGGCTCCACGGGCGGGTGGAGTTCGGTTGCCTCAGCACCAGCGGCTTGCTCGCCAGGTGCGCGCGCCAGGCGTCGGGCAACAGCCGCTCGGGCGCGAAGTCGCCGCCGCCCACCACGTTGCCGGCCCGCGCCGTGACCACCAGCAGGCCGAAGCTCTCGCGATAGAGGCGGGCGACCATCTCCGCCGCCGACTTCGACCCGGCGTAGGGGTCGCCGCCGCCCAGCGCGGCCTCCTCGGCGAACGGGGCGCCCCCGCCGTCGTTGCGATAGACCTTGTCGCTGGTCACCACGACGATCGCGCGCGCGCCCGCTCCCTTCAGCGCCTCGAGCAGGCGCGCAGTCCCCATCACGTTGACCTCGAGCGTCTCGATCGGCTGCTCGAGCCCGACCCTGACCAGCGCCTGCGCCGCCAGGTGGAAGACCACCTCCGGCCGCGCGGCGGCGATCGCCGCGGCGATGGCGTCGTCGTCCCGCACGTCGCCGCGCCGGTCGTCCAGCACGCCGCCCACGCTGGCCAGCGCAAAGTGCGAAGGCTGCGTCGGCGGGTCGAGGGCAAGTCCGGTGACGGTCGCGCCGAGCGCGGCCAGCCTCAGCGCCAGCCAGCTTCCCTTGAACCCGGTGTGGCCGGTCAGCAGCACGCGCCGGCCGCGCCAGAAGCCCCCGTCGGCCCGCGTCGTCACGCCGGCCCCTCCCACACCACCCAGGGCGCCTCGCCCGACTCCCAGAGCGATTCCAGGTGGTTCTTGTCGCGCAGCGTGTCCATCGCCGCCCAGAAGCCGTCGTGGCGGAAGGCGACGAGCTCGCCGTCGCGCGCCAGGCCCTCCAGCGGCTCCGACTCGAACGGCGTTGCATCGCCTTCGATGCGGTCCAGCACGCCGGGCTCGAGCACAAAGAAGCCGCCGCTGATCAGCGAGTGGTCGCCGGGCGGCTTCTCGGTGAAGCGCAGCACCCGCTCGTCGTAGCTAAGGTCGAGCGCGCCGTAGCGCCCGGGGGCGCCACCGCGGTGATCGTGGCCGCGCGCCCGTGCCGCTTGTGGAAGTCGACGAGGGCGGTGACGTCGATGTCGGCCACCCCGTCGCCATAGGTCATGCAGAACGGCTCGCCGGCGTCGAGCCACGGCGCGGCCCGCTTCAGCCGCCCGCCGGTCATGGTCGCCTCGCCGGTGTCGACCAGGGTGACCCGCCAGGGCTCGCGGACCGAGCCGTGGTAGGTGATCTCGGCCTTCGCCAGGTCGACCGTCACATCGCTGTCGTGCAGCTGCATGTTGGCGAAATATTCCTTGATCATGAAGCCCTTGTAGCCGAGGCAGACGACGAAGTCGGTCAGCCCGTGGCCGCTGTAGATCTTCATGATGTGCCAAAGGATCGGCCGCCCGCCGATCTCGATCATCGGCTTCGGCCGCTGGCTCGTCTCCTCGGCGAGCCGGCTGCCATAGCCGCCGGCCAGTATCACGACTTTCAAAACGATCTGGGCTCCCTGGCCCCACGTTTGGCGCGCGGGCTTATAGCCCGAACGGCGCGCCGGCGGCACGCCCGCATTTCGGAGGGCCGGCCGCTCAAGCCAGCCGGTGGCAGATCAGGTTGGCGAGCCGCTGCAGGTCGGGCGGGTCCGCCGGGTCGGCGAGAAGCTCGGCGAGCAGTCCCTGGGCGAAGGGCGCGCCCCGCTGCTGCAGGTCCCGCAGGCAAGCCAGGAAGCGGTTCCCGTTCTCGAGCCAGACCTGCTGGGTGAAGCGCTGCTCGTGGACGTAGTGCAGCGCGAGCGCCCTCTGCGGCCCGATCCGCTTCACCGGGAACCCCAGCGCATGGCCGAGCACCGGCATCAGGTAGTCCCACCAGGGCTCGCCGATGCGGAACTCGCTCGGCAGCAGGGCTTCGCTGACGACGGCCTGGGCGAATTCGCCCGGCATCAGGAAGTAGTCGAATCCCCAGACATAGGGCTGCCCGACGCGGAGCGGCCCGACCCCTGCCGCGTTCTCGCGCACATCATGCCGACGCCCATAGTAGACCGCATCGCGCGACAGCTCGCCCAAGAGGTTCCGGAACGGCTGATTGAACAGGATGTCGGCGTTCGCGATCAGCAGGTGGCCGCTGGTGCGTTCGACCCCGGCGCGGAGAAGCTCGACCACGGCCGGTTTGCCGGCCGACTGCACCCAAGTGATTTCTTCATCGGGCGGCGGACTCTCGGAGACCGAGATCACGGTTTGCGTCAGAGCCCGGGAGGCCTGCCGGCATGCCCGATGCCATTCGGGGCCGAGGTCTGCGCCGCGCTCGTTCAGCCTCCGCTCGGACCCGCCGATCGAGGTCACCACGGCCCCGACCGCGACGCCCAGGACCCCTCCGGCGACCGCGGACGGCGGCGCCTCCGGCCGGAAATAGAGGCCGTCGTATTGCCGCACGACCCCGGCTTGATCGTCGTAGCGAGCAGGCTCGAGGGAGATTCGGGAGAAACCGCACTCCTCGGTCAGGAATCGATCGAGCATGAACAGATTGGTCTCGCCCGCGTGACGCTCCTCGAACGACATCGCCAGCATGAGCAGGCGCATGTGGCCCAGGTGGGGCGCCAGGCCATCAAGAACGCGTTTCTCGTCGCCTTGCACATCCAGCCTGATGGCTTCGATCGATCGCATGACCTCCGCGCGAAAGAGGTTCGAAGCCCTGGTCACGAAGACCATTTCTTGCGCGAGGCTCTGGGCCTGCCGTGCGGCCCGCAGATGGGTCGGCCCCTCGACATCGCCCACGCCCTGCCGGGGCGCGGGCAGCCATCTCACGTCATTCGCGGCATTGGCGAGAAGGCCGGCGTAAGCCGTCGCCTGCGGCTCGACCGAATGGATCACGCCGCCGTAGCCGTGCCTCCGCAGCGTGCCGGCGAACTGACCTGTGTTCGCGCCGATATCGAGAACCTGGCGGATCCCGAGCCGCTCCAGGTGAAGGGCAAAGAGCCGCTCGGGGCGGTCCTCCGACGAGACGGCATCGTTGGAGCCCGACGCCGGCGGCTTTGAGCTCTCGACCTGCGGCGCCGCCTTGGCGGGCGCCGATCGCGTCGCAGCGAGAAACAACGCGTACAGGTCGACGCCGAAGGTGTGGCTGTACCTGACGACGTCGGGCTCGCAAGCCTTTGGCGCAAAGATGATGACGTCGTTGATGATCCAGATTTTGTGGCGATCGCTCAGGCCGCGAAGAGCCGAGATCACCTCCTCGATCAGGGGCCAGCTTTCCCATGTGTTGGGAGGCGGCGGGGGCGCGATGAAGTACCGCGCGTCATCGATGAGCACGACGGATCGATCGTTCAGCGAGCGGATGGCGGCGATCTCGGCCAACAGCGGGCATTCGTTTGTGTGGCGGCCGCTCGTCTCGCCGCCGCCGCACCAGTGCGCGTCTAGCCAGTACAGGGTGCTCTTGGCGGCCAGCGTCTTCGACAGATCCCTGAGCGCATCGGGCGAGCTTCCGTGGATCACCGTGACGTTCTTAAGGGGCGCCAGTCGATCGACGGCCTTTGCGTAGAGCGGCTCGGAGAGCTCCACCGTGTGGACGTTCGAAAAGTGGGCGGCCATCGCGTTGGCCGTGTCGCCCTGGAACGTCCCGGTCTCGACGAAGGACTCCAGCGGCAGCGTCGTCCGCAGGGCGTGGACCAGATTGGGATCAAGCGAAAAATGTATCGCGCCCATTTCCGCGCCTAAGGCATCATGCGGGTTGGAGGCGCTTGCTCAGGTGGGGGCTGACCGTGCCCACGGGCGCCTGGGCTGCAACCGAACCTGGGACGTTCGCCGGCGCGTCACCCCAACCGGCCAGCATCAGGGGAAAGATCGGCTTGCCTGTCGCCGGACGGCCCCAAGACCCCGTTTGCAACACGCATTCATAGTCATCGCTCGGCGGGCAGAGCAGATCAGAGCGGAAAGTCAACGACTTGCCCCGCCTCACGGCCTCGTTTGACAGGTAGGGAATGCTCGCGCGCTTTCCCAGCACCAGAAATGAATTGTATCGGTCGAGCACGAAGTCGACCAGCGCTGGGTCGACCAGCCAGGAGCACCAGTGAGCCTGATCGCTCATCTGCCAACGATGACCGATCGCGTCCTTGCGGACCCTCAAGCCGTTGCATGCCCTTACAATTCCGGCAAACAGCTCTTGCGCGAGCGCATTGTAGTCTAGCTTCGTCTCCGCAGCCTGCCTGATGAGCGCAAAAGCACACGCCCTGAGAAAACGAACGTGCCAATTCTCGGTGTGCGCCGCGAACTGCTGGGTCAGTGCGACGCGCAGGATTGGCGTCCCCAGATAGTCTTGGAGGTCGTCGAGGGCTCGATTGGCCCGGGCCGGCGTGATCTCGCCGGATGGGACCAGCTCAGTTGCGATCAGTTGGTTGCGCTCAGAATATCGCGCCCAGCGGACGCAGAGGTTCGCGGACCGCGGCTCCGGTTCAAATCTATGGCTGATGCGCGGGTAGTGCGTATCGCTCGACGCGGGCCACGCCATCTGGACCATGTCATCGACGATGATCAGGTCGGCGCTACGGACGGCGCCGAGGGCGGCGTGAACGCCGTCATAAACGCCGACGCGATGGTCGCGGACCCCGAATTGTTCCTCGAAGGTGAGGTCCGCGAGCAGGATCGGCGCGGGAGGACAGCAAACGTGCGTGTAGCGGATCGAGACGCCCAGATGCTTTCCGACGGCATCGAGCACCGGCTGCATCACGCCGAGGAACCAATCGCCGTCGAACAACGACACGACGTTCAACACCGGCCCGATTGCGTGATCGGTCGCCGACTCAGCCGATAGATGAAGCTCGCTGAGCGAGAGCGATAGTCCGTCCTCGATCCCGTACTCGCTCAGGAGAAGCGAAACGTTGACCAGACCGAGCGAGTCAAGTTGTTGGTCAAACGGCAGTCCGGGGACAATTCCGGGAAACATGTCCTTGATTTCGTCTCGCAAGCGCTCGATCCGACCGCGCTGCGCCGGGCGCCGGCCCTTCCGCAAGGCGCTCGCCAGGCGCCAGTGCTCTCCGGTCAGCAGGCGGTTGATCTTTCCGGACGAGGTCTTGGTGATGAAGCCGGGCGCGACAAACTCGACCCGGCCCTGATCCAGGCCGGCCTCGCTGCGGATCGCGCCAATCCCTCGCTGGTCCCGGTTCTTCGTCCAGTAGCGGTCGTCTTCGATGAGGCAGACCGGCTCGTCGGTCCCGAGCAACGGGTTGAAGGCGGAAACCGTGGCGATTCGACCGGCGCTGCCCGGAACCAGGTTTCCGACCTCGTGATCGACATCGCTGAGGATGAGCTTGCGGCCGGCGTGGATCATCACGTCGCGCTTGCGGCCGAGGATATACAGCTGGCCGTCGACGATCTCGCCGAGGTCGCCGGTCGGATAGAAGTCGTCTTCGTCGACGATCGGTTGACCGCCCTCGTATCGGTCGAGCGAGTAGGCGCTGCGCACCCACACCTCGCCTTCGACCACTCTTAGGGAAACCCCCGGTATCGCAGGTCCGCAGGAGACGGCGTCCGCCTCGCCGAACCGCTGGGTCGCCAGGCCGGCGCTCTGCGTCACGGCAAAGATGTTCTCCGCCATCGCGTAACAGTTGTCGATCCGCCGCTCGTCGGCATCGATGGCGCTGGCGAAGCGCTTCATGCTGTCAATTCGCGTCGGTTCCGAACAGGATACCCAGCGGCGCATCGACGACAGGTCGTAGCGGCGGGAGCGGGCGCGCCGGGCCATGACCTCGAAGCCGAAGTTGGGCATGTAGCAAAGTGTGCCCCGGTGCCGCTCGATGAGCTCGAAAAGGAGCTCCGGACGGCGCGTCCAGGTCACCGGGTCGACCAGCACCAGGCGCACGCCGAGGATCACGGGCATCAGGAACGCGGCGATGAAACCCATGTCGTGATAGAGCGGCAACCAGGAGACGATGCAGTCGTCGCCGCCCAGGTTCAGCACCTGGTTGTAGTCCTGAACATGCCTCATCACGTGGTCGACGGAGAGCGGCACCCCTTTGCGAAAGCCGGTGGTGCCGGATGACAGCTGGGTCATCACGCCGTCCGCGAACGAACGTAGCGGCGGCGTCGGCCGCGATGCCGTCGCGCGCAGGATATCGAGCTTTGGGATAGAGCCGTCGGGCGCCGCCTGCAGACCCCAGTGCGCAACGCCGTCGACGCCTAAGGTCTCGATCGCATGACCGACTTCCCGCTGCCAATAGGCGCGAGACAGTTTCGGCGTCGGATACTGCAACATGATCGGCGTCTTGCCCGCCAGCAATATCGCCTTCCAGACGCCGATCCCTTCAACCGATGTTGGTGCGATGATCCCGATCCGGTTGGCGCTCGGAAAGGTCTCGACGATCGTTGAGAGCCACTCGCCGTGGACGGCGGCGAAGTCGAGCTCGACGGGCGTCTCGCCAGCCGCATCGTAGATCGTAATCGACACGCAAGACGCCCTGCTGCTGCGAACCGTCGCGCGCGGTCCGTCCCCGGCGGCGCAACGTCTAGCGGTCAACCTGCGGCGCGAAAAGGCCTATTCCGGCGCCAGGCCGGCGCGCGCCGGCGCCTCCGGCGCGACACCGCCCAAAACAGTCGCACAGGCTGCTTCCGGCGACCGCCGCGCCGCGCGGCGCCGCGGCTCGCGCCCGACAGCCCGGCGCAGCGGGTGGACTTTTCTTTGAACGCTGGCCATAGGTCACCTAATTTTACGCTGTCGCGGCTCCCATATGCGCCGCGATCGGCAATCGGAAATCGGTGCGTTGATGTCTCAACAATCGGGCAACGTCGGCTTGGCGAACGCTGGCGCGGGCGCAGGTCCGGCCAAGGTCGCGGTCTCCATCACCCAGGCGCTGGAGCAGGCCGGCAACCTCTACCTCGCGGGCGATCTCGGCCGGGCAGAGCGCATTTGCCACCAGATCATCGCGAACCGGCCGGGGATGTCGGACGCGCACAACCTCTTGGGCGTGATTCTCAACGGCCTGGGACAGGCGGAGGCGGCGGTCGCCTCCATCGGCCTCGCCATCCGCCTGAACCCGCGAATCCCCAGCTACTACTCCAATCTGGGCGAGGTCGAGCGCCAGCGCGGCAACCTGGACGAAGCCCAGGCGGCCCTCGCCAAGGCCATCGAGCTCAATCCGGACTCCGCCGAGGCCTATTCCAACCTCGGCATCGTCCACTTCGACCGCAAGGAGTTCGACGAGGCCGCCGAGTGCTACGAGAAGGCGATCGCGCTGCAGCCGAACTTCCCGGAGGCGCACAACAACTTGGGCAACGCCTACCGTGCGCTCGATCGTCGCACGGACGCCGTCGCCTGCTACCAGCGCGCCGTCACCCAGCGCGACGGTTACGCCGAGGCGTACAACAACATGGCCGCCGCGCTCCGCGACGCTAACGACTTCGAGTCGGCCGAGCACGCCTACCGCAAAGCCATCCAGCTGAAGCCCAGCTACATCGACGCCTACAACAACCTGGCGATCATGCTGGGCGGTCTCGATCGCACCGAGGATGCGCTGCGCTACCTCGCCGAGGCGCTTAAGCTCGACGAGAAGCACGTGCCCACGTTGCTCAATGTCGCCAGGGTGCAGCTCGAGCGCGGCGCCTACGACATCGCCGAACAGGCTGCAGTCATGGGCAGGGACCTGGATCCGGCGAAGGCCGAGCCGCACGTCGTGCTGGCCGACATCCAGCACGAGCTCGACCAGCCCGAGATCGCGCTTCGCCACATCGAGCGCGCGGTCGAGCTCGAGCCCGAGGCCGCCGACGTCCGCAGCTTCTACGGCGTGCTGCTCAAGTCCGTCGGCCGCATCGAAGAGGCGCGCGTCGAGGTTCGCAAGGCGATTGAGCTCAATCCCAAGCTTTACAGCGCCTATTCCAACCTGAACGACCTCGAGACTTTCGGCGCCGACCACGACCTCCTGGCCAAGATGGAGGAGATTTTCGCCGAGGCGCAGAACCCGGACAGCGAACGCTACGTTCCGCTCCACTTCGCGTTCGGAAAGGCGCTGGAAGACGCTGGCGATTACGTCCGTGCGCTCGACCACTACCAGACCGGCGCCCGCCTGCGCCGGGCCCAGCTGAAGTACGACGAGGCGGACACGCTCGGCTTCTTCGACCAGATCATCGCCGCCTTCAGGCCCGAGATCTTCGAGAACCGGCCGTTCGAGGGGAATCCCTCCCAGGAGCCGGTGTTCATCGTCGGCATGCCGCGGTCGGGCTCGACGCTGGTCGAGCAGATCCTGTCCAGCCACCCCCAGGTGTTCGGCGCCGGCGAGGTCAAGGTCCTGAACCGCAGCCTCGGGATGCTGCGCGACCGGTTCCCGTCGATACCCAAGTTCCCGGCGATGGTCGCTGCGCTCGAGCCGGACCACTACCGGCAGGTCGCCGACACCTATCTGGCGCGAGATGCGCGCCAAGGCGGGCGGCGCGCCGCGCATCACCGACAAGCTCTTGACCAACTTCTTCTTCGTCGGGCTGATCCAGCTGCTCTATCCAAACGCCAGGATCATCCACACCCGGCGCAACCCGGTAGACACCTGCCTCTCCGCCTACACCAAGCTCTTCAAGGACGACATGCCGCACAGCTACGACTTCGCTGAGCTGGGCCGCTACTACCGCAAGTACGAAGAGCTGATGCGGCACTGGGACGCGATCCTTCCCCCGGGCGTCATGCTGACGATCGACTACGAACAGGTCACCGAGGACCTCGAAGGCAACGCCCGCGCGATCGTCGACCACGTCGGCCTTCCCTGGGACAAGGCGTGCCTGGCCTTCAACACGTCGACCCGCGCCGTGAAGACCGCCAGCGTCGTCCAGGTGCGCCAGCCGATCTACAAGACGTCGGTCGAACGCTGGCGGCGCTATGGCGATGGCCTGGCCCCGCTGCTGCAGGCCCTCGACTACCCGCGCGAGCCGGCGTCTCCGGCGGAAGCCAAGGCCAAGCCGGCGCCGGCAGCCGAAGCCAGACGCTCGGCCAAGGAAACGTCCGTGCGCAAGGACAAGGCGAAACCGGCGCCTGCGCCCCGGGCGAAGTCGCGGCCCGCCGCCAAAGCCACGCCGGCGCCTGCCCCCAAAGCCAAGCCTGCGCCGGCCGCCTTGGCCAAGCCAGAGCCCGCCGCGAAACTGGCGGTGGCGAAGGCGTCGCCGCCGCGCCGGGCGAAGAAGGCCGTCCCGCCCAGGGCGTGATCGGCGGCCCTGAGCGACCCCGCGCGCCGGGAGACGGAAGTTCGAGAAGGCGATGGCCGTACACGAGCGCCTCAGAATCCTCGTCGTGATCCCGTCGCGTCTCGCTCTCGGGCCGGACGGCAGTTACTTCCTCGAGCATGCGATCGGCTCGGTCGCCACCCAGAAGCCGCCGAGGGAGATCGCGATCGACATCGCGGTCGGCGTCGATCCCGGGACGCAGGTTCCCTCGCGGCTGACCAGGCCGGCGTTTGTGCATTTCGTAACGGCGCCGGTCGCCTCGCAGGCGGCCGCCCTGAACAGCGCCGCCGCTCTGTTCGATCACGACGTCATTGCCTTCCTTGAGGATGACGACCTCTGGAGCGAGCAGTTCCTGGAAGTGGCGCTTCCGGCGCTCGACCAGGCGCCGTTCGTCTCCTCCACCCAGCTGGAGGTCGACGCCGCCGGCGACGTCGTCTGCATCAACGACTTCCCGACGCCCTCGGGCTGGATCATGCGTCGGCAGGTGTGGCAGGCGGTCGGCCCGTTCGACGAGAGTTATCGCTTCCACCTCGACAATGAATGGCTGGGCCGCCTGGCGGAGTCCAACATCCCCCGGCTTCACCTGGTGGAGTCCACCGCCCCGCTCCACCCGCAACTGCTCGGGACGCTGCGTCCGCGGCTGCAACGCGCCGTCGGGCTGAGCGGCGGCAAGACCACGCTCGCCAGGCACAAGTACGCCCTGCCGCTCGTGCGTCGGCTGGTGCACCAGGGCTCCGGCATGGCGCAGATCGGCACCAACGCCGAAAGCGGCGCCGTCAGCGACGCGGAAAACGCCCGCCTGGTCGAGCGCTTCGGCCGCGTCCCGTGGTAGGCCGCCCGAGCGACCCGCCGACGAGGCCCCCGACCGAACTCTCCACGCCGGCCCATATCCTGGCTCGTTTCGGTGAGGGCCTGGCGCTGCATCAGCAAGGCCGCGTAACGGAGGCGGGGCGGATCTACCACGAGGTCCTGGCCCGCCAGCCGGACCACTTCGACGCGCTGCATCTGCTGGGGCTCGTCGCCGCCCAGACCGGACAGCCGGAGCGGGCGATCGAGCTGATCGGGCGGGCGATCGCGCTCAATCCCAACGTCCCCGTCCTCTACAGCAACCTGGCCAAAGCCCTCAGCGACCTCGGGCGATACGTCGAGGCGGTCGAGAGCTGCGATGCGGCGATCCGGCTCGCGCCCGATCTGGCGGGCGCCTACGTCAATCGCGGCGATGCGCTGGCCGGGCTCAAGCGTCACGCCGCCGCGCTCGCCAGCTACGACAAGGCGATCGCGCTCGACCCGGCGGTCCCGGCGGCCCACAACGACCGGGCCAACTCCCTGCAGGCCCTGAATCGCAGCGAAGACGCCGTCGCCGGCTACGACGCCGCCATAGCGCTCAGCCCCGACTACGCCGAGGCGTTCTCGGGCCGCGGGGCGGCGCTGCAAAAGCTCAGGCGGCCGGCGGAGGCGCTGGCCAGCTACAACCGGGCGATCGCGCTCAACCACCGGCACGCGGAAACCTACAACAACCTCGGCAACCTCTTCGTCGACCTCAAGCGGTACCACGAGGCGATCGGCGCCTATGCCACGGCGATGGCGGTGAGGGCCGACTATCCGTTCCTGTTCGGGACCTGGCTGCACACGCGGATGAAGGTCTGCGACTGGTTCGATTTCGACGCCTCGCTTGCCGAGTTCACCCGCAAGCTCGACGCCGGCGAGCAGGTCTCGCCGCCGTTCCCGCTCCTCTCGCTGCCGACCACCCGGCAACAACAGCGTAAGGGCGCCGGGATGTGGTCGGCGACCATGTTCCCGCCCAACGCCTCGCTGCCGCCGATCGCGCGGCCGACGCGCCCGGGCCCGCTGCGCGTCGGCTATTTCTCCGCCGACTTCTACAATCACGCGACCGCCTGGCTGATCGCCGGCCTGTTCGAACAGCACGATCGCGCCAAGGTCGAGCCGATCGCATTCTCCTTTGACTCGGTCCGCGAGGACGAGATGGCCCAGCGGCTCAGCGCCGGCGTGGACCGGTTCATCGACGTTTCGCGAATGTCCGATCTGGAGGTCGCCTCCCTCGCCCGCAGCCTCGAGATCGACATCGCGGTCGACCTCAAGGGCTTCACCACCGACAGCCGGACGGGGATCTTCGCCGCGCGGGCCGCTCCGATCCAGGTCAACTACCTCGGCTATCCGGGCACGATGGCGGCGGACTATTTCGACTACCTGATCGCCGACCCAGTCGTCGTGCCGATGGCCGACCAGGACGGCTACTCGGAGAAGATCGTCCACCTGCCGGACAGCTATCAGGTGAACGACTCACGCCGGCTGATATCCGACCGGGTGTTCGATCGGGCCGAATGCGGCCTCCCCGCCGACGGCGTCGTCTTTTGCTGCTTCAACAACAACTACAAGATCACACCCGCGACGTTCGGGGTGTGGATGAGCATCCTTCGTCAGGTGCCTGGCGGCGTGCTCTGGTTGTTCGCCGAGAACCCTGATGCGGTCGCCAACCTGAAGCGAGAGGCGCAGGCCCGCGGGGTCCAGCCGGAGCGGCTGGTGTTCGCCGAGCGCATGCCCGTCGCCGACCACCTCGCGCGGCACCGGCTTGCCGACCTCGTGCTCGACACCGCGCCCTACAACGCCCACACCACCGCCAGCGACGCGCTCTGGGCCGGCCTTCCGGTTCTGACCTGCGCGGGCGAAACCTTCGCCGGTCGCGTGGCCGCCAGCCTCCTCGCGGCTGTCGGCCTCCCCGAGCTGATCACCTCCAGCGCGGCGGCCTACGAAGCGCTGGCCATCGACCTCGGCCGCAATCCCTCCAGGCTGGCCAGCCTGAAGCGAAAGCTCGCGCGCAATCGCCTGTCCTCGCCCCTCTTTGACACCCCCCGCTTCGCCCGCCACATCGAAGCCGCCTACGCCGCCATGCACGAGCGCTACCTGGCCGGCCTGGGGCCAGACAACATCATCGTGGCGCGGTATTCATAAGAGCGGGAGTAGGGAACCAAAGCGTGCCGCTGATTTCGGCCGTCACGACCTGCAAGGGTCGGCTCGAGCATCTGCAGCTGACGCTGCCGACGCTGATGGCGCTGCCCGACTGCGAGGTCGTGGTCGTCGACTACGACTGTCCGCAGCGGGCGGGCGATTGGGTGCGAGCGACCTTCCCGGCCGCGATTGTCGTCCATGTCCCCGACCGCCCGCACTTCAAGGTCACCGAGGCGCGCAACCGCGGCGTGGCCGCGGCGACGGCGCCCTGGCTGCTGCTGATCGATGCGGACGTCGCCGTTGCGCCAACCTTCGTTCAGGCGATATCGCCCGTGCTCCGGCCCGGCGTTTTCCTCCGGCCAACGCCGTGTCCGGTTGAGCTCTCGGGCACCTTCGTCGTGGCTGGCAGCGACGTTGCGCGGATCGGCGGGTATGACGAGGTATTCGAGGGCTGGGGCGGCGAGGACGTCGACATGTTCCAACGCCTGGAACGGGCCGGGCTGAAGGAGGGCGCCTTTCCGGGGCAACTGCTTAGCTTCGTCCCGCATGACGACGAGGCCCGCGGCCGCTACCACGCCATCGGCAACCCCCGCGCCAACGTGGTCGTCAACAACCTCTACCGCCTGATGAAGGACGACATGTCCGCGCTGGGCGTCGACCTGCCCGAGGACAGCCGGCGCTCGATCTACGGCCAGATCAAACAGGGGTACTTGAGCCCGGGCAATCGGATAAGCCTCGAGTGCACGTTCGATCGATCGCTGTTCGGCGCCGCGCTCAAGACCACCCTGCGCTATCGCTTCCCAAGCTGATCCCAAGATGATCCTCGAACAGGAAGTGGGAGACAGCCTCGTCAGCCAGGTCAACGCCATGGTCGCGGCGGGACGCTGGCCGCGCAACCCGCCGCCGGCCGGCCATATGCGCGGCATCGACTTCTACAACCAGACCGATCTTATGGTGGCGCTGATCGTCGGCGCCCAGATCTTCAAGGATTCTCAGGGCTACATTCCGCCGTTGGCCGCGCCGGTGACCTATACGGAGCGGCTCTTCGCCCGCAAATTCTTCGCCCCCCTTCCCATGCCGTCTCTGGCCGACAAGCTCGAGGGCCAGGCCTACGTGCGCGCCCGCATGGGCGAGGCGTTCGTGCCTTCCGTCGTCTGGGTCGGGGAAAGCGCCGACGAACTCTTCGCCGCGCAGTTGCCGGCCGGCCGGTTCGTGCTGAAGGCCAATCACGGTTGCCGCTACAACCTGGTCCTCTCGCTACCGGAAGACCTCGTCACGCGGCGCGAAGACATTCAGACGCTGACGGCCGGCTGGCTCGCGACGCGGTTCGGTTTTGAGACGGGCGAATGGCAATATTGCACGTTCAAGCCCAAGCTGTTCCTGGAGGAATTCATCCCGTTCAATGGCGACAGCTCGCCAGACGAGTACAAACTCTATTGCTTCCGAGGGCGCGTCGGCCTTGTCAACTTGCACCTCGACAGGTTTACCGGGCACCGCGGGTCCCTGTACGACACCGACTGGAACCTGCTTCCCGCCAGCTTCGGTCGCGAGGTCGCCTACCGGGAGCGGCCGCGAAACCTCGAGGCCATGGTCGAAGCGGCCGAGCGGATCGCCGCCGACCTCTCGTTCGCGAGGATCGACCTCTATTCCGACGGCGAGGATCAGCTGAAATTCAGCGAAATCACCTTCACGCCGGGAAACTCGACCAGCCAGCTATCTGACCGGGAGTTCGATGCCCGACTCGGCGCGCTGGTCGACGTCGGGGCCTGACCCAAGATGATGATCATCGACCCGGACGTCAGAGCCGGCCTTCAGGACCAGGTCAGGGCCATGATCGCGGCCGGACGCTGGCCGAACGGTCCGCCGCCCCCCGGCCATATGCGCGGCATCGACTTCTACAACACCACCGATCTGGCGGTGGCGATGGTCGGCGGCGCCCAGCTCTTCAAGAATGCCCACGGCTACGTTCCGTCGCTGGCGACGCCGACCATCCTCGCGGAGCGGATCTACACCCGCAAATACTTTGCGCCGCTGCCGATGCCGTCGCTCGCCGACAAGCTCGAGGGCCAGGCGTATGTCCGCGCCCGGCTCGGCGAGGCGATCATCCCGTCTGTGGTCTGGGTCGGCGAAGATGTGGACCGAGCTCTTCACCGCCGACCTGCCGCCCGGACGCTATGTCCTGAAGGCCAGTCACGGATCGGGCCACCAGCTGGTCGTCCAGCTTCCGAACGAGCTCGCCGCCTGGCGCGAACAGATCCGCTTGCTGGCCGGCGCCTGGTTGGCCGCGCGTTTCGGCTACGAGACCGGCGAGTGGCAATATTGCACCTTCAAGCCCAGGCTGTTCCTCGAGCGCTTCATCGACTATGGCCGCGGCGATCCGCCCGAGGAGTACAAATTCTACTGCTTCCATGGGCGGGCGGAGTTCATCGTCTTCCGCATCTCGAAGCCCCCCGAGTTCACCAACGCCCTCTACGACACCGCCTGGAACCTGCTGCCGGTGCATGTGGAGGGCGAGTCCATCTGCCGGGACCGGCCGAAGACCTTGGAAGCGATGCTCGAGGCGGCCGAGCGCATCGCCGCGGGCCTCCCCTTCGCGCGGATCGACCTCTATTCCGACGGGATCCGGGACATCAAGTTCAGCGAAATCACCTTCACGCCGGGAAACGCCAGAAGCCGCCTGTCCGACCCTGCCTTCGCCGCCCGCATCGGCGCCCTGACGGAAACAGGCCTCTGACCGCCAGAGCAGGTTGCTCGAAGCCCCCTCGCTTACTGCGGAGGGCGCACCGAAATCCGCCGCCGTACGGGGAGGATCGCCGGGCGCCGATCAGCGGGCCGGCGCCGGGGCGGGTTTGGCCGCGGGCTGGCGGGCTGGCCCCAGCAGTCGGGCCTGCTCCAGGGAGGCGGGCCCTTCGTAGCGCCGTCGTCTCGGGGCCGACCAGGCTGTCGCGGCCGTACAGCTCGATGGCGGTCTTGAGGAAGGAATACTCGACCGACCCACCGAAGTACTGCTTCTGCGCCAGCGCGTTCTCGATCTTCGCATCGAGATCGGGGTAGAACTTGAAGTGGGCGAGCGCGACCGAGAGGTCCGTCGCCCGTGGCGCCACGTTGATCTCGTGGTCTGCTTTCCGCACCACGCCGTAGCCGTGCTTCAGCAGGGGAACCTTCCAACACTTGCCCAGCGGCGGCATGGGCGTGCGGAACACCTCCACGACGCGCTCGGGGAACTCCTCGCACAGGCGTTTCAGCAGCCGCAGCCGGACGGTGCCGTTCAGGCGGAAGGGGAGCTGGGCGCCAGTCCAATAGTAATAGGGGCCGACGTCGAAATAGGGGCTTCCCTCGAACGGGTTCAGCTCGCGCGGATAGTTCCGCTGCTCCAGCGTCTCGCCGTAGAAGTCGACCATCGGCGCCGTCGCATAGAGCTGCCCGGCGCGCTCCAGCGCCGCGATGAACTCCGGCAGGCTCCCGCAGCCGGAGGGCAGCACGAGGAACTCGTCCGCGTCGACGGTCAGCACCCATCGGCCCGGCAGGAACGACTCGGGCGCACGGTCCTTCAGCACCACCGGCAGCCGGCGTGGAACGCCGAACTCGTCCACGCCGAACACGTCGCCGAAGGCGCAGTCTGACCGCAGGATGACGCAGTCCGCCTGCCGCATCAGGAAGTCGACGGTCGCCGGTCCGGACCGGTCGTCGTAGATGACGAACACCTCGACGCCCAGCGCGCGGTAGTAATCGAAGAAGAAGGGCAGGAAGTAGTTCTCGTCCTTGACGATTGCGAACAGCGCCGGCCCGTCGGGCATCGCCGCGACAGGCTTGACGATGTTCAGCGTCAGGCTATCGGCGTCCATGATCTAGGGACCGGCCGGCAAAGATCCTCCCCATGCGGGGAGGGATTTGCCGTCAACCGATCGTAACCTGCCCATATCGCCTGGCCGCCCGCGCTCGCGCGGCGCGCCTACTCCTTCGGCGCCTCGGCGGCGGCTGGCGGGCCGCGGAAGGCCACCGCCGCGGCCTGGACGACGCCCGTCCAGGGAAGCCGCTGGAACACCAGCTTTGGCCCATCCGGGTTCGGCGTCGCGTCGTGGGTCTCGAACGCCGCGGAGGCGACCATCGGCCGATCGGTCAGCAGGCTGACGATGCAGCCGATGCGCAGCCCCTTCTTCTCGGTGAAGGGCGCCGGCCGCGAGGCCGCGCAAGGCGCGCCGTCCAGCTTGATCACCACCGTCTGCGTCGCATCCGCCTCTGTGGCGGTGGCGCTGGTTTGCGCGATGATCAGATAGCGTCCGGCCGTCATCGCCGGAATGGTGCAGTCGCGCTCCAGCGGCCCGGTGGAGTGACAATCGGTCACGTCCGGCTGTGAGTAGGCGCTGTAGGCCTGCGGCAGCGGGAAGGTCTGCGCCGCGGCCGGCGCGGCGGGGGCGTCGGGCGCGGCCTGCGCCGCCGCCGCCAGGGCGAGCGGAAGGGCGGCCGTCAACAGGATCGACTTCATCTGTTTCTCATCTCCGGAAGAACGCCCCCAAGCGTGCGCCGCCGTTAAAGGAAATCAAATCCCTCGGCAAGCCGGCGGCCCGCGGCCGTGGGCAAGCCGGCGGCGGCCGTTGCGGCTCCGGTCAGCGCTCGGCGCTGCCGATGAGGTCGGCGTCGATGACGATCGTATCGGCGGTGATCTCGACCCCCGTCGTGTCCGGCGCGCGCGGCGCCGACGGCGGGGCGGCGCCCTCGTCCGTCTCGACCTTCGCCAGGCGGTCCATGTAGCGGGCCTCGTGGGAGAAGTCGCCCAGGTGGGTGACCACCTCGTCGATGTTCACCCACAGGTCGCGGCCCAACAGCTTGGTCCAGCGGTAGCAGAAGGAGAAGTCCTCAGACAGGGTGATGTCCCCGACCTTGATGCAGTCGAAGAACCCCCAGGCGAGCTGCTCATCGCCGTCGATGATGTCCTTGCGCCGCTCCACCACCTTGCCGTCGATCATCGCCTGCAGCGCCGCGCGGCTGATGAGGGTGCAGCCCATGCCCGCCCCCGCCATCTTGGCGAAGCCGGCGACGACGTCCATCTCCTTCGGCAGGGGCGCGGTCCACGACGGCACCACGGTGAAGTTGTAGCTGTTGGCCAGCGTGCGGGCCTTGACCTCGGGCGAGAAGGCGCCGGCGGCGGCCAGCGCGCGCGAGTACCGGTCCATGTCCAGGGCCCGCTTCGGATAGGCGGCGGCCATGATGTCGGCGCCCAGGTTTATCATCTTGTGCACCAGCGCAGGACGGAACTGCATGTCGGAGTTGACGAACAACAGGCCGTCCAGCTCTTCGTGCCGCAGCATCTCCCGGGCAAAGAAGTTGCGCGCGTAGACGATGTCGGACGAGTTGATGTTCAGGTACTCGACCGCGACGCCCGCGCGCGTGAGCTGGCGCATCAAGAGGACAAGAGTCGTCGTCGTCCTGGCCTTCATCAGGCCGGCCATGGTCGGCACGGCGATCAGGATATGCTTGAAGGCCAAGGGGTACTCCGCTGGCGCGCCGACGCCTGTCCGACGAGGCCGTCGCACGGGGCATCAATAAGGGCAGAGGGGCGCGACGGGGGCAAGGGGGCGGGCCGGAGCGCCCGGCTGCATCGAATTCGGCTCCCAGGAGAAGTTTTCGCGAGCGTGACCTCCTTGCAACGCTGTGGCCACGCATCGCCCTCCAGCCGGTGCAGCCTTGTCCGGCAAGGGATCGAACGTCGCCGGGGCGCCGGAAATGCGGGGGAGTATCCGCCGACAACAACCTAAGGTGATATACGGCGTCGCGTAACGGCGTCATTTATGCGCTGAGACTGGCTTGTTCGTGACCACGCCATGGGATAGTGCGGAGCGAATGGGGATCGGAGGCTTGCCGCCGGCCGGTCGCGGGATTCGTCGTTTGGGGGACTTACAATGAAGTCGCACAAGAACCGTGCACTGCTCGCCGGCGCCTCGGTCATCGCATTGGGCTTGGCGGTCGGCTCGGCAGCGCAGGCGGCGCCGCTAGCGGTGCTGACGACGCCGTTCACGACCCCGCCGAACTTCCACGCGGGCAAGACGGTCGTCTTGGCCAAGACTGCGAAGGCGACGTTCGTGACCGGCGCGACCGAGGTCTCCGCCGCCGGCGCGGCCTCGATCACCAACGGCGGCTCTTTCTTGATCAACGCCACGGCGACCGTGCCGGACACGTTCTCGACCGCCCACGCCACCGCGAAGTTCGACAACGGCCTCATCCAGACGGCCAACAACGCCGGCGCCACGGCCACGGCGACCATCACGAACACCGGGACGATGACGATCGCGGCCCAGGCACAGGGCTCGGCCACGCTGAACCAGGCGCACGCCAAGGCGACGATCGCCAGCGACGGCATCAATCAGGACGTCCACAGCGCCCTGAACGCGCAGGCGGTGCTCACGAACTCCGGCGCGCTGACGATTTCGTCCACCGCCACGCGCCACCTCCAAAGGCGCGGCTTTCGCTACGGCAAACCTGGCGACGGCCGGATTCGCGGGTGGTATCCAACAGAGCGCAGTGGCGACGGGAGCGAAGGGCTCTGCCGCCACGCGCCGCGGTGACCAACAACGCCGCACTCAACATTGCCGCCACCGCGGTCGCCAACGCCGGACAACTCGGCCCAGGCCCACGCCAACCTCGGCGCCGGCATCTCCGACTCCGCTTCGGGGGGCGACGCCGTCAACGCGTCCGTCACCAACAACTCGACGCTCAACATCCTCTCGTCGGCCAGCGCGACCGCCGGCACCGAGGCGAGCGCCGCCGCCCACATGGGCGCCGGGATCTTCCTCACCGCGAAAGGCGACGGCGCGACGAGCGGGGGGGCGACGGTCGGCCTGAGCAACACGGGCACGCTCAATATCGATGCGACCGCGTTCGCGACCGTCACCGGGTCGAAGGGCAAGCAATTCCGACGCCAACGCCCACGCCACCATCTCGCACGGCGGCTCCGGCGCGATCTCGGAATCCGCCACCGGTTCGTTCAACTCGACGGTGACGCTGACCAACGCCGGCACGCTGAATATCATGGCGACGGCGACCGGGTAACGCGACCGGCGTCGGCGCGACCGCGGCGCGTGCGACCGCTCGCGTCGAGGATGGGATCACCCAGAAGGCTACGGCGGCTGGCGGCCTCCTCAGCGGCGCCACGGCCGCCAACACCTTGGCCAATCCCGGCAACCTGACCATCGCCGCCGTCGCCAACGCGGTGGCGCATGGCACGACCACCGTGTCCGGACACCCCATCGGCCTCGCTCACGCGACTGCGGGGCTCTCATTGTCGGCATCGAGCAGATCGCGGAGGCCGTCACGCCCACCAAGGGCGGCGCGGCTTCGGCGACGGGCAACCTCACCAACAACGGCTCGCTGAACATCCTCGCGACCGCCAATGCGACCGGCCAGACCGCCGCCCGCGCCCGCGCCGAGATCGAGGTTGGCGTCATCCAGGCCGCCATCGCGCTCGGAACCACCTTCAGCACCACGACGTCGGCCGTCAACGTCCTGACCAACACTGGCGCCTTGAACATCCTCGCGACCGCGACCGGGAAAGCCGTCTCCACCTTCACCAGCAAGCTCGGCCATGTCAGCCACTTCGGCCACGGCACGGCAACGGCCGAAATGGTCCTGGGGGTCGGGCAGGAAACCGAAGCCGGCGCGCTCGGATCGAACCTGCTCACCAACTCCGGCGCCATGGTGATCGGCGCGAGCGCCACCCAGACATCGAACGAACGCGCCGACGCGGGCGCCTTGGTCCTTGAGGGCGGCATCCTTCAGTTCAACATCGACGACGGCGCCGGAGGCAACACCCTCACCAACGCCGGCAACGCGACGCTGACGATCGGCGCGACCGCAAGTCGCCGTCTCGAACTTCTCGCGACGCCTAGGCGTTCGCCGGCATGGGATTCGGCATCGTGCAGGAAGCGCCGATCGAGTTTGTCGTCGGCTCGGCCACGATCACGAACTCCGGCATGACCAACATCCTCGTCTCGGCCAACGCGACCGCGTTCGACGACGCCACGGCCGTGGCCGTACTCGGGGTCGGCGTCGGCCAGATCGGCGTCGCACCGTCTTGCCGACCGCCGGGCGACGTTGCGCTCGACATCTGACCAACAACGGCAACCTCAGCATCATGGCCGTGGCCAGCGCCACCGGCAGCGCGAAGGGCGCCGTTCGGCGATGGCTCGGGATGCCGCGCTTATCGACGGCGGCGTCATCCAGGGCGCCGTGGAGTTCGGGACGGCTGGTGTCGCCCTGGATACTCTGACCAACAGCGGCAACCTCACGGTCGCCGCGCTGGCCACGGGGACGCGCGAAAGGCCGACATCGACTTCCACCGCCTTCGCCGTCGTGGGCTTGGGCGTCGTCCAGGCGGACATCGCCTTCGGAACGGGGGCGGCCATCGCCTTCGGCAACCTGACCAACACCGGCAGCCTGCTGATCTCCTCCACCGCCAGCGCAACGAGCTATCCGACGACGTCGTCGCCGAGTCGTTCGTCGGGTTTGGCGTCGGCCAGCTGGCGCTCGACCTCGGCGCGGCCGGCAACCAGACGACCGCGGTGAACGTGCTGACCAACGCCGGCAATTCGACCATCCAGGTGCAGGTGGCGGCCGAGGCGCACAACGCATGGTGGCCGGCTCGCGCCTCTGCTGGGGCCTTCGACTTCAACGGCGTCGACCAGATCGCGGTGGGCGGTTTCAACAACCTCAACACCCTGACGAACGCCGGCAAGATCAACGTGATGGCCAACGCCATCGCGTTGGCGACCGGCACCGCCTTCGCGGGCCGGCCGCGGTCTTCATCGGCGTCGGCCAGGTGGCGCTCGGCAACGGCGTGACCGGCGGCTCGGCGACGAACATCCTCACCAACACCGGCGCGATCACGATCACCACCAACACGTTCGCCGATCCGGTCGACGGCGGCTTCGGTTTCGCCGGCATCGGATCGTGCTCCGCCAGCACGCTCTGACGGCGACGATCAACACGAACGCGAGTGACTGTGGCTTCAGCGGCTGCATCACCGACGCCATCGGCTGCGTGACGAGTATTCTCGCCAACACCAGCGGGACGTTTGGCTTGGACGTTCGTGGCGGGCGGGCTGTCGAGGCCGCAGGCGGTCGACGGCGGCGGCGGCCTCGGACGTAGTCGGCGCCGGCATCGCCCAGATCGCCGACCCGGCGACGCATGTGGCCAACATCTTCACCAACAGCGGCACCGTCCAGATGTCCGCCATCGCGAACGTGAAGGCCGGAACCTCAACGCCAGCGCGTATCGCCGCCGATCGCGCCGGCCTGGCGCAGCTCGCCTCCGCCACCGGCAGCACCGGCACGGCGCTGGACTCCGTGGTCAACACGGGCACGTTCACCGTCGTTACCGACGCGAACGCCTCGAGCGGCGACGACGCCGCGGCGGTGGCGTCATCGGCGGGCCTTTCGGCAGCGGCGCGGCATCGACCAGTTTGCCGACGGCGCATCGACGGCGACGGCCAGCGTCTTCAACGCCGGCGTTATGTCGTTTGTCGCCACCGCCACCGCGACGGGGACTGCTAGGCAAGGACGTCGCTTCGGCGAACGTCGCTCGGCGTGCGCCAGGACGCCAGTGCAGGCATCGGCACCACCGCGTCGAAGGTCAAGGGCGACGCCCTGGCCAGCTTCACGAACCTGGGCGTGTTCCAGGTCATGGGTTGGGGCGCAAGGCCGTCGGGTCGAGCACCGCCTTCGCCGGCTTCGGCTTCGCGCGCAGGGGGGTCGAGCAGACCGCCTCGGGCGGCAACACGTCCACGGACGTCGTGACCAACTCTGGCTCGTTCATGGTCACCTACCTGGCCAGCGCCTCGGCGTCGAACGCGCTCGTTGAGATGGGCGCGGTCGGCGTGTCGCAGAACGTCTCGCGCACGCCTTCGACCACCGGCTCGACGTCCGCCACGGTCGTCAACACCGGCCTGTTCCAGGTGGTCGCCACCGCGACTGCCTCCAGCAGCGGACCGAACATCGTCCTCGGCCCGGGCTCGGCTATCGCGAAGGTGTTCGCCACCGGCGTCACGCAAAACCTGAGCGGCACCAGCACGGACGCGAACAAGTCTGCGCTGGCGGTCCTGCTGAACACCGGCACGTTCACGGTCTCGGCGAGCGCGACGGCCGGTGGCACCGCCGTGGCGGTAGCCGGCGCCGGCGCCTTCGGATGGGAAGTCAACGCCACCTCCGGCGACAGCCTGACGATCAACGGGACCAACACCGGGATCTTCCAGGTGCAGGCGTTCGCGGCGGGCGTCTTGGCCAACGCGCTTGCGAAAGGCATCGACATCGATCCGGGAACGCTCAACGGCACGATCACCAACTCCGGGACCTACGTCGTCTCGGCGACGGCGCTCGGGGCGGCGGTTCTGGGCGGCGCTTCCACGGCCCATGCCACCGGTATCGACCTCACGTCCAACAGCGGCAACGTCACCGTCATCAACACCGGCAAGTTCAGCGTTCAGGCGGCGGTTGACTTCGACGTCCGGCACGGTCGTGGCCGTCGGCGTCAACGTCAACGCTGAGTTCCACCAGCACGGCGTCGGTGGGGACCAGTTCGACCACTATCGACAACTTTGGCGGCGTGATGAAGGCTGGCATCTCGACCGACAGCGGCAAAGACGTCCAGCCTGGGATCATCGTCATGAGCCGGTTCGCCAACAACGGCGCCGGCGGGCAGGATCCGGTGACGATCAACCTCCAGGGCGGCGCCGCGGCGCCGGGCTTCGTGGAAGGCGACATCGCCATCCGCAACCAGGACGTGATCAACGTCAGCAACGGCGAGACGGACTACGTCGGCGTCATCAACAACGCCTTCAACAACGTCTGGACCGGCATGGGTGTCTCAGACACGGGTTCGTCGGGCATTCAGTACAACGGCACGCTGAACATCAACTCGGGCGGCAATCTCTATCTCGAGGACCTGCCGCTCCCCGGCCCGGCCAACATCCAGTACGCGGCCGGCGGGTTCGTGAACCAGTTCAACGACAACGCGGGCAGCACGCTCACTCTCGAGCTGGTGGCGTTGGCGCCGGGCCAAGGGACGCTCGACCATCCGGAAATCTTCGCCAACAACGCGACGTTGGCGGGAACCCTGGTGCTGAGGCCCGATCTGCAGCTGTTCCCCGACTCAATGACGTACACGATCGTCAACACGAACCTGAACGCTGCCGACAAGGGCAGCACTGGCGGCGTGATCACTGGCCAGTTCACCGACTCGGCGAACGTCACCCAGCCGTCTGTCCTGTTGGACGCGGTGGTGACCTATCCGACGCCGGAGACGGCGGTGCTGACGGTCAATCGGGTTCCGTTCAACGCGGTGCCTGGCCTGACGGTCAACCAGGCATCGGCCGGTTCCGGCATCGAGCACGTGTACCACTCGGTCGTCCTGGGCACGCCGTTCGCCAATCTGGTGCTTACCGAGTTCACCCAGACCGCGGCGACCTACCCGGGCACCCTGGATCAGTTGGCAGGCGAGGTGTACCCCAACTACCTGCAATGGCTGGGAACGTCGGCCGACGACATCCATCGGATCATCTCCGAGGAGATCGACTGTTCGGACGACTTCACGTTCCACACGCCGGGCTCACCCACGAATTGCCGCGATCCACACGAGGGTGCGGTGTGGGGCCGTATCTCCGGCACGTGGGGCGACCATAACGGCGACATCGAAGCGCCCAAGTACGACACCAATGGCTGGGCTCTCTACTTCGGTGGCGACTGGTCGTTCACCCAGAACTGGCTGCTGGGCGGCGCGATCGGCTACGTCCAAAGCCACCTCTCAGGCCCGAACACCCCAGGTCACGAAGGTCCGGCGGGCACTGCCGCGATCGACACGACCGGCTGGCAGGGGGCGATCTACACCTCCTACGAGATGCAGCAGAACTTCTACGTCCGCGGCATCGGCAGCTACGCCAGCTACAACGGCAGCGCCCATCGGGAGATCAACATTCCGTCGCTGCTTGGCGGGTTCGCAACCGACCTCAACCCCGATCCCGCCGGCACGGAACACGCCGACGTCGGGTCGGACGTCTGGTCGCTGTACGGCGAAGTCGGTCGCCCGTTCGCTTTGGGCGACAATGTGACGGCGACGCCGTTCGCGGGTCTGGGCTATGTGGACGCTCATCTGAACAACCACACCGAGACCGGCGTCCCGGGGGCAAATCTGACTGTCCTCGGCGGGAACAACGATCCGTGGTCGCTCGATCTCGGCGCTCGGTTCACCGGGATGTTCACGGTGGGCTCGGGTCCATGGGGCATCGTGTATCCACAGGCGACACTCGCCTGGGAGCACAGCTTCGGCTCTGACCGCGCCACCGATCACGTGCAGTACGCTGACGCGCCCCCGGGCTCGCAGTTCAACGTGATCAGCGCCAAGCAGAGCTCCAACTCGGCGGTGCTCGGAGTCGCCCTGATGGGCGGCGACGGCCAGAACCTGCAGTATCGCGTGGCCTACGACGCGACGGTCAACAGCAGCTACAACGACGAGACCGTGTCGGCTCGGCTGACGTATCGGTGGGGCGCTCCGCCGCCTCCGCCGCCGCCACCCCCGCCGCCACCCCCGCCGCCTCCGCCGCCGCCGCCGCCGCCGCCTCCACCCCCGCCGCCTCCACCTGAGGCCAAGGACTTCGTGGTCTACTTCCCCTTCGACCAGTCGATCCTGACCCCGGAAGCGATGGGCGTGGTGCAGCAAGCGTCGGACTACGCCAAGAGTGGCGCCGCCACGCGGGTGATCGTGGTCGGGCACACCGACACATCCGGTGGGTTCGCCTACAACATGCGGCTCAGCGAACGCCGGGCGAAAGCCACGGCCGACGCCCTGGTCGCCGACGGGGTCAACCAGTCCACCTTGCAGGTCGACTGGAAGGGCAAGACCGACCTCGCCGTTCCAACCCCCGATGGGGTCAAGGAGCCGCTCAACCGCCGCTCCACGATCTCCATCAACTTCTAGGGGACGGCTTTAGAGCTTCCTCCTCAGAGGGCCCGCGAAAGCGGGCCCTCTTCTTATTGAACCGCTGAGATCGCAGAGAAGCGCAGAGATTGCTGAAGTCTCTCCTTCTGCGTTCTCTGCGCATCCTCCGCGCGCTCCGCGGTTAGGAGGGATCGCGCCGCTTGTGCGGCGTCCGGCGCCTAGCCCCCCATTCGCGCTGGCGTAGATTTGCGCCAACTCTAGTATGAGCGGCATGGGCTGCTGCTCGCCGCATTCGCCAAGAGATCTTGTCGCCGGCGCCGTGCTCGCGGGCGGGCAGGGCGGTGCGACCCAGACGCCTTCCCAGACGTCGTGACCCGGTGACGTCGCAGGCGACCTTGCGCAGGGTCGACGCTCGCGCGATTGTCCGGCGAGATGGCGCGGTCTTCGCCTGCCTGGTGGTGCGCAACGAGGCGCTCCGCCTTCCATCGACCCTCGCCCATTACCGCACGATCGGCGTCGACCGGTTCCTGATCATTGACAACGACTCCGACGACGGCTCGCGCGAGCTGCTCGAACGCGAGCCGGACGTGCATCTGTTTGCGACCAGCGACAGCTTCGCCGCCAGTGGTTGCGGCGTCGATTGGATCCATGCCGTGCTTGGCGCTTTCGCCGAGGGCCAGTGGGTGGTCACCGTCGACGCCGACGAGCTCTTCATCTACCCCCACTACGAGACGGTGGACCTGCCGCGCTTTTGCCGGTTCCTGGATGGACAGGGCGCTCAAGGAGTCTTCTGCCTCATGCTCGACATGTACTCCGACCGCCCGCTCGCTCAGACGACGCTCGCGCCCGGCGGCTCGCTCATCGAGGCCTGTCCCTTCTTCGACCGTGGGCCCTACCGGCTATTCGGACACAGCGTCTTCCCCTACCGCATGGCTTTCGGCGGTCCTCGCGAACGGCTGTTCCGCGAGCGGTTCGGCGGCAGCCGACGGCCGCCGCAGGTCAGCAAGGTCCCGCTGGTCCGCTGGAGCGCAGCCACGCGCTACCTGGCCAACGCCCACCACATGACGCCGATACCGCTTGCCCCCATCACCGGCGCCCTCCTCCACTTCAAGTTCCTCAACGACTTCGCCGAGCGCGTGGAGCTCGAGGCGGCGCGCGGCCAGCACTTCGCCGGCGCGCGCGAATACCGGGACTATCGCGACATCGTCCGCGGCGGGCTGACGTCGCTCATGGCTGACGTCTCGGTCCGCTTCCAGGACAGCGCCCAGCTGGTGGCGATGAGCCTCATGCAAACCTCTCCCGCCTACGAAACCTACGCGCGCGCTTAGACAGAGGGCGACAGCTCGCGCTGGCGCGGCGCGCGGGGGTCGCCGCACGTCTGCGCTCTCGGCGTCTTCCGTGGCTAAGCCTTCAACCGCCGGGGCGGTCGAACACCAGGCGTCTGAGCTCGCCGCGGAGCGTCTTGGCCAGGCCCGCGGTCGTGCGCGGAAACGCGCGGAAGGTCTCGACCCGGATGTGCTCGAACAGGTTCGAGGCGCCAAGCGCCTGCTTGACCTCGGCTTCGTCGTGGTCCCGCCCCGACTGAATGGCGACGACGAGCTCCTCCACGCCGCTTTCCGACAGGCCGGTGAAGAGGCAAACCTCGTCGACGCCAAGGCTCTGCTGGATCCGCTGCTCGATGGGTCCCACCGGGTATTTGACGCCATTGACGTTGATGACGTCCGCAGTGCGGCCGAGCACGCGGATGCGCCCGTCGGCGCGGCGGACGACCATGTCGCCGGGGTAGAAGAAGCCGTCGCGGAAGAACTGTGCCGTCGCCTCTTCATCGTCGAGGTAGCCGGTGCTGTCCCCCTCGCCCACGCGTACGCGCAACAATCCCTCGACGCCTGGCGGACAAAGGGCGCCGTCTTCATCGACCACCTGCACGCGGTCTTCGCCGATCGGCCTGAGCCACACCAGATCCTCGGTCGTTTCGAACGGCGACTGCATCAGCGGCTTGGCCGCTTCAGTACAGGCGAAAATGACCGCAACGGTTCGCGTGATTCGAGCGACCGCCTGACGCGCCAGCCTCTCCGGCACGAAGCCGCCGCCGCAACTGAGCTGCAGCCCTTCGACAGGGCCGGCTGCTGGATCGCGGGCATCCAGGACTTGCTGCAGAACGGCAGGCGTGGTCTGCGCAAAGGTGATCGGATAGGCGAAGAAGTTGGTGTGTCTCTCGGGTGTCTGGTCGACCACGACGCCGCCGCCCGTATGCCAGACCGCCGACGGGTACTTGAATCCGATGCCCGTCCACAGCCCGAAAAACTGAGCGTGGAACACGGTGTCGCCTGTGATGTCGCTCGCTCGCGCGCGCTCGGCATGTGTCTTGTCTTCGGCGGCGCCATCGACCAGCAGCTTCTTGTAAGCGCCGGTCGTCCCCGACGTGTAGAGGATGTGCCCGCCAAGCGGCCCCTCGGGTAGCGGACGCGGCAGGTCGCCGACGCTGACGCCGACGTAGATGTCCTCGGGGACGACGATCCTGCGGACGCCGGCGAGGTCGCCGGTGTTGGGCTGCAGGTTCGCCTGCTGGCGCTGGGGCGCCAGAAGGCAGCTCACGTTCCGCAGCTTGAGCGTCTCGGCCTGGGCCAGCGTCTTGACCACGATGGTGGTCAGGCCGAGCGTCCGCGCGGCCATGACGAACAGCCAGGCGTCGAAGATGTTCGGGGAAACAAAGACGGCGACGGTTGACGCCGGCAGGGCCTCAGCCTCGAGAAAACGGCGGGTCGCTTCGATCGCCCGCGCCAGCGTCGCGTAGTCCACGCGTTGATGGTTGTTGATGAGCGCGGTCGTGCCGGGCTGCTCGCGCGCCCACCGGTATATCTGCTTGACGATCATCGACAAGGTCCCCCGAGCTCACCGTCGCTCGCGCTCGACGTCGTGTCCAGCAGGGCCTCCGATACGTCGATGTGCAGCTCGACGAGCTGACCGACGCCCGGCGCGACAGGTGCCATCGGACCCGCCGTCTCGAGCTCGAAGGCTTCGGTTCGTGTTTTTCGTGCTTTTCGTGGTTCAAAACTGCTAGAGGACGGGCCGCGCAGGGCGGACGGGCTTCGCGGCGCACACCATCTTCCGCAAGTCACAGGATCCCCTCCATGAGAACAGCTTTCGTCGCCCTCATCGCTTTGGCCACGGCCGCTGCGGCCGCTTCGGCTACGGCGCAACCGGCCAACCCCGCCCCCGACGTGCCGATGCCCGGCCTGACGGGCTACGACCACCCGAAGATTGACGAAGACGCCTGCAAGGTGGTGAACCCGAGCCTGGCCCAGTGCACGATCCCGGCGAAGTCGGCCGGCCAGTACGTGGCCATCGCCTCCGGGACCTCGACAGCCAAGGGCGCAGGGGCTGCTCAACGGCTGACGATCGGCGGGCAGGGCTGGCAGTGCAGCCCGGTGACGAACACGGGGAAATGGTCGACCGGCTCGCGCACGTTCACGGTCGCCTGCATGATCCAGGTTCTCACCGACCAGCCGCTCGTGGTCGCAGTCCGCTACGATGACAACAACGCCGACAAGGATTCCAAGGGTCCGACCCTCGTTCTGCGGACGGTCCCCTGGACTGGCGTCCTGTCGGCGGCAGTCGTCGCCGCGAAGTAGCCTGCCTGCCGCCGCGCCGGCCTGGCGGTCAGCCCGCCGCGCCGGCCGGCTGCAGGAACGCCTCGAGCGCGCCGACCAGGTGATAGCCGCTTGAGGCCGGCGCCGGCCCGGGCTCAAACCGGCCGTCCGTCCCCCGCAGATCGCGCCACGCCCCGGCGACGGGGACGTCGATGTAGGCGGCGAGCGCCCGGCGCGCCTCGCTGGCCGCCCTCAACGGGTCCGGGCCGAGGCCGGCCAGCGCGGCCTTGAGTCGCTCCGCTTGCGGCCAGAGCCGAGCGGTCGCTGAGCGGACCCGCCCGTCCAAGCCTATAGCGTCGATCGCGAAGCCCGCCGCGTCGACGCCGAACCGCTCGCCGAAGCCTGTGAGCGCCTGCGCCGTGGACGATCGGTCTGGACCGCCCGCCAAACGCAGCTGTTCCAAGAGCCACGCCCACTCGAACTGATGACCCGGCGCGGCGCCACCGCCTTCGATCGACCGCCACGTCGCGTCGAACTCTTCCGGGATGCGATCGCCGTTGGTCAGCAGCGTCTGCATGAAGAGCTCGGCGACCGCTGTCGCGGCGGCGAGGTCTTCCGCCGCCTGGGTGGTCGCGTGCAAGGCCAGGAAGGCTTCCAGAAGGTGCATGTGCGGGTTCTGCCGGCCGGTGTGAGGGGCGAACTCGCCCTCCCGGTAGCCGCCGGCAGGATGCGGCCACGCGGCCTGCAGCCGCCTCCGGGTCGCTGTCGCCGCTTCGACGAAGTCGTTGCGCGCGAGGATGCGTCCCGCCTCGGCGAGACCCAGGATCACGAACGCCTGGGTATAGAGGTCGGTCCGAACATCGGCGGCGGCGCCGTTAACGTCAAAGCTGTAAATCCAGTCGCCTTCATCGTTGCGCCCGCGCGAGAGGAGAGCGTCGCCGGCAGCAGCGGCCCGTTCGGCCCATGGTCCACGCCAACCCAGACGCCCGCCGGCGCAGCAGACCACCATCTGCCGGGCCTGCACCAGAACGCGACGGGGCAAAACTAAAGGTTGAGCATCAGCGTCGAGCGCCTCGACGAACTGGCCCGTCGCCTCATCGAAGCCAGCCGATGTCCAAAGAGGCAACATGCCCTCAAGCAGCCATGCTCTCGCGCTTCGCGCGTGGCTTAGCACGGTCATCTAATCGTCCCAGCGGGTTTCACTCGCCACTCGAATCCTCGCGCGCACTCGATCGCGAATAAGCGGTACTCCCGATATTACATCCTCTCAAATGATCAGCGCAGGCACGTCGCCTCCGAATCTGCCTTGCGTTCGAAACACATTCCGATTGCGTTCACGTTGTGATCGCCTTGAGGTTACGGCGTAAAGTTAAGCTCACGGATGCATCCGCTTCTTGCTGGACTGCGCCCGCGATCGGAGCGTGAGTGCATGTGCTCGCCCGGCCCAAGTCCGGGCTCGTGTCGGTGGGAAGCCAGCGGTGGGCGCTGGCGGTTTGAGCGCTGCCGGAGCATCTGGTTCATGCGAGTGCGCGCGAGGCGAGCGGGTGGCGACGCCAGAGGGGTCGCGGCTGGCGCCTCGAGCCTGCTCGAGCTGATGGAGCGCACGCTGGCCGATCCCGGCGCCGACCTGGACCGCCTCGACCGGATCGCCGTCATCTATGAGCGCGCCCTGGAGCGCGAGGCCGAGCAGGCGTTCGCGCGCGCCCTGATCCGGATGCAGCGCCGGCTGCCGGTCTTGGATGAGCTCGGCGAGGTCACCGACGAGAGTGGGGCGGTGAAGTCCACCTACGCCTCTTGGGAGGATACCGTGGAGGTCATCCGCCCGATCCTCTTCCGGCACGGCTTCGCCTTGAGCTTCCGGCCAGGGCTCTCGGCTCGCGGCGAGCCGGTGGTCGTCGGCGTCCTTCGCCACGAGGCCGGCCACAAGGAAGAGGCCGAGCTCGTGCTGCCGGCCGACGTGAGCGGCGGCAAGAACCCCGTGCAGGCGGTTGGCTCGAGCCTGAGTTACGGCCAGCGCTATGTCACCAAGCTGCTCTTGAACCTCGCCAGCCGTAGGGTTGAAGACGACGACGGCCAGATGGCGGGATCGGTGCAAGCCGAGCGCGACGCCATCGTCGAGATAAACGCGCTGGAGAGCGAAGAGCACTTCCCCGCCTGGAAGCGCGCCAACCGCAGACGGCTGGGGGAGCTTGCGCCAGCCTCCTTCCAGCGGGTGATCGGCTGCTACAACACGAGGCTCGGCCGCATCCGCGCTCAAGGGACGGCCGCGGCATGAGGATCATCAGACAGCGCACGGCGGAGTGGGAGAGCGCCAGGCTCGGCAAGGCCACCGCCTCGCGCATCGCCGAGGTCATCGCCAAGACGAAGAGCGGCTATGCCGCATCCAGAGCCAACTACGCCGCCCAGCTCATCTGCGAGCGGCTGACCGGGGTGAAGGCCGAAGCGTTCGAGAGCGCGGCCATGCGCTGGGGCGTGGAGAAGGAGAGCGAAGCGCTCGAGCTCTACGCCTTCGAGCAGGACGCCGATGTGACCCAGGTCGGCTTCCTCGATCACCCGAAGATCGCCATGGCCGGCGCCAGCCCCGACGGGCTGGTGGCCGATGACGGCCTGGTCGAGATCAAGTGCCCGCTGACCGCCACCCACATCGAGACGCTGCTCGGCCAGGCGCCGCCCGGCCGATACGTAAGCCAGATGCAGTGGCAGATGGCGGTCGCGGGGCGCCTCTGGTGCGACTTCGTCTCCTACGACCCGAGGCTTCCGCTTCCCATGCGCCTCTTCATTCTGCGCATCGCGCGGGACGAGCGGATGATCGCCGAGCTCGAGCGCGAGGTCTCACGCTTCCTGGCTGAGATCGATGCGGTGATCGCCAAGCTGCAGAGCCTTGGCGCCGAGGCGCAAGCGGCATGAGGACGCTGACACTGGCCTGGGACGGAGAAGCGTTCTGGCCGCTCTCTGGCGACCGGGTGCTGGCCAAGCAGACATGGGGCCAAGGCGAGATCGTCGCCTTCTCGGAAGCCAAGGATCGCTCATCTCCCAGCCACAGGCATTACTTCGCCTGCCTGCGCGAGGCGTGGGTGAACCTGCCCGAAGGCTACGCCGAGCGTTTTGCGAGCGAGGAGCACTTGCGCAAGTGGGCGCTGATCCACACCGGCTTCTGCCACGCCCGCTCCGTCGTCTGCCGCACGAGGGCCGAAGCCCGATCGATCGCCGCCATCATCCGCTCCAACGACGCCTATGCGCTCGTCTCGCTCGAAGGCCGCACGATCTGGCATCTCACCGCCATGTCGCAGTCGCTCGAGGCGATGGATCATGCGACCTTCCAGGCGAGCAAGCGGGCTGTCCTGGAGCTCCTCTCCGACATCCTCGGCATCGAGCCCGCCGACCTCATGCTCGCCGGCGCGGCGGCATGATCCGCTACTCAAGAGAAGAGCGCGAGCAGCGCGCCGCCGTGCGGGCGATGGAGGACGGCAAGCGCCAACTGGCGGCCGCCCAGCGGAGCAAGCCGCCGCGGCCGATCGGCAAAGGCCAGCGCCGACCGCGCGTTCGCGACCATGCCTACCTCGCCTGGCTCAGACGCGCGCCCTGCCTCGCCGGGCTGATCGAAGGCGGCTGCCAGGGTCCTGTCCAAGCCTGCCACCTGCGCATGTCCATCCCCGGCCGTCCCAACCCCGGGCTCGCCAACAAAGCCGACGACGCCTTCGCCTGGCCGGGCTGCGTCCACCATCACATCGAGGACCAGCACCGCACCTCCGAGGCCGCCTTCTTCCGCCGCCTAGGCGTCGAGCCGTTCGACCTCTGTCGCTGCCTATACGGCGCGTTCAACGCGGGCCAGGAGCCCGCGGCTGCGCTCGTCGGATACCTCGTCGAGAGGGGGGTCTTGTAGGCTTGGCGGAGGGCCTCCCTCGCTCGCAACGGCGACCCGAAACGGTGGTCCTTGATCAAGGTCGAACCCTTCCCTGTTCGGCCGCATCAATTCCCTGTTCTGTCAGAATATTTCCCTGTTCCGTTGCTGTAGGGAATTTGACGCCGCGCCATCATAAGTCTCAGATTTGGCTGGAGAAATTTAGGCGTCTCGCTCCCCAAACAAGCCTCAAGATGGCCAAATCCGCATAAGTTCCCTGTTAATTTCCCTGTTAGCAGGGAAAACGGGCTGCAACGGACGCGAACGGCGTCGGTTCGGCCGCCCGCTCACTTCTTCTCGCGCGCGGCGAGGCTCTCGGCCAGCGCCCTGACCTCTTGGGCGCGCGAGCGCGGCGCGACCAGCACGCCCGTGGGCGTGGCCACGACAATCAGGTCGCTCACGCCGATGGCGGCGATCGTCGGCCCCTCGGACCAGATCAGGCAACCGTCGGCATCGACCGCGTGCACGTCGCCGCGCAAGCTGTTTGCACGCTCATCGACCCCGCTCAGCCGCCAGACCTCGTCCCACGCGCCGATGTCGGCCCACGCGAAGTCGCAGAGCACGACCGCCGCGCGTGACGTCTGCTCCATTACCGCCCGATCGATCGCCTCCGCCGGGCAGAGGCGAAAGCGCGCTTCGTCCAGCGCGATCACGACCTCCTGCGCCGCAGGAAGGGCGCTCAGCGCGGCCTGCGCGATGTCGGGACGCCAGGCGCGCAACTCTTCCAGCATGAGCCCAGGCGCGAACAGGAACGCCGAAGCGTTCCAGCTATACTCGCCGGAGGCGAGGAAGCGTTCGGCCTCGGCTGCGGGCGGCTTCTCGATGAACCGATCGACGGCGTGGAGTCGATCTCCGAGCCGCTCGCCGCGTTTAATGTACCCGAAGCCCGTCTCGGCGCGCGTCGGTGCGATCCCCAGAACGACGATCCGATCGTCGGCGACGCTCGCGCCGCGCAGGACCGCCTGGCGAAACGCCGCACCGTCGGGGATCAGATGGTCGGCGGCCAGGAGGAGGACCAGGGCCTCTGGATCAACTCGCTGGCAGATGGCGGCCGCGATCGCGGCGATCGGGGCTGTGCCGCGGCCGCAGGGCTCGAGCACGATGGCGGTCGGCCGGACCGACATCGCCTGCAGCTGCGCCTCGACCAGGCCGCGGTGGGCCTGCCCGCAGACGATCACCGGCGGCAGGAAGCCCGCCTGCGGGTCTGCAACGCGGCGGATCGCCTGCTGGAACAGGCTCTCGTCGGCCAGCAACCGATGGAACGGCTTCGGCGCGACCGCGGTCGACACCGGCCAGAGCCTGGTCCCGGCGCCGCCACACACGATCACCGGCAGGATCGCGCGCGCCGGCGCGGTCATGCAGGGCCCTGCTCGCTCGTCCCGCGGCGAAGCCCGCGCCTGGAGCGCAGCGGTTTCCTCGGCGCGGACTCGGCGCCCTTGGCCTTGCGCGTGATCTCCTTGAGCTTCACGTGTTGCAGTGCTGACAGGCTCTGGCCCGGCTCCCCCTTGGCCGGGTCGGCGAAAGCGCGCCCGTAGGTCCGCACCCGATCTTCGACCGAGCCCAAGAACTCGCCTTCCCAGGCGCTCAGGTCCGCGCCGGTCGCCGCGGCGGCGCGTCGGGCGCGTTCGAGCGCACGGAGCGCGGCGCGCTTGGACTGCTTCGGGGCGCGCACGCGCTTCACAAGCCCCCGAGGGCTTGCAGGTAGAGGTCGATCAGCGCCTCTTCCTCCAGGCGCTTGGCCCGGTCCTGCTTGCGCAGGCGTACGACCTTGCGAAGGATCTTCGCATCGAAGCCCTCTCCCTTGGCCTCGGCGTAGACCTCCTTCAGATCCGCCTGGACCGCCGCCTTGTCCTCTTCGAGCCGGTCGATCCGCTCGATGAAGCTCTTCAGGCGCCCCTGGGCGGCGCCGCTGAAGGTGTCGACTGCGGCGGACTCATCGGCCATGGGGCATCGCTTCCGGAACGGCGTGGGAGACGGGCAAGCCTAGCGAGCAAGACCCGTTCGGCCAAGCGCCGTCGGCCGCTCAGCCCTGGCGCGCCTTATACCGCGGGTTGGTCTTGTTGATGATGTAGACGCGGCCCTTGCGGCGCACGAGCTTGCAGTCGCGATGGCGCGTTTTCAACGACTTGAGCGAACTTCTGACCTTCATGACGCCTGCGCTCTGGAAGATAGCCCGCATGGGGAGCGCGGCCGTATAGGTCCCGGGCTGGCGAAAGTCAATTTTCGGCCCGCTCTTGATGGGGCCGCATCGCCAAAGCTACCTAGTGCGCATGCGTCGACGCGCCTTTCTCGCCTCCGGCCTCGCCGGCCTTGCGCTCCCCGCCGCCGCGTCGGCCGCGACCGCCAACGCCCCGCTCGACCAGGCGGCGTTCGATACCTGGGAGGCCGATTTTATCGCCCGCGCGAGCCGGGGAGGCGTCTCGAGCGAGCTGCTCAAGCGCGAGTTCAAGGATCTGACCCTGGATCCAAAGGTCGTGGCGCTGGATGGCGAGCAACCGGAGTTTTCCCGGCCGATCAGCGACTACATCCGCTCGGTGGCCTCGGACGAGCGGGTCGCAGTCGGCCGCAGCCGTCGCGCCGCGGCCCCGTGGCTCGACGGCATCGAGCAGCGCTACGGGACGCCACCCGAGGTTCTGGTGAGTATCTGGGCCGTCGAATCGGGCTTCGGCGCGATCCAGGGCGATTTCGATGTCCTGCGTTCGTTGGCGACGCTTGCCGCAGCTGGGCGCAGGCGCGACTGGGCGGAGGGGCAGATCCTGGCGGTCATGCGGATCATCGGGTCCGGCGAGGCCAGCCGAGCGCAGCTCAAGGGCTCCTGGGCCGGAGCGATGGGCCAGACCCAACTGGAGCCCCAGGCCTACCTCGACGACGCCGTCGATGCGCGCGGCGGCGGACGGCCTGATGTCTGGGGCTCATCCGAAGACGCGCTGGCGTCGGCGGCCAACCTTCTGGACAAGTCGGGCTGGCGCCGCAGCGAAGCGTGGCAACGGGAGGCGCGCCTGCCGGCCAGCTTCGACTATGGGCTCGCCGAGGGCCTACCGAAGCCGGTCGCTGCCTGGTGGGCGCTGGGCGTGCGGCCGATGCTGGGCGACAGCTTCGGCGAACGGGCCCCGGAAGCGGTCCTGCTGCTGCCGGCCGGGGCTGCGGGGCCGGCCTTCTTCGCCTATCCGAACCACTTCATCATCCGCAAGTACAACAACTCCATCGCCTACGCTTTGGGGGTGGGGCTCTTGGCCGATCGCATCGCCGGACGGGCGGGCGTTGTCGCGCCATGGCCGCACGAGTTGCCGCTGTCGATCGCTGACCGGGTCGGCGCGCAGGCGGCCCTGATCAAGCTGGGCTATGACGCCGGGCCCGCCGACGGGCAGATCGGCCTCAAAACGCGCATCGCGCTCCGCGCCTGGCAGCACGCGAAAGGGCTGCCGGCGGACGGCTATCTGTCGCCGCACGTGGCGGGGCTTCTGGTCGCTCAGGCGGCTGGCCGCTAAGGCGTTTCGCGGCGCGCAAACCCGGAATTAAGCATTAACCCCGACGATCCCGGTCCGCGCCGACGTTTGCGGCCTCGGGGGAGCTGCAGAGCTTTGTTCCAGATCATCGGCATCGTGCTGCTCTTCGCCATGGTGTTCGGCAGCTTCATCATCTCGGGCGGCAAGATCGCCGTCGTGCTCGAGGCGCTGCCGCACGAACTGATGTGCATCTTCGGCGCCGGCGTCGCCGCCTTCCTGATCTCCAACTCGATGTCGACGATCAAGGCGACCGGCGGCGGCCTGGCCAAGGTGTTCAAAGGACCGAAGTGGAAGGCCAAGGACTACAACGACCTGCTCAGCCTGCTCTTCCTGCTCACCAAGACGATGAAGTCGAAGGGCGTCATCGCGCTCGAGAGCCACATCGAAAAGCCGACCGAGAGCAGCATCTTCAATCGCGCTACCCGAACCTGATGAAGGACCATTTCGCGATCGACTTCATCTGCGACACGCTGCGCATGATGACGATGAACCTCGAAGATCCGCACCAGGTCGAGGACGCGATGGAAAAGCAGCTGGAGAAGCACCATCACGAGGCCCAGGCCCCGGCTCACGCGCTTTCGAGCATGGCCGACGCGCTCTGCCCGCGCTCGGCATCGTCGCGGCCGTGCTCGGCGTCATCAAGACCATGGGCGCGATCACCGAGCCGCCCGAGATCCTCGGCATGATGATCGGCGGCGCGCTCGTCGGCACCTTCCTCGGCGTGTTCCTCGCCTACGGGCTGGTGGGGCCGATGGCGGCGCGGATGCAGAGCGTGGTGGACGAGGAAGGCGCGTTCTATCGCATCATCCAGTCGGTGCTGGTCGCCCACCTGCACGGCAATGCGGCGCAGATTTCGGTCGAGATTGGCCGCGGCAGCGTGCCGAGCACCGCACAGCCCAGCTTCCTGGAGCTGGAGGAGACGCTGGGAGCTATCCCTGCGGAAGGATAATCGCGCGGATTGATCACGCTGTCGTGAACTTGGCGCTTGCCCTTCGGCCCCAAGACGGCATAATCACTGACAGCGCAGGCGAGGCGTTGCTGAGGTCGTCCGTGGTTTCCGCGGGCGGTCACGCAGGGACGAGCTTGCTGATCGGCGCAGCAACCTCCTTCTAGGGGACCAGGGACAATGACCTCCGAAGCTCTTCGTAAGATCCTCGTCGCCGGCGCCGCCGTCGCCGCCCTCTCGGTCGTCGCCTGCAAGGGCGCCGGGAACAATGACGCTGCAAACGCTGCCGAGTCGGCCGCGTCCGACGCCGGCGCGGCCGCTTCCGCCGCCGCCGCCGCGTCTTCGGCCGCGTCTGACGCCGCCATGGCCGCCTCTTCGGCCGCGATGTCTTCCGCCGCCGCTAGCGCCGCGGCTCCGGCGAACCAGTAAGCTTTCTCGCTTTCCATCTGCGGAAGCCGATCGAAGGGCCGCCCGAACAGGGCGGCCCTTCTTGCGTTGCTGCGCTTGGCGACGTTCGGTTGAGTCGATGACGCCGCCCAGCACCCGCGCCGACGATCGTGTGGGACGGCGGCGTCCTCTACTCGACACAGTTCAGCGACCTCTATCGCTCCCGGTCGGGCGGTCTGGCCGAGGCCAGAGCCGTCTTCCTGGCTGGATGTGGCTTGCCTGAAGCCTGGGCGGGTGCGGACGATTTTGTCGTCGGCGAGCTCGGATTCGGGACCGGCCTCAACATTGCGGCCTTGCTCGATCTCTGGCGTCGAACACGGCCGGCCGGCGCGCACCTGCGCATCTTCTCCGTCGAGGCCTTCCCGCTTCCCGCGGACGACGCGCGCCGCGCGCTCGCCGCCTGGCCCGAGATCGGCGACCCGGCGGCGGCGCTTCTCGCTCGCTGGCCGCGGCGGGCGAACGGCTTCCACCGCATCGAGCTCGATGCTTTCGGCGCCGTCCTCGATGTCGCCGTCATGGACGTCGAAGACGCGCTAGGCGCCTGGACGGGGTTGGCGGACGCCTGGTTCCTCGACGGCTTCGCCCCATCCCGCAACCCGGCCATGTGGACAGACCGCGTGCTTGGCGCGGTCGCACATCGATCGCGAGAGGGCGCGCGGCTGGCCACCTTCACCGTGTCCGGCGCCGTGCGGCGCGGCCTTGAGGCGCACGGCTTCACAGTCGCGCGGCGGCCCGGCTTCGGCGCCAAGCGCCAGCGGCTGGAGGCGAGGCTCGCGCCCCCCGCTGCGCCCCGGCGCCGACGGCCGGCGGCGCGCGCCGCGATCGTCGGAGCGGGCATTGCCGGGGCGGCGCTCGCACGCGCACTGCGGGCTCTCGGCGTCGACCCGCTGGTCATCGAAGCCGGCGAGGCCGGAGCGGGCGCCTCCGGCAACCCGGCCGCGCTGGTCATGCCAAGGCTGGACGCCGGCGCGGGTCCGATCGGGGCGCTCTACGCCCAGGCTTTGGCGCGTTCCGCCGATACGCTCGCCGAGACCCCAGGCGCGATTATCGCCCGCGGCGTGCGCCAGCTCGAGGTCGGCCCCAAGGACGCCAGCCGTTTCGACCGCATCGCCACGAGCTCCGCTGTTCGAGCCCGGCGCGGTGGAGCGTCTCAGCGCCGCAGTGCTGTCGGCCGCGCTTGGCGAGCCGGTCGCGGTCGGCGGTCTCTTTCTCCGCGACGCCTGTGTGATCGAGCCCGCCGTCGTGCTCGACGGCTGGCTGGCCGATGTCGAGCGCGTCCAGGCCAGCGTGTGCGCGATCGAGCGAGCAGGGGCGGGCTGGCGGCTTTGCGACGCCGACGGATCGGAGATCGCGGCGGCGGAGTTGGTCTTCGTGGCGAACAGTCTCGAAGCCGCGGCGCTGATCCCTGGCATGCCGCTCGCCCCGCTCAGGGGGCAGGTCAGCTTCGCGGCGATCCACGCGCCGCCGCCCATGATCGGCGCTAGCTACGCCATCCCGACGCGCGAGGGAGTCCTTGTCGGCGCCACCCACGATCGCGGCGACGCCAGTCTGGAGGTTCGCGCCCAGGACCATCTGCGCAATCTAGAACGGCTTGCGACGAGCGCGCCGGCGCTTGCCCGACGTCTTGGAGCCGCCACGCTTTCCGGACGCGCCAGCGTTCGCGCGGTGACGCCCGACTTCATGCCACTCGCGGGCGAGGCGGAGGGACTGTTCATTCTCGCCGGGCTGGGCTCAAGAGGATTTTGCACCGCGCCCTTGCTCGCCGAGCACGTGGTGTCGCTAGCGCTCGGCGAGCCGTCGCCGTTGCCCGCGGCGCTTACGGCGCTCGTCCGCCCCGACCGCTTCATCATGCGACGCGAACGCCGGTTCGCGCGTTCAGGCGAGGTTCAGCGTCGCTCCCTTTGAGATACAAGCCGGCGCGCGCTGCCATTGATTGACGGAGACCCTCCCCATGTCCAGCAAAGCCAATTCGGTTCGGCCCGTGCTCGCTGCGCTCGCCCTGGCCGCCTCGGCGCTGGCGGCGACGGCGACCGACGCCCAGCCGCCGCATCAGCAACAGTGCCTCTACGTGCACAACATCAACGGCTTCAATGCGCCTAACGACCACACCATCTACGTTCGCTCGAGCGTGAGCGACATCTGGCGTCTCGACCTGATGACCGATTGCATCGGGCTATCGTTCAAGCAGGGCTTCCGACTGCGATCGGCGGGCGGCGATCCCTGGATTTGCGAGCCGATCCAGGCGGAGGTGAGCATCCGCGACACCGGCATAGCGCAGCGCTGCCCGGTGAGTGGCCTGCACAAGCTGACCTCCGACGAGGTCGCCGCGCTGCCCAGACGCGACCGTCCTTGACGCAAGGGTAGACTTGCGCGGCGGCGCAACCGATCCGATAGCTCTCTTCGGTCAGGCTTTCGGAAAAGCGCTCCCATGCTCAAGGTCCATCACCTCAACAATTCCCGCTCGCAGCGGATTCTCTGGCTGATGGAGGAGCTCGGGCTGGACTACGAGATCGTTCGCTATCAGCGCGACGCGACCACCAACCTGGCGCCGCCCGATCTCGCCGCAGTCCACCCGCTTGGGAAGTCGCCGGTCTTTGAGGACGATGAACACAAGGTCGCCGAATCCGGCGCCATCGTCGAATACGTCGTTGACCGCTATGGCGGCGGCCGGCTGCAACCGGACCGGAAGTCGCCGGCGCATGTCGCCTACCTGGAGTGGCTGCATTACGCCGAGGGCTCGGCCATGCTGCCGTTGATGCTCAAGTTCTATGTGCTGAGGCTTGGCGAGGCCGGCGCGCCGCTGCATCCGCGCATCGAGGGCGAGATCGCCAACCACCTCGGCTACATCGCGGGCGCGCTGGGCGATCGTGAGTATCTGATGGGCGACTTCACCGGCGCCGACGTGCAGATCAGTTTCGTCGTCGAGGTCGGCCGGGCGCTCGGCAACCTGGCGGCCTTCCCCAATCTTGCCGCATACGTCTCGCGCCTGCATGCGCGCCCAGCGTTCCACCGCTCGCTGGAGAAGGGCGGCGCCTACAACCTCGCCGGCTAGCTTTCGAAGCGCCATTTCGGGAACCGGGCCGCGGCGCCAGGATGGCCGGTGAGCGCTGCGGCTGATTCGCGCGCAAAATGAGGACGCCATCCTTGCCCGACAGCGGCGCCGCAGTCCGCTCGTTCGCACCGAAGGCCCGCGTCTTGGAGGGCCAGGTCGTCCTGGTCACCGGCGGCACCGGCTCGTTCGGCCGCCGCTTCGTCGAGCGCGTGCTGGCCGAGCACAGCCGCGTAAGCTGATCGTCTATTCGCGCGACGAGCTGAAGCAGAACGAGATGCAGACCGAGCTGCGCGACGCCTCCTCACCGGCGGATTTCGCGCGGATGCGCTTCTTCCTCGGCGACGTGCGCGACCGCGAGCGGCTGACGCTGGCGCTGCGCGGCGTCGACATCGTGATCCACGCCGCGGCGCTGAAGCAGGTGCCGGCGGCCGAGTACAATCCCTCGGAATGCATCCCACCAATGTGATGGGCGCCGAGAACGTGGTCTGGGCCTGCCTCGACCAACCGGGTGCGGCAGCGTGGTCGCGCTCTCGACCGACAAGGCCTGCAACCCGATCAATCTCTACGGCGCGACCAAGCTCGCCTCCGACAAGATCTTCGTCGCCGCCAACAATCTCTCCGGCGACATCGGCACCCGCTTCTCGGTCGTGCGCTACGGCAATGTGGTCGGCTCGCGCGGCTCGGTGGTGCCGCTCTTCCAGCAGCTGCTGCGCCGAGGGCGCGGCCGACGCTGCCGGTGACCGACCCGCGCATGACGCGGTTCTGGATCACGCTCGACCAGGGCGTCGACTTCGTGCTCTCTTCGCTGGAGATGATGCGCGGCGGCGAGATCTTCGTGCCCAAGATCGGCTCGATGACGATGACCGAGGTGGCCAATGCGCTCGCGCCCGGCATGCCGCATCGGATCGTCGGCATCCGCCCGGGCGAGAAGCTGCACGAGATGATGATCTCCGCCGACGACGCGCGCATGACCGCGGAGCTCGGCGACCGCTACGTGATCGAGCCGGCATTCGTCGAATATCCGCGCCTGCCGTTCAGCGCCGACGGCGGGCCGCGCGGCTCGCCGACGGCTTCGCCTACTCCAGCGACACCAACACCGAATGGCTGGATGCCGGCGGGCCTGAAGGCGCTGCTCGCCGGCCATGGCTGAGGTTCCTGCCCTACGGCCGCCAGACCATCGAGGACGACGACGTCGCCGCCGTGGCCGAGGCGCTGCGCGCCGACTTCCTCACCACCGGCCCGCGGGTCGAGGCGTTCGAGCCGGCGTTCGCCGAAGCGGTCGGCGCCCGCCACGCCGTCGCCTGCTCCAACGGCACCGCGGCGCTGCACCTGGCCATGCTGGCGCTGGGTGTCGGCCCCGAGGACGTGGTGATCGCGCCCGCGATCACCTTCCCCGCCACCGCCAACTGCGCCCGCTTCCAGGGCGCCGAGGTGGTGTTCGCCGACGTCGACGCGAGACCGGGCTGATGACCGCCGAGACGCTGCGAGCATGCGCTGGGTCGGCTGGGCGGACGGCGTCTGGCCGCGGTGCTGCCGGTGCACCTGGCCGGCGACGTGGTCGATCTGCCCGCGCTGAGGCGGCTCGCCGATCGGCCGGCGCCCATGGTCGAGGACGCCTGCCATGCGCTCGGCACGACCATGACGTTCGACAACGTGGCCGAGCAGGTCGGCGACGGGCGGCATGGCGCGATGGCGTGCTTTTCCTTCCATCCGGTCAAGACCATCACCACCGGCGAAGGCGGCATGGTGACCACGTCCGATGCGGCGCTCGCCAACCGGCTCAAGCTTTTCCGCAGCCATGGGATCGTACGCGATGCCGCGGCGTTCGAGATCCCCCGCCCGACGCCCGAACCGTGGGCCTACGAGATGCAGGCGCTGGGGTTCAACTACCGCTTGCCCGACGTGCTCTGCGCGCTGGGCCTAAGCCAGCTTGCCAAGCTCGCGCGATTCGCAAGCCGGCGTCGCGCGCTCGCGCTCGAATACTGGCGTCTGCTTGCCCCGCTGGCGCCGACGGTTCGGGCGGTCGCGCCGCCGAGCGGTTGCGACCCGGCGCTGCACCTGTTCACCGTGCTGATCGACTTCGACGGGCTCGGACGGACCCGCGGGGCGGTCATGAACGCTCTGAGAGCGAAGGGGATCGGCAGCCAGGTCCACTACATCCCCGTCCATCGCCAGCCCTACTACCGGAGCCGATACGGGGAGATCGAACTGCCCGGCGCCGACGCCTACTACGCCCGTTGCCTCAGCCTGCCGCTCTATCCGGCCATGACCGACGAAGACCCCGGCCGGGTGGTCGAAGCGCTCGCCGACC
The DNA here is from genome assembly GCA_963794315.1 of uncultured Alphaproteobacteria bacterium. Lineage (GTDB taxonomy): Bacteria > Pseudomonadota > Alphaproteobacteria > Caulobacterales > Caulobacteraceae > Poindextera. The sequence continues at coordinate 845,907 of CAWCDF010000002.1, forward strand.
TGCTCGGGCTCTGAGGCCTAAACCGCCTCGTCGAGCGCGACGTCGAGCCCCTGCTCGCGCACCTTGCGATAGAGCGTCGAGCGGCCGATGCCGAGGCGCCGGGCCACCTCGCTCATGTGGCCGGAATAGATCTCGATCGCGAGCTGGATCAGGTCGCGTTCGATCTCCTCGAGGGTCCGCAAGTGGCCGCGCTCGTCGAGAATCCGCACCGGGGAGTCGGCGGGCAGGTCGCCGAGGAGGTCCTGGCCGCTGGGCGCGGGCCGCGCCCTCGAGCCGCCTCCGGCGCCGGGGCGTTGATGCCCGAGATGGCTGGGAAGTCGTAGGGTTGCAGGTAGGGGGCGTCGGCCAGGACGATGGCGCGGTAGACCGCGTTTTCCAGCTGCCGGACGTTGCCGGGCCACTCGTGCGCCTGCAGCAGCGCCATCGTCTCGGCGCTGGCGCCCTGCACCCGCTTGCCCTCTTCGACGTTGAAGCGGCGGATGAAGAGCTCGATCAGGCCAGGAATGTCCTCGCGCCGCTCGCGCAGCGGCGGCAGATCGATCGGGTAGACGTTCAGGCGATAGTAGAGGTCCTCGCGGAAACGCCCCGCGGTCACGTGCTGGGCGAGGTCGCGGTTCGTGGCCGAGATGATGCGCACGTCGACACGCGTAGGGCGTTTCGATCCGATCGGGTCGATTTCGCCCTCCTGCAGCGCGCGCAGCAGCTTGACCTGCATGTCGAGCGGAAGCTCGCCGATTTCGTCCAGGAACAGCACCCCGCCATTGGCCTCCTGGAACTTGCCCAGGTGCTTGTCGACGGCGCCCGTGAAGCTGCCCTTCTCGTGCCCGAACAGGATCGACTCGACCAGGTTTTCCGGGATGGCGCCGCAGTTCACGGCGACGAACGGCTTGCCGGCGCGGTCCGAGCTGCCGTGCACGGCGCGCGCGATCACCTCCTTGCCCGAGCCGCTTTCGCCGAGCAGCAGGATGGGGATTTGCGACTTCGCCGCCCGCTCGCCCAACCGCATGACGTTGGCCATGGCCGGCGACGAACCGACCAGGTCGGCGAAGCTGATGCGGCCGGAGGCCTTCTTGTTCAGACGATCGACCTCGCCCTTCAAGTCGCCCAGCTGCAGCGCGTTGCGGATCGAGACCATGATCCGTTCCGGCGACGCCGGCTTGACGAAGAAGTCCTGCGCCCCCGCCTGCATGGCCTTGACCACGGTGTCGATGCCGCCGGTCGCCGTCAGCACGATCACCGGTTGGCCAAACCCGCGTCCGCGCAGCTCGTTCAGCGCGCCGAGGCCGCCTAGGCCCGGCATGTTGAGATCGAGCATGATGGCGTCGGCGGCGCCGCCGGCGACCAGCCGGTCGATGCGCCTGCTCGCCAGTCTCGGCGTGGGCCACGCTCAAGCCTTCGCGCTCGAGCACGGCCTGGATCAGCCGCCGTTGCGTCGGATCGTCATCGACGACGAGAACCGTTTTGGCCATCAGAAACACACCCACCAAAATGCGCCGTCCTGCATTGGGACAGCGATTGACATGTCCCGTTTTAGGCCAAGGGGGGTAAAGGCCGGGTTTCGGAGACCTGAGCGGGAGGTTAACGGGAGCAGGCTGCGTTTCGTTTGCCGCGAGGGCGCCTGCGCGGCAATAGGAAGGCGATGACCGCACACGCCAAGATCCAACCGCCGGACGAGACGCTGCCGGACTGGCGGCTGGATGATCTGTTCTCCGGCCACGACGATCCCCGCATCGACGCCGAGCTTGCCGATGCGACGAACGCGAACGCCGCGCTGGTTGCGCTCAAAGGCGCGTTCGTCGCGGCGCGCGCTGAGCCCAAGCGGCTGGGGGCGCTCATCGCAGAGGGCGTCGACCTCTACGAGCGCGCGACGACCCGGCTCTGGGCCGTCGGCGCCTATGCGTCGCTGGCGGCCTCGGTCGCCCGTGATGATCCGCTCTGGTCGAAGTTCGAGTCCGATGTCCGCGCGCGCAGCACAGCGATCGCGGGGGAGAGCCTGTTCTTCACCCTTGAACTCAACGCCCTGGACGAGGCGGAGATCGAGGCAGCGCTGGCGGTGGACCGGGCGGCCGCCCGCTATCGGCCGTGGCTGAGGCGCGTTCGGCTTGGCCTGCCGCACGAGCTGGACGCCGAACTGGAGCGGATGCTGCTCGACCGGGCGCCGGCGTTGGCCAACTGGACCCGCCTCTACGACGAGACGTTGGGTCGCCTGACCGTTCGCGCGGCGCGGGAGCGCCTCACGCTCGCGCAGGCGCTGAACGGTCTCTCCGATCCGGATGCGGGCCGCCGCAAGCGGGTCGCGAACGGCCTTGCCCGCGCGCTCGAAGACCAGGCGCCTGTGCTAGGCCTGTGCCTTAACACCGTCGCGCTGGAAAAGCAGGTCGAGGACCGCTGGCGCCGGTTCGCCGACCCGGCCGGCGCTCGCCACCTGGCCAACGAGGTCGACGCAGATGCCGTGCGTGCGCTCGAGGCCTCCGTTGTCGAGCACTACCCCTCGATCTCGCACCGCTACTACGCGCTTAAGGCGCGCGCTGATGGGCAAGACGGCGCTCGACCACTGGGACCGCAACGCGCCGCTCGCCAGCGGCGAGCAGCGGCGCTACGGCTGGAGCGAGGCGAAGGCGATTGTGCTCGAGGCCTACGCCGGCCTCTCGCCCGTGTTCGCCGACCAGGCGCGGCGCTTCTTCGAAGAGCCGTGGATCGACGCGCGCCCCAGGCCCGGCAAGTCGTCCGGCGCCTATTCGCATCCGGTGACGCCGGATCGCCACCCCTATGTGTTCCTGAACTACATGGGCGAGCGGCGCGACGTTCTGACGCTGGCCCATGAGCTGGGCCACGCCGTGCACCAGACGCTGGCCGCCCCGCTGGGGACGCTGCTCGCCGACACGCCGCTGACGCTGGCCGAGACGGCGTCCATCTTCGGCGAGGGCCTGGTGTTCGAGCGGCTGCTCGCCGAAGCCTCGCCCTCGACGCGACGTGCGCTGCTCGCCGGCAAGATCGAGGACGGCCTGAACACCGTGGTCCGCCAGATCGCCTTCCATCGCTTCGAGACCCGGTTCCACGCCGAGCGGCGGCATGGCGAGCTCGCCGCCCGCGACCTCAGCGCGATCTGGCTCGAGGTGATGGGGGAAAGCCTTGGCCCCGCCGTGCGGCTCAATGCCGGGTATGAGGTCTACTGGGCCTACGTCAGCCACTTCGTGCACGCGCCGTTCTACGTCTACGCCTACGCTTTCGGGAACCTGCTCGTGGAAGCGCTCATGGAAGCGCGCCGGCAGGACCCGCGCGGCTTTCCGCCGCTCTATCAGGACTTGCTGGCGTCGGGCGGCGCGCGCACCTATGTCGAAGCTCTGCAGCCGTTCGGGCTCGACCCGCGGCGCAAGGCTTTCTGGGACTCCGGCTGCTCGAGGCTGGAACGGCTGGTGGACGAATTCGAAGCGCTGATTTGATCGGCTAGACGATTTCATTGCCAGGCGCGGACGCCGATTTGGGGCCTGCGCCTATTGATGTGTTGAGGATTGAAGAATGGCTGACGACCAAACACCCTTCGAGCCATGGAACGAGCGTGGCGAGGCGCCGCTCGCGGTCTTCCAAGGGGCCGAGCCGGAGGCGCCGGACTGGTTCAATTGGGCCATCGCCAAGACGCCCGAGCGGTCTTTCGTCGCGGTCGATGGGGCGAACATCGAGCTCCTGGCCTGGGGCGAGCGGGGCAAGCCCGGCCTGATCCTGGTGCATGGGAACAGCGCGCACGCCGACTGGTGGAGCTTCATCGCCCCCTATCTCGCGCAGGACTATCGCGTTGCGGCGATCTCGCTCTCCGGCATGGGTGCGTCAGATTGGCGCGAGTCCTATTCGTTCGAGATCTTCTCCCAGGAGCTGCGCGCCGGCGCCGAGGCGACCGGGCTCTACGAGGCCGCGCTGAAACCGATCTTCATCGGCCACTCGTTCGGCGGATCGCAGGTGTTCCATGCCGCGCGCCGCTACCCCGACTGGATGCGCGGCGCGATCCTGGTCGACACGGGCTTTGGCGGGCCGCCGCCGGCGGCCGAGGGCTTCCGCCAACCGCAGCGACGGACTTCGCCCAACCGGGTCTACCCGACGCTGGCCGCGGCCCTCGCGCGCTTCCGCTTCATGCCGCCGCAGGGGTGCAAGAACCTGTTTATCGCCGACTTCATCGCGCGCCGATCGCTGAAGCGCGCGCCGCTGCCCGAGGGCGGCGAAGGATGGACCTGGCGCTTCGATCCGCAGCTCTGGCACAAGCTCGATCGCTCGGCGATGGAGGCGCTGGCGATGGAGGCGAGCCCGACTCCCCTGGTGCAGATCGTCGGCGAGAAATCGAAGATCGTCGAGCGGATCCAGAGCGCCGATCCGAACTCGCTCCTGCGCGGCCTTAAGTCGGTCGTGATCCCTGATTCCGAGCATCACATCATGGTCGATCAGCCGCTGGCTCTGGTCGCCGCGATCCGCGCGCTGCTCATCGCGTGGCCACAAGCTCTCTGACGCGAGGTCAAGCTCGCGCCCGCCTTGAGCGAGTCGGCGCATTGGTATAGTCGCCCTGTTCAAAATACGTCAGTGCGAGAGGCTGTCCCCATGGCCGAGCAGGCCCCCGAGTATCATCACGGCGAACAGGACATCCGCGAGCAGCAAGCGACCTTTCACGACGCCATGATCGCGACCAAATGGGCCATCCTGGCTCTGGCCGCTCTGATCACCTTCCTGACCATGTGGTTCTGTACAGCGGCCGGCTTCTTCAGCGCGTTCGCGGCCGCGGTGGTCATTCTGGCCGTGGGAATCTTCGCCTTGCGCGAGCGCTCGCCAGCGCACTGACCTTTTAAGCGCGCCGCCGGCGGCTGGAGAGGGTGTAGAGGCTATGGGCGCGCGCGTCGCCGTCTTGAGGGAACGCAGGCCGGGCGAGACACCGCGTGGCCGCGACGCCGGAGACCGTTCGCAAGTTGATCGCGCTCGGCCTTGGCGTGGCGCTCGAAGCCGGCGCCGGCCAGGCGGCCTCCTATCCGGATGCGGACTACCGGGCGGCGGGCGCTGACGTCGTCGGCGAGCCGCGGCCGCGGCGCTCGCCGGCGCCGACATCCTGCTTGCCGTGCGCGCGCCGGAACCCTCGGCGATCAACGGCTTGAAGCCCGGCGCCATCGTGGTCGGGCTGCTGAATCCCTACGACGACGAGGGGCTCCGCGCGGCGCTCGCCGGCGCGAAGCTGACGGCTTTCGCCATGGAGTTCGTGCCGCGCATCACCCGCGCCCAGGCGATGGACGCGCTTGTCCAGCCAGGCCAACCTCGCCGGCTATCGGGCGGTGATCGAAGCGGCCGCGGCCTACGGCCGGGCGTTGCCGATGATGATGACGGCCGCCGGCACGATCGCGCCGGCCAAGGTGTTCGTCATGGGCGCCGGGGTCGCCGGCCTGCAGGCGATCGCAACCGCCCGGCGGCTTGGCGCGGTGGTCACCGCCACCGACGTGCGCCCGGCCGCCAAGGAGCAGGTGGAGAGCCTGGGCGCGAAGTTCGTCGCGGTGGAGGACGAGGAGTTCAAGGCCGCCGAGACCGCCGCCGGCTACGCCAAGGAGATGAGCGCCGAGTATCAGGTCAAACAGGCGGCGCTGGTCGAGCGAACACATCAAGAAGCAGGACATCGTCATCACGACCGCCCTCATCCCCGGCCGCCCGGCGCCCAGGCTGGTGTCGGCGCGAGCACTGGCCTCGATGCGGCCCGGCGCGGTGGTCGTCGATCTGGCCGTCGAGCGCGGCGGCAACGTCGAGGGCGTCCAGCCCGACGACGATCGCCGAGGTCAGCGGGGTCAAGGTGTCGGCGTTCGAAAACCTGCCCGGCCGCATCGCCGCCGACGCGTCCAACCTCTACGCCCGCAATCTCTTGGCATTCGTCGGCTTGTTGGTGAGCGCCGACGGGGCGTTGTCGCCGGACCTCGAGGACGAGATCCTGAAGGGCGCGATGATCACCCACGCGGGCCAGGTCGCCCACCCGGCATTCAAGGCCGCCTGAGGAGGAGAGCCCATGGAAGCCGTCGACCCCTTCGTCTTTCGCCTGTCGATCTTCGTGCTGGCGATCTTCGTCGGCTACTACGTCGTCTGGAGCGTGACGCCGGCGTTGCACACGCCGCTGATGGCGGTGACCAACGCCGTCTCGTCGGTGATCATCGTCGGCGCGCTTCTGGCGGCGTCGGCCCCGCTGGCCGGCACGACGCGCCAGGTGGTGATCTTTTCCAAGGGCGTCGGCGTGGCGGCGGTTGCGCTCGCCTCCGTCAACATCTTCGGCGGCTTCCTCGTCACCCAGCGCATGCTGGCGATGTACAAGAAGAAGGAGAGGGGGACGTGAGCCGTACGACGGACCGACCTCTCCTGCGCGCATGAACGCCAATCTCGCCGCCCTCGCTTATCTCGCGTCGGGCGTTCTCTTCATCCTGACCTTGCGTGGGCTGTCGAGCCCGGTGACGAGCCGGCGCGGCAACGTCCTGGGCATGAGCGGCATGACGCTGGCGGTCACCGTGACCTTGGTGACGCTTTGGAGCCAGAAAGGGCTGGATGGCCTGACCCTCGCCCTCATCGCAGGCGGCGTTGCGATCGGCGGCGGAACCGGGGCCTTGATCGCCCGGCGCGTGCATATGACCGCGATGCCGCAGCTGGTCGCCGCTTTCCACTCGCTCGTCGGCCTTTCCGCATGCTTCGTGGCCACGGCCGCGCTTTACGCGCCGGCCGCCTACGGGATCGCCGAGGGCGCGCACGTGCGGCTGGAAAGCCTCATCGAGCTCTCGATCGGCATGGTGGTCGGCGAGGTGACCTTCACCGGCTCGCTGATCGCGTTTGCCAAGCTGAACGGCAACCTGACCGGCGCGCCCATCCTTCTGCCGGCGCGCCACCTCATCAACGTCGCGCTCGCCGCCGCCATCGCCGGCTTGCTCGTCGTCTTGGTGATGAGCGGTGGCGACGCCAAGCTGGCATTCTGGGGCGCGGTTGTGCTCGCCACGGTGCTCGGCGTCACCCTGATCATCCCGATCGGCGGCGCCGACATGCCGGTCGTGATCTCGATGCTGAACAGCTACTCCGGCTGGGCGGCCGCGGCCCTCGGATTCACGTTGGCCAACACAACTCTGATCATCACCGGCGCGCTGGTCGGGTCATCCGGCGCCATCCTCTCGTACATCATGTGCAAGGGGATGAATCGCTCGTTCCTATCGGTGATCCTCGGCGGATTCGGCGGCGAGGTCGCGGCGGCGGGCGGGCCCGAGACCCGGCCCGTAAAGCAGGGTTCGGCCGAGGACGCAGCCTTCATCATGAAGAACGCCTCGAAGGTGATCATCGTGCCGGGCTACGGCATGGCCGTCGCCCAGGCGCAGCATGCCCTGCGCGAGATGGCCGACAAGCTGAGGGCCGAGGGCGTCGAGGTGAAGTACGCCATCCACCCGGTCGCGGGTCGCATGCCCGGCCATATGAACGTGCTGCTGGCCGAAGCCAACGTGCCCTATGACGAGGTGTTCGAGCTCGACGACATCAACGCCGAGTTCCCCTCGGCCGACGTGGCCTTTGTCATCGGCGCCAACGATGTGACCAATCCGGCGGCGAAGACCGATCCCAAGTCGCCGATCTATGGCATGCCGATCCTGGACGTGGAAAAGGCGCGCACGGTGCTGTTCGTCAAGCGCGGCATGGGCTCGGGATATGCCGGCGTCGAGAACGAGCTCTTCTTCCGGGACAACACCATGATGCTGTTCTCCGACGCCAAGAAGATGGTCGAAGGCATCCTGAAGGCGCTCTAGCGGCGACGCTTGAAAGAGCTCCTTAAGGCTGTTGCGGCTTGATGTCGCGGCTCCAGCTCGGAAGGACAGGCATGCAGGCGGCGCTTGAGCTTGACGGCGTGACCAAGCGCTACGGCGCCTTCACGGCCGTCAGCGACCTCAGCTTCGCCGTCAAGCCTGGCCGCATTCTCGGCTTTCTCGGCCCGAACGGCGCCGGCAAGACCTCGACCATCCGGATGATTCTGGGCCTGATCACGCCTACGGCCGGCGACATTTCGGTGCTGGGCGCCAGCGACCTGCCGGCGGTCAGAAACCGCATCGGCTTCCTGCCCGAAGAGCGCGGCCTCTACCGCCGCATGACGCCCGTGGCGGCGATCGCCTTCCTGGCCGGGCTGAAGGGCGTTCCGAAAGCCGAAGCACGGCGGCGCGCCCGCGCCATGCTCGAAGCGCAAGGGCTGGGCGAGGCGATGGACCGACAGATCCGCTCGCTCTCCAAGGGCATGGCGCAGAAGGTGCAGCTGTTGTCGGCCATCGCCCACGAGCCCGACCTGGTGTTGCTCGACGAGCCGTTCTCCGGCCTCGATCCGGTCAATCAGCAGTCGCTGGAAACGCTGATCCGCGATCTCGCCGCCCGTGGTGCGACCGTGGTCTTCTCCACCCACGTGATGCAGCACGCCGAGCGGCTTTGCGACCAGGTCGTGCTGCTGGCTGAAGGGCAGAAGGTATTCGACGGCACGGTCGAGGAGGCGCGGGCGGCCGCGCCGCGCACGCTCATGCTGGAGGGCGGCTTCGATCCGGTGGCGCTGGCCGATCTGCCTGGGTTGGGCGAGCGGACGGTGGAGCGAGCCGACGATGGCGCTGTCCGCGTAACGGCGGTGCTACGGCCCGGCGCGCCTGCGCAGGTGGCCTTGGTGGCGGCGTTCGACCTCGGCCTCGACATTCGGCGGTTCGAGCTCCGGGAGCCGCACCTGCACGACGCCTTCATTGTTCTTACCGGTGCGGCGGGCGCCCGATGAGCCGCCTCGTCCAGATCGCACTCCGCGACTACATCGCCTATGTCCGCACGCCCGGTTTCTGGCTCTCGATCATCCTCGTGCCGGTCGGCATCATGGTGTTCGGCGGCTCCTCGGCGCTCATGGCTCGCACGACCCCGATCCCAACCGTCGCGGTGGTCGATTTCACCGGTGAGGGTCTCGCCGCGCCGGTGACCAAGGCGTTGGAGACGCCAACAAGCGGCGATCGTCCGATCGCCCACGTCGTTCCCGCGCCGGGCGCCCCGTTCCTCGGGCCAGCCGATGCGGCCGCGCGCCTTCGTCCCTACGTCGCAGCCCGCACGGCCGCGCCGGATCAACCCCGGCTCGACGCTGCGGTGATCATCGAGGGCGCCGGTCACGCGGTGAACGTCGACTACTGGAGCCGCAACGTCGGCGATCGCTCGCCTGGATTTGCGGCCCAGCAGGCCGTCACCGAGGCGATGCGCCGGGCCGATCTGGCCCGGGCCGGCGTCAGCGCCCAGGCGCTGGCCGAAATCGAACAGCTCAGCCCGCGGCTGACCAACTACTCGGCCACCGCCGGCGGCAAGGCGTCCTTGCGCGAGGCCGTGCGCGGTTTCGCTGGCTTCGGAATGGGCATGCTGCTCTGGATGGTCGTGTTCACCGGCGCCGGCATGCTGCTCAACAGCGTCATCGAGGAGAAGTCGAGCCGCATCCTCGAGGTCCTGCTCACGTCGGCCTCCGTGCCCGAGATCATGGCCGGAAAGATCCTTGGCGTGGCCTGCGTGACCGCAACGGTCCTCGGCGTCTGGCTCACGATCGGCGGCGTGGCGCTGGCCATCGCCTCGCCCACCGTGGCGGGCGACTTGGTCGACATCCTGCTCACCAAGGGCATGATCGCCTACTTGGCCCTCTACTTCGTTGGCGGCTACCTGATGTTCTCGACTCTGTACGTCACCGTCGGCGCCTTCTGCGAAACCACCCGCGAGGCGCAGACGCTGCTTGGACCGATGATGATCCTCTTGTCGCTCCCGATGATCTTCATGTCGCAGGCGATCACCCACCCCGACGCGCCGATCCTGGCGACGCTGTCCTGGATCCCCGTCTTCACGCCGTTCATGATGGCCGCGCGCGCGGCCAGCGATCCGCCGCTGTGGCAGGTGGCTGGAACGGCGATGCTGATGTTCGCGACGACGGCCCTCGAGCTCTGGGTCGCCGGGCCGGCGTTCAAGTCCGGAGCGCTGGCGACCGGACGCTTCGAAATCCGCGCGTTCCTGACAAGTCTCGTCTGGCGGACTGGCGAATAGGCAAGGGAGCCTTAGGGCCGCGTCGGCTTCTTGGGGGCGGCGATCAGGCCTTCGCGCTGGGCGCGCTTGCGGGCCAGCTTGCGGGCGCGGCGCACGGCCTCCGCCTTCTGGCGGGCGCGCTTCTCGGAGGGCTTTTCGTAGTGCACGTGCCGCTTCATTTCGCGGAACGAGCCTTCGCGCTGCATCTTCTTCTTCAGCGCTTTCAGCGCCTGGTCGACATTATTGTCGCGCACGAAAATCTGGACGATGACGAGTCCTCCTGGACGCCGGGCAAAATCAAAATCCGCGAGGCGGGCTCGCGGACTTGCCCCTGTCGATAGCAGAATACGCCTTCAATGTCCACGGCGAGACGCCCTGGCCTCAGGCGGTGTAAGCTGTTGCGGCGATGACCGCACTTGAGACCGACTGGACGGAAGAGGCCGAGGCTCGCCTGCTCGCCGCGGCGATCCCGCTCGCGCCGCGGCTTGGCTGGACCAGCCGGCTTGTCGCCCGCGCCGCGACGGCTGCGGGTCTCAGCCAGGGCGAGGCGATGCTGGTCGCGCCGAACGGCGCACGCGACCTCGCCGCCCTTTTCGCCAGGCGCCACGACACCGCGGCGCTGAGCGCGCTCGCGACGGTCGAGCCCGGCGCGCTCAAGGTGCGCGAGCGGATCGCGCGCGGGGTCGAAGCCTGGCTCGAGGCGGCGAGCGCCGACGGGGCGGCGACGCGGCGGTGGGCCGGCTACCTGGCGCTGCCGCAGAACGCGCCGTTCGCGATGCGCCTGGTCTGGGCGACCGCCGACGGTCTGTGGCGCTGGGCGGGCGACCGATCGACCGACGAGAACCACTACTCCAAGCGGGCGATCCTGGCCGCCATACTGGTCTCGACGCTCGCGATCCGGCTGAGCGGCGGCGCCGACGCTGCGCAGGCCCACCTGGGCGCCCAGATCGATCGCGTCATGGCCTACGAGCGCTGGAAGGCCAAGGCCGGCGCCTCGGACCTCGCCCGCGACCTCGCCACCGCGCTCGGCCGGCTCCGCTACGGGCGCTGAGCGTCAGCTCCGCTTGAGCGGGCGGAGGCGGTTGACGTGGCCCATCTTGCGGCCCGGCCTGGCCTCGGCCTTGCCGTACAGCCACAGCCTGGCCTCCTGCTCGCCGATCAGCTCGCGCCAGCGGTCGATGTCGTCGCCGATCAGGTTCTCCATCTCGACCTGCGCCAGCGGCGTCACCGGCCCGAGCGGCCATCCTGCGATCGCGCGCAGGTGTTGTTCGAACTGGTCAACCTCGCAGCCGTCCAGCGTCCAGTGGCCGGAGTTGTGCACCCTGGGCGCGATTTCGTTGACCAGGAGCTCGCCGTCGGCCAGCTCGAACAGCTCGACGCCCATGACGCCGACATAGTCGAGTCGGGTCAGGATGCGGGCGGCGATCACCCGCGCCCGCTCGTCCACCTGCGGCGAGACGCGGGCAGGCGCCAGGGTGCGGCGCAGGATGCCGGCCTCATGGTGGTTCTCCCCAAGGGGATAGGTTGTGATGTCGCCGTCGCGCCCGCGCGCCGCGATCACCGACAGTTCGCGCACGAAGTCCGCGCGCGCCTCCAGAATCGAAGGCTGGTCGCCGACGCGAGCGAAGGCGTCGGTGGCGTCGGCGTGGCTCTCGACCCAGGTCTGACCCTTGCCGTCGTAGCCCTGGCGGCGGGTCTTGAGCAAGGACGGCGCGCCAACCTGGTCGAGGGCCGCCAGCACGTTCGCGGCGGTGTCGCATGCGGCGAACGCCACGGTCGGGACGCGGCAGGCATTGAGGAAGGTCTTTTCATCGACCCGGTCCTGGGCCACGGAGAGCGAGCGTGCGTTTGGCGCGACGGTCGCGCCCATCGCCTCCAGCGAAGCCACGACGTCGGCGGGCACGTTCTCGAACTCGAAGGTGACGACATCGGCGAGCGCGGCCAGATCCGCAAGCGCCGTCGCATCGTCATAGGCCGCCTGTATCGCGCGGGTGGCGACCTGGGCGGCGCCGGAGTCGTCTTCGGGCGTCATCACCGCGGTGCGAAACCCCAATCGGGTGGCGGCCAGCACCAGCATCCGGCCGAGCTGCCCGCCGCCCAGCACGCCGATCGTCGATCCGGGCGGAAGCGGGAACGCCGGCACGAGTGTCAGTCGCTCACGGATTCCGCCACGGAGTCGGTCTGGCGGGCGCGGAACGCCTCCAGCCGGGCGGTCAGGTCCGGGTCGCTCAGGGCGAGGATTTGCGCGGCGAGCAGGCCGGCGTTGCGCGCGCCGGCCTCGCCGATCGCCAAGGCTCCGACGGGGATCCCGGCGGGCATTTGCTGGATCGACAGCAGGGAATCGATGCCATCCAGGGCGCGCGTGCGGATCGGGACGCCAAGCACCGGCAGGATGGTCATGGATGCGGTCATTCCCGGCAGATGCGCCGCCCCGCCGGCCGCCGCGATGATCACCTTGAACCCGTTTGCGGCCGCCGATCGGGCAAACGCGTACATCCGCTCCGGCGTGCGGTGCGCAGAGACCACCTTCGGCTCGTAGCCGACGCCGAGTTCGTCGAGCACGGCAGCGGCCGCCTGCATCGTCGGCCAGTCCGAGCGGCTGCCCATGATGATCGCGACCGGCGCCCCAGACGCGTTTGCATCCGCCATGGCGGCTCCGAGGCCCTGAGGGGAACCGGGAAGTATAGAGCCCAGCTTTGCGCCCGCAACCGATGGGGCTAGGATTCGCCTGAGCCGCCGGGGGCGATTCTCGCCGATGGCAAGCGGGAGGCGGCGGCGGGCAAGGGTTCATGAAGATATTGGGCGTTCGGCTGAGCGCGTTGGGAGCGGCCCGCAGCGGTGCGCCGGCGGCGCGAGCGGACGTGTCGGCGCCCGCCCGCCCGGTCGCCGTGGACAGCGCCGGCTTCCTCGGTCTGAGCGAGACCGACCTCACCGGTCCGGTGCAGGCGGCGCTGGCCACCCTTCTGGCCGAGATCGACGACCTCCGCCACGAGGTGGGCCGGCTGAAGGCGCGCCTCAACGAGGCGGAAGAGCTGGCCGACCAGGACGTGCTCACGCCGCTGCTCAACCGCCGCGCCTTCCTGCGCGAGCTCCGCCGCGTGCTCGCCTTCGTCCAGCGATACGGCGGACCGGCAAGCCTAATCTACTTCGACCTCGATGGCCTGAAGGCGGTGAACGACCGGTTCGGCCACGCGGCCGGCGACCTGGCGCTGACTGCCGTCGCCGAGCGGCTGGCGAGCAACGTGCGAGAATCAGACATCGTTGGCCGTGTGGGCGGGGACGAATTCGCCGTGATCCTCGTGCACGCCGATCAGGCCACCGCGCTCGCCAAGGCGGAAAGCCTCGCGGGCGTGGTGGAAGGCGAGCCGGTTTCGTGCGGCGACTGGCTGGTCCCGATCAAGATCAGCTACGGCGTCGGCGAAATCCTGGCCGGCGCCGCCGCCGAGCAGGTCGTGGCCGAGGCGGATCGGGCGATGTACGCGCGCAAGCGCCTCGCCGCAGCGGGTAGCGGCAGCCCGCAAGACGCGTCGCAAGCCGAGCACGCCGCCCGGCAAGGCTTCAGGCGATGATGTCCGGCGTCAGGCGGTCTTCAAGCCGTGTGATCTGATCGCGCAACGCCAGCTTCTGTTTTTTCAGTCGCGCGATCTGAAGTTGGTCGGGCACGGATTTCGCGCTCAGCGCGTTCACCGCATCATCGAGATCCTGGTGAGCCAACCGCAGCTCGGCGATGCGGGCGTGGATCGCCTCATCGTTCGCCAGCGGCGGCTCTTCGCTGATAGCCATATCACCTGCCGCTATAGCAGAAAGCGCCGTCTTCGAAAATGCGCTCGCCAACGCCGCGAGCGTCTTCGGCGGCGGCGGGGGCGCCCAGGCGGTGACGGCGGCCGCCAGCGCGCCCGGCTGGTCGTGGGCCGCTATCGCCGTCGGGGTCATGGCCTCGAGCGAGCGCAGCAAGAGCGCTTCGCCCGCCAGCTCGTCGGCCTTGATGCGCTCGCGCGTCGCCTTCCGGGCCGGGTCGAGGACGCCGTCCATCTCCGCCTTGAGCGTACGCCGCGCCGTCCGCAGCGGGGCAAGGACGCCGGTCTCGAAGACTCGTGCCAGCGTCGCCGCGCGCGCGGCGAGGGCCGCATCGACGGCGCGCCGCTGCTCGTCCGCCCAGAGCGCCCAGAGCATGTATGAGACGCACTGCCCGTGCCTGTCCTGCAGCTCGAGGCAGATGCGCTCGACCTCGCTCGAGGCGTAGGCCTGAAGCGCCCGCGCCCAGAGGCTCAATCGGCGGCGTCCTCGATCGGGGCGAGCGCTTCGCCCCACCGCTCGACCTTGCTCCAATCTAGGCCGAACAGGTCAAGCGCGCGCCCGACCGACTGGTCGATCATCGCCTCTATCGACCGCGGGCGGGTATAGAGCGCCGGCAGCGGCGGCGCGACGATGGCGCCCATCTCCGTCAGTGCGACCATGCTCCTGAGGTGGCCGAGGTGGAGCGGCGTCTCGCGGACCATCAGCACCAGTGGCCGGCGCTCCTTCAGGGTCACATCGGCCGCGCGGCTGATCAGCGAAGAGGTCACGCCTGTCGCTATCTCCGAGAGCGTCCGGATCGAGCAGGGGGCGATGATCATGCCGAGCGTGCGATACGACCCCGATGCGATCGCCGCGCCGACGTCGGCCGGCTTGTAGGTGACGGCGGCCCTGGCCGCGAGCTCGGCGAGCGTGAGGCCGGTCTCCGCTTTCAACGTCAGCGCCGCCGCCCGCGAGGCGACCAGATGCGTATCGACGCCGAGCTCGGCGCACGCGTCGAGCACGCGCACGCCATAGGCCGCTCCAGACGCGCCGGTTATGCCCACCACCAGCCTCGTCCGGGCTGCTGTCAATCTCGGCGCTCTTGCCTCATCTTTCGCCATCCGGCCCTCGAAACGGCGCCGACCCAGCCCCGCTCGATCGCAAGTGATTGTGATCTGACGCGACTCGTCCGCGGTGTTTAACTCGCCTCGGCGAACAGTATGGAGGCCCGGACATGGCGATTGAAGCGCGAATCCGCGAGCTTGGTTCGAGGCACGAAACCCTCGAGCGCGCCAT
Organism: uncultured Alphaproteobacteria bacterium; assembly: GCA_963794315.1. GTDB lineage: Bacteria > Pseudomonadota > Alphaproteobacteria > Caulobacterales > Caulobacteraceae > Poindextera. The sequence continues at coordinate 861,015 of CAWCDF010000002.1, forward strand.
TGAGGAAGAAGCCGGCCGACCGGCCGCCGACGATCTACGCATTCGCGAGTTGAAGCGCCGCAAGCTGAAGCTGAAGGAGGAGATGGAGGCGCTCCGCAGCCGCGTCCACTAGACCGCGAGCCGAAGCCAGCCTACTTCCAGCCCGATGGCTGAGAAGATCGCACCGGATGCGCCGACGGCGCTCGAAGGGCTTTTGTTCGACGGCATGACCATCATGGCCGGCGGCTTTGGCCTGTGCGGCATCCCCGAGAACCTGATCGCCGCCATCCGCGCCGCTGGCGTCAAGGACCTGACCGTCATCTCGAACAACTGCGGGGTCGACGACTTCGGCCTCGGCGTCCTGCTTGCCGGCGGCCAGATCCGCAAGATGATCTCGCTCCTACGTCGGCGAGAACAAGCTGTTCGAGCGAGCTCTACCTCTCCGGCGAGCTGGAGCTGGAGTTCAATCCGCAGGGCACGCTCGCCGAACGCATCCGCGCCGGCGGCGCGGGCATCCCCGCCTTCTTCACCAAGACCGGCGTCGGCACGCTGGTGGCCGAGGGCAAGGAGGTGCGCGAGTTCGACGGCGAGATCTATCGTGATGGAGCGCGGGCTGACCGCCGACCTCGCCATCGTCAAGGCCTGGAAGGGCGACGCCGAGGGCAACCTCGTCTACCGAAAGACGGCGCGGAACTTCAATCCGATGATGGCCACCGCCGGCAAGGTCGACGGTCGCCGAGGTCGAGGTGCTGGTCGAGTCGGCGGTCTCGACACGGACAACATCCACACGCCCGGCATCTACGTCGACCGCATCTTTCAGGGGCGCGGCGTTCGAAAAGCGCATCGAGCAGATGACGACGCGCCCGCGCCGTAGCGGCGAGCCGGCTAGGCATGGCCTGGACCCGCGACGAGATGGCCGCCCGCGCCGCGCAGGAGCTGCCGCGACGGCTTCTACGTCAACCTCGGCATCGGCATCCCGACCCTGGTCGCCAACTACATTCCACCCGGCATGCAGGTGACGCTGCAGAGCGAGAACGGCATGCTCGGGCATGGGGCCGTTTCCCTATCGAGGGCGAGGCGGATCCCGACCTGATCAACGCCGGCAAGCAGACCATCACCGAACTGCCGCAGTCGTGCTATTTCAGCTCGGCCGACTGCTTCGCCATGATCCGCGGCGGCCATATCGACCTGTCGATCCTGGGCGGCATGCAGGTGTCCGAGCACGGCGACCTCGCCAACTGGATGGTGCCCGGCAAGATGGTCAAGGGCATGGGCGGGGCCATGGACCTGGTCGCCGGCGTGCGGCGCGTGGTCGTGGTCATGGAGCATATGCGAGAAGTCGGGCGCGCCCAAGCTGCTGCAGCACTGCACCCTGCCGCTGACCGGCGCACGGGTGGTCGACCTCCTGGTCACCGACCTGGCGGTGTTCGAGATCGACCGCAAGGCGGGTCGGGCGCGGCTGAGCGAACTCGCGCCGGGCGTCAGCGTCGAGGAGGTGCGCGCGAAGACCGAGGCGGCCTTCGAGGTGGCGGTCACGCGCTGACGCACAGGCCGCGCTTGACGCCGTGGGCGCGCGCGCGTGCAATTTGTCGATCGGGAGGGCTCCCATGATCTTCGAACAAGTCGCCACGGGGGGCTGCCAGTCCTATCTCGTCGGCTGCCCCGAGACCCTCAGCGGCGCGCTGATCGATCCCGAGATCAGCCAGATCGATCGCTACAAGGCGATCGCCGCCCGGCATGGACTGCATATCCGCTACGTGATCGACACCCACACCCACGCCGACCACTTCTCCGCGGCCAAGCAGCTGGCGGAAATGCTGCGTGCGCCCCTGGTGATGCAACAGGCCAGTCCAATCCCGTTCGCCAGCCTCAGGCTGGACGACGACGACATGCTGTTGGTGGGCAATCTGCGCGTCCGCGCGCTCCACACGCCCGGCCACACCCGCGACTCGATGTGCCTCATCGTCGAGGACCGGGTCTTCACCGGTGATACGCTATTGATCGGCGGCACCGGCCGCACCGATCTGCCGACGGGCGATCCCGAGCAGCTCTACGAGAGCCTGTTCGGCAAGCTGCTGAAACTCGACCCGGCGCTCCAGGTCTATCCGGCGCACGACTACAAGGGCCGCTCCCATTCCACGCTCGGCGCCGAGATCGCCGACAACCCGAGGCTCCAGAAACGCGAGCGCGCGGCGTTCGTGCAAATGATGCGCGAGCTCAACCTAGCTGAGCCGACGCATCTCACCGAGGCGCTGCGCACCAACATGAGCGGCGGCAAGACCGTCGACCAGATGCTGGCCGAGGCCGCGGCCGATGTGCCGTTCATCGCGATGGCGGAGCTGGACGCGCGGATCGCCGCGCGGCCGAACGATCTCCTGATCCTCGATGTGCGGGAAGAGGCCGCCTACAAGGCTGGCCACATTCCCGGCGCCCGCCACCTCCCCCGCGGTCAGCTGGAGCTGCGGGTCAACGAGGAGATTCCCGACCCCACGTTTCGTATCGTGGCGTGCTGCGAGTTCGGGAAGATCTCGACACTGGCGGCCCAAACGCTTCGTCAGCTCGGGTTCAGCCGCGCGGTGGCGCTCGACGGCGGCATGAAGGCCTGGCGCGAGGCCGGCTACCGCACGGAAGCCTAGCGCGGGCCGCCGCCCAATCCGCCGGCGCCCACTGCTTCAATGACGGGCGCCTAAGCCCTATTTCGCAAGGTCTCGGATGCTTTCGACCCGCCGATAAGGCGTGGTTAACCCGACGGCCGGTCACTCACCAGCGCGCAAGCTGGAAGAGCGTGGGGCAAGCATGGCTGGGCTGTCGGGGAAGAGTGACGGCGACGGTCGAAGCAGGCTGCAACGCCTGCTCAGCCGGCTGCCCGCGTGGCTTGGCCCGTCCCGCGCCGCACGCGCCCTGCGCATCGCCGAGCAACAGGCGCAGCGTGCAGAAATGCGGTTGCGGGAGGCGATTGACGTCCTGCCCGAGGGATTGGTCTTCTTGGATCCGGAGGGGCGCTACGTTCTCTGGAACAAGAGGTACGCCGAAATCTACCAGCGCTCCGCAGACCTGTTCCGGGTAGGCGTCAAGCTGGCCGACACGCTGAAGGTTGGCGTCGCCCGCGGCGACTATCCGGAGGCCGTCGGCCGCGAAGAGGCTTGGCTGGCGGAGCGCATGGCGCTGCTCGACAATCCCGGCCGGCGCCACCAGCAGCTCCTGGCGGACGGCCGTTGGATGATGATCGAGGAGCGGCGCACCAGCGACGGCGGCACCATCGGGCTCCGCGTCGACATCACCGAGATGAAGGAGCAAGCCGAGGTGCTCAGACTGGCGCTCGGCCGCGCCGAGGCCGCGAGCCGGGCGAAGAGCGACTTCCTCGCCAACATGAGCCATGAGATTCGCACCCCGTTGAACGGCGTGCTCGGTTTGGCTGAGGCGCTTGGGCGCACACCGATGGAGGCCGGCCAGCAGGAGATGCTCGAGGCGATCATCGCCTCGGCCGCCACCCTCGACGGCATTCTTGTCGACCTATTGGACTTCAGCCGCCTCGAGGCTGGGCGCCTGGCGATCACCGAGGTTCCGTTCGACCTGCGGGAACTGGTCGAGCAGGCGGTCAGGCCGTTCGCCGCCGCCGCGGATGCCAAAGGTCTCTCGCTGGCGGTCGAGATAGAGAGCCCTGAGCCTGGGCCGGTGGTTGGCGACCCGATCCGACTAAAGCAGATCCTCACCAATCTCCTGAGCAACGCGATTAAGTTCACCGCAGAGGGCGAGGTCGCCCTGACGATCGGTCGCGCCGGCCGCGGCGACCGCTTTGTCTTTAGGGTCCGCGACAGCGGGATCGGCTTTGAGGCGGCGGAAACAGAGCAGCTGTTCGACCGGTTCGAACAGGCGGACAGCTCGATCACCCGCCGTTTCGGAGGCACGGGACTTGGCTTGGCGATCTGCCGGCAGCTCGCCGAGCTGATGGGCGGCGAAATCTCGGCTGCGGGCCGGCCGGGCCGCGGCGCCTGCTTCACGCTCGTCCTGCCTCTGCCGCCGGCGACCACCGCCGCCGAGGATCCGGCCGCCGCCGCGGCGTCGAGCGAATCTGGCGAGCGGCGACTGCGCGTTCTGGTCGCCGACGACAACGCAACCAATCGGAAGGTCGCCGAGCTCATCCTGGCGGCCATGGGCGCCGAGGCGGTCTGCGTCGAAGACGGTCAACAGGCGCTCGTCGCAGTCGAGCGCGAATCGTTCGACTTGGTGCTTATGGACTTGCAGATGCCCGTCTTGGACGGCCTATCGGCGATCCGCGCGATCCGCACGCGAGAGGCCGGAATGGGCCTGCCGCGCTTGCCGATCGTGGTGGTCAGCGCCAACACGATGCGCGAGCACGTTGCGGCGTCCGCCGAGGCCGGGGCCGATGACCACATCGGCAAACCCGTTCGCGCCGAGCTTCTGATGAAGACTGTGTTGAGGGCCGCCGCTCAGGCCGAGCCCGCCGCCGCGGCCTGAGACCGTCCGGTCACATTCTTGTTAACTGAAAAATTGTCGCGCGGTCGCGTGCCCCGTTGACGGTCCATCAACCGTATGTCCCCATATCTGCCGTCAGCGGGCTGCTTCGCCCACTATATATAGATATGAAGACGGCGGGGGCGCCGTCGTACGTTTGGGGCTAGGGTCAACCATGGTTACTGCGCGCAGCCAGGCGATGTCGTCCGCAGCGGAGGCACGGGAGGCTAAATTCAGGGCCACGCGACCGTCCGAGCGACCCAGGCTGCAGCTGGTGCGCAAGGTCGAGATCGATCGGTCTCGCGATTCGCTGCTCACCGACTTCGGCAAGACCACGCTCGAACGCAGCTATCTGCTGCCGGGCGAGTCTTATCAGGACATGTTCGCGCGCGTGGCCACCGCCTACGCCGACGACGCCGACCACGCGCAGCGCATCTACGACTACATCTCCAAACTCTGGTTCATGCCGGCCACGCCAGTGCTGTCGAACGGCGGCGCCGATCGCGGCTTGCCGATCTCATGCTACCTGAACGCCGTGTCCGACAGCATGGAAGGCATCGTCGGCGCCTGGAACGAGAATGTCTGGCTGGCGGCCAACGGCGGCGGCATCGGCACCTATTGGGGTGGCGTGCGCTCGATCGGCGAGACAGTGAAGGGCCAGGGGCAGACGTCCGGCATCATTCCCTTCATTCGCGTGATGGACTCGCTGACGCTGGCGATCAGCCAGGGGTCGCTCCGCCGCGGATCGGCGGCCGTCTATCTCGACATCCACCATCCGGAGGTCGAGGAGTTCCTCGAGATCCGGAAACCCTCCGGCGACTTCAATCGGAAGTCACTCAACCTCCACCACGGGATCTCCATCACCGACGCGTTCATGGAGGCGGTGCGCGACGGCGTCGAGTTCGGCCTCACAAGCCCGAAGACCGGCGAAGTGGTCAAACTGGTCGACGCGCGCGCGCTTTGGCAGAAGATCCTCGACGTGCGGCTGGCGACCGGAGAGCCCTACCTCATCTTCGAAGGCACCGCGAACCGCCTGATGGCGGAGCACCAGCGGGCTCTGGGCCTGAAGGTCCGCCAGTCGAACCTATGTTCGGAGATCATGCTGCACACAGGCCCCGATCATCTGGGGGTCGAGCGCACTGCGGTCTGCTGCCTGTCCTCGGTCAACGCCGAGATGTTCCTGGAGTGGCGCGACCAACCGACCTTCGTCGAAGACGTGCTGCGCTTCCTCGACAATGTGCTGCAGGACTTCATCGACCGCGCGCCGCCGGCCATGGAAAGCGCGCGCTACGCCGCCTGGCGCGAGCGGTCGGTCGGTCTTGGCCTGATGGGCTTCCACTCCTTCCTGCAGGGCCAGAACGTGCCGTTTGAGAGCGCGCTGGCGAAATCCTGGAACATGCGGCTGTTCAAGCACCTCAGGCGCGAGGCGGACAAGGCGTCGCGCGTCCTGGCCGAAGAGCGCGGGCCTTGCCCCGACGCGGGCGAGCTCGGGATCATGGAGCGCTTCTCGCACAAGCTGGCGATCGCGCCGACCGCGTCGATCTCCATCATCTGCGGCGGAACGTCGGCCGGCATCGAGCCCATTCCGGCCAACATCTACACGCACAAGACGCTCTCCGGCTCCTTCGCCGTGAAGAACCCCTACCTGGAACGGTTGCTGGCCGGGAAGGGCCTCGACACCGAAGCCGTCTGGCTCTCGATCCTCGAGAACGAGGGCTCGGTGCAGCACCTGAGCGAGCTCACCCAGGATGAGAAGGACGTGTTCAAGACCGCCTTTGAACTGGACCAGCGCTGGGTGATCGAACTGGCCGCCGACCGTACGCCCGACGTTTGCCAGTCCCAGTCGATCAACATCTTCCTGCCCGGCGATGTCGACAAGTGGGACCTCCACATGCTGCACTACATGGCGTGGGAGCGCGGCGTTAAGTCGTTGTATTACCTCAGGTCCAAGTCTGTGCAGCGCGCCGCGTTCGCGGGCTCGGCCGCCGACGTCGAAATCCTGACCGCGCCCAGGGAGGACGCGACGCACACCGACTATGAAGAGTGCCTGGCCTGCCAATAGGCCCGGAACTTGCTAGGCGGGAAAGACGCCGAGAATCGGCGGCGGGTGCGAGGAGTCCGCGCTCGCATGGCCAAAGCGCCTGACCGGGCGACCATGCAACCTTGGCCGTCGCCGGTCGTTAGATTGACGTAGTCAGGACGCCAACTTCGCGGGTCAGGTGACCGACGGGGTCAGGGGTCGGGACTGGGGAGGCGAGATGCGGGCCATCACGGGTCTGCTTCTAATCGTGTCGGCAATCGCCGCCACAGCTCAGGCGCATGCGCCGCCACGCCTCACTCCCGCCCAGCGCGCTCTGCTCAACGCCGTCTTTGCCGACAAGACCATCCAGACCGTGCGACAAACGCACGGCTTCGTCTCCGCGCCTGTCGCCGTCCGCGCAACGACCCGCGCATCGCTTGGCGTGGGCAGCGTGTTCGCGTTGCCGCCGGTGACCGGCTCCAGCCTCGACCAGACGCACCTCCTGAACACCGACCGGCTGATCGCGGGCCAGGGGTTAGCCGTCTGGCGCACCCAAGAGGTGAGCTTCGCGACGCATGGCGGCGCCGTCGACACGCTGCGCGTCTCGGTGGGAGGCGTGGCCCGCGGGCCGGGCGGGGTGGTGACGGCCCGCCCGGACGCACTGATGACCCCGGACGCCCAGGCGTTCGACGTGAGCTACACCCGCGGTTGGCCGTCGGTCTGGAGCGCACAGGCCGGGCGCTATGCGCTGGACGTCTCGCCGCACGCCGGCGTCGGCTTCAGCCAGGCGGGCGGCTCGGCCGAAGCGGGCGCGCTCGTGCGGCTCGGACAGGATATGCAGGATCGCGTGGTGCGCCGCCTTGGGCTGAAGACCACCGACGCGCCGAGCGCCGACGGCCAGGGACGGTGGTTCCTGTTCGCATCCGCCAGCGGCCGTGCTGTCGGCGTCAGCATGACGCCGGGCGCGCAAAACAGCCTGCAGCGCGGCGCCTGGACGGGCGAGCAGGCGACAAGCGTGGTCAGCGACGCACAGGCGGGGCTTGGCTGGCGGCGCGGCGACCTCCAGGCGTCGGTCGGCTATGTGCACCGCAACGTGAAGAACCAGACCGCGATCACGTCCGGCGCGGGGCCGGCCAACTATCACGACTCGATGGTCGCATTCTCCTTCACCATCACGCCGCACTGACCCCTGGGTCAGCTGGGATAGTCCGGTTGGTTCTCCGGTCGCGCGCCGGCGAACGCCGGAAGGTCGATGCAGCGCGCCTCGACCGCGAGCAGGCGCGGGCAGGGATCGAGGTCGCAGCCGAGCCGGCGCGCGGCGGCAAGCTGAGGGACGAGGTGCAGGTCGGCCCACCCCGGCGCCTCGCCGAAGGCGAACGGCCATGCGGCCGGCCGCTCCGCAAGCGCCTGCTCCAACGCAGACAATCCAAGCGACAGCCAGTGCAGCGTCCACGCCGTGACGGCAGCATCGTCCGCGCGCATCTGCTCGGCGAGGTAACGGCGCACGCGCATGACGGTGATGGCGTGCATCTCGGCCGCGATGTGGGCGCCGAACGCCCTGGCCTGCGCGCGCGTCACCGGGTCGGCCGGGAGCAGCGGCGGCGCCGGATAGGTTTCCTCGAGGTACTCCAGGATCGCGCTCGACTGCGCAATGATCCGATCCCCGACCTCCAGCGCGGGCATCAGGCCTTGCGGGTTGATCGCCCGATAGCGGTCGCCCAGCGCCGGGGCCGACACATACGCATAGTCGATGCCCTTCAGGTTCAGCGCGATGCGCACCCGCTCGCCGGCCGAGTTGCGGTGATAGGAGTAGAGGCGGAGGCCGCTCACCCCTCCCAGCCTTCGTCGAAAGGAAACCGCTCGGCCCAGAACGCCGCCAGGCGCGGCTCTGCGTCGACGCGCTTGACCACACGCGCCAGTCCGGGCGCCTCGGCGTAGAACCGCTTGCGTCTAGGCGCCCAGCGCGACACGACGGTGACGTAGAGGTCGAGCACGCTGAGCTCGCCGCCGAGGATGTAGCGGCCGGGGCTGACCTGGCCGTCCATGATACGCCAGCAAGCGGCGATGCGCTCGGCCAGTTGCTCGCGCAGGCGTTTGCCTTCCGCCTCTCCGTCGATCACCCGCGAGGGATCGTCACGGATCCAGAACAGCGAGTAGATCGCCGCCGAGACGAAGCTCATCCAGCGCAGGAAGGCGGCGCGCTTGCGGTGCAGCGGCGGCGGCGCGAGCCGGGCCTCTGGGTATCGGTCGGCGAGCCAGATGAGGATGGCCGCGCTCTCGGTCATCACCTCGCCGCCCGGAAACACCAGCGCCGGCACCTGTCGCTGCGGATTGACCGCGGCGATCGCCGCATCGTCGGAGACGTCGAACGGCTTGCTCGGAGAGACCACTTGGTAGGGAACCCCGATCAAAGTCAGCGCCGCCTCGACGGGAACCGAGCCGAATCCCTTCTCGCCGTAGATTGTGATTGGCTTGTCCACAGGACTAACCTTATCTTGTGAATTTCCTGTTCACTTACACCAGATGTTGTGGCGGACAGCCTCCGGGCTGCTAGCCTCGGCAACCTTAGTCCTCCGGAACCGATTCGAGGCCATGTCGAACATCCGCACCTTGCCCGGCTTGCTCACGCCGTCGGCCGCCTACAAGCCCTTCCGCTATCCTTGGGCCTACGACTTCTGGAAGCGGCAGCAGCAGGTGCATTGGATGCCGGAAGAAATCCCGCTTGGCGAGGACTGCAAGGACTGGGCGGCCAAGCTAGACGTGGGCGAGCGCAACCTGCTCACCCAAATCTTCCGCTTCTTCACCCAGTCGGACATCGAGGTGGCGGACAACTACATGGAACGCTTCGGCCGAGTCTTCAAACCGACCGAGGTGAAGATGATGCTGGCCTCCTTCTCCAACATGGAGACGATCCACATCGCCGCCTATGCGTTGCTGCTCGAGACCATCGGCATGCCGGAGGCCGAGTTCGCCGCCTTCCTCGAATACGACGCCATGCGCGCCAAGCACGACTACATGCAGACGTTCGATGTCGCGAACAACGCCGACATCGCCAAGACGCTGGCGATGTTTGGCGGCTTCACCGAGGGCCTGCAGCTGTTCGCCTCGTTCGCGATGCTGATGAACTTCCCGCGCTTCAACAAGATGAAGGGGATGGGCCAGATCGTGTCGTGGAGCGTGCGCGACGAGAGCCTGCACTGCGAGGGGATGGTCAAGCTCTACCATGCGTTCAACAAGGAGACGCACTGCGTCACCCGCGCCGTGGCCGACGAGATCGTCGACTGCTGCAAGACGGTCGTCGGCATGGAAGACCGTTTCATCGACCTGGCCTTCGAGCTGGGTTCGGTGCAGGGCATGACCGCCGACGACATCAAGCGCTACATCCGCTTCATCGCCGATTGGCGCTTGCGCCAGCTGGAGCTGCCGGAAGTCTACGGCGTGAAGGAAAACCCGCTCCCCTGGCTGCAGGTGCTGCTGTCTGGCGTCGAGCACGCCAACTTCTTCGAGGCGCGCGCCACCGAGTACTCCAAGGCGGCCACCACCGGGCGCTGGGACGGCGACAGCGGCGTCTGGGCCGAGTTCGACAGGATGATGGCCAAGCGCTCGACCGAGGCGACCCACTAGGGCGGGCGTCGCTGCGCCTTCCTCGCAATCGTCACACAAGCCGGCTAACAGGGCGGCATGTCTGATCGAATCCTGCCCCTCGAGGGCGTTGGCAACTTTCGTGATTTCGGCGGCTATGCGACTGGCGGCGGCCGGCGGATCAGGCGCGGACGGCTCTACCGCTCGGCGCACCACGCCCAGGCCACCGACGCCGATCTGGAGGCAATCGCCGCGCTCGAGCTCGCCGCCATCGTCGATCTGCGCCGCGGCGAGGAGCGCGAGCGCATGCCGTCGCGCCGGCACGAGGGCTTTGCCGGTCTGGTGATCGAGAACCCGACGAACGAGACGACCTCCGACCCGTGGATCGAGTTCATCAAGGGCTCGGACGCGAGCGCCGACGCCTTCCGCGGCTATCTCATGAACTACATGCGCGCCGCGCCGTTCGAGGCGCGCCACGTCGATCTGTTCTCGCGTTACTTCCGCGCGCTGGCTGACGTCGACGGTCCGATCCTCATCCATTGCGCCGCGGGCAAGGACCGCACCGGCCTTCTGGCCGCGCTCACCCACCACCTGGTCGGAGTCGGCGAGGCCGACATCTTTGAGGACTACTTGCTCACCAACACGGCGGCGCGGATCGAAGAGCGCATGCACCTGGTCGCCGGCGTGATCGCGGAACACTCAGGCCGCACGCCGACGGACGAGGCCGTCAGGGCCGCCATGGCCGTCGAGGCCGGCTATCTGAGCGCTGCATTCGAAGCGATCGAGGCCGCCCACGGCGATGTCGTCGCCTACTGCGAAGACGTGCTCGGCGTCGATGCGGACGCGCGCGCGGCGATCGAAGCGCGGCTGCTGGCCTAGCGTCCGCACCGGGTTTTCTGGCTGACAAGCGGTTGAAACCGGCTAGGGTTCGCTCTGCGGCCGCGCTGGCGCACGACCAACAGAACAAGAGGAATCGCGCTTGACCGAGCTGATGCCGCTACCCGAGGCCGATCTGCGTCCGGACGTCGAGAGGGCGGAGGCGACCTCGGGGCGGCTGTCGCTGGGAGCGGTGTCCTGGTCGGTCTTCGAGGGCGCGCGCGACCCCTACGTCATCCTCATCATCATCTACATCTTCATGCCCTACGTGGGCTCGGTGATGGTGGGCTGGCCGCACTCCAATCCGACCGCCGGCCAGGAAGTCATCTCCCAGTGGAGCCAGTACTCCGGCTGGGCGACCATGGCGACCGCGCCCTTCCTCGGCGCCTCGATCGACCAGACTCGGTCGCCGCAAGGGCTGGCTGGCGCTTGCCGTGGCGCTGATGCTGCCGCTGATGTTCGCGCTCTGGTGGGCCAAGCCCGACGGCTCCGGCCTGCCGATCATCGCGGTCATGCTGATGACCACCATCGTGGCGCATCCTGTTCAGCTACACCGAGGTGATCCACAACTCGCTGCTGGTGCGCGCGGCGGGGATGGGCGGCGCGCACAAGGCCTCCAGCCTGGCGCTGGCGCTCGGAAATGCGTTCGCGCTCGTCCTTTTCATCTTCCTCGCCTGGGCCTTCATGCTGCCCGGGCGAACCAACTGGCCGTGGGTGCCCAAGGCGCCCCTGTTCGGGATCAGCCAGGCGCTGCACCAGCCCGAACGGCTGGTCGGGCCGATGACGGCCGTCATGCTGCTCCTCGGCACGATCCCGATCCTGCTCTTCACCCCTGACGCGGCCCGCTCGGCTGTCTCCATCCCGGCCGCTTTCGCCAACGGCGCTCGCTCGCTCTGGCGCATGCTGACGACGGTGGGCCGGTTCCGCGACGCCGCCATCTTCCTGGTCGCGCGCAGCTTCTACGTCGACGGCATGACCGCGGTGCTGACCTTCTTCGGCATCTACGCCACCGGCGTGATGCACTGGGGCGCGCTGGAGATGCTGGTGATCGGCATCATCCTGACCGTGCTGGCGGTCATCGGCGGCTTCCTCGCCCGCTTCTTCGACGGCGTTCTGGGCCCCCGGCGGGCCGTGCAGATGGAGATCCTGATGTCGCTGCATCGGCATCATCGCGCTGCTTCGGGATGGCGCCGGACCGCATCTTCTTCTTCTGGCACTACAATCCGGCGCTGCACGCGCCGATGTGGAACGGCCCCTTCTTCCGCACCCTGCCGGAGTGGATCTTCACCCTGATCGGCTTTTCCAACGCGGTCTTCATCACCGCCCACTACGCCTCGAGCCGCACGCTGCTCACCCGGCTCACGCCGCCGGACCAGACCGGCGCCTTCTTCGGCGCCTACGCAGTGTCCGGCACCGCGACCGTCTGGCTGGCGCCTTTGATGGTCAATCATCGGGACCCGCCTGTTCAAGACCCAGCAAGGCGGGTTCGCCATGATCACCATTCTGTTGGCGGTCGGCTTTGTCGGGCTGTTGTTCCTGCGGCGTGGGAACCGCGACCTGGCGAGCTAGCGCCCGAAGCGGCTGTTAAGGGCTGATGCGCGAGATCGGGTCGGCGATGCGTGGCCGCAGATAGAAGGTGTAGTTGTAGGTGAAGGCGCTCGGCAGCAGATAGGCCACGGGCACGTTGTACGTATAGCTGACGTCCGAGCGGATGATGCTCTGGTTGGCCGCGATCAGGTTGGCGGGGATGGCGATCGCGGCGCCGGCCGTGTTGGCTGTCATCGTTCCGCTGGCGTCGCTCCAGCCCACGGTGGTGGCGGTGCCGGTCGAGTTCTCCTGGACGCTGGTGACCCGCATGCCGAGCGTCGTGCTCGAGTCGGGCGTCATGATGATTCCGCCGATCGTGAAGATGTTTGTGATGTCGCTGTCGTGGATGACGCTGGCCTGCGCCACCAGGTCGCCGATCGCCGAAGCTGCGTGGCTTGCTTTGCGCTCAGCGAGCATGGCGCCGCAGAGTTCGGCCAGGCCGAAGTAGGCGAGGATCATCACCGGGGCGATGAAAGCGAACTCCAGCGCCGAGACGCCCCGCGTGTCCTTCGGCAGCCGCTTGATCGATGTCGTCTTGCCGCTCATGAGGAACTGTAGGGCTCGTTGCGGAAGACGGCCGAGGACTGCAACAGCATCTGTCCCCCGTTCAGAGGCGTTCCGATGTTGTCCAGCGCCGGCGCGAGCACCGTCCACTGATAGAAGGACTGCACCAGGACGATGTCGCCCGGCCCGCCGATCTGGTAGGGCAGGCTGTTCTTGTTGACCGTGCCGTTCGAAACCGGGTTGCTCGCCGTCACCGACTGGAAGGTGGAGAAGGTCTGCACGCTGACGCTGAGGTTCGAGGTGCACGATGCGCCCATCCAGCTCATGTTGTTGCACACCAGCGTGGTGAACGAGGTCGCGGACGATCCGCCCGCGGTCTGTAGCTGGCCGGTGCGGATTTCCCGCGCCGCCTCATAGGTGGCGTTCTCGAGCGAGATGGAGACGACATAGATCAGCCCGATCTCGATGATCCCGAACGTCAGCATGAGGAACGGGATCGAGACCAGCGCGAACTCCACCGCCGCCGCGCCGCGCCGCCCAAGCGCAAAGCGCCGTCCGAAGCGGCCAAGGGCTTGAATAGCTGTTGCGAGTCCACGCATGGGCGACAGCTTATCCCGCCGTCCCTAATCGACGCTTAAGCTCGACATACGTTGGCTAAGCGCCCGACTTCGCTGAACGGTTATGGCGGTGAGCGCGGAATGGAGGGGGTCACGCTCACGGGCGGCTGCGCGATGGCCGCGGCGTTGGCCGTGTCCGCTGGGCCGGCCGCGCTTGACGACGCGGAGCTTGCAGCGGCCTCGCCCTCACTCTGGCAACGGGTAAGGCAGGTGTATTCGGTGGGCGTGACGCCGCGATAGACCGTGAGGCGCTGCGTCTCGGGCGGGACCACCGTTACGCGCGAATCCATCAAGAGCCGCCCGGAGTGGTCGCTGACAATGATGTCGGTAATGCCGTAGGACTTTCCGATCACCACGACGCTGCGGGCATCGATCACCGTGACGTCGGCGATGGTCGGGTCGGCCACCGAAATGTTGGCCGGCGTCCCGGGCAGGACGACGCGCCGGCTCCGGTTGAGCTCGACCGCCAGCCCGCCGCTCGCGGCCGCGATCGCGGTGTCGCCGACGAAGATCGCGGCTAGGACCAATATGAGGATGGAGATCGCGCGGCGCATCGGGACGCTCCAGACCGATGAATCTGCGGCGGAGACTGGGACTCGAATGGTCAACAAAGTCTGAAGCGCACGCGTGCCCGCGTGCGCGAGTCATAATGTCGCAAACGCGCTCGCTCACGGGCCTATAGGGCATTGGTTAAGAGATACTCATAGTAAACATCCGTAAACCAACAAATATTCTCAGCAGTATTCTTGTGTTTACTAGCTATTAAGCGCGGAGGCGCAATGTGCCCCTCGTAATCGGGGGCCAGCAGGCCGGATGGCTTGATCCTCGAGTCCATGCTTGCTGAATCAGGAGATCAAGCAATGTCCAAGTTCGTTTCGCGCTTTGCGAAGAATGAGTCGGGCGCCACGGCCATCGAGTACGGCCTGATCGTCGCCCTTATCGCAGTTGTCATCATTGGCGCCGTGACTGCGGTCGGCACCAACCTCTCGTCCAAGTTCAACACGGTCGCGACGAGCATCTAACCCGCTCGTCGGCGAAGAGAACAGAATCGGCCGCGGCATCCGTGCCGCGGCCTTTTCTTGTTTCCCAAGGGTCTGGCGCATGGCAATGCGGGTTGCCCAGAACTGCTTGCTGATCCTGCTCGGCGCGGCGCTGCTGCTCGCGCCGGCTATCGTCTGGGGACGACCCTTCGTATTCTTCGACACGCCGGCCTACTGGGGCTGGGGCCGCGACATCGTCGAGGCCCTCGCCCAGCCGTGGCCGCACCCCGGACAAGCCTGGATTTCCGGTCGTTCGCTGCACGGGTGGGAGATCGGAGCGCATGGCGCCAGCCCGGCCGACCTCCGCTTCACCCTGACCCTGCTTCCCGCGCGTTCCGCCTTCTACGCCGTTCCCGTCTATCTCCTCGCCTCTGTGGGCGGCCTGTGGCTCATCGCCGCCCTCCAGGCGTTGGTCGTAGCTTGGGTGCTCCTCGTCGCGGTTCGCGCCCTCATCCCCGGGGTGGCGCGCTGGTGGACTTATCTCGGCGCCGTCGCCGCGCTTTCGACGTTGTCGGCGCTTGGCCTTGAGGCCGGCTACATCATGCCGGATGTCTTCGGCGGCCTGGCGATTCTTGCGGCGGCCCTGCTCATGGCCAAACCGGATGCGATCGGCCCCTTTGGCCGCATCGGACTGGGCGGCGTGGCCGTCTATGCGGCGCTGGCCCACACAGCCAACGGTCTCGACCTGGCCGCCGCGCTCATCTGCGGGCTCGTGCTCTTCGGGGGCGACGGCGTTTCGAAAGCCGTCGCCCGTGTCGGGCCGGTTGCCGCCGTACTCGGCCTGAGCCTGATGATCGCAATCGCGGGCCAAGCCGCCCTGACCGCGGCGTTTGGCCGCGCACCCGCCGCGGCGCCGTTTCTGGCCAGCCGGGTCCTCGCCGACGGGGTTGGGCAAGCCTACCTTGAGCGCGTCTGTCCGCAGGCGCGACTGGCCTCCTGCGACCTTGTGTCGGTCAGGGCCGACTATCCCGAATACTACCTCGGCCTCTATCCGCTCATGCCGCCGCCGCCCTCCAGCGCCGGGGCGGGCGCCTACGATCAGCTGCAATACCGGGTCGTCACCGACGCCGAGGCGGATCACCGGGACCGGTTCGTCTCTGAACAGCCGCGGCTGGTCTGGGGATCGCTCATGGTCGACGGCCCGCGGGAGCTTGCCCGGCGAGTCGCCGCTGGCGCGGCCGAGTCGTTCGAGTTTGGCGTCGGTCACGATTTCGACAGCCTGCGCGGGCTGCTCGCGGAGCAGACGGAGCGGAGGCGGCAAACGGTGACGATCACGCCCGGCGCGGGCCGGTGCGCCGCCGGCGGCCAGGCGGTGGCGTGCGGTGAGCTGAATCTCGGCCTGCTCGGGCCGCTGCAGACAGCGATCGCTTGGCTCGGGTTCATCGTCCTCGGCGGGGCGCTCCTGCGCAGCCGCAGCCACGACGCAGACGGCCTGAGGCGATTCAGCCTGCTGATCCTGGTCCTGGTTTTCGCCAACGCGCTGCTATGCGGGGCGCTTGTCGGCGACTTCGGCCGCTACCAGACTCGCGTCGAGTGGCTGGTCCCCTTCGCCGCCTTCCTTTACACCGTCGATTGGGCGCGCCGCCGGCGCGGAGCCACCCTCCGCGCAACCCTTCCTTCACAAGTCGCATCGATCGTGGCCGAACCTTCAATGCGGGCCCCGCCGTGACGATTGCGCAACTCGCGTTCCTAAGCGTCTTCCCCGCGCTGGTGATCGCCGCCGCTGTCACCGACATGGCCAGCTACACCATTCCGAATCGGCTGAACCTAGCGCTTGCCGCGGTCTATCCGATGGCGGCGCTCATGTTGGGCCGGCCGCCCGCTGAGGTCGGCGTCGGTCTCGCGATCGGCTTTGCCGCGCTGATCGTCGCGATGGGCCTGTTCGCCGCCGGGTGGATTGGCGGCGGCGACGCCAAGCTGTTCGCCGCTGTCGCGCTCTGGCTCGGCTGGCCGGCGCTCGCGTCCTTCGTGATGGCGACCGCCCTGGTCGGTGGAGCGCTTGCGCTCTTGCTGCTGAACGTGCGCGCGGCCTGGCTCAAGCCCTATCTCGCCGGCGCGCCGCCATGGCTCGCGCGTCTCGCCACAACCGGCGAAGCGGTGCCCTACGGAGTCGCCATCGCGGTCGGCGCGCTGGTGGCCTTTCCCACAAGCCCGCTTGTTCGGGGCCTGCACGCAAGTTTTTGACGCATTCATCACGCCGCTTAGCGCGGCGTTAACCATGGCCTGAGCAAGCTCGACGAACACATCGAAAGAGCCGCCAGCAATGGGCCGAGCCAGAATCCTCATCGTCCTCGCGATCGCGACCATCGGCTCGATCGGCCTAGTGCTGGTCGTGAGCGCCATGATCGGCCATAAGGCGCCGCCGCCGCAGGTCGTAGCCGCCCAGCCCTCCGCGCCGATGGCCCGCGTGCTCGTCGCCCGTCACGACCTTGCCGTCGGCGCGCGCCTCACGTCCAACGACATGACCTGGCAAGACTGGCCGGTGGGTGCGATCAATCCGGCCTTCGTCACCGACGGTCAAGGCGCCCACCTTCCGGCGCCCACCGCGACCACCGCGATCGCTGAGCAGGCGAACCAGACGGTGCGGGCGGCTGCCACCGTCGTCGCTGGCGGCGCGAATCCAATGGATCAGCTTTCCGGCTCGATCGTTCGCGAGGCGATCTTGGCGAACGAGCCCATCACCAACGCTAAACTCGTGCGCGGCGGCGTTGGCGGCTACATGGCCGTGGTCCTGCAGCCGGGCATGCGCGCCGTCGCGGTGCCGGTGACAGCGTCCGACTCCGCCGGCGGTTTCATCCTGCCTGGCGACCGCGTCGATGTCGTCCAGGCCCACCAATCCGATGCTTCAAACGGTCGGGGCGGCTACGCGGCCGCGATCCTGCTCCGCAACGTGCGGGTCTTGGCGATCGACCAGAATAGCCAGCCGCCCAAGAACGGGCAGCAATCCCAGATCGGCGGCACCGCGACCCTCGAAGTGGCCGCCGCCGACACCCAAGTGGTCGCCCGCGCGAAGGCGCAAGGCGAAGTCCTTCTGGCGCTACGGCCCTACTCCGACGCCGGCGAGCCCTCCGGTCCGCCGACGGACCAGGGCAACAGCGGCCAGGTCCGCATCTTCCGAAGCGGCCAACCTGCCGAGACGGTGACCCTGCAATGAAGCTTCTCATCCGACCTCTTTTCGCGGTCGCTGTTCTGGCGGTCCTGGGGCTGGCGTCGTCGGCCGCGCGCGCGCAAACCGACGGCCCCAGCGATCCGATGCGCGTCGGCCTCGCGACGGCCGACGCCCAGAGCATCTCCATCCCCAAGGGCAAGTCCGCGATTGTCGACTTGCCGGTCGACGCGCGCGACGTCCTGGTCACCGATCCAAGGGTCGCCGACGCGGTGCTCCGCTCGCCGCGGCGGATCTATGTCGTCGGGCTGTCGCCGGGGATGACCGACGCCGCCTTCTTCGACGCCTCAGGCCGCCGAATCCTGGCCCTGAATATCCGTGTCGACCAGGACTTCGGCGCCGTCGCCCAGACCATTCAGCGGCTGATCCCGGATGCTCACGTTCACATCGAGGCGGTGAACACGAGTCTTATCCTATCCGGCGATGTGCCGAACCTGAAGGCCGCCGACCAGGCCGTGCAGATCGCGCAACAGTTCGTCAACCAGCCGACGCAGGTCGTCGACATGCTCTCGATCGGCGGGCCTGAGCAGGTGATGCTGCGGGTGCGGATGGTCGAGATGCAGCGCACCGTCGTGAAGCAGCTCGGCTTCAACCTCAACGCGCTGATCGGTCAGGCCGGCAGTCCTCAGTTCCTGCTGGGCGAAGCGGCGACTTTCGGGGTCAACGGCGCGGTCCTCGGCGGGCTCAATGGCACCGGCTACCAGGTCAACACCACAACGCAACCGGAGATGCAGGAGCCCTGCGGGCCGGCTTTCCCGACCGGGGCCCTTTGCCCGGTGATCGTGAAGAACGGCTCGACCGGCGTCGCCAACTGGAACACCGCGACACAACAGAACGTCATCGGCTCGAACGGCCTGAACAAAGCCAACGCCACGATCGATGCGTTCGAGAGCGTCGGCCTCGTGCGCACGCTGGCCGAGCCCAACCTCACCGCCGTTTCCGGAGAGTCCGCCAAATTCCTTGCCGGCGGCGAGTTCCCGGTGCCGACCGGCGTCAGCTCGTCTGGCCAGGTGACCATCGACTTCAAGACCTTCGGCGTCGGGCTCGGCTTCACCCCGGTCGTGCTCTCCGGCGGTCGCATCTCGCTGAAGATCTCGACGGAGGTGTCGGAGCTGACGAACCAGGGTTCGTTCACGTTGTCGAACGGCACGGGCGCGGCGGGGCTCTCCATCCCCGGCCTCACCGTCCGCCGCGCAGAAACGATGGTCGAGCTGCCTTCCGGCGGCTCGATGATGATCGCCGGCCTCCTGAACGAAGAAACCAAGCAGGACCTCGACTCGCTGCCGGGCCTGATGAACCTGCCGGTGCTCGGCGCTCTGTTCCGCTCGCGCGACTATCAGGCCAACGAGAGCGAACTCGTCGTGATCGTCACCGCCTACCTGGTGAACCCCACGAGTCCGGCCAATCTGCAGACGCCCGCGGACGGCTATCAGCTCGCCACCGACGCCGAGACAACGCTGCTCGGCCGGATGAACAAGGCCTACAAGGACCGCCCCGACGCGACCGTCGGGAAGACCTATCAGGGGCCTGTCGGCTATGTCATCGACTGAGGGTAAGGCCATGATCCGCAGGCTGATCGTCCCCTGCATCGCCGCGTTGACCTGCGCTTGCGCATCGCAAAGCGACCCGCTGAACCTGGCGAAGAAGGATCCCGGGCCGGTTACGCCAGCCGAGCAGTTCTCGATCACCGTGACGCAGGGGCGCGACGAGATCCTGCTTGCCCCACATCCCGACGGCCTCTCCGACGCGCAGATGCAGGCGTTGGCGCAGCTGGTCGATCGCTGGCGCAACGCTGGCGGATCAGTGATCACCGTTCGCGCCCCGGCCAGCGGCGAGGAGGCGATGTATCGCGCGACGGCAGGGGTTCAGACGGCGCTGGAGGCGATCGGCGTTCGTCCCGAGCAGATCCAGCTGACGAGCTATGACGCCGGCCCGGGCGCGCCGATCGGCGTGAGCTTCCTCGGCTACCAGGCGCAGGGGCCGCAGTGCGGCCGCGACTGGAACGACTTCACCCAGACCGGCGACAATCGGGTCAACAAAAATTTCGGCTGCGCCGTAACGGCGAACGTGGCCGCGATGATCGCCAACCCGAGCGACCTGTTGGCGCCGCGGCCGATGGACTCCTCCGACGCCGGCCGGCGCGAAACGATCATCGGCAAGTACCGTTTGGGCGTCACCAGCTCGACGCCCAAGGATACGCAGGCGGACGGCGCGATCTCCGGCACGATTCAATAGGGCAAGGCTCTTGGCTATTCCTCAAACCGATCCCGACAGCGAAGTCAGCGGCTTCGAGGCCGACGACGAGTTCGCCACGTCCGCCGATCGTTGGCAGCCGACCGCCGACAGCGGCAAGCTGCTGGACGAGGACGATCCGTTCCTCACGCCGCAGGAACCGATGGAGAGCTTCGCCGCCGAGGACGAGGGTCACCCCGTCGGCGGCTCCACCCTCAATCCAGTCGGCGACCTGATCGCCGGCGCCGAGGCCGTGCTCGGCGAAGCGAGCGTCCCGCACATCGGCATCCACATCTTCTGGGTGCGGAGCGAGACCGCGGAAATGGCCGAGAAGTGCGCCGCCGACCGACGCATGGCTCGCGCCACGACCGAGATCAAGCCGGGCGGGCTGCCGGCGGCCATCGCGCAATACCAAAATCAACCGACGCCGCCGCTCGTCATCGTCGAAAGCGAGGAGGCGGGACCGGTCCTGCTCGACCAGCTCGATCAGCTGGCGCAGGTCTGCGATGCCGGCACCAAGGTCGTCGTGATCGGCGCGCACAACGACATCGCCCTCTACCGCGAGCTGATGCGGCGTGGGGTCAGCGAATATCTGGTGCCGCCGCTGCAACCGCTGCAGCTGATCGGCGCCATCACCACGCTCTACGCCGACCCCGCTGCGCCCTTCGTCGGCCGGCAGATCGCGTTCGTCGGCGCGCGCGGCGGCGTCGGCTCGTCGACCGTGGCGCACAATCTCGCCTACCTGCTGTCCGAGACGATGCGGACCAACACGGTCATCGTCGATCTCGATCTGCCCTTCGGCACCGCGGGCCTGGATTTCAACCAGGACCCGCTGCAGGGCGTCGCCGACGCGCTCAGCCAGCCCGACCGGCTCGACCCGGTGCTGCTCGACCGGATGATGGCCCGCTGCGGCGAGCGCTTGAGCCTCTTCGCCGCGCCGGCGACGCTCGACGTCGACTACGACATCAGCGCCGAGGCCTTCGAGGAGGTCACCAGCAAGATCCGCGCAACGGCGCCCTACGTGGTGCTCGACCTTCCGCATCTTTGGTCCGGCTGGATGCGCCGCATGCTGCTGGCGGCCGACGACGTGGTGATCACGGCCGCGCCGGACCTGGCGTCGCTGCGCAACGCCAAGAACATCGTCGATCTGGTGCGCCAGGCCCGGCCGAACGATTCGCCGCCGCGTGTTGGTGCTCAACAAGGTGGGCTCGCCTGGCCGCCCCGAAATCCCGGTCAAGGACTTCGGCGAGGCGCTCGGTCTCGAGCCCACCGTGATCGTGCCGTTCGACGCCAAGCTGTTCGGGCAGGCGGCCAACAACGGCCAGATGATCGAAGAGCTCGGCCCGAAGATCGAGGGCCGCCGAGGCATTCCAGCGGCTCGCGCTGCTGATCAGCGCGCCGCGACCCGCCGACCAGCGCCGAAGAAGTCGCCGCTCGCCGGTCTGTTCAAGTTCAAATAGGCCAAGCCCGTGTTCGGCAAACGCTCAGGGGACGGCGAGCCGACCAAGCCGGCGGACGCACCGCCTCCGCCGCCCAAGGGCGGTCCGCCCATCGCCACGCGCCCGCAGCGTGTGGAGCCGGCGACGACCCGCCAGGCGCTCGCGCCGGCCCGGGCGTCACCGCCGGAGTCCGGACCGCGCTCCGCTTCCGACCGCCTGGCCGGCACCCACGGCGCGCAGGCTAGCGCGGCGACCGGCGGGCCGAAGCTCACCTCCGCGTTCGAGCAGCTGCGCGCCGCGCAGGGCGGCGCGCGCCACCGCCGAGATCGTACGCGAGCAGAGCGACTACTATCACGCGACCAAGACCACGATCTTCAACGCCCTGATCAACACCATCGACCTGGCGCAGCTGGCGCAGCTGGACCTGGAGATCGGCCGGCGAGGAGATCCGCGACATCGTCGCCGAGCTGGTGGCGATCAAGAACGTCTCGATGTCGGTGGCCGAGCAGGAGCACCTGGTCCAGGACATCATCAACGACGTCCTCGGCTATGGTCCGCTCGAGCCGCTGCTGGCGCGCGACGACATCGCCGACATCATGGTCAACGGCGCCAGCCGGGTGTTCATCGAAGTCGGCGGCAAGGTCCAGCTGACCAACGTCCGCTTCCGCGACAACGCCCAGCTGATGAACATCTGCCAGCGGATCGTCAGCCAGGTCGGCCGCCGGGTCGACGAGAGCTCGCCGATCTGCGACGCGCGCCTTCCCGACGGCAGCCGGGTCAACGTCATCGCCCCGCCGCTGGCGCTGGATGGCCCGACGCTGACCATCCGGAAGTTCAAGCAAAGACAAGCTGACGATGAAGCAACCTGGTCGACTACGGCTCGATCAGCCCGGAGGGCGCGCGCGTGCTGGGCGTCATCGGCGCCTCGCCGCTGCAACGTGATCATTTCCGGCGGCACCGGCTCGGGCAAGACGACGCTGCTCAACACCCTGACCGCCTTCATCGACCCGACCGAGCGGGTGATAACCTGCGAGGACGCCGCCGAACTGCAGCTGCAGCAGCCGCACGTGGTGCGTCTGGAGACCCGGCCCGCCCAACCTCGAAGGCAGCGGCCAGATCACCATGCGCGACCTGGTGAAGAACTGCCTGCGCATGCGCCCGGAGCGGATCATCGTCGGCGAGGTGCGCGGTCCGGAGGCGTTCGACCTGCTGCAGGCGATGAACACCGGCCACGACGGCTCGATGGGCACGCTGCACGCCAACAGCCCGCGCGAAGCCATCAGCCGCCTCGAATCGATGATCACGATGGGCGGCTACGGCCTGCCCTCGAAGACCATCCGCGAGATGATCGTCGGCTCGGTGGACGTGATCATCCAGGCCGCCCGCCTGCGCGACGGCTCGCGGCGGATCACCCACGTCACCGAGGTCGTCGGCCTCGAAGGCGAAGTAATCATCACCCAGGACCTGTTCGTCTACGAAATCACCGGCGAGGACCAGCACGGCGGGGTCGTCGGCCGCCATCGGTCGACCGGCATCGCGCGCCCCAGGTTCTGGGACCGCGCCCGCTACTACGGGCTCGAGCGCGAGCTGGCCGAGGCGCTGGACGCGGCGGAGTAGGCCATGAACCCTCTTGTCATCCTCGTCGGCGGTTGTCGGCTTCGTCACTCATCGGCGGCCTGGGGCTCGTGGTCGCCGGCGGCCGGCTCCGGCGATGTACGGGTCAAGCGCCGGGCCAAGGCGATCGCCGGCGCCGGCCGCCGCGGAGAAGGCGGCCGCCCGGGCCAAGCTCGCGCAGCAGGACGCCGGCAACCGGCGCAAGCAGATGCTGCAGAC
The DNA here is from genome assembly GCA_963794315.1 of uncultured Alphaproteobacteria bacterium. GTDB lineage: Bacteria > Pseudomonadota > Alphaproteobacteria > Caulobacterales > Caulobacteraceae > Poindextera. The sequence continues at coordinate 884,366 of CAWCDF010000002.1, forward strand.
CCTGAAGGAGCAGGACCGCCAGCAGAAGAAGGCTCGGCTGACGCTGAACAGCCCGGCTCAAGCAGACCGGGTTGAACGTCACGCGTGACGCAGTTCTGGATCGCCAGCAGCCTGTTGGGCGTGGCGGTCGTCCTGTTGCGCCTTTTTCCTCCGCGCGCCGGCGTGGGCGGCCTTGCTGCTCGGTCTCGTGGCCGCGCTCGGTCTGCCGCGCTGGGTGATCGGTTTTCTGGCGCAACGGCGCACCAAGAAGTTCACCCTCTACTTCTCCGACGCCATCGACATCATCGTGCGCGGCATCAAGTCCGGCCTGCCGGTGCACGACTGCCTGCAAGATCATCGCCCGCGAGAGCCCGGCGCCGCTGGGCCCGAGTTCCAACGCCTGGTCGAGAACATTTCGGCATGGGCATGGCCGCTCGATCAGGCGCTGGAGCGCATGTACGAGCGCATGCCGACGCCGGAGTTGCGCTTCTTCACAATCGTCATGAACGATCCAGGCGAAGACCGGCGGCAACCTGGCCGAGGCGCTCGGCAACCTCTCCGCCGTGCTGCGCGCACGCAAGCTGATGCGCGAGAAGATCAAGGCGCTGTCGTCGGAAGCCACCACCTCGGCCTTCATCATCGGTTCGCTGCCGCCTGGCGGTGGTGCTGCTCGATGATCGTCACGACGCCGACCTACATGATGCCGATGTTCGACCGATCCGCGCGGCAAGCTGATGCTGCTCGCCGGCGCTGCATCTGGATGGCGCTCGGCATCTTCGTGATGCGCCGCATGATCAACTTCAAGTATCTAGCGAGGCGCGAGGGCCATGGATTTCAGCGCACTGGCGACGACCATCACCGATCCTTCGACGATCCTGATGGGGTTCGTCGGCGTCTTGACCTTCGCCACCATCGTGACTTTAGCATCGCCCTCTGCTGGTGCGCTCGACGCTCGAGAGCCCGGCTGAACTCGGTCGCCAACCGGCGCGAGGAGCTGAAACGACGCTCGCGCGAGGCCCTGGCCAAGAAGAACCAGGCGGCCAGCACTCCGGCAGACCGACGAAGGCATGTTCAAGACGCATCGTCGACCGTCTGCAGCTCAGCCGGCTGCTCGAGGATCCGCAGGTGGCCGACAAGCTGGCGCAGGCCGGCTACCGCGGCCCGCGCCCGATCACGACCTTCTACTTCTTCCGCATGATTACGCCGTTCGTCTTTGCACTCGTGCTCGGCTATCTATCTCTTCACGCTCAACCCCTTCAACCTGCCGGGGTTGACCAAGCTATGCATCTGCGTGGGCGGGCTGACGGCCGGCTACTATGCGCCCAACGTCTACATCTCCAACGTCGCGGCCAAACGGCGCACGTCCATCATGCAGGCCTTTCCCGATGCGCTCGACCTGCTGCTGATCTGCGTCGAGTCCGGCATGTCGATCGAGGCGGCGCTGCAGAAGGTCAGCCAGGAACTCGGCGGCCCTCGTCGATCGAGCTGGCCGAAGAACTGTCGCTGCTGGTCGCCGAGCTGTCCTACCTGCCTGATCGCCGGCAGGCTTACGAGGGCCTGGCCAAGCGCACCAACCACCCGGGCATCAAGTCCGTCGCCACCGCCATGATCCAGGCCGAGCGCTACGGCACCCCGCTCGGCACGGCGCTCCGCGTGATGGCGAAGGAGAACCGCGACCTTCGACTTGCGTCGGCCGAGAAGAAGGCCGCGGCGCTGCCTGCCAAACTGACCGTGCCGATGATCGTCTTCTTCCTGCCCGTGCTGTTCATCGTCGTGCTTGGACCCTCGATCATCCGGGTCCAGGATGTGATGGCGCACAAAGGCTAAGCGGCTGCCCGCCGCAGGGCGGAGGCGGCCACGAAGACCGGTCAGCTTCCGCCGGACTTCATCGACGCCCAGGTGCGCGTTGACGCCGCCGCCGTCGATTCGGCCGAGCCGCGCCCGGTGTAGGCGGCTTGCAAGTAGGCGAGGTCCGCGTCCGCCTGATCCGGCGGCAGGTCCTGACGCAGCAGCGTTTCCGCTTCGCCGAGCTTGCCCTCCAGGCCCAGCACCAGGGTCAGGTCCTGCCGCACGGTCAGGCCGGCCGTCGGCTGGGCGGCGGCTCGGCGCAGCAGCGGCTCGGCGCCGGCCGCATCGCCATCGGCCGCCATCTCCATGGCCATGTTGGACAGCACCGAGGGATTGTCCGGCGACAGCGCGAGCGCGGCCCGCCACGCGATCTGGGCGTCCTGCGGACGCCGGACCTCGGCGTAGGCGATCCCGAGCAACGAGAGGGGCCGCCAGTCCTTCGGCGCCAGGGCTTGCGCGCGTTGTAACGGGTCGACGGCGTAGAACCCCTGGCCGGCCGCGACGTAGGCGCGAGCGGTCTCCATTAGGGCGTCGAAATTCTTCGGGTCCAGAACGAGCACGCGGCCCGCCGACTGGACTGCCGCATCGTACTGGCCGAGCGCGCGAAGCGCCGCCGACAGCTTGACGCCGGCTTCGGCGTCGGCCGGATCGAGCTGCGCCTCGCGGCCCCAGAACGCGGCCCGCGCCAAGGGCGCCATGCGATCGGCGGCGGCCCGCTCTTCGGGTGTCGCCTTGACGGGCGCCGGCGGCGGGGCCGCGTGCGCGACCGGCGGCGGGTTGGCCTGCGCCGGCGTTGCCCGGCTCAGCCCCGGCGCGAGCAAGACGGCGAGCAGGGCGGTGGTGGCGATGGCGGATCGACGCGGCATGGGCTTCGGGCTCCCGATTGCGGGTTCGGCGCCTGAAGGATCAACCGCGCCCGTCAACGAAGCGTTAAGCTTGACGAATTGTTACCGGGCGATATGGCCCCTCCATGAGCGACCTCATTCTGGATGGCGCCGCAGGCGGCGTCCGAACTCTCCACGCTGTCGCCGAGGGCGACCTTGAGACCTTCCTGGCCGTTCAGTCGGCGGCCGTGTCACAGGCCGCCGCCCTGCAGGGGTTCAAGGGCAAGGTCGGCCAGGTCCTGCTCGCGAACGACGCGGACGGCGTGGTAGCGGGCCTCGGCGTCGGCGAGGCGCCGAAGGCCGACGCCTTTCGCGGGGCGCCCGTACGGCTGCCGGCGGGTGACTATCAGTTGGCGGCGGTTCCGGCCGGGCTGACGTTCGAGGCCGTCGCGCTCGCCTGGGCGATGGGCGGCTATCGCTTCGAACGCTACCGCAGGTCCAAGGATGGCCTGGCCCGTCTGGCCGCGCCCGCCGGCGCCGACCTCGCCGAGGTGCGGCAGATCGCAACCTCGCTGGCGCTCGCCCGCGACCTCATCAACACGCCGGCCAACGACATGGGACCGGTCGAGATGGAGATGGTTGCCCGCGAGGTGGCCGAGGCCTTCGGCGCCGAGATCGGCGTCGTTGTCGGCGACGCGCTCCTGGCCCAGGGTTATCCTGCTGTGCACGCCGTCGGCCGCGCCGCCGATCCCAGGCGCGCGTCGCGCATGATCGAGATCGCTTGGGGCCGTTCGCGCCATCCGCTCGTCGTGCTGGTCGGAAAGGGCGTCGTCTTCGACTCCGGCGGCCTCGACCTGAAGACGGCCGCCGGCATGCGCCAGATGAAGAAGGACATGGGCGGCGCGGCTCATGCGCTGGCGCTGGCGCGCATGGTGATGGCGGCGAAGCTGCCGGTCCGCCTGGTCGTCCTGCTGCCGGTGGTGGAAAACGCCGTCTCAGGCGACGCCATGCGGCCAGGCGACGTGCTCGCCTCGCGCAAGGGGCTTTCGATCGAGATCGGCAACACCGACGCGGAGGGGAGGTTGATTCTCGCCGACGCGCTCGCCCGCGCCGCCGAGCTCAATCCCGTTCTGACGCTGGATTTCGCGACGCTTACCGGAGCCGCCCGCGTTGCGCTCGGACCTGAGGTCGCCCCCTTCTATACCGACGACGAGACGCTGGCGGCCGATCTGGCCCGGGCGGCCGAGGCCAGCGACGATCCGCTCTGGCGCATGCCGCTATGGGGCGGCTACGAGGCCGCCCTCGACAGCGACATCGCCGATGTGAAGAACGACCCCGATCCCTGGGCGCAGGCCGGCTCGATCACCGCGGCGCTGTTCCTGAGGCGCTTCGCGCCGAAGACCGCCTGGGCCCACTTCGACATCTTCGCCTGGATCGCGCGCGCGGCTCCGGGGCGCCCCATCGGCGCCGAGGCGCAGGCGATCCGCGCCGCCTACGCCATGATCAAGACGCGCTACGCCAAGCGGTAAGGCTCAGGTCTTCGCCGGGGCGCCCTTGGCCGCCGTCGCCGGCGCCGCGGCCGGATGCGGCGGCGGAACGGGCAGGGTCGAGCCCAGCGTGTGCAGGTAGGCGATGACGTTGATGCGGTCCTTCGGCGCCGGCAGGCCGACAAAGGTCATCTTGGTGCCAGGGACGATCGTGCTCGGACTCTTCAGGTAGGTGTAGAGCAGGTCATACGTCCACACCGGGTTCTTGGCGGCGAAGTCCTTCATCGGCTGGTCGTAGTCGTAGCCGGCGTGCGAGCCGATCGGGCGGCCGACGACACCCCACAGGTTGGGGCCGGTCATGTTCGGCCCGTTCTGTTGGAAGTTGTGGCAGGACTGGCACTTCTGCGCGACCTGCGCGCCGGCGCTCACGTCCGCGGCCGGCAGCGCCGCGCCCCAGTCGGGCGGAACGTCGGGCGCCTCGCCGCCGGCGCGCTGGACTCCTCGGCCGAGATGTCGACCGAATAGCCCTGCTTGGCCGGCGGGTGGTACTCCCAGATGATGTTGGCGAGTTCGCCCAAGCCGAACACGGCCAGTCCGGTCGCCAGCACCGCGCCAGCGATCTTGTTGAAGCCCAACTGGTCGCTCATGCCGTGCGTGCAGCCCCTCGCGTTCTTGCGTCTTTCCAAGGCCAAGCCGGCGCGCGGCCCCCAACCTTGCGTTCGCGTCTCTGACACGCTACCGGCGCGCACGCAACCGACCAAATGGACCGCCGGCGAGCCGATCCTGCGCCTGCCGTCAGCAAGGAACGCATGCGCCCGATCGTGCTCATTCCAGCCCGCATGGCGGCCTCGAGACTGCCGGGCAAGCCGCTCGCCGACATCGGCGGAGCGCCGATGATCGTGCGGGTCCTGCGTCAGGCCGAGGCTGCGGGCGTCGGGCCTGTCGCCGTGGCCGCGGGCGAGACGGAGATCTGCGCTGCCGTCGAGCGCGCCGGGGGCCGGGCGGTGCTGACCGATCCCGATCTGCCCTCGGGCTCGGACCGAATCCTGGCTGCGCTGGCCGTGCTGGACCCGGATCGCCGCCACGATGCGGTGGTCAACCTGCAGGGCGACATGCCCTTCATCGACCCGGCGCTGGTCGGCGCCTGCGCCGGCCTGCTCGACGACGAGCCCGCCTGCGATATCGCCACTCTGATCGCGCCCGAGGGGTCGCCGGCCGAGCGCACCGATCCCGATTGCCCGAAGGCGATCGTGGCGATGCAGCCGGGCGGCAAGCGCTCGCGGGCCCTCTACTTCACCCGCTCGACACTCTACGGCGACGGGCCCGTCTGGCGTCACATCGGCGTTTATGCCTATCGCCGTCAGGCGCTCGACCGCTTCGCCGCCGCGCCGCCCTCGCCGCTGGAGAGGCGCGAGAAGCTGGAGCAACTGCGGGCGCTGGAGCTCGGTCTCTCCATCTGGGCGGTGGTCGCCGACGCCATGCCGATCGAGGTCAACACGCCTGCAGAGCTCGCCGTGGCGCGCCGCCGGGCCGAGCAGGCTGCGTGAGCGACCAACCCAAGATCGCCTTTCAGGGCGAGCCGGGCGCCAACAGCCACGAGGCGGCGCGCGACTACTACCCCGACTACGAGCCCATGGCCTGCGCCACCTTCGAGGATGCATTCGAGGCCATCCGCAACGGAACCGCGGCGCTAGGCATGATCCCGGTCGAGAACTCGATTGCCGGCCGGGTCACCGACGTACACCACCTCCTGCCAGACTCGGGTCTCCTGATCATCGGCGAGCGGTTCAAGCCGATCCGCTTCCATCTGATGGCCAACCCAGGCGTCGCGCTCGGCCAGGTGAAGACGGTGACCTCGATGTCGATCGCCCTAGGCCAGTGCCGCAGGACGCTGCGCAAGCTGGGCGTGAAGACCGAGTCGGTCGGCGACACCGCCGGCGCGGCCAAGGCGCTTGCCGAGCATCCCGATCCCACCCGCGCTGCGATCGCGCCGGCGCTCGCGGCCGAGATCTACGGCCTCGAGATCCTCATGCGCGAAGTCGAGGACGAGCGGCACAACACCACCCGTTTCCTGGTCATGACCGCCGATCGTAACCCGCCCCGGCCGCCGGCCAGCGCGCCCTGCGTGACCAGCTTCGTCTTCCGCGTCCGCAATCTGCCCGCCTCGCTCTACAAGGCGCTCGGCGGGTTTGCGACCAACGGCGTCAACATGACCAAACTCGAGAGCTACATGGAGAACGGCGCCTTCACCGCCACCTTCTTCTACGCCGAGGTGGACGGCCGGCCCGAGGACCAATCGCTGGCCAACGCGTTCGAAGAGCTGGGCTTCTTCTGCGAGAAGTTCGAGATCCTCGGCGTCTACGCCGCCGACCCTTACCGCGAGCGCGCCGGCCGCTAGGCCTCGCCAAACGCAGCGGCGCGCCGCTCCGGGCCGAAAATGGTCCAGACGGCGATGGCGACGGCGGCGGCCCCTGCGACGAGCGCCAGCGCCAGCCCATAGTCGTTGTGTCGCGCCTCGGCGATCTGCGCTTGCCAGACGGCGGCGCCGGAGGCGAGCAGGTTGCCGACCTGATACGCGTAGCCCGGGAAGGCGCCCCGCGCGTCGTCGGGCGCGAGTTCGTTCAAATGGGCCGGGATGACGCCCCAGGCGCCCTGCACCATGAACTGCATCAGGAACGCGCCGGCCGCGAGCAAGGCCATCCCGTGCGAGAACGCCCAGAGCGGGATCACCAGCACCGAGAGCAGGGCCGCCACGACGATGCCGCGCCGGCGTCCGAACCGCTCGGAGAGCCCGCCGAACAAGAGCCCGCCGCCGATCGCGCCCACGTTGCCGATGATGGTGAGCAGGCCGGTTGCGCCGGTGCCGAACCCGCGCCCCTTCTGCAGGAAGGTCGGGTAGAGGTCCTGCGTCCCGTGGCTGAACAGGTTGAAGGCGGTCATCAGCACGATGACGTAGAGCGCCATCCGCCAGTGGCTGCGGAAGAACCACAAACCCGCGAGCGCCAGCGGCGCGTCGACCACGTAGATCCAGGTCAGGGTCGGGATCTTCAGCATCGGCCCTAGCGTCGCCGGGCCGACCGCGATGGCCAGCGCGGCCAGGCCGAGTACGATCATCAGCGCCACGCTGCGGGTCCTCGGCGCCGCCCGCCGGGCTTCGAAGGCGGGCAACTCGCGCACGGACATCTGGATGAAGACGGCAAGCAGGGCCGGGACCGCGCCGACCATGAACATCCCGCGCCAGCCGATGCGGTCGAACAGGAAGAAGAAGACCGCCGAGGCGATCAGGTAACCGGCGGCGTAACCCTCCTGCAGCAGGCCCGAGATCAGCCCCCGCGCTTTCGGCGGGATCGACTCAAGCGCCAGCGACGCGCCGACGCCCCAGACCCCGCCCATGGCGAAGCCGAACAGGGCGCGGAGCACCAGCAACGCCGCCAGGCTGGGTGCGAAGGCGGACGCAAGCTCGATCGCCGAATAGAGCACGACGTTGGTCATCAGCACCGGGCGACGGCCGAACGCGTCGGCGACCATCCCGAACACCAGCGCGCCGAACGGCCGCGCGGCCAGCGTCAGCGAGCTTGCCACCACGACGCGGGCGATGTCGGCGTGGAAGTCGGCCGCGATGGCCTTGAACATGAAGACCATCAGGAAGAAGTCGAAGGCGTCCAGCGTCCAGCCGAGGAAGCTTGCCGCGACCGCGCTCCATTGATGCCGGTCCAGCCCACGCACCTCCGACAGCATCGTCATGCGTCAGCCGGCTTCCGCCCAGGCCTTGATCAGCTGGAAGGCGATGGCCATGCCGCCGGGCGCGCGGGCATCGTTCAACTCGCCCTTGATCAGCGACCTGGCTTCGGCGCGGCTGAACCAGCGCACCTCCTCGAGCTCGTTCAGGTCCGGCTCGGCCTTGTCGTCCTCGACCTCGCAAATCAGACCGATCATCAGGGACGACGGATAGGGCCAGGGCTGCGTCGAGTGGTAGTTCACGCGCACGGCGGTCAGTCCGGCCTCCTCGTTCACCTCGCGCGCGCAGGCCTCCTCGATCGTCTCGCCGGGCTCGAGGAAGCCGGCCAGGGCCGAGTACATGCCCTGTGGCCAGACCGCCTGGCGGCCCAAGAGGCACTTCTCGCCGATGGTCGGCAGCATGATCACCACCGGATCGGTGCGCGGGAAATGCTCGGTGCGGCAGCTCTCGCACACCCGCTTCCAACCGCCTTCGACGGCGATGGTCTGCTCGCCGCACGCGGCGCAGAAGCCGTGACGCCGGCGCCATTCGAACACGCCTTTGGCCGTGGCGCAGATGGCCGCATCGCCGGCCGGCAGGCGAAGGGCGCTCGCCCTGCAGATCCTCGAATCGCCCGAAGCCCTTGAGCGGCCCCTCGGCCGGGTCGATAGCGCTCTCGAGGTCGATGGCGAAGACCGCCGTCTCCTTCCAGAGACCCAAGAACAGCATCCGCTCGTCGCCGCCGGCTGTCTCGCGGGCCAGGCCCATCGGAACGTAGGCGATGCGCAAGCTGCGATCGCCGCCAGGCGCGTCTTCGACCATTGGCTTGCCGTTCCAGAGCGCCACGGCCAGCGTGTCCGGATCGGCGATCTTGCCCTTCAGCCAGTCGGCGTCCGCCCGCTTGTAGCTCGCCCGGTCGAGCGGATTGCCGGCGAAGGTGTTCTGGAAGGCATCGAGAGGCATCCCGGCTGCTTAGCAAAGCCAGCTCGCCCGCGCGAGGCGGGAACGTGCAGCGGCCACGCTTGCGCCACTCAGGCATTCGTCTCCCGCCCTTGCGTCCGCCCCTCGTGGCCGCGATATTGCGCCTTGGAGGCTGGCGGCGGGCGGAGTCCTCGCCAACCCGGTCAGGTCCGGAAGGAAGCAGCCGTAACGAGTTTCGCTCCGGGTCGCCGTCCAGTCTCCACCCCTGCCGCGCCGGACGCTGAATGGACGACCATCCGAACCCCGAACCGGCCGAGACGCACGCGCCGGACTTGGCGACGCCTGACATGTTCGGCGGCGCGGCCGCTGTCGAGGAGGCGGCCGGTTACCAGGTTCTTGCGCGCAAATACCGGCCGAAGACCTTCGACGAACTGATCGGCCAGGAGGCCATGGTCAGGACGCTGACCAACGCCTTCGCCACCGGCCGCATCGCCCATGCCTTCATGCTCACCGGCGTGCGCGGGGTGGGCAAGACGACCACCGCCCGGCTGCTGGCCCGGGCGCTGAACTACGAGCGCGAGGACATCCACGAGCCCTCCCTCGACCTTGGCGTCGAGGGCGTCCACTGCCGCGCCATCATCGAGGGCCGCCACATCGACGTGCTCGAGCTCGACGCCGCCAGCCGCTCGCAAGGTCGACGAGATGCGCGAGCTGATCGACGGCGTGCGCTACGCCCCGGTGCAGGCGCGCTACAAGGTCTACATCATCGACGAAGTGCACATGCTGTCGACGCAGGCCTTCAACGCCCTCCTGAAGACGCTGGAAGAGCCGCCGCCGCACGCCAAGTTCATCTTCGCCACCACCGAGATCCGCAAGGTGCCGGTGACCATCCTCTCGCGCTGCCAGCGCTTCGACCTGCGCCGGGTCGAGGCCGGAGGTGATCGCCGAGAACCTGGCCGACATCGCCGAGGCCGAGGGCGCGCGCATCGAGCCGGAGGGCCTGGCGCTGATCGCCCGCGCGGCGGAAGGCTCGGTGCGCGACGCCCAGTCGCTGCTCGACCAGGCGATCGTGCAGGCCGACGACGGCGCGCTGGTCGCCGCGACCGCCATCCGCGACATGCTCGGCCTCGCCGACCGCGCCCAGACCATCGCGCTCTTCGAGCACGCGATGCGCGGTCGCGCGGCCGAGGCGCTGCATGCCTTCGGCGAGCTTTACGCCCTCGGCGCCGACCCGGTGGTCGTGCTGCTCGACCTGCTGGAGCATGCCCATGGCGCGTCGCTCGCCAAGGCGCTCGGCCCCGACGTGCTGGGCCTGCCGAAGGAGCAGGCGGCGCGTCTGGCAGCGATCGGCGCGCAAGCCTCGGCCGGCTCGCTCAGCGCGCATCTGGCAGATGCTGATGAAGGCGCAGGACGAAGCCCGCCGCGCGCCCGACTCCAAGGCGGCCGTGGAGATGGCGCTGATCCGCCTCTGCTACGCCGCCGACCTGCCTGGGCCCGAGGAGGCGCTGAAGGCGCTGCGCGACGGCGAGCCGCTGCTGCCCGGCGGCCGCCCGTCCTCTGCCCCGACCGGCCGCGCGGGCGGAGGGGGTGGGCCAGCGGCCGCGCGGGCGATGGCGCCGCAGCCGGCCGTCGCGCCGAGCGCCCTCGCCGCGCCGCAGTCATTCGAGGATGTGGTCGCCCTCATCGAGACCCGGCGCGACATCGCGCTCAAGTCGACGTCGAACGCTACATGCGGCCGGTCAGCTTCCGCCCTGGCGCGATCACCTTCGAGCCCGCGCCCGGCGCGCCGTCGAGCCTGGCCGGGCGGCTGGTCGCGCGGCTGAAGGAGTGGACCGGCGAGCCCTGGCTGGTCGCCGCCGAGGGCGGCGGCGGGGCCGAGTCGGCTTGGGAGCGGCAGAGACGCGAAGAGCGCGCGGTCTTGGACGAGGTCGCGGGCGACCCCTTCGTGCGTACGGTGATGGAGGCTTTCCCCGGCGCCGAGATTCTCGGTGTGCGCAACCTGCCCCCGCCGGAGCCGACCGTGACCGAAGATGAGGAAGACGATTAGCCGGCCGCCATCGCGGCGAGTTTCAGCACGGTGTTCCAGTTCCGCGCCGTGCCGCGCGCCTTCAGATAGCGCTCGATGACCTGGATGGTCAGCTTCGAGCGCCCAATTCCGTCCGGATAGACCAGATAGGCGTCGCGGCTGGCCAGAGCGATCTGTTCGCGCCCCTTGATCGCCGCCCTGAGCGCATCGATCGCGTCCTTCGGCGGCGTTGTCTTCAGTGGCATGACAAGAAGGTGGCTCGGGTCGCCACGCGCGGCGTCAAGGAACGGGTTCCTCGCAATCAGGGTCCGCCACTCGGCGGCGGAGCGGACGATGAAATCGATCGCAAACCCGAAACGCGCCTCGGCTTCAGCTTCCAGCCGGCGCTCGAGGTCGGCGTGCGTCGTCTCTTTCGCCTCGAAGACCAGATTGCCGCTCTGCGCCAGCGTGCGCGGCTCGGTGAAGCCGAGATCGCGGGCTAGCACGACCAGGTCCGCCATCTTCAGCGAGCGGCCACCGACGTTGACGGCGCGCAGCAGCGCAATGACGACGCTCATGACGGTCCTCCGTCGCGCTCGAAAGCCTTTTCCTCAAGCCTCCGCCGCCCGATATGATGTCTCCTCGCACGACGAGAGGGACGGCCGATGAAGGATCTGGGCGCATTGATGAAGCAGGCCCAGGCCATGCAGCAGAAGCTGACCGAGGCGCAAGCCCGGCTGGCTGAGACCACCGCCCATGGCGCGTCCGGCGGCGGCCTGGTGGGCGTCACCCTGAAGGGCTCGGGCGAGCTCGTCCGCGTGAGCATCGACGAGTCGCTGATGAACGCCGGCGAAGGCGAGATCGTCGCCGACCTGCTCATCGCCGCCCATGCGGATGCCAAGAAAAAGCTCGACGCCGCCCATGCCGAGGCCATGCGGACGATCGCCGGCCCGCTGGCTGGGCTGCCCGGCTTCCCGGGCATCGTCTGACCTTGGCGTCTTCCGCCGGACCCGAGATCGAGCGGCTGATCAGCCTGCTCGCCAAGCTGCCAGGGCTCGGTCCCCGCTCGGCGCGGCGCTCGGCGCTGGCGCTGCTCAAGAAACGCGACCAGCTGCTGCGGCCGCTGGCGCAGGCGATGGCGGACGCGGCGGACCGCGTGAAGGCTTGTTCGATCTGTGGTGCGCTCGACACCTCCGACCCTTGCGCCATCTGCAGCGATGGGGGGCGCGACGAGGGCCTGATCTGCGTCGTCGAGGAGGCGGGAGCGCTCTGGGCGATGGAACGCGCCGGGGCCTACCGCGGTCGCTACCATGTGCTGGGCGCGCTGCTTTCGGCGCTCGATGGGCGGGGGCCGGAGGCGCTGCGCGTAAACGAGCTGATCGAGCGCGCCCGCGGTGAGGCGGTGCGCGAGGTCATCCTGGCCCTGCCGGCGACCGTCGAGGGCCAGACCACCGCCCATTATCTGGCCGATCGGTTGAGCGGCGCCGGCGTGGTGGTGACCAGCCTGGCGCGCGGGGTTCCGGTCGGCGGCGAGCTCGACTGGCTCGACGACGGCACCATCGCCCAGGCGCTCCGGGCGCGGCGGCCGACGACGGACTGACGCCAGCGCCGCTTGGCTGAAGCGCCGACTCCGGATAAGAGGAACGGACCATGAACGTCGCCATGATTCTGGGTTTCTTGGCGCTCGCCCTGGCCGGCGCGCTGGCTTGGGCGTTGTTGGCGCTTTCGCGCGCGCACGCAGAACTGGCCGTGGCCCGCGACCGGCTCGGCGCGGCCGGAGACGCCGTCCCGGCCCATGCGGCGGAAGCCGCCCAGCGCGCCGCCGACGAGATGATCAAGCGGGCGGCCGAGACGTTCAAGCCGGTCGGCGAGACGCTTGCCCGCTTCCAGGAGCAGGTTATCGCCGCCGAGAAGGCGCGGGCCGAGGAGGCGGGGGGTCTGAAGGCGCAGATCGCCGCTCTCATGCAGGCCTCGGCCGCGACGCAAACCGAGACTCGCAAGCTCTCGGCCGCGCTGCGGCGCGGCGCCGGCGTTCAGGGACGCTGGGGCGAGCAGACCTTGCGCAACGTGCTTGAGGCGGCGGGCCTGGCCAAGCGTTTCGATTTCGTCGAGCAGGTCGCCACCCAGAACGACGAGGGTCGCCGCCGGCCAGACGTCGTGGTGCACATGCCGGGCGAGGGCGTCTTCGTCATCGACGCCAAGTGCTCGCTGAACGCCTTCCTGGAGGCGCAGGACGCGCTGGACGACGGGGCCAAGCGAGGCCGCGCTCGCGCGTCACGCGCAGAGCGTCCGCGCCCACATGACCGGCCTGGCTTCGAAGGCCTACTGGGACCAGTTCCCGCGCAACGCCTCGCCCGACTTCGTCGCCATGTTCGTGCCCGGCGACGGCTTCCTCGCCGCGGCGCTCGATCACCTGCCCGACCTGATGACCGAGGCGATGGAACGGCGCGTGGTGCTGGTCACGCCGACCACCCTGTTCGCGCTGTGCAAGGCGGTCGCCTACGGCTGGCGCATCAAGGAGCAGGCGGCCAACGCCGACCAGATCGCCACCCTCGGCCGCGAGCTCTACAAGCGCCTTTCGGTGATGGGCGACCACGTGCTGGGCGTCGGCAAGGCGCTCGACGCCGCGGTCAAGCGCTACAACGCCTTCGTCGGCTCGCTGGAGAGCCAGGTCCTGACCCAGGCGCGGCGGTTCGAGGACCTGGCCGTCGACCATGAGGCCAAGGACATGCCCGAGATCGAGCCCATCGAGACCGGCCTTCGCCAGCTTGCCAAGCTCGAGGCCGTCGAGCCCGAACCGGAACGGGCGCCGGCCTTGACGCTGCGGGCCCGCTAACCTACCTCGCGGCCATGGCGGTTCGCGAAATCCTGACCGTGCCCGACAAACGTCTGAAGCTGGTCTCCAAGGCTGCGAAGGGCGTCGACGACGTCCTGCGCGCGCTGTTGGACGACATGCTGGAGACCATGTACGCCGCGCCCGGCATCGGCCTGGCCGCCATCCAGGTCGGCGAACCCGTGCGCGCGATCGTCATGGACCTGGATCACCGCGACGGCGAGAAGCGCCCGCGCTACTTCGTCAACCCGGAGATCCTCTGGGCGTCGGAGGAGACCCAGCCCTATGAGGAAGGCTGCCTCTCGGTGCCCGAGATCTACGACGAGGTCGAGCGGCCGGCCCGCGTGCGCTTGCGCTACCTGAGCTATCAGGGCGAGGTCGTGGAGGAGGACGCCGAGGGCGTCTTCGCCGTCTGCATCCAGCACGAGATGGACCACCTGGACGGCGTGCTGTTCATCGACCACCTGTCGCGCCTGAAGCGCGACCGCGCCGTCGCCAAGGTGAAGAAGGCGGCGAAGGAAAAAGAGGCTGCGTAGTTCCTCACAGTTAAACCGCGGAGCACGCTGAGCAGAGCAGAGGACGCAGAGAGGCTGAGAACCACTGCGGGGGGTCTCCGCCCCATCGCTGCGGACTCTGCGGTAAAGTACCCGCGCGCCTGCCGGCTCGCTTTCCTCCATCTCCACCGGTAAACCGCCAACCCCATGCGCCTGGCCTTCCTCGGCACGCCCGACTTCGCGGTCCCGTCGCTGGCGGAGCTTATCGCCGCCGGCCACGAGGTTGCGTGCGTCTATGCCCAGCCGCCGGCGCCGCGCGGGCGGGGGCAGGCGCTCAAGCCCTCGCCGGTGCAGGCATTCGCCGAGCGGCAGGGCCTGACGGTGCGCACGCCGAAGTCGCTGCGCGAGCCGGCCGAGATCGAAGCCTTCCGAGCGCTTGGCCTGGATGCGGCGGTGGTCGTCGCGTTCGGCCAGATCCTGCCGGCGGCGGTCCTGGATGCGCCCAGGTTGGGCGCGTTCAACCTGCATGCCTCGCTCCTGCCGCGGTGGCGGGGCGCGGCGCCGATCCAGCGCGCCATCATGGCCGGCGACCGGGTGACCGGTGTCGAGGTGGTGCGCATGACCGAGGGCCTGGACGAGGGCCCGATCCTGCTTTCAGAGACGCTGCGCATCGACGCGGCGGAGACGGCAGGTTCGCTGCACGACCGCCTCGCCGCGATCGGCGCGCAGCTGCTGCCGCGCGCGCTTGCCGGCTTGGAGCGCGGGACCGTGCGCGAGACGCCGCAGGGCGCCGACGGCGTCACCTACGCGAAGAAAATCAAGCCCGCCGAGGCGCGGATCGATTGGACCGCGCCGGCGGCGGCCGTCGACTGTCGCATTCGCGGGCTCTCGCCCTTCCCCGGCGCCTGGTTCGTCATCGAGGGCGCCGGGACGCGGGTGCGGGTCAAGGCGCTCTTGTCGGGCGTCGAGCAGGGCGCGGGCCCGCCGGGGCTGATGCTGGACGACCGCCTGCTCGTCGCCTGCGGCGAAGGCGCGGTGCGCATCCTGCGCGCCCAGCGCGAGGGCCGCGCGGCGCAGGCCGCGGAGGACTTCCTGCGCGGATTCCCGATTCCCCCTGGCGCGAGGCTCGGCTGATGCCGCGCTACCGCCTCACGATCGAATACGACGGCGGGCCGTTCCACGGCTTTCAGGCGCAAGGCGACCTGCCGTCGGTCCAGGCTTCGCTGGAACGGGCGGTGAAGGCGTTCTGCGGCGAGGCGCTCCGCCTGCAGGCCGCCGGGCGCACCGATGCCGGCGTGCATGCGAGCGGCCAGGTCGTGCATATCGATCTGGAAAAGGCCTGGGATCCGGCCGTCGTGCGCGATGCCCTCAACGCCCATCTCGTCCCCGAGCCGATCGCAGTCCTCGACGCCGCCGAAGCCGATGCCGGCTTCCACGCCCGGTTCTCCGCCACGGCGCGGCGCTACCTTTATCGGATCCTCGATCGCAAGAGCCCGCCGGCGCTGGAGCGCGGGCGGGTCTGGCACGTGAAGAAACCGCTCGACGCCGAGGCCATGCACCGGGCGGGCCAGATCCTGGTCGGTCACCACGATTTCACCACCTTCCGCGACATCGATTGCCAGGCGAAGTCACCGATGAAGACGCTCGACCGACTGGAGGCGGCGCGCGTTGGCGAGGAAGTGCAGCTCACTTTCTCGGCCCGCTCTTTCCTGCATCGGCAGGTGCGTTCGATGACCGGGTCGCTGGCCCAGGTGGGGCTGGGCAAATGGTCGGTCGACGACTTGAAGGCGGCGCTGGAGGCGCGCGATCGTGCGGCGTGCGGGCCGGTTGCCCCGCCCGAGGGGCTCTGCCTGACCGAGGTGGTCTACTGAGCGCGCGCCCGGCCGCGCTGGCGAAAGCGCCGCCTCTGATCTACCTTCACCACCGCTTCCAATGAACGCGCACGACCACCACGATCACGGCGGCCACGACCACCAGCACAGCGGCGGTCACCATCATCGCCATGGGCCGGTCACGCTCGGCGACCGCCGCTATCTGATCGCGATCGGGCTCAGCCTGACGATCGTCGCCGTCGAGACCATCGGCGGCTTCCTCGCCAACTCGACCGCGCTCGTCGCCGACGCCGGCCACGTGCTCTCCGACGTGCTCGGCCTGGCGCTGGCCGGCGGCGCGACCTGGCTGGCCGCACGACCCGCGGCTGGCCGGCGCACCTACGGCTTCGGAAAGGCGACTGTGCTGGCCGCGCTCGCCAACGGCGTGGTTCTGATCTTCGTCTCCGGCGGGATCGCGCTCGAGGCGGTCAACCGGCTCGTGAAGCCGGAAGCGGTCGGCTCGCTGCTGGTGATGGCGACAGCCGGCGTCGGCGTCATCATCAATTCGCTTACGGCGCTGATGTTCTCGCGAGGGCGCAAGCAGGACCTGAACGTGCGCGGCGTCTTCCTGCACATGGCCGGCGACGCCGGGATATCGCTTGGCGTCATCGTCGCCGCCGGCGCAATTCTGCTCACTGGCTGGACGTGGCTCGATCCGGTGGTGAGCCTCGCCATCGTGGCTTTCATCGTTTGGGGAACCTGGGGCCTGTTGCGCGAGGCGGCGGACTTGGCGCTGGACGCGGCTCCGGCCGACGCGGACCTGGACTCCATTCACGACTTCCTCAGCCGCAGCGCCGGGGTCACCGAGGTGCACGACCTGCATCTCTGGGCCATGAGCACGACCGAGATGGCGCTGACAGCGCATCTCGTGCGGCCGCAGCACGACGGCGGCGATGCTTTTCGAGCCGACCTCGCCCACGAGCTCGAGCATCGGTTCGGCGTGCGCCACGCGACCCTGCAGATCGAGCAGGCGCGCGGCGACCACTGCCCCGTCTGTTAGGGCGTCGTCGCCTGGCCAGCCGCAGCCGCGCCGGGCGGTACGTCCGCAGTCGCCAGCAGCAACAGCGCCGCGTCGCCGGCGGTGCTGTAGCTCTGCTGCGTGACAGCCAGCCGGGTGTGGGCCCAGTCACGCTCGGCGTCGACGAGCTGAAGCTCGCTCACCCCGCCGGCGGCATAGCCGCGCCGCATCATCGTCACCCGCGCCTGCGCCGCGTCGAGCGCGCGCGTCTGCGCCTCGTAGGCCTGGTTGTCGTGCGCGATCGCGCTCAGCACATCGGCGACCTGCCCGAACGCCTGCAACACTGTCAGCTCGTAAGCGGCCAGCGCAGCCTGTGCGTTCGCCTGCGCCTCGCGCTGCTTGGCCTTCAGTTCGCCGGAATGGAAAATCGGCGCGGTGAGGCCGGCCGCCAGCGTCCAGGCGGTCGAGGTGGGGGAAAAGACGGTCTGGGGGCTGAGCGCGGTCTGCTCGAGGGACGCCGTGAGGTTGATGTTCGGATAGAGATTGGCCGTGGCGACGCCAACCTGGGCGACGGCCGCGTGCAGGCTGGCCTCGGCTTGCAGGATGTCCGGGCGGCCGTGCACCAGCTCCGACGGCAAGCTGACCGGCAGCGTCTCAGGCATCGTGAACGAATGGGCGGTGAAGTCCGGCGCAGTCCAGTTCGCCGGCGCCTTGCCGAGCAGGACGGCCAGCGCGTGCTTGGCCGCCTCCCGGCGCTGGCGCTGGGCGGGGAGCTCCGATTGGTCCTGGGCCAGCTGGCTTTCGACCCCGGCGACGTCGGCGTCGGAGGCGCCGCCGGCGGCGTGCGCCCGCTTGACCATGTCCCAGTCGGCCTGGTCCTTGGCGACGACGTCGCCCAGCTCCTCCAGCTGCAGGTTGGCGTCGGCGATGGTGAACGCCTGGGCGACCACCTGGCCAGTCAGAGTAAGGTAGGCTGCGTCGAGCTCGCGCGCCTCCTCCTCTTGGCTGGCCCTCAGCGACTCGCTGCGGCGGCGAACGCCGCCGAACGGGTCGAGGTTGTAGGACACCGTCCCGCCGATCGAATAGAGGCTGAACTCCGGGTTGGGCGGGAAGCTCGGAAAGCCCGGGATTGTCTTGGAAAAGGAGCCGCCCGAGAAGGCGTTCAGGTTCGCCCGTTCGCGTTCGGCGCCGGCGTTGGCGTCGATCATCAGCTGGCCGCTTTCGGCCTTCACCGCCTCTCGCGCTGCTTGCAGCCGGGCGCGGGCCTCGGCGAGCGTCGGACTGCCGGCGACCGCCTCGCGCACCACCTCGTCGAGTTCGGGCAAGCGGAAAAGCGTCCACCAGTCGTTCACCACCTTATCGCCAATAGCGGCACGGACGCGACCGCCACGGGCGTCGTCGCCGGGCATTTCATAGCCATTGGCTTCCGGCGTCGCGGGAGGACGGAAATTCGGGCCCACCGTGCAGCCCGCAACGAGCGCGGCGGCGGCAGCGCCGGCGAAAGCGCGATGAGCGCCCGTCACTGGGTCTGACCGCCGCCGAACACGTGGCGACGGTGACCGGTGTCGACGATCGCCGTGGCCGACAGGCCCGCGGCCAGCGGCACGGTCGGCGGATCGCAGAAGTCGAGCCGCACCGGGACCCGCTGAGTGACCTTGACCCAGTTGCCCGTCGCGTTCTCCGCCGGCAGCAGGGAGAAGGCCGAGCCGGTTCCGGGGCTGATCGCACTGACGTGGGCGCAGAAGCGAGCGTGGGGGTAGGCGTCCAGCTTGATCTGCGCCGGCTCGCCGGCGCGCATATATTCGAGCTGGTTCTCCTTGAAGTTGGCGTCGACCCAGAAGTGGTTCGAGACGAGCTCGAACACCGGCTGCGCCGCGTTGACGTAGTCGCCGACCTGCAGCTGGTCGACCTTGGTCACCACGCCGTCCTGCGAGGCATAGACGTCGATGTAGCCTTGATTCAGCGCTGCGGTCGCCACGCGGGCCGCCTGCATGCGAACGCTCGGATGCTCGTCGGCCGGCAGGTTGGGGTCGCCGCCCAGCGCGGCGAGCGCGTTGGCGACCTCGGCCTGCGCCGCCGTGGCCTGCGCGCGCGCCTGGTTGGCCTGGTTGACCGCTTGCGCCGCCTGCGCGGCGGTGCCGGTTCCGGCGGCCACGAGGTTTCTGGCGCGCGCCGCCTCGCCTTCCGCATACGCGGCGCCGGCTCTGGCCGCTGAAAGGTCGGCCAGCCGCTGATCGTAGGTCGCTCGCAGCGCCGTCACCTGCAGGCGCGCCTGCGCCAGGTTGGCCTCCGCCTCGGCCGACGCGGTCTGATACGGCCGCCCGTCGAGCTGGAAAAGGAGCTGGCCTGTCCGGACGAGCTGGCCCTCGTGCACATCGATGGCGACGACCCGGCCCGAAATGCTGGAACTGACCTGCACGCGCGCCCCGTCTATCTGAGCGTCGTCTGTCGATTGCTCCCGGCCACCGGTCAGGTACACCACCACGCCGATCACGACCGCCAAGACCACCGCGCCGAGCATCAGGGGCCAACGCAGGCGACGCAGCCATCCGGCCCTCGCCGGCGCCCGAGCGGGCGTGAAGGTCGTCTCTGGCGTCGCGGCTCTGATCGGCGCTTCGGACGAATCGGGAGGGCTCATGGGGTACCTTGTCCGGGCCGCGGCGGCGTCGTGACCCAGATACGAACGATCCCGCGTCCGCGCCAGGGGTCGGGCGCGTTCGCGAGACGAGAGGACGACCGGCCGAAGCCAGCGTTTGCGGGCAGGTTTAGACCGTTGGTCCGACATGCGCCAAATGATAAGTTGTCACCGGTCAAATGCAGGACGTTCATCTTTCCAACCTGGACCTCAATCTGCTTCGCGTGTTCGACGCGCTGGCCGAGGAACGCAGCGTCACGCGCGCCGGCGCTCGGCTGGGACTCAGCCAATCTGCGATCAGCCACGCGCTCGGCAGGTTGCGGCTGATCCTCAGCGATCCACTGTTCGTGCGCGGGTCGGACGGCATGCGCCCGACGGCGCGCGCGCAGGAGATTGCGCCGCGGCTGCGACAGGGCCTTGGTCAACTGCAGGAGGCGCTCAGCCCGACGGCGTTCGATCCGGGGCTGAGCCGCCGCCGCTTCACCATCGCCGCCGGCCCCTACGCTGGCGCCGTTCTGCTGCCAGAGGTGCTGAACCTGATCCGCGCGGAGGCGCCGGCAGCCGAGCTGCGCGTGCACGCCGTCGACCGGGCGTTGGGCGAGGACCTCGAGAGTGGTCGCATAGACCTGGCGATCGGCTCGTTCGGCCGCGCCTCGCCGCGCTTCGACCGCGAGGTGCTGTTCCACGAGACGGCGGTTTGGGCGATGAGCGCGCGGCACCCGGCCGCGGTCGACGAGCACCTGAGCCTGGAGACGCTCGCCGCGCTCCCGCAAGTGTTGATGGCCGGGCCGCAAGACCGCGCGATCGACGGGCGTATCGTCGAGGGTGGGCTCGAGCGTTGGGTCGTGTGGGACGATCGCGGTGCGCTCGACGAAGCGCTGTCGGGCATCGGTCGTGAAAAGTCCGTTGCGCTCACGGTGCAGGACGCGCAGAGCGCGCTGGCCATCGTCAGCCGCACCGACATGGCCGCGCTCGCGCCGCGTCGGCTGGCGACGGCATTCGCCCAGCAATACGGGTTGAAACTGTTCGAGCCGCCCTACCGCTCGCCGGTGGTCCACGTCGAGGCCCTGTGGCGCAAGGACGCCGGACCCTCACCCGCCATCGACTGGCTGCGCAGCCGGCTCAGATCGGCGGCGGCTCGATTATGAGCCGCGCCACGCGCCCGGGCGAGGCGGGCGCCAGCGGCGGCGGCGCGCGATGCTCGAACATGGCCTGGAACCGACGCTCCTGCTCCTCGCGACGTTGGGCGGTGAGCGCCGCCCGCTTGGCGTCGACGCGACGCTTGACCACGCGCGAGCGCCACGACCACAGCGCGGCGCCGGCGAGTGTGGCGAGCACCAGTGTGGAGATGAGGTTCAGCTCGATCGCATAGAGGGTGAAGTTTGAGTAGAGGGAGTCGATGTAAAGGCGAGCGAAGTAGAGCTCGCTACCCATGATGATCATCGCCGCGGCCAGCCAAAGACTGGCATAGCGGATCGCGAGGTAGAGGAAGAATGAGGATAGCAGAAGCGTCGAATAGAGATCGATATAGGCTAGGCTGCCCGTGTTCGCCCAGCCCGAAGGGCCGGTAACGGCGATAGCGGCCTTGCCCGCCATCGGGCCGGCGAGCGCGAAGAAGAGGTCCGTCAGCACAATGACGCCAAGCAGACCGGCGGCCCCGAAGCGCTCGGGCTTACCGCCCTTGATGATGGCGATCCCGCCGCAAATGGGGGTCGCCCAGACCGCTGTCAGATGGATGACGTGCTTAATGAGCAACAAATGCATAATCGCGCCCCAGGGGACTGAGGCGCGATTACGATAGGTCCCTTAATATCAGGGAAACGAGGACTTGGCTTTAGGAGGCGACGCGAAGGATACGGTCGTCTTCTTCCTCGGAAATGTCCGGCTTCCCGGTCATCTTGACGGGGATATGCAACGCCTTGGCGATGCGGCCCAACCCCTTGTGGCTGGTCACGAGCGAAGCGCGCGCGGTGTTCAGCGCGTTCAGCGCCTCGACGACCGCGGCGAGTTCCTTGTCGCCAACCGTCGTGGACAGACCCACTTCGCGGCGCGCGGTGATCAGCTCGGAGACCAGCTCCGACACCTCGAGAATGGCCGAGTCGACCGTCCTCTCGGTCGCATGCAGCTTGTCGACCACACGCTTCGCAACAAAAGCCTTGTCCATAAGTCCCTCTCCACACCTGTACGGCTGAGTTAACGTAAACATAATCCTAACCGTAGCGCTAGGGGTTTGTGGTTAACCGAAGGTGTAAAAGTGTCGCACCTGTGGTTGTGCGGTCACATGCGAACGCCGCCGCGGCCGCCGTGGGATCCAGCAACGCGTTGAAATATATGGCTTTGTGTTGGCCCTACCGGGACGGACCGCGACGGGCCATACCGGTAGTCCCGCCAACCGCCGAGCCTCGGATGTTTACAACGTCTCGGACCTCGACTTGCGCTCGACTTGCCTCGTTCGGGTCAGGCGGGCGCCAACTATGCTTAACGGCGCGCAGCCACGCTTTGTCGGGCTGGCGCCCAACGCCGCCGCGATGGTTACCCGCGTGAAGTGAAGCGTTAGGAACTGAGCCGCTATAGCCTTCCCTGCTAGGGGCTTCAGGGTGAACTTGGACGGCATGCAGGGCCAGGACATAGGGTCAGGCGTCGGCGCGCGCGGCGTATCCTTCGAAAACCGGATCGCGATCTCGGCGCTGGTGACGGCGGTTGTCGTCCTTGTGACGGCCAGCCTGCTCTTCATTGTCGAACAATGGCAGAGCGGCCAAGTCGACCTCCGCCGCAACGAAGCCGCGCTCACTCAGATCATGGCCGCCGAGGTCGCCTCGGCGGAAGCTCAGGGCGATCGCGCGACCGAGCAGAAGATGCTCGCCCAGCTTGTCGCCGCGCCGGAGGTCCGCTCCGTCGACCTCTTCGATGTGCAAGGGCGGCTGCAGCTCCACTTGGACGGGACGCCCGGATCGCGCGAGAAACCTGGCCGCTTTTTCGACACCGCCGCGGCCGTGACTCTCGACGGCCAGCGGCTAGGCGAGCTCGTCGTGCGCTCGCGCGCCTTCGACCGATGGTCGATCGTGCCGCGCTATCTGGCGGTCTGCGGGGCTCTGTTCTTCGCCGCGACGGGTCTTGCACTGTTCATGGGCCGCTGGCTGGCCGGGCTGGTGATCCAACCGGTGAACCGGCTGTCGCAGGCCATGCGCGAGGTGACCGACTCCGGCGACTACTCGCAGCGGGTGCCGAAATGGGCGAGCGACGAGTTCGGCCTGCTGACCGACAGCTTCAACGACCTCCTGACCCAGCTGCAGGCCAACGACGGGGCCTTGCACAGGGCGATGACCGACCTGGTCGAGGCGCGCGACGCGGCCCAGGCCGCCAATGTGCTCAAGTCGCAGTTCCTGGCCAACATGAGCCACGAGATCCGCACGCCGCTGAACGGCGTCCTGGCGATGGCCCAGATCATCGCGCTGGGCGAGCTCACGCCGCAGCAGCGCGAGCGCGTCGAGGTGATCCGCCGCTCGGGCGAGGATCTGTTGAACGTCCTCAACGACGTCCTGGACATCTCCAAGATCGAAGCCGGCAAGATGGAGCTCGAGATCGGCGAGGTGGACGCCGAGGTCCTGGGCGGCAATGTCGAGGCGACCTTCGCGCCGCTGGCGGAAACCAAGCGGAACCTGAGGTTCAAGGTCGACGTCCGGCCCGCGGCGCGAGGCCCAAGGCGGGGCGATCCTGTGCGCATCGGCCAGATCCTCAACAACCTCGTGTCCAACGCGATCAAGTTCACCTCCGAGGGCCATGTCGCGGTGACCATCGACGGCCTCGGCCAGGACGGCCGCGACGGGCTCAGACTGGTGGTCGCCGACACCGGCCCCGGCATCGTCGCCGACAAGATGCCGCTGCTGTTCCAGAAGTTCAGCCAGGCGGACGGCTCGAACACGCGGCGCTATGGGGGCACGGGTCTGGGTCTCGCCATCTGCCGCGAACTCGCTCAGCTCATGCGGGGCAAGATCGAGGTCGAGAGCACCGAGGGCGAAGGATCGATCTTCACCGTCACGCTGCCCGCGCCCAGGCTGGCCTCTGCGGCCGCCGGCGATGATCCGACGCAGGGCGTGAGCGACTTCGACGATGCCCGCCCGCTGCGCGTGCTCGCCGCGGAAGACATTCCGACCAACCAGCTGGTGCTCAAGACGATCATGCAGAGCTTCGGCGTGGAGATCACCATGGTCGACAACGGCCGGCAGGCCGTGGAGGCTTGGTTGTCGGCCCCCTTCGATCTGGTGCTGATGGACATTCAGATGCCCGAGATGGACGGGATCGCCGCGACCCGCGCCATCCGCGCCGCCGAGGCCGAAGCCGGCCGGTCGCCGACGCCGATCATCGCCGTTTCCGCCAACGCCATGGCTCACCAAGTCAAAGAGTATCTCGCGGCGGGCATGGACGGGCACGTCGCCAAGCCGATCGAGCTGGCCAAGTTGCACGCCGCCATCGAAACGGCGCTGGCCAAGGCGGCCAAGGCGAAGGCTGCCTGAAAGCCAACGTCCGCACGCCAAGAACGGCCGGACGGGATCGTGCTCTGAGCCGCGCGTTGTGCGGCCGACGATGAGCCGCCCCAGCCGCGCTTGCCTTTACGTTTCAGCTTAGAGATATCAC
Organism: uncultured Alphaproteobacteria bacterium; assembly: GCA_963794315.1. Classification (GTDB taxonomy): domain Bacteria; phylum Pseudomonadota; class Alphaproteobacteria; order Caulobacterales; family Caulobacteraceae; genus Poindextera. Next base: position 908,574 of record CAWCDF010000002.1, read on the forward strand.
CGGCGGAATGGCGCCTTAGAGCACCTCCACAATGGGGCCGCGCCACGCGACGGCAGGCGTGCAAAGGCCGGGAGGGCCGTTTGAGCGAGACGCCATCGGGCTCCAGGCCCGCCAACCCCCGTCGGGCGCCGCCGCCGAGACAGAGGCCGCTCTGGCGAACCACCCTCTGGATCTTCGTCGCCATCCTGATCGCCGCGGCTGTCGCGTACCTGCTCACTCCGCACGGCCAGGGCGGCGCGGGCGGCGCCGGTGGCGGGCGCGGTGCGGCCGCCGGTGGTCGCGGCGGGCGGGGCGGCGGCGGCGCTGGCGGCGCTGGCGCGGCGGGCCGCGCGCCGAGCGTGGTTGGCGTGGCGACGGCCACGCTCGGCGACATTCCGATCGAACTCAGCGAGCTCGGCACGGTGACGCCACAGGCCACGGTGACCGTGCAGTCGCAGATCAACGGCACGCTGATCGCCGTCTACTTCACGGAGGGGCAGGCCGTGCGCAAGGGCCAGCCCCTGGCGCTGATCGATCCGCGCCCGTACGAGATCACCCTGCAGCAGGCGCAAGGCCAACTGACGCGCGACCAGGCTTCACTCGACGAGGCGAAGCTCGACGCCGCACGCTACCGGACCCTGGTGGCCCAGGACTCCATCGCCCGGCAGACCTACGACCAGGAAGTCGCGACGGTCAAACAGGACGAAGGGGTCGTCCGCATCGACCAGGCGGCCATCGCCAGTGCGCGGTTGAACATCGCCTATTGCCATGTCGTCGCGCCCGCCTCGGGCCGCGTCGGCCTGCGCGAAGTGGATCCGGGGAACCTGGTCACCACGAACGAGCCCAATGGCCTTGTCGTCATCAACGAGCTCGATCCCGCGACCGTCATCTTCACGCTGCCGGAGGACTCGATTCCGCAGGTGGCCCAGCGCATGGCGGCGGTCGGGGGCTTGCCGGCGACCGCCTATGACCGGACAGGGGCGACGGTGCTGGCGCAGGGCGAGCTCTACACGCTCGACAACCAGATCGACACCTCGACCGGCACGGTCAAGGCGCGGGCGCGCTTCGCCAATCCCAGCGGCACGCTGTTCCCCAACCAGTTCGTCAACGTGACGGTGCTCGTCGACACGCTCACCAACGTGGTGACAGTCCCCGCCGTCGCCGTCCGGCACGGGCCGCAGGGCGACTTCGTCTATGTGATCCAGCCGGACTCGACGGTGAAGGTGACGGCGGTGAAGGTCGGCCCCGCGCAGGGCGAGACCACATCGATCCGGTCCGGCCTCAACGCCGGAGACGTCGTGGTCACGGACGGCGGTGATCGGTTGAGCGACGGCGCTCACGTGATCCAGCCGCAGGACGCCGCGAAATTCGCGCAGACGATGGCGCGCCAGCGCAAGCCGGCCGGCGGCATCCTGGGCTGGATCGAAGGCCTGTTCGGCGTCAAGCCAGCGCCGGCTCCTGGCGGCGGCGCCGGGCAGGGCGCCGATAGCACCGGTGCGGCGCAGAGCGGCGCCGGCGGCCAGGGCGCGGCCCGTCGGGCGGCGCTGCTCGCCAGTCTTGATCTCACCGCCGACCAGCAGACGAAGGCGAATCAGATCTTCGCAGACGCTCGGACCAAGGCCGAGGCGGCCGGCGACGACTTCCAGGCGCGCCGGCAGGTCATGCAGGACGCTAACAACCAGCTGGAGGCGATCCTCACGCCCGAACAGAAGGCGAAGTTCGAAGCCGGGCGCGCGCAGGGGCGGCCCGCCGGCGCCGGATCGTCTTCGCCGTCGAGCGGTCAGCCGGCTGCAGCTTCGCCGCCGCCGGCCGCAGCCTCATCGGCGCGCCATGCCGGCCGAGGCGGCGAAGCGCCTGCCGCGTCCGGCCAACCGCCATCGGCGGGCGCAGCCGCTGCGGGAGCGCCGGGTCAGGGCGGGCCAGGCGGCCACGGCGGGCCTGGTCGCTTCGTCGAGGCGCTCGGTCTCGATGCGGCGCAGAAGGCGCAGGCCGACCAGATCTTCGCCGCGGCCCGCGCCCAGGCGCAAGGCTCGACCGATCCGGATGCGCGACACGCGGCGATGCAGCAAGCACTCGGGAAATTGAGCGCAATCCTGAGGCCCGACCAGAAGGCGAAGCTCGCCGCTCTCAGGGCCCAGGCCCGGAGCGGCGGAAACGGCGGGGGCTAACTTGAGCCCATGGCTCTCACGCCTGGACGCTAGCCTCGCATGAACCCCTCCGGCCCGTTCATTGTTAGACCGGTCGCAACCAGCCTGTTCATGGCCGCGATTCTGCTCGCCGGAATCGTGGCGTTCCGCTTCCTGTCGCTCTCGGCTTTGCCTGAGGTCGACTACCCCACCATCCAGGTTCAGACCTTCTATCCCGGCGCCAGTCCGGAGGTGATGGCCGACACGGTCACCGCGCCGCTCGAGCGTCAGTTCGGCGAAATGACCGACCTCAACCGTATGAGCTCGATCAGCTCGGGCGGCGCTTCGGTGATCACGCTGCAGTTCAACCTCGATCTCAGCCTCGACGTCGCCGAGCAGGAGGTTCAGGCCTCGATCAATGCCGCCGGCAACCTTCTGCCGTCTGATCTGCCGGCGCCGCCGGTCTACGCCAAGGTCAATCCGGCCGACGCGCCGATCATGACGCTGGCGATGACGTCCAAGACCGTGCCGCTGACCCAGGTCGAGGACATCGCCGAGACCCAGCTCGGGCAGAAGATCTCGCAAATCGGCGGCGTCGGCCTGGTCATGGTCGCCGGAGGCCAGCGTCCGGCGGTGCGCATCCAGGTGAACGGCAAGGCGCTCGCCAACTACGGCATGAGCATGGAGACGCTGAGAACGGCGATCGGCAACGCCAACGCCAACGGCGCCAAGGGCTCCTTCGATGGCCCCACCCGCTCGTTCTCGATCAACGCCAACGATCAGCTCGCGACCGCCGACGACTATATGAACCTGGTCGTCGCCTTCAAGAACGGCGCGCCCATCAGGCTTCGCGACGTGGCGGTCGCGATCCAGGCTCCCGAGAATACCCAGCTCGGCGCCTGGAAGAACGCGACCCCCGCCATCATCCTGAACGTACAGCGCCAGCCCGGCGCAAACGTCATCACCACCGTCGACCAGATCAAGCAACAGCTGCCGACGCTCGAGGCCGCCTTGCCGGCGGGTGTTCAGGTGGCGGTGCTGACCGACCGGACGACCTCGATCCGCGCCTCGGTGACCGACGTCGAGTTCGAGCTGATGCTGGCGGTCGCCCTGGTCGTAGCGGTGATCTTCATCTTCCTCCGCTCGATCCCGGCCACCTTCATCGCCTCCGTCGCCGTGCCGCTGTCGCTCGTCGGCACGTTCGGCGCCATGTACCTCTTGGGCTTCAGTCTCAACAACCTGACGCTGATGGCGCTGACCATCGCCACCGGGTTCGTGGTCGACGACGCCATCGTGATGCTGGAGAACATCTCCCGCTACATCGAGGCCGGCGAGCGCCCGATGGCGGCGGCGCTGAAGGGCGCCCAGCAGATCGGCTTCACTATCATTTCCCTGACGGTCTCGCTGATCGCGGTCCTTATTCCGCTGTTGTTCATGGGCGACGTGGTGGGGCGGCTCTTCCGCCAGTTCGCCATCACGCTGGCGGTCACGATCGTCATCTCGGCGGTGGTGTCGCTTACGCTGGTCCCGACGCTAGGCGCGCGCTGGCTCAAGTCGCGGGCCGAGTCGCACGAGTCGGACTTTCAGCGCCGCGCGCGGCAGATGTTCGACGACCTGATCGACCGTTACGACCGCGCGCTCCGGTGGGTGCTCGACCGCCAGCCCGCGACGCTGCTGGTTGCGGTGGTGACGCTGGTGCTGACGATCGTGCTCTACATCGCGATCCCCAAGGGCCTGTTCCCGACCCAGGACACGGGCCTGCTGCAGGGCGTCACGCAAGCCTCGCAGTCGATCTCCTACGCCCGCATGGCGACCCTGCAGCAACAGCTGGCGCAGGCGCTGCTTAAGGATCCTGATGTCGCCAGCCTTTCGTCCTACGTCGGCGTCGACGGAACGAACGACACGCTGAACGCCGGGCGGATGCTGATCAACATCCAGCCGCGCGCCCAGCGGACGGGGTCGCAGGCCAAGATCATGCAGGATCTGGCCGAGCGCGCGCGCGCCGTCGCCGGCATCACCCTCTACCTGCAGCCGGTGCAGGACCTGACCATCGACGCCAACGTGGGGCCGACCGAGTACCAGTTCGCCCTTCAGGGTTCGAACCAGGACGAGATAAATCAGTGGGCCGGCAAGCTCATCGGCCAGCTCAGCAATACGTCGCAAGTGCGCAACGTCTCGGCCGACGTGCAGAGCGAGGGGCTGTCGGCCACCATAAACATCGATCGGGCCACGGCCGCGCGGCTCGGGGTGACCGCGGAGACGGTGGATGAGGCGCTCTACGACACCTTCGGCCAGCGCATCGTCTCGACCATCTTCACCGACACCAATCAGTACCGGGTGATTCTGGAGGCCAATTCCAGCTATCTGCAGGATCCGAGCTCGCTTGGGCAGATCTATGTCCCGACCACCGGCGGCGGCTCGACGCCGCTCGCCTCCTTCGCGACCGTCACGGTCCAGCAGGCCCCGCTGCAAGTGGACCATGTCGCCCAGTTTCCGGCGGCGAACCTGTCGTTCGACACCGCGCCGGGGGTGTCCCTGGGGGCGTCCGTGCGCGCGATCGAGAAGGCGGAAGCGGCGATCGGGATGCCAGCCGACATCACCACGGCCTTCCTGGGCGCCGCGCGCGCCTACCAGGCGTCGCTCACCAACGAGCTGTGGCTGATCCTGGCGGCGATCGCCTGCGTCTACATCGTGCTGGGCGTGCTCTACGAGAGCTACATCCACCCGGTGACGATCCTGTCGACGCTGCCCTCGGCGGGGGTCGGGGCGCTGGTGGCGCTGATGCTCGCCGGCCAGGATCTCGGGGTGATCAGCATCATCGGGATCATCCTGCTGATCGGCATCGTCAAGAAGAACGCCATCATGATGATCGACTTCGCGCTCGACGCCGAGCGCGAGGAGGGCAAGTCGCCGCGCGAGGCCATCCATCAGGCCGCGCTGCTCCGCTTCCGGCCGATCCTGATGACCACGCTCGCGGCCATCGTCGGCGCCCTGCCGCTGATGCTGGGCTGGGGCGAAGGCTCCGAGCTGCGTCACCCGCTCGGCATCTCGATCGTCGGCGGCCTGATCGTCAGCCAGCTGCTCACGCTGTTCACCACGCCGGTGATCTACCTCTACTTCGACCGCCTCGCTGGCCGGCTGGGCTGGGGGATCAACAAGCGCAAGGGCGAGAGCGACCCCGCGCTGGACGAGGGCGCGCCTGATACGGGCTCCGGCCCGGAAAGCGCGCCGACGTGAACCTCGTCGAGCCTTTCGTCCGCCGTCCGATCGGCACCGTTCTGCTCACGCTGGGCGTCGCACTGGCCGGCGTCGGGGCCTATTTCCTGCTGCCGGTCGCGCCGCTGCCGTCGGTGGACTTCCCAGTGGTGCAGGTGCAGGCGTCGTTGCCGGGCGCGAGCCCCGAAACCATGGCGACCAGCGTCGCCACGCCGCTGGAGCGGCGTCTCGGGCACATCGCCTCGGTCAACGAGATGACCTCGAACAGCGGAGTCGGGTCGACCCGCATCGTCCTGCAGTTCGATCTCGATCGCGACATCAATGGCGCGGCGCGCGACGTCGAGGCCGCCATCAACGCCGCGCGCGTCGACCTGCCCGCAACCCTGCGCTCCAACCCGACCTACCGGAAGGCCAACCCGGCGGACCAGCCGGTGCTGATCCTGGCCATGACCTCGAAGACCAAGACGCCGGGCCAGATCTACGACTCCGCCTCGAACATCATCGAGCAGCAGCTCTCGCAGATCAAAGGCGTCGGCCAGGTCAACATCGGCGGCGGCTCGCTTCCTGCGGTGCGCGTCGACGTCGATCCGTTCGCGCTGGCGCGCTACGGCATCGGGCTAGAGGACGTCCGCGCGGCGCTCGCGTCGGCGAACGCCAACCGGCCGAAGGGGATCGTGCAGAGCGGCGACCAGCGGCTGCAAATCTACACCAACGACTCCGGCGCCGTCGCGGCCGACTATGCGCCCCTGGTCATCGCCTATCGCAATGGCGCCGCGGTCCGGCTGAGCGACATCGCCCAGGTGAGCGATGGCCAGGAAGACATCCACAACCTCGGTCTCTTCAACGGCCAGGCGGCCATCATCGTGCAGATCACCCGCGAGCCGGGCGCGAACATCGTGGCCACCGTGGACGCGATCAAGAAGGAGCTGCCGACCCTTCAGGCCGAGCTCCCGGCCGATGTCACGATGCAGGTCGCCGTCGACCGCACCAACACCATCCGCACCTCGCTGAGCGACGTCGAGCGCACGCTCCTCATCGCCATCCTCCTGGTCGTGGGGGTGGTCGCGGTCTTCTTGCGCAACGGGCGCGCGACGGTCGTGCCCGCCGTCGCGGTCGCCGTCTCGCTGCTCGGGACGCTGGCGGTGATGTTCCTGTTGGGATTCAGCCTCGACAACCTCTCGCTGATGGCGCTCACCGTCTCGACCGGGTTCGTCGTCGACGACGCCATTGTCGTGCTCGAGAACGTCACCCGGCATCTCGAGGCGGGCATGAACCGCTTCGAGGCGGCGCTGAGGGGCGCGGGCGAGGTGGCCTTCACCGTGCTCTCCATCAGTCTGTCGCTCATCGCGGTGTTTATCCCGCTGCTGTTGATGGGGTCGATCCTCGGGCGCCTATTCCGTGAGTTCGCCATCACGCTTTCGACCGCCATCATGGTCTCGCTGGCGATCTCGCTGACGACGACGCCGATGCTCTGCGCCTACTTCATCGGACGGCCGTCGAGCGGCGCCGGCCAGCCGTGGTGGTCCCGGTGGGCGGAACGATCTTTCCAGTGGATGTCGGCCGTCTACGAACGCGGGTTGCGCTGGGCGCTGGACTCCGGCCCGATCATCCTCGTCATCCTCGTCGCAACCATCGTGCTGAACGTCTACCTGTTCGTCGTGGTGCCGAAAGGGTTCTTCCCGCAGCAGGACACCGGCCTTTTGCAAGGCGGCATGCAGATGGACCAGAGCACCTCGTTCCAGGTGTCGCGGTCGAGGATGCAGCGGTTCGTCAGCATCATCGACCAGGACCCGGCGGTACAGTCGGTGGTGGCCTTCACCGGCGGCGGCGGCTCGAGCGGCGGCTTCGTGTTCATGGAGCTGAAGCCCAAGTCGCAGCGGCCGAGCGCGGATGTGGTCATGGCGCGTCTGCGGGTGCGCTTCGCGACCGTCACCGGCGCCAGTCTCTTTCTGCAGTCTGTGCAGGACTTCCGCTTCGGCGGCCGGCAGTCGAGCGCGCAATACCAGTACACGCTCGAAGCCGACTCGATCCCCGACCTGCGGACGTGGGCGACCAAGCTCGCGGCGCAGATGAAGCTGGATCCGACCTTCGCCGACGTCAATACCGACCAGCAGGACCATGGTCTGCAGGCCTTCGTGAATATCAGCCACGACACCGCCTCGCAGCTCGGACTCACGTCAGGGGCCGTCGACAACGTGCTCTACGACAGCTTCGGCCAGCGGCAGGTTTCGGTCATCTACAACGCGCTCAACCAGTACCATGTGATCATGGAGATCCCGCAGGCTGACGCGGAGGATCCCACCGCGCTGTCGAACGTCTACCTCTCGACCGAGACGCCTGCGCCGGCGACCGCCACGGCTGCAAGCACGGGCAAGTCGACAGCCGCCGGCGTCAACACCCTTGCCCTGCAGGGGCTCTCGGTGGTGGCCGCCGGCGCTCCGGGCGCCGCGCCGGTAAGCGCGCTCGGGGGTCCGGTCGCGCCGCCCAGCCGCGCGGCGTCGACGGGGGTGGCCGTCACCTCGACCAAGGAGCAGATCGTGCCGCTGACAGCCGTGGCCGCCTTCAGCGAGACCTCGGCGCCCACCTCGGTGAACCATCAGGATGTCTCGCCCGCGACCACCATCTCCTTCGATCTCGAGCCTGGGAAGTCGCTGAGCGACGCGACGCGCGCGATCGACCAGGCGCAGTCGGCGATCGGCATGCCGGCGACCGTGCACGGGAGCTTCCAGGGGACGGCCCAGGTTTTCCAGCAGTCGCTCGGCAGCGAAGGGGTGCTGATCGTGGCCGCCTTGGTGGCGATCTACATCGTGCTGGGGGTGCTCTACGAAAGCTACATCCACCCGCTCACGGTGCTTTCGACCCTGCCCTCCGCCGGCGTCGGCGCGGTGATCGCGCTGCTGATCTTTCAGACCGAGTTCAGCATCATCGCGCTGATCGGGGTTATCCTCCTGATCGGCATCGTGAAGAAGAACGCCATCCTGATCATCGACTTCGCGCTCGACGCCGAGCGCACCGCCGGGCTCTCGACCCGTGACGCCATCTATCAGGCGTCGCTGCTTCGCTTCCGTCCGATCATGATGACCACCTTCGCCGCAATGCTCGGAGCGCTGCCGCTCGCGGTCGGTTGGGGCGAGGGGGCGGAGCTTCGCCGGCCGCTCGGGATCACCATCATCGGCGGCCTCCTGGTGAGCCAGGTGCTGACGTTGCTGACCACGCCGGTAGTCTACCTCTACCTCGACCGATTCCGCCGTCGCTCGTCGGAGGAGCTCCAGCTCGCCCGCGGCGGCATGGCGCCGCCCGCGCCGGAGCCTGTATAGTCAAGGACACCCGCATGTTCGCCCACCCGCTCCGCCCCACCCGCCCGCTCCACCCGGCCCGCGCATCGGCGAGGCTTGCCGGCCTGCTCGCCGCTTCGGTGCTGGGCGGCTGCCTGGTCGGGCCGAACTACCACCGCCCGGCTGTCGAGGCGCCGCCAGCGTTCAAGGAGGCGCAGGGCTGGACGCCTGCCCAGCCGGCCGACGGGCTCGACCGCGGCGACTGGTGGACCATCTTCAACGATCCGCTGCTCAACAGCCTGGAGGCCAAGGTCGAGATCTCCAACCAGAACCTCGCCGCAGCCTTGGCCGCCTACGAACAGGCGCACGCGGTGGTCGACGCTGACCAGGCGCAGCTGTTCCCGACCGTCGACCTCACCGGCTCGGCGACCGAATCCAAGCAGGGCGGCGGCCGCAGCGCGACCGGGGGCGCAGGCGGAGCGACGGGGACGACCGGTTCAAGCGGCAAGGCCATCAGCAGCTATCAGCTCGCGGTCGGCGCGAGCTGGGCCCCGGACGTCTGGGGCAAGGTCCGCCGCCAGATCGAGGGCGCGAAAGCGTCCGCGCAAGCCTCGGCCGCCGATCTCGCCAACGCTAGGCTCTCGGCGCAGAGCACGCTCGCCGTCGACTATCTCGACCTGCGGCTGCTCGACGCGCAAAAGTCGGTGCTGCAGAAAACCGCCGACGCCGACGCCCGCGCCCTCACCGTCGTCCGCAACCAGTACCACGCCGGCACGGTGGCCCGGAGCGATGAGCTGCAGGCCGAAACCACGCTCTACAACGCCCAGGCGAACTTGGTTGATCTCGATGCCCAGCGCGCGGCCTCGGAGCATGCGATCGCGGTTCTCACCGGCGTTCCGCCGGCCGAGCTCACGATCGCGCCCGATCCGAACTGGGGCCCGAGCGTGCCCGAGACGCCGATCGACGTCCCGTCCACGCTGCTCGAGCGCCGGCCGGACATCGCCGCATCGGAGCGCCTGGCCCAGGCGGCCAACGCTCAGATCGGCGTGCAGACGGCGGGCTACTTCCCGAACATCACGCTGAGCGGCAACTACGGCTTCGCCAGCAGCAGCCTGAGCGGACTCTTCAACGCCTCCAACAGTTTGTGGTCGATCGGCGCAAGCGCAGTCGAGACCGTGTTCAACGCCGGCCAGACCTCGGCGCTCGTCCGCGAGGCCAAGGCGTCGCGCGACCAGGCGTTCGCCCAGTACCGCCAGACGGTGCTCACCGCCTTCCAGCAGGTCGAGGACGACCTCGCCGCCGCCCGCGTGCTGCAGACGGAGGAGCCGCTCAGGTTGGCGGCGTCCCAGGCCGCCGATCAGGGAGAGACCGTCGCGCTGAACGAGTACCGCGCGGGCACAGTCGACTACACGACCGTGGTGACCGCCCAGAACGCAGCGTTGAACGCGCGCGAGACGCTTCTGAACCTGCGCGTCCAGCGCATGACCACCGCCGTCAGCCTCATCGAGGCGCTGGGCGGCGGCTGGTCAGCCAGCCAGCTGCCGAAGTCCTGAGCCTGTCGCCGGACGCGTTTCCTGCTAAGGTCGCGTGCGTTAGCGAGGGAGACGAGGGTGAGGCCATTGAGGGACATGGGCTGGCTCGTTGCGTTCGCAGCGCCGGTCCTGCTTGCCGGATGCGGCGTCAACACCATTCCAACCGACGAGGAGAAGGCCAAGGCCGCATGGGCGGACGTGCAGGCCGACTATCAGCGGCGCGCCGACCTCGTGCCTAACCTCGTGGCCACCGTCCAGGGCTACGCCGTCCAGGAGCGCACGGTGCTCATCCAGGTCACGCAGGCGCGCGCGCAGGCGACCCACGTGACCGTCGACGCCTCGACCATTTCCGATCCGGCGAAGTTCCAGCAGTACGAGCAGGCGCAGAATCAGCTGTCCGGGGTGCTGGGCCACCTCCTCGCCATCACCGAGAACTATCCCGACCTGAAATCGAACGAGAACTTCCTGACGCTCCAGTCCCAGCTCGAAGGGACCGAGAACCGCATCGCCATTGCGCGGCGCGACTACAACGAGGCGGTTCGCGTCTACAACACCGACCTGCACACCTTCCCAGGCGTCATCTGGGCCGGGACGCTCTACAAGGCGGAAAAACCGATGCAGGAGTTCGCGGCCAGCGAAGCGGCGCAGGCGGCTCCTACGGTGAGCTTCCCGCCGCCGGCGCCGTCGCAGTAGGCGCATGGGCCGCCTGATTATCCTGTTCACGGCGCTGCTGTTCGTGATGGCCGGGCCGGGCCGGACGGCGCCCACCTTTCCGGCGCTGAACGGCCAGCGGGTGGTCGACGACGCGCACGTGCTCTCGGCGGCGACCGTCTCCGACCTCACCGGCAAGCTTGCCGCGCTCGAGCAGAAGAACGGCGACCAGGTCGTCGTCGTCACGCTGCCGTCCCTGCAGGGCTACGAGATCGAGGACTACGGCTATCAGCTGGGCCGCGCCTGGGCCATCGGCCAGAAGGGCAAAGACAACGGGGTCATCTTTATTGTCGCCCCCAACGAGCACAAGGTTCGGATCGAGGTGGGCTACGGCCTCGAGCCGGTGATGACCGACGCCCTCTCCAGCATCATCCTGCAGGAGCAGGTCCTGCCGAAGTTCCGCACCGGCGACGTCGAGGGCGGCGTCGTTGCCGGGACCGACGCGATCATCAGCCAGCTCGGCCTCGACCCGGCGCAGGCGCAGGCGAACGCGCAAGCCGCCGTACAGCAGCCCCCGGCCGGTCGGCCTAACCCGATCCCCATCATCATCCTGCTCGTCCTGTTCTTCTTCGTCATCCGCGGCCTGTTCGGCCGCTGGGGAGGCGGCGGCGGGCTCTGGATGGCCGCGCCATTCCTGTTCATGGGCGGCGGCCGCTCCTATGGCGGCGGCTTTGGCGACGGTGGCGGCGGCGGGTTTGGGGGCTTCAGCGGCGGCGGCGGGTCGTTCGGCGGCGGCGGCGCGTCGGGGAGCTGGTGAGATGCTGAGCCCCAACGAGCACGAACGCGTACACGCCGCGATCGCCGCGGCGGAAGCCGAGACGGCCGGAGAGCTCTTCTGCGTGGTCGCGACCGAGAGCGCGGCCTATCGCGAGGTCCCGCTCGCCTGGGCGGCGGGTATCGCATTGCTCGGGCCGCCGATCGCGCTCGTCTTCGGCGTTCGTCCGGGAACGTTGCTTGCGGCGATCGAGGGGGGCTGGGTGGCGGGCCACGCCCACGCGCTCGAAGCGGCGATGACCCGCGCGGTCATCGGCTATGCGGTCGTGCAGGCGGCGCTGTTCGCCGTCGTCCTAGTCCTGGCCGCGATTCCGCCTGTGCGGCGGCTGCTGACGCCGGGTTTCCTCAAGCGCAATCACGTGCACGCCCGCGCGCTCGAGCAGTTCGCGCATCGCCGCCATGTCAGCGGGGCCCCGGCCAGCGTGCTGATCTATGCCTCGACCGCCGAGCGCCAGGTCGAGATCGTCGCCGACGAAGCGATCCACGCGCAGACGGGCGACGGCGTCTGGAACGATGCGATCAAGGCGGCGCTCGTCAAGATCCGCGCCGGCGATTCGGCCGGCGGCCTTATCGCCGCTATCGAGCGATGCGGCGCGGCGCTGGCGCAGCACTTTCCGGCCGCTGGCGCGGCGAACCCCGAACCGGCCGACGACCTCAAGGAAGTCTAGTCTCGAGCCGCATCAGGCGGACTCGAGCGCGCTGACGAACGACTCGCGCCAGACGTTGACGTCGTTCTTCGTCACGCCTTCGAGGAGAGCGGCGTGTCGGCGCCGCCGCTCCGCAGGGTCCATGGTCAGCGCCCGCTTCAGCGCCTCGGACACCTCTTCGTGGCTGAACGGATTAACGATCAGCGCCTCGCGCATCTGCAGCGCCGCACCGGCGAACCGCGAGAGGATGAGAACGCCGGGGTCCTCCGGGTTCTGCGCCGCCACATACTCCTTCGCCACCAGATTCATCCCGTCCCTGAGCGGCGTCACCAGCCCGACGCGGGCGGCGCGATAGACCCCCGCCAGCTCGTCACGGCGATAGTTGCGGTTGACGTAGCGGATCGGAGACCAGTCGGTGTCGGCGAAGGCCGCGTTGATCCGCCCGGAGAGGGTATCCAGCTTGGCGCGGATGTCCTGATAAGTGTCGACCTCGTCGCGCGATACGGGCGCGATCTGCAACAGAAACACCTTGCCGTGGAAGTCCGGGTTGTCGTGCAGGAAGAGCTCGAACCCCAGGAAGCGGTCGTCGAGGCCCTTGGAATAGTCGAGCCGGTCGACGCCGACCAACATCGAGCGGAATACCGCCTGGGCCGCCATGCGGTCGTACATGCGGGTCGCCGCCGGCGAGCGCACCTGCTCGGCGAAATCGGCCGCGTCGATGCCGATCGGGAAGGCGCCGGCGCGAACGGTCTTGCCGAACGCCTCCAGCCGCCCGTCGCCGAGGCTCCGTCCGTCGACCTCATGCACGAGGTAATCTTCGAACGCCTCGAGCCATTCGGTGGTCTGGAGCCCGATCAGATCGTAGGAGAACAGGGCTTCGACCAGCTGCCGGTGCCGCGGCAGGGTCACCACCAGCTGTCGCGCCGGCCACGGCGTGTGCAGGAAGAAGCCGATCCGGTTCTTCACCCCCAGCCGCCGAGCTCCCGCGCCAGCGGGATCAGATGGTAGTCATGCACCCAGACCAGATCGTCGTCCTCGATCAGGGGACGGACGCAATCGGCGAGCCGGCGATTGACGCGCTCGTAGCCCTCGCTGAACGAGCGGTCGTAGGCGGCCAGGTCCATGCGGTAGTGAAACAGCGGCCACAGCGTCTTGTTGGCAAAGCCGTTGTAGTAGAGGCTGCACGTCCTCCTCTTCGAGGTCGACCGCGGCCACCGTCACGCCTTCGGTGCGACTCGATGGCGATCTCGCCGGTGAAGGTGGGGACTGTGCGCCCGCTCCAGCCGAACCACAGCCCATCGCCGGCGCGTAAGCCCGCCGTGAGCGCCATCGCCAGTCCGCCCGTCTGCGCGGCGCCGCGGCCGGCGGGGCGCCCGATCCGGTTGGAGATCACGACCAGCCGGCTCACCGCGCCGTGCTCCAGGGCTGGCTGAGCAGGGTGGCGCAGTTGATCAGCCCGACCAGCGAATAGGTCTGCGGATAGTTCCCCCAGAGCCGCCCGTCCTCGAGCCCGATGTCCTCGGACAGGAGGCCGGATGACGTCGCGGTGGCTCAGCATCTGCTCGAACAAGGCCCGCGCCTCCGCCGTGCGTCCTGAGAGGTGCAACGCTTCGATGAACCAGAAGGTGCAGACGTTGAACGCCGTCTCCGGCTCGCCGAAGTCGTCGTCGGCGTAGCGCATCAGGTAGGGGCCGCGCTTCAGGTCCCGCTCGATGGCGGCGAGCGTCTTCTTGTGGCGCGGGTCGCCCGGGCCGATGAAGCGCACGTCGACCATCTGCAACAGGCTCGCGTCCAGCTCGTCGCCGCCGAAGCTGGCGGCGAAACGATCCTTCTGGGCGTTCCAGGCCTCCGCCTCGATGCGCGAGCGGATGGTCTGCGCGCGCTCGCGCCAGTAGGTCGCGCGTTCGGCCAGGCCTAGCGCCTCGGCGACGTTGGCCAGGCGGTCGCAGGCGGCCCAGCACATGACCGCCGAATAGGTGTGCACCGCGCGCGCGCGTGCGGAATTCCCAAAGACCGGCGTCGGGCTGGTCGTGCAGCAGGAAGGCGCGCTCGCCGACCTGCTCGAGCGCGCGGAAGTCCTCGACCGTCGCCGGCCGCAGCAGCCGCTCGTCGAAGAAGGCCTGGGCCGAGGACAGGATGATCTGGCCGTAGACGTCATGCTGCAGATGCTCGTGCGCCTGGTTGCCCGCCCGCACGGGCCCCATGCCGCGGAAGCCGGGCAGTGCCTCGACGATCCGTTCCCCGAGCGCGGGCTCCAGGCCGACGCCGTAGACCGGCTGGATATGTCCGCCCTTCGACTGGTCGATGAGGTTGCGCAGATAGCGGAGATAATTCTCCAGCATGTCGGCCGCGCCGAGGCGGTTCAGCGCCTGCACGACGTAGTAGGCGTCCCTGAGCCAGCAGTAGCGGTAGTCCCAGTTGCGGCCCGAGTGCGGCGCCTCCGGGATCGAGGTCGTCATCGCCGCCACGATGGCCCCGGTCTCCTCGTAGGCGCAGAGCTTGAGCGCGATCGCGGCGCGGATCACCGCCGTCTGCCACTCGAGCGGCACCGAAAGCGTTCGCACCCACTCGCGCCAGGCGCCGGTGGTCTCGCCGAGCATGCGCTCGGCGGTGGTCAGCACGTCGGCGTCCACCGGCTCGTCGGGGCCAAGAAACAGTGCGAGATCCTGTTCGAGGCGGAAGGTCCGCGCGGTCAGGATGTGCGAGACAGGGCAGTTGGTCGTCAGCCGCATCACCAGCTCCGCGCAGAGGAACCGGATGTGGTTGGAGCCCGACGTCACCTCGGCCGTCCGCCTGCCCCAGTCCGCCGTCGGGGTGACCCGGATGCGGATGTTCGGCGCGCCCTCCAACGGGCGGATCAGACGGATGAACGCCGCCGGTCGATAGATTCGTCCGAACTGCGGATAGCGCGGCGAGAAGTCCAGGATCTCCAGCTTCGCTCCGTTCTTGTCGGTAAGCTCGGTGCGAAGAACCGCGGTGTTGCGCAGATAGGCCTGGCTCGCTTCCGCGACGTCGATCATGTCGACCGACCACAGGCCCAGGGTCGTCGGCTCGCCCGGGTCCTGGTCGCCAAGCAGGGATGAGAACACAGGGTCGGAATCGAAGCGCGGCGCGCAGGCCCAGACGTAGCGCCCCATGCGGTCGATCAGCGCGCTCACCGCGCAATTGCCGATCGGCGCGAGATCGAGGTCGCCACCCGCCTCCATCAGGCTCGTCCCCGCGTCGCGAGTGACGCCTGCAGCCAGGCGCGCACGGCCGCAACGTCGGCGAGGCCGGCCGCCGCGGCTGTCTCGCGGTCCCTGCCGACCAGGACGCCGAAGCCGCTCATCCCGGCTGCGGCGGCGAAGCCACGCTCGTCGGTCAGGTCGTCGCCCACGAAGACCGGCCGGGCGCCGGAGAAGGGAGCGTGGGCCATGAATGCGGCCACGGCGTCGCCCTTGTCCGGTCCCGGCGTACGCAACTCGAGCACCATGTGGCCCGCCTGCAGGACGAGCGCGCCATCGCGCGCCAGCATCTCGGCGGCGCTCCGCACCGCTTCGGCAGCCGCCGGCGCCGCCCGGTAGTGCACGGCGACGCTCAGACCTTTGTCTTCCAGCCACGCACCGGGCCAGGCCGCGATCAGCGGCGCGAGCGCCGCCCGCGCCGCCTCCAGGCCGGGGCTGGCCTGGGCGCGCCACACCGCGCCGTCAGCGAAGCGGCGCTCCAGGCCGTGCACGCCGGCGACCGCGACGACGCTGCGGTCGAGGATGCGGTCGACCTCGCCGAGCGTGCGGCCGCTGATCACAGCCAACCGCCCGTCGAGGGCCTGGGCCAGCGCGCGGAGCAGCGCCGTGCGCGCCGGCTCGGGGCCGACGTCCTCCGGACGTGGCGAAATGGGCGCGAGCGTGCCGTCGAGGTCGAGGAACAGGGCTGTGGCGGCAAGCGCCAGCGGCGCAGGCGAGGGCCGTGCATTCACCGTTGGACCCGCTCCCTCAGCGCCGGCGCGATGCATCGAGTCTCCCTGGCCGCCATTAGCGCGAAGCGACGTCAGACCGATGATAGGGCCGCGCTTCGCAACGTTCATGGAAAAGTATCGGCGGCAAGGCTAGAATTGACGCCGGCCGGGCGGGTTCCAGGGCGAAGGGCGCGAACGTGGCGCAAACGAGCGGCGATGCCCCCGAGCGCCAGGCCGAGGTCAGGCACAAGGTCGCCAATCTCTTCCAGCTGCTGTCGACGCTCACCCGGCTCCGAATGCAGCGGGCGCAAGAGGCGCAAAGCCGGCGCGAGTTGGGGGCGCTCCTGGAGATGGTCTCGGCGCTGGCGCTGACGCACCAGCGGCTGCTGAGCCCGGGCGGCGAGGACTTTGCGCTTTGCCTCGGCGACATGGCCGACCACTGGCGACGCCGCTGCGCAGGCCGGCCGATTGCGATCGAACTCACCAGCGAGCCGCTCGTTGTCCACGAGAGCCATGCTTCGGCCCTGGCCCTGATCGCCAATGAATTGGTCTCCAACGCGCTCGCCCATGGTTTCCCGGACGATCGGGCCGGGGTGATCCGCGTAGCGCTCGAGCGGGTCGGAGACGACCGCGCCATGCTGTCGGTGACTGACGACGGCATCGGCTACGACCTGGCCAGCGTCGACGACGCCCGGCTGGGCCTTTGGCTGATCAAAGGGCTCGCCGCCCAGGTGCGCGGGGACCTCAGCACCACCGCCGACAACGGCGTCTCTTGCCGCCTGGGATTTCCCCGCTGACACGCTGCCAGTAAGGCGCCGTGGAACGAACCGCTGGGGTCGCCGCGTTAAGACTGTCTCGGTTGCGAGGCGGCGCTCTGGACGATGACCAATCCTATGCGACGCATACCACGGTCCGTGCTGTGGGCTTTAGGCGCGGCGGGCGTCCTCATCGTCGCGGTCGCGCTGTTCCTCTCGTGGTTCAATTGGAACATGCTGCGCGAGCCGCTGGCGCGCCGCGCGTCGATCGCGCTCGGGCGGCCGGTTCGCATCGACGGCGATCTCGTCGTCCACCCCTGGTCGCTCACGCCAAGCGCAACGGTGGGCGGGCTGACGGTGGGCGATCCAGCCTGGATGCATGGCGGCGACCTGGCCGAGGTCCGGAGCCTAACTGTCGCCGTCAAGCTCTGGCCGCTCATGTTCGGCCAGCTCGACATCCCGCTCATCCGCGCCGACCGGCCGATCGTCGCCCTCTACCGTGACGCAGGCGGGCGCAATAACTGGCAGCTGGGGAATGCCACGCACTCGCTCAATCTGCCGCCGATCCACCGCTTCATCATCAGCGACGGCCACATCCAGCTGCACGACCTGAGGCGCGGCCTGACGGTCATCGGCGTCATGCAGTCGAGCGAGGGCGGCAACGGCCGCGGCGCCTTCCATCTGACCGGAAAGGGCGCCCTCAACCGCGAGCCCTTCCTGGTGACGATCACTGGCGGCCCGCTGCTCGAGGTGCGGCGTGACCGGCCGTATCCGTTTCAGGCGGATGTGCGCACAGGGCCGACCCGCGTGCTCGCGGCAGGCGAGGTCCTGAAGCCGTTCGACTTTGGCCAGCTGCGGGCCGACCTGACAGTCTCGGGGACCGACTTCGCCGATCTCTACGACCTGACGGGTCTGGCCCTTCCCACCACGCCGCCCTACGCGCTGCATGGCGAGCTGATCCGCAACGGGACAACCTACGCCTTCCGCAACGTCGTCGGCCGGGTGGGCTCCAGCGATCTTGAGGGCGTCTTCACGGTCGAGCACCATGGAGACCGGCCGGACCTGCACGCGGACCTCCGCTCGCGCGCGCTGAGGCTCGCCGACCTCGGGACGCTGCTTGGCGCGCCGCCGCCCGGTCCGGTCAAGAGCGCGCCGCAACGCATCGAGGCCGCGCGCCTCGCCACCGAGCAACGCCTGCTACCGGACGCACAGCTCAACGTCCGCCGCGTGCGGGCCATGGACGCGGATCTGCGCTATCGCGCCGCCTCGCTCTACACGCGCGCCAATCTGCCGCTGCGCAGCTTCGCCCTGCATCTCACGCTGGATCACGGCGTGCTGAGCGCCGATCCGCTCGAGTTCTCGATGCCGCACGGCGCGCTTACGGGCCGCGTCCGCATCGACGCGCGGCCGGACGTTCCGCTGAGCGACGTCGACTTGCGGCTGACCAACCTCCGCGCCGAGGACTTCTTCCGGCAAGCCCCACCGGCCCTGTCTGGACTCATCGAGGCCCGCGCCGAGCTGCATGGTGTCGGCGCCTCGGTGCACGCGGCCGCCTCCACCGCCGATGGAAGCTTCACGGTGGTCGCCCCGCATGCCGAGATCCGCAAGGCGCTCGCCGAGCTCTTGGGGGTCGACGTCATCCGCGGCCTGGGGCTCGTGCTCGCCAAGGACCAGAGCCAGACCGGCGTCCGTTGCGCCGTCGCGGACTTCCAAGCCAGGCACGGTGTGCTGATTGCCAGCTCGCTGGTCCTCGACACCGATCCCGTGTTGGCCACCGGCAGGGGCTCGATCGATCTGCGGTCCGAGACCCTGGACCTCTCGCTGCAGGGCCATCCAAAGCGCTTCCAGCTCATCCGGGTCAGCGCCCCGATCACGCTCACCGGCCACCTCAAGTCGCCGAAGCTGGGCGTGAAGGCCGGCAGCTTGCCGGTGCAGGCCGCGGCGGCGGTGGTGCTCGGCGCGGTCTTGAGCCCGCTTGCGGCCGTGCTGCCCTTCGTCGATCCGGGGCTGGCCAAGAACGCCGACTGCGCGAGCCTGGTTGCGGGGGCCAAGGCCAACGGAGCGCCGGTGCGGGTGGCTCAGACCTCGCGCTAGCGCGTGCTGCAAGGTCGGGCGCCCGCGCATCTTCGATTTGAGCCGCCCGCGCCCGCGTGCTTAAGAGCCGGCACGGGAGTGAAAACCACAATGACAGGAACCATCGAGCTGCCCGATGCGGGCAAGATCGCCGAGTTGGCGGCGGTTGGCATGCTGCCGTCGCTCTATGCCCGGCTGAAGCCGAACGCGGTTGCGGTGTACGGTGCGCACAGCCAGCGGACGTTCGCCGAGCTGAATGGCGCCGCCAACCGTCTGGTCGCCGCGCTCGCCCGCGCGGGCGTCACGGCCGGGGACCACATCGCGCTGCTGTGCGGCAACAAGCCCGAGTTCATCGAGGCTCTGGCCGCCGCCTGGCGCTCGGGCCTGCGCCTCACTCCGATCAACTGGCATCTGAGTCCGCCCGAGGTCGCCTACATCGTCGCCGACTGCCGGGCCAAGGCGTTGATCGCCGACGCAGACTTCGCCGCCGCCGCAACGGCCTCGCTCAATGACACCCTGCAATGCAAGCTCGCGATCGGCGGCCCGATCGACGGGTTCGAGAGCTACGAGCAGGCGCTGGCCGCCGAGAGCGCCGCCGATCCGGCCAATCCGGTGCATGGCAACACGATGATGTACACGTCCGGCACGACCGGCCGGCCGAAGGGCGTCTACCGCGCCCGCACCATGGCCATGCCGCCGTCGTGGGGCGAGGGCTCGCCCAAGGGCTACCGGTTCCACGAGGACGTGAACATGTGCTGCGGGCCGGCCTACCACGCCGCGCCGCTCGCGTTCGACATCGCCCAGCCGCTGAACTCGGGCATCACGATCGTGCTCATGGAGCGGTTCGATCCGGAGGGCTTCCTCGCCACCGTCGAGAAATACCGCGTCACCCACACCCACATGGTCTCGACCATGTTCCAGCGCATCCTGGCGCTGCCGAAGGCGGTGCGCGACAAGTACGACATCTCCAGCCTGCGCCATATCCTGCACGGCGCGGCGCCCACGCCGCCCGAGGTCAAGCGGGCGATGATCGAGTGGGTCGGCCCGATCCTCTACGAGTACTACGCGGCTAGCGAGGGCGGCGGGAACTTCATGATCAACTCGCACGAGTGGCTGAAAAAGCCCGGCAGCGTCGGCAAGCTGATGCCGGGCTCAGGCACCCGCATCGTCGATGATCATGGCGCCGACGTGAGGCCGGGCGAGGTGGGGGTGATCTATTTCCCGCACAGCCCGATCGCTCGCTTCGAGTACTACAACGACAAGGAAAAGACGAAGGCGGCCGAGCTGCCCGGCGGGGAGCACTTCACGGTCGGCGACATGGGCTACGTCGACGAGGACGGGTACCTCTTCCTCACCGGGCGCACGGCCGAATGCATCATCTCCGGCGGGGTCAACATCTATCCGCAAGAGATCGATAACGAGCTCATCAAGCATCCGGCCGTCAAGGACGTCTGTACGGTCGGCGTGCCGAACGACGAATGGGGCGAAGAGGTGAAGGCGGTCATCGCTCTCCACCCTGGCCACGCGCCGTCGCCCGAGCTGGCCAGGGAGCTGCTCGACTTCATCCGCCCGCACCTCGCTGGCTACAAGATGCCGCGCAGCATCGATTTCGTCGACGAGGTCCCCCGCTCGGAGGCGGGAAAGGTCCAGCGCCGCCAGGTGCGCGCGCCTTACTGGGCCGGCCGCGACAAGCAGATCTGACGAGCACAGAGACAGGCAGGGAGAGACGTCATGGCAACGCGCGCGCTGGTTCTGAGCGGCGGCGGTCCGGTGGGTATCGCCTGGGAGTCCGGGCTGATCGGCGGGTTCGCCGCCGGCGGGATCGACCTCAGCCAGGCGGACTTCATCATCGGCACCTCGGCCGGCTCGTTCGTGGGCGCGCGGCTGGCCATGGGGGCCTCGCCCGAAGCGCTCGCCGCGCCGTTTCTGGCCATGGACGAGGCGGCGCCACCGCCGCTGCCCTCGGGCGCGCAGGATCCCCGGCCGCAAACCGGCGGCGCGCCGACCACGTCGCCGTTGATGCAGATGATGGCGGACGCTCAGGCCGCGGGAAAATCGGCCGAAGCGGTGCGCGCCGACATCGGCGCCTATGCGCTCAAGGCCGAGACGATGAGTGAGGACGCCTTCATTCGCAGCTTCGGCCGCGCGCTCAGCGAGCTCCCGGACGACGCCTGGCCCAAGAAGGGCTACGCCTGCACCGCGGTCGACGCGCTCGACGGCTCGTTCCACCTGTGGACCAAGGAGAGCAAGGTCGGCATCAAGCGCGCGGTCGCCTCCAGCTGCAGCGTTCCCGGCGTCTATCCGCCGATCACCATCAACGGCCGGCGCTACATCGACGGCGGCATGCGCTCCGGAACCTGCGCGGACAAGGCGGTCGGCTACGAGCGGGTGGTCGTCATCTCCATCCGCGCCGGCGCGACCGGACCGCTCGCCGAGCGCGCCAAGGAGCGCCTGGACGGCGAGATCAAGGTGCTGACCGACGCCGGCGCCAAGGTCGAGGTGATCTATCCGGACGAGGCGTCGATCGCGTCTTTCGGCGCCAACATGATGGACGCCCGCCGCCGCCCAGGCGCCGCCAGGGCCGGCTACGCCCAAGGCAAAGCTGGCGCGGCGGCGCTGAGGGCTTTCTGGGAGGGCTGAAACTTCGGGAGAGGTGTTGGCCCACGCGCCAGCCCCGCCGCCGGCGAGAGCGCCGGGGCGGAGCTGGGGAGCGGGGGCTTGTGGCCGCCAGCTCCGCGATGCTGCGGCGCCGACGGAAGGTTCCTGAAAGGGGACTATTAGAAGAAGAAGAAGAAGAAACAGAAGTAAGGGGTCGTCCCCTCGAAAAAACGCTTCACTGTCGTACGCTGCAGGCGAGGCGATTAGATAGCACGGCGGCGGGGGCGCTAAGGACTTTGCTTAGCGGCAACTCCAACACCTCTGGTGGGAGAGGTGTTTCAGGGCGCGGCTTCCTCGAGGTAGCGGCGGCGGACGTGCCGTTTGTAGGCGTCGGCCGACAGCGGTGCGCCGGTGGCTTCGCCGACCAGCGTGGCGAAGTCGACGAGGCTGGCGCGCTCGTGCACGTGCGGCTTCACCCAGGCGAAGTAGGGGGTGAAGTCGCCTGCGTCTCAGGCCATCGAGGATCGCCGGGCTGTCGGCGCTCGCCCGCTCGAACAGCTGCGCGGCCAGCATCGAGCCCATGGCGTAGTTGGGGAAATAGCCGAACAGGCCCGCCGACCAATGGATGTCCTGCAGGCAGCCGTGGGCGAGGTCCGGCGGCGTGCGGCCGAACATCCTGGTGAACATCTCGTCCCAGGCGGCCGGGATGTCGGCCACGCCGAGGTCGCCCTTGAGCAGCGCCTGCTCCAGCCGGTAGCGCAGGATGACGTGCAGCGGGTAGGAGATCTCGTCAGCCTCGACGCGGATGTAGTCGTTGTCGAGCCTGCGCCAGTTGTTGAGCACGTTGGCGAACGACCAGACGCCGGCGGCGCCGCCGAAGTGCTCGGCCATCAACGGTGCGAGGAAGGCGAGGAACTCCAGGCTGCGGCCGGCGACCATCTCCAGCGACAGCGACTGGCTCTCGTGCACCGTCATGCCGCGCGCCTGGCCGGCTGGCTTGAACGCGAACGCACGCGGCAGGTTGTACTCGTACATCGAGTGCCCCGCCTCGTGCAGCGTCGCGTGGATCGAGAACGGCACGTTTTCGACGTCGTAGCGGGTGGTGAAGCGGACATCGCCCGGGCTGTGCGGCGACCGAGAACGGGTGCGGCGCCTGGTCGATGCGGAAGTGGTCGGGATCGTGGCCGACCACAAGGGCCAGGCGGTGGGAGAGCGCCGCCTGCTTGTCGACCGGGACGGGCGGGAAGGGGATGGGCGACCGCCACCCAGCCTGCCGCTCGCGCACCTCCGCGATCAAGGGCGGCAGAAACGCGGCCAGCTCGGCGAAGATCGGGTCGATCATGGCTTCGCTGACGCCGGGATCGTACTCGTCCAGCATGGCGCCATAGAGGGTCGTGCCCAGCGCCTCGGCCTTGGCGTGGGCGATCTCACGCAGGATGGTGAGCATCTCGGCGAACGGGTCGGCCCAGGCCTTGAAGTCGTTCTCCGGCTTGGCGCGAGCCCAGATCGACTGCAGCTTGGTTGCGAGGCGCGACTTGGCCGCCTGCAGGTCCTTGGGCGCAGCCGCGGCATGCACCCAATGACGGCGCATCTCCTTCACGTCCGCCTGCTCGGCCGGCTCGAGCGCGCCGACGATCGCCTCGGCTTCGGCGATCTCCGCGCCGGCGGCTTCCGACCCGATGAGGTCGACCGAGACTTCGGTGAGGGCGGCCATCTGCTCGCCTCTCGCCCAGGCGCCGCCGCGCGGCATGTTGGTCTGGGCGTCCCAGCCGAGGATCGAGCGGGCGCCATCGAGCTTGCCGGCGAGTTGGAACCGGTGGGAGACGCGCGTGTAGGGGTCGTGCTGGGGGGCGGGTGCGCTCATGGTGCGGGACCATTGGCGGGCGCCGCTTCCGGCGTCAAGCAGGGCCGCCGCAACCTATGGGCGGCGGCTGGGCCAGATCCGAGGGCTGCTCGGCGCGGTCGGGCGCTCTGGCGGTGGCGTCGGCGTGGGTCATGGCGCCTTGCCGTCCGGGGAGTCGTCGTAGCGGTCGCTGAGGATGCGGGCGGCGTCGCCGGCCGGGTCGTCGTATTGGCCGCTGCGCACCGACCACCAGAAGGCGCCGAGCCCGATCAAGGCGATGCCTAGCGAAATCGGCGCGAGCACGAGGATGATGGTCATCGCCGCGCCGCCAGGTTCATGCGCAGCGCGTTCAGCGTCACCACCAGCGAAGAGCCCGACATCGCGAGCGCGGCGATAAAGGGATTGATCAATCCGAAGATGGCCGCCGGCGCCGCAAGCGCGTTGTAGGCGGCGGAAAAGCCGAAGTTCTCCAGCGCCCGGCGACGGGCGGCCTTCGCCACGTCGATCGCGTCGACGACGGCCATCAGGCCTTCGCCCTCGAACACCAGGTCGGCTGCGTTCTGGCTCGCATCCAGGGCCGCCCCGGCGCCATCGAGGCGTTGGCGCGGGCGAGCGCGGCGGCGTCGTTCAGGCCGTCCCCCACCATCAGCACCTTGCGGCCGTCAGCCTTCAGCGCATCGATGGCGTCGGACTTCTCGAACGGCGTGACGCCGGCGCGCCACCGCTCGATGCCGGCGCCAGCGGCCGCCGCACGCACCGCCGGCGCGACGTCGCCCGATAGGATCTCCACCGAAAGGCCGCGCGCCCTCAACGCCGCAACTGCTCGGGCGGCGTCGGCGCGCAGCGTATCGGCGAAGCGGAACCGGATCGGGGTCTCGCCGGCGAAGGCGAACCAGAGTTCCGTCTCCGGAGCCTGCGCGTCGTACGACCCCACGAACGCCGCTCGGCCGAGCCTGGCCGGGCGGCCATCGACCAGGCCGGCGATTCCCAGACCGGCCGTCTCCTTGGCGTCCTGTGCAACAGGTCCTGGACCAGCCGCTCGCGCCAGCGCTTGCGCCAGCGGGTGACGCGAGGCGCGGGCGAGCTCGGCGGCGACCGCGAGCTCCGCGGCGGGCGGATCGATCGGCTGCGGCCGCCCTTCGGTGAGCACGCCGGTCTTGTCGAAGACGACCGTGTCGACCTCGGCCAGGCGCTCGAGCGCGGCGCCCGACTTGACCAGCACGCCCTTCTTGAACAGGCGGCCGGAGGCCGCGATCTGCACCGCCGGCACGGCGAGGCCGAGGGCGCAGGGGCAGGTGATGATGAGGACGGCGGCGGCGCGCAGCAACGCTTCGCGCGGCCCGAGGCCGATCGCCCAGCCGCCGACGAAGGTGGCGAGCGCGAGGGTGTGCACCACCGGCACGTAGACGGCGCCGCCCGGTCGGCGAGGCGCACGTAGGCGGACTTCGACTGCGCGCCGGCTTCCATCAGCCGCGCGATGCCGGCGAGCGCCGAGTCCTCGGCGCGGGCGCAGCGTCTGCAGGATCAGCCGTCCGTCGAGGTTCAGCGCGCCCGGCATGCACGACCGCGCCGGCGCGCGACCGGCCAGGGCGCGGTCTCGCCGGTGATCAGGGCGTTGTCGAGGCTGGACGCGCCCTCGACGACGAGGCCGTCGACCGGCACGCGCTCGCCGGGCGCGACGGCGATGCGGTCGCCGACGGCGACCTGCGCCGACCGGCGCGCACGTGCTCGAGCGCCGCGCGCGTCGAGCCGGCGGGCGGCCGGCGCCTGCAGCGCCAGCAGGTCGCGCGCCGCGCCGGCGGCTTTGGCGCGCAGCTGATGGTCGAGCCAGCGGCCGATCAGCAGCAGGAAGACCAGGCGTGACGGCGGCGTCGAAATAGGCGTGCCGGCCGCCCTGGATGCGTCTCGGAGAAGCTGACGATGAGGGTGAGCAGCACGCCGATGGAGATCGGCACGTCCATGTTGGCCTTGCCGCGCCGCAGCGAGCGCCAGGCGCGACTGGAAGAAGATGCGGCCGGCATAGAGCGCGCAGGGCGTGGCGACGATGCGCCGAGAGCCAGTACAGGATCGACCGCGTCGCAGCCGTCGAGCTCCTGGCCGAACAGGCCGGCCCAGATCGGCACCGAGAACATCATCACGTTGCCGGCGCCGAAGCCGGCGACGCCGAGCGCCAGCGTAAGGCGGCGTCCCTCGGCGTCTTCCGCCGCCCGCGCGGTGGAGGGATCGAACAGGCCGCCGGATAGCCGGCCTCGTCGACCGCCGCGATGACCGCGGCGGGATCGCCGCGCCGCGCCTTTGAAGGTCACCGAGAGCTTGCCGGTGGTCAGGTTGAGCCTCGCCTGCTCCACGCCCGGGCGCGGCGCTGGCGGCGGTCTCGACCTTGGCGAGGCAGGTCGCGCACTTCGCGCCGCGCACCAGGAGCTCCAGCCGTCCCGGCCCTCGCGGTCATGGGCGAGGAAGCCGCGAGAAGTCGGCGACCGCGCTCGCTCATAGCGACCAGCCGGCGCGTCGGCGTCGAAGCGGCGGCCGCTGGCCGTCCTCGGCGCGCAGGCTGAGGTCCCAGGCGCCCGCTCAAGCCGGCGGCCGGCGCCTGGTAGACGCCGGGCGCCGTCTCGCGGAAGGCGAGCGTCGCGCCGGCCATCGGTCGGTGGCCGGACGCTCGAGGCTGCCGGTCGAGCGTCGAGCCCGCGTCACCGGGCGTCCATCGGCGATCGGTCACCGTGACGGCGAGCGCGCCGGCTTCGCGACAGGACGGCGGTCATGCGCCAGCCCAGCGCCTGTTGCTGGGCCTGCTGGGCGATCGTCGCTGTCGAACGCCAGGCCCTCCTCGTAGGGCGAGGCGGCCGCCTCGCCGGGATAGGTGCGGTAGGCGTCGACGATCATGACCGTGTCGACGGCGATGGTGACGCCGAAGAAGACGACGAAGCCGGCCAGCACGTGCCAGCCGTTCAGCTCGGAAGCGGCGGGTCGGTCGCTGGCTGTGGTCATTGCGACCACCGCGTCTGCCGGTCAGGAACTCGAGGCGACGGTCCAGCTCCGCGACCCCTGGCTGAAGCTTGAAGGTCGACCGGCAGGCTGCGCCGGTTCACGTTCCGGGCGGCTCGGTGACGAACAGGCGCACCGCCGCGCACCTGGTTCGGGCTCGACGTTGATCGCGATCGGTGCCGCTGGTCGGCGCGGCGCCCGGCGTCTTGAGGATGGCGTTGGGCACGCCGGAGACGGCGACCGTGAAGGTCGCGCGGCTCGAAGCTGCGGTTGTCGATCTTCAGCGTGAAGCCGTTGCGGATCGCGCCGTCGTGCAGGCGCACGAAGGTCGGGTTGCGGTCGCGCAGCACCTCGAAGATCGACCGGGCTGCGCGTGGCCAGGCCCCAGAGCATCAGGGCCGGAGACGACGGTCAGCGCGGCGCCGTAGAAGACGGTGCGCGGCGCGGACGAGCTTGTAGACCGGCTGGCGTGCCGGCCACGCGCGTCGGCGATCGCCGCGTCGGTGTCGTAGGCGATCAGGCCGCGCGGGCCGGCCGACCTGGTCCATGATCTCGTCGCAGGCGTCGATGCAGAGGCCGCAGTTGATGCATTCGAGCTGGGCGCCGTCGCGGATGTCGATGCCGGTCGGGCAGACGGCGACGCACTGCGTTGCAGTCGATGCAGTCGCCGCGCGCCGTCCCAGCTCTCGCCCTTCTTGTGCGGGCCGCGCGGCTCGCCGCGGTCGGCGCGATAGGTGACCTGCAGCGAGTGCTCGTCGAGCATCGCGCCCTGGATGCGCGGCCAGGGGCACATGTAGGTGCAGACCTGCTCGCGCATGAGCCCGGCCAGCGACGTAGGTGGTGAAGGTGAAGATGCCCGATGAAGACATAGGCGGCGATCGGCGCCGTCGCCGGTCCAGAACTCGCCGCCAGAGCGTCGGCGCGTCGTCGAAATAGAAGACCCAGGCGCCGCCGGTGGCCACGGCGATCGGCGAGCCAGATCGCGTGCTTGCCGACCCTTGCGCCAGAGCCTTGTCGAAGCGACCAGGGCGCGGCGTCGAGCCGCATGCGCGCGTTGCGGTCGCCTTCGAACAGCCGCTCGACGCGCGATGAAGAGGTCGGTCCAGACCGTCTGCGGGCAGGTATAGCCGCACCACAGCCGCCCGAACAGCGCGGTGACGAGGAACAGCGCGAGGCGCCGCAAGGATCAGCAGGCCGGTGAGGTAGTAGACCTCCTGCGGCCAGATCTCGATGAAGAAGAAGTAGAAACGCCGGCCGGCGAAGTCGACCAGCACCGCCTGCTGCGGGCGCGCCGCGGGCCGCGGTCCCAGCGCATCCACGGCGCGAGGTAGTAGATCGCCGAGGGTCGACGACCAGCACGATCCATTTGATCGTGCGCCACGTGCCGTGCGCGAGCTTCGGATAGATCGGCGCGCGCGGCTTGTAGAGGCCGACGCTCGCGCTGGCCTTCTCGCGCGCCGCCGCGGCGCCGAGACCGGCGCCGCGCCTCGCCGCGACGGGCATGCTGCGCGTGGCTCCGATCGATGACGACGGTCATCGGCATGCGCCGCGCCGGCTCACTCGCCGCCGCCGCAGCGACGTGGACATAGACGGCCAGCGTCTTGATGGTGCCGGGTCGAGGCGCTGGCCCCAGGCCGGCATCACGCCGCCGTGCCCGTTCCAGATCTGGTCGTGGATCGAGGCCGCGGTCGGCGCCGTAGAGCCAGATCATTGTCGGTCAGGTTCGGCGCGCCGACCGTCTGGTTGCCCTGGCCCTTCGGCGCCGTGGCAGGCGGCGCAGTTGGCCTGCGAAGAGCTTGGCGCCGCGCGCGGCGACCGCGGCCGCATCGGCCGGGCGGTGCGACAGCGACACGCACATATTCGGTCAGGTCGTCGATCTGGTCGGGCTTGCAGGATCTGCGTCGCGGCCGAAGCGACGGCATCTGCGACTGCGCGCGTATCGGGATCGCCGCGAGCGCACGCCGTCGGTGATGGTGCTGCTGGATGTCGTCGAGCTTGCCGCCCCACAGCCAGACATCGTCGCGCAGGTTGGGATAGCCCTGGCCGCCGGTGCCGCCCGGCGCCGTGGCAGGGCGCGCAATTGTCGCCGAAGACCGACTGGCCGTCGGCCAGCGCAAAGGCCTGCAGTGCCGGGATCGGTCTCGATCTGCTCGAGCGACGCGGCGGTCAGCTGCGCCGGCCTGCGCCTGCGCTGCGCCGCCAGCGCCGCGCAGGTCCTTGCGACCTGCGCGCGCGGCGAGTGGTGCAGCAGGCCGTGGCGTGTAGCCGTGCATGCCCGGCCAGGCCGGCATCAGGATCCAATAGACCGATCGCCCAGACGATGGAGCCGAAGAAGATCCACAGCCACCAGCGCGGCAGCGGCGTGTTGAGCTCCTTGATGCCGTCCCACTCGTGGCCGGTGGTCTCGGTGCCGGTGTGGTCGTCGATCTTCGCTTGCTCGGCTCATGGCAGTCCGTCATCTTCGAGCGGCAGCGCGGGCGGCCTTCTCGAACTTGTCCTTGTTCTTCGGCCAGAAGGCGTAGGCGACAACGCCGACGAACATCAGGACGAAATAGACGGCGCCCCCTGCTGCGCGAACTCGAGCCACGGTTTCGTAGGTCATGGCCATCACCGCTGATTGTTCGGGCCGTCGGCGTGGTAGGTCGAGAAATCCACCAGCGTGCCGAGCATCTGCAGATAGGCGATCAGGGCGTCCATCTCGGTGATCCGGTCCGGATCGCCGCCGAAGTCGCGCGTTGACGACCTTCGGCCGTAGCGCGCTTCAGCACCTTCGACGCGTCGGCGTCGGGATCGACCTGGGCCCGAGATCGGCCTTGGCGTTGGCGATCATCGTCGTCGGTATAGGGCACGCCGACGGCCCGCATGGCCTGCAGCTTATCGGCGATGTCGCGATAGTCGAGGTCGGTGCTCTGCCAGGAACGCGTAGGGCGGCATGATCGATTCCGGCACCACCGACGCGCGGGTTGACCAGGTGGTCGCGATGCCAGTCGTCGGAATACTTGCCGCCGACGCGCGCCAGATCCGGGCCCTGTGCGCTTCGGAGCCCCACTGGAACGGATGGTCGTACATGCTCTCGGCCGCCAGGCTGTAATGGCCGTAGCGCTCGACCTCGTCACTGGAACGGACCGGATCATCTGGCTAGTGGCACAGGTAGCAGCCTTCGCGGATGTAGATGTCGCGGCCCGCCAGCTCGAGCGGCGTATAGGGACGCACGCCGTCCACCTTCTCGATCGTGTTCTGCAGCTAGAACAGCGGGACGATCTCGACCAGGCCGCCGATGGCGACCACGATGAGGATGCCGATCAGCAGGAGGATCGAGTTGCGCTCGAGCTTGCCGTGCTTGACCAGGATGACGCGCATCGGCTCAGGCTCGCTCGCCGCCAGGCGGGCAGCGGCCGCGGACGCGGGCTCGGCGCGGCGATCGTCCGGAGCGTGCGGCGACGGATCGTGCGCCAGAGGTTGTAGACCATGATCAGCGCGCCGATGAGGAACATGCACGCCGCCGAGTAGCGCGGATCACGTAGTAGAGGATGCATCGCCTCGACGGTCTCGACGAAGCGAGTACTGCGAGGAAGCCCTGAGGCGTCGTAGGCCCGCCACATCAGGCCCTGCATGATGCCGGCGACCCACATCGAGGTGATGTAGAGCAGGATGCCGATGGTCGCGATCCAGAAGTGCCACTCCACCAGGCGTGTCGGAATACAGCCGCTCCTGCCTCCACAGCCACGGCACCAGGCAGTACAGCGCGCCGAAGGTGATGAAGCCGACCCAGCCCAGCGCGCCGGAATGGACGTGGCCGATGGTCCAGTCGGTGTAGTGCGACAGCGAGTTGACCGCCTTGATCGACATCATCGGCCCTTCGAAGGTCGACATGCCGTAGAAGGCCAGCGACACGACCAGGAAGCGCATCACCGGATCGGTGCGCAGCTTGTCCCAGGCGCCCGACAGGGTCATCAGGCCGTTGATCATGCCGCCCCAGGACGGCATCCACAGCATGATCGAGAAGGTCATGCCCAGGGTCTGCGCCCAGTCGCGGCAGCGCGGTGTAGTGCAGGTGGTGCGGGCCGGCCCAGATGTAGATGAAGATCAGCGCCCAGAAGTGGACGATCGACAGCCGGTAGGAATAGATCGGCCGCTCGGCCCGCTTGGGGACGAAGTAGTACATCATCCCGAGGAAGCCGGCGGTCAGGAAGAAGCCGACCGCGTTGTGGCCGTACCACCACTGGGTCAGCGCGTCCTGCACGCCGGAGTAGACCGAATAGCTCTTGCGCCGATTGCAGCGCGATCACCGGCAGCGCGAGGTTGTTGACGATGTGCAGCATGGCGATGGTCACGATGAAGGCCAGGTAGAACCAGTTGGCGACATAGATGTGCGGTTCCTTGCGCTTCCAGAGCGTGCCGAGGAAGACCAGCAGGTAGGTGACCCAGACGATCGGTGAGCCAGATGTCGCAGATACCATTCCGGCTCGGCGTATTCGTGGCTCTGGGTGATGCCCAGCAGGTAGCCGAGGCCGCCATGACGATGAAGAGCTGGTAGCCCCAGAAGACGAACCAGGGCGGCGCCTCGCCGCCGAACAGCCGCGCCCGGCAGGTGCGCTGCACGACATAGAACGAGGTCCCGATCAGACATTGCCGCCGAAGGCGAAGATCACCGCCGAGGTATGCAGCGGCCGCAGGCGGCCGAAGTTCAGGAAGCCGAAGTCGGGGAAATAGAAGAAGATGCGGGAAGGAAAGCTGCACGGCGAGGATCACGCCCACCATCATACCGGCCGCGGCCCAGAACATGGAGGCGATGACGCCGGCCTTGATCACGCCGTCCAAATACTGGTCGGGATTGGGTTTGAACCGCCCGTCGCTCAAGCCCATCAGCAGCGCAAAGCCGCCGACCACGAAGGCGGCGGTGAAGATGTAGCCCTGGAACTGGAAGAGCGGGTCCTTGGACGCCGCCGTCGCGGCGGAACAGCAGCGCCCCGAACACGCAGACAAACAGGTAGATCGCGCCCTCGGTGGGCCAGCCGTCGTCGGTCGTGGTGGATTAAATCGCCATCCCGCCCCTCCCGTTGAGATCGGGTGGGCATGGCGCAGACCACTGCCTGGCTTTGATGCAGATCAAGGCCGGGTTGGGGGGTGGGGAGGAGGGGCTCAGCCTTCGACCGCGAACGTCAGTCCGGCGGTTCTCTGCAGCCTGGCGACCAAGGGCTCGCCCATCGCCGAGGCGCTGGTCCAGCAGCCGCCCGGCGTGATTGACCGCGGCACATCGCGCACCAGGCAGACGGCGCTCTCGGCCAGGATCTTCGAGGTCGAGCCGTAGCCGGGGTCCATGTCGCCCTTGACGGAGCAGCGGATGGTCCGCCCGTCCTTCGTCTCGCCGACGAAGAGGATGTCGTAGTTGCCGGCCTCGCGCTCGTCCTTGCTCGGCCCCTCGCCCGGCTGCGGCATCGGACCAGCGCCGAAGTTGAAGCCGGTCGGCGGCGGTCCGCCGGCCGGAGGCCCGTCGACCATCAGCATCTCGTCGTACTGGAAGTCGGTCCCCCAGGGATGGCCGAGCAGGAAGTTCGAGCGGTGCACCGCCTTGGTGTTGATGCCGGCCATCATGAACGGCGCCGACCCACGAGCCGGTGACCTTGTCCTCGTAGGCGGTCTCGCCGTCGGGCTGCGTCGGCCCCTTGAACCCCGGGGTCAGCGCGAACGGGTCGGCCATCACCGCGCCCAGAGATGCGTCCTTCTGCACAGCGGCCATGGTCGCCATGCCGCTGGCCAGCGTGCCGCCGGAGAGCCCGCCCTTGAGGCCGCGCACCCGCCCGCGCACCCGCGCGACCGGCCCGCCGAAACGCTTGCTTCGCCTCCTCCTCGAGGAAGAAAACACCGAGGTCGAAGGGGATCGAGTCGAAGCCGCAGGAGAAGACGATGCGCGCCCCCGACGCCTTCGCCTTGGCCTCGTTCGCCGCGATCATGGCGGCGATCCAGTGCGACTCGCCGGTCAGGTCGACGTAGTCGGTTCCGGCGTCCGCGCAGGCGGCGACCAGTCCGTCGCCATAGAGCTGATAGGGGCCGACGGTGGTGATGATCGCCTTGGCCGCGTGCGCCATCGCGGCCAGCGAGGCGGGGTCAGCGGCGTCGGCCACCACAAGCGGCAATGCGTCCGGCGCGCCGATCAGCCCGCGCACCTCGGCGAGTTTCGCCCCGCTCCTGCCGGCCATCGCCCACGACAGGTCGCCCGCGGCGCCATAGGCCTTCAGCATGTGCTCGGCGACCAGCCGGCCGGTGTAGCCGGTCGCGCCGTAGACGATGATGTCGTGGTCGGCCATGGCCGTTCTCCCTTGGTAACCCCAGGACGCTTTCAGCCTGACCTAGCGGCGGTCAAGCACAGCCTCCCTCCCGGACCCGTCATGGCCGGACTTGTTCGGGCCACCCATGATCACCGTGCTCGGTCAGTGTTCATGATGGGGTGGACGGCCCCCGACGGCATCGAATGTGCCAGAGTGAGGTTGTTGAGATCTCAAACAAGGGAGCCGTCCGTGGACAAGATTATCCGAATTGGCATGGACACGTCCAAGAGTGTTTTTCAGCTGCACGGGGTGGATGAGCGCGAGCAGCCTGTGTTGCGCAAGAGGCTTCGGCGCAAGGATGTGTTGAAGTTCTTCGAAAGGCTCGGACCGACGAAGGTCGGCATCGAGGCCTGCGGAGCAGCACACCATTGGGCGCGCGAGCTGAGGCGGCTCGGGCATGAGGTCGATTGATACCGCCGCAATATGCGAAGCGTTACGTGGATCGCGGCAAGAACGATGCGGCCGATGCCGAAGCGATCTGCGAGGCGATGAGCCGGCCGAAGCTTCAGAAGCGGCTGGTGCCGGTGAAGAGTGCCGAGCAGCAGGCAGCCCAGATGCTGGTGGGCACGCGCGATGGTTTGATCCGCCGCCGCACGCAGGCTGACCAACGCGATCCGCGGCCATGCTGCAGAGTTCGGGCTGATTGCCGCCAAGGGGCTCGACAAGATCGAGCCGCTGCTCTTGCGCATTGCGGCCGATGAGACAGTGCCCGCGCTTGCGAAGGCCCTGTTTGCCGTGCACGGCCAGGAACTGGCAGCGGCTCGAGAAGCAGGTCGAGAAGATCGACGCGCGGTTGATGGCGTGGCATCGCGGCAACGAACTCAGCCGCAGGCTCGTGGCGGGTGCCGACGATCGGACCGATCGGGGCCGTGTCTGCTGGTGATGAAGACCCCCCAACCCAGTGCCTTCCGCTCGGGTCGCGACTTCGCAGCCTGGATCGGATTGACGCCCAAGGATCACTCCACTGCCGGCAAGGTCCGAGATGGGCGCCATCACCCGTGCCGGTGACGAGGCGCTTACGCAGCAACATTGGTCGTTGGTGCAACCGCTCTGATCCAACAGGTCCGGCGCGGACGCTCAAAACCTTCGCCCTGGCTGGCTCGCAATCATCGCAGCGAAAGCCGCCCAAGCTTGCCGCCGTGGCGCTCGCCAACAAGACCGCGCGAATCGCCTGGAAGCTCATGATCAGCGGCGAGCGCTACGATCCGATGCCGGCACGGTACGCCACACCAGGCTGGCGCCGACGCCTTTGCGGAGGCCGCGTGATGACGACACTCTCCCCGACCCACACAGCGTCGATGCCGGGCGCGGACACCCTGCAAGGACGCCTGCGGCGCCGCCAGGGCGGTCGCGTCGCTGCGCGCGCCGCTCCGTGGCCGTCTCCGCGCACAGGCACGCCGCATCTGTTCGTGGTCGGACGGATGATCAACGGCCTCGACGATCGAACCAAGAAGCTGACTGTTCGAGCTCGGCTGCCCCCAGCCGCCGCAACCCTATCTCCGAGCACCACCGGGCGATGGAAGGAACTTGCATGAGGAAAGATGGTGTGATCGATCGATCACAAACGCGCGACACTCCGGTGACTCGCAACGGCGGCAATGCCGCGTCATTGCTGGAACGCGCGTCGCGCAGACCAGCTCGGCAGCGGTCCATCAGCGACGCCGAAACCGCACATATGGGCGCAAGCGATCCGAATCACTCAGCCATCAATACTCTTGCAAGCAGGGGGCCGTCAAATGGGTCCCCCGCACTCCGCTCCGCTCCGGCGGGGGATGACGGGACCGATTAGCTCTGGTTAGGTCCCCTCGCGGCGGGGAGAGCTTGAATGGCCGAGGCGGTGTCCGAGGACCTCGACGCGGCTGCGCTCGCGGCAGCGGCGCTGCACGGCAACGAGCTCACCTGGCAGGCGCTGGTGGCCGGCGCGCTGGTCGCCGCGGTCATGGGCTGCGCCTACCCCTACATGGTGCTCAAGCTGGGCTTCGGGCCGAACGTCTCGATCGTCTCGGCCTTCTTCGGCTTCATTCTGCTCAGCCTCATCGCGCGCAAGAGCTACGACCGCTGGCGGAACAACATCGTCCAGACCGCCGGCACCTCGGCGGCGCAGACCGCCTTCATGTGCGGGGTGCTGGCGGCGTTCGACATGCTGCGCTCGTCGAAGGTGGTGCACTTCACCCTAGACCCCACGCCGGTCCAGGTCTTCGTCTGGCTGACCACCGCCTCGCTGCTCGGCGTGCTGCTCGCCGCGCCCATGCGCCGGCACTTCGTCGTCGACGAGAAGCTCGCCTTTCCGGACGGCATGGCGGCGGCCGAGACGCTGATCGTGCTCGACCCCAGCCACGGCGCCGAAGCGCAAAGCGAGGCCGGCCGCATGTTCGCGCGCCGCGCCGCCATGGTGCTGGGCGCCGGAATGCTCGCCTCCGGCCTCGTCATGTTGTTCCGCGACGACGCCCGCATCTTCGACCTGGTCCCCGAGGCCTGGACGCCCGGCGCGCTCACGCTGGGCGCGGCCGGCGCGGCGTTCGGGCTCTCGGCCATGGGCGTCGGCGCCGCCTATAGCCTGCTCAGCCTGGGCTCCGGCATGCTCGTCGGTTTGCGCATCAACACCTGGATGCTGGCCGGCTGCATCCTCGGCTGGATCGTCGCGCCCTGGCTCCTGATCACCCACGGCGTGCTGCCGGACCATCCCACGCGCAGCCTGGTGCTCTACTGGGTGATGTGGCCGGGCGTGGCGATGATGATGGCCGGCGGCCTGGCGGCGCTCTTCCTGCGCTGGCGCATGCTGATCGAGGCCTTCCGCGGGCTAGCCGATCCGCGCGGCGGGGCGGAGGAATTTCCCCTTCTCTGGGTCGGCGTCGGCGCCGCGGTGCTGGCGGTGGCGCTTTGCGTGATCCAACGGGTCTTTTTCGGCCTGCCGGTGTGGATGAGCGCCGTCGCCATCCTGCTCTCCATCCCGCTGATGCTGGTCGGCCTGCGCGCGCTGGGCGAGACCAACTGGGGTCCGATCGGACCGCTCTCCAATCTGATGCAGGGCCTGTTCGCCCTGCTCGCGCCGGGCAATGTGCTCGCCAACGTCATGGGCAACGGCACGACCGGCACGATCGCGGTGACCTCGGAAGGCCTGATGCAGGATTACAAGGCCGGCCATCTCATCGGGTCGACTCCACGCTCCATGACCATCGCTCAGCTGATGGGCGCGCCGATCGGCGCCGCGGCGCTGGCCATCACCTACCCGGCGCTGGTCAAGACCTACGGCATCGTCGGCGAGCATGCCCGCCTGGCCGCCCCGGGCTCGCGGCGGACGGCGGCGCTCGCCGAGCTGCTCAGCGGCGGCTTCGACAAGATCTCGCACTCGGCGCTGATCGCGGCGGCCATAGCCGCGCTGCTGGGCGTCGTCTTCGCCATCTGCGAACAGCGGCCGCGCTTGCGGCGTTGGACGCCGTCGCCGACAGGGCTGGGCCTGGGCATCCTGTTGCCATTCGCCTCGGTGCTGTCGTTGTTCATCGGCGGCGTGGCGGGCGCCATCTGGCAGGCGCGCGATCCGACGACGGCCAAGCGCTACCTGATCCCGCTCGCGTCTGGCCTCATCGCCGGCGAGGCCATGGTCGCGGTCGTGGTGCCGGTCCTCCTGTGGCTCGGGCTCGGCAAGGGCTAGCGGATGCACGGCCAGCCGCCCGTCGTCATCGCGCCCTACGATCCGGCCTGGCCCGCGATGTTCGAAGCCGAGCGCGACCTGCTGACCCCGGTGCTGGCGCCCTGGGCCGCGGGACCGATCGAGCACATCGGCTCGACCGCCGTCCCGGGCCTGCCGGCCAAGCCGGTGATCGACATCATGGCGGGCGTGCGGGACCTGAACTCCTCGCGCCCGGCGATCGAGGCCCTCAAAGCCCTCAGCTACTGCTGGTTCGACTACAGGGGCGATGTGATGCACTGGTTCTGCAAGCCCAGCGACCAGGTGC
The DNA here is from genome assembly GCA_963794315.1 of uncultured Alphaproteobacteria bacterium. GTDB lineage: Bacteria > Pseudomonadota > Alphaproteobacteria > Caulobacterales > Caulobacteraceae > Poindextera. The sequence goes on from CAWCDF010000002.1 coordinate 945,307, forward strand.
GGACGCACCACCTGCACCTGGTCCCGTTCGAGAGTCCGCTCTGGTGCGAGCGGCTCGCCTTCCGCGGCGCCTTGCGCGCCGACGCCGCCATGCGCGCGGCCTACCGCGACCTCAAACTCAAGCTTGCCGCAGACTTTCGCGACGACCGCGAGGCCTACACAGAGGCCAAGGCCGACTTCATTCAAGCGGTCCTCTCCGCACAACGCTGAGGTCCGCGGTTACAAAACGAGTCGCCACAGCGCGAAGGCGATCAGGCCGACGTTGAGGTAGCCGGTCGCGGCCATGCCCAAGGCGCGATAGAGCGGGTGGATCCGATATCCGACCCAGAAGGCCGTCCGCGCAACCACGAACACGATTACGGCCGCCGGGATGGCGCGCATCTGCGGCGCGGTCAGACTGACGCTGAGCGCTAGCGTGCCGATCAGGAACAGGACGAACTGCTGCAGCGTGTTGTCGGCGACCCGCCCGTTGATCTCGGTCGCTGGCGTCTCCTTGTGCAGCGTCGGATCGATGGCCTCGGTCAGAAACCTGTTGTTGCCGACCACAATCACCGCGACGAGGAGCGGCAGGGCCGCGAAGGCGTCCAGCTGCAGCGCGTAGGCGAGGCGATGCGCGGGATCGACGAGGGCCCGGTCGATCGGCCAGAGTTGGTAAATCGCTGCAACGGCGACGACCATGCCCGCAACGCCGCTGGCCGCGCCCACGCCTACGATCCGCTGCTCCTTTGTCATCGCTGGCCTCCGCTCCCGCAGCCCACGGCTCAGTTAGAACACCCCGGGCACGATGCGGTAAGGGACGCGGGCGACGTAGGCGCGCCAGAGCGGGCCGTACTTGGCGGCGCAGCGGCGGTCGTCGTCCATCTGGCGGGGGATGAGGAGCGCCACGTAGAACAGCGGGTAGAGCCAGGGACCGATGCGCTCGGGGTAGCCGAGCGAGAGCGCGAGCCCCGTCGCCATCAGGACCTCGCCCAAGTAGTTCACGTGCCGCGCGGCGCCCCAGAAACCGCTGACCAGCAGGCGGTTGTCGCCTTCGACCAGCGCCTCGGGCGCGATCAGGCCTAGGAACTTCGCGTCCGGATCGCGCTTGAAGACGTACTTCTGCATGTTCGCGCCGCGCGCCAGCGACCAGCCGATGAAGAACAGGATCGCCGCGCCGATCAAAATCGCGGACGGCGTGTGCGGGTTGGGCAGATCCGCGGTCGACCAGAGGCCGACGGCGTAGAAGTAGGGATAGAAGACCAGGCACCCCCAGCCCAGCTTGAACCCGACCCGCTCGGCGAACAGGTCGTAGGTGTAGAGGTGCACCCGCTCGAAGAAGAGGTACTCGCACAGGAAGAACGAGAAGAGCGCCACATAGAGCACCACGCCCGGCGAGGGGTCTTTGGCGAACGCCATGAGGTGGTGGGCGGCGAAGGAATAGAGGTTCAGCCCCAGCATGGTCGCGCCGACCATGTAGAGCCACATCTTCGCGTCGATGCGCCCGCCGTGCCAGCGCGGGTTCCACAAGCGGCCCAGGAAGAGGTCGGCCAAGAGGCCCTTGCCGGTCGGCGGGGCCGACAGGACCATGCCGAGGGTGAAGAGAAGGCCGAGCCCACATGCGCCGGCCAGGCCTTGCCAGCGCGCGGTCCACAGATAGTCCCAGGGCAGCCAGCCCATGCGGCAGAGCAGCGCCCAAAGCGCGATCGTCGTCGCGAAGACGAGAAGCCCGTTCAGTCGATAGCGGTACGGCCGCCCGGTCGCCGGATCGACGACGTAGCCATCGACCGTGCGCCCCGGCAGGGCCAGATGCAGGGCCGTGATCACCGCGTAGACGGCGAGGGGAGCAAGGAAACCGGCAAAACTCAGGACAACCCCTCCGTCGAGCGCGCCATGATGGCGATCTGCATCCGCCGCGGCAGCAGCCGGCCCATGACGAAGCGGGCGATGCGGTTCGTGGCGCCCGGCGTGACGACCGGGCCTCTGCCCAGCGCATCCAGCGTCCGTTCGGCTACGACGCGCGCATCCAGCGTTCCCGGTGCATCGCCGGTCGCGGCGGCGGCATAGCCGGGGGTGCGGACGGCGCCGGCGGCAGAGACCACGACGTCGACGCCCTGCGGGCGAAGCTCGCCCCACAGGCTTTCGCCGAACACGATGTTGAAGGCCTTGGCCCCCGCGTAAGCCGCGATGCGCGGACTGCCCTGGCAGCCGGCCAGCGAAGACATCAGCACAAGGCCGCCGCGACCGCGCGCGACCAAGGCCGGGGTCAGCGTGCGGGCGAAGACGAGGGGCCCGCGCACGCTGACGTCGACGACCCGGGTCAGATCCTCGAGCGGCCGCTCGACCAGCGCGCCGACCGGCGCGAAGGCCGCATTGTAGACGCCGAGCCCGACTTCGACGCTGGCGGTCAGGGCCGCGAGCGCGGCGGCGAGGTCGGGCCGCGCCAGATCGCAGACTTCGGCGCGCACCTCGACGCCGGCGCTGGCGCGCAGGCGTTCGGCGACCCCGTCGAGCTTGTCCGCGCGGCGCGCCAGAAGGATGAGGTTCAGGCCGCGGGCGGCGATCGCCTCGGCGAACGCCGCTCCCAGGCCCTCCGAAGCCCCGGCCACGATCGCCCAGGGGCCGTACTTCGACTGAAACGACGCCGGCATCGACTTGTGAACTTCCCCCGCGGTTGATGCGTAGCGGAAATGCGCCGGGTCGTCTCGCTCGGCGTCTCGGTTCGAAGCGCGCCGAGGTGCATTGCGTTCGCGCGCCCTCCCGGCTTAGGGTTCAAGCTGAACGCCGATAAGGAACCGCGCGACCGCGCGCCGGAGGACCTGAGATGAAGTTCACCTGGTTCAACCTGATGCCCTGGCCCTACCTGCCGGACGACTTCCGCGAGAAGAACCGGTCGGTCTGGGTCGACATCGACCAGAAGCTGTTCGACCCGGTGAAGAGCCACGAGGTCTACAACACCTACATGGACCTGCTGGAATACGCCGGCACGGTCGGGTTCGACGGCATCGGCGTCAACGAGCACCACCAGAACGGCTACGGCATCATGCCGTCGCCGAACATCATCGCCGCGGGGCTGGCGCGCCGCACCAAGGACACAGCCCTGGTCGTGCTCGGCAACTCCATCGCCCTCTACAATCCGCCGGTGCGCGTGGCCGAAGAGTTCGCCATGCTCGACTGCATCTCGGGCGGGCGGCTCGTGGCCGGCTTTCCGGTCGGCACTTCGATGGACACCAACTACTGCTACGGCCAGATCCCGTCGCTGACCCGCGAGAAGTACGCCGAAGCGCACGACCTGATCATCAAGGCCTGGACGACGCGCGAGCCGTTCGCCTTCAACGGCCGCTACAACAAGCTGCGCCACGTCAACATCTGGCCGCGGCCGATCCAGCAGCCGCACCCGCCGATGCACATCCCCGGCGGCGGCTCGGTCGAGACCTACGACTTCTGCATCGACAACACCTACTCGTATTCCTACCTCAGCTTCACCGGCTACATCCGCGCCAAGGCGCTGATGGACGGCTATTGGCAGCCGCGTCGAGGAGCGGGGCGCGCCGGACAAGAGCCCCTATCGCGCCGGCTTCGCCCAGACCATCTGCGTCGCCGAGACGGACGAGGAGGCCGAGCGGCTCTACTGGCCGCACGTCAACTACTTCTACAATCGCTGCCTGCACGTCTATCCGGGCTTCGCCGACGCGCCCGGCTACCGCACGATCAAGACCATCCAGACCGGGGCGCTGTCGCAATACGCGCCGCCGCGCGGCGGCTTCGCCGAGCTGACCTGGAAGGACCTGATCGAGGGCGGCCACGTCATCGCCGGCTCGCCGGAGACGGTGCGCCAGCGCATGGAGGAGATGATCAAGGGCCTGCACGTCGGCAACATCTTCTGCCTCATGCACGTCGGCAACATGCCGACCGAGAAGTGCATGTATTCGACCAAGCTTTTCGCCGACAAGGTGATGCCCGAAGCTGCGCGGCATCTTCCCCGATTGTGCCGACGATGGCCGCTTCTGGTGCCATCCGATCGACAAGACGGTGTCGGCCGGCCGCCTGCCGTCCGAGCGCGACGCCTTCGAAGCGGCGCGCGACGCCGCCCTGGTCCCGGGAGAATAGCGATGGAGCTGAAGACCGTTCAGACCGAGCACGTTCCCGTCCAGTACCTGGAAGGCGGCAAGGGCCAGCCGCTCGTCTTCCTGCACGGCGCCGGGGGCATGACCGCGGACGATCCGTTCCTGGCCAAGCTCGCCGAGCGCTTCCACGTCTACGCGCCCTTCTTGCCGGGCTATGGCGAGAGCCTGGAGTGCCCCGAGCTGCGCGACATGCTCGACTTCACGCTGCACACCTGGGACGTGGTCGAGGCTCTGGGGCTGAAGGATCCGATCCTCGTCGGCCACTCCATGGGCGGGATGATCGCGGCGGAGATGGCGGCGACCGCGCCGCACGACGTCTCTCGGCTGGCGCTGATCGCCCCGGCTGGCCTCTGGCTCGACGACCATCCGATCCCGGACTTCTTCTCGACGCTGCCGTTCGAGATGCCGGCGCTGCTGTTCCACGACGCGGCGGCCGGCGCGGCGATGATGACCGCCGGCCGCGACGTGGCCGACCCCAACTTCCTGCAGACCTACCTGGTCACCAACGCGCGCCAGCTCGGCATGGCCGGGCGGATCCTGTTCCCCATCCCCGAGCGCGGACTTGCGGGGCGGCTCTATCGCGTGAAGGCGAGGACCATCCTGGTCTGGGGCGACTGCGACAAGCTGATCGCGCCGGTCTACGCTCAGGAGTTCAAGCGCAAGATCGCCGGCAGCCAACTGGTCTCCATCCCCGAGGCCGGCCACATGGTGATCTTCGAGAAAGCCGACCAGGTCGCCGACGCGATCGGCCGACTGGCGCAGTAGGCCGGTCAGCAAAGCAGGCCCCGTCGGCGTCAGTTATGGTTGTGGACCGCTACGTCCTGCTCTGTCAGCGGAACGCTGATCGGGTGCGTGGCGAAATGCGCAATCGCCCGTTCGAAATCCTTGACCAACAGGGCGGCCATGTCGCGGCTGACCCCCTGGCGGATCATGATCCGCATGACGGTCGTGTCTTTCGCCTCTCCTGATAGAAGAAACGCTGGCGCCTGCCAGCCGCGGCGGGTGAGTTGGTCGGAGAGGTCGTACAGCGTGTATGGACACTCGGCGCCGGCACGGATCATGAAGCACACCGCCGGAATGCTGTTGGCGGGGTCGCCGTCGCAGATGAACTCGAATGGTCCCAGCCTGGCGATCTCGCGTGAGAGCCAGCGGGCGGTGTCGTAGCAGGCTTGGTGGACGCGCCTGTAGCCAGACCGGCCGAGCCGCAGGAAGTTGTAGTATTGAGCGATGACCTGTCCCGCGGGGCGGGAGAAGTTGATGCCGAACGTGCCGACGGATCCGCCGAGATAGGGGACGGAGAAGACCAGTTCGGACGGCAGATCGGCGACGTCGCGCCAGAGCACCCAGCCAACGCCGACCGGGGCGAGCCCGAACTTGTGGCCCGACGTGCTGATCGACTTCACGCGCGGTAAGCGGAAATCCCACGCCATTGCCGGCGCCGTGAACGGGGCCACGAACGCGCCGCTGGCGCCGTCGACATGGATGTCGATGTCCAGCCCGGTCTGCTCATGCAGGCGGTCGAGCGCCGCCGCCATCGGCTCGACGTACTCATACTGGCCCGTGTAGGTGACCCCGAGCGTGGGAACGACGGCGATGGTGTTCTCGTCCACCGCGCCCAGCATGCTCTCGGCGTCCATGCGGTATGAGCCGGGCCGCATCGGGATCTCTCGCTTCTCGATCTCCCAGTAGACGCAGAACTTGTCCCAGCAGACCTGGACCGGCCCGCAGACCAGGTTCGGTTTATCCGCCGGTTTGCCGAGGGCCTTGCGCCGCGCCTTCCACCGCCACTTGGCGGCCATACCGGCCAGCATGCAGGCTTCGGACGATCCGACGGTCGAGGCGCCGATGGGGTTGGAGCCGGGCGGCGCGTTCCACAAGTCCGCCAGCATATGAACGCAACGGATCTCGATCTCGGCGGTCTGCGGATATTCGGTCCGGTCGATCATGTTCTTGTCGATCGCCAGGTCCATGAGGCGGTGCACCTCGGGCTCTTCCCAAGTCTGGCAGAACGTCGCCAGGTTCTGCCGCGCGTTTCCGTCCAGATAGAGCTCGTCCTGGACCACCTGGAAGATATCGGCCGCGCGGGCCTCGTGCGTCGGAAAGCGGTATTTCGGAAGAGGATGCTCGAGAGCCGACGCACAGAAAATCGTATCGTTCAAACCGGACTTGAGGTCCCTGCGCGAGCGGAGCGACATGGCTTTCTCCCGAGTTCGGCGACGCCGGACGAGGCGCGCTGAAGACTATGTCAGCAGGGCCTGTTTGAGATAGCCAGTGTCGCTCTGGCTCGAGAGTGACGCTCCAGATTGATCTGGGTCATTCCGAACGGCCGTTCAGCATGAGCACGCTTGCAATCCGGACCGAATTTCCCAGCGAGGAAACCAGGGCCTGACAGGAGGGGTGGCGGCGAGTCCCGCCGGCCTTTCACCTGGCGATGCTTCCGATGCCCCGGCGCGGGGCGGCTATCATGGGACTCTTGGATGCACGAAGCGCCCCGTGATCGGCGCACGAGCGAGAATATCGGCCGCGGGGCCGGAGGTTCGCCGGTCGCGTTCTTCGTTCTGGTTTTCCTCCTCGCTGTCCCCTTCTGGACGGTAGGGTGGGCGACGGGTCTTCAGCTCATGCCCGGTCTGCCTATCGCCGGGCTGATGTTCATCTGTCCGGGGTTGGCGGCCCTGATCCTCGCGTTCCGGGAGGGCGGCGCGGCGGGCGCTGGCGCCCTTGCCAGGCGCGTGTTCGACTATCGCCGGGTTCGCTCGATCGTCTGGTTCGCGCCAATTCTGTTCCTCGAGCCGTTGGCGAAGACGCTGGCCTTCTTCGTTCTGCGCTGGTCCGGATCGCAGATTCCTGTCCCGCACATCGCCGTTCTGCCGACGGTATTGCTGTGCGTGATCTTCTTCGCATCGTCTTCCGGCGAGGAACTGGGCTGGTCGGGATACGCGACCGAGCCTCTCCGCGCCCGCTGGGGTATTGTGGGCGCGAGCCTGGTCCTCGGCGCGGTCTGGGCGGCATTCCACTATGTTGCGCTGCTCGAAGCCCACCGGTCGTTATCGTGGGTCGCGTGGTGGACGCTCGGCACGCTCGCTTATCGGGTCATCATCGTCTGGATCTACGACGGCGCCGGCCGAAGCGTCTTCGCCGCCTCGTTGTTCCACATGACGATCGACGTCACATGGCAGCTCTTCCCGGTCAGCGGCTCGTTCTTCGATCCAAGAGTCTCAGGACTGATCTCGGCAGCCGTCGCCACGATCATCCTCATCGCGTGGCGACCGCAGAAGGCCGCGAAGATCGCCTGACGCCTGTCCTTCATGGTGGATCACCGGCTGCTCAATTTGACCTGGATCAAGGGCTGGCGACGGATCTGAATTCAGGCTGAGCGGGCGAGTCATCCTCGGCCAGGGGGGCTTATGCCGCGCGGTAACGGTCCTGAGCTCGTGCAAGCGGTCGCTTTGCTCGCGCAGCGGGCTGAGCACGTTTTCGCGACAAGAGCCGCCCTGCGCGATTGGCTGGTTTGCGCCATAGACCGGCGCCTGCACGGCGGCGGCGCGCACGCGTGCGGGCAATGCGGCGAGTTGGCGGCCGCGGCGTGCGCAATTCGATTCCGGCGCGAGTGTCCGCTGTCGAGCACCTCCAGCGTTCTCGACGGGCTGAGCACGAGCTGGGGCTTAGCGCCGCGGCCTGAGGGCTCTGGGCAGCTCGCCAAACAGCGGCGCGGGTTCGCCGATGGCGGCGCCTTCGATCTCCAGCAGGCGCAGCTTCGTCGCTGCGCCGCCGTGGGCGGAGAAGCCGCCGAGCTTGCCGCCGGCGGCCAGCACGCGGTGGCAGGGCACCACGATCGGGAAGGGGTTCTGCCCCATCGCCTCGCCGACCGCGCGCGCCGCGCCCGGGTCGCCGAGGCGGCTTGCGATCTCGCCATAGGTCAGGGTCTCGCCGGGCGGGATCGCGCGCGCGACCGCATAGACCTGGCGGGCAAAGCCACTGAGGGCGTCGGTGTCGACCGGCACGTCGGCAAGGTCGCGCTTGTCGCCGCCGAGCAGTGCGCGGATGCCGGCGATCGCCGTCTCGACGAACGGCGGCGCCGCCGCCTCTGGCGCGTTCGGGAAGCGTCGGATCATCCGCGCTCGCGCGGCGGCCTCACTTCCCTCCGGCAGCTGCACCGCGGTCAAGACGTCGGCGCCCCAGGCCACGGCGCAGGGGCCGATTGCGGTCGAAAAGACGCTGTATCCTAGGGTCTTCGTCATTGCCGACTTCCAGGCGAGCGGGCGCCGCGTGTTATGGGTGCGGCGCCGCCGAGACAGTGGAGTTTCCTCAAGTGCACCATATCGTGACTCTGGCCGCGATCACCGTCTTGCTCGGCATCGGCGCCGGCGTCGCCCGCGCGGCGGAAGCCGACCCTTTCCTCTGGCTCGAGGACGTCAATGGCGAGAGGGCCATGACCTGGGTCAAGGCCGAGAACGCCAAGACGGCCGGCGTGCTCGAAGCCGATCTGCGCTTCGCCGGCCTGTTCGCCGACGCGCTGAAGATCGCGCAGGCCAAGGACCGTATCCCGGCCCCCGAGATGGTCGGCGACAGCATCTACAACTTCTGGCGCGACGCCGACCACGTGCGCGGGATCTGGCGGGCCACGACCGTCGCTGACTATGCGAGTCCCGATCCGCACTGGCGGACGGTGCTCGACCTCGACGCCGTGGCCAAGGCCGAGAACGCCAACTGGGTCTGGGGGGGCTCCAACTGCCTGGCGCCGTCCTACACCCGCTGCCTGATCCGGCTGTCGGACGGCGGCGAAGACGCCGACACCACCCGTGAATTCGACCTGACGACCGGCCAGTTCGTCACCGGCGGCTTTGTCCTGCCGCACAGCAAGCAGAGCTCCGACTGGCTGAACCGGGACACGCTGCTCGTCGCCCGCGACTGGGGGCCCGGTACGATGACCAGCTCGGGCTTTCCTTTCGTGGTCAAGGCGCTAAAGCGGGGCCAGGATCTCAGCCAGGCCAAGGAGGCGTTCCGCGGAACGTCCAGCGACGTCTCGGTCGGCATGGCTGTCATGCATGACGGCGACGGCGATGTCCTGCCGCTCATCACGCGCGACGTCGACTTCTTCCACTCCGAGATTTACCGGCTGACGGACGGCGGCGCCGAGAGGCTCGACCTGCCTGCGAAGGTGAGCTTGCAGGGGTTCGTCCGCGGCCAGCTGCTCTTCACCATCGAAGAGGACTGGACATTCCAGGGCCAGAGCTACAAGGCCGGCTCGCTGCTCGCGGTCGCGCCTGACTTCCTTGCGGCCGACGCGCAGCCGGGCAATGCGACCAACCAGATCCGGCCAGCCCCGCCGAATCCGCTCGTCTACGCGCCCGGCCCGCGCCAATCGATTGAGCAGGTGGCCAACACCAAGAGCCGCATCGTCGCGGCCATCTTCGACAATGTGCGCGGCGGGCTGTTCTCGTTCGACCAGGGCGGCGATGGGACTTGGCGGGCGGCGACCATGTCGGTGGCGCCGGATTCCTCGGTCAGCCTCGCCGCGGCGATCGAGTCGAGCGAGGTTTTCTACTACGGCGTCGACAACTACCTGGACCCGCCCTCGCTGTTCCAGGCGGACGCATCCGGCGGCGCGGCGAACGAGGTCAAGGCCTTGCCTCCGCGGTTCGAACTCCTCGAAGGACACCGTCGACCAGTACGAAGCCACCTCATCGGACGGAACCAAGGTCCCCTACTTCGTCGTCCATCCGAAGGCGATGAAGCTCGACGGCTCCAACCCCACTATCCTCTATGCCTACGGCGGCTTCCAGGTGTCGCTGACCCCGGCCTATTCCGGGACGATCGGCAAGCTCTGGCTCGAGCGCGGCGGCGTCTTCGTCGTGGCTAACATCCGCGGCGGCGGCGAGTTCGGGCCGGCCTGGCACGAGGCGGCGCTGAAGACGCACCGCCAACTGGCCTGGGACGACTTCGCCGCGGTGGCCAGGGACCTGATCGCGCGCGGGATCACCAGCCCGCGCCGACTGGGCGTCCAGGGCGGGTCGAACGGCGGCCTCCTGATGGGCGTCGAGTTCACCCAGCACCCCGAGCTCTTCCGCGCCATCGACATCCAGGTGCCGCTGCTCGACATGGTCCGCTTCGAGCAGATCGCCGCCGGCGCCTCCTGGGTCGGGGAGTATGGCTCGGTGGCCAATCCGGACGAGCGTGCGTTCCTCGAGAAGACATCGCCGTACGCGAACCTGAAGGCCGACGTCGTCTATCCGACGCCGCTGATCTGGACGACGACCAAAGACGACCGGGTGGGGCCCCAGCACGCGCGCAAGTTCGCCGCCAAGCTCGCGTCGTTGGGCAAGCCCTACCTCTACTACGAGGTGATCGAGGGCGGGCACGGCTCGGGCGCGAACCAGGAGCAGGAGGCGCACACCACGGCGCTGGAGATGACCTACTTCGCCGAACGGCTGATGGATTGAACCCTCCGCGGCCCTTCCTCTTACCGTCATGGCCCGACTCGTTCGGGCCATGATCACCGTCGAGCGTGGGCGTTCATGGGTCCCCCGCATTACGCTTCGCTCCAGCGGGGGATGACGGATTGGGAGGGTGGCGGAACGCGAGGCTCAGCACTTCGCGTTCGGGCCCGAGCCGCGCGACGACGTCGGCGCGGCCGGGCATCTCGGCCAGGATGTGCCGGGTCAGGCGCTCGTAGTGTTGGACGAAGGTTGCGAGCTCGGCGTCGCTCATGCCGGCGCCTTTCCCGCGCGCGGCCCTGAGCGCCCGTTCCTGCTCGCGCCGCCAGTCGAGCACGACATCGAAGCTCGGCGCGGCGAGCATCGTCAGCAGCGCCATGCGGTCGAACAGCGGCCGGTAGGTCGTCGCAAGCGCCTGGTTCACGTAGCGGCGCCAGACGCCGCGGGGGTCCTCGTCCCGCTCGAGCGCGTTGATCGGCGCCTTCAGCGCCGCCGCGGCTTGTGGGCGCGCCCCGACGCACCAGCCCTCGAACAGGATGACGTCGACCGGGCCTTCGACGCGCAGCCAGCGGTCGGGCGGGGCGCGATCGTCGATCGCCTTGTCGAAGCACGGGATGATCGTCTCCCCCGGCCGGGCCAGCCTCTCGATCAACGAGCGCCCGAGCGCCGGGTCGTGGGTTCCCGGAACGCCGCGGGTCTTCAGCAGCGGATGCACCTCGACCGCCAGCCGCTGGCGGTCCTGCAGCGGCAGGTAAAGGTCGTCGAGCGAAAGCACGATCGCCTCGAGGCCGGCCCGGGCGATCAGGCCGCGCAGCACGCCCGCGCCGGTCGTCTTGCCCGACCCCTGCGGGCCGCAAAGGCCGACGACGAACCCGGGACCTTGCCCGTCCGCCGCAGTGGCGATGTATGCGGCAAGCGGCGCGAGGAACCGCTCGACGGTGGCGAGATATCCGACCGGCAGCGCCTCGTTCGCCGCGACGGGCGGGAGGTCGGACCGCGGCATCAGCCCATCTTGAAGATGCAGACCTTGTTGCCGTCGAGATCGCGGAAGTAGGCGCCGTAGAAGCTGTCGGAGCGGGCGCCCGGGGCGCCTTCGTCAGCGGCGCCGTTGGCGAGCGCCAGCGCGTAGGTCTCGTCGACCAGTTCCTTCGTCGGCGACGAGAGCGCCAGCATGGCGCCGTTGCCGGGTTGGGCGGCCGCGCCGTCGTAGGGGGTGCAGACCGCCAACATCGCGCCGGCCGATCCGGCGTACCCCTGCATGCGGTCGCTGGCGAACGCTCGCCGCCCGCCGAGCGGGGTCAGGACCACGTCGTAGAAGCCCTTCGCCTTCTCCAAGTCGTTGCTGCCGATCGTGGCGTAGCCAATCATTCCGAGCCTCTCCGTTGTCGTGTGAGCAAGGGTCGCTGGCCGAGGCCCGCCGGGTCGTTCTAGAATGCCCCGGCCAGCTTTGGAACGGGGCTCGCCGATTTGCACCCCACGGCGAGCCGGTCCACAATAAGGCCATTACCGAAGACGGAATATTCGATGTCTGATTCTCAGGGCGCGCCCCTTAGCGCGTCGGTTAGTGAGGCTTTGCGTCCCGAAATCGACGTGAAGGCGATGCCGCACATCTTGCGGCGCATCGTGGTCATGGGCTGGAAGACCGATCCGCTGCAGGTGTTGCTGGCGGTTGGCTGTTCGCTGGGCTCGGCCGTGGCGAGCCTGATCGTGCCGCGCATCTTCGGCCACGCGGTGGACCAGGTCCGCGACCGGCTTGTGGCGCTTGGATGGCGCCAGGACCGCCCATGCGAGCGCGGCGCTGCTTGCGACCATGCAGCACAACGCGCTCACCACCCTTTGGGTCGGCGCGGCGATGGTGATCGGCGTCGGCATCGTCCAGGGCCTGCTGACCGGCCTCAGCGGCTTCCAGGCCGAATGGGTCAGCCAGAAGGTCGCCTACCGGCTTCGCCTCGACTACTTCCGCCAGCTGCAGCGCCTTTCCTTCGGCTTCCACGACAAGATCCACTCCGGCGACCTGATCACGCGGGGCATGATCGACCTCGAGGGCACGCGCATGTTCATCCAGAACGGGATGATGATGTCGCTGACCCTCGTCCTCCTGGTCGTGGTCGCGACCTGGATGATGTTCGCCGCCGACCCGATCATGGCGCTCCTGGCCCTGGCCTTCGTGCCCGTGAGCATCTTCACGCTCGCGCGCGTCGGCTTCCTGCTGCGCCTTGCCTGGATGCGGGTGCAGACCCTGATGAGCGTGCTCACGCTCACCATGGAGGAGAACCTGCAGGGCATCCGCGTCGTGCGGTCGTTCGCCGTCGCGCACTTTCGAGCTGGCCAAGTTCGACAAGGCGGCCAGCGAGGCGCTGCGCCAGGCCTACCAGCGCATCATCCTGCGCATGCGCGCCATGCGCACCACGACGCTCGCCTTCTACTGCTCGCATGGCGCTGGTGCTCTGGTACGGCGGCCACAAGGTCGCCGCCGGCACGATGACGCCGGGCGTGATGACGGCCTTCATCCTCTACCTCACCATCCTGCAGGCGCCGGTGCGGCAGGTGATCATGATCGTGATGTCGGCGGCCCGGGCCACCACCTGCGGCTCGCGCCTGTTCGAGATCCTCGACCTCGACGCCAGCCATCGACGACAAGCCGGGCGCGCAAGCCTCTGGCGCCGACCGACGGCATGCTGCGGTTCGAGCACGTCGACTTCGCCTATGACGAGGGCAAGCCCATCCTGCACGACATCAGCTTCGAGGTCGGCCAGGGCCAGACGCTGGGCATCGTCGGCCCGCCGGGCTCGCGGCAAGTCGACCATCGCCAACCTCGTGCCGCGCTTCTACGACGTCACCGGCGGGCGCATCACCATCGACGACGTCGATATCCGCGACGTGACGCTGGCCTCGCTGCGCGAATATGTCGGCCTCGTGCAGCAGGAAGCTTTCCTGTTCGACTCCACGGTGACCAACAATGTCGCCTACGCCGATCCGTGGGCCGAGGAGGAGCGTATCGTCGGCGCGACCAAGACCGCGCAGCTGCACGACTACATCGCCCAACTCCCCGGCGCCTACGGGACCCGCGTCGGCGAGCGGGGCGTGGCGCTCTCCGGCGGCCAGCGGCAGCGGATGTCCATCGCCCGCGGCGTCGTGCCCTGGCCCAGGCATCATGATCTTCGACGACTCGCACCGCGGCCATCGACGCCGTGACCGAAAAGCGCGTCCGCGACGCGCTGGCCGAGGCGACGCGCGCCAAGGCGACCATCATCATCGCCCACCGGCTGTCCTCGCTGATGCACGCCGACGAGATCCTCGTCCTGGAGGAGGGCCGCGTCGTCGAGCGCGGGACGCACGCTGAGCTCTTGGCGCAGAAGGGCGAATACTACGACCTCTACCAGTTGCAGAGCCGGACCGAGCAGGGCCTCTCGATCGCCGATGCGAGGATCAAGCGGCGCGTAACGGAGGCGGCGGAATGAGCGACTTCGCCTTCGAGCGCGAGGCGCCCGTCGCCGCCCCGCCGCCGCGCAAGCGGAACGCCAACCTCGGCAGCACCGAGGCCGAAGAGATCTTCATGGCGTTCGACACCCGGATCGTGCGCCGGTTCGCCGCCTTCCTGAAGCCGCATCCCAGGTTCCTGATCGGCGCATTGGCGGCGACGGTGGTCTCGGCCATCGCGCAACTGATCCAGCCGCTGATGATCGGCCAGGCGGTCAGCGCGGCCACCACCGTGCACATGAACCCCCATCGCATCGACGTGGTGGTGATCGAGTTCCTCGCCTCGGTGGTGATCTTCACGATCACCTCGCTGCTCTCGCAATGGATGAGCACGCGGCTGGCGCAGAAGGTCATCTTCGACGTCCGCCGGGCGATGTTCGACCACTTCCAGGTCGTCTCCCTGTCCTTCATGGACAAGACCCACGTCGGCCGGATCATGGCCCGGCTGCAGGGCGACGTGAACGCGCTGCAGGATTTCCTGGAAAGCACCACCTCGACCCTCGGCGACTTCGTCGTGCTGTTCGGCATCGTCGGGATGATGCTGTGGCATGAACTGGAAGCTCGGGCTTCTGACCCTGCTGGTGCTGCCGGCCCTGATCGCGCATCCGCGCGGTCTGGCTGCCCTATTCGAAGGTCACCTTCCGCCGCGCCCGCGACGCCTCCTCGATCGCCAACGGCGCCTTGGCGGAGAACATCAGCGGCGTCCGCACCGTGCAGGAGACGCCGCCGCGAGGCGATGAACTTCGAGCTCTACGAGGAGAAGGCGCGCGACAACATGAAGGCCGCCGTCGACTCGGCCTGCGCTGGCCGGTTTGATGTCCCCGACCGTCGCCATCCTGACCGGCCTCGCCATGGCGGTGATCATCGTGGTCGGCGGCTCAGAGGTGTTGAACGCGCAGCTGAAGGTCGGCGACATGGTCGCCTTCGTCATCTTCGTCCAGCGCTTCTTCGAGCCGGTGCAGATGCTCTCCATGCAGTACACCGCGCTGCAGCGGGCGATGGCCGCCGGCTATCGCATCTTCGAGGTGATGGACGTGCCCGTGACCATCACCAACAAGCCCGACGCGGTCGAGCTCAATGACATCGAGCCGACCGTCGAGTTCGACCACGTCACCTTCGGCTACTATCCCGACCGGCCGGTGCTGAAGGACATCTCCTTCAAGGTGAAGCCCAGGCAGGTGGTGGCGCTGGTCGGGCCGACCGGCTCGGGCAAGACCAGCATCATCTCGCTGGTGCGCCGCTTCTACGAGGTGGACCAGGGCCGGGTGCTGGTCGGCGGCCAGGACGTGCGCGACGTGACGCTGGAGAGCCTCGGCAAGACCATCGGCATGGTGCTGCAGGAGCCCTTCCTGTTCACCGGCACGATCGAGGAGAACATCCGCTACGCCTCGAACGCGACCCACGACGAGGTGGTCGCCGCCGCCAAGGCGGTGAGGGCGCACGACTTCATCATGCGCCTGCCGCAGGGCTACGACACGCCGCTCGGCCAGCGTGGACGCAACATCTCGCTCGGCCAGCGGCAGCTGCTCTCGTTCGCCCGCGCGCTGGTCATCAACCCGCAGATCCTCATCCTCGACGAGGCGACCGCCAATATCGACTCCTTCACCGAGCTGGAGATCCAGCGGGCGCTGAAGGTGCTGATGACCGGCCGCACCTGCCTGGTCATCGCCCACCGGCTGGCGACGGTGCGCGACGCCGACGAGATCATCGTTCTGCAGCACGGCAAGATCGTCGAGCAGGGCCCGCACGACGCCCTGATCAACCAAGGCGGGCTCTACGCCAGCCTCTACGCCTCCAGCCACGGCTCGTTCGACGACATGCCGGGCGAGGGCGAGGACCGCGCCGACCGCGCCTTCGCACTACAGACGTAATTGGGGACAGGCACGACTTTCGTCAGCTGTGCGCGGGTATGACACTAGGTCGCCGAAAGTCGTGCCTGTCCCCAATTACTCCGGCGGCGCCGGGCGGGCGATTGTCACGGCGAGCAGGCTGAGGGCTGCGGCGGCCGCGAGCCAGAGGCCGGGCGCGGCGCGGTTGCCGCTGGCATGCACGAGCAGTGTCGAGACCGCCGGCGTAAAGCCGCCGAACAGCGCGGTCGCGGTCGAGAAAGCCACCGAGAACCCCGCGGCGCGCAAGGACTGCGGCACGATCTCGGTCAGGTAGGCGACCAGCGCCCCGTTGTAGCTGCCGAACACGAAGGAGAAGCAGAGCTCGACGGTGAGCAGCCGGCCGAATGACGGCGCCTGCACCAGCCAGAGCATGGCCGGATAGGCGCCGACCAGCATCAAGGCCCCGATCACCAGCAGCACCGGCTTTCGCCCGACGCGATCCGAGACCGCCCCCATCACCGGCAGCCAGACGAAGTTGGAGACGCCAACCGCCGCCGTCACCGCAAAGACGGGCAGCGCCGGCAGGCCGAGCACCTGGGTCCCGAACGCCGGCGTGTAGACGGTGATCATGTAGAAGGTGACCGTGGTCAGCGTGGTCATCAGGACCCCGATGCCAATGGGCCGCCAATGGCCAGCCAGGCCGGCGAAGATCTCGCCCCAGCCGGGATGGCTCGTCCGCTCCGCAAACGCGCGCGTCTCCGGCAGCGAGCGACGCAGGACGAGGAGGACCGGCACGATCAGGCAGCCGACGGCAAGCGGAATGCGCCAGCCCCAGGCGGTCATGGCGCCCGGCGAGAGGCGAGTCGTCAGCATGATCCCGATGGCCGCCGCCAGCACCACAGCGACCTGCTGGCTGGCCGACTGCCACGACGTGTAGAAGCCCTTGCGTCCGGGCGGCGCGATCTCGGCCAGGTAGACCGAGACGCCGCCCAGCTCCATGCCGGCCGAGAAGCCCTGCAGCAGCCGGCCGGCGAGCACGGCGAGCGGCGCTGCAAGCCCGATGACCGCATAGCCGGGAGTCAACGTCAGCGTGAGGATGCCCACCGACATCAGGCTGAGCGTCAGCAGCAGCCCGGCGCGGCGGCCGTTGCGGTCGGCGTAGGCCCCGAGCAGCACCGCCCCCAGCGGCCGCATGAGGAACGCCGCGCCGAAGGTCATGAACGAGGCCATCAGGGAGGCGAACGGATCGCGGCTGGGAAAGAAGGCCGCCCCGATCGCGGCGGCGTAGTAGCCGAACACCTGGAAGTCGTACATCTCCAGGAAGTTGCCGCTGGCGACGCGGATCACCGCCCACGGGCCGGCCTCGCTCCGCTCCGATTCCGCCACCATCCCTCCCGTAGCGCGTTTTCTGGCCGAAACCTTTAGCCGGCGCTTGTCCCGCACCGGCGATGGCGGGATGATAGGGAGCCGTCAAGTTCACGGCCGCCTTGGAAGAGCCTTTCAACAGCATGGCAGCCACGCCCGCGGGCGCTCCGCCCGTTTCCGTCCGCTTGACCGTGAATGGGACAAGCCGCGCGCTCGACCTCGATGTGCGCACCACCCTGCTCGACGCACTTCGCGAGCACTTGGATCTGAAGGGGGCGAAGAAGGGCTGCGACCACGGCCAGTGCGGCGCGTGCACGGTGCTGGTGAACGGGCGTGCGGATCAACGCCTGCCTGTCGCTGGCGGTCATGCACGAGGGCGACGAGGTCACCACCATCGAGGGGGTCGGCCTGCCGGGCAACCTCGCATCCGCTGCAGCGCGGCCTTCCTCGACCGCGACGCCTTCCAGTGCGGCTACTGCACGCCGGGCCAGATCTGCTCGGCGCTGGGCATGCTGGAGGAGGCGGCGCAGGGGCGAGCCCAGCGCAGGCGACGGAGGATCTGACCGCCAGCCGTCGAGCTCACCGACGCCGAAATCCGCGAGCGGATGAGCGGCAACATCTGCCGCTGCTCGGCCTATCCGCAGATCCTCGACGCGATCCGCGATGTGGCGGGGCCGGCGCATGAGGCCGTTCACCTACGAGCGCGCGCAGCGAGCGCCGCCGAGGCCGCCAAGGCCGCCGCCGAGCACGCCCGGCGCGCGGTTCCTGGCCGGCGGCACCAACCTGCTCGACCTGATGAAGCTGGAGATCGAGCGGCCCGCGCACCTGATCGACATCGGCCGCCTGCCGCTCGGCGAGATCGAGCGACGGCCGACGGCGGCCTGCGCATCGGGGCGATGGCGACAGCAGCGAGGTCGCCGCCGACGCGCCGCGTGCGCCGCGACTATCCGGTGCTGGCCCAGGCGCTGCTCGCCGGCGGCTCGGCGCAGCTGCGCAACAAGGCGACCATCGGCGGCAACCTGATGCAGCGCACCCGCTGCGCCTACTTCTACGACACCGCCAAGCCCTGCAACAAACGCGAGCCCGGCGCCGGCTGCGCGGCGCTGGGCGGCCTTGGCCGCATGCAGCGCGATCCTCGGCGGCAGCGAGGCCTGCATCGCCACCCACCCCTCCGACATGGCCGTGGCGCTCTCCGCGCTGGACGCGGCGGTCGAGACGGTGACGCCGGACGGCGGCGCACGTACCGTGCCGATCGACGATCTGCATCGCCTGCCCGGCGAGACTCCGCAGCATCGAGACCAACCTTCAACGCGGCGAGCTGATCACCGCCGTGGTGCTGCCGCCGCCGCCGAAGGGCCGGCAGGGCTACCGCAAGGTGCGCGACCGCGCCTCCTACGCCGGCGGCCTGGCCAGCGTGGCGGTCGCGGGCGATGCGATCGCGCTGGGCTGCGGTGGCGCTGAAGCCCTGGCGCGCGCGCCAAGGCCGAGGCCGCGCTGGCGGCCGGCGCGCCGCCGGCCGACGCGGCCGAGGCCGAGCTGGCCGACGCCAAGCGGCCACGGCGGCGCCGACTTCAAGATCCATCTGACCCGCCGGCTGATCACGGCGGCCCTGCAGGATAGAGGCGCCTGATGCCCGCGACGCTCGCAGACTACGCCGCGCCCAACCCGATCAGCCAGAACCGCTCCGGCATCATCGGCCGCGCGGTCGACCGCTACGAGGGTCCGCTGAAGGTCTCCGGGACCGCGCCCTACGCCTACGAGGTCGCCGACGCCGGCGCCGCCGGTCTACGGCGTGGTGATCGGCGCCGAAATCGGCTGACCGGCCGCGTGAGCGGCGGTCGACGACGCGGCCGCGCGGGCTTCGCCGGGCGTGCAGCCTGGTCTGGCACGCCTTCGACCCGCCGTCAGGTCAGGCGGAGACCGGCGCGCGCAGCTACGTCGGCAGCCAGGCCGCGGCCAAGCCGGTGTTCGCAACGCCAGACATCGCCTTCTTCGGCCAGCCGGTCGCCTTCGTCGCCGCCGACACGCTGGAGAACGCCCAAGCCGCCGCCGACCTGATCCGCGTGCGCTACCAGGCCACGGCCGGCGAGTTCGTGTTCGACCCGGCCAAGGCCGAGCCGGTGCCGAACGACGAGGCGCGCATCGGCGACTTCGAGGCGGCGTTCGACGCCGCGGCGGTCCAGCTCGACCAGACCTACACGACCCCGATCCAGAACCACTGCCAGATGGAGCCCTGCGCCACCACCGCGTGGTGGGAGGGACGACGAGCTCGTGGTCCACACCTCGGTGCAGATGCTGAAACCCCCGCAGCATTTGCTGGCCGAGACGCTGCAAATCCACCGCAGCAAGGTGCACGTGCTGTCGCGCTACATCGGCGGCGGGTTCGGCGGCAAGGGCTCGACCTACGAGGACCTGGAGCTGGCGGCGCTCGCCGCCCGCGACCTGCAAGCGCCGGTCAAGATCGCGCTCACCCGCCAGCAGATGTTCCACGCCACGGTCCATCGGCCGGCGACGGTTCAGCGCGTGCGCCTGGGCGCCGACCGCGACGGCCGGCTGTCGGCATTCGCTCTGCAGGCGACCACCCACTGCGCCAAGCACTCGCCGTTCGTCGAGCGCGCCGCCAACTTCTCGCGCGCGCTCTATGCCGCGCCGAACCGGCTGACCGGCCACTTCCTGCAGCGGGTCGACATCGCCGTCGCCAGCGCCATGCGCGCGCCGGGCGAGGCGCCGGGCATGATGAGCCTCGAGTGCGCCATGGACGAGCTCGCCGAACAGCTGGGGCTCGATCCGATCGAGCTGCGCATCCGCAACGAGCCGGACGCCCATCCAGAGACCGGCCAGCCGCACTCGGCCCGCCAGCTGGTCGAGTGCATGACCGACGGCGCCAAGCGCTTCGGCTGGAACAAGCGCAATCCGAAGCCCGGCCAGGTGCGCGACGGCGAGCTGGCTGGTCGGCATGGGCATGGCCGCCGCGATCCGCGGCAACTTCCTCCTGCCGGCCAAGGCCGCCATCCGCGTCGAGGCCGACGGGCGGGTGATCCGCCTGCGCCAGGGCATGACCGACATCGGCACCGGCTAGCTACACCATCATCGCCCAGATCGCCGCCGAGACCATGGGCGTGCCGCTGGAGCAGGTGGTGGTCGAGATCGGCGACTCCGGCTTCGCGCCGGCCCCCGGCTCCGGCGGCCAGTTCGGCGCGGCGAGCGCCGGCTCGGCGGTCTACGAGGCGGCATGGTGATGCGCAAGACGCTGGCCGAGCATGGCGGTCGGCGACCCCGCCTCGCCGCTCTACGGCGCGCCGGTCGAGGAGATCGACTTCCGCGACGGCCTGATCACCGCCTCGAACAAGTCCGAGACACTGGCCGCCCTGGTCTCGCGGCTCGCCCCGGCAGGGCGTCGAGGTCGAGGGCGCGTTCGACGCCGGTGGCCGACGTCGCGCAGCTTCTCCAGCACGCCTACGGCGCCCACTTCGTCGAGGTTGGGGTGAACATCGATCACCGGCGAGGTCAGGCTGCGCCGCATGCTGGGCGCCTTCGCCTGTGGCCGCATCCTCAACGCCAAGACCGCGCGCAGCCAGATCACCGGCGGCATGATCTGGGGCGTCGGCGCGGCGCTGAGCGAGAGCAATCGCGATCGACCCGCGCTACGGCAGCCTGATCAACCAGGACCTCGGCGGCTATCTGGCGCCGGTGCACGCCGACATCGTCGACCTCGACGCCTATTTCCTGCCCGAGGTGGACGACAAGGCCAATCCGCTCGGCATCAAGGGCGTCGGCGAGGTCGGCATCTGCGGCGCCGGCGCGGCGGTGGCGAACGCCGTCTACAACGCCTGCGGCGCCCGCGTCCGCGACTACCCGATCACCCCTGACAAAGTGCTGCCGTTCCTGCCCGAGCTGGTGTGAGGCGCGCTGACTGTGCGCGCGGCCGGCGGCAAGCGCCTCGCCGACCTTAAAGCAGGAGGCGCGCCATCTCGGCATTGGGTGGCGGCCACACTTTGGCCGGATGGAGGTCGTCACCGCAGCGTGCTGAATGTCTGCTTCCCGGCGAGGACCCAAGGTCCGCTATCGACCCCAAAGCAGAGCTTACCTGACTGCGTCAGTCGCGCTGAACTCGACTTCGCTTGAACGATCCGCTGTTGCCGGCCGCCCGTCGGGCGAAGGCGGGATCGAAGGCTTTACGGGCATGCGGTATAGCCGAAGCGCGAGATCATCTCGCTGCCTGGGATCGCGTGGAGGGTGAACGTGTCCATGAAATGGTTGTCGAGCACATATTGCCGCAGCGCCGGGTTATAGGCGGCGAGCATGTGCTGGGTTGAGCGGGCGCTCGGGATGTTCCGGCGCATGTCGCCGCCGGAGTGAAACAGCAGCGTCGCATCCGGCGTAATGCAGACGTTGCGGATCGACAGGAATATCGTGCATGCGGACTGGCAGTGGCTGTCGATGCGAAAGCGCTCGCCCGAAGCGTTGTACTGCTGGACGACCGCATCGAAGCGCGGCATCTCGCCGGGCAGCGCGCCCATGCCCATGCCCAACGCCGAGACCGACCCGTCGGCGTGCGCCGGCGCGGCCACCAATGCGACGAGCGCGCAAAGAAACGCCAGCGCGCCCGACGCGGCGATCAACCGCCGATATATATGCACAGAGCCCTCCTTCGACGTGCGCAAAGTCGGGGCCTTCGAGGACGCCGCTCCGGCTCCCGCGCCGACCCACGAAACGGAGGACGATTGTAGGGATTTTCGGGGCTCCCCGGAAGCCCGAGCGGCCTGAGGTCCGCTAGCCAGCGATCTGCCGATTGATCGGAAAGCTCTCATTGGTTCAAGGTTCTGGCGACCCGAAAGCCGCGGTTGAGCGACTGATAGTTCGGAGGATAGCGGAAGCGGATGGCGGAGCGGGCATAGTCCGGCCCGATATTCCAGGCGCCGCCGCGCACCACCCGATAGCCGCAATCCTGACGCGTTGATGCGGAGCCGTCCGTAGGCGTCCGATCGTAGCTCGGGCTGTAACAGTCCTCGACCCACTGCCACACCTCGCCGGCCATGTCATACAGGCCGAACGCGTTGGCGGGAAACGATCCAACGGGTGTGGTCTGGTCGGTCGCTTTGCCGCCGCATCCCAAGCAGTCGGCATTTCCCGTACCGATCTCGTCGCCCCAAAAATAGGTCGTCGTCGTCCCAGCTCGCGCTGCGTATTCCCACTCCGCCTCGGTAAGCAGCCGGTAGGGCCGGCCCGTCATCTTCGAGAGCCACGCGACATACTGCTCTGCGTCGTTCCAGGACACACTGACGGCCGGCTTTGCGCCCCGGCCCATGCCGCCATCGACGTTTTTGCGGCAGCCGCCAACCGACACGCATGCGTCCCACTCGGCGAACGTCACGTCGAACCTGGACACGGCGAAGGGCCTGGGAAGCGCGACCCTGTGCTGCGGGCCTTCACTCGCCAGGGCGCCTGGCAGATAGTTTTGCAGGTCGTTGGCGGCTGCGCCTCTCTGCGTGGAGGCGTAGCGGCTCTGTTCCGCCTGCGATGATCCCATAACGAAGCTGCCGGCGGGGATAACGATCATCTCCGGGCAATCCCCGTTGGCGCACTCACGAAAGTGAGCCAGCGTCTTGAGAGACCGCTCGGCCGCCGCCGTAAGCACGTAGGGGCGGAAATTCGCCACCGCATAGGGCCGCATGACCGTAAGCCAGTTCCACTGTGCTCTGACGAAGGTCTCGTTGAGAACGCCGACGAGCACGAGGATGATGCCGACCAGGAGCGCGTAGATGGCGGCTTGCGCCTGGCGTCGGTTGCGCGCGCTGGCGCGCTCCGCTCGCACGCTGGCCTCGATGAAAGCCTGATCGGCGGGTTCGATGTCGCCTCGGCGCGCCGCGAGCCACTTCTTGGCTGTGTCGAGCGGCAGGCCCATCAGCAGCGCCTGCCTCTGCCGATGGGGTCCGTCCGCGCCGGCCGCCTCGTAGTCCTTGCGCCGCGCCTCGATTTCGCCGCGCCAGACCAGGAAGTCCCGCTCGTCTTCCAGCCATCGTTTCAGGGTCGGCCAGGTCTTGAGCAGGATTTCATGCGCGACCTCGGCCGTGGCCTTGCCGTCCCTCTCGCCTGTGACCGTGAGCCGCCAGTCCGGTCCAGCCAGTTGCTCGGCCAGCGCCCAGTCTGAGTCGAGCGCCGGGTCGGTCCCGGGTCTTGCATCGCGCTCCCAGCGCGCTCGCACCGGCTCGCCCTGGCGCGGAACGTGGGCGAGCCGCAGCGTGAACAGCCGCTTCACGGCGCTCATCTTGCCTGGGTTGTCGGCCAGGAACTGATCAGCGCGCCCGGACAGCGCCGCGCCGACCTGGATGATCTCGCGGTGGTCCGAAATGCGCAGTGTGCCGTCGCCGCGCTCGCGCATGCGCTCCCACAGGTCGGTGAAGAGATCGGCCAGGAGCGGCAGCGCGCCGGGCTGGTCCTCGGCCGACTTGATCACGTGGCTCACGAGGTCCTGGCTCTCGAGCGCAACGCCCAGCACGCGGGCCGGCTCGCTAAGCACCTGTACAAGAGCATCCGGCCTGAGCGGAGGAACGTCGACCTTCTCGGCAAGATCGAACAACGTCGAGTTGGCCAACAGCTCGCCGTAGTAATCAGCGCGCAAGCTGGTCATCACGATCAGCCTCTGCGCGCTGTCCGCGAGGCCTTCGGCGATGATCTCTGAGAAGCGCTTGCGCTCGGCCGGCGGCGAGCGGGCGTAAAGCTCCTCGCCCTGGTCCACGTAGAGGAAAATGCGCGGCGGCGGGGTGAGCGCGAGTGCGTTGTGTAGATGCTCGTCGCTCGCCTTGATCACGTCGGCGAGCCGCGCAGTCCCTTGACGCAGGCGCTCGGCCCATGCCCGGCGCCGGTCCACCCGCATGGGGTCCGTCGGGTCTGGGAACCACAGGGCGGTGAACTCCGACATGAGCGCGTCGATGGGGTCCTCGCCGGGTCTCATGGTGAGATAGGCGAAGGCACGGCTGTCCTTCAGCGTTTGTGGCCAGGCGCGCTGCCCGCCTGGCCATCGCTGGCGCTTGAGCGAGCCGATCACGCCGGCCTGCACCAGGCTCGACTTGCCGACCCCAGAGTTGCCCACAAGTGCGATAACCCGGCCGGGCGCGGCGATGATCGTCTCGAGGATATCGGCGGTCTCGCGGTCGCGGCCGAAGAAGAAGTCGGCGTCTTGCTCCTCCAGCGCGATCAGACCGCGATAGGGATTGATGGCGCGCCACGCCTCAACCGGGTTAGCCGTGTCGCCGCTCTGGAGCGCCGCCAGAATCTTCGCCAACGGATCGGGCGCGGAGGGTTCGGTGCTCTCGATCCAGTGCAGTTGAGCCAGCCCAGGCAGGTTGGCGGCAGGTCCATCGGCGCGATCGGCGATGATGACCGGCAGCAGGATAAAGGCGTCATCCTTCGCCTTGCGGTCCCGCGCCTCATAGTACTCGAGCTTTTGCCAGTCGCCGACGCGAGCGGAGACGAGGATCAGGAACGCCTGCGCTTTGGCGATCGCTTCCGACAGGGCGGGCTGCCAGAGGTGTCCATGGTGCAGGTGGGTCTCATCGACAAAGATGTCGGCGTCGGCCAGGGCGGCTTCGACCGCTCCCTTCAGGCCGAGCGCGACCGCTCGGTCCGGCGTGTGATAGCTTAGGAAGACACGCAAACTGACTTGCCCCTACCCGATCAAGTGCGCCCTCCGCAGATTAGGCGATCGACCGGCGGTGTCAGAGCGAAATCAGGAAGCCGAAGGACGGCCGCCTTGCGTTGGGGGCGCCGGACGCCAAGCAAAATACTGAGCGCCCCAAGACGGCGGCATTCTCCTCTCGTCGCAACCCGCTTGAGCAGGTCCGCTCTCGACCAAAGGAGGCGTTCTGCAATGTGCTCCCAGCCGGTAAGATCCATCAGATCAGCGCCGGAGAACTCGAGCGCGTCGGCTCCAGATTCGCCGCGTCAAATTGAGATATCAACACAATGACCAAGCTCTTCGCCACGTTGGGTATAGCGGTTGCGGCGGGTACGATCGCCGGTTCGGTCCTGGCCTACGATTCCGCCGGCACCCACAAAGACATGATCGAGCGGGCTCGCATCCATTGCTTCGTCCGCCATCATTTTAAGACCTGCGCGCGCCACGCGACCTAGGTCGGAACCCCGAGACGGCACACGGGCTCGCCTTGCCCCGCAGGCGCCGTCAACGTCCGCTTTCCGGCGAGTAGCCGGTCTCCGCCAACAACTCTCTAAGCGGACCTTGGCCGCCTGCACGAGTGGCTGCGGCCGCCGCCCTTTGATCTTAGCGGCGAGGCGGCTCGTTAATCGCAGCCACAGGCGTTTCAGTGGTCCTTGACGACAGGTCAACTCGAGGCGTCACAGTGTTACCGCAGTATATCGATCGGGAGATACGTCATGAGCGTTTATCGCGTCACTGAGGTCATCGGCACGAGCAAAAAAAGCTGGGAAGACGCGGCGAAGGAGGCCCTGGCTACAGCGGCAAAGTCACTCAGGGACCTGCGTGTTGCAGAGGTCGTAGAACTCGACATAACCCTCGATAAGAAAGGCGAGATCGAGAGCTATCGGAGCCGTCTGCGCGTGAGCTTCAAATATGAAAAGGGCTAAACGGCCGCGCTGATGCGTCTGCTGGACGACAGCGCACGTATTGACGCCCTGCGGATCGGCGTTTCCTTTGTTTGACGTGGAGGCCGACGGCAGGAGCAGACGATGCGGAGAGGCTATTTTTCGCTAGCGGTGATCGTGCTTGGAAGCTTAGCCGTCGTTGGCGACTTGGCGTTTCTGTACGGCATGATCCGCGACATGCTAGCGGGTCCCGGCGTCGGCCAGTGACCGGCGCAACTCGACGTGGCCGTGACCGGTGGCGGACTCGAGGCCCGCGCTTCTAGAGCGGCCGCCTCAATGTCCGCTTCCGGCACGACTCCGAACGTCCGCTAGTTCGCGCGCCGCAATCAGTCGCCGACTAAAGCGTCTACAATCGCCTCGAGTGCGGTAGGAGATGAAGACGTCAGAAATCGGCGTTCCGTTCTTCGACCATCGCCGTTAGCTGCGCTTGGAGGTAGGAGACGATGACGGAGCGCCCATAGGGCGCCAGCACCTCTTTGGCTTTCGCTTCTTGCCCCAAGCGACGGAGGGCGAAAGCAAGGTAGACGGCCGCGACCGGAGTCATTGGAGCGAGCCGCACGGCCTCGGCCAGCGGCGGCACAGCGTCCTCGAACCGCTGCTGCAGGACCAGCGCCATGCCCAGCCCGATCTGGTTGAACGCCAGGTCGACATCCATGGGATCGAGGCGCATCGCCTCTTCAAAGCAACCCTGCGCGACCTCCGCGCGGCCTTGGCGCAGGTTCGCAAATCCGCTCGCATGCCAGAGCATCGCGACGCCTGGGTAGTGCTCGAGCGCGCGTTCGATCATCCGAGCGCCAACCCTGATGTCCGCCTGGAAGTTGATCTCCGCCAGGACCGCGTAGGCCAGCGTCTCAGGATCGTCGCGTTGGCTTTTCAGCGCGCGCGCCGCGAGATCGAGGCCGATGGGTCGCGACGTGTCCAGGTCGGCCGCGCCGGCGGCGACCGCGAGGGAGTGCGCGAAGGCCGCCAACGCCAGCGCGCGGCCGTAGTCCGGATCGAGCGCGATGGCCCGCTCGAGCAGTGCAAGCGCCTGGGCCGTGGCTCCAGGCGCGTTGCGTCGGAGGATCGGCGTCACGCGAAGCACGAGGTCGTAGGCGGTCATGTCTGCGGTGGGACGGCTGCTGGCGCGACGTTCCTCCGCGGCGCTGATGTTCGGGACGACCTGGGCGGCCACCGCATGCGCGACTTCATCCTGCAACGCGAAGATGTCGGTCAGCGCGCCGTCGAAGCGGTCCGACCAGACCGGAAGGTTGTCGATCGCGTCGCCAAGCTTGACGGTGATTCGCAAACGCTCGCCCGCCTTCCGCACGGTGCCTTCCAGCAGATAGCGGACGCCGAGCGCGGCGGCGATCTCCGCGCCGCCTCGCACATCGGAGCGGGCCTCGTGGGCGGCTCCAACGCCGACGACGAACAAACCGGGGTAGTGGGAAAGCGCTGTGGTGATCTCCTCAGCCATGCCCCCGGCGAAATAGTCCTGCTCCGGATCGTTGCTGAGGTTTGAGAACGACATCACCGCGATCGACGGCTTCGACGGCTTCGACGGCTTCGACGGCGCGGCGGCAGGCGACGCCGCCTTCGGCGCAGTGACCGGGGCAGGCCCGGGAGCGGCGCCCACCAGGTCGCCGACGCTGGCGACCACCTTGCGCCAGCCTGTCGCGTCCACGTCGCCCGTCCAGCCCGCTAGGTCCGCGCACTGGATCTGGTTGAACGGCAGCGGCGGCGTGGACCCATCGACCCGCAGCTGAACCAGTGTCCCGGCCTCGCGGGCGATGTCGGCCTCGGCGCGCACCCACTGCGACCTCACGGCCTCGGCTGACCAGATGACCACCACGGCCTTGGCGGCGCGCAGGCGTTCCTCGATCACCTCGGTGTAGGCGCGGTGAGCGGGCAGCTCGTCGTCGCGCCAGATGTTGTAGCCAAGCGAGCGCAGGGCGTCAGAGACCAGCTGGGCCTGTGACTCCGTGGACCGCGCGTACGAGATGAAGACGTCCGACATGCCTGGCCGGCCCCGCCCCTTGCCGCGAGCGGAACCCTAGCTAGGCCTTAGATGGAGGGGCAAGGGAAAGGTGCTGATGGTCCGCTCTAGGGAAGGACCCCTATGACTGCGGTCGACCCCAACCGGACATCGGCTGGAGGATCCAGCTAGGCCGCCGCGGCCAGTCGTCGGGCTTCCGCCCTGAAGTCGTAGGGGACCTTGTCGGCGCAGTCGGGCCAGCGGCCCGTCTGCACCCAGTAGTCACAGAACCCCATCTTGGCGCAGAGGCGCATGAAGCGAACGTCGCTCGCCATGTGGAAAGCCGGGTCGAATATGAAGCCGGTTTGTCCGGCGCCCGATGGCGGCGGCCCGTCACGGTCGAATAGGTGCGCGCGGTCTCCGCGGCCTCGACCACGCCGGCGCGCATGGGCTCATACCCGGCGCCTCGCCTGCGAGACCGCAGCCGTCGGGCGCGCGCCCAGGGGGGAGAACTTGCGCGTCGATCTGATCGGCCTAGGTGAACCGTTCCCAGGCCGCCTGGCGCGAGACGCCGAGCGCCTTGCCGATGGCGGCCCAGCTCACCTCGCGGCCGCGCAGCTCGTCGACCATCGACTGCAGATACTCGCGATAGCCATCGACCGTGAAGTTGGTGGGCTCGAGCAGGCCGAGCAGCTTCTCGCTCGACCACTTGGCCATGGGCAAGAACCCCGTGTCGAGCAGTTCGCCGCCGCCCATGTAGTGATTACAAAGCGCAACGCACTCGTCGCAAATGTGGATCGAGCCCGGGCCAGCGACGAGTTTGGCGACCTCGTGCTGGGACTTGCCGCAGAACGAGCAGTGCAGGGTTCGGGCCATCTCAGACTCCATCGCGTCAGGAATATCCTGACAGTCAGGTAGTCCTTGACGCCGCGCCCGTCAAGACTTTCCTGACAGGCGTCAGGCCGCCTTTACCTGCCGCGTGTTGCTCCAGACGATCTGGCCGATCCCAATCAGGATGGCGATCACTCCGTAGACCGCCCACATGCGGTCGTTCTCCATGAAGCTCTGCGCCATGCGGCCGCTGGCCATGCCGAGACCCTGCAGGGTCCAGATGCAGCCCATGAGCCCGACGAGGACGCCGAGCAGCGTGCTGATGATCCTGAAAACGATGTTGAAAACGCCACGCATGAAGACCCTCCCGTTGAACCTTTGGATTTAGTCTAACCGATCGCCCGCCCAAGGCGAGTCCGGGGTCGGCGGCGGCCCCGCAGCGCGTGGACTTACATCGTATTAACTATCAGAATAAAAAAGGGAATTCTTACTTTCATCCACCGAACCCCTCGACGAACTCGGTGATGCGCGCGACCACGTCGTCGTCCTGGGCGACCAGCCGATGGCCGAGGCCGTCGAGCAGCATTAGCTCCGATCCCGGCCAGAGCTCGGCCATGCGCTGGGAGTTGCCGACCGGGCAGGACTCGTCGTCCATCGAGTGGATGATCAGCGCCTTGGCCTTCAGCGTCGGCAACACCGCTTCGACGTCGTAATCGCGGTCGTTGCGGGCCGGCCGTTCGGCCAGGATGGCGGCCGCGCGCTCCACCACAGCCGGGTCCTCGCCGCGCTCGATCTGATGGGTCTTCCAGTCGCTCAGATCCCAGCCGCCGCGCGCCTCGCTGCGCGGGACCGGCGAGGCGATCATCACCGCGCGGGGAACGTCCAGCCCATGCGCCAGCGCCCAGATGGTCGCCGGGCAGCCGAACGAGTGGCCGACGATCGAGTCGATCGGCCCCAGCGCCCCGGCCACCGCCAGGACCGCCTGGCCGGCGTCCTGGATCGAGCAGGTCTCCGCCGGCGACCAGCCGTGACCGGGCAGGTCGAGCGCGACCGAGGCGCGCAGGTTCTCGGCGCAGGCGTCGATCAACGGGCTCCACAGCGCGTTGTCGTCCTCCCAGCCGTGCACCATCAGCGTCGCCGGCCCTTGGCCCACGCGCCAGGCCATCACCCCGCCCGCCGGCGTCGCGACCTCCAGGTCCTCGCCTTCGCGCAAGCCGCGCGCCAGCCTGGGGCGCACCCGGCGCACCGGGCGGCCCATGCTCTCGACCAGGCGCAAGGCTTCGGCTTCGAGGTCGTCCGCCCCCAAATCGCTCATCTGAAATCCCGTGAAATCAAAATCGATGCGGTGATTTAAGCGACTAGCCGGCGGTCTGGCCAGCGCGCGGCAGGATGAGCCGCTCGACCGCACGGGCGACGCCATCGGCGGTGTTGGCGTTCGTGACGAAGTGGGCGCTCGCCTTCACCTCATCCGTCCCCTGGCCCATGGCGATCGAGAGCCCGGCGACCTTGAACATTGCGATGTCGTTCGCCTGGTCGCCGATCACCGCCGTCTGCGCGGGCGGCACGCCGACCGACCGGCAAATCGCGCGCACGGCGTGGCCCTTGTCGGCCTCACGGTTGGTCACATCGAGGTAGTAGGCCTGGGAGCGGCGCGCATTGGCGCGGCCGCGCAGCCGCCGCTGCGCCTCCCCCTCGACGGTCGCCAGCAACGCGGGGTGCTCCGAGACGCCGACCAGCTTGTCCAACCGGTCGATCACCGACTCGAAGTCCGGCACGACAGTCGGGTCGAAGCCGACCGTGTGGCGCTCGCGCGCGATGTAGGCGCCGGCGTCGTCGGTCACCAGCCAGTTGTCGTCCGCGAAGCCCCAGACCTCGACGCCGCGCAGCTGGAACAGCGCGATCGTGTCACGGGCGACTTCCTCCGAGAGGCGCTTGGCCTCGATGAGGGTCATGTCCGGCGCGACGAGGGCGCCGCCGTTGAAGGCGGCGAACGGCAGCTCGACCTGCAGCCGTTCGATCAGCATCGCCATCCCGCGCGGCGGGCGGCTGGAGACGAGGGTGAAGCCGATCCCCGCCTCGCGCAGGCGGCGGACGGCCGCGACCGTCGCCGGCGTCAGGGTTTTGTCGGGCGTGACCAGGGTCCCGTCGACGTCGGAGACGAAGAGGCGGATCGGGCCGTGCGGGCCTGTGCTCATGCGCCGAGCGGCCGCCAGCTGCGTCCGTCGCGCTCGATGAGCGTATCAGCCGCCTTCGGGCCGGCGCTCCCCGCCGGGTAGCCGTGCACCACGCCGCCGTGCGCCCAGGCGTTCAGGAAGGGCTGCACGGCGCGCCAGCCGTACTCGATGTTGTCGGCGCGCTGGAACAGAGTCTGGTCGCCTTTCATCGCGTCGTAGAGCAACGGTTCATACCCGATCGCGGGCTTCGACCGGAACCAGTTGGCGTAGCAGAACGCCATGTCGACCTCGGTGACGCGCATCGTCTCGCCCGGCGCCTTGGCGCCGAAAGACAGGGTTATGCCCTCACGCGGCTGAATCTGCAGGACGAGCTGGTTCGTCGGCAGGCGAGCGGCGGGGTGGCCGCGGAAGAGGCTGGTCGGGGCGGAGCGGAAGATGATGGCGACGTTGGTGTCGCGGGCCGACAGCGCCTTGCCGGTGCGCAGGTAGAAGGGGACATTCGCCCAGCGCCAGTTGTCGATCGCAAGCTTGAGCGCAACGTAGGTCTCGGTGCGGCTTTCGCGCCCGACGTTGGGCGCCTCGCGATAGTCGACGTAGCGCCGATCCCCAATCCGTCCCGCGCGGTATTGGCCGCGCACCGAGCCCGCCAGCGCCTGCTCGCGCGTCTGGATCTTGATCGCGTCGATCGCGCGCGCCTTTTCAGTCCGCACCTCTTCTGCGTCGAATGAGTTCGGCGGCTCCATGGCCACCATCGCGAGCAGTTGGAACAGGTGGTTCGGCATCATATCGCGCAGCGCGCCTGTGGCGTCGTAGAAGGCGCCGCGGCCCTCGACGCCGACGGTCTCGGCGGCGGTGATCTGCACGTGGTCGATGTGATGGCGGTTCCAGATCGGCTCGAACAGGCCGTTGGCGAACCGCGTCACCATGATGTTCTGCACCGTCTCCTTGCCGAGGAAGTGGTCGATGCGGAACACTTGGCCCTCGTCCAGCACCTTCAGGATCCGGCGGTTCAGCGCCTTGGCCGAGGCGAGGTCCTGGCCGAACGGCTTTTCGATCACCACGCGCCGCCATCCGCTCGTCGCGCGGAACAGGCCGGCCTTCCCCAGTTGCTCGACGATGTCGCCGAAGAAGCGGGGCGCCGTCGCCAGGTAAAAGAGGACGTTGCGCTCGTTCGCCAGGCGCCGGGCCAGCGCTTGGTAGAGCGCGGGATCCTCGAAGTCGCCCTGGTGGAAGGAGAGGCGCTGGCTGAGCCGCCGCCAGATCACGGGTGAAAGCTTGCCACCGCCGACGCCGCTCGTCTTGTCGGCGGCCAAGCCCTCGATGGAGGCCGTGTGGAGCTGGCGGAAGCTCGCATCGTCGAGGGCGTTGTGATCGACGCCCAGGATCGCGAAGCGTGGGTCGAGCAGGCGATCGCGGCAAAGGTTGTAGAGGGACGGGACGAGCAGGCGCCTGGCGAGATCGCCGGCAGCGCCGAAGACGACCATCAGACAGGGCGGCGCCGGCGGCGGCCTGTCCGCGCGCGCCTTCGTTTCAGCGGCGCTCCGGCTGCTCGACATGGCCGCCAAAGCCGAACCGCATCGCCGACAACAGCTTCTCGCCGAAGGTATGCTCCACGCGCGAGCGGAAGCGGGCATAGAGCGCCGACGACAGCACCTCGGCCGGAACCGCCTCCTCGATCGCCGCTTCGATGGTCCAGCGGCCCTCGCCGGAGTCGGCGACGTCGCCGGTGAACTTCGACAGGCTCGCGTCGCGGACGAGCGCGTCGGCGCTTAGGTCGAGAAGCCAGGAAGAGACCACGCTGCCGCGCCGCCAAACCTCGGAAATGTCCGCGAGATCCAGCACGTAGCGCTCGTCCTCGGGCAAGGACTCGGACGCCTTGTTCTTCAGGATGTCGAAGCCCTCGGCGAAGGCCTGCATCATTCCGTACTCGATCCCGTTGTGGATCATCTTGACGAAATGGCCGGCGCCGGACGGTCCGGCATGGATGTAGCCGCGCTCGGCGCGTGGGTCCGCGTCCGCCCCCTGGCGCCCGGCCGTGCGAGGAATGTCTCCCAGTCCGGGCGCGAGCGACGCGAAGATCGGATCCAGGTGATTCACGGCCGACTCGGGACCACCGATCATCAGGCAATAGCCACGCTCGAGGCCCCACACGCCGCCAGAGGTGCCGCAGTCGACATAGCGGATGCCCTTCTCGGCCAGCATCTTCGAGCGGCGGATGTCGTCCTTGTAGAAGGAGTTGCCGCCGTCGATGACGATATCGTCGGCGCCCACGAGGCCGCTCAGCGCCTGAACCGCCTCCTCGGTGACCGCGCCGGCGGGCAGCATGACCCAGACGGCGCGGGGCGCCTCATCGAGCCTGCGCACCAGATCGGCGACGGATTCCGCGGCGGTCGCGCCTTCCTTGGCCAGCGCGTCGCGCGAGTCGGCGCCACGCGAATAGACCACGCACTCGTGTCCGGCCTTCAGCAGGCGGCGCACCATGTTGCCGCCCATGCGGCCCAGTCCGATCATGCCGATCCGCATGGCGATCTCCTCCGCGACGTTCAGATCAGCGATCGATCGACCGCGTCGACGAAACGCTTGAGGCCTTGCTCGACGTTGCCGCCCAGATGCACCCGAATGAGCCGCCGCCCGCGCTCGGCCAGGACGTCGAAATCGCCCTTCGCCTGCGCCTGCTCGACCAGGCCGAAGGTGAACCTGCGCCCCGGCACGGGCAGGTCAGGGGTTGCATCGTGGGTGATCTCGATGAAGACGCCGCTGTTCGGGCCGCCCTTGTAGGCCTGACCGGTCGAGTGCAGGTAGCGCGGCCCGAAGCCGAGCGCGGTGGCCGCGTGGGTGTGGTCGCGCAGGCGCTTGCGGAGCGTGCTGCAGCGTCTCGGTGTTGTGGTGGTTGCGGTCGACGTAGGCGAGCAGCGCCAGGTAGTCGCCGCCGTTGGCGCGCTTGATATGCGCCCCGAGGAGCGCGTCGAGCGAAACGCTGGCCCCCTCGTCGATCAGGGCCTTCAGGTTCGCGTCATCGACGAAGATGGCGAGATCCTCGCCAGTGGCGGTCGCCTGCTCCTTCGCCCATGCGCCGCTCTGCTCATAGGCGTCGGTCAGCGCGCGCGTCTTGATCTTCTGCGCCTCGACGTCCGGCTGGTCGAACGGATTGATGCCGATGACCGCGCCGGCGATCGCGGTGGCGACCTCCCAGCGCACGAACTCCTGGCCCAGGCTGTCGCGGTCGGCGAGCGTGATCCGGACGACCGGATGCCCGGCCTCCTCGAGCTCGCGCACCGCTTCGTCCATCGCAGGATCGTCGGCCCCGTCGAGCCGCAGATAGGCGAACAAGCGGTCGCGCCCATAGACGCCCGGCGCGCCCAGCGGCTCGGCCGCGATCGGGACGACGCCTTTGCCCTGCTTGCCGGTGGATTCGGCCAGCAGCTGCTCGAGCCAGGCGCCAAGGTCGGCGAGGCCGTGCGAGAGAACGAAGGTGAGCTTGTCGCGGCCGGCCTTCGCCGCCGTCCCGACGAGCAGGCCAAGCTCGACGCCGGGATTGGCCGTCGGCGGTGTCGCCGCCGAGCAGGCGTTCGCCATCACCGCCGCGCTCTCAAGGAAACCGCGCACGTCCAGGCCCATCGCCGCGGCCGGCGCCATGCCGAAGTTGGAGAGCACCGAATAGCGGCCGCCGATCGCAGGGTCGCCGTGGAAGACGCGCCGGAAGCCTTTCTCGCCCGCGAGCTTGTCGAGCGACGAGCCCGGATCGGTGACGGCGACGAAATGGCCGCCGGCGGCGTTGGCGCCAACCTGCCGCTCGACCAGCGCGTGGAAGTGCGCCTCGAGGATGTTGGGCTCGAGCGTCGTCCCCGACTTCGAGGAGACGATGAACAGTGTGCGCGCTGGATCGATCTCCGCCTCGACGCGGGCGATCTGCTCCGGATCGGTGGAGTCGAGCACGATCAGCTTCGGATGCTCTGGTCTGGACCCGAACGTCTCGGCCAGCACCTCAGGCCCAAGGCTCGAGCCGCCCATGCCGAGCACCACCGCATGGATGAAGCCGGCGTCGGCGACCTCGCCGCGGAACGCCTCGAGGGCCGCGACGTCGACGGCCCCGCCGCGCGCGGCGGCAAGCCAGCCGATCCAGCTCGCCTCGTCGGCGTTGGTCCACAAGCCCGCATCGCCCGCCCAGAGCCGGCGCGCCCAGCCTTCATTGGCCGCCCGCTCGCGCGCGGCCGCGACCGGCGCCTCGAGGTCGCCGGAGAGCCTTATCTGCTGCGCGTTCTGCTTCGATCCCAGAGCGGTCGAGCGCTTGCGCGCGACGGCGGCGTAGAGCTTGTCCGCCGCGTCGGCGAACTGCTTGACGCCGTCCTCCACCAGCCGATCGGTCACGTCCTGAAGGTCGAGGTCCAACCGCTCGGCCGCGGCCAGGATGGCTTCGGCCTCGTCCACCCCCTGGGTCAGCGTCGGAGCGACGCGCCCGTGGTCGCGAAAGGCGTCCATGGTCTTCGGCGGCACGGTGTTGATCGTTTCAGGGCCGATCAGCGCTTCGATATAGAGCACGTCGGAATAGGCGGGGTTCTTCGTCCCGGTCGAGGCCCAGAGCAGCCGCTGCGGCCGCGCGCCGGCCGCCGTCATCGCCTGCCAGCGCGGGCCTTTCATCATTTCGAGCCAGCGCTGATAGGCGATCTTGGCGTTGGCGATCGCGACCTTGCCCTTGAGCGCTTCGAGCTCCGCGGCGCTTGCGTCGCCGGCCTTCAGCCGCGCGTCGATCTTGTTGTCGATCTGGGTGTCGATGCGGCTGACGAAGAAGCTGGCCACGCCGCCGATTCTGGCGACATCGCCGCCGGCGGCCTTGAAGGTCTCCAGCCCCGCCAGGTGCGCCTCGGCCACGGCCAGGTAGGCGTCGAGGCCGAACAGCAGCGTTACGTTGACGTTGATCCCTTCGCCGATCAGCTGGCGGATGGCGGGAACGCCCGGCTTCGTGCCAGGAATCTTGATCATCAGGTTCGGCCGGTTCACCGCATGCCAGAGGCGCCGGGCCTCGGCGACGCTGGCCCCCGTATCCATGGCCAGGTAGGGCGAGACCTCGATGCTGGCGTAGCCGTCCGCGCCCTTCAGGCGGTCGTAGACGGGGCGGAGGTGGTCGCAGGCGGCCTGGATGTCGCCGATCGCCAGGTTGTCGAACAAGGTCGCCACATCGGCGTCGCCCTCGGCCAGCGCGGCCTTGATGGGCGCATCGTAGTCGTCACTCTCGCCGATCGCCTTTTCGAAGATCGAGGGATTGGAGGTGACGCCCTTGAGCCCGTCCTCGTCGATCAGCCGCTGGAACCCGCCATTCTTGAGGATTCTGCGCTCGATGAAGTCGAGCCAGACGGCCTGCCCGGCGTCTCCGAGCTGAAGCAGCGGATTGGTCATCGGCGCGCGTTCCGTTCGAGCTGAGCCCTGGCTGCTTCATAGACGGCTTCGGCCGTGAAGCCGAAGGCCTTCATCGCATCTTTCCCCGGCGCGGAGGTCCCGAAACTGCGCATGGCGATGATCGCGCCGGCCGTTCCGACATAGCGCTCCCAACCGAGCGCGGCCGCCGCCTCGACCGCGACGCGCGCCGCCGCCGCGGGCGGCAGCACCTCGTCGCGATAGGTCTGCGCTCTGGTCCTGGAACAGCTCCCACGATGGCAGCGAAACCACCCGCGCGCGCACGCCCTCGGCGCCCAGCCGCTCGTAGGCCTCGACGCAGAGCTGCACCTCCGAGCCCGTGCCGATCAGGATCACCTCCGGCAGGCCGCCGCCGGCGTCGGCCAGCACGTAGCCGCCCTTCGCCACCCCGCTCGCGGCGGCGTACTTCGTCCGATCCAGGGTCGGCAGCGCCTGGCGCGTGAGGACGAGGGCGGCGGGGCGCTTGCACTGGCCGAGCGCGGCGCGCCAAGCCTCGGCCGTCTCGTTGGCGTCGGCGGGGCGAAGGACGATCATGTTCGGCGTCGCCCGCAGCGTCGCCAGCTGCTCGATCGACTGATGGGTAGGCCCGTCCTCGCCCAGCCCGATGGAGTCGTGCGTGAAGACGTAGGTCACCGGCAGGCCCATCAGCGCCGCCAGCCGCATCGCACCCTTCATGTAGTCGGAGAAGACCAGGAAGGTGGAAGCATAGGCGCGAAGGCGCGAGACGGTCATGCCGTTGGCGACGGCGCCCATCGCATGCTCGCGGATGCCGAAATGCATGTTGCGGCCGCCGTAGCTTCCGGGCTCGAGCTCGCCGGCGGCCTCGAAATCGAGCCTTGTCCTGGTCGAGGGCGCCAGATCCGCCGCGCCGCCGACCAGCCACTCCCAGCGCTGGGCGATTGCGTTCAGGACCTTGGCCGAGGCCTCGCGCGTTGCGATGCCCTTCGCATCGGCCGGAAAGCTCGGGATGTCAGCGTCCCAGCCGTCCGGCGCCTGCCAGGCGCCCAGCCGCTCGAGCGCCGCGGCGCGCTCGGGTTCGGCCCGGCGGTAGCGGGCCCAGAGCGCCTCCCAGGCGGCGCGCGCCTCGGCGCCGCGCGCGCCGAGCGTCTCGGCGAAGCGCTGTTTGACGCCGTCGGGGACCAGGAAGTGCGTGTCCTCCGGCCAGCCGTAGGCCCGCTTGGTCAGCCTCACCTCTTCCTCGCCCAGCGGCTCGCCGTGCGCGGCGGCGGTATTGGCCTTGTGCGGCGCGCCATAGCCGATGACGCTCCTGACGCTGATCAGCGTCGGCCGATCGGAAGCCGCCTTGAACACTCTCGATCGCGCGGGCCATCGCCTCGCAATCGTTGGCGTCTTCGACGCGGAGCGTACTCCAGCCGTAGCCCTGGAAGCGTTTGGCCACGTCCTCGGAGAACGTGATGTCGGTGTGGCCTTCGATGGAGATGGTGTTGTCGTCGTAGATCCAGCATAGGTTGGAGAGCTTGAGATGGCCGGCGATCGAGGCCGCCTCGCTCGCCACGCCCTCCATCATGTCGCCGTCTGAGCAGATGGCGTAGACGTCGTAGTCGAAAAGCTTGAGCTCCGGCGTGTTGAACCGGGCCGCCAGCCAACGCTCGGCGATCGCCATGCCGACCGAGTCGCCGCAGCCTTGGCCGAGTGGGCCGGTGGTGATCTCGACCCCGGTCGTATGGCCGTATTCCGGGTGGCCCGGACAGACGCTGCCCAGCTGCCGAAAGCTCTTGATGTCGTCGAGGCTGACGGCCGGCTGGCCGAGCTTGTCGCCTTGCCGATCCAGCCGCTCGACGCCGGCGAGGAACAGCAGGGCATAGAGCAGCATGCAGGCGTGGCCGTTCGACAGCAGGAAGCGGTCGCGGTTCGGCCAGTCCGGCTTCGCCGGATCGTAATTGAGGAAGCGCGTCCACAGCGTGTAGGCGACCGGCGCCAGCCCCATCGGCGCGCCAGGATGCCCTGAATTCGCCTTCTGCACCGCGTCCATGGCCAGTGTGCGGATGGTGTCGATGGCGAGGGAATCGATGTCGTGCTTGGCAAGCTCCGCCTTGGCCGCGCCGAGGCTCGCAGAATCGTCCGGTGGGCTCATGACGCGTCCATACCCCGCACTCGGCGCAACGGCCGAACGCACGGGGGGGTTCCGTGCCCGCGGCGGCGGCGGCCTCGCGCACGCGAGGACGCCTAGTTTAATGCGTCTGTTTGCGACAAGCTCGGCGCCTTCGACACCCCGAATCACGCAGCCGGCATGCTGAGTTGGATCGATCTGACCTTCGGCCACCTCTGGGGCCCCTTAAGGCTTTTCCAGTCCTTCTTCTTCCTGTCGGCCACCGGGTTCGCCGTCTGCGCGATCGTCACCTGGATCCTGCTGCCCCGGCTGTGGGGGCGCTTGCCGACCGACCGCGGGCGAGCGTTCGCCGTCAACGCCGAGCAGAGCGTCGGCAAGCCGGTCAGCGCCGGGGTGATCTTCGTGACGATCTTCGTGATCGCATCGCTGATCTTCGTCCCGTTCGGCGCGCGCTGCCTCTACACCCTGCCGTTCGTCGTCGCCGCCATGATCGTCGGCTATCTCGATGATCGTCGGGGCGGATTCAGCGAATACACGCTGGCCGTCTTCGATCTGATCATCGCCGCCGGCGCCGCCTTCGCAATCTGCGGCTTCCAGACCACCGACGTCTGGCTGCCCTTGTGGAAACCGGTGATCCCGCTCAGTCCATGGCTGGCGACGCCGCTCGCCACAGGCGTCATCTGGCTCTCGATCAACGCGACCAATTGCTCCGACGGCGTCGACGGCGTCTCCGGCAGCCTGACGGCGACCGCGATCATGGTGCTGGGCGGGCTGCTTTATGCCGTGATCGGCAATGAGGTCGTCGCGCCGCACCTGCACATCCCGGTCAACCGTGAAGGAGCGAACTGGGCGATCATGGCGTTTCTGATGGTCGGCTGTGTGGCAGGCTACCTCTGGTACAACGCCGCGCCCAGCCAGGTTCTGATGGGGGATGCCGGCTCAAGGCCGCTCGGCCTGCTCATCGGCATGCTGGTCGCGGCCACCAACAACCCGCTCTTCCTGTTGCTGGTCGGCTCGGTGATCCTGTTGAACGGAGCGACAGGGCTGGTGAAGGTGGCCCTGCTCCGGTTCTTCAAGGTGAATCTGTTCCCCAACATCCGCTTTCCGCTGCACGACCATGCCCGCAAGGAGCTCGGCTGGTCGAACACCCAGGTCCTGGTGCGCTTCATGCTGTTGCACCTGGGCGTTTCGGCGCTCCTGGTGATCCTGGTGCTGAAAGTCCGCTAGAAGTCGGGCCTTGCGGGATGGTCGGCGACGATCGCCCGCCCCGCCGAGATCGCCCTCACCGCATGCGGCGTGTTGGGCGGCACGATCGCAACCGTGCCGGCGCTCGCCCGTTCCGCCTTGCCGTCGATGGTGATCTCCAGCTCGCCCTCCAGCAGGTGCCAAACCTCTTCCTGCTCGTGTCCATGCTCGTGGATGGTGGCGCCGGCGTCGAAGTCCCAGTGGGCGAAGGTCATCGAGTTCGGCGTGGATGATCCGGCCGCGCCATCCCGGCCGCTTCTCGTTGATCGGCAGCGCGCGGGTGTCGATGAGAGGCAAGACGGACCCTCGTTCAATCGCACGCGGAGCCTAGCACGCCGTCGGCGCGACAGGCTAACCGGCGCCGTCTTTGGTACGGTAGTCGCCGAAGCGCTTGTCCCGCGCGTCGAGCGCCTGGCGCACGCCTTCACGCATCTGCGCCATGTAAGCGCGGCTCGCCGCGGTGTGCCAGCCTAGCGCATGCAGGTCGGTCCCTGCGCGCAGGCCCGCCCGCAGTCCCATCGCCTCCATCTGCCGGTGCACCAGCCGCTTGTTGAGTTGCGCCAGCTCCGGATCGACCTTGGCGATGCGCTCGGCCATCGCCAGCACCTCGCCCTCCAATGTCTCTGAATCGAAGGCGCGGTTGGCGAAGCCCAGCCGCACGGCCTCGTCGCCGCTCATCGAATCGCCGGTCAGCATCATCTCCATCGCGGGGCGCAGGCCCATCAGCCAGGCGTGGTACTGGTTGTCGGGCGGCGACATGGTGCGCACGGGCGGGTAGCCGATCTGGGCGTCGTGGGCGACGTAGACGAGGTCGCAGGCCACCGCGAGCTCCGAGCCGCCCGCCAGGCACCAGCCGTGCACCTGGGCGATCACCGGCTTGGCCAGGTCCCAGACCTTGAAGCAGCCCTCGACGACGTGCCTGGCCCACTGCCCCTGGCCGCCCGCGGTCTGATACGGCAGGGCGCCCACGCCGGCGAGGTCGTAGCCCGAGGAGAAACAGGTTCCGGCGCCGCGGATGATCATCACCCGCACGTCCGGGTCGCGATCTCCGGCCTCCAGCGCCTCGAACATCGCGCCGCGCAGTGCGTTCGACAGCGCGTTGCGCTTGCCCGGCCGGTTCAGGGTCAACCGCCGCACGTTCGGCGCCGGGTCGTCGGTCAGCAGAATCGGTTCGTCGGCCATGGCGGCTCCTCCGTTTTTCACATTCTACAGGCCGACGCCGGGTCAGCGGCAAGCGCGCTGAATGGGCGGCGGCTAGCCCAGTGGCTCGTCGCGGTCGCGTTCGGCGCGGCGGGCGGCGCCGCTGCTGCCGGCCAGGACGTGGGCCGAGTTAATCAGCCCGACGTGGGAGAAGGCCTGCGGGAAGTTGCCGAGCTGGCGCCTGGCGACCGGATCGTATTCCTCGGCCATGAGGCCGAGATCGTTGGCCGTGGCGAGCAAGGTCCTGAACAGTGCGTTCGCCTTCCGCGTCCGGCCGGCGAGCTTGTAGACGTCGCAGAGCCAGAAGCTGCAGGCGAGGAAGGCGCCCTCGCCGGGCGGCAGACCGTCGACTTCGGGTTCCGGCGAGTAGCGCTGGACGAGACCGTTCTGCATCAGCTCGCGCTCGATGGCGCGGATCGTCGCTTTCACCCTGGGGTCGCCGACGGGGAGGAATCCGGTCAGCGGCATGA
This sequence comes from uncultured Alphaproteobacteria bacterium, assembly GCA_963794315.1. GTDB lineage: Bacteria > Pseudomonadota > Alphaproteobacteria > Caulobacterales > Caulobacteraceae > Poindextera. The sequence goes on from CAWCDF010000002.1 coordinate 986,496, forward strand.
TCAGGAGCGCGGCGTCCAGCGCTTCGCCGCCGTAGTATTGTACGAACGCCTTCCGCTTGGCGTTCCAGCCACGGTCGCAGATTTCGACGTGGATGGCCGCGCGGGCCGCGCGCCAGCGATCGAGCGGACCGGTGAACGAAAGCTGCTCGGCGAGCGCTATAGCCCGATCGAAGGCGACCCAGGCCATCAGCTTTGAGTGGGTGAAGTGGCGGCGCGGCCCGCGGACCTCCCAGATGCCGTTGTCGGGCTCGCTCCAGATCGACTCCAGGTGTTCGACGGCCACGCAGAGCAGCGGCCAGGCCTCGGCCAGGCCGTCCGCGCCGAGGCGATGGGCGGCGAAGATGCCGCCGACCAGCTCCCCATAGATGTCGAGCTGGCGCTGCTCGTGCGCCTGGTTGCCGATGCGCACGGGCCTGCTGCCCGCAAACCCGTCCAGCCCGGGAATCTCGTACTCCCAAAGGCGCCGCTCGCCGTGCAGCCCGTACATGATCTGCAGGTCCTGCGGAGAGCCGGCTGCCGCGCGCATCACCCAGCGACGCCAAGCTTCGGCCTCGTCGTGATAGCCCGATGTCAGGAAGGCGTAGAGCGACAGCGTCGCGTCGCGCACCCAGCAATAGCGATAGTCCCAGTTGCGCGGCCCGCCGATATGTTCCGGGAGCGAGGTGGTCGGCGCCGCCACGATCCCGCCGGTCGGCTCATAGGTCAGGAGTTTCAGCGTGATCAGCGAGCGTTCGACCAATTCGCGGTGCGGCCCCTTGTAGTTCGCGCGGGCGATCCAGCTCGCCCACTCGGCCTCGGTCTGGGCGAGCAGCGGCTCCGGCGCGCGACAGTCGGGCGGCGGCAGGTGGGAAGGATACCAAAGGAGGTTGAAGCTGACGGTCTCTCCGGCGCGGATGCGGAAGTCGGCGCGGGTGGCGAAGTCGCGATTGGTCAGCGGGACCGTCGACACCAGCCGAACCGCGTCCGGCCCGGCGATGGCGGTCAGGCCGACCGGATTGGCGCGCACCCAGGGCAGTTGCTGGCCGTAGTCGAATCGGAACCGGATGGTCGTCTCGAAATCGACAGCGCCTTTGTCGCCGCGCACCAACCGCACGAGCTCGATCGCACCGTCGGCGCCCGGCCGGGGCATGAAGTCGATGACGGTGGCGGCGCCCCGGGCCGTCTTGAAGCTCGTTTCCAGGATGGCGGTGCCTGGTCGATAGCGCCTGGTGACCCGGGCTTTGGGATCGGAGGCGCAGAGCCGCCAAGAACCGTTCTCCTCGTCGCCCAGGAGGGCGGCGAAGATCGCCGCCGAGTCGAACTTCGGCATGCAGAGCCAGTCGATGTCGCCGCCGCGGTGCACCAACGCCGCGGTGTGGTTGTTCCCGATCAGGGCATAGTCTTCGATCCGCCGCGCCCCGCGGTCGGAGGGTGTGTCGCTCAAGGCTCAGGCTCCCACGGCGTTTGGAAAGCGCTCGAGCGGGCGAAGCGTTGCGTCCGCGTCCGCCGGCCCGTCCGGCCAAGGCGCCGGATTGTGCGCAAAAAGCCTCACCCGCGCGAAATGCGGATTGACGTTCCAATCCTTAGCGAATTCGCCCGGGAATCCCTTTATGCAAAATGGGATCTGATCGGCCTCCGGGGCAGAGGGCCGACCAGACGGCGGGGGGCGGACGTGGACGCAAAGGCACGGGCTCGAAGGTGGGGCGTCGCTGCGGCGGTCGCATCTCTTCTGCTGTTGCTCGTTCTGGCGCCCGTCGGGCGCATAGCGTTCGCGCAGGACAACGGACCGCTTGCCGGCGCAACGCCGCTGCAAGCCGGACAGGCGCCGCTCCGGCCCGACCAGACCGCGCTCATCGAGCGCACGCTCTCCGAGGCGGAGACGCAGGGGTTTCCTCACGACGCCTTCACGCCGCCCGGCGTCGACGCGCTGCTGCAGTCTCGCGATGCCGGGGCGCGCCGGCAAGGTCAGGCCCAGCTCACCGCGGCGCTCTTGCGCTATGCCCACGACGTCCATTCGGGCCGGCTCGCGCCCGGCGACTTCCTACATGAGTGGGGCCTGCGTCCCGCCGCCTACGACCCGGCGCCCGAATTCGCGCAGGCGGTGGCGCAGGATCGCCTGGGGCCATGGCTCGACAGCTTGCCGCCGCCCTACACAGGCTACGAAGCGCTGAGGAAGGGGCTTGCGGCATACCGCGGCATCGCGGCGCGCGGGGGCTGGCAGGCGCTGACAGACGATCCGCTCAAGGCCGGCGCGCGCGGGCCGGGCGTTGTGGCGCTTCGTGCGCGCTTAGCGCTAGAAGACACTGCGGTCGCCCCGGGCGCTGACCTCTACGACGCGGCGCTGGAGCAGGCGGTGACCCGCGCCCAGAAGCGCTATGGGCTAGAGCCGACCGGCGAGCTGGACAAGGCGACGATCGCCGCCCTGAACGTGCCGGCCGCCCAGCGGGTCCAACAGATACTCGCCAACATGGAGCGCTGGCGCTGGCTGCCGCGTGAGCTGCCGGCCGACCGCATCCAGGTCAACATCGCCGCGGCGATCCTCACGGTCTTCCATAACGACACGCCGACGCTGGCGATGCGCGCCGTAACGGGGCGCCCGGGTGACGAGACGCCGATGCTATCGAGCGTCATCTCCGACGTCCTCTTCAACCCGCCATGGAACGTTCCCGCCGACATCGCCGCCAAGGAGCTTTGGCCCAAGGAGCGCGCCCACCCCGGCTACTTCGCCCGCAACGAGTTCGTGGTCATCCATACGCCCGATGGCGGCACGCGCTTGCAGCAGAAGGCCGGCGACATGTCGGCGCTCGGCCGGGTGAAGTTCGAGTTCCCGAATCCCTACAGCGTCTATCTGCACGACACCCCAAGCCACAGCACCTTCGGCCACTACGCGCGCATGGTCAGCCACGGCTGTGTGCGGCTGGAGAAACCGGTCGTGCTCGCCGATGCGGTGATGCAGGGCGATCCGAAATGGACTCCGGACGCGATCAACGACGCGATCACCTCGGGCGACACCATCCGCGCGCCGATACCAAAACCGATCTCGGTGTTCCTGTTCTACTGGACCGCCTTCGGCAACGCGGACGGCTCGGTGAGCTTCCGGTCCGACCCGTATGACTGGGATCGCGCCCTGATGCAGCGGATCGACGCACCTCAGCATCCCGTGACTTGACGTAAAGAACGGCTTAACCCCTTATCCCCACTGTTGGGGGACGATTCCACAGTTGGGTTGCTGCGTTGTTTGAAAGACGAACCCTGCTCAGGGCTGGCTTCGGCGTTGCCGTTGGCGCCGGCCTCGCCGCCTCGCCGCTGATCGGCTTTGCCCAGTCCCTGACGAGCGCCTCCATGCGCACGGTGGCGCTCGACAACCTGCACACCGGCGAACAGATGGAAGCCGTCTACTGGGCCGACGGGGATTATATCCCCGATGTGCTCGACGCGGTGAACGTCCATCTGCGCGACTTCCGCACGGGCGACGTTCATACGATCGCGCCGGAACTGCTCGATCTGCTCGATGCGCTCAACACCGCGACCGGCACAAGCGCGAAGTTCCAGGTCATATCAGGTTACCGGTCGGCGGCGACCAACGCCATGCTGCGCGAGCGCAGCGAAGAGGTGGCGAAGAAGAGCTTCCACATGTCGGGCATGGCGATCGACATCCGGCTGCCGGACGTCGACCTCGACCGGCTGCATGCGGCCGCCCTCAGCCTCGGCCGGGGCGGCGTCGGCTACTACCCCTATTCGAATTTCGTCCACGTGGACGTTGGCCCGGTCCGCACCTGGTACGGCTAGAGAACGACCGGAGAGCATAGAGATGGCGCGCGAAGGCGGTGGAGGCGGGGGCGCCTTCGGATGGACGATCCTCGGCGTCATCGTCGGCGTGGCGGGCACGCTCGCCGTCGAGACACTCATGAGCCGCCACGCAACAACCGAGACGGAGCAGACGCCGACCAGCGCCGCGGTCGCGGTGGTCACGCCGCCGGCGCCGCCGCCCGCGCCTGTGCAAGCGCCGGTCCAGCCGGTGTCGAGCACGCCAGCGGCGCTCAGCACCGATGCGGGCGCGCCGAGCCACGAGGACGTGCAGGACGACGCCGCGGCGGCTGGCATGACCTCGCGCTCGCACACCGGCGACGCCGACTCCTCGGCGCCCAACACCAACTGACTCGCGGTTACGTCGGCGGCATCGTGTCCGGCTGAGCCGATTGGGGCTGAGCTTGTGGCGCCGCGCTGGCCGGCTGCGGGTTGGGGGCCGGAGGGGGCGGTGGTGCGGCGGCGGAAACGACAGGCGTCTCGTCGCTGCTCTCATCCTGGGTTTCGTCGTTGCTCGAGGACTGCGCCGCGGGCGCGGCGCTGGCAGCGCTGGACGAGGCGACCGAAGCGCCGCTCAGCGCCGACCACTGCGCGGCGCCGGAGAGGGGCTGCGCCGCCTGGGCCGAAACCGCGCCGCTGGTGCTCGTCTCCTCTTCCTGGCCGCTGCCGGACGCGCCGCCGGTCAGCGCCCCGCGGACACCTTGGACGAGGCCGATCGCCGCCAGCGCCAGGATGACCATGCCCGCGGTCCAGACGATGGGGCGGGGGAAGATGCGAATCTCGCCGATGTTCTCGGGGATCGCGTACTCGTCGGGCGCGTGGTCGGGCTGCTGGGTCATTTTTATCGCGGTATGGGCGCAAAGCCGCCCCTCGGCAATGGCGCTTTCGGGCGTCCGCGACACCCGGCCCAGGGTATGCTAGGCGCGAGCCGCTCGCGCGGTCCTGACCCCGCGCCGCCGCAAAGGGAGCCGCCGATTGCTCGAACGGACGCGCGCCGACGGGGCCAAGTCCACGGCCGCCGCGCCAGATGGTCAGGCGGTCGCGCGGCGGGGCTATGAGCTCAGCGTCGTCGTGCCGACCTTCAACGAGCGGCCGAACATGCCCGTGCTGGTGGAGCGGCTGGAGGCAGTGCTCGCCGGCGTCGCCTGGCAGCTCATCGTCGTCGACGACGACTCGCCGGATGGCACGGCCGATGCGGTCAAGGCGATCGCGGCGCGGGACAACCGCGTGCAGTGCCTTAGGCGCGTGCGCCGCCGCGGGCTTGCCGGCGCGGTGGTCGAAGGCGTGCTCGCGTCTTCCGCCCCCTACGTGGCGGTCATGGATGGCGACTTGCAGCACGACGAGGCGCTCCTGCCGGCGATGCTCGCGGCTTTGCGGTCCGGCGCGGCCGAGTTGGTCGTCGCCAGTCGCTACGTCGGAGACGCCGGCGCGGTCGAGGCCCTCGATCCGGTGCGCCGGATCGGCAGCCGCTTCGCCAATTGGCTTGGGCGTCTTGTGCTGCGCCAGCACCTCAGCGATCCGGTGTCCGGCTTCTTCATGATCGATCGTGAGCGGGTCGAACAGGTCGCCCCTCGCTTGAGCACCGTCGGCTTCAAGGTGCTGTTCGACATCATCGCATCGCAGGATCGGCCGCTGCGCATCGTCGAGCTGCCATACGTCTTCCGCGAACGCACAGCGGGCGGGTCGAAGCTCGATCGCCGCATGGTGATCGACTACCTGGGCCTGCTCCTGAACAAGCTGACCCGCGGCGTGATCCCGGCGCGCGCGGTGATGTTCTTCCTGGTCGGGGCCAGCGGCGTGGCCGTACAGTTGATCGCGGTGAAGGGGTTCCTGGTCCTTGGCCTCGGATTCTCGCTGGCCCAGTTCCTCGGCTCGATGGTCGCGATGACCTCGAACTATCTCATCAACAACGAGATCACCTATCGCGACCGGCGCAAGACCGGCTGGGCGCTCGCCACGGGCTACCTCAAGTTCTGCGCGCTCTGCTCGATCGGTTTGGCCGCCAACGTCGCCGTCGCCTCAAAGGTGTACCAGGTCTGGCCGATCTGGTGGGTGGCGAGCGGGGCGGGCGCGGGCTTCGGGGCGCTGTGGAACTACGTCTCGACCGCCGCGGCGGTGTGGTGACCCCGAGCGGTTTCGGGCTTGCCAGAATCGGCAAGCCACCCTCGGAAACCGCTCAGAATGAAAGTGTTAGAGCGCGTTCGAACCGCAAAACCAGTTCCCACTTTTGCTGAACGCGCTCTAGCCGCCGCCGATTGCGCCGCTGATCCCGGCGTAGACGCCGAAACCGGCCGTCACGACCACGACGGCGCCCAGCACCCACGCGTAGAGACCCCTGACGCGATAGGGGTCGGGCAGGGCCTTCAGGCCCAGCAGATAGAGGAAGCCCAGCACGATCGGCAGCAGCAGCGCGTTCATCACCTCGACCGCGATCGAGAGGTTGACCAGATTGACGCCCGACGCGACGAGCAGGCCGCCGGCGATCAGGCTGGCCGAGAAGATGCCGTAGAACCAGGGCGCCTCGCGCGGGTGGTGCTCGAGCGAACGCTTGTAGCCGGCGACCTCGCCGACCCCCCAGGCGGCCGCCAGGCAGACGACGACCGTCGCCACCAGCGCCGCGCCGGTGATTCCGGCGGCGAACACCAGCCGCCCGACCGTATCGCCCAGGAAGGGGATGATGGCGTAGGCGATCTGCTGCACGTTGCTCAACGACGCGTTCGGGTTGGCGAAGTGGATGGTCGCGCCGGTGGCGAGCAGAACCGCGATCATCACGCCCTGGGTGATGAAGGCGCCCACGGCGGTGTCGATCCGCGCCACATTCAGGTCTTCAGGCCCCAGCCGCTTATCCAGCACCGCCGACTGCTGGTAGAAGATCATCCAGGGCATGATGACCGCGCCCAGATTGGCGGCCACGAGATAGAGGTACTTCGCGTTTCCGAGCGGCGCCTGGCTAAGCTCGCGCAGCACCTGGCCCGCGTGCGGGGCTGCGCGCCAGGCGACGACGACAAAGGCCAACTCAAACAGGCCGAACACGATCGCGACCCGTTCCACCGAGCGGTAAGAGCCGGTCCACACCATGAGCAGGATCAGGCCTACGACGGCCGCCATCATCAGCGGCGTCGGAATCCCGAACAGGGCGGCGACGCCGGCCATGCCGGCGAGCTGCGTCACGATCGCGCCGACGCAGGCAAGCAGCAGCGTCGAAACCGAAAGCCACGCCCAGGCGCGTCCGAACCGCTCGCGGATCAGCTCGCCGTGCCCTTTTCCGGTCACCAGCCCCAGCCGGACCGTCAGCTCCTGCACCAGATAGAGGATCGGGATCAGGATCAGCTGCAGGGCGAGCAGCTTGTAGCCCCACTGCGCCCCGCTCTGCGCCGCGGTGATCAGGCTGCCGGCGTCGGTGTCGGCAAGCATGACGAGCAGGCCAGGCCCGACGATCGCCAGCCAGTGACGCGGGCGCGGGATGCGTATGGAGCGCGGGGAGGCTGCGGTCATGGGTGGGGAGGTTGGGGCGGGGACGTTTGCCTATCGCTTTTGATAATCAGTCGCAATAGCCGATGCGTGCGCGGAACGTTGTTCAACACAAGGAGCGAGCGTTAGCGCCATCCTCGCCGCTTGCGATTGATGCAGCGCAAGCCGCGGCGCGGGTCGGGTCAGAACGGATCCGCCATCAGGCTCCAGATGATCGCCACGACCCAGAAGATGAACGTCCAGCCGAGGAAGAGGTTGAGCGCGAAGATCGCGAGCGCGTTGCGCTTGTGGCGGCTCACGGCGACGAGGGTCGGCAGGAAGTAGACGGCAAGCCCGATGAGCGCGCCGATCATCCCTCAAGCTTCCAGTCGGGCTTGGTCATGGCGCCGATGATAAGCTGAAAATCGCCGGTCAGGCTCGCGCGAACCGAAAACGCCGCTACTGTCGCCGCCGTCACCTTACACAACCGGAACACTCATGACCTCGACCGACCTCTTTTCGCTCGCCGGGCGCACGGCGCTCGTCACCGGCGGCTCGCGCGGCATCGGCAAGATGATCGCCGCCGGCTTCATCGCCTTCGGCGCCAAGGTCTACATCTCCTCGCGCAAGGCCGCTGCCTGCGACGCCACGGCCGCCGAGCTCGGCCCGGCCTGCGTTTCGCTGCCGCAGGACGTCTCGACCGTCGACGGCTGCAAGGCGTTGGCGGAGGCCTACGCGGCGCGCGAGGATCGCCTCGACATCCTGGTCAACAACGCCGGCGCCGCCTGGCTCGCGGAGTTCGACGCTTTCCCGGAGAACGGCTGGGACAAGGTGATGAACCTGAACCTGAAGTCGCCCTTCTTCCTCACCCAGGCGCTGCACGGCCTGCTGACGGCGGCGGCGTCGAAAGAGCGGCCGGCCAAGGTGATCAACGTCGCCTCGATCGACGGTATCAGGGTCAATCCCCAGGAGACCTACTCTTACCATGCCAGCAAGGCTGGGCTGATCCACCTGACGCGCCGCATGGCCTCGACCCTGATCCGCGACCAGATTTGCGTCTCCGGGATCGCGCCAGGCGCGTTCGCCTCCGACATGAACATCACCGCGCGCGACCACGGCGACCAGGTGGCCCGCCGCGTGCCTGCACGGCGGATCGGCCGCGACGAGGACATGGCGGGCGTGGCGATCTATCTCGCGTCGCGCGCTGGCGACTACGTGGTGGGCGAGACGATCGCGGTCGACGGCGGCGTGGCGTTTTCCGACATCGGCGGCGGCGGCTCCGTCTAGTCGCGCGTTTAAGGCGCGCGGGTCATCTTCAGGCGCAGCAGGACCGCGTGGCGGCCGGCGAACATCATGGCGGCGATCGCCAGATAGCGCTTGTAGAAGGCCAGCGTCTCGCGGCCGACCTCGGCCAGCGCCTCGGCGTGGTGGTCGCTGAGGTTGCGGCGCCAGGCGCGCAGTGTGCGGATGTAGTGCTCGCGGTCATTGCGCAGCTCGGTGACCTCGAACAGCCCCTCCGACGCCGCGAAGATTTCGTGCGGCCTGGGCAGGTCCGACTCGGGGAAGATCTCCAGGAACAGCTCCCGCCCGGTCGTGGCCGGGACCGGCCCGTAGGCGATGGTCTGCAGCACGAGCGGCGCGCCCGGCTTCAGCCACCCGTGGCAGGCGGCGAAAAAGGCGCGGTAGGTCGCCAGCCGCTCGCTCTCGCTCAAGCCCAGATCGGCGAAGTGCTCGAACGCGCCCACCGAGACGACGGCGTCGTAGGCGCGCTTTGGCCTGTGGTCGCGCCAGCTCTCCAGCCTGACCTCGGCGCCGGGCAGTCCCAATGCCGCGACATGATCGAGCTGCTTCTGGCTCAGCGTCAGGCCGACGAGATCGCCGACGCCGTTGGCGCTGAGGTGGGTGAGCATGCTTCCCCAGCCGCAGCCGACGTCGAGCACATGCTCCGCGCCGCGGGCGAGCGCCGGGCCGGCGATGTAGTCCAGCTTGCGCCGCTGGGCGGCCGCCAGCGTGTCGTCGTCGTCGGCCCAGAGCGCGCAAGAGTAGGTCAGCGTCGGGTCAAGCCACAGGCGATAGAAGCCGTTGCCGACGTCGTAGTGCGCCTGAATGGCCTCCGGCGAGGCGCCGCCCCGCCGCGTTGCGGCGTCCCTGGTCATGCCGCGCTCCTTAGCCCTTGGGTTCAAAATCCCATGTTGGAGAACGCGCGACGGCCAGTCGAGGCGACGAGTTCGCTCCAGATGGCGGTCTCCAGCGCCTTCGCCGGCGTATCGGCGCGGGTCTCGACATGGGCCTGCAGGTCGGTGAGCGCCGAGCGGAGGGCATTGTTGGCCGCCTGCAGGGCAGAGACGTGCAGGTCCTCGTCGCCGCCCGCCGCCAACGTCCGAATGCGAGCCGCAAGGTCGGCCGGCGGCTCCGCCGCTCCCGCGCCCGCCAGGACGGCGCGGATGGCGCGATTCTCTTCCACCAGGCGGTGGGCGGTTCTGTCGCCCTCCTCGGCCACCATCATCAGCACCGCCGCGGTCAAACCGGCTGAGCCCGCCACATAGGGAGACCTCAGATCCGGCGCGAAGACCATGGCCATGCGGCCAGCCAGGTCGGTGATGATCGATCGGGTGTCCGGGGTCATAGCTTGCCCATCAGCTCCAGCGCCGCACGGTCCTGGGCGTTCAGCATGCGCCAGGCGGAGAAGATCAGGATCGGGTCGCGGTTTTCGCCGTCCATCCAGGCCTTGGCGCTCGAAACCCAGATGCCCTGGCCCTTCACGCAGTTGAACAGCTCCCACCAGTGCAGCGCAGCCGGGTCCGCCTTGAGCCCCGAGGCCCTCTCCCAGATGGCGATCGCGCGCTCGCGCGGCAGCAGGCCGCCGCGGCGATCGTCGCCGCCCCAGCACCAGATGCGGTTCAACCCCCAGCCGAGATCCTCGAGCGGGTCGCCCAGATGCGCCATCTCCCAGTCGAGGATGCCGTGGATCTCGCCCTCTTTGTCGTAGAGGAAATTCCCGCTGCGGAAGTCGCCATGCACGACGCTGATCTTCTGCGCCGGCGGCGGCGGGTTGCGCCTGAGCCAACGGATGGCGGCGCGGATGATCGGCTGCGGCTCGAGCTCGTCCTTGTCGATCTCGGCTTCCCAGTAGGCGAGCTCGCGCGTCCAGCAGCCGTCGGGGCTTGGGACCTCCATCACCCGGTCGAGGCCGAGCGCGAGCGGGTCGGCCTTCGAGATCTCGCCCAGGATGGTCCACTTTCGCTGGCCGATCGTCTCGGCCTTGTCGGAATAGGGTGGATTCAGCAGCCCCGTCGGGCTGCTCTCGAAGCCGACCAGCTCCTCGGCGATGAAGAAGGGGAAGTCGAGCGGTCCGGGGTCCTCCTCCAGCCAGAGCATCTCCGGCACCGGCACGGACGAGCCGTAGAAGGCGCGATAGGCGGCGAACTCCACGTCGCGCTTGGTGTCGATCAGGCTGGCCGGCGGGTCGCGACGGAGGATCAGGGGCCGCTCGACCACGCCGCCGCCGGCGTCGACGTAGCGCAGCCTGAGCCGATAGGTCTCACGCGAAGCCCCGCCGGTGATGCGCCGGAGCGCGGAGACGGAGACGTCGCTGGCGCCGTCCAGCCGGGTCGCAATGTAGGCGGCGATGCGGTCCTCGGTCAGCGCGGCCACGCGTCAGGCCTGGAAACGGATGGGCAGCGCCTTCAGCCCGTTCACGAACACCGCCTGCGACATCCGCGGCGTTCCGGCGAGTTCCACCGACTTCAGCTTGGGCAAGAGCTCCTCGTAGAGGATGCGCATCTCCAGCTTCGCCAGGTGCTGGCCGAGGCAGAGGTGGGCGCCGTAGCCGAAGGCGAGCTGCTTGTTGGGCGACCGGTCGGCGCGGAAACGGTCCGGCTCGTCGAACACCGCCTCGTCGCGGTTGCCCGAGGCGTAGCAGAGCATCAGCCAGTCGTCCTTGGCGATGGGTTGACCCGCAACCTCGGCATCCTCCGTCGCCGAGCGCATGAAGGGCTTCACCGGCGTCGTCCAGCGGATCGCCTCATCGATCAGGCCCGGCACGCGTGAGAGGTCTTCCTTGAGCCAGGCCAGCTGGTCGGGGTTCTCGCACAACGCTTCCATCGCGCCGGCGGTGGTCGACGAGGTGGTGTCGTGGCCGGCGGTGGCGACGATCACGTAGTAGCTCATCGCCTCGAACTCGGAGATGGGCCGGCCGTCGATCTGGCTGGTGGCGATCAGTGTCGCCAGGTCCTCGCGCGGGTGCTCGCGCCGGTCGGCGCTGAGCTTGGCGAAGTACTGGTAGAAGTCGGCTAGCACCGCCTGGATCGCGCCCATGTCCATCGGATCTTCGCTCGGCCTGTCTTCGCGCCCGAGGTCGGGGTCGGCCGCGCCGAACAGCTCCTGCGTCAGCCTCAGCATGCGCGGCTCGTCTTCCTCGGGAACGCCCAGGATCTCCATGATCACATGCAGCGGGTAGTGCAGGGCGACCTCGCTCACGAAATCGCACGATCCGTCTGTCGCCATCATCCGCGCGACCGAGGCGCGCGCGATCGCGCGGATGCGGTCTTCCAACTTCCGAATGTTCTGCGGCAGGAACCACGCCTGGGTCAGCACGCGGTACTTCGGGTGGTCCGGCGCGTCCATCTGCACCAGGCTGCGCACCAGGTGCGGGCTGCCGCCGGTCATCTTGCGGATGCGCGCATCGCCCTCGGCCGAGACGATGGTGGTCGCCTTGTCGCCGGAGTGGAACAGCGCGTTCTGCCGGCTGATGTCGAGGATGTCGGCGTGGCGGGTCACTACCCAGAAGGGGTCGTAGCCTTCGGGCTGGGCGACACCCAGCGGCCGGTTCGCCCGCAGCCACTTGTAGGCGTCGTGGATGCGCTGATCGGCGTACGCGGGCGCATCGACCAGGGTCTCGGCGATGTCCTTGGGAATCGCGACGTCGGCTGCCGCCATAGCGTTTTCAGCGGGCCGGCAAAGAAAGGCTTGCCTTCCTTTACGGCAAGGCCCGCGTCTCCTCCTTGCCTTATATTTTCTCGCTGTTTTGATAGGCGAGGCGCCGGCGAAGAGCAACGATCGGCGCGTTTCGGGAAGAGACGAAGACGCGTTCGATGACCGTTTCCGCCGAGAGCGACCTTGAAGCCGGCCTTGCCGCCATCGGATCGAAAATCACCGTCGGCGCGAGCGGGATCAGCGACCTGCGCCGCATGACCGCCGGCGCCACTCAGGAGGTCTGGCGCTTCGAGCTGCTTGAGGGCCAGGCGCGTACGCCGCTCATCCTTCGCCGCGCGCCGGGCGGCACGCGGGTCTCCGACACCGCGGTCGGCCTGGAGACCGAGGCGGAGCTGATCCGCGCCGCCGACCGGGTTGGCGCGCCGGTCCCGCCCGTGCGCTACGTGCTCGAGCCCGACGACGGTCTTGGCCACGGCTTCATCATGGGGTTCGTCGAGGGCGAGACCCTGGGCGGGCGCATCGCGCGTGGCGAGGCCTTCGCGGCCGTCCGGCCGAAGCTCGCGCGCCAGTGCGGCGAGATCCTGGCCCGCATCCATACCCTCGACCCGGATGCGTTCCCGCGGCTCCGCCGCTCGACGCCGGCCGAGCTGGTGGCCCAGTACAAGGCGACCTACCAGGCGACGGGTTGGCCCCGGCCGGTGTTCGACCTCGCCTTCCGCTGGCTGGATGCGCACTGCCCGCCGGACCCGAAGGCAATGAAGCTGGTGCACGGCGATTTCCGCAACGGGAACCTGATGATCGGGCCGCACGACGGGCGTCCGCGCGGTGCTCGACTGGGAGATCGCCCACGTCGGCGATCCGATGGAGGATCTGGGCTGGATCTGCACCGCCTGCTGGCGTTTCGGCGCGCTGGACAAGCCGGTTGGCGGTTTCGGCGAGCGCGAGGATCTCTGGGACGGCTACGAAGCCGCCGGCGGCGCGCCGGTCGACCGCGCGCACGCGCTGTTCTGGGAGGTGTTCGGCTCCATGCGCTGGGGCGTGATGTGCGCCTGCGATGATCGCCGCCTTCCGCGGCGCCGACCCCTCGGTCGAGCGCGGCGTGATCGCGCGGCGAAGCTCGGAGAACGAAATCGATCTCCTCAGGCTGATCGCGAGCTGACCACCATGCAGGATCGCCCAACGCCAGCGGAAGTCATCGGCGCGGTCGCCGCGTTCCTGAAGACCACCGTCGCAGCCCAGACCAGCGGCGCCACCTCGTTCCAGGCGCGCGTGGCCGCCAATGCGCTGGAGATGATGAAGCGCGAGCTTGACCTTGCGCCGGCCGAGGACGCGGCCGAGCACGAGCGGCTGAAAGCGCTGCTCGGGACGGATGGCGCGCTGTTCGACCTCAACGTCGAGCTGTCGCGGCGCATCGCCACCGGCGAGATCGAACCGTCATCACCTGGCCCTTATCGAGCATCTCTGGGCCACGACGATGGCCAAGCTCGCCGTCGACCAGCCGACTTACGCATCCTATCGCGCGGAACTCGCCAAGCGGGGGCCCAAGGAGGACTGACATGGACTTCGACATCCCCGAAGACGTCGCCGCCTACCTCGCCGAGCTCGACCGCTTCATCGAGGCCGAGATCAAGCCGCTGGAGCGTGCAGGACGACAACATCCGCTTCTTCGACCACCGACGCGAGCACGCCCGCACCGACTGGGACAACCAGCGGCCTGCCGCGGCGCGAGTGGGAGGAGCTGCTGGCCGAGGCGCGCCGCCGCGCCGACGCCGCCGGCCACCTGCGCTACGCCTGGCCGGTGGAGTGGGGCGGCAAGGGCGGCACCAACCTCGCCATGGCGATCATCCGCGAGCACCTGGCGGCCAAGGGCCTCGGCCTGCACAACGATCTGCAGACCGAGCACTCGATCGTCGGCAACAACCCCTTCATCATCATGTTCAAGGAGTTCGCGACCAACGCCCAGTACGAGCGCTACGCCGAGACGCCTGCAGAAGGGCCAGATCCGCACCGGCTTCGGCCTGACCGAGCCCAACCACGGCTCCGACGCCACCTTCATGGAGACCCGCGCGGTGCGCGAGGACGCAGGACGGCGTCGCCGGCTGGCGGATCAACGGCGAGAAGATGTGGACCACCGGCATGCACGTGGCGAACTACATCATGGTGCTTCGCCCGCACCTCCGGCGAAGGACGGCGACGCGACCGGCATCACCGTCTTCCTGGTGCCGGCCGACGAGCCCGGCGTGAAGATCGAGGAGTATCTCTGGACCTTCAACATGCCGACCGACCACCCGCGGGTCAGCTTCACCGACGTCTGGGTGCCGGACGACGCGATCTGGGGCGTCGAGGGGCGGGGCCTTGGCCTCGGCCAGAGCTTCGTGCACCAGAACCGCATCCGCCAGGCGGCCTCGTCGCTGGGCGCGGCGGTCTACTGCATCGAGGAGAGCGTCAAGTACGCCCGTCATCGCAAGCCGTTCGGCAAGCCGCTGTCCGACAACCAGGCCATCCAGTGGCCGCTGGTCGAGCTGCACACCCAGTGCGAGATGCTGCGCCTGCTGATCCGCAAGACCGCCTGGGAGATCGACCGCATGCCGCACAAGGAGGTCGAGCGGCAGATCTCCGACAAGGTCTCGCATGTGCAACTACTGGGCGAACCGGCTGGTGCTGCGAGGCGGCCGACCGGGCCATGCAGGTGCACGGCGGCATCGGCTATTCGCGGCACAAGCCGTTCGAGCACATCTATCGCCACCACCGCCGCTACCGGATCACCGAGGGCTCGGAAGAGATCCAGATGCGCAAGGTGGCGCGCGTTCCTGTTCGGCTACGCGGGGCCTAGGAGGGCGATGTTCAGACAGGAAGAGGCCATCAATGCTTAGCAAGGCCGACGATTTTCCGATCCACCAGACGCCGGAGCCGATCGCCTACGCCGGCACCGACCGCAACTTCTACGACCGCTATTTCTTCAACGGCTACAATCCCGACGGCTCGGGCTTCTTCGCCGTGGCCTTCGGGATCTATCCGCACCTGAACGTCGTCGACGCCCACGTCTCCCTGATCCGAAACGACGTCGAGTATTGCGTGCACGCCTCCCGCATCCTCAACATGGAGCGGTTCGACCTCGAAGTCGGGCCGATCCGGATCGAGGTGGTCGAGCCGCTTCAGCGACTGAAGGTGACGCTGAAGCCGACCGATGGGCTGGCGGCCGAGTTCAACTTCGACGGCCGCGCTTTTCCGATCGAGGAGCCGCGCTTCATCCGCCGCAACGGCCCGCGCACCTTCATGGACTACACCCGGCTGACCCAGAACGGACGCTACACGGGCTGGATCGAGATCGACGGCAAGCGCGAGGCGCTGGCGCCCGGCTGCGTCGGCACGCGCGACCGCTCATGGGGCATCCGGCCGGTCGGCGCGCCGGACTCGCAACCCACGCCGAACACGGCCCCGCCCGGGTTCTTCTGGCAGTGGACGCCGACGAACTTCGCCGACAGGAGCGTCTTCTTCCACTTCACGGCCGACTCCTCCGGCGTGCCGTGGAACACCCGCGCGGTCATCGCGCCGGATGGCGCGAGCGTCAGCGAGCTCATCGAGGTCGAGCACGCCGATATGGCGGTTGTGCTTCAGGAGGGCACGCGGCACGCGAAGACCGCGACGCTGACGGTGCCGCTGCCGAACCAGCCGGACGTGCGGATCGAGTTCACCCCGGTCCAGACCTTCCTCATGCGTGGCATAGGCTACACCCATCCCAAGTGGGGCCATGGGCGCCTGCACGGCGATCTCGCCTTCGAGCGTGAGGACATCGGGCTGAAGGACCTCAACCTCGCCTCGATGGAGAACCTGCACATCCAGGCGCTCTCCAAGCTCAAGCTGCGCCAGGACGGGCGCCCCGATCAGGATGGCATGGGCGTCTTCGAGCAGCTCTGTTTCGGGCCCTATCCGCCGCTTGGTCTAACCTAGCTGGCCATTCCCCCGCGTCAGGAAGCGGCGTATAGTCGCGCATAAGGCGAGAGGAGGCCGGATCATGTTCAAGATCGCTACTTTGGCGGGCGTTGCTGCGCTTGCTGTCGCGGGCATTGGGGCCCTGGCCGCCGGCCCAGCCAAGGCGGCGGTAACCGTTTACGGGTCCGGCTTCGCCGAGCAATGCTTTCACAGCGCGCGCGACGGCGGCGACATCTATGCCGGCATCGCCGACTGCGACCATGCGCTGATCGAGGACCAGCTCGAGGGACGAGACTTGGCCGGCACCTACGTGAACCGCGGCGTCCTGCACATGGCGATCAACGAATACACCGCCGCCCGCTCCGACTTCGAGAAGAGCATCGCCGTCGATCCGAGCCTTGGCGAAGCGTGGGTCAACCTCGGCGCGCTGGAGATCGCCAACCATCAGTTCGCCGTCGGGATCACCGACATCGACAAGGGATTGGCGCTCGGAGCAGCCGAGCCGGAGAAGGCCTACTACAATCGCGCGCTCGCGGACGAGGGCTTGGACAACGAGACGGCGGCCTACTACGACTACACAAAGGCCTCACAGCTGAAGCCGACCTGGGCGCCGCCGAAGACCGAGCTGACCCGCTTCACTGTGCGCCCGGCGACCTAAGCTCACACTCCATACTGGCGGACCCAGTCGCGCCCGCGGCGCCGCGAGCGACGTCAAGTCGTTGCAAAACGCCGCTACAGCCTTCAGCCAAGCGAGGGAGGCGAGGTGTGAGGCGATCAGGTGCGATCGGTTGGGCGGCGGCTGTCGTCGTGGCGATCCTGGCGGGGCAGGCATCGGCGCGCGCTGGCGAGGCGACGCCGACAGGCCAGGCGATCACGCCGACGGCGGCCGCCGGCGCGCTGTTCCAGACCCTCGGTCCCGAGCTGCCACAGTTCCCCGGCCACGCGGCCGGCGACGCATCGGCGCTGGCGCTCTCGCCCGACGGCAAGACGCTGCTGATCCTGACTAGCGGTTACAACCTGATGTTCGGGGCCGATGGCAAGCCGATCCCCGACGCCTCGATGGAGTACGTCTTCGTCTACGACGTGGCGGGCCCCAGGCCAGTCAAGCGGCAGGTGATCCGGCTGCCGAACAGCTTCCTTGGCCTCGCCTGGGCGCCGTCCGGCCAGCGCTTCTACGTCTCCGGCGGCGTCGACGACGACGTTCTCGAGTACGCGGCCAGCGGCGCCGGGTTTTCGCTCGCGCGGACCTTCTTGCTCGGCCACAAGCAGGGCCTTGGCCTGAAGGTGAAGCCGGAGGCGGGCGAGCTTGCGATCAGTCCCGACGGCGCGCGGCTGCTGGTCGCCAACTTCCAGAACGACTCTGTGAGCCTGATCGACCTCGCGAGCGGCGGGGTGACCGAACAGGACTTGCGACCTGGCGCGCTCGACCCGGCGCTCGCGGGCCGCCCCGGCGGCAGCTTCCCGCGCGCGGTGCTGTGGACGGCCGATGACAAGGCCTATGTGACGAGCGAGCGCGACCGCGAGATCATCGCGCTCCGGATCGCCGGCGGCCGGATCGCGATCGATCATCGCGTCCGCACGCGCGGCCAGCCGGTGGCGCTGGCCCGCAACGCCGCGGGGTCGAGACTTTACGTCGCCCTGGACGACACCGACGGTCTCGTCGTCCTCGACACGGCGACCGATCGGGTGATCGAGCGGGCCTCAACGCTTGCTCCGCCCGAGGTCGGGCCGGCGTTCGCGCGCCACCTCGGCGGCGCCGGCTCGAACGGGCTGGCGCTGGCGCCGGACGGTCGAACGCTGCTCGTCACGAACGGCGCGCAGAACGATGTGGCGGTCGTTCGCCTGAGCGCCGGCGCCGTCGGCGCGGCCGTCCCGCCGG
The DNA here is from genome assembly GCA_963794315.1 of uncultured Alphaproteobacteria bacterium. GTDB lineage: Bacteria > Pseudomonadota > Alphaproteobacteria > Caulobacterales > Caulobacteraceae > Poindextera. Next base: position 1,004,479 of record CAWCDF010000002.1, read on the forward strand.
CTCGCGATTCTGACGGAGACGGGGATGACGACGCTCGCGCCGCCGCCGACCGCTCGGCGGTGATCGGGTTGATCCCTACCGGTTGGTATCCGACGGCGGTCGCCATGGCAGCCGACGGGGGGCGCATCTTCGTCGTCAACGGCAAGAGCAACACCGGCCCCGTGCCCGACGCCTGCCGCATCAACCTCGGCATCGCCCTCGACCACGACAACGCCTGCAAGGCGACCAACGAGTACGTCTGGCAGAAGGAACTCGCGGGTTTCCTCATACTGCCCACCCCTTCGGCAAGCGAGCTCGGCCGTCTGACGCGCCAGGCCGCCGAAAACAACCGCTACCGCGCGGCGCCCGATCCGGCCGATGCGGCGACGTTCGCCTTCCTGCGCCAGCACATCCGCCACGTGATCTACGTCATCAAGGAGAACCGGACCTACGATCAGATGCTCGGCGACCTCGAGGTGGGGAACGGCGACCCGCGGCTGGCCGTCTTCCCGCGCGCGATGACGCCGAACCAGCACGCGCTCGCCCGCCAGTTCGTCGACCTCGACGACTTCTTCGACTCCGGCGAGAGCAGCAACACCGGCTGGAACTGGTCGACGGCGGCGCGGACCAACGACTTCACCGAGCGCGAAGCGCCGGTGAACTATGGCGTCCGCGGGCTGCAATACGACCAGGAGGGCGACAACCGGCAGATCAACGTCGGCTATGCCACATCGGCCGAGCGCGTGGCCGCCAACCCGCTGTCGCCGTCGGATCCCGACGTTCTGCCGGGCCCAACCGACGTCGCCGCCCCCGACGGGCCGGACGGCGCGGCCGGCCAGGGCTACATCTGGGACGCGGCGCTGCGCGCGGGCCTGAGCGTCCGCAATTACGGCTTCTATGGCGACCTGTCGCGCTACGAGCAGAGCGCCGGCGCGGCGCAGATTCCGCTGGACCGCGAGCCGTACAAGACAAACCGCCAGGTCTTCTACGTGGCCAAGGCCGCGCTGATGCCGCTGACCGACCCCTACTTCTGGGGCTTCAACCAGGCGCTGCCGGACTACTGGCGCTACAAGGAGTGGGCGCGAGAGTTCGACGGCTATGTCGCCCGCGGCGACCTGCCCAACCTCACCCTGCTCCGCCTGCCGCACGATCATACCGGCAGCTTCGCGGCGGGGATCGACGGGGTGAACACGGTCGAGGCCGAGCTTGCCGACAACGACTATGCGCTCGGCCTGGTCGTGCAGAAGCTCGCCAATAGCCGTTATGCCTCCGACACTCTGATCTTCGTGCTCGAAGACGACGCGCAGGATGGACCTGACCACGTCGACGCCCACCGCTCGCTGGCCTTCGTCGTCGGCCCTTACGTCCGCCAGGGCGCGGTGGTGTCGCGCCGCTACACGACGGTCAACATGCTAAGGACGATGGAGTCGGTGCTTGGCCTTGAGCCGATGGGGCTGAACGACGCCTTGGCCGAACCGATGACCGCGGTGTTCGACATCCGTCAGACTCCGCGATGGACCTATGCGGCGCGGGTGCCGCCGGTGCTCCGCTCAACCGCGCTACCGCTGCCGCCGCCGGCTCGCGCCGAGGCGGGATGCCCGACCGTTCCCCGCCGCTCCGCGGCCTGGTGGGCGAAGGCGATGGCCGGGCAGGACTTCAGCGTCGAGGACCACCTGGATACCGCGGCTTTCAACCGCGCGCTCTGGCTGGGTCTCAAGGGCGAGACAGCGTTTCCGACCGAGCGCGACGGACGCGACCTGCGCTCGAACCGCGCGCGGCTGTTGGCGGCGGCGAGGCTTTCGCCGTGCGGGGCTTGAGCGCGCCCGCGCCCTGCTGCGGCCCGGGCGCTCTCTCCCTGACCTTCGCGACCGCATCGAGCGCTGGCGCATCCGGCGTCTTGCGGGCGACAGGCCGCTTGTTGGTGAATTCGAGCAGTCGGTCTTTGCCCGCGTCATAGTGCGGCCAGGCCGGACGGCCGCCGCCGTTCGGATCTCCGGTCTTGGCGAAAGCGACCCAGTAGGCGCTCATCGTCGCGGCCGCCGCCTCGTCCACCTCGGTCGTGGGCCAGGTGGAGGCGCCGAGCGTGCGGAAGACGTACTGGCGCTCGGCGGCGTGCGGCGTCCCGCGCAGCGTCGAGGCCAGCGCCGTCGACAGCACCGAGAAGCGATAGAGGAACGCCTGCGCGCCGGCTTGCGCGTGCAGGGCGCAGAGATGGCGCGCCGGCTCCCCGAAGATGAAATCGCTGACCACTCGCGCCTTGAACGCCGCTTCGCTCGGGTAGGCGGTCTTGAGCGTGTCGCGGTCGGCCTCGGAAAGGCGCGTCAGTCGCCTGAAGGCCTGCTCGAACACCCGCTCGGGGATCGGGAACTCCAGCGCATTCGAGCCGGCGATGTAGGGAACCTTCGCCTGCTCGCCGTTGGCGAATGCAGGGGAGACGTCGGTGGTCAGGAGCTTGCCGTCGATGATCGGCCCCCAGCCCTGGCTCACATCAGGGTCGCCCGCGGCCAGAATGGTCTCCGCTGGAACGGCCCTCAAATCCTCCACGCTTTCGGCGACCACGCCCAGGCCGTCGACGAAGGCCTTGCCGTCGTCCGTCGCTTTGGCCAGCGGGATCGAGGCATCGCGGCCGGCGCCCGACTGGCTGATCGCCTTGTGGAACAACCCCTGGGCCAGCGACGAGATCATCAGGCGGTTTACGGCCATGCCGCCGGCGGACTCGCCGAACACAGTAACGTTGCCCGGATCGCCGCCGAACCCTTCGATGTTGCGCTGAACCCACTCGAGCGCGGCGATCATGTCCATCAGCGCATAGTTGCCCTTGAGCTCGTCTGGCGCCTCGGCGGCGAGCAGCGGGTGGGCGAAGAAGCCGAACCGCCCCAGCCGGTAGTTCACGCCAACCACCACCACGCCTTGGCGCGCGAGTGCGGACCCGTCGTAGAGCGCCGCCGTCGCCGAGCCGTTCACGAAGCCGCCGCCGTGGATCCAGACCATGACCGGCAGCGGCCCGCCGCGCGCCGTTGGCGTCCAGACGTTGAGCGTCAGGCAGTCTTCGCTCATCGGCAACGACCCGACCCCGTTGTCGTCCGGCTTGTAGGCCTGCAGCGCGATCGGCCCCAGCCGGTCGGCCCGGCGCAAGCCGCGCCAGGCGGGATGCGGCATCGGCGGTCGCCAGCGCAGCAGGCCGACGGGTGGGGCGGCGTAGGGGACGCCCTTGAATGCGATGACGTCTTCCTCGACCACGCCTTCCACGCGCCCGGTGTCGAGCTCGACGATGGCTGCGCCAGGCTTGGCGCGCCTCGCCGCGGCGACCATGAATGCCGTCACGGCCGCCAGCCCCACCGAAGCAACGGCGATCGCGCCGGCTCGCTTGACCATTTTGTCTGCTCCTCGATTTCAGTCTCGAAGACTCTTGCCGAAAAACGGCTTGATCGAGGCTTAACTCAAATCCCAGCGTACCACTCGTAGCCGCGATCTTCCCAGAAGCCGCCTTTCCCGCCCTGGATGTTGTCCAGCCGGTCGACGGCCTCCACGCTCATGACGAACTTGGCCTGCTTGTAGCCCAATTGCCGCTCCACCCGGAGCCTAAGCGGCGCCCCATGGCCGACCTCGAGCGGCGCACCGTTCAGCGCGTAGGCGAGAATCGTCTGCGGGTGGAAGGCGTCGATCAGGTCGATGCTCTCGTAGTAGGGCGAGCCGGGCGCGAGCTCGTCGGCGCAGTGGAAGACGATATAGCGGGCGTTTGGCATCAGCCCGGCGGCGCCAAGGAGAGGCCCGAGGGGGGCGCCGGTCCACTGACCGATCGCGCTCCAGCCCTCGACGCAGTCGTGGCGCGTTATCTGGGTGCGCGAGGGCAACGCCTTCAGCTGGGCGAGCGTAGCCTGAAGGGGACGAGCGACCAGGCCGCTAACTGTCAGGCGATAGGTGGCGAAGTTGTCGGCGACGAGGGCCCTGTAGGCGGCGGCGCCAGGCTGAATCGACCCGTTCAGCTTGAATACCGGCGAGATGTCGCGGGGGGAGAACTCGGGCGCGAGCGGCTGGTCGAGTTGTAAGAGCCGTTGCGCGCGATAGGTCAGCCCCTCCGCGGAGCCGAGCAGATGCTGAAAGGACGGCGCGCGAGACAACCGGTCGCAACCGGCGAGCAGGAGCCCGCCGAAACCGGCCGAAGCGCTCGCGATCAGGCCGCGGCGGGAGACGATCAGGCGGCTCTTCATGGGTGGTCCGGCGGCACGCCGTAGCGGCCGGTGATCATTGAGCCGATCTCGTTCACCACCCCGGCCAGGAAGACCTCGATCACGTGCACCAGCACGAAAAGGACGATTAGGTTGGCGCAGATGAAGTGGATCGTGCGCGCCGACTGGCGGCCGCCGAACAGGGTGAGCAGCCACGGCGCCACGGCGTCGACGCCCGGCGACATGGTCAGCCCGGTCGCGACCATGAGCGGCAGAACCAGGAAGATGATCGCCAGGTAGGCCAGCTTCTGCAGGATGTTGTAACGCTTGGCCTCCTCGCCGGTCGGATGCTTCAGCCTGATGTGGTCCCAGATGTTCGCCAGGATGTGACGGGGGCGAATCTGGTCGCGGCCAGGCGCGATATCGCGTCCGAAGTGTCCGCTCAGGAACCCGAATACGAGATAAATCAAGCCGTTGGTCACGAAGAGCCAGGCCAGGAAGAAGTGCCACCGCCGTCCGATGGCGAGGTCGCGCCAGCTCGGAACGGTCAACCAGCCGGGAAAGCCGCGCACCTCCTGTCCGCCGCCGGGACCGTTCGAGACCCCGAAGACGCCGGTGGTGTCGAATGTAAGCGGACCGATCGACGTCTTGCCGACCAGCCGCCCGTTCGGACCGTTCTGGGCCCCCATTGCGAAGATCGGTCGGTCGGCATCGGCGCCGTAGGCGCCCCAGTACAGCCGGGGGTGGGCGTTGAAAATCTGCGCGCCGCTCATGATGAGCAGGCTGATGAGCAGCACGTTGATCCAGTGGGTGACGCGCACGACCAGACTGTGCCGGTAGATCACCTCGCGCGGCCGCCGGGCCGCGGGCGGCGCGGCTGGTACGGTTGCGTCGATTGCCGACATTCGTTTGCTCTCCGCCCGCCGCCAGCGATCACCCAGGTCTGTACAGTCGCACGTGCTGGCCGTCACCCCGGATACGCTGGGCGACACGCGATGGATTAATCGTCTCGCAAGCACCCACGGCGCAGGCTCGGCCGATGCATCGCTGGGGCGCGAGCAATTCATGACGGAGGCGTTCGACTATTCGGCCACGGCCGCACGAGCGTCACCCGCGACCGACCCCCGGCCGCCCACGCTCGCGCCGGTGGAAGCGCTGCTCGTCGACGGCGGCGATGCGCGCATCCGGCGCGATCCGGCGACCGGTCTCAATCAGTACGGCTGCTCGCCAAGGCCGGAGGAGAGGCTTTCCGATTTCGCTTCGTCCACGGCGTCGAGCATCTCGCCGCGCGGGTACGCCGCCGCGTCGGCTCTGCGCCACCGGCTCGCCGCCCGAACCGGCGCCGAACAGCCGGCCGCGGCCTATGCTCACGAGCTCGCGCGCATCCGCCGCGAGCTCGTTCGGCTTTGCGGGTTGGAACAGATCGCCGGCCTCGACGTCATCCTCGCAGCCTCGGGCACCGACCTGCACCTCCTGGCCGCCGCGCTCGTCGGCGGCTCGCCCGAACGGCCGCTGCTGTGCATCGACGTCGAGCCGGAGGAGACCGGCAGCGGCGTGCCCGCGGCGCTGGCTGGGCGCCACTTCTCGAGCGTGACGGCGCTCGGCGAGAGCGTCGTGCAAGGCGCCCCGCTTGGCGCGCACGGAGAGTTCCGCGCCGTTCGTGCGCGCGATGGCGACGGACGCTTGCGGGCGACGGCCGACATCGAGGCCGAGCTCGACGCCGCCGTGCATGCTGCGGCGAAGGCTGGCCGGCGCGCGCTGTTGAACCTCGCTGACGTGTCGAAAACCGGGCTGATCTCGCCCAGCCCTGAGACGGCGCTGGCGCTCGCGCGGCGGTTCCCGCGCACGCTCGAGGTCATGGTCGACGCCTGTCAGTTCCGCCTGTCGCCCGAATCGCTCAGGGCCTACCTCGAGCAGGGGTTCATGGTCGCGGTGACCGGTTCGAAGTTCCTGACCGGCCCGACCTTCTCCGGCGCGCTGTTCGTTCCCGAGCGCGTCGCCCATCGGCTGAGGAGCCGGCTCTTGCCCAAGGGCCTCAGCGCCTACTCCGCACGCGCCGACTGGCCGCAAGGCTGGGTGGCCGGGGCCAGCCTGCCGGCGGTAGCGAATCTCGGCCTCCTCCTTCGCTGGGAGGCGGCCCTGGCCGAGCTCGCAGCGTTCCGCGCCCTGCCGCAGCCCGAGGTGGAGGGCTTCATGCGCACCTTCGCGCGCATCGTTCGCCAGCGCCTCGCCGACGATCCGGCGTTCGAGCTGCTGCCGACGCGGCGCCTCGACCGGGGCGCGGTGGGGGCCTTCACCAGCTGGGACCGCAGCGCCACGATCTTCCCGTTCCTGCTCCGCCACACCTCGCGCGGCCGGCGCGGCTTTCTCAGCCTGGCCGAGACCGACGCAACATACCGATCGCTGGCCGGCGTCGGGCGCACGCGCTTCGGCCAGCCCGTGCGCGCCGGCGAGCGCGACGACGCGCCGGTCGCTGCGCTTCGGCTCTGCAACAGCGCAAGACTGGTCACCGAGGCGCTCGGTCCGGGCGGCGATCCGGCGGCGGTGCTTTCCCGCGCGCTCACCGCCCTCGACCGGGTCTCACGCGCCGTCGACGGACTGCCGGGCTAGACGCTCGCTCTCAGCATCGCCTCGAATGCGGCGAACAGCTTGCGCATGGGTGCGGCCTTGTAGGCGAAGGGATCGGGCGGATCCATCGCGTGCACGATCATCGCGGTGTCCGCCTCAAACAGCAGCAGGCGGCCATCATCGAGCTCGGCGCAGTCGATGCCCATGTAGTCCAGCCCGAGCCGCTCGTGCAGGGCGGCGAAAGCGCCCGTGTGTCGCGCCGCGAAGCCCTGGTCGAACTCGGTCATGAAGGCGGCCTCTTCGGCGCGCCGGGCTGGGTGCTCCGCCATGCCGGCATTCAGATAATGCACCATCCAGTGCTCGGAGATCGCCAGGTGGCAGACGAAGGGCCGGCCCTGGATCAGCGCGATGCGCTGCTTACGGTAGAGGCCGTCGGCGCTGGCATAGTCGACGAAGGGGCAGAGGTAGAAGAGCGCCTCGGTCCGCTCGGCGAGGTAGGGGGCGATGGCGGACGCATCGTCCAGTCGCGCAAGTCCGGCGCCGGCGTGCGAGGCGATCGGGCGGACCAGCAACGGAAAGCGGCTGGGCGGACACGCGCCCGCGGCGAGCCCCTCAAGCGCCGCGCGTGTCAGGCGCCGCGACATCGGCGCGCGCACCCCTGGCGCGTCGGCCATCAGCGCGCTGACGCTGTCGCGGCTGAGACGTTGGATGCAGGCGGGATCGCCGTTCAGCACTGGCTTCGGCCAGCGCGCCAACGTCGGTCCTACGCCCGACAGCGCAGCGCGGTTCGCCTCCGACTCGCCGATGGCCAGAAAGGCGATGTCATGTGCCGGGGGGGTCGGAAGCCCGCCGTCCGGCTCTGCATAAAGGATGATCAAGTCGATCGCGGCTTCCTCCATGAGGAAGTCGAGCGGCGTGTTGGCCATGAGGTCGCCGGCGGCCACGATGGCGAGCAGCGTCAGATCCGCCGGCGTTCGGGCGCGTCGGATGTAGGCGCGCTGCATGGCGAGCGCCTGCGCCTGCAAGTTCAGTCCCGCGTCCTGCTGGCCAGAGAGCAGGAGCAGGGTGGCAAGGTCCACCAGCGCGCCGGCGTCGTTGGGCGCGGCCTCGACGCGCGCTTTCAGGCGCTCGAACAGCGGCTGGACCGGGACGCCTTCGAACACCATGCGCGCGAGCTTGGCCGTGCCGATCACCTCGGCGGGCGACGCGGTGTCCACGCTCATGCGGCGCCCTTGGCCGCGGCGTCGCCGAACGCGACCACCCCGCGCACCAGCGCCTCGATGTCGCGGGCGTCGCTCCGATGATTGAACAAGGCGGCGCGGATCGCGACCTTGCCGTCGATCACGGTCAGCGAGGGCGCGACCTCGCCCGCCTCCTGCAGGTCCGCGACGATCGCGCGATTGATCCGGTCGGCGTCGTCGCAGGCGTAGCGGAAGCAGACGATGTTGAGCGCCGCCGGCGCCAGAAGCTCCAGCTGCGGCGCCGCCGCGATGCGGCGCTCGAGCGCCTCGGCCAACGCGCAGCTGCGCTCGATCGCCGCGCCGATCGCGTCGACCCCCAGCACCTTGAGCGTGAACCAGGCCTTGAGCGCTCGGAACCCACGCGACAGCTCAGGCCCGTCGTCGCACGGCCACCAGTCGCCGCCGGCCAGCCCCCGCCGGTCGCGCTGGAGGTAGGCCGCCTCGCCGCCGAAGGTCGCGCGCTGCAGCGCGCCGTCGCGCACCAGGATCACGCCGGCGTCGTAGGGGACCTGCGCCCACTTGTGCAGGTCGAAGGCCAGCGAATCGGCCTGCTCGAGCCCCGCAAGCAGCGGCTTGAGCCGGGGCGCAAGCACGCCCAGCGCCCCAAACGCGCCGTCGATGTGAAAGTGCAGGCCCTCAGTCCGCGCGATCGCGGCGAGCGCCGCCAGGTCGTCGATCGCGCCGACGTCGACCGTCCCGGCGTTGCCGACCAGAAGGAAGGGCGCGAGCCCGGCGCGCCGGTCCGCCGCGATCGCCGCGCGAAGCGCGGCGATATCGATGCGATGATCGGGGCCTACGCCGACCCGGCGCAGCGCCTCGCTCCCCAACCCGGCCATTTCGAAGGCGCGCGTCACGCAGCCATGCGTGGCGGTCGAGGCGTAGCCGACCAGGGGCGCGTCCCCGAGCCCCTTGCGCCGGACCTCGGCGCCCAGGGCGCGCTGGCGCGCGACCAGGACCCCCACGAAGTTGGCCATCGAGGCGCCGGTGAGCAGGAGGCCGCCGGCGCCCTCGGGAAAACCGACCAGCTGGCGGAGCCAGCCGATCACCTGGCGCTCGACCTCGATCGGCATGTGGTCGCGGCCGCCAAGGTTGGCGTTCAGGCCGGCCGCGAGCATCTCCGCCAGCATGCCGACGGGGGTTCCGGCCCCCTGCACCCAGCCCATGAAGCCCGGGTGCAGATTGCCGCCGCCGTAGGGCAGCACGTCGCGCATGAAGATCGCGTGCGCCTCGGCCAGCGACCCCGGCTCGGTCGGGACCGGCGAGCGGAAGCGGCGCTTGACATCGGCGGGGATCGGCCGCCAGACGGGCGTCCGCCGCAGCTGCTCCAGGTGCTCGAACAGGTCGTCGAGCATGCGGTGGCCCTGCTCGCGAGCCGCGCGCCAGTCGGCGGGATCGAGATCGCGCTTGTCGTCCACGGCCGTTCCGCGCCTCCGGGTTCCGGCGGAGATTCGGCATCGCCGGTTCCGATCTCCTTAACACGCGAGCGTTGTCGTCCGCAGGGTCAGGCCGGCTCGCCGAACCGCGCGGTGGTCAATCGCCAGGCGCTTAGCCAGGCGGCGAGGGTCAGGGGCGTGAAGGCGGCGAATAGCCAGAAGCCCGCCAGCTGCGCGACGTCCAGACTCATGGAGCGGCCGACTCCGAGGCCGGTGGCGATCGAACCCGCCGCCGCGGCGGCCACGGCGGCGCCGATCATCGAAGCGGTCGGAACCGCGCCGGACGCGAGGGCGCGCTCGGCTTCTGCGGTGTTGGCGACGATGCGCGCCGCCGCGAAGGCCCAGGTCAGGCCGAACCCCGCGCCGGAGCTGAACACCAGCGCCGCGATCAGCGGGATCGACCCATGCGGCACGGCGACCATCATCGTCGCCTGGCTGAGCACGATCATCGCGACGCCGATGCGGATAAAGAACCGGTCGAATCGCCGGCCGGCGACCGCCAGCGCCGTCAGCGTCCAGCCCATCGCCCCTCCGCCCAGCACATAGCCGGCGACGATGGGCGGAACGCCGTACAGCTTCTGCATGAGCGCGCTGCCGTAGACGCCGAAGGCGGTGGTGGACGCGCTGAGCGCAAAGACCATGAAGAGGCCAGCCGCCGCCGCGCTGGCCACGCGCCCGGTATCGCGCGGCAAGAGGCTTGCCGCCGCCCGGCCGTCGATGCGCAGGAACAGCCCTAGCAGGGCGAGGCCGACCAGCGCCGAGCCGACTTTCTCGGCGGGCGATGGGAGCAGGCCCGCCGCGCCGATGGCGCCGACGCTGGCCGCCAGGACGAGGATCTGCGCCAGCGGCAGTCGCGCCTGGCCGGCCTCGCCGCTGCCCGCGCCCCTTGGCACTAGCACCGCTGTGGCGGCGATGAAGCCCACGCCCTGGGCGGCGAAGATCCAGAACGCACCGCGCCAGAACCCCGCCTGGGCGAAGATTCCGCCGATCAACGGACCGAACAGGGTGGCGACGCCCCAGACGCCGGCAAGGCCGCTGAGCACCCTGGACCACAGGGCTTCGGGGAACAGGCTGGTCGAGGCGACGTAGGAGAGGCCGACCACCGAGCCGCCGCCCAGCCCCTGCGCCAGCCGGCCGGCCAGAAAGAGACTCATGTCCGGCGCCGATGCGCTCGCGGCGCAGCCCAGGGCGTACACAGCGCCCGCAAGGGCCATCGCACGCTTGAGGCCCAGACGCGAGGCGAGCCGCCCCGCAGTCGCGCCGCCGAGGATCGAGCCCAACAGAAAGATCGCCACCGCCCAGCCGAAGGCCGAATAGCCGCCGATGTCGCGCGCCGCGCTCGGCATGACGGTCGCGGTGACCAACTCATCGGCGGCGGCGAGCCAGGTCCCCGCGCAGACGAGTGCGAAGTGGGGGAGCCGGCCCTCCGCCACCAGGTCGCGCCATCCAACAGTCGGTGTGCTCGCGAGATCGGCGGCCATTGGATCGTCTTACTCGGCCGTCGGCGAATTGACGCGCACGCCCGGCGCGATGCGCGGCTGGCAATCGCCGTTTGGCGGCGGCGAGCCGCTGACCAGCTCCACGCCGTAGGCGATTCCAGGCCTGCCGGCATCGCCGCGGGTCTCGGGCTGCAAAGGGACGACGGAGGCGAAGCAGCGCTCTAGGTGGGCGGCCGCCACGCGCTCGGCCAGGTCGACCACCAGCCCCGGTCGGTTAAGGTCCGCGCGCCATGACGCGTCGGCTGGCGGATAGCGTTCCCGTTCGCGCAGCTCGACGATCGGCGCCCCGATGTCGCGCGCAGCCGCGAGCTCGCCGGTCGTCCCGTAGCTCAGCGTTCCGATCCAGGCGGCGTTATGTGCGCGGCGCTCGGCTTCGATGCGCGCGGTGAATTGCGGCCAGCCGCGGAAGGTCAACGCCGGATCGTGGCGGCCGACGTCGGTCGCCGGCAAGAGGATGTGCAACAGGATGATCGCCGAAGCGAACCAGCCCATGGGCGCGGCCCGCCAGCGGAGACCGGCCACATAGCTTGGCTCGAGCACATTATCCGCCCCCACGGCAGCGACGATGACCAGCGCGGCGTAGGTCGGGGCTGGCCAGTGCGCTTCGACGCGATCGTGCAGGGCGTGAATGATCAGATAGGCGAAGTAGGGCAGGCTGGTCGCCAGCGGCAGGCGAACGTCGGCGCTGACATTCGTCTTTGTCCGCCAGGCCTGCCAGGCCTCGAGCACGCCTTTGCCGAGGAACCAGGTGACGTACATGTTGAAGAGGAATTCCTGGCCGGCGATGAACCAGAAGAGGTTCAGCGGCGCGAACTGGGTCGGAACCAGGCGGCCGAACTGCTTGGCGAGGGTCACCCAGTGGTGGTCGGCGTTCCAGGCGATGTTGAGGCCAAAGACGCCGCAGGCGACCAACGCCGCGGCCCACGGCCAGGGGCTCGTGAGCGTGCGCCATCCGCCTGGCTTGAAGACGAGCCAAAGGCCGATGCCGGGCGCAAGGAAGAGGGCGGAATACTTCGAGAGCGCAGCCAACCCCGCCGCCAGGCCGGCGGCCAGCCACCAGGCGCGGGCGCCGGGGCCGCTGGTCCGCGCCAGGCAGGAGAGCGTCAGCGCCCAGAACAGGATGTTCGGGGCGTCGGGGACGGCCAGGATGGCCCCGACGGCGACGAGCACCGAGGCGTTGAACCAGACTGCTGCGCGTACGGCGGTGCGCTCGCTCGTCCCTAGGCGCATGGCCAGATCGAAGACCAGCAAACTGGTGAGCACCGACGAGAGCACCGGCAGCAGGCGCACGCCGAGCGGCGTATCGCCGGCGATCGTCATGCCGGCGCGAATCCACCACGCGATCATCGGCGGGTGGTCGAAGTAGCCGAGCTGCAGGCTTTGCGCCCAAAGCCGGTAGTAGGCCTCGTCCTCGGTGAGCGGAATGACGCCCGCGAGCGCCAGATGAATGGCGGCGACGACAAGCAGGAAGACGACGAGCGCGCGCGGCGGCTTCGCCAGCAAGCTCGGCGCGCCGGCAGGGCTCAAGCCGCGCTCGCGGCGCGGGCTGGTGTCAGGCGTTTGATGGCGGCGGAAAGGCGGTGACGCAGGTGTTGCCAGCGAGCGATGCCTTCCGAGGTCACCCAGTTCATCTGCAGCACGCGCCTAGGCCCAAGGAACGGCCTGTGGCCATGCCACGACCGATCGGAGCGCCTGAAGGCGACGAGCGAGCCGAAGGTCGGCGGGGCTTCCGCCACGTAGTCCTCGAGATCGCGGCCATTGCGCAGCAGCCGCAGCCGCCCCCCGTCCGGCGCCCATTCTTCGTTCAGGTAGACCAGGACGGTGATGATCTTGCTCTTCGAGTCGGTGTGGATGTAGCCGTCCTTGTCCCCGCACATTCCGCGCAGGGTGAAGGTCACGGGCTTGCCGGCGAGCCGCACCGAGAATTTCTCCTCGATCGCCCGGCGGAAGGCTTCGCCTTTCATCTCCTCGATCAGCGCCGCCACGGCCCCTCTCACCTCGAGGTCTGCGAGCGCGAAGGAGCCAGGCTTGTCGATGCGCGGGTAGTCGGCCGCGATCGCCGCTCGTGCGTTGGCCCGCACAAAGCCTTCCAGCACAAGGTAGTCGAACGGCTCGTGGTTCGCCGGCGCGGCGCTCAGCGCCTCGATGTCGAGGAATCCCATGCCGGCTCCATATCGCAACCCCGATTCCTTTGGCTATAGGCTGGGACCGCTGCGTTCCTAGAGAAGGGCCCCCGTGACCTCTGCGGCGTCTTGCTGGTTCATGACGACGGGCGAAGCGGGGTTCCGCACCCAGGCGCGCAGCCTCGCCAACGCCGTCTTCGCCGCGCCGCGCGAGCTGGTGGTGGGCCTGGCGCCCCCATGGGACCGCCTTCCTGCGACCTGGACGCCCGCGCCGCTCGAGCACGTCGATCGCAAGCGTGATCGGCCCACGCCGCCCTGGCCCGATGTGCTGATCTGCTGCGGGCGGGGCGCCGCCGCCCTTTCGATGGCGATCCGCAAGGCGAGCGGCGGGCGGACGCTGACTGTGCAGATCCAGGATCCGTTGGCCCCGGCGGACCGGTTCGACCTGGTCATCGCCATGGCCCACGACGCGATCTCAGGCCCGAACGTGGTCAAGGTCGCCACCGCGCTGCACGACGTCTCGCCCGAGCGGCTGGCAGGCGCCGCCGCGGCCTGGTCGGAGCGGATGCCGGTTGGCGGCGGACCGCTGGTCGGCGTCATCCTCGGGGATCCCACGCGCGGCGGCCGCTCTTCGGCGGGCGAGGCATTGCTTGCCGAGCTCCGCGGGATGAGGGCTGGCGGCGCGCGGCTGGCGATCGTCGCCTCCCGCCGCACGCCCGAGGCGGTGGTCGTCGGGCTGCGCGATGCGTTCTCCGGCGACGCAGGCGTGCTCGTCTGGGACCGCCAGGGCGACAACCCCTACCTCGGGACGCTCGCACTGGCAGACCGGCTGGTGGTCACCAGCGACAGCGTGTCGATGATCTCCGAGGCGCTGGCGACGCCGCATCCGGTCGAGGTGTTCGGCGCGGCGCGGAACACCCGTCACCGTCGCTTTCTGGCCAAGCTCCAGGCCGAGGGCCAGGTCGCACCGTTCACCGGCGGTCCGCCGCCGGCGCGGGCGCCGCAGCCGGTCTCGGGCCTGGCCGTTGCGACTCAGGCGTTGCGGGGGTTGCTGGCCGCCCGAACCGGCGCGTCGGCGTAGGCCAGCTGCCATCTATCGTTCCACGCCTCGGTCACGTAGTTGAGGATCACCGCCTTGCGAACGCCGTGAATGGGCCGTTGCTCGAACCCGTGCCAGGTGTTGTTCGACGGCACGAACATCAGAGCTTCATTGCGTCGGAACGGCACGCGCTTCACCCAGCGATCCTCAGCGGCGTAGATGTCGCTGCCGAGGTCCTCCTGCCCTTCCTCCGCCAGATAATAGAGCAGGGTCAGCCGTTTCACGCCGAGGTCGGTGTGAGGCTTGTTCCAATAGCCGGTTTTATCAAGCGTGTACTCGAGGCGAAGCAGTGTGCCGTCGAGGTCCGCGCCGGTAGCCGCCGTGATCGCCGCTACGATTGCGTCGTCGTGGAACGCGCGCGCCACCGCCTCGCAAACAGGAAAGCGCTCGATGTTGGCCTGGTTGAAATAGGTCCGCGTGTCGTTGTGCAGCTCGCGCTTGCCAGACAGCCCGTGGGTTTCCTGCGCTTCGAACGGCAGCGCCATTAACTCATCGACGACTTGACTTGGAAGCAGGTGGGCTAGCGTCCAGTGCTTGTAAGGCGCGTCATGCGCTTTCACCGCACCGAGGCTCTTGACGATAGCGGCTTTGATCTCGGCCACGCTTTGAGTGCGCTCAATGGCGGCGACTGCAGACAAAATGGGCGGTCCTTTTACGAGAGCGCGCGACGCGCGAGCGACCCTTGATGGCACACTTCGCTCGCCGAGGCGACACCGCGCGCCGCCGAGGTCCTTGAATCGCTTGAGGGAAAGGGTGTCGGCCGACCGGCGTCCGCCGATCCAGGGGGGCTGGGGGGGCTGTTCAGGATCCAGGACCCGCAAGAGCAGCCAATCAGCCGACGAGGGGACTATCGAAGCCGCGTGGGGCCGGGTCGCGTCCGGAATGGGGCCATTTCGCGGCTTGGCTCTGTGCCCGTGGCGCAACAGTCTGCCGGCATCGCAGACCAAGCCGCGCGTGACGCCTTCCCGCCGCGGCCGGGATCGGACAACATTACATTGAATTTAGCTTCGCGGTGGCGACGCGGTCGCCACTGTCGGGGGTAGGGGAGCCCCGCGGGAGGCTCCCGAAGGACAGGCGATTCTATCCGTCTGTGTTTCGGGCCGCGGATCGAGGCAGAGCCGAACTTAAGGGCGACCCCTTGCGGTCGCCCTTTTGCGTTGCAGAGCCCCATGGTTGAGCCCTAAGTCGCGGGTCCGAAGCGGCGGCGCCGCCGGCCACGGGAGGCGTTGAGGAATGAGCGGTTTGGCGCTCGCCGGCGTTGGGGGCCCAGCGCGTGGCTGATGCCGCGCACGGGCTTGATTCCGAGGTCGGCGTCGCGCGCGGCGAGATCCTTTCGGTCCGCGGGCTGGCCAAGCGATTCGGCGGGCGAGCCGCGGTGGTCGACGTATCGCTCGACCTGACGGCTGGGGAGGTTGTCGGCTTCGTGGGCCCAAACGGCGCGGGGAAGACCACGACCTTGCGCATCCTCGCCGGGCTGCTGCGGGCGGATGCCGGCAGCGGTCACGTGCTTGGACACGACGTCATGGCCGCAGGCCGGTCGGTGGGGCGCCTCGTCGGCTACATGCCCCAGCGTCTCGCCCTCTATCCGGACCTGACGGTCGCCGAGAACCTGCGCTTCCGCGCGTCGGTCTACGAACTTGCCAACCCGGGCCTCGCGGCGGCGGCCGCCATCGAGGACTTCGATCTTGCCCCCTTTCGCGGCCAGCAGGCGGCGAAGCTCTCCGGCGGTTGGGCGCGCCGACTACAGCTCGCCGCAGCGCTCATCCATAGACCGGCGCTGGCGCTCCTCGACGAGCCCACCGCGGGGCTGGACACGGAGTCGCGACAGGATGTCTGGCGGCGGATCGCCCGACTCGCCAGCCAGGGCGGCAGCGTCATCATCAACACACACGATCTGGCGGACGCCGAGCAGTGCACGCGCGTGGCGCTGTTTTCGGGTGGGCGCGTGCTGGCGCTGGGCGAGCCGCGCACGCTCGCGGCGACGGCGCCGTTCGAGGCGGTGCTGGTGGAGGGGGGCGACGCCCACAATGCCGCGCACCTGTTCGACGACCGGCCAGGCGTCGTGGCGACGTATGTCGAGGGACGGCGGCTGCGCGTGCTCTTCCGGCCGGAGGCGAAGGCCGACGTACTGGGCCGGGCTCGCGCGGCAGGCCATGGGGTCGAGATGTCGCCGACGCGACTTGAGGACACTGCGTTCGTGCTCGCCAAGGAAACACTCCAAGGCCGGGGCGCATGAGCTTTCATCTCCGGCGTTGCCTGGCGGTGGCCAGGGTCGAGAGCTTGGGCCTGCTCGCCGACCGGGCGGCGCTCGTCCTCATCTTCATCCTGCCGGTGCTGCAGATCCTCCTCTACGGCTACGCCATCAGTCTCGAGCCCAAGCATGTCCCGATCGCCATCGCCACGAGCGAGCCGCACCTGGTTCAGCCGGCGATCGAGACGATCCGCGACAACCCGTCGGTCATGCTGGTCGGCGGCCTCGGTCCACCGGGCTCGGCCAGGACGGCGGTCGCCCAGGGGCGTGCGCTGATCGGAGTCGAGGTCGGGCGCGATCCATCGACCCGCACCGTCGAGGTCCGCATCATCGCCGACGCTGGCGATCCGGCGGAGGCCCGCCCCGTGGTCGGCGCTCTCACGCTCGGCGTCTGGCGCCGGACCGCGGAGCTCTACGCCGAGGACCAGGCGCCGAGCGTGGTCACCGTCTGGCTGCACGACCCGACCGGCGACAGCATATGGGACATCACGCCTGGCCTGGTCGGCGCGATCGTGATGATCACCATGCTTTTTCTGGGCGCGCTAACGCTGGTGCGCGAACGTGAGCGCGGCAGCTGGGAGAGCCTGCTCGCCACGCCCGTGCGTCCGGCCGAGGCCCTGGTCGGCAAGCTCGCCCCCTACCTGGTGATCGGCGTCGTGCAGACCGTTTGCCTGCTGGAGATCGTGCATGCGCTGTTCGGCGTTCCATTGCCGCCTTCGACCTGGGCGCTGGTCGCGGCGACGCCGCTCTTCGTCAGCTCCTATCTCGTGCTCGGCTTCGCCTTTTCCGCGCTGGCCCAGAACCAGATCCAGGCGGTGCAGGCGTCGGGTTTCTCCTACCTGCCGTCGGTCCTGCTGTCGGGGTTCATGTTTCCGTTCGACGGCATGCCGCGCTGGGCGCAAGCCGTCGGCGAAGCCATCCCGCTGACCCACTACATCCGCGCCACGCGCGACGTGCTGATCCGCGGGCTGGGGCCTGGCGCGGTCTGGGGTCACATGGGCCCGATCCTCGCTTTCACCGTCGTCGCCTTCTTCATCGCCGTCGTCTCCTACCGGCGACGGCTGGACTGACGCGCGCTCGGCCGATCGCCCTTACGGGATCAGGATCGCCGACGAGGCCGGGATGTCGCCGGAGGACTGCTTCAGCGCGACGAGGGCGGTCAGGATGTTGAAGATCTCGCGCGTCGTACCCGCCCCGTCGCCGTGGCCTGGCGCGCAGTAGGTGGCGTCTTCGTATCGGATTGCGGTGAAACAACCGTCGCCAACGCCGCCGGACGTGTCGATCTTGAACAGCGATCCCGCCGGCGTCGTTTCCGGAACGCCGGCCGGGTAGTCCTTGCTGAAGTCGTCGAGGACAGGCGAGCCCGCGGGGTCCCGCACCAGACCACCCAGATATCTGAAGATTCCATAGGTGGAGCGGAACACGACCTCGATCTTGTAGGCCTTGCCGTTCAACAGAACGAGCTGCTGCGCTGGCGGGGGCTCGCCGGATCCACAGAAGTTGACGTGGACCAGCTTGAAGTCGTCCATCGCCGCGGGGCTGGCGAGCGCCGGTTCGTAGCAGGTCTGGCGGGCCGCCCGCGGCGGCGCCGTCTTCGAGGTGTCGGAAGGGGGAGGACCGCCGGCGCCCGCTGGCGCCTGTTCGGTCGTCAGACCGTGCTCCATCGCGGCCTGGATGAACGCCTGGAACTCCGGAAAGCTCGGATCGCCCGGTCGGTTGTAGTCGAAGTGCGGTTGCGCCGCCTGCCCGCCTCCTGGGGTGAACGGCGTGATCTTCGCCTTGTCGATCACCAGATAGAAGACGAGTTCGCGCGAATAGCCCTGGTGCAAAAGCAGGTCGATCTCATCCAGGCTGAGCGGGGTCATCAGGCCCAGATAGAAGTCGTGCGTCGCGAACAGGTTGGCCGTGAAGTTGGTGCTCATCGTGTTGTCGAGGAACTGGCTTGCCGCGCCAAACGTGAGCTGATTCAGCACGTCGCTGTGCTTCAGGCCTGGACCTTCGACCGCTGCGGGGCTGCTCAGACGCAGATCGGTCGAGCCTGTGGCCTGAATGGCCGAGGGGGAAAGGAAGTAGAGCGGTTCAGACAGGCTCGCGCGGGCGATATTGATCAGCATACCGCGGTTCTGCATCGAGCCGACGCCGAGGTCGACGACGGTCCCGCGGTTGGCTACCGACCCGGCCGAGAGGCACCCGCTCAGCGTCAGCCCCGCAGCGGCCAGCACCAGAGTCCGCAACACTGTCCGCATCGTTCTTCCCCCCGAAAGACGCATTTCAGGCCAGAAAAGCGTCATGGATTGACAAGTCAAGCGCTCGCGCTGTCGCGGGGGACGCCCCGATGTCCCTCAGGCCGGCAGACTTAGGGGCCGGGTGCCAAACAGTGTACGCCATTCCGAGTGCTCCGCGCCCATCACCGCGACGGCGCGCTGGATGCGGTCGGACAGGCGCGTGAAGTCGGGCGGATCCTTCCGCATCGCCTCGACGATGGTCGCCAGATGCGCGGCCGTGTCCTGCGAGCGGATGCCGACGGTCTCGAAGTCGGCCTGCACGCGGATGGCGTTCAGCGCGGCGCCGATGGCGGGGAAGGCCGCCGTGATGGCCACGACCCAGAAGCGGTAGTCGTGCGCCCAGGTTGCGCCGGCGAGGACGAAACGGGCGTAGCCGACGATGAAGACGCCGCCGGCGACAATCGGCGTGCCAAACAGGACGAGCCCCGCCCAGTGCAGGCGATGGGCGGCGAACGCCATGCTGTCGCGATTGGCGTGGTGGTAGTTGATCTGCTCGACGAGCTCCGCGCCGATCACCGCCTTGCGCACGGCTTCGACGTAGTCCCCGTCGGCGACACACGTCGGGAGCGGAAGAAGGCGGCTTATTGCGCCCACGTACCAGCTTACCCAGTCGTCCTGGTCGAGTCGGCGGCCGCGATCCCCTTCCGTGCGCGCACCGGGCGTTGGCCTTGGCCTCGCGAGCGGCGCGCGCGCGCCGACGAGGCAGAGCACGCGCAGATATCGGAGCCACTCCGCCGCACGGCGATAGTCCAGCCATCGCCGGTGCCAGGCCCGCCGCGCGCCCCAAAGCCACACCGCCACGATCGACAAGAGGAGAATCACCTCAGACAGCACGAGTCCGAACTTGAGCGCCATGGCGACACGCATGCTGCTTCTGAGCTGGGGCAGCTCGGTCATCAGCCCGGCCAGGGCCAGGACCACGGCGACCGCCGCGGCGAGGAAATTGAACACGAACGCCGATCGATAGAGCTCGGCGTATCGTACGGCGAGGCGATCCGGCAGTGTGATCGACGGCAGAAGCGTGTCGCACACCCTCTGGTTCAGCGGCTCGCCGGGGTCCGGGAAGTGCTCGCGCCAGGACTCGAGCTGAGAAAGGATGCTCGTCCTTCGGGACGAAATCCGTGCGTTTCAGCTTGCGCACGGCCAGGAGGGCCAAGAGAGCCGAATACAGCGGCCAGCCGTGTGCCGGCCCGGGCGGCTCGGCGTAGAAGTCCTTCAACCCCTCCACCGTCGTCGGGTCGGTTGGCGGCGCGACCAGCGCCTTCACCAGCGCCGGCATCTCGGCGAACGCGTCCTTCCGCTCCGCCTCCTCCATGCGGGCCACGCCGGGCGGCAACTCCACGGCGCCCGCCCACAGCAGACGCGCGGCATCCGGCCTCGCCGGGTTGATCAGCAGGATCGGCGCGCCCTCGACGAAGGCCCTCTCGACGATCTCGGCCGTGCCTCCGATTCCGGCGGCTTCGCCCTCGTCCCAGACCGCGATCAGCAGGTCGGCGTGCGCGAGCATGGTCAGACCCGCCGCCTGGTACCCCCGCTTTTCCTTCAGCTCGCCGTCCGGCGTGTCGAGTTGAAATACGCTCCTGGCCCTGCTTAGCAGGCCGCGGAACTGCGTTTTCGACCGTTGGGTTTGGAAGTCCGCCTCATACGAAGCTTGCGTCGTGGGGAGCACCACATCAAGCACCGCGCCGGCGGCGAGGCCAGCGTCGGCGACGATGCGATCGGCCCCTTCCGCCAAAGCCGAGAGGACCACGAGCTCCGGGGGCCCGGGCGCGAACGCCCAGTCGGCGCCGTTGACGGCCTCCCTGAACGACTGGCTGAGCGCTTCGAACAGACGCGCCACGGTCGCGCGCACGGCGGGCTGCTGGTGGACCTCGAGCTTCGGCCCCGTCCTGTGGCCGGTGACGCCCACCCTCAGGCAGGCGCGCGGCCTGCAAACGGAAGCCTCCTGCCGCCTCATGTGACCGTCCCCATCGCCCTCCGCGCCTCCGTTGTCTGCGCAGTCCGCCCGAGGGGCAAGTGTGGGCCGGCCGGTCAGGCGGCCGCTTCGAGACCGAGCGCTTCCAGCATTTCCGTACGCCCGGGGCCGAGCGGCGGCGGATAGTAGCGCGCGTTCGCCGCCCGCCCGCGCGCCCAAACCCCGAGCGACTTGACCAGCGTCGAAGGCCGGCGCGTCCAGGCGCGCGGCGGGTCGAGCATGTTGAACTCGCGGAGAGCGGCGCGCAGCAGGGGAAGGTCGGACCGGACGGCCACGGCGACGCCGTCCTCGCGGAAGCTGCGTCCTAGCCGCTCGGCCAGGGTAGCGGGCCGCGCCGCGCCGCGCGCGGCGCGCGCGCGACGGATCGCGTCGCGGTCCTGGGCGCACATGTCGTCGTAGAAGGGCCGAAGCGCCTCGGTGACCCGCGCATCGTAGAGCCTGGCGCGCACGGCCGGATCGGTCGTCTCGCGCAGGACCTGCCCCAGCGTCTCCGACTGCACGGCCGCGAACGAGCAGCCGCGGCCATAGAGCGGATTGGTGCGCACCAGGCTGTCGCCCACGGCGAAGAACCCGAGGATCGCGCGCTGATCGTCGCTGACGAACCGCCGCCAGTGGTTCTTGAGGTCGCCCATGCCATAGACCGGGCTGATCGGCTCGGCGCCCGCCGGGACGACCCAGGTCGCGATCCCGGGAAGCAGCGCGCAGATGTGGTCGAACACTTCCGGGCGGGCGACGGCCGAGCGAAGCTCCGTCTCCGTCTCCGGCACGGCCAGCGTGATCGAAAAACAGCCGTTGTCGCCGGGGAACCGTCCGTACTTGAGATAGGCGAGGTCGCCGGTCGCCGTCGCGCGGGCGGGCGGCGGATCGGCCGCCGTCCGACGATAGTGGCGGGTGAAGTAGACGATCCCGCAGTCCTCCGCCTCCTCGCCGACGTGGGCGCCGGCCTCGCGCAATTGTTCTGGGCACGCTGACAGGCGGCCCTGGGCATCGATGACGACGTCGGCCGGCCAGGTCTCGGTCTTTCCGTCTCGTTCGATGGAAGCACCGGCGACCCGCGGCGCGCCATCGCCGGCCTCGACCGTGATCGCGTGCACGAAGGTGTTGGGCGCTATGGTCACGCCAGGAAGCGCTTCGGCATATCGGCGCAACACGAGCTCGAAGGTGGTGCGCCGGCTGGTGAGGATGACCATTTCATCGTCGCCCGCCTCGGGTTCGTAGAGTGGCCTGAGCGCCAACGGCGTCATCTCGGTGAAACCGAACTCGCGGCATCCGGCGTCGCGCAACTGGTTCAACAGGGCCGGATGCCGCGCCCGGATCACTTCGCGCATGCGCGCAAGGAAACCATGGCTATGGCGAAGCTGGCCGACGCCGCGCCGCTTCCATTCGAAAAAGGCGGCGTCTGGCCCACCCTCCGGCGGCGGCGGGTCGCGGTCGACCAAGGTGATTTCGCGTTCCCCCGGCGCCAGCGCGAGCGCGACGAACAGCCCGGCGATGCCCGCGCCCAATACCAGCACGCGTTCGCTCACGGTCGTTGCGGCCGCAGTGCTAGCCGGGGTGCTGTTGCAGCCAGGTGATGGCGTCCTGTTTGCCCTGGGCGGCCGAGCGGGCCATCCACATGTGCGCGAGGCTGTCGTCCTCGGTGACGCCCTGGCCGTTCGCATACAGCCAGCCGATGTTGTACTCGGCGTTCTCCTCGCCCTGGTTCGCGGCGAGCTGGTACCAGTGGAAGGCCGTCGCATAGTCCGACGGCACGCCATGGCCGTAGTAGTATAGCTCGCCCAGATTGTTCTGGGCGTCCTTGTCGCCCTGGTTGGCGGCTTTCACGTACCACTCCTGCGCCTGACCATAGTCCTGCGTAACCCCCTCGCCGCTGTCGTAGAGCCAAGCGACCTGGTACTCCGCGCGCGAGTCGCCTTGGTTGGCCGCGATCAGGTAGTCCTTCATCGCGGTGGTGTAGTCTTTTTGCTGCATGGCGGCGTCGCCCTTGGCGTTGGCCTCGGCGATCGACATCTGCGGGGTCATGTTGCGCGTGACGCTGACCGCGATGGCGACGATCAGCAGCAGGCCGAGCACGCCCCCGCCAATCATCAGCAGCAGGCGGTTGTTGTTCGCCGGCGCGACAAGCGTGCCCGCCGGCGGCGCGGCAGCCGACGGGACGGCTGCGCGCGCGACGGCCGGCGCCGCTGCAGTCGCGACCGCCGGCGTCCGCAGAGCGGCGGCGGCGGCGCGGTCCTTGCGCGCCATGTCGTGCAACCCCTTGCGGTCATAGGTGCTGGCGCGATTGTTCAGCGCCGCCGCCAGATCGGGCTTCAGCTGCAGCGCGACCGTGTAGTCGCGGATCGCGCGGTCGAATTCGCCCTTGGCCTGGAAGGTGTTGCCGCGATTGCAGTAGGCGGCCGCGAAGTCGGGCTTCAGCGCGATCGCACGGTCGAAGTCCGAGATCGCCTGCTCCTGTTGCCCCTTGGCTAACAGCGCATTGCCCCGGTTGTTGAGAGCGCTCGCGTGGTCGGGCTTCTCGCCGATCACCTGATTGTACTGCTCGATCGCCTGGTCGTACTCGCCGGCGCGGGCGTGGGCGTTGGCCTGCTCGTAGAGGGCGTCGACGTCGATCGTCGGCCGCTCGGGCTCGGCGGCCGGGACCGTCGCCTCGGCCGCGCCCGCGCGCCGCGGGCGGCGCGGGCGGTCGGCTTCCGCCTCCGCCGGGGTCTGCATGGCGGTGACGGCCTTGATCTGGGTCATCAGCTGGTCGAGCGATGCTTCCCAGTCGTTGAACAAATCTATCCACTGGCGCGTGGCGAACTCGTAGGCGAACGCCTCGTTCGGCGCGACGTCCTCCACGCGAACCGGGATCACGAACAGTTTGTTCTGACCGGCGAGGGCGATTTCCTTCTTGACCTCGTCGGAGTTGTTCGAGTTTGCCGAGAAGACGAACAGCATGACCTTCGTCGCACGAATGGCGCGAACGATGGCTTCCTGGAAGTTCTCGCCCGGATGGATGTCGCGGGTCGCCATCCAGCACTCAACGCCACGCGACTCGATGGCGGCGCAAATCGTGTCCGCCATCTTCTTGTCCTTCGAGGCGTGGCTCAAGAAAACCGTGGCGGCCATGGCAAGCGTTCCTGTCTAAGCGGTCCGGTCAGTTGACCCAAGTGCTCTGCGCCGGCCCAGCCGCGGCGCCCGCATCGCTCAGCGGATCGGCCCCGTACTGATTGTCCCCGATGGTCCCCGGTGTGCAGTACCAGATTATCAGAGGAATGAGACCGACGATCGTGAAGCTGATTAGGTACCACCAGCCGCTTCGGTTGGTGTCGTGCAGGCGGCGAACCGAAACCGCCAAGTAGGGAAGGACGATCCCCAGCCACGCGAGCCCGCTGAGCGCGCTGATGAGCGGATACACGGGCGATGTTGGACCGCCAACGATAATCTCAAGCAGGTAGAAAGCGAGAAAGAAGAGGCTGAGGAAGAGATAGAACCACCAATACTCTGCGCGCCCCGATCGGCCGGTGAAGTCGACGTAGCGCCGAAACCCGCCCGCAACAGCCTGCGAAAAGTTCATGACCGCTTCCTCACTCTCCGACCTGACGGACATAAGCGACCGGACGACCGGTGCCCAACGCCGGTTCCGAGCGTCGAGCAAAGGCGATGACCCTTGTAGGGGTCAATGAGTTTTTTGCGAAGCTTTGCGGCCCTCGCGCGCAGCGCGGTTCAGTCCGGTGAATAGCCCATTAATCCAGCCACACCTGTCCTGATGGGCTCTTGCGGGCATTGGGGTCGTAGTAGCTAAGTGAGCCCTTGTAGTGGTTGGCGGGCAGTTGGCCGGCCGCCGCGAGTGTGAGCTGTCGGCGAAGCCGGTCTTTATTTTCACTGATCATCTGGCCGATCAAGAACGCGTCAACTAACCACCAGACGAAGCCGATCAACACAAAATAAGACAGGATCTGCAAGATAGCCGTCCCAGGTCGCCCAAGATAAAAGCGGTGCGCACTCAATAGACCGAGAAAGAACCACAGCAGATACGCGACGGCGGCACTTGGAGCCTCGTTTGCCACCCTCTGTTCTATTAGCATCTTTTCCTGGATCGAGAGACCGTGCTGCTGGGCTGCCGGTGGCTTGAGCACATAACCGCAGCTCGGGCATGAGGGCGCGCTGTCCGAGACGTCCCGCTGACACTCTGGGCACTTAACTAGCAACGAAGCCCCCAATTGCGTGGTCAATCTCGCACACGCGAGAAGAGTGGGCAAACCATCGCACGCCGGGACGAGTCGGCTGCCAGCTATGGCTAGCGCAGCGAGGCGTTCAGTTCGGCGAGCGCCGCCGCGCCCGGCGTCAGTTCGGCGTCGGCGAGCGCGTTCAGCGGCTTGGCCACCGTGTCGAGGTGGTCGTGCAGGTCCTTCGGCGTCGGATCGACGTACAGCAGGCCGGTGACGATCTCGCCCCGCGCCTGGCGTTCCTGCAGGATACGCCAGCGCCGCCGCTCGGTCGGTGGGATCGTAGTGGGCGTCCAGCTTGCGCAGCGCCAGGACCGAGCCGTCGTGCTGGGTCACCATCTCCACCGTGCCGGGCGCATAGTCGACGGTGATCGGCGCGCGCGGCGGGATGAAGTCGAGCCGGTTCACCGCCTCGTTGTGCTCGCGCACGTAGTCGAAGCTCTTGGTCGAGCCGACGTGGTTGTTGAACTGCACGCAGGGGCTGATGCACGTCGATGAAGGCCGCGCCCTTGTGGCTGCAGCGCCGCCTTGATCAGCGGCACCAGCTGGCCCTTGTCGCCGGAGAAGCTGCGGGCGACGAAGCTCGCGCCCAGCTGCAGGGCGAGCGCCGACCAGGTCGATCGGCTGAGTCGTGGTTGACCACGCCGCGCTTGGACTTCGAGCCGTGGTCGGAGGTGGCGGAGAACTGGCCCTTGGTCAGGCCGTAGACGCCGTTGTTCTCGACGATGTAGATCATGTTGACGCCGCGGCGGATGCGAGTGGGCGAACTGGCCCAGCCCGATCGAAGCCGAGTCGCCGTCGCCCGAGACGCCGAGGTAGATCAGGTCGCGGTTGGCGAGGTTGGCGCCGGTCAGCACCGACGGCATCCGTCCGTGCACGGTGTTGAAGCCGTGCGCAGTTGCCGAGGAAATAGTCCGGCGTCTTCGACGAGCAGCCGATGCCCGAGAGCTTGGCGATGCGGTGCGGCGGCAGGTCGAGCTCGTAGCAGGCCTGGATGATCGCGGCGCTGATCGAGTCGTGGCCGCAGCCGGCGCAAAGCGTCGAGACCGCGCCCTCGTAGTCGCGCCGGGTGAAGCCGAGGCTGTTCGGGCCAGCTAGCGGGTGGTGCAGCGCGGCTTGGCGATGTAGGTCATTCGGCGGCCTCGGCGATCGGGCGGGCGGCGAGCTCTGGCGGCGATCTCGCCGGTGATGAACCGGGCGGTGATCGGCGTGCCGTCGTAGTGAGGACCGGCACGAGCTTGGCCGGGTCGACCCCGATCTCGTTCATGATCAGCGTGCGCAGCTGGCCGTCGCGGTTCTGCTCGACCACGAACACCTCTCGTGCGTCGGCGATGAAGTCGCCGACCGCGTCGGCGAAGGGAAAGCCGCGCACGCGCAGCGCGTCGACATGCCGGCCCTGGCCGTCGAGCATCTCCAGCGCCTCGTTCATGCGCCGGCGTGGTCGAGCCGAAATAGATCACCCCGTGCTGGCGTGCGCGCGCGTTGGCGTCGCGCCGGACCGGGGCGGGCATCAGGCGCTTGGCGGTCTCGAACTTGCGCAGCAGCCGCTGCATGTTGTCGACGTAGACCGGCCCCTCCTCGCTGTAGCGGGCGTAGGGGTCGCGCGAGGTGCCGCGGGTGAAGTAGGCCGCCGCGCGTCGGGGTGGACGCCGGGTAGGTGCGGTAGGGGATGCCGTCGCCGTCGACATCGAGATAGCGGCCGAAGTCCTTGCCGGCTTCGAGGTCGTCGTAGGTCATCACCTTGCCGCGGTCGATGCGGCGGCTGTCGTCCCAGGCGAACGGCCGGCAGAGCCACTCGTTCATGCCGATGTCGAGGTCGAGCATGACGAAGATGGTGGTCTGCAGCCGGTCGGCGAGGTCGAAGGCCAGCGCCGCCATCTCGAAGCACTCGGCCGGGTCCTGCGGGGAACAGCAGCGGGTGCTTGGTGTCGCCGTGCGAGGCGTAGGCGGCCGAGCAGGATGTCGGACTGCTGGGTGCGGGTCGGCATGCCGGTCGACGGCCCGCCGCGCTGCACGTCGAAGATCACCGCCGGGATCTCGGCGAAATAGCGAGAGGCCGACGAACTCCTGCATCAGCGAGATGCCCGGCCCGGAGGTGCAGGTGAAGGCGCGCGCGCCGTTCCAGCCGGCGCCGATGACGATGCCGATCGAGGCGATCTCGTCCTCGGCCTGGACGATGGCGTAGCGCGCCTTGCCGGTCTCGCGGATCGGTGCGGAGCTTCTCGCAGTAGCCGGTGAAGGCCTCGGCCAGCGAGGTCGACGGCGTGATCGGATACCAGGCGCAGACCGTCGCCCCGCCATAGACCGCGCCCAGCGCCGCGGCGTCGTTGCCCTCGACGTAGATGCGGTCGCCCACCGCGTCGGCGCGCCGCACCTGCAGGCCGATCGGCGTCAGTGCTCTGAGCGCACGTAGTCGCGGCCCATGTGCAGGGCCTCGAGGTTGGGGGCGATCAGCCGGTCCTTGCCCTTGAACTGCTCGCGCGACCAGCTGCTCGATCACCGCCATGTCGATGCCGAGCAGCGCGGCGAGCGCGCCGACATAGATGATGTTCTTGAACAGCTGCCGCTGGCGCGGGTCGGTGTAGGCGGCGTTGCAGATCGCCGTCAGCGGCACGCCGACGCACGTTGATGTCGTCGCGGAATTTCTCCGGCGGCAGCGGCTTGGTGGAGTCGTAGAACAGGTAGCCGCCCGGCTCGATCGCGGCGACGTCCTTGTCCCAGGTCTGCGGGTTCATCGCCACCATCAGGTCGACGCCGCCGCGCCGGCCCAGATGCGCCCGCCTCGCGAGACCCGCACCTCGTACCAGGTCGGCAGGCCCTGGATGTTGGAGGGGAAGATGTTGCGCGCCGCCACCGGCACGCCCATGCGCAGGATCGACTTGGCGAACAGTGCCGTTGGCGCTGGCCGAGCCCGAGCCGTTGACGTTGGCGAACTTGACCACGAAGTCGTTGACGCGGGCGACTCGAGCGGTCTGCGTGCGCTCACTCCGCAGCCGTCGTTCGGCGTCAGCTCACGGCCATCGCCCTCGGCGTGGGTCATGTCGAGCAGGAACTTCTGCATGTCCCAGGCGCCGGTCGGGCAGCGCTCGGCGCACAGGCCGCAGTGCAGGCAGACGTCCTCGTCCTTCACCATGACCCGGCCGGTCGGCAGCGGCCGCCGAAACGTAGAGATCCTGGGTCAGGTTGAGCGCCGGCGCGTTCAGCCGCTCGCGCAGGTCCGGCTTCGTCGCCGTTCTCGGTGAAGGTGATGCAGTCCATCGGGCAGATGTCGACGCAGGCGTCGCACTCGATGCACAGCGGCGTCGGCGAACACCGTCTCGATGTCGCAGTTGAGGCAGCGCTCGCGCCTCGCGATAGCCGAGCGCCGCGATCGAAGCCGAGCTCCACCTCCAGCCTGACGTTGCTCAGCGCCTCGGCCTTGTCGCGCAGCGGCACGCGGTAGCGCAGCGTCGTTGGAGATGTCGTTGTCGTAGCTCCACTCGTGGATGCCCATCTTCTGGCTGACCAGCGTCACGCCCGGCGGCGGGCCGCTCGCTCGACGTCCTCGCCGCTGGCAGAGCTTGTGGATCGAGATCGCCGCCTCGTGGCCGTGCGCCACCGCCCAGATGATGTTCTTCGGGCCGAACGCCGCGTCGCCGCCGAAGAACACGTTTGGATGGGTCGAGCCCATGGTGACCGGGTCGACCACCGGCATGTCCCACTCGTCGAACTCGAGGCCGATGTCGCGCTCGATCCAGGGGAAGGCGTTCTCCTGGCCGACCGCCACCAGCACGTCGTCGCATTCGAAGTGCTCGTCCGGCTCGCCGGTCGGAACCAGCCGGCGCCGGCCCTTGGCGTCGTACTCGGCCGCAACCTTCTCGAACATCACGCCGGTCAGCCGGCCGCCTTCGTGGGTGAACGCCTTGGGCACCAGGAAGTTGAGGATCGGGATGTCCTCGTGCATCGCGTCCTCCTTCTCCCAGGGGGACGCCTTCATCTCCTCGAAGCCGGAGCGGACGATCACCTTGACGTCCTCGCCGCCCAGGCGGCGCGAGGTGCGGCAGCAGTCCATGGCGGTGTTGCCGCCGCCGAGCACGATGACGCGCTTGCCGATGCTGCTCGACGTGGCCGAACGAGACGCTGGAGAGCCAGTCGATGCCGATGTGGATGTTGGCGGCCGCTTCCTGGCGGCCCGGGATGTCGAGCTCGCGGCCGCGCGGCGCGCCGGAGCCGACGAAGATCGCGTCGTAGTCCTCGGCCAGCAGCGCGCTGCAGGCTGTCGATCGCGCTCGCCCAGCCGAAGCTCCATGCCCAGGCCGGTGATGTAGCCGACCTCCTCGTCGATCACGATCTCGGGCAGGCGGAAGCGCGGGATCTGGCTGCGGATCATGCCGCCGGACGTGCGATCGCTGTCGAACAGGATGCACTCGTAGCCGAGCGGCGCGAGATCGCGCGCCACCGTCAGCGAGGCGGGGCCGGCGCCGATCAAGGCGATGCGCTTGCCGTTCTTGCGCGTGGCGGGCTTGGGCAGGCAGCGCGGTGACGTCGTCCTTGTTGTCGGCGGCGACGCGCTTCAGCCGGCAGATCGCCACCGGCTCGGTCCTCGACCCGGCCCCGCCGGCAGGCCGGCTCGCACGGCCGGTCGCACGTCCGCCCGAGAATCCCCGGGAAGACGTTGGACTTCCAGTTGATCATGTAGGCGTCGGTGTACCGCCCCTCGGCGATCAGCCGGATGTACTCCGGCACCGGCGTGTGCGCCGGGCACGCCCACTGACAATCGACGACCTTGTGGAAGTAGTCCGGCCCCTCGGTAATCGTACGCTGCAAGACGGCTTCCTCTGCGACGCTCTACTCTCGACGCGGGTCGATCCCGGTGTCCTTTAGGCAGGGGGACGGCCGGACCGCCCGCCCCGACGCGGCGTCCGGCCGCATGGTAACGCCGTCGTGATGCGTAGGCCAATAGGCAATCTGACTGTTGATAAGTGGTGTTCGCCGCGCGTGCTGCGGCCGGGCCGCGGTCAAGTCTTCGTGAGACTCTGGGCCTTTTGGCGCGAAGCACGTTGTTCGCGCGCGCAAGGCGAGCCAAGATAAAATGGCTAATTCTTCGTTAAGCGTCTGTCCAAGGAGGCGTAAGCGCGATGGATCATCCGATGGATGTTGAGCCGGTCCGTACGCCCAAGGCCCTGTTCGCAGGCTTTGACGTGCTCGCGGCTGAGTCTTTCCACGACGGAGAAGTCGAGCGCGGCGACCTCTATCAGGAAATCGCTGAGCGCCGGGCTCAGCTCGAGTGCGCCGAGACGCTGCGGCGCGTGCGCGCGCTCTAGCCGCTTCGCCTTTTTCACGCCTCTCGCGTATGACCGGCGAAACCTTCGCCATGAGTTCGCGCGTGGCCATTCAGCCCGTCTCTCTTCGCCTGTCCGAGGCGCGGTTCGCGCAGTTCGCCGAGGCGCTTGGCGCGTCGTTCGAGCGTTATGGCTTCGCCGTCGTCGAGGACCACGGGATCGCCCCTGGCCTGATCGATCGGGCGCTGGCCGATGCGAAAGCCTTCTTCGCCCTGCCCGAGGCGGCCAAGCGTCGCTACGTCGTGCCCGGCGCGGCCAGCCAGCGCGGCTACACGCCGTTCGGGATCGAGGCCGCCAAGGACGCCGAACATGCCGACCTGAAGGAATTCTGGCACGTCGGGCGCGAGCCAGACCCGGCTGGCCGCGGCCTTGTGAACGTCTGGCCGGAAGAGGCGCCGGGCTTCCGCGCCTCGGTCGGCGGGCTTTATGCCGCCTTCGACGCTCTGGGCGGAAAGCTGCTGGCGGCGCTCGCGGTTCACCTCGGCCTTAAGCCCAGCCACTTCGATGCGGCGCTCGCCGGCGGCGACTCGATCCTGCGCCTGCTGCATTATCCGCCGGTCGCGGTCACAGGGCCGGCGATCCGCGCCGGCGCGCACGAGGATATCAACGCCATCACGCTGCTACTTGGCGCCGAGGAGGCGGGGCTGGAGCTGCTCGACCGCGACGGGCGCTGGCTGCCGGTCAATCCGGAACCAGGCGCGGTCGTCGTCAACATCGGCGACATGCTCCAGCGCCTGACCAACCACCGCCTGCCGTCGACCACCCATCGGGTGGTCAATCCGGCTCCCGAACGCAGCGGGGTCGCCCGCTACTCGATGCCGTTCTTCGTTCACTTCCAGCCGGACTATCGGATCGAGACGCTGCCGGGCTGCGTCACGGCCGATGCGCCGGACCGCTACCCCGAGCCGATCACCGCCCGCGCCTACCTGGCCCAGCGCCTGCAGGAGATCGGCTTGGCCTGAGCCTCCCCGCCGGAGCGGCGAAGCCGCACGCAACCTCTGCAATAAGATACCGCGGCGAGGATGGGCGAGGCGGCGCACGGACAGCGCTTGACCTTCCGCGTCGTCAGTCGCCGAGTGTTCCAAGACCTCTTCAGCGGGAGCACGCCATGCAGCTCGACGATTTGATGTTCAAACCTGGCCTGATGAAGGGCCAGCGCATCCTGGTCACCGGCGGCGGGACAGGATTGGGCAAGGAGATGGCCGAGGCCTTCCTGCTGCTGGGCGCCGAGGTCTACATCTGGGGCCGGCGCGGCGGCGTGCTTCAGGACACCGCCAAGGCGTTGATGGACGCCCACGGCGGCAAGGTCGTCGCCCAGCCCTGCGACATCCGCGTGCCGGAGGCGATCACCGAGACGATCGACCATATCTGGTCCGACGGGGGCGCGCTGACGGGCCTGGTCAACAACGCGGCCGGCAACTTCATCAGCCGCACCGAGGACCTCTCCAGCCGCGGCTTCGACGCCATCGCCAACATCGTCTTCCGCGGCTCCTTCTTCGTGACGCTGGACTGCGGCAAGCGCTGGATCGCCGAGAAGCAGCCGGGCTCTGTGCTCTCCATCCTCACCACCTGGATCTGGCACGGCGGGCCCTACACGGTGCCCTCGGCGATGTCGAAAGCCGGCCTCAACGTGATGACCCAGTCGCTGGCGGTGGAGTGGGGTCCGAAGAACATCCGCCTGAACGCGATCGCGCCCGGCCCCTTCCCGACCGAGGGCGCCTGGGCGCGCCTGAACCCGGGCGGCGGCCGCGGCGAATCCAGCCCCACCAACCCGATGGGCCGCGTCGGCCGCATGCCCGAGCTGTGCAACCTCGCGGCTCTGCTGATGGCCCCGGGGGCCGACTACATCAACGGCCAGACGATCGCGATCGACGGCGGGGCCTATCTCGCCGGCGGCGGCGGCTTCTCGGCGCTGCGCAACTGGACAGATGAGCAGTGGGAAGAGGCGCGCTCGCAGATTCGAGGCGCGAACGAGAAGGACCGCGCGATGCGGACGGTCTGATGGCGACTCGCCGTTTGCAGGTGTAGTGGAACGGCGGCCTGAGCGGCCGTGTATCCGCCTGGACCCCATGAGCGAGCAGCCTCGACTTAGTCTCTACATCCCGCAGCCTTCGCGTCGGCCCGGCGATCCGCCCGACTTCTCGAACCTGCGCCCGCCGGCCGCGGGTGAGACCGATCGCCCGCCCATCGACGTGGACGCCGGCGACATCCGCGACCTGGCCTATGGCCTGATCCGCGTGCTCGACAACACCGGCGCGGCGTCCGGCCCATGGGATCCGAAGCTCGATCCGGAGCGCCTGCGCATCGGCCTGCGCACCATGATGATGACGCGGGCGCTGGATGACCGGATGTATCGCGCCCAGCGTCAGGGCAAGATCACCTTCTACGCCAAGTCGGCCGGCGAGGAGGCGATCGCGGCCGGCCAGGCCCTGGCGCTCAGGCCCGGCGACATGGGCTTTCCCACCTACCGCCAGCAGGGCTTCCTGATCGCGCGCGGCTATCCGGTGCGGCGCATGATCGACCAGGTCTATTCCGACCGGCTCGACCCCATGCGCGGCCGCCAGTTGCCCTGCCTCTACTCCAGCCGAGCGCACGACTTCTTCACGGTGTCGGGCAACCTCGGCACCCAGTACAGCCAGGCCGTCGGCTGGGCGATGGCCTCGGCCTATCGCGGCGACGACAAGATCGCGGCCGCCTGGATCGGCGACGGCGCGACCGCCGAGTCCGACTTCCACGAGGCGCTGACCTTCGCGTCCGTCTACCACGCGCCGGTGGTGCTCAACATCGTCAACAATCAGTGGGCCATCTCGTCGTTCCAGGGCTTTGCCGGCGGCGAGCGCACCACCTTCGCCGCGCGCGCGATCGGCTATGGCCTGGCCGGCGCTGCGCGTGGACGGGAACGATCTCCTGGCGGTCTATGCTGCGACGGCATGGGCGGCCGAGCGCGCCCGCGCCAACCTCGGCGCGACGGTGATCGAGCTCTTCACCTACCGGGCCGAGAGCCACTCGACGAGCGACGATCCGACCCGCTATCGGCCGGTCGACGAGGCCAAGGCCTGGCCGCTCGGCGACCCGATTCTTCGGCTGAAGGATCATCTGGTCGCGCTCGGGGAGTGGACGGAAGCGCAGCACAAGGCGCTGGCCGCCGAGCTGGACGGCGAGGTGCGCATGGCCCAGCGGGAGGCGGAAGCCGAAGGCTCCTACGCCCAGGCTGACCCCACGGCCAAGGCCGAGGCGATGTTCACCGACGTCTATGCCCAGATTCCCTGGCATCTCGCCGAGCAGGCGAAGGCGATGGAAGACGAGGCGTCATGACCCAGATGACCATGATCCAGGCGCTGAACTCGGCCATGGACGTCATGCTCGGCCGCGACCCGGACGTGCTCGTCTTCGGCGAGGACGTCGGCTACTTCGGCGGCGTCTTCCGCGCGACCGAGGGGCTGCAGAAGAAGCACGGGGTCACGCGCTGCTTCGACACGCCGATCGGCGAGGCGGGGATCGTCGGCGTCGCCATCGGCATGGGCGCCTATGGTCTCAGGCCCGTCGTCGAGATCCAGTTCGCCGACTACATCTACCCGGCCTACGACCAGCTGGTGTCGGAAGCCGCGCGGCTGCGCTACCGCTCCGCCGGCGATTTCACCGCGCCGATCACCGTCCGCGCGCCTTATGGCGGCGGCATCTTCGGCGGCCAGACCCACAGCCAAAGCCCGGAGGCGCTGTTCACCCACGTGGCGGGACTGGCCACCGTGATCCCTTCCAACCCCTACGACGCCAAGGGACTGTTGATCTGCGGCCATCGAGTGCGACGATCCGGTGATCTTCCTCGAGCCCAAGCGGGTCTACAACGGCCCCTTCGACGGCCACCACGAACGGCCGGTGAAGTCCTGGGCCGGCCACCCGGCGGCCGAGGTCCCAGAGGGCCACTACACTATCCCGCTCGGCCAGGCGGCGATCGTCAGGGCCGGCGCGGCGGTCACCGTCCTCGCCTATGGCGCGATGGTGCACGTGGCCCTGGCGGCGGCGGAGGAAGCGGGCGTCGACGCCGAGATCGTCGACCTGCGCACGCTGGTTCCGGTCGACATCGACGCCATCGAGGCCTCGGTGAAGAAGACCGGCCGCTGCGTCATCGTCCACGAGGCGACCCGCACCTCCGGTTTCGGCGCCGAGCTCTCGGCGCTGGTGCAGGAGCGCTGTTTCTACCACCTCGAGGCGCCCATCCTGCGGGTGGCCGGCTGGGACACCCCCTATCCGCACGCGTTCGAGTGGGACTACTTCCCGGGGCCGGCGCGGATCGCGGCGGCTCTGACCCGGGTGCTGGAGGCATAAGAAAAGGCGATGGCGCGCTACGTTTTCCGCCTGCCCGATGTCGGCGAGGGCATCGCAGAGGCCGAGATCATCGAGTGGCGCGTCGCTGTCGGCGATCATGTCGACGAGGAGCAGCCGCTCGTCGATGTCATGACCGACAAGGCAACGGTCGAGCTCACCTCGCCGGTCGCGGGCGTCATTGTCGAGCGGGGGGCTGAAGAGGGCCAGGAGCTCGCCGTCGGCGAGGCGCTGGTCGTGCTGGAAACCGAAGGCGCGGCGCCGGCCGAGGCGACGCCAAAGTCCGCGCCCGCTGAGGCCAAGCCGGCCGCGCCGGCCGCCGCCGCCCAGCCCGCGGTCGCGAAACCGCTCGCTTCCCCCGCCACGCGCCGGCGCGCGAAGGAAGCGGGCGTCGATCTGGCGTCGGTGCAGGGGTCGGGGCCGGCCGGCCGGGTGCTCGACGCCGACCTTGTCGCGGCGAAGCCGCCCACCCTCGCCCGGCGCGAGGGCCTGACCGACGTCAAGGTGATCGGGCTCCGCCGGCGGATCGCCGAGCGGATGATGGACTCCTACCGGCGCATCCCGCACTTCGCCTACGTCGAGGAGGTGGACGTCACAGAGCTCGAGGCCCTGCGTGTGCATCTGAATGCGTCCGGGCCCGACCGGCGCCTCAGCCTGCCGCCCTTCATCATCACGGCGCTCGTCCGCACGCTGCCCGACTTTCCGCAGATCAACGCCACCTATGACGACGAGGCCGGCGTCGTGCACCGGCATGGACCCGTGCACATGGGCGTCGCCGTCCAGACCGACGATGGCCTGATGGTCCCGGTCATCCGCCACGCCGAAGCGCGCGACCTCTGGGACCTCGCGGCCGAGATCGGCCGGCTCGCCGCGGCGGCGCGCGACGGCAAGGCCTCGCGTGAGGAGCTCTCCGGCTCGACCATCACGCTGACCAGCCTCGGCGTCCTGGGCGGAATCGCGACGACGCCGATCATCAACGCGCCCGAGGTCGCCATCATCGGCCCGAACAAGATCGTCGAGCGGCCGGTGGTCGGCGATGGCCAGATCCACGTGCGCAAGATGATGAACATCTCCTCGTCCTTCGACCACCGCGTAGTCGACGGCTACGACGCGGCCGCCTTCATCCAGGCGGTGAAGGCCAAGCTCGAGCACCCGGCGCTGCTGTTCATGGGGTGATGAAGCCCCTCCGCCAGAGCCGCGGCCGATGCGCAGGGCCGCTTTGAACCAGTTCATGCGGTGCTACGCCGCACGTCATGCCGGAGAGCCGCGCGCTCTGGTGTTGATGGCTCCGGGCTGGATCCGCACTGCAGTGTGTCCTGCCTACTGATTGCGGCCGTTCACACGCCGCTGGCCTGTATGGAATTTGCGGATCGGGTGCACGTCGCCGTCGCGCGCTCGGGCGCTTCGGACATTGCTGGGCGGGCTTCAATCAAGCAGCTTGGCGTCCAACGAGCCGACATGGGACGTGAGATCGCGTCGCGTCGTGATCAAACCGGAGCCCATCCATCTCTATCGAACCAGCAACGAGACGCCGCGCGCGCGGGGGTCGGAGGCGGGCTCAGGCTTGCCGTCCACGATGCTTATCGCCTCGATGTCGCCGTTGTAGCCCTGATCCTCGATGCGGTAGCCGCGCGCCATGAGAGCCTGGGTCAAGGCGGCATCGAACGGTGCGTAGGGCTCGGTGAAGATGGTGTTCTCCGGCAACAGCTGGTGGTGGAAGCGTGGCGTCGACAGGGCCTCGCGCAGGGGCATGCCATAGTCGTAGACGTCGGCGAGCACCTGGAACACCGAGGTGAAGATGCGCGAGCCGCCAGGCGTTCCGATCACCATGGCGAGCTTGTGGTCCTTCACCAGGATCGTCGGAGTCATAGAGCTCAACGGCCGCTTGTTCGGCGCGATGGCGTTGGCGTCGCTGCCGACAACGCCGTACAGGTTGGGAAGGCCGGGCTTAGCGGAAAAGTCGTCCATCTCGTCGTTGATGAGGAAGCCCGCCCCCTCGACCACCACCCCGGCGCCGTAGTCGCCGTTCAGGGTGTAGGTATTGGCGACGGCGTCTCCCCACTTGTCGACAATGGAGAAGTGGGTCGTCTGCGGCCGTTCCAGCCCCGGCCGGACATTGACTGTCGGCGAGGGGCGGGTTGGATCAATCTCGGCCGCGCGGCGGGCGAGATAGGCCGGATCGATGAGCGCCGCGACGGGGTTGTTCACGAAGTCCGGGTCGCCCAGATAGGCGGCACGGTCGGCGAACACGCGCTTCTCGATCTCCGAGATCAGGTGGATGTACTGGGGCGAGTTGAGCGCCACCCCCTGAAACAGCGGCGCGGCGTCCTGCTTCATGCGCAGGAGCTGGAGCAACGCGACGCCCCCCGAGCTCGGCGGCGGCGCGGTGATCACGTCGAAGCCCCGCCACCTGGCTTCGATCGGATCGCGCCAAACGACTTTGTAGTTCCTGAGGTCGGCCTTGGTGATCAGTCCTTTGGCCTTCCCCCGGCCCATCTGCGCCACGATGAGATCGGCAGTGGGCCCCTCGTAGAAGCCCTTGGCTCCTTCCCGCGCGACCCGGCGCAAGGTCGCGGCCAGCTCCGGCTGACGGAACGGCCGGCCTGACTGGAAGCCGCCGTAGTAGGCGGCGAAGTTGGTCTGGCCAGCGAACTGTCCGAGACTCTCGTCGCGCGCGATGGCCATGCCTTTGGACGCTGTGAAGCCGCGGCCGGCCAGGCGGATCGCCGGGGCCAAGTCGGCGGCCCAACTTAATCGCCCGAAGCGCCTGTGCGCTTCCCAGAAGCCGCGCACGGAGCCCGGCACGCCCGCCGCCAGGTTCCCCACCAGGCTGAGGCTCGGGACCACGTCGCCCTTGGCGTCGAGATACATGCCCGGGCTCGCGGCCGCAGGCGCCGTCTCGCGGTAGTCGAGGAAGTAGCCCCGGCCCTTGAAGAAGACGGTCATAAAGCCGCCGCCGCCGATGTTGCCGGCCTCGGGATAGGTCACCGCCTCGGCGAACCCAGTGGCGACGGCCGCGTCAACGGCGTTGCCGCCCTCTCTCAGGATCTCCTTGGCCGCGGCAGCGCCGAATTCGTCGGAGGCGGCCACGGCGCCGTAGGCGAGATGGCGCGGCGCCGCCACGGACGCCCCGGCGGCGGCCATGGCGAGTGTGAGGACGATTGATAGAGCGGCGCTAGCTGGGTTCACTCCGGCCTTTTGCCGCGTGCACGCTGCGAAGGCAAAGCTGGATGCTGTCAGAGCAACTTCACCTCCGAGCTAAACCGGCGCCCACTAGCCGGCCGCATGGCCGCGAACGGTGGCCGAGCGGGCCGGTGCGGCTCTCGCCGATACAACCCGGACGACGTGGTCTGCCTTTTTGGATTGATCGGGGCCCCTGGAACCGTTAGCGTTGTGGCGCAACGGGAGGCTCTGCGGTGACCATCGTCCTCAACCACAAAAAGCTGCTCGGCTTTCGGATCGTGGCCCGGACCGCCAGCGGCAAGTCGGGTGCGAAGATCGGCAACAAGCCTGGCGAGAAGTCAGGCATGAAGCGCCTCCCCGTCAGCTGACGTTTGGAGGTGCGGCGCCCTGGCGCCCCGCGTATAGGGAGCCTTTCTGGCTAGCCGTCTTCGGCGACGCTGCGAGCTTGGCCGATCGTGATTGATCTTGATTTTCCGCCCGACGCCGGCCGCGCACGTCGGATCAATGCGCGCATGCATCGCGAGTTGGGCGACAGCCTGGATCACGTTTGTGGGGCGTGCTTGGGCGAACTGCCGTTTGACGCGCCAGCAATGCATCGCGTGATCACCTCGCTGCGCGGCGGCTCGGACTATGCGCCCAGCGTCTTCGCTGACTACTACGACTTGGTCAGCGCCATCGACGCAGAAGATGCGGCCGAGGCGATACGACTGTTCGCCGCGCTGGCGGGCGCGCGGCCACTGGCGCCCCAACTCGACATCCTGACGTTGGGCGGAGGCGAGCTGGGCGACAACAGCGCGCGCTACCAGCGGATGATGAGCGCTGACGCGCGAGCCGATCTGGGCTTCTTGCCGCCGAGCGCGCAGGTCGCGTCCGACTTTCGGGTGCGCCTCGACGCGGGGCTGGGTTTGCTGGGAGAGGCCCTGCCCGAGCTGTCTGGCGAGATCCGCGCCATCTTGCGCCAGATCATTGTCGCCGGGAGCGATCGATCCAAGGCCAATCAGTGCGACGGTGGCTCGCACTACCAGCTATGGGGCGCGCTGTTCCTGAACGGCGACTTCCATGCCGATCGGGTCGCCGTGGCCGAAGTGCTGGCGCACGAGAGCGCACACAGTTTGCTGTTCGGCTTTTGCACGGAACATCCGCTTGTCGAGAACGACGACGACGACCTGTACGTCTCGCCGCTGCGCATCGACGAGCGGCCAATGGACGGCATCTATCACGCGACTTTCGTCTCAGCTCGAATGCACTGGACGATGACGCAGCTCGCGAATTGGGCTGGGCTGTCCGTGGAGGAACAGGACAGTGCGAGGGACGCAGCGGCGTCGGACGCGCGAAATTTCGCGTCTGGCTATGGCGTCGTCGCCGAATATGGCCGGCTGACAGCCTTGGGCGAGGGGCTGATGGCGGGGGCCAAGGCCTACATGGACAGCGCGTGATCGTCTTCGTCGTCACCGCCGAACATCCGTACACCGTCCAGGAGATCGCGAAGGAGTTGCCGGGGCCAAAGATCCAGGTCACCACCTACGATGAGTTGTTCCGCCTCGGCCGAGCCCCGCTCGCGACCTACATCTTCACCGACATCGATCGGTTGCCGCTGTGGCGCGTGCGCCAGGCGGCGATGATCTATCGCCAGCTGCGCGAGGGGGGAGCGCGGGTGCTCAATGACCCGGCGCGGGCGCCCAGCCGGTTCGGCTTACTCCGCCGGCTCTATCAGCTTGGGATCAACAGCTTCAACGCCTACCGCGTCGAGGAAGGGCTGATCCCCAACAGCTGGCCGGTCTTTCTACGGAGTGAAGGCGGGCACGACGCCCCGCTCACCGGTCTCATGCACGACTGGGACGAGGCTCGGCGCGCCGTCGATACTGCAATTGCGGACGGCGCACCGCTAACCAGCCTGCTACTGGTGGAATACGCGGCCGAGCCAGTCGCGCCCGGCTTGTTCCGCAAGCTGAGCATGTATCGGCTCGGCGATACTTACGTCGCAGCCCACTGCGTCCACGAGGGCGCCTGGCTGGTAAAATACGGGACCAAGGGCATCGCCACGCCTGAGCTGTACAAGGACGAACTGCGTCTCATCCGAGACAATCCGTTCGAGGCGGACCTGAAGCCAGCCTTCGAGCTGGCCAGCATCGATTATGGCCGGGTGGATTTCGGCTTAGTGGGCGGCAAAGTCGAGATCTACGAGATCAACACCAACCCGCACGTCGAGTTTCCGACCGAACATCCTTCGCCGTTCCGCGTCGAGAGCTACCCGTTGTTCCGGGAGAAATTCTACGAGGCGGTGGGCCGTCTGGACTTCCATCCTGGCGCGTAAGCGTATTGCTCCGCGAGCTCGCCGGACCTCTCAAGTTCCGCGGGCGTTCGATTGAGTATGAGTTCCCTGTTCGGCGAGCAACTGCGCTCGGTCCACGCAGACCACCATCACCACCTCCTCCACCACTTCCGGACTGGGACCTTTTCAATCGTCGGCGGCGCTGTCGCGCGGGCGAGCGCGCTCGCAACCCTCTCCCGGCTGGCCGCGGGAGGGTATAGGCAGTTCGGTCAGGGAGAAACGCCATGACTTATTCCGAGATCACCTACGCCGCCCAGGACGGCGTCGCCGTCGTGACGCTGAACCGGCCCGACAAGCTGAATGCCTGGACCTCGGTGATGGAGCGCGAGGTGCGCGCGGCCATGCGGGCGGCGAGCGACGACGACGCCGTCAAGGTCATCGTGCTCACCGGCGCGGGGCGCGGTTTCTGCGCCGGCGCCGACATGGGCACGCTGACCAGCATCCAGTCGGGGGGGCGGGCGGCGACCGCGCCCACCGGGCCGTTCGACGCCGACGCGCGGCCCGACTTCACCAAGACCTATTCCTACTTCCCGAGCGTGCCGAAGCCGATCATCGCGGCCGTGAATGGCGCCTGCGCGGGGCTCGGCCTGGTCGTGGCCCTCTACGCCGACATGCGCTTCGCCTCGGAGGATGCGGTCTTCCTCACCGCCTTCGCCCGGCGCGGCCTGATCGCCGAGCATGGGATCAGCTGGCTCCTGCCGCGTCTGGTCGGCATGGCCAACGCCGCCGACCTGCTCTTCTCGTCCCGCCGGGTGACGGCGCAGGAAGCGAAGGAACTGGGCCTGGTCAACAAGATCTTCAGCCGCGACGCCTTCCACGACGGGGTGATGGGCTACGCCGCCATGCTGGCGAACGAGGTCTCGCCCCGCTCGCTGCGCGAGATGAAGCGCGAGATCTGGAACGCGCAGTTCCAGGGCCTAGGCGAAGCCATCGACGCCGCCAACCGAGACATGGTCGCCAGCTTCACCTCCGAGGACTTCAAGGAAGGCGTTGCGCACTTTACTGAGAAGCGCGCGCCGGCATTCACCGGCCGGTAGAGGGACCTTCAATGAACGCACTGGTGATCGACCGCGAGCTGTGGACCACGAGCGGGGAGGCGCTGCTCGAGGATGCGGTTGCGCTCCGCCGCGCCATCCATGCAGAACCGGAGCTGGGGCTCGACTGCCCGAAGACGACCGCCAAGATCAAACGCGCGCTCGAGGGCCTGCCGCTCGAGCTTCGCGAGGGGCCTTCGACGACCGGCCTCGTCGCCATCCTGCGCGGTCCGCAGAACGGGCGGACGGTCCTGCTGCGCGGCGACATGGACGCGCTTCCCCTGCGCGAGGACACCGGGCTCGAATTCTGCTCACAGGTCGAGGGCGCGATGCACGCGTGCGGCCACGACACCCACGTCGCCATGCTGGCCGGCGCCGCGCGGGCTCTGTGCGCCCAGCGCGACAAGCTGAACGGCACGGTGGTTTTCATGTTCCAGCCCGGCGAGGAAGGCTGGCACGGCGCGAAGTACATGCTGGAGGACGGCCTGCTGGATAACCCCAGGCCGGACGCGGCGTTCGCGCTGCACATCTCGCCCAACATGCCGGCGGGCGTGTTCGCCAGCCGCACCGGCCCGCTGCTCGCCTCCGCCGACGAGTTCGAGATCAAGATCACCGGCAAGGGCGGCCATGGCGCCATGCCGCACGAGACCATCGACCCGGTGCCGATCGCCGCCGAGATGGTGCTGGCGCTGCAGACCCTGGTCAGCCGCAGGACCCCGCCGAACGAATCGGCCGTCATCACCGTCGGCAAGATCGAGAGCGGAACCACCGACAATGTGATCCCCGAGACGGCGACCCTGCTCGGCACGATCCGCACCCTTGACGAGCGCATCCGGACGCTGTTGCACCAGGGCATCGAGCGGATCGCGACCCATGTCGCGCTCGCCCACGCCGCCAAGGCCGAGGTCGAGATCTCGCCGGGCTTCCCGGTCACCGTCTGCGACGGGCGGATCGTCGATCTGGCCGAGCGCACGGCCCAGGCGCTGTTCGGCGAGTACGCCTGGCGCACCATGCCGACGCCGATGATGGGAGCGGAGGACTTCGCCTACGTTCTGCAGCAGATGCCGGGCGCGATGGCCTTCCTGGGCGCTGTGCCCGAAGGCGGCGACTACCACAGCTGCTGCGGCCTGCACTCCAACCGCATGGTGCTCGACGAGCGCGTGATGGCTCGCGGCGTCGCCATGCACTGCGCCATGGCCGAAGCCTTCCTGAACGGCGAGGCGGTGGTCTAGGGCCCGCCGCCGGCCGCGGTTTCGTGTAGCAAGGCCGAGCTACGCGGGCGGCGTTCGGCCATTGGGATGGGCGTCTCGCCGATAACGCCGGCGGCCTCAAGGCGGTCCATCTCCGCTTCGCTTAAGCCGAGGATGCGGCTCAGCACCTCGCGCGTCGACTGTCCGAGCGTCGGGGCGGGGTTTCGGATCGGGTAGGGCTCGCCGTCTTCGCGGAAAGCTGGCGAGGGCTGCATCGTCAATTCGAGGTGCGGGCGGGGGACGTCCTGCCAATATCCGCGCGCCGCCAGCTGCGGCTCGTAAAGCACCAGCTCATGGAACCCGCGCGCGGCGCCCGCCGCGACGCCCCTTGCCTGCAGCGCTTCCATCGCCTCGTCGGGCGAGCGACCGCGCGTCCAGGCGGCGATCGCTTCCTCCAGCCGGTCCTCGGCCGCGCGCCGGCCGTCCGCCGTCGCCAGCGCCGGATCGCCGGCAAAGTCCGGGCGCTCGATGGCGGCGCAAAGCCCGGCCCAGGCCGTGTCGTCAGTCACCGCAACGACGATCCAGGCGTCGTCGCCATCGCAGGGGAAGACGCCGTGCGGGACGTAGATCGGGTGCCGGGCGCCGAGGCGCGGCGCGACCTTGCCGGTCACCGACTGCTCGATGAGCCAGGGCGCGACCAGCGGGAACATGCATTCGACCTGGCTTAGGTCGACGAACTGACCCTCGCCGGTCCGCTTGCGGTGCAGCAGCGCCGCCAGCGTCGCCGCACAGGCGTTCAGGCCGCCGATCGGGTCGCCGTAGGCGACGTGGTTCATGGTCGGCGGCGCACCCTCGAACCCGGTCACGGTCGGCAGGCCCGAGCCGTGCTCAAGCGTCGAGCCGTAGCCGCGCAGCTCCGCCCAGGCGGTGTTCGAGCCGTAGGCCGGCATCGAGACCGTCACCAGGTCGGGGCGCTCGGCCCTCAGGCCGTCGTGGTGGAGACCCAGCCTCGGGAGCACGTCCTGCGCATAGTTCTCGACCACCGCGTCGGCGGTGCGCACGAGCCGACGCAGCAGATCGGCGCCTTCGGGCTGGGTCAGGTCGAGGGTGATCCCGGTCTTGTTGCGGTTGACGAAGTGGAAGTAGAGCGCCTTCTCGTGCAGCCAAGTCGGCCATCGCCGCCTCGCTGTAGTCGCCGCCGCGCCACCAGTCCGGATAGGCGCGGCCCTCGACCTTGATCACCTCGGCGCCGAGGTCGGCGAGCTGGCGGGTGGCGAGCGGCCCGGCCCAGCCCATGGTCAGGTCGACGATGCGGACGCCCTCGAGCGGCAGGCCGCCGTCGTGGCCGGCGCGCGGCGCGCGCGGCGAGGGGCGCCAGGTCTCGTCGTCTGCCCCGGCCAGCGGCGAGATGCCGACCGCCGCCGGCGGGGTCGCGTTCAGGTGCTGCGGTAGGACCGGCGCCTCGAACGCCGCCTCGCCGATCCGCACCTGACCGAAGGCGCCGTGGTCGCGGTGGGCTGGCGTCGCGAGGAGTTGCGCCATGTCGGGCACGACGACCAGCGGCACGCGGCGGCGCAGGCCCTCCTCGGACCACTCGCGCGCGGTCCGCTGCATCAGGGCCGGCCCGATCACCGCGTCGACGGCGTCGGCGGCCATGAAGCGCATGGGCGCGTTGGCGAAGGCCGGGTCCGCACGCACCTGCGGCAGCCCCAGCATGTCGCAGAAGCCACGCCACTGGTCGTTGGAGAAGGCGGTCACCCCCAGCCAGCCGTCGGCGGTCGGATAGATGCCGCACGGAAAGACGGGGAAGAAGCGGTTCAGCCCCCAGCGCCGCTCCTCGGCGCCGAGCGAGACGGTGACGGCGGCCTGGAA
Organism: uncultured Alphaproteobacteria bacterium; assembly: GCA_963794315.1. Lineage (GTDB taxonomy): Bacteria > Pseudomonadota > Alphaproteobacteria > Caulobacterales > Caulobacteraceae > Poindextera. The sequence continues at coordinate 1,048,564 of CAWCDF010000002.1, forward strand.
CTCCGGCTCGCAGGCGTTGGCCTCGTGGATGCTGATCTCGAACTTGCGCCCCCGCGGGGAGTCGCTCGATCAGCGCCGCCAGCGCCGCCGAGAAGGCCGAGAGCGCGCCAGGCAGATAGGCTTGGCTCTGCGCCTGCACGATGGGGGCCGCGCCCGCCTCGCCAACCTGGCGGACGCACCCGGCCAGCGCGCGGACGGTGGCGTCGGTCGCGGCGTAGTCGCGGTAGGGACCGCTCTCGCCGAACCAGCTGATCGACACGATATGCAGGTGGGGGAAGGCGGCCCTCAGCGCGACATGGCCGCTCGGGCCGGCGTCCCAGCCCGCTCCCGGCCGCGCGTCGATCAGCACGTCGCTAGCGCCAGCGATCTCGGCCAGCCGATCGGCGTCGTCGTCGGCGGCGGTCAGGCTCTTCTTGTTCGTGTTCAGCCAGGCGAAGACCGCGCTCTCCTGGCGACCGCCGCCGATGTCCACCAGCGGCGGCAGCCGCCGGTCGGGATCGCCGCCCGGCGGCTCGACCTTGACCACCTCGGCGCCGAAATCGGCGAACAGCTTCCCGCAATAGGCCGCGGCCGCTCCCGCCCCGAACTCGGCGACGCGGATGCCCGTCAGCGGCGCCTTGTTTGTCTCGGATGCGGCCATCTGACGATTTTTGCGGGGAAGAGACCAAGACGGCAAGCCTCGGCGGAGGCTAATCCTGCCGGGCCATGCACGAAGACCTGATCGGACCGCTGTTGCGGAGAGACCTCGGCGTCGAGGCCGTCGCGATCCGCCCCCTGACCGGCGGCGAAGTCGGCCGCGTGTTTCGCGTGGACGCCGGCGGCGGCTCTTACGCCGTGAAATTCGTCCAGGCGAGCCGCGAGCCGCCGTTTTCCGACGAGCCGGTCGACGATCGCGTCTATGGCTCGCGATGGAGCAACCTCGTCCCGGCCCACGCCCTGCTGCGTGAAAACGGCGTCGGCGTTCCGGCCCTTCACGCCCACGGAACTTTAGTGGACGAGGGGCTCAACTACGCGATCCTCGACTATCTGGACGGCGACCCCGACGACGGCTCGCCGGCCTGGTCGGCCTGCGTCGGCCGCGTGCTTGGCCGCATGCACAGCCTTGTGCGGCCCTACCACGGCTGGGTCGGGATGCAGCCGGTCGACGCCGTGCACTGGCCGAGCGCTTTCGCGCGGAGCTTCGAAGGGTGGCGGGCGCGGGCGAAGGCGCAACTCTCGCCGCCGTTGCTCGATGCGGTCGCGCGGCGCTGCCAGCCCTTGCTCGCCGCCCTGCGCGAGCCGGAGCAGTTCGTGTTCTCGCATACGGACGGCTTCCAAGGCGTCCTGAAGAGGACCGTGGATTGGTCGCTGCTCGGCGTCATCGACCTCGAGGATCACCAGTTCACCGACCAGCGCTTCGTGCTGGCCGGCTTCGAGCTGTCGCGGGCGTTCTACGGCCCGTTCGACCCCGTATTCTGGGACGCCTATGCGGCGCTAAAGCCCGTCGATCCGAGCTACCCGGCGTTCAAACCCCTGTTCCAGACTTACTACCTGCTGGTCTGGACCTGGGTGTTCCGCGACCGCCCAAGCCAGCTCGAGCCGGCGGTCCAACAGCTCGAGCGCGTCATCGGCTGAGCGTGGCCGCGCCAGGCGGAGCGACTTGACGGTACATTGGTACCAATGTACGCGAGATCCATGCAGATCGAGCGAGTGCAGACTGGCGTCAGGCTGGAGAAACGGCTGCTGAAGGTCCTCAAAGGCTTGGCGGAGTGCCTGGACCTCTCCGTGGGCGACCTCATCGAGGGGATCGTGTTGCACGCGTTCGAGGGCCAGGCGCCGTTCGGCGAAGCGACGCTCAGCCAGATCGAGCAGCTTAAGGGCGTCTACGGGCTCGAACTCACCGCGGCCAATTCGCACAAGCTCACGGAAGCCGGCTCTCATGACGACTGAGACCCTGCCCGCGGCGCTCGCGGACTTCCTCGGCGACCGGGTGAACCCGGCCAGCTTCCATCACGCCGACCACGTGCTTGTCGCTTTCGAGATGCTGCGCCGCCATCCGTTCCTCGAGGCCGCCCCGGTCTATGCGGCCCGGCTCAAGCGCCTCACAGCCCGCGCCGGCCATCCCGAAGCCTATCACGAGACCATCACGGTGGCCTTTCTGGCCCTGATCGCCGAGCGCTGCGTGCGCAGCGGTCACGCCGACTTCGACGCCTTTGCCGCCGCCAACGGCGATCTGTTCGACCAGCACGTCCTCTCGAACTGGTATCGCCCCGACGAGTTGGCCGCACCGCTCGCGCGGAAGACCTTCGTGCTGCCGGCCCCACGTCCATGACGCCCTGGCCGCTGCGTCTGCTCCGGTGGGCCTATGTCGCCTTCATCGCAGTCGCCGGCGCGAACGCGCTGCAGCATGCCTTGCACGGCGAAGGCGAGGGCCATCATAGCGCGGGCCCAGTCCTTGTCCTGGCCGGCGCGGAGCTCGCGGGCGCGCTCGCCTTCCTGGTCGAGCCGCTGGAAGTGGTGGCCTGCGCGGTGCTGCTCGTCGTCTACATCGCCGCCGGGATCATCTCGGCGACATCGGCCGACTTCGTGGCGCCTGTGCGGCTACTCTACTTCGCGGCCACCGCAGTGTTTATCGTCTTCGCCCATCGCCGGGCGGCGAGGGCCGCTCCAGCCGCCAGCTGAGCTCAGCGGCGCGGCGGCGGGTTCTCGTCGTAGGCCGGCATACCGGCGGGTATGGCCACCCAGGGGTGCTTGTCCTTGGTCCACACCGATTGCTCGGGCGGCTGGAAGTCCGGGTCGGCGAAGGCCCCCAGCGCCACGCCGATGAGCTCCGGCATGCGCGCGGGCTCCCAGAACACGTTCGAGCCGCAGGTCGGGCAGGAGTGGAAGGTCACCGGAAAGCCGCTCGCGGAGTCGCGGGTGAAGATTCGTGTCTCGCCCGTCGCCTGCACGCGGCCGCGCTCGTAGAACGCCGCAACGCTGAAGGCGCTGCCTGTGCGGCGCTGGCAATCGAGGCAGTGGCACATCGAGACCCGGCGCGGCTCGCCGTCGCAGGCGAGCTGCAGCGCGCCACAGTGGCAACGGGCGGCGCGTACGGTCACGCTCTTGGGCCTTCACGCACCGGATCGGCATCAAGGCGAGCAACATGGCCGGCCAGCGCCGGGTCAGGCGGCGGGAAGCGCGCGAGCACGAGCGGGTCATGGCCGGGGATGACGAGGTCGTCGTGGCTGGCCAGGCGCTTGAGCGTGCGATGACCCTCCAGCATTGCCGCCACGTCGTGGACGATGGGGAAGGGCCGGCCCTGGTCTATGTTGGCGTAGAGGTGGGCGGCGTCCGAGGCGAGCACCAGCCAGCCGCGGCGGGTCCAGACGCGGACGGACTGCATCCCCTTCGTGTGCCCTCCGATCAGATGCAGGCTGAGCCCCGGCGCGAGCTCCGCCTCGCCGACGTGGAAGACGACCCGGTCGTCGAACACCTTGCGCACCATCTCGGCCACGTCGTCGGCGGCGTAAGCCTGGCGAAGCGCCGCATGGGTCATGCAGCGGCCCGTCGCGTACGCCATCTCATCGTCCTGCAGGTGGTAGCGGGCGCCCGGGAAGAGGGCGTGGTTGCCGGCGTGGTCGTAGTGCATGTGGGTGATGATCACGTCCTCGATCGCGCCCGCGTCGACGCCAAGGGCGGCCAGGCCCTCGGCCACCGGCGTCGTCAGGCTGCGCCCGCGCCGCGCGGCCGTGGCCGCATCGAAGCCGGTGTCGACCAGGAATGTTCCCGCCGTGCCGCGCACGAGCCAGACGAAGAAGTCGAGCGGCGAGGGGCCGTCGTGCGTATCGCCGCCGATGAAGTTCTGCCGCGCGGTGCGGTCGGCATGGCGGGCGTAGCGGATCGCGTAGACCTCGTAAGGGGCGGGCATCGCTCTTTTTCTCCACGCGCGGGCGATGGCGGCGTTGTCGGCTGTCCGGCTAAGGTGCTCAAGAGCGCCGAGAGCGGAGGATCTGACGACCATGAGCGATGACGAGCTATTCGAAGCGGGCTTGAAGGTCCGCCGGGAGGTGCTGGGAGCCGACTATGTCGACCGCTCGCTCGCGCAGGCGGGCGCGTTCATGGCCCCGTTCCAGCGCATGGCCACCGAATGGTGCTGGGGCGCGGCCTGGACGCGGCCGGGGTTGGATCGCCGCGCGCGCAGCCTGATGAACCTCGCCATGCTGACAGCGCTCGGCAAGCCGATCGAGCTCAAGCTGCACGTGAAAGGCGCGCTGACCAACGGCCTCAGCGTCGCGGAGATCCAGGAGGCGCTGCTGCACGCCACCGTCTATTGCGGCATTCCGGCCGGGCTCGAAGCCTTCCGCGCCGCCAACGAAGCGCTGAAGGAGGCGGGCGCGATCCCGTCATGACCGCCGTCGGCTTCATCGGGCTGGGCAGGATGGGCGCGCCGATGGCCGCGCGTCTTATCGCCGCCGGCCACGCTCTCGTCGTGCTCGACGCCAACGAGGCGACGCAGGCGGGCTTCGTCGCAACGCACGGCGCCAAGCCGGCGACCCGGCCGCGCGACCTCGCGCAGGAGAGCGAGGTCGTCATCACCATGCTGCCCACCAGCGCCGTCGTGGCGGACGTCCTCTACGAGTCGAGCGGCCTCCTGGCGGGCCTCCGGTCAGACGCGCTGGTGATCGAAATGAGCTCCGGCGTGCCCGCCCGCACCCAGACCTTCGCCGCCGACGTCGCCCGCGTCTCCGCCGATCTGATCGACGCGCCGGTTTCCGGCGGAGTCGACCGCGCGCGCACGGGCGAGCTCGCGATCATGGTCGGCGGCGCCGCCGCCGGTCGTCGACCGCGCCCGTCCGATCCTGAGCGCCATGGGGACCAGCATCCTGCCCACCGGTCAGGTCGGCTCGGCCCATGCGATGAAAGCGCTGAACAACCTGGTCTCGGCCGCCGGGTTCATGATCAGCGTCGAGGCGCTCCTGATCGGCAAGCGCTTCGGGCTCGATCCGGCGGTCATGGTCGACGTGCTGAACGCCTCGACCGGCGTGAACAACTCGACCCAGAAGAAGCTCAAGCCGTTCGTGCTCTCGCGCGACCTTCGACTCCGGCTTCGGCCTCGACCTGATGGTCAAGGATCTCACGATCGCGCTCGGCATCGCCCGCGAAGGCGGCGTCGCCGCGCCGCTGGCGGCGCAGGTGCGCGAGCTCTGGGCCGCGGCGCTGGCCTCCGGCGTCGGTCCCGACCACACCGAGGCGGCGCGCTTCAGCGAGCGGCTGGCGGGGCTGGAGCTCTGAGCGCTTCTCAGCCGAATCGTTTCTGCAGGAATGTCCGGGCGTGGCCGGGCGGGTAGTCCGCGATCTCGCCCACGACCTGAAAGCCGCGCCTCTCGTAGAACGCGCGGGCGGCCGCATTATGCGTGTCCAGCGCTGCGCCGATGCAGACCTTCTCTTTCGCGTACGCTTCCGCGGCGTCGAGCAGCCGCCCGCCGTGGCCGCCGCCGCGCTCGCCCTCCGTCACCCAGAGATAGTTGACCCACAGCCAGCCGGCCCAGATGTAGCCGAGCAGGCCGCCGAGGATCTCGCCCCTGGCCGAGCGCAGCACGAAGTTGGCCGGGAAGTAGATCGGCAGCCCGAACGCGGCCATGTTGAAGTTGTCGACGCCGTTGACGATGAACTGCCGCACGGGCTCGTCGACGAAAGGCTCAAAGTCGATGCGCGCGTCGTCCATGCTTCGAGCCTCTCCACCGGCCTGCGGCGCTGCATGATGCGGCCGCGAGCGGCGTCTGCAAACACGACTATTGACACGGTGTTATAGTCAAGTATAACACCAACTCTAGTTCGGGCGAGGCCGATGGACTCAGAGTGGAACGATACCCAGCCGATCTACCGCCAGCTCCGCGATCTGGTCGTGGCGATGATGCTGGATGGGCTGCTCAAGGACGGCGATTCGTTGCCGTCGGTGCGTAACGTCGCGGCCGAGTACCGAGTCAATCCGCTCACGGTGCTCAAGGCCTACCAGCAACTGGTCGACGACGGCCTGGTCGAGAAGCGGCGGGGACTGGGCATGTTCACGACCACCGGCGCGGCCGAGCGCCTGCTCGCCGACGAGCGGCAGAAGTTCCTCGATGAGCAGTGGCCGCAGGTTCTCGCCAGCATCCAGCGCCTCGGCCTGAAGCCGGAAGAGCTGCTCGGCCCAACCGCCAACCGTCCCAAGGAGCGCTGACCCCCATGCCCTGCATCGAAGCCCACGGCCTCCGCAAGGCGTATGGCTCGACCGTCGCGCTCGCCGGCATCGACCTTACCGTCGAGACCGGCCGCATCCTCGGCCTGATCGGCCCGAACGGCGCCGGCAAGACCACCGCCCTGAACGCGATCCTCGGGCTCATCCCCTACGAGGGCAAGCTCACCGTGCTCGGCCGCGACCCCTGGCGCGAGCGCGATGCGTTGATGCGCGACGTCTGCTTCATCGCCGACGTCGCCGTCCTGCCGCGCTGGATGCGGGTCAGCCAGGCGATCGACTATGTCGCCGGCGTCCATCCCCGCTTCGACCGCGCCAAGGCCGAGGCGCTGCTCGCGAAGACGACCATCAAGCGCACGAGCCGCGTGCGCGAGCTCTCCAAGGGCATGGTCACCCAGCTGCATCTGGCGCTGGTCATGGCCATCGACGCCAAGCTGCTCGTGCTCGACGAGCCGACGCTCGGCCTCGACATCCTCTATCGCAAGTCGTTCTACGACTCGCTGCTCAACGACTACTTCGACCACACGCGCACGATCGTGGTGACCACCCACCAGGTCGAGGAAGTCCAGCACATCCTGACCGACCTTATGTTCGTCAGCCGCGGCCGCATCGTGCTCGACACCAGCATGGAGGCGTTCGAGCAGCGCTACGCCGAGGTGATGGTCCTGCCCGAGCGGGCCGATGCGGCCCGGACGCTGAAACCCATTCACGAGCGGCAGGTTTTCGGCCGCTCGCTCTTCCTCTTCGACTCCGTCGACCGCGGCCAGCTCGCCGCGCTCGGTGAAGTCAGGACCCCCAGCATCGCCGACCTCTTCGTCGCCGTCATCGGCGCCGACCAGGCCGCCGCCGAGCCCCAACGAGCCGCAGCATGAGCACCGTCACCCAAGACACCCCCCTCGCCGCGGACGCCGTTCCCAGCGCCGCAGTCCGCAAGACGCGACCCTTCGTCTGGTCCGTGCGCCGCGAGCTGTGGGAGAACCGCTCGATCTTCATCGCGCCCGCGGTGACCGCCGGCATCGTCCTTTTCGGCATGCTGCTCGGCGCGATCAACGTGCCGCACCACGGCGTGGTCATGGTGACGGGGCTCGACGCCTCCGACCGGGCGATGGCGGCGCAGATCCCGTTCGACGCCGCGGCCGCCATCATCATGATCGCGTCCTTCGTGGTCGGCTTCTTCTATTGCCTGGGCGCCCTCTACGGCGAGCGGCGCGACCGCACGATCCTGTTCTGGAAGTCGCTGCCGGTGTCGGACCTGACGACGGTGATCGCCAAGGCGAGCGTGCCGCTCGTGGTTCTGCCGCTGGTCACCTACGTCGTGATCCTCGCGACCCACCTCGTCCTTTTGCTCGCCAGCACGTTGATCCTGCCCTCGACCGGATTGCCGGCGACACTGCTCTGGCAGCAGTTCCCGCTGCTGAAAACCTGGGCGGTGCTGGCGCTCCTGCTCGCCTGCGCCTCGCTCTGGTACGCGCCGGTCTGGGGCTGGCTGTTCCTGGTCTCCGGCTGGGCGCGGCGCGTCACCATCCTCTGGGCGATCGGGCCGCCGCTGGCGCTCGACATCTTCGAGCGGCTGGCCTTCCACACCCACTACGTCGGCGAGCTGATCGCCTACCGCCTGAACGGCGGCCTCACCCAGCTGTTCGGCACGAAGCTTGACGCCCGCGGCCGCGTCACGATCGACACCGACCACCTCGATGCCACGCGCTTCTTCGCATCGCCCGGTCTCTGGATCGGCCTCCTCGTCGCCGCCGTCCTGTTCGCCGCCGTCGTCTGGCAGCGCCGCTACCGTTCGCCGTTCTGACCCCGGAGAGGCCGAGATGAGCGATCTCGCATCCCGCACGAACGCCGTTCTGGCCGGCGTCCTCTACCCGGTCATCGGCGTCGCCGGCGGCCTGGTCGGCGCGGCGACGACTGTGCGCGAGATTCTGGCCCGCGAGCCCTCGGCGGTGCTGATCGCCGCCGGCGGACTGCTCGACCGCGTCCACGGCGTCGTCACGGCGCTCGCCCCACTGCACGCGCTTTGGCCGTTCTAGTGCTATCGGTCCGCAATGCTGCGGACCCTACAGCTGCATCCGACCTCCAGCTGCGGCGCGGAGATCACCGTCTCGGTCGACGCACGGCGTCCGGCGCCGGGCCTGCTCAGCCTCGCCTACTCGGTCACGGGCGAGGTCGGGCGCCTCTACATCCCCGCACCGTCCGAGTCTCTTCGCACCGACGACCTCTGGAAGCGCACCTGCTTCGAAGCCTTCGTCCTGCCCGGGCCCGGCGACGCCTACGTCGAGTTCAACTTCGCCCCCTCGGGACGCTGGGCCACCTACCGTTTCGACGGCTATCGCGAAGGCATGCGCGATGCCGCGGGCATCGCTCCATCGCCGATCGAAGTGACCAACGCCACCGCCCGTCTTGAGCTCGCCGTCTCCGCCGCGCTGCCCGATCTCGCCGCCGCGCCCGTCTGGCGCCTGGGGCTGACGGCGGTCATCGAGGAGGCGAACGGTCACGTATCCTACTGGGCGCTTGCCCACCCCCGACCGCAGCCCGAGTTCCACGACGCGGCGGGTTTCGCTCTGGAGCTTCCGGCCTGACCGCCAGCCGAATCCGCGTACAACCCCGGTCCATGAAGTTCGGGATCGATCGGCTGGTGGAAGACCCGGCGCTTCGGGCGCCGCTCCAGGGCCGGCGCGTGGCGCTGCTGGCGCATCCCGCCTCGCTCACCGCCGGCCTGACCCACACGCTCGATGCGCTCGCCGCCTGCCCGGAGATCGAGCTGAGCGCAGCGTTCGGGCCGCAACATGGGCTGCGCGGCGACAAGCAGGACAACATGGTCGAGACGGCGGACGACCGCGACGCCGTGCACGACATTCCTGTGTTCAGCCTCTACGGCGAGGTGCGCGCGCCAACCGATGCGATGATGCAGCGCTTCGACGTAATCCTGGTCGACCTGCAGGACCTCGGCTGCCGCATCTATACCTTCGTCACCACGCTCAAGTACGTGCTCGAGGCGGCGGCGCGGCACGGGAAGTCCGTCTGGGTGCTCGACCGTCCGAACCCGGTCGGGCGCCCGATCGAGGGCCTCAGGCTCCGCCCCGGCCAGGAGAGCTTCGTCGGCGCCGGACCGCTCGCCATGCGCTACGGCCTGACCCTCGGCGAGTTGGGCGCCTGGTTTGTGAAGACGCTCGACCTCGACGTCGACTACCGGGTGATCGGGCTCGAAGGCTGGCGGCCCGACGCAGCGCCGGGCTATGGCTGGCCGCTTGGCGAGCGGGCCTGGATCAACCCCAGCCCGAACGCGCCCAACCTGTTCATGGCCCGCGCCTATGCCGGCACGGTGATGCTCGAAGGCGCGACGCTCTCGGAAGGCCGTGGCACGACGCGTCCGCTCGAGCTCTTCGGAGCGCCCGACATCGACGCGCGCGCGGTGATCAACCGCATGCGTGCGACGGCGCCGCAGTGGCTTGAGGGTTGCGCGCTCCGCGACTGCTGGTTCGAACCCACGTTCCACAAGCACGTGGGCCAGCTGTGCAACGGCGTGCAGATCGTCAGCGAAGGCCCGGTCTACGACCACACCGCGTTCCGCCCCTGGCGGCTCATGGCGCTGGCGTTCAAGGCGATCCGCGAGCTTCAGCCCGACTACCCGCTCTGGCGCGACTTCGCCTACGAGTACGTCACCGACCGTCTCGCCATCGACGTCATCAACGGCGGCCCGCTGCTCCGCGAATGGGTCGACGACCCGGCCGCCACCCCCGCCGACCTCGACGCCCTGAGCAAGCCCGACGAGGCGGCGTGGGAGGATGAGCGGCGAGCGTTCCTGCTGTATTGATGCGAGCTTACGCTTTCCGGCCGGAAGCCTGAGTCTGTTTTCGACCCGAAGCGGCTATTCCTTCACGGCCCGGCTCTCACCCCGCGCACCGCTCCGTGTCACCAGTGCGATGGGGCTGCCACCAGCGTCGGTCTCGAACGTGAGCTCGGCCTCGGCGACCCTCCAGAAGAATGTGGTGGCGCTGGAAGCGTAGATCGGCGCTTCGCCAACGCCCTCCACGTGCGCGACCAGGCCGCCATTCCATTGCGCGATCTCGATCCAGCCCGGTCCAACCCCGGGCAAGAAGCGATAGCGACCGACGTATCGGTCCAGAAGCGATGGCTCAATCGTGATCGCTCGCCGCCAATTGGGCGCCGGCCCAAGCGGCGCGCCCGTGAGAATCGGTATGCCGATGTCGGCGGCGGGCCGTCGGAACATGTTGGTCAGCACGACCGCGCCCCAGCCGCGCTCGAGGTTGAGGCCCATGAAGGTCAGATAGCCTCCCGTGCCGCCGCCGTGCATGACCACCCGCCCGCGCTTGTTCTCCAGCGCGTGCCAGCCGAGCCCCACCGACACTTCGAAGCCCTCCGCCTCTGCCCATTCGTCGCTCGCTGGACGCATCGGAGAAGCGAGTTGAGCGTCCATCGCCGCCTTCAGCGGGCCATCCTGGTAGCCGAGTACGACGGCCAGGAAGGCAAGGAGGTCGTTCGCGGTGGACCGCAGCGCGCCGGCGCCGGCGAAAGCCTCCTTCAGATCCCAGTTGGATACGGGGTGGCCGTCCTCGTCATGGCCATGCGCCAGCCGCTTCTGCTGGTCCCGCGTTAGCTGGATCACAGTGTCGCGCATGCCGAGCCGGCCCGTGATCCGCTCTTTGATGGCGGTCTCGAAGTCGGTCCCGAGCCGCCGCGCGAGCGCATGCCCCAGGAGGCCGACGCCGATGTTCGAGTAGTCGTACTGGGCGCCGATGTCGCGCGTGAGCGTGTGGCCGCTCAGGAAGGCGTAGAGCTGCTCGACCGTGTAGTCCGCGAACGGATTGTGCCGATCCTTCGGCGCGTAGTTGTTGGGCATTCGCGGCAAGCCGGAGGTGTGGGTGGCGAGATCCGCCAGGGTGATCTGGCGACCGCCGCGCTCGGGTACGGTGACTCGGCCCGGCAGGTATTTGGCGACCGGATCGTCCAGCGCCGCCTCGCCCCGCCGCACCATGTCGCTCAGCAGGAGCGACGTGAACACCTTGCCGTTCGAGCCGATCTCGAAGAGCGTGTCGCCGTCGACCAGACGCCTGCCGCCGCGTTTGCAGCGTCCGTGCGCGACGACGCGGCGGCCATCCCGATCGATGAGCCCCACGACGATGCCAACGCCGTCACGTTGCCGGTCGATGCGCAGGGCGAGGTTGTCCTTGATCGCCGCGTCGGTGGGCAGCTCCCACGCTGCCTCGGTCATGACCGCCACGTCGCTGCGGCGCTGGCCATCGGCTCAACCTGCAGGTCAGCCATGCGAGCACGCTCCCTCTCGAAGATCGAGGAACAGCATCGTCCCGGCAGGCTCAGAAGTGTTTGCGCCCGGCTAGCGGAAAGCTTGGGAAAAGCTTGCGGCGGTCAGGCGACCAGCCGCACGCGGTTGGTCAACGGGGCGTAACGTGGATCGGCCTTCAGGCTGTCGAAGAACGGCATCCACGGCAGGAACATGAGCAAGGGATCGTCGCGCGCAGCGGCGGCGTCCAGGGTCGCGAACGCCTCGTCCGGCTGGCCAGCGAGGGCGCGAAGGACGGCGATGTGTACGCCGCGGCGCATGAAGGCCACCGGTTGCTCAGCGAAGAGGTCGGCGGCCGCGCGGCAGAACCCAGCGAAGCCCGCGGCCTCGAAGACTGTCCTCAGCGCTGACAGCAGCTCGGGCGCCACGCCTCGAAGCTCCAGGCCCTTCAGCAGGCAGTCGACCCCCTCGTTCTCGTCGCCAGCCCAAGCCAGCGCCCAGCCGCGCTGGTACCAGGCGTCGCCCAGGTCGGGCGCGAAGCTCAAGGTGGCGGCGGCTTCGGCGGCGGCGTGGCGATAGCGGCGGGCGGCGAGGAGGATTTCCAGCAGGTCGCCGCGAGCGTCCAGCGCGCTCGGCTCAAGCGCCATGGCCCGGCGCACGGCTCGCTCTGCCTCGGCCAAGCGGCCGACGGCGGCGAGCGCCATCGCCCAACGGCGATGCGCAATCGCGAGGGTCGGGTCGAGGGAGATGGCGCGCAATAAGGCGGTTTCCGCGGCGGCGAAGTCGCGGTCTGCGAGCAGCAGCGCCGTGCCCAGCGTCGCCCAGGCGGCCGCCGAGGTCTCGTCCAGGCCGACAGCGGCGCGCGCCGCTGCCTTCGCCGCCGCGAGATCGCCGCCCTGTTCCATGGAGTGTCGTGCGATGAGCGCTTCGGCGAGGCCCTGGTGGGCGGGCGACCAGCCGGGGGCCTTGGCCATCGCCGCCTCGAAGCAAAGCCGCGCCTGGGCTAGGCTGGTCGGCAGCGGCGAGGCCAACGCCTGCCGCCCCTGCGCCACCAACGCGGCGGCCTCGGGCGGTCCATCGGGTGCAGCGCGCGGGTCGGACCCGTGCGGCAGCGACTCGATGACCGCACGGTAGCCGCGCTTCGGGACCGTCTCGATGTAGCGCCGCGAGCCCCTCCCGGCGAGAGCGCGGCGCAGTCGGCTGACGGCGGCGGCCAGCGTATCGTCGCCGATGGCGCGGTCACCCCAGGTGGCAGCGGCGATCTCGTCCTTGCCGAGCACACGTCCGCCCGAGCCGGCGAAGAGAAGCAGCAGGTCCATGAGCCGCGGCTCCAGCCGCACGCTTTCGCCGTCGTCGCCCGTCAGGAGGCTACGTGAAGGATCGACCTGCCAGTCGCCGAAGGCGAATGGCCGCTGGCGGGCGTCGGGCGCCATGCGGCGATGCTAAGGTGAAAGTCCTCCTATGTCGCGTCCCTGGGGCCCCTTGCTACAGCTCCCGCCGGTACACGATGAAGCCGGAGTTGGTCGCTACATAGTCGTAGAGCCGGCGGGCGGTGGCGTTGGTTTCGTGGGTCTGCCAGTAGACGCGGGTCGAGCCGGCGGCTTTCGCCCGCGCGTACACCGCCTCGATCAGGGCGCGGCCGACGCCCTTGCCCCGCGCGCCGGCGGCGGTGAATAGGTCCTGCAGATAGCAGATCGGCCCGACCATTACTGTGTTGCGGTGGAAGAGGTAGTGGACGAGCCCGACTAGCCGGCCGTCGTCGGTTTCGGCGACCAGCGCGTGCATCGGCTCGTAGGCGTCGAAGAACCGCCCCCAGGTCGTGCGTGTCATCGCTTCCGAGACGGCCGTCGGCCCGACGCGCTCGTAAAAGGCGTTGTAGCCCTCCCACAGCGGCAGCCACCCTGCGAAGTCGTCGGGCCGCGCCTCGCGAACCTGGATCGCGGCGCTCATAGCTTCGCCAGCGCCTGCTCGACGTCGCCGGCGATCACCTCGGGGTCCTCGAAGCCGACGCCGAGGCGGATCAGCCCAGGGGGCAGGGCGACTTCGCGCATCTGCGCCTCGGTCATCGTGCCGGCCCACATCGCAGCCGGATGCACCACCAGCGAGGAGAAGGAGCCGAAGCTGGCCGAGCGGTGCGCCACGTGGAGGTTGTCCAGCACAGTCTCAGCGGCGGCCAAACCGCCGGCCACCTCGAAGCTCAACAGGCCGCCGGCGCCCGGACTGAGCTGCCCCGCGGCGAGGTTGTGCTGCGGATGCGAGGCGAGGCCCGGATAGTGCACGGCGACGATGCGCGGATTCCGGTCCAAACGCTGGGCGACGGCGAGCGCGGTGCGATTGTGGCGCTCCACGCGCATCGGCAGCGTGCGCAGGCCGCGCAGCGCGAGCCAGGCGGCGAACGGGTCGAGGGTCGCCCCGAGCAGGTGAGCGACCTCCCACACCGCTTCGATGTGCGCTTCAGACCCCGCGAGCACGCCGCCGATCAGATCGGCGTGTCCGCCCAGCGCCTTCGTCGCGCTGTGCATGACGATGTCGGCGCCGAGCGACAGCGGACGCTGGTTGATGGGGGTGGCGATCGTGTTGTCGACCAAGACGACCGCGCCGCCGTTCGCCTCGGCGTGAGCGGCGATGGCCGCGATATCGGTGAGGCCAAGCAGCGGATTGGCGGGGCTCTCGAGCAGGATCAGCGTCGTCTCCGGCCTCAGCTTGCCGGCGAAGTCGTCGAAGTCGGTCTGCACGAAGAAGTCGGCGGCGATCCCGAAGCGGGGCGCGATGTTGCGGAGGAAGCCGTTCACGCCGGCGTAGAGTGCGTTCTGAGCCAGGACATGCCCGCCCTGGCCGGCGAAGGTCATGATAGCCCCGGTGATCGCCGCCATCCCGGATGCGAAGGCGAGCGCGGCTCGCGCGCCTTCGAGCTGGGCGACCGCGTCCTCGAACAGCCGCACCGTCGGGTTGCCGTAACGGGTGTAGAAGCCGGCGTGCCGCGGTGCGGTCGCCATGTCGAAGAACTCATCGGCGTCCGGCGACCAGAAAGTGGAGCTCTGGTAGATCGGCGGCGCGATCGGCCGGGCCGTGCTCTCGCTGGCCCCGAACCGCGCGGCCATCGTGTAGGGATCGAAGTCGGTCACGACGCCTCCATCGCCCGCGCAAGCGGGCCTTTCGTCTTCGACCGCCTTGGCGGTCCAAATGGGCCGCTCCGGCCCCAAGGCGCGGAGACGGCGGTGCAACGCTCGATCCTCGCCCTAGCACCCTGGCGCGGGGCGGTGAACGGCGGTTAGATGCGGGACAGACAAGAAGGACAATCGCAAGGAGCAGCGCCTTGGACGCCAAGGTCTCGAAGCCGGCGGCATCCTTGCGGGGCTCGAAGACGCCGCTCGCCGACTATCTGGCCAGACCGGAACCGGCGTTCGCCTGGCGGGTGGCGGGCGCGATCGACGGGCCGGGTTATTCGGGCGCCGTGCTCCGGCTGACCTCGCAGACCTGGCTCGGGCCCGAGGCGGTCGACCGGCCGGTGTGGGAGCACTGGCTCACCGTCATCATCCCCGACGAGGTCGTTCACGATACCGCCTTCCTCTACATCACCGGCGGCGAGCATGGCGACGCGGCGCCGACCGAGGCGCCCGCCGGCTTCGGCCGCATGGCGGTCGAGACCCGCTCCATCGTCGCCCAACTGAACGACGTCCCGAACCAGCCGCTCACCTTCCCCGAGCGGCCCAACGAGCCTCTGGTCGAGGACGCCCTCATCGCCCGCCAGCAGGTCAAGTTCGCCACGTCGCGCGATCCGGAACAGCTCGTGCGGCTGCCGATGGTCAAGAGCGCCGCCGCCGCCATGACCGCGATTCAGGAGTTCATGGCCAGCGAGGGCGGCGGCGCCCGCGCCATCCGCCGTTTCGTCGTTTCCGGCGGCTCCAAGCGCGGCTGGACCACCTGGCTGATCGGGGCGCTCGATCCGCGCGTCGCGGCCATCATCCCGATCGTGATCAACGTGCTGGATCCGGACGCCGTCACCCGCCACCACTGGCGGGCGATGGGCTACTTCTCGCCGGCGATCAAAGACTACGTCGAGCACGGCATCACGCCGGGCATGATCGGCCATCCGGGCATCAAGGCCATCCGCCGTATCGAGGACCCGCTCGCCTACCGCGCCCTGCCGTCGATGAAGATGCCCAAGCTGGTCATCAACGCGGTCGGCGACGAGTTCTTTCCGCCCGACGCCACCCGCTATTCCTATGCCAAGCTGCCGGCGGTGAAGCGGCTGCGCATGCTGCCGAACAGCCGCCATTCGACGGCGGGGACCGACATCATCAAGAGCATCTCCTCCTTCTACGACGCGGTGCTGAACCAGGCGCCGCTGCCGGCCTATTCCTGGCGCGTGCGCGCGGACGGGGCGATCGTCGTCAGCGCGAAAGAGACGCCGCTCGAGGTCACCCTCTGGCAGGGGACCAACCCCACCGCGCGCGACTTCCGGGTCGATACCGTGGGCGAACAGGCCTTCACCGCGACTCCGCTCGCACGCCAGCGCGACGGGACCTGGGTCGGCCAGGTCGCCGCGCCGGCCACGGGCTTCACCGCCTACTTCGTCGAGCTGGTCTTCGCCGGCGCCGGCAAGTACCCCTTCAAATTCACCACCGAGGTGCAGGTGACGCCCGACGTCCTGCCCTACGCGTGGGAAGACGCCCGCCCGATCACCGTCCCGGAGACCGCATGAGGAAGACCACCCATCCCGCCGGAACGGTGCATCGGCTGACGGTCGTCAGCGAGCTGCTCGCCGGCAACCTGTTCGGCGATCCGGCGACGCGCATCGTCGACGTCTACGTCCCGGCCGGCAGCGACGGCGCGGGCCTGCCCCTGCTCGTCGACCTCGTCGGGTTCACGGCCGGCGGCCCGGCGCACACCAATTGGGTCGGCGTTCCGCGAGAACGTGCCCGAGCGGCTCGATAGGCTGATCGGCGAGGGCCAGATGCCGCCCGTCGTCGTGGCGTTTCCCGACTGCTTCACTCGCGTCGGCGGCAACCAGTACATCAACTCGGCAGCCACCGGCCGCTGGGCGGACTTCCTGACCACCGAGCTTCTCGCCGCCGTCGAGGGCCGCTTCGGCTGCGGCGGCCGGGGCGGCGCGGCGTCTTCGGCAAGAGCTCGGGCGGCTATGGCGCGATCGTGCACGCGCTCGACCACCCCGACGTCTGGGCCGCCGCCGCCTGCCATTCCGGCGACATGGCGTTCGAGCTCTGCTACCTGCCCGACATGCCCGATACCCTGCGCGCGCTCGCCCGCGCCGAGGGGTCGATCGAGACCTGGTGGAAGAAGTTCGAGGCGGCGCCGAAGACGCCAGAACACTCGTTCAAGGCGCTTGAACATGCTCGCCATGGCCGCCCACTACGACCCCGACCCCGACGCGTTCCTCGGCCTGCGGCTGCCGGTCACGCCCGATACGTGCGAGCTCATCCCGGAGCGGTGGGAGAACTGGCTCGCCCACGACCCGCTGGTGAAGCTCGCGACCCAGGCGGAGGGGTTGCGCACGTTGAGGGCGCTCTACATCGACTGCGGAGGCACCGATCAGTTCAACCTGGTTTATGGCGCGCGGCGTCTGCACCGGGGCCTGGACGAGCGCGGCGTCGTCCACCGATTCGAGGAGTTCGACGACAATCACTCCGGCGTCGACTACCGCATGGACATAAGCCTCCCCTTCCTCGCCGGCGCGCTCAGCAACTGAGCCCCAAGATCCGCCCCCGACGGGTGGAGGATCTGGATCCGTGCTCTCGGCCGATCGCCTGCTGCCACCTTTGGGCTTCGCGCGCGTTAGCGTGCCGTCAACGTGATCGCGCGGGAGGACGTCGAGGATGCTCGGATTGGCCGATCTGCAGCGGCGGCTCGCGGCCAAGCCGAGCGCCGAGGCGTCGAGTCCGTTCGGGCCCGGCGTCATCGTCTACAAGGTCGCCGGCAAGATGTTCGCCATCGTATCGGACGACGCCGAGGACGTGCGTTTCACGCTGAAGTGCGACCCGGTGCTGGCGGAAGTCATGCGCGGCGAACATGCGGCGATCACGCCGGGCTACCACACCGACAAGCGCCACTGGATCACCATCCGCCAGGACGCGGCGCTGCCCGACGCCGAGATCGAGCGACTGATCGACCACGCCTACGAGTTGGTGCGAGCCAAGCTGACCCGCGCCGCGCGCGCCGCTCTCGAGAAAGCCGAAGCCCTATGACGTCCGCCAACGTTCTCCCGCGCGTCGCTGGCCCGACCGTCGCGCCGCCCCTCTCGATCGTTGAAGGCGGCAAGGACGCCACGGGGCTCTGGGCCCGCCTCCGACCCCTGGCTTACCTAGCGCCGCTCGCGGTCAATTGGCCGGGAGGCTGGGCGGCGCTGTAGCGCTCGGCGCCGTTCGTCCGTCTTCCTAGGCGGCCATGCGCGCCGTGGCGGCCGCCGGCGCGCGCGGGTCGATGGGCAGGCCGAGCGCCTGTCTGTGCTTCAGCACGCGCAGCCAGCCGTGCAACGCCTCGCAATCGAGGCCGTGCATCATCAGCCGGTATCCCGCCTGCAGCGTCGAGAGCGGCACGAGCGGATGCCCGTTCTTGATGAAGGCCAGGTGGTAGGACGTGCCCAGGATCTTGGCGACGCTGATGGCGACCACCTCGTCCAGCTGCAGCGAATTGGCGGCGCGGACGAAGTCGCTGCGCGGCAAGAGCAGCGCATAGAGCGGCGTGTAGGCTTCGACCGCCGTCTGCACGTCGATCCGGTTCAACGGTCCGCGCGGCAGGGGCTCGAGATCGAAGCGCTCGGAGATCATCGAGAAGTCCGGCTGGTCGACCGGCTCCAGGTCGCGCTTCTGCGCCCGCAGGCTCGCGTTCAGCTGGATGATGAAGTTGTAGACGTTCAGGTCGTGCTGCAGGAAGACGTTGTCCTCCAGGTCCTTCAGGCGCCGCGGCCGGAGCGGCCTGCTGTCGATCTCGACCGCCCCGGCGTTGGCCTTGATGAAGGCCAGGATCTCGGTCCCGATGTGGAAGTGGCGCAGGATCAGCGTGTTCGTCTCCGGCGAGGCGAATGTCGCTGCAGGCCCCAGTGGATCAGCCGGTGCAGGGTCCCGTTGAGGTTTGGCTGGCGCGGAAAGACGCCGCGCACCAGCTTGATCGCGAGGAAGGCGGCGAAGAGGAACGGCCGGATGATCGGGAACAGCCAGCGCCGCGAGAACGACTGGCCGCCCAAGCAGCAGCGCCCGCTTGGCGCCCTCGTCGATCGGCAGGCTCTGGTCGAGATAGAGCGCAAGCGCCGGGATCCGGATCGCGCGGATCGAACCGGCTGACGTCGAAGGGATCGACCGCGGCGGTCATGAGAGGATCTCCTCGATCTGCAGGGCATAAAGCCGCGCGGTGACCTCGGCGCAGCGCACGATCCGTGCCGCAACGGCCGCATCGGGCAAGCACCAGCCGGAGCATGGTCAGCGAACTCCTGCATATGACCGGCGTCGTTCTCGCCGTGATAGAGCAGGAAGCGGGCGGCCTCCGGCGGCAGGTCGAGGCGGGCGCGCACGCGCTCGCCCCATTCCTGCGGCCTTGATCGAGCCCAGTCCCTCGATGATGAACATCGCGCCGAGCAGGCCGAACGGGTTCGCGCGCGACGCCTCGTGGAACATCCAGGCCGACAGAGCCTCCGAGCCGATGTTCTTCGCCGCCGTCTGGATCTTGGCCGCCTCCCCACCCGCGGCGACGAAGTCGGCGTCGAGCAGGCGGAAGTCGCGGTGCTCGGCCACGGCGTGCCGCATCAGGATCGAGCGCAGCTCCAGATGCGCCTCGTCGATGTTGGACGCGGCCCGCGACATCCACAGCGCGCCGTCCTTCACCTGCTGGCGGAGCTGGATGAGGAAGGCGTGGTAGTCGGCAAGCTCGAAGCGCCCGCGGGTCAGCTTCCTGATCAGCGGCGTCGCCTCGAGCCGCCCTTCGAAGTCGGCCCAGACGATGGCGAGCTTGCGCATCACGGCGGCGACGTCGGCGTCCGCCGCATGGACCGGCGCCAGGAGAGCGCCGGCCATCACGCGCTGCCCACGACTTCGAGCATCATGAAGCCGACCATGGCGCGGCCGCTCTCGGGCACGATGCAGAGGATGCGCTCGCCGCGCCGCAGGCGGCCGGAGCGGACCAGGCCATCGAGCATGATCCAGATCGACGCTGCGCCGACGTTGCCGCTCTCGGGCAGGGTCGTGAACCAGTGGTCTTCCGGGATCATCGCGTTCGTCGTCTCGAGCAGGTCGACGATCTCCTCGCGCAGCGACTGCGCCGAGTAGTGGCAGAGCAGATGATCGATGGCGGCCGGGTCGATGCGGCCGCTGTCGACCTTCTCGAGATAGACGCCGATCCAGGCGCGGATCACCGACTTCAGCAGCGAAAAGTCCTGCTGCAGGGCGATCGCGCCGGCCCGGTGCGCAGCGGCCGGGCCATCGTGGCTCCACGCCCCGTCGAGCGTTGCGCGTCGCGCGGCCGTCGCCCCGGCCCACATGCAGGGGTCGAACCGCCCGGCCAGCGAGACGAGGTCGATCCATTCGATCCTGAGGCTCTGGCCCTCGCCGCCCGGCGCGCCTTCCATCACCACCGCGCCCGCCCCGTCGGACAGGGTGAAGCGCAGGAAGTCGGCCTCCATGGCGATGCGGCCCTTGGCGTCGACCAGTGCGCCGCCCTCGTAGAAGGACGGCCTAAACCAGCGGGACGAGAACTCGCCGGCGACGGCCGCCGCCCGCCGCGCCTCGCCGCACCGGACTGACATCCAGGCGTACTTCGCCGCCATCAACGACGAGGCGCACACCGACTGGAAACTCGCCAGCTCCAGCGGCTCGCCGCCTAGCTCGCCATGCACGGCGCTGGCGTGGCCGGGCACGAGCAGGTCGCCCTGGGTCGTCGCAGCCGCGAGGCAGTCGAGGCCGCTTAAGCTCAGGCCGGCGGAGTCGAGCGCGCCGCGCACGGCCGCCGCGCACATCGAGGCGTTCGAGTGCAGCCAGCTCCCGTCCGGGTCCAGCGCGTAGTGCCGGCGGCGGATGCCGTTCCAGCGCAGCGCCCGGCGGCCAACCGCCGAGCAGCCCGACGGCATGCGACCGATGAAGTCCTCCATCCGATCGTTATCGATCGGCTCACCCGGCAGGAAGGCGGCCGTGCCGGTGATGAAGACGCGGGTCTGCGCCGGGTCGGACGTCGCCGAGACGGTGCTCGGGCGAGGGTTGAGGGCCAGCATTTCGCTCGGGCTCCTAAGGCCTGATGCGGACGGACGTCCGCGTGACGCCGGCTCAGGAAGCACACAATTGAACAATGCTCAATATGTTTTTGAGCAGCGCTCAATTAAACGTGATCGCCTGGGAAACTACCTCAGCGCCTGCTCCAGGTCGGCGATCAGGTCGTCCGCGGCTTCGACGCCGACCGAGAGGCGGACGAGGGAATCGGCGATGCCGATCCGCGTCCGCGTCGCGGACGGGATGGAGGCGTGGGTCATGATGGCGGGGTGCTCGATCAGGCTCTCAACGCCGCCAAGGCTCTCGGCCAGGGTGAAGAGGCGGGTGCGCTCCAGGACCCTGCGCGTCCCCGCCAGGTCGCGATCGAGGATCGCGGTGACCATGCCGCCGAAACCGCGCATCTGGCGTCGCGCCAGCGCGTGCTGCGGATGGCTGGAGAGCCCCGGATAGATCACCTGCGCAACTTCGGCGCGGCCGGAGAGCCACTCGGCGACGATGAGGCCGTTCTCGCAGTGCCGCTGCATCCGAAGCGCCAGCGTCTTGACGCCCCGCAGCGTGAGGAAGCTGTCGAACGGCGAGGCGACCGCGCCCACCGCGTTCTGCAGGAAGGTGAGCTGGTCGCGCAGCGCGGTGTTCTCGCCGACCACGAGCGCGCCGCCGACCACGTCGGAGTGGCCGCCGATGTACTTGGTCGTCGAATGCATGACCACGTCGAAGCCCAGCTCCAGCGGGCGCTGGATGTAGGGGCTGGCGAAGGTGTTGTCGGCGGCCGCGACCAGGCCGCGCCGGTGCGCCAGGCCTGCGATCGCCTCGAGATCGGCGAGCTTCAGCATCGGATTGGTCGGCGTCTCCGCCCAGATCATCTTCGTCCGCGGCGTGATCGCCGCCTCGACCGCGCCAAGGTCGGCGAGATCGACGAAGCTGAAATCGAGGCCGGCCGAGCGACGGCGCACGCCCTCGAACAGCCGGAAGGAGCCGCCATAGAGGTCGTCGCTGGCGATGATGTGGTCGCCCGTATCCAGCGTCTCGAGCAGCGTGCCGATGGCGGCCAGGCCGGAGGCGAACGCAAACCCCTTCGTCCCGCTCTCCAGGTCGGCCAGCGCCCGCTCGAGCGCGAAGCGCGTGGGATTCTGGCTGCGCGAATACTCGAAGCCCTGGTGCACGCCGGGCGAGGCCTGGGCGTAAGTTGAGGTGGCGTAGATCGGCGTCATCACCGCGCCGGTCAGCGGGTCGTGCTCCTGTCCGCCGTGGATGGCGCGCGTCGCGAAATCGAGACGGTTCTTGGCCGGGCGCGTTTTGTCGTTCATGGCGCTCGCCTCAGATAGTTGATCAGGTCGATCCGGGTGATCAGGCCCAGGAACTCCTTGCCCTCCATCACGATCGCGACCTCGTCTCGCTCGAAGATGGGCAGCAGGGCGTCCAGCGGCTGGCCGGCCTGCAGCGTGCGCAGCTTGGCGGTCATGGCGGTCGCCACCGGCTGGCCGAAACGCGCTTCGCTGCGGCGGTCCTCGACCGCTTCCAAGAGGTCGCTCTCGTCGATCAGGCCGATCAGCCGGCCATCGTCCAGCACCGGCAGCTGGCTCACGTCCGCCTGCCGCATGCGGTTATAGGCGGTGAGCAGGGTGTCGTCGGGCCCGACCGTCACCGCGTCCCCGGCGCTCGCGGCGCGCGCGATCAGGTCGCGCAGGTCGCCGTGCAGCGTGCGCTCGGCCAGCCCCTGCTCGACGACCCAGCTGTCGTTGTAGACCTTCGACAGGTAGCGGGAGCCGGTGTCGCAGACCAGGCGTCACCACCCGCTTGGGCGCCGTCTGCTCGCGGCAGTAGCGCAGGGCGGCGGCGAGCAGGGTTCCGGAGGACGATCCGCCGAGGATGCCGGCGCTGCGCCAATAGCAGCCGCGCCGCGGCGATGCTCTCGGTGTCGGAGATCTCGTAGGCGGCCTTCACGAACGACAGGTCGCAGTTCTTCGGCACGAAGTCCTCGCCGATGCCCTCGACCACCCATGAGCCCGCCTTGACGCGCTCGCCGCGCAGCGCCAGCGGGGCCAGGATCGACCCGACCGGGTCGGCCAGCACCATGGCCGTCTTCGGCGACGCGCGGGCGAAGAAGCGGCCAAGCCCGGTCAGCGTGCCGCCGGAGCCGACGCCCACCACCACGGCGTCGACGTCGCCATGCATCTGCTCGAGGATCTCCGGCCCGGTCGTGGTCTCATGGGCGTAGCGGATTGGCCGGGTTCTCGAACTGGTTGACGTAGAAGGCGTTCGGCAGGGCCGCGGCCAGCGCCTGGGCCATGTCCTGGTAGTACTCGACGTGGCCCTTGCCGACGTCGGAGCGGGTGATGCGCACGTCGACGCCCATGGCGCGCAAGTGCTGGATCTTCTCGCGCGTCATCTTGTCCGGCACCACGAGCAGGAGCTTGTAGCCCTTCGGCAGGCCCACCTGCGCCAGCCCCAGACCCGTGTTGCCAGCGGTCGCCTCGACCAAGGTCCCGCCGGGTTTCAGCCGACCGTCCGCCTCCGCCGCCTCGATCATCGAGAGCGCGATGCGGTCCTTGATCGACCCGCCCGGATTGGCGCTCTCCAGCTTGACGAACAGCCGGCACGGCCCGGCATCGAACCCGGTCAGCTCCACCATCGGCGTGCGCCCGATCAGATCCAGGACCGATCGCACGGCCGGTGGCGTCGCGATGGTGGCAGGCTTGAGGCGCATCGAAGGCCGTCCGATCAGACGGCCACCCTAACGCACCGCCCCGCGAGTCGCTGCTGAAATGCCGCCCCGCGCCGCGCCTCGCTGAATGAATGGGAGAGGTTTGGAGCGCAGCGCCTGCCGGCGCTCGAACGCGCTGACGCGCCCGCCGGCCAGTGGGCCGCGGGGTTCGGCAAGAAGGACGCCCTGGGGCAGAGGAGCCCATCGGACGAGACGAACCAAAGCTCGGAAAGTCAGAAAACGCTAGTGGTGGTGGTGATGGTGGTGTTGGTGGTCGTGGTGGTGCGCTTAACGCTCTCCAGGCTTCAGTTCATCTCGTCCGCGGGTGAAGAGCAGTAAACCACACCCCAACCCCCTCTAAGCACCGCGCTTAGCGGCAGAGTCGAACTTGCCCCAGAGCAGGTGTGTTGCTAGGCCGCCGCCCGTGGTCCGCGCACCAGGCGGCCGGGCAGGGCGCCCGTCGGCTCGCCTGAGCGGCTCACCACCTCGCCGCTCACGATCAGCGCGTCGTAGCCGGCCGCGCCCTGGGTGATGCGGCGACCGCCGGCGGGAAGGTCGTAGAGAACACGCGGCTGTTCCAGCCGCACGGCGTCGTAGTCGATCACGTTCAGGTCCGCCTTGCGTCCAACCGCGAGCACGCCCCGGTCGCCCAGTCCCACGGCTTGCGCGGTATCGGCCGAAAGCGCCTTCACCGCCGCTTCCAGACTCAGCCGCTCGCCCCGCCGCTCGCGCGTCCAGTGCTGCAGCACGAACGTCGGGTAGCTGGAATCGCAGATCATGCCGTAGTGGGCGCCGCCGTCGCCCAGGCCGATCACGCTGTTCGGGTCGGTGAGCAGCGCGTGGATGGGGTCGAGCGACTGGCTGCCGTAGTTGGCGAGCGCCGCGAGCAGGAGCCCCCGCCCGCCGTTCTCGAGCAGAAGGTCGTAGGCGAGCTCGGTGGCCGCGACCCCAGAGGCGCTCGCCCGCGCCGAGAGCGAATCCTCGGCCTTCGGCTCGTAGTTCGGCGGATCGCCCAGCGGATAGATGAAGTCGAACCGGCGCCCCATGCGCGCCAGCGGGATCAGCGCATCGCCCGGCTCCTCCATCAGAAGGCGCGCCCGCATGGTCGGATCGCGCAGCGCCTTGATCCGCTCCTCGAATGGCAGCTTCGCCAGGGGCTGATAGCTGGGGCAGAGGCTGAACGGGTTGATCGTCAGGTCGAAGCCCAGCACGACGCCGACCGGGCGCGGATAGACCTGGGCGCGGATCGGCGGGCCGTCGAGGTTCGCCTCGGCCAAGTGCCGCATCACGTTCAGGTAGGCTTGCGGGTTCTCGTTCGACTGCACCATGGAAAAGCTCGCCGGCCGCCCGCTCATGCGCGTGAGCCGTGACAACAGGTCGATCTCGTCCTCGAACGTCCGCCCAGGCGCGCCAAACACCGCCTGCAACACGCCGCGGCCTGAGTCCTTCAGCGCCAACGCCATGGCCTCGAGCTCGGTCTCGGCCGCCATCCAGGTCGGGATGGGGTCGCCCTGGCCGGTCTTGTGGATGATGAGGCGCGAGGTCGCGAACCCCAGCGCGCCGACGTCCATCGCCTCGCGCACCACCGCCTGCATCTTGTTCAGGTCGTCGGCGGTCGCGTCCTCGCGGTCGGCGCCGCGCTGGCCCATCACATAGACGCGCACGGCCGAGTGCGGGATCTGCGAGGCGAAGTCGATGTCGTGCGGCCGCCGCTCGATCGCGTTCAGGTATTCGGGGTACGTCTCCCAGTCCCAGCTCAGGCCCTCGGTCATCACCACCTCGGGGATGTCCTCGACGCCCTCCATGACGCTGACCAGCAGATCGTGGTGCTCGGGCCGGCAGGGCGCGAAGCCCACGCCACAGTTGCCGCCCACCACCGTCGTCACTCCGTGCGACGACGACGGCGAGAGCCGGTCCGACCACACCGCCTGGCCGTCGTAGTGGGTGTGGATGTCGACGAACCCGGGCGTGACCAGCTTGCCCTTGGCGTCGATCTCCTCGGCCCCCCGTCCGCTGACCTGGCCGATGGCAGCGATGCGCCCCTCGACGACCCCAACGTCCGCCTCGAACCGCTCGCCCCCCGAGCCGTCGACGACAAGGCCGTTACGGATGACGAGATCGTAGGCGTGGGGCATTGGGGCGTCCCTTGGGCGTTGGCGGCGCGGCATCGTTTGCTGGACGCCGGGCAGCGTCAACGACTTTCAACCGGCTAGGCCCGGCGGGCCGTGGTCTCAATCGCCCGGGTGATAGGTCCGCTCGGTGTGGCCGGTGAGCTGGTCGGGGTAGAAGTAGACTTCGCGCAGGTCGCCGGTCGCGTAGCGCACCGCTTCGTCGTCGAAGTGGGGCGAGTGCGGATCGCCGCTCTCACCTCCGGCGGTCACCGCCATCGCCCGGATGCGGGGGCCGAACTCGACGACGGCCACGAAGCTGTTGCCGTGGTCGCCATAGCGCCGCTTGATCCCCGGCTGCCTAGGCCCGTCGATGGAGGCGAGCGACCCCCACTGGGACGAGGTGAAGCCCACCGGCGTGCTCGCTCGCGTGTCGGAATAGGCCGGCGCGATGTCGTCGGTCAGCCGTTGCACGCGGTTGATCTCGCCCCAGGGCGTGCGCCAGGTTCCGAAGTCCGCGCTCAGCTGGTCCGACGCGCTCTTGAGCGCGCTCAGCCGTTGCGCCGGGGTCGTGTGCGCCAGCACCGCCGCGTAGTCGGCGAGGTCCTCGCTCTCCGGCGGCTGGCCCGCCGCGCGCCACAACGCCTCGCCCCAATAGACGGCGAGCGACGTTGCGACCGAGTCGGTCGACCAGCGCCGGTCCCAGCCGCGCAACACGGCGATCTGCTCGCCGAGCGCGGCCTTCAGCGGGTCGCTCGGCGCAGCCTGGTCATAGGCTTCCAGCAGGCGCGGAATGAGGATGTCGAAGCCGGGCAGCCGGGGGTCGTACGCCGCCGCCATCAGCGAGCGCGAGGTGAAGTCGTGCTGGCCTTCAAGCACCGCCATCGCATGCAGCCCGCGCACGTTCTCGCCCTTGCCGCTCATGTAGCGCGGGAAGTCAGCGGCCTTCGGGCTCGCGGGCCCGGCCGCGGAATAGGGCCAGTTGTTGGTGTTCTGGATCCAGCCGGTCGCCGGGTTCAAAAGGTGCGGCGCCTCGTCCAGCCCGTGCAGCCCGCGCCAATCGGTCGCCGGATCGGCGCCGTCCACGATCTGGCGGTAGTCAATGTGGTCGTCGCGGCGCGGGATGAACTGCGGATTGAGGTAGGCGATGTCGCCATCGGCGTCGGCGTAGACGGTGTTGTTCGAGGTGTTCGCCTTCAGCGCCATGACGCGCATGAACGCGGCGAAGTCGCGCGCCTTGGTGAGGCCGTACGACTGCTTGAGCGCCCGGATCGGCTCGAACATCATCGCCTCGGCGATCCAGCGCCCGTCGGCGGTCTTGCCCACGATAGGACCGTGGTGGGTCTTGTAGACGGTGAACGTCTTCTCCGCGAAACCGCCGTCCGGGGTGCGGCAACGCACCGTCACCTGCGAGACCTGCACCGGTCGCAGCGCCTCGCCGTAGCGGTAGTACAAGCGCCCGTCCTTGCGCACGATCGTTTCGGCGAAGCGGTCGACGGCGTCCGACTGGCTGGAGGTGTGCATCCACCCCACCCGGTCGTTGAAGCCCTGGTAGATGAAGAACTGGCCCCAGGTCGCCGCGCCGTAAGCGTCCAGACCCGCATCGCTGGTCATCTGCAGCTCGGAGCGGAAGTAGAACGATGTGTGCGGGTTGATCAGCAGGAGAGCGTGGTGGTCGGCCGTGTTCGCTGGCGCGATGGCGATGCCGTTCGAGCCGGAGGGGTCCGTCGCGGCGGCGAGATCCTGGTCGGCGAGCGACGCCAGCTTCGGCGCATCGTAGAAGTCGGCGAGGCCGGTGAGCGGGATGCGCTCGATGTCGCCGCCGATGCTGCCCTCGGTGAAGCTGAGCGCCATCCAGGGCTCGAACTGGGTGATCACCTTCGGATGCACGTCCGGATGGGTGGCGAGATAGTCGTTCAGCCCATCGGCCCAGGCGTCCATCAGCGTCCGCAAGCTCGGCGGGCTCTGCGCATACCGCGCCTTCAAGTCGGCGGGATCGACGTAGAGCCTCGCCCGCAAGTCCTGCATCAGCGCGGCCTCGCCGTCCGCTTCGCTGACCCGGCCGAGCGCGATCAGGTAGTTCCGCTCGATGCGATTGAAGTCGTCCTCGGCCTGCGCGTAGATCATCCCGAACACGGCTTGCGCGTCCGTATGCCCGCGCACGTGGGCGATGCCCCAGTCGTCGCGAGTGATGGTCACCTGCGCCGCTATCGCCCGCCAGCGCGCCAGATCCGCCGGGTTCGCCGCCCGGGCCGAGGATCCGGCCGCGGCCCCGGCCAGCGTTAGAAGGACCGCGATCGTCCGCAACAGCCTCATGCTTGGCGCCCCAACCTAGGCCCCATTCGACCACCAAGTCCGGAAAGCTCAAAGCAAGCGTTCGAAGGACTCGAGTGGGCGTTCACCCCGCTCAGGACGGCGAGGGCTGTCCGAGCTTGAAGAGCCGTCGATGTCCTCCATCGACCAGAAATCAGCCGCGCATAATGGGTAATTCGACTTTATTATGTGCGATTTACATTTATATATAATACGGATAACAGAGTATTCACTCTAGATAAATCGATCGATTCATTAAATCTAAACAATAGACGCGCGTCTTTGTCAGCTAAGTTCTGGCGGCTCTCCGCTCCTGTATTCGAGGGGGCAGCGCTTTGAGCGATACGACTGCTCCATCAAGAGATGGACGCCCCACTGTCAAGTCTGTTGGTCGGGAGCCCCGATCCCGTCCGAGGTGACCATGTTGAAATCGAGCCTATTCGTGGCCGCCCTGACGACGGCGCTCGCCGTCCTGGCGGTCGGCAATGGCGCGGTCGCCGCGCCGCTGGTCGGCGCCGGCGGCCAGATCCAGCAGATCCCGCCCCCCCCGGAGCCGCAACAAGCCATTCCCGACATCCGGATCGACCGCGGCCAGACCGCGCGCAACCCCGGGCCGGCGGGGCCGAAGATCCTGGTCGAATCGCTGCACATCACCGGCGAGACGCTCTTTTCCGAGGCCGAGCTTATCGCGGTCAGCGGATTCCAGCCGGGTCGCGAGCTCGACCTGCGGGACCTGCGCGAGATGGCCGGGAAGATTTCCGACTTCTACAACCGGCACGGCGATTTCGTCGCCCAGGCCTACGTGCCGGCCCAGGACATCGAGAGCGGCGCCGTGACCATCGTCGTGGTCGAAGGCCGCTACGGCAAGATCGGGCTCGACAATCGCACCAACCTTTCCGACCACCTGGCCGCCAGCATCCTACACGGCCTGAAGGCCGGCAGCCCCGTCGCGGCCGGTCCGCTCGAGCGGCGCCTGCTCTTGCTGTCGGACGTTCCCGGCGTGCTCGTGAGATCGACCCTCAGCCCCGGCTCGGAGGTCGGCACGTCGGACCTGACGGTTTCGCTGAGGCCCGCCCCGCGCGTTTCCGGCAGCATCGACGCCGACAACGCCGGCGATCCGTTCTCGGGCGCCGACCGGCTTGGCGCGACGATGAACATCAACGACCCGACCGGCCACGGCGACCGCCTCAGCCTGCGCGTGCTCAGCTCGTTCGACGGACTGGACTACGGCCGCGTCGCCTATCAGACGCAGGTCCAGGACGCGACGGTCGGAGTCGCGTTCGCCGCCCTCGACTACCGCCTGCATGGCGCCTTCACCAGCCTGCGCGCCAGCGGCACAGCGGAAGTCGCCAGCGTCTTCGCCAGCTACCCGCTCGTGCGCTCGTACGACAACAACCTCGCGCTTCTGGGCGATTTCGACGACCGGGTCTTCCAGGACAAGGAGGGCGCGGTCGCCTCCGTCACCGACAAGGACGAATACGCCATGATGGTCGGCATCGCCGGCGATCACCACGACACGCTCGCCGGCGGCGGCTGGGATCAGTTCTCCCTGGGTTACACCTTCGGCGAGCTCGACATCCGCACGCCGGCCGCCCGGCTGTTCGATGCGACGACCGCACGCGCCGACGGTGGCTATGGCAAGCTTTCCTACAGCGTCTCGCGCCTGCAGACCGTGTTCGGGCCGGTGTCGGTCTATGGCCTGATCCGCGGACAGGTCGCCTCCAAGAACCTCGACATCTCGGAGAAGATGGAGCTCGGCGGCGCCTATGCCGTGCGGGCCTATGCGGAAGGCCTGATCTACGGCGACGATGGTTATGTGGCGACGCTCGAGGTGCGGCTGCTCCTGCCCCCGCCGCCGGCGCCCATCCCCGGCCGCCTGCAGTTGATCGGTTTCATCGACACCGGCTCGGCCACGATCAACCACTCGCCGTGGTTTGCGGGCCCCAACCGCGAGACCGTCTCCGGCGACGGGGTCGGCCTCAACTGGACCGCTCCCAATAACTTCGTGGTCAGGGTCGCCTGGGCCCACACCCTCGGCGGCGCCACGGGCGTGCCGGGTCCCCTTTCGTCCAGCCGTGTCTGGATCCAACTCGCCAAGTTCTTCTGATGTCGGCGTCAGCGAAGGCTCACCGTCTGCGACCAACAAGGACAGAGCCCATGCCCAGCGCCTCCTCATCGATCCGTGACGCCACCGCACTCAGGGCCGGCCTGCGCGCCTTCGCCCGGCGGACCCTGTTCGGCGCCGCGAGCGCGCTCGCTCTCGCCTCGGCCGCCCATGCCCTGCCCAGCGGCGCCTCCGTGGCCGCCGGCGCGGCTAGCGTCTCCACGGGCGCGAACACGCTGACGGTCAACCAGTCGAGCCAGAACGTCGTCATCAACTGGCAGAGCTTCAGCATCGGCACGGGCCAGGCGGTCCAGTTCAACCAGCCGAACAGCAGCTCGGTTGCGCTCAATCGCGTGACCGGCCCCGATCCCTCGAGCATCCTTGGCCGCCTGTCGGCCAACGGCAAAGTCTTCCTGGTCAACCCGAACGGCATTCTGTTCGGTCCGGACGCGCAGGTGAACGTCGGCGGCCTGGTGGCCTCCACGCTGAACATCTCAGA
Organism: uncultured Alphaproteobacteria bacterium; assembly: GCA_963794315.1. Lineage (GTDB taxonomy): Bacteria > Pseudomonadota > Alphaproteobacteria > Caulobacterales > Caulobacteraceae > Poindextera. The sequence goes on from CAWCDF010000002.1 coordinate 1,078,966, forward strand.
CGCCGACTTCATGTCCGGCCGATACAGCTTCTCCGGTCCGAGCGGAGCGGCCGTGCTCAATCGCGGCGCGATCAGCGCCAACAATGGCTATGTGGCCCTGCTCGGCGGCTCGGTCTCCAACCAGGGCCTGATCACCGCGAACCTGGGCTCCGTCGTGCTCGCGGGCGGGACGGCGGTCACGCTCGACGTCGCCGGCGACGGCCTGCTCAACGTCACCGTCGACCAGGGCGCGGTGAACGCGCTGGTGCAGAACGGCGGTATGATCCGCGCCAACGGCGGCGAGGTGGTGCTGACCGCCCAGGCGGCCGGCCAGCTGCTGAGAACCGCCGTGAACAACACCGGCGTGATCGAGGCTCAGACCATCGGCAGCCGCGCCGGCGTGATCAGCCTGCTCGGCGACATGCAGAGCGGGGTGGTGAACGTCACGGGCACGCTGGACGCCAGCGCGCCGAACGGCGGCGACGGCGGCTTCATCGAGACCTCCGCCGCCAGCGTGAACATAGCCGACAGCGCCAAGATCACGACCTTGGCGCCTTCGGGCAAGACCGGAACCTGGTCGATCGATCCCGTCGATTTCACGATCGGCGCCGGAGGGAACATCGACGGCGCGACTCTCTCGGCCGACCTAGTCACCAACAGCGTCGTCATCAGCACGCTGCCGGGCGCGGCGAGCGGTACGGTCGCCGGAACGCCCCCGGTCACGAGTTTCAACTCGGCGTCGCCCGGCAACGGCGACATCACCGTCAACGATGCTATCGCCTGGAAGGCCTCGTCGAACCCGACCACGCTGACCCTGGACGCTGCTCGCGACGTGACCGTGAACGCGGCGATCACGGCCACGAACGGCAACTTCGTGATCTGCTGCGGACGCGACGCCAACATCAACGCGGCCATCACCACGACCAACGGCAGCGTGCTGATCAGCGCCGGCCGGGACCTCAACCTCGCCGTCAGCGCCGCCATGACGACGACCGACGGCGACATCACGCTATGCGCGGGCAACAACGTCAATATCGCTAGCAAAATCACGCTCACGCGCGGCAGCAGCATCCCCTCTCAGGACCTTGGTTTGGCGCTCGGCCTGGTGATCATCGCCGGCGACGACGGGACGGGACCGGGCGTGCTCGGCGGCACCGTGATCTTCGCGTCGGGCACGCCGCCCATCACCGTCACCGGGCCAAACGCGCCGGTGAACATCTACTACAACCCGGTCTCCTACACGACGCCGACGGACTATCTACCCCACTTCACCCTGACCGGAGGCGCGACGCTTGCGCAATTCATGTTGGTGTTCCCGGCCGCCAGCAAGCCCTTCGACGGGACGACCGCCGCGACTCTCTCCGGGTTCAACGGCGACCCGACGGGCGTCACCCTGATCGCCGGCCCGGGCGCGACCGCCGCGTTCGACAGCTCGGCCGTGGGAACAGGCATCGGGATCACATTCAGCGGCTACAGCCTCGGCGGACCCAACGCCGGCGCATATTCCCTCCCGATCGCCTGCTGCGTCGCCACGCTCAGAACGACTGGAACCATTACCGCGACGCCGACGCCGACGCCCACGCCGACTCCGACGCCAACTCCAACACCGACACCGACGCCTACCCCGACGCCGACCCCCACACCCACTCCGACCCCCACACCCACTCCGACCCCCACGCCGACGCCGACGCCAACACCGACGCCGACGCCAACACCGACGCCAACACCGACGCCAACTCCAACACCGACGCCAACTCCAACACCGACGCCGACGCCGACTCCAACACCGACGCCGACTCCAACGCCGACCCCAACACCCATAACGGCCATTCCGACGCCGACAGTCGCCGGCGTGGCGCCGATCGAGGTCGGCGCGCCCGTGGGTCTCGAGCTCGCCGTGGTTGGCGGCGGCGTGAGAATGCCGCTGGTTGAGGTCGTCGAGACGCCGGTGCTGGCGGTCGTCACAGCGCCAGTTATCTTGCCCGCGCCCAGGGCCTACATCGCCCCGGTCTACCCGCGCAAACAGGACCGGAACTGACAGCCTTGCGCCGGCCTGCCGACCGAGGCGCCCTGCGCAACGGCCTCGCGGCGCTTTTCGCCGCCGCGCTTTGCTCTGGCTCGCTCTCCGCGGCGCCCCTTTCGGCGCAGACCGCCCAGCCAACCCCGGCCCACGCCGACTTCGCCGGCGAGCCGGCTTCGACCGATGCGCGGCAGCTGGCCGATTGGGTGGTCGCGGCGCGCGACAACGCCGGCATGCCGTTCGTCATCATCGACAAGGTCGCCGCCAAGGTCTTCGTGTTCGATGCGAGAGGGCGCCTGACCGGCGCTGCGCCGGCGCTCCTCGGCCTGGCGCGCGGCGACGAGGCCGCCGCAGGCATCGGCGACCGCTCGCTTGCCGACATCGGGCCGAAGGACCGCATCACGCCGGCCGGCCGCTTCGTGGCCTCGCTCGGTCGCGACCTGGGACAGAAGGACGTGCTTTGGGTGGACTACAAGTCGGGGGTCGCGCTGCATCGGGTGATCACCACCAATCCGAGCGAGCATCGCCTGCGAAGGCTGGCGTCCCACTCGCCGCTGGAGCGGCGCATCTCCTACGGCTGTATCAACGTGCCGGCCCGCTTCTATGACGCGGTCATCGATCCGACCTTCGCCAGCACCAGCGGCGTCGTCTACATCCTGCCGGAGACGCGGCCGATCGGAGAGGTCTTCGTTCAGCTCAAGTGAGCCGGCGCCGCGCTCGCGGTGAAGAAGACGTCAGCGACGGATTTGACCTCAGGCAGGATGTAGACGATGCCGCTCGTGCCGGCGAACGCGCGGTCGATGACGCTGTCGTAGAATTCCACCGGCACATTGATGCAGCCAAACGTGATCCGGTGGTCCAGCGGCGACACCGAGGCGAGCCGCTGCAGCCGGTGCTCGCGACTGTCGACCGCCAACACGCGGTGCAGCGCGAGCGCCGTTGTGTAGTCGACCCAGAGAACGTCATCCTTGCCCAACGACTGGCCGAGCGAGGCCACGAAGCGCCCGGCCGGCGTGGTCCGCTCGTCGGGACGGATCTGCGACAGTTTCCGCTCGCCAATCCCCGGCGAGGAGTCATCCCCGCGCGCCGATCCGATGAGCGCCGAGGTCTCGCCGAGCAGGGTTCCGTGGCCGTCGAACACAAAGACCTCGGTGGCGCGCTTGTCGACAATCACGAACGGCTGGCCCCCGTTGTCTCCCGTCGTCATCACCCAGCGCTCTACCTGGCGGGCGTCGATCGACGCCGACTGCGCGAACGGCTGGGCGGGTCCAATGGCGACGGGCGCTTGCGCGGCGGCGGAAGCGGCCGCGAACAGGCCAAGGCAGACCCCGGCCGCCGCGATCAGGCGCGCGCCGAGCGGGTTCCACCTCGGCGTCGATCGGTTGGACATGTCGGCTGTTCTCCGGGCGGTCGCGTCGCTGCGCCGCTGCCTGGAGCTCAGCAATATCGAGGCCGGCGAACACCGGGGGTTTGTGTGCCGTTGCGGCTCTCAGCGCCTGTGGCCAGAGCAGCTTGTGGCGATTGGGGACTCGCCGTGCGCCGGCGAGCCGGCGCGAGATGCCGGGTCGGCGGGCCCGCGCGACCTCGGCCCCGCTACGCTTCGGCGAGGACCACGACGCTCTCGCGCGCCAGCCAGGCGGCCCCACTGTCAATCGAGAGCGATGCCGGCGCGTCTCAGCACGCGCACGAAGCGGCGAAGGTTGACCAGGCTGGCCATCATCGCCTGCTCGGCCTCGGGTCCGGCCAGCGTCGCCGCAGACGCCACGATCCCGCCCTTCACCCTCGTGCAGGCGCCCTCCTTCATCAGCGCCGCCACATAGCGGCGCGTTGTCTCGTACGGCAGCCCAATCGATCCGGCGATCGCCAGAACGCTCACCGGCCTGAGCAGATCGTTCGAACCAGGCTGGCTCATCGCGGCGTACCGCACCGAGCTCTCTGACGGGTCGGTATGGCCGATGTTGGCGGCGACGATCGCCCGCAGCGCCAGCCCCTTGAACAGATTGCCGCCCGCCTGATCGCTGAGCTCCCGCGCGCTTCGCAGAAAGTGCTCGGTCGCCAACCGGTGGACGACACGCGCCTCGGCCCGATCGGCGGCAGAGGCGGGCGCCTGACCTTCGATTGGCCCTTGGACGGTCTCGCCCAACCGCGGGCCCCCTTGCTAGCGCCCGGACGCCCAGCAAGCGGTTGGGGTGCGGTATGCCGTGCCTGTCAGCGAGAATATTATCGCATAGCTACCCATTTTGGGTAGTTTTCATCTGCGTTTGATCGCCTGATCTCGAAATGTCCGGTATCGATCGCCAGTGAAAGTCAGACTTCCACGTCACTGCAACTTGCGGTTATTCTCGACTTTCACGGGAATACTTCGAAACAGCCTACTACGCCAAGTTGAGCCTGCGATTTGAGTTTGCCGCAAGGTCTCGGCTTGCTCGCGTAACCAGAGCGGGAGGACAAGATGAAGCGAGTTCTGATGATGGCGGCTATCCTGGCGCTGAGCGCCAGCAGCGTCAGCGCGGCGACCAAGTGCACCGACCCGAAGACCCACAAGTTCATCAAATGCCCGCCGCCAGCCGCTTCGTCGGCGGCGCCTGCGTCTCACTCGACCGGCGGCGCTCCGCACTGCACGACCGGCGTCCCGTGCGGTCACTCCTGCATCGCCAAGGGCAAGGTCTGCCACAAGACCTAGCGGCCTCGCGCCGTCGGCGCGGGCTCAGCGGCGTGGTGATCTGGGCGGGGTAAGCCTCAGGCTTCCGCCAGGATCACCGCTTCGCGGCCGCCGCGGACGAGGCCGCCGGGCAGCGCGCCGGTGTGCTCGCCGTCCTCGAACGTCACCTCGCCGGACTTGATCGTGTAGCGGTAGCCTTCGGCCCGCTGCACGAGGCGGCGCCCGCCGGCCGGCAGGTCGTAGACGGCTTCCGGGCGGAAGAGGCGCAGCTTGTCGAAATCGATGACGTTGATGTCGGCCAGGAGGCCCGGCTGCAGCTGTCCGCGATCGTGCAGGCCATAGGCTCTGGCGGTGTCGCTGGTCAGCTTGCGCACCAGGAACTCGAGCGGGAACTTCTCGCCCTTCACGCGGTCGCGCGCCCAGTGGGTGAGGATGAAGGTCGGCATGCCGGCATCGGCGATCACGCCGCAGTGGGCGCCGCCGTCGGAGAGGCCGAACAGCACGTTCGGGTGCTGCATGTTCTTGCGGAAGAAGTCGAAGTTGTAGGTGAAGTAGCCGCCCAGCGGCTGGTAGAACAGCTCGCGCCCGCCATCGCGGAGAAGAAGGTCGTACATCATCTCCATCGGCGTGACGCCGGCCGCCTCGGCCATGCCGCCGACGCTCTGCTCGCGGTCGGGCTCGTAGTTCGGGACCTCGCCCAGCGGGAACACCCGGTAGAGCAGCTCGTTCGGTCGCCGCCATGCCGCCGCCGCGCATGGCGCTCTCTTCGGACAGCAGCGCCGCGCGAACCTCGGGTCGCTGCATCATCGCCACCTTTTCCGCGAGCGGCAGGTGGGCGATGTCGCGCCTGAAGGTCGGATGGCCGGAGAAGACGTGGAAGCTCGAGGTCAGCCCCTGCAGGATGCCGGTCGGCCGCCCGGCGATCTGCGGGCGAATCTCCATGCCGTGGCGCAGCGCTTCCTCGGCGATGTTGTACATCTTGTCGCCCTGGTAGGCGCCGGCCGAGGTTGCCACCAGGGTGACCGGCAGGTTGGTCTGGTGCGCGAAGCCCTTGACCCACATCCACTCGTCGTCGTCGCCGAGGTGGTCGGAGACCATCTCGAACACGCCGTGCTTCAGCCCCTTCATCGACAGGCCCAGCGCCAGCATCTCGTCGGAGCCGGCGAAGGTGCCTGGCATGTGCACGCCCTTCAGATCCTTGTGCAGCAGCGTCCGGGAGGTCGAGAAGCCGAGCGCGCCGGCCTGGACGCCTTCGCGCACCAGCTCGGCCATCTGGGCGATCTCGTGGGCGGTGGGCTCGTAGTCGGTGTTGCAGCGCTCGCCGAGCACATAGGCGCGCACCGAGGCGTGCGGGACGTGCACGCCGACGTCGATCGTGCGCTTCTTGGCCTCCAGCGCGTCGAGGTATTCGGGGAAGCGTCTCCCACTTCCAGTCGATGCCCTCGGCCAGCGCCGAGCCCGGGATGTCCTCGACCCCTTCCATCAGCTCGATGAGGAACTCATGCTGGTCGGGCTTCACCGGCGCGAAGCCGACGCCGCAGTTGCCCATGATCGCCGTCGTGACGCCATGCCAGCTCGAAGGGCCCATCAGCGGGTCCCAGGTGGCCTGGCCGTCGTAGTGGGTGTGGATGTCGACCCAGCCGGGGGTGACGATCTGACCCGTCGCGTCGATCTCGCGCCGGGCGGAGCCGAGGGCCTTGCCGACCGCGGCGATGCGGTCGCCATCGATCGCGATGTCGCCGACGTAGGGCTCGCCGCCTGTGCCGTCGACAATGGTTCCACCCCGGATGATCAGATCGTGCACGGCGGCCGTCTCCCTTGCTTGGTGAGTCACGATAACCCAGCGCCGCACTCCTGCCCACAGTGGTTGACGCGCTGGCCAGCGCGGCGTTGATCGGGCTACGAGGTTCGGCGATTATGGTCGCTTGAGGAACCCTCGACCGGACCACGGCATGACGATCCCGTTGGACATCACATTTGAGGCGTCAGGATCGCTCGGCATCCAGCAGCAGGTGTCGGCGATGAAAGGCCATCCGTCGCTGGCCGGTAGGACTCCGCCGATGAAACCAATTGGTGCCGCGTGGTCTGGCGACAAGCTTCGGGTGACCGTTTGCTATTCGTGCCAGGACGATACGGAGTACGTCATGATCAAGATGGCGGCTTCAAATTAGGACGCTGCCCGCGATTGCCCCCGCTTGAGGAGCGAGGCGTCTACAAGCCAGTATCGAACCCGGTGTCTTCCGCGAAATCGAGATCGGTGTAGTTCTTCGCCCGCCCCGCGGTTGCGGCGGCCTCGCTTCGAGCAGCCGCGCGGTCGGCCTCAGCAACGCCATGGTCCTCCGCCTTCAGCCTGAGGGCGTCGACGCGCAGAAACCGGTCGGCCGCCTGCAGTTCCGGCAGTCCCTCGAGAGCGTCAAGCGCTCCGCGCCAGTCACCCTCGGCCACGGCCAAGCGGGCCTTGATCTTCGCATATTGCTCCGGTCCCGATCGACGTGCGTTCGCGCGTACGAACTCCGCTTCCTGCAAAGCCAAGCTTCGCCGGCCTGCCTTCGCTGCCAGTATACCCCGCAGAAAACGCAGGGGGATCGCGCGTCCCTTCTCCGAGTCGATCAGCGCGCTGACCAAGTCAATCGCGCCCTGAAAATTGCCATCCCTCTTCGCGAGTAGGATCGCTCTCCTCTTTCGCGCTCTCCCGTTGTCTTCGGCTAGTCTCGCCAGCAACTGTATGTCCTGCTCGGCCGCAGGATAGTTGGCCTCAGCTGTGTTATATTGTATGCGCAAGTCTAACAGAAACGCGCTCTGCTCGACCCCTCGACTCGAATCAAGTAGAGACTTGAGTTTATCGATATCGCCCTTTCTGAAATACGCGATTCCGAGCTGGTTAGCCGCTGATCGGTAATATCTCCGTTCCTTCGTGGCGTTAATCAAATGGGGGATGGCCGAGTCAACCCGTCCTTCCCTCATGTATCGGAAGCCGCGAAGAAAGAACCTTGACCGGTAATCTCTCTTGTCGAAGACTCGCAGAAGATCATCAGCCGAGCGGAAGTCCTCTTTCCTTATGTGTGCTCGAATAACACTGCTGAGTATCTCCTCTCGGACTGCCTCGTCCATTCGCATGTCCTCGGCGACCATGCCCCACTGGATGGCCTTGTCGTACGAGGCGTCGTCTTCCCTGCCAGAGTTGTATGCCGAACGCACTATCTCCTCGAGGGTGCCAGGTAGCAGCAAGTCTCTGAGCTCCTTCGGCATGGCAGTCCCTGTCAGGACGTACATGAAGGTGACGGCGTCGACGAGTTTCGCACTCACAGCTCCCGCGGCGTCAGCGTCTGCCATCTCGACCTTGAGGACATCAGCCATGCGCGCGAGCAGCACGTCATCGCCGTAGCCAAATGTGCGCCGGAAGATCGAACGTACCGGCCCCGAAATCGACATGGCGGGACCTCGGACCTCAACCATGCAGCCTAGTATAAGATCGTTTAGTGACTCGATGTACGCGGGTCTCGTTTCATCTTTGTCTGAGCAAATCTTCTCCAAAACGTACGCGTCTAGGCTAGGGACCCAGCTGAGTACGTGAAGGATCTTGCGTTGGTAGTCATTGACGCGGCCCGGCACAAAATTGTCTTGTAGGATGCCTTCCTGAAATCACAAAGAGTTTCTCAGGGGAGCGATCGAAAACGCTTGGCCCATACTGTTCAGCTAGGCGGACATAGGCGCGGGCGAGAACGGGATGGCCGCCGATCTGAACCAGCAGCGCCGCAGGCACCTGCGGCAGAGGGAGGCTGAGTTCAGCTGACAGTTCGTCGATCAAGAGGCGGATGTCATCGTCGTCAATCGAGCCGACTAGAAGCTGGCAAACGTTCGGCAGCCCGTGCGCCTCTTCCTCGGGAATCTGCCGGTTCGTCACGATAGCGAGAATCAGGTCTGGTCGCCCGGCTGCGCCGGCAATCAGGCTCCGTACCCACTCTTTGAGATGGCCCGCTCGATCGAAGAGAAACGACGGAGCACGCAGAACCACAGCCTCGCCGAGCGATCCAAAATGCGACAGACCCTCAATGACCTTCTCGACCTGCTCGGCCTCGTTCAATGCTCCGAAGGCCGCGGTTCGTTCGGCCAGTTGCTCAAGGCTTAGTCCCTCGTTGCTGTACTGACCCAACGCTCGGTAGAAGTCAGGCAGGTCGCCCCAGCCTGGGAGTTCGATCTCAGGTCCACGAGCCACGTGTGGCAGAGCTGGGAAGAGGACCGGCAAACTGTGCCGGAGCAGCGTCGCTCGACCGATCTGTTCGACTCCGGCAGCGACCACGACGTTGGGACTGACCGCGCCGCCGAGTTGGCGCCTCGCCTCGTTGAAGCGCCGGTGTAGCAGCCCCTGAACACTGCCTCGCCCATACATGCGCTCCGTTAACGTTCGCCCGGCAAGCGAAGTAAGCTCGCTAGCGATGAGTCGAGCAACGTCGCGCGCGTTGCGCTCTTTCCCATCGAACCAGTATTCTCGCATCCACTCGGGTAAATCAGCCGCCTGGACCTCGCCGTCCGCTGCGTAAACCTGTAGCCTCTTGTGGCCGTCACTAATCCTTGCGAGCCGAGCCCTCTCAGCCTCGAACTTGATCCATTGACGCTGAACGCTGGCCTTTGAAGCGAAGAGCACGAACAGGTGGCTGTTCGCCACCTCCCTTTCCATTACCTCAAGCATGTACGCGCCGTTCGCGAAGCTCTGCTTGAAGAAGAAGGCTTGCCCGTGGGGCAGCTGCCGATAGACGCGTTCGACGAATTCACTGTCGTCAGCAGCGAACGACAGAAACGCTTTCGGGATAGGTGTTGTCATGCGGGGTCCCTCGCGCACAGACGGGCGGGCCTTCTCAGCGCGCTACCGCCAGCGGTTGTGGAGAAATGCCGATGAATGGCCGGTACGTCTAGCGATTTGGCTGCTACCGCGGCAACCTGGGCCAGTTAAGGTAAGACGCGTGGGAGGACAAGTTGATGGCCGACTTCGAGGTGCTGGCGGAAGGGTTGCAGTTTCCGGAGGGACCGATCGCCATGGCCGACGGGTCGGTGATCCTGGTCGAGATCGCGCGCGGGACCCTGTCGCGCGCCTGGAACGGCAAGGTCGAGGTGGTTTGCGACCTGGGCGGCGGGCCGAACGGGGCGGCGCTCGGGCCGGACGGGGCGGTCTATGTGGCCAACAACGGCGGCGGCGGGCTGGCGATCAGCGGCGCGCTGCCGCCCAGCCAGGGCGGCATCGACCGGGTCGACCTGGCCTCCGGCAAGGGCGAGCGGCTGTACGACAAGGTGGGCGACAACCTGCTTTCGGCCCCGAACGACATCGTCTTCGACAGGTTGGGCGGCTTCTGGTTCACCGACTTCGGCCGCCAGACCGGGCGAATGCGCCACGCCAGCGGCGTCTACTACGCGCAACCGGACGGCGCGAAGGCCGAGGAGATCTCGTTCGGTGGCACCGGCTACAACGGCATCGGCCTCTCGCCGGACGAGAACACGGTCTATTCGGCCGAGAGCTTCACCGGGCGGCTGATCGCGTTCGACCTGGCCGCGCCTGGCCAGGTGGTGAAGGGCGGTCGTGGTGGACGGCTGGCGGGCGGGCCCGGCGGCCTTCTTCGACTCGCTCGCGGTGCAGGCGAACGGCGACGTCTGCATCGCCTCGATCCGCGACGGCATCACCACCATCTCGCCGGCCACCGGCGCGGTCAGCCAGATCCCGCTGCCGGACCGCACGACGACCAACATCTGCTTCGGCGGCGCCGACATGCGCGACGCCTACATCACCCTCTCCGAGACCGGCCGCCTGATCCGCATGCGCTGGCCCGAGCCCGGCCTGAAACTGAACTTCAGCGGCTAGCCGGCCGCGCGGCGGAGCCGCGGGGCCCTATTCGACCACGAAGGACACGAAGAACACGAAGAAGCACGAAGAAGCAGAGCCGGTCGCACCGCTGCGTCCGCTCGCTCAAGCTTCGTGCCCTTAGTGTTCTTCGTGTCCTTCGTGGTGAAATCGGAAGGCGCCGCTCGCGCGGCGCATCCGGCGACGCTCAGGCGCGGGCGGGGATGAGGACGGGGAGGGTTTCGTAGCCGTGGATGAAGTTGGAGTAGGTGCGCACTGGCTCGCCGATCACCTCGATCACCGGGAAGCGCTTCAGGATCTCCTCCCAGATGATGGTCAGCTGCATCTCGGCGACGCGGTTGCCGACGCAGCGGTGGATGCCGAAGCCGAACGACATGTGGTGGCGCGGCCGTTCGCGCTCGATGTCGTAGACGTCGGGGTCGGCGATCACCGAGGGGTCGCGATTGCCGGAGATGTACCACATCACCACGCGGTCGCCGGCCCGGATGGTCTTGCCGCCGACCTCGACATCGCGGTTGGCGATGCGGGTCATGTGCGAAAGCGGCGTCTGATAGCGGATGGTCTCGGAGACCATGTTGGTCACCAGATCGGGGTTTGCGCGCAGCTTGGCGTACTGATCGGGGAACTGGTTCAGCCAGTAGACGCTGCCGCTGATCGTGTTTCGGGTCGTGTCGTTGCCGCCCACGATCAGGAGGATGACCGTGCCCTGATACTGCTCCGCCGACATGTTCCGGGTGTCGGGGTGGTGGGTCAGCATCGAGATCATGTCGATGTCGGGTTCTGCGTCCAACCGCGCCTCCCACAAGCGCTGGAACGCGTCGAAGCATTCGCGCGCGGCTTGCGCCTTATGCTGCCAGCTCTTCACCCCGGCGTGGCCCGGCGGCATGACGAACATGTCCGACCAGTAGGTCAGCTTGCGGCGCTCCGGAAACGGGAAGTCGAACAGCGTCGCCAGCGTCATGGCCGTGAGCTCTTTCGACACCAGGTCGACCCAGTCGAATGGCTCGCCGATCGGCAGCGCATCGAGGATCAGGCCACACCGCTCGCGCACGATGGGCGACATCTTGGCGATGTTGGCGGGCGCGAGCGTCGGGCTGACCGCCTTGCGATGCACCGAGTGCTCAGGCTCGTCCATGGTGATGAAGCCGGCCGCTCCCCGTTTCCGCTTCACGCCGAGCTCGGCGAAGGCTTTGTCCTGCGCCTCCATGTTCGCCTTGATCGGCAGCGAGATGCCCTCGATCGCCGATGAGAACGCCTCGTGGTTGGTGTCGACCGCCATGATGTCGTCCCAGCGGGTGATCGACCAATAGGGGCCGAACTCCGAGTCGGGCGTGAAGTGGACCGGGTCTTCCGCCCTGAGGCGCTCGAACAGCGGCCAGACGGTGTCGGCCTGGAAGCGATCGAAGCGCGCCGGGTTGAGCTCGGCGAGCGGGGTGGCCCGAACGTCGGCGTCATCCGCGGCCCCGGGCTTCACGGCGATATTCATGGCGTCTCTCGTCCCCGGGGGTGGAACCGAGAGCTTCCGCGCCACCGCGCCCGCCGTCAATGACCGCTCGAACGCCGCGCGAGCGGCAAGTCAGTCTTCACCACGAAGAAGAGGAAGGACACGAAGGGCACGAAGAGTCCGTGCCGACTGCCACGCCAAAGCAAGCTCGGCTTCTTCGCGCCCTTGGTGTCCTTTGTGCCCTTTGTGGTTCGATTGGGCCGCGCTGGCGCGCGGCGGACTCGACCGGATCGCCCGGGCGCGGTTAGCTGGCGGGCGAAGGATTTGGAGGTTCTGCCATGGGAGCCGGGCTTTTCGGCGATCTGCTCGTGGTCGATTGCGCCAGCTACGTGGCTGGCCCCGCCGCGGCGACGATCATGTCGGATTTCGGCGCGCGGGTGATCAAGATCGAGCCGCCCGGCGAGGGCGACGCCTATCGCACGCTGATCAAGTACCGCGGCGCCGAGGACTGCATCGACTATTTCTGGACCCTCGACTCGCGCAACAAGGAGAGCCTGGCGCTCGACCTGAAGGACCCCGAGGGGCGCGCCTTCCTCGACGGGTTGATCAGGAAGGCGGACGTCTTCATCACCAACTATCCGTTTCCGGTGCGCGAGCGGCTGAAGCTTCGGGCCGAGGACGTGATGCCGCTGAACCGGCGGCTGATCTACGCCTCGCTCTCGCCGTACGGCGAGCAGGGGCCGGAGCGCGACCGCACCGGCTTCGACGCCACCGCCTGGTGGGCGCGCTCGGGGCTGATGGACATGGTGCGGGCCACCGGTGACACCGAGCTCGGCATGAGCGTGCCGGGCATGGGCGACCATCCGACCGCGATGGGGATGTATGCGGCGATCGTCACCGCCCTCTATCGCCGGCAACAGACGGGCGAAGGGGCGGAGGTCACCACCTCGCTGCTCGCCAACGGCCTTTGGGCGAACGGGTGCCAGGTGCAGGCGGCCCTCTGCGACCTCGAGCTCGTCCCCCGCGCCGAGCGCGGCCAGCGCAACCCGCTGGTCGAATTCTACGTCACCGCCGACGGACGGGAGTTCACGCTCGTCATGGTCAATATGGTCCGCGAGTGGCCACTCCTGCTCAAGGCCGTCGACAAGCCAGAGTGGGCGGATGACCCGCTCTTTTCCACACCGCTCGCGCGGTTTGAGAACGGCGACCTGCTGACGACGCTGCTCGGCGACATCTTCGGCGGCGAGACCTGGGAGCATTGGAAAGCCCGCCTGACCGAGGCCGGCCTCACCTTCGGCCTCGTCGGCCGGATCACGGACCATCCGAGCGACCCGCAGCTCGAGGCGAACGGCCTTCTGCCCGAGTTCGCTGACGGGTACGGCCTGAAGACCCTGGACAGCCCGTTCCAGATTACCGGCGAGACCAAGGTCCAGCCGCGCATGGCGCCGGCCGTCGGCCAGCATACGCAGAAGATCCTGAAGGAGTTCGGCGGCGCCGTCACCCAGACCGCCGCCGTGGCGGCCGAGCGCGCGCGCTAGGGCGGGCGATGGCAGCAGGCGACCTCGAGGGGCGCTGCCTTTGCGGCGCGGTGCGGTTTCGCATGACGCCGCCGCTCGGCCTGGTGACGCACTGCCACTGCCAGTCCTGCCGGCTGAGCCACGGCGCGGCGTTTGTGACTTGGACCTCGGTCCCGCCGGAGCAATTCGCCTTCGACGCCGGTGAAGGCGAGGTGGTCTGGCATCGCACCTCAACCGGCGTGCGCTGGGGCGGCTGCCGGCTCTGCGCCAGCCCGATGCTGTACGTCGCCGACCAGCAGCGTCCGGACGGCGTCCAAGCGAACCACGTCTACGTCTCGGCTGGCAGCCTGACCTCGCCGCTGCTGGACCATCCGGTCGCGCACGTCAGCTGGGAGGAGCATCTCGCCTGGATCGAGGGCGCCGAGGCCCTGCCCAAGCATCGCGGCAAGACCGAAGAGCGGATCGGCTGAGCCCCCGGCATGTGACGAAAGCGTCATGGCGCGCCCGTGCGATCTGGTGGCATAACGACCGAAACCGCCCGCCGCAAAGCGGCGTCAGAAGCTTCCCCCGAGGCCCCATGTCAGCCGAAATCGCGCCGCTCGTCGAACCAGCGCCTGACGCCCCGGCGCCGACCGCAGCGCAGCTGCGTCGCACGAAGCTGGGCCTGCCGCTGGTCGCCGCCTACGGGACCGGCACGATCGTCGATGGCGTGGTGAGCGGCTCGCTCGGGCTCTATCTCTTCTACTACCTCACCGTGGTCTGCGGTCTGCCGAATTCGCTTGCCGGGCTGTCGGTCTTCCTCGGCTTGATCATCAACTCGATGGTCGATCCGATCGTTGGGTCGCTGTCAGACAACACTCAGTCGAGGCTGGGCCGCCGACACCCGTTTATGTTCGCTTCCGCCATCCCGCTGGCCATCCTGCTGGGCGTGATCTTCTCGATTCCGGCGGGGCTGAGCGGCTGGGGCCTATTCGCCTTCGTGACGGTCGTAACCCTGTTGCTGCGCATCTGCCATTCGAACTTCAACCTGCCTTACATCGCCCTCGGAGCCGAGCTGAGCGACGACTACGACCAGCGCACGGTCGTCGTCGGATCCCGCTTTCTTGCCAGCCCATTTGGCGTGATAGCGCCGATCCTGTTCGGCACGGCCACGATCCTGCTCGGCGCGCGCGCCAACATTCGCGCCAACTACGTCCCGATGGGCTGGTCGCTGGCCGCCATCGTGGTCGCGGTCGCCGCGATCACCAGCTTCGGCACGCTGCCGGCGCTGAAGCGCCTGCACAAAGTCAAGCCACGGGAAGGCTCGGCGGTGGCGCGCGTGCTCGTCGATGTCGGCGAGATCTTCCGCAACCGATCGTTCGTCTCGCTGTTCGGCTGCCTGATCCTGATTTTCACCGCCGCCGGCGTCGCCAGTGTGCTGGGCCTGCATGCGCTGAAGTTCTTCTGGGCCGTGCCGGCGGCGGTGATTCCGGCGGTGCAGCTGGCGCCAATCGCCGGCATCCTGGTCGGCTCGGTCGTATCGCTCATTTTCGTCCCGAAGCTTGAGAAGCGGACGGTGGTGACCGTCGGCCTCGTCCTCTTCGCGGTGTTGCAAGCGTGGCTCCCGCTCCTGCGGGTCGCCGGCGTGCTGCCGCCAAACGGCCCTCTGGTCTACGGCCTCTTGATGGGCAACGCGGCGCTCATCACGTTCGTGACGACGGGCGTCTCGATCGCGTTTCAGTCGGCGATGGCCGACGCCGCCGACGAGCACGAGTTCCACTTCGGCACCCGTCGCGAGGGCCTCTACTTCGCCGGCCTGAACTTCTCGGTCAAAGCGGCGTTTGGCGTCGGCAGCCTTATTGCGGGCATCGGGCTCGATCTCATCCACTTTCCGACCGCGATTGCATCCCACCCCGATGCCATCAAACACATGGGGGCGGCGACCATCCGCAACCTCGGCCTGCTTTACGGACCGGGCCCCGCGCTGATCACGGTGGTCTCCGTGCTCATCTTCGTCACCTATCGCCTGACCAAGGCCCAGCACAAGGTGATCCAGGCCGAGCTCGACGCCCGCCGGGCGGCGGCGGAAGGCATCTAACCCCCCTTGCCAAGCTGGGCGGGCGCGCCTAGCTGATCGGCGCTGGCGACGCGAAGCGGCCCTGTGCGCCCCTTCGACCGGCGCTGAAGGAGAAGGGTCATGCAGGCCCCAGGCGCGTCGGGCGCAAGCCTCGACGCCATTATCCAGCCCCTCATCCTCGATTTCCTGCACTGGCTCGACAGCGAGCCGCGCGCCTACGCCGAGGTCATGGATGTCTGGCGCACCTCATGCCCCAGGCTCACCGTCTGGGAAGACGCGGTCGATCGAGGCCTGGTGGAACGGCGGCGCGATGACGGGCCGGCGATCGTCGTGCTCACGGCAGCCGGGCGAGCGTTGCGGGACCGCGCAGCTTGACCCCGCTCATCCCCGCGAAAGTGGGACCAGGTCGTGGTCACCTCTCGCGGGCCAGCGGTGCGCACCACGTGAGCAGGCAAAATGCGCGGGCGGCGGCCTCGTATTACGGTGACAGTGCACCGTAATGGCGTGCCCGCTCATCCCCGCGAAAGGGGGATCTGCATTTATTTGAAAGGCCGCGTAGCGGCGCAGCCCAATCTGACCGCCAAGGACGCCAAGCGCGCCAAGGGGTCTAGCAGGCGTCGGCGCTGCGGGCAGCCGTTGCCTCTTCGCGTCCTTGGCGTTCTTGGCGGTCGAATTCTGAGGGTCAGAGCCGCTGCGTTGCAGGAAAAACGCCTGGGTCCCCGCTTTGGCTGCTACGCGCCTCTGCTTCGCAGTCGCGGGGATGAGCGGGGAACAGGTAGTCGATTCAAAGTGATCCCAACGCGCCCTAGGCTGCCGCCACGAGGCCCTTCGCCACCTCGCCGCGGGCCATGACGAAGGCGACGCGCTGCAACTCGGTGACGTCGCTCAACGGATCGCCGGCGACCGCGATGATGTCGGCCGACTTGCCGGCGGCGATCGCGCCCGTCAGGTCGCTGATATTGAGCAGCTCCGACGCCGTCACGGTCGCGGCCTTGATCGCGTCGGCCGGCGTCATGCCGCACTCGACCATGTAGCCGAACTCGCGGGCGTTCTCGCCGTGCGGGCCGACGCCCATATCGGTGCCGAAACTGATCTTCACGCCGGCCTGATAGGACTTGGTCAGCGCCGTCCTGATCCGTTCGCCGACCTGGAACGCCTTCTCGGCCTGCGCCGGCGACATGACGCCGCCCGCCTTGGCCATCTCCAGCGCCGTCATCCCTGCGATGACGGTCGGGGTGTGGAACGCGCCGCGCTCGAGGAACAGCTCGATCGACGTATCGTCCATGAAGCTGCCGTGCTCGATCGAGTCGATGCCGGCTCTCAGCGCGGCGTTGATGCCCGCCGTGCCGTGGGCGTGCGCAGAGATCCGTTTGCCGAGATGGTGGGCGGTCTCGACCAGCGTCTTGATCTCCTCGTCGGTGAACTGCTGGTCGATGCCGGCGGCGATGTTCGACAGCACCCCGCCGGTCGCGACGATCTTGATCGCATCGGCGCCCATGGCGACCTGGCGCCGGACCGCCTTGCGGCACTCATCGACGCCGTCGCAGACGCCGAGGCTGGACTGGACGCAGGCGCAGACGTCGCGGCGAAAGCCGTAGACCTGGCCGTGCCCGCCGGTCGGCGAGAGGATCGAGCCCACGCACAGCACCCGGGGGCCGGGGATCTTGCCCTCGGCGATCGCTTCGCGCAGCGCGAAGATGACATCGGGCTTCTGCGCCCCCACGTCGCGCACGGTGGTGAAGCCGGCTTCCAGCGTGAGGCGCGCCCGATGGGCGCCGTTCAGACCGATCTTGGGGTCGGAATCCTCGACCGCGGCCATGCGGTAGCCGGGGCCGAACTGCATCGTGAGGTGCACGTGGCAGTCGATCAGGCCGGGCAGGACGAAGCTGTGCTTCAGGTCGACGAGGCGCGCGCCCTCCGGCGGGTCGAGGAAGCCGTCCGCGACACCGGCGACTTTGCCGTTCGCGACGCGAATGCTCTGCGTCCGCTTCACCGGCTGGCCAGGCTCGGCCAGCAGCGCGCCCGCGTGGATCACCGTTTCGGTCGTCGTCATCGCCGGTCCCATGAAATCGCTTCGCGCAAGCGGCGCGGCCCTCTTGAACCACGAACGGACACGAACCAACAGATGGCGAGGATGGCGTCGCGACGGCTCGGTATCGCCATACCGAAGCCAAATTGACGTCGACTATGGCGACGCTCGTTGGCTGCGTGAGTCTTAGCGCGGAAGGAAATCGCCGATGAAAGTTGCTGTGTCTGCCGCCGCTGCGGTTGCGGCTCTGCTCGCGACCGCCGTGGTCGCCGATCCGGTCGCTGACCTGGCCGACGGGGTGGGCGCTCTGAACCGGCACGACGACGGCGCGGCTGTCCGGCTGTTGAGCGCCGCGCTGGATTCGCGAATGCTGAGCCCCGCGAACCAGGAGATCGCGCTCGTGCGGCGCGCACAGGCCTACTTGCTGTTGGGCCGGAGCACAGATGCGCTTGCCGACGCGAGGCAGGCGCTGGCCATGCAGCCCGGCGACGCCGAGGCCGAGCGCGTGCGCAACTATGCTGAGCACATCGACCTGCCGGCGCCGCACGGGCCGAAGATCAACACCGACCGGTCGCTCAACGCCGCCGTCGCCGCGCGCGATGCGGCGGTGACCGCCGAGCTCGCCGCCAGTCAGGCCAACTACCAGACCCAGCTTGCCGCCTATCAGCGCGCGAAAGACGCGAACGCCCAGGCCTACGCCGCGCAGATGGCCGCCTATCAGGCCAACGTTCAGGCGCAGCAGGCGCAGGCGACCGCCGCCCAGGCGGCCTGGCAAGCGGCGGTCAAGGCCTGCAAGGCGGGCGATCGCGCCCAGTGCGCGAAGCGCTAGGAGGCGCCGCCCTTCTTCGTCGGCCGCGTCGCCCAGAACAGGACGGCTTCGACGGCGAGAAAGGCCGCGACCGGGATGGCGCCGCCGATCGGGCCGGCGAGCTCGTCGCCAAACCGCCAGGCGACGTAGATCAGCACCAGCATGCTGAGCGCCATGCTGGGCGCGCCCAGCCCGCGCATCGCCGCGCTGCGGTGATAGCCGATCCAGAAGGCGAACCGGCCCGCGACCCAGATGACGGCGGTCGCGACCACGGTGCGCATCGCCGGGCCGCTCGGCGAATAGGCCGCCAGCCCGAAGATCGCGGCGGTGAAGACCACCGACTGCTCGAGCGTGTTCTGCAGGTACTGCTTGTTGATGCGCAGCCGACGGGTCTCGAACCCGGCGAGCGGATCGAACGCCGGCGAGACAAGCCGCTCGTGCGCGACCGCCTCGACCCCGCTCACCAGGCAGAACAGGATGGCGAGCGCCCAGCATTTCAGCGTGAACAGCATCCGCGCGCCCAGCGCCTCCATGCCGGCGAGCGGCGGGGCGTAGCCGGTGATGCCGATCCAGAGGCCGACCGCGACCACCGCGCCGACCGCGATCGCGGCGATGCCGGCGCGCCGCTGGCGGCGGAAGTTGCTAGGGTCGTCGGCCATGGCCGCCCGATGCTGACAGGTTCCACGGCAAGATTAGGGTAGGCTGCGCCCCGCTCAAAATCGCCCGAGGCTCGCATGCGACAGACGGAGACTGCGTCCAAGGTCCGCAAGCGCGCGCCGTCGCAGGCCAGGGGCCAGTGCGTCTGCGGCGCGGTCGCCTTCGAGATCGACGTGCCCGCCGTCTGGGCCTGGCACGACCACTCGGCGGCGAGCCGCCGTGCCCAGGGCTGCGCCTACGCCACCTACGTCGGCAGCTGGAAGAGCCGCTTCCGCATCCTGAAGGGCGCCCAGACCCTGAGCCGCTACGAGGATCCCGAGACCGGAACGGCGCGCAGCTTCTGCCGGCGGTGTGGAACGCCGGTGACCTACGAGCGCCCGCGCGCGCCGAAGATGGTCAACGTCCCCCGCGCCCTGTTCACCGAGCGCACCGGCCGCGACACGCGCTACCACATGTTCATGCACGAGCGCGCCGACTGGACCTGGTCGGGCGAGCCGCTCAGCCCGCTCAAGGGCTACCCGGGGGTGCTCTGGGAGCGGCCGAAGCGCAAGAAGCGGCGCAGCCTCGAGCCGATGTTCTGATGCCTCAGGACCAGGCCATGCCAAAGCCGTCCGCCCTCGTCGATGCCTATATCTCGGCGCGCCCGCCAGCGGCCCGCACGGTGCTGGCGACCGTGCGCGCGGCGATCTGGCGGGCGCTGCCGCCTGGGGCCGAGGAGGTGATTTCGTACAAAATTCCCGCCTACCGCGTCGCCGGGCGGATCGCGATCTTTTTCGCGGCCTGGGCCGAGCATTACTCGCTCTATCCGATCGGGGAGCGGACCGAGGCGGCGCTCGGCGAGGACATCTCCCACTACGGACGCAGCAAGGGCACGATCCGCTTCCCGCTCGCCGAGCCCGTACCGGAGGCGCTGATCGAGCGGATCGCGCGGCTGAAGGGCGAGGAGATGATCGAGGCGGCGAAGGCGCGGGCGGCGCTCAAGGCCGAGCGCCGGTCCACTCCCAGTGCCAAGGCTCGTACACGTAGTTGACGAAGCCGAAGCGGCCGGCGTTGGCGACCAGCCAGCGGTAGGCCGGCGTTTGTGTCTGGTAGAGCCGGTTCGCATCGTCGGAGGCGTCGGCGGCGAAGCCAGGCGCGGCGCCGAGGTCTAGGTCGACCGCGAGGCCCGTCCGGTGGGCCGAGCACTCGGCGCGGACCAGGCCCTGGCAGTTCTGCTCCGCCGCACAGCGCGCCGCGTCCGCCGCCGGATCGCGGAAGCCGGAGAAGACCGTCAACAGGCGCGGCTCGGCGGCGACCGCGGCGTTCTCCCGGCGGGCGGCGGCGATCATGCGCCTGAGCGCGGCCAGCGCGTCGGGCCTAAGCTGTACCGGCTTGTCGGCGCGGCTCTCCTGGGGCGTCAGGGTCTCGAGCACTTTGGGCGGGTCTGGGCAGACCCCGCTCTCGCGCAGGCGCACGAACGGGCGCGCCTGCTGCCAGTCGCTCTTCATGGCCGCGAAGGTCGGGGGATCAACCGCGCCGTGCGGGGTCAAGCCATGCCGGAACTGCCAATAGGCTAGCGCCCAGGCGAAGGCGGGCGTCGTGGCCGGACAGGCCGTCCTTGCCGCGTGCGCGATGGCTGGCGCGTAGATCGCCCAGCCGCTCTCCGCCTTGCCGAACGGGTCGAGCGGCAGCGTGGTCAGCGAAGCGGCGTTCGCTTGGGCCGCTCGGCTATAGACGCCCGGCCAGTCGCAGTTTCGACCTTCGCCGAACAGCGTGTGGCGGACCTCGAACGCCGCGCAGCCCGCAAGCGCGACGGCAGCCGCCGTCACGACGACCGCGACTCTCCCGCTGCGCTTGCGTCGCCCAGTGCGCGCCAAACGAACCCGTGGCTGATACAAGAGCGTCCCTTCCCCCAAGAGGGAGAAGGGCACCCTAGGGCAGACTCGGCCCGCGCCGAAGTCCCGACGGCTACCCCGGCTGGTTCGAGAAGATGATCGTGCCCGAGGCGCCGAACATGCCGCCGACGCCGTGGGTGATCGAGATCTTCGCGTCCGGCACCTGCGCCGGGGCGATGCCGCGCAGCTGCCGCACGCTCTCCTGCATGGCGTACATGCCGTACATGCCCGAGTGCATGTAGGAGAGCCCGCCGCCGTTGGTGTTCAGCGGCAGCTTGCCGCCCGGCGCGGTGTTGCGCTCACGGATGAACGCCGCCGCCTCGCCCGGCTTGCAGAAGCCGAGGTCTTCCAGGCCATAGAGCGGCAGGTGGGCGAAGGCGTCGTAGATCATCAGGTGATCGACGTCGGCGTGGCTGATGCCGGCCTCGTCGAACGCCTTCTTGCCGGAGACGCGGAACGCCTTCGAGGAGGTGAAGTCCTCCATCTGGCTGACCATCGGCGTCTCGACGCTCTCGCCGGTCCCGAGCGACGTAGACCGGCTTTTGCGGGAAGTCCTTGGCCCGCTCGGCGCTGGTCAGGATCAGCGCCCCGCCGCCGTCGGTGACCAGGCAGCACATCAGCAGCGTGAACGGCCAGGCGATCATCCGCGCGTTCAGCACGTCGTCGACGCGTGATCGGGTCCTTCATGCTGGCGCGCGGGTTCATCGCCGCCCACTCGCGCTGGATGACCGCCGACCAGGCGAGATCCTCTTCGTGTCAGACCATAGGTCTTCAGGTAGCGCAGCACCGGCATGGTGAACATCGAGGGCGGGCCGACCGGGCCGTAGGGCTGCCTCGAACTGGCCCGCCAGGCTCGAGTTGCCGCCGCCGCCGCGGAACCGCCGCCGGCGCCGACGCGCGAGCGCCCGCTCTCGCCGTGGGTGATGAGCACGGTGTTGCAGAGCCCCTCGTTGATCGCCGCCGCGGCGTGGCGGACGTGCAGCATGAACGAGCAGCCGCCGACGCTGGTGCCGTCGGCCTAGGTCGGCGTGATGCCGAGGTAGTAGGCGAGCTCGGTCGGGCTCGCGCCGGCGGTGGCGACGCCGTCGATGTCGGACGGCTTCAGGCCCGCGTCGGCCAGGGCGTTGAGCGCGGCGTCGGCGTGCAGCTGGATCACCGACATGTCGGGGATGCGGCCCATCTCGGTGGTCTCGGCGGCGCCGACGACCGCGACGGTCTTCGGTTTCATGGCGTTACGCTCCCGCCGGCTTGAACAAGGGCAGGGCGATCTCGCCGAAGTCCTGGAACTTGACCTCGACCGGCATGTCGAGCTTGAGCGCCTCTGGGCGTCTGCGGGCAGCCGACGATGTTGGTCATCATCTGCGGGCCTTCCTCGAGCTTCACCACGGCGATCGAGTGCGGCTCGGTTCCCATGTCCGGGCGCGGGCGGTGGTTGATCACGTAGCTCCAGAGCACGCCCTTGCCGCTGGCCGCGAAGACTCGAACGCTGCGCGAGCCGCAGACCGGGCAGAATGGCCGGGGCGGGAAATAGGGCTTGGCGCAGTCGTTGCAGCGCTGCAGGCGAAGCTCGCCCGCCTTGCAGCCATCCCAGAAGTGCTGCGTCTCCGGGGTGGGCTGAGGCAATATCCTATCCATCGAATCCTTCGGTCTCTCGAATTGCTTGCGAACGCCGCTCATGGGACTTGCGCCCCGGGCGCTGGACTGTTCAGCCCGAGATTGGCCCCGCCGTCGAGTTGAAAATGCGGATGCCGGCTCGGAAAAGCGCGGGCGGGCGTGGTTCGGCCGCGTCCTGCCCGGGTTCATTTCGCCCCCGGCGCGGGCTAAGAAAAGGCGCCGTCGGAGCGACCTTCGCCTTCACGCCTTCGATCGGCATCGCCGGCAGACAGGGACGCGAAGATGCTCGTCGGGGCGCCCAAGGAGATCAAGGTCCAGGAGCATCGGGTCGGCCTGACCCCCGGCAGCGTGCGCGAGCTCACCCACCGCGGCCATCAGGTGCTGGTCGAGACCGGCGCCGGCGCGGGCATCGGCCACGGCGATGACGCCTACGCCGCCGTCGGGGCCGAGATCGCCGCCGACGCGGCCGAGGTGTTCGCCCGGGCGGAGATGATCGTGAAGGTGAAGGAGCCGCAAGCTGCGGAGATCGCCCGGCTGAGGCCCGGCCAGGTCCTCTTCACCTACCTGCATCTCGCGGCCGATCGGGCGCAGGCCGAGGGGCTGATGAAGGCCGGCGTCATCGCCATCGCCTACGAGACGGTGACTGACGACCGCGGCGGCCTGCCGCTGCTGTCGCCGATGAGCGAGGTGGCCGGACGGATGTCGATCCAGGTCGGCGCCCATTGCCTGGAGAAGGAGCAGGGCGGCGCGGGCGTGCTGCTGGGCGGGGTGCCCGGCGTGCCGGCGGCCAAGGTGCTGGTGTTGGGCGGCGGTGTCTCGGGCACCAACGCGGCGCGCATGGCCATGGGGCTCGAGGCGCAGGTCACCGTCATCGACAACTCGATGCGGCGGCTGATGGAGCTCGACCTGCAGTTCGGGTCCAAGATCCAGACCCTCTACGCCACGCTGGACAACATCGAGCGCGAGGTCGCGCGCGCCGACCTCATCATCGGCGCGGTGCTGGTTCCCGGCGCCTCGGCCCCGAAGCTGGTCACGCGGGGGATGATCAGGACCATGCGGCCGGGGTCGGTGGTCGTCGACATCTCGATCGACCAGGGCGGCTGCATCGAGACCAGCCGACCCACCACCCACGACGATCCGACCTTCGTCGCGGAGGGCGTCGTGCACTATTGCGTCACCAACATGCCGGGCGCGGTGGCGCGCACGTCGGGCTACGCGCTCAACAACGCGACGTTGCCGTTCGTACTGGCGCTCGCCGACCGCGGCTGGCGCGAGGCGCTGGACCGCGACCCGCGCCTGCGCGACGGCCTGAACGTGCTCGATGGCAAGATCGTCCATCCGGCTGTCGCCGCCAGTCTGGGGATGGCCGCGCCCTAACAGCGCGGCGCGCGGCGGCGCCGGCCGCAATCTTTGCTTAAGCGGTCGGAACAGGCTATTGGCCGCGCGCGGCGGACCAGATCGGTTAACTGCCATCTTGACTGCGACCCACACCCTGAGTGAACGGTGACGGTCGGTCAGCGTTCTTAGTCAGCTGCTGGGGTGGAATGAACGGCATGCTCTCGAGGCGGAAGATCGTCCTTTCCACATGCGGGTCCGCTGGAGACCTCAATCCGTTCATCGCCATCGCGCTCGAGTTGCAGTCGCGTGGCTATCAGCCCGTGATCGCCAGCCAGAGCGAGTTCGGCCAGCGGGTCGAAGCCGAGGGTCTGGCGTTCCACCCGATGCGGCCGGGCATGCGCGATGTGGAGGACGAGCTCGGGCTCGACCACCAGGGCATCGTCCGCCGATCCATCGATCGCTCGGGACTCGAGTTCCTGGTGCGGCGCGTTGCGATGCCGTTCCTGCGCCGCTCGTTCAAGGACATGATGGACGCAAGCGAAGGCGCGAGCCTGGTCGTCACTCACACCTCGGCGTTCGGCGCCCGGCTCGCCGCCGAGAAGCGCGGCCTGCCCTGGGTGTCGGCGGCGCTGGCGCCATTCGCCTTCATGTCGGCCTACGATCCGCCGGCGCTCGGCATCGCGCCGAAGCTCATCGACCCCTGCCTGCGCTCCGGCGCGACGGCGGCCGCCGCGCTGCTCGGCATCGTGCGCATGGCGACCTCCGGCTGGACCGCGCCGGTGCGGCAGCTCCGCCGCGAGCTCGGCCTCGGCCGGGCGCCCGGCAACCCGCTGTTCGAAGGCCAGTTCTCGCCCTACGGCACCATCGCCCTCTATTCGCGCGTGTTCGGCGAGTTGCAGCCGGACTTCCCCTGCCGCACGACCATCTGCGGCTTCACCTTCTACGATCGCGAGCGGGGCGCGGGCGAGGCGCTCGACCCGACGCTGCAGCAGTTCCTCGGCGAGGGTCCGCCGCCGCTGGTCTTCACCCTGGGCTCGGCGGTGGTGTTCGACCCGGGCGACTTCTATCGCCACAGCGTCGATATCGCCCGCGCGCTCAAGCGCCGCGCCGTCTTCCTCGTCGGCCAGGATCCGGCCGAGGCCCTCCCCGAGCCGCTGCCGGCCGGCATGATCGCGGTCCGCTACGCGCCGCACTCGCTGCTGTTCCCGCACGCCGAGGCCGTGATCCATCAGGGCGGCGTCGGCACCACGGCCCAGGCGCTCCGCGCCGGCGTGGTGCAGCTGATCGCGCCGGCGGCCGCCGACCAGCCCGACAACGCCGCGCGCATCGCCCGCCTTGGCGTCGGCCGCGCGCTCCCGCGCGCCGAGTACGAGCCGGCGCGCGCCACCCATGAACTCGGCATCGTGCTCAAGCGCGGCGCCTATCGCGCCCGCGCCCAGGAGATCGCCCGCCGCATCGCGCTCGAGGACGGGGCCGCGACCGCCGCCGACGTGCTCGAATCCGCGTTGCAGGCGGCCCCCGCGCTTCGCCGCGCCGGCTAGCGGACCGAACCGGGAAACCCTCACGAATCCAGTGTGAACGCCCGCGCGCCGGCGCCGTGCGGCATGCTTAAAGCGCTGTTCATTTCTCTGGCCGACCATGCCGGCCGATCGACCGAAATCCGGGCGAGGGCGAGGGCGGGCGCAGAACCGATGGATTTCCACGCGTGGCGCGACATGCGCAGACCGACGACGCTGGTGGTCGGCGGGCTCGTCACCGCGCCGGCGCTCATCCTTTATCTGACCTATCTGGTCGGCCTGCGCCCGCTTCTGCGCCAGGCTGCCCCGCACGCGGAGCCACTCTGGACCATCGGTCTGGCGGTCAGCGTGCTGGTGGCCGCTGGCCTCGGCGCCGGCGCCGGCTGGTTGATCGGCGAGCTCATCCAGGCGCCGCTGCGGCGCTGGGTCGAGTACGCCGACAAGCTGTTCATGAAGCAGGACACCAGCGAGGTCGCGCCGTTCAAGGATCACCGGGGCGCGCTGGGCAAGATTGCGCGCCTGGCCGAGGCCAGCCGCAAATGGATGGCTGATCAGGCCGCGCTGCTGGTCGAGACGCGGAAGAACGGCGAGATCTCCGAGGCGGCGCGCAAGGCGCAGGAGGAGGCGATCGCCGCCAAGGCCGACGAGCAGGCCACGGTGGTTCAACTGCTCGCCGGCGGGCTGGCGCGCCTGGCCGAAGGCGACCTCACCCTTCGGCTGGAGGAGCGCTTTCCGGCCGACTACCAACAGCTGCGCTATGACTTCAACGCCGCGGTCGAACAGCTGCAGGCGGCGATGAAAGCGCTGGCGCTCTCGGCCCAGGGCATCCGCGCCGGGGCCGACGAGATCTCGCAGTCGGCGGAGGACCTCTCCCGCCGCACCGAGAGCCAGGCCGCCAGTCTCGAGGAGACCGCAGCCGCGCTCGACCAGATCACCGCCACCGTGCGCAAGACCGCCGACGGTGCGACCGAGGCCAGCGACGTGGTGCTGACCGCCAAGACCGACGCCGAGCAGAGCGGCCAGGTGGTGCGCGACGCCGTCGCGGCGATGAGCGAGATCGAGCGCTCGGCGCAGCAGATCTCGCAGATCATCGGCGTCATCGACGAGATCGCCTTCCAGACCAACCTCCTGGCCCTGAACGCCGGCGTCGAGGCGGCCCGCGCAGGCGACGCAGGGCGTGGCTTTGCGGTCGTGGCCAGCGAGGTGCGCGCGCTCGCCCAGCGCTCGGCCGCGGCGGCGAAGGAGATCAAGGCGCTCATCTCCACCTCTTCCGGCCAGGTGACGCGCGGGGTGCAGCTGGTCGGCGAGACCGGCCAAGCGCTCGACCGCATCCTCGCCAAGGTGGGCGACATCAACCAGCTGGTCGCCGGCATCGCCGCCTCGGCCAAGGAACAGGCGATGGGGCTGCACGAGGTGAACAGCTCGATCACGCAGATGGACCACGTCACCCAGCAGAACGCCGCGATGGTGCAGGAGAGCACCGCCGCCAGCTTCGCGCTCGCCTCCGAGGCGCAGCAGCTGACCGTGCTGATCCAGGGATTCGAGATCGGCGAGGCGCTGGGCGCGGCGCCGCCGCTGCCGGCGTCCGCCCACGTGGCGCCGGCGCGGCGCGAGCTGCGCGTTGCGGCCGGCGGCGGCCGGCGCGGCGAGGGCGCCCAAGACGGCTGGGAGGAGTTCTGAGGCGCCGCGCATGAGCGAACCGCCCGCCCAGGTCGCACTGACTGACGTGCTCGATCTCACCGAGGCGAGGCCGCTCGCCGCGGCGCTTGCGGCCCTGCGCGGCCGGCCGCTGCAGGTCAACGCGTCGGCCGTCAGCCGCCTTGGCGCGCTCTGCCTGCAGGTCCTGATCGCCGCGCGCCGCACCTGGGCCGCCGATGGGGCCCCGTTCGCGATCGTCGGCGTCTCGCCCGCCTTCGCCGAGCAATCGGCCAGGCTCGGCGCCCAAGGCCTGGTCGGATGAGGGAGCCGCCCCGTTGAGCGACGATGCGAAGACCATCCTCACCGTCGACGACTCGCGCACGATGCGCGACATGCTGCGGCTGGCGCTGGCCGAGGCCGGCTACCGCGTGGTGCAGGCCATCGACGGCGTCGACGGGCTCGAGCGCCTCGAGGCCGAGGGCGCCGACGTCATCATCACCGACATCAACATGCCGAACCTGGACGGACTGGGCTTTATCGAGCGCGTGCGCGGCGACCTTCGCCACCGCGCCACGCCGATCCTGGTGCTCACCACCGAGAGCGAGCCGGAGGTGAAGGACCGTGCGCGCAAGGCCGGCGCGACCGGCTGGATCGTCAAGCCGTTCAATCCCGGCAAGCTGGTGGACGCCATCCGCCGCGTGGCGTGAGCGGACGATGGCCGAGCATCGCCCCGTCGGAGTGCTCTCGCCGGAAAGCCTCGCGGCGATCCGCGTCGTCTTTTTTCAGGAGTGCGAGGAGCATGTCGCCGACCTCGAGTCCGGGCTGACCGCGCTCGAGTGCGGCGACCGCGACCCGGAGCTGATCAACGCTGTCTTCCGCGCCGTGCACTCGATCAAGGGGGGCGCCGGCATCTTCGAGCTCGAAGCGCTCGTCCAGTTCGCCCATCGCTTCGAGAGCGCGCTGGCCGAGGTGCGCGCGGGCCGCCTCGAGGCGACGCCCGACATCGTCCGTGTCTTCCTGCGCGCCGCCGACACCCTCGCCGACCTGGTGCAGGCGGCCCGCGACGGCCAGGCGGTCAGCCTCGACCGCACCGGTGCGATCAGCCAGGAGCTCGAGCGCCTCGCGGCGTCCGAGGCCGCTGCGTTCGAGACCTTCGACGACCTCGACTTCGAGCCCAGGTCGATTGCGTTCAAGCCGCTGCCGCCGGCCGCCGGCCCGCAAACCTGGCGCGTCCGGTTCCGGCCGCACGCGAGCCTCTACGCCAAGGGCAACGAACCCCTGGTGCTCATCCGCGAGCTCGGGCGTCTCGGCGAGATGGCCGTCGAGCTCGACGCCGAGCAGGTGCCGACTCTGGACGCCTTCGACGCCGAAGACTCCTATCTGAGCTGGACGATCACGCTCACCACGACGGCGGACGAGGCGGCGATCCTCGAGGTGTTCGAGTTCGTCGAAGGCGACTGCGAACTGGTGGTCACGCCGGAAGCGGACGTCGCGCCGCCGCTGGCCGCGCCAGCCCCGCCGGCGCGGAGCGAGGCCGCCGAGCCGGTCGAACCCAGGTCCGCCGGCCCGGCGCCGGCGACAATGGACCCGACCGCGATCCGCGTCGACCTTCCGCGGGTCGAGCGGCTGGTCGACCTGGTCGGCGAACTGGTCGTGCACCAGGCGATCCTCGCCGAGCGCATCTCGGCCGAGACGTCGCGGCGCAACGACAGCGTCGCCCAGGCGCTGGACGATCTCGGCCAGCTGACGCGCGACATCCAGGAAAGCGTGATGGCCATCCGCGCGCAGCCGGTGAAGGCGGTCTTCCAGCGCATGGCGCGCCTCGTCCGCGAGGCGGAAGCCGCCAGCGGCAAGCGCGTGCGGCTGGTCGTCGAGGGCGAGGCGACCGAGGTCGACCGCACCGTGATCGAGCGGCTGACCGAGCCGCTGACCCACATGGTGCGCAACGCGGTCGCCCACGGCGTGGAAAGTCCGGAGCGGCGCGGCGCCCTTGGCAAGCCCGTCGAGGGCCTGGTGCGCATCTCGGCGGCCCAGCGCGGGGGACGGATCGTCATCGAGGTGGCCGACGACGGCCAGGGCCTCGACCGCGAGCGCGTGCGTGCGCTGGCCGTCGCGCGCGGGCTGGTCGCCGAGGACGCATCCCTCGCCGACGAGGACGTCGACAACCTGATCTTCGCGCCCGGCTTTTCGACCGCCGACAGCATCTCGGACCTGTCGGGACGCGGCGTCGGCCTCGACGTCGTGCGCCGCGGCGTGCAGGCGCTCGGCGGCCGCATCTCGGTCAGCTCGCTTAAGGGCGCCGGCTCGACCTTCACGCTCAGCCTGCCTCTGACGTTGGCCGTGCTCGACGGCATGCTGGTCAGAGTCGGCAGGCATGCCCTGATCGCCCCGCTCGCGAGCCTGATCGAGACGGTGCAGCCCAGGCCAGCCGACATCAGACGGCTTGGCGCGAGCGCCAGTCTGCTCTCCATCCGCGGAAGCCACGTGCCGCTGATCGATCTTGGCCGCGCGCTCGGCTACGCCGCCGTCCCCGACGAGGCCGCCCCGCATCGCGTAGCGCTCCTGGTCGAGGACGACGCGAGCGAGCAGGCGGCGCTCCTCGTCGATGAGGTGCTCGGCCAGCGTCAGGTCGTGATCAAGAGCCTCGAGGCGAACTACCGCGCGGTCGACGGCGTCGCCGCCGCCACCATCCTCGGCGACGGGCAGGTTGCGCTCATCCTCGATATCGCCGCCGTCATCGCCGCGGAGCGACGCCGGGCCGATCACGCCAACGTCGCCGCCTGAAGGAGGCCGCCGCCATGTCCGAATCCCTGAACGAGGCCCAGCGCGAGCTGATCAGCTTCCGCGTCGGCGAGCAGTTCTTCTGCGTCGATATCATGGCCGTGCGCGAGATCCGCGGCTGGTCGCCGCCGACGCCGCTGCCGCAGTCGCCGTCTTTCGTCACCGGCGTGATCAACCTGCGCGGCCAGGTGCTGCCGATCGTCGACATGGCCGCGCGCCTCGGGCTCAGCCCCGCCGAGGCCACGGCCAGGCACGTGATCATCGTCGTCTCGATCGGCGGCCGTCTGGTCGGCGTGCTCGTCGACGCCGTCTGCGACATCATCGCCGTCGCGCCCGACGCGCTGCAGCCGCCACCCGACCTGACCGGCGAGGCGGCGAGCGCCTTCGTCACCGGTCTTCTGACCGACGAAGACCGCCTGATCAGCCTGGTGGCGCTCGACAACTTGATCCCCGCCCTCGAGACCGGCAGCCAGGCCGCATGACGGTCGCGCCCGACCCGCAACACGGCGCATTGGCGCAGGAGCTGGTCGCCGGCGACTATCCGTTCACGCGCGCCGACTTTCGCCGCATCGCGCGCATGCTGCACGACGACCTCGGCATCACGCTCAACGAGACCAAGGCCCCGCTGGTCTATTCCCGCCTGGTCCGCCGCCTGCGAGCGCTGGGCTTAAGAAGCTTCAAGGACTACTGCGTCATCGTCGGTCAGGTCTCGGGACGCGAGGAGCGGCAGGCCATGGCCGCGGCGCTGACCACCAACGTCACGCGCTTCTTCCGCGAGCCTCATCACTACGAGCACTTCCGCAAGCACCAGCTGCCGGCCCTCGTAGACCGGGCGCGGCGGGGCGGTCGGGTGCGGCTGTGGTCGGCCGGCTGCTCCTCCGGCGAGGAGGCCTATTCGCTGGCGCTCACGGTGCTGGCGGCCTGCCCCGAGGCGGCGCGCCTCGACGTCAGGATCCTCGCCACCGATATCGACGAGACCATGCTCGAACAGGCGCGCGAGGGGCTCTACAGCGACCATGCCGTCTCGCCGATCGACCGGGCGCTGCGCCGCCGCTGGTTCGGGCGCGGTCGCGACAGGCACGGCGAGCGTCAGTGGAGCGTCGGCGAAGAGTTGCGCGCTCTGGTCGCGGTCAAGTCGCTGAATCTCAACGGCGTCTGGCCGATGCGCGGGCCGTTCCAGACCATCTTCTGCCGCAACGTCGCGATCTATTTCGAGGAGCACGTCCGCGGCGAGCTCTGGCGCCGCCTCGCGCCCATGCTCACGCCCGACGGGCTGCTCTATCTCGGCCACTCCGAGCGCATCGTCAGCGCCGACTTCCGCGCGGTCGGCCACACCGTCTATCGTAGCGCGCCGGCGGCGGGCGCCTGAGGCGATGCCGGCAGCGGCAGACATGCAGGTCATGGTCGTCGACGACCAGCGCGCCATGCGCAATCTCGTGCGCAGCAGTCTGAACGAGCTCGGCTGCGGACAGGTGACGGAATGCGCCGATGGCCGCGAGGCGCTCGAGACCCTGCGGCGGCAGCCGGCTCACCTGGTCATCTCCGACATGAACATGCCGGTGATGGACGGGCTGGCGCTGCTGCGCGCCATGCGGGCCGAGCCGAACCTGATCGGCGTCGGCTTCATCATGCTGACCAGCCGCGGGGAGGCGGAGCTGGTGCGCGAGGCGATCGCCGCCGGCGTCAACAACTACCTGGTCAAGCCGTTCACGATGGCGATCCTTCGCCGGAAGATCGAAGCCGTCTTCGGGCCCCTGACATGAACGCGGCGAGCCACCACCGCAGGGACTCGCGCGAGCGGCGCATCCACATCGTCCAGGGCCAGTACCACGTGACGGGCGAGCCCAACGTCGTGCTGACCACCACCCTCGGCAGCTGCGTGGCCGCCTGCGTGCGCGATCCCTTGGCCGGCGTCGGTGGGATGAACCACTTCCTGCTGCCCGAGGGAGAGGCGGCCGACGGGCCCGACGCCTTCCGCTATGGCGCCTACGCCATGGAGCTCCTTCTGAATGGGCTTTTCGCGCAGGGGGCGCGGCGCGAGCGGCTGAGCGCCAAGCTGTTCGGGGGCGCCCGGCTGGTCGGCCGCTTCTACGATATCGGCGCCCAGAACATCGCCTTCGCCCGCGCCTTCCTGCGCCGCGAAGGCATCAGCCTCGACGGCGGCAGCGTGCGCGGGCCGCACGCGCGGCGCATCCAATACTGGCCGGTGAGCGGGCGCGTGCGCCAGCTCAGGCTGATCCGCGGCGAGGACGCCGTCTTCGCCGCCGAAACCGCGACCCGGCCGCCCGCGCCGGACTGGGGCGCCGTGGAGCTGTTCGAATGAGCGAGTCGATCGAGGCGGGTCTTGGCGAGGTGCTGATCGACGTCGAGCGGGAGCTTCGTCAGCTGGTGTGGAAGGCCGACCGCCTGCAGGAGACGCTTGGCGATCTTGTCGCCAGGGCCGGCGAGCGCATCGATCACGCAGCGATCGAGGAAGCGCAGGCGATCGACTTCATCAGCCAGCGCCTCTCACGCCTGGCGCGCACCGTCGGCCAGGCTGCCGCGGCCCTCGGCGCCGCCGGCGCCTCCCCGCCGCCCGCCAGAGCCGAGCCCGCCGCCGGCGACTACGAGGCGTTCTGAGCCGCCCCGGCAGCGTCCGTCCAGCGAGCGAATTCCATTGCCGCAAGCCGTGATTCGCTTTTCGGCGGCGACGGTTCTAAGACTTCGGCAAAGGCCACCCAATGCATTTCCAGGAGGAAGAGATTCATGCGTGAAGCCGTCGTCGTTTCCTATGCCCGCACGGGCCTGGCCAAATCCGGCCGCGGCGGGTTCAACATCACGCCCGACGGTCACCATGGCCGCCCACGCCGTGAAGCACGCGGTCGAGCAGGGCCGGCGTCGAGAAGGAGGCGGTCGAGGACTGCTTCATGGGCAACGTCGCCCACGGCGCCGGCAACCTCGGCCGCAACGCCGCGCTGCTGGCCGGCCTGCCGATCACCACCGCCGGCGTGACCATCAACCGCTTCTGCTCTTCCGGCCTGCAGTCGATCGCCATGGCCGCGCGCTACATCGTCGATGACGGCGCGGCGTGCGTCGTGGCCGGCGGCGTGGAGTCGATCAGCTTCCCCGGCGGCGGCGGCGCGCGCGAGAACAACGATCCGCGCCTGGTCGAGATGTACCCCGACATCCACATGGCGATGATCGACACCGCCGACATCGTCGCCGAGCGCTACAAGGTCAGCCGCGAATACCAGGACGAGTACTCGCTCGAATCCCAGCGCCGCATGGCCGCGGCCCAGCAGGCCGGCAAGTTCAAGGACGAGATCGTCCCGATGAAGACCAAGATGAAGGTGGTCAACAAGGAGACCAAGGAAGAGACGCATCGTCGACTACGTGGTCGACCGCGACGAGTGCAATCGTCCGGACACCACGCTGGAGGGCCTCGCCAAGCTCGAGCCGGTGCAAGGGCCCGGGCAAATTCATCACCGCCGGCAACGCCTCGCAGCTCTCCGACGGCGCCGCCGCGGTGGTGCTGATGGAAGCCAAGGAGGCCGAGCGCCGCGGGCTGGAGCCGCTGGGCGCGCTTCAGGGGCTGGGCCGTCGCCGGCTGCAAGCCGGACGAGATGGGCATCGGCCCGGTGTTCGCCGTGCCGCGCCTGCTCGAGCGCCACGGCCTGAAGGTCGACGACATCGACCTGTGGGAGCTGAACGAGGCCTTCGCCGTCGCAGTGCCTCTACTGCCGCGACACGCTGCGGCATCGATCCGGAGAAGTACAACGTCAACGGCGGCTCGATCGCCATCGGCCACCCCTTCGGCATGACCGGCGCCCGCCTCACCGGCCACATCCTGCAGGAAGGCCAAGCGGCGCGGCAAGGTCAAGTACGCCGTCGTCACCATGTGCATCGGCGGCGGCCATGGGCGGCGCCGGCCTGTTCGAAGCCTACACCTGAGTTGAGCGCGGACGGCCGGTCCTTGGTCGAAGGGCCGGCCCGTTTCGCTTGGCGTCCCGGCGACGTCATCGTCGTTCGGCATGTGCAGCACGGCCGCGTTTGGCACGCCGACGCGGCCGTTGTCGTTGAAGATGCGCCAGAGCGGCTGATCGTCTACCGACCCCTCGGCGGCGCCAGCCAGGCGAGCGCTCTCGACTGGTCGACCGGCGTGTTTGACGGCCCCCATCCACGCCGCCGGCATACGACGGACGCCCTGACTATCGTCGTTCCGGGCGCCGGCCACGCCGTGACCGCCATGTACGCCGGCGGCGGGGGCGCCTTTCTCTGTTGGTACGTCGACCTGCAGGCCCCTTTCCGGCGGACGCCCGATGGCGTCGTCACCTGCGACCAGTCGCTCGACATCGTCATCGGGCCGGACCGACGCTGGCGCTGGAAGGACGAGGACCACCTGGCGTTCAGCGTCGGACTCGGCTGGCGCACGCAAGCCGAGGCGGAGGCC
Organism: uncultured Alphaproteobacteria bacterium; assembly: GCA_963794315.1. GTDB lineage: Bacteria > Pseudomonadota > Alphaproteobacteria > Caulobacterales > Caulobacteraceae > Poindextera. The sequence continues at coordinate 1,113,180 of CAWCDF010000002.1, forward strand.
ATCCGCGCCGAGGGCGAGCGGGTGATCGCGGCGCTGGAGCGCGGTGACGCGCCGTTCAGCGAGCCCTGGCCGGCCTGGCGCGCCGACCCGGCCTGGCCCATGCCCGAACTCCCGGACGACTGGTCAGTCGTCCCGCCATAGGTTTAGAGCGGCCGGCCGAAGGCGATCAGGCCGATCGTCCGGCCCGCCTCTCCACAAGCGTGAGCGGGAGGTGCTAACCTGCCCGTCAGAGACTTCCGGCAAAGGCAAGGGATGCACGCGGCCGAACGCGACGCCGAGATCACCCGGCTCCTGAACAGCCAGGGCTTCATCTCCTTCAAGCAGCTGTGCGACCGGCTCGAGGCGTCCTCGGCGACGATCCGACGCGATCTCGAGCGCCTCGACGCCGAGGGCCTGATCGAGCGGGTGCGGGGCGGGGCGCGGCTGCGTAATGGCGCCAAGCCCATCCCCAGCGACCGGCTGGTTGGCGCGCCGTTCGAGGAGAACAAGACCAAGCACGCGGCGGACAAGGCCGCCATCGGCCGCGCGGCCGCCAAGCTGTGCGCGCGCGGCGAGGCGATCATCATCGACGGCGGGACGACCACCTTCCAGATGTGCGTCCACCTGGAGGGGCTGAACCTGCAGGTGCTGACCAACTCGCTGCACATCGTCGGCGAGCTCCTGCCGCAGCCGGGCGCCCGCGTCTCGGTGCCGGGCGGCGCGGTCTTCCGTGAACAGAACATCATCCTCAGCCCGTTCGAGGACGACGGCATCAACCGCTACCATGCCTCCAAGCTGTTCATGGGCGCCGCCGCGGTCGGACCGCGCGGGCTGATGCAGGCCGACGTGGTGCTGATCCAGGCCGAGCAAAAGCTGATGGACAAGGCCGACCAGCTGATCGTGCTGGTCAACTCCTCCAAGTTCCGCAGCGCCGCCGCCTTCGTCGTCTGCGGCCTCGACGACATCGACGTCGTGATCACCGACGCCGGCGTGCAGCAGAGCGATCTCGAGCTCATGCGCGCGCACGACATCGAAGTGATTGTCGCGCGGTAGATCCATGGGGCGGCAGCCGCCCAATTTGACCGCCAAGCGCGCCAAGGACGCCAAGGGCGACCGAGCTGTCGCTGCTCACTTCCTTGGCGATCTTGGCGTCCTTGGCGGTCGAAGACGACCGCTCCGCCTGCGTGGAGCAAGAGGCGACTAGCTCAGGGTGATCCGCTGTTTGAGGCGGATGTCGGTGGCCGAGGCGCCGATGAGGATATCGTAGGCGCCGGGATCGATGACCCAGCGGTCGTCGTCGTCGTCGAAGCGGGCGAAGGCGCGGGGCTCGAGGTTCAACGTCACGATGCGGCTCTCGCCGGCCGCCAACGCGACCTTCGCGAAAGCGCGCAGGGCCTTCGGCGGGGTCGGACGATGCGGCGCGACCGGCCCGATGTAGACCTGCACGACCTCGCTCGCGGCGCGCGCGCCGGTATTGGTCAGGGTCAGCGAGACGGGCGCCGGTTGCCCGATCGCCACGGCCGCCGGAACGCTCAGACCCGCGTAGTCGAACGTCGAGTAGGTCAGGCCGTGGCCGAACGCGAACAGCGGCGCGATGTCATTCTGGTCGAAGTGGCGATACCCGACGGCGAGCCCCTCGCCGTAGGTCACGGTGTCGGCGCCCGGATAGAATCCGTAGGCCGAGCTATCCTCGATGCGCTTCGGGAAGGTCACGGGCAGGCGGCCCGATGGCGAGACGACGCCGAGCAGGATGTCGGTCAACGCGTCGGGCCCCTCCTCGCCGGGCAGCCACAGCTGCAGCGCGGCCGGAACCTTGTCGATCCAGGGCATGGCCATGGCGGCGCCGGCGTTGACGACGACGATGGTGCGCGGGTTGGCGGCGGCGATCTGCTCGACGAGCAGGTCCTGGTCGCCCGGCAGCCGGATGTCGCGCCGGTCGTAGCCTTCCGATTCCGTGGTCGAGGCCGAGCCGACCACCACGACCGCGACATCGGCCGCCCGGGCCGCGGCGATCGCCTTCTCCGTCTCTCCCGGCGGCTGGCGCACGCCGAGCGACAGGGTCTCGAACCCGTCGCCCGTCCGCGCCGTCGCCCACTCGTACTCGAGGCTGAAGCGGTAGGGCTGGCCGCCCTTGAGCTCGACGCCGGCCGTCCGGCGGAGCGCCACGGCGCTGGTCGGATGATCGAAGTCCTCCTGGCCGGGGTCGCCGAGGTCGATGAGCGTCGTCTCGCCGACGGTGAGGCGGCAGGCGCCGTCGCCGCGGACGGAGAACTCATGCACGCCGTCCATCTCCGGCCAGAAGAATCCGCTCCAGCGCAGGGCGGCGAAGCGGTTGGCGATGTGGCGCGGTCCGCGCGTCGAGACCCAGCGGAACAGGCGCCGCTCGTGGCTGGTGCGGATCGGCTCGCCGGAGAAGTCGGCGTGCTCGAAGTATTCGGCGGTCAGGCCGGGCGCCTCGCGCATTTCGGTCGGCGAGAACATGCGCGGCTGCGCCTGCGGCGGCACGGGCTCGGCGTCGCAGCCCTGCTCGTAGACCACGTGCGCCTTGGGCAACCGCGCGGCCAGGCTCTCCACCGGCGTCGGCCAGCGGTCGGTCGACACGCGGCTCGAGCCGTCGCCCTGCAGGCGGACGAAATTGGCGTTCGGGCCAATGACGGCGATGGTCTTGATCGCCTCGGCGGCTAGCGGCAGCAGGCCGCCGTCGTTCTTCAGGAGCACGATGCCTTCCTGCGCCGCGCGGCGCGCGATCACGCGATGCCGCTCGCTGCGCAGCTCACCTTCGAGGCGGGCGCCGTCCAGGAGCCCGGCGCGCAAGATGAGGCGGATGAGACGCCGCGCCGCATCGTCGATCCGCGCCGGCTCGACCTCGCCGGCCTTGACCGCGCTAACCAGCCGCTCGCCGAAGTGGTTGGCTGGCCCCGGCATCTCCAGGTCGAGGCCGCCGTTCGCCGCCGGTTCGGTCGAGTGCACACCGCCCCAGTCGGACACGACGACGCCGTCGTAGCCCCACTCGCCCTTCAGGATGTCCTGCAGCAGGTGGCTGTTGGCGGTGGCGTAGGTTCCGCGCAGCTTGTTGTACGAGGCCATCACCGTCCAGGGATTGGTCGCCTTCACCACCGCCTCGAACGCCGAGAGATAGATCTCGCGCAGAGTCCGCTCGTCGACCTGGACGCTGACCTCCATCCGCCGCTCTTCCTGATTGTTGACGGCATAGTGTTTCAACGACGCGCCGATCCCCTCGCCCTGCAGGCCGGAGACGAAGCCGATGCCGAGCTCTCCGGTGAGGTACGGGTCCTCCGAGTAGGTCTCGAAGTTCCGGCCCCATAGCGGGGTGCGCACAATGTTGATGGTCGGCGCCAGCACCACCTGTTCGCCCAGCGCCTTGGCCTCGCGCGCGATCGCCGCGCCGACCTCGCGCGTCACGTCCGGGTTGAAGGTCGCGGCCAGCGCCGCGGCAACGGGAAAGACGGTCGCCATCTGGCCGGTGTTCGAGCGCACGCCGGTCGGGCCATCGCTCATTCCCAACCGCGGCACGCCCAGGCGCTCGACGCCCATCAGCTTGAATGCCTCGGCGCCGGCCATCAGCGCGACCTTCTCATCCAGCGTCAGGCGCGCGAGCAGGTCCGCGACCCGGGTCTCGAGCGGACTGGCCGGATCCTGGTAGACGGCCGGCTTTTCGGTCGCGACGTCGGACGCCATGGCGGCGGGCTCCTAAAGCAGACCGTCATCCCCCGCTGGAGCGAAGCGGAACGCGGGGGACCCATGAACACTCACGTTCGATGGTGTTCATGGGTCGCCCGGACGAGCCGGGCGATGACGGGTATGTATTGATCCATAGACGGCTCAACCCGCCAGAATGTCCCCCTACGCCGCCTGGCGGATCGCGTCCATCAGGGCAAGGTTAGCGATGGCGTCCCGCCCGCCGGTCAGGGGCTCAGCGCCGTTGCGCATCACCCGCACCAGATGCTCGAGCTGGGCGGCATAGGTGGACGGACCGTCGACGGGCTCCTGGCGCGTCGCCTCGCCGATCGTCACGCGGAACGAGCAGCCGGCTTGCGGTGCGAGATAGTTGCGGATCGACATGCGCCCGCGCTCGCCTTCTAGCGTCAACGTGGCGTCGAAGCGCTCGGAGACCATGGAGCAGCGCAGACTGCCCTTGGCCCCGCCGGGGAAGGCGAGCTCGGCGGACGTCGTCGCATCGACGCCTTCCCGCATCTCGATCGCGGCCGAAACCACCGCCGGCTCGCCCATCAGGGTCCTCAGCGCGTGCGAGGGGTAGCTGCCGAGGTCGCCCAGCGCCCCGCCGCCCTGGTCGGCGCGCCAGCGGATCTCGTCGGGGTCGTAGGCGATGGCCGCATCGAAGGTGGCGTCGGCGCGCACGATCCGGCCGAGCTCGCCCGAGGCGACGATGGCTTCGGCGCGGCGCATGACGTTGTGGAATCGGTAGTGGAACGCCTCCAGCAGCGGCCGCCCGGCCGCCTCGCCGGCGGCGACCATGGCGCGGCCCTCCTCCGCGTTCAGCGCGAAGGCCTTCTCGCATAGCACCGCCTTGCCGGCCTGGACCGCCTTGATGGTCCACTCGGCGTGGCCGGCGATCGGGTTGCCGATGTAGACGACGTCGACGTCGTCGCGCGCCAGAAGCGCGTCATAGCTCTCCGCCGCGGCCGGGATGCCGTGCTTCTCCGCGTAGGCGCGGGCCCGCGCTGGATCGCGGGCGGCGACGGCGGTGATCGCCACGTCGTCGCGCTCGCTTGCCGGCGCCATCACCGCCCCGACGGCGATCTTCGAGGCGGCAAGCAGGCCGATGCGCAGCGGCGTCACGCGGCTCCTCCGCCGGGAAACACGCCCATATCGGCCGCTCTACGCAGCCGGCGGCCGCTCAGATAGTCGTCCGGCCAGGGTTCGGGCTCGGGATAGCGGCCGTCGGGCAGCGGCCAGGCGATGGGCGTCGCAGCCCCGTCGATCTTCGCGCCTGCGGCGATGCCGTCGCGGTCGAGCGAAGGATGGTAGCCTTCCGCGGCTCGCGTGCAGCCGTCGGCGAAATAGATGCAGGTGTAGACCCGGCGCATGCGGTCCGAGCGGTTCGGCTTGGCCAGGTGCACGGTCAGGCCGTGGTGGAACAGCACGTCGCCGGGCCTGGCCGGTGCGTAGATAGGCTCGGCCCTCTGCTTGGCCATGAGCGCCGCTCCCGATCCCGGCTCGGAGAAGATGTTGACGTACTCCGCCTCGCCCCGATGCGAGCCCGGCACGTAGCCCATGCAGCCGGTCTCGTGGTCGACCTCGACCAGCGGAATCCAGGCGGTCAGCGCGTTGTGCTGCGCGATCGGCCAATAGGGATGGTCCTGGTGCGCGTCGGTCTCGCGGCCGCCCGCTTCCTTGTAGAGCGCCTGGTCGTGCCAGACGCGCATCGCGGCCGCGCCGATCAGGGCCGCGGCCGCGCCTGCGACCTTGGGGTGGAAGGTCAGCGGGCGAACGTCCGGGAAGTCCTCCCACAGGTACTGGCACTGGATGAACGACTGCTCGTAAGGGGACTTCTCGGCGAGCGCGCGGGTGTCGTTGCGCTTGCGCCGCTCGACGGCCGCATCCACCGCCGAGCGATAGCCGGCGACCTCGTCCGGGTCGAGAAGCCTCGTCAGGTGCACGAAGCCGTCGCGCTGGAACGCCCCGACAAAAGCCGGGTCGATCTCGCGTTCGGCGGCGGTCGGCATGACCTCGGCTCCCTTCAGCCTTCCGCCCACCATTGCGCGGGGGCTGATGGGTCGGTCAAGCGCCAGCAGGCCTAGAAGCTACGCGAGACCCGGATGCCAAACTGGGCGGGCGGCGCAGCTTCGCGCAGCACGCGGAAGCCGATGAACGGCGGCGGACCCAACGTGGTCGCCGTGCCGAACCCTTCATTGAAGTAGTGGTCGTTGAGGATGTTGGTCCCGAACAGGGAAACCTCGAGGGGCCCTTTGTCCCAGGTGATCTGCGCGTTCACGATATTGATCGGCGCGAGGCGATAGACATAGCGCTCGAGCAGCCTGGCGGCGAGCAGCTCGTTCGGGTCGCTTCCCTCCCACAGACTGGCCCATTGCCAGTCGATGTAGGCGTAGTCGATGCGTGGCGTGAGCGTCGAGCCGTCGGCCAGGTGGAAGGCATACTGGCCGCCCACGTTGAAGTTCCAGGTCGGCGCGTAGGGCTCCTGGTTGCCGCCGATAAATTCCGGCAGTCCGAGCGGACCGGTGGCGCAGGACTGGCTCACTGGTACGCTCACGCAGCTGCCACGCGCCGAACCCAGCTTGGTGTAAAGGTAGTCGGCCGAGGCGTCGAACGCCCAGGGTCCGAAGACCGCCTGCGCCTGCGCCTCGACGCCGTAGTGGACGCTGGTCCCGGGCACGTTGCGGATGATCGACTGACCTGGCGCGCTTCCGGCGCCGAGCACGTTGCTGGCAAAACTCAACTGGTGGTTTGTGTAGGTGGTGTAGAAGGCGTCCAACTGCGCGCGCAGATGGCCGTCGAAGAAGGTGGGCTTCCACCCCACTTCGTAGTCGTTCAGATCCTCGGGCCTGAAGGGCACGACGGTGGTGTTGAGCCCGGGAGCGAACGGCAGCGGCGTTGTGTTGATGCCGCCGGGCTTGTGGCCGGTCGCGACCTGCACGTAGAGCAGGTTGTTCGGGTTGATCTTCCAGTCGAGCGCGATCTGCCCGGTCACCTTGTCGTCATTTTGGGTCAGGTGCGCGTTCTCAGTGCCGAGATTGCTGCCCAGGAAGAAGATCGTCGTCGCGTCGGTCAGCTCGAAGGATGAGTGGGTGTAGCGCGCCCCCGCCTCGACCTGCAGCTGGTCGGTGATGTCATAGGTGAGGGTGCCGAATACCGCTTCGGTGGTCTTGGGCGTGGTGTAGTCGAGCAAGATGTCGCCCGCGATCGGTAGCCCAGGGATCAACGGCGCATGGATGTCGAATCCAGGGAAACTGAAAGGGATGTGCACGCGGTCGTACTGGTAGTAGGCGCCGGCCACCCATTTCAGCGGCCCGGTGTTCGGCGATATCACGTTCACCTCTTCGGAGGTGGCCTGCTCCTGTCCAATGACCGTGAAATTCCACGGCTCCAGCGCCGTCCCATCGATGTCCTGGTTGGCGCCGCCGCGGCCGATCTGGAAGCCGGTGATCGATCTGACCACGATCCCGTTGGGGAAGGTGTAGGCCACGTTCAGCACCGAACGGTCCCAGGTCGCGACCGACAGGTTGTGGATGTTGGTCGAAACGCTGAACAGGCCGTTCGTGCTCGCATAGGTCGGATAGGGCGGTGCGGCTGGAATCGGGACGGGCGAGTTCGGGATGCCGCCATAGTCGAGGTAGGTAAAGTCGTTCTTGAACTCAATTCGCCAGCCGCTGTTCGGCTGCCAGAGCAGACTCGCGCGCGCGCTGACAGTCTGCAATTGGCCGAGATCGCCGCCGCTGCGGGCGCCGGTCACCGAGTAGTAGGTGTCCTCGCGCTCCGCGTTCGCCGCCAGCCGGATGGCGAAGGTGTCGCTGACAGGGAGGTTGACGTAGCCGCGCAGCCTGACGTCGTTGTAGTTGCCGTACTGCGCCTCGGCCCAAGCGCTTGTCGTCGACAGGCTCGGGTCGGCCTCGGTGATGAAGATCGCGCCGCCGGACGCATTCTGGCCGGCGAGCGTTCCCTGCGGCCCGCGCAGGACCTCCACGTTCGAGATGTCGTAGTATGGCTCCTCGGTGAAGAAGCCCTGGAAGGTCGCAACGCCATCGCGATAGATGACGATGCCCGACGGAGTCTGGACGTTCTGCTCCGACTTGCCCACGCCGCGAATGTTGTAGTCCTCGCCGAAGCCGTACGCTGTGACGGTGAGCGACGGCGAGATGAACTGGAGCTGGTCCAGGCTGTAGACGCCGCGCGCTTTGAGCTGTTGGCCCGTAACCACCGTGGCCGCCAGCGGGGCAGCCTGCAGGTTCACCGCGCGCCGCTCGGCCGTCACGACCACGACAGGTGGGGCGTTCTGCGCCTGCGTCGGCGGCGGGTTGCCGTTCGTTTGCGCCTGCGCCGCCTGGGCGAGTGCGAGGACGCCCACGCCAAGCGCCAAGCCGGAAGCCGAGCCGCGCAGCCACGCCGAACGTCGAGTCATGTCGTGTTTCCCCCTGCCGCCGGCGGTTGGCGTCTTTGAGCGCCGCAGACGTTCGCCGTCCGCCGATTTGCCGTCAGTGAGTACACAATATCACTCAGCGGTCAAAGCGGAGCTGGGCGAATGTGAGCAACTATGAGCGACAGAGATGCAGTTCGGTGACACACCTGCGTGATCGCTCGCCGATCAGCGCGCTGGCGTGAAGCGGAACACCTCCAGCAGCGGAACGCTGGTCGGCGCCAGGTCAGCTTCGGTCTGCATGATGTCGGCCATCATCGCCCACCAGCGACGCATGACCGGAAGCTCGGGAAGCGCATCCATGTCGTGGTCCAGCCGTCGCGTCAGGACGGCGAACAGCGCACCGGTCGCCTCGTCGAGAAAGATCCGATAGTCGAGAACGCCGGCCTCGCTCAGCGCCTGGACAAGCTCTGGCCAGATGGCGTCATGGCGGCGCTTGTATTCCGCCGCCTGCCACGGGTTCAGCATCATGCGGAAGGCGACCGTCTCCGACTCGCCGCTCCCGGCGGTCATTGGCCCTTCAGCGCAGCGTAAGCCGCGCTGAGGATCGAGGCGTTGCGCCGGTCGCCGAAAGGAGCGCCCTCGAGTTTGTTCATCACGTAGGCGAACGTCATGCGCGCCTCGACGTCGACGACCACGAGCGAACCGCCGGAGCCGCCCCAGAAGCAGACCTTGCGGCCCTCGAAGTCCATGCCGAACAGCGAAAGCGCATAGCCGAGCCCCCAGCTGACCGGTGCCAGGAAGCCGAGGTCGGGACCGTTGGACTGCCGATAGAACACCCGCGCCGCGCCCTCGGGCGACATCAGCCGCTTGCCGTTCGCCTCGCCCGCGCAGGCGAGCAGGGTCGAGATGCGGGCGACGCCGCGGGCGTTGGCGAAGCCGTTGCCGGCCGGGATCTCCGCGCGCAGCCAGGCGACCTCGCCCCAGCGCTCGCGCGGCAACGGCGGATTGTTGTGGATGCGCATGGTGATACTGCCCGGCGCGGTCTGGGCGGGCTGTTCGGGGACGTCGGGGGGGATCGACGCGCCGATGCGCGCGTCGAACTCCGGTCTGACCCCGATGTGGAACTCCGCGCCCAGCGGCTCGGCGATCTCCTCGCGGAAGAAGACGCCAACGGTCCGGCCGGTGATGCGACGGATCACCTCGCCGACCAGGTAGCCCTGGGTCACCGCGTGATAGCCCGAAGCCGTGCCCGGCTCCCACCAGGGCGCCTGGGCGGCGAGCAGGCTTGTGCACTTCTCCCAGTCGTAGAGGTCGGACATGTCGAGCCGGGCGTCCCAGCCGGGCAGTCCGGCCGTGTGACCCAACAAGTGGCGCACGAGCACCCCTTCCTTGTCCGCTTGAGCGAACTCCGGCCAGTAGCGGGCGACCGGCGCGTCGACGTCCAGCTCGCCGCGATCGGCGAGCAGCAGCGCCGAGAGCGCGGTCGCGGTCTTCGTGGTCGAGGCGACGGCGACGATCGTGTCGCGCGTCCAGGCTTGGCTCGCCGTGGCATCCTTCGCGCCGCCCCAGAGGTCGACGACCGCCTGGCCATCGAGGGTGATCGCCACCGACGCGCCGACGTCGGCGCCGCGCTCGAAGTTCGCCTGAAACGCCGCGCGCACGCCCTCGAACCGAGGCTCGCACAGGCCCTGAACCGGGAACGTCTCGGTGACCGCGCCCATCCTCGCAACGTCCTCTTTCGGGGCGGCCGGCGCCCCGGCCGGGTCTCTAACATCCCGATTTGGGTGCGTCGCGATGGTTCTTGCATGATTCTGCACGATCATGATTGAAGGCGGCGTTTCGCTACGCTACGTGCGGCCCGCGCCCTCGGGAGTTGTTCTACGCATGGATGGCCAGACGGACGCCGTCGGCGCCGCACGCCTGCCGAACCTGTGGGACGACGACCACGCCGCCGCGCTCTCGCCCCAGGCCCGACTGCTGTACCGCTCGAACCTGCTGGGCGCCGACAAGCGGATCACCAACTTCGGCGGCGGCAACACCTCGTCCAAGATCATGATGCCCGACCCGCTCACGGGCCAGCCGACGGCGGTGCTGTGGGTGAAGGGGTCGGGCGGCGACCTCGGCTCCACGGCGCTCGACGGCTTCGCCACGCTCGACCTCGAGCGGCTGCGGGCGCTTCAGGGGCGTTACTGCGGACCGGAGCGCGAGGACGACATGGTCGGCCTCTACCCCCATTGCGTGTTCGGCCTGAACGCCCGTGCGCCCTCCATCGACACGCCGCTGCACGGGCTGGTCGACAGGGCGTGCATCGATCACATGCACCCCGATGCGGTCATCGCCATCGCGGCGGCGGCCGACGGCGAGGCCATCGCCCGAGAGATCTATGGCGAGACGATCGGCTGGCTACCCTGGATTCGGCCCGGGTTCGAGCTTGGGGTGCGGTTGCAGGCCTTCGCGCGCGAGCACCCGGGAACGCGGGGGGTCATCCTCGAAGCCCATGGGCTACTTACCTGGGGCGACAGCGACCGCGAGGTCTACGAAACCACGCTTGAGGTGATCAACCAGGCGATCGAATGGCTCGACGCGCGCAAGACCGGCGCAGCGCCGTTCGGCCGCACGGTCGCCCCGGCGCTGCCCGCTCCGCAGCGGCGCGCCATCGCCGCGGCGTTGATGCCGCGCTTGCGCGGTCTCGTCTCGGGCGAGATCCGCAAGGTTGGGCACTTTGACGACAGCCCCGCCGTCCTCGCCTTCGTCGGCGCCGAGACGCTCGAGCCGCTGGCCGCGCTCGGCACATCGTGTCCCGACCACTTCCTGCGCACCAAAATCTGGCCGCTGGTGCTGCCATTCGATCCGGGGTGCGAAGAGGTCGAGGCCCTCGCCCAGCGCGCCCCTCCCGCGATCGAGGCCTACCGCGCTCGTTACGCAGCCTACTACGACCGCTGCCGGCGACCGGACTCTCCGCCCATGCGCGACCCCAATCCGGTCGTCTATCTGATCCCCGGCGTCGGCATGATCACCTTCGCCGCCGACAAGCCCACGGCCCGGATCGCCGCCGAGTTCTACCTCAACGCCATCAACGTCATGCGCGAGGCCAGCCGGGTCTCGACCTATCGCGGCCTGCCGGAGCAGGCGGCGTTCGACATCGAGTATTGGGCGCTCGAGGAAGCGAAGCTTCGCCGCCTGCCGCCGCCGAAGCCGCTCGCCGGCCGCATCGCCGTCGTCACCGGCGGCGCGGGCGGCATCGGCGCCGCCACCGCGAGGCGGCTCCTGGCCGACGGCGCTTGCGTCGTGATCTGCGATATCGATCGCGCCGCGCTCGCCAGCGCCGAAGCGGCGCTCATCAACGAGTTCGGCGGCGACACCTTGCGCACCGTCTGGGTCGACGTGACCCGCGAGGACGCCGTCGCCGAGCTCTACGCCGAGACGGCGCTGGCGTTCGGCGGCCTGGACATCTGCGTCTCCAACGCCGGCATCGCCTCGGCGGCGGCGATCGAGGACACCACGCTGGAGATCTGGCGGCGGAACTTCGACATCCTCTCGACCGGCTACTTCCTGATCAGCCGCGAGGCCGTGCGCCTGTTCAAGGGTCAGGCGCTCGGCGGCTCGATCGTGTTCGTCGGGTCGAAGAACGCGCTGGCGGCTTCGCCCGGCGCGTCGGCCTACGGCGCGGCCAAGGCCTCCGAGCTGCATCTCGCACGGCTGCTCGCCGTCGAGTGCGCGCCGCTCGGCGTGCGCGTCAACGTGGTCAACCCGGACGCGGTGCTGCAGGGCTCGCGCATCTGGCAGGGGTCATGGCGCGCCGAGCGCGCGCAGCAGCACAAAGCGGCGCCCGACGAGCTCGAGGAGGTCTACCGCGAGCGGAGCCTCCTCAAGCGCAGCGTCCTGCCGGAAGACGTGGCCGAGGCGGTGGCGTGGTTCGCCTCCGACCGCTCGGCCAAATCGACCGGCAACATCATCAACGTCGACGCCGGCAACGCCCAGGCCTTCACCCGTTAGCCGCGGCGAGCGGCTCCCCGCGATCGCTCGCGAGGAGGCGCCGACGCTAGCGGTGACCGCGGAAACCGCCGCGGAAGCCGCCGTGGAAATCGCGGTCGCCGTGGAATCCACGCCCGCCGTGGAACCCGAGCACGAACGTCGGGCCGCCCCAATAGCCGTAGTACGGGCCATAGTTCGGGACGCAACGCCCCCAGCCGTTCGCGTGCCACCCGGGGCCGCACCAATAGTCCGCGTTGATCAGCGGCAATGGCTGGGCTGCGGCCGGCGATGCGGCGACCGAAGCCGACGCCAATCCGAGAGCCCCCATGGCGGCGAGTACGAGGTTCTTCATCTCTCTTCCTCCTTCACCCAGCCTTGGGGCCTATTGGATCAGACGCCGCTGAACCCGCGCTGAACCCCGGTGTTCAAGCCCCGTTCAGGGACCTGAACGAGGGACCAACATCCCTGCGATCCGGCGGGTTGACGGCCGGCGCGTCTGGGGGACGGCGACGTCTCGTCCGCCTCCGCGCGCACCCAGTGCGAGCGCACGGCGTCGGCAGACCAGATGACAACGACAGCCTTGGCGCCTTCAGCCGCTCCTCGATCACGTCGGCGTAGGCGCGGTGAGCCGGCAGCTCGTCGTCGCGCCAGATGTTGTAGCCAAGCGAGCGCAGGGCGTCGCCGACCAGCTGGGCCTGCGTCTCCGTGGACCGCGCGTAGGAGATGAAGATGTCTGACATCGGCGCTGCGACCCCGCCTTGCGGCCCGCGGAACCCTAGCGACGGGGCGCGGCCGCGCAAGGCAAAGCTGGCCGCGCGCCTTCGACGGATCAACCGGGGCGTGCCGCGTCAGACGATCCCGTCAGCGTCTACCAGCGTGAACCCTTCCTTGCGCGCCGCCTTCGCAAGCCGGTCATCGAGGGTCAGGACGTGCAGCGAATGTGGTCTCGCCCGAGCGGCGACGAAAGCGGCCGCCAGCTGCAACGCGTCGGCGGCTCGCAAAGGATGCACCCGCAAACATCGGAGGGCGGTCTCGCGAAGGATCTCGCTCGGCTCCACCTCGTGCCAGGCGTCTGCCAGCGCTGCAAGCCGCTCCGCCGACAGCCCTAGGCTCGTTGCGTCGAGCGCGCCGGCGCGCTCGAGGCGCGCCAACGCGGAGGCGCATTCGACCTGAGTCCCCCACCAGACCATCATGTCGGCGTCTCGGCCGGCGATCGCCTGCAGTCTCGCGGTCGACGGTTCGGCCACAAGCAGAGGCACAACCGCGGATGCGTCCCAGAAAATCACCGACCCTCGCGGCGCTCCTCAAGCAGAGCTTCGAGCACCGATGCTCGTCCCTTCGCGGCGGGCGGCGGGGTGGTGAGGAGCATGCGGGGTAGCGGCCCGCGACGCGGGCGAACCAGACCTTCGCGAACCAGTCCGGCGAGGCGCGCTTCGTATTCGTGCTCGACAGGCTGAAGCCGAGCCACCGGCCGCCCCCTGTCCATGATGAGCACGGAAGAACCGCCGCCCTTCAGGCCATCGATAAGGGCGCTGAGGTTGTTTTTAGCCTCGGTTATGCTGGCTTTCTTCATTCATCCTTTCTAGCCAGAAGTATCGAGCTATTCAAGCTCTTTCGGCCGCGCATGGGTTCGGGTGGCTGAGCGGGCGGGGATAGGTCGTCCCCCAGGCGCCATGCCCAAGCACCCTCACGCCGTGGCGACCTGCGTCTGCATCGAGCGGGCGTAGGCGACGTCGGCGCGTGGCTGGACCGCTAGACGATCCCGGCCTGGCCGACGGCGACGGGTCTGCGCTCCTGCGCCTTGCGCGCGCGCCACGCGCTGGCTCGGTAGGTGGCGATGGGGTCGATGGCGCCGCCCAGCTCATAGCGCGCCATGGCCAGGATCGGCGTCACGTCGGTGTCGTAGGCGCGCCTCAGCGTGTTGAACCCCATGACCACGTCGTTGGCCCGCTGGCGCTCGGCCAGCGCGTCGCGATCGACGACCAAGGCCCGGGCATGGGCGGCGGCGACGGCGGCGGCGCTGTTCAACAGGCTCTCGATCGGGTCGGTGACGTTGTGCGACTGGTCGAGCATGTAGGCGGGCCGAAAACCTTCGGGGTCGCGCCGATCTGCCTCGACCAGCTCGTTGAACACCAGGAACAGCTGGTGCGGGTTGATCGAGCCGGAGTCGAGGTCGTCGTCGCCGTACTTCGAGTCGTTGAAGTGGAAGCCGCCGAGTTTCTTGGCGCGCGCGAGGCGGGCCACGATCTGCTCGATGTTCACGCTCGGCGCATGGTGCCCGAGGTCGACCAGGCACTGGGCCTTCTCGCCCAGCTGCTGGGCGCACATCAGGCTCGTGCCCCAGTCCGAGACGACGGTGGAATAGAAGGCTGGCTCGTAGAGCTTGTGCTCGATGAACAGCCGCCAGTCTTCGGGCAACGCCGCGTAGATGCGGGCCATGGAGTCGAGATAGCGGTCCAGCGCCCCGGTCAGGTCCGACTGGCCGGGAAAGTTCGACCCGTCCGCGATCCAGACCGTGATCGCCTCCGACCCCAGGCTCTTACCGATCTCGATGCACTCGATGTTGTGCTGGACCGCCTGGTCGCGAACGGCGGGATCGGTGTGGGTCAGAGAGCCGTACTTGTAGGACAGCGGCTGCCCCGGCTGATCCTGGAAGGTGTTGGAATTGACCGCATCGAAGCCGATTCCCAGGCCTTGCGCCTTCTCCTTCAGCGCGCGGACGTCGTCGACCCTGTCCCATGGAAAGTGGGTCGAGACGGTCGGCGTGTTGCGCCCCAGGGCTTGCACGACGGCGCAGTCCTCGAGCTTCTCGAAGATGTTGGTCGGCTCGCCGGCAATGGGGAACTTGGCGAACCGCGTGCCGCCGACGCCGACACCCCAACTTGGGATCGCGACGCCGAACCCCTTGAGTGCGTCCTTGATGCGTTCGATCGAGGCGCCGCGGCGGTCGAGCGCACGGCCGAGGCTCTCGTACTCGTCTTCGAGCGCATTCAGCCGGATCGCGTTCTCGCGCTCGATCAGGTCGGGCGGCATCACTGCTTCGTCCATCGCTGGGCCTCCGCCGCCGGGTTCGAAGAGGCGAAAACGCTAGCGCCGGGGATGGTCGGAAACAATCAATTTGCATTAAGTTCGATCACGCCCGTCAGAGGGAGCCAACGACTTGGTCGAGGCCGTCGCCGTCCTGGATGTGGGCAAGACCCACGCGAAGCTGACCCTGGTCGACCACACCGGCCGCGTGCTGGCGACGCGCACGCGGGCCAACGCCGCGCCGATGCACGACAACCGCCCAGCGCTTGACGCCGAGCGGATCGAGACCTGGGCGATCGGCGCGCTGAAAGCGGTCGCCGAAGCCGCCGACATCGTCGCCATCGTCCCCGTCGGACACGGCGCGGCCGCGGCCCTTGTCGCGGGCGATCGTCTCGCCGCCCCGGTGATGGACTACGAGGTGGCGCCGCCGGGCGAGATCGCCCGCGCCTACGACACCGAACGCGACCCGTTCGCGCTCACCGGCTCGCCGCGGCTGCCGCTGGGGCTGAATCTGGGCCAGCAGCTCTTCTGGCAGGAGCGGCTCTATCCCGACGTCTGGCCGGCCAGAGCGCAGGCGCTGCTCTGGCCGCAGTATTGGGCCTGGCGGTTTTCCGGCGAGCGCGCCGCCGAGGTGAGCAGCCTCGGATGCCACACCGATCTCTGGCAAGCGCACACGGGCGGGTACGCTCCGCTCGCCGAACGGCGCGGCTGGGCCGTGCGGTTCCCCCCGATCCGGCCAGCCCGCGCTGTGCTCGGGCTCGTGCGCGCGGACTTCGCCGCCGGGGCCGGCCTGCCGCGCGACTGCGAGGTGCTCTGCGGCGTCCACGACAGCAACGCGTCCCTGCTCGCGGCGCGCGCCTTCGCCGAGACCGCTGGGCGGCCGTTCACCCTCATCTCCACCGGCACCTGGTTCGTCTTCTTCCAGGCGGGCGGCGGCGCGGTGCGTCTCGATCCCGCCCGCGATGTCCTGGTCAACGTCGATGTCGAGGGCCATCCCGTGCCGTCGGCCCGCTTCATGGGCGGGCGCGAGTATGCCGAGATCATGGGCGAAGGGATTGGCGCGCACCCGACGCTCCAGACGGCGGCCAGCGTGATCGACGCTGGCGTTCGAACCCATCCCGCCTTTGCGCCCGGCGGCCCGTTCCCCGGCGGGCATGGAACCATCGTCGGCGCGCCAGGCACGGTGAGCAAGCGCGCCAGCCTGGCCTCGCTGCACCTGGCGCTGATGTGCGACGTCGAGCTCGATCTGGTCGGCGCGGTGGGGCCAGTCGTCATCGAGGGCCGCTTTGCGGACGACCCGGTCTTTCCGGCCGCGCTCGCCGCGCTTCGCGCCGATCGTCCGGTCTACGCCTGTCCGGGCGGGAGCGACGCGGTCGCGTTCGGCGCCGCGCGCCTGGTCTGGCCGACGCTCCACCCGCCGCAGCCGCTCCGCCACGTCGAGCCTGCCCCCCTCGACCTCGCACCTTACGCCCGCGCATGGCGCGCCGCCGCGCACGCGGAGACCCTGACCCCTCAAACCTGAAGAGCCTCATGCCCTATCCGACCGCTTCTCCCGAACAGATCGCCTTCTTCCGCGAGCATGGCTGGATCGTGGTGAAGGACGCGCTGCCGGCGGCCGAGCTCGATCTCTTGGAAAGCTTCTGCGACCGGCTGCTCGCCGAGAAGGAGCGGCTGGCCAAGGACTGGGCGTGGGACGCGAGCGAGAGCCTGGACGAGCGGTCATTCCGCATCGTTCAATCCTCGCCCTCCTTCGTGTGGAAGGACATCCGCGAACAGCCTTACCGCCAGTGGCTGGTGGCGTTCGGCTCGGCGCTCTTGGGCAAGGATCTGGCGTTCTGGTACGACCAGTTCCTCGGCAAGCCGCCGGGAAAGAGCGTCCCCACGGACTGGCATCAGGACGAGGCCTATTGGGGCCGCAACCTCGACGACAAAGGGATCACCGGGTGGATCCCGCTGCAGGACGTCACGTCCGAGAACGGCTGTATGCACTTTATCGACCGCGGCCACGGGCTGGGGGTCCTGCCGCATCATGCGGTGCCGGGCGTGCAGAGCGACCTGATCACCTGCGATGTCGACGAGGCGGACATGGTCGTCTGCCCGATCGCCCGCGGCGACGTCACCTTCCACCACTCCAAGACGCCGCACATGACCACGGCCAATCGCAGCGAAACCTGGCGCAAGGCGGTGACCAACCACATGCAGGCGGTCGGCGCCGGCGGCGAGGGCGACCACTATCCCTGGAAGATCACCGAGCATCAGGGTCTTGACCGCCGCCGCCCCGCCAAGGCCGAGTGAGCTCTTCTGGACCGCCGCGGAGCGGCGGGGTCGAATTCAACCACAAAGGACACGAAGAGCACGAAGGTGTCTGAGAGGGCTTCGACGCAGCAATTCGTTCTGCCTCTTCGTGTCCTTTGTGTCCTTCGTGGTGAAAAGCTGAGCTCCCGCCAGCGCGGGAATGAGCGGTATGAATACGGACGCTAACGGGGGAAAGCACGAGCATGACCGAGTTCAACGGCCTAGGCCTTAACCTGGGCAACCTCTCGCGCCTGTCGAAGGCGAAGACCCGCTCGATCAGCCCGGAGAACTTCACCGGCGAGAAGGGCAAGGGCGGCATGTCCACCGACGGCCCGGCAGCCAACGCCGCGCGGGACCTCGGACAAGGCTGGAAGATCTCGCCCTATGTCATCATCCAGCCGGGGGACACCTTCACGCTCGCCGACATCGAGGGCGCGGGCGCGATCCAGCAGATCTGGATGACGCTCGCCGCCGGCAAGTGGCGCCACACCATCCTGCGCGTCTACTGGGACGGTCAGGACCAGCCTTCGATCGAGTGCCCGGCCGGCGACTTCTTCGCCTGCGGCTGGGAGACGTTCGCCCAGGTGACCTCGCTGCCGGTCTGCGTGAACCCCGGCCGCGCCTTCAACTGCTACTGGGAGATGCCGTTCACGCAAGGGCGCGCGGTTCACGATGCAGAACCTCTCGGCGGAAGCGATCTACGTCTACTACCAGATCAACTACACGCTGACCGACGTCCCGGCCGACGTCGCCTACTTCCACGCCCAGTTCCGACGCGTGAACCCGCTGCCTTACGAGCGAGGTCTACACCCTGCTCGATGGCGTGAAGGGCCAGGGGCAGTACGTCGGCACCTACATGGCCTGGGGCGTCAACAACGCCGGCTGGTGGGGCGAGGGCGAGATCAAGTTCTACATGGACGGCGACGGCGACTTCCCCACCATCTGCGGCACCGGCACCGAGGACTACTTCTGCGGCGCCTACAATTTCGACGTCGGGACCATCTCCCGCGACCGGGCGATCCCGCCCGCCTACGTCGAGTTCACCACCCCCTACGCCGGCCTGCCGCAGGTGATCCGCCCCGACGGTCTCTACCGGTCGCAGCAGCGCTTCGGCATGTACCGCTGGCACATCACGGATCCGGTGCGGTTCGAAGACGACCTGCGCGTCACCATCCAGGCGCTCGGCTGGCGCACCGACCGCGACCGGCGCTACCTGCCGCTGCAGGACGACATCGCCTCCGTCGCCTTCTGGTACCAGACTCTCCCGACGTCGCCGTTTCCCGCGCTCCCTGACCGCGACTATCTCGAGGTGATCTGAGATGGCAGACGGCGAGGTCAGGATGCGTCTGATCCGCGCCGACGACGCGCCGCCCACCAACCCTCTGGACGAGCCATTCGAGTTCGGCCTGCAGGACGTGAAGCAGCAGCTCCTTCCCGGCAAACGCGATTCGGGCGGTCGGCTCGTATTCGACTTCAGCCTGAAGGTGAAGCCGGGCAAGGACCCCGACCGGCTATCGTTCGGGGGCCTGTTCGCCAGCGGCCCGGCCGACGACCGCTTCGTCTACCTCGCCTGGCGCTCGATCCCGCGCGGGGTGTGGATCAACCGCATCAAGGCCAAGACTCGCCTCGATCGACTGGGCGATGGTGCGCGCCGCGCAAACCTCGGGCCGCCCGATCGTCGCCGACATGACCGGCCGCCGCCCGCACGACTCGCAGCGTCATGTCGATTGGCGGTTGGATGGCTGAAACGCAGGCGATCCTGGTCGGCGAGCCTTCGACCGGGTCCGCTTCCGCTAGGCCCGGTCGTCGTCGCCGATTGTTCGCACGCGCCACAGCGGCGAGAAGAGACCGACGAGGGGCGCCGCGGCGATGCCGGCGGCCGCGAAATAGAGGGTTCCGCGTACGCCTAAGGCCCGCCCCAGGAGGCCGCCGACGATCGCGCCAAGGACGCCGGCCAGGCCCTGGCTGGCCATGAACGCGCCGGCGGCGCGGCCGAGCACCTCGCCGGGCAGCACCGACTGGCGCAAGCTGGACGCGCTGATTTCCGTCACCGTCTCGATCCCGTCGCCGAACAGCTGGGACGTCACCAGGAACATCAGCGCCACGATCGGGGCGCCGCTGGCGAGGGGCGTGAGGAAGCTGAGCGCACCGGCTGCGAGCCCGGTGATGACGATGGTCCGGCCGATCCCCAGACGGCGGGTGACGGCCGGCGCGAGCACCGCGCCCGCCAGTCCGCCGACGCCGCCGCAGCCGACCGCCAAGCCCAGCATGAGGATGCTGAGGCCCAGAACATGCAGCGCGTAGATGACGTAGAGCGCCGCGTAGAACGCGCCGAAGAAGTTGCGCAGAACCGCCGCCGCGAAGATCGGGCGCACCAGGGGGTGGCCGAGACACGCCCGCACCCCGGCCACGACGTTGAACAGCTCGGGCGGCTCGGGATCGCCGACTTCCCGCCGCCTCGGGCGCGTCCGGATCGTCGACAGGCAGAGCGCCGAGACGACGTAGGTCACCGCCGAAGCGCCCACAGCCACCGGGGCAGTCAAGACGCTGAACAGAATCCCCCAAAGCGCCGGGCCGCCCGCTTCGGCCGCCGCGTCTGTGGCGCCCAGCTTGGCGTTGCCCTCCATCAGCTCAGACTTGTCGATCAGGTCCGGCAGGTAGGCGTGGTCGGCCATGTCGAACACGACGTTCAGCCCGCCCATCAGGACCGCGGCCACATAGACCTGCCCGAGGGTGAGCCGGTGAAGCAGTGCGGCGAGCGGGAACGTCGCCAACACCAGCGCGCGGGCCAGGTCGGCGCCGATCAGCACCGGCCGGCGGGGCAGTCGGTCGACGATCGGTCCCCCGACGAGGCCGACCAGGACCTGCGGTCCCAATCTGAGCGCGGCGACCAGTCCGAGCGCCGCCGGGCCGCCGTTCAGGGCGACGACAGCGGCGATCGGCAGCCCTTCGCGGGCGATGCGAGCGCCGAAGCTGGACACGGTCTGAGCCGTCCACAGCTTCAGGAAGTCGCGGTGACCCCAGAGCCCGGTCGTGTCAGCTGTCACGAGGTCCCCCCAAAGGCGCGGGGCCTACATCGGCAGCCCGCGCGCCATCGCCTGGGCCGCCGTCGAGCGGGCGTAGGAAATGAAGACATCGGACATGCTGGTGCGACCCGCCTTCGGCCGCGGCGCGAGCCTAGCTATGCGGTGACGGCGGGGGCAAGGGAAAGCTCGCTGGAAGGGCGGGGCAGGCTAGGGTGGAGATGTCGCCCCTTCGCCGGAAGGCGCGCAACGGCGCTAGATCACCATAAGATCGTGGCCGACGATGATCTCGCATTTGAAGAACTGCGCCACCGCGGTGCGCCAGGCGGCATCGCTCACGCTCGCATTGCTCGGCCCCAGGTGCGAGAGCACCAGCGTCGTGACGCCGGCTTCCTGAGCGATCCGTCCGATGTCTTCCGGCGCCGAGTGGTTCGCTCGCATGTGGGCCATGATCGTCTCGCTCGAGTTGGGGGTGGCCCCCATCTGGACCTGGCCGCGCTCGAAGGCCTCGATCGCCTTGAAGACCCCTCCCACCCCGCGTCCACGACGGTGCGCGGGCAACTCGGAGGTGTAAAGCTTGTTCGGATCCGCGCCCCGAGTGGCGTCACGCCGCGAGCTTGAGCGCCGCTCCCTCGTGCGCCAGCAGCCAGCGCTTGCGCTCCAGGCCGCCGCCATAGCCGGTCAGCGAGCCGTCGGCGCCGATCACGCGGTGGCAGGGGACGACGAGGCCGATGGGGTTGGCGCCGTTCGCCAGCCCCACGGCGCGGACGGCGGTCGGGCGGCCGATCCGGTCGGCGAGGCCGCTGTAGCTCCAGGTCGTCCCGGCAGGGATGGTGCGCAGCGCCGCCCAGACCATTTGCTGGAATGGCGTGCCCGCCGTCGCGCAGGTGATCGCGTCGATCCGGCCGATCTCGCCGTCGAAGTAGGCCTCGAGCGCTGTGCTCAGCCCCTTCGGCGCCCGGTCGCGCTTCGGCGACACCGGCCCGTATTGGCGCACGAGCTGGCGCCGCATGCGCGGCTCGTATTCGCTCCAGTCGAACACGCGCAGCGCGCCTTGCGCGTCCCACATCACCAGCGCCTCGCCGATCGGCGTCGGCAGCCGGTCGAACGCCAGCCCCTCAGGCGGCTTCTTGGCGGTCGGCATGGGTCTTCTCCTTGATCGGTTTAGCGGCCGCCAGATCGGCGGCCCACAGGTGCTGGGCGGCGTAGGCGCGCCACGGGCGCCAGGATTCGGCGCGGGCGAGCAACGCCTGCGCGCTCGGGCGCACGCCATCCGCATCCGCCATCGCGCGCATCAGCCCGATGTCGGCGGCGGGGAAGGCGTCGGGCTCTCGAGCTGCCGCATGGCGATATACTGCGCCGTCCATTCGCCGACGCCGGGCAGCGCCGTCAGCCGCTTGATCGCGGTCGCAAGATCGCCGCGCGGGCCGAACAGGTCGGGGTCGGCGACGGCGGCCGCGGCCAGCGCCTCGAGCGCGCGCGAACGGGCGCGCGGCATCGGCAAGGCGGAAAGATCGACGCCGGCGAGCCGCGCGGCGCTCGGGAAGGCGTGGGTCAGGCCCCCGCAGCCCGGCGGCGCCTCGCAGATGGGCTCGCCATGCTCACTCGCGATGCGCGCGGCGAGGCCGATCGCGGCGGCGACCGTGATCTGCTGACCGAGCACCGCGCGCACGGCGAGCTCGAAGCCGTCCCAGGCGCCCGGCACCCGCAGCCCCGGTCGCTCGGCGACGAGCGGCGCAAGGGTCGGATCTTCGGCCAGGTGCGCGCCGATCGTCACCGGATCGGCGGCGAGGTCGAACACACGCCGGACGCGGGCGATGATCGCCGGCAGCTGGTCGAGCTTCGGGAAGGCGACCGTCACGCTCAGCCGGTCCTCGTCCCGCGCTGGCCTGACGCTGATTGCGCCCCGCGCGCCGGCCAGCTCGATCGCCCGCGCATAGACGCCGTCTCTGACCACCTCGACGCCGGGGATCGCGCGGGGGCCGAGGAACGCCAGCATCGCCGGCCAGTCGTAGGGCGAGCGATAGGCAAGTTTCAGGGTCACGGCGCCGGCGGCGGGCTCGTCCGGTCCGCTCGTGCGGCGAAGCGCGCGCGGCGGTCGGTCATAGAGCTGCTGGAAGGTCTCGTTGAAGCGCCGCACGCTGCCGAAGCCGGCGGCCAGCGCGACCTGCGCCATCGGCAGGCGGGTCTCGTGGATCAGCTGCTTGGCCAACAGCACGCGCCGGGTCTGCGCGACGGCGAGCGGCGATGCGCCGAGATGCTGGCGAAACAGCCGGCGCAGCTGGCGCTCGCCGACGCCGAGCCGGGCAGCCAGAGCATCGACGTCGCTTTCGTCGAGCGCCCCCGCCTCGATCAGCCGCAGCGCGCGCGAAACCGTGTTCGAGGCGCCGCGCCAGGCGCCGAGGTCGGGCGAGGTCTCCGGGCGACAGCGCAGGCAGGGCCGAAGGCCGGCCGCCTGCGCGGCCGCGGCGCTGACGTAGAAGGCGACGTTCTCGCGCTTGGGCGTGCGGGCCGGACAGATCGGCCGGCAATAGATGCCGGTCGTGCGCACGCCGACAAACAGCCTGCCGTCGAAGCGGGGGTCGCGCGTCTGGATGGCGCGATAGCAGGCGTCTGGGTCGAGATCCATGCCTGCAGGATGGGCGCAAGGGCGGCTTAAGTCTCGCGGTTTTCGGACTCCTAGGGCGCGCCCGGCACAGTCTTTGCGGTTAGTGGTCGGTCAACCATGGATGGAGACAATGGTCGCATGACGCTGCTCGCCCCGCCCAGCCTCGGTCGCCGCGCAATCGACCTCGGCCACTTAAGTCCCGCCAAGTACGGTGGCGCCGAGCGCCGCACGGGTCTCGCCCGGCGCGTCGACCTCCGCGCCCGCTCGCTGATGTCAGGCAAGCTGATCGTCGGCGATTGTCAGATGAGCATCGA
The DNA here is from genome assembly GCA_963794315.1 of uncultured Alphaproteobacteria bacterium. Lineage (GTDB taxonomy): Bacteria > Pseudomonadota > Alphaproteobacteria > Caulobacterales > Caulobacteraceae > Poindextera. The sequence continues at coordinate 1,136,478 of CAWCDF010000002.1, forward strand.
CTGCGTCATCCGGAACCTGTCGTCGCGTGGCGCGCGGGTCAACGTTCCACGCAGCATCGACCTGCCCGGCGCGGTCGGCCTCCTGATCGTCCGCGAGGCGCTGTATTGCGAAGCCACGGTCGCCTGGCGCAACGGCGACCTGACCGGCCTCGCCTTCCGCGCGCGGCACGACCTCAGGAAGGACACCGACCCCGTCCGCCGCGGCGTCCGCGCGCTGTGGTCGGCGATGGTCTACTAGGCGCGCCCCTAGGGCGTCGCGGTCGGCGCTCGATCCGCGGTTAAACTCGCTTGTGCGCTTTGGTCTTCGCAGCCGCGGGATGAGCGGGCGCCTAGATCAAATTCCTTGCCGCGAGCGAGCGCATCAGGTCGCGCAGGCCGAACGTCCACGGCGGCGCAGTATCGGACGTGGTGACGCGATTGATCAGGGCCCCCAGCTTCGGCGAACTGATCGTGACGTGGTCACCGCGCTTGTGCGTGAAGCCCTCGCCGGCCGCATCGCGATCCTGGGTGGGGGCGAACAGCGTGCCCAGGAACAGCATCAGCCCGTCGGGATATTGATGGCTCTCGTTCAGCGTCTGGGCGACGAGGTCGGCCGGATCGCGGCTGATCTCCGCCATCGAGCTTCGACCCTCGAGGCGGAAGTTGTCCTCGCCCTCGACCACGAGCGAAAGTTCCGCGGCGCGGACGTCATCGAGGCCGAAGCTTGAGTCGAACAGCCGCACGAACGGCCCGATCGCGCATGAGGCGTTGTTGTCCTTGGCTTTCGAGAGCAGGAGCGCGCTTCGCCCCTCGAAGTCGCGCAGGTTGACGTCGTTGCCGAGGCTCGCGCCGACGATTGCGCCGCGCGAAGAGCAGGCGAGCACGATCTCGGGCTCCGGGTTGTTCCACACCGACTTGGGGTGCAGCCCGATCTGGGCGCCGAAGCCGACGGCCGACAGCGGCTGGGCCTTGGTGAAAACCTCCGCGTCCGGCCCGATTCCGACCTCGAGGTACTGGGACCAAAGCCCCTCCCGCTGCAGCAGCGTCTTCGCCTGCGCGGCCTCGGGCGATCCCGGCTTGAGCCCGCGGATGTCGCCGAGCAGCCCGCGGAGCTCATCGCGCACCTTGGCTGCGGCCGCCGGGTCGCCCTTCGCCCGCTCCTCGATGACCCGCTCGACGAGGCTGGCCGCGAATGTGACGCCCGCCGCCTTCAGCGCTTGCAGATCGCAGGGCGCGAGCAGCCGAAAGTCCTCCGCCGGAGCGGCGACCGACGCAGTCAGCGCCGTCTCGAGAGAGCACAGGCGCTCGCCAGAGTGGGCGGCGACGCTCGCCGCTGGGTCGGGCAGGTCGAAGAGATCGCTCAGCGTCGGGGCGAGGCGCGAGAGGTCGAACAGCCCGTCTTCGCGGACGACGACCGTTCTCGGGCCGGCGACCGGGCTTGAGACCCAGCTCCGTCCAACCAGCGTCCCGGAGAAACCATCCGTCGGCAGAATATCGGCGACGTTCATGCGCGATCCAGCCCGTAGAACACGCTGGCGGTCTGGCCGAAGATCGCGGCCCGCTCGTCATCCGAGCGACCGGCCAGCAGCGTCTCCGCGGCGGTCCGCCAGCTCGCGTAGGAGCCGGCCAGGTTCACCACCGGCCAGTCCGATCCCCACATCAGCCGGTCGGCGCCGAACGCCTCCAGCAGAACCTCGACATAGGGCCTCAGCTGCTCGGCCGACCAGCCGGGGCCGGCCTCGGTGATCAGTCCGGAAAGCTTGCACACCAGCCGGGTCTCGGCGGCGATCGCGCCGATGTCGCGCGCCCAGCTGTCGAGCGCCCCGGCGGCAATGTCCGGTTTGGCCGCATGGTCGATGACGATGTCGAGGCCGGGATAGCGGTGCGCGAATTCGCTTAAGGTCGGCAGGTGGCGCGGAAAGACCAGCGCATCGAACGTCAGGCCCTCTTCGGCCATGGCCTGCAGCGCCGGGCGCGATGTCCTCGCGCAGCATCCAGCGGTCGTCGGCCATGTCCTGAATCATCGGCCTTAGGCCCACGAGGTTCGGGCGCGCGGCGAGCGCCGCGATCCGATGGGCGGCGTCCGGCGCCTCGAAGTCGACCCAACCGACCACGCCGGCCACGAGTGGCTCCTCTTCGGCGAGCTCGAGCAGGAAATCGGTCTCCGCCTCCGTTGGCGCCGCCTGCACCAGCACCGTGCGCTCGACGCCCGCCGCCCGGGTTAGCGGGCGAAGGGCGGCGGGTCCGAAGTCGCGGTGGATAGGCGCAAGCTCGGGCGTCAGCCAACCGTAGTCCCCGCGCGACAGGCGCCAGAAGTGCTGGTGGGCGTCGACTTGCATGCTCAAGGCTCCGGCCGCACCACGCCCTTCTTCAGGATCAGGTTGCCGTACAGGCGGGTCTCGCCGCTGGCCACGATTGCGAACGCCTCGCGCGCCCTGACGTAGAAGGCATGGCGCTCTATCGCCTCGATGGGTCCGGCGTAGCCGTTCGCTTCAAGCGCGCGCGCAAAGTCGTTCGCGATGGCGGGAACCTCGTTCGGCGCATCGACGACCGCCATGCGGAAGGCGGCGGCCGGGACGAAGTCGTCCAGCGGCATCAGCGCGGCGATGGCCCCCGCCAGGCGCACCGCGTCGATCCCGTCGGCGCGCACGAGCCGCCTCGCGTTGGCGGCGGCGGGAAAGTTCGCGTCAGCGATCACGATCTCGTCGCCGTGGCCCATGGCGCGCAGGATCGCGAGCAGCTTCGGCCCCAGGACCGGGTCGATCCCCTTCAGCATGGGCTCTAGGCCTCTATCGGCGTCGGCGCATCCAGGCTCATCAGCCCCGCGCGCTTCAGGTCGCGCCACAGCGTGTCCGGGATCGGCGCGCGCAGCAAGTCTGCGTTGTCGAACACCTCGGCGGGCGTCTGGCCGCCGGGAATGACGCAGACAACCGAGGGATGGCCGAGCGGGAACTGCAGGGCGGCCTGCGCCAGACGAACACCGTGCGTCGCGCAGACGGCTTCGATCAGGTCGGTGCGCTCTAGCACCTCGCGCGGCGCTGGCGCGTAGTTGTACACGGCCCCGGGCGCGGCGCCGGTCGCCAAGAGGCCACTGTTGAACGGGCCGCCGACCACCACGCCGATCCCCTTGGCGGCGCAAGTCGGCAAGAGGCTGATCAGCGCGTCCTGCTCGAGCAGGGTGTAGCGTCCGGCGAGCAGGAAGATGTCGGGGTCGGCCAGCTCCAGCAGGCGCATGCACGGCTCCCACGCGTTGACGCCGGCTCCGATCGCGGCCACGTCGCCGGCCGCGCGCAGCTCGTCCAGCGCCCGCCAGCCGCCCTGGTCGATCAGCTCGCGGGTGCGCGCCTCGGCCGCCTCTGGCGAGCCGTGGGTCATGGCGTCGATGTCGTGGACATAGAGGATGTCGACGCGGCCCAGGCCGAGTCGGGCGAGGCTCTCCTCGTACGAGCGCATCACGCCGTCATAGGAGTAGTCGAACCGCACCCTGAACGGCGGCACGCCCTCATAGATGCCGCTCGCTTCCTCGCCCGGCGCGCAGGGCTCGAGTAGCCGGCCGACCTTGGTCGACAGCAGGAAGGCGTCGCGCGGTTTGTCGCGAAGAACGGCGCCGGTGCGGCGCTCGGCCAGGCCGTGGCCGTAGAGCGGGGCGGTGTCGAAGTAGCGGCCGCCGCGCTCCCAGGCGCTGGCGACCGTCGCCTCGGCCTCGGCGTCGCTCATCACCCTGCGCATGTTGCCGATCGGCGCCGTTCCAAAGCCCAGGGCCGTGAACGTGAGCCTCCGGCCCGCCTTGGTGGTCAGGTCGCGCGTCGGGAGGCTCATTGCGGGCGTACGCTGGCTGACTCGAGAGACGATGGCCGAGCTTTGAGCGGTGAAACATTACCGGGTCAACACCGATCAGCCGCGATCAGCAACGATCATGGCGTTGAAATCGCGGTCCCTGCAGCCCAAAGTGCCGCGGCCCATGCCGCTCGACATCACCGCCATCATCGACGGGACGCCGCGAGACGCCGCGCTGGCGCTCGAGCAGTGCAATCCGGCCGATCCGGCCGAGGTCGTCACCCGCCTGCCGGAGAGCGGCGCCGCTCTGGTCGCCGAGGCCGCAGAAGCCGCGCGCGCGGCGCTGCCTGGGCTCGCGCCCATCGAGGCGCGCGCCGACGCCCTCGACCGGATCGGCGCCGCCCTGGCCGCGGAGGCCGGCGCGCTCGCGGCGCTGATCGCCCGCGAGACGGGCAAGACGATCACCGACGCCGCGGGCGAGGTGATGCGGGCATCGAGACTCTTCCGCTTCTTCGCCGGCGAGGCGTTGCGGGTCGTCGGCGAGCGCTTCGACTCCGTTCGGCCGGGCGTGACCGTCGAGGTGGCCTACGAGCCGGTCGGCGTGGTGGGCGCGATCACGCCCTGGAACTTCCCGATCGCCATTCCGGCGTGGAAGATCGCGCCGGCGATCGCCTTCGGCAACGCCGTGGTCTGGAAGCCGTCGGAGCATGCGACGGCGACCGGCGCGGCCCTCATGCGCGTCATCGCCGCCGCCGGGCTGCCGGCGGGCGCGGTCAACCTGGTCCCAGGCGCCGCCGCGACCGGCGCGGCGCTGGTCGAGGCGGCGGAGATCGACGCGATCTCCTTCACCGGCTCGGAGGCGACGGGCCGCGGCGTTCGCATCGCCGCCGCCACCCGCGGCGCCCGCGTGCAGACGGAGATGGGCGGGGTGAACGGGCTCGTCGTCCTGGCCGACGCCGACCTCGATCTGGCGACCGAGACCCTGGTGAACGGCGCCTTCTTCGCCGCCGGCCAGCGCTGCACGGCGACGTCGCGGGTGATCGTCGAGGAGAGCGTTGCCGACGTGCTCATCGAACGGGTGCAGGCGCGGGTCGCCCGGCTCAAGGTGGGCGACCCGGCCGACAAGGCGACCGAGATTGGGCCGCTGGTGTCTGCGAAGCAGAAGGCGGCCGTCCTCGCCGGCGTCGAGGCGATGCGTCGCGCCGGGCGGCAAGCCGTCGTCTCCGGCCGCGCCGAGGCGCCGGCCTGCTTCGTCGATCCGGTGCTGTTCGACCATGTAGGGCCGGGCGACCTGGTGGCGCGCGAGGAAGTGTTCGGGCCGGTTGCGGGCCTGATCCGCGTCTCCGGCTACGACCAGGCGCTCGCCGTCCTCAACGACGTGCGCTTCGGCCTTTGCGCCGGCATCTGCACCACCTCGCTGAAATACGCCGAGCACTTCAAGCGGAGCGCGCGGGTGGGGATGGTCATGGTCAACCTCCCGACCGCCGGCGTCGACTACCATGCGCCCTTCGGCGGCATGAAAGCCTCCAGCTACGGCGCCCGCGAACAAGGCCGCTCGGCGCGGGAGTTCTTCACGGCTACGAAGACGGTCTACCAGCGCGCGGGTTAGGCCACGCCCCACCAACTTCCGTCATCCCCCGCTGTAGCGAAGCGGAGTGCGGGGGACCCATGAACACTCACGTTGCGCGGTGATCATGGGTGGCCCGAACGAGTCGGGCCATGACGATGATTTGCAGGATCAATCCGCCGGCGGTTGCGGACGACCCGCCGCCATCTGCGCCAGGATCTGCCGCTGGCGCTCGGCGTTGTCTGGGCGGACCCAGGGCTTGGTGATCTCCTCGATCCCGCGCCAGGCATAGGGGTCCTCGCCGGCGATCATGACGATGTCGCGCACGTCGGGCCGCGCCTTCGTCCCGCCCAGCGTCCACGGCAGCATCGACTCCGCCGACATGTAGTGGGTGACGAGCGCGCGCCGGAACCCTGCCTTCGCCCGGTTGGGCAGCGAGCGGTGCAGCACGTAGCCGTTGAAGAAAGCGACCCCGCCGGCCTTCACCTCGACCGCCGCGCCGCCCTCGCGATCATAGCCGTGACCCCAGGCTTCCTCGGCGCCGTCGAAGCGGTCGTCGCCGTGCGGCTTGATCGGATAGAGCACGCCGGGCGCCTGCGAGCCCGGGTGCATCCACATGCAGCCGTTCTCGATCACCGCGTCGTCGAGCGCGATCCAGGCGCCGCAGAGCGAGCGGTCGCGGGTCGGGATGTAGTGCTCGTCCTGGTGCCAGGCCTGACCGGGCTTTCCCGGCCGCTTGACGAACACCATGGTCTGCATGGCCTTCACGTTCGGGCTGATCAGGCTCTTCAGGATCGGGACGATGCGCGGGTGCGCCATCGTCGCCCGCACCAGCGGCGAGATCTTGTGCGGCATGTGGATGGCGAGGATCTCGCCGACCAGCGCCTCGTCCGAGCGGCCATCGCGAGGTTCGGCGCCGGCGATCTCGCCTCGCTCGCCCAGCGCGATCGCCACGATCTCGGCGCGCAGAGCCTCCACCTCGTCGGCGCTGAGCAGGCCCTCGACGGTGACGAAGCCGTCGCGTTCGTAGGCGGTCCTCAGCGCGCCAAGGTCGGCCACGTCCGCGACATCGGACTTGGCGCTTGATCTGGCCTCATCGAGCATGGTTGCTCATAGAAGATCAAATTCGATCATCTGTCCAACGCGCCGACCCGGCTTTGCGCGGCCGAAAGGGAGCCATGACCACACACTTGCGGCCGCCGTTCGTCTGGACTCCGAAGCAGGAAATCGACCCGACCGGCGGCCGGCGGGTCTATCTCGGCGGCGGCGGCCGGCCGTTCGAGAAGAACCGCTGGTTCTTCTTCCGCAAGCGGGTCGAGTTGCCGGCCCGCGCCCGCGGCCGCGCCGATCTCGATCACCGTCGACGGGCGCTACGTGCTCTACGTCAACGCCGCGCCGGTCGGACGCGGCCCGGTCCGCTGCACCCCGCTCTTCCAGCGTTATGACGAGTACGACCTAGCGCCTCACCTCGTCGCCGGGGCCAACGTCCTCGCGGTGCTCGTGCACACCTATGGGACCGACACCGCCTTCTACGAGACGGTCAAGGGCATGTGGCAGCCGGTGTTCGGCGACGGCGGGCTCTGGGTCGCCGGCGCCGCGGACGGTGTTTCCCTGTCCACCGACGGCGGCTGGCGCTGCATCCAGTCGACCGCGTGGACTGAGGATGTTCCGCAGTCGAACCATTCGCTGGGCTTCATCGAGGACCTGGACGCTGGCCGTCTGCTCGAAGGCTGGCGCGGCGCCGACTTCGACGATTCCGCCTGGGACGAGGCGCGGCCGCTGGTCTTCGGCGGCGGGGGGGCGGAAGCGGCCTATGGCGGCATGCAGACGCGTCCGTTCCCGACCCTGGTCCCGCGCGGCATCCCGATGCTGGAGGAGCGGCTCGAGCCCGCCAAGCGCGTGGTGTGGATCAAAGGTCTCTATCCCGATCCCGACCTCGTCTTCCATCGGCGCGCCTACGATGAGCCGCTGATCGAGCCGCCGGCGAACGCGGTCGCCCGCGCCGACGACCTCACCAAGCTCGAAGGCGCGCGGACGCTCGTGCGCACCGAGCCCGGCCGCGACGTCGCCATCCTGCTCGACTTCGGCCGCATCATGACCGGCCGCCCGTTCATCGAGCTCGACGCTCGCGGCGGCGAGATCGTCGAGATCGCCTGCGCCGAGAGCCTGCCCGGCGAGTGGGACGCCGGCGGCCCGCCGCCCGATGCGCGCATCAAGCCCAAGCCCTGGCTCGGCGAGGACGCCCACCTCTGCCGCTACCGCGCCAAGGCCGGCGTGCAGCGGTTCGAGCGGTTCGAATGGTGCGCGATCCGCTGGGTGCAGCTGGTGGTCCGCAACGCGCCCGAGGGCCTGGCCATCAAGGGGTTCGGCGCCAACCTGGTGAACTACCCGGTCGACGCGCGCGGGCGCTTCAGCTGCTCCGACGACTTCCTGACCCGGCTCTGGGCCACCGGCGCCTACACGCTTCGCCAATGCATGCACGACGCCTGGGAGGACTGTCCCAGCCGCGAGCAGCGCCAGTGGCTAGGCGACGTGACGGTGGAGAACCTGGTCGGCCATGCCGCGTTCGGCCCGTGCGTCGCGCCCCTGACCGCCAAGTTCCTCGCCCAGGCCGCCGAAAGCCAGCGTCCGGACGGCCTGACCCAGATGTTCGCGCCCGGCGACCATCGGGTGAACGGGCTGCTGATCCCAGACTGGACGCTGCAGTGGATCCTCTGCGCCGGCGATCACCTCGACCTGACCGGCGACCTCGACACGATCGAGGCGGTTTTCCCGTCCATTCTAAAGGCGCTCGCCTGGTTCGAGCGGCTCATCGACGCCAACGGCCTCGTCGCCGACCTGCCCTATTGGCACTTCATGGACTGGTCCGGCGTCGGCCGCGAAGGCGAGGCGGGCGCGCTGAACGCCCAGCTGGCGGGCGCCTTCCGCGTCGCGGCGCGCCTGGCGCTGGCGCTGGGCTGGGCGCGCGAGGCGGAGCGGCTCCGCGCCCGCGCCCGCGCAATCGGCGATGCGCTCGAGGTCCGCCACTGGGACGCGCGGCGGGGCGTCTACGTCGACATCGTCGATCCGGTCACCGGCGCCCAGGATCTGCGCACCTCCCAGCACGCCAACGCGGCGATCGCGCTCTGGGGCGAGGCCGATGGCCAGCGGCTGGCGCGCGCGCTCGACCGCATCACCGATTCCCGCCGACTGACGTTCACCGCCGGCCCGCCGATCGCGCCCAAGGGCGAGACCCTCGACCCCGAGGAGGGCGTTGTGCTGGCCAACACGTTCTATTCCCACTTCGTCTATGAGGCGCTCGGCGGCCAGGGCCGGTTCGCCGATGCGCTTCGGCTCATGCGCGAGCGCTTCGGGCCGATGTTGGACAAGGGGGCGACGACGCTGTGGGAAAGCTTCGCGCCGACCGCCAGCCTCTGCCATGGCTTTTCCGCCTCGCCCACCCATCAGCTGTCGCGACGGATGCTGGGCGTGGCGCCGGCCAAGCCGGGCTTTGCCGAGATCATCGTCAGGCCGGACCTGGCGGGGCTCGAGCATGCGGATGGCGTCGTGCCCACCCGCCTCGGCGACGTCGAGGTGCGGCTCGAACGCGACGGCGCAGGCTTCGTCGCCCAGGTGCGCGGGCCGGACGGCGTGCCGCTGACGCTTGCGCCCGCGTCGGGCCTGAAGGCCGCCGCGGCGCCGACGGCGAGCGGGCCTAGCCTGGAGAGCCGCTTCGTCTACGCTGGTTGAAAGGGCGGCCGGCCTGGCCGTATCCTCACGGCCCGGAAGAGCAAGACACCCACAGGGAGGCCGCCGATGGCCTACGTGCAGGACCAGATCGTCCACGACGCCGATTCCCACCTCATGGAGTTGCCGGACTGTCTGGACCCTTACTTCGACGCCAAGACGCTGGCGCGCTACCACGCGCTGCCGATCTACAGGCACAAGCTTGGCAAGCCCGGCTGGGCCGAGGCCGCGCGGCGCCAGCACCAGGATCCGGACTTCCGCGCCGGCGCCGAGGAGAACATCCTGCTGCGCAAGAACCAGGCGGCGTTGGGCGCCTTCGTGCGCGAGGACCGGCCGAAGGCGATCGACTACCTGGGTTTCGCGAGCCAGCTCGTCTTCACCACCTTCTGCCTCGGCAACTTCCAGCTCGAATACGGCGACGACGTCGAGCTGGCCTACGCCGCCGCCACCGCCCACAACCGCATGATGACCGACTTCTGCGCGGTCGATCGCCGCCTGCTCGCCACCGGCTACGTGCCGCTGATGGACTTCGAGCGCGCCGGCGCGGCCACCAGGGAGGCGATCGCGCTCGGGGCCAAGGCGATCCTCATCGCCTCGCGCTGCCCCAAGGGCCATTCACCCAGCCACATCGCCTTCGACGCGGTGTGGGCGCAGGCGCAAGAAGCCGGCTTGCCGATCCTGTTCCACGTCGGCGGCGAGGAGAAGCTCAACCCCGCCTACTTCGAGAACGGCATGCCGCGGGTGAAGGACTTCCATGGCGGGGAGGAGAACTTCACCTCCGTTTCCTTCATGCCGATCCCCAACTCGGTCATGCAGACGCTGGCCTGCCTGATCATCGACGGTGTGATGGACCGGTTCCCGAAGCTGAAGTTCGGCGCGATCGAGCTTGGGGCGTCGTGGCTCCCGAGCTGGATGCGGTTCATGGACTCCGCCCACGCCGCCTTCTTCAAGAACGAGGAGCGCCTGCACCGGCTCTCGGCCCCGCCGAGCGAGATCGTGCGCCGGCAGGTGCGCGCGACCCCCTATCCGCACGAGCAGACCGGCTGGATCATCGCCAACTCGGGCCCGGAAATCTGCCTCTTCTCCTCCGACTTCCCGCACGTGGAAGGCGGCCGCAATCCGCTCAAGCGCTTCAACGACGCGCTCGAAGGAACGCCGAAGGCCGCGGTCGACCGCTTCTACCGCGAGAACTTCATCGACCTGATGGGCGAGGGCCTCAGCCCCGACCTCAGGCGGCCGAAGCACCTGATCGCGGCCTAGAGGTTCAGCGCAGCAACTCGACGCGGACGCCGAGGTCGCTGGCGACGCTCGCCCAGATACGGTTCGTGGTGAGGGCTGGCGCGCCCATGCGGCCGGCCAGCGCCAGACAGGCTCGATCGCCCAACGAGAGTCCCGTGCGCTGGGTCATCGGAAGCATCAGCCCGGCCACGAACGCCAACTCGTCGTCGAAGGCCACGCGCGTGAATGGGAGCGGGTCCAACAAGGCGTGCACGTCGTCGCGGCTCGCGCCGTAGCGCGCGTAATGGCCCGCAACTTCAGCGAGGTTGACCGTGCATATCGAAGCGTCGTCGATCTCGGCTTGAACCCGCGCCGCGCCCGGCTCGCCGCGCAAGAGGGCGATCACCGCGGAAGCGTCGAGAACCGCGCTCACGGCTCGCGCTTGGCCTCGCGGCGGCGCTCGGCGATGAAGCCGCGCGTGTCATCGTCCGGGTTGTCCCCGAGCAGCCGGCGGGACAGGGCCTGCGCGCGTGCAACCACCTCGTCAACGGTTCGGATGCGAATGTCACGCCCGTCGAGCTCGAAGACCACATCGCCGCCGTGGTCTAGCCCGACTGCTCGTCGCATAGCCGCGGGCAGGCTCACGCGCCCTGACTCCGTAACCCGCCCTTTCCAGGCATTCATGGCCTGTCTCCAGATTTGGCGTCAAAGTAGCTCACGCCACTTATCCACGTATTTGGCGTCAGAAACCATAGGGCGCTACCGGCCTCTGCCGCATGTGGCGACATGCGACCAGACGTGATATACATTTTGCAACGTATATCACGAGGTGCGAAATGCAGGTTTCCAAGTGGGGCAACAGCCTCGCGATCCGGTTGCCCAAAGCGGTGGTGAAAGCGCTCGCGCTCAAACAAGGCGACGAGGTCGAGGTCCGCGTCGCCGATCGGGGCCGCTTCGAGATTGCCCGAGCGATCACTCGCGAGGACGCTCTCGCCGCGATCAGGGCATTGCGGCGCCCGTTCCCCGAAGGTTTCCACTTCGACCGAGACGAGGCGAATGAGCGCTAGGGCGTTCTTCGACACCAACATTTTGATCTACACGCTCGAAGCAAGTGACCCTCGGGCCGAGGTTGCCGAGAGGCTGCTCGCGAGCGGCGGGACGGTAAACGTCCAGGTGATCAACGAGTTCGTGGCCGTCACGCGCCGCAAGCTCCGATTAGACTGGCCGGACGTAGCGAAGGGACTCGCCGCGATCCGACGTCTGTGCGGCCCCCCTTTGCCGTTGACCGACGAGGTTCAAGCGCTGGCGATTCAGATCGCGCGAGCACATGGCTACGGCATCTATGACGCGGCCATTGTCGCGGCCGCCTTGCAGGCCAAGTGCGAGGTTCTCTACTCCGAAGATCTGCAGCACGGTCGGGAGTTCGATGAGCAGATGACGATCGAGAACCCGTTCGCTGGGCGCGAGCTCGCCTAAACCCAGATGACGCTGACGAACTCCATCGGCCTCTTCGACTTCATCGTCGTCGGCGCGGGCACGGCGGGGTGCGTGCTGGCGAACCGGCTGAGCGCCGATCCGCGCAACCGCGTCTTGCTGCTGGAAGCCGGCGGGCACGATCGGCTGTTCTGGGTGCACGTGCCGATCGGCTATCTCTACACCCAGGGAAAGCCGCGTACCGACTGGTGCTTCTCGACGGAAGAGGAGCCGGCGCTTGGCGGCCGAGCGCTGAAATACCCGCGCGGGAAGCTGCTCGGCGGATGTTCGTCAATCAACGGAATGATCTACATGCGCGGCCAGGCGGCCGACTACGACCACTGGCGCCAGCTCGGGCTGACCGGCTGGGGTTGGAGCGATGTCCTGCCCTATTTCCTCAAGTCCGAGGACCACTTCGGCGGCGCATGCGACATGCACGGCGCCGGCGGGCCGTTGAAGGTCGCGCGCCAGCGGCTGAGCTGGCCGATCCTCGAGGCCTTCCGCGCCGCCGCGGCGGAGTGCGGCATACCGTACACGGAGGATTTCAACGGTGGTGACAACTTCGGCAGCGCCTTGTTCGAGGTGAACCAGCACCGGGGCTTCCGCTGGAACGCCGCGCGCGGGTTCCTCAGGCCCGTGAGGCGCCGGCCGAACCTGATGGTGGTGACCGGCGCGCAGGTCGAGCGGATCGAGATCGAGGACGGGCGCGCCAGCGGCGTGCGGCTGCGGGCCTGGCGGGGCGCGGCGGCGGCCGCCGCCCGCGGCGAGGTGATCCTGGCCGCCGGCGCCATCGGCTCGCCGCATATTCTGCAGCTCAGCGGCGTCGGGCCGGGTTCGCTCCTCCAGCGCTTCGGCATCCCGGTCGAGCGCGACGCGCCGGCCGTCGGGGCGAACTTGCAGGACCACCTGCAGATCCGCACGGTGTTCAAGGTCAAGGGCGGCACGCTGAACAGCCGGGCCGGCACGCTGCTCGGCCAGGCGATGATCGCGGCGGAATACGGTCTCTTTCGCACCGGGCCGATGTCGATGGCGCCCAGCCAGCTCGGCATGTTCGGCTATTCGTCCGACCGCCACGCGACCCCGAACCTCGAATACCACGTGCAGCCGCTGAGCCTGGATGCGTTCGGCGAGCCCCTGCACCGCTTCGACGCGCTGACCGCTTCGGTCTGCAACATCCGCCCGCGCAGCCGCGGCGAGGTGGCGCTGCTGAGTCCCGATCCCACTGCCGCGCCCGCAATCCGCCCCAACTACCTCGCCGACCCGGCGGACCAGGAGGTGGCGCTGGAGGCGGTCGCTCTCACCCGCCGCATCTGCGCTGCGCCGGCGTTCGCGGCCTACGCGCCGGAGGAGTTCCGGCCTGGCGCCGAGATCACCGATCCCGCCGCGTTGCTCGCCGCCATCGGGCGCATCTCGACCACCATCTTCCATCCGGTGGGAACCTGCCGGATGGGCGTCGACGATGACGCCGTCGTCGACGGATCGCTCAAGGTCCGCGGCGTCCGGGGTCTGCGCGTCGCAGACGCATCGGTCATGCCGACGATCACCTCCGGCAACACCAATGCGCCGACGACGATGATCGCCGAGAAGGCCGCCGACCTCATCCTCGCCGACGCCCGCGTCGCCTGAACGCTGTTCACTTGCGACTTGCGGAAGGAGGGCCGCTCGGCCATCTTTCAGCGACCGACGAAGGAGCGCTCCCGATGGCCGACGGCAACATCACCAAGGACAAGATGTATGGCGCGGTGGCGCCGGACGACTTCGAGTCCATGCTCGAGCTCGACCGCTACAACGCCCGCTCGACCGCCTTCGACAAGATCATCTCGGCGACCCACGATCACTTCTGGGACCCGCTCGACAAGCGGTACATCGACTTCGACACGCCGTTCGACATCGAAAACGAGCCGATGACGCCGGTTGAGATGAATCCCATGCTCAGCCTGCCCTACGTCGCCGAGACGCTCGATCCGAAGGAGAAGGTCCGCTTCATCAACCAGATGCAGCTGCGCAACTTCTCCTCGATCCTGCACGGCGAACAGGGGGCGCTGAATCTCTCCGCCTCGCTCTGCCACGTCCTGTGGGACCAGGGCGCGCAGGAATACGCCGCCAACCAGACCCGCGAAGAGGCCCGGCACGTCACCGCCTTCGCCAAATACATCAAGGCGCGCTGGGGCCGCCCCGTCGAGTGCGGCGCCGCGCTCAAGCGCCTCCTGGTCGAGATCATCGAGGCGCCGGAGGTCTACAAGAAGATCATCGGCATGCAGATGCTGGTCGAGGGCCTCGCCATGGGCGCCTTCGCCAACGGCTACAAGAACAACCGCGACCCGCTGGCCAAGCGCCTCTTCCAGCTGGTGATGACCGACGAGGCCTTCCACCACAAGTTCGGCAAGATCTGGGCCGACCGCACCGTGCCGGAGCTGACCGAGCCCGAGCGCAACACCGTCGAGGACTGGGCCGCCCACTGCGCCCAGTCGCTGCTGTTCGATCGCGGATCGCCGACCGCAACAGGCGAGCATCTACCAGCAGTTCGGCCTCGACCCCGAGCGCGTGATCGCCGATATCGTCAAGCGCCGCGAGCAGCGCGACAAGGAAGACCCGAACCGGCGCTTCCGTGGGGAAACCAATATATTCCGGGTACTGATCAAGACGCTGCTCAACTCCGGCCTGATCACTGAACGCACGCGCGGGTTCTACGCAACCTACGTCGACATGGATGAGCTTAGGGCCGAGGGCGAGCGCATGCCCGGCGACGACATCGCCGAGGAAGGCATCAGATACCTGCAGGCAATCAACTTCAAGGACCGCGCCAAGGTCGAGCTGGTGGCCGCCGAATAGGCGGGGGCGCCATGAAGACCCGCGCGGCCGTCGCGTTTGCGGCCAAACAGCCGCTCGAGATCGTCGAGCTCGACCTCGAAGGCCCACGCGCCGGCGAGGTGCTGGTCGAGGTCAAGGCGACCGGCATCTGCCACACCGACGACTACACGCTGTCGGGTCAGGACTCGGAGGGTCTGTTCCCCTCTATCCTCGGCCACGAGGGCGCCGGAGTGGTGGTCGAGGTCGGCGCCGGCGTCACGACGGTCGCGCCCGGCGACCACGTGATCCCGCTCTACACGCCGGAGTGCCGGCAGTGCCCGTCCTGCCTGTCGCGCAAAACCAATCTGTGTACGGCTATTCGCGCCACTCAAGGCAAGGGGGTCATGCCCGACGGGACCTCGCGCTTCTCGTACAAGGGCGCGAGCGTGCACCACTACATGGGCTGTTCGACGTTCTCGAACTTCACCGTCCTGCCCGAGATCGCGGTCGCCAAGGTCCGCTCCGACGCGCCGTTCGACAAGATCTGCTACATCGGCTGTGGGGTCACGACCGGCGTCGGCGCCGTCATCAACACGGCCAAGGTCACGCCAGGCGCGAAGGCGATCGTGTTCGGCCTCGGGGGCATCGGGCTGAACGTCGTGCAGGGCTTGAGGCTCGCCGGCGCCGACATGATCGTCGGCGTCGATCTGAACCCGGAGCGAAAAGGGTGGGGCGAGCGGTTCGGCATGACCCACTTCGTCGACCCGAACGGCGTGTCCGGCGACCTGGTCGCGCACCTGGTCGAGCTCACCGGCGGCGGCGCCGACTACACCTTCGATGCGACCGGCAACGTAACGGTGATGCGCCAGGCGCTCGAGGCCTGCCACCGCGGCTGGGGCGAGAGCATCATCATCGGCGTCGCGCCGGCCGGGGCAGAGATCGCCACCCGCCCGTTCCAGCTGGTCACCGGCCGGGTCTGGCGCGGCACCGCGTTCGGTGGCGCGCGTGGCCGCACCGATGTGCCGAAGATCGTCGACTGGTATATGGCCGGCAAGATCGAGATCGATCCGATGATCACCCACACGCTGCCGCTCGAGCGCATCAACGAGGCCTTCGACCTCATGCACAACGGCCAGAGCATCCGCTCTGTGGTGGTGTACTAAGGCAGGTTGCGATTTCGTTGAATCGGGGAGGGACCGGCGGCACCTCCAACATCCGCTCATCCCCGCGAACGCGGGGACCCAGGTTTTTTCCGGCGCCGCCTCCTGCGCAGAATCTCGGAATTTTACCGCCAAGATCGCCAAGGACGCCAAGAGGCGGCGGGTGGGCGGTGCGCCAGCACGTCCCTCGGCCCCTTGGCGCTCTTTGCGCCCTTGGCGGTCCCATACAGCCTTGCCGCTGCGCGGCGTTCCGAAGGGTCCGCTTACCCTACCCCAACCCCAGCCGCTCGAACTGGCCCTGCGGCGCCTCGACCGCTTCCAGCGCGGCGCGAAGCTTGTCGCGGTAGTCCGCCTCGATCGGCTGGCCGGCTAGGTTGCGCTCTTCGTCGGGATCTCCGGCGAGGTCGTAGAGGTGGTTGCCGGAAAACCGCCGGCCCGCCCAGAACGGCACGGGATCGCTTTCGTCCCAGCGCTGATGGATCACCGGCACGCCAGACCCCGGCATGCGGCCGAGCGCGGCGCGCTGGTCGGGCAGCGGCATGGCCTCTTCGCGGCTCATCACGTGCGTCGGCATGGTCGACCAGCGGTTCGAGTACATGTCCAGCGGCGCGTTGGCGCCGGCCGGCGCGCGGGCGTATTTGCGACGCTCGTCGATCAGATGCACTTCGCGACCCCAGACGCCGGTCAGGAGCCAGTCGCGCACCCGGCGCGCCTCGCCCGTCAGCAGCGGCAGCAGCGAGACGCCATGGGTCCTCTGCCGCACGCCGCCCGCAACGCCGAACAGGTCGGCGAGCGTGGCGAAGATGTCGACACTGGTGGTCAGCGCCTCGCAGGCGCCGGCGGCCACGCCGGGCGCGGCGACCATCAGCGGGATATGCCCGATCGGCTCGTAGATCGGGACCGGCGGCTTGCCCCAGATGTCCTTCTCGCCCAGATAGTGGCCATGGTCGGTACACAGAATAACCAGCGTATCGTCCCAGAGCCTGTGCTGGTCGAGGCCGTCGAGCACGCGGCCGAGCCAGTGGTCGATCATGGTCAGCTTGCCGCCGTACAGCGCGCGGATCTGGCGGGCCTGGCGCTCGGTCAGGACGCCGCGGGCGACGCCGCCGTCGACGTAGGGCGGCCAGATCAGGTGCGGCTCCGACCAGTCGGGGTCGTACATGGAAAGGTACGGCTCCGGCGTGTCGAACGGCTCGTGCGGATCGAACTCGTCGACGAACAGGAAGAAGCGGTCGTGGCGGCCGGCGTTGTCGTCCAGCCAGCGGGCGGCGGCCTGCATGGTGCGCGGGCCGGGAAAATCGGCCTCGCCGCGGAACCAGCCGCGGGAGTTGTCGTAGGCCATCGGCCGCTCGAAGAACTTCGGCGAGCCGATCCAGCTCGGGTCCGGCCGCGTGCTTCCAGGGGTCGCCCTCGTGGCCGCGCTGAGGTAGTCCCAGGCCGTGAAGTCGACGTGGTAGTTCTCGCCGCCGACCTCGAACAGGTGCGGATGGTCGCTGATCAGCTGGGTGGCGACGCCGGCGTCGTGCAGCTGGCGGGTGATGGCGTCCTCCCAGAGCTCGATCGAGCCCCAGGGCTTCCAGAGGAAGTCGAGCGCGCCGCAGAGGATGTCGTGCCGGGCCGGCATGCAGGGCAGCGAGCCGGTGAAGTGACGCGTGAAGCGCACCGAGCGCGCCGCCAGCCGGTCGAGGTTCGGCGTCGCGAACTCGCGCCCGCCGTACGCGCCCAGCATATGGCGGTTGAGGCTGTCGAGCAGGATCACGACAGCGTTCTTTGGTGGGCGACGTGCGGGTCGGGCTGGGCTTGTCTCGGTCACCCGGTCCTTTGACTGCGGGCGCGACCCGAGCGCAAGCGGACGGGCGTTCGCACGTCCTTTGGCGCTAAGGCCGACTAGCCCGTCGCCTTCGTCGCCAGATCGCCGGCCAGCGACTGCTCCCATTGATGCAGCGTTCGATCGACCCGGTCGATCATGTCCTCGATCTGCTCGGGCGTGATGACGAACGGCGGGGAGATCCACATCGGAAGACCGCGGCTCATCAGCGGGCGACGCCGCGCGCCGTAGAGGGCCGAGTAGAACACCACTCCATTGGCGAGGCCGGTCTCCTGGAACCGCTGCTCAGCGTGCAGCTCGGAGGGGAACCAGGTGCGCTGTTCGACGTCGGGCTGGGCAAGCTCCATCACCATGAACAGGCCCCAGCCGCGCACGTCGACCACCGACGGGTGCGCCCTCAGCCGCTCGGCGTGGCTGAACAGCTGCTTGCCCAGCGTCTCGACCCGCTCGGCCATCTCATCGTCTTTCATCACCTCGATGGCGGCGATGCCCGCCGCGCAGGCCAGCGGATGCCCACCGTTGGTGAAGCCGTGCACGAAGGTGAGGCCTCGCGCGAACGGCTCGTTGACCCTGTCGCTCACCACCGCCGCGCCCAGCGGCACGTAGCTCGAGGAGATGCCCTTGGCGACGGTCATGATGTCTGGGGTGACGCCGAAGTGCTCCATCGCGAACCACTTGCCCGTGCGACAGAAGCCCGAGACCACTTCGTCGGCGATCAGGAGCACGTCATTTTCGTCGCAGACGCGGCGGATCTCACGCCAATAGCGCTCCGGCGGCACCACGCCATACTCCGAACCGCAGCCGTGCGGCGTTGCAATGAAGGCTGCGACCGTGTCGGGGCTCTCGTAGTGAATGATCCGCTCCAGCTCCTGCGCGCAGACCAGCGCCCAGTCTTCGCGGCTTAGGTGGGGCGGACGGCGGTAGTCGCTGTATTGGGCGTGCTTCGGCCAGTGGGGCACCATCGGGTCGTAGCGGCGAAGCGACCCCGGGTTGCCCGAAAGGCCCATCGTCGCCAGCGTCATGCCGTGGTAGGACTCGTAGTTGCTTATGATCTTGTATTTGCCCGCATTTCCCTGGGCGACATGGTACTGGCGGGCGATTTTCATCGCCGTCTCGACCGCCTCCGAGCCGCCGGAGACGAGATAGCTGGCGTTCAGTCCCTCGGGGGCGACGCTGGCGATGGCGTCGCAGAGCTTGGCCCGCATCGGATTGCCCATCGTCGGGTGGGCGAAGGCGTACTTGTCGAGCTGGTCCCTGATCGCCGCGTTCAGGCGCGGGTGGGCGTGGCCCAGGCTGACCGCGAACGGGCCGCAACTGGCGTCGTAGTACCGATTGCCGTCCTCATCGTAGATGAAGACGCCCTCGGCGCGCGCGATGTTGGCGCCCACCGGGTGATGGGCGAAGGCGTTGCTCCAGAGATTGCGTTCCAGGACCACGTCGTCGGCCATCTCGTTCTCCCTACAGGCTCGTTTCGCCCTTGAGCGTCCTGTAACACGAAGGTCGCTGCATGTGGGCGGCCAACGGCAATCGCATACCCCGCCATCGGCGCCCCTTGCCTATTTGTAAGGGGACACGGCGCCCAGCCGCTGCGAGAGTCCGCCAGGCAGGAGCGGAAAATGCGGTCTACAGAAGATATCCGGGCGGCGACGGAGGCAAGGGTCAAGGCGCGTCGCACCGTGGGGCTGGCGGTCGGAGTTGAGGGCGACTCTGGCCGGAGCGTGGCCTGCGCCGGGCTGAAGCACATCCGCGAGCGCGCACCCATCACCCGCGATACGTTGTTCGAGATAGGCTCGATCACCAAGCTGTTCACCGCACTCCTGCTGCAAGACTCGGCGCTCCGCGGCGAGCTGGAGCTCACCCAGCCGATCAACGACTTCCTGCCGGCCAAGACCCAGGCGCCGGCGTTCGATGGGACGCCGATCCGCCTGATCGACCTCGCGACCCACGTCACTGGCCTGCCGAGCTTCATGGACACGCCGCCATTCGACGAAGCTTGGGCCGGTCGATACGGCATCGCAGAGATGTTGGTTGACTTAGCGGGGTTCACGCTCACGCAGCCCATCGGGTCGACCTGGAAGTACTCGAACACGGGATTTGGCCTGATCGGCCTTGCGCTGGAGCGGGCCACGGGCGTCGGCTACGAGGCGCTGCTGCGCGAGCGGGTGTTGGATCCGCTGGGCATGGTGTCGACCGCGATCACCCTCACGCCGGAGCTGCACGCGCGCGCCGCGACCCCGCACAGCGCCGACCAGAGCCAAACGGTCGCGCGGATCGACATCCCGCCCATGCTCGCGGCAGGCGCGCTTTGGTCGACGGTCGACGACCTGCTGACGTTCCTCGCTGCGGCCGCCGGACGCACCAAGAGCGCGCTCAAGCCCGCGTTCGACGCCATGCTGACCTACCGCGCGCCCGCTTCACCGCCGCCCGGGCCGATCCCGATGCGACAGGCGCTCGGATGGCTGGTGATCGAGGGCGCAGCCGGCGTCCTCGCCGGACACTCGGGCGGCACGATTGGGATGGCGTCGATGGCGCTCCTCGATACCGGCTCGGGCGACGCAGTCGTTGTTCTAGGCAACGCTGTGTCGAGTCACGCGACCTTCGCGGTCAGCCTGCTCTGGCCGGATACGCCGCTAGAGGAGCCCGCGATCCCCGAGCCGCACGAGGCGATCGCCCTCGATCGATCGGTCCTGGCCAGGCTCACCGGACGCTACGAGGTCGCTCCGGGCGTCGAGAGCCTCGTCGAGGCTGACGCAGAGGGCCTGATCTTGCGCCCGCCCGACGGGCCGCGGCTCCGGCTTCGGCCATACGCTGAGAACGCCTTCTTCAACCCAGCCCACGGCTTCACGGTCGGTTTCGAGCTGCCCGATGCGGGTCCGGCGACCGCCATTACGCTCACGGCTGCCGGCGTGCCGACGACGACGGCAAAGCGCCCCCTCGCCGATGCGCCGATCGCCAGCCGGGAAACCCGGGCCGAGGCGATTATCGCCGAGGCGATGAAGGCCGGGCCGATCCCGGGCGTCTCGGTGGCGATCGAACAAGATGGCAAGATCGTCTACCAGAAGGGCTTCGGCTATGCCGATCTTGAGCGCCAGATCCCGGTGACGCAGGAAACCCGCTTCCCGGTTGGCTCGATCACCAAGTCGTTCACCGGCTTGGCGGTCATGCAGCTCGTCAACGCCGGCAAGGTCGACCTGGACAGGCCAGCTGGGGTCTATCTTCCGGACCTGCCGGAGCCCGACCGGAGCGTAAGCGTCCACCATCTCCTGAACCACACATCGGGCATCCCCAACTACACCGATCTGCCGAACTTCCCGATGGCCAATCCTGTCGGCATGACCCGCCAGCAGGTGATCGCCTATTTTGACACGCTGCCGTTGCAGTTCCCGAGCGGGACCCGGTTCAGCTACACCAATTCCGGCGCCTACCTGCTCGGCCTGATCGTCGAGAGCGCCAGCGGTCAGGCGTACGACCGCTATGTCATCGACCATGTGCTCACGCCGTTCGGCATGACCGAGACTGGGTTCGACGCCCACGATGACGGCGCGACCAACCGCGCGCGCGGCTACAAGCTGACTGCCGACGGCTTTAGGCCGGCCCCGCTCTATGACTTCGAGGTTCCCTTCTCGGCCGGGGCGATCGTCTCCACCAGCGGCGATCTCCTGAAGTACCGCGGGGGCGTGTTCGGACCGGCCACCAGTCCGGCGGTGCGTAAGCTGATCCTGCGCCACGTGGCGCTGCCGAACCAACCGAACCCCTACGCGCTCGGTTGCCTGATCGAGACCAATTTCGAGGGTCACCGCAAGATCACCCATTCGGGCGACATCTTCGGCTTCGCCGCCGACTTAGCCTACTATCCCGATGACGACCTGACGATCGCCATCCTGACCAACACCCAGTCGGCCGCTTTCCCGCCGCTGACCATCGAGCACAAGCTCGCGCGGGTGTTCCTGGGCTTGCCGGCGCCCAGGCTGGTCGATCTGCCAATCCCGGCCGACCTCGGCGCGAGGCTCTCGGGCGACTATGAGGTCGGCGCAGTCCGCTTCGGCTTCGACACCCTGCGCCTGGTCCACAAGGACGGCCAGCTTGCGCTGAGCGTCGGCGGGGTGACGAGCGGCGCGCCGCTCTTGCCGCTGCGCTACCAGGGCGACGGCCGGTTCGTCTCGGCGGTGGACGATGAGCACGTCTTGATCTTCAAGCCCGAATTGGACGGCTCGGTGGATCTGGACATGCTCTACTATGATGGCTCCACGACCGCGACCAAGCCGGCGCTGAAGAGCTGATCGGTCGTCGTTACGCCACCACCTCAAAGGACCTCAGCGCAGCGAACAACTACACCCGCTCATCCCGCGAAAGCGGGGTAAGTACGGACCCTAGGCCGCGTCCGACCGTTCGGCGGTTCGCGCCAAGGTCTTGGCCAGGCGGACCATCGCGCGGCGCACCTCGGAGTCGGCGATGCGCGCGAAGGAGTCGAGGAGATCGAAGGCGCCAGGCGTCGACAGGTGCTTGAACATCGGCCCCTCGGGCGACCCGCCGTCCTCGCCCACCAGCGCGGCCACCGAGATGTCGAGCGCACGGCCGACGCGGACCAGCGTCGAGGCAGAGACCCGATTGTCGCCGCGTTCGTATTTCTGCACCTGCTGGAACGTGAGCCCCAGCGCGTTCGCGAGCTTTGTCTGGCTCAGGCCTAGGAAAACGCGCCGCGCGCGGATGCGCGCGCCAACCTCGACATCGATCGGATCGGGTCTCGCCGCCATGGTCTGTCTTCCCTCCGTACCCGACTTGTCGCGCCGGGTCGAAACGACCCTATGCGGCGTCGCTTGTTTTCGCAACGGGGGGTGGGCGCCTGCGGTAAGAGGTCGCCCTAGGCCTGCACCAAACGCAGGCCGCGGCGTTGATCGATCAGGTCGCTGACGGCGCGGACTTGTACGAACGGCGCGACCAGCGCGCGGGCGATCGTCTCGATCGCCTCGATGCCCGAGGCGTCGCAAGCGTCTCGGCTCAGCGTGTCGCCGATCAGAGTGACGGCGATGTCCTGGTCATGGGCGGCCAATGCCGTGCCGACCGCGGTTGGCGAGAGCGACAGCGCCACGATGACGAGCTGCTGATCGAATTGATCCCGCATAGCGCGGCCGAAAGCGCGGCTGGAGAATGCTGAGACGCCGGTCCGATAGTAGACTGGCTCCGAGGGAAGCGGCTCGAGGCCGGCGATCGGCCGTGGCCGACGGCCGGATGTGCGCTGGTAGACGTGACTCACGCCCCATCCAGTCGCTCGCGCATAGGACAGGAGGCGACGGCACCTGTCGGCGCGGGATTCCTCATCTGCCTCTTGCGGCCCCGGCGGACGCACAAGGTCCAGGCAGACGACATGGCGCGCACGCGCGGGTGTGGCGGATCGGTTGTGGAACATCGGTCCTATGCGAAGGATGTCTTGAGGTCGCGGAATGCGGTTCGCTCGAGCACGCCGGGCCGGTCCCAGTCCCCTTCGGGTCTGACGAGGACGAACGGATCGGCATCGATCGAGATGGCGTTGACGGGCGGCTCGAGGGCGAACTCCATCTCCACGTATTGGTAGTCAGAGAAGGAGAACGCAGGGCGATTGGGCCTGACCCAGCCGTGGAAGCACCGGCGCCAGAAGGGGACGAGCCGCGGCTGCGCATGTCCCATGAGGCGGCGGTAGCCTTTCCGTTCGGCATGCTGAAACGCCGCACGGGCCAGCATCATGAGGCCAGGACCGCCCCTATACTCCTCGCGGATCGCCAGGCGCTCCAACTTGGCGAATTCGGCGAACCAACGCAGGCGCACAACGCCGATCGTCTCGCTGCGGCAGCGGAGCATGAGATGGGTGGCCCCGGCGAGATCGTTGCCATCGAACTCCTCGTCGAACGGGCACTTCTGCTCACCCATGTAGACAAGAGCACGGACCGTCGCGACCTTGACGAGGTCGTTGAGCGTGCGGGCGACCGATACCCGCATGTCCTGCGCGGCGAGCGTCGTTGAGCGATCTGCGGCGAGCGGTTTGACGAGAGCGTTCATGCGGCCGCGGCTCGTGATCCTGCGAAGGGCTCGAGCCAAACGACGCCCGTTGTCGAGCCGGGCACCGGCTTGTAGTGCAGCCGCTCGAACATCAGCCTTCGCCCGGCTTCGGTGACCGGGCGGCCGAAGAAGGGAAGGTGCGGCGCGGCCTTCTGCCGCATCAGCTCGTAGCCGGCGACCACCTGGCGCGCGGCGGGATGGTTGGTCGCCGCGACACCCCAGCCGTAGACGCCGGCAGGTTCTTCGCCCTGTCTAGTGAGGTGGCTAGAGGCCGGTTCGTAGGCGTTGAACCGGTCGGCGAACAGGGCGCGCAGTCCTCGCTCGCTGAGGAGAACGTAAGCGACCATGGCGGTCATCACGCCGCCCTCGCGGTAGACGAAGACGCAAATGCCAGTGCGCGTCTGCACGCGTGTGAGAGTCGCCGACGAAGCAACCTTGCCGCCGATCAGCCGCGCGGCGAACTCTTGCGCTTCGGCGATCTCGTCGAGCTTAGCCGTCGATACGCCCATCGCGGCAAACGCGGCCCGAATAGCCTCGACTGTGTACATTTCGCTGAAGTTCGGGGTAACCCTGTCGTCGCGCACCGCAGACCTCGCCTTGCTCGGATGGGTGCGTTCGTAGAGTCTGCTTGGGTGTTCGGGGACCCGCAAAGATTGCAAGAGGGTCTTGCAAATATCGAGAGGCCAGGGTGATGGCTGAGGTTGTCAAGCGCCGGACCGATTGGTCGGACCTCAGGCTGTTCTGGGCGGTGGCCGAGCTTGGCAGCTTTGGGGCCGCCGCGCGTGCGCTCAACCTGGGGCTCACGACGGTCACCCGCGCCGTCGAGCGGCTCGAGGGTCAGTTGAACGCGAAACTGCTGGTTCGCAGCCCGCAAGGGGTGACCCTCACCGAAGCCGGCTCGGCGGCTTACGATCGGGCGCTGTCGATGGAGCGCGTGGCCGAGCAGCTTGAGCATGAGATCGTCGACTTCGAGACGACGCCGAAGGGGCGGGTCAAGCTTGCGGCGCCCGACGGTGTCGCCGGGCTGTTCCTTGGCCCGTTCCTGGCGGAATTCGTCAGGGCGAACCCCAAGATCGATCTCGTCATCGATTGCGGACTTTGGCCGGATCGCCCGCTAGGTGGCGACGTAGATCTGTCGTTGACGTTCGAGGAGCCGAAGCACCCGGACGCTGTCGCCATCCCGCTCGCTCACTTCCACTTCACGCTCTTCGCATCCAGGGAATATCTGGAGCTTTACGGGGTTCCGGGATCGGCGGCCGAGATCACGATGCATCCCTATGTCCACCACGTCGGACAGACTCACCACCGCGAGACTTGGGAGCCGCGGTCGGTGGCGTTTCAGGATTTCATCGGCAAGCGCATCGAGACAAACTCCAGCGCCGTGTCCTTCGCGGCTGTGAAATATGGGGCTGGCGTTGGAACCATGCCGACGGCGATCCTTGCCGTCGATCCGTCTCTCGTGATGCTCGAGTTCGTCGATCCTGACCACCATCCGGCTTTGGGCGGTTCACCATCGTGACATCGCGCGGTCTGCACGGGTCCGGCGGGTTCTGGGGTGGCTGAAAGAGGTCTTCGATCCGCGAACCCAGCCATGGTACCGCGCCGAGTTCGTTCATCCCTGCGAGTTCGGACCTTACCTCACCGACGACTCCGCCAAGCCGCCGCCGGCCGAAAGCGCCGCGCCCAGGCGTCGGCGCACCGAAGCGGTGTAGCCTCCGCAGCTATTGCGTCGACCGGTCGACACGGCGGCCGTCCAGGCCTGGACGACCGATGGGGCCTTTGTCGCGCCGTGGCGGGACGCGGCTGGAGAGCGATTCCCCAGGGCGCTACCCAGGGAGGAGCGGCGGTCCGGGGCCACGACCGTGGCGAGCGCGCGAAACGGCAAAGCTTGGCCGCGCAGCCCGCACGGGCGTCAACGGCAAGCAGGGCTTGGCGTCCGCAACCATCACCCGGATACCACATGTTACGGAAAAGATAGGTAATCGCCGTTCAGTTAAACCTGATCGGTTGACACCCGCGAACCGGTAATGGAAGCGTCACACGACGCGTTTGCGCAAAATAAGCGCCGGCGCCTCGGTTTCGGGCGGCGTTTGCGCGTCGCGAGGGCAACAGGCTGCAGCGCTTAAGTCCCGAACGGGACAGCTGCAGACAGGGAGGGTAAACGGATGTCTGACACTTCGCGTATGCGGAGCGCGCTGGTCATGGGCGCCTCGGTGGTCACGCTGGCCGCGCTGGCCGCTCCGGCCTTGGCGCAGACAGGAGGCGCCGGCGCAGCTCCCATCGTTATCGTGACGGCGGAAAAGCGCACGGCCAACATTCAGAGCGTCCCTATCGCGGTGACCGCGTTCACCGCCCACCAGCGCTCGATCGAAGGCATCAGCACTATCCAGGACATGACCGACTTCACGCCGGGCCTCACCTACTCCAGCCAGCTGGACCGGCCGGCCATGCGCGGCCTGTCGCGGAACAACAACATCTACACCTCCAACTCGGCGGTCGCCGTCTACGACAACGACGCCTTCACCAACTCGACCTTCCTCGCCGGCCGCGACGACATGTTCGTCGACCAGGTGGAAGTGCTGCTGGGTCCGCAGGGCACCTTGTATGGCCGCAACTCGGTCGGCGGCTTGATCAACGTGCAATCCCGCCGCCCGACCAGCACATGGACCGGCGAAATCCGCGAGATCTACGGCAGCTACGACTACAACAAGATCGAGGGCACGGTTTCTGGCCCCCTCCCCATCGACGGCCTGAAGTTCCGCCTGTCGGCCTTCGACATCAATCAGAACCAGGGCTACTACAAGAACGTGGCGGGAGGCGTCTCACAAGGCGACGTGCGCCACGATCCGTACGTCGAACTGCAGCTCCAGTACGATGCGCCCCACGACAGCGTCTGGGCGTACTGGTACGACATCGGCTTCAACGCCGACCGCGGCGGCCCCGGCTCGCTGATCGGCACGCCGACGACCGGCCCGTACGAAGGGGCGCTGGTCGGCAACGGCGAGCTGACATTCAATCCGAACTTTGGCTGGAACCCGGGCGTCGGTGCCAATGGCGTCACCCTGACCCCTATACCCGCCGGGCCAGCGAACCCGGCATTCCTGTCAGGCGCCGCCCAGGGTCCGATCGCTGGATCAGTGGTCGGCCTGGTGCCCGGCTTCACCAACAACCCGACCGGGACGAGCATCAGCAAGATCCGTCAGACCGCGTTGTCGGAACCGACGAGCATCTACGTCAACGCTGCCTTTACCTACAACCTCCACTGGATCCACCACTTCGACGGATTCGATACGAAGTACGTCGGGGCCTACAGCCAGTATCACTACGCGCTCACGACGAATAACTTCCTGAACGGCGAGTCCAGCATCACGCAGTACCAGATCCCGATTGCGCCGCTCGCGGCGGGCGGCGAGTGCGCGACGCTGAATTTCCTCGCCTCGATCGGCAATCCCCACGGCGTGCCGTGCGGTCCGCTCACAGTGAACCCGAGCTCGCGCTTCACGTACGACACCCAAACCGATTGGTGGAGCAACGAGATCACGCTGACCTCGACCACCAAGGGTCCGCTGCAGTGGATCGCCGGCCTCTACCAATATCAGGAAACCGACGACAACCCCGAGACTGCGTACGACATGCACCAGGCGCAGCTGGCGTTTCCCGTCGGCGGGCCACCGAACCCGCACCACTACATCTTCGACCTAGACTATCAGGACAACATTCAGAGCTACGGCGTTTACGGCCAGTTGGACTACAAGATCACCGATACCGTGAAGCTGACCGGCGGCCTGCGCTACAGCGACGACCAGAAGACCGTCACCGAAGAGGCGCGGTACGTCGGCTTCGAAAATCTGGGCAGCTGCATTGGGATCGCTTCGTGCGCCTTCTCGCCGTTGGCGGGGCTGAACGCCGAGAACCTCGGCTCGCTGCTTCCGGCGCTCGACTTCACCGCGGCCCTGGTCAACCCGAGCGGACAGCCGGCCGGCGTTCCGGGCCTCGCCAAGGGCGTGAAGTGCCTCGGCCATCCTGGCACGGGCCAGTTCGCGGGCTTCGAGGTCCGCTGCCTCGGTGACACCTCCAACGCCGTCACCGGCACCGGCGGCATCGAGTGGACGCCCGACAGCCAGACGCTGGCCTACCTGCGCTACAACCGAGGGTACAAGGCGTTCTCGCTCAATTCGGGCTTCGTCGGCACTCGGCCGGAAGCGGCGCCGGAGTACGTGGACGACTTCGAAGGTGGCATCAAGAAGACGTTCGATCGCACCTTCACGGTCGACGCCGACGCCTTCTACTACAACTATACGCAGAGCCAGATTCCGATCGGCGTGAACGTCGGAGGCGTGATCGTTACCGAGTTCGTCAACATCCCGAAGTCGATCTCGACCGGGGTCGAGTTCACCCTGGCCTGGCAGCCGATAGAGCACCTCGAACTGAGCCTCGTCTACGGCTACGACTTCACCCAGATCCAATCGGCTTGCACCGCGTTGCCCGGCGGCGGCGCCACCGGCACCTGCTTCGCGGACTCCCAGGACCCGCACGCGGTGGCCCCGGGCGCCCACCCGGTTGGCGGCACCGCCCTGCAAAGCGTGAAGGGCGCGGAGCTGCCGCAGGCGCCGCCGAACAAGGTGGGCTTCAACGCCAACTACACCTGGGTGTTCGATCCGGGCAGCCTGACCATCTCCGGCTCCTACGTGTGGAAGGATGCGTCCTACTCCGCGATCTTCGACCGTTTCTACTACCGGGCGCCGGCCTGGGATCAGGTCGACCTCAGGGCGACGTGGAGCGGCGACCACGACCATTACGAGGTCGTGCTCTATGTGAAGAACCTGTTCAACACGCTTGGCTATGACGCCGCCGCCGGTGGTGGCATTGAGCTGCAGCCGGTTGGCGGTGGAGCGCAGACCTGGGTCAGCTCCTACGACCTGACGCCGCCTCGCCTGTTCGGCATCGAGTTGCACTACAAGTTCTTCTAGTCGCGACAAGAACCTTCAGGGGCGCGGCCTTCGGGCCGCGCCCCTTTCAATTTTGCGGACGGTGGCAGAGAGACGGCGAACCGCCGCCGGTGCACGGCGGCCACAATGGCTTCGGCTTGCCTTTCGCTGAACGCGTCGTCGGATTGACATCGTACATCACCTGGCGAAGCATCCGATTGGGTGCGGCGCTTCGGAACGGGACGCCGTTCTCGACACGGGAAACAATCAGCGTGCGGTGTCGGCTGCGGTTGGCCGGTCGCACCAAAGGGGGGGTCTCAAATGTCCGGTACGTCGGGTTTGCGTAGCGCGCTCATTATGGGCGCTTCGGGTGTCGCAATGGCCGTCATAGCGGCGCCGGCGATGGCTCAGACGAGCTCGGGTCAAGCGGCGTCGGGCCAGGGCGGCGAAGCCCAGGTGGTCGTTATCGCCCAGCACACCGCGACCCGGCTGCAGAAGATCCCAGTCGCCGTTTCGGTGTTCACCAGCGCCCAGCGAGACCGCTCGGGGATCCAGACCGTTCAGGACGTCACCAACTTCGCGCCAGGCTTCACCTACGACACGGTGACGGTGAACGCCGGCATGCGCGGGGTCGTGCGTCAATCATTCAACGTGACCGACGACTCGCGCGTCGCCGCTTACGAAGACGAGTTCTTCGTCTATTCGCCCTACAATCTGAACAAGTCCTCCCTGTTCCTCACCCAGGAGCAGATCGAGCGCGGTCCGCAGAACGTCGGCGGCCGTCCGGCCGAGGGCGGGTCGATCGACATGATTGCGGTCCGGCCCACCGACCAACCCTATGCCGAACTGCGCGCGTCGATCGCCAACTACGACATGTACGAGGTTGAAGGCGCGGCGTCCGGCCAGGTCGCTCCGGGCCTGGACGTACGTGTCGCGGGAGAGTGGGACTATCAGGGCCAGGGCTACTTCAAGAACGTGGTCGGCGGGCCCTCCGAGTTCAGCAAGATCGACAACTGGCACCTCGAAGGCGCGTTCACCTGGAAGCCGAGCTCGGACTTCGACTTCTACGCCCGCGGCTATGTCTCGGGTTGGCTGCCAGACGAGGGCAACGCCGGCAGCCGGCAGACGCGGACGATCGGCGACTGGGACGAAACCAATATCGACGAGCCGAACGCCGGCACGTTCGGCGTGAACGGTTCGCTCTATATAAACCCGAATTACGGCTACGCGGCGATAACGCCCGGGGCGGCGGCGGGCGCGGCGGCTGTCGGCCTTTCCGAGTTTCTCGGCGGCGGCGTTCCGCAAGAGCTGCCGATCGCCGCCACTCTGAAGACACCGGGCATCTTCAACAATCCGCAGACCGCCAACGCCTGGAAGTTCGCGGCGGTTGGCCCTGTGACCACCTCGCTCGCGAACTACAACGACCTGAACTACATCGCCACCTATCACCTGCGCAATGCCGACATAAAGTACATCGGCGGCATCCAGGGCTACGACTACAAGCTAAACTTCGATGAAGTCGACACCGACGTGACCAGCTTCACGCTGCCGGGCAGCGCCTTCGGCGAGCAGGCGGCGATCGTCGACAACGTGTTCGCGCCAGGGACCGCCGCTGCATTGGGCATTCCCTTGGCGGCGGCAGAGGCTGCGCTGACCGCAGCGCTGCCGGCGCCGAGCACGCTGACCGTCAATCCCATCGACACGGTGAACTTCAAGGAGAATGACTGGTGGACCAGTCACGAAATCTCCATCCAGTCGACAGACACCAACCCGTTCCAGTACATCGTAGGATTTCACTATTACTACCAGCAGTACGCCAACCCGATTCTCTTTAACGCCAACCAGCCGAACCTGGCCAAGCCGATTCTTCTTGGACCTCTCGCGGCCGACGGCTTCGACCCGTTTATTCCGGGCGCGCTCCAGCCAGCGGCGGCGAACCCGCACGACCTGTTGGCCGTGTCGTCATACCAGTTCGAGAGCCAGAGCGAGGCGGTCTACGGCCAGGCGTCGTACAAGATTACGGATGAGCTCAAGGTCACGGCCAATCTGCGCTACAGCGCAGACCAGAAGTGGGGCAACCAGGAAGCGCGCGACATCGCATTCGGAGGTTCGGCGACCACTGGTCTCTACAACCTTCTCATCCCGCTGTACGGCGCCGCGACCCCGGCGATCGACGAGACATTGGCGGCCGTCTGCCTATCCGGCAACGATGGGAACAACGGCGCGGACTGCAACACGACGGCTGCCGGCCTTGGCAAGGGCGTGAAGAGCATGGGCGTCATCCAGCCCAACGGGAACGCTTTCCGCTCGCTCAGTGGGACCGACAGCGAGGTGTCCGGCGGGGCCGGTATCGAGTGGACGCCGACGCCCGACATCTTCGCCTACGCCCGCTACAGCCGCGGCTACGCGCCGATCTCGTTCAATGCGTTCTCGATCGGGGCGAACCCGGAGGTGGCGCCGGAGGTCCTGAACTCTTACGAGGTCGGCTACAAGCAGACCTTCGGCCATCAGCTGTCGGTCGACGTGGCGGCCTTCTATTACGACTACGACCAGATCCAGCTTCCGCTCACCGTCGACGTGAACGGCATCCTGACCAGTGCGTTCATCAACTATCCGAGGGCCGAATCGACTGGGGTCGAGGTCGAGAGCGTCTGGACGCCGATCAACGACCTGATCTTCACGCTGTCCTACTCGTTTGACTACACCTCGCTGTTGACCGGATGCTCCGGCTCGGTCGTCAAAGGAACGTTCGTGCCGACGGGCAGCTCCGTCTGCGTGACGAACACCGCCGACCCCAACGGCACCGGGCCCGGGGCGCGAGACGTGAACGAGGCTGTGGCGCCGGGCCTGCAAACGGTCGAAGGCTCGCCACTGCCCAACGCGCCGCGGAACAAGATCGCGATCACCGGCGCCTACACTTGGCGCTTCGACCCCGGCAACCTCACGTTTGCGGTCACTTACGTCTGGCGCGATACCCAGCTGGGCAACACCGTGTTCAACGCGCCCTACAACATTGCTCCATCGTGGTCCGACGTTGACCTTCGGGCGACCTGGTCCGGCGATCATGACCGCTACGAGGTCATCGGCTTTATCCGGAACGTGTTCAACGACCTGGAGTATACGGTGGGCGGCGGCGGCACCGGGCAGATCGGCAATGCGACCGCCGGCTTCAACCCGGCCACGCGCCTGTACTACATCGACTCCCTTGAGATCACCCAGCCTCGCACCTTCGGCGTCGAGCTGCGGTACAAGTTCTTCTAGGCGGCAACGCCACTCGGCGTTGATCGGGAGCGGTTCTCGGGCCGCTCTCTCTTAGCGCTGGTCGAACAGGTCTATGTACCGTTCGCGCAGCGCCGCCTTCTCGACCTTGCCCATGGCGTTGCGGGGCAGGTCAGCCACGAAGATCACCCGCTTCGGCGTCTTGAACGCGGCGAGCTTCTCGCGCGCGGCGCCGATGATCGCGGCCTCGTCGCCGGCGCCGGCGATCACGGCGGCGACCGCCTCGCCGAAGTCCGGGTGCGGCAGGCCGATGACGGCGCTTTCGACCACGCCGGGAAGGTCGTCGAGCACCAGCTCGATCTCCTTCGGATAGACGTTCAGACCGCCGGAGATGATCAGGTCGTTGGCCCGGCCGGAGAGCCAGAGCCGCCCGTCCGCATCCAGGCGCCCGATGTCGCCGGTGATGAACCAGCCGTCCGGCGTGAACGCGTCCTTCGTCTTCTCCGGATTGCGCCAGTAGCCCGACGTCACGCTCGGGCCCTTGATCTCCACGACGCCGGTCTCCGCCGCCGGCGATGCGCAGGCTTACGCCGGGCAGCGGGAAGCCCACGCTGCCGGCCAGCCGCTCGCCGCGCAGCGGGTTGGTGGTGATCATCTGCGCCTCGCTCATGCCGTAGCGCTCGAGGATGCGCTTGCCGGTCCGCGCCTCGAAGGCGGCGAACGCGCTCTCGAGCAGCGGCGCCGAGCCGGAGATGAAGAGGCGCATGTGGGCGGCCGCTTCGGCGGTGAAGCGGGGATCGGCCAGCAGGCGGCCGTAGAAGGTCGGCACCCCCATCATCACGCTCGCGCGCGGCAGCGCGGCCAAAACCTGGTCCTCGTCGAACCGCTCCAGCCAGAGCATCGGCGCGCCGCTGAGCAGCGCGCAGTGAACGGCGACGAAGAGGCCATGCACGTGGAAGATCGGCAGCGCGTGCAACAGCACGTCATCGCCGGTGAACCCCCAGGCTTCGACGAGCGCCAGCGCGTTCGCCGCCAGGTTGGCGTGGCTGAGCATCGCGCCCTTGGAGCGGCCGGTGGTGCCGCGAGGTGTAGACCAGCGCGGCGAGGTCGTCGGCCCGCGCTGGGTGGACGTCGGTGCGCGGTTCGAAACGCTCGGCCTCCCGCGCCAGCGCCTCGGCGTCCTGGACGAACAGCCGCGGCTCGGCGTCATCGAGGAAGTAGGCGACCTCGGCCTCGGTGTAGGCGGTGTTGAGCGGCAGGAAGACCGCCCCGGCCTGCAGGCTCGCCAGATAGAGCATCAACGCGGCCGGGCTCTTGCGCGTCTGCGCCGCCACCCGATCGCCCGGCGCGACGCCCTTGGCCCGTAGAAGCGCCGCCATCCGCCCAACGCCAGCCTCGAGCGCGCCGTAACTGATCTCGCTCCCGTCGGGGAGGATCAAGCAGGCCGCCGATCGATCGGACGGGAAGCGCGACCGGAGAAGGGCGTAGAGATTGGGGTTGCTCACTTGCGCCTCCGGCGCGCGTCCGACCCCCTCCCATAGGGGGGAATTATATCGTTGACAAACACCGGCGCTGACTCCATGATGTGAGTCAAGAGGTTAGATCATGGCCGTGTCCGCACTTTCCGCCGAGTTCTTCCATGACGAAGCCGCCGCTTATGGGTGGCTTGAGAGCGTCGTTTGGCCGGAAGGCCCGGTCTGTCCGCACTGCGGATGCACCGGACGCATGTCGGCGCTTCCCCCGGTGCGTGGCTCCAAGAGCAAGAAGAACCCCGAAGGCGCGATTCGCTATGGCTTGAAGCGTTGCGGCGACTGCAAGAAGCAGTTCACGGTGACCGTCGGCACGGTGTTCGAGCGCAGCCATGTTCCGCTCCATCAATGGCTCCAAGCGGCTCACCTGCTCTGCACGTCCAAGAAGGGCATGAGCAGCCATCAAATCCACCGCATCCTCGGCGTCACCTATCGCACTGCGTGGTTCATGACGCATCGGCTTCGCGAGGCGATGGTCGACAGCGGCGCGGCCCCTCTTGGCGGCGAAGGCAAGGTCATCGAGGCTGACACCGCCTACATCGGCGGCCTCGAAGCCAACAAGCATGCGCGCAAGCGTCAATCTGCGAAGAACATCGGCGGGATTGGCAAGGCCATTGTCCACACGCTCGTAGAGCGCGGCGGCCGGGCTCGGTCGCATCGTATCGCCAGCGTCAACGGTGCCACGCTGCGCCCGATCCTGACCAAGCACGCCGACCGCAAGTCGGCACTGATGACCGACACAGCGGGCGGCTATTACCACCTAGGCAAAGAGTTCGCGCGCCACGAGACGGTCGACCACGGCAAGGGCGAGTATGTTCGTGGCGATGCCTATTCGAACACGGTCGAGGGGTTCTTTTCGATCCTCAAGCGCGGCGTGATCGGGACGTTCCATCACGTCTCGGAGGCCCACCTTCACCGCTATCTCGCTGAGTTCGATTTCCGCTACTCGAACCGCTCGGCGTTGGGCGTGAACGATGCTGACAGAACCACGAACGCCCTGCGTGGTATCGTTGGGCGCCGGTTGCTCTACCGGGACTCATTGGCCTCGGCCGGCGCCGTGTAGTCATCAGGTTCGTCGCGATGGCGGGAGACAACGAGTTTCGGTTCAGGATCAGCGCCTACTCCCCGGCGACGATGCCGCTCGCGCGGCTGGCGGAATACCTGACCGAGCTCGCCGCCATGCTCGGCGAGAAACACGCCGTCCATCTCGTCGAGGTGGACGAAGGGAGCACGGTGCTCGTCCACAAGATTGATGACGAGGCCGTCCCGAAGGTGCGGGATCGGGCGGCAGCAATCCAGGCGGGCAGCGCCCCCACCACCGCACTTCGAAGCTACAAGAAGCTGAACACGATGCTTCGCGACGACAATGGCAGCGGCGCGCTTCTTGAGGGCGTCGCGGAGATATTGGAATTCCCCGGCAAGAGGGCGGGCCTACCTCCCTTCATGACCGTTTCCGAGCGCGGAGAGATCGACGGCGAGGTGGTGCGGGTGGGCGGCGTGGACGACCCTGTGCCGGTGCTGCTCTCGGTGGAGGGGCGCATCGTGAGCGGATGCTGGGCGCGGCGTGATGTGGCCAAGCCGCTCGCGAACCGCCTCTTTGAGCCTGTGCGGTTGTTCGGCGAAGGCCGCTGGGAACGCAGCCCCGTTGGCGAGTGGTCCCTGATCAGCTTTCGGATCGAGAGCTTCGCCGAGCTTGACGCCGAGCTGCTGTCCGAGACTATCAACAGGCTGCGCGCAATCCCGGTCGATTGGGGCAGCGATCCCATCGGGGACATTCTGGCGCTGAGGCACGGGGACGAACCTGATGGTGGTGTTTGACGCCACCATGCTCTCACTGATCTTCCGGCCCGGTGCCAAAGGCCCGCTCGACCCGGCGACTCAACAGCCGGTCGAATTCGCCGATTTGCGGGTGGCCGCGCTGGTCGAGAAGCTCACGAAAGCCCGCACCGTCATCATCATTCCAACGCCGGTGTTGAGCGAGGTGCTGATCAAAGCCGACGCCGCCGGCCCGACGATCCTCGCCACGATCCAGCGGTCATCGGCCTTTCGCGTCGTTGGTTTTGACGCGAGAGCAGCCGTCGAATTGGCCCAGATGACCAACCAGTTCGCCAGCGCTGCCGACAAGCGGGCAGGCATCAACGCGCCGTGGTCAAAGATCAAGTTCGACCGCCAGATCGTGGCGATAGCCAAAGTGAACCGTGCGTCGGCGGTCTTCACGGACGATGACCAGTTGATTGGTTTCGCGGGCCTGAACGACCTACATTGCGTTCGCGTCGCCGACCTTCCTATCCCGCCGTCAGCGATGCAGGGAGAGCTATTTGACCAATCCCAGCCCCAAGAGACGGCCGAAGACGACAAGCCAGCGTAGCGCCCAAGCCAAGCGCTTCATTGCAGCAGCGCGCGCGGCCGAGTGTAGCGAGGACGAAGCCGAGATTCGCGAGACCATGAAGCGGATCGCTACGGCGAAACCTCAGCCCAGCGCGAAAAAGGCGTGAGGCGAACAGCGCTCATTCTTGCGGCAATAGTGGCTGCCGCTCCATGCGGCAGCAGAGCGGGGGAAGCGCCTTTTCCTGCGCTAGATGCGATGGGATGGACGCCAGCCGGCAGCGGCACCACAGCGCAGCTTTTCCTCAAGAAGACGGCGTCAACCTCTCACCGCATCTGGGTCCGCTTTGAATATTCCGTTGCCGTCCAGGACGGCTACTTTTCGGCCCTTTCGATCACTGAACTGGATCAAGCAAATTGTGGCGATCAGTCGTACGTGACGCTGCAACAGACGCTCTACGCTGGCAATAACCTGACCGGTGCGATGTACACTCCGGAACCAAGCGGAAGGCCCCAATATGCCGCTCCCGGCACGTTCGCGGAGACGATCCTAACGCAGGCTTGTCGCTAGGCGGTGTTTGTCAACGATATAATTCCCCCATAGGGAGGGGCCGAGCGCCGCAGACGCGAGGGGGGAGGGGTTACGGCGCTGCAGGCAAATCCCTGACATCCTAACCCCTCATCGCCCCCACGCCTTTGGCGTGGGTCCCCCCCTTCTCCCTCTGGGAGAAGTTCGGTTCGGCTTCGGCTCACAACTTGCCGCCGTTGGCGATGACGTAGGCGGCCAAGACGGCGACGGCGGCGGCGGCAAGCAGGCGCCAGAACGGCACGCGCGTCATTGGTTGGGCGTCACCGCCGGCGCCCTTCGCGCCGGTCAGCATCGGGCCGACCAGGTTGTCCCGCCGCACCACGGCGTAGAAGGCGATGGCCGCCAGGTGCAAGACGATTAGCGCCAGCAGGGCGTTGAACACCCAGTGATGCACGTGGGCGATCTCGCGCCCTTGGTCGAAGCTGACCAGGCCGGCGAACGGGCCCGGCTGGTCGCCGTCGACATCCACCGCGAAGAGGCCGAGGCCCAAGTCGAGCGCGAGCAGGCCGAGCATGGCGGCCACGCTCCAGCCGCCCAGCGGGTTGTGGCCGATGATCGCATGATCGCTGCGCCCGCGCCTGAGCTCGCCGACGTAGGCCATGACGGCGCGCGGGCCGCGCAGGAAGTCAGCGAAGCGCGCGGTCGAGCTTCCGACCACACCCCAGATTAGGCGGAACACGACCAGTCCGACCAGCACCTCGCCCGCGATCTCGTGCAGGGCGAGCTGGTCGTTCTCGGCGCTCCACCAACAGAACGCGACCAGGGCCACGATCAGCCAGTGCACCAGCCGCACCGGCCAGTCCCAGATCGCGACGCGCGTCTTCGCCGCCGGGGGCGCCGCGGGCGAAATGGCGCCTACTCCTTGGCGCGGTACTTACTGTGGCAGGCGAAGCAGGCCTTGCCGAGGTTGGTGTATTCGGCCCGGATGGCGTCGACGTTGCCGCCCTGGGCGACCTCGTCGAAGTGGTGGGCCTCGGTCGCGAACGCGCTGGCCACGGCGCTGAACCCGGCCGCGTCGGTCCAGATCTCGGGCTTTGCCGCTGTCTTCACGCCCGCCTCAGGCCCGCTGCCGGCGGGAAACCAGGTGGGGATCTGCGGGGCCAGCGTATCGATCGTCTTGGCGAAGCCCTGGATGACCGCCGCGCTGGGGGCCGGCTTGCCGAGCTCGTCGTGGATGCCCTTCGAGGCGGCGCCGATCTGCTTGTAGTGCGCCTGCCTGGCCTGGATCACGCTCGCCGCATTGTCGGCGAAGGCGGCGCTCGCCGCCGCGACGACCAAGCCTGCGACCAGCCAGTATGCATTGAACTTCATGCGTCTCCTCGTTTTCACCCTTCGATGGTCGAGCTTGCGATTATCACCAGGCGTCGATCCAACGAAGCTTCTTTTCGGTCCTGGGCGGGGTGGGCGGCAGGCTGCGCAGCGCGCCCATGATCCAGGCGCCGCGTGTCGGCCGGATCGATGACGTCGTCGATGCTAAATCCGGTGGCGCGGTTCAGCGCCTTGCCCGCCTCGTAGGCTCTGGCGACCATTTCGTCGAAGCGCGCGCGGCGCTCGGCGGGATCGGCGATGGCGGCCAGCTCGTTGCGGTA
Organism: uncultured Alphaproteobacteria bacterium; assembly: GCA_963794315.1. Taxonomy (GTDB): domain Bacteria; phylum Pseudomonadota; class Alphaproteobacteria; order Caulobacterales; family Caulobacteraceae; genus Poindextera. The sequence continues at coordinate 1,174,208 of CAWCDF010000002.1, forward strand.
GCCCAGCTTGACCGAGCCCTCGAGCCCCATGCCGCCGAATTCGCCGGTCGGCCAGGAGACCGCGAACATCGAGGCCTGATAGCTGCCGCCGGTCATGGCGATGGCGCCCAGGCCATAGCTCTTGCGCAGGATGACGCTGAGCAGCGGCACGGTCAGGTTCGCGCCGATGATGAACAGCCGCGAGCAATGGCGCACCAGCGCGGTCTTCTCGATCTCCGGCCCGACCATCATGCCGGGCGTGTCGGACAGCGACAGCACCGGCAGGTCGAAGGCCTCGCAGAGCTGCAGGAAGCGGGCGGCCTTGTCCGAGCCGTCGGAATCGATCGCGCCGCCCAGGAAGCGCGGATTGTTGGCGATGAGGCCCAGCGGGCGGCCCTCGATGCGGATCAGGGCCGCGACCATGGTCTGGCCGAACTTCGGCCGGATCTCCAGCACCGAGCCCTCGTCGGCGAGGATGTCGATCAGGGTGCGGACGTCATAGACGCGCAGCCGGTTCTCCGGGATCACCGCGCGCAGCCGGCGCTGGTCAGGCGCGGTCCAGTCCGTGCAGCGGTCCCTGGAAGTAGGACAGGTACTTCTTCGCCAGCGCGACGGCATGCGGCCTCGTCGTCGGCCAGGACGTCGATGACGCCGTTCGGCTCCTGCACGCTGACCGGGCCGATCTCCTCCGGCCGGAAGATGCCGAGGCCGCCGCCTTCGATCATCGCCGGCCCGCCCATGCCGATGCTGGAGTCCTTGGTGGCGATGATCACGTCGCAGCAGCCGAGCACCGAGGCGTTGCCGGCGAAGCAGCGGCCGGAGGTGACGCCGACCATCGGCGCCGTGCCCGACATGCGGCCCCAGAGCTCGAAGCCGCGGATGAAGCCGCCGCCTTCGGTGTCGCCGGGCCGCCCGCCGCCGCCCTCGCAGAAGAACACCGTCGGCAGCCGCCAGCGCGCGGCGATCTCCATCAACCGGTCCATCTTCTGGTGGTTGTGTGCGCCCTGGGTGCCGGCGAGCACCGTGTAGTCGTAGGCCATCACCGCCACGCGCGCGGCCTCGTCGGCGAAGTGCGCACCGTTCACCCGGCCGAGGCCCATCACCATGCCGTCGGCCGGCGTCTGGGCGATCAGCTCTTCGATGGTGTTGCGGCGCCGGCGGGCGGCGACGACCAGCGGTCCGTATTCGATGAAGGAGCCGGGATCGAGCAGGTCGTCGACGTTCTCCCGCGCCGTGCGCTGGCCGGTCTTGCGCCGCCGCTCGACCGCCGCGGGCCTCGCCTCATCGAGGGCCAGGCGATGGCGCTCGACGACGGCGGCCAGGTCGGGGCGGATGTGGTCGAGGTCGACCGCCGCGCGCTCGGCCGCGCCGGCTTCGCCGAGATCGGCCTCCTCGATGAACATCAGGCCGTGGCCCTCGAACACCGTGTCGCCCACCGCAACGCCTGATCTCGCGCACGTGGCCGGAGACGGGCGCCTCGATCACATGCTCCATCTTCATGGATTCCATGATCAGCGCCGGCTCGCCGGCGCGGATGGCCTGCCCGGACTCGACCGCGATCTGCACGATGGTGCCCTGCAGCGGCGCGCGCAGCGGCGTCGTGCCCGGCGGACCTTCGAGCTCGGCCGGCGGCTCCGCATCGGCCGCCGCCGATGCCGCCTCGCCAGACTTGCCGTGCGCCAGCACGGCCAGGGGATCGAGCGCGTCGATCTTCGCCCCGGCCGTCTTGCGCCCCGACGCCTGGGGGCTCTCGGGCGCCGGAGTGCGCGCGGCCGCTCCGGCCAGCAGCGCCTCGATGTTGCGCTCGACATAGCCGGTATCGATGGCGCCGGCGGCGACGTCCGGGCTGGCGGCCAGCGCCTGCAGGAAGGGGATGTTGGTCGCCGGCCCGTCGATGACGAACTCGCCGAGAGCCCGCTCGAGCTTGCGCACCGCGGCGTGCATGTCGGGCGCGTGCACGATCAGCTTCGCCAGCAGCGAGTCGTAGCGCAGGCTCGTGCGGTAGCCGGCATAGCCGAACCCGTCGACGCGCACGCCCGGCCCCGACGGCGGCTGAGTAGGCGCTCAGCGTGCCGCCGGTCGGCCTCGCCGCGCCATCCTTGCCCATGGTCTCCAGGTTGACCCGCGCCTGGATCGCCACCCCGCGCGGCGCCGGGACCTGCGCCTGGGCGAGACCGAGGTCGTGCAGGGTGCGGCCGGCGGCGATCTCCAGCTGCAGCCGCACAAGATCGAGCCCGGTCACCTCTTCGGTCACCGTATGCTCGACCTGCAGTCTGGGGTTTGCCTCGATGAAGACGAACTCGGCGGCCTCGTGGCGGCCCGCATCGACCAGGAACTCGATGGTGCCGAGACCGCGATAGTGCGCGGCTTGGGCGAGACGCGTCGCGGCTTCCAGCAGCTCCTCGCGCACGTCCTCGGCGACGCTCAGCGCCGGCGCCGTCTCAACCAGCTTCTGCCGCTGGCGCTGCAGGCTGCACTCGCGGTCCCACAGGTGGACTGCCTCGGCCCCGTCGCCGAGGATCTGCGCCTCCACATGCCGCGCGTTCGGCATCAGGCGCTCGACATAGACGTCGCCCGAGCCGAACGCCTTCAACGCCTCGGAGCTCGAGCGGTCGAACGCCGCATCGAGGTCGCCCGCCCGCGTCACAGCCCGCATGCCGCGGCCGCCGCCGCCGGCCACCGCCTTCAGCATGACCGCGCCGCCGTCGCCGAGCTCGGCGAAGAACGCTTTCGCCTCAACTTTCGTCACCGGGCCGTGCGAGCCCGCCAGCACCGGGATGCCGCAGCGGATGGCGAGCCGGCGCGCCGCGGTCTTGTCGCCGAACAGCTCCAGCGCTTCGGGCCCCGGCCCGATGAAGGCCACGCCCGCGTCCTCGCACATGCGGGCGAACGCCGCGTTCTCGCTCAGGAAGCCGTAGCCCGGATGGATCGCTTCGCAGGCGCACGCCTTGGCGGCCGCGACGATCTGCGCGCCGTCGAGATAGGCCCCGGCGCCGGCCCCTTCGAGCGGCCAGGCCTCGTCGGCGGCTTTCACGTGCAGCGACTGGGCGTCGTCCTCGGGGAAGACGGCCACCGTCGCAACGCCCATCTCCGCGGCCGTGCGCGCGATCCGGATCGCAATCTCGCCCCGATTGGCGATAAGGATCTTCTTGAACATCACTTAAGCCCTTCGAGCGCGGCAGAATTTAACCGCAGAGATCGCGGAGAAGCGCAGAGCGTGCACAGCGTGGAGGTCAGAGCCCGTTCGCCATGCGGTGGATGCCATCCTTCATCATCGCGACATTGAAGTTGAGCAGGTAGCCGAGACGATAGCCGCCCAGCTTTAGATAGCTCAGCAATTGCGCGCGATGCACGTCGGTCAACCGATCGACCGCTTTGATTTCAACGACCACCAGATTGCCGACGAGAAGATCGAGGCGATAGGCAGCTTCGATTGTCATTAAGTCATAGACGATCGGTAGCGTCATCTGCCGCTGGTGCTCAATCCGCGCTTTTCCTAGCTCGTGAGCCAGACACGCTTCATACTCGCCCTCGAGCAGACCCGGTCCCAGCGCCTTGTGCACTCTCAAGGCGCAGCCGAGAATTGTCGCTCCCAGCTCGTTCTCACCCACTCTGCGTACTCTGCGCTTCTCCGCGATCTCTGCGGTTAAATTCTACGAGGGCGGCGACTTCGGTCATTACGGGGCCGATCTCGGCGTGGAGGACGAGGTTGGCGATCGCTTCCTGTTCGGTGGGTTCGCGGTTGACGATGGCGAGCCTGGCCCCCGTCTGCTTGGCGAGCAGGGGGAAGCCCGCCGCCGGATAGACGACCAGCGACGAGCCCAGCACCAGAAAGAGGTCGCAGGCCAGCGTCTCCGCCTCCGCCCGCGCCATCGGCCCCGGCGGCATCGGCTGGCCGAATGAGATGGTCGCGGTCTTCACGATGCCGGCGCAGGCGCGGCACGCTGGGACCACCCGCTGCGCGAGGAACGGCCCTTTGAGGTCGGCGAGCTCGTGCCTCAGCCCGCATTCGAGGCAGGTCGCGTAGCTGGCGTTGCCGTGCAGCTCGATCACCTGCCCGGCCGGCACGCCGGAGTCCTGGTGCAGGTTGTCGACGTTCTGGGTGATGACGGCGGCGACCTTGCCTGCCGCCACAAGCGCGGCCACGGCCTGGTGGCCGGCGTTCGGCTTGGCGCCGGTCCAACGGGCGGTCCCGGAGAAGGTGCGGGTCCAGGCCTCGATGCGCTTGGCCTCATCGCCGACGAACTCCTGGAAGTAGATCGGGCTCATCCGGCTCCAGACCCCGCCGGGGCTGCGGAAATCCGGGATGCCTGAACTCGGTCGAGATCCCCGCGCCGGTGAAGACCACGACCCGCCGGGCATCTGTGATCAGATCGGCGAGTTCGCGGGCGGTGCTCATAGGGTCCAACGTTAGGGCCGAATGCCGGGCGGAACAGCCCGAATCCGGCTTGAACTCGGGCGATCCCGCGCCGCGCAGTCCAGCTGGCCGAGGGGGTGGAGGCGCGCGTGCCAGCCGACAGCGAGTGGTGGAAGCGGGCAGTCTTCTACCAGATCTATCCGCGCAGCTTCTTCGACTCCAACGGCGACGGCATCGGCGACCTGAAGGGCATCGAGGCCAAGCTCGACTATGTGGCGGGCTTGGGCGTCGACGCGATCTGGCTCTCGCCCGTCTTCACTTCGCCGATGAAGGACTTCGGCTACGACGTTTCCGACTATCGCGGCATCGATCCGATCTTCGGGACCTTGGGCGACTTCGACGACCTCATCGCCGCCGTCCATGCCCGCGGGCTGAAGCTGATCGTCGACCAGGTCTGGTCGCACACCTCCGACCAGCATCCCTGGTTCATCGAGAGCGCCGCCTCGCGCGACAACCCGAAGGCGGACTGGTACGTGTGGGCCGGCGCCAAGCCGGATGGGACGGCGCCCAACAACTGGATGGCGGTGTTCGGCGGGCCCTCGTGGCGCTGGAGCCCGCGGCGGCGGCAGTACTACCTGCACAACTTCCTGATCGAGCAGCCCGATCTCAACTTCTGGACCCCGGCGGTGCAGGAGGCGATCCTGGAAGTGGCCCGGTTCTGGCTGGATCGCGGCGTCGACGGCTTCCGTCTCGACGTTATCAACTTCCTCTTCCATGACCGCGCGCTGAGCGACAATCCGTCTGCAGGCCTCACGCGCGCGCCCGTGCAGCCCACGGACTATCAGCTGCACGTCCATGACCGCTCGAGGCCGGAGACGCTCGACTTCCTCGGCCGCGTTCGCGCATTGCTCGACCGCTACGGCGAGCGGATGGCGCTGGGCGAGATCGCCGATGCCGCCGATCTCGAGCGGCAGCTCGAGTACACGGCCACGGCTCAGCGGCTGCACACGGCCTACAGCTTCTACCTGTTGAACGCGCGCGAGCCGACGCCCGAGCTCTTCGCGGGCGCCATGACCGCCTGGGCCGAGGCGCCGGGCTGGCCGTCATGGTCGCTCAGCAACCATGACTTCGTCCGCTTCCCCTCGCGGCTCGCCCATTCCGGCGATCCGGCGCAGGCGAAGGGCCTGCTGGCGCTCCTGCTCTCCCTGCGCGGCTCGCCGTTCCTCTACCAGGGCGACGAGCTTGGCCTGCCGCACGCCGAGGTGCCGTTCGAGCGGCTCAAGGACCCGTTCGCCATCGCCCTCTACACCGGCGAGTCGGGCCGCGACGGCGCGCGCACGCCGATGCCGTGGACGGCGGCCGGTCCGAACGCCGGCTTCTCCACCGCGGGCCAGACCTGGCTGCCCATCGACCCGCGCCATCTGCCGCTGGCGGTCGCGGCGCAGGAGGCCCAGCCGGAGTCGATGCTGCACTTCACGCGCCGCATGCTCGCCGCGCGCAAGCGCGTCGCCGGCGCTGCAGAGCGGCGGCGTCCACATTCTCAAGTCGCCAGACGGTGTCCTGGCGTTCGAGCGCAGGACGGGCGACGAGTGCGTCCTTTGCGCCTTCGAGCTTGCCGGCCAATCCGCCCGCTTCGACGACGATGGGCTGGATGGGGCGAGGATGCTCGGCGGCGATGGCGGCGGCGCGCTCGTCGGTCGGGCCGTGACCCTGCCGCCCTACGCCTTCGCCTGGATGCGGCGCGCGTCCGCTGGACAACCGGGGGCTTCGGCCTAAGTCTGGCTCCCAGACCCTTGGGAGGGTGTACGTGGCGGGCGAACCGGAATCTCTCGACCAACGCGAGCCCTTCGAGGCGCGCGACCAGCGGCACGCCTACGACCGCATGATCATGCTCTCCGATGGGGTGTTCGCGATCGCCATCACGCTGCTTGCGCTCGACGTCCGCGCGCCGGCGAAGTGGTCCGCTGGCCCGGTTGGGCTGCTTGCCGTGATGGCCCCCGTGCTCTCGGCCTTCGTGTTGAGCTTTCTCGTCATCAGCCTCTATTGGCTGCTGCACCGCCGCTATGTCGCCATGCTTATTCGCGTGGACTGGATCGCGATGGTGCTCAATCTTGCATTCCTTGGCCTCATCGCCCTCCTACCGGCCGCCACGCGGCTCGCGGAGTCCAGCAACGGAAGCATGTCCGTGCTCGGACTTTACTCGGCCCTGGTGATCGCGATTGGCGCGAGCCTTGCCCTCTTCTGGGGGTACGCCACTTTCATGGGCCGGCTGGTCTATCCCGAGATCGGCGCGCGCGCTCGCTGGGTGTACTTCCTGGTCCCGCTCATCGCGCCTCCGCTCACCCTGCTCGCAACCGTCCCCACACACATCCCAAACGATATCGTGCCGATCGTGCTGCTGACGATATTCGTGGTCGGCGGCCTCTTCCTTCAGCGTCTGGTTCACCCGCCGCATAGCGCCCGGGGCGGATCCGATGCTCCGCCGGCGGCTTGACGTCTTGATCTTGTCGCCGCCGGGCGCGAGGCTAAATCAAACAACGAAAACCGGTACGGGCGGAAACGATGACAGTTGCGTTTGGTGATGTGTTCGACGCAACCGCGGCAGCCGCGAAGGCTGACGACGTGGCCGTCTATTGCGACGGCGAGCTGGTCACCTGGGGCCAGTTCGACGCGGCGTCGAACGCGCTGGCGCGCTCGCTGACGGCGGCGGGGCTCGAGACGGGGGCCAAGGTCGCGCAGTACATGCGCAACAGCCCTGAGTACCTCGTCATCTTCGCCGCCGCCTTCAAGGCGAGGCTGGCGCCGGTCAACGTCAACTTCCGCTATGGGCCGGACGAGGTCGAGTATCTGATCGACAACTCCGACGCCGAAGCGGTCTTCTTCGACGCCGAATTCGCCGAGGTGGTTCGCGCCGTCCGCCACAAGCTGCCGAAGGTGAAGCTGTGGGTGGTCGTCGGCGGATCGGCCCAAGGCTTCCGGCGCTACACCGACCTGACCCGCGGCGACGGCTCGCCGCTCGGGATCGAGCGGTCTGCGGACGACATGTTCCTCATGTACACCGGCGGCACGACCGGCCTGCCCAAGGGGGTGATGTGGCCGAGTGGAACCTGGTGGCCCGTGCTGGCCGGCTTTCGGTCACCGTCGTTCGGCGCCGAGGCGCCGGCGACGATCGAGGCGCTGCAGGCGCAGATTCGCGCGGGCATCGGTCGCGAGCCGGTCTACGTCGCCGTGCCGCTGATGCACGGCACCGGCCTCTTCACCGCCGTCTCCGTTCTGTCCAAGGCCGCGCCGGTGGTCATCACCCGCAACCACTCGTTCGACCCGAAGGCGGCGCTGGATACAGTCACCCGCGTGCGCTGCACCGGCTTCGTGATCGTCGGTGATGCGTTCGCGCGCCCGATGCTGGATGCTCTGCGCGCCGAGCCGGACCGCTATGACGTCACCTGCCTTCAGGCCGTGGTCTCCAGCGGCATGATGTGGAGCCCGGAGGTGAAGAGCGGCCTGCTCGAATTCATGCCGGATGCGGCGTTGGTCGACAGCTTCGGAGCGTCCGAGGGCGCGGGCCTCGGCCTTTCGGTCACCACGCGCGACCTGCCGCCGACCGAAGCGCGCTTCGACGGGCCAGACACCATCGTCGTGCGCGTCGACGACTACAGCCAGCGGGTCGCGCCAGGGTCCGGCGAGGTCGGTCTTGTGGCCAAGACCGGCGACCTGCCGCTCGGCTACTACAAGGATCCCGAGAAGACCGCCCGCACCTGGGTGACGATCGAAGGCAAGCGGCGGCTGATCAGCGGCGACCATGCGACGGTCGAGGCGGACGGAACCATCAAGCTGATGGGCCGCGGCAGCCACTGCATCAACTCGGGCGGCGAGAAGATCTATCCCGAGGAGGTCGAGGAGGCGCTGAAGACCCACCCCGCGGTGCTCGATGCGCTGGTGTTCGGCATGCCCGATCCGCGGTTCGGCCAGGTGGTGAGCGCCGTCGTCGGGCTCGCGGAAGGGCAGACCGCCTCCGACACCGATCTGGTCGCCCACGTGCGGTCCAAGCTCGCCCCCTACAAGGCGCCGCGGAAGATCGCCTTCGTCCAGGCCGCCCCCCGCGCCCCCAACGGCAAAGCCGACTACGCGACGGCCAAGACGCTGTTCGAACAGGCGATGGGTTGACGCCAACGAGCAGCGGGGTCCCCGCCAGGGCCAACCCGCAGCGGGGTCCGCTTCCGATCCATAGTCGAAGCTTGCGCCCCGTCGCCGGACTGGACGCGCACGCGCAGCTCCCGCGCCGAGTTCCAGGCCGGCCACCGGAACGGTCCGCCGCTCCGTCAGCGCACGTGGATGTGGCCCAGCATGCCTTGTTGGGCGTGGCCCGGCAGGTCGCAGGCGAAAAGGAACTCGCCGGCCTTTGCGAACCGCCACACGATCGTCTTCGTCTGCCCCGGCGCGAGATCGGCCTCATTGGCCTCGGACATCGTCATGCCCGGCATCTGCGCCATCTCCCTCATGTGCTGCGCCTGGAAAGCCTGATCGCCAATGACGAACTCATGTCTCATTTTGCCGCGATTGGTGATCACGAATCTCACGGTCTCGCCCCTCGCTATGGCGAGGTCGCTGGGCGTGAACTTCATCTCCGTGGCGATGATCGCGATCGTTCGCGTGGCGAGATGGCCGGGTTCGCCGAAGGCGGCCCATTCCGGCTGACTCGATGCGGCGACGGCGGACGGGATCGCCGGCGCCGCTAGCGCCGACAGCCAACCGACAACGGCGCACACACCCGCGGTTCGCTTCGGGATCGGGAGCATCGGCAATGGAACTCATTCGCCTGTGTTTGATGAACGTATGCCAACGATCCATAGCGGCGCAATCAGGTCGCCCGGGGGATAGCGTCGCCGCGGCAGGGCCGACCCGCCAGTCCCAGCCGGAAGACAGCACGCCGTTGGTCGCGCCTCATGGCCATCCGCGAGTCCAGGTGGCCATGCGCGCCGCGAAGGGCGAGAGTGGTTGAACACCATGTCGCGCCCAGACTTCATCTTCATGCTCACCCGTGGGGACACCACGATCGCCGATGCGCGCGCGCAGCTGCCGCACGCCATCGCCGCCGGCGTGCGGCACATCGGCTTTAAGGACGTCGGCCTGCCCCTTTCGGAGCTGCGCGCGCTCGCCGCCGACATTCACGCCGCAGGGGCGCTCGTCTACCTGGAAATGGTCTGCCTGGACGCTGAGGCCGAGGCGGCGGCGGCGCGGGCGGGCGTCGAACTCGGCGTGGACGTGCTGATGGGCGGCACGCGACCGGCCATCGTCGAGCCGATCATCGCCGGCTGCTCGATCCGCTACTTCCCCTTTCCTGGCCGGATCGTCGGCCACCCAAGCCGCCTCGTTGGCGACATCGGGACGATCGCAGAGAGCGCCCGCGCGCTGGCCGCCCGCGACGGGGTGCACGGGCTGGATCTCTTGGCCTACCGCTTCATCGGCGACGCGCCGGCGTTGATCCGCGCGATCCGCCGCTCGGCCGGGCGCAAGCCCGTCATCGTCGCGGGATCGATCGACCGCGACGAACGGATCTCCACGACGGCCGCGGCCGGCGCGGCGGCGTTCACCGTCGGCACGGCGGCGCTGGATGCCGCGTTTCCGGCCCCGCCGGGCCTTGCCGACCAACTGGCGCACATCTGTGGCGTCGTGCGGCGACTGGGCGACGGTGGCGCCGCCTTCACCTGATCCATTGATGCCGGCCGTCTGATCGGCCTAGTCTCGACGGCTGAGGCGCTGATGGGAGGCGCGCAAATGACCGAGCACACCGTTATCGACCGGCGACCGCGCGCGCTGGAGGGCACCGCCTACGGTCGAGGTCCGCAGTTGAGCAACGACACCCTGGTGCGCGTTGGCCCTGGCACGCCGTGCGGCGAGTACATGCGCCGCTTCTGGCAGCCCGTCGCCCGCTCGGTGGACGCGACGACGCGGCCGCGGAAGGTCAGGCTGCTCGGCGAGGATCTGATCCTGTTCCGGGACGGCCAGGGCCAGCCTGGCCTGCTCTACCCGCGCTGCATGCACCGCGGCACGACGCTCTACTATGGCCACGTCGAGGAGCGCGGCATCCGCTGTTGCTATCACGGCTGGCTGTTCGACGTGGAAGGCAACTGCCTGGAGCAGCCGTGCGAGCCAGAGGGCGGCATCGCCCGCGCCAACCACCGCCAGCCTTGGTATCCCGTGCGGGAGCGCTATGGCCTGGTCTTCGCCTACATGGGCCCGCCGGACCGCATGCCGCTGCTGCCGAAGTTCGACATCCTGGAGGAGATCGGGCCGGACGAAGAGTTGGTCAGCTCCGGCGGTCCCGGCCTGGGCTATGGCGACAGCCGGATGAACGGACGGGCCGAGTACGTCCCCTACAACTGGCTGCAGGTGTTCGAGAACATCATGGACCCGTTCCATGTGTACGTCCTGCACTCGACCTTCAGCGGCGCCCAGTTCGCCGAGGGCTTCAAGGTCATGCCCAAGGTGAAGTTCGAGGACCACCCGCTGGGCACGGTCTATCACGCTTACCGCGACCTGCCCGACGGCCGCTCGATGGTGCGGACCAGCGTCGCCATGCTGCCGCACTTGGCGGCGGTGCCATCCGTCGCGCTCGAGCCCGGCCGCTCGCGCAACGTGTTCTGGCACCTGCCGATCGACGATACGAACTTCATCCACTTCACGGTCACGGTGCGCAAGAAGGGCGCCGGCGGCGGGCGCAACTTCGCCATACCGCTCAGCCCCGACGGCCGCGCCTGGCTCGACCTCACCGAGGAGGAGCACCAGGACTATCCGGGCGACTTCGAAGCCCAATGGGGCCAGGGGGAGATCACCTTCCACTCCGAGGAGCATCTGGTGCGCAGCGACATCGGCATCGGCATGCTGCGCCGCAAGCTCTTGGAGCAGATCAAGGTCGTGCAGGACGGCGGCGACCCGATCGGCGTCACGTTCACGCCGGGCGAGGAGATCATCCGCATCGACTCCGGCAACTTCTTCGACGAGCCGGCGGCCTGATCAAGCCGGTCGGGCCAGTGTCCCCCTCCGGCGGGTAGCTGATGTCGGTTCATCGGCGGCCCTATCGTCAGGCTAAGCGATTTCCTGAGCGCGCCTCTGGGCGCGGATAATGCGTCTCAGTACCGCGCGCGTTCGATTGAGAAGAGTCCCCTGCTCGGGCGAGCCCCTGCGCTCGTCCATTGCAGAGATGATGATGATGATGATGACGATGATGATCCCGAACGGGGACCTTCTCGATCGAACGCCGCGGGCGCTTGCCCGCCAGGCGCCGCACTCGCGCGCGCGTCCGCCTCAGCCCAGCACGAAATCGTCGGGGTTGGGCTTCAGCGTCGCGGTCCAGTAGTCGACCAGCGGGAAGGGCCAGTTCTGGCTGACGCGGCCCTTGGCGTTCTTGTACCAGCTGGTCACCTGCGGCGCGCCCCAGGCCATCAGCGGTTGGCCGTCGTCGACCTTGACGTTGAACGCGTCGTGGATGTCCCTCTTCGGACCTCCAGGGTCGCCGCGCCGGTCTCGGCCAGCAGCTTCAGGCGCCGACGATGTAGCGGACGCTGCACTCGGAGAAGAAGATGATCGAGCCGTTGACCACGATGTTGGTGTTCGGGCCCATAGATCATGAAGAGGTTGGGGAAGCCCGGCGTCGGTCATGCCCAGATAGGCGCGCGCGTCGCCGTCCCACGCTCGTGCAGCTCGACGCCGCCCTGCCGTACGACCTTGTAGGTCTTGAGGAAATCGGCTGGCGTGTGAAGCCGGTGCCATAGATGATGACGTCGACCTCGTGCGTCGACGCCGTCGGCGGTGACCAGGCCCTCGGGCGTGATCTCGGTGATCGGCTCGGTGACCAGCTCGACGTTCGGCCGCTTCAGCGCCTCGATCCAGACGCCGTTGTCGCGCACCGAGCGCTTGCCGCCCAGCGGGTAGTCGGGAATGATCTTGTCCATGAGGTCGGGACGCCCCTCGCGTCTGTGGACGGAGGATCGCTCGATAAGCATGGCGCGCATGCCGGCGTTGAACTCGCTGACGGCGGTCTCGGGCGCCCTTCCAGTCGGGATCGGCTTTGACGCCCTCGTAGAGGCCGTCGGTCAGCATCCAGAACAGCCAGAACCGGTACCACTTCTCATAGAAGGGCACGTGCTCGAGCAGCCATCGCTCGCCGGCCGTGACGGCGTTGTGATAGTCCGGCGTCGGCCCGAGCCATGGCGGCGTGCGCTGAAAGACCGTCAGCTTGGCCACGTCGGGCGCGATCGCCGGCACGAATTGGAAGGCGCTGGCGCCGGTGCCGATCACCGGCGACGCGCTTGCCCGCAAGGTCGACGTCGTGCCGCCAGCGCGCCGAGTGGAACGTCGATGCCCTTGAAGGTGTCGCGGCCGGGGATGTCCGGCAGGCGCGGCTGGTTCAGCTGGCCGACGGCGCTGATCACGGCGTTGGCGGTCAAGGTCTCCTCGGCCCCGCCCGGCGCCCTGATCGTCACGCGCCAGAGCTTTGCGGCTTCGTCGAAGCGCGCCTCGGTCACCTGGGTGTTGAAGCGGATGTGCGGGCGCAGGCCGTACTTGTCGGCGCAGCCCATGAAGTAGTCGCGCAGCACCGGCTGGGTCGAGAAGTGCATCGGCCATTCGTGGTTCGGCTCGAACGAGTAGCCGTAGAGGTGGCTGGGATTGTCCACCCGGCAGCCGGGATAGGTGTTTTCCAGCCACGTACCGCCGACGTCGGCGTTCTTCTCGATGATCTCGAAGGCGACGCCCGCCTGCTGCAGGCGGATCCCGGCCAGCAGTCCCGACATGCCAGCCCCGACGACCACCACCGTCATCTTGGCCGCCGCGGCCTTGAGCTTCGGGGCTTCCCAGTGCGGGCGCTTCTGGTCGACGCCGTCGACCGCCAGCTCCTCCATCAGCATGCCGGTATAGTGCTCGGGGACCTGGCCGCCGACGATGAAGTCCATCATCCGCCGCACGGTCGCCGGCGCTGGCGGCGGCGGCAGGGTCCCGTCGCCGGCCAGGTAGGCCGCGATCGCGGCGCGCGCGCGGTCGCGGATGCGCGCCTGCTTCTCTTCGTTGAAGCCCCCCAGTCGGCCGTCGGCGAACATGTCGTAGGCCGGCTTCATGTCGTCGGAGAGGATCGAAGCATCGCCGGTCAGGTGCACCAGCGACATCATCAGGCTCGGCAGGTGCGCCTCGGCCAGGGCGGTCTCGATGGCCGCGTCCGTGCGGGGGAGGGATTGGGTGAGCGTGGCCATGGGGCCTGGTCCTCGAAAGGCGCGCGGCGCCGTGGGTGATCGGCGATCATCTTTGGCGCCCCACCGATCGGCGGTCAAACGCGCCAAAGGCTTGCGCCGTTCGCGGTTTGGCGGGAAGGGTTTTCTCGAAAATCCGAAAGCAGGAGGAGACCCTCGATGAGCGAGGCGAAAGTCAATCCAAACGGTGTGCTGAAGGGGCGCACGGCCATCGTCACCGGCGCCAGCCGCGGCATCGGCGAGGCCGTCGCGGCCCGGCTGGCCCAGGAGGGCGCCCGCGTCGTCGCCTCGGCGCGCACGGCCGAGGAAGGCGAAAGCCGCCTGCCCGGCACGCTGCACGACACCGTCGAGCGCATCAGGCGCGCCGGCGGCGAGGCCACCTTCATCAAGGCCGATCTCGCTTTGCACGACGACCGCGTGCGGCTGGTCGAGACCACCGTCGCCACCTACGGCCCGGTCGACATTTTGGTGAACAACGCCGCCATCACCTACTTCATGCCGGTCGCCGATTTCCCGGAGAAGCGCTTCAAGCTGATGATGGAGGTGCAGGTCTATGCGCCGTTCCACCTCGCCCAGCTCGTCCTGCCGTCGATGCGCGAGCGGCATCAGGGCTGGATCGTCAACATCTCGTCGGGAGCGGCCTTCCATCCCAAGCAGCCGTTCCCGCCGGGCGCGCGCGGCGGCACCGTCTACGGAATGTGCAAGGCGGCGCTCGAGCGGTTCACCACCGGCCTGGCCTCGGAGGTCTACGGCGACGGCGTTGCGGTGAACGTCGTCTCGCCAGGCCTGGTGGCGACCCCCGGGGTCGCCGTGCACGGGCTCATCACCGAGGCCACCAAGGATCGCGTGCAGCCGGTCGAGTACATCGCCGAAGCCGTCTTCCAGCTGGCGTCGGGCGATCCGAAGACGCTGACGGGCCGCATCGACCACGCGGCGCCGTTCCTGAAGGAGTTCGACATCAAGCCGGCCGAGCTGGTCTGAGCCCGGCATGAAGCTCCTGAGTTATCGGGCGGGCGGCGAGGCCAGTTTCGGTCTTGCCACCGGCGACGGGGTCGTCGACTTGAAATCGCGGTTGGGCGTGGCGTCGCTGAAAGCGCTGCTGCGCGACGGCGGGCTGGAGCGCGCACGCGCGTTTGTGGACGCGCCCGCCGACCACCCCTGGAGCGCGGTCGCGTTCGACCCGGTGATACCGGATCCGGACAAGATCATCTGCATCGGCATCAACTACGAGGACCATCGGGCGGAGACGGGGCGGGCGGCGGTGGGACACCCGACGGTCTTCACCCGCTTCGCCGACACCCAGGTCGGGCACGAGCAGCCGGTCATCAAGCCGAAGGTCTCCGAGTCGGTCGACTATGAGGGCGAGCTCGCCGTCGTCATCGGGTCCGAGGCGCGCAACGTGGCCGAGGACAAGGCGTTGGGCCATGTGGCGGGCTTCGCCTGCTACAACGACGTCTCCATCCGCGACTTCCAGCGGCACACCACCCAGTTCATCCCCGGCAAGAACTTCCCCGGCTCCGGCCCGTTCGGGCCTTATCTGGTGACGCCGGACGAGGTCGGACCGCTCGGGCCCCAGCGCATCCAGACACGACTGAACGGCCAGGTCGTGCAGGATTCCAAGCTCGAGAACATGATCTTCGACGTGCCCAAGCTGATCGCCTACCTCTCGCTTTGGACGCTGCTGCGGCCCGGCGACGTCATCGTCACCGGCACGCCCGGCGGCGTCGGCGCGGCGCGCAACCCGCCGCTCTGGATGAAGGACGGCGACACCGTCGAAGTCGAAATCGACCGCGTCGGCGTGCTGAAGAACCGCGTCGTGGCGGAACGTTAGGCGCCCTTCCGTGGAACCCACTGAGCGGCCGACGGGCCGTGAAAGAATGAACCACGAAAAACACGAAAAGCACGAAAATATGCTGTTTGCGGAAGAGGCGTTCCGGATCCAGGGCGCCGTCTTCGAGGTCAGTCGACAGATGGGGACGGGATTCCTCGAGGCCGTCTATCAGGAATGCCTGGCGATCGAGTTCAAGACGCAGGGCATCACGTTCGTGGCTTCGCCACCACTCGTCCTTGCTTACAAGGGTCAGTCGCTCAAGCAGGCATACCGACCTGACTTCGTGTGCTTCGGCTGCGTCATTGTGGAGCTGAAGGTGGTGCGCGAACTCGCGCCCGAGCATCGGGCTCAGGTCCTGAACTACCTCAAGGCGACGGGCCTGCATCTCGGGCTGTTGGAAAACTTTGGATGCGCGCCAAAGGCGCGCGGTGAGCGTCTCGTGCTGTAGAAGACCACAAGCTTGTCTTCCTGTTTTTCGTGCTTTTCGTGTTTTTCGTGGCCAAATGCGAGCCTAACGACGCTTAAGTGTGCGGGCAGCCACGTTGAGCATCGCGGCCGTCGCCAATCTCGGTCGCGCCGCGCCGTGCTCGCCTTGCAGCAGCTCCAGCGCTAGGCTGCGTCCGCGGCGGTGCAGCCGCCGGCCTTCAGCACGCGCTCTGTGGACGGCGGGAACTTGGCCAGCAGCGCGGCGGGGCGGATGGGGCGGGGCGCGAACGCGCCGCCGCAGTTCGGGCAGCGGCCGCCCAGAACGCCCTCGGCGCAGTCGCGGCAGAAGGTGCACTCGAACGAGCAGATCATCGCTTGCGTGCTGGCCGGCGGCAGATCGCGGTCGCAGCATTCGCAGTTGGGTCGAAGCGCCAGCATCTGATCCTCCTAGCTCTCGTGCGCCTTGCCGACGTAGCTCAGCACAACGGCCGCCGCGCCGCCCAGCAGAATCACCGGCAGGGTCACCGCCAGCACCTGGCTGGAGCTCGCATGCGCGCCGCGCAGAATCCCGCCCAGCGACGGACCGATGATCGAGCCCACGCGGCCGGCGCCCACGGCCGCGCCGACGCCGAGCGCGCGGGCGCTCCTCGGATAATAGGTCGGCGACATCGCATAGAGCGAGAACTGCGCGCCGATGGCGCAGAAGCCGGCGAGGCCCGCGAACGCCAGAACCGCGGCGAAGGCGGGCGTGGCGGCGAGCACGCCGATTCCCACGAGTAGGCCGGCGTAGCTTGCGACGATCGGGCGGAGCAGCGCCAAGCGGTCGACCGCCAGCCCGATCGCCACGCCCCCGGCGAGGCCGGCAACGTTGAACGACAGCGCGGCCAGCGCGCCTTGGATGCGCGTGTGGCCCTCGCCGACGACCAGCGTCGGCAGCCAGCCGACCATCAGGTAGAGCAGGACTGTCGTGCAGGCGAAAGCGAGGCAGAGGCAGAGCGTCGCCGCCGCCCGCCCTTCGCCGAAGAGGACGTTCAGCACGTCGCGCCGCTCGCCGGCGTGCGCTGGCTTGGTCTCCGGCAGGATGACGAAGGCGATCGGCGCGACGACCAGCGCTGCGAGGCCGCCCACCAGGTACACCAGCCGCCAGTCGAAGCTCTTCGGCGCCACCCCGGCGAGCACCGAAAGCGTGATCAGCGATGCGACCGCCCCGCCGGCCGGGAAGCCCACGAAGATGGTGGTGATCGTCGACGCGCGCCGGTCCGGGGGGCTGATCTCGGCGCCGACCGCGATCAGGTTCGGCATCGCGCCGCCGAGGCCGAGGCCGGTCAGCGTGCGCAGGACCAGCAAGGCGTCGCCCGTGTGCACGAACGCGGTCATGACGGTGAAGAGGCCGAACAAGGCGGCCGACCCGACCAGCACCGGCTTGCGGCCGACGCGGTCGGCCGCCCAGCCGCCGGTGACCGCTCCCGCGATCAGCCCCGCCATGGTCAGGCTGCCCGCCCAGCCGATGTAGGCTTCCGGCATATGCAGCGCCGGCGCCATTGAAGGCGCTGCGACGCCGAGCGCCTGGATGTCGTAGCCCTCGAGCGCCGCGATGGCGAAGCAAACGACGACGGCAAGCGCAGCGCGAGCTCTCTCGATGACGAAACCCTGGCCCACCGGCGCCCCCGCTCGGGCTGATGCTTAAGCGAGAGGCGGCCCCGAGGCGAGGGGCTGGAGCGCGTTCAGCAAAAGTGGGAACCGCCTTTTGCGGTTCGAGCGCGCTCCAAACATTGGAGTCTGAGCGGTCTCTAAGCGGGCTGACTGATTCAGTCAGCGCGAAACCGCTCTAGGCGCTGATCGCCGGCCCTTCGATCGCCCGCACGCGCCAGCGCATGAGCATGGCCGCCAGCCGGTCGCGCAGAATCCCGTCGTCAACGGTCATGTCGTCGAGCTCGGCCTCGGCCAGCGTCACCGCCAGATGCTCGTATTGGATCAGGTCGGCGCTGACTGCGGCTGGATCGGCCGCCGAGCCCCTCGTCAACGTGCGCAGGTGCTCGCGGCGCACCAGCGCCACCGCCTGCCGCACGAAGGTGTCCTCATGCGCCAGCCGGCGAACGCTGCGCCGGAACCACACGTGCTGGCGGTGACGGGTGACCACGGCGTCCACGATCTCGGCGGCCGTCCCGCGCTTGGCGATCAACTGCTCGAACGCCCGCTGCTCCTCGGCGGCCCAGGCGAGGTAGACGGCGATGAAGACGTCCACCTTGCCCTTGAAGCAGCGATAGAAGGTGTTGGGCGAGACCCCGGTGCGCCGAGCGATGCGCGCCGCGTCGGTGCCGTCGAAGCCGTAGCGCAGAAACTCCGTGCGCGCGGTGGCCAGCAGCTTTGCTCTGGTGTCTTCACGCCTCAATGCAGCTCTCCGCTGGAGGCCAGCATGTTGCGCCCCCGGTCGCGGTAGAGCTCGACGATGAGCGGCGCGCCTAAGCGCGGGACCGCGCCATCCATCGCTTCCTGCATGCACGCGCGATAGTTCGATGCTTTGCTGAGCTCGGCTGGCCCGGGCTTGCCGCCGCAGACCGCCGAAGCCGCCCGCGTCAGCCGGGCCAGCATCTCCCTGGCGCCGTCGGCTCGACTGAGGTCCAGGCCGCCGCTGCTGACGGTGACTGTCAGGACGCCTGTCGCAGGGTCGGTCTGTGGGGCCGCCAGCGCCGGCGCGGCGAGGGCGAAGCCCGCGCACAGTCCGAGCAAGATTCTGATACGCAAGTTAGAAATCCTCCAGCTAGCGTTGCCTGGAGCCGATGGCCCAGGTGCAACCGGCGGGATAGAAATCGTAAGCCAACCACGGCCGAAAGGACGGAGATGCGACATTTCGCCGATGATTTGCCGATGATGGCGTCGACCGGGCCTCGGCCCGGGATCGGGCGGATTCGCCTCGCGCAGCAGGCGGACTTCCAGCTGGCGCAACTCTTGGTGCGCCCGTCGCTGCGCGAGGTGGTTGGCGGCGGTCGCAGCGACATCCTGGAGCCGCGTGTGATGCAGGTCCTAGTCACACTCGCCGCCCTTCGCGGCCGGGTGGTCGCCCGAGACGAGCTCATCGAGTTCCTGCTGGGAGGGGCGCGTTGTCGGCGAGGATGCGATCAACCGCACGATCAGCCGCCTGCGCCGCCTCGCAGTCCGCTTCGACGGCCCGTTCGAGATCGATACCGTCGCGCGGGTGGGTTACCGGCTGACTGAAGGCGCCGGCCATACGCCGGCGGAGCCGCATCGCTCGTCCTGGCGCCGGGCGCCGGCAGCCGTGGCGGCGATCGTCGTCCGAGCCGCTCGAGCTCTGGGTCTGGCGCGCGACTGAATCTCTGCGCTAAAGCAGGGTCATGACCGAACTCGGCCTGATCGAAGGTTACTATGGCCGACCCTGGACCTGGGAGGAGCGCGACAGCCAGGTCGCATTCCTCAAGCGGCACGGCTATGGCTTCTACCTCTATGCGCCAAAGGCCGACGCTTACTTGCGTAAGCGCTGGCGTGAGCCGTGGCCACAAGGGACGCAAGCGGCGCTCGAGCGCTTCGCCGCGCGGTGCCGCGAGCTCGCGGTTCGCTTCGGCGTGGGCCTCAGCCCCTTCGAGGTCTATCTCGACTTCAACGACGCGGCGAAGGAGTCGCTGGCGCGACGGCTCGCCGACTTTGATGCGCTGGGGGTCGAGGATCTCGGCATCTTCTTCGACGACATGCGGGGCGACGCGCCCGAGCTTGCCGCAACCCAGATCCAGATCCTGCACTGGATCGCCGAGCGGAGTGCGGCCAGCCGCATCATCTTCTGCCCGACCTACTACAGCGACGATGTCCAGCTCGACCGCGGCTTCGGCATGCGCCCGCCCGGCTATCTCGAAGCGCTGGGCGCGGGCCTCGATCCGGCGATCGGGGTGTTCTGGACCGGCGAGGAGGTCTGCTCGCGCGAATACAGCCCAGGCCATCTCGATCGCGTCGCCGAGCAGGTCCGGCGCAAGCCCATCCTCTGGGACAACTATCCGGTCAACGATGGGCCGCGGATGAGCCCCTACCTCTACATCCGCGCCTTCACCGGCCGGCCGGCGGCGATCGGGCCCTCGCTCGCGGCGCATGCCGTCAACCCGGCCCTACAGCCGGTGCTCAGCCGCATCCCGCTGGCCAGCCTGGCCGAGAGCTACAGGCTGGGCGAGGCCTACGAGTACGGCGCCGCCTTCGCCCGCGCCGCCGCCGAGGTGCTCGGCCCCGAGCTGGGCGTGCTCGTGCAACGGCACCTGCTGACGCTGCAGGAGGTCGGCCTCGACCGGCTCGAGGCGGACACGAAGACAAGGCTCCGCGAGCGCTACACGGCCTTCGACCACCCCGGCGCGCGCGAGATCCTCAAGTGGCTGGACGGCGGCTACACCGTGACCCGCGAAATGGTCGAAGCGGAGGAGAACGGTTAGGGCGGGTCTAGGGCCGCGCCGACGCACAGCGGTTGGTGTTGGTGTAGCCGCCGGTCGACGAGGGCCGCGTCATGAACAGATCTCCTGTGCTCCTGTGCAGCGCGTAGTGGCTCTGGTCGGTCGGCTCGGTCCAGTCGACCTCGTTCGGGCCGATCCGCGCCGCGAAGCCATCTACGAGGTTGCGCCCCGGATCGATCACGACGTCCCAGCGCGTTCCGCTCGCCGGGTTGAGGCAGTGGACGAGGGTGGCGTCGGCGGCGACCGCCCACGTCGACTTCGGCGGCTCGCTGCACGCCACGAGCGCCGCGAGGCAGGCGATGAGAACGGTTCTTTTGCGCATGCCTACCTCAACAAGAGCGACGCAATCAGCCCCAGCGCCAGGAGCCCGGCGATCGCCTGCCAGACGCGCACGGGGTGGCGTTGGTAGAATGTCGGGGTCGTGACCCGGCCGGTGGTCGAGGCGACCGGGCCGGACTCGAGCTCGTTCGCCAGTTCGACCGCGTCTGGCCGCAGCTCAGGGTCGGCGGCGATGGCGCGCTCGATCACCTCCTGCAGCCAGGCCGGCAGGTCGGGACGAAGCGTGAGCAGGTCCTTTGGCCGCTCGAGCCTGGGGCGGCTGGTCGCATCGACATTGCCGTAGGGGTATTCGCCGGTGAAGGCGCGGAACAGCGTCACCCCGATAGAAAAGACGTCGGTCGCTTCGTTGCCCGGCTCGCCGGCGAACATCTCCGGCGCCATGTAGGCCGCCGTGCCGGGAATCTCGATCGGCGTGTCGTCCTCGAGGCCGGGCACGCGCACGACGCCGAGATCGAGCAGCTTCAGCCCGCCGCTGTGCTCGAGCATCACGTTGTCGGGCTTGATGTCGCGATGGATGACGCCGACCCGA
Organism: uncultured Alphaproteobacteria bacterium; assembly: GCA_963794315.1. Classification (GTDB taxonomy): domain Bacteria; phylum Pseudomonadota; class Alphaproteobacteria; order Caulobacterales; family Caulobacteraceae; genus Poindextera. The sequence continues at coordinate 1,195,356 of CAWCDF010000002.1, forward strand.
TGGAGCGCCGCCGCTGCGCGTGACAGCTTGACCGCGACGCCGCGACCTTCCTCCAGCCCGATGCTCGGCCGGCGGTTGAGGCGCGCATCCAGGAGCTCGCCGCCGTAGAGCGGCATGACAGTGTAGAGACAGGTCTGGCGCCCAGGCGGCAACTCGACGACGCGCGCGACCCAGGGGCTCTGCACGCGCGCGCCGACCCACGCCTCGCGGACGAAGGCGGCATGGTGGGACTCGACCGTCCCCACTTCGGGTTGCGGGAATTTCAGGACGTACGAGCCCTGTTCGATCTCGTCCTCGGCGACCAGGAGGCGGCTGTAGCGGCCCTCCGAGACGAGGCCCTTCAGCGCGAAGCCATCGATGGTTTCGCCGGGATGGGGGGCGGCGATGATCGGCAGCGCCATCAGCGCGCGGCCGATGTCGGCCGAGCGGGCCTGCGGCAGGCCGACCACGTCGAGCACCAGCGCGGTGCAGTTGTCCCGGCTGCCGCGGGCCAGCGCCGTCTCGACGAGCGTCCGGCTCGCGACCGTCGGCGCGGTGCGCGCACGCAGCACCTCGGCGATCGCCTCGTCGGTCAAGGCTCCGTGCACGCCGTCGCTGCACAGCATGAAGCGATCGTGCAGGGCGATGGGGTGGGCAGCGTAGTCCAGCCGCAGTTCCGCCTCGACGCCCAGCGCCCGGTAGAGCAGGGGCTGGCCGGACGCGCTCAGCCGCACGTGGTCTTCGGTCAGGCGCGTCAGGCGCTCGCCGCTCAGACGATACGCGCGGCTGTCGCCCACGTGCACGACGTGAGCGAGCCGGCCGCGCAGCACCAGCGCCGTGAAGGTCGTGCCCATGCCGGCGAGATCGGCGTCCTGGCGCCCCTGGGCGTGCATCCAGCGATTGAGCGAGGTCAGGATGCGAGCGGCCGCCCAGCGCACCTCCAGCGTCTCCGGGACCTCCCAGAACCCGTCGAGGAAGCCGCGGACGGCGGTTTCAGCGGCTTCGCGCCCGCCTCGGTGCCCGCCGATGCCGTCGGCGAGCGCGGCGACCACATCTCGTCGCTCCCCGCCCTGGGTGTCGCCCACGACCGCGCCGACGAAGTCTTCGTTGCGCGCTCGCTCGCCCTTCTCGGAGGCGAAGCCGATGGCGACCTTCGGGTCGGCCGCGGTCTCGGTCACCGGAGTCCCCGCTTCATCCAGCCGTTATCGCACAAAGAAGGGGCCGAGGCGGGGGGAGTCCGCCTCGGCCTTTCGATTGCGGCGTTGGGGAGGAGCCTAGCCGCCTTCGAAGTTGTACGCAGTCTCGCCGTGGATGGCGTCGTCGCCAATCTCCAGCACGGCTTCCGGCATGCGCAGTTTCACGAACAGACCGATGAGCCGCAGCAGGACGAAGGTCATGATGGCGTTGAAGACGATGATGAACAGGGCCGCCAGAGCCTGCATCTCGAGTTGCTTCAGGCCGGCGCTGCCGTAGACGAGGCCGGTGATCGAGACGCCCGGCGCGTCTTTGTCGGTGCCGATGTACTCGATCATGTTCGGGTTCGCGAGGATGCCGACCAGCAGGCCGCCGGTCAGACCGGCGACGCCGTGGGTCGAAAGCACGCCGAGCGTATCGTCCACACGCTGCATGAGCTTGGTCGACTGGACCTTGTTCATGAACGCCCAGGGGAGGATGCCCGTGCAGACGCCAATGGCGATCGCGCCGTAGCCGTCGACGTAGCCTGCGGCCGGCGTGATCCCGACGAGACCGGCGATCATGCCGTTGATGGCCCCGACGACGGACGGCTTTTTGTTGAAGATCGTGTCCATCAGCACCCAGACCAGTAGCGAGACGCAGGTGGTGAGGTTGGTGTTGAGCACGGCCGCGGCGGCGTCATGGTTGGCGAAGTAGGGGTCGCCTCCGTTGAAACCGTTCCAACCGAGCCACAGGATGCCGGCCCCGACCAGGGCGAGCAGCAGATTGTTGGGCTGGAAGCTGTCGCGGTCCGCCTGCAAGCGCGGCCCGACGACCGCGGCCGCGACAAAGCCCGAGACGCCGGCCGCCAGGTGGATGACGTAGCCGCCGGAGAAGTCCGCCGCCCCCATCTGCGCCAGCCAGCCGCCGCCCCACAGCGAAAAGGCGCCGACCGTATAGTCGAGCACCATCCACAGCGGGACGAAGATGACCCAGGCCCTGAAGCTCATGCGCCCGAGCAGGGAGCCGGCGAGAATGATCACGGTGATGGCCGCGAACACGAACTGGAAGAACATCATCGTGGCCATCGGGAAGGCCAGCGGCGGCATGCCGCTCGCCGCAGCCGGAATGGTGGCTTGGCTGGTCAGGAAGCCCGCGTCGAGCGCGGGCAGCGGTTTGCCGAGGAACGGGAACCACTGTGGTCCGAAGGCCATGTTGTAGGCGCACAGGACCCACACGACCATGACGGCCGCAAAGGCGTAGAGCGCCATGAACGAGGAGTTGAGCGCCCACTTGCGCTTGACGAGCCCGCCGTAGAGCACGACCAGACCGGGAATGCTTTGCAGGCCGACGAACGTCGCGGCCGCCAGCTGCCAGGCGTTCGAGCCTGTGTCGAGCCATTTTGGCGACGGTAGAAGCATGTTTGACCCCCCATGTGACGGCGAGAGCGGGTCTCGGTTCCACGCGTCGCGAAAGGAACTTGAGATGCCAGAACCGGGACGATGCTCTTCGACTGCGGAAACGGACCTTCGCGACGGGTCAAGCGTAAACGAGGCGTAAACGCGCCGGTCAAAGCCGGAATCCGCGCCGGCGGGCCAGGCGCGGATTTGGCGGTCGATTGCCTTAAATCTGGGCGCCCTTGCTACAATATTGGGCGGCGCCGACCAGCCTCGGCCGAGGAACCGGCCGACCAGCGTCGGAATGGTGCGCGATCAGGTGCTCGCCGCCGAGTTCCGCTGCCGAACCCGCTATCGATCAAAAGGCGCGCGCCGCGACTGACCATCAAGCGAGCTTGCGCCAACGCCATGGTTCTCTCAATTCCTCGCGCTCGCACCGCGGGCAGACGAAACGATGCCGCTTGGCCACTGGCCGTCCGGGGATGGCCTTCATTTTGTTCTGCTCCCCATGAATGATCCAGCAAGCCAGGCATACGTCGTTGGACAACGGCGGCTCCCATGCTCGCAGAAGCGCCGCCATGATCGAGAGCTGGCGCTGCGTCACCTGCGCGATCTGCGCGTTGAGGTGCTCAGCCTCCGCACTGAGGCGGCGCTGTTCTTGCTCAAGCTGCCGGATGATCTCTCGGCGCTCTTGCTCATTCGCTTCCGGCGGCATCGTCCGGAGATCCCGCAGTGAGAGGCAATCCTAGCCGCTTCGGCCGCCGCCGGAAAGGTGACGGTCGACGACTTCGACGAGGTCGAACGTGTGCTCTGGTCACAGTGGGCCGGTCGGCGCGGACATCGAGCACGGACCCGGTAGACACCCCAACGCGCCTCGCCCAAGGTGACGCCTGTTCGCCAATGACTGGAGCGTTGCATGGGCTGGTCCGTCAATCGCCCCACGGGACTGACGTTCCACCGCCCCGGTCTGTCGACCCGGGGCTACACGCTGCTCACGCCGCATGGCGACACCTGCACTTACCTGATCGATCTCGAAGGCCGGGTGGTGCACCGCTGGAAGTTCACGCACATCAAGCCCGGCTACGGTCGCCTGCTCGACAACGGCAACCTGTTGATGACCGGCTCGGACGTGAACCTGGCCAAGCCGCCGCCTGACGAGCCGACCAAGCCGCCGCCGCCGTTTGCTGTGCACGTCACTCGCCTCGGCGGCTATCACACCACGCTCGTCGAGGTGGACTGGGACGGCGCCGTCGTCTGGGAATACGAGAACCGCTTCCAGCATCACGACTTCCACCGCTTCGCCAACGGCAACACGCTGGTGCCCGAGTGGGTGGAGTTGCCAGAGGAGCTGCATCGCAAGGTCCGCGGCGGCTATCGCATGCCGCGCGAGAAGATGCCCCGGCTGCTCGGCGACGACCTGGTCGAGATCACACCCGACCTGAAGGAGGTGCGGCGCATCAACACCTGGCGGCTGCTCGATCCGGTGAAGGACTCGATCCATCCCACAAACCGGCGCTGGGAGTGGACGCACATCAACGGCATCGACGTGAACGCCGCCGGCGACATCCTGTTCTCCGCCCGCAACTGCGATCGCGTGGCGGCGATCGACCACGAGACCGGCCAGCTTCGCTTCAAGCTCGACAAGGCGCACGGCCAGCACAATCCGACCTGGCTGGCGAACGGCAACGTGCTCATCTTCGACAACGGCCACGACAGCTCGAAGGTGATCGAGGTCGATCCGGCCAGCGGCGAGGTCGTGTGGCGCTACCGCGGCATGCCATCGCAACAGTTCTTCAGCGGCCACATCTCGGGCGCAGCGGCGCTTTCGTCCGGCAACGTGCTGGTCTGCGAGGGCACGAGCGGGCGGCTATTCGAGGTGACCCGCGGCCACGAGGTCGTGTGGGAGTGGATCAATCCGTTCGTGAACAACAATTCGCGCGGCGAGCCGACGGTCAGCATCTACCGCGCGCACCGCTACGACATCGATCACCCGGCGCTCGCCGATCGTGACCTCGACCCGGCGCGGTTCGCCAATCTGAACCGGTTGAACGGTCTGGCCTGATCGCGACGCCGACTACCCTCCGAAAACAGAGGTAACGAACATGAGGGATCTGTCCGGAAAGACAGCCTGGATCACCGGGGCCGGCACCGGCATCGGCGCGGGCGCCGCCCGAGCGCTCGCCGGCGCGGGCATGCGGGTCGTGTTGTCGGGCCGCCGGGAAGTCCAGTTGCGCGAGGTGGCGGGGGCGATCGCGGCTACTGAGGGCGGCGAGGCGCGGATCGCACCGCTCGACGTCGCCGACGCCGACGCGGTGGATGCGGTGGTCGACGGCATCGCGCGCCAGGAGGGCCGGCTCGACGTGCTCGTGAACAGCGCCGGCATCAATGTCTCGCGCCGTAACTGGAAGCACCTCGCGCGGTCCGACTGGGATCAGGTCATCCGCATCGATCTCGATGGCGCGTTCTACTGTTGCCACGCCGTGCTGCCGATGATGCGCGCGCAGCAGGACGGCCTCATCGTCAACATCTCCTCCTGGGCCGGGCGCCACGTCAGCGCCGTGACCGGTCCGGCCTACAGCGCGGCCAAGTTCGGGATGAACGCCTTGACCGAGAGCCTCAATATCGAGGAGTGCGTGAACGGCATCCGCGCCACGGCCGTGTGCCCGGGCGAGGTCGCCACGCCCATCCTCGACAAGCGTCCCGTCCCGGTCAGCGCCGCCGATCGCGAACGGATGGTGCAGGCGGACGACTGCGGCGAGCTGGTGCTGTTCCTCGCGCGGCTGCCGACGCATGTCTGCATCAACGACGTCACCATCAGCCCCACCTGGAACCGAGGCTACGTCGGCCAGGCGCGATCGATCCCCGGCTGATCCGCCGAGGCAGCCCCAACGTGGCCGTTCGACAGGAGAAATGGCGGGGCATAGGCTCGCGGCCGATGCCCAAGAGCCGTCTGCAGCTTCGCGCCCTGCCCATGATCGCAGCGGCCTACCTGGTCGCGCCACTGGTCACGGTGAGCGGGCTCTGGCTGGTCTGGTACGGGCCCTGGGCGACTCAGACCGGCGTCGCGTGGCCGCAAGGCGGTCAGGCCTGGGTGCTCCTCTTCCTAGGCGGCGTCCCGGTCTGTCTGCTCGCCGAGCTGATCTTCGCGACCCCTCTGTTGGTCGGCTTCTCCCGCCGTCGCTGGGGGTGGCTGAACGGGTGGACCGCCTGTGGTCTGGGCTCTCTGATCGCTTTCGTGCCCGTCTTCGCCTTCGACGCCGCCGCGCCGGCCGCCGGCGATGTGGTCAACGGCGTCGTGCTCTCCGCCCACGGCGTGCGGACGGCCGCCGGCTGGATCAGCCTGCTGCAGCTCGACGCGCCTTGGGGGCTGGCCGGGTTCACGACAGCGCTCACTTTTCGCCTGATCGCGGTGAGAACCAGACCGCTCGAAGCCGAAGTCCCCGCGCCCGTGTGCTAGCGCGCTTGGGGTCCTGGACGAGGCCCCCGAGCGAACAGCTCGCTCGCGCCGGCGCCCGGCGGCGCCTGATGGTCAACAGGGGCGGCGCGTGAAGCGGCTTCGCAGATCGCCACGTCGCTCAGCCCGGTCCGTTGCATGAACCGCAAGACGCCGGCGACGGTCTGCTCCAGCGGCGGGTCCGGCCTGCCCCAGGGACTGGCGTCGCGGCCGCAGGTGTGGCTGGACGATCTGGCGCAGGACGAAGCCCTGGATGTCGCGGATGGCGTCGCTGATCAGTCCGATCTCGTCGTCGGTCATGCTGGTGGAAAACAGCGAGCGGGCGAACATGGCGAAGGTGGTGCGGACCATCTGATCGTAGACGTTGACCGGTCCCGCCTGGCTGGCGGCGTCCAGGTCGGCCAGCTTCTGGTCAAGTGAGGCCTGCATGCCAGCCGTCATGGCGGCGAGTTTGTCGGCGCGGAACCCCTTCTGCATCAGCCTGCGCTGCCCAAGCCAGTAGTCACCGTGGCTGGTGAGCAGGGCCGGCCCCAGGAAGTGACCGATTCGCTCCATCTGGAACTCAGACTTGCGGTAGTTCGCGTAGTTGTCCTTCAGGATGTGACGCACGACCGCCGGCTCGCTCGAGACCAGGACCTTCTTCACGCCGCCGAAGTGATAGTAGTAGGTCTCGCCCAGGCGGGCGGCGTGATCCGCCAGGACGTTTATCGGATTCTCGATGACCCGGTGGGTTTCTCGGAGAGCTTGAAATCTTGAGACGGACGGCGGCGCCATGGTCTGTTGCGGCCTCGCGGCGGGCGTCGAACCGGACGCGTGAACGCCTACTCAATCGATCGACCAAGCTGAAAATCGATTTGCCGATAGTAGGCGCCAAGCCGCCAGCGGAGCAATGGCCGCAACGCCCATCGCGAGCCCCGGTCCCGCGGGCCAAAGGGTGATCCGCTAGACGTCGTCGTCGTCGATCCAGCCCATCGTGCGCTCGACGGCCTTCTTCCACTTGCGATAGCCGGCTTCGCGCTGGGTTTTCGACATTACAGGCTTCCACTCCGCCGATTTGCGCCACTGCTTGCGCAGGCTCGCGGTGTCCGGCCAGTAGCCGACGGCGAGACCGGCGGCGTAGGCCGCGCCCAGGCAGGTGGTCTCGGCCACCTCCGGCCGCACGACAGGCGCGTCCAGCACGTCGGCCTGGAACTGCATCAAGAAGATTGTTGGCGGTCATGCCGCCGTCGACTTTCAGCGTGTTCAGCCTGACCCCGGAGTCGGCCGCCATCGCGTCGACCACTTCGCGGGTCTGCCAGGCGGTGGCCTCGAGCGCCGCCCGGGCGATATGGCCCTTGGTGACATAGGCGGTCAGCCCGGCGATCACCCCGCGCGCGTCACTGCGCCAATGCGGCGCGAACAGGCCGGCGAACGCCGGAACGAAGTAGCAGCCGCCGTTGTCGTCGACGCTCTTCGCCAGCGCCTCGATCTCGCCGGCGCTCGAGATCAGGTCCGAGGTTGTCGCGCACCCACTGCACCAGCGCGCCGGTGACGGCGATCGATCCCTCGAGCGCATAGACCGGCGCGCGAACCGCCGATCTGGTAGCCGAGCGTGGTCAGGAGCCCGTGCCTGGAGGGGACCGGCCTTGGCGCCGGTGTTGACCAGCAGGAAGCTGCCGGTGCCGTAGGTGCACTTGCCCTCGCCGGGCGAAAAGCAGGTCTGGCCGAACAGCGCCGCCTGCTGGTCGCCGAGCGCAGAGGCGACCGGCAACGCCCTCGAGCACGCCGCGTGCCGTGCCGTACACCTCAGACGAGGGGCGGATCTCCGGCAGCATGGCGCGCGGCACGCCGATGGCGTCGAGCAGGTCCTCGTCCCAGTCCAGCGTCTTCAAGTCCATCAGCATGGTGCGGCTGGCGTTGGTCACGTCGGTCGACGTGGCGGCCGGTCAGCTTCCAGATCAGCCAGGCGTCGATGGTGCCGAACAGGATCTCGCCGCGCTCGGCCGCCGCCCGCGCGCCGGGCGTCTCGTCCAACAGCCAGCGGATCTTCGGCCCGGAGAAGTAGGTGGCCAGCGGCAGCCCGCACTGGTCGCGGAAGCGGTCCTGGCCGATGCGGCCGCCCAGGTCGCGCACCAGCCGGTCCGTCCGCGTGTCCTGCCAGACCAGCGCGTTGGCGATCGGCCTGCCGGTCGCCTTCTCCCACACCAGCGTCGTTTCCCGCTGGTTGGTGATGCCGACGGCCGCGAGATCGGACGGGCCGATGGCGAGCTTCTCCAGCGCGCCCTCGACCACCTGCTCGACGTTCGCCCAGATCTCCAGCGCGTCGTGCTCCACCCAGCCGGGCCGGGGGTAGATCTGCCGGTGCTCCTTCTGGTCGATCGCGGCGATCTGGCCCTTGGCGTCGAAGACGATGCAGCGGGAGGAGGTGGTCCCCTGATCGATGGCGGCGACGTAGCGGCTCATGGGTCGAACGCCTCATCTCATGCTAAGCGATCGGGCCAACGTCATAGCCGGGAGGACGCCGATTTGCGAGGTTGGGTGAGACGGGTCGCGGTCCTAGCCCTGGCCGTCGCCGGTGTTGGCGCAGCCCATGCGCCGCCGCAGCCGCCCGATCCGGTGGTGGCGCTGCACGCAGGCCTCGTACGCGTCTTCGCCGCCGCCGGCCAACCCTCGCAAGCGGCGATCGAGGCGCTTGCCGCCCGCCTTTTCGACATGCCGGCGATCACCGCCCAGGTTCTGGGCGCCGAGGCGAAATCGGCGACGGCGTCGCAGCGCGGCCGCCTGGCCAAGGCGCTGCAGGCGCGCCTGGCGCGGCAGCTCGTGCTCGCCGGCCGGCAGGGGCCCGACGACGGCTTCGCCGTCACTCAGACGCGCGCCATCGGCGGACCGGACTGGCTGGTGACGACGCGCGAGGCGCCGCCGGGGGTGCGGGCGAGCGCCCAGGCGCAGCCGATCGTCCTGGTGTGGCGGGTCAGGCGAGAAGGCCGCGGCTTCCGCATCGTCGACAGCCTGCGCGACGGCTTGAGCACGGTCGGCGTCCAGCACGACGATCTGGCGGCCGCCCTGCCGGGGCATACGCTGGATCAGGTGATCGGCCAGATCGAGCGCCGGGCCGCCGCGCCGGCGCCGCAGCTCTGACCCCTAACTGACCGCGCATGCAGCGCGGCCCTCGGCTTCCAGGCGCGCGTGATCGCCGGACGGCTGCGGCGCATCGCCGGTGGGCAAGGGCGGGTCGCCGACCGCCGCGGCCCAGGCTTGCCGCCGCATGGCGAGCACGGCGTCGGTCTTCGAGGCGATCAGGTCGGCCATCCAGTCGGCGCCGACGGTGTCGAGCAAGCGCTTGTTCCACGTCGATTTGGCCGTCACCGCAGCGAACAGCTCGGCCGCGCTCGGTCCGGCGGCCGCGGCGAAGGTGGCGTCGGTCTTCAGATAATCGTCGTGCAGATCCGCCTCGGTCAGGCTCGGATCCAGACGCTGGGCGAAGCTCGCGCGGATGGCGCGCGGCAGGTCGAACTTTATGTGCGCGGCGATGGCCGAGCTCAGCACGGCGTCGACGGCGCTCGGCGTATCCGAGGCCGCGCCCTGGCCGATGGCGCCGAAGTCGCGATCGGCGTCTCGGGCGAGCAGGTAGTGGGCTTGCCAGTGCGGCTCGGCGGCGCCGGTGGTGTCCCACCGCAGGCGATTGACCTCAAAGGCATCGAAGAAATCGACCAGCTCGGTCAGCTTCTCGAACGGGTGGTCGAAGGCGCCCTCGCTGATGCGGCGAAACTCGATGTCGGTGATCGTCCAATAGATGACCGGGAACAGGTTGATGTAGAGCGGGCGTTTGTCGAACGCCGATCGATACGCCCCCAGCTCGCCGAGCGCGCCGACCAGGGCGTAGCACATGGCCGGTTCCGCTCGCCGCTCGGCGTCGGTGCGCGCCTGCGACACGATGGCCGGGCAATAGCCGCACTCGACCGGCGTTTCCGCGCCGGCGCGCTGGGTCGGCAGGAGCGTGAGAGCGACGCTGGCGGCGATGGCGGTTGCGCAAGATGTCGCGCTAGGTCTGGGTCCCCGCTTTCGCGGGGATGAGCGGGTGTGGGGGGCCGCCACGTTTTTGATATCCTCCAAGCTCAATTGAGTCTCGGCGCTAGCCACGTCCGATGCGCCTGAGGCGGAACCAGGGATCGACGCTCGGCACGGTGGTGACGATCGCGACGGGCATGACCGGCTGCGGATCGTCCAGGACGATCTCGTAGCGGCTCAGCACGCGGGCCAGCGAAATCGTGGTTTGTGCAAGCGCGAAGGCGGCGCCCGGGCAGGAGCGCCGACCGGCGCCGAAGGCCATGAAGGCGCCGTCGCCGAACGGCGGCGCACCGCGGGTCTCGAACCGCTCGGGCATGAAGAGGTCCGGCTCGTCCCAGAGCGCCTTGTGCCGGTGCACGACCCAGGGGCTGATCATGACCAGCGAGCCAGTGGGAATCTCGAGATCGCCGATCACGTCGCGCGCCTTTGGCGTCCGCACGACGACGGAAACCGGTGGATAGAGCCGCATCGCTTCCAGCAGAGCGTTGCGCAGCCGGGGCCAGCGCTGCAGCCCGGCGAGCGAGGTCGGGCGGTCCATCGGCGCGGCGGCGATCTCGGCCCGCACGCGCGCCTGCTCGTCCAGGTCGCGGCTCAACAGATAGGCGCACCAGAACAGCGCGCGCGCCGTGGTGTCGAACGCGGCGGCCAACATCGACGCTGTCTGGCTGAGCACGTCGTCGTGGGACAGCGGCTCGCCGGTATCGGGGTCGCGAGCCTCGAACAGCAGGTCGAGCAGGTCGCGCGCGCCTTGGCCGGCGCGGCGCGGCTGGCGCCGGCGGACGGCGATGATGTCGGCGATCGTGGCCAGCCAGCGGCGGCTGAAATCCGCGCGCTGGAGACCGAACCACCAGTAGTCGCTCTCCTTGCGCGCCAGGAAGTCCCAGATCGTGGCGCGCGCGCCCTGCCGGAAGTAAGAGCGCAGCGAGGCGCTGATCCGACGCTGCGCCGGCGAGTCGATCGCGAGCGAGAGGATCGATCGGCCCACCGTGTCGATGGCCAGGTGGTCGAACGCATCGGCCAGGTTCACCCGCGCGCCGTCCTCGAGCCTCTCCAGCATGGCGTCGCTGGCGGCGACGAAGTGGGGGATCAGCTGCTCGATCCGTTGTGGCGCGAAGATCGGGGCGGCCATGCGCCGCTGGTCGCGCCATTCGCCGCCTTCGGCGATCATCAGTCCCCCGCCGACCCCGCGAATCAGCCGCCGGGCCGACACCGGCCGCTCGTAACGGGCGGCGTGCTCGCCGAGCACATGGCGGGCCACGACCGGATCGCTGACCAGGAAGCAGTCGGCGCCCAGGAAGCGGCGATGGACGATCAGCTCCTCGTAGGCCCGCGCCGGCCAGGCCTCGAGACTGTTGCGCCGCAGCGCACGCAAGAGCTGTGGTCCGGGCAGGTCGGCGGCTGGCGGCCTCGGCGCCGGCGGCCGCAAGCGCGAGACGACGGCGGCCGCTGATGGCCGCTCGATCGCCGGACGGGTCATCTCGCCGATCATTGGTGCTGCATCGCCATCGCCGGTGTGAGACCGGCCGCCCGCCAGGCCGGCCAGGCGGCCCCCAGCGCGCCGACCACCAGCGCGGCGGCCATGGCCTTGGCGTCGAGGCCAACGGTCTGCGTCACGCCGAGGCCGCTGCCCGGGAGGACGAACAGCACCACCGCGCGACCGCCGAAGTAGCCCAGCGCCAGGCCGAACAGCCCTCCGATCCCGGCCAGGATCAGCCCCTCGCCCAGCACCAGGCGCATGACCCGGCCCCTGGACCAGCCGATCATCGACAGGATGCCGATCTCGCGCGTGCGCTCCTCGACCGCCATGGCCAGGGTGTTCAGCACCGAGAGGCCGGCCATCACCAGCGCCACCAGCGCGATGGCCGCAGAGGCCGCCGCGAGGATGGCGACGATCTTGTTGCCGCGCAGGGCCTCGTCGGTCGTGTCGACGCTGAGGCCGGGCTGCAGCGCTTTGATCCTCGCCTGCACCGCTGCGGCCGCGCCGGGGGTCCCGGGGTTGGAGAGCCTCAGCTGGTAGATCGTCACCTGGCCTGGCCGCGAGAGCATCGCCTGCAGGTCGCTCAGCGGCATCATCGCCGACCCACGCATGATTCCGGTGGTGAACCCCATGATCCCCGCGACACGCAGCTGCGAGAAATCCAGCGTCACCGTCGAGCCGACGTCCGCGTGCAGGGCCCGGGCGAGCTGATCGCCCAACGCCACCTCGCCCTGCCCCGGGACGGGCTTGCGTCCGCGTAGCAGGGGCATTTCGCGGTATTCAAAGTCCTCCGGCCGCCAGCCGGCGACGATGGCGTGGGTGTCCTCACCGGCCGGCATGAAGGTGTCGAGATCGGCCGACACGTCGGCGACGCCCGGAACCGCGCGGACCCGCGCTTCGAGAGATTCTGGCAGCGAGCCGCCGAACACCTCGAACATGCCTGCGCGGCTGACCACCAGGTCGATCCGGCGCTCGTTCAGGCTGGCTTGCGTCCCCTCGTCCATCCCCTGCGACAGGCCTGCCAGCGTCAGGTAGCTGGCCACGGCGAGGGCCACGCCGGCGAGCGTGAGGATCGACCGGCCCGGCCTTCGCCAAAGATTGCGCAGGATGAGGCCGAGCCAGGTCATGCGGCGCGCTCGCCGCCGGCGTCGTCCGCGACGATCCTGGCGTCCAGCATGCGGATGCGGCGCGGGCAGCGCGTGATGACCGAGGCGTCGTGGGTGACGATGATCAGCGTCATGCCGCGCTTGCGGTGCAGCTCGAGCAACAGCGCCAGCACCTCGGCGCCCGTGGCGCTGTCGAGGTTGCTGGTCGGCTCGTCGGCGAGGATCAGGTCGGGGTCGTTGGCCAGGCTGCGGGCGATCGCCACGCGCCGGCGCTCGCCGCCCGAGAGCGTCGGCGGCCGCTGGTTCGCGCGATGGGCGATTCCGACCTCGTCCAGGCGCCGCAGGGCCTCGCGCCGCCGCTCGCTGGCGTGGCGCAGGCGGCCGAACATCGCCGCCTCGACGTTCTCGACCGCCGTCAGGGCCGGCAGCAGGTTGAAGTCCTGCGATATGACGCCGATGCGCCGGGCGCGCAGCCTCGCCCAGGCGGCAGGCGAGGGCGCGGCCCGACCGTCGAAGACGACACGCCCCGACGTGGGCAGGTCGATCCCGCAGAACAGGTTGAGCAGGGTCGACTTGCCGCTGCCGCTCGGCCCCGAGATGGCGATCAGCTCGCCGCGGCGGACCCTGAGCGTGGTCTGCGCTTGACCGACGATACGACCGCCGTCGAACGTCCGGCTGACGCTCTCCAGGTCAAGCAGCGGCGTTTCGCCGGCAGTCGACTCGCCCCCCAACACCGCCCCCCGCGCGTGCAATTGTTGCGATCGCGCAATTGACCACCGGCCTGGCGGTTTGACAAACGGACCTGGCGCCGCAGCGCCCCGGGATCAACTCAGCCGTTGGTCGGTCATCGCGGCGTAGACCAGCGCGCGCCGAGAGCTCGCGCACCATCGGCGCGCCGTCCGGCGTCGTGCCGCTGACGTTCTGGATCATGCCGATGACGATCATGTCGTTGACCGGATCGATCCAGAACCAGGTGCCGAACGCGCCGCCCCAATAGAAGCTTTGGACGCCCTGCGCCGTCTTCGCCGGCGACCGGATCCTCGATGATGGCGAAGTCCATGCCGAAGCCGAGCCCGCGCGCGTGCGGCGAGTAGAGGGTGACGTTGACGCCGGGCTCGAGCACGCTCTTGTGCATCATCGCTCGACCGTCTCGGCCTTCAGATAGCGCCGGCCGGCGAACTCGCCGCCGCTCAGGATCATCTGGGCGAAACGCCAGTAGTCCTCGATGGTGGAGACCAGCCCGCCGCCGCCGGCGAGGAAGCTTCGGCCTGGAGGTGTTGAAGGCGTTCTCGCGCCCGGCCGGGACGATCTTGCCGTCCTCGTACTTGTGGATGCGCGCCACGCGCGCGCTCTTCGACGGGTCGACCCAGAAGCCGGTGTCGACCATGCCCAGCGGCGCGAACAGCCGCTGCTCGAGGAATTCGTCCAGGCCCTGGCCCGACAGCTTCTCGATCACGTAGCCCTGGATGTCGACGCTGGGCCCGTAGCGCCACTCGGTTCCCGGCTGGAAGGAGAGCGGGCGCTTGGCCAAGCGTCGTCGATCATGTCCTGAAGGTCGCCGCCGCGCAGGTTGGCGTCGGCGTACTCGCCAAGGCGGCCGAAGCCGGCGGTATGGCTCATCAGCTGGCGCCATGGTCATCGGCCGCGCCTGCGCGACCGGCGATCGCCGTCCTTGCGTCTTGACCTTCAGGTCGGCGAACTCGGGGATGTGCTTGGCCACCGGGTCGTCCAGCGTCCACTTGCCCTCTTCCCACAGCATCATCATCGCCGCGCCGATGATCGGCTTGGTCATCGAGGCGATGCGGAAGATGCTGTCCGTGGTCAGCGGCGCCGGCCTGCCGAGGCATCCAGCTTGCCGTAGGCGTCGAGGTGCACGACCTCGCCGTGGCGGGCGACCAGCGTCGCCACGCCGGCCAGCTTCCGCTCATCGACCAGGGCGTGCATCTCGGCGTCGAGCGCGGCAAGGCCGCTCCGGGTGAGGCCGGCGACGAGCGGTTCGGCGGTCGCGACGGCGGGTTGGTCGTCAGGGGCCATGCTGGTCCTCATTGTCCTTTGGCAGCAATCATTTTGCCAGAGAACAACTGGCCCGGCCAGATCGACCGCATGGTGTTGGATGTGCGGGCAGTGGCTCGGTTGTCGGCGGTCTCCAGCCTCAGCCCGGCCGCGGCGAGAGGGACGAGTGTCAGCCGGCTACGATCGAAGTCTCTAGTCGTTCCGACTGGACTGCACTGCCGATTGGAGCGTGAGTACATGCGCTCGCCCGGCCGTGTCCGGGCTCGTGTCGGTGGGAGGCCAGCGGTGGTCGCTGGCGGTTTGAGCCCTGCCGGAGCGTCTCTGATGACGGTGCGCACGAGGAGAGCCGCGAGCGTTGCAAGGCGCCTCGCAGTCCCCGGCGCCTCTGAGCCTGCTTGAGCTGATGGAGCGGTCGCTGGCCGATCCCAGCGCCGACTTGGACCGCCTCGACCGGGTCGCGGTGATCTACGAGCGCGCGCTCAGCCGCGAGGCCGAGCAGGCGTTCGCACGCGCGCTTGATCAAGATGCAGCGTCGGCTGCCGGTCCTGGACGAGCTCGGCGAGGTCACCGACGAGAGCGGGGCGGTGAAGTCCACGTACGCCTCCTGGGAGGATACGGTGGAGACCATCCGCCCGATCCTCTTCCGGCACGGCTTCGCCTTGAGCTTCCGGCCAGGGCTCTCGGCTCGAGGCGAGCCGGTGGTGGTCGGCGTCCTCCGCCACGAGGCGGGCCACAAGGAAGAGGCCGAGCTCGTGCTGCCGGCCGACGTGAGCGGCGGCAAGAACCCCGTGCAGGCGGTCGGCTCGAGCCTCTCCTACGGCCAGCGCTATGTGACCAAGCTGCTCCTGAACCTCGCCAGCCGCAGGGTTGAAGACGATGACGACGGCCAGATGGCCGGATCGGTGCAAGCCGAGCGCGACGCCATCGTCGAGATCAATGCGCTGGAGAGCGAAGAGCACTTCCCCGCCTGGAAGCGCGACCAACCGCAGACGGCTGGGCGAGCTTGCGCCAGCGTCCTTCCAGCGGGTGATCGGCTGCTACAACATCCGGCTCGCCCGCATCCGCGCGCAAGGAGCGGCGGCGGCATGAGGATCGTCAGACAGCGCACGGCCGAGTGGGAGAGCGCCAGGCTCGGCAAGGCCACCGCCTCGCGCATCGCCGAGGTGATCGCCAAGACGAAGAGCGGCTATGCCGCATCCAGAGCCAACTACGCCGCCCAGCTCATCTGCGAGCGGCTGACCGGGGTGAAGGCCGAGGCGTTCGAGAGCGCGGCCATGCGCTGGGGCGTGGAGAAGGAAACTGAAGCGCTCGAGCTCTACGCCTTCGAGCAGGACGCCGATGTAGTCCAGGTCGGCTTCCTCGATCACCCGAAGATCGCCATGGCCGGCGCCAGCCCCGATGGGCTGGTCGGCCGATGACGGCCTGGTCGAGATCAAGTGTCCGCTGACCGCCACCCACATCGAGACGCTGCTCGGCCAGGCGCCGCCCGGCCGGTACTTAAGCCAGATGCAGTGGCAGATGGCTGTGGCTGGCCGCTCCTGGTGCGACTTCGTCTCCTACGACCCGAGGCTCCCGCTTCCTATGCGCCTCTTTATTCGGCGCATCGCGCGGGACGATCGGATGATCGCCGAGCTCGAGCGCGAGGTTAGAGGCTTCCTGGCTGAGATCGATGCGGTCATCGCCAAGCTGGAGAGCTTGCCCGAGGCGCAAGCCGCATGAGGACGCTGACGCTGGCCTGGGACGGGGAAGCGTTCTGGCCGCTCTCCGCCGACCGGACGCTGGCGAAGCAGACATGGGGCCAAGGCGAGATCGTCGCTTTCTCCGAAGCGAAGGACCGCTCCTCTCCGAGCCACAGGCACTACTTCGCCTGCCTGCGCGAGGCGTGGGTCAACCTGCCGGAAGGCTACGCCGAGCGCTTTGCGACCGAGGAGCACTTGCGCAAGTGGGCGCTGATCCACACCGGCTTCTGCCACGCCCGCTCCGTCGTCTGCCGCACGAGGGCCGAGGCCAGATCGATCGCCGCCATCATCCGTTCCAATGACGCCTACGCGCTGGTCTCTGTCGAAGGCCGCACGATCTGGCATCTCACGGCCATGTCGCAGTCGCTCGAGGCGATGGATCACGAGACCTTCCAGGCGAGCAAGCGGGCTGTCCTGGAGCTCCTCTCCGACATTCTCGGCATTGAGCCTGCCGAGCTCATGCTTGCCGGCGCGGCGGCATGATCCGCTACTCAAAGGAGGAGCGCGAGCAGCGCGCGGCCGTGCGCGCCATGGAGGACGGCAAGCGCCGTGACGCCGCCTCCCAGCGGAGCAAGCCGCCCAGACCGATCGCCAAGGGCCAGCGCCAGCCCCGCCTCCACGACCACGCCTACCTCGCCTGGCTCCGCCGCGCGCCCTGCCTCGCCGGCCTGATCGAGGGCGGCTGCCAGGGTCCCGTCCAGGCCTGTCACCTGCGCATGTCCATCCCTGGACGCCCCAATCCCGGGCTCGCCAACAAGGCCGACGACGCCTACGCCTGGCCGGGCTGCGTCCACCACCACATCGAGGACCAGCACCGCACCTCCGAGGCCGCCTTCTTCCGCCGCCTCGGCCTCGATCCATTCGACCTCTGCAGAGCCCTCTACGGCGCGTTCAGCGCCGGCCAGGAGCCGGCGGCTGCGCTCGTCGGATACCTCGGCGAAACAGGGGTGCTCTAGCCGCTGGCGGCCCGCTCTCCGCGCCTCCTGTTATAGGCCTGTTATGCGCCTATTAGCTCCCCTGTTATGCCCCTGTTACGCGCCTGTTATTTCCCTGTTCGGCAGAAACCTTTCCCTGTTACGTTGCTCAGGGAATTTGACGGCCGACTCTGCGTAAGTCTCAGACTTCGTTAGCGAAAACTGAGGCGTCCGTCTCGCTCAAGCGGCCAAAACCTGGCCCGATTTGTACATTTTCCCTGTTAAATTCCCTGTTAGCAGGGAAATTGGACCGCCTAGCCGGACGGCGGTTGGAACCTCGGGTCGCCGGTCCGCCACATGATGAAGGCGATCTCGTCGGCGGTTTCCTTGTCGCGCTGGTCGCGGGTCGAGCCAATGCCATGGCCGGCGTCGGTCTCCACCCGCAGGATGATCGGGTTCTTCGATGCGCTCGCCGCCTGCAGCCGCGCGGTCATCTTGGTGGGCTCCCAGGAGGAGACGCGCGGATCATTCAGGCCCGTGGTCAACAGCACCGAGGGGTAGGCGACGCCATCCTTCACATGCTGATAGGCGTCCATCTCGTAGAGCGGCTTGAAGTCGGCCTCGACGGTCACGGTGCCGAACTCCGGGATGTTCGGCGGCCCGTTCGGCGAGAACTCGGCGCGCAGAGTGTTTGACGAGCCGACCTGGTCGATGACCACGGCCGCCAGGTCCGGCCGCTCGGTCATGAACCGGCCGACGGTGATGCCGCCGGCCGAGCCGCCGACGATGGCAAGCCGGGACTTCGACGTGTAGCCCTGGGCGATGAGGTATTCGGCCGCGGCGATATCGTCGCGCCAGGTGTTGGGCTTGGTCGCCTTCTTGCCGGCCAGATGCCAGTCCTCGCCCAGCTCGCCGCCGCCGCGGACGTGGGCGGTCGCGAACACGCCGCCCAGGTCGAGGAACGGGAAGAAGCGGGCGAGGAAGCCAGGGTCCTCGGTGATGCCGTATGACCCGTAGGCGTCGAGCAACAGCGTGGCCGAGCCGTCGCGCTTCAAGCCCTTCTTGTAGACGATGGAGAGCGGAACCTTCACGCCGTCAGCGGCGGTGCAGAAGGTTTCCTCAGAGGTGTAGGACGAGGCGTCGATCGGCGGCCTGGGCGCGAGGTTCGTCTCGGTCACCCGGCCGTCCGGCCCGACGTAGAACACCGTCGGCGGCCTGACCCATCCCTCGAGCGCGAACCAGCAGCCGTCGTGCAGCATGTCTACGAAGACCGCGCCGATCGCACCGTCGAAGGGCATGGGAATGGTGGTCACCGACCCGTCCCAGGCCATGCGCCGGATCCCGCCCAGGCCAGCGTTCAGGTCGGTGATGTAGAGCGCGTCCCGCGCCGCGCCCATGCCGCGGATCACCGAGGCGGACTCCGGCACGACGACGGTGGCGTTGGCGATGCCGGGCTGGGCGGCGGTGGTCCGCAGCACCTTGTAGCGCGAGGCGCCGTCGTGGCTCATCAGGAAGATGTCGTCGCCGTGCACGGCGAAGCCGGTGACGTTGTCCGCCGGGGCGCAGATCCGCCGCCACTTCGGCGTCCCGGCCCGCGCGTCGGCGGCGCTCGCCGCGTAGGCGGAGATCTCGTTCTGCACGCCAGAGATCAGAAGGCCGACGGCGACGTTCGAGCCAGGCGTGGTGCTCACGATCGGGAAGTCGATGTCGGCGATATCGACGTCGGGGCTCGTCCCCTTGGCGAAGACCTTGGTGTCGGTCGCCGGGTCGCTACCGAGCTTGTGGAACCAGCAGGCGCTGAGCTTGAACTTGTCGAGGCTGTCCGGCGGCAAGCCGCCCTGCAGGCGGTTGTAGAAGAAGCCCTGGCCGTCTTCGGTCCAGTTCGGCGAGCCGTCCTCGGTGCGATCGATGGTCTCGGGCAACAGCTCGCCGGTCTCGGTCGCCATGATGTGGGCGACAGACGCTTCGGACCCGCCGGGGGAGACGCCGAACACCAGGTGCTTGCCGTCGTTCGAAGCCGCCCACCAATCCAGCGCGGCGTGGCTTCCGGCCGGCGCGAAGCGATCGGGGTCGAGCAGCATGCGGTCGGCGCCGCCGAGGCCATTGCGCACATAGAGCTTGAAGGTCTCGGCCTGCGCCGGCCGCACCTCGGTGAAGATGTAGTCGCCGGCCACCTGGGCGTCGCCCAAGGCCACGATGGCGCCGCTGTTGTGGCTGATCGCGTCGTACAGCGCTTCGCGGCCGGGGATGGCCGCCAACATCTTGCGCGCATAGTCGTTCTCGGCCAGCGCGTAGGCCTTCCACTCCGGTCCCTCCTGCTCCATCCAGCGGTAGGGATCGGTGACCTCGACCCCCCAGAGCGTCTCGGTGACGGGCCGCACCGGCGCGATCGGCGGTCCCACCGCCGGCGCTTGCGCGAACGCGGAGCGAGGGGCGGCGAGCGCGCCGGCCAGCGCGGCCGAACTTAAGAGCAGCGCGCGCCGATCGATCGATTGCGACACTTGGAATCTCTCCGGGCAAATGGCTTCGCCGACTTTATCGCGCCGGTTGATCTGCAGCCTGCCTCGCGCCCGCATGGGCGATTGTCAATCGCAGCCGTAGACGGCGGCGCGCGTTGTCCCTTCGCGCGGCGCCGGCGCTACAGACGCCGCCTTCGTCCACGCGGCGACTGCGGCCTCACGGACCGACGCGCGTTCGTCGAAGGCGCGGAGCGCCGCGATTGCGAGCGCGATCGGCTCCTTGGCCTTGCGATCGAGCGCCGCGCGCGCAGGCGAGCATTGACGTTGATCAAGAGTCTCGTTCGCGCTGGGCTGGCTCGCGCGCGGGGTGCTAGGTTGGGGCAACCCCAAAACGCACAAACGCCGGGAGACGCATTAATGCAGTACGTTCGCATGGGATCGACGGGGACCCAGGTTTCTCGGCTCTGCCTCGGCTGCATGAGCTTCGGCGGCATGGCCGACTGGATGCTGAACGAGGACGCAGAGCCTGCCGATCGTGCAGAAGGCGGTCGAGGCGGGGATCAACTTCTTCGACACCGCCGACATCTATTCGCGCGGCCAGAGCGAGGAGATCCTCGGACGCGCGCTCAAGGCGTTGAAGCGTGCGCCGCGACGAGAGCGGTGATCGCGACCAAGGTGTTCAACCCGATGGGCCGCGGGCCCGAACCGCGGCGGCCTCTCGAGCAAGCACATCCTGCCAGTCGATCGACGCCAGCCTGACCCGGCTCGGGCATGGACTACGTCGACCTCTACCAGATCCACCGCTTCGACTATCGAGACGCCGATCGAGGAGACGATCGAGGCGCTGGACGACGTCGTGAAGTCCGGCAAGGCGCTCTACATCGGCGCCAGCTCGATGTTCGCCTATCAGTTCTCCAAATACCTGCATCGCGCCGACGAGATCGGGCGGACGCGCTTCTCGATGATGCAGAACCACTACAACCTGCTCTATCGCGAGGAGGAGCGGGAGATGAACCCGCTGTGCCTGGAGGAGGGCGTCGGCCTGATCCCCTGGAGCCCGCTGGCCGGCGGCGTGCTGGCCGGCAGCCGCGAGGCCGGCACGACGCGCTCGCAAGTCGGCGATGGGCCGCGACCGCTACAATCGCCCGGCCGACCAGGCGGTGCTGGACGCGCTGAAGACAGGTCGCCGCGGCAGCGCGGCGAGGCGCCGGCGCAGGTCGCGATCGCCTGGATGCTGTCCAAGCCCGCGGTCACCGCGCCGATCATCGGCGCGACCAAGGCCGCGCACCTCGACGATCCGCTGAAGGCGGTCGACAGTCCGCTGAGCGACGAGGAGATCGCCACGCTCGAGGCGCCCTACGAGCCGCAGGCGGTGATGGGCGCGCTCGGGCCGAACGAGGCGCCCATGCGCGAAATCCGCGCCGCGTCCCAGCCGCGCGTCGCGGCGTAGAGCGCGGTGGAGGTCATCCTGCTCGGCACGGGCTCGCCTGTGCCCAGCCCCGATCGGGCCGGACCGGCGACGCTGGTCCGCGCGGGCGCGGCCAACCTGCTGTTCGACTGTGGACGCGGGGTGATCATGCGGCTGGCGGCCGCCGGCGTCCCGCCGGCCGCCCTGACGGCCGTGCTTCTGACCCACATGCACTCCGACCACGTCACCGACCTGAACGACGTGATCACCACGCGCTGGGTGATGGCGCCGCAGCCCCTGCCGCTGAGGGTGTTCGGCCCGGTCGGCGCCAAGGCGCTGGTCGAGGCGACGCTGGCCATGCTGGCATTCGACGTGAAGTACCGCATCGACCACCACGCCGATCTCAACGACCCGCCCCAGGTCGAGGTCACCGAGCTCCAGCCGGGCGAGGCGTTCGCGCTCGGCGACGTGCAGGTGATCGCGCAGGCCACCGACCACGCGCCGGTGGTCCCGACGCTGGGATACCGGATCGAGCACGCCGGCGTCGCCTGTGCGATCGCCGGCGACACCGTGCCCTGCCCGGGCCTCGACGCTCTCTGCGCCGACGCCGACGTCTACGTGCAGACGGTGATCCGCGACGACCTCGTGCGCATGGTCCCGAACCAGCGGCTCAAGGACATCCTCGACTACCATTCGACCGTCGCCCAGGCCGGCCAGACGGCGGCGCGCAATCGCGTGAAGACGCTGATGCTGACCCACTACGTGCCGAGCATGCCGAAGGGGCAGCGAAGCCGAGTGGCGGGCGATCGCCGCGACCCACTTCGGCGGCGAGATCGTGCTGGGCGACGACCTGACCGCGGTCAGCGTCCCCGCGAAAGGATAACCAGCGATGGACGAGCTTTTCGACCTCACCGGCAAGATCGCCCTCATCACCGGCGGCTCGCGTGGACTTGGCTTGCAGATGGTCAGGGCCTTCGCCCGGCGCGGCGCCGACGTGATCATCGCCAGCCGCAAGCTTGACGCCTGCGAGGCCGCGGCGGACGAGGTGCGGGCCTTCGGCCGCCGCGCGATGGCGATCTCGGCCAACGCCTCCAGCTGGACCGAGATGGATCGGCTCGCCGAGGCGGCCTACGCCGCGTTCGGGCGCATCGACATCCTGGTCAACAACGCCGGCATGTCGCCGGCCATGCCGTCGCACGAGATGACCGAGGCCTGGTTCGACAAGATCGTCGGCCTGAACTTCAAGGGCCCGTTCAGGCTGGCCGCACAGGTCGCCAAGCGCATGGCCGATGGCGACGGGGGCGTGATCATCAACGTCTCCTCCTCGGGCGCGCTCGTCCCCCTGCCAGGCGTGATCGCCTATTCCGGCGCGAAGGCGGCGCTGAACGCCATGACCGTGTCGCTGGCGCGCGAGTACGGCCCCAAGGTCAGGGTCAACGCGATCTCGGCCGGCCCCTTCCTCACCGACATCTCCAAGGCCTGGAGCGAGGAGGCGCGCGAACGCTCGAGCAACTCGCTCGGGCGCCCGGGTCGGCCGGAGGAGATCGTCACCACCGCCCTCTATCTCGCCAGCCCGGCCTCGAGCTTCACCACCGGCGCCATCGTCCGCTGCGACGGCGGCCAGAGCTAGAGGCGCCGCTGCCACAGGCCGAGACTCAGCCGACCATCGTAAACCGCCAGCTGATCGGAGAGCCTTAGATGATGACGTCCCGCGCGCACGGTTTGTTAGCCGGCCTGGCTGCCGCCCTGCTGGCCGCAACCGGCTTGGGCGCGGCGCCGGCAACCGAGACGCCGGTCCAGTTCGTCCAGCGGTTCTTCGCCGTCTATGCCGACAACAGCAAGTGGTGGGCGAACGATGACACCCCGGCGGGCCGCAAGGCGGACGAAGCCTACCGGAACGAGGTCTACGCCAGCTTCTACGACCCGGCCTTCGTCAAGCTGATGGACGACAACACCACGCTCGCCAACGCCAAGAACGCCGGCGAGGACCTCGACTACGACCCGGTCTGCCAGTGCCAGGACTTGGGTGCGGTCTACCGCTATGTCTCCGGGGCGCCGAAGGGCGGCTTCTTCGACGCCAAGGTCACTGACAGCGCCGTCGACCAGACGCCGTGGACGCTGGTGTTGCAAAAGACGCGAACCGGCTGGCGGCTCTACGACGTCGTGGACACAAGCGGCAGCGTGCGCACCCGGCTCACCCACCACAACGCCTGCCTTCGCAAGGCGAAGACGGAGGCGCAGGCCGAGGACTGCATCGCCTAGGGCGGATCGCGATTGGGCAGGGACACGGCGCGCCGCCTGCGGCCACGCAATTCTGCTGTGGATTCACCACGGCGTTCAACCGGCCACTAACCAGAGTGTCGCGAAGGTGGCCGATCGGGAGAGCGCAGCTTGTCTTCGGCGAAGCAGGAACTCGAAGCGCTTTGGCGAGAGGTGTTCGGCGAACCGCCGTCGATCAACGCGGATCCCGCCATGCTGAGCGAGATCCTGGTGCGGCATCTGCCGCCCGCGCCGCCCTACATCGACGGCGAGGAAGCGGCCGCGGGTCGAAACGGGATGGGCGCCAGTCCGGACGAGCCCGACGACGACGCGATGTTGAGCTGAGGCCTCACGCGGGCGGCGGACCGCTCGCAGCCGCCAGCAGCGCATCGCCCAGCCGGCGCGCGAACTCGAGCAGCAGGATCAGGACGATCGGGCTGAAGTCGAGCCCGCCGATGGCGGGGATCAGGCGCCGCAACGGGTTCAATGCCGGGTCTGTCAACGCGATCAGGGCGCGGTCGACCCGCTCCACCGGCGGATTGTGCGCATCGACCACCCGATAGGCGGTCAGCCAGCTCATGATCACGAGCGCGATCAGGGTCAGGATGTAGAGGATCATGACCGTGTTGAAGAGCCAGGAAAGGGCGGAAATCATGACTTGGCCAGTCTCCGGCGACGGGCGCCGGCGGCCCGGCCTGCGCCAAGTCTAATGCGCCGCCGTCGGGCGAGTTCCGCTCGACGGGCCTGTCGCGCCCGCCTACTCCGGGTCAGGGGCGCGTTCGGCCAGAGCGAGGCGAGCATGGGTTCGGCCAGTGAAACTGCCAGGGTCCTGGACCTCCAGGTCGAGTGCCTCGCGACGCCGCTGGGGCTCGAGATCACCCGCCCACGACTGTCGTGGCGCCTTGAGTGCGCGCGCCGCGGCGCCGGCCAGTCGGCGTATCGCGTCCGCGTCGGGTCGAGCGAAGCGGTTGTGGCTGGGGGTGGCGCCGATCTCTGGGACTCCGGCCGAATCGAGTCCGACCGGTCGTTCGATGTGGTCTACGCCGGCAAGCCGCTCGGCTCGCGCCAGCGCTGCTGGTGGACGGTCGAGGTCTGGGACGAGGCAGGCGAGCCGCTCCCCGAGCCGCCCCCGAGCTGGTGGGAGATGGGCCTGCTCGAGCCCGGCGACTGGAGCGCGGCGTGGCTGGCGGTCGAGGGCGAGGAAGAGCGCGAGGATCGCCTCGCCGGGCTGAACTGGATCTGGGGCGACCCGGCCGACGCCGAGCCGGCGCGGCGGTTCCGCTTTTCCTTCGATCTGGCCGATGCCGCCGAGGAGGCGGTGCTCTTTATCGCCGGCCGCGATCGGCTGCTGAGCGCGCACATCGATGGCGGCGCGGTCGCGCTGCCGGCCTGGGAGCGCAACGCCTTCGGGCGCGCCGGCGCGGCGGAGCTTGCGCTTGGACCGCTCGACGCCGGAGCGCACACGCTCGCCGCCGAGGTCCGGCTGTCGCGCAACGCGACGCGGCTGCCGCCCGGCCGCGGCGCGTTCGCCGCGTTGCTGAAGCTGCGGCATGCGGACGGTCGCGTGCGCCGCTTCGCCAGCGGGCCTGCGTGGACGACGGCGCTTGATCCGGCGGAGGACTGGGCGCACCCGGGTTTCGACGACACGGCCTGGGCTGCGGCGCGGCCGGCCGCCATCGATCCCGGCCAGCCCCTGCCGCCGACCCCGGCCCGGCTGCTCCGGCGCGATTTTGTGCTCGACAAGCCGATCGAGCACGCCCGGCTCTACGTCACCGCCCTTGGCGCCTACGAGGCGTTCATCAACGGCCAGCGAGTCGGCAACGGGCGGCTCGCGCCGGAAAGTACGAACTTCCGCAAGCGGGCGCTCTATCGCGTGCATGACGTCACCGCGCTGCTGCGCCAGGGCGCCAACGCCATCGGCGCCCACGTCGGCGACGGCTGGTACGCCAGCGTCGTCGCGCCCGGAGGCCGCTACGCCTTCGGGCCGCCGCCGCGGCGGCTTCTGGCCCAGCTCGAGATCGTTTTCGCCGACGGCTCGACCGCCGTGGTGGGAACGGACGGCGATTGGCGCATCGGGTCTTCGCCGGTGCTGACCTCGGAGATCTACGACGGCGAGGTCTGGGACGCGCGCGCCGAGCAACCGGGCTGGAACGCGCCGGGGTTCGACGACGCCTCGGGCTGGGCGCAAGCCCGATCGGCGAGCGCGCCGCCCTGCGCGCTGGTCGCCGAGACCGCGCCGCCGATCCGCGCGACCATGACGCTCACGCCGCGCGCGATCAGCGAGCCGCGGCCCGGCGTCTTCGTCTTCGACTTCGGGCAGAACTTCGCCGGCGTCTGCCGGCTGCGTGTGAAGGGCAAGTCCGGCGACCGCGTCGAGCTGCGCTTCGCTGAGATCCTCAAGGATGATGGCGAGGTCGACCAGGCCAACCTGCGCGCCGCCAAGGCGCGTGACGTCTACGTCCTTAAGGGCGACCCGGCCGGCGAGATGTTCGAGCCCAGCTTCACCTACCACGGCTTCCGATATGTCGAGGTCGAGGGGTTTCCGCGAACGCCGACGCTCGCGGCGCTCGAGGGCGTCGTTCTTCACTCGGACCTGCCGGTCACCGGCGCGCCTCGACATCGAGCGGCCCCTGGTCGAGCGCCTTTGGCAGAACAGCCTCTGGAGCCAGCGCTCGAACTTCACCGGCATCCCGACCGACTGCCCGCAGCGCGACGAGCGGTTGGGCTGGCTGGGCGACGCCTGCGTGTTCTGGGACGCCGCCGCCTTCAACATGGACGTCTACGCGTTCACGGCCCGCTTCACCGACGACATGCGCGACGCGCAGACCGAGGCCGGCGCCTTCTCCGACTACGCGCCGGCGGCGATGCGGGCCGGTGACGAGCCCGCGCCGGGTTGGGCCGATGCGGGAGTCGTGCTGCCCTGGACCGCCTGGATGCGTTCGGGGAACACCTCGGTCATCGAGCGGAACTGGGACGCGATCGTCCGCTATCTCGGCTACCTCGAGGCGGCCAACCCGGACCATCTGTGGCGCAACAAGCGCGGGCTCGACTTCGGCGACTGGCTGGCGCTTGACGCCAAGCAGCCGGGCGACGCGACCACGCCCAAGGACCTGATCGGCTCGGCCTGGTGGGCCAACAGCGCGGGCTTGGCGGCCGAGATGGCGGCGGCGATCGGGCGCTCGGACGAGGCGGAGCGGTTCGCAGGGCTGCGCGATCAGATCGGCCAGGCGTTCCAGTCCGAGTACGTCCGCGCCGACGGCGGCGTCGGCAACGACAGCCAGACCGGCTACATCCTGGCGCTGCAGTTCGGTCTGATCCCTGAGGGCCTGCGCGAGGCGGCCGTCGAGCGGTTGGTCGCCGATATCGACCGTCGCGACGGGGCGCTGTCGACCGGCTTCCTCGGCACGCCGTTCAGCCCTCGATGTCCTGGCCGACGCCGGCCGCGCAAGCCTCGTCTACGACCTGCTGCTGCGCACGGAGTTCCCGTCCTGGGGCTATATGGCGGCCAAGGGCGCGACGACCATCTGGGAACGCTGGAACGGCGACGTCGGCGACGTCGCCATGAACTCGTTCAACCACTACGCGCTGGGGGCGGTGACGGGGTTTCTGTTCCGCCGCATCGCCGGCATAGCGCCGGCGGCGCCGGGCTTCAAAGAGATCGCCATCCGCCCCGTCCTCGACCCGCGCGTGAAGCGGGGCGGCGGCGCGTTCCGTTCCGTGCTCGGCCCGATCTCGACCGAGTGGGAGCAGGGCGAGGACGGCGGCGTTCGCCTCACCGCCGTCGTCCCGCCCAACGCCCGGGCCCGCATCCACCTGCCGGCCCGACCCGACCAACGGGTCCTGGACGACAGCGGCGAGCCAGTCGCCGAGCTCGCCCGCACCCCCGACGAGGTCATCGTGGAGATCGGTTCAGGACGCTCCGGGCTGCAAGTGAGCTAGGCTAGCGGGTGGGACTGTAGGCAGGCGCACCTAAGCCGTCTGCCCGCCATCTTTGCGAATGCCGTGGGCGATGAAGTTCACCGCGTCGTAGCGGTTCAACCCCTGCTGTCGCAGGAAGGAGGCGGCATCGCTTTCGCGCTCGGAGAACATCGCCACCAGCACATTGGCGCCGGTGACCTCGTCGCGGCCCGAGGTCTGGACGTGGATTACCGCGCGCTGGATCACCCGCTGGAAGCCGCTGGTTGGCGCGGGGTTCTCGCCGTCGCCGACCGCTAAGCTCTTCAGTTCGTTGTCGACGAAGGCGGTCAGGGTCTTCGCCAGCTCGCCTAGGTCGACCTTGCAGGCGCGCATCGCCTCGGCCGCGTTAGCATCTTCGATAAGGGCGAGTAGCAGGTGTTCCAACGTGAGCTCGTGCTTACGCGCCGCGGCCAGTCCGACCGCCCTGTGAAGCGTCGCTTCGAGCGCGGCGCTGAAGCCCACGCGCCCGGCCGCTCGCGGGATGGCGTCGGGCCGCTCGCGCGTTGCGGAAGCGTCGGCGGGCCGTGCCGATGCCAGGTCCTGGGACCGGTCCGGCTCGGCGTCAGCGGTCTTGATCGCGGCCGAGAGTGTATTCCAATCGGTCACGCCAAAGGCCTTGGCGATCAGTTCAAGACTCTCGCTGATGGTGATCTTCAGCCCTTTGGCCGCCAGCGCCGCGCGCGCCGTCTGAGCCATGGCTTTGGCGTCGCGAAAATCGCGCATGTCATCGTCCTTTGCTTGAACGAAATGGTGCGTCAGATGCTTGCGTTGCCGACCCGTTCGTTCGGGAGCAAAGGAGGTTCGAAGGAGTCCCGCGATACGTTCACCGTACCCTCGTATGCGAGGGCGCAAGCAGCAGGTCGTATCCACCCGACCAAAATGCTGAACCGCAGCGCCGCCGGCGTCAAGCGTCAGCTCCGCCCAACGCAAGCCGTCCGAATTGGGATGCCCGCCTGCGAGGCCGGCTCCCAATGTCGGCACTCGCCGGTCCCCCAGCGTTTCGCGCAAATGGACCTGGCGGCGTCAGCCCGTCGCGGCCGCCTTGTCGATGGCCAGCGGCACGTAGAGCTGCTGGCCGTTGCGGGCGACCAGCACCAAGAGGTCCTTGCGCCCGGCGCGCTTCGCCGCCTCGGCCGCCGCGGCGACGTCGGCCGGGGTCTGCACGCGTTCCTGGCCGGCGCGCAGGATGACGTCGCCGCCGGCCAGGCCCTTGTCGCCGGCGTCGGAGTCCGGCCGCGCGCCGTCGATCACGACGCCGCCAGACGGATTGGTCTCGAGCTGCATGCCCAGCACCTCGGCCGCCGCCCTGGCCGGGGGTGCGCCCTCGGCCTGCTGCTGACTGTTGGTCGCCAGCGACGCCTCGGTCGGGCGCGCGCCCGAACGCACGCTGACCGCCTCACGCCGCCCGTCGCGCAAGACTGCGAGCTGGACGGTCTCGCCCGGCCGGACCAGGCCAACGTCTCGCGTCAGGTCGGTGGCCGACGCCACGGGCCGACCGTCGAACGTCTCGACCACATCCCCCTGCCTGAGGCCCGCGACCGCGGACGGCCCGCCGGGCGTGACGTCGGCGATCAGCGCGCCCGTCTGTCCGGACAGGCCCATGCTGTCGGCGATCGCCGGCGTCACGTCCTGGATGGTCGCGCCGATATAGCCGCGCACCACCTGACCGTGCTCGATCAGCTGACGGCTGACCTGCTCGGCCACATCGGCGGGGATGTCGAAGCCGATGCCGATCGAGCCGCCGGAGGTCGACAGGATGGCGGTGTTGACGCCCACGACCCGGCCGTAGACGTCGAAGGTCGGGCCGCCCGAGTTGCCGCGATTGATCGGCGCGTCGATCTGCATGTAGTCGACATAGCTGGAGTCGCTCAGGTTGCGCCGCCCCAGCGCCGACACGATGCCGGCCGTGGCCGTGCCGCCCAGACCGAGCGGATTGCCCACCGCGACGACCCAGTCGCCGACGCGCGGCTGGGCCTGGTCCTCGAAACTGACGAAGGGGAAGACGCCGCCCGTGACCTTCACCACCGCCAGATCGGTAGCCGCATCCGTCCCGACCAGGTGCGCCTGCAGCCGCTGGCCGTCCTTGGTGACGACGGTGATGCGGTCGGCCGCCTGCACGACGTGGTTGTTGGTCAGGATGTAGCCGTCCGCGCTGATGAAGAACCCGGAGCCGGCGCCGTGGACCGGCTGTTGGGCCTCTGGCCCGAACTGCAGCTCGCCCCCGCCGTCGCCGCCGCTCGGCGGGCCAAAACGGAAGGTGAAGGGCTGCCCCTGCAATGCCGCCGGGCTTGGGCCGGCTTTGCCGACCACGTCGATGGACACGACGGCGGGCGCGACCTTCTGCACGACGTCGGCGAAGGACTGCGGCGCGGCTGCGGTCGGCGCGCCTGGGGTGTTCACCGCCTGCGCGTGGGCGCCGTAGCTGCCGGTGGCGGCGAGCGCGGCGGTCGCCAGGCCGATGGCGGCGCCTGCGAAATAGTCTTTGCGGATCATGGATATGGATTTCCCAGGGAAGTGGAGCGAGATGCCGCTGGTTTATTCAAGATCATGGCAAAGGCGAGGCGGGCGTCGGGCGTGATCTTGCGAGCGCCAAAGCCGGCGCGCTCGCCGCGCCGCGCTCAACAATTCTATCTGTAGGGGTAAAGTCATGCTGTTCCCCGAAAAGAAGTCGTCGGGGGCTCGCGCAATGTTCGCCGGCAATGGGCCGCATACCACCGTCGATTCCCCACTCAACAATTGTTAAACCGTCGCGATTATCCGTATGGAGCGCCTCGAAAGCTGGGGCGGACGACGGAGCCGACCATGCAACGCGCCCTGGAATCGTATGACCCAGAGTCGGCCGA
Organism: uncultured Alphaproteobacteria bacterium; assembly: GCA_963794315.1. Taxonomy (GTDB): domain Bacteria; phylum Pseudomonadota; class Alphaproteobacteria; order Caulobacterales; family Caulobacteraceae; genus Poindextera. The sequence goes on from CAWCDF010000002.1 coordinate 1,225,581, forward strand.
GCAGACCGTACTGAGCATCGATTTCAGCGAAGGCTCGGGCGGCGAGTCCGCCGCCGGGCCTTTCCGGCTCACCGCCCAGGACAAGCGCAGCGCGCCGAGACGGCGTGTCCTTCTGAGCGCGATCGTGGTCAACCGCGAATTCGACGCCATATTCCCCTGCCAGGTCCGCGATGTTTCCGAGACCGGCGCCAGGCTCGCCATCCCAGACAGCTTCCTCGTTCCGGCCGGCTTTTGGCTGATCGCCGTCAGCTCAGGCCTGGCATACGAGGCCAGACTGGTCTGGAGGCGCTACCCGCACGCGGGAATCGCGCTGAGCGAGCCGATTGAGCTCGACGAACCGACGACGCGGCTCGGCAATCGTCTGCGCAAGGTCTGGGTCACCCACACGCGCTAGCCTTCCGACGAGCGCTCAGGCCCGCGATCGGCGATAACCCCTCCATGCCAAGGGGTCTTCTCAGCACGCGGTCGCGTCTGGACGCCGTCATCATCGGCGGCGGGCACAATGGCCTCGTCTGCGCCTTCTACCTGGCGCGCGCCGGGATGACCGTGCGCGTGCTCGAGCGCCGGGCGATCGTCGGCGGTGCGGCGGTGACGGAAGAGTTCCACCCTGGCTTCCGCAACTCGACGGCGAGCTACACGGTCAGCCTGCTGAACCCGAAGGTGATCGCCGACATGCGCCTGCACGAGCGCGGCCTGCGCATCGTCGAGCGGCCGATCGCCAACATGCTGCCGCAGCCGGACGGCGGCTATCTGAAGGTTGGGGGCGGGCTTGCGCGCACCCAGGCCGAGTTCGCCAGGTTCTCCGCCCGCGACGCAGCGGCTCTGCCTGCCTACTACTCCGCGCTCGACGGCGTGGCCGACGTGCTGCGCGATCTGGCGCTCAAGACCCCGCCGAACGCGGGCGGTGGGCTTAAGTCGCTGTTGCGGGCGGCGACGCAGGGGCGCGCGCTGGCGCAGCTGCCGCTCGAGCGCCAGCGCGACCTCGTCGACCTCTTCGCCAAGAGCGCGCGCGCCTTCCTGGACGGCTGGTTCGAGAGCGAGCCGATCAAGGCGGCGTTCGGCTTCGACGCGGTGGTCGGCAACTACGCCAGCCCCGACACGCCGGGCTCGGCCTATGTTCTGCTCCATCACGTGTTCGGCGAGGTGAACGGCAAGAAGGGCGCGTGGGGTCATGCGATCGGCGGCATGGGCGCGATCACCGAGGCCATGGCCACCGCCTGCGCCGATGCAGGCGTCGAGATCGTGCTCGAAGCGCCGGTGAGCCAGGTGCTTGTCGATGGCGGCGCGGCCGTGGGCGTCCGCCTCGAGTCGGGCGAGGAGGTTCCCGCGGCGCGGGTCGTCGCCAACGTCGGCCCACGCATCCTCTATGAGCAACTGATCGACCCGGCCGACCTCGCGCCCGACTTCCGGCGGCGCATGGCGGGTTATCGGACCGGCTCGGGCACGTTCCGCATGAACGTGGCGCTCTCCGAGCTGCCCGATTTCACCTGCCTGCCCGGCAAGGCGGCGGCGGAGCACCACATGAGCGGCATCATCATCGCGCCGACGCTCGATTACATGGACCGCGCGTTCGTCGACGCGCGCCAGTTCGGCTGGTCGAACAGCGCCGATCGTCGAGATGCTGATCCCTTCGACCGTCGACGACAGCCTGGCGCCTGCCGGCGCCCACGTCGCCAGCCTGTTCTGCCAGCAGTTCGCGCCCGTCTTGCCGGACGGCCGCAGCTGGGACGACGAGCGCGAGGCGGCCGCCGACCTCATCGTCGAGACGGTCGACGCGGTCGCGCCCAACTTCAAGGCTTCGATCCTTGGGCGGATGATCCTGACGCCGCTCGACCTCGAGCGCACGCTTCGGGCTCGCCGGCGGCGACATCTTCCATGGCGCGCTCAGCCTCGACCAGCTGTGGGCCGCGCGTCCCATCCTCGGCCACGGCGACTACCGCGGGCCCCTGCGCGGCCTCTACATGTGCGGCGCCGGGACCCATCCCGGCGGCGGCGTCACCGGCGCGCCGGGCCACAACGCCGCTCGCGAGATCCTGGCCGACCGCGGCGTGCTCAGCCGGTTCGGGCGCCGGCGCTAGGCGGCCGCGACCAGCCGTGGACGGTTCGCCCGCCGTACTCGTGTGCGCGCGCGCGCTCCTCGGCGACCAGGGCGTCGAAGGCGGGAGCGGCCGCGGTTCTCTCCAGCCGTCTGGCCTGGTCGTCGAGCCGGCGGACCGCGCCCAGTTCCTCGGCGTGGCCGAGCTTTGCCTTCTGCACGGCCGACTTTAGGACGCGGATGGTCGCGTCATAGACCGTGATCGGCACGGGGAACGGATGCCCGTCCTTGCCGCCGTGGGCGTAGGAGAAGCGGGCGGGATCGGAGAACCGGTACGGCGCCCCGTGCACCACCTCGGCGACCAGAGCCAGCGACTGGACCGTACGCGCGCCGACGCCAGGGACCAGCAAGAGATCGGCGAAGTCCTCCGGGCCTCGGTCCGCGGCGGCCGCCAGCGCGCCGTGCAGCCGCCGGCCGATGACGTCCGAGGCGCGCACGTCGTGGTGGTCGGGCATCACCAGATGCGGGAGCAGGAGCTGGGCGTCGGGGGGCGGAAGCGCGCGCCCCTCGATGCGGGCGAGCTCGGTGGCGACCCCGTCCGGCCCGAGCCTGCTCAAAACCTCGAGCTGACCGCTGCGTGACGCTCTGGCGCGACGGTCCGCGAGGTTGACGATCACCCCCTGCGCCGGTCCGTCGATCGCCGCGTGCGGCTCGTCGACGAAGCTGGTCAGGCCTTCCGACAGCCAGTGGTAGCGGCGGGCGTGGCGCGCCTGGCCGTTCATGCCCTGCTGAACGACGGTCCAAAGGCCGTCGTCGGCGACGAAGAAGGCGTGCAGGTAGAGCTCGAACCCATCCTGGACCGCCGCCGAGTCGACCTTGGCCACCAGCCGGCTCGCCAGCCCAAGCCCCGCCCCATCGAGGCCCGTGCGCTCGGCGACGGCGAGAAGCTCCGCCGGCGTCCTGCGCGAATGCTTGCCGCGCCCGCCGCAGACGTGCACGCCGAGCTCGGCGGAGAGCGGCCCGAGCCCGCGCTTGAGCGCGCCGATGACGCTGGTCGTGATGCCCGACGAGTGCCAGTCCATGCCCATGACAGCGCCGAAGGCCTGGAACCAGAACGGGTGGGCGAGCCGGCGGAGCAGCTCCTCGCGCCCGTACTCGACCACGATCGCTTCGGCGATCACAGCGCCGAGCCGGGCCATGCGTTCGGCGAGCCACGCCGGCACGCGCCCGCCGTGCAGGGGAAGATCGGCGCTCCCAGATCGCTGGGCCATGACTCGCTCCGTTCGCGTATTGTTCTACCGCAATCGAGCGCAGCCGGCCAGCGTCGGTTGACGAGGCGCGGCAGAATCGCCTGGAGTCGCGCGCGATGGCGCCGGGCGACAAAGACGAGACCGAGCAGGAGGCGTTCTGGCGCGGCGCGTTCGGCGACCAGTACACCGAGCGCAACGCCGACGAGCGGCTGGTGCGCGCCAATCTGGCCCTGTTCGCCCGCATCCTCAGCCGCGCGCCCACCGTCGATTCGATCGTCGAACTCGGCTGCAACAGGGGCGCGAACCTGAAGGCGCTGAACGCGCTCGATCCGACGTTCAAGCTCACCGCCTACGAGATCAACGCGACGGCGGCGAAGATCGCCGGCGACCTCGGCATGGCCGAAGTGCATTGCGGCAGCATCCTCGAGCTGGACCCCGCCAAGGCCGAAACCAGCGATCTCGCCTTCACCAAGGGCGTCCTGATCCACATCGCACCGGAGGATCTGGAGCGGGCCTACGCCGCGCTGCACGGGCTATCGCGGCGCTACGTGATGGTCTGCGAGTACTACAACCCGACGCCGGTTATGGTGCCGTATCGCGGCGCGAACGAGCGGCTCTACAAGCGTGACTTCGCCGGCGAGCTGATGGAGCGGTTCGACCTCACCCTGGTCGACTACGGTTTCGTCTACCACCGCGACAACCACTTCCCCCAGGACGACCTCACCTGGTTCCTCATGGAGAAGCGGTAGCTCAGGCGGCCGTCGCGGCCATCGACCCAGCCGCCGTGTCGAGGAACTCCGCCAGGACCTCGGCGTCCCTACGGCCGGACTTCGCGGGGACGTGGAAGGAATGGTCGGCGCCGTCGATCAGCTTCAGCGTAGCGCGGGCGCCGAGGCGGCCGACGACGCCCTCCAACAGCGCTCGGTCGGCGAGCAGGTCCTTGGTCCCCTGCAGGAACACCATCGGGACCCGGACGTCGGACAGGTGGGCGGCGCGCGCGTCGGACGGCTTGCCGGCGGGGTGCAGGGGGAAGGCGAAGAAGACAAGCCCCTTGACGCCGGCCAGCGGCCGGATCGCCTGCGCCTGCGAGGTCATGCGTCCGCCGAACGACTTCCCACCGGCGAAGAGGGGCGCCGCGCCAGCACGCCGGGCCGCCTCGGCGGCCGCGGCCCGCACCGCCGCGTGCGCGACCGGCGGCGCGTCGACCCGCTTGCCGCCCTTTTCCATGTAGGGGAACTGATAGCGCAGCACCGCGACCCCTCGTTCGACGAGCCCGGCGGCGATCGCCGCCATGGCCTTGTGGGTCATCCCGGCTCCGGCGCCGTGGGCGAGAACCAGGACCGCGCGTGGGCTGGCCGGCGTTTGCCAGAGCCCCGAGACCGGCTCGGCGCCCTCGATCGCGATGGTGATGGCCTCGGCGTCCATGTCCGGAGCATATCAGCGCTCCGACGCCCGGCCAGAGACCGCAGGATTCGACGCGCGCGCCGCGTGGCGGCATGCTGGCGGACATGGCCGCAAGCCTCGACAAGTACCGCGCCAAACGGCGCTTTGGCGAAACACCGGAGCCGGCCGGCGAGGTCGCCGCCTCCGACGAGCCGATCTACGTCATCCAGAAGCACCACGCGCGGCAGATGCACTACGACCTGCGCCTGGAGATGGGCGGAACGCTGAAGAGCTGGGCCGTGCCGCAGGGCCCTTGCCTGGACCCCAAGGTCCGGCGCTTCGCCAAGCTCGTCGAAGACCACCCGATGGACTACGCAAGCTTCGAAGGGCGTATCCCGGCCGGCAACTATGGCGCCGGCACGGTGATCGTCTGGGACCGCGGGACCTACGTGACTCTGAAGGACCCCGAGCGCGGCCTGGCCGACGGCGAGATCAAGTTCCGCCTGGTCGGCGAGAAGCTCACCGGCGGCTGGACGCTGGTTCGGCTGAAGGACGATCCCACCAACTGGCTCCTGATCAAGGAGCGCGACCCCGCGGCGCGGCCGCTCGACGAGTATGACGTCCTGGAAGCCGAGCCCAACAGCGTCGTCACCGGCCGCCCGGTCGACGAGGAGCCGGTCCCGCCGCGCGCGGCCGCCAAGCGGAAGGCGGCGGCGAAGATCCCTGGCGCGGTCGCCGCGCCAATGCCGGCGAAGTGGAAGCCGCAGCTTGCCGCGACGGCCGAAGCTGCGCCGCACGGCAAGGGCTGGGTGCACGAGATCAAGTACGACGGCTACCGCACGCTGGTGTCCTTCGACCAAGGCGAGGTGCGGCTCATCACCCGCAACGGCCACGACTGGACGCCGCGCTATCGCGCGCTCGCCAAGGCGTTCGCCAAGCTCCCGTGCAAGACCGCCATCCTCGACGGCGAGGTCGTCGTGCAGGACCCACGCGGCATCTCATCGCTCGACCTCCTCGAGCAGGCGTTGTCCGATGGCGACAGCCACGCGATGACCTACTTCGCCTTCGACCTCTGCTACCTCGACGGCTACGACCTCTCGGCCGCGAAGCTCACCGACCGCAAGGCGGCGCTGCAGGGTCTCATCGACCCGCTCATCGACGAGACGTCGCCCATCCAGTTCTCCGAGCATGTCGACGGCGACGGCGACGCGCTCTTCGCGCATGCCAGCCGCATGGGGCTCGAGGGCATCGTCTCGAAGAAGGCCGACGCCCGCTACCAGCAGAGCCGCTCGACCACCTGGGTCAAGGTCAAGCGCGTCGACATCGCGACCTTCGTCGTCGTCGGCTTCATGTCGAACATGCCGAAAGCCGCCTCGTCGCTGCTGTTGGCCGAGGAGCGCGACGGCGAGCTGGTCTATGCCGGCCGGGTGGGCTCGGGCATCGGCGACGCCAAGGCGCGCGAGCTCTACGCCCAGCTTTCCAGGGGCGAGCGCCCGACCGCGGCCATCGCCGTCCCCAAGACGCCCGGAGCCCATTGGATCGATCCGCGTTGGAACGTCGAGGTCGGCTATCGCAGCCGGTCCACGGGAGGCGCGCCGAGGGCGCCGGTGTTCATGGGCTTAAGCGCGCGCAAACTCGCCAAGCCGAAGCGGGCTGTGATGCCCAAGCTGGTCAGCGACCGTGATCTGGCGGGAATCCACCTCACCAATCCCGAACGGGAACTCTCCGGCACGGGCGTGACCAAGCTCGACGTCGCGCTGCACTACGCCCGGGTCGGAGACTGGCTGTTGCCTGAGCTCTTGCGCCGGCCGGTGACCATCGTCCGCTGTCCCACCGGTCAGCTCAAGGACTGCTTCTATCAGCGCCACGCCTTCGCCGGCCTCCCGGCCGGCGTCGAGACCATCGAGCTCGCCGACGAGGAGGAGCGGGCGGCGTTCATCGCCGTCACCGAGCCGCGCGGGTACCTCGCGCTCGCCCAGTTCGGCGCGATCGAGTTCCACCTCTGGGGCTGCCACATCGACGATCCGGAGCACCCCGATCGCATCGTGCTCGACCTCGATCCGGACGAAAGCCTGCCCTGGCGGCGCGTCTGCGACGGGGCCGAGGTGCTGCGCGATCGGGTTGCGGCGATGGGGTTCACGCCGTTCCTGCGCACCACCGGCGGCAAGGGCCTGCATCTGGTGCTGGCGCTTGAGGGCGGGCACGACTGGCCGACGGTCAAAGGCTTCGCCGAGGCGATCGCGCGCATCTCGGCCGCCGACCAGCCCAGCCTGTTCACGGCCAACTCGTCGAAGGCTGCGCGCAAGGGCAAGATCTACGTCGACTATCTAAGGAACGCCCGCGGCGCGAGCGCCGTCTGCTCCTACTCGCTGCGCGCACGGGCGAACTTCCCGGTGGCGACGCCGATCGAGTGGGACGAGCTTCGCGGCCTGTCGGGCGGCGATGCTTTCAACCGTCTTAACCTTCCCAGGCGTATAGAGACGCTGGCCCGGAACCCGTGGGATGGGCTATTGTCGAGCGCCGTTAAGATAACGCCGAAGATGCGTCGCGACGTCGGAATGAAGACTTAAGGGGTGTTGCAATGGCCGGTCGGGCCTACTGGAAGGGCTATCTCAAGCTGTCGCTGGTCTCGTGCCCGGTGAAGCTTTACCCGGCGACGTCTGCGAGCGCCGGCAAGATCTCCTTCAATATGCTGCACAAGGACACGCTGAACCGCGTCCAGCAGCGCTATCACGATCCGGAGCTGGGCGAGGTCGACCGCGCCGACCTGGTCAAGGGCTACCAGTTCGAGAAGGACCGCTACGTCGTGGTCACCAACGAGGAGCTGGAGGAAGTCGAGATCGAGTCCTCGAAGACCATCGACATCCAGGGCTTCGTCGATGCGGGCGACGTCGACCCGATCTACCAGGACTCGACCTACTACCTGGCGCCCGACGGGCCGATCGCGGAGGAGACCTTCGCGGTGATCCTCGAGGCGATGACGAAGGCCAAGAAGGTCGCACTCGCCCAGATCGTGCTCTCCAGCCGCGAGCGGCTGGTGGAGATCGAGCCGATCACCGACGGCTTCCGCCTGGTGACGCTGCGCTCGGCCAAGGAGATCCGTGAGCCGGCCACCGCGCTCGACAAGCTCAACGTCAAGATCGATCCCGACATGCTGGCCATGGCCCAGCAGATCATCACATCGAAAAAGACCAAGTTCGAGCCCGAGGAGTTCCACGACCACTACGAAGACGCGCTGATGACGCTGGTGAAATCCAAGATCGCCGGCGGCGAGCCGGTGATCACCAAGGCGCCAGAGCGCGGCAACGTCGTGAACCTGATGGACGCGCTGAAAAAGTCGATCGAGCAGGAGCGCCGCCCGCCGGCGCCCAGCATGGGAAAGGTGGCGGCCGCGCCCAAATCAGCCAAAACTGCCCCCGCCAAGGCCGCCCCGGCCAAGGCGCCGGCAAAGAAGCGGGCGTGACGTCGCCTGGAGTTGCATGCATCTCGCTGATCGTGCGGTCGCGCTCTACGGACGCTTCTCCCCCGGCGTTCGCGACCGCATGCAGGCGGAGATCGTCCGCCGCGGCGGTTCGGTATCACGCGACCTCACCCGGCGCAGCGACCTTCTGGTCATCGGCGCGCTTGCGAGCGCGCTGATCGATTCCGGCGCGCTCGGCGTGCGCCTGCAGGCCGCGCGCGAACGCGGCGTCCCGGTCCGCGGCGAGCGCGCATTCGCCGCCGAGCTCGCCGGCCTCGATGTCGCGCGCGACGCGGCCCTGCCCCTGGCCACGGGGCTGGCGGGAACGGCGCTCGCGGCAGGCGACGTCGACATTCTGGCCGCCTTCGACCTCGTCATCGTCGCCGACGACCGGTGCCGCTTCGGCGACGCGGGCGTGTTCCGCACGGCTTCCGAGCTGATCCAGCACGACCGCACGCGCGCCGACGTGGTGCGCATCCTGACCCGCGCGCGGGATCTCGCGCCCAAGGGCCGGCGCCGGATCGTGCTGACCGGCGCCGGCGAGGCGGCGCTCGAGTGGGACGACGGGCGAACCAGCCTCGAGGGCCAGGGCCTCTTGCCGCTGGACGAGGACCACGCGAGCGTGGACGACCTGTTCGAGGCCGCCGCCATCGCCGAGGCGGACGGCGAGCTCGACCGCGCGGCGCATCTCTACGACATGTGCGCGCGCGCCGACCGGGCGGACGCCATCGCCCCCTACAACTACGCCAATATCCGCCTCGCCCAGGGCGCGCATGACGAGGCGGCGCTGGCCTACCAGCGGGCCTTGGCGCGCGACGCCGACCTGGTGGAGGCGCGCTACAACCTGGCCCAGGCGCTTGAGGCGACAGGCAAGCTGAACGCCGCCGCCGAGGAGCTCACCCTCGTGCTCGACGCCGACCCGGCCTATGCGGATGCCGTGTTCAACCTCGCGCAGCTGCGCATGAACGCCGGCGCGATGGACCAGGCCAAGACGCTCTACGAGCGCTACCTTTCGCTCGGCCCGCCCGCGGCCTGGGCGGCGACGGCGCAAAAGGCGATCCTCTACTGCCTCGCCCGCATGTCGGCGTGAGCCCGGGTTGCCCCAGCCACGGCCGCGCCGGAACCCGCGTGGGCTCGCGCTCAGACCGGCGCCGCTAGGGCGTCATTCCGCCGGCTCTGCCGCGTGGTGGGCGACCGCCGTGGCGTGCGCGATCTCGTGCCAGACGTCGCGGAAGAGGGGGCTGTCGCGCAGCAGATCGCGCAGCGCGCCGCGGGCGGCGATCCGGCCGTCGTCGAGCAGCAGGATCTCGTGCGCGTGGCGGTAGGCTTCCAGGCGGTGTGAGACGGCAAGGCAGGTGTGCTCGCCCGACGCGAACAGCCGCTCCCAGAAGGTGTGCTCGGTGCGGACGTCGAGCGCGCTCGACGCATCGTCGAACACCAGAAGCTCCGGCCGGCGCGCGAACATGCGGGCGGCGGCGGCGCGCTGCACCTGGCCGCCGGAGAGCGTCACGCCGCGCGTGCCGACCAGGGTGTCCAGGCCGGCGCCCAGCTGTTCGAGATCATCCTCCAGCACCGCCAGCCGAACGGCCTCGTCGACGCGCTCGTCGCTCGCCTCCAGGCCCATCAGGATGTTGTCGCGCAGGCTCTCGGTGAACAGGCGCGGCGTCTGGGCGGTGTAGGCCGAGCGTGGCGGCGTCATGAACGTGGCCGGGTCGTCCACCGGCACGCCGTTCCACAGCACCTCGCCGGCGTCGATCGGCGCGAGGCCGACGACGGCTTTGAGCAGGGTCGACTTGCCCGACCCCACCCGCCCGGTGACGATGGTGACCTGTCCGCGGCGAAGGGTGAAGTCGATGTCGCGCACGCCGTGGCCCGAGCTCGGATAGAGCGAGGTCAGACCGCGGATCTCGAGCATCTCCAGCCTGGGCTCGGGCGGAACGAGGCGTGGGCTCGCCGGCTTGGCCGCCGTGACCGCCACGTCAGGGGCGTCGCCGAGCAGCGTCGTGATCCGCATCAGCGCCACGTCTGCGGTGCGCTTGCGGGCGAGCAGCCGGCCGAGCCAGCGCGGCGCCGACGTCACCTGACCTACGTAGGCCGCGAACAGCGTGAAGTCGCCGACGGTGAAGTGTCCGTCGCGCATGGCGCCCGCCGCAAGCAACAGCACGAGCCCCAGCGCCAGGCTGGAGGTGCCCACGCCGAAGGTGTCGAGCAGCGTGACATAGACCTGGTAGCGGACGGCGGTCTTGCGCCGCTCGTCGTTCAGCGCCTGCAGGCGGCCGAGCACGCGAGGCTCGGCGGCGGCGACCCGGATCGCCTGCACGGCGGTGAACATCTCGCCCACGAACGAGGTCACCCGCGCGTCTGCTTCGCGCGCGACGCGGCTGTAGCTGTGGATGCCGGCGGTGATGCGCTGGGTGACGACGACCACCAGCAGCATGGGCGCGACCACGGCGAAGGTCACCGTGCGGTCGATGCGCCACATGATCGCCAGAGCCAGCGCAGCGAACAGGGCCTGGCCGAAGGTGTCCGACCAGCCCTCCATGAAGCTCAGCGTTTCGTTGACGTCGTCGCGGAAGCGGCTGAGCGCCTCGCCGGCGGTGCCGCGCCGAATGCGGGGGCCGCGGGCGAACATCATCCAACCCAGCATGTTGGTGCGCACCATCACCCGCGAGAGGGTGGAGAAGGTCTGGTAGACCCACAGCGCGAAGAAGAAGGCGAACAGCGGCGCGATCTGAGGCGCCGAACCAAAGCGCGATGAGGCTCCAGACGTTTGGCCCCGCGGCGTGGTGGCCGCTTAGGGTGTTGAAGATCTGCCGCTGGATCAGGCCGGGCACGAGCGGCAGCGCGTAGAACAGCCCGTAGAAGCCAAGCCCCAGGCCGAACAGGTGCGGTCGCGTGCGCGCGATCCTCAGCGTCTGCGCAAACGCGGTCTGCCTGGGCGGCGCGGGCGGCAGCGGCGGCGCGGTCTCGGTTCTGTCGAAGGCTGAGAGGAGACTCATGCGAGCACCTCCTCGGCGCCGGCGCGCAACAGCTTCGCGAATGCCGATCCGGGGTCGGACTCAAGCGCCAGGCGATCGCCTGTCTCCAGCACCCGCCCGTGGTCGAGGATGGCGATGCGGTCGGCGCGCCCGACGGTCGAGAGCTTGTGGGCGATGATGATCGCGGTCCGCCGCCCGCCGCCTTCGCCGCCCAACAGCTTGTCCAAGGCCCGCTCGATCAGCTGATCGGATGCGGGATCGAGCCTGGATGACGCTTCATCCAGCACCACCAACCCGGGATCCTTCAGGAAGACGCGCGCGAACGCGAGCAGTTGCGCCTCGCCGGCCGAGAGACCGCCGCCGGCGGTCAGCACGGTCTCCAGCCCCCTGGGCTGGCGGGCCAGCCAGGACCCAAGGCCGAGGTCGGTCAGCACCTCGATGACGCGCTCGTCCGGGATCGATGGGTCGAACAGCGTGGCGTTGTCGCGCACCGAGGCGTCGAACAGCTGCACCTCCTGGGTCACCAGCCCGATGCGGGCGCGCAGCTCCTCCAGCGTCGCCTCACGGATGTTCTCGCCGTCCAGCTCGACGCTTCCGTCCACGGGGTCGTAGAGCCTGAACAGCAGGCGGGTCAGCGTCGTCTTGCCGCTGCCCGTGCGGCCGAGCAGGCCCAGCACCTGGCCGGGCGCGAGGTTGATCGAGACGTCGCGTAGCACCGGCGCCTCGGCGCGATAGGCGAAGTCGACCTTCTCAAACGCCAACCGCGGCGCTACGGCCCGCGCGCCAGCCCAACCGAGGCCAGGTCCGTCGCTGAGCTGCGATCCGATGGCAAACAGGCCGCGGATGCGCGAGAGGCTCGCCTGGGCCGTCTGGAATTGCTGCAGCTGGCCGCCGATCTGCATCACCGGCTGGGCCATCATCCCGGCCAGCTGCATCGACATGATGACCTTGCCGATGGTCAGGTCATGCAACAGGTAGAGCCGGGCGGCGATGGCGAGCGATATGGCGAAGCCCAGCGAGAACAGGCCGCTCGCCACCAGATAAATCCAGGGGCCACGGCGCGTGGCCCTGATGTTGCTGGCCGCGAGCTCGCGGTTCAGCTCGGCGAAGCGCCGCATCACGTGCTCGCCGCCGCCGTTGGCGCGGATGTCCTCCAGCCCCGCGATCCGCTCCTCGAGGAAGGCGGAGAAGGCGGAAAACGCGTTGCGCACCCGCTCCCACTGGTCGCGCGAGACATTGCGCATCGCGTGCATGACGAGCCCGGCCACGCCGGCGACGGCGCCCATCGCCACGCCGACGCGCCAGTCCACGCCGACGACCATGACGACGAGTATGCCGAGCAACAGCAAAAGGCCGCCCAGGATCTGCAGCACGAACTGCGAGAAGAAGTTGGCCAGCGCCGCCACGTCGCCGTCCACGCGCTCGATGATGTCCCCGGGCGAGGTGGCCGTGTGGTAGCTCATGTCGAGCTGCAGCACGTGGGTGGCGAGGTCGCGCCGCATGCGGTTGGTCGCCCCCCATGCCAGCTGCGCCGAGAAGTAGGTCGCGCCGATCTGCAGCAGCTGGGTTGTGATCGCCGCGGCGATGAACAGGCCCGCCAGCGTCCAGAGTGGCGCGAGCGCGGAGTGACGCCCGCCTTTGACTGCGGTGTCGATGAAGCGGCCGATGATCGGCGGCGACACGAGCTGGGTTGCGATGCCGGCGACCATGAAGGCGGCGAGCGCCGCGATCCGCCGCGCCTCTGGGCGGAGGTAGCGGGCGAGGATCGCCCCGGTCGTCGTCGAAGCTGGCGCGCTCCGCGAATCAGAAATGTTGGCCCGCGGTGCGATCCCTGCGGCCCCCCTCCGCATTTTGCCCGTTTTCTCAGCCGCTTAGGTCAGCAGCCAAAAGAGACGCGAAGTCTCCATATGGAACGAGCTTAGCACGGGTTCCAGGGGGTCCTGACCGATGGGGGACCTGGATCGCCGCTGGTGTAATCGTTTACGGTGACGGCGGCCCTCGACGCCGGCCGAGCATGAGCGTCGCGCGAAGGCGGGAGGGATTGAGGTGGCGCGCATCAGGTTCGGGGTCTTCGACCACATCGAGCACCTGCCCGGCGTGCCGCTGCACCGGCTCTACGAGGAGCGGCTCGTACAGATGGAGGCCTTGGACGAGGCCGGCTTCTTCGCCTACCACCTGGCCGAACACCACACGCCGGCGGTCCACTCCATGGCGCCGTCGCAGAACGTCTTCCTGTCGGCCGCCGCCCAGCGCACCAAGCGATTGCGCTTCGGACCTGGCGTCTACGTTCTGCCCTTGCACCACCCGTTGAGGCTGATCGAAGAGGTCTCGATGCTCGACCACCTCTCGGGCGGGCGCCTGGAGCTGGGCGTCGGCCGGGGCGGGGTTCTGGAGGCCTACTTCTGGGGCCAGGAGGGCGACGAAGCTACGAACGCCCGCCGCTACGAGGAGACGCTGGGCGCGCTCCGGACGGGCCTCGCCAACGACGAGCTGACGTACCAGGGCCAGTTCTACGGCTTCGACCGCGTGCCCATGCGGCTTAGGCCGCTGCAGCAGCCGACGCCGCCGTTCTGGTACATGCGCAACCCCGAGACCGCGGCCCAGAACGGCATGAACTGCATCGTCGTCGGCTCGCTCGACACGCTGCAGGCCAACGTCATGCGCTATCGGCGCCTCTGGGCCGAGCACAATCCCGGGCCGCTCACCGTGCAGGGACGCCCGCCGATGATCGGCCTCGTCGTGCACATGCTGTTGGCCGAGGACGAACAGGCCGCCATCGCCGAGGCCGAGCCGGCGGCCAAAGCCTATGGCTGGAACCTCGGCGCCCCGCGCCGGATAGAGGCCGAGCGCCGCGGCCTGACCCAGTTCACCAACCGCGCCAACTCCGGAGCGCCGCAGCGCGGCGGGCCCGACCGGCACCGCGCCGTCGAGGAGCGGCGCGACCTCGACGCCTCGCTGCAGGGGCTGGCCAAGGAAGAGCGCGAGCAGCGCGACGCCCGCCGCCGCACGCCGGGCGGCATTCCCGGGTTCGTGGTCGGCACGCCGGACACCGTGCGGCCCTATTTCGAGGAGTATCTCACCACCGGCGCCGACTACATGGTCCTGTCGTTCCAGTGGGGCAGCCTCAGCCACGCCCAGGCCATGCGCTCGATCCGGCTCTTCAAGGAAGAGCTCATGGACCGCTACGCCGTGGCCGACCCCTACCGTTTCGACGCGCCGGCCGTCACCGAGATCGCCTGAGCGCCGACGGGGGAAGCGATGCTGCTGGGCGCCGGCGGCGTTGGCGGTTCGTCCGCTAAATGGCGGTGCGGGCAGACAAATGGCAACTCGTCTCCAGTGCGACGAGAGGGCGCGCGCGGGACCAGTGGGTAGCGGCCAGACATCGTTGACGACGCGAAGGTCGGCCTTGTGGTCAGGTCAGGACGGCCGCTGACGACCCCAAAGCGGTAGTTCGATCCGAGATCCTTAGGGGGTCGCACGCGCTAGGCTCGACGAACCAGGACGGGCCAACTCGTTGGCCGCCCAGCCCGGGCTAGTCGCTGCTTCTGGCGCGCATCTGCGCCGGACGGTCGCCGCCCTCACTGTCGGCGGCTGGATGCGGGACATATGGCCCAAGGTCGGTGATCTGTTCGCTCTCGACCCGGAAGCGAACCTTCTCGCCCACGGTCACGCCTGCCAGCAACGAGGGCCTTTCGACGACAAAAGGCATAGCGCCCGGCGGCCAGTTCCGGGCCTCCACCGCTTCGTAGGCGATCGTCACCCGGCCGGCGGTTGCGTCGATCGCCTGCACGACCCCGACGATGTCGGTTTTTTCTACCGGGACCGGGTTAGCTATCGGACCCCGCGGCTGGGCCCGCGGGGCGTCGGAGTCGCCCGAAGGCTGTCCGCCTCTGCCCCCGTGCCGGTGGCCGCCGCTAGACTGCGCCCGTGCGCCCGTCGCCGCCAACAGGCAGATCAGCATGGTCAGGCCGAAACGGTTCAGCCATTTCGCCATTTCTCCTTTGCCTCCCGTTCGAAGCCGCCCGCGCGTTACAGAGGAAGGGTCTGGACCTCGGCCTACTGCCTCGGAGACCCGTGAGATCTTATCCGAGGCGGTTTGCCTCGGTGTGTCTGCTCGTCTCGTGCCGGCAACGCCGGAACCATTGCGAAGGCTTCTTCGGCCCGCAATCGAGGTCCGCGGTCTACTGACGGACCTTCCGATGACCCTCTGGTCGGCCGTCAGCGCGAGCTTTCGCTGTCGAACCCGAGCATCGGCAACGGGGCCGTTGCGCTGATTGGGCGCAACCGCCCGCGCCGCTGGGTTTCGATCCTTCCGGTGCGCAGTTTGCACCGGCCCGGCTGAACGCCTGGCGGGGCCGCGATGCGATTGCGTGCGGATCCGCGTCGCCGAACTGGAACCGGAGCGCCGACCGCCGTGCAAATCTCAAATGTTTCAGTCGCTTCCCTCTTTCAGCAACTGCAGGCGCTGGCCGGTGGCGCCTTTTCCGGCGTCAGCTTCGGCGCCGACCTGACCGGGCAGAACTTGCCCACGTCAGGCGCAGGCTCGACCTCAAGCGCTGCGGCGAGCCCGCTCAGCCTCGCCCCGTCCAGCCAGTTCGCGTCTGGCGCGCTTTCGGCCCTCCTCGCCGCGCAGACGACTCCAACGCCCCAGACATTGGCGGCAAACATCATCTCGACGCTCAATCCGGGCGGCGACGGGACCCTCAGTCTCGGCCAGGTCGAGCAGGCGCTGACCGGCGCCTCCTCGACCACCTCGCCGCAGCAGCTAGCCATCGCGAACGCCTTCAACAGCATGACCGGCGGCAGCGGCGCGCTCACTCAGAACGAACTGGCCTCGGCTCTGCAGTCGCTGCAGCAAAGCGGGCCTGCTGCCTGGTTCGGTGGTCATCACCACCACCATCACCATCACCTCGACGCGTCGAGCGGGACCGGCGCATCGACGTCCTCGACCACGCCAACCACTACCGCCAGTGCGGCTACCGGCATAACAGCCGACGCCTCGAGCGCTGGGGGCGTGGCAACCACCTGAAGGCGCTCCGGCGGGCAGACCGGGACTCCTAACAACTAGGCCGACCGCTCGCGCATACCCGCTTGTTCCTCATTACTCAGATTTTCGAGGTCGGCGATCAGGTAAACGGCGTTCACGATGGCCGCCAGCGGCAGGTGCTGTGGCCTGCCCCGGCCGCGCCGCTTCCCATAACGCTCGACGGGACGCGGGCGCCTTCCGATAGGAGTGAATAGCCGTGGGCTGGCGTCGCTCGTCGGAACGTCCGCTCACCGACGCCGCCCCTAACTCTGCTATCGACCCACACCGGACATTTCCGACCGTGAACTCTGGCGCGGGTAGGTATGCCCCGCCCCACTCCCACGGGGAACGGGGGGCTTGAACTCGACCCCGCTCTACGCTACGCGCAAAGCGAGGGGTAGGAGCGGCGATGCCTGGGGCCGAGCGCGTTCCCGGAGCGGTCGAGCAGGCGGAGCCGCTGGCGGTCGCGTCCGCGCCATTCACGCCGCTGCAGGCCGCGGCCGCGATTTCCATCGCGGTTGTCGCGCTGTCGTTCCTCGGCGTGCAATCGGTGTTGCTGGGCGCATTCGCAGACCAGCATCGTTTGGGAGACGTCGAGATCGGCATCTCGGCGCTGCTCGAAGCACTCACTCTCGGCGTCGGGACGGGGCTCACGGCTGCGCTCGTCAAACCTCGGCGGCTGCATCTGATCGCCATCACCGCGGCGCTAGCGCTTTCGGGCGCGGACCTTGCAACCAGCCAGGCCAGCGGCATCGCCGTGCCCATGATCCGGGCCATCGCCGGCGCACCCGAGGGTGTGCTGCTGTGGGTGGGTACAGCGCTGATCGCCCGCGCGCCAACACCGGAGCGCTGGGCGGGGGCCTTTATCACAGCGATCACGCTGACCCAGTTCGGCGTCGCCTCGCTGGTGGCTGCGTGGATCCTGCCGACCTACGGAGGCGCCGGCGGCTTCGTCTTTATGGCCCTGGCCTGCCTCATTGCCATTCCGATCGCGCTCCTCCTGCCGGACCGGTACGGGCCCCTGCCTCACGGCGACCGATCCTTCCCGCTGCCGCGGCGGGGCTGGGTGGCGCTCGCCGCAATCCTTCTGCTGGTAGCCTCGGCGAATGCGGTCGGAATCTATCTGGTGCCAATCGCGCATGGGGCCGGGCTGGCGCTGGGTGTCGCCGCGACTGCCAATGCCTGGTCGCTGGGCGCGCAGGTCGCCGGCGGCCTCGTGGCCGTCGCACTCGCCGGCCGGGCGCAGTACTTCCAGGTGCTGGCGCTAGGCGCGGTGGTGACCCTGGGGGTCTATGGCGTCTACGCGTTCCACGATCCGGCGTGGCTGTTCGTGGGGGCGACCACGCTTCTGGGCTTTGTCGGCGTGTTCGCCAACCCCTTCTTCGTGCGGATGACCATCGACGCCGATCCGTCCAGGCGCACGGCGCTTCAGCAGGGAGCGGCCCAGTTCTTCGGGGGCGCGCTGGGGCCGCTGCTGGCGGCGCTGGTCGTGGGCGAGGCGAACGTGCGCGGCGCCCTTGCGATTGGCGGGGCGATGGTGGTTGCCGGCATCGGCCTGGTCGGTTGGCTGCACTTCACGCACCGCCCGATCGAACCTTGATCTCGATCGGGATGGGGTCCGGCGTCAACGTTCATTGCCGCCAGCGCCCCCATAGCGCCGGCGAAGCTCCGAGCGAGAGATAGCCACGCGCGCCCGATGACGCATCAACATGTCCGCCCGCGCCGCTACAGGATTGGTCGCCATCACCAGCATCAGGCCCAGGATGTTGTCGCCCAAGCGATGCAGGTGTTGGCCGAACGTCGGGCGATGACCATCGTTGACCGGCTCCAGCCCGAGAGGTCCGCACATCCAGCGCACCAGCTGTTCGGTGCGCTTGGCGCCGCCGAGCCCCATGTTGGCATAGACTGCGGCCGCGTCGTCGTAGTCGGGCCGCGCGTCGAGCCAAGCGCAAAGCTCCCGCAGCGAGGAGCGAAACCCGTGGGCGAGACGGCTACCCCACCCGATGCTCGCGCGCGCGGCAGGCATTTTGGGCAGGTGCTCGTTCCAGAGGTGCAGCTCGATGATCGGATCGCCCTCGTGCACCGCGACGCCGTCTGAGAGCACGTAACTAGAGCGCGACCGAGAGCGCTGTATGCGGAACACGCAGTCGGGCCGGTCGCTGTATTCGAATACCTGCTGCCCGCGCCGCAGCCGCTCGTCGAGCCAAAACACGAACCGCTGTATCAGCGACGGGCGGACCGCGTCCCCGCCTGCCATCGTTTCGCCCATGCCGGCCGCTCCGATGCAGCTTCCGCCGTCTTGCTCGTCGCAAGCTTGGTGCAAGCTCCATCCTCAAAGCAAGATCCGCTTCCCGGCCCACGGTGAGCGTCTGCTAACGACCGAGCTTGTTGGGGTCGCCGCGAAGTGTCCGCTCTCGGGCAACGAGCCAACGTCCACCCACCACCCAAAGCCGACAATCGAACCGAAAAGCGGGATGCCCCCAGCCGATTTGGCGAGCGTGGCCGATGGACTACAAGTGTGTTCGGATGATGATCCTGTGGAGCGGGGCGCCTTGCCCGCCTCGGTGAGGTGGCAGGGCGCGGCCCTCCCACCTATCAAGGCGCGCGAGGGCGTCGCGAATATCGCAGAGCGCCACTGGCGCCGGCGTGCCGAGCAGCCACCGCATCGTGGGCTCGTCTTGCACGGCGGATGCGTCGGACGCCCAGGAGGACAAGATCGCGCGCTTCTCCTCAAGATCGAGCATCGGATCCTTGAGCACATCAATCGGATGGTCGAAGCCTACTGCGGGCCGTAGCCATCTCTCCAGCGCATCGCCCAGTCCAAGCTGCTCGAATGGTGCTTTTGATGTCGCAAGCAACATCTGCGTCTCTCCAGTCTGATCCTTTCTCCCGCCGCTCCCGGCCAGCAAGGCCGAGCGGACGGCGATTTATTTGGACGGCCGGGTCGAACTTTCAAGTCTCATCCGCGCGCGCTCGGCGCCGACCATTGGTGCTCCGATGGGGATGTCTTGACACTGCATCGACCGTTCCTACCTCGAACGGTCGAAGGCGCTGGACAAACCGGGCCTTCCGGATCGGCGTGAGGCTGGTTCGCACACTGATCTGCACGCTTAGCAACCTTGCTTCTTGAGGAGGATGCAATGCCTGTTGATTTTACCCCTCTGTATCGTTCCGCCGTTGGCTTCGACCGACTGGCCGGCATGCTCGACGCCGCCGCCAGAGACAGCGGTCCGGGCTATCCACCGTACAACATCGAGCTGGTCAGTGAGGACCACTACCGCATCGAGCTCGTCGTCGCCGGCTTCAAGCCGAACGAGCTCGACATCGAGGTGAAGGACAACGTTCTGACGGTCCAGGGCCGTAAGGCGAAAACCGAGGACAAGCGCCGTTACCTCCATCGCGGTCTTGCCGAGCGCGATTTCGAGCGCCAGTTCCACCTCGCCGACTACGTGGTCGTCACCGACGCGCAGCTTAGCGACGGGCTCCTGGTCGTCTCGCTCCAGCGGGAACTGCCGGAACAGCTCAAGCCGCGCCGGATCGAGATCAACAAGGGCGGCCAGTCGACGGTCATCGAAGGCGAGAAGGTCGGACCGAAGAGGGTTGCCTAACCGCAGTTCCACTCGGGGCGGCGCAGCAATGCGCCGCCCTCCCGGCGACCCAAAGCGATGGGGTGGACGCCCCCTGACGGCATCGAAGTGCCGGAGTGGAGGTGGATCGGGTCCTCCTCAGCGCCGGCAGCTTACAATCCGGATCGTGCGGCCCATCTCTCTGGGGGTCGGTGCAGTCCAGGAGATGTGAGATGAAGATCGGTCTTATCGGCGCCGGCCACATCGGCGGCGCGCTCGCCCACCGCCTGACCGCGCTCGGTCATCAGGTCTTGGTATCGAACTCACGCGGACCGGAGTCGCTCGCCGCTCTGGCCGCCGAAACCGGCGCCACGGCTGTCGATCGCGCCGATGCCGTTGATGGAGTTGACCTCATCGTGCTGACGATTCCCCAGAAGAATGTCGAGGACCTGCCGGCGGGCTTGTTCGTGAAAGTGCCCAGTTCGGTCCCGGTCGTCGACACCGGCAACTACTACCCTCGCCAAAGGGACGGCCGGATCGAGGGCATTGAGTCCGGGCTGACGGAGAGTCGCTGGGTCGAGCAGCGGATTGGTCATCCCGTGATCAAAGCATTCAACAACATCTACGCCCGACACCTCTTGGAGCGCGGCCTGCCGGCGGGCGCGCCCGGGCGGATCGCGCTGCCCGTCGCCGGCGACGACACCGCGGCCAAGGCAGTCGTCCTGAAGCTGGTGGACTCGCTCGGCTTTGATGCCGTCGACGCAGGCGGCTTGGGCGAATCCTGGCGCCAGCAACCGGGCTCACCCGTGTACGGAAAAGACTTCGAGGCGGCGGGCGCGCGTGCGGCGCTGGCGGCGGCCCACGAGGAGCGAACGCCCGAGTGGCGCGCCGCATCTAACAGCCCCGGCTCCGTCGCCGCTCCGGCCTAGGACGTCGCGTCGCGCAACCGGCTGAGCGCTGGCGCCTCCATGTCCGCTTTGCGGCGGACGCCCGGTGTCCGCTCCCGGCCCCTTAACGGACGTTCTCTTCAATCGCCCTGGGTTGGCGAAGGCGTCCAGGGCTGGCCAAGCTGGTCGGCGGTGCAAGCCCTGTGCGGGCATACCAGGTCACGCGTGCTGGTCGTCACAGCGACGAGGTGGCTGGACGCGTCGAACTGGAACTCGACCCGGCTCTCGTGCAGGTTCATCGCCCCAGCCGCGAGCCGCGCGAATGGAACAGCTGAGGCGGCATTAGGCGTCTCCTCGAGCAGGATGTAATCGACCGCCGTGCCGCCGGAACTCGACGGGCCTGTCTTCGTCGGCGCCCCCAGCTTGGCCTCGACGTCCGACAGCGTGGCCACGCCGGGCTGAAACTGTGCGATCTGCGCCTGGCTGACTTCGGTCCCGCGCGTGCCGGCCATGAGCAGCAAGCTCGATCCAGCCAGCGCAACTACCCTCAGGAGCTTCATCGCGACCTCCGCGAGAGGAATCCGAAGGCCGCTTGCCAAGGCTCATGCGGCCGAGCTTACCTACTCTAACTGCCGCCGAATCGCCACGCAGACTTCGCGGCCCTGCTATGTCCGCTATCCGGCGCCGAGCCCTTGTCTCCTTTCGAACCCTAAGCGGACCCGCGGCGATGGGGGCCAGCAGGCCCCGTCGTTCAGGTCGGGGCAGATGCGTCGTTCCGAGCGGGCGCGCTCGGTTTGACGTCGAGGTGATAGCCACAGGTCTGCGCTTCGCGCTCCCGGCTTGACCGCAAGCGGCCGCCGCAAATGCGGCAACCACGACTGTCGGATGTCTCGACTTCCGCTGGGCTGTGGCGAGCGATGCTGTTCTGGGCCATGCCAAACTCCGACCACTACTGGTCGATGTCCTCCTCGAAGCTCGTGTCAATCGCGTTCTGGCCCCGCAGGTACGGCGGCCGCTAGGTGCCCGCGGAGCCGGCAGATTGGTCACCCGAGCGCCACTAAGCCGGGCCGTTGACAGCGCGTGTCCGCTAACCGGAAGAGAGGGAAGGCCCGCTTCCGGACCCGCAGCGGACGCTCCGATCGATTAGGCTCGGCGACTGGCGGCGATGTCTTCTACGGAGGTTCGCGTCCGGATCTCGAGGAGGTGGCCGTTTAGTTCCTTGAAGTAGACAGTGCGGCCGCCGTTGAACTCGCGAACCCGCATGTTCTCTTGGTCGTATGGATCGCTGCCATAGACGAGCACGCGCGCCTTTACGCGATCGAAGATGGCATCGAACTCCTCGTCGCTCACATGAAAGGCATAGTGATGGATTTCGAATGGCCTTCGGTCGTCGAAGTCGAAAGTCAGTAAGGGATTCACCTGCACCGGCGCGAATGGACCAGCGGTTTCCCCGGACGAAAGACCGAACAGGTCCGCGAAGTGCCTCGCGGAAGCGACCTTGTCGCGGGCGGGCACGATGGTGTGATCGAGCACGATAGTCATGGAGTCTCCTCTCGAATTGACGATCGACAGGTTGGCGTACAACCTCAAGCAAAGTTGAGGTCAAGCCCGGAGTCGCCGCGCGATCGTCGGCCTTTGCCCGCAAGCCACCTTCAGTCCCCGTTCAGCCCGTTGCATTACCAAGCCCGCCGCGACATTCGAGGGGGCGCCCTTAGGAGCATCCCGCCCCATGTTCGTGTCCTACTTCCCCCGCCCCCGGCTATTCTTCCCCTCCGCCGTCCTCTGGTCGGCCTTCTGCGTCGGCTTCTGGTACGCCTTCGCGCGTGGCTTCGGCGCGGCGCTCGGCTTCGCCCACAACGGTCCCCCCATCATCGGAGTCCAGATGTTCTGGGCCCCGCCGTTCCTCTGGTTCGACCTCTACTACTGGTCCGGCGTCGCCCTTTTCTCCGCCGTCTGGCGCGCAACGACCCCCCACCGCTGGTGGATCTGGTCCATCGTCGCCTCGGCGCTCATCCTCTTCGACGTCTACATCCTGGTCGAGGTCAACGTCGGTATCGTCAGGTGGTACGGCCCCTTCTGGGACATGGTGCAGGACGCGCTCGGCCACACCCGCAGGGTGGGCCCGGCCGAGTTCTACGGCGACGTCCTCATCTTCCTTGGGCTCGCCCTCTTCGCCGTCACGCTCTACACCCTCAATAACTTCCTGGTCAGCCACTGGGTCTTCCGTTGGCGCACCGCGATGAACGAGCACTACGTCGACAACTGGTCGCGCCTGCGCCTGGTCGAGGGCGCCGGCCAACGCGTCCAGGACGACACCATGCGCTTCGCTACCACGGTCGAAAGTCTGGGCGTCGCCTTCGTCCAGTCGGTGATGACGCTCATCGCGTTCACGCCCGTGTTGATCGGTCTGTCCCAGCACATTACCCACCTGCCGCTTGTCGGCGTGGTGCCCAACGCCCTGCTTTGGGCCGGGCTCGCCTGGGCAGCGTTCGGCACGCTCCTCCTGGCCGCGGTCGGTATCCGGTTGCCCGGGCTCTACTTCAAAAACCAGCGGGTGGAGGCCGCCTACCGCAAGGAGCTGGTCTACGGCGAAGACGACCCCGCCCGCGCCACGCCCCCAGCGCTCGCGGAGCTGTTCTCTGGCGTCCGCAAGAACTACTTCACGCTCTACTTCAACTACGTCTACTTCAACGTCGCCCGCATCCTCTACCTGCAGACCGACAACGTCTTCGGCATCGTCATGCTAGGCCCGTCCATCATCGCCGGCGTGCTCACCTTCGGCCTGGTCAACCAGATCCTCGGCGCCTTCGACCAAGTGCGCGGCTCGATGCAGTACCTGGTCAACAGCTGGAGCACGATCGTCGAGCTCCAATCCATCTACAAGCGTCTCCGCGCGTTCGAAGCGGTGATCTACGACGAACCCCTGCCCGCCTTGGAGCACTCCGCGGGGGTAGTCTGAGCGCAACGCCAGTGGCGGGAGGCGCCGGCCGCGATCGTCGGCTTCGCGGGGGGCGTAGATTCTGATGGTAGCACCGGCCTCGGTTACTTCGCTGGACTGACGTAGCGGCGCCTGTGGGTCTCTCCGCCGAGCGCACTGCGAGGGAGCCTCAGCATGCACGACACCATCATTCGCGGCGGGTCGATCTTCGACGGCGCCGGCCGCGAGCCGTCCACCGGCGACGTCGCGGTGAAAGACGGGGTGATCGTCGCGGTCGGCGGCAGCATCGCCGAGCCCGCCAAGCAGGTCATCGACGCCGACGGGGCAATCGTAACCCCCGCCTGGGTCGATATTCACACCCACTATGACGGCCAGGTCACCTGGGACGAGGAGATGAATCCCTCGGCCAGCCACGGCGTCGGCACCATCGTCATGGGCAATTGCGGCGTGGGCTTCGCCCCTGTGCGGCCAGGCGGCCAGCGTGCGCTGATCGAGCTGATGGAGGGTGTCGAGGACATTCCCGGCACAGCGCTCTACGAAGGCATGCCCTGGGGCGCCTGGGAGACCTATGGCGAATATCTCGATTATCTGGCGAGCCGGAAATACGCCCTGAGCGTCGCCTCGATGATCGCTCACGGGGCGGTCCGCAACTATGTGCTGGGGCCGGAGCGCGGCAACGCCGATGCGGCCGAGGCCGAGGCCGGCCAGATCGCCCTGATCGTCGGGGAAGCCCTGCGCTCCGGCGCGGTTGGCTTCTCCACCTCCCGCATCATGGGCCACCGGTCGATCAACGGCGATCAGGTGCCGGGCACCTTCGCGCCAGAGGCCGAGCTTATGGCCATCGCCGGCTCGTTCCGGCAGGTCGGCGCCGGCGTCATTCAGTTGATCCCCGCCGGCACGCTCGGAATGATGGGCGAGCATTCCGCCCTCGAATCCGAGGTGGAAATGATCTGCCGCCTGAGCGCCGCTGCGGCCCGCCCCGCCACCTTCACCCTGTTCGAAACCTTCGCGGATCCGGCTCAGGCCCATCGCATCCTGGCCAAGGTCAAGGAGGGCAACCGCGACGGCGCGCAGGTCTTCCCGCAGGTGGGCAGCCGGCCGACAGGGTTTGTGTTCAGTCTCGCCTCCTACCATCCGTTCATGGCCAGGCCCTCTTATCTGGCCGTCGCCAAGCTGCCGCCCGCCGAGCGGGCCAAGGCGCTGCGTGATCCGGTGCTCAAAGCGAGGATTCTCGCGGAAACCAATGTTGCGGCGGAACATCCCGGTTCGATGGAGGCGCTGATCCCCAACGTGCCGTTCCCCATGCACCAGACCTTCCCGCTGACGACCAATTCGAGTTACGAGCCGCTGCCGGAGGAGAGCTTCGAGGCGATCGCGCAGGCGTCGGGCGAGCCGGACGGCCGATCGGCGCTTTACGACCATCTGGTCCAGGGAGAGGGCCGCGACTTCGCCATCGCCTTCTTTACCGGCTACGCCACCTACACCCTGGACGGCCTGCGCGACTTGCAACTCGATGACACGACCGTCGTCGGTCTGTCTGACGGCGGCGCCCATGTCGGCGCCATCTTCGATGCGGTGAATCCAACCTACCAGCTCGCCTACTGGGCCCGCGACCGCAAGCGGGGGGCGACCCTGCCCCTGGCCCACGTGATCAACCGCCAGACCCGCCGCAACGCCGAGCTGTTCGGCTTCACCGACCGGGGCCTCATCGCGCCCGGCATGCGGGCGGACCTGAATGTGATCGATTTCGCCAATCTGGCCATGGGCGACATGCGCTTTGAGCACGACCTGCCGGCAGGCGGGGCGCGGCTGTTGCAGCCGGCGCGCGGGTATCTCGCCACCCTGATCGCCGGCGAACTCACCCGCCGCTTCGATCAGGACACGGGAGCGCGCCCGGGCCGGCTACTGCGCGGGCAAGCCGCCGTGCGCACGGCCGTACCGGCGTAAGACGCAGCACAAGTTGCGCCGGTCGTGTCTGATGTCTGCTGTCCGGCCAATCCCAGCGTCTGCGCTCGACCCAGAGTGGACCTCCCCCATGGCTGTCGAGTGCGCTGATCAGTGGCTGGTTTGACATCCGTCAAATCGTCACCGCCGCCGACGCGCTAGGTTCTGCAGTCGCGAACGAGGGTGACGCCGATGATTTCGATCGAGGACTGCATCGCTTTTTCGGGGCTCACGCGCGAGGAGATCGATGCGATCGGGGAACATGAGCACGTTCCCGAAGCTGTCGCGGCCGCGGTGCCGAGCACGATCCTGCGCACGGAGGCCGGTCCGCGCGAGATCCGCGAGATGATCGTGGACGACATCCGCGCATCTGCGGCGGGCGGACATATGCGGCATGCCGGCGAGCTCCTGAAAGCGCTGCGCCACTTCATCGCCGCGCATCCCGAGGCGGCCGACGCCGGCGCGAGCTTCGCGCGCTAGGGCTTAGGCGCTAGTGCACGCGCCCAACGTCCGCTTCGGGGCCTACGCCCGGAGTCTGCTTCCGACTGACCACCGGCAGGTCCGCAAGAGCGGTGAATGGCGCCCTCCCGGCGAATGTCCGGTTGGTTCGCTAGCAGACACTGGCCCGCGGGACCAGAATGCGGACGTTTCCCGAGCATCGATGAAGCAATGTTAGCCGGTTGTTCGGACTGAATGGTTGCGAATATCTTTGATGAACTTCTGTTGCTTCACGATAATCGTGTGCTGATCATTGAGTTTCCAACCGAGGGGAAGGCCGACAACTATGCCGCCACCGACTAGCCCCACTATTGCACCCGCTACGTAGGCTTTCAGAACGTTGTCCATAAGTGTCCTCTCTATGGGGCCGGGGATTGCGGAACCGCGCCGACGGGACGGGTGAGCTTCGCCAAGCGCGCAGTGAGCGGCGGCCATCGGGTGAGCCGCAGAGTCCTGTCCAACCCTTTTGCGCCCCGCCCGATCAAGGCGAAGACGGCGCGCGCCTGGACACGGCAGCCAACGTCTTGTCCGCCGTCGCCGCTTGGGACGACGGCGGCCGCGCGTTGGCGGTGGTGCGCGCGTCCGTGACGGAGGGCGCCCCCGACGGTAGCGGCGCTCGCGGGTCCCGGATGAAACTCTCTACGTCGTCGAAGACGGTGTCGCGCTGCTGATCGATCAGCAAAAGGTGCCACCCATTGGCGTAGAGGGCCGAGCGGTCACCTGGCTTGAGCGCGCGGGCGGCCAGCGTCATCGCGCGCCCGGGGATGATCTGGTCGTGCTCGCCCATCAGAAAGGCGACCGGGATGCGGACTTCGCCGAGTTCGTCGTTCGCCCGCTGCATGGTGTCGACCAGGCCATAAAGGGCGTCCGCGCGGTTGCCCCGGCTCTGATACGGATCGCGCTCCCTGCGGCGAAGTTCGGCGACGTTGTCCGACTCCGGTCGGCTTTTGGTCACCCATCTGGGCTTGACTACGCCACCCGGAACGACGTGCGCGCCTAGCCAGAGCGCTGTTTTGTACGCGAGCGGCTGGGTCGACCAACCCCATACCGCGGGCGACAGCAAGACAAGACGGTCGGCGGTCGCGGGGTTGGCGGAGGCGAAGGCTTCGATGGCGACGGAGGCGCCAAGGCTCTCGCCAGCGACCGCAATGATCGCGCGCGGGTAGCGGGCTCGGGCAAGCGCGGTGAGCGTCCGCAGATCGTCGACCAGCAGCGCGTCGCCCGCCCAGATGCCTCGGTTAGGCGATCGGCCGAACCCGCGCTGGTCGTAGGCGATGGTGAGAATGCCGTCCTTGGCCCAGTAAGGTCCGGCGAGCTCGAAGGCGTTGGAGTCGTCGTTCATGCCATGCACGCCGATTACCACGGCCCAGGGATCACCTGAGGAGGGCCTCCACTGCTGCAACGCAAGCTTGGCGCCGTCGAGGCTGACGAAGTCTTGCGCTTCGAGGCGGGGACCCGGGAAAGCGGGCGGCGTTTGCCGCGCCTGCTGCTGCACCGGCGCGCAACTCGCGATCGCGATCGTCGCGACGAGAGCGACAAAGCAGCGCATTGAGCGCAGCTTGTCCGCTCGGACAACCAGACTGCACCCGAGAGCGATACCGCGGCCGAGCGGGCCCTTCATCCAACGTCCCTGCCGTCTACTTCGCCGCCGGCGCACGAGAGGTCGTACCCATTTATATCCAACTCCTCGTCGCCGGCCTACGGATACATTGCGTCCGGCCACGCCCCGGTGCTGGTGGCTCCTCGGCCGCCGTCGCTGCTGCGGCTCTGTCGGGCGGAAGCCGAACGTCATGCTGCACGACCAGCCGGCGTCGTTGCACCGGCGACCGCGGCGGGCGATGACTGAGCGCACGCGAGGCGCTTGCGGCTGACCGTCCTCGATGCTTATCCTCAGTCCGCCCGCCTACGCGTCAAGAGAGGGCGGGATCCAAGGAGCGGCTGCTCAACCAGGACGAACGTAGGTCAATGATTGGTCGGTTCGGTTTATTGTGCACGGTGCTCGCCGCCTCGACGGTCCTTGCTGGCGTAGGCCTCGCGCCGCAGCCCGCGCTCTCGGAACCTCTGGCCGACGCAACAGCGTCGTCACCGTCAGCCGACGCGGTGACGGTTTACGTCACGTCGAGCCCGATCCACTCCGACATCATCATTCCGCGTTCGGCATTTGCAAACGCATCGCCGTTGATGCGGAAGGTGGTCGCCGACACCAAGGGCGGGCCTTGGATCATCTTTGGCTGGGGTCCGTATTGGTTCGGGCTCGAGACCAAGGGTGGCCCCTACCACCAACAACCCGTTCTTGGAATCAACTCAATCTTCACGACCGCCGTCCCCCAACTGAGCTCGCGATTGCGCGTGGCCGCGCTCGATGAGCCGGGACCGGCGCCCCTGGAAGGGTCGATGGTCACGCTCGCCGTCCCCGTGTCAACCGACGGGCTGCAGCGCTCGATCCAGCGTATCGCGGCTACAATCGAAACGGCGCCCGACGGCTCGCCTGTACTGGCCGAGCAAGCGGGCGCAGCACCCGGCGTCACGATATATCGCAGCCGAGAAATCTACCACGCGGTGCATAACTGCAATCACTGGGTTTCTGAGGTGCTGGAGGCCGGTGGCGTCCATGATGGGGTGGTGTTCGACCTCGTGCCCGAGTTGTTGTACCTGGCCTTGCGGGCGGCAGGAGCGACCCCGGTCTCGCAGACCGACTTGGCCAAGGCGACCGACGAGGAGCTGAGGCGGGAGGCGGCCGCGGCAGCCGATGTGGCGAGTCGATAGTCCTCAGACTCGCGGCAGCAGCCTTCCGGTGCGGGCCACGTAGGCTCGGTACTTCGCAGCGCCCAGCTCGCGACTTCAGAAAGCGTTCCTCAAGGTCAGCTTTCAGCCAAAACCCCGAAGCAAACAGCGCCAACCCCGCGAACGACGGCCACTTGGCCTCAAGCACAGCGGTTGCCGCCGCGGCGATCAGAAGACCTGTGTAGATCGGGTGGCGCACCACCGCATAAGGACCGGTGTCGACGAGGCGATGATCCGTCTTGCGCGTGACGCTCCACGACCAATCACGGCCGAGATGGATTCGCGCCCACCAGGCAAGACCGAATCCGAGGGGCGCGAACGCCGCGATCAGCCACTTAGCGGCGAGCGGCGGCGCCCAAAGCCGCGGCCCGAAGTTTGCGCGGACGGTCGGCAGAATCAGAAGGAAAAAGCCTAAGTAGAGAAGGATGGAATACGCCCATTCTGCGCCGCGCCGGGGCCTCGCCTCAGTGCGCTTGGACCAGAGCGCGGCGGCCATCCAGGAACAAAGCCACAGGGCCCAGGACGCCAGCGCCGCGATCAGCGGCCAGATTTCAGGGCGCTGCATCAGCCGGACGGCAAGTGACTGGGCGGCGCCGTAACTGCGTGGTTTTCATTCGTCGAAGATCTCCGCGTGGCCTGTTGACGACCCGTCGAGGACCTCGGCTCCGGCGCCGGAGCAAGAGCGCCCGCACAAGAGCGCAGGGTATCTCGGCTCGGGCCGGGCAAGGTGTCGACGCATGGCTGACAGCATGCGCCAGACGTTCCGACGCGGCTCCGACACCTGTCAAGCTTGCCCTCGATCGTCGAACTTCCCAACGGCGGAGCTGCTAACGGGGAAGCGGCCGGCCATCCACCGATACGTACCAGGCTTGATACTCAGCTTCTCTGGCGTTCTGACAGTCTTGGCCGTCCTCACCGGCTTCTCCGCACGCCTCGATCCTGGCATATCGCTCGGCAGGATGAGCGGTGTAGTAGCTCACCGGCTTGTCGCAGCCCGTCAGCATGGCGCACATCAGGAGGGCGCGACCGATGCGCATCGCCATATCTCCACCTGGGTTCCGGCAGGTACCTGGCAACAATGTCTAGCGGTTGGCGAATGGGCTGCGACGACCGAGCCCAATGACGCGACGATCCTCGCCCTCCGGCCACGCATGGACGATACCTCCCAGTGCGGCGAAGAGCGCAAGGCGCCGTTCAGTTCCGCCACACAGCTCATTTTGGTTCCGAGCGCCTCGAAGCAACAGCCCGGAGCTTGCGCAAGCAAAGGACAATCCTCATAGCGTCGACGACGCTGCGACAAGTCCGTGCTCGCTCGCGCGGCGCGCAGGCGGAGAATGGCGCAGCAGGATGTGGGGAGTGGCGCCCATGAGGTGGTGGATAGCGCTGGTGATAGGCCTCTCGACGATGCCGCAGGCGACGCAAATCCAAGGCTTGGAGACCGCAACACAGATGCAATCTTGGTGCGCGTCATTCGAAGAAACTAAGGTCGACGCTAGCCAACCGTTAGTCCTACAAACTCCCCAAGCTGAACTGTGCTGGGGCGCGTTCGCTTCCATACAAGAACTAAGCTCCCTCGTTGATCAAGACGGAAAGAGTTTACTTGAAACGTGCCCGTCCCCTTCCTCGACAAGGACGGAGTACATACGAATATTTCTACATTACACGGCGCGCCACCCAGAGGAGGGAGAAATGGACTTCGCTGGAGTTGCGCGGAGAGCGCTGGCCGAGACGTTCCCCTGCCCGTCAAACTAGGCCAATGCGCCCGCCAAGCTCGGCCCCATCAGGGGGTTCGCTTGCTCAGCGATCAACGGGCCCTACGCGGATCTGTCGAGGATGAGGAAGGGCAGCGCCTGCAAGTGGGCCGCCGCTGAACCATAGGGCGAGAGGGTTTCCGCTGCTTCGTTCGCCAATCGCGCTGCTTCAGCGCGGGCCTTGTCGACGCCGTAACCCGAAACCAGTGTCGCCTTCCCCTGCCTTAGATCCTTGCCAACGGCCTTGCCTGCCTGTTCCTCGACCCCAACAACATCGATGAGATCGTCTGTGATCTGGAATGCAAGACCAAGGTCGCGTGCGAACCGCCGCAGCCGTCGCCGGTCCTGGTCGCTAGCTTCCGCCAGGATCGCTCCGGCCTCGCATGAAAATTCAAACAATGCGCCGGTTTTGAGCGCCTGCATGAGGATGATCTCCGACTCGCTATAGGTTCTCTCGGCAGCGAGGATGTCGATCATTTGCCCGCCGATCATGCCGGCCGAGCCAGCGGCCTCGGCCAGCCCCGCGACCAACTCGCAGCGAACGCTGCTGGACGGGTGAGTCCGAGGGCCGGCGAGGACTGAAAAACTGAAGGTCAGGAGCGCATCGCCTGCCAGGACTGCAGTCGCTTCGTCGAACTGGCGGTGCGCCGTTGGACGGCCACGGCGCAGGTCATCATCGTCCATGCATGGCAGGTCGTCATGGATCAGAGAATAGGTATGCAGCGCCTCGATCCCCGCCCCGACGCGTAGCGCACGCTTCTCAGGAACGTCGAACAAGGCCGCGGTAGCGAGCGTCAGGAAGGGCCGGAGCCGCTTGCCGCCTGCGAAGACGGCGTAGCGCATGGCTTCTACAACTCGTGCATAGAGGCCGCTAGGCCGAGGCAAGATTTCATCGAGAGTTCGGTTGACGTCGTCGACGGTCTGCTCGAGTTCGTCTACGTAGCGCCTGCAGTTGGGCTGGATCACAGGTCCTGGCCGGCGCCACGCCAGTCATTCCGCAGCAAGGAGATCGTCGGCCTTCGTCTCCGCCTCGATCTCGGCCGCGCGCGCCTCGACCAGCTCCACGATGTGGTCGACCATGCGATCGTTGTCCATTTTGTGGTCCTGCCTGCCGGCGAGATAGACCATGCCGGCGCCCTTGCCTCCGCCGGTGAAGCCGACATCGGTGAACAGCGCCTCGCCCGGCCCGTTGACCACGCAGCCGATGATCGAGAGCGACATCGGCGTCATGATGTGCGCCAGCCGCTCTTCGAGGATGCCGACCGTCTCGATCACGTTGAACCCCTGCCGCGCGCAGGACGGGCACGCGATGATGTTGACGCCGCGGTGGCGCAGGCCGAGCGACTTCAGCATGTCGAAGCCGGCCTTCACCTCCTCGACGGGGTCGGCGGCCAGCGAAACGCGGATCGTGTCGCCGATTCCGGCCCAGAGCAGCGAGCCGATGCCGATCGCCGACTTGATGGTTCCCGGCCGGGTTGGGCCAGCCTCGGTGATCCCGAGATGCAGCGGGCAGTCGATGGCCTCGGACAGCAGTTGGTAGGCTGCGACGCTCAAGAAGACGTCTGACGCCTTCACGCTGATCTTGAACTCGTGGAAGTCGTGGTCCTGCAGGATGCGCGCGTGGCCCAGCGCGCTCTCGACCATCGCCTCGGGGCAGGGCTCGCCGTAGCGCTCGAGCAGCTCGCGCTCGAGGGAACCGGCGTTGACGCCGATGCGCATCGAGCAGCCATGGTCGCGCGCCGCCTGCACCACCTCGCGCACGCGGACCGCTGAGCCGATGTTGCCGGGGTTGATGCGCAGGCAGGCCGCGCCGCCCTCCGCCGCTTCGATCGCGCGTTTGTAGTGGAAGTGGATGTCGGCCACGATCGGCACGCGCGACGCCTTCACGACGGCCGGGAAGGCGGCGGTGGACTCCTCGTCGGGGCAGGAGACGCGCACGATGTCGGCGCCGGCATCTTCCAGCGCCCGCACCTGGGCGATCGTCGCGGCCGCATCTGCGGTCAGCGTATTGGTCATCGACTGGACGCTGATCGGCGCATCGCCGCCCACCTCGACGGCGCCGACGCGGATCTTGCGGGTCGGGCGGCGGTGGATCGCGCGCCAGGGGCGCACGTGCTCGAGCGAGGGGGCGGTCATGGCCGGAGGATAGCCGCGAGTTCGGCCCGCCAACAGTCGCTGAATTGCGCAGCGCCGACAAAATCCCTACGCGACGGTTTGCCACCGCCGCATCCTTCCAGACCGGGCCGGGATACTCTAGGTTTGCGGCTAAGAGCGGCGAGGTTCGATGGTGAAGGTTTATTTGGCTCAGCCCCGAGGTTTTTGTGCGGGCGTGGTTCGGGCGATCGATATCGTCGATCGGGCGTTGGTGAAGCATGGACAGCCCGTCTACGTTCGCCATGAGATCGTCCACAATCGGCACGTCGTTGACACCCTGAAACGGAAGGGCGCGATCTTCGTCGAGGATCTGTCAGAGATCCCGGATGGCGCAGTGACCGTTTTCAGTGCGCATGGCGTCCCGCGAGCGGTGGTTGACGATGCGACGTCCAGGGGACTGCCTGTGATTGACGCGACCTGCCCCCTGGTTTCAAAGGTGCACAACCAGGGAAGGCATTACGTCACTCAAGGGCGCACGCTGGTCCTGATCGGCCACGCCGGGCATCCCGAAGTCGAGGGGACCATGGGGCAAGTCGGAGCGCCCGTGCACCTGATTTCGAGCGAGGCTGACGTGCTGAGGCTCGATTTGCCGCTCGACTCACCCCTCGCTTATGTGACCCAGACGACGCTTAGCGTTGACGACACCAGGGGCGTGATCGATGCGCTAAAGGCGCGCTTCACCGATGTGGTGGGACCCGATACGGCCGATATCTGCTACGCGACACAGCACCGGCAGTCGGCGGTGCGCGACCTGTGCAAGGTGGCCGAGGTGATCCTCGTCGTGGGGGCCCAAAACAGCTCCAACTCGAACCGTTTGCGCGAGATCGGGATCGAGGAGGGGTTGCCGAGCTATCTCATCGCTGACGGGTCTGACCTCGATCCCGCCTGGATCGAAGGAGCCGAAGCCATCGGTCTGACCGCCGGGGCCTCAGCGCCAGAAACGCTCGTGATCAGCGTCATTGATGCCTTGCGCAAGATCACAGAGGTTGAGGTGGTTCAGATGAACGGTGTCGAGGAGACGATCGAGTTCCGGCTGCCGTACGCGCTGCGTAAGGTCGACAACACAGAATCTATCATCTGACCACGAGGGAAACCGTCTTGGGTCTGCCGCTCCTCCAAACCGCCCGCATCGGGGCCTACGTGGCCAAGCAGCACCTGCTAGGGCGCAAGCGGTATCCCATCGTGCTGATGCTCGAGCCCTTGTACCGCTGCAACCTCGCGTGCGCCGGCTGTGGCAAGATCGACTATCCGGACGAGATCCTCAATCAGCGCATGAGCTTCGACGATTGCATGGGTGCGATCGACGAATGCGGGGCGCCCGCCGTCTCCATCGCGGGCGGCGAGCCCCTTCTCCACCGCGACATGCCAAGGATCGTCAAGGGATTCATCGCCAAGAAAAAGTTCGTCATCCTCTGCACCAACGCGTTGTTGCTGACCAAGAAGATCGACGACTACGAGCCCAGTCCATACTTCACCTGGTCGATCCACCTGGACGGCGACCGGGCCATGCACGACAAGTCAGTGTGCCTCGATGGCGTTTATGACAAGGCGATCGAGGCGATCGAGCTCGCGAAGTCGAAGGGGTTCCTGGTCCAGATCAACTGCACGCTATTCGACGGCGCCGAGCCGGATCGGGTGGCGGACTTCTTCGACCAGATGACCGCCATCGGGATCGACGGGATCACCATTTCGCCAGGCTATTCCTACGAACGCGCGCCCGACCAGGAGCATTTCCTCAATCGGGATCGGACCAAGACCCTGTTTCGCGATGTCTTCCGCCGCGGCGATCGCGGCAAGAAGTGGTCGTTCACGCAGTCGGGCCTCTTCCTCGACTTCCTGGCCGGCAACCAGACCTATCAGTGCACGCCCTGGAGCATGCCTTTGCGCTGCGTATTCGGCTGGCAGAAGCCCTGCTACCTGCTCGGCGAGGGCTACGCCAAGACGTTCAAAGAGCTGATGGAGGACACGGCCTGGGACGACTATGGCGTCGGCAAGTACGAAAAGTGCGCCGACTGCATGGTGCATTGCGGCTTTGAGGGCACCGCCGTGGCCGATGGTGTCAAGAATCCGCTCAAGTTGCTCGCGGTCTCCACCCGCGGGGTGAGGACAGACGGACCGATGGCCGAGGACATCCCGCTGGCGGGCCAGCGTCCGGCGGCCTACGTGTTCTCAGGCCACGTCGAGCGGAAGCTCGCCGAGATCAGGGCGACCCAGCCGCGGGCCAAGAAGGTCGCGGCCACGACCTAGGGCGCGAAAGGCCGTCTCCGCCTCGCGGCCGACGCGGATCAGCGCCGGCAACTGCCGCGGATCGGCGGCCAGCGCCCGCAGCACGGCCCAGATGTCCATGCTTCCGTCAGAGGCCATGCCGGCTTGCGCCGCCTTGGGCAGGCTGCGGTCCGCTGCATCCGAGACCACGCGAGCAGCGGCGAACGGCAGACCGTGGCGCGCCGCCACCGCCGCGGCGACGTGCGACTCCATGTCGACCGCCAGAGCGCCGGTGGCGGCGTAGGTGATCTGTTTGGCTGAGGCATCGGCGATCATGACGTCAGAGCCGAGGATCGGGCCGGGTCGAGCGCCTGGTAGCCGCTGCGCCAGGCTCGTCGTCCAGTCGGGATCGGACTGAAATTGCCGCTCGGCGGACACCACCCGTGTCGCGACCACCCAGTCGCCCGGTTGAAGCCTGTCGGCCAGCGCACCGCACAGCCCCATGCTGATCACGGCGGCTGCGCGGCCGGCCGCGTCCTCCAACGCCAGCTCGAGCCGCGCGCGATCACCGCCGCCCGCAATCACCTGCACGGCCGAGCCTTGCAGCGTGCGCGCTTCGCGTGTCAGGCCGGCGGCGACCAGGATCATTACATACCGAAGGCGATGCGGCGGTCGTTGGACCGAGTGAGATTGCGGTAGCGCGCGACAGCCCAGAGCGGGAAGAACTTCGGATAGCCGTGGTAGCGAAGGTAGAAGACGCGCGGGAACCCGCCGCCCGTGTAACTCTCCTGGGTCCAAGTCCCGTCTGGCGTCTGGGCGGCGATCAGGTAGTCAACGCCGCGCGCAACGGCCGGATGATCCACCTCGCCCGCGGCCATCAATCCTATTAGCGCCCACGCGGTCTGCGTGGGGTTGGAGGCGAACGGCGCATAGCCCACGTAGTCGAGTGCGTAGCTCTCGCAGTCCTCGCCCCAGCCGCCGTCGGCGTTCTGGATCGCCACGAGCCAATCGACAGCGCTGCGCACGACCGGCGCCTGCCGATCGACGCCAGCGGCATTCAGCGCGCAAAGCGCCGACCAGGTCCCATAGATGTAGTTCACGCCCCAGCGGCCGAACCAGCTTCCGTCGTCCTCCTGCTCGTCTTCGAGGAAGGCGAGCGCGCGGCGCATGCGCGGGGCATCCTTGGGCTCGCCAAGCTGCGCCAACATGCTGATGCAGCGGGCGGCGACGTCGACGGTCGGCGGATCGAGCAGCGCGCCATGGTCGGCGAAGGGAATATTGTTCAGGTAGTCGAAGGTGTTGTCGGCGTCGAAGGCGCCCCAGCCGCCGTTCCGGCTTTGCAGGCCTTCGACCCATTCGGCGCCGCGGGCGATCGCGTTGTCAAAGGTCTTGCCGACCGCCTGCCGGCCACGGGCCCGGTCCATCGCCATCACCACGACGGCGGTGTCGTCGAGGTCGGGGTAGTGGGCGTTGTTGTACTGGAACGCCCAGCCGCCCGGCCGCACGTCCGGTCGCTGTTCGGCCCAATCGCCTTTGATGTCGAGCACTTGGCGAGGTTTGAGCCAATCCAG
Organism: uncultured Alphaproteobacteria bacterium; assembly: GCA_963794315.1. Taxonomy (GTDB): domain Bacteria; phylum Pseudomonadota; class Alphaproteobacteria; order Caulobacterales; family Caulobacteraceae; genus Poindextera. The sequence goes on from CAWCDF010000002.1 coordinate 1,262,011, forward strand.
GCCGCGCAGAGCCTCTCGCTCGGCCGCTTCACCGCCCGCCTCCATCAGCGCATGGGCCGCCAGCACCGTATCCCAGACCGGCGAAACGCAAGGCTGGCAATAGGTTTCGTCCTCGCGCCTGACCACCAGATTGGCCACGGACTTTCGGGCCATGGCCCGATCGGGATGGTCGTCCGGATAGCCCAGCGCGTCGAACATCATCACGCTGTTGGCCATGGCCGGATAGATGGCGCCCAATCCGTCCTCGCCGTTCAAGCGTTCGGTGACGAAGGCGACGCAGCGGTCGATCGCCCGCTGGCGCAGCGCGCTCGGCCACCAGCCGTCGATCGCCTTCAGCACCACGTCCAGCGCCGCAAAGCCCAAGGTCCAGATCCGCTTGGTGTTCGCCGCTCTCGACTTGGGCTTGATGCGAACCTTGGCCTCGAAGAGCTCGTCGACCCGAACGCCTCGCGGGTTGTGCGCCCGCGGTTTCTTCGCCTGCAGCACCAGGAGCGGAACGATCACGGTGCGCGCCCAGTAGGACATCTTCGACAGATGGATTGGAAACCAGCGTGGAAGCAGGATGATCTCGACCGGCATGGTCGGGACCGATGCCCACGGCCCCGCGCCGAACAGCGCCAGCTGGATGCGGGTGAAGACGTTGGTCGCCGCCGCCCCGCCGTGGGCCAGGATCGCCTCGCGGGCGCGGGCCATATGGGGCGCGTCGACGTCGTCGCCGATCATCTTCAGCCCGTAATAGGCTTTGACGCTGGCGCTGATGTCGAAGACGCCGCCGTGAAACAGCGGCCAGCCCCCGTGCGCGCCCTGGATACGACGCAGATAGGCGCCGATCTTGCCCTCGAGCGCGCGGTCCTCCGGCTCGCCAAGGTAATGCTTGAGGAGGACATATTCGGCCGGGATGGTGGCGTCGGCTTCGAGCTCGAACACCCAGTGGCCGTCGGGCCTTTGCATCGCCAGCAACGCCTTCGCCGCACGCTCGACGACGTCGTCCAGAGCGCGCGCTGGCGGAGCGCCGTCGGTCTTGCTGTCGTCGAAAGCCAGGCTCATCTGCAAACGTCCATCCGGCGCCGACTTTACAGGGCGGGCTGGGCGAGCGCCAAATCGGCGGCTCGAAAGCCCGAACGGAGCGCCCCCTCGATGGTCGCCGGCAGGCCGGTGTCGGTCCAGTCGCCGGCGAGGATGAGATTGCGCCAGGCGGTGCGCGCGCCCGGCCGCTTGCGAGCCTGTTCCGGCGTAGCGGCGAAGGTGGCTCGCCGCTCTTTCAGGATTTGCCAGGGCGGCGGTTCTGGCGACAGATCGTGTACGCGCGCGACGTCCTCCCAGAGCTGACGCGCCAGCGCGCCGCGGTCTGAATCGAGCAAGCGGTCGGCCGCGCTGACGGTGACGGAGATGCGGTCCGGGAAGGCGAAGATCCACTCGGCCGTTCCGCCAATCAATCCGACCATCGGCTCGACGCCCGGCGGCGGCGCGATGCGGAAGTGGGCGTTGACGATGGCGCGGAAGGCGTCCGGCGCGACGATATCGGGAACCAGCTCCTGCGCCGTCCAGGGCGGCACGGCGAGAATGACCGGCCGATCGGCGGGGACGGGCGCCGCCCGGTCGGAAAATCGCAGGGCGGTGAGGCGCTCGCCGCTGAATTCGAGCCTTCGCAGCCGCTGTTTGAGGCGCAGGCTCCCGCCGTTGGCGGCCAAGAACGCCGCCGCCGGATCGACGAACGCCGCCGACAGCGTTGGATGCGCGATCCGGGGGCGATAGGCGCGGCCGCCCTTGGCCAGGGTCTCACGCACGACGGCCGCGGCCAGCGCGGCCGAGCCGCCCTCCGGCTGGATGTTGAGGGCGGCGAGCAGAAAGGGCGCCATCAGCCGCTCCCAGACCGGTCCGCGTGTAGGGATCGCCTGATCCACGCGTTTGTCCGCGCCAGGCCAAAGCAGGCCGGTCAGGGCGAGGTAGTCGGCCGCCTTCGAGCCCGGAATCCGCCGCGTCGGGGAGCATATCCACCAGGGCGCCGCGCCCTCGCTGGGACTTATCGTCCATCGTTCGCCGGATCGGACGTCGGCGAAGACAAAGCGGGCCCGATTGGGCCCGACCAGCCTGCCGCTCGCGCCGATCAGCTCCAGATACTGGTGGACGGCCTGGTTGCCCGAAAGCACCAGGTGATTGCCGTTGTCGATGGTGAGGCCCAGCTGGTCGTCAAAGTAGGATCGGCAGCGCCCGCCGGCCTGGGTCGCAGCTTCGCTGATCTCGACTTCGACGCCGGCCGCCGCCAGGCGCACCGCGGCCGCGAGCCCGGCAAGCCCGGCGCCAATGACATAGGCGTTTTGCAGCGGCCGGCTGGCCGTCATCCCATCAGGCCGCGCGACAATACGATCCACAACAGGGCGGCCTTGCCAATCTTGGCCCGCTGTCTGGGCGCCACCCACCCCGCGGCCTCCATCCGCGTCAGAATGTTGGCGTACACGGCGCTCATCAGCCGCGGCGCCGCGAGGCGGCCAGCCGGCTTGCGCGCCATCACCGCATCCGCGCCGCGGTAGTAGTCGCGCGCGAGCTTCGCCACGGCCCGGCACGCGCGATCAACGCACGGGTCGGCGATCACCGCATGCGGATCGTCGCCGGTTATCCCCGCCTCGTCGAGCGCCTCGCGCGGCAGGTAGAGACGGCCAATGCCGGCGTCTTCGTCGAGGTCGCGCAGGATATTGGTGAGCTGGAGCGCGCGGCCGAGGTGGTGGGCGAGATCCGCGCCCGGCTCGTCTTCCATGCCGAACACCTTGATCGACAGTCGGCCGACGGCGCCCGCCACCCGGTCGCAGTAGAGCTCGAGGTCGGCAAGGGACGGCGCGCGAATGTCCTGGTCCAGGTCCATCTGCATGCCGTCGATCACGGTGACGAAGTCGGCTTCGGCAAGGCCGTATCGGCGAATGTCCTCGACCAGGAACCCCATCCGCCCGGGCGAGCCACCGGCGTAGAGACTGGCGACGTCAGCGCGCCAGCTGTCGAGATCCACCTTGCGCGTCTCCGGATCGCGGCCCGGCTCATCAACGATGTCGTCGACCTCGCGGCAGAAGGCGTAGATGGCGTACATCGCCATGCGCTCGCGCTTGGGCAGAACCCGCATGCCGGCATAGAAGGAGCTGCCGGATACCTTCTGCTCGATCGCCCCGGCGTCCAGTTCCGCCTGCTCGCTCACTCGGCCCTCCTTGCCCGCTCCTCGCCGCTCGGGCGCCGTCGTCCGGCGATCTGATCCTTGCCGGCGAGGATCGCAAGCCCAAGCACTTCCAGCGGCCGGTGATGAACGCGCTCGCTGAGCGGATCGCGGACGATCAGCCGGGCGGTCAGGTCCTCGGCCAAGCGTTGGATCAGTGCGACCTCATAAGCGAGGCGACGGTCGCGAACCTGCCCGGCCAGGTTTGCGGACTGGTCCAAGAGCTCCTGAGTGCGCCGCGCCATGCCGACGATCACCGAGCGCAGCGCAGGCGAGGCGCTGGGCGCCGCCAGGGCCTGGACGTTGGCTCTGGCCGCGGCCATGGCGTCCTCGGCCAGATAAACCCGGTCAAGCTCGCGATAGTCTTTGGCGCAGTCTTGCAGGTGGTTGATCACCTGCAGCGCCGCGCAGAGAGCATCCGATGCGGGCCAGGTCGTCCGCGCCTCGCCATGCACGTCGAGCACGAAGCGGCCGACCGGCGCTGCCGAATAGCGGCAATAGTCCATCAACTCGGCCCAGTCGGCGTAGCGGCTCTTGGCCACATCTCGGCGAAACGCGGCGAGCAGATCGAGCGCATGACCGGCGTCGAGGCCCCGATCCTCGATCGTCCGGCGCAGCGCGAACGAGACCGTATCGTCGTCGGTTTCGCCGGCCAGGGTGGCGCGCATCCGCTCGAACTGGGCCAGCCGGGCATCGGAGGACAGCGAGGGATGGTCGGCGACGTCGTCGGCCGTACGGGCGAAGCGGTAGAACGCCATGATCGCCGCCCGGTGGCGCCGGCTTGATGATGAAGGAGGCGACCGGGAAGTTCTCCTGCTTGTGGTCCTTGCGCGGGGCGAGCTCGGCCGCATCGTGGCTCATGAGCCCGCGAGCGCCTGGGCGCGGCCCTTCCAGGCGCCGCCACGGCCGCGCCAGACGTCGATCGCCGACTGCAGGGTGAACAGGGTGTAGAGCGCCGCGATCACCGGCAGGGCCAGGCCCCAGAGCGGCGAGCGGCTGTAGAAGCGCAACATGGGTTGGAAGCTCAGCGCCATGAGGGCCCAGGCCCCGACGCCGGCCCATCGCCAGACCCCGGGAACAACGATCGCCACCACCGGCGCTGCAAGATAGGTCAGCACCATGCCGAGCACGGCGCCGGCGAGGATCAGCGGCGAATAGTCTAGCTGGGCGTAGGCCGAGCGCGAGATCATGCGGCCGATCTGACCGATGGTCGCATAGGGCCGGATGCTGCGGGCCCGTTCGGTCAGGCCGAGCCAGATCGGGCCTTTCGCCTTCATGAGGGCGCCCAGGGTGCAATCGTCGATGAGCGCAGTGCGGATGGCGGCGATCCCGCCCGCGGCGGCGAGCGCGTCGGCTCTCGCCAGCATGCAGCCGCCCGCGGCGCCGGCGAGGCGGCTCTTCAGATCGTTCACCTTGGCGAACGGATAGACCATGGCGAAGAAGTAGACGAACGCCGGGATCAGCATCCGCTCGGCCGCGTTCGCACAGCTCAGTTTTGCCATCAGCGAGGTCAACACCAGGTCGCCAGCCTCGGCGCGGGCGACCAGATGACGCAGATTGTCGGGCGTGTGAGCGATGTCGGCGTCGGTTAACAGCAGATACTTCGGCGACCCCGCGCCGGCCCTCGCCGCCTCGACGCCCTGTTTCATCGCCCAGAGCTTGCCGGTCCAACCGGCGGGCAACGGCGCGCCCTGAATGACGGTAAGAGGGCCGCTATTCGGCAATCCCTCGGCCAAGCGGCCGGTGCCGTCGCTGCTATCGTCGTCGACCAAGACCACCCGGAACTGACCGGGATAGTCTTGCGCCAAGAGGCTGCCGATCGAGCGAGCGATGACGTCCGCCTCGTCCCGGGCGGGAACGACGGCGGCCACGGCTGGCCACGCCGGCGGCTCTGCTGGCTCGGATCGATCGTCCCGCTCGCGCGCGAGCCAGAACCCGCCGCGTCCGAGAAGCAGATATGCCCAGATCGCGAGCGGCAGGCAGGCGATCAGCGCGATCGAGGCCTCACCCGACATAGCCGGCTCCACGGAACCATTCGAGCGCGTCTAAGAGCCCTTCGCCATAGGGACGCGCGACGTAGCCCAACGCGCGCGTCGCCTTTGCCGAGGAAAAGAACATGTGGTGGCGGGACATCTTCAGCGCGTCGCGGGTGAGGAAAGGCTCCCTGCCTGTCAGGTAGGCGACCGCCTCGGTGGCGACTGCGAGGGGATAGAGCGGCGCGCGAGGCAGGCGGAGGGTCGGCGGCTTGCGCCCGGTCAGGGCGGCGATGTCGGCCAGCATCCGGCCCAGGCTCACGTCCTGGCCGCCGAGGATGTAGGTCTCGCCTTGCAGCCCCTTGTCCAGCGCCAGCAAATGACCCGCCGCGACGTCGTCGACGTGGACCAGGTTGAGGCCGGTGTCGAGAAAGGCTGGCATGCGGCCTTGCGCCGCCTCGACTATGATCCGGCCAGTCGGCGTCGGCTTCACGTCGCGCGGACCGATCGGGGTGGAAGGACTGACGATGACCACCTGCAGACCCTCGTCCGCGGACAGCCGCTCTACCTCCCGTTCGGCGATCACCTTGCTGCGCTTGTAGGCGCCGATGGCCTCCCCCGGACCGAGACGAAAGGTTTCATCGGATGGAGCGCCATCGTCGGGAAAGCCCAAAGTCGCGACGCTACTGGTGTAGACGACTCGCTCGACCCCGGCGGCCAGCGCGGCGGTCATTGCAGCCCGCGCGCCGCCGAGGTTGTTACGGACGATTTCCTCGGGCTCCCGCGCCCACAGGCGGTAATCGGCGGCGACGTGGAAGAGATGGCGCACGCCCCGCATGGCCGTGGCCATAGTGGCCGGGTCTCTCATGTCGCCAACGATGACCTCGGTGTGCAGGCCTTCCAGGTTCCTCCGCGGACTGGAGCCCCGCACCAGCAGGCGCAGGCGCGCGCCGCGCGCCTGCAAGGCTCTTGCGACCGCGGACCCGACAAAGCCGGACGCGCCGGTCACCAAGGTGAGATCACCGCTCGCCGCCACGTCAGTTCCGCTCAAGCAGCAACCTTGCGCCGTCTGCGCATGAACTCGAAGAACTCGGCGCCTTCGCGCAGACGCCGCTTCATCATCGTCGGGCTTGCGACCATTTCGCCGACCATTTCGCAAATCTTTTTCGGCCGGAGGTAGAAGCGTTTGTAGAAGGTCTCGACCGAATCGAAGATCTCGGCGTGGCTCAGGTCCGGGTAGTGCAACGGCGCGAGCTGGACGCCGCTGTCGTTGACGAGCTCGGCGTTTTCGGCGTCGAGCCACCCATTCTCGACCGCCTGGTCGTAGAGGAAGGTGCCTGGATAGGGCGCGGCCAGCGACACCTGGATGGTATGCGGATTGATTTTCGTCGCCCAACGCACTGTCTGCTGAATGGTCTCGGAAGTCTCGCCGGGTAGCCCCACGATGAAAGTGCCGTGGATGACGATCCCGAGTTCGTGGCAGTCTTTGGTGAACTGCTCAGCCACCTCGATACGCATGCCCTTCTTGATGTTGTACAGGATCTGTTGGTTGCCTGAACTCGTAGCCGACGAGGAGCAGACGAAGACCGCCGTCCTTCATCACCTTCAATGTCTCGCGCGGCACATTCGCCTTGGCGTTGCACGACCAAGTGACGCCCAGCTTGCCGAGTTCGCGCGCGATGGCCTCGGCGCGCGGCAAGTCGTCCGTGAAGGTGTCGTCGTCGAAGAAGAATTCCTTCACCTGCGGGAAGGCCCTCTGCGCCCAGGCGATCTCCTCGATCACGTGACCCACGCTCCGAGTGCGGTAGCGGTGCCCGCCGACCGTCTGCGGCCACAGGCAGAAAGTGCAGCGCGATTTGCACCCGCGGCCGGTGTAGATCGAAATGTAGGGGTGCTTCAGGTAGCCGATGAAATAGTTCTCGATGACGAGATCGCGCTGGTACACCGGAGTCACGAAGGGCAGCGCGTCCATGTTTTCCAGGATTGGCCGGTCAGGATTGTGCACGACGACGCCGGAGTTGTTGCGGTAGGTCAGGCCTGCAACGTCGACCCAGGCGTGGTCGTCGGCCACCTCTTTGATAGTGAAGTCGAATTCGTTGCGCGCGACAAAGTCGATGACCGGGGCGGCCTTCATCGACCCGTCGGCGTCCGCGGCGACCTTGGCGCCGATCATTCCCGCTTTGAGCGCGGGGTTTGCCGCCTTTAGCGCCGCGACGGTCTTGACGTCCGAGGCGAACGACGGGGTCGAGGTGTGCAGGACCACCAGATCATAGTCCTTGGCGACGGCCGTTACGTCGTCGAGGGACTGTTCGTGGGGCGGGGCGTCGATCAGACGGCTGCCTTCAACCAAAGCCGCCGGCTGCGCGAGCCAGGTCGGATACCAGTAGGATTTGATCTCGCGCTTGGCCTGATACCGCGCGCCGGCGCCGCCGTCGAAGCCGTCGAAGGACGGAGCCTGCAGGAAAAGGGTGCGGAGCATGATCAAGACCTCAACTCGTCGAGGGGGGGCCGCTCGACGATCCCTTCGGAGACCCTGTTCCTCTACGCCGCTTCAAAGTTCGCGCAAGCGCCGCCGGCTCTCCACGAGCTGCCAGCTTAGCAGCACCGGAACGCCGATGGTTATGTCGCGGGCGCGTTTGAGCAGCGATAGCGCGAGCGCCGCCTCGACGGGCAGGCCGAACAGGGGGCCCAGCAGGGCGTATGCGCCCTCCTGAACAGGCCGATGAGGGCCGCCAGAATCCCGTCGCCCGCGCACGGGCGAGCGCGCCTGTCATGTTGCCGCGATCACGCCGTTGCGCCGCACCCGCAGGCGATTGCCGCGCCATTCGACCCGGTCGCCGAAGACGCCCGCAAAGAATACGCCGAACGACAAGACATCGCGGATCGGGAGGAGCCAAAGCGGGCCAGGCCGGCACTGCATGAGGCGGCTCGCGACATACGCTTGGGCCTGTCGGAAGAGAACCAGAACAACGAGCGCGTCGACGCTCCAGCCAGCGAAGCCCGTCAATGCCGCGCCGATCAGGGCCAGGGGCGTGAAGTGGACGACTACACTCCCCAGGTACCCAGCCGGCTGCACCAAGCGCACCGTCCGCGCCCAGCGCAGCTCGTGCGCCAGCATCTCGACGGCGCTGCGTTCTGGGCAGAGGTGGTCGATGAGCATGGGGGGGCAGGCGATGCGATGACCGGCGGCGCGGACGGCCCGGCCCAACTCGAAGTCGTCGGCGAGGAAGCTAGCCAAGCGCTCGAAGCCGCCAATACTACCTAGCAGATCCGCCCGCAGCGCCATCGTCGGCCCTAGGCAGGGATCGGCGCCAAGGGCCTCTCCGACAACGACGCTGGGCGCAAAGCGCGTGTCAATGTCCATCGCCGCCAGCTTCGACCACAGACTGGTTGTCGGCCTGCCCCGGTAGAGGCAGTAGACCAAACCGACGTTGGCTCCCTGCAAGGCGCCTACGATCCGCTCAAGCCCGTACGGAGGCATGCGGACGTCGCTATCACTGATGACGATAACTTCGCCGCTGGCCTGGCCCGCCATGTTGATCAGGTTGCCAATCTTCCGGTTGGTCCCGTGGACTGTGGGGTCGTTGACCACGACGATGTCGCGGCTCGAATGTTCGCGTTGCAGACGCGCTGCGATGGCGAGGGCGGGGTCGGCGGGATCTTGGGCCCCCAGGATCAGCTGCACCTGCCCGGCATAGCTCTGGGCGCAGAAGCTCGCCAGGTTCGCGTAGAGCCCTGGCTCATCGCCGCGCAGGGGTTTCAACACCGAGATTGAGGGCTGGCTGGCGGCCGGCACGGGCGTCGCCGGCCGCCGCAGGAATCGCCGCAGCATCCACGTCGCGGCGCTGGAGTAGACTGCCCCCAAAACCGCCAGGGCAAGGACAAGGCATCCGGCGCTTGCAATGAGGGACGTCCAGCTCACCTTTGCTCCCTCCTACGAATCTCGCGCCCCCGCCCCGGGCGCGAGACGGTGGCCAGATCCGTCAGGCCGTCTGGGCCAAGCGGTCCTCGATCGTTCGGACGATATCCTGGGCGCTCAGACCGGCCTGTTCGTACTGCCGGAGTGGATCGTCGTGATCCAGGAACACGTCCGGCAGCTTCATAGTCCGAAGAGTGAACCCGGCCCGCGTCAAGTCATTGTTGACCAGGTAGTCCAGCACCCGGCAACCGAAGCCGCCGATCGAGCCCTCCTCGATCGTGATCAGCATCCGATGACTCCGAACAAGTCGGTGGATCAGCCCTTCATCGATGGGCTTGGCGAAACGCGCGTCCGCCACTGTGCAGGAAACGCCCCGGGCCTGCAGGTGGTCGGCCGCCGCCAGACAGGTTTGCAGCCGTCCGCCGAGGCTGAGAATCGCGACGTCCCGACCCTCCCTGACCACGCGGCCCTTTCCGATGGGCAGGATCTGTCCATGGTTCGGCATTGGAACGCCAACGCCCTCGCCGCGCGGATAACGCAGTGCGATCGGACCGACGTCGTGGGACGCCGCGGTGGCGACCATATGCATCAGCTCCGCCTCATCCGACGGCGCCATGACAACGAAATTCGGCAGACAGCACAGGTATGCGAGATCGAAGCTACCGGCGTGGGTCGCGCCGTCCGCCCCGACCAGACCAGCTCGGTCGAGAGCAAAGCGTACAGGCAGGTTTTGGATCGCAACATCGTGCACGACCTGGTCGTACGCGCGCTGAAGGAAAGTCGAATAGATGGCGCAGAAGGGTTTGTAGCCCTCGGTCGCCATGCCTGCAGCGAAGGTCACGGCGTGTTGTTCAGCGATCCCAACGTCGAACATGCGTTCGGGAAAGCGCTTTTCGAACAGATCGAGCCCGGTGCCTGACGGCATTGCCGCCGTGATAGCCACGATCCTTTGATCTTTTTCGGCTTCCTGGAGCAGGGATTCGGCGAACACGCGGGTATAGGACGGCGCTTTGGGGCTTGGCTTGACCTGGGCCCCGGACGCGACGTCGAATTTGGACACCGCGTGCAGTTTTTCGGCCGATGTTGAGGCCGGTTCGTACCCGTGGCCTTTCTCGGTGATCACGTGGAGAAGCACCGGCCTATCCGCGCGATCTTCACGGATGTTCTCGAGCACTTTCAGCAAGTGATCGATATTGTGGCCGTCGATCGGGCCGACGTAGAAGAAGCCGAGCTCCTCGAAGAGGGTGCCGCCCGACAGCATGCCGCGCGCGTATTCCTCCGCACGTCGCGCCGCGCCGCGGAGCGGCTTCGGCAGCATGTCGCGTCCCACGTGGCGGATGCCGTGGTAGGCCTTCGACGACACCAATTGCGCCAAGTGGTAGCTCAGCGCGCCGACCGGCCGCGCGATCGACATGTCGTTGTCGTTCAGGACCACCAGGAGGCGCGTCTTGCGCGCCCCCGCGTTGTTCATCGCTTCATACGCCATCCCGCCGCTCATGGCGCCGTCGCCGATGATCGCGACAACCTGACGATCGTTTCCATCCAGATCCCGGGCGACGGCCATGCCGAGGCCGGCCGAAATCGACGTGGAAGCGTGAGCGGCGCCAAACGGGTCGTAGTCGCTCTCCGCGCGTCGGGTGAAGCCCGACAGGCCGCCACCCTTGCGCAGGGTCGTTATGCGGTCGCGCCGGCCGGTGAGGATCTTATGCGGATAGGCTTGATGGCCGACGTCCCAAACCAGCCGGTCGTGGGGGGTCTGAAAAACGTAATGCAACGCAACGGTGAGCTCAACAACGCCGAGCCCCGCGCCAAGATGGCCGCCGGTCATCGAAACGGCCTCGATCGTCGCCTGTCTCAATTCGTCGGCGACCTGCCTCAGCTGATCTGGGCGAAGCTGACGGAGCTCGCTCGGCAGAGGAATGCAATCCAGAAGTGGTGTGCTAGCCGGCATCGAACCCAACGCTCCACGTGCGGATGTCACCTAACCGTCTCGAAGCCTCATTGACAACGCCGGCCGATGGCGTGCTTCGACGTTCATCGGGGGGAGGGGCCACAGAGGCGACTGTCTGAACCAGGCCCTGCAGCGCCTGGCAACGCGCGGCCTTGAACCTAGGCAGCGGCGGCTTCCTCGATAGGGTGGACAGGGGGATACTCGCGGTCTAGCCCATGTAGCCGCCTAGCGAGAGCGATCCATCGGCGTGGAGCGGATGCATGAGCGCACGTAAGAGGATCACGGTCCTTGGCTCAACCGGCTCGGTCGGGGCCTCCACCCTAGATCTCCTGGCCCAGGCCGAAGCGTGCGGCTCGGCGGAGGTTGAGGTCATCGCCCTGACCGCCGGAGCGAACGTCGAACGCCTTGCCGAGCAGGCATTGCGGTGGCGACCAAGAGTGGCCGTGATCGCGGAGCCAAGCCTCTTGGGCGAGTTAGAAGAAAGGCTAAAGGGCAGCGGCTTGGCAGCCTCAGCCGGCTCGGCCGCGGTCGTTGAGGCTGCCGAAATGGGCGCCGAGTGGGTGATGTCCGCCATCGTCGGCTCGGCGGGCCTGGCTCCCACTTTGGCGGCCGCCCGGAGCGGGGCTGTCATAGCGCTGGCCAACAAGGAAAGCCTGGTCTGTGCTGGGCCGGCCCTGCTGGATATCGCGCGCGCAGCCGGCGGCGTCGTTATCCCGGTCGACTCCGAGCATTCGGCGATCTTCCAGGTCTTCGACGCCCAGCGGGGCGATCGGGTTGCTCGTTTGATCATCACTTCATCAGGTGGGCCGTTCCGCGACTGGAATCGCACCGCGATGGCAAAGGCCTTGCCGGAACAGGCTGTAGCGCATCCCAACTTCCGCATGGGCGCCAAGATCTCGGTTGATTCCGCCACCATGATGAACAAGGGCCTCGAGATGATCGAGGCGTCTTACCTGTTCGCCATGACGTCGGAGCGAATCGAGGTGCTGATCCATCCGGAACAAATCATCCATAGCCTCGTCGAGTATCAGGATGGCTCGACGCTCGCACAGCTGGGGGCGCCGGACATGCGGACGCCCATTGCCTGCGCCTACGCTTGGCCTGACCGACTGCCCTGGCCAGCGCCGAGTCTCGACCTTGCCGCCGTCGGCGCGCTGACATTCGCCGAACCGGACCTCACGCGATTTCCGGCCATCGGCATAGCGCGCGAGGCGATGAGGGCCGGCGGCCTCGCGCCCGTGGCCATGAGCGCAGCCAACGAGATCGCCGTCGCCGCTTTCCTCGATCGCCGCATCGGCTTTCTCGACATCGCCACCACCGTGGCTGAGACGCTTGAGCACCTCGACCGTGAAGGAGATCTGGGTGCGGGGTCGAACTCTGACGGCGCGCTGGAGACCATATTAGCCGCCGACCGATCTGCCCGCTGCGTCGCCGCAGAAGTGCTCGCTCAACTGGAACGCTCACTCTAGCGCTCTCACCCAATTGGAACCATGCGGCGAACGCTCGTTCTACGGCACAGGAGGTTCTCTCGGGGGTGTCGAAGAAGAGACGCGTTGATGACACGCAAGCGACAGTACCGGCTAACGCATCGGCCAGGGGCAGCTTCAGGTAGCGACGCGTCGGCCCACCACGTTGCGGAGGCGTTGTCCGGCGGTCGACGAGGCTGTCTGATGGCCAACCACGGTCAGATCGCCTGCGGGCCCGATCTGGACTCCGCCTTCTCGCTCGCGAAAGACATCGAAGACTTGTCGCGCCAGTACGTGATCACTCTGCAGATCGGTGGGCCTAAGCTGCTCGACGACCACGAAATGGGCTCGCGTGCTCAACGCAGTTCGCCGGGTATGGCCAGCAGACGCCGCGCTGAAGCTGCGCACGTCCTCGTCCCGGAGTTATCGCCGGATGCCTTCAGCTAGCTGCCTGTTTGCCTTCGATCGATTTTCGCCAGCGCGCGCTGCGACCCAGAGCTTTCGCGCGTGGTTGACGTATCCTAGGTCCCACAGCATGAGCCAGCGCCTTCTAGCCGCCATCTGCCTGCTCGCTAGCGCCGCCGCGGCGCAGGGTTCGCCACGGCCACAGGACATATCATCAAGGGATGATCGCGCCGACTTCCGAGCGGCTTGCGCAAGCTCAGCCATGACCGCCTGCTGGGCCCAGGCCATGTCAGGAGACCGCGCTGCGGTGCGAGCTTGTATGATAAGGAACCTCCCCAAGCTCTCGCCCAAGTGCCAGGTCGTAGTCAGGGCCCACATGGGCGACCAAGCCGCATCGCACTGACGCCGGATGTCCGCTCACAGCAGGTCGAGAAACCCGCCCACGCGCCGGCCGTTGGCACGCAGCGCCTGGGTGCAGGCGGGGTCCAACGGAGCTTCGAGCTCGCTGCGGTAGGCATACGCCCGCGCAGCGTTCACGAAGGCGCGGGTTAGCGAGCTGTGAATTTGCTCTGACCATCCCCTGCCTTTCAGCCGACGCGCGGTTTCCCGAAGTGCGCGATAAGCTGGTCGCGGGACATCCAAAGGTCCTCGCGCATCCGGCGCACCGATCGTCCCTTGAGCGCGCCGGGGTTGAACACCCAGGTCAGCGCGACCAACCACAAATCCTCGCCGAAGTCGTGGACCCGTCGCGCCATCGAGACGGGCGCCGGCGGCTCGATGGTCTGGAGCCGGAAACGCACGCCGAAGCGCCGCGCATCGCCTCTGTTGCGCTCGCTGGCGAAGGCGAGGCGGGCGCGCAGCGCCTTCGCGTCCTTCAGCCTCGGGTCGACGTCGACTGCCGCGGCCAGTTCGCGGAATGAGATGTTGAGAAGGCGCCCAAACCTGGCCCCCCAGCCGATGCCCGCTCCCTGAGAGGCCTGGGGCATACGCTGGTGTGCGAAGTGGATTTCGATAATCGGATCGTCCGCGGCAACGAACGTGCCGTCCGAGAGACGCACGTCCGCGTCGGCCGGGACCACTGCAACACACAGGATGCTCTCGGCGCAGCCGGCGAACTCGGTCACGCCACGATCGCGCTTCAGCTTGTCGTCCAGGCGCAGGATAAGGTTGGTCAGCAAGCCGGGACGCGCCACGCGTAAATCCCGGCCTGTCGCCCCGTCGGCGGGGCCCGAGGCGCGCTCGGCCTCAAACTGACCTAAGCTAAGGTGTTCCGTCATGACGCGGTTGTAGTGGGGGACAGCCCCCGCCTGCCCTTGGGCCGGTTCGATGAGACCAGAGCTGCCGTCGAAATACAAGCCGTCTTGCCTGCGACACAGTTTCCTCAGGGGTCATCGAGGAGCCCCATGCCGGCGTCCCGAGCCGCACCGACAAGCAGATGGTCTCAACGTCGGCTCAAGGTCGAAACCATTCGTTAGCTTCGGTCGGAACGGACATCGTCACAGTCAGAGCTGGCCGAAGAGCGGGCCTCAGTCAGGAGACGCGCTACCGGCAAATCCCATCCATCGGTCATCCGGTGCGGGGGTGTCCGGCCAACACGATTCGAGACGGCGGTTTGGCCAGAACCGCGGTGCGTGCGCCTACCAGACTTGCGGGCTCTATGAACGGAACGGCGCCAATCCCCGGGGCGAAGTAGACTGGGAGCGTGAGTTGGCGCCCGTCGGCCATGATCGCCGCAGCCGTCCCTGCGTTTGGAAAATAGGCGGCCGTGATTTTCGGTGCAAATAAGGAAAAGGGACCGGCCAACTTGGCGACGGTCTGGTTCACCTGAGCCAGCGAACGGCCAAGTTCTCCCACATCGAGCCGGGTGGCACTCGCCATTGCGCAGCGCAACTCCAACTCCAGCTGGAATTGCCGCTCATCGAACTCGACTACCATCCCGCTGTTGAGCTCGGCGAGGGTTGGCAAGGGTGTGACGGCGCCGGTGCTATCGAAGGCCATCGCCGTGCGCGCGCCGTTGGTGGCGACGAAGCTGGCCTGGGCATCCGTGATCGGGCGCTTGTCACGGACGGCGCGGTAGGCGAGGTAAAACCGGTTGCGGTCGGCAAATGGCGTCCTGAGGAACATTGACAGGTATGGGAATATCTTGTTGATCGCGACGACCTGGGCATGGGCCGCGAGCGCATCGCAAGGCGCTGTCACGCCTGCGGCCAACAAAGCTAGTAGATGACGTCGGCGCATTTCATTCCCGCCAGGCGCAATTTCGCTCTTAGCAGCCACTCTGAACGATACGAGAAAAAAATCTACGGCTCGGCTTAGGCGCCATGAAGCAAGATGGAGCGGCGTCGTGACCGATGAATGATCTCCCTTATATAATAATGGTTCCGCTCTCGCTGGTCGAAGGGCCGATCGTGGCGCTTGGGGCCGGCGCTGGCTTGGCGACGGGCCAGATCAATCCGCTTTTCGCCGGGCTGATCCTCGCCTTCGGCGCGGTGTTCCAAGACACGGTGTATTATTGGCTCGGCCGTTGGGCGGCCTCTTCGCCCAAGGTCAGGGCTCTCGCGACCCGCATTCGCCTTCTCAGGAACACCTTGCAGCCGCTGGAGGCGGCCTGGCGCAACGCGCTGTTCGCGACACTGCTTGGTTCGAAGTTCGCCTACGGGCTTTATGCGCCGTTACTCGTGACGGCCGGAATGGCCCGCGCGCCGTTTGGGAGGTTTCTGGCCCTCTCCCTGGCGGTGTCTGCGGTGATGCTAGGCGCATGGTTCGCCGCTGGCTACGGGTTGGTGCGCGCCTATGGCTCTCTCGCCGAAGCGCACTATGCGTCCTTTGTCATGAGCGGCGCAGGTGTCCTGGGTTTGGCGGCAATGTTCGTCATTGCGCGTCATGTCAGCAAACGCTTGAACCTGAAGCTAGGCAGCGGGCCTGAAGCCGCCAACGGATAGGTGTTCATGTTCCTAAACCATCTCTATGGTGGGATGGATGAGCCCGACCCGAAGATAATCGACGTCTTCGTCTGCAAGCTCAGGAAGAAGCTCGCCGGCTACGGCGAGCACCACATCGAAACGGTCTGGGGCCGGGGGGGCTACGCACTGCGCGAGCCGCCGTTCTCGCGCCTGGTCGGAGGGGTCTAAGCTGGAAGGCTGATGTCCGCTTCTGGACGCTCCAGCCACACCCGCTAACGACCCAAAGTGGGCCTCTCCCCGGGAGGACGAAGCTTAGCCGTGGATCAGCCAGAACAGCCCAATCACGGGCACCCAAGCCAAGACGACGTAGAAGAGCAGGCCGGGACGGAGCTCGCTGAGCTTGCTACGTGCGGGCCGTTTCCAGTCATGGTAGTGAAGCAGAAAGTAGTCACCGCCTGTCGAGGCTCTGGCAAAAGAGTTTTTGGTGTACTCGATGGCTGACAAGGCACTGTCAAAACTGAGATTTTCCATGGCAAGTCCAGGCGTTACCCGGCAGAGTCGCTGCCGGTCAGAAACATCGTCCACCCCACTAGCGGCGCTTTTGTGACGTAACTTGGGCGCAAGCCGTTACTTGCGTCGGGGGCGGTCCGGTTTGGACACAAAGCTGAACATAGTGCCTGGGCGGCGTGCCGCGTCGCGTTATGAGTGGTATGCAGCCGACTTGGCCCGCAGGCTGCGTTATCCGCCAAGGTCCGCTGTCCGGCCGAGAGCCGTCGTCCGACCCTTAGCTGCCGTTGGCGGCTGAGTGGGAGTTGTAGTACGCCGCGAGCGCCGACGAGGCAGCCAACGGGGAAGGCCCATGCGCAGCCTAACCATCGTCGCCGTCTCGGCTGTGCTCTTTGCCTGCGCGACCGGAGCGCCAGCCGCCGTCGTCGGAGTAGCTGGTGCGACCAGAGCTGCGAAAGACTGTCCAGTCACCCACTGCCCCAAAGGCGCCTTCCTTAACGGCTACGCCTGCTTCGTGAAGAGGTGCATCGGGGTCATGGGTGCTGTCAGTCCAACGGCAACTTGTCTCCGGTGTGACGCAGGGCGCCCAAACCCAAGCAGCTCTTATCCCAGGACTGACCGCCACTCCGCCAGCGCGGCAGAGCGTCTCTGTCGGTAGTCTTGTCGGCTGATGAGGTGGCGCTCCTGGTTGAAGTGGTTGTGGACGGAGGCATGGACCGAGCTGAACTTCTGCAAGGTCTTCATCCGGCGAAAGCGGGCCATCGCCCGCTCCCTTCGTCGAAACGGCAGGTGGCTGTTCTCAGCGCGGTTGTTCAGCCACCGCCCTACGTCCTGGCGGTCGGTGGCGCCAAGCTCGTCGAGAGCCGCACGGTAGGAGCGCAGACCGTCGGTGACGATGGCCTTAGGCCGGCCGTGGCGCTTGAGCGCCTTCTTGATGAACGTCAGCGCCGCAGCCTTGTCCCGTTCCTTGGTGACAAAGGACTCCAGCACCTCGCCCTCATGGTCGATCGCTCGCCAGAGGTAGCGCATCTCGCCGTTGATGCGGACGTACATCTCGTCCAGATGCCAGCGCCAATGGGTGAACTGGCGCATGTGCTGGACCCGCTTCCTTCTGATCTCGCCGGCGAACATCGGACCGAACCGGTTCCACCACAGCCGCACCGTCTCGTGGCAGATGTCGATGCCGCGCTCGAACAACAGATCCTCGACGTTCCTCAGCGACAGCGGGTACTTCACGTACATCATCACCACGAGGCGGATCACCTCGGGCGAGGAGTTCGAACCAGCGGAACGGGTTAGGCGGCGGCTTAGGGGTCTTGGACGCGGGCTGCATCCAGCCGCCCTAGCCAGCCCGGGTTAGCCTACGGTGAATTTGGGCTGACAACCCCTGCGGAACGCTACCACAGGCTGGCGCCGGTGATCGAACGCACATTCGACTTGCCGACGATGACCCGTCTCGCGATCGGCCCGGCCTGGAGCAACTTCTCGCCAGCTCAGCAGCGCGCGGCGATTGCGGCGTTCAGTCGGCTGACCATCGCCAGCTATGCCCACAATTTCAGTATTTACGGCGGAGAACGATTCGAGGTTGATCCCGACGTCGTCACCCGAGGACCGGACAAGATCGTCCACACTCAGCTGATCGCTCCCCGTGGTTCGCCGATCGCCCTGACCTATCAGATGCGCGAGTTCGGAGGATCCTGGAAGGTCATCGATGTCTACTACGGCGCGATCAGCCAGCTTGCGGTTGGGCGGCCTGACATTGAAGCCTCGATCGCTTCTGGCGGCGCTCCGGCGCTGATCGCGCACCTGAACTCGCTCAGCGACAAGATGATGGATTGAGCGTCAGGACGACCGCGTGAGTCAGGCCGGCAGCGGGCACCCGCTGCAGGTCCGTCGTCCCAAGCTAGACGCCAGCGCGGACGGCGCTGTTCCACGCCGCCTAGCTCGCGGCCGTGCGCCGGTGCCCTTGAAGTCCGCCGACGAGTGCGAAACGAACACCCAGGCCGACGAAAGCTGCTCCACCACGCTCTCCTCTCCCCTAACGGTGTCGCAGGATCAGCACCGAGACGTCCTTGGTCGGCGTGAAGTTCGTGTAGTGGACCCGGAAGGTGGTCGGGCCGGTCTGGCGCACGCCGTCGCCGCAGAAGCTGACCAGGCTCGAGGCCGCGCCCTTGTCGATGGTCATGGTGAAGTCGCCGATCGGGCCTTTCCAGTTGGCCCCGGTCGTAAGGACGTAGTCGAGGTATTCCTCGAAGAACTGGCTGGCGCCGCCGCTGGACGCGGCAGCCGCCTTCACCGCCTGGATCAGGCCGTCGTCGACACAATAGGTCTGGATCTCACGCTGGCGGCTTTGCGCTTCGTCGTCATTCAGCGTCGCCGGATCGGGGGCCAGCTGGGTGGTCACGAAATTGCCGACCGACGGGGTGTAGCGGTGCTCCACCTGCAGAACCCGGCCAGCGGGGAAGGTCTGGCTCCAGTAGAAGGTGGTCTTCAGGGTCCAGGCCGGGATCAGGTCGAGCTTGGTGGTGGCGGAAACCTCGTCAGCGTTCTGGGCGGTGACGACACCCAGCTTGACCAGCCCGTCCTGCGCCACGCGCGGCAGACCGTTCAGCGCCTTGGCGGTGGCCTGGAGCTCGGGCGCTAGCGGCACCTTGTATTTGCGCAGCGTCGCGGCGTAGTCGGCGCCGCCCACCAACGCCTTCTGCTCCACCTGCATCTTGACCGGTTTGCCGGCAACGGTGGTTACGAAGCCAAGGAAGTTTGCCGACGCCTCGTCCGGGATGTTGGGGATGTCGTCGTAGGGCACGGTGTCGTCGAGGGTGATGTCGGGCAGGGGGAAGGCCACGGTCACCGTGATGTCTTTCGCGGAGGTGTTGAGGAAGCCGTACTTCACCCGCACCTGGCCTTCCGAGATGTAGAGGTCCTCGGCCTGCATCTCGATGTCGGCCGACTTGGTCAGCACCAGCCCGCCGGCGGCCAGCCAGCCGGTGGAGTCGTTGGCCGTCGCAGCCTGCGGCGTCAGCGCGACGAGGAGGACGGCGGCCGAAGCCTGGCACAGTCTCATTGTCAAAGTCCCACGACGCCCTGCAGCCGCCAACGTAGCTTGACCGGCGAAGAGGAGCGAGCCCCCGACGGCGAGTTGGGCCGCGCGCCGAAGCATCGCACCAACCCGCCCCGGACCGCCGCCTCGGAATGACTGCTTTCAGGCCGGACCCGACGTCCGCTTACGACCCAAACCGGACATTGGCTGATCGACCGCGACCTTCAGCCGAACACGACCGGAAGCGATCGAAATCCAAAGAGCAAACCGCCTGGCAAACGTTTGCCTGGGTCTCGACCGCGCGCGATCGACGAAAACCGGTCGACAAGCGCGCTCATCGCCGCTTTTGCTTCCATCCGCGCTAGCGGCGCGCCAATGCAGGTATGGACCCCGTGGCCGAACGCAACGTGCCGCTCTCGCTCGCGCACGAGCTCGAAGTTGGCCGGATCGTCCCACTTGGACGGATCGCGATTGGCCGAGGCGAGATAGACCATCACGCGTTCACCCGCCGGAATCGTCACACCGTCGATGACGACATCTTCCGTGGCGCGTCGAATGACCATTTGCGCCGGCGAGTCGACGCGCAGCGATTCCTCGATCGCGCCCTCGACCAAACTAGGATCTTCGCGTAGCGCCGCCCAATCTTGCGGCTCACTGGCGATCCGGTTGATCAGGTTGCCCAAGAGGTTGGTGGTCGTCTCGTTGCCGGCGATCATGAGCAAGATGCAGAATCCGACCACCTGATCGTCGGTTAGCGTCTCCGTTGTGTCGCTCACTCTCGTCAAAGCGCTGACCAGGTCGTCGCCGGGAGAGGCGCGGCGCTCAGCAGCCAGATTGGTGAAATAGGCGCGCAGCTCCATCAGCATCCTGATCCGCTCGCCTTCAAACGGATTGTCCTGGATGCCCATGATCGCGTTCGACCAACGCTTGAAGTCCATGGCGCGATCCGTTGGCACCCCCATCATGCCGGCGATGACGGCGACCGGGAGCGGAGTCGTCATCGCCTCAACGATGTCGATTTCCTTAGGCGAGGACCCCGGTGACCAATTCGTCGCTGACGCCGCCAACAATGCGGCGGTAGGCCATGCCCTCCAACAGGAGACCACCAATGGAGGCCGCGAGCGGAAGCGAATCCCCCAGTTTCCGCCAATGCGGGAAGCGCTCAAGCGTGAGCGCCATCCACTTCTCGTCCATCACCGCGAGCGCCGGTTTCAGCGCGGCATGCAGTTTGGCGTCAGTTCGGCTCGCCACAACGAGCTCCTGATGGGCCGCATACTCCCTTTCGCCGAGGTGCTTCCAGAAGGTTTCAAGCACATAGTCAAGCGGATCGACGTCTCCGGCTTGAAAGAGATCCTTGCGGTACGCCGCGAGGCGGCGCTCGTTCATATAATCAATGGTAGCGGCGATAATGTCCGCCTTCGACCTGAAGTGGTGACGGATCGAGCCGCGGGAAACCCCAGCGTAGTCTACGATCGTCGAGATCGTCGTCTCGAAGTAGCCAAGGTTCGCGAGGCTATCGAGTGTCGCTTCGAGCAGTTTGTCGCGTGTCTGCGCGCTTTTCTCGGCCTGCCAGGTCGTCCTGACAGGTCCCGTTCCGGCGCTTGGATAGGCCATACCGAATTCTCTCTCCCGTCGATGGCGCCAGCTCCGGCCGTGCGCCGCCAGCCCCGAACCTTAGGATGCAGGCCGACGCTCCGGCAACGCCGCCGTATTGTTCCGGACGACTGGCGAGAAGAGCCGCCGCCACGCTTGTCCTCGCATGCGTGTTGCACGCGCATCGCAGAAATGTCGCGATTCAGCTTAGCAGGACAAGCATATCGAAAAAAGCGACACGTCCGTATCGCCGAGTTGGCGGCAAATACGGCCGAGCGATGGCGTCCCAGGACTAGGGCTGTGCGCTCGGGCTTTTACTGCAACGATCATAACGTAGAGGAGACGCGACATGGCTCGCATGAACCGGCAGTGGCTGATCGCTGAGCGACCGAACAACCGGTCCTTGCAGGCGACCGATTTTACTTGGACGACCACCGAGGCGCGCTCGCCTGGGCCGGGCGAGGTCCTAGTCAGAACCCTCTACCTGAGCTGCGATCCCTCTCAGAAGGGCCAGATGGAGAATATCGGCGGGTACGCCGCCCCAACGGAGATTGGTGACGTGATGCGGGCGGGCGGCATCGGCGAAATTGTTGAATCCAACGACCCGTCATTGAAACCCGGTGACAAGGTCGTCGGAGCGATGGGCTGGCAGGAGTACCTCACGACACCGGCGCCGACGTTGCTGAAGGTCGGTGACGATGAGCTTCTAACAGAGCACCTCGGAGCTCTGGGCGGCATCGGCATGACCGCTTACTTCGGTCTGAGCAAGCTGGGTCGGCCCTTTCCTGGGGACACGGTGGTTGTCACTGGCGCCGCGGGTGCGACAGGCTCCGTCGCCGGACAAATCGCCAAAATTGGCGGCTGCCGCGTGATCGGGATCGCCGGAGGTCCTGACAAATGCCGCTGGCTCACCGACGAACTCGGTTTCGATGCCGCCATCGACTACAAGGCCGGCGACGTTATCCCAAAGGTGCGCGCGGCGGCGCCAGGAGGCATCGATGTCCTCTGGGACAATGTCGGCGGTCAGCTCCTGGACGATCTCATGGGCGAGATCGCACTATACGCGCGGATCGTGATCTGTGGCGGAATCGCACGCTATGAAGCCGAAGTGCTCCCGCCCGGGCCGACGAATTACTTCAACCTGATCTTTAAGCGGGCCACTATGCACGGTCTGTTGGTCATCGACTACCAAAGCGAATTTCCAGCCGCTCGGATTCGCATCGCCAATTGGATCCGCGCAGGTCGGATAAAAACCCGGCAGGATGTTCAGGTTGGGCTCGAAAACGCGCCCACGACGCTCATGCGTGTGTTCAGCGGAGCGAACACTGGCAAGCAGCTTCTGAAGGTGGCCTGAGGGGCGGGCATGAACGGCCGGGTCATCATCGTCACCGGCGCCTTCGGCGTGCTTGGTGGAGACGTCGTGGCAGCGTTCGCCAAGAGTGGCGATCGGGTTGCGGCCATCGACCTGGCGGCGCAGGCGCCGGCGCCCCTTAGCGAGCAGCTTGGCGAGGGCGGGCTCGCGGTGGCGAGTTGTAATCTCACGGACTCCAACCAGGCTCAGGGCGCAGTCGAGGACGTCGTTGCGCGGTTTGGCCGGATCGACGCGTTGGTCAACCTAGCCGGCGGCTTCGCGTGGGAAACGCTAGCGGAGGGCTCCCAGGCCACCTGGGATGACCTTTACGCCATCAACGTCCGCACCTGCGCCAACATGTGCCGGGCCGCCATACCCGCTCTGACGGACTCACGAGGCAGCATCGTAAATGTTGGCGCGGCCGGCGCGCTGAAGGCGGTCGCGGGAATGGGCGCGTACGCGGCATCAAAGTCCGGCGTGCACACGCTGACAGAATCGTTAGCCGATGAGCTGAAAGGGAGAGTCCGCGTTAACGCAGTCTTGCCTTCCATTCTCGACACGCCGAGGAATCGGGGAGACATGCCCGATGCCGACTTTTCGACCTGGGTGTCGCCAGCCGAGCTAGCGGGCGTGATCCTATTCCTGACTTCGAAGGCGGCGGCGCCAATCACCGGCGCCCTCATTCCGGTGATGGGGCGTGTCTGACTCTCCGTAGGGAGGCGATCGCTCGCCGAGGCGTTGGCCGCGTCGAGGACGAGGCTTTCAACTTCTCCCACGCTGACGAGCGGCCGCGAATGTGCTGCAGCCAGTCGTCCGCTTCTCGTTTGACAGCGCCTCGCGTGGAGACACCCACCACCATAACCATCGCCTCGCAGATGTTCTCGACCATGTCAGCGTCGGGAATCTCGCCAAGGCACCATGCGCTAAGTGTGCAATAGCTGAAGCGGGTGATGCGCTCGCACAGCGCTTGCGGGGTGACGTTAGCCGCTAGATGCCGGCGGGCAACCAGGTGATCGGCGAAGGGCCGTAACGAATCGTCGGACAGCTTCGAGATGGCTTGGCGGATGGAGCGGTCCGAAGAGACCGAGTTGTAGATCGCCATGACTGCGGTCGTGTAAGGGCGAATCTGCAAGTTCCGGGAATGGACCTTAATAGCGCGCTCAAGGCGGCCGAGCAGCGTATGCCCTACGTGGGCGTAGTGGGTGTGTTCGGCAAAGTCGTCAGAATACTGATAGATCGCGCTTATGATAATGTTTTCACGGCTTCCGAAGGCGTTGTACAGGGTGCGCTGCGCCACGCCGGCTCGGCGGGCAAGTTCCCGCACGTTGAAGCTCTCGTAGCCGGACTCAGAAATCATCGCACGCGTCTCGTGCATGATGCGCCGGCGTCGCTCGAATATAGTCGAGCTGCGGTAGATCAGGGTCTTTCCAGAAGCACTGGTTCCAATGGCGACGTTTTCGTCGGACAAAAGCTTACCCTCGATCTCTCTTTCGTAGCCGTCGGGCTGGCGCATCAAAGCCACGGCACCGCTTCAGGACCTTTACCTACTGCTGATTGCGGACGGCGCAAGAGGCTCCGCGAAGCGGGCGCACACTCTGGCGCGCCCGGTCTCGCCGCTTCAGCCGATCTTAGCTTTCATCGATGCGACGGTCTGGCCCTGGACGCCACCGCCGGAAACGATCTGATTGTGCGCGTGCGCCAAGTGGTGGAGGCCGAAGACACCCTCCATCGCCGTGCGCTTGCCCTGAATGTCATCTACGAGGTTGAAGGCCTGCTTTGTTAGCGCGAGCGCGAAGCGAGGTCGGCTCGCCAGCTTCTCAGCCATCGCGAGGGCAGACTCGAAAAGCTCTTCGCGAGGAACGACGTGATTGACCATTCCGTAGGCTTGCGCGCGCTGCGCTGTCATCTTCTCGCCGAGCATCAGGAACTCGCGCGCGATGCGGTTCGGCATCTCGAACGCGTGGGCGAAATACTCGACGCCCGGCACGCCCATATTCACGACAGGGTCCGTAAAGTAAGCGTCGTCGGACGCAACAATGATATCGCAGACCCAAGCCAGCATAAGGCCCCCGGCGATGCACCCGCCCTGCACCGCGGCCACGGTCGGTTTGGGCAAGTCGCGCCAGCGACGGCACATGCCCAGATAGACCTCCTGCTCGCGCGAATACATTCGCTCGCCGCCCTGCTTGCCCGTGGGATCATACCAAGGCGTTACGCGATCATCGGCTGTAGCCTGGAAACCAGTGCTGGGCGTTCCGAGGTCGTGGCCGGATGAAAAGTGTTTGCCCTCACCACGGAGCACGATTGCCCCGACTTCGTCGTCGTTGCCGGCGCGGCTGAATGCCCGATCCAGCTCATAGGTCATGTGGTCGTTCTGCGCATTCGCGTATCGCGGTCGGTTCATCGTGATAACCGCAACCGCCCCGCGCTTCTCGTAGAGCACAGGATCCTGGAGGTCCTCGACCACCGGCTTTGTCATCGCATCCACTGAGCCATCCATGATCCCGCTTCCCTGTCATATCCGATTGATAGAATGGCCGAGCCCGAGGGCCTGCCGACGATACGCCTCACCGTGATTGTTGGGTCTCGCGGCCTGCAGACTGAGCAGTCTGGCCGGCGCGATCCGACAAGGAATTCTATCACACTGATCATTTTTTGTCTCAGCGAGTTTCCAGTCGGGGCGCTTAACCGCCGATCGTCCGCTCAGTCGGCCAAAACCGTCGCCGCAACTCACGCTTGTTGATCTTTCCCATCGCATTGCGGCCGATATCGGAGGAGAAAACGTATGAGCGCGGACACTTGTAGCCGGCGATCCGCTCCCGACAGAATGCGCTCAGTTCCGCCGGATCGGGTGGATTTTCCGGGTCGCGAGGAACGATGATCGCTTTGACCTCTTCGCCCATCTCGGCGTTGGGCGCGCCAACCACCGCCACGTCCGCGACGCCGGGGTGAAGTATCAGAACCTGCTCGGTCTCGGCGGGGTAGATATTCACGCCGCCGCTGATGATCATGTCGGAAGTGCGGTCGGTGATGAAAACGTACCCGTCCTCATCGAAGTAACCGACTTCACCAAGGGTGAAGACTCCTGGCTCAAGGTGGGCCGCTTTCGTCTTGTCCTCGTCGTTGTGGTAAATGATCCCGCGGCCGGTTGTGTCGCGAAAGTATAGGCTGCCGACCTCGTTTGGGCCGCACTGTTGACCGTCTTCAGCAACGACGACAAGTTCGAACGGCGGCAAAGTCTTTCCGACCGACCCGGGCTTTCGAAGCCATTCCTCTGACGTGATCATGTTGGTCGAGCCGGACTCGGTCGCCCCGTAGGCCTCGGTGAGCACCGGCCCGAACCACTCGATCATCTGCCGCTTCACCTCGCGCGGGCAGGCGGCGCCGGTGTGACCTACGTTGACGAGACTTGACAGGTCGTACTTGTCCCGCACGCCCTTGGGCAGCGCCAAGAGGCGCTGAAAGTGCGTAGGCACCATCATCGTGCTCTTAATCCGGAACCGCTCGATCGTCCGCAGGACCTCCTCCGCATCGAAGCGCGATAGGATGACCAGAGAAACACCGCCGGCCAGTGCGCGCACCGAACTTAGGGGGCCCGTGTGGTAGAGCGGGCTCACCACCATTGACGGTGATCGGACGAGCGCTGACGCAGCCTGCGCCTGGAGCGTTTCGAACAGCTCTTCCACCGTCTTCTTGTAAGGAAACATCGTAGGGGGGGTCTGTGTGCCTTTCGGCCGCCCGGTGGTTCCGGAGGTGAAGTGCAGATGCGGCTGTGGCGGCATGTCGGTCGGGGGCTCGTTCGGCGAGCCTCCCGCCAACCAGTCGCCCCAGGCTTTGACGTCGTTGTTTGGCGATGATCGCCAAGCAACGACAGTGTCGACGCCTGACATTGCGGCCGCAGCTAGCCCCACCTCGACCGTCTCCGGGCCAACGAAAAGCACCTTCGCATTTGACGCGTTCAGGATGTACGCGACCTCGTCTGCCGTGAAGTGAAAGTTGATCGGGACGGACGAAATGCCCGCTTGCAGGGCGGCCAGATAGGCGGTCGCTCCTTCGACGCTGTTAGGGGCGAATACGCCGATGCGTCCCCCATGCACCAACTCAAGAAGTTTGTTCGTCGCTCGGTTCAGGACGCCGTCAAGCTCTGACCAAGAGATCGCTTGGCGCTCGTCGGCCAGAGCGATCTCATCTGGCGTCTCCTTAGCTTTCCGCGCGGCGGCTAGCGACATCCCCTTCTCCTCACAATCACGGTGCAGCCGGCTTGCGGGTCAGATTCCGAGGACAACGCGGGCGAGTATGTTGCGCTGGACCTCGCTGGAACCGCCGAACACGGTGCTGGCCCGACCATTCAAGTACCGCGCTGCGGGAAGGGCGGCGTAGTCCGGTCCGACCGGCGGCTCATTGGCTCCGACGCCGAGCGCCGGGCGCTGGTCGGGCGTCGCGTAAAGTCCTAAGGCCTCGACCGAGAGTTCCGCCACATCCTGGCCGCGTTCGCTCCCCATGAGCTTCTTCATCGAAGCCGCCGCGGCACCAACACTCTCTCCAACAGCGTGGCCGGAGGAGAGGCGGCGGTCAGTCCAATCTGCAGCCATCAGCTGGATCTCAAGAGACGCCGCCTTGCGGCGAAAGGCAGCGTCGTCCAGCAGATCCCCGACGTCGCCGTCGCAACGTTCCTGCTGCGCGATCGCCTTCATTCGGTTCATCGCCGCTCGCATGCCCACACCGAAAGAGCCACCGCCACGTTCGAACTCGAGTAAGTATTTCGCGACGGTCCAGCCTTGGTTCTCCTCACCCATCCGGTTCTTCACCGGCACGCGTACATTGTCGAAGAAGACCTGATTGACCTCGTGCTCCCCTGACATCGATACAATCGGCCTCACGGTTATGCCCGGCGCGTCCATCGGCGAAACCAGAAAGCTGATGCCTTGCTGCTGCTTGCCTTCAGTTGAAGTCCGCACGAGCAGAAAGATCCAGTTGGCGTTGTGCGCGTGCGTCGTCCAAAGCTTTGAGCCATTGACGACATAGTCCTCGCCATCGCGGACTGCGCGGGTCTGTAAGGAGGACAGGTCGGAGCCGGCCTGCGGCTCGGAATAACCTTGGCACCAGTAATGCTCGCCGGAGAGCATGCGCGGCAAGAAGAAGGCCTTCTGCTCGTCGCTGCCGTATTTCATGATGATTGGCGCGCAGAGGCTGATGCCCATGCCAGGCAGCGCGGGGGTTCCGACGCGCGCGCACTCGGCCTGAAAGATCTCCCTTTGCGTGGCGGTCCAGCCGGTGCCGCCGTATTCGCGCGGCCATGACGGCGCGGCCCAGCCGCGTTCGTAGAGGATCCTGTGCCACCGGCGCGCCACTTCACCCTCGGCGAACACGCCGGCCTGGCGCTCGGTCAAGCGGCGCAGATCGGCGTCGAACTTTTCGCTGAGAAAGCCGCGCACTTCATCCCGAAACGCGGCATCTTCAGGCGCCAAGTTTTCGTCCATAGTCGCAATCCCTCCAGGCTGCGCAGCGGCCTTCACAATCCTACCGCTCGCCTCCAATTATGCAACATATAGCAGTTTCCTAGCGGCCGCTGGCCAACAGTTGGTCACCCAGCGCGCGGCGAATTCTCCTAGGTCCCTGAGCGAGAGGCCCGACGCGCACGGTCGGTGAAAATTAACGCACGTGCGATTTTCTGCCTTGACCTGCGGAGAGCCGAAGTGTCTCTGCGAGGCAGACCGGTCGCGATTGCCTACGGTTAGGCGAAGAACCTTCAGTCAGGACAGGCGGTTTCATGCGCGAGATCGCTCATTTCATCGACGGCCGGCGGTGGCCGGCGCCGGGCGTTTCGGCGACGTCTTCGATCCCAACACCGGCGAGGTGCAGGCGCAGGGTCGCCTTCGCCGATGCGGCGGTGATGGACCGGGCGGTCAAGGCGGCGGTCGGCCGCGCAACCCGGCTGGGCGGCGATCAATCCCCAGCGGCGGGCGCGGGTGATGTTCGAGTTCAAGCGCCTGGTCGAGGCGCGCATGGACGAGCTGGCCGCGCTGCTCTCCAGCGAGCACGGCAAGGTGCTCGCCGACTCCCGCGGCGACATCCAGCGCGGGCTGGAGGTGATCGAGTTCGCCTGCGGCATCCCGCACGCGCTCAAGGGCGAATACACCGAGGGCGCCGGACCCGGCATCGACGTCTATTCCATGCGCCAGCCGCTGGGCGTCGTCGCCGGCATCACCCCGTTCAACTTCCCGGCCATGATCCCGATGTGGATGTTCGGCGTCGCCATCGCGGTCGGCAACAGCCTTCATCCTCAAGCCGTCGGAGAAGGACCCGAGCGTGCCGGTGCGGCTGGCCGAGCTGTTCATCGAGGCCGGCGGGCCGGCCGGCGTCCTCAACGTGGTGCACGGCGACAAGGCCGCGGTCGACGCCATCCTCACCCACCCCGACATCAGGGCGGTCAGCTTCGTCGGCTCGTCGGATATCGCCTCTTACGTCTATGCGACCGGCACGGCGCACGGAAAGCGCGTGCAGGCCATGGGCGGGGCCAAGAACCACGGCATCATCCTGCCCGACGCCGACCTCGACCAGGCGGTGGACGACATCATCGGCGCGGCCTACGGCTCGGCGGGCGAGCGCTGCATGGCGCTGCCGGTGGTCGTGCCGGTGGGCGAGGCGACCGCCGACGGCCTTGCGCGAGCGGCTGGCGGGCCGAGATCGAGACGCTGAAGGTCGGCGTCTCCACCGACCCGGCCGCCCAGTACGGACCGGTGGTCACCGCCGCGCACAACGCAAGCGGGTCGAGGACTACATCCAGCTCGGCGTCGACGAGGGCGCCGAGCTGGTGGTCGACGGCCGCGGCTTCACGCTGCAGGGCTATCGAGGACGGCTTCTTCATCGGCCCCACCCTGTTCGACCAGGTGAAGCCGGCCATGCAGACCTATCAGGACGAGATCTTCGGGCCGGTGCTGCAGATCGTCCGCGCCGAGAGCTTCGAGGAGGCGGTCGCGCTGCCGTCCGAGCACCAGTACGGCAACGGCGTCGCCATCTTCACCCGCAACGGCCGCGCCGCGCGCGAATTCGCCGCCAGGGTCAATGTCGGCATGGTCGGCATCAACGTGCCGATCCCGGTGCCGGTCGCCTACCACACCTTCGGCGGCTGGAAGCGCAGCGCCTTCGGCGACGCCAACCAGCACGGCATGGAAGGCGTGCGGTTCTACACCAAGGTCAAGACCGTCACCGCCCGCTGGCCGGAAGGCGCTGGCCGGCGACGCCGCCTTCATCATCCCGACCATGCAATAGCCACCCAATAGACCATGACGGCCTCCCTCGTGATGGTCTCCACTGTCGTCCGGGCGCCCGCCCCGCGCCCGGACGACCCTTTCTTCCGCAACTGATGGACTTCGCTCTCACCGACGATCAGCGGGCGATCGAGGACGCCGCCACGGCGTTCGCCGCGGCCGAGCTCGCCCCGCACTCGGCCGGTGGGACGAGGCGGAGGCGTTTCCCGGTCGACGCGATGCGCGCCGCGGCGGCGCTCGGCTTCGCCGGCCATCGTCATCGATCCCGAGCTGGGCGGCTCGGGCCTGGCCCGGCTCGACGCGGCGATCATCTTCGAGGCGCTGGCGCACGGCGACGTCTCGACCGCGGCGTTCCTGTCGATCCACAACATGGCCAGCTGGATGATCGACCGCTTCGGCGAGGAGGCGCTGCGGCGGCGGCTACCTGCCCAGGCTGGCGAGCATGGAGCTGATCGCCTCCTATTGCCTGACCGAGCCGGGCTCCGGCTCCGACGCGGCGTCGCTGCGCACGACCGCCAGGCGCGACGGCGACCACTACGTGCTCGACGGCGCCAAGGCCTTCATCTCCGGCGCCGGCGTCTCCGATCTCTACGTCGTCATGGCGCGCACCGGCGAAGCCGGCCCGCGCGGCGTTTCGGCTCTGCGTGGTCGAGAAAGGCGCGCCCGGCCTCTCGTTCGGGGCCCCGGAACGAAAGATGGGCTGGCGGAGCCAACCGACAGCGATGGTCAACTTCGACCAGGCGCGCGTGCCGGTCGCCAACCGCATCGGCGACGAGGGCGAGGGCTTCCGCTTCGCCATGGCCGGGCTTGACGGCGGCCGGCTCAACATCGCCGCCTGCTCGCTCGGCGGCGCGTCGCTGGCGCTCGATGCCGCCAGGTCGCACCTGGAGACCCGCCACCAGTTCGGCCGGCCGCTGAGGGAATTCCAGGCGTTGCAGTTCCGCCTCGCCGACATGGCGACGGAGCTGGAGGCGGCGCGGCTGATGGTTCGCCGCGCCGCCGCCGCGCTGGACGCCGGCGCGCCCGACGCGACCAAGCTCTGCGCCATGGCCAAGCGGTTCGCCACTGACGCCGGCTTCGAGGTCGCCAACCAGGCGCTGCAGCTCCACGGCGGCTATGGCTACCTGAAGGATTATCCGCTGGAGCGGATCGTGCGCGACCTGCGCGTCCACCAGATCCTGGAAGGCACCAACGAGATCATGCGCGTGATCATCGCCCGCGAGATGTTCCGCTGATGAGCGCGCGGGCCTGACAACAGGAGGAGCAGATGAACTCGGATCGCCTTCATCGGATTGGGCAACATGGGCGGCGGCATGGCGGCCAACCTCGCCAAGGCGGGACAGATGGTATCCGCCTTCGACCTTAGCCCAGCTGCGTTGGATCGGGCCCGCAGCGCGGGGTGCGAGATCGCCGAGTCTGCGGCTGACGCGGCGCGAGACGCTCAGGCGATCATCACGATGCTGCCGGCCGGCCCACAAGTCCGGCTTGTCTATGCCGACAGCATTCTTGCTGCGGCGCCCAAAGACGCGCTGCTGATCGATTGCTCCACCATCGACGTCGAGACTGCGCGCGCGATCGCCCTGGACGCGCGCGACTCGGGCTGTCGCGCAGCAGACGCCCCGGTTTCCGGCGGTACGGCGGGGGCCGACGCCGGAACGCTGACGTTCATGGTGGGCTGCGCCGCGGAGGATTTCGCGGCGGTCGAGGCGGTTCTTTCTCCAATGGCAAGAGCTGTCATCCACGCAGGCGGGGCCGGCGCGGGGCAGGCCGCAAAGGCCTGCAACAATATGCTGCTCGGCATCTCAATGATCGGCGTGTGTGAAGCATTCGCTCTTGCCGAGAAGCTTGGCCTGGACGCCCATCGCTTTTTCGAGATCGCATCGCAATCATCCGGACAGTGCTGGTCGATGACGACTTACTGCCCAGTTCCAGGCGTCGGGCCGCAGACAGCGGCTGACAGGGGATATTCCGGAGGATTTGCAACGGCCATGATGCTCAAGGATCTCAGGCTCGCTCACGAAGCGGCGGCGACTTTGGGTGCAACGACGCCGTTGGGCGCGCAGGCCAAAGTGCTCTACGAGCTCTTCGATCGCGCCGGGTACGGAGCGAAGGATTTTTCGGCCATCTTCCAGATGCTGCGAGGCGATTTGCACGCCTTGACCGGCTGAACGTGACCGGCCTCACTCGCTTGGCGGAAAAGCCAAACGTTCGTAGCGCGCCAAGTGATGGTCCGTCGATCCAAACTGACTCTCGATCATGACCGCTCGCTTGAAGTAGTGGCCGATCGAAAGCTCGTCGGTCATCCCCATGCCGCCGTGCAGCTGGATCGCGTTGTGGCCGATGAACTTGCAAGCCTTGCCGATCTGCACCTTGGCTGCGGACACCGCCTTGGCTCGCTCGATCTCGTCCTCGCTAAGCTTTAGGGTCGCCATCACCGACATCGACACGGCCTGCTCGAGCTGAATGAACATATCGACCATGCGGTGTTGCAGGACCTGAAAAGTGGCTATTGGAACCCCAAACTGCCGCCGCTGCTTCGTGTAGTCTACCGTTCCCTCGTGCAACCGCCGCAGGACGCCGCAAGCCTCTGCGCAGATCGCCGCTGTCGCCCCGTCGATCACCTCCTCCACGATCGGCAGAGCGTGGTCCCTGGCCCCGACGAGCGTTTCTTGCGGCGCCCAGACATTCTCAAGGATCACCTCCGACGCTCTTCGACCATCGACGGTGCGGTAGTCGCGTGTCGCCACTCCGGGCGCGTTGCAATCGACGAGAAAGACGGAAATGCCTTCGTGCTCGCGGGGGCTGCCGCCGGTGCGGGCGGTGACCAAGAGATGGGTGGCGAACGGAGCCGCGATGACAACGGCCTTGTGGCCGTCGAGCACGTAGCCGCTGTCTCGCTGGCGCGCGCTCGTGCGGACGTCGCGCCAAGTGTAGCGCGCCTGATGTTCTGCGAACGCGAAGGCCAGGACGGCGTCACCCCGGATGATCTTGGCTATGAGCTCGTCGTCGGCGTAGCCACTTCGCTGCAATAGGCGGCCGCCGATAATCACTGTCTCGAGATAGGGCTCGACGACCAGCGCTCGGCCGAATTCCTCCATGATGATCCCGAACTCGGCCGGCCCGCCACCCAGCCCGCCCTGCGCTTCCGGAAACCCAACACCCAAGATGCCGAGGTCTTGAGCGAGCGCCCTCCACACGTCCGGCCGCCAGCCCGGATCGGTCGAACAAACGCGTCGGCGGGTCTCAAAGTCGTAGTTGTCGCGCAAATAGGCTGCGACGCTGTCCCGCAGGATCGACTGTTCGTCCGTAAGCGTGAAATCCATCAACTCACCCGTGACGAACGGACGATGCGCCCCGATTTCGGGCTGGGCTTCGGCCGATCAATTTGCTTGCCACCCCCGAACGGCGTCCCATCCTGCTAGTCTCCAGCAGGCCCGGCGCGCCAATCGCCTTTCGCAACGCCCACACCTAGGCTCAGAAATTAGCACTAATTGCATCATTGGCAGTGGCTGTCCACTTGCCGAACTGGGGACGGAAGCTGCGCTGCTCAGCTCTCCTCGTTGCGACGCGTTCTCAGACTTTCCACTTCTACAAAGGGTTCTTCGGCATTTTGGTACGCACGTCTCGGCGCGCTGGCAAGCGGCGACTGAGGCGCGAACAAAGATATCACGCGTGCTATGTTTATCGGTGACGCAGCGCTAATCTGGGGCGTCGCCCACCCCGCCGGGAGCTCCACCCATGCCCGATGAACCCATCCTTTTGATCGACGAGCCGGCCAAATTCGTTCGCCGGTTGACGCTAAATCGCCCCGCAAAGCGAAACGCTCTATCGAATGCGCTCCGCGGCCAAATGTTCGCGGCGCTCGAGGCCGCGGACAGAGATCCTGACATCCGAGTCCTTATTCTGCGCGGCGCCGGGAGCTGCTTTTCCTCCGGCTATGATTTGGCCGGCACGGGTGAACTGCCATTTCACACCTCGGGCAACCAGGGGCAGTGGGCGAGGCACGTGGTCGAAGGGTGCTTCCGTATGTGGGATCTCGCTAAACCGGTCTTGGCCCAGGTTCACGGTTGGTGCTTGGCTGGCGGGTCAGAATTGGCGTTCGCGTGTGACCTTGTCTACGTGGCCGAAGATGCACAGATCGGCTATCCGCCCGTACGCACGATGTCCCCGCCCGACAACCAGTATCACGCCTGGATCATGGGCATGCGCGCCGCGATGGAGCTGATGCTCACCGGGGATGCGATCTCAGGCATCGAAGCCGTCCGGCTCGGGTACGCCAACCGCGCCTTTCCAGCTGCAGAGCTTGAAGCTCAGACGCTGGCGATGGCCGAACGCGTCGCTAGGGTTGACCCGGAGCTTGCGCAGCTGAACAAGCGGCTTGTTCACCGCCAGATGGAGGCGATGGGCTTGCGCGCTGGCCTCCGCGCAGGAACTGACCTGCACGCGCTCGGCTGGCACACCGCCGCTTCCCGCGAGTACATGACCAAGATGCGGCAGGATGTGAAGTCGGCCCTGACGGCCCGGGATGACGTCTTTGGGGACTATCGGACCGCCGGAGGCAAGCGTTAGAGGGGTGCGCGGAACGGCGGCTGGCATCGAGCAAGGCCTCCACGTGACCCTTCCCGGGCTCGCTGCTGACGGGTTTCGGCGGCAAGGATATCCTCGCGGCCTGCCCAGCCGGTACGAGCCCGGTCATCAAGTTCAATGAGGACTCGCGAACATGGCTTCACAGGGATTGCGGAATCTAGGTCAGTCGGGGCTGCGCGTGTCGCCGCTTTGCCTTGGGGCGATGAACTTCGGCAACGAGCAGTTCGGCTGCGACGAGAAGACCTCGATCGGCGTCATCCACGCGTACCTGGACGCCGGACACAACTTCATCGACACGGCCAACGTCTACTCCGGCACGAAGTCGGAGACGATCGTCGGCAAGGCGGTGAAGGACCGCCGCGACTCCGTCGTCATCGCGACGAAGGCGGCTTCGCCGCTTGGGCCCGGCCCGTTCGAGTCGGGCTCCAGCCGCAAGCATGTGGTGAAGGCCTGCGAGGACAGCCTGCGTCGGCTGGGCACGGACTACATCGACCTCTACCAGATGCACCGCTACGACGACGCGACGCCGATCGAGGAGACGCTCAGCACGCTCAACGACCTCGTCCGACAGGGCAAGGTCCGCTACATCGGCGTGTCGAACTGGACCGCGTCACAGATCGTCGAGGCCTGCTTGACCATCGCCGCGAAGGGCTGGGAGCCCTTAGTGAGCTTGCAGCCGCAGTACAGCATCCTGAGCCGCGACATCGAGGTCGAGATCCTGCCCGCCTGCCGCAAGTTCGGTCTGGGCGTCATCCCGTGGAGTCCGCTGGCGGGCGGCATGCTCACCGGCAAGTACAAGCCGGGCGAGGAACCCCAAGAGGGCACGCGTTTTGCCGCGCCTGGGCCTTTCCAGAGCGTGTGGCGGACGCGCTCGCTGAACGAGCGCAATCACGCGATCGTCTCGGTGGTGCTCGAGGAAGCCCGCCAGCTCAATGCCTCACCAATCGCGGTAGCCCTGGCCTGGAACCTGGCGCGCCCGGGGATCGTGTCGCCCATCATCGGGCCGAAGACCGAACAGCAGCTGAGCGACAACCTGGCCGCGCTGGAGGTCGATCTCCCTGCCGCGGCCATCGAACGGATCGACGCGGCTAGCGAACCCTATCTGCCCTATCCGCACGACTTCATGCGAATGGCGCGGCAACTAACGGCGATGATGGTTCAGCAAAACGCTCCAGCGGGCCGCGCATCCGTCACGGCATAACGCCGACGGTGCGGATCAACGCATCGATCGGCCCCGCAAATCAGAGGAGGAGGACGTGAGTGGGTAGGCAGTTGATGGTTGGCGTCGCCGGAGCCGCTATGTGCGGCCTGAGCGTCGTCGGCGCCCAGGCGCAGCCGACGCACCAGCAAACGCAGTGCTTCTACCCCAAAGACTTCGGCGGCTGGAAGGCGACGCCTGATTCGAAGTCGATCTACATCCGTGTCGGCGCCAACAGAGTCTATCGGCTCGACCTAGCGGGCGCCTGTTTTGAGCTGCAGGCGCCGGACGCGCACCTGATTACCCACTTGCGCGGCAGCGGCATGTACTGCACGGCCTTGGACTTCGACCTCAAGGTCTCCGAAGATCGCGGCATTGCCATTCCCTGTATCGTGAGCGGCATGACAGAACTAACCCCTGATCAAACCGCAGCTCTCGCAAAGAATCTCCAGCCCTAACGTCATAGAAAGCGGCGAGACCGTCGCTCCGGCGCCGCGGAAGAAAATCCGAAACTGAGCTGCCTCGTTCCGTCACATCTGATAGCTCGGAGTGGATATGACCGACCAACCCGTTTACCTGATCGCGAACCTAGCCATCACCGACGAAGGTGAATATCGAAAGTACGCCAGTGGATTCTTCCCAATCTTGGCTAAACATTCCGGCGAGTTTGTCACGTTTGACGACCAGACCGAGACTTTAGAAGGATTCAATGAAATCACCGGAAGGGTCGTCATATTGAGGTTTCCATCGGCGGCGCACGCGCGGAGTTGGTATTCTGATGCTGAATATCAAGCTATTTCGGAGTATCGGCGAGCCGGAACACAGCTCGCCTTCCTCGTGCTGGTGCATGGCATACCGGCTTGAGGGCGCTCAAAGCACGCCGGAGAGGGCCAGGGCTCCCACCGCGCAAGCTCTTCCGATCGATGGCCTGGCTATGGGGTTATGCGAAATCATGCGCCGATGCCGTTCAACCAGATCCTGTGTGCCGATCTAGCGGGCTGGACTGGCGACATCGACGTGCTCGGCAGAGTCGCCGCGAGCGTCGATGTCCTTGAAGATGACTATGGGGCCGCCGTGGCGCTCCTCGAACGAGCCCTGACGCTGAACACCGGTTGCGCGTCAGCTTGGATGTGGAGCGGCATCGTGCGCGCGCGGGAGAGACGGACGCGGCGGCCCGCACCCCGCTCACGGTCCGCTTGTAAGCGCGGCGTGCGCGCTTGCTGGCGTCGCCCAGCGTATCGTCCAGCCCGTTGATGACGGCGGGGCCTTCGGCGATGAAGGTTTCTACGGTCATGGGCAGGCTCCCTAAGCCCCGCGATGAAAGAGGCGTTGAAGAAGCGGCCTGCGTCGAAAAAGCCGGACAATGATTAGCAGGAGCACCGCGCCAGCCGTCGCGCCGATCACCGACCCGAGCAGCCCGCCGCCATGGATCAGATGAAAGCTGGTGAACAGCCAGCCACCGATGAACGATCCTATGACCCCAACGAGCATATTTCCGACCAAGCCGAAGCCGTAGCCCCTGACGAGCACGCCCGCGAGCCAGCCCGCGACGGCGCCGATGACCAGAAAGATGATTAGGGTTTCGACAGTCATGGTCGCCTCCACGATCGGTCGCGTCGTGAATGCACGGGCGGCTGTAATCTAACGTCTCGGAGCCTGCAGACGTTCCCTCCCCGCACTGACACAACGCGGAGCGTTGCAGCCGGCCAGGGCGCGCCCAGGGTGGGCCGTCTCGCCCTAGCCGTATCGCTCAGGCCAGCGAGCCGCTGTGACCGCCACCGGCTCGCCGACTTCGACCCTCGCTTGCTCGCCGTGTTGGCGAAGCGCCTGAGCCATGCCCTGGGCGCGCTCGACGGCCAGCGGCATCGAAAGACAGGGTCCGGATCGCGCGACGTCGGTCACGACGTACCAGCCACCCGGTTCACTCTTGATGCGAAAGACGACCATTGGCCGAGGGGTAACGCACGGTGCGCTGCGGGCATATTCGGGCCGATTGCCTAGGGAACTGTACGGATGTCGCGGCGCGAGGCCACATCGCGAGCGACCGGCTTATAGCTTCATCGGAGCGGCGGGCGCGGAGGGCTGCCCCGAGCTTCCGCGCCGATGGGCCCCTGCCGGCAGCATTAGCGGAACACATCTGACGCCGCCCCGGCCCTTCGCGTGGATGTCCGCGACGGACCGGGGCGCTACTCGCCGAGGGGAGTGACCTTACATGCCACACCGTCGGTTTTGGTTAGGCCGCAAAGCGGAAGCTGGGCGTTAGCGTCCAGGCGGTTGCAGAGGCGGTCGTGGGGAGGTGGTGTCGGCCGACCGGGCTCCGCCGATCGAGGGGGGCTGGGGGGGCAATAGGCTCCAAGATCGCGAAACGCCAATCAGCCGACGAGCCTCCTGTCGGCGCTGCGTGCGGCCGTGCCGAGGCCCGAAGAAGGCCGTTTGGTGTCGATGACGCCGATCGTCGCATGTGGCTGGACCGCCACAGGTGTTAACTTTGCCCGATCGGTGACTGATCGGGCTTGCTGGCGGCCGTCGACCGAGCGCTACTGCAAAGGAAGACTTCGCGGGGATTGGCTATCCCGCAAGGGGCGCCGGGGGCGGTGCTGCGACGGCGCAAGCGATGACGCCGAGCTTTGTGGAACGGCTTAAGGGCGATCTTTCGGGATCGCCTTTTCGCTTGAAGGGACCACGAGCGACGCGAAAGGAGCCCTCCGAGAGGGGTGGCTCATAGAGGGCTCCCAGGCGGCGTGCCGGCCGTGGCTTGCTCGCCGCCTGCGCTAACAAAAGCGACCCGGTGCCATTGGTTCCACTCGCCGCATCTGGGTCCGGCCGTTTTGCCCCGGGCCGTATCGCTCAGGCCCGCGAGGACTCCAACCGGCTCGCCCGTTTCGACCATCGCGTCCTCGCCGTGTTGGCGGAGCGCGCAACCATGCCCTCGGCGCGCTCGCCTGCGCCATCGATACACGAGGTCCGGATCGCGCGGCGTCTGTGACGACACAGCAACCATCGGGCTCGTTCGCGATGCAGGAGCCCGCACGTTCCATCTAAGATCCCTTGGCAAGCGAGGCCCGCACCAGCCTAACCGCCGACCCGTCCACGCCGGGGATGTAGCCGAACGGATTGTCCTCCAAGCCGGTGCCGACCCGGTAGAGGGCTTGGGCAATGAGCTTTGCATCCTTCTCGGTGTCGCCGAACACGAGGGGCGACGTCCAGACCGACAGGCCGCCGAGAGTGAGCGTGACTTCGTAGACGTTGCGAGGGCGACCGGGAATCGAGTGCATCCCCTGACGATATGCTCACCGCTCGCGTAAGGCCAAGCTTGTCGGCCACCGATCGGCTTCGGTCTGGGGCGCGACCCCTCTAAGCGCGGCCCGGCGCGAAAGGCGGTGGAGGACCCTCGAGAGGCTCGGCCGGAAAAGTCGTGACCATGCGGTCGTACAGACAAAGCTCCATCGCGCGGCCGTCAGCGTGTTGCCTCGACGCCCAAATGGCCGCGCCGTCGTCGGGGCAGTCGAGCACCTCGACGTCAGCGAAGTGGCCGTCAGTGCCCATGAAATATAGCCGATAGGCGGCCATAGCAGTCCCCGTCGGGCGGGAGCGCAGCGCGTCTTTAGTCGTCGGCGCCCCATCCCCGGCCAACGATGAGCAAGCGTAGCATTAGGCAGGACCGAAGCCGAGTCAGATTGGCGTCGCAGCGGCCGTGGCGATTGGGCCAAGCTGCCGAGCCGGCTGACGATCTGACGGCGCGATCGCGCCGCTGACCGACCCCTGGACTCCCCGACGCAGTCCTGGCTCTGCTCTCTTTTCGTTCTGCTTTGGCGTGACCTATGTTGACCGACAGGATAGACGCGGCCCTGTGTGCCCTCACGGCCTGTAGAGACAAGCTGCCTTGTCTTTGTGCGGTGTTCAGGCCGGGCGGACCGGAACGATGCCGCCGAGGACGCGGCGATCCGTGCGGCGCTCAGCCTCTGGTTCGGCATCCCGCGGGGGTCGTGCACCGTGCTCTGCGCCCTCTACCGCGCCGGCGGCAGACCGCTCACCGCCGCGGCGCTGGCCAGGCAGGCGATGACGACGCGCAAGTCAGTGGTGAACCACCACCTGCACTTTCTCCGGCAATCGCTGACCGACGAGTCGATCGATTTCGAGCCAGACGCCGGCTACTGGCTCACGCCCGCCGGCGTCGCCGAGTGCCGCGAGGCGCTTCGCCGCGTCGGCGAGGACCTGAGGCGGGCGAGTTGAGCAGTCGCTGCGCGGCGTCGAAGGGGCCGACGTGAGCGGGACGCCGAAAAGCAAATCCGAGTGGGCGGCGCGCGTCCGCGGCGACTAGCCTGGGCTCCGCAGCCCGGACCCCAGCGCGCGTTCGTCACCTCGCCGATCTTCGAGGTGGTCTATGGCGGCGCGCGCGGCGGCGGGAAGACGGACGCGAGCCTCGGCGATTTCGCGCTGCACGCCCGTAGCTTTGGAGCAGATGCCAAGGGCCTGTTCGTGCGCCGCACGCGCGTGGCGCTCGAGCCCACGATCGAGCGGGCGCGGCAGCTCTACCTGCCGCAGGGGGCGGAGTGGCGGCAGCAGCAGTCGCTGTTCCGCTGGCCGAACGGCGCAGTGCTCTACTTCCGCTACCTGAACCAGGACGCCGACGCCGACGCCTATCAGGGGCACGACTATACGCGCGTCTACGTCGAGGAGCTGACCCAGTTCCCCGACCCCTCGCCGGTCGACAAGCTGAAGGCGACGCTGCGTTCGGCCGCCGGCGCGCCGTGCGGCTTGCGCGCCACCTGCAATCCGGGTGGGCCGGGGCACACCTGGGTGAAGGCCCGCTACATCGACCCCGGGCCCTGGCAGGTGATCGAGGAGGTGTTCGAGAACCCGTTCGACCGACGGCCGATCCCCTTAGGACGCGTCTTCATCCCCGCCAGGCTCACCGACAACCCGCGCCTCTTGGAGAACGACCCGCTCTACGTCGCCAAGCTGCAGCAGTCGGGCTCGGCGCAGCTGGTCAAGGCCTGGCTCGAGGGTGATTGGGGGATCGTCGAGGGCGCCTTCTTCGACAACTGGTCAGCTGCGAGGAATGTCGTCGCTCCATTTGCGATTCCCGCCGACTGGACGCGCTTCCGCTCGCTCGACTGGGGCTCGGCGCGGCCGTTCAGCGTCGGCTGGTGGGCCGTGGCGGGCGACCCGACGCCCGTGGAGCGCGTGGTGATCCCGCGCGGCGCGCTTGTGCGCTATCGCGAATGGTACGGGCGCGGCGCGAAACCGAACGAGGGGCTGAAGCTGACCGCCGAGGCGGTCGCTCGCGGGATCCTGGAGCGCGACGCGGGCGAGCCCATCGCCTATGGCGTGGCCGACCCTTCGATCTTCGCCTCCGACGGCGGGCCGTCGATCGGCGAGCGCATGTTCCGCGAGGGCCTGTCGTGGCGGCGCGCCGACAACGCCCGGGTGGCGCGCGCCGGGGCGATGGGCGGATGGGACCAGATGCGCGCCCGCATCTTGGGCGACGGCGACGGGCCGGGGCTGGTGGTCTTCGCGACCTGCCTCGACTTCATCCGTACCGTACCGGTGCTGCAGCACGACACCGCGCGCCCGGAGGACGTCGACACAAACGCGGAGGACCATGCGGCTGACGAGGCGCGCTATGCCTGCATGTCCAGGCCTTACGCGGCCGCGCGCCCGCCGGCGGCGCCGGAAGCGCGAACGCTCGGCGCGTTGACGTTCGATGAGATCCTGGCGATCGAGGAGCGCCGGCGGGCTGCGTGGGATTAGGCAGTCCCTGCTAAGGCGGATCGCGGCTAGCGGTAGAACACGTGCTGGCCGATGCGAGCGACTTCTTCGCGGCGGTGGGCCCAGTAGGGGTGGACGTAGGAGGCGTGGTAGAAAAGGGCGCCTGGAACGAGCGCCGGTTCCGCGTCCTCGCGAGCGATGCGGGCGATGCCGACAGCCGTGTGCCAGCGGTCGTCGGAACTGTGCGGATGATAGCGCGCGGTGTGGAAGAACTGGCCGGCCTGGTTCACCACCGCGCAGATGGTCTTCGGAAACAGCGGCGACTTGACCCGGTTCATGATCAGCTGCGCGAGCGCGAGCTGGCCCTTCAGCGACTGATTGGCCGCCTCGTGGTGGATCGCCTTGGCCATGCAGGCGAGATCGCCGTCGAGATGATCGATATCGGCGCCGGCGACGACGACGCGCGCCTCCAGCGACAGGGCGGCATGCAACGGCGGGCTTTCGCTGAGCACGACATGGTCGCTCGGCGCCGGCGCATCCGCCGGCATCACCATGATCGCAGGGCCGGTCATCGGCCGGATCATCGCGCTTGAGGCGGTGATCGTCTGCGGGAACGCCTGAGGCGCGAAAACCAGACTCGCGCCAAGGATCGTGGCGACTGGAAGCCCAAACCGAAGTGACATTCGCTCACTTTGCCATTGCGCCAACCGGCCCATAGCGGCGCTTAACGGAAAAGCACGGCCGCCAGAGCCCAGATCACGTCTTGTCGCGGCCCTTGGGAACAAGGGACAGGAAGGCCCGCGACCAGATTTGTCAGTTCCCCGTTTGCGAGCCCGAAACTGGGCCCCCTCGGTCGAGCTCGCGCATCTAGCGGCTATGCGAGCGAGTCGCAGGATTAGCCGCCTGGGCTGATCCTGGCAAGCCAAAGTCGTTACCGGATGGTTACCGGCCGAGCGCCCGACGGCCGATTCCTGCTGCGGTGCAACAAGCGTTGCCATCGTCGCCCACCGGCCGGCCGGCGCGCACTTTCCTTGTTCCAAAAGGTGTTTGTCTATGTTGGCGGGCGAGTTGAAGCGCGGTAACCTCGGGTTGTCGACGAGGCCCCCTGAGCACCTGCAATGACGATTGGAATCCTGGAGACCGGCAAGCCGCCCAGGTCGCTGACGGCCCGTTTCGGCAGCTATCCGGCCATGTTCGAGGCCTTGATCGGGCCTGGACGCGCCTATCGCACCTTCGACCTCACGGTCGGCGAACTGCCGTCGTCGGACGGGCCGCTTTGCG
Organism: uncultured Alphaproteobacteria bacterium; assembly: GCA_963794315.1. Classification (GTDB taxonomy): domain Bacteria; phylum Pseudomonadota; class Alphaproteobacteria; order Caulobacterales; family Caulobacteraceae; genus Poindextera. The sequence goes on from CAWCDF010000002.1 coordinate 1,304,367, forward strand.
AGGGCTACGTGGTCACCGGCTCGGAGGCCGGGGTCTACGACGACCGCCCCTGGATCGGGCCGCTCGGCGACTTCCTGCGCGCGGTGAAGGGCCGCACCAAGCTGGTCGGCATCTGCTTCGGGCACCAGATGATGGCCGAGGCTTTTGGCGGAAAGGCGATTAAGTCGCCGAAGGGCCTGGGCATCGGCTTGCATGAGTATGCGTTGGGCGCCCGGGAGCCCTGGATGGACTTTGCCGCGCCCATCGCGGCGGCGGTCTCGCACCAGGACCAGGTCGTCGCCCTGCCGCCCGGGGCTCGGGTGGTCGGCGGCAGCGATTTCACCCCGATGGGCGTCATCGCCTACGACGACCAGCCTGCAATCTCCATGCAATGTCATCCGGAGTTCAGCCCCGCCTACGCGCAGGCGCTGCTCGAGACGCGTTGGGCCGAGACGCAACTCGGCGAGCGGGCGAAGGCGGCGATCGCCGAGCTGGAGCGGCCGAACGACCACGCCCGCCTGGGCGCCTGGATCCGCCGCTTCCTAGACGGCGAAAACCGCTGAACGGCCCGCCCTTGCCGGAGATCAGTGCGGTTCTGTTCGATGCCGACGGCGTGATCCAGCTCGCCACGCCCGGCCTGCACGACCGAGCGGGCGGAGTGCACGCCGCCCAGTTCGTCCTCGGCAAGATGGGCGCCGGCGGAACGCCTTTGCGACGCGTGCTGGCTGAGTTCGGGCTGCCCACCGGCTGAACTTCGCGCGGCGGGGGTTCTGGCTGGCACGGAGTTCGCATCTCAGGCGAGTTGAGTCCCCGAACGGGAAACCGGGCGGGCCTCGGCATGTCGTCAGAGGATTTGAGATGTCGGTCACCGTTCTGCCAACCCCCAAGCGCCGCGAAACCACGCCGGCCGCGGAGTTGCTCGCCGAGACGATGCGTCGGCTACGCGCCGAAGCCCAGGCGCACGCCCGCGAGCACAGCGAGATCTTCGAAACCGCCGTGATAGAGCTCGAGGCTATCGCACAGGACATCGCCGGCGGCGGCGAGGCCTATCTCGGCGGGGTGCGCGAGACCGCCCGCCGGCTCGTGGTCGAGCTGGGCAACGCTCGCCTGCAGCTCGAGTCGCTGCTCGGCCGACAGCAGCCTTAAAGCCTTACCTGTTCAAGTAGATCGGGTTGCCGATCGCCAGCGTCCGCTCCCCATCGGCTGAGCGGACGTCGGCGCGCAGCCAATGGCGCCCGCCATCGCCGGCCAGCGTAAAGCGCAACGTCTGATCCTCATCCTCGATGAGCGCACCGGCCAGCGCCGCGCCGTGCGCGCCGTCCAGCACGATATCGACCCGCGCGCCGGTCAGACCGGCGACACGCACGGTGAAATCGACCGCGGCGCCGAGCGGCGCGGCCAGGCTCTCGCCCATCATCGCGCAGGCGTCCCCGCAAGAGCCGGTGAGTTCCAGCAGCACATCGCCCGCGCCCTCGACATCGATGAAGACGCGGCCCGCGCGGATCGCGTCGAGAATGGCGCGCTCCGAGAGCGCCTCGGCGTAGACGACCGTGGTCGGGAAGGCGACGGCCGGGTGCCTCGCCGGGTCTGAGTCCGGCTGGTGGTTGTCGCTGCCGCCGATGGCGCTGGGCGAGAAACCTTCGTTCAGCCGCTGCTCCCAGAAAGGGATGCCGGAGAAGGGGCCGTCTGCCTTGCCGCCCTGCGCCCGGACCGCGCCCCCGTTGACCACCTCCACCGCCGCCACGCGCGCGTAGTCCGTGCCCTTGGCCGTCCAGCCACAGCCCATGCAGAGCTCGTTGGAGGGCAGGGCAGGGTGGTTGACGATGAAGAGACCATGCTGGCGATCGACGGCATCCTGCAGGTGACCCACGGTGGGCAGGTGGCGGCTGGTCAGGCGGAACTCGACGAAGCCGATCGCGCCCAGCACGCCGGCGTGGCCGCAGAAGGTGGTGATCTCGACGCCGGGGATGAGCAGCAGGCGATCGAAGTGCGGCTGTAGCTCGCGCAGCGCATGGTGATGCGAGATGGCGTTGTGGTCAGTGACCGCGATGAAGTCGACGCCCTTGGCCGCCGCGGACTCGACCGTCTTGTAGACCGGGCCAGGCGAGCGGCCGCCGGACTGGCTCTTGACCGAGCCGTCGGAGTGGCAGGTGTGCATGTGCAGGTCGCCGCGGTACCAGCGGGTGCCGACCTCGATCGGCTCGGGCGCGAAGCTCGAGACCGCCGTCTGCTCGCCGCGCCTGAAGCGGATGGTGGCGACATAGTGCGCCTCGCGGCCCGGGCGGATGTTGGGCACGCCGAGCAGCAGCGTCCAGCGGCCGGGGACGATCGGGCGGGGAAGGTAGGACGGCGTTGCGTCGATGGTGGAGACGCTGAAGCGCGCCTTGTCGCCGCCGCTCCAGCCGCGGAAGCGCTCGGGGTCAAAGAGGCCAAGGTCGATGACCGCCTTCTCCTCGCGACCGGTGTAGGCGAACTCGACGGTGACCCGGTCGACGCCGGGCGGAACGTCGAACGGCAGCTCCTTGTAGGTCTCGTGGTCGGCGCGGGTGAGGACGCCTTCAAGGACGATGGCGTCGGCTAGGGTCGGTGTCTCGATCTGGGTTGTCCCGGTCATGCGACCATATTGGGGACATGTACGCGCGGCGTGTCCAGGGGCGCGTAGACGTCCGCACTTTGGTCACGCGTCGTCCAGGGCCAGCAGGGCAAAGCTGGCCAGCCAGTGCTCGCCCATGTAGTCGGCGGCGAGGTGCGGCAGTGCGGCCCCGAGATGCTGCTCCGCGGCCGCTTCGAGCCGGGCAGCCAGCGCCGGAGCAGCGCGCGCCAGGCGACGGAAGCACCAGGCGCGGCTCAGATTCAATCCGTCGAGGTGGGCGATCTGGCCGTCGCCGCGGTCGCTCACCGTCGCGGGCGCAAACAGGGTCTGGGGCGCGCCGTCGGCGAGGCGCGGCAGGAAGCTCGCGAGCCAGGGCGCGAAATCCTCGGGCCGGAGAAGGTCGGCCATGCAGGCCGCTTCGATAAGCGCCGGCGACAGGAAGTCGGAGCCGCCGGGCTCCCAGGCCAGGCAGCCGGCGTCGGCGCCGTACCAGCGCAACGCTGTCGCGCGCAGGGCGGCCGCAAGGCTCCGGTCCTCCGCGAAGGGCGCGTAGCGCGAGCAGAGGACGAGCGCGAAGGCGGTGGATCCGTGCGTGCCCACCCGGATCGGATAGGTCGCCTTCGGCAGCCACTCCAGCAGCCGTCGCTCGAACGCGCGGGCGAGCGGCCGCATGGCGTCGGCCCAGCGCTGGCCAGCGGACCCGCCCCGCGCCTCGAGCTCCGCCTGCAACATCAAGAGCCACGCCCAGCCATAGGGCCGCTCGAAGCCCTGGCTTGCCGGTCGTGCGAGATAGGCGAGCTCGCCGGCGACGTTGGCTTCGGTGAACGCCTCATCGAGCCAGGCGCGGACGGCGCCGGCCGATGCGATGCTCGGCGTGCGCCTCAGCACGCGGGCGAGCAGCCAGTGGCTGTGCACAGCGGAGTGCCAGTCGAAGCTGCCGTAGAAGATCGGGTGCAGCGCGCGCGGCGACGCAAGATCGTCGGCGCTGATCAGAACCTGGTCGAGCTTGTTCGGATATTCGCGCCCGACGTGGCCCAGCGCGATGAGCGTGAACCGTTCAGCGAGGTCCGGGGTTAGGGTGGTCATGGGTTCAGGCGCGCTCCGTCAACCCCCGGGCGTCACGGGACTCGGCGCCACCGGATCGGGTGCTATACGACGCCGCGTGGGCGCTCTTGAGGGGTATTGCATGCGTTCAGCCATCTTCGCCGCCGTCGTGGCCTGTCTCTTTCTCGCGCCGGTCTCGCCGATCGCTCAGACCCGGGATCAGGGTCCGGACGCCAGCATGCGGGCGCAGCCGCAAACTCCAATCCCCTCCGCGCGACCCGCCGGCGCGGTCCCTGCCCCTGGTGAAGGCTTCCATCCGGATCCGGCCTGCGAGCCGCAGGGAACGGAGTCGGCGGCCGCTCAGGCCGGCACGACCGACCCGCGCGCCGACCGCGCCAACTGCCGCAAGCTCTCCGACGCGGACATCGCCACCGCCCCGATCAACGAGATCCGGGTAACGAGCCGGCATGTCGCCCACATTGCCGGCCGGGCGATCGCCTACACCGCCACGGCGGGCACGCTCACGCTGCGCGACGACGAGGGCAAGCCGACGGCCAGCATGTTCTACGTCGCCTACACGACCGGCGAGCCGGGCCGGCCGGTGACATTCCTCTACAACGGCGGCCCTGGCTCTTCGACGGTCTGGTTGCACATGGGCTCGGTCGGGCCCAAACGCGTGCTGACCGACAGCCCCCAGCCCACCCACAACGCGCCATACCAGCTCGTCGACAACGAAGACAGCCTGCTCGACAAGTCCGATCTGGTGTTCCTGGACGCGGTCGGCGCCGGCTTCTCGCGGCCGGTGGGCGACACCAAGCTCAAGGCGTTCTGGGGCACCGACCAGGACATCGACGCCTTCGCGCGCGGCATCGAGCGGTGGCTGACCATCAACGAGCGCTGGAACGCGCCGAAGTTCATCTTCGGAGAGTCGTACGGCACCACCCGCTCGGCCGGCCTGTCGTACCGGCTGCAGCAGGACGGGGTGCAGCTGAACGGCGTCATCCTGCTCTCCTCGATCCTGAACTACGGCCGCCGCCAGCCCGGGTTCGACCAGGAGATGATCAGTTACCTGCCCAGCTATGCCGCCGCTGCGGCCTACCACCACAAGCTGGCCGATCCGCCCAACGACCTGAACGCCTTCATCGCCGAGGTGCGCGACTTTGCCCGTGGCCCCTACGCCGAGGCGTTGGCCAAGGCGCAGGATCTCACCGAGCCTGAGCGCGAGGCGGTCGCACAGAAGCTCGCCGGCTACATCGGCCTTCCCGCCAGTTACATCCTGGCCAGCGACTTGCGCATCCCGCCGAGCCGCTTCCGCAAGGAGCTGTTGCGTGACCAGCGCCTGACGCTCGGCCGCTACGACGATCGCTTCACCGGCGTCGACATCGACGCCGCCGGCGAAACCCCGGAATTCGACCCCTCGGACACCGGCATCACCGGCGCCTTCGTCGCCGCCTTCCACGACTATCTGACGCGGGAGCTGGGTTACGTGACCGAGCTCTCCTACCGCCCGACCTACTACCAGGCCGGCATCCAGTGGGACTTCAACCACAAGGCCAATGGCCTCGGCGGTTCGAGCGGCGAGAACGAGGCGGACGTGGCCCTCGACCTGTCGCAGGCCATGCGCGAGAATCCGCATCTGTTGCTCTATTCGCTGAACGGCGTCTACGATCTGGCGACGCCGTTCTTCGGGACCGAGTACGACCTCTCGCATATGCAGCTCGACCCGGCGCTGCGTGGCAACGTGCGCTTCGCCTATTACCCCTCTGGCCACATGGTCTATCTGAACCCTGAAGCTCTGCGTGCGATGAAGGCGGACCTCGCCCGCTTCTACGACGAAGCCGCGCCGCCCGGACGATAGAGCCGGCCGGCGGGCGCCCGATTGCAGGGCTGTTCGCCGCGGTGCGCGGGCGCTAGGCTCCGCGCGATAGGGAAGCCGCGACACGGGTGCGCCGATGTTCGACCTGGACGGATTCGTCGAAAGCTGTCGCCGCTTGGCGCGCGAACCGCACGCGCCTAAGCGGGTGCTGGAGCTCATGCGTGAGGTGGTCGCCGACCCGGAGGCGGTCAAGCAGGGCGTGCCGCCGCTCGCGCCGAACGTCGGGGTGCTGGACGAGCCGATCTTCCGCTCGAGCGAGCTCACCGTCCTCAACGTGGCGCTGCGGCCCGGCGGCCTCAGCATCCCCCATAACCACGGCATGTGGGCGGTGATCGGGATCTATCAGGGGAAGGAGGCGAACACCTTCTTCCGCCGAACCGAACACGGACTCGAGGAGGCGAACCGCCGCACGGTCGAGACCAGCGAGGCGATGCTGCTCGGGGCCGACGTCGTCCACGCGATCGAGAATCCGCTCACGTCGCCGACGCTCGGGCTACATGTCTACGGCGGCGACCTGCTTGGCGCCGAGCGGAGCATGTGGAGCCCAGAGGCAGGGGAAGAGCATCCCTACGACGTGCCCCAGTTCTACCGTTGGAGCCGTGATCTGGCGCTTGCGCGGCGCGCCGCCGTCGCCCAGGCCACGGCCGGCTGAGGGCGCCGGTCGGCTTGCGCAACGCCCGGCCGCGCTACGCCATCGTCGGGGCGGGCGGGCGCTCGTACCTCTACCTGCAGGCGCTGGTCGGCGAGCACGTGGACGACGGCGAACTGGTCGGGGTGTGCGAGCCCAATCCCGGCCGACGAGCGCGGGCGGCGAAGTTTGCCGCCGACCGCGGAGTCCGAGTTCCCGACTACGAGGCCGCAGACTTCGAGCGGATGCTGCGCGAGACCGGTGCGGAACGTGTCATTGTCACCTCGCCCGATTTCACCCATGCGGACTACATCACAACCGCGCTCGAAGCCGGCGTCGACGTGGTCACCGAAAAGCCCCTGACCATCGATGCAGAGTCCTGTCGGCGCATCTTCGCCGCACGCAAGGCGAGCGGCCGCTCGGTCCGCGTTGCGTTCAACTACCGCTACGCGCCGCCCCGCACGCTGGTGAAACAGGTGCTGATGTCCGGGATCGTCGGGCCAGTGACGGCGGTGGATTTCGAGTGGCGGCTCGACACCCATCACGGCGCCGACTACTTCCGGCGCTGGCACCGCAACAGGGCCAACTCCGGCGGCCTGCTGGTGCACAAGGCCACGCACCATTTCGACCTGCTCGACTGGTGGCTGGGCTCGACCGCCCGAAGCGTGCGCGCCAGCGGCCGCCGCGTCTTCTACCGGCCGGAGACGGCCGAGGCGCTGGGCCTCGCGGGCCGCGGCGAGCGGTGCGCCGGCTGCGCCGTGTTCGACGCCTGCAAGCTCAAGCTGGACATGGCGAAGAGCCGCTCGCTCACCGCCCTGTACGCCGACAACGAAGGCGACGACGGCTACCTCCGCGACCGTTGCGTGTTCAGCGCCGACATCGACATCGAAGACACCATGCAGGCGCTGATCGCCTACGAGAGCGGCGTCGTCGTCAACTACCTCCTGACCGCCTACGACGCCGCCGAGGGCTACCGCGTCGTCTTCCACGGCGAGCGTGGCGTGCTGACGCTCAAGACCGTTGAGCGCGCCTATGTGCGCGAGGACGGCGGTCTGGTGCGGCCGGCGCCGCCGGAGGAGTCGAGCGTGATCGTGCAGCCATTGTTCGGCAAACCCCATCGCGTGGTGATCCCCGAAGCTGAGGGCTCGCACGGCGGCGGCGACCGGCTCATGCTCGAGCACCTGTTTCGCGAGGGCGGCGCCGACCCCTTCGGCCGCGCCGCCGACGAGCGCAGCGGGGCCTGGGCGGCGCTGGTGGGCATCGCCGCCAACGCCTCGATCGCCTGCGGCGGCGAGGTCGGGATGAGCGACCTCGCCGGCGACATCCCCCGGCCGGACACACCGGTCGCGCCGTTCGGCCCTGGGCCCGCCTGGGGGGCTTTCGACCCCTCCGCCTATCCCTTTCTCGCTGGCGCGACTGTGCTAGAGCCCGCCGACGCGTAAGGGGCTGGATGGCGCTCGAAGGATTCGATGAGCTGATCGCCGCGGCCGAGCGCGAGCGGTTCGAGGGATGGGACTTCTCGCGCCTTGCTGGGCGGCTGGTCGAGGCGCCGCCGGCCTTCGACTACCTGGGCGCGGTGGGCGGGCGGCGGGCCGGCGTCGAGCGGATGCTCGATCTCGGAACCGGCGGCGGCGAGGTGCTCTCCAAGCTCGCACCGTTCCCCGCCACGACCATCGCGACCGAGGCGTGGCCGCCCAACGCCGTCCTGGCCATGCGCCGCTTGACCCCGCTCGGCGCGTCGGTCGTCCTCGTCGAAGGGGCGCCGGAGAACTGGGAGACGATCGAGGCGCCCCTTCGCGCCTGGCCGGCGCTGCCGTTCGCCGACGGCGCCTTCGACCTGGTGATCGATCGGCATGAGTCCTACCTGCCGGCTGAGGTCTTCCGCGTGCTCCGCCCTGGCGGACGCTTCGTGACCCAGCAGTGCGGCGGAACCCATCACGCCGACCTCAACGACCTGATCGGCCTCCGATATCCACGCTATGGCGCCTGGCGGTTGGAGGCGGCCGAGGCGCAACTGAACGCGGTCGGTTTCGTCGACGTCGCCGGCCAAGAGTCGTTCAGCGAGACGCAGGTCCATGACGTGGGCGCGATCGTCTACTACCTCAGGGCCTTACCCTGGCAGGCGCCGAGCTTCCGGGCGGGCGACCACCGTGGGCGCTTGCTGGCGATCCATGAGCAGATCGCGACATCGGGCCCCTTGGCCATCCGCGCCCATCACTTTCTCGTCGAAGCACGCAAGCCCGATTGAAGACCTCGCACAGGTGTGGCGCATCGCAGCTGCGCGTGAGAAGTCATCGGCGATCGGGCGGAGGCGCGCGGACAGGTGACGGACTCAGAACTCGTGTCGGGTGTCGACGCCCGGTTCATCGGCCGCGTTTCGCCGACCGCGCCGCGCATCCAGGCGGGCGGGCATCCGTGCCAGGGGATCTATTGGACGGCCACGGGCAGGCGGCCGAAGACGGCGCTCATCGCCACCCACTACAACGTCGACTTCACCGAGCACTACAGCGCCCCCTATTTCGCCGCCCGCGGCTTCGGGTTCCTGGGCTGGAACACGCGCTATCGCGGCGCCGAGGACCAGTTCATCTTCGAGCACGCGCTGATCGACATCGGCGTCGGCGTGCGCTGGCTGCGCGAGGAGGCCGGCGTCGAGCGGCGTGGTGATCCTCGGCAACTCCGGCGGCGGCTCGCTGATGGGCGCCTACCAGGCGGAGGCCGCCGCGCCCACGCTGGCGGGCGGCATGCAGTGGCGCAGGCGCCGAGGCGCTCGCCTCGCTGCCGCCGGCCGACCTCTACGTCTCGCTCAACGCCCACAAGGGCCGGCCCGAAGTGCTCACCGACTGGATGGACGCCTCGGTCGTCGACGAGCTCGACCCGACCAAGACCGATCCGTCGCTCGATCCGTTCAACCCGGACAACGGGCCGCCCTACGCGGCGGACTTCATCGCCCGCTATCGCGCCGCCCAGCGCGCCCGCAACCAGCGGATCACCGACTGGGCCAAGGCCGAGCTCGCCCGCCTCAACGCCGCCGGCGTTCCCGACATCCTCTTTCCGCTCTACCGCACCTGGGCGGACCTGCGCTTCATGGACCCGGCGATCGATCCGTCGGACCGCCCCTGCCCGGGCTGCTATCGCGGCTCGCCGCCCGGCCGCGAACCGGTTGCCCGGCATCGGCCGGGCCAACACGCCTGCGCACCTGGCTGTCGATGTGGAGCCTGGAAACGTCGAAGTGCCAGGGCGGCGCCGCAGCTGGCCAAGATCGACCTGCCGGCGCTGGTCGTGCAGAGCACCGCCGACATGGGCGTGTTTCCCAGCGACGCGCGCGGCATCCACGCGGCGCTCGCATCGAAGGACAAGAGCCTGGAGCTGTCCCGGGCGCCCACTACTTCGAGGACTCCGAGGCGAACCGGACGGCGATGGTCGACCTGGTGTCCGCGTGGATCGCGGCGCGGAGCTGAATGCGAAAGGACGGATACGCATGTTGATCAAGGATCGGGTCGTCGTGGTGACAGGCGCGGCCAGCGGGATCGGCCGGGCGCTGGCGCGGCGGTTCGCCGGCGAGGAGGGCGCAAAGCTCGTGGTCTGCTCCGACCGCAACGCCGAGGGCGTGCGCGCCGTCGCCGACGAGATCGGCGGCGTCGCCTTCGAGACCAACGTCGGCAAGGAAGCCGACATCCAGACGCTGATCGAGCGCGTGGAGAGCGAGCACGGGCCGATCGACCTCTTCTGCTCCAACGCCGGCATCGGCATCGGCGGCGGGGCCGAAGCTTCGAACGAGGCCTGGCAGCGGATCTGGGACATCAACGTGATGGCGCACGTCTGGGCTGCGCGTCATCTGGTCCCGCGCATGGTCGCGCGCGGCGGCGGCTATCTGCTCAACACCGCCTCGGCCGCGGGGCTGCTCTCGCAGATCGGCTCGGCCCCCTACGCGGTGACCAAGCACGCGGCCGTTGCGCTCGCCGAATGGCTGGCGATCACCCACGGCGATCAGGGAATCAAGGTCTCGGTGCTCTGTCCGCAGGCCGTTCGCACGGCGATGACCGCCGGAAACGAGGGCGGCGTGGCCAGCGTCGACGGCATGATCGAGCCCGAGGCGGTGGCCGAGGCCTGCGTGCGCGCGATCGAGGCCGAGGACTTCCTGGTGCTTCCGCACCCCGAGGTGCTCGAATACATGCGGCGCAAGACAGGCGACTACAACCGCTGGATCCGCGGGATGCGGAACCTGCAGCGGCGGTATCGAGGCTGACGATCCCGTCTCCTTCCAGCTTGGCGCATTCCGGCCGCAATCGAGTCTCAATTCCGTTGAATTGACGCTGCCTTATCGCTACCGACCGCAGGTTGATTCGCGCGAACGCGTGTCGTCGGCGGCCAGGAGGCGCGCGTGACGTCACTGTCGCGGCAATTCAAATCGGCCGAATTGGCCTGGTCGGCGGCGGGCGCGGCGCGCGAGGTCGACGCGATGATGAGCCGCCTGCCGACCTCGCTTCTCGAGGCCCTGCTGATGGTGGAACAGCCCCAGGCGCCGCGCTGGCGCTCAGCCGCTGCGCTCGGGGCCGGCGTCAGGGACTGAGCCCCCTAGAGCGGTTTCGGGCTGACTGGAATCAGTCAGCCCTCTTGGAAACCACTCAGATTCAAACGTTTAGAGCGCGTTCGAACCGCGAAACCAGTGCCCACTTTGCTGAACGCGCTCTAGGCGCGCTTCAAGCGGAATGATCGCACTTCGAACGGCATGATCGTATCAGCAGGCGCTTCGATCGCGTCCTCGAGCAAGCTGACCTCGCCGGCGATGGTCCAGCTTGGCGGCGGTTCGATCGTGAAGGTCCCGCGGGCGCCATGCGGCTCGTAGATGCGCAGGATGATGCCGTCGCCGTCCTCGGCGGGCTTGAGGGCGGCGAGCGCGACAGGCTGGCCGGAGACACGCAGGAAGGAATGCGCGCCGTCAGTCGCGCCGCCCATAGCAGCGTGGAAAGCGGTCGGTTCAGATCCTCGGCCTCGGCCAGTACGCCGCCGGCGATCCAGTCGCCCTGGTGCGGGAGCAGCGCGTAGGTCAGGCTCTGCTCGCCCTCGTCGGCGAGGCGGTCGGGCAGGATGGGCGAGCGGAGCAGGCTGAAGCCCAGCTCGCTTCCCCGCGCGTGGCAGCCGTAGCGGCCGTCGTTCAAGAGCGCCGCGCCATAGCCGGGCTCGGAGAGATCGAGGAAACGGTGGACGGGGACCTCGAACTTGGCCGCGTCCCAGCTGGTGTTGGCGTGGGTCGGGCGGCGGCAGACGCCGAAAGCGCACTCGAACGTCGCATGATCGGCGTGAATGAGGAGCGGGAAGCGGGCCTTCAACAGGATCCGCCGGTCGCGCCAGTCGAAGCGGGTGGCGAAGTCGATGCGCGCTGAGTTGGCCCAGAGCCGTACGGACTGGACGATCGTGGAGTTGTTGACGCGGCGGGTAGTGCGGAGCGCCCCGCGCTGGGGGCCCTTCTCAACGACCTCGATCGCCTCGGCGATGATCTCGCGGCCGGAGCGCTGGTAGTCGCCTTCGACGTCCCAGGCGTCGTAGTCGCGCGGCTGGTCGTGATAGGCCCAGATCTGGTTGCCGCGCCCGGCCAGCACCTCGCGACCGGCGCGCTTGTCGAACACCCTCGTTAGTGAGCCGTCATCGCCAACCTCCACGCGCAGGAAGGCGTTCTCGAGCGCGCGCGCCGTGACCGAAACGCCGATCGCCGGTGTCGGCCGGCCGGTGAGCACGCCGAGCGTCGGGACGCGTGTGTCCGATGCGAGCACGTAGCCGTCCTCGGCCGCCTGGCCGCCTGGCAAAGGCTGCGGCGCTCTCGAGACGCACTGGGCGTTCATTCAGGTCCGGATTGACGATGAGCGAGGCCGGGGCTGCGCCGGCCGCGCCGGCGCCCAGGCGGTTCGCGATCTCTCTGAGGGCGGCTTCCGCCGCCCGCTCGGCCATACTGACGACCTCGCCGAGTTCGCGTTCGGTGCGGACGTAGACGTCGGTGATGCTGCGAGCCCGGCAGGATGTCGTGGAACTGGTTGATCATCAGCAGCCGCCAGTGCTCGGCGAGCGAGGTTGGCTGCGGGCCGCCAAGCAGAGCGTTGAACCCGGCGAGCGCCTCGGCGGCGACCAGCCCTCGCTCGGCCTGGCGGTGCAGGCGCTTGGTGCGACCCTGGCTGGTCAGGACGCCGCGGTGGTATTCGAGATAAAGCTCGCCCGCCCAGATCGGCAGCGGCGCACCTGCAGCTTCGGCCTGGGCGCGCTCGAAGTAGGCCTCCGGGCTCGCGAAGCGGGTCGTCGGCAACAGCGGGAAGTCCGCGAGGATCCTCTGCGAGGCGATCATCTCCGCCGTCGGGCCCGCCGCCGCCGTCGCCGTAGCCGATCGGCTGCAGAACCTCGCTCGCCCAGCGCTTGTCGGTGTGGTTGCGCCAGGCGCGGAGCAGCGAGGCCGGGTTGACCAGGCCGTTGTAGGTGTCCTCCGGCCGGTTGAACATGCTGGACCAGCACCCGCGAGCCGTCGATGCCTTCCCACCAGAAGCGGGTGTGGGGGAAGTGGTTGGTTTCCGACCAGCCGATCTTGATGGTGAAGAGGCTTGTCAGGCCCGCGCCCTTGAGGATCTGCGGCAGGGCCGGCGGAGAAGCCGAAGGTGTCGGGCAGCCACGCGTTCGTGTGCCGCCGGCCGAACGTCCGCTCGAAGTGGAGCTGGCCGTAGAGCGCCTGGCGAACCAGGGACTCGCCGCACGGCATGTTGATGTCCGGCTCGACCCAGAGGCCGCCCGTTGGCGCCCAGCCGCCGTCCGCGACCTGCTCGCGGACGAGCTCGAGCAGCGCTGGGTCATCATCCTCGAGGTAGCGATAGTACTCGGCGAACGACTGGGCGAAGCGGAAGCCGGGGTTGCGCTTGAGCAGGTCGACGGCGGTCGCGAAGGTGCGGCGAACCTTGCGGCGCGTCTCCTCGATCGGCCAAAGCCAGGCGGTGTCGATATGGGCGTGGCCGACATAGGCGACCGCGCCATGCGGCGGAAAGCGCTCTTTCAGCCCCTTCAGGCCGGAGGTGAGGAAGGCGCGGGCCGGCACAATCGACGCGCGCGCTTCATCGTCCAACGGGACGATGGGGAAGTGGCGCGGTTCCTCGTCGCGGCCGCCATAGCCCTGCGCGAATGGGCTCACCCGGCCGACGACGTCGATGGTGCGCGTCGGCATGCGCACGCGCGCCATGGCGTCCTCGGCGAGCTCGAGAAGCAGCGGTGATAGCTCGTGCTCGCCAAGCGCGGCGGCCAGACCGATTACGGGCCCGAGCGCGGCGGTGAAGTGGTCGAGCTCGATCTCGATCAGCCTGAGCTCGGCGCGGCGAAAGCGGGGGTCCGGTACGGCCTGGCCGAAGGGGCTCTTGGCCACCGCCTCAATGGTGAGATGGCCCTTTCGCCCATCGAGCGGGAACTCGTTGTGGTTCAGGTCGAGACCCAGGGTGAGCGGCGCGGCGCCGTCGTAGGCGATGGTGAGCAGGCTCTCGCCGCCGACGTCGAGCGAGAGGCGCGCGGCGTCCAGGGGCCAATCGGCCGGGACCGCGAACGGCCCGCCCTTGAAACTGTGCACGCCGCGGTCGTTCGGCCAGCGGTCGCCAGTGGCGATCGTGACGCCATCAAAGCTCCAGGCGCCAATGACGGCGGCTTCGCGCACGCGCCAGACGGCGATCTCGCCGAGTCTGCGGCGGGCGCGGCGAACGCGCTGTTCGAGGCTGAGGAGTTCGTGCATCAGCCGATCGCGGCCGCCTCGGCGCGCTGAAGGTCGCGCAGGGGCCGGTAGCTGATCAGCGTCACGCCGGCGTCTTCGACCATCTGGCGTAGAGCGGTGTCCCTGAAGTTCGCATCGTCCCCGGCGCGGATGTGGCCGTTCGCCGGGTCGTAGGCGCGAAGCTCGGCGCCATCGAGCACCGGATGCAGATAAACTTCGCTAACGCCGGGCCGGAGGTTCTGAAGCAACCGCTCGATAACCGGCCGAGTGGGCTCGGGCCAGGGTGGCGAGATGAAGTGGTCTGGATAGAGAACGCCGCGGTCGCTGGCGGGCTGGCGGCAAGGGAAGCCCATCGCGCGTTCGCCGGACTTGCCGGCCATGCGAAGGGGCAGGTCGTACTCAGCAGCGAGGTCCAGGTAGATGGCGTAGAAGCGGGGATCGGTCTGCACCGAGCCCATGTGGCTGTCGAGGTGGGTAACGTCGAGGCCCCACTCCAGCGCCTGCTCGATCTGCGCCCGGCATTCGGCGCGGGCCTCCTCGACGTCGGCGTTGGCGTAGACCTCGCGCGTCGTGGCCGGCATGAAGCCCTGGGCGTTGTGCAGCGAACGGCCGCCCGTGAGCGAGCGCCAGCGGTAGCCGGGGTACTCCGCCGTCAAGGTCAGGTGGACGCCCACGTCGAGGTCGCGACAGCGCTGCGCGGCTTCATAGGCCCAAGGGCACGGGACCATGAGCGTCGCGCTGGTCGCGAAGCTGGTCCGCACCGCCTGTTCGATCGCGACGTTGGCCGAGTGACTCGAGCCGAAGTCGTCGCAGTTGATGATCAGGACGCGCTCGTCGGGCCGGTGGCCTAGTCGCTCGGCGAGACTCGCCGTCATTCGGCCGCCGCCGGCGCGAGCACAGCGGCGTCGCGAGCATCCAGGGCAGCGCGGATCTCGCCGTGGCGTCGTGCGTCGAGCTTCCAGCCGATGAAGCAGGCGCCACCGAGCATAACGAACACGATCGGGCCGAGGATGTAGATGTACTCGAGCCCCTGGATGGCTGCGGCGGTGTTGTGCGCGCCTTCCCTTGCGTTGTAGCCCACGGCCGCGAGCAGGCCGAAGGAGAGGGCGAACGAGAAGGCGCCGGCGAGCTTCCCTGCAAGGCCGATCACCGAGTAGATCAGGCTCATCCGTTGCTTCCCCTGCTGCAGCCTGACCTCGTCGCCTACGTCGGCGGTCATCGACGAGATCAGTAGCCCAAAGCCCGACGCCATAAACCCGCACCAGAGCATGACCGGGGCGGTGATGAAGAAATGGCCCCGCGGCAAGAAGAAGATCGTGCAGAGCCCGAGCGAATAGGCGGTGGTGGTGACGAACAACGTTCCGTGCTTGCTGAAGCGGGCGGAAATCCACGCGGTGGTCGGCGCGCCGACCACCGCCGCCGCGACGTACAGGATGAGCAGGCCGGACGAGACGCCAACGGAGAAGCCAAGCACGTCCTTGAAGAAGAAGAGATAGAGGGCGCTCATCCAGCCCGGACCGAGGGTCAGGCAGGCCTGAGCGAAGAACAGGCGCAGGATCTCCGGCTTGGACGCGATCGCTAGGTAGTCGGAGAGCGGAAAGCGGTGACTGTGCACGTCGGCCGAGATCGGCTCGTGCACCCGCCAGGCGACCAGCCCAAAGCAGAGGGGGATGAGCGCGATCGCAATCAGCCCCATTACCTGCACGTCGCTCGCTTCGGAGAGCCCGGTCGGAATGATTGGGATCGCTAGGACCGCGACGGTGGCTACGACGCCGACCATCGATACGATCCCGAACAAGCGCGAGCGTTCGTTGTAGTCGGTGGCCAGCGTCGCCGACCACGCGCCCTGAGAGAGCCCCGAGATCGATGTGCCCAAGTAGAGCACGAGCAGCCAGGCGACGAGGTACGTCTCGCCGATGCCAGCCTTGGCCATGAACAACTGATAGATGGCCAGCATCAGGATTGGCGCGCCGATCAGAAGCCAAACGCGATATCGGCCTATGGGTGTGCGCGTGCGGTCCATGAAGACGCCGAGGATCGGATCGACCGGGATGTCGATCAGGCGCACGAGCGTGAAAGCAGCCGCGACGACCGCCAGCGGCACGCCCAGGTGGCTCGCGAAGTAGCGGGGTAGATAGATGCCGAGGGCGATGCCGAGCGCGCTGACCGGAATGGTCACGATTGAGAACGTCAGGATGGTCGGCAGGCTGAGCCGCCGCGTCCGCGCGAGACTTGCGTTGTCGGTCACTGCAAACGCTCCGGAAAACTGCTCCGCCCCGCCATCGATCAGACTCGTCCGGCGCGGAAATGCAAGTTAACGCAAGGACATCTACGCCGCGGCGCTCTTCCAGGCTTCCGGGATCGGCTGGGCGCGCTGGTTGGCCATGATGCCGGCGCGGCGAGCGCGCTCTTCGGGCGTGATCGACTCCGGGTCCTCGCGGAACTCCGGCCCGAGCGCCATCGCCTTCTTGACAGCCGGTCGCTCGCCGACAGCATCCAGCCAGCGCTTCACGTTCGGGAACTCGTCTAGGTCGATGCCGCGCATCTGCGATGCGGTCATCCAGGGGTAGCAGATCATGTCGGCGATCGTGTACTCGCCGGCGGCCAGCCACTCCTTGTTATGCAGGCCGAGATTCATCACACCGTAGAGGCGGTGCGCCTCGTCATCGAACCGCTTGACTGCGTATTTCAGGTCGCCGTTTGCCTCGTTCATCGCCGCGCGGCGAAAGTGGCCCTGCTCGCCGAGCTTTGGCCCTTGGTTGCCGGTCTGCCAGAACATCCACTGGGCGACTTCGTATTTCTTGTGCGGCGCCTGGGGCCAGAATTTCCCCGTCTTTTCCGCGACGTACATCATGATGGCGCCCGACTCGAAGATGGAGATCGGCTCGCCGCCGCCGAGCGGGTCGTTGTCGACGATCGCCGGCATGCGGTTGTTGGGGGCGATCTTCAGGAAGTCCGCTTCGAACTGGTCGCCCCGGCCGATGTTGACCGGCTTGATCTTGTAGGGGAGGCCGCACTCCTCAAGCTGGATGATGACCTTCTTGCCGTTGCCGGTTGGCCAGAAGTAGACGTCGATCATTGAAATCTCCCATGCTCAATGCTGAATTGCAGCGCTCAGTCGGACGACCGACTCTAACGCATAAGGGGCGGCGAGGGCACTCGGCAAGCCTTTGAAAGAGCCGGCTTGCGTCACTAAGCTAAGCCGAGGACGTCTCGTCGAACCGGGGTTTCGCCATGCGCTATCCGCTCGTTCTCGCCGCAGTTGGCGCGGTCGCGCTTGCCGGCGCCTCGCGCGCCGCTGAGCCACTGGCGAACCCTTACAATCCGCTGGAGACCTTCGCGCCGCTGAGCCTGCCCGATCCGCCGAACGCGTATCGCTCGGCCGACGGCGCGCCAGGCCCGGACTACTGGCAAAACGAGGCGGACTACCAGATCAAGGCGACCCTCGACGCGGCGAACAAGTTGCTGTCGGGCGAGGAGGTGATCACCTACGCCAACAACAGCCCCGACGCGCTCGACGTCCTCTGGCTGCAGCTCGACCAGAATATCTATCGCAAGGACGCACGCTCGGCCGCGGTCGGCGGCGGCTTCCGCCGCGCCCAGTTCACCGATGGCGACGTGCTGGACGCCGTCGAGGTCGAGCAGGGCGGCCGGTTCGTCGCCGCGCCTTATCTGGTGAGCGACACGCGCCTTCAGGTGCGTCTGCCGGCCACGATGCGCCACGGGGCCAAGACCCGCCTCCGCATCCGTTGGCACTACGCCGTGCCGGGTGTCTTCGGCGGCCGGACTGCCTGGACGCCGACCAAGAGCGGCGACGTCTTCGACATCGCCCAGTGGTATCCGCGCATGGAGGTCTTTGACGACGTCCGCGGCTGGGACACGCTGCCCTACCTGGGGCAGGAGTTCTACCTGGAGTACGGGACCTTCGACTACGCGGTGACAGTGCCCGCCGACATGATCGTCGCCGGCTCGGGCGAGCTGATGAACCCCGCCGAGGTGCTGACGCCGCTCGAGCGCGCACGCCTCGCCCAGGCGCGGGCGAGCGACAAGACGGTGATGATCCGCACCGCAGACGAGGTCGTGGCGACGCCGCCGGCGAGCGGGACGAAGACCTGGCGCTTTCATATGGACCGCACGCGCGACGTCTCGTTCGCCGCCTCGCGCGCGTTTGTCTGGGACGCGGCCCGTGCCAACCTTCCGGATGGCAAAACGGCGCTGGCCCAGTCGGTCTATCCAGCCGAGAACGGCGGCGACGGCGCCTGGGGCCGCTCGACCGAGTACCTGAAGTTCGCCGTCGAGGAGTTCTCCCGCCGCTGGTATCCCTACCCCTGGCCGAACGCCATCAACGTCGGCGGGCCGGTTGGCGGGATGGAGTACCCGGCGCTGCTCTTCGACAGCATGAACGACAAGGGCAAGAACCTCTTCTACCTGACCGTCCACGAGATCGGGCACACCTACTTCCCGATGGTTGTCGGCACCGACGAGCGGCGTTGGCAGTGGATGGACGAAGGGCTGAACACCTTCATCGACACCTACGAGTCCGACGCCTTCCAAGACGGGGTCTATGGGCCGAAGCGCGATGCGGAGTTTGCGCCGGGGCCAGGCGCGCCGGCCGACCAGATCGCCGCCTTGATCGCCGACCCGGCCGCCCCGCCGATCATGATCCGCGCCGACGCCATGCCACCGCGCTATGGCCACCCGATCAGCTACTTCAAGACCGCCTATGGGCTCGTCCTGCTGCGCGAGGACATCTTAGGGCCCGATCGGTTCGATCCGGCCTTCCGCAAATTCATCCGCGACTGGGCCTACAAGCACCCCACGCCCTCCGACTTCTTCCGCGAGATGGCGAGCGAAGGCGGAGAGGATCTCGACTGGTTCTGGCGCGGCTGGTTCTTCGAACGGTGGCCGCTCGACATGGCGATCACGGACGTCAGCTACGAAGGCGGCGACCCAGCCAAGGGAGCGAAGATCGACGTCGCCAATATGGGCCAGCTGGTCGCGCCGGCGACGCTCAGGGTCGTCTTCGCGGATGAATCGACGCGTGACATCCGCATGCCGGCCGAGACCTGGATCCAGTCGGGTGCGCACAGCTTCGCGCTAGACTCGACCCAGCCGATCAAGAGCGCCGTGCTCGACCCCGACCGCCGGCTCCCGGCGCGCGACCGGACGAAGATGAGCTGGACAGCGCCCTAGCGCTCTATTGCGGCGGCGGCTCGTCGGCGCCGGTGCGGCCTGACTTCTGCGGGAAGGTGAGCGCGCGGCCGTTCGCCCACGCGTCGTGGACGACGGTGCGCGGCGCGGTCAGGCCGACCCGCGCTGTCATCGTCTGCCACTCAGCGGCCAGGCTTTCCGCCGCGACGGTGACATCATTCGGCGTCAGCGACGCCGCCCAGTTCTTGAGCGCGGCGGCGTTGAACAAGAAGAGGAACAGCGCGGCGGTGGCGATCACGGTCGAGGTCCAGCGCACGGCGCGGGCGCGGGCGATCCGGTCGTCGGGATCGTCGGGCGCCGGGATCGGGCTGTCGGTCACAGGCTCGGTTCCTAGAACTGGTAGTAGATGAAGGCTTGCACGCCCTCGGGGCGAAGCGCGTCGATGAACAGGATGAGCGCACCGGCCGAAAGCCCAAAGGCCAACGCCGGAAGTCGAGCGAGGCGGGCGGCGACCCCCTCGATCAGGCGCGGTGGGCTCGCATGCAAAGCGAGGCCAAAGACGATCAGTCCGAGCGCCATCGGTGTGAAGGCGAGCGCAGAGTCGTCCCAGCGGCCGAAACCCTGGATGAAGCTGATTGCCGTCGCGAAGCTGTCGGCGCGGAAGAAGATCCATGCCAGGCAGACGATGTGGAACGTAACGACAAGGCCGATGATCCTCGGCGCGGAGGGGAGGAACGCCGGCTTGAACCGGATCCAGATCCGCTCGATGCAGAGTACGGTCCCATGCAGGGCGCCCCAGGTGGCGAACTTCCAGGCCGCACCGTGCCAAAGCCCGCCCAGGACCATGGTGATCATCACGTTCCGGCACGTGGCCCAAAAGCCGCCGCGCGAGCCGCCGAGCGGGATGTAGAGGTAGTCCCGTAGCCAGCTGGACAGGCTGATGTGCCAGCGGCGCCAGAACTCCTGCAGGCTGATCGACCGGTACGGTTGGTCAAAGTTGCGGGGAAAGCGGTAGCCGAGCAGTGCGGCCAGCCCGATCGCCATGTCGGAATAGGCCGAGAAGTCCGCGTAGATCTGCACCGCGTAGCCATAGGTCGCGGCGATCAGGTCGATCGCGGAATGCGCGCTGGGATCGAAGAAGACCGGATCGACCAGGCCCGTCGCGAGCTCCGAGGCGAGCACCGCCTTCTTGAACAGGCCCCAGATGATCATGAGCACGCCCAGAGCCGCCGCCTCGCGACTGAGCTGCGGTCCCCGCTCGAACTGTGGAATCAGGTCGGCGCCGCGCACGATTGGGCCGGCGATGAGGTGGGCGAAGAAGCTCATCAGGAGCGTGACGTTGAGCAGGCTGGCCGGCTTGAGCCGGCCGCGCGAGACGTCGATCAGGTAGCTCATGCCCTGGAAGGTGAAGAATGACACGCCGACCGGCAGGATGACCTGGATCACCGGCAGGTCCCGAGCCCACCCCAGCAGGCGCAGGCCTTCCGACACCTGATCGAAGAAGAACCCGTAATATTTGAAGACGCCGAGGATGGTCAGGTTGGCGACCACCCCGCCGGTCAGCAACATCCGCCGGCGCCTCGGATCCGGCGTGCGCTGGATCTCGCGGGCGGTGAACCAGTTCAGCACCCCGGACGCGATCAGGAGCGTCACGAAGCGCCAGTCCCAGGCGCCGTAGAAGATCCAGCTCGCGACGAGCAGGATGATCTTCCGCCACTCGTTGGGGGTGCGTACGATCCAGGCGAGCGCGAAGAGGGCGAGGAAGAAGAGGCCGAAGGTCAGCGTCGGGAAGAGCATTCGACTGGCCCTGGATTCCCCCTTCGCGCGCCGGGCTAGCGACTGGCTTTGTAGGCGGCGAACGCCCGCTCGAAGTCGGCCTCGAGCATCGCGGCGACCTCGGCTCCGCCCGCCGTTGTTGTGTGCACGTGGTCGGCGCGGGTCAGCGGTGGTGTTGCGTTCGCCCAGCGGTCGGCCGCGCCAGGCCCACCCATGCTGCCCCCCCAGTCCCAAAACGCTGCGCCCGCTTCCAGCGCCACGCGCCGCTCGATGGCGCGCACCTGCGCGAGAGCAGGTGGCGAGAACCAGTACGCCGTCTGCTCGGGGTGGCGGCCCGTCTCGGCTTCTGCGCGCTGTGCAAGCTCGGCGATCATGGCTTCGTCGGGACTCTCCTGGTCCTGTGGCGCGGCCGCGGAGAGATCCGGCAGCAGTGCGCCGGGCGGCGTGCTCGTGCGCGGCGGCATCGGCGCAAAGTCGTCCTCGTTGTTCTTCAAATCGGCCCGTTTGGTCTCCGCGTCAGGAGCGCCGATCAACAGCACAGGGACATCGCCCGCCAGCCGACGGACCCGGCGAATCTGCTCGCGCAGACGTTCTTCGAACGTCGCGGCGCTGAAGTGACTGACGAAGCCGTCGTTGGTGCCGAACTCAAGCACGATCAGGTCGGGCTGGTAGGCGCTGAACTCCTCGCTGAGCGCCTGGTCGCTGGTGCGCGCGAAATGCTTAAGTTCGGCGCTCACGACGCCGAGGTTGGAGACCGCAACGCCGCCAGCCCCGCTGAAACTACCCCAAGACGTCAGCGTCACAGGCCCGGAATCGGTGATCAGCACGGCCTGGGCCTGCGGAGTCGGCGCGCTGAAATCATCACAGTCCACGTGACGCTCGGGGTCGTCGAGCGAGATGTGCGTGGCGGCGCCGCCAAGTGTCACGGTGTAGCCGCCGGCGCCGGGCGCCTTCTCTGCGCACACGACCAACCGGCGAAACGCCTCCTGCGGCTCGGCTGTCAGCATGATCTCGGCCCCTGGCGTCGACGCCGTGAGCCTGAAGCCGGAAACGCCAAAGGCGTCAGTCGACTCGAGCGGTGTCCGAAAGGTGTTCTCGGCCACCCATCCCGGCGATTGGTCGACGTGCACGCCGTGCGGCAGGAAGCCATCGAACGGCTTGCCCGGCGGCAAGACGCCACGGCCTCCCGAGCCGTATCGGGCCTGCAGCGCGGCGCGCCAGGGCCCGGTGATCGAGTCGCCGGCGCTGTGGCTGTCGCCGATCTGCAAGATGTGGACGGTATGGCCAGCGCCCGTCGGCTGCTCGGCCAGTTTGGCGAAGACCGGCGCCAACGCCTCAACGCCGCACAGCGCGCGGACGCACGTCGCGTCGGCCGCGGCCGAGAACGCTAGCGAGGTGGCGGCCGCCACAGCGGCAAGACTCATGAACCATGCCCGTCATTGGAGGCGAGCTGGTGATTGTCGGCTGATTCGTCGGCGGCGAGTTCGCGCGAGCGCGCCACATAAGACTTGATGCGGTCGACCAGCGGCCCGGTGATGCGCTCATAGCCAGGGATCGACATGTGGATCCCGTCGTTGGCGCGCATCAGCACGTCTTTGTGCTCTTTCGGGTCGTACAGGTAGGTGTTGAACTGCCCCCATTGATCGACCGAGAGCGCTTCGGTCGGCATGAAGGGGACATCGAGCGCGGCCATCTGGCCTGCGTAGAACTCATTCATGGCCTGGATTTGGCCGTCGAAGTCGGGGTTGCGCATCTTGGGCAGGCCGACCCAGTAGACCATCGCGCCCTGGCTGCGCAGCAGGGCGACGAACCGGGCGACGCGCCGGCCATAGGCCTCCTTCCAGCCTGGGCTGAGTAGGGGGTAGACGTGCCCGCCGTCGACGATTCCCTGGGTGTCGTTGGCCCCGAAGCTGATGACGGCGATGTCGACCGGCTGGGTTGCGAGGTCCTGGGCGGCCGCGTCCTCGACGTTCAGCTGCTGATAACGTGTGAACCCAGTCGAGCGCTGAGCGAACTTCACGACCTGATAGTGCTCGTCCTTCGGCAGGGTCCAATAGAGCGCCGCCCAGATCCCCTCGCCGAAGCTGTCGCCGAACACGCCGACAGTGATCGGCTGACCGGTTGAGATGGTCTTGAGCAGCCGGGGGCTGAACGGCGCGGCGCAATCGGGCGCCTGGGCGGCGAGCATGCCGCCGCCTGTCGCGGCGCCGCGACCGACGTTGGTGACGATCTGCGCCCGGGGCGAGGTCGATGCGTTCACCGAGTGGCCGGCGGTGTAGGCAAGTCCGATGGTTACGCCCACCGCCATGCCGATAAAGAGGACGCTCGTGCGGTCGAGCGCGAACGCCCCACGGCCGAGCAGGCCCACTCGGGCCCAATCGGGGCCTCGCCGCCGGCGTGGCGCTCGCTCCGGAGGTGCGGGAGGCTGGGTCAAGGACGAGCGCGCCTTTGCCGCCGCCGCGGCGCCGGGCGTGTGCTTACGCTTCGTTGCTGCGCCTTTCGGCGGAGCGTCGCCTCCGCGCTTGCCCCTGGTCGCCACGACCGCCCCCGTGTCGCGCCGCCCCCCGGCGACGCTGGCAGAACGGCGGGATGCTTGAAGAAGATGGACCCGTTCAGCAAGACAATTCGCCGGCGAAGCTTGAGCGACTGAGACATCATGTCGCTCCACGAAGGTTGCGGTAGCGTTATGCCCGTCGATGATCGGTCAGCGGACGCACGGCTGGTGACTGGCGTTACGGACCTGTGCGCGGCGCGCGCCCCGGGGTGCGACAACGCGGCAGACGGCGGCGCAAGGGGGGCGTTGCGCGAGATCAAGGCTAGGCAGCCTCTTTCGCGCTAACAGGACAGCCATGGCGCTCTACGAAGTCACGCTCCACGACGAACGCGACCTACCGGTCGAGCAGCTGCTGTTCGACGGCGACAATGACGACCAGGCGATCGACCACGCGGGGCAGATCGACTATCCGCTGCGGATGATCGTGCTCGACGGCGACCGCATCGTCGCCCACTTCACGCCGCGGGCTGGATCGTTCCGCTATCACTGATCCGCCGGCGTCGCGCCGGCTCGAGGGCCCTAGGAACGCGATCCGAGGGGCGCGACCACGCGTCCAAACACGCTGTTGGCGGTGATGGCGAAGCTTCCGTACATGGCGAGCGCCCCGCACACGACGCCCAGATACCCGCCCGCCTGGTGCAGCGCCGGCGCCTTCATCGCCGCCCCCAGGCCAAGCAGCAGGAGGGTGACCCACAGCGTCATGAAGACCGCGAACAGCAGCCAGGAGATGCGGTAGGCCGAGACGGTCAGGTAGAGCGTCAGCACCCCCCACAGGATCAGCGCTACCCCGACGGTTGGCCCGGCGCCGCTCAGCTCGATCAGGCCGAGCTTGGCCAGGATGCCCAGGAGCGCGAACCACCACCAGAAGGCGCCGTAGCTAAGGAACGCCGTCATCCCAAACGTGTTGCCCATGCGAAATTCCAGGAGGCCGGCGATGATCTGGATCAGCCCCCCGTAGGTCAGCGCCAGCGGTATGACGACCGCCTCGCCGCCCGCCGGCAGCACGCCGGCGTTGGTCAGGCTCAACAGCACGGTCGTCATCCCAAATCCAACAAGCCCCAGCGCGGCCGGATTGGCCGCCGGCGCCGGTGTGTCCGGCATCGCAATGTCCTCCCCTTTGATGCGCGAGCGGTCCCGAAGGCGCGCCGCGGGGTCGGCGCTTGCGCGCCGCGCCCTTGGCGAGGTCACGCCCGGGCGCGTGAGGTGTCAAGCGCGCGAGCCGCCGGTCATTCCTGTGTCTCGAAGAAGGCGTCGGGGTCGTCGATCTCGACGAGCCGGCCCTTGCGGATCTCGACAAATCGGGTGGCGGCGACGCGGGTGAAATAACGGTCGTGGCTGACGAACAGGCACGAGACGTCGGTCTCCTCCAGCTCCGCCTCCAACGCCTCCTGACCCTCGATGTCCAGGTGGTTGGTGGGCTCGTCCAAGAGGTAGAAGTTGGGGTTCAGGAGCTTCATGCGCAGGAACGCCAGCCTGGCGCGCTCGCCGGGGCTCAGCAGTAGAATCGGATCCTCGATGCGGCGGAAGGCGAACCCCGCCTGCGCCAGCAATCGCGCGGCGTCCTTGTG
The DNA here is from genome assembly GCA_963794315.1 of uncultured Alphaproteobacteria bacterium. Lineage (GTDB taxonomy): Bacteria > Pseudomonadota > Alphaproteobacteria > Caulobacterales > Caulobacteraceae > Poindextera. The sequence continues at coordinate 1,329,262 of CAWCDF010000002.1, forward strand.
CGTCGCTCCGTCCACGGACGTCAGATACCCGACGATCGACTCCTCCAGCGGCAGGTCGCTCATCGCCTGGTCGAAGTAGACCAGCCGTGTCGCCGGGTTGAACCGTACGGCGGCCAGGCTGTCATAGTGCTGCTGCTTCGGATCGTACGCGGCGGCGAGCGCGGTCAGGAACGTCGACTTGCCGGCCCCGTTGACGCCGAGGAGCGCCACCTTGTCGCCGGCCGCGATGGCGAAGCGATCGATGCCGATCAGCTTGCGCGCGCCGTCCGGCGTGGCGACATCGAGCCCCTGGATGCGCAGCGCCACCTTGGCCTCGATGTCGGCGTCGGCCAGCTCCAGCCGCCGCTCGCGCGCTTGATAGACTAAGGTTTTCTTCGCCTCGATGTGGGCGACGCGGGTCTCGATGGCGTTCTTGCGCTTGTTGAGCTCGGGGTTCTTGACCGCCCAGACCTTGTAGCGGGCGGCCGCAGCTTGCAGGCGCTTGACCTCCTTCTCCTCCAGTCGCCGCGCCTGGGCCGCCGCCGCATCGCGGCGCAGCAGCTCCTCCCGCGCCTGGCTGAACGGCGTCCTGAACGCGTGCATGCCGTCGGCGCGCAGGAACAGCGTCCGTTCCGTCACCCGGTTGAGGAAGGCGCGGTCGTGGCTGACGATCAGCATCGGGATCTTGAACGTGACGGTCAGCCAGCGCTCGAGCGTCGCGATATTGGCCAGGTCCAGGTGGTTGGTCGGCTCGTCGAGGACCAGGATGTCCGGCTCCTCGAGCCTGGCCGCGCCGGCGATCAGGATCAGCCGCTTCCACCCGCCGGAAAGCGCGCCGAACGTCTCGTCCGCCATGGTGGGCGCAAGGCCGATCTCGTCCAGCAGGACGTCGATCCGCCAGTCCTCGTCGCCGGCGCCGATCTTGGCCAGCGAGCGGCCGAGCACGTGGCGGACGGAAAGCCCGTCCAACCCCTCAGGCGTCTCCTGCGCCAGCGCGCCGACGCGCAAGCCCCGCGACTTGACCAGTGTCCCGCGGTCGAGCTCCAGCTCGCCCGAGAGGCACTTGAGTAGCGTGGACTTGCCGACGCCGTTTTCGCCGACCAGCGCCGTGCGCGCGCCGTCGAGCAGGAAGCTCACCCCGGTGAACACCTTCGTCGTTCCGTAGAAGAAGCCGCCCTGGTCCATCCCCAGAACGGCCTGCCGCGCCGCCATCGCCGCACCCTGTCGCCGCCCGATCCGGCGGAGCGGCGGGTTCTGGCGCGCGCGGGGAGGGGGCGTCAACCCGTGCGACGCCCGTTCCGATGGCGAGTCCGAGCCGCGGCATGCTATGGTCGAGCCGGCTGCAGGTCGGCAGGGAGCGCGACATGCCCCATGGGCGCGGACGCCCACTTGCTTGCGTGTGGGCGGCGATCGCCTTGCTCGCCGCGGGCGGTCTTCTCTCGCCGTCGCATGCGCAGACCGACAGCTCGACGACCGCTCAGGGCGATGCGGTGAAGGGCGCGCGCGCCAAGACCGACGCAGCCGCGAAGACCCTGAAGCGCGCGCGGCGCCTGCTCGGCGACGCCGCCGTCAAGGGGACGCAGCAGCAGGTCACCGACGCCTTGCAGACGGTCAACGACGCCACGAGGGCGTTTAACGACGCGGAAGCCGGCGAGGCGGCGCTCGATCCGCAGGTCGTCGCAGCCGAGCGGGCGGAGCAGGATGCGGAACACGCCTCGGACACCGATCCGACAGACAAGACCAAGGCGGACGCCAAGGATCGGGCCAGACGGGCGCGCGACCAAGCTATCGCCAAGGCGGAAGACCCGATCACGACGCGGGTCGGACTCACGCCCACGGCGTTTTTTCCTCGCCCGCAGTCCAAGAAGGACATGCGCGACCAGCTGAAGGGCGCTCGCCATGAGATGGCCCAGGCCAAGGTGACGCTGCAGACCACGCAGGCTCTGAGCCCCAACGACACGGCCGCGATCGACGCCGCCAGGGAGGATCTGGGCCGAGCGACCCAACGCTTCTTGAACCGCGTCTCCGACTACGAGGACATCTTCTTCAAAGTGCCCGACACCGAGAACTACGGTTGGCAGATGCAAGCTGCGGCGGCGAAGACCGACTGGGAGCGTCAGGCGATCGTCGAGGACGCCTTGAAGCGCCGGGCCGACGAGCGAAAGCGCAAACACGCCAAACTCCTCAGCGAGCTCGACGCCGAAGAGCGCGGCGGCGACGAGACGCCGGCGCCCAGCCAGCCCAACACCGGCGACAAGGGCGACACGAGCGCCCCGGCGGCGGGCTCGGTGCTGTCCGGGTCGGTGCTCTCGGGCGACGTGCTGCAGGGCATCGGGGTTGCGGCGACGCCGGTAAACCAGCCGAACCGCGGGAGCGACGACGAGAGCTCCAGCCAGACGAGCCAGGGCGACACCGCCGGGCGTCCACCCCAACCCGGCCACCCGCCCGGCGCGCGCGGTCCGACGTCTGGCATGCCTTAGGGCGGAGCGGCGCTCCCGCCGGCCGCCCACCGGCTCAGGGCCTTCCTTCGACATCACCAGGCGGGAGCGGTGCGCTTCGGCTGCTCCCGCAGTTCGGCGGTCTGTCGGATCCACTCCTCCTCGCTCGGCTCCGGGGTGAGGGGCGGGTCAAGCGGGGTGGCGCCGCCGTAGCTCACCGGCGGTTGGCCCTGCTGCCGCAGCCAGTCGTTCACGTCCGCCTTCCACTCCTCCACGGTTAGCTGCCGGGGGACTGGAACGTCGCTCACATAGGCATACGGGGTCGCGTCCGCCGCGCCGCCCGGAAGCAGCTTGGCGAACGCGGCGAAGAACTGGGGCGAATTGGCCAGGCCCCAGTTGGCAAGCGCCGGCGCCCCGCCCATCAGGTCGATCGCGGTCTGGAACGTGCCTCGCAGAGTGTCGGCGATCTCGGTTGCACTTGGGTCGTCCAGGCCTGGCGGCTCGTTAGCGGCGTCAAACGGTGAGCTCATGTTGCATGTCTCGATTCGTCGTTGGTTGCGGCCGCGAGGCGCGCGGGCGCGCTCGCCGGCGGCTTCGCCTCGGCGTGGTGGCAAAAGGGTGGGGACTTAAGCTCGGCGTTCGGCCGGCGCGCATTGCCCACAGGGAAGGATGGTCAACAGGTCTTAGGTAGCGATGGTGGTGTTGGTGGTGTTGGTGGTGCTTAAAGAAGCGCTGACCATCCTTGCCTGTGGGCAATTCCACACGTTGGACTACTTGTTGTCGTCCGGGCTCGCCAGTTGGAGCGCGGCCAGGGTGAAGTACCTGATTTGGACCACACCCCGCCTGTCCTCCCATGCGCAGCGCGCATAGGGCTGCTCGACAGTGTCGACGACCCTCTCGGCCGTCATCGACGATCCGCCGGACTTCAGCCGCACGACGTCGCCGGATTGCAGGTTCGAGGATTCGTTTTCGAGTGACATTAGATTAGCTCCACCGCGCCAAGCGCCGTCGACGGGTTCGCTTGGAGCACGGTTATTGTGGGGATGAGGGGTGCGCGTCGCACGCGCGAGTGGGCTGCGCTGTCCGAACGGATCAATCGGCTGACGTCTCGGCGATGATGGTTGGACATACGGGCTCTCGGCGGTTTCGATGAGAGAAGGATACCGCGGCTGGAGCGCGCTCAGGGATTGGCTGAGCGTCATCCTGGTGCAGCGAGCCGGCGTTGCCGGGCGTCTGATCTAAGACGCAGCGGGTCCGATGCCGTTCCAGAGCTCGATTTGCTCTATGCAGCCTTTCAACTCGGAGCTCAGCTGCGCGTCGGCAAGTATGTCGGCCTTCTCCACCAGGGGAGCGACCTGCTCAGCAAAGGCGGCCTTTCGAGCAAGCAAACGATCTGCTTCAACCTTGCCCAGTCGCCGAGTTAGGAACGCGTGCATCCTTTCATAAGGCTTCGGACCCTCCACCAGCCGCTGGTCGAGTTGCGCCAACGCTGCGCCGGGAAGGTAGTTCTCGATCTCGCGACCCGAGGTAACCCAGCAGCGGCCCTCCACGCGCTCCATTTCGTCAATGATCCGCCGCTTGGCGGCGTTGAGTTCATCGTCGGCGTTCTCGCGATCGCTATCCATTACCAGTATCGCGTTCCTGTTCACGCGGAGTATCGCAACGGCAGCCAAGTCATCCGTCTCCGGAGCTTCAGCAGTCAAGTGGGCCAGCAACTTCCCGCCATAGAACACGCATTGATAGTGGACGCCTTCGCGCACTCGCCCATCTGTCACGAGTTCTATGAAACGGTTGATGTATGTGCGGTCCGATGGACCCTCCAACCATACTACGCAGTTACTCTGAAGCAGGTCGCTTGCTCTAACGTCGAGGTCATCGAGGACACCCCGATGTTCGATATAGGTGCGTGCAATACGCCCAGTCGCTCCGGCCGCGCCGCCCGCGAGATGAATGATCTGAGCCAGGGGATCTTTGCTAAACATGTCAATCACCACGCTGGAATGCGTCGTGACGAATACCGTCGCTCCGCTCCTGGAAATCACGTCTCTTACATAAGAAAATAATTTCCTCTGGAGCGCCGGGTGAAGGTTATTTTCGAGCTCCTCGAACATAAATACTGTTCTGTCTAGGCCCGATCCTTCAATTCTTGGCAGAGTATCCACGAGGAGAGCGACAAGTATAATCGTCTTTATCCCGCTGCCGCTGTGGGAGAGCGCTATTCTACCCTTGCTCTCCTCCTCGAGATATACTTCCCAGAAGTTACTGTTATCGCTCTGAACAACTATGTCAGTGAAGTTTGCCTCAGGATTAAATACCGAGTTCAGAATATAGAGAAAATCGTCCTCTACAATCTTGCTATTGTAGTCCCGATGATTTATGATTCTTGCTATCGAACTTGTCGCTCCGTTGCCGTTTGACTGCACCGAAATCGTGTTCTGCATAGGCTCAGGCCGAATGTCTCGCTCTGAGGCCAGCCGCGCAACCCGCCGTCCAATGAAGGGATTTGGAGCGGACTGCGCCGCGTTTGCGACTGCTTCGCGGAATCCGCTTCGATCGCGAAACCTTGCGATGTGCGGATCAAGCTGAAGACTGACGAACCGTAGAGCACCTTTGGCTAGCACTTCCAGTTCCATGTCGGCATTGGCGACGTATTGGCCGAAGCTCTCCCAGTGATTCCCATCAAGCCAGCCCCCGGAGGTATTTCGAGGGAAACGTTGCTGCGCCAAGTCCGCGGGGAAGCTCGCCGAGTAGACAATGGACGTCGCTGCGCCCTGGCGACTAAGCGGTGCAGGCGGTGGCTCGCCAGTGAATAGGTATTCGAATAGCTCTAGCGCGGCCGACTTACCCGCATTGTTGCGGCCAATGATAATGTTTATGGGGCATATACGCTCTAATACAATCCCCTCCGGGCCGATAGACTTGTAGCTGGAAAGCGTTATCGACCGAAAACCATCAGGCGGCGGCATCTCTTTCTCGCACAGATTGGGAGCTGAACCGGGACAACTTACGCGCGCTGCCGCTCGCTTCAAGCCTACCCCGGAAGTCAACTCTTGTTCGGCGCCGCGGTGCCCCCCCCCCGGCTCCGCATCCACTCGCGTCACAACGGGAAGTGGCCGACCGCGCTGCTCGCCAAGCGCTCGCAGGGCGTCGGGAGATCGTCGTGGCGAAGGCGCCGGACGCCGGCTAAGTCGAAACAGTCTAGGGTTTCGCCCGCGACGCTGAGACGGCCACTGACGCGGCCGTCATTTCCGTTTCCATCGGCGCGGACTGGCGTTTGATCTGCGCCCAAAGGTCACGCCGTTTACTCCAAGAGAAGAGGGCGAGCAGAGCAAAGACGGCCGCCAGGCATCCCATCAACGGGGCAATGTAGCGCGCGGCGAGCATCCCCATCGGAGTGAGGCTTGTGTAAAACGCGGCGTTGATCCAGATGCTGCCAGCATAACCGAGCGCCAGCGTCGCGAAAGACGAGAACAGAGTGGTCTGGGCGTTTAGCGTCCCGATCATGTTCATTTCCAGCTCATGGACGGGGTACGTCATCACGCTACGCCCCATGTACAGCGGGCGGACCGTCGCGCCAGCCGGAATGGGGGCACCGAGCCTGGGTTGACCGCTAGCCATCGGCTGGGCTCCCAAGCAGCCGGCGAGTAGTAGGGTCGAGATTCGGATCGTACGGGGTGCCAATCCCCATCATCGTTGCATTGAAAAATAGCGTGTAGCCGCACACGTCGGATACCACCATGACATGTGGAAAGGTCAGCGTGCCCGGCGTGAACGCATCGGCAGCCATACGTGAGATGGACACGAGGTGAGAGCCGGTCGACCAATCGGTCGATCCGCACACCGGACAGGCGACCACCCTGGTCCAATGCGCATCCCACCACGCTTTGACCTTGACCTGGTCCTCGTCCGTTAGTTTGCCATGATCGTCGGGTATCAGGCCGCTCCCCGATGGTTGAGCGCACTTCATATCACTCCGATGGCTCATGGGGGTATCCGACATGCGTTAACGAGCCCGTGCTCCCTGGCTGGAGCCTCGACAGCCGCGCCTGGCGCCGAGCCCACCGGCTCTGCTCCCATTCCCGCCTCAGCATCCCGCTGATCACCGCGTCGTCGGCGCCAAACCCCCGCCGCACCACGCCCTCGCGTTTGAAGCCGAAGTGGTCGAGGAAGGCTCTGGCGGCGCGGGCTTTCTTCGGGGTGATGGCGGTGAGGCGCTGGCAGGCGAGCTGGTCGAAGGGGTAGGCGAGGATCTGGCGGATCAGGTTGCGGGTGAGCCAGCGCGGCGTTTCGCTGGCGAAGCTCACCTCGATGTTGCGGAAGCGGGGCTGGTAGTTGTGGAAGACGACGCCGCCCAGCGCGTCGCCGTCCTCGCTCACCACGCCGATCGCGGTGGCGGGGCCGAAGTCGGCGGCGCCGGCCATCTGCGGGATGCGCGCGGCGACCCATGCTGCGACGGCGGGGGATTGATCGAGGATCAGGTGCATCGACGCGTCCTCGGGGACACGTACAGTTTTCGGCCGGGTCGAGCGAAGGTGGCCGCGCCGCGCGCGAAAACTGAACATGTCCCCGTGGCCCTCACAGCTGGCCGCCGATCTGGAACATGACGTCGAAGCCGATGAGCTGGCAGGGGACGTCGTAGGGCAGGCCCGGGGAGGTGGCGAGCAGGTCGCTGTGGTCCACCGCGACCACGTTGGTCAGGCTGGTGTCGGTCGCGACGTCGCTGACCGAGGGGTCGTCGCGCAGGGCGACCTGCATGCGCGCGGCGCCGACGTAGCCGATGCCGGTGACGGACGTCCAATCATAGCGGATGGTGGGCGTGGTCGAGCCGGCGGCGACGACGGTGGGGACGGCCGTGGGCTCGCTCTCCTGGTAGTCGACGTCCATCTCCAGCGCCGGCTGGACCAGCGCCGAGGTGTTGAGCAGGGGACGGAGCATCGTGAACCGCTTGGTCCGCGGCGCGCCGAAGGCGGAGAAGGCCGACTTCACGTCGGCGGTGATGGTCTGGCCCGAGTCGCTGGCGCCGACGTCCCACTGGTAGACGCCATTCGTCGAGCCAAAGAAGATCGCGCCGTTCGCGGTCTCCCAGCAGAAGGCGTCGATGCCGAGGAACCGGCACCAGGCCCCGGTCGAGAGGTTGGAGACGTACTGCATCGAGGTCCCGAGCGTGGTCACCGGGATGTTGAAGATGCCGAGCGAGCCGCCGTCCGCGTCCGGATCGCTGGAGGTCGTGTCCCCCGGATAGAGGATGCCCTGCCAGCCGTAGTTTCCCGCGTAGGCGCGCACCGCCTGGGCGAAGGCGTCCTTGATCATCGCGGTCAGGGCGACCGAGTTGTCCTGGCCGCGGTCGAGCTTGATCGCCTGGCTGAGCGGGATGATGCCGTCGGAGGTGATCAGGATCAGGTCGGCGCCATACTTGACCATGGCCTTCGGCCCGAGCGGCGGGCCGAAGTCGTAGACGCCGGTCAGCGTCCAGTCGCTGGCGTTGCCGGGATCGATGCCGGAGAAGAGGGCGATCTGGCCCTGGTCGGTCAGGAAGACGGCGTACTCGTCGGCGGTGACGCCGAACTGCCACGACCAGGTCGCCACGCCGATCAGCCGGCCGCCCTTGTTGAACACCGAGCCGAGGTCGAGCAGCTGCATCGCGCCGCCGACCGCGCCGGCGGCGGGGAACCAGACGTGCAACGTGTCCGCCTCGGTGAACAGCAGGCGGCCCTGGTGCGGGGAGACGGCGGCGAGCCTGGCCGGATTGAGCGTGATCGACCCCGACGAGCCGCTGATCGCCGGCAGCGGCGCCCAGGCGCCGGCGTTGTAGCCGATCGGCGTGTCGGTCCCGTTCACCGCAATCAGCCATACGCCGGCGGCGTTGGCGTAGGCGGTGTAGTTCCAGCGGTTGCTGGCGAGCCCGGAATAGACCGGCGGGCCGAGCGCTCCGCCCGGCGTGGTCACGTTGTAGAGCTCGCCAGCCGAGGCGGCGAACAGCACATCGCCGCCCGATCCGCCGCGGAAGGCCAGCAGCGATTCCACCGGTCCGGGCGTGCCGGTCTGTTGCGGGACGAAGCCGCGGCGGATCTCGACGAAGCCGGCGCGCGGGATCCAGTTGTCGAGGATGACGGCGTTCTGGATCGGCATGGCCGCCAGCGGGCTCTGCGCATCCCAGCCGCCGATCGGCGCCGGAATCTGGCGCGCGAGCACGGTCTGGGTGCGCTGCGGGTTGGGCTTCTGGGGTGTGCGGACCATGGCTACGCGACTTCTCCCATAGGGAGAAGGGCGGGACTCGCGCGCGTGAGCGCGTGGGGGCGATGAGGGGTTACGGCGAAGCCGGTTTGCCTGAAGCGCCGTAACCCCTCACCCTCCCGGTCGCTTCGCTCCGGGCCCCTCCCTCTCCCTTTGGGAGAGGTGTTTCGAGTGCGCGCCATCATCAGACCCCGAACGATCCGTCGGGGAGGTTCACGCGGTTCAGGTCGACGGGTTGCGGGGCGAGGGAGAGCATGGAGGCGCCGCCGTCGCGGGCGACGGCTTGCTCGATGGCGAGCTCGTAGGTCGCGAAGTCTTCCGCGTAGTCGAGCCCCTTGGACTTCAGGAACCGCCAGCGGATGCCCAGCTGGATCAGCGTCTCGTCCAGGAAGGCCGCGTCGGTGTCGGCGAGGTAGGCGCTCTGCGGCGTCCCGCCGGCGCTGCGCGCCCAGTTCTTCGAGACGTATTCGTAGTAGACGGCCTGGCCGGTCGGGGGCGCGGGCGCGACCAGAAACTGGCCCGTCCGTTCACGGAACGCCAGGTAGACGGTCGAATAGACCGGCTGGGCCATGATCCATTGCCACTCGCGCGGCGAGATGGGGCCGGTGAGCGGACGGCGCGTGGTGCGGTTGAAGAAGCTGTTGGGGATGAAGCGGTCGAAGTCGGCGGGGATCGGGCTCGCCGTCTGCACGTTGGCGTTCACCGTGACGAAGCTCGCCTCCTCGGTCAGCGCCTGCCAGGCGTGGCGGCGCGCGAGCGTCATCCCCTCCTCGTTGGCGATCGCCATCAGCTGGATCACCTGCCGGTCGGTGGAGGCGGCGACGGCGGCAGGGGTCGGCAGCGAGAGCAGGCCGGTGACCGCCTGGATGACGCTGAGCAGGCTCACCCGCGGCGCCTCACCGGCGGCCGGTCGGGCGCCGCATCGCGCGCGACCAGCACGGGCGCGCCGGGCGCATCGTCTGTTTCGACCTCGGCCTGGGCGAGCGCGCCGGGGAACGCAGCCTTGTCGGCGTCGGTCGCCGGCCTTGGCCCCTCACGGGTCGAGGCGTCGAGCTGGTGGGCGAACATCAGCGCGCCGCCGTCGCGCCAGAAGCGCGGGCCGCGCAGCGAGATGCGGCGTTCAAGCGTGGGCATGGGTATTCTCCTTGGCGATGGCGAGCCGGGTATCGGCGAGCTCGGCGGCCAGCCGCGCGTTCTCGTCCTTCAGGCTCAGGTTCTCGGCGACAAGCCGCTCGAGCGGCCCGGTCCCCCTGAGCGAGACCTCGAGGAACTTGCGCGCCGCTTCGCGCAAAGCCCGCGCGCCCATGCCGAGGTTGCCGAGCTGGGTATCGTTGACCTGCGCCAGGTGCTCGACGGTGCGGATGTTGAAGTAGGCCAGCTCCTCGACGCGTGCGCGGGTGAGGCTGGAGTTCGGCCAGTCGGCCAGCGGCGTTCCCGTGAGCGGGGTCTCCTTGCCGGCGCGGAAGGCCTCGTATTCCTTTGGCCAGCGGGCCTTGTGCTCGTCGTTCACCGGCTCGACCGCCATGGAGCGGCGATCGCCAGGAATGAGGATCTCGACGAACTCGCGGTCCTCGTAGATCGGGCGACCGGCCTCCTTCGACCGATAGGGCAGGTGTACGGCCTCGGTCTTGAAGCGGGGGATCGCCGGCGCGCGCGGCGCGCTCGGGTCACGGAAGTCGGTTTCGCTCATGGGATTTCCTGTCATCAGATCCCGTCATCCCCCGCTGGAGCGGCTTAAGCCGCGGAATGCGGGGGACCCATGAACACTCACGCTCGACGGTGATCATGGGTGGCCCGGACAAGCCGGGCCATGACGGGGTTGGTTGGTAGGGGCTAGTTCTGTTTGTTCAGGGTCGGCCAATCGAAGTTGACGGTGACGTGGCTGGTCACGGTGAACGTCGTGCCCGTCGCCGCGCCGGTGGCGTTCTGCAGCACCGGGTAGGACCCTGCCGTGTTGGTGCCGATGTCGATCGACCAACCCCCGCCACTTCGCCGGATCGCCGCCACGATCGCGTTCGCCGGCAGGTTGGCGCCGGTGATCACCTGGCCAAGCTGCAGGTCGTTTATCGAGGTCACGCCCGTGATCGTCGACGAGCCCGCGGCGGTATTGCCGGTGAAGGTGATCCCGGACGACGCCTGATAGCCCGACGTCGGCGACACCGACTTCTGACCGGCTGTTGGCGTGGCGGGGAACTTGAGCTGACCGGCGGTGGCGGTGGTCTCGCCGAAGCCAGTGGCGACCGAGGCGGCGGCGGCCTGCACCGAAGCCCGTCCCGCCCGCTGGAACCAGCCGAAATAGGCGCCGACCGGCGTCTGCGGCGCCCACACGTTCAGGATCACCACCTCCTGGTTCAAGACCGAGTTGGCGGTCGTCAGCAGCGTTGCGTTGTAGTCCTTGTCCAGCTGGTAGGCCTGGCCGGGGAGAAGGTCGGTCACGCTGGCGAGTGCGAGCTTGGCGTAGACGAACTCCGCGCCGACGTCGCCGGAGACAACCATGCCGGGCCGCCAGTTGGGCAGCGGGGCTCCATTGCTGCTCAGGCCGGCCGCGACCTGCGGTCCATAGAGGATGCAGGGGTTGGCGCCAGGGTCGCTCCAAACGCCGGAGCCGGTCGCGACGCCCTTGCCGAAGTCGCCTTGATAGACAGTCATTTTCTTCGCTCCTTAGGCGATCAGCACGCCCTGCAGCTGGGCGTTGGACAGGGTGAGGTTCCCGGCCCAGACGATCAGCCGCACCGAGGCGTCTTGGTTGATGGAGGCGACCGTCTCCAGCGGGACCATGTTCCGCTTGGAGCTCGGCCGGTACTTGATGTAGTCCGTGTTCAGAAAATACATGTGGTTGGCGGGGCAGGCGGCGCCGATCGCGCCGTCGGCCACCACGTCGGCGCCCATGTACTTCAGCGTCTGGAAGCCGGCCTCGCCGTCGTCCGTGGCCGTGATCCGCTGGATGGCCTGCAGGCTCGACCAATAGAAGTTGAAGTAGGCGTTGTCGGCGATGATCAGGTCGGTGACGTCGTTCTGGCGTTTGGTGGCGAGCCAGAGCTGGTTCATGTAGCCCTGGATGTTCGCGGCCGAGACGGCCGCGCCGCCGTTGTTCACGCCGGAGAACGACTGGTTGCGCCAGAACGGCCATTGCGACCGGTCGATGCCGCCGACCACGCCCGACGTGGGTGCGTCGGCGACCAGCAGCTGCAGGCCGCCGACCTGCAGGCCGCCGTCGGCCGTGCCGTTCGAGTAGAGGTCGAACGACAGGTTGTTGGCCATGGTCTTCTCGGCGTTCGAGATCCGGCTCTCCAAGAGGTCGATGACCTGTTCCTGGCCGGTGTTCTGGACGTCGATCTCCAGCCCGTTCCAGGTGACGGCGACGGCCACCTGCTTCCAGTCGAACTCGGCGGCGGTGAACACGTCCGAGGGCTGAATGTTCAGCACCTGATAGCCGGCGTAGCGCTGGTAGGTGCCGTTCTGGGCGTACTCGAGCTCCTGCACGATGGTGCGGCCGCCGGAGACGGGCTTGATCGAGCCCTTCTTCTTCATCCGCGAGAGGAGCGCGTTGTTGTTGGTGACGTTGTCGGCCAATTGGCCGCTTCGGTTGCGGAGCGTCGTTGTGACGATCTCGTTCAGGTTGGGCGATGCCATGCCCTTCAATTCCTTTGATAAATCAGGCGACGTCGCTGAACGCGCGGGTCAGCTCGTCCCTGAGGGTTGCTGCGGGGCCCGCGCCCACCGGGGACGACCCCGGTTGCGGCGAGCCGGTGATGGAGCCCGAGGCGTATCGGGCGGCGGTGGCCTTCGCTCGCCGGGCCTGTTCGGCTTCCGCCCGCCGCTGGTCCTCCCGCTCGTTGATGAGGAGGGTGCGGGTCTCGGGGTTGGCCCAGACGGCCTTGTCGTAGGCGTCCTGCAAGCTCGACGCGCGGCCGGAGCGAAGCAGCGCCGACATGTCGGCCGCGACGTCGTCGAGATAGAGGTTCGACGGGTCGGCGCGGAAGGCGGCGACCTCGGCGTCGCGCTTGGCGGCCTCGGTCTGCTGTGCGGCGCGCTGCTGGGCGGCGAGCGCGCCCTCGAGCGCGCCCACCTGTTGCGCCAGTCTCTGGATGGCCGGGTGCATGGGCGGCTGGGCCGCTTGCGCCGGGTCGTCTGGGGCAAGGCGCGACAGGTCGACGCCGTACTGCCGAGCCAGGTAGGTGAGGCCGGCCATCGGATCGCGCTCGAGCAGGTCTTGCGCCGCGAACAGAGCCTCGATCGCTTGCGAGTCATCCCAGCCGTTCAGCCGCAGGCGTTCGCGGCGCGGGGCGAGGATCGCATCGAGGCGGTTCAGCCGCTCGCCCTTCTGGTCCCACTGGGCCTTGCCGGCTTCGATGTCCTTTTCCCGCTTCAGCACCTCCTGCTGGATGACGGGGTCGAGGGCGGCGAAGCGGGCCTTGGCGGTGGCGCTCCAGGACGCCGGCGGCCGGATGGTCTCTCGCGGAGGTTCCTGACCAGCGTCGGGCGGGGGGTCGGATGGTTCGTCGACGGACTCTTCGCTGCGCGCGAAACGCCCGCGCTCGTCGCGCGTGGGACCGGCGGCGGGTTCGGCCGGCCGAACGTCGTCGGCGAGCGTTTCGCCGGCGTTGCTGGAGACGGCAGAGTCGAACGCTTCCGTCAGGGCCTCGTGAAGCGATGGCTCGGTTTCGGAGGCGGGGATTGGGTCTTCGCTCATCGCGAACGCAGTTCCTCGATTGCGCGCCGCACGTCGGCGCCGGTGTTGGGGGGTATGAGGTCGGCGGGGGTTCGCGGCCGCCCGAAGCCGGCGCGGTCATCACCGACGATCTCGCAGCCCGCGCGACGAACGCTCGCGTCGTATCGGCTCCTGGAGTCGTACACCTTGCCGTCCGCCATGCAGCGGGTCGGCGTCATGCCGTCCGCGCGCACCGATGGCGCGGCCAGGTGCGAGCGCCGGCTCTCCGCATCGCCGGCGCAGGCGAGCGGCCAGGCCTCATCGATGCGGTGAAACGCGCCGCAGGCCCGGCAGAGCCGGTGGCGAGACATCAGCGCACCCTCCGACAACCGAGGAAGCCATAGGCGCTCACTGAACCGGTGAATGTCGCGTCACCGATCAGGAAGACGGTCGTGGTCGAGGAGATGTCCTCCCTGACAGTGCCCGCGGGCCACATGCTGTCGTCGGCGCTTGCGATCGTTGCCGTAATACGAACCTCAGCGCCCCCGGCCGGGCTGGTCGGGAGCGCCGCTGAGGTGGTGTTGATTGCGCCAATCTCTTGCGTGATGCCGGCGCCGTTCGTGAAAGCCGCGTTTCCCCGACAATCCCAATCGCCAGCCGTCAGCGAGACCGACGTTATGTTCGCGGGGGTGTTGCTCGTCAGCGCAATGGCGCTGCCGCGCACGATATTCGACGAGACGTACTCGCCAACACTGCCCGCATTGGCGTTGTCGGCCGCGGTCGTGCCCTTGATGCCGTTGGTCGTCGACGGCGTGATGAGACCCGTCGCCCCAAGCGTGGTGAAACTGCCGGCCGCCGGCGTCGTGCCCCCGATTGCCGGCGGCGTCGCGGCGTTCGCTGTGGCGAACGTGCCGAACGCGGTCCCGTTGGTCTTGGTGCAGATGGTCGCCAGCGAGCCCGATGTCGTGCAGTCGCCCGAGAGGTCGCCGTTGGTGATCGAGGCGCCGCCGGAGAACTTGGCGAGGTTGCCCGAGGCCGGAGAGCCCGTCGTGGACACCGAGCCGCCCCCGGCGCTGAACGGGCCTTGGGTGGCGCCGTTGATCTGGCAGTAGAGGCCGGCGCTGGTCGTCCAGCAGTCGCCGTTCGCCGGCGCGGTCGGCGCCGCGCCCTGCGGAATGTTGAGCGGCGCGCCGGCGCTGGTGCTGGCGAACAGCGTCACCTTGCCGGCGAAGGCGCTGGTCGCGTTGAAGCTCTGCGCGCCGCTCCAGGTGTTTGCGCCGTTCAGGAACGGCAGGCTCGCACCGGATGCGCCCGTGTTCTGCGTCGCCGCGGTCCCCAGGCCCAAGTTGTTGCGGGCGCTGGATGGCGACGGCACGTCGGCCAGGTTGTTGCCGGTCTGCAGGAAGATGCCGCCGAGTGCGGCGCCCATCTGTGTGGTGACGACCGACCACTGGATCGACTTCATCGGCCCGCCGGTCGGATAGAGCAGCATCAGGTCGGTGGCGCCGGCGCCGGTCGCCTGCGTCAGCTGGTCGGGCGTCAGGTTGGCCGCCGCCGCCGGATCGGCGCTCAGCGAAAGGGCCGCGGCGATTGCGGCGGCGGAGAGAGGGCATTTCACGGCGTAGGCGTCTCCATGGGCGCATCGTTGTTGATGTCGCGGATGAGCCGCTTCTGGCTGGCCGAGAGCAGCGCCTGTTGCAGGCTGGCGCGCATCTGGTCGGCGTTGATCGAGAGGCTCGCCGCGCGGTCGGCGTCCGTGCGCTGATTTTCCGCCACGATCTGCGCCATGCCGATCTGGGCGTCGCTCTGCGCCTTGAAGGACTCGGTCGCCGCGCGGTGCTGTTGCGCCTGGGCGCGCGCGACGTTGGCCTGGGCGTTGGTGGTGGCGGCCTGGGCCTTGAGCTGCTCGGCCTGCGGGTCCGGACCCTGGTTCGGTTGCGCGGGTTGCTGAACCGCGGCGCGCGCCTGCAGCTGATCCAGCGCCTGGTCGACCACGTCCTCCATCTCGCGCCCGACGCGGAAGCCGCGCACCAGGAACTTCAGTCCCTCGACCACGACCGGCAGCATCTCGGGCGCCAGCTGCACGACGCTCAGCGTCTTCTCGAGGTAGAGGCCGACCGCCTGCACGAACTCGACGCGGCGCTGCTTCTCGTCCTGGTCGTTCGGCTCGATCGTAGAATCGGTTTCGATCTCGATACGGAAGGTTCGCGCCGCGTTGTCACGCAGCACGACCTCGATCTCGGCCCAGGTCGGCTGGTTCAACATGCGCGCCAACTCCGGGTCGAGCTGGAAGGGCGGGGCGCCGGGGACCCGCGCCGCGGCCGCCTGCATCTGCGCCTGTGAGATCAGCGCCTGCTTGACCGCCGGCGAGGGCAGGAGCTGGACGCCGGTCATGCGCGTCAGCGTGTCGGTCGAGAACTTCTGGGCGACGACCTCGCCCATGATGCGCAACAGGTCGCGCGCGAAGCGAGACAGCTCTCGCTGTTTGTCGCGCACCCGCGACGAGCCCCACGTGGCCTTGATCTGTTGCGCCGAGGCGGTCTCGTCGGGGTCGGTATCGCCGCGCATGATGTCGGCGATGCCGGTGATCTGGAACACGTCCTCCAGCATCTGCTGGCGCGTCTCGATGCAGCTTTTCAGGACGCCGGCGACCATGTCGACCGGGAACCACTGCACCACCCCGGCCATGCCGCCCTTGTCGGCGAGGGCCGCCCAGCTGTCGATCGGGACCAGGGTGTTGGTCTCCGCGGCCAGGAGGTCGGTCAGCTTGCCGTTCTCGGTCCCGGCATAAAAGCCGCGCACCTTCAGCGCATCGGTCAGGAGGCCGATACGGCGCGTGAGCTCGTTGATCTCCTGCGCCTGACTCTCGTAGTAGATATAGTCCGGCGTCGGAATGATCGAGTCGGGTCCGCAGCTGGCCAGCAGCGGGCGCGGGCAGGGGAAGAAGTCCTTGAGCCCCAGCGGATCGTCGCGGACGTCGAGGCAGTCGTCCGTGTAGGCCTTGCAGATCCACAACACCTGGCGGCCGACCTTGTCCCAGATCTCGTAGACGCAAGCCTTGGCGAACTGGACATCCTTGTCGCTCTCGCCGCCCTCTCCATCGGCCTTCCAGTCCAGCGGGCACGCGGCGCCCTTGTCGTCGCCGAACCGGTCGACCAGCTCGTCACGGGTCATGAAGCAGCGGCGCCAGACAAAACGCACCTCGCTCCAGGTGCGGGCCGGGTTGGTCCCGAAGTCTTCCCAATGCACGTGGTCGCAGATCGCCTCTTCCCAGACGACCTCGTCGTACTGGGCCTGATCGTCAGTGACTTCGCCGTCCGGCGACGGCGCGGGCTCCGCGTCGGCCGCGCGGATCTGCGGCACGTAGCGCACCCAGGCCTGGCCGCGGCCGACCAGCAGGTATTCGTCGCGCAACGCGGTCATGATGTCGGCGAAGTCGGCCGCATCCAGGCTGAAGTTCAGCGCGCGCTCGATGACCTCGGAGGCCGTGCGCCCGACCGGGTCGGCGTCGCGCCAGCGTCGCGACACGACCGCCGTCGGCGTGCGCGCGTAGATGGCCGGCGCCAGCGTCTGGATGTTGGCCCAGAGCAGCGCGAAGCGGCGCCTGCGCACGTCGTTCGCCTGGGCCCGGTCGTCGACATAGCGACGGACGATCCGCCGCCCGCGCTCGACCCAGGGGCGCTGCTGCTTTTCGGAAAGCTCGAGTTCGCTGACCCAGCGCGAAACGACGGCCGAGGGACTGTCGCCGAAGTCCGAGGGGGCGTCGACCTGTTGAGCGGGCTCGTTCATCCCGCGCAGTATGAGAGCGCTCAGCCGGCGCTCAGGGATCGCCTTAGGCCGGGGTCGGGGGGCTTGGCCCACCAAGCGTAAGCGCGTAGCCAATCCTGCGATGACCAACCGCCTCTCGGGCAAGCTCTGCCTCGTCACCGCCGCCGGCCAGGGCATAGGCCGCGCGACGGCCGAGGCGTTTGCGGCCGAGGGCGCCCGGGTGCTGGCGACCGACGTGAACGCCATGGCGTTGGCCAGCCTCGCCCAGGTCGAGACCCGCGTGCTCGACGTCACCGACGCCGCCGCCATCGCCGCCTTGTTCGCCGAGCGTCCGGCCTTCGACGTGATCTTCAACTGCGCCGGCTATGTTGCGCACGGATCGATCCTGGACTGTGGCGAGGAGGCCTGGGTGCGGTCGTTCGACCTGAACGTGACCAGCATGTTCCGCATCTGCAAGGCGGCGTTGCCGGCCATGCTGGCGCGCGGGTCCGGCTCCATCGTCAACGTCGCCTCGGTGGCATCGTCGGTGAAGGGCGTGCCCGAGCGCTTTGCCTATGGCGCATCGAAGGCCGCGGTCATCGGCCTGACCCGCTCGATCGCCGCCGACTTCGTGGCCGCGGGCGTGCGCTGTAACGCCATCGCGCCCGGCACCATAGCAACGCCGTCGTTGCGCGAGCGCATCGCCGCCCTGCCCGGGGACGCGGACGCCGCCGAGCGGGCCTTCATCGCCCGCCAGCCGATGGGCCGCCTGGGGACGGCCGAAGAGGTGGCGGCGCTGGCCGTCTATCTGGCCTCGGACGAGAGCGGGTTCACGACCGGCCAGGTGCACGTGCTGGATGGAGGGTGGACCGCATGAACCCGATCCTGGTCGAGTTCACCCGCGGCGACCTGGTGGAGAGCCGCCATCGCGGCGCTATCGCCATCGCCGATGCGTCCGGGCGCATCGCCTGGTCGTGCGGCGACATCGAGCGGCCGATTTATCCGCGCTCCGCCGTCAAGATGCTGCAGGCGCTGAGCCTGGTCGAATCCGGCGCCGCCGACGCCTTCGGGCTGGGCGAGCCGGAGCTCGCGCTCGCCTGCGCCTCGCACAGCGGCGAGCCGTTTCACGTCGAGGCCGTGCGCGCCTGGCTGCACCGCATCGGCCTGGACGAGAATGCGTTGGCCTGCGGCGCGCCAACGGGGCCCGATGGCGCGCCACTGACCCGCGCCCACCACAATTGCTCCGGCAAGCACGCCGGCTTCCTCACCGACGCCCGCCAGCTCGGCGTCGATCCCGCCGGGTGCCAGCGGCCCGACCACCCGGTGCAGCGCCGGGTGCTGGCCACGATCGCCGAGATGGCGGGCGTCGACCGCGAGCGGATGCCCGTCGCCGTCGACGGCTGTACCGCGCCGGCCGTCGCCCTGCCGCTGGGTGCGCTGGCCACCGCCGTCGCCCGCATCGCCGACCCCACACGCCTGGCGCGCGGGCGCGCCGCAGCCGCCCGGCGCCTGGACGCCGCGGTGAAAGCCAAGCCTCTCTATGTCGCCGGCACGGGGCGCGCCTGCACCGCCCTGATCCAGGCGGCCGGCGGCGCGGCCAGCGTGAAGACGGGCGCCGAAGGCGCATTCGTCGCCGCGATCAGCAGCTTGGGCCTGGGCGTCGCCCTGAAGATCGACGACGGCGCGACCCGGGCGTCGGAGACGGCGATCGCGGCGTTGCTCGTGGCGATGGGCGTGGCGCCCGACGACGGCGCCGTCGGCGCGCTGGCGCACGGCACGGTCGTCAACTCCGTGGGGGAAGCGGTTGGAGCGCGCCGGCCGTCGGCGTGGTTGGCCGAGCGATTCGCGTCAGAGGTCGCTGCGATCGCGCGCTGACCGCGCGTCGCGGCTCGCGTCCGCGTTAGTCAGCGGCCTGCACGTCGACGACATAATGCCAACAACGCGGGAACGACCGGCCGCCTAGCGCCAATGGCGCCTTGCCGAGCAGGCGAAAGTCTAGGTTGCTGAGTCCATCCTTGCCGATGAACTGATCGAGCCGGTCCCGCCGCGAGAGGAAGATCTCATGGGTGCCGCGGGCTTCCTCAGTCCACACGCCTGGGGCCGAGAAGCCTGCATGGGCGTGCGGGAGCGAGGCAAAAGTACCGTCTCGCCGTTCGAAGTCCCCGGCAGTGATGCGTGCGCGGTAGCCAAGCTCCAGATCCTCTGGCCCCCAGCCCCAGTAGCAATTGGGAAAACCGTCGGCACGGACGAAGGCTTCGTTGCTGAAAAGGCAGACGGCACCGAAGAAATTGGTCCAATCCTCCCGTAGGGTCAGTCCAAACCAGGCGAGGCGAGCGGGCATCATTGACCAGGAATAGTCGGCCCAAATTGGTAGGTAGTCTACGTCATGGAAACAGACGTAGTCACAACTGTCGCGAACGAGAGCAAATCCGGCGTTCTTGAGCTTGCCTCGATTGAATGGAGTGCCGGCTGATTGCTCAACGACGTTTATCGTAACATCGATTTGTCGGTCGAGTTTGTCTCTCTCGAAGTAACTAGTAATGTGAGGAATGAATTGACTTAGATGATTTAGCCTGTCGCGGTACGGCACGATAATGGCGAGCCGCTTGTTGTACCTCTCCGGGTCGAAATTAAATGACGCCGCGTCAGCCATCTCGTCCCACAAACAATCCTTCAAGTTGACCACAAGTCGAGGCGATCGCTACTCGCAGAGGGTTCGCCCGTTGCCAGCGTTGACACCCTCAGCGCTTGGTGGGCAAGACGGCCGCCGTTATCGCCGGGCGGATGGACATGCCAGTACGAGGTTTCTACATCAATCTCGACCGAAGCGAGGACCGACGACAACAGGCAGAAATAGAACTCCAGAAGCTCGGTGGTCTGGGTCAATACCAGAGGTTCCCGGCGATCGACGGAACCGCAGTGACCGAGTGGGGCGGTGTCCCAAACCGTGGCGAACTTGGGTGCTTCCTTTCCCACCTTGAGGTGATCAGGCGGAATGTCGGCTTCGACGGCTGGCTGCACATTATAGAAGACGACGTCATCCTCAGCCGCTATGCCGCCCCCGCGATTGCGGCCCTGACGAGCAACCCTGACCTGGATCGCTTCGATGTCATCTTCACCAATGTGATGTTCGAGGCCAATCCGTGGTTCATCTCAGCGCTGCGGGAGCAGTTCGACGCGAACGTGGTGACTGCGCCGTCGGGAGACGTGACGTCCGTCAACACGGTGAGGGTTCTGCCGTTCGGGGCGAACGGCTTCTTCACGACCACATCGTACCTCGTCAACCCTAAGGCGATCGAACGGACCGCTCTTCTTCTCACGCAGCACCTGGAAAGCCAGCCGTTTGCCGCGGTCGACCTCGTGTTCAGCAAGCTCTCCAGAACAGGCAACATCGCGGTCGGATGCACTGTCCCGTTCCTGACGATGCAGCGCCTGTCCTGGGACTCGACGATCCGCGATCACGTGAGCCTTTGGGCCGTCTCGCAGTATATGATGATGGCCGCCCTGTTCGCCGACCGAAATGTGTCGGAGCTTCGCGCCTTGTTTGCCGCGCTTCAGCAATCCGTCGGCGGAAGCGCGACGAGTGAACTTCTAGGAGAAGCACACCGTCTTATGTTCAGCGGCGGCTTCGAAGACATCGTGCGGTCCCAGTAGCAGCCCTCGCTGTCGGGCCAGGGTAGGGAGTGAACTAAGTGAGTGGGATCGGGGCGACTATCGTGCAGGGAAACCGCAAATACGGCGGAGCCTATAACCTCTCAGCGTTGCCGCCCGGGGCCGAGGACTATCTGACCGCAGGCAATCCGACGCTTCAGTCGCTGCAGCACCGCTACTCCCGGCTTGGACAACGCGTGACCGTCCCTCTGGTCTGGCAGCCGGACTACATCAGCGAGGCCGAACTCAAATATTTTCGGGGTGACAACGGTTACGTGTGGCAGTTGCGCGGTCGCAATATGCATCGAAGCGGCTACGCCTTGACGACTTATTACGAGAAAGGTCACGACGACCTAGGTTTGCTCGATCGTTTGGCGGAGGATGACGCCTTCGGCAACTTCGTCTTTCCCATCGCGGGGAAGATCGTGTCGCGCGATTTGCTCGATTCTGTGAGCGAACTATACTTTCTTGACAAGCATCTCGCGATCGGATCGCGCCCCGCCTGTACTATCCTGGATATCGGCGCAGGGTACGGGCGGCTCGCGTACCGGACCGTCACGGCATTTGAGAACATAAGGTACCTGTGCACCGACGCAGTGCCGGTCTCGACGTTCATCTGCGATTACTATCTGCGCTTCCGCGGGGCCAGCCCGCGGGCGAGCGTCGTGCCGCTCGACCAGATCGAGCAGGCCCTGCGCGAGACGCCGGTCGACTTGGCCGTCAATATCCACAGCTTTCCCGAGTGTCGCACGGAAGCGATCGAGTGGTGGCTCAGCTTGATCAGCGCCCATCGGGTAAAGCACCTGTTCATCGTGCCGAACGAGCCGCACGGAGAGCTGCTGACCAACGATGGAAGAGATATGATGCCGCTGGTTTCTCGCTTTGGGTATCAGCTCGTCGTGAGGGAACCGAGGTATGGCGATCCCTTCGTGCAGGAATCGGGCATTAGCCCCACCGACTACTACCTCTTCCAGCTCGCGTAGCCGTGGGCGCCTGCCGTAGATCGTCGTACCGTCAATCGAGCTGCGAGGGGGCCGACTGCAGAATTCCTGTCCAGTAAGCGTGGTAAGCCTCGGCCTTGTCGCGCGAGAACAGACCGATGAATTCACAAATCTCCTCGAGGAGGATCTCGAGCGAAAAGTTGGGATGCCTGCCCTTCCAGCGTTGAGCCAGGTCGGCGGCTGCCGGGTGGAGCGGAGAGTTGCTCGGGACGATCGGCTCGCGGACGAAGCGCCCGAACATCGTCGCGAACCACGCATTCGCCACGGCCTGACGCTGTTCGGGGGCGTGCCGAGCACCAAAACTGGAATGGATGATGTAGCTCGCGCCCTCGAAGCCGCAGATGACCCACTGCAGCCATCGAATTGCCTGATCCATTCCAGCGGCCGCATAGATCTTCTGGTCGCCCTCATGAGCGCCCGACGCGACCTCCCAGTTGGTGTTCTCGTAAACACATACCAGCCGGCCCACGGAGACGAAGCGCCCAGACAGCAGGTAAAGCATCGAAAATAGCTGATCGTGAAAAGGAAATCGGAAAGGATGGGCGGTGACGAATTCCCATACCTTGAGGATCAGGTCTCTGCGAACCGCTGAGTAGAAGATGAGATTTGGACCGTCATAGGAGAGAAAACCGCCAAGCCGCGTTCGGACGTCCGGCGAGTCGATGTCTTGGTATGCCGCGACCTTCGAAGCCTGAAAGTCTTCGAAGACGTAGGCGCCTGTTATGCCGGCGACAGATCCGTCCTGGGCATGATCCGCGGCGGCTTGTGCAATCGCGGCGATGCCGCGGTCGAACGCCGCGTCGTCATCTCCAAGAAACAATACGAAATCGCCACGCGCTTCGCGGAAGGCCTCAAGAAAATTCGTGTTGATGTCGCATGGTTCAGCGAACGATATCTTGAAGTTTGGTCGCTTGGCGACACTAAGGATCTTCCGTTTCTCTGCGCTGCCCGAATTGTCCCGTAAGATCGTTTCAACGCGGTCCGATGCCCACGACCCCGCGTCCATGATCCTTCCGTACGCAGCCAGGCTGTCGCGATTGGAAGGAATGACGATCGAGAGCGACGTCACGCTAGGCCCGCTGCCGCGCTTGGATCCGGGGCAACGTGCAGGGGGTCAGGTCGCGCTCGGCAGGGCGACTGAGCCCTTCGATACATTGATGAAAACAAGCTTGAGACCTGGGCGTTGAAGAACAGGGACGTCGGCCACGATCGTGCGTGCCCGGGCCGGGTTCAAGCCAACGTACACGACCTCGACATCTGCCGGTAGCTCGTCTGGGGGCCTGATCGGCACGCCGAGCAGTGTCTTCCCCCAGTAGTGGCGATTGTTGTCCAGGCAGCACACCGGCGATGTCTTGCCGGTGGCGCGAGTCAGCAAGAAGCAACCGTAGAACCCGGCACCGTACACCGCCGTCACGCGGCGACTGTTCTCAACCATATCCGCATCGAGCTGGCGGCACGCCTCCGCGAGAGCTCCACAAGTGTACTGGGCTTCGGCTGCGGCGCGTTTGACCTCCCCCGCGGCGGGCCATGCCCCAGCCGACGCGGAGCAGATCGCGACGAAGGCGCTCGGCAACACCGAGCTATCCAGCTCGTCCAGCGCCAAGCCGGCCTCGGCAGCAGCGCGCGCTAACGACGCGGCGCTGAAGTGGTTGATGTGGTCGGCGACCAAGAGATCACCGTTGTTCTGGCTCCAGTCAGGGACGGTGAAGAAGAGCCGCCCCCCAGGGGCCAGGAGGCCGGCAAGCTCGCGGAGCTTGGCCGGGGGGTCGGGCACATGCTCAAGCACGTAGTGCGCGGTGATCAGGTCAAACCGGCCCCGCCAGGCGTCCGGCAACGAATAGGTCGCACAGGCCTCCTTGCTCAGCCAATGCGCCCACGACCGGCGATAGTCCTCGCTGACGTCGTAGACGTGCCCGACCAGGTCCGTGCGGCTCGCAAGAAGCTTCTGCAGCGTCTGAGCCTTGCCGGCGCCGTAGTCGAGGACCAGCGCGCCAGGAGGCGGGCTAACCTTCTGTAGTACGGCCTCCGCCTGCCGGTCCGTCCGGTAGATCGCCTTGCCATCACGCACTTCGTAAAGTTGGTCATGCTCCTCGGACTCGAGGGAGATCTTGTACGCGCTGTCATAGTAGGCCTCGAGATCGAGCGGATCGGGCGACTGAGAGTGCCCACAGGCGCTGCAGACGTAGACGCGAGTCGGCGTATCGATGCGGAGGTTCGCGGTGGTCAGCGCAGGCGCAGCTAAGTCGAGGGCGGGAGCCTCGAGGGCGCCACCGCAAACGCGGCAAGCTTGGAGGACACTCATTCTACGGTGCCGGTCCCCCTTTGGGCGAGGAGTTGAGGGAGAACGTCTCGCAGTCGCTGGGAAGCCGAGAACGAGCCCGCCCACCCGAGCCTACGACCGGTTGGGTCGTTGAAGTTGAAGTATCGAAGCTGCATCGTCCAACGTGGTTTGTTGGAAACGTTGTCGCCGGACTCGTGCAACACTAGGAAGTCCATCACGAGCAGATCGCCAGGATTGGTCAGCGGCTGGGCCTTGGGGTAACGAGCTACGACCGCCGCCTCGTTCTGCATGCGAACCGCATAGGCGCCTGTGCGGCCGTGACCGCCTTCGTCGCTAAAGATCGGAACAACGCCCTCCTTGTGAGACCCTACTCCCACTCTCACGGGACCCATATCCAAGGTTACGGGCAGTAGTGGCGACCAGAAGACGAGGCCGTCCAAGCTACGAAGCTGGGTTGGAAACTCTTGGTGCCACCACGACCGGTATTCGTCCTCTCCTGGGTTGTCGATTCGGATGCCATAACCACCTGCGGCGACCCCTGGCATTGAGCCAGGACGTAAGCGAGCGAAAAGGTCAGCGTTGAGCTTGCTGCCGACAAGCGCGACGAAGGCAGGGATTTGTTTGATTGCGTCGTAGACCTCCCCGCCATAGCCCCGGTCTGCGCCGGCGATGGCCGAGTAGCCCTCCGTCATGGCCTGCTCGGGTGTGGACGCGGGCGCATCTATTCCATACTTGCTCGCCACGAGTTG
This sequence comes from uncultured Alphaproteobacteria bacterium, assembly GCA_963794315.1. Taxonomy (GTDB): domain Bacteria; phylum Pseudomonadota; class Alphaproteobacteria; order Caulobacterales; family Caulobacteraceae; genus Poindextera. The sequence continues at coordinate 1,353,993 of CAWCDF010000002.1, forward strand.
GATGATGCTTTGAATGCCCTTCCGGATCGGAGCGATGTCGTTCTCAAGGTCGTAGAAGCCACGCAGAACTACAAAACCGTCGCGCTCAAGCTGCTCAAAGTCGCTCAGGCCGCTCATGTGGTCGCTCGCGCGGCGCGCTCAGCCAAGAACTGCCGCCAAGGTTTTGTTCGCGGCCTTACGTGACCGCCGGCGTCGGCACCGGTGTTCGCAATCAGATCGAGAACGGATACGTACGGGGTGAAGGTGCCGTGAAGCTGCGCGTATGAGGTGAGACTATAGTCCATATAGTCGACCTCGATTCCAGCGGCCTCGAGCCCTTCGTGGTCAAGGTACCCGGCCGCCCCATGGGCCGTGACGTACCGGGTGCCGCCAAACCGCTTCACGATGTCTATGACACGCGACGTCGACCGCCCAGGAAGACGCAGGTCGCTCGCCTTAATCCAACGATTCGGCCGCTGCAGGTCGAGCCGCCGCGTGCCCTCTTCGATCGAGGCCATGAGAACCTCGACCAGCGTGGCGCGGGCCGTCGCCGCGTCAAAGAGATCGAGCGCCATGTCCAGATACGGCGCGCCTCTGAGCAGCTGAAGCAATAGCTTCCGGTGGCGGTCGTAATAGCTCGGGTCGGCGGGCTGCAGCGCCTCAATCACCTGGAACGAACCCTTTCCCGCAAGTGGAACGGTCATCCAAGTGAAGCCGCCCGGCTTCTTGATCTGCACGCGGTTGGTGAAGCTCCCTTTCGAGAACTGAGCATCTGCGAGATGAACATAGACGTCGGCGCACGCGACCAATTCAAAGAAGCCCGGCCATGGGAAATACATGGGCTGCGATATGACGACGGTCGTCAAAAGCTTCGCCCTTGCCCCGATCGTCTGGCCGGGTTGCCGGCCAGCCGGGTGGAGTTTGGCCATCGTCCGTAGACAACCGAGTTCGGCGCCACGACGCATCGGTCCCCAAGCTGCACCCCAGGCATCAGCGCCGTGCCGATGCCGATCCAGCAACCCCGGCCGATCTTCACCGAGGCGTACCTGATCTTGGGGTTGGGCACACACGGGTCCGAGCGGCTGTCCCCGTATTGGGTCGTTACCGCGACGCCCGGACCCAGGTGCGTATAGTCGCCTACGCTAAGGCCGCCCTCTCCAAGCAACGTGCACCCGTGCGAGATCACGACATAGTCCCCGAACGACACGGCGTTCCCACTGCGAGAACCATACACGTAAGCGTTCGCCTGTATGGTGCAGTGGTGTCCAAAGTGAAGGGATTTCCAGTACTTGATGACCGCCCCGCGCTCCACGATGACGTCGTTCGACGCGATAGTCATGAAGCGGTTCCATGCTATGCGGATCGACTGTCGGAGGTTCTTGGCGATAGCGCTCAAGAGGCAGCGACACCTATTGCAGCCAGTTCGTCTCTCAGTAGTCGATAACTTGCTAGGTCGGCGACCGCCTCGTCCCTAAAGCGAACGCCGAACTCGTCTTCGACTGCGAGAACGATGTCCATCTGCTTGACGGAGTCCCATTGGTCGATCGTCTTCGGCGACGCGTCATCGCCCAGGGCGTCGGGATCCAAGTCCAAGACGGCGGCGATCGTAGCTTTCAGGCGGCGTTCCATCGGGCCTCAACGTCAGCGCAGACGGTTCTCTACCGGCGACCTGCCCGGCGGACAAGCTGCGGCGCCCGTCAGCGCACGGCTTCCTCGATCAGCTCCACAAGGCCGAAATCTCGCACCTGTACAAAGGCCACATGAACGCCGCCAAAGAGGACCGCCGGCTTCGGCGGAGCCGCCTGCAGCACGCGAAAGCCGGCGCGCCTAAGCTCGACCATTGAGGTCTCGATAGAGCGGCACTCGTAGCCGAGGTGATATATCGCCGTCGCTTGGGCGGCCAGCAGGCGATCGATGGGCCCCTCGACGCCAGACCGCGGCGAGATGAGCTCAACGGTAGGCATCTGAGAGTGCTCGGCGAGAGCCAGGTCGACCGACTGCTCCGGATCGAAAATGGTTGGCCCGACGCGGAACCCGGTTGCGATCAGAAAGCGGGCAGATTGGGCGAGGTCGCGCGTGGCTAAGCCGAAATGGTGAAACCTCAGAGACGTAACGTCCACTAGGCGGGCTCCATCCGCAGCGCGATGTTAACGGGGAGCCGCTGAGCCATTGTCTGCTCAATCGTCATGCCCGGGTACGGCGACAACTGTTCGTCGAGGACCTTGAACCCCGCGTCGCGTGCGAGGGCCCTCACCGAGTCCGGGCTTTCGAAGAGGTAGATATGGTCGATGGCTGGCGCGTTGATGGCCGTGGTCACGAAGACGAACGCTCCCGGCGCTGTTAAGTCTCGGATCCGCTTCATGAAACGATCGGGCTTCTCAACGTGCTCAAGCACCTCGCCCATGACTACGGCCTGAAAGCTTTCGGGCGGCAGGTCCACTTCAAGGAAGTCCGCCTGTAGAAGCTCGTACCCTTTTAGGTTGCCAAAGAAGCTGCTCGAGAGGATGGCTTCCGTCATCGCGACACTGGTCGGACTCAAGTCTACGCCGAGGCAACGGGCAAACATGCCGGAGCGCATCGCGGTCAGAAAGAAAACGCCGTGTCCCGGTCCGACCTCTAGGTAGTCGCCCCTGGGCGCTTCTCGCAGCGACCTTCGGAAGAAGCGTTGGATAGCGAGGTGGTTGGGCCAGAGGTAGGTCGTCACTGCGAGGCCGACCATATAGCGACTTATGTAGTCATCGTTCAAATACACAGATGAAGCCACCTCGTCGAACGTCGAATGTCTGTACCGACCATTTCGTCTAAAGAATATTTGCTCACGGACAGTGTCTCGTACAATTGTATTGTACGCTTCGCAGACGAAGTCTAACTTGAATCCACTACCGGCCAGATAGGCGAGGTATGTGTCCAAGCCGTGACGTTCCTCTTCCGTAAGGTCCTCGATTGCGGCAGCAAGCGCCCGAGCGGTGGTCGGGTTTGAGCTGAAGATGCGCTCAGCGAGGTCCGTCACGAGGTCCGCCGAGGCGGAGTTCGCGCTCATGCGGCGACTTCAATGTTGGGAACGGGGTAGGCCTCATGGGTGCGAAGATCGAGACTGAACTGCGACGGCGCCGCGCCTCCCTCGTCGGTCGTGAACCCCAGGCGAGGCAGTAGGTCCGAGACCTGCTCGTTCTTCGCTGTCCGGACGTACTCGCCCTTGAGTTCGCAGATGGCTTCCGCGCGTAGCCGCGCTGTGAGCCAGTTCATTATGGCCGTTTCGATCTTTCTGCCGAGGACGCGGCAGCTCATCAGAAACGTGTCTAGGTGGGCCACGCCTGCGTGCCGATCGATCTTCGCGATGGTGACGGCCGTCACGCCGTAGTCGCCGAAACGATCGCTGACAGAGAAGGTCGCGACAATTGCGTTGGGGTCGTGGATCAGCCGCTGAATGTCGCCTTCCGTGTAGCGTCGCGTCGTCAGGTTGAACTGATTGGTCTTCTGGGTCAGCTGCGCCGCCCGGGCGAGGCTGACTCGGGCCCCCTCTTCGATGGCGATCTTAAGCTCTAGCGACGCGAGGTAGTCGTCAAGCGTGGCGTGGGTCGCCTCGGTGGTCCTCCGCGCGGCTTCGGCGCGATACATCTCCGTTCGCGTTCGGTCTTCGTCTGTCTGCGACAGCATGAAGAATAGACCGCGCGCCTCGCGCAACATAGCCGGATAGTCGGCGATGTGCTCGGGTACCTTTAGCGTGGCGACCTGAGGCAGCGCCTCCGCGACGCGTTCGAGCTCGAACGCTGAATTGTCGAGAAAGACAAAGCTGTCCAGGCCTAGACAGAGCTCATCAGCGAGCTCTCGCAGGCCCACGATCTTCTCGCCCCAGCCAACCTTTTTCGCCACGAAGTCCTCGTCGCGCAGTTGCATCGAGGGATGGGACGCCAGGACGTGCCCCACGTCATCCGGGTTATTCTTGCTGACGATGGCGAGCAGAATCCCCTCCCGCCGCCACCCCCTGATGATCTGCTGAGCTTCCTTAAAGGAGGCCCCGTCTGGACTCAGGTCGTCCATTTGAATTCCGTCGTCGCCATCTTCACCGAGGATGCCGCGCCAGAGCGTGTTGTCGCAATCAACAGCGAGGAGCTTGCGTGCGTGCCCCGACGCCGCGCGCAGCGCCGGGAGTACGTGCAGGACCCACCGCTTCAGAAAGGCCACCGTGTGAAACGTCTTGGCGGAGTGGAATTGGCGGAAGTCGAGCGCCTCATCGAGCCCCGTCAACGCATAGATTTTGTCCATGTCCACGCGCAATAGGTTCCGATCGGATCGCGCATCGAGGTGCTTGTTCAACTTCTGTGCGATAAGGCCGAGACCTCGCGGCCTCAGCGAATCGCGCTCGAAGGGCAGCGCTGAAAACCTATTCATCAAGACAAGCGGCACGGCGCTCAGCCCGTCCAACACGCGATCCAACGACGATGCGAACGCGTCGGCGAGCTCGTTCAATCGCTGTGCGTCGCAGAGATCGGCAAGGGCGGGCAGATCAGTCGACAAGTTAGCCGCGTCCCAAAAGACGAGGACCGCGTCGGCATCGGCGAGCCGTTCGGCCTCCTGGACGATGTTGTCGAACTCGCCGACCGTAATCTCCGCTCGGATGCCCTCGCTTAGGAGCGCCCACTGCAAGACGCCGGTGAGCGGCGTCAAAACGAGGTTGCTGAGAATTGTGATCCGATACGGCGGCCCCTCGACCGAGCTACGCATGGCGCGAGCCTCGGCCAGGATCTGCGCGTACTTCATCTCCAGAAGGTTGTTCACCATCACCTCGCAGGCTGATCGGCTCCTTGCAGGCGGGGGCGCAACGCCTGACAACTCCACGCTAGGCGGCTTATATCGTGGTTCCGGGGGCACGCCGACAGTTCAACGACCAATGCTTCGGCCGCCTTGATGGGCGACAGGCGGGCGCAGCGAGGGGAGTTTCGATGCAGCGATTGTTGCTCTGGGGCGCGACTGGGCAGGCCAAGGTACTCGCTGAACTCGGCGCCTCGCTCGGGTTTCAGGTAGTCGCCCTCATCGACAACAATCCCGGCGTTCAGTCCCCATTCGAGGGCGTACCCATTTTTCACGGGCTGGATGGGTTCGATCGTTGCCTGGCCGAGATCGGCGTCGAAGGGCTGGCGGGCGCTGCGGCGATCGGGGGTTGGCGAGGCGGCGATCGCCTTGAGATTCTCGACCTCATGGCGGACCGGGGTTTAGCCACGCCTTCTCTCGTCCACATCGCCGCCTGGGTTGCACACAATGCCGTCGTGGAGGACGGTGCCCAGGTGCTCGCGGGGGCGCACATCGCGGCGGAAACGGTCATCTCGAGGGCCGCCATCGTCAACACCTCGGCGAGCGTGGATCATGAGTGCCACATTGGTCCAGGTGCGCATGTCGCCTCAGGCGCAGTCCTCGCCGGCGCGATCGAGGTCGGCCGGGACGCCTTTATCGGCCCGGGCGCTGTCGTCGTCGCCCGCGTCCGCATCGGCGACAGCGCAATCGTCGGGGCAGGCTCGGTGATCACCAAAGACGTTCCTGCGGGCGCGGTCGTCTACGGTTCGCCGGGAAGGGTCGTCCGCTCCGCGACAGCGCAACGCAGCGGGTCTGCCGACGGTGCCCGGAAACGCTAGCGAACACAGCAGGTAACCTCCCGGCGAGCTCGTGAAGATCAGCTTGCAGTTGACCACCGGATCGGCCTCGAACCGATCGGACACGGCCAGGAGACTTGCCGTCGCTCGGCTAGCGTCGCGCGGCGCCCCTTGGGGCGTCTGGGCGCCGCGCGATCGAATCCTGCATGACCGAGGCCGGCCCCTGACTGTGCGTCACGCCCGTTCCGTCCGGCGCCTGCACAAAGGTCGGCTCCGGCGGTTGCTGTGACTTTAAGGCCTGCTTGCTAGGGCGTACGACGGTCATCGCGTCTGTCCTCGCTTCTCACGCTCGATAGCCAGCTTGTATCTAGTGTATTCGCGCTCGCGTCGAGTGTTTGAGCCAGGCACGGTGGTATGCAAGCAAAGGTCGTATCCTCGACGGTCCCCGGCGGCGTGATGACACTCGGCGAGCCTCCGGCCGGCAAGGGACTGCAAGTGCGGCCTGTTGACGCCAAGGCTCTAAGCGGGGAAGCCTGAGCGGCGGGGGCACCCCGGGGAGGGCGCGATGGTGCGACGGTTGACGCGACGCACGCTTGGCGCAGCGATGCGTGCGACTGGGATGGCGGCGCTGGGCCTGGCGGCCGGGCTGAGCGCGTGCGGGAAGGCGGCGGGCAACAACGTCTCGTCGGCGGCAGCCGCGCCGGCGATCTCGACCACCATTCCCTTCGTCGGCTGTGCGTCCGACGGCCAGACGGGGCCGCAGGCGGCGCCGACCGGCGCGCCGGAAGCGGTGCAGATGCCGGCGGCCGACGCCGCGCAGCTGGCCTATTACGAGATGCAGAACGGGCCGGGGGTGATCGGGCCGCGCGGGTGGTCGTGCGCGGGGATCTATGGCTCGGACGGTGCGACGCTGGTGGTGGCCCCGCAGCCGTTTCAGCCCTCCGACCTGGCGGGGACGGGCTGGGCGGGCGCGAGCGGCGACGCCATCGAGGCCAGGGTGGCGAGCGGCGACACCTCGGGCCGGTTTGTGGTGGCGCAGGCGATCATGCGCGTCTTTCCGGCGCACCAGGCGTTCGCGCAAGGGGTGATCAACGAAGGCATCGAGCCGGCCAGCAGCTTTCCCGCCGGCCCTTATCCCAGCGACAAGATCACGACGAAGAGCAACGAGGTGGTGGAGTTCCAGACGCCGGCCGGCGCGGTCGGGCTGGGGACGGACACCAGCCTGAACCTGAGGCTGGCGCCCGGGGCCGATGCGGTCAGCGGGGTGGCGATCCTGTCGGGGCAGGCGCCGGACCTGAGCCAGGCCATCGTGCGGCTGCCGGCCAACCTGGCGCCGCTGGCGGGCGACATCATCCAGAAGTACGAGGCGGACAATCCGCCGACCAGCGGCGCGCCGGCGGCGGCGAACACCGCGGCCGGGCCGGCGGCGAACGGGGGGGGCAGACCGCGAGCCAGGTGGCGCCGGGCGGCAATGCGAGCGCGCTGGGCGTGGTGCAGGACTTCTATCAGGCGCTGGGCCAGGGGAATGGCGCGCAGGCCTCGGCCGACATGGTCCCGGAAAAGCGCGGCGGCAACTATGCGCCCGCCGCGCTGAGCCGCTATTACGGGGCGATGGCGCAGCCGCTGCAGCTGGTGTCGGCGACGGCGGCGGGAAGCGTGGTGGCGGTGCGCTATACCTTCACCGACGCGAACGGCCGCGCCTGTAACGGCGCGGCGAACGTGATGACCACCAACCGCGGCGGCGTGCAGCTGATCGCGGCCATCCGGGCCCTGAACGGCTGTTAGGGCAACCTGGCTCCGCCGCGCCAGCGGCAACGTCCGCTTTTTGACGCCAAGGTCGCCAAGGACGCGAAGGGGTAGCCGCGGAGCCGCGGCCAACCTCTGACTCTTGGCGTCCTTGACGTCCTTCGCGGTCGAATAGGATCTGGCCGCTATCGCGGCCGTGGTGGCCCTCAGCGGACTGCTGAGCGGGGTTTGGCCGCGTCTAGACTCTCCAGAGAGCTTGCAAGCCCGAAGGAGAGACCCGAATCGGAAAGTCCGCACCACAGCCGCCGCCGCCGCCGGATCCGACGGTGGTCGCCAACGCGCAGACGACCTCGAACCTGGCGACGGCGCAGAACCAAGCGACGCTGAACAACGTCAACCAGGTGACGCCGTTCGGCACGGTCGACTACGCCCAGCCGGGCGGGGCGAACACGCCGTTCACCGAGACGGTGGCCCTGAGCCCGCAGGAACAGGCGATCTTCAACCAGGGAACGGCCAACCAGGCGCAGGCGATGGGCGTCGCCGGCAACCAGCTGACCAACGTGCAGAACGCCCTGAACACGCCGGTGACGCCGGTCTCGCCGCTGGCGACCGGGGTGATGGGGGGGCCGATCCAGTACGGCTTCAACCAGGGGCCGGGCCTGCAATACGGCTTTGCTGCCGGCGGGCCGATCCAGAACCAGATCGGCGGGCAGAATATCAATCAGTCGGTGCAGAATGCGGGGAACGCGGCCTATGCCCAGGCCGTCTCGCAGCTCAATCCACAGTGGGCGCAGAACAGCGAGCAGCAGCAGGCGCAGCTGACCGCCCAGGGGCTGAACCCGAACGACGCGGCGTTCCAGAACAGCATGACGCTGTTCAACAACGCCAAGGCCAACGCCTACAACCAGGCCAATTTCAGCGCCATCGCCGCTGGCGACGGAGAGCAGAACACGCTGTTCGGGCAACAGGCGCAGGCCGGCCAGTTCGCCAACGCCGCCCAGGCGCAGGGCTTCGGCCAAAGCCAGGCGCAGGCGAACTTCGCCAACGCCGCCGCCGCCCAGCAGTTCGCGCAGAACCAGGGCCAGGCCGGCTTCGCCAACGCCGCCCAGAACCAGGCGTTCGGCCAGAACCAGGCGAACGCCAACCTCTACAACGCCGCCGCCCAGCAGCAATTCCAGAACCAGGCCTACGCCCAACAGCTGACGATCAACGAGTTCGACGCCCTGATGTCGTCCGGCCAGGTGCAGGCGCCCTCGAGCACGCCGGCGCAGACCTCGATCGCGCCAACCAACGTGCTCGGCGCCTACCAGCTGCAGCAGAACGCAGAGCAGGCCAACTACCAGGCCCAGCTGCAGAACTACAACTCTGGCCTGGGCGGACTGTTCAACCTCGGCTCGGCCGCGCTGAGCGCCGCCGGTCCCTTCATTTGAGGACTCGCACGATGACCACCAACTTTGGCTTCACCACCCGTCGGCCCGCGCCGCCGTTGGCGCAGCCTGGCGCCCTGGCGACGCCCGCCCGCCAGCCGCTGGGTTACCCCCCGCCGGCGACTACGCCCAGGGCCTCGCCGCTTCCCTCGACGCTATCCGCCGCAATCCCCCGCGGACCATGCCGGCGCTCGGCGACGACCTCCTGGCCGAGGCGCTCCTGAAGTACGCCCAGCGGAATACCGCCGAAGGCCAGGCGCCGCCGTCGGCTGGGGACGGGAGCGGGGGAGGGGTCTACGGATCAGGCCCGGCCTTGCTGGGCGGCCTGCCGTCGAACATCGCGAGCACGCAAACCGGCGAGGTCTCGTATGGGGCTGGACCGCCAGTGGCTGCGGACCCGCTCAAGCCCTATCAAGACTTCGTCCGCATGGGCAGCCGTCATGCAACGGCTGCGACCTCAACTCGGCCTCGGCGCTGGCGGGGGTCCCGTCATCAGCGGCTCATAGACCGCGGGCTGTCTCTTCCTGGCGGCCCAGGAAGGCCACGACGGCGTCCATGAAGACGTCGTTGCGGTCGCCGGCGACCATATGGCCGGCGCCCGTGACGTCGGTTAGCGAGCCGTTCTTCAGCGCGGCGACGAAGGCCTGGGCGGCCTCCAGCGAGACGAGCTCGCTCATCCGTCCACGGATCACGTGCACCGGGATCTGGATCGCGCGGCAGGCGGCCTCGAAGTCCACGCCGCGTCGATCGGCGCTGCCGGCCTGCTCGCCGCGCACGCCCGTGGTGAACCTGGGGTCCCAGTGCCAGCGATAGCGGCCGTCGGCGTGTAGCCTGAGGTTCTTCGACAGGCCAGAGAGGTCCGTTCGTTTCGGCCGGTGCGGCAGGTAGGCGGCGATCGCGTCGGCTGCTTCCTCGAGGCTGGCGAACCCTTGCTCCACGTTCTGGTTCATGAAGCCCAGGATCTTCGCCGCCCCTTGCGAGTCAGAGCGCGGGATGATGTCGACCAGCGTCAGCGACTCAAACGCGCCAGGCGCGATCACCGCCTCGGCCATCAGGCCGGCGATGCCGCCGAGCGAGGCGCCAATCAGCGCCGGCGGCGCGTCGAGCCCGGCGGCGACGTCGATCAGGTCCTCGCCGATCGAGAGCGCCTGATAGTCGCCTTCGGGGTGCCAGTCGCTGTCGCCATGGCCGCGCAGGTCGAGCGAAATGGCGCGCCAGCCCAGCTCGGCCAGGCGCTCAGCCGTCGCGCCCCAGGAGTGCCGCGTCTGTCCGCCGCCGTGCGCGAGGACGACCGCGCCGCGCTCGCCGGAGCCCAGCACGTCGGCCGCGAGCTTGAGGCCGGTGCGGGTCTCGAACGTGGTCTGGGTCAAGGCGGACTCGGCAAAGGTTGGCGGGCGCTCCGTCATAAGCACGCGCGCTGGCCGCGCCAAGCCGGCCCCGACGTCAGGCGGCCAGCTTGAGGATCTCGACGATGTCGGCGGGGCCCGAGATCCGGCGGGGGTTCGAGCGGACGCCGCGATCGTGCATCGTCGCCTCGCCGATGGCCTCGAACTGCGCCGGCCCGATGCCGACCTCGGAGAGGCGGGTGGGCAGGCCAAGGCTCTGCGCCAGGTCGCGCACGGCCTCGGCGGCGCTCGCGCCCGGGCGGCCCATCTGCGCGGCGACGAGCGCCTGCCGTTCGGCGTTCACGCTGGCGTTCCAGGCCAGCACCGCCGGCAGCATGACGCACGAGGTGATCCCGTGCGGCACGCCGAAGCCGCCGCCCAGCGTGTGGCCGATGGCGTGGCTGGCGCCCAGCCCGCGCCCGGCGCTGGCGCCGCTGATCGCCAGCCACATGCCGAACTGGCAATCGAGCCGCGCGTCGAGGTCGTCGGGGTTTTCCTTCGTGGCGGGGAGGGCGGCAGCGAGGCGTTTCAGCCCGCCCTCGGCGAGGGCGTCGGCGTAGGGCGCGCGCTCGGGATTGCAGAGCTGCTCGACCGCATGGTCGACGGCCTTCAGACCGGTCGAGAACCAGAGTGCGGGCGGCGTCTCGAGCGTCAGCCGCGGATCCAGCACGACCGCGCGCGGCGCCAGCATGGGGTGGCCGTAACCCTCCTTGGCGCGCCGGTGCGTGTCGGTGACGCCCGCGAACGGCGTGAACTCGGCGGCCGAGAGGGTGGTCGGCAGCGCGATCATGCGCACGCCGGGCTTGAGCTCGCGCGCGCCGCGGCCGACGAGCGCGCCGACCCCTTCGGCCGCGCGGACATCGCCCCAGAGGCAGAGCTGCACGACCTTGACCGCATCGATCACCGACCCGCCGCCGAGCGCCACGAGCAGGTCGGCGCTCGCGGCCCGGGCGGCGTCGGCGCAGGCGACCACGTCCTCGCGCGGCGAATGTGCGCGGATGGCCGAGAAGACCCCGACGCAACGGACGCCGAGCGCGGCCCTGAGCGCCGCGACCTCGCCATCGGGCGTGTGGAGCGAACGCGTGGTGACCAGGAGCAGGCGCTGGGCGCCGAAGGCGTCGGCGAGCGAGGCGACGGCCTCGGCCGCCGGCCGGCCGTAGATGACCTCCTCCATCGTCGGGAAGCGGTGTGAGCCGGTGATCATGTCGCTCTCCTCCGTCCGTTCGAACGCGGAGTCTCTTAGGCTTCTCGACGGGCCAGCGCCACGGCGTCGCGGGCAGTCGCTAAGCCAAATCCTGAGCGCCCTGTCGGCAGCCGTAAGCTCGCGCCTGGGTCGTCCTGAACGGCCCGGCCCCCTGGCGCAAACGCCGCGAAGAGACGAAAGCCCATGGCACTCCCCTCCACGCAGACCGTCCTCAGCGTGCTGGCCATGATCGCGCTGGGCGCGCTGGGGGGCCTCCTCATTTACCAGGCCGTACCGCCGGCCAACGTCCAGCTGCTCACCTTCATCCTGGGCGCCATCGCCGGCGCCGTGACGGGCGGGGCGGCCGTGCGGGCGGCGGACACGGCGAAAGGAGCGTCCGATGCCGCTTGATCCGCGCAGCGTTCAGTCGCTGGCGCACGTCCACCCCGATCTGGTGAAGGTCGTCACCCTCGCCTATGGCGAACTCTCCGCAAGCCTTCGAGGTCATCCAGGGCCTGCGCACGCTCGCCGAGGAGGAGGTGAACGTCGCCAGAGGCGCCAGCGAGACGCTGCGCTCGCGCCACCTGCCGAACAAGGAGGGCGTGGCCTGCGCCGTCGACGTGGCGGCGGTCGACCAAGGCCACATCAGCTGGAACCCGCTGCTCTACCAACCCATCGCCCACGCCATGAAGGCCGCGGCGATGGAGCTCGACGTGCCGATCGAGTGGGGCGGCGATTGGCGGACGCTGAAGGACTGGGGCCACTTCCAACTGCCCTGGGCTCAATACCCCTAGAAGGAGAAACAAAGATGTCTCAACTCTCAAGTGCGATCGATGCGCTCAAGCAGACCGGCGATGTCGGGGCGTTCGCGACGACGCTGGCCACCGACCTGGTCAAGGACTTCCAAATCATCTCGGCGCTGCCTGGCGTGAAGGCGTTCGAGGATTGGCTGGCCTCCGTCCTCGTCAACGAGGTCACCAAGGCCGGCTTCTCGCCGACGCTGGCCGCGCTGGTCGCCCAGACGATCCAGGACGCGCTCTAGCGGCCCGATGGCCTTCGCGATCGGCGCAATCATGTTCCTCACCCTGCTCATGCTCATCGGCGCCGTGGTTCTCTGCGTGCTCGTGCTGGGGCTGGTCGCGACCGGGGTCTCGGTCGTTATGGCCGGCGTCGCCGCAGCGCGGGCCGGCTCCGGGGCCAACCGATGAGCCTCATCGGCGACATCGCCGAGACGATCGTGCGCGGAGCGGTCACGAAAGCCGTCCAAGGCTTCGTCGCCAAGGACGACATCACGCCGGTGCAGGCGAGCGCGCTGGTCGAGGGCGTTATGGTCGAGATCCAGCTCGCGCTCGAGATCTATGAGAACGGCCAGAAGCCGCCGACGGGCGGCTGAGCGCCATGACAGCCGTTCCCGCGCCGCCGTCCCAGGCCGCCGTCCAGCGCGCCGTCGTTCGCATGACGCGGATCGAGGGCGATCTGGTTGCGCACAAGCAGGTCGATGACCTCCGTTTCAGTGCGCTCGCCGCGGCGATCGCCAAGCTGGAGGCCAGCCTAGAGGCGTTGCAAGCGGAGCTGCGAGACGGCTTCGAGCGGCTGGGCGCCGCGATCCAGGAGATCCAGCTCCGCCTCGCGGGCGGCGACGAGCCGCTCGGACCGAGCAAGGGCCACTGGCGCATCGGCCCGTTCGGGCAATGGGGGATCGGCATCAGCGCCCTGGCGGCGCTGGCGCTGATCGGCTGGATGGCCGGCCAGCTTTGGCTGGAAGAGCCAGCGCGCATCCGCGCGGCGCAGGCGCTCGACCCGCCCGCGGCGATGCGCGCCCGGTAGCTCAGCCGGACGAGGAGTCGGAACCAAGCTTGGCCGAAACCGCTTACAGCAAAGGCGCTCATGCAGCGTCGGACTTAGATTGGGACACGTCATGAGGATGACCTGCACGCTCTTCACCGAGAACTCCCGCCCCTAACCTCATGGAGTTCGCCTACCCCGATTTCGAGGCCGCCGTGGACTTCGGGCTGGCCCGCAGAGCGGCGTTCGCGAAGGTTGACCGCATCTATCCGAATGCCGAGCTGATCGAGATCTGCACCGACGAGCCGCACATGCGCGAGGTGTGGGTCAAGCGCAGCGGGGCCTGGGAGCGCAACGCCGGAGTCCACTGACCGAAGCGGCCGCGCCGAACGGCCTGCCTAGACACCGAGAGCGCCGAAGGTCAGTGCCGCGCTGGCGCGGTGAGCGCCACAACCATCCGTGCATCCTCGGTCCCGCGTTGGTCCTGCGAGGCCCAAAAGCGCGAAGCAGGATGGCGGCCCGGACGGGACTCGAACCCATGACCTTCGGTTTAGGAAACCGCTGCTCTATCCTGCTGAGCTACCGGGCCGCTGGTCGGCGGTCATAGCGCATCCGGGGTGGGCGTGCGAAGGGTTGGGACTGGCATTGGGTTGCTGATCGTCGTCGCGCTCGGCCTTGCCGCCTGCGGCGGCGAGGGCGGCCGGCTCGACCGGCTGGCTGCCGGCGAAACCGGCAAGGTCGTCTCGGTGCAGTCGGGCGACGTCTTGACCCTCGCCAACGGCCTCATCGTGCGCGTGTCGGGCATCGAGACGCCATGGATGGACGAGCCCGGCGGTCCTCAGGCCCGCGACGAGCTCAGCCGACTCGTCGAGGGGCGCAGCGTGCAGCTCTTCTACGGCGGCGCGAGGCGCGATGCGCGCGGCCGCGCCCTCGCCCAGGTGCGGCTGGTCGACAACCGCCAATGGGTCGAAGGAACGATGCTCAGCGACGGCTGGGCGCGAGTACGGACCTTCCCCGACAATCGTGCTCTCGACCAGCCGATGCTCGAAGACGAGGCCCGCGCGCGGATCGCCGGACGCGGGCTCTGGACGCTCAAGGACTACGAGGTCCGCCTGCCCGAAGAGGTCACGCCCGACCTTCGCGGCTACCAGATCGTCGAGGGCAGGGTGCTATCGGTGACCCCGTCGCGAACCGGCGTCTACCTCGACTTCCGTCCCGATCGACGGGGCTTTGCGACCCTGATTGACCCGCGCGCCATCGCCGACTTCCAGGCGGCCGGCATCGCGCCGGCGAGCCTCAAGGGCCGTCTGATCCGCGTGCGCGGCATCGTCGACCGCGATGGCCTGATGAAGCTGGACCATCCAGAGCCGGTCGAGCTCTTGAAGGAGAAGTCCTAGGCGGCCTTCTGCAGCGACTTGTGCAGGATGCCGATCGCCGCGTCGCGGTCGATCCGCTCGATCGCGGCCACTTCGCGGGCCATGCGGTCGAGGGCCGATCTCGTAGAGCTGGCGCTCGGAATAGGACTGCTCCGGCTGGTTCTCGGAGCGGTGCAGGTCGCGCACCACCTCGGCGATGGAGATCAGGTCGCCGGAGTTGATCTTGGCTTCGTATTCCTGCGCGCGGCGGCTCCACATGGTGCGCTTGATCCGCGCGCGGCCCTTCAGCGTGGTCAGCGCCTGGCTGACGACCATTGCCGGCGGCCAGCGAGCGCAGGCCGGCGGTCTTCGCCTTCTTGGTCGGCACGCGCAGCGTCATCTTCTCGTGGTCGAAGGTGATGACATAGACCTCGAGGCGACAGGCCGGCGACCTCCTGGGTTTCGACGCCGACCACCGCGCCCACGCCGTGGGCCGGGTAGACGACGTGAGTCGCCGATCTTGAAATCGAGTTCGCTCTTGGGCTCATGGTCTAGTCCTCTTTAAATCCAGGCCGCGCCCCGACGGTCGCCGAAGCTCTTTCACCGGCGCGCACGCAATAAGCCCAGCACCCGCGAGAAGCGCGGCGGATTGCCGTAGCCCGCATTCCGAAGTCATCCTTTAAGACACGCCTTCGCCTTCGCTCAGGCGCGCGTCACTCGGGACGGCTATCCTTCAACCGTGACAAGAGCCATGAAGTCCAGGCGCCCGACGTCGCTCACAAAGCTAGCACAAAAGTCGAGCGCGATTGAAAGGCTTGCCTAAGCGGCAGGTCCCGAGCGCGCGCTCAGGAACCCGGGCCCGGGCTTGTCGCTGAAGTATTTCTCGAACTTGTCCGGTCTCGCGCTCGAAGTCGTCGGCGTCGGCCGGCGGCCTCGCCCTTCAGCGTGATGTTCGGCCAGACCTTGGCGTAGTCGGTGTTGACCTTCAGCCACTTGCCGTCCGGGTCGTCCTCGGTGTCGGGCTTGATGGCGTCGACCGGGCACTCCGGCTCGCAGACGCCGCAGTCGATGCATTCGTCCGGGATTGATGACGAGGAAGTTCTCGCCTTCATAGAAGCAGTCGACCGGGCACACCTCGACGCAGTCCATGTATTTGCATTTGATGCAGGCGTCGGTGACGATGTAGGTCATCGATGACTCGTCGCTCTGGGGCCCGCCGGACTGGAAGGAAGCCGCGTCTATTTGGGGGATGCGCGCCGGTTGTCAATCCGCCGTTGTCTGGGCGCCTTGCGAGGGATCCTCCAAGGGCCTGTAGAGCCCGCGCGCCTCGGGCGCCGGGCCGCGCCGCTCGCCCAGCCCCTCGACCCGGACCGCGGTCAGCCGCCCGCCCAACGCGAACACCAGCCCGTCGCCGGCCCGAACCGGCCGGCCGGGCTTGTCGATGCGGGTCTCGGCGCCGCCGCGACTGAGGCGCACGCGCCCGGACTCGACGAACCGCGCGGCAAGCGAGCGGGTCTTGAAGAAGCGGGCGCGCCAGAGCCAGACGTCGATCCGGCAGAGATCGCCGTCGCTCATGAGACGGCGCGTCGAGCGCGCCGGCGGCGCTTTGACCGCTGCGGGCGGGGCGTGAACGCGGCCAGCGCCGCGAACGGGCGAGGCGGCCCGCTCGCTCGCCGATGTCGTTTTGGTCGACGCAACGGCAGCCCGCCGCCAGGCCGGCGGCGCCCGCTTGCCGACGCGGCGATAGCCCAGCCCGCGCAGAAGCCGTTCGGCCTCGGCGCGGCGTCCAGCCCAGCGCCTCGAGCGCCTCGTCGCTCAGCACGGCTCCGCCGCGGTCGCGCGGCGCGGAGCGCAAGCACCTCGTCCAGGCGTTCGAGCATCTCGACCGGCGCGGCCAGGCCGCCGACCGCGCGCAAGCCCAAGCCCGCCAGCGCCGTCGGCGGCGGGCGGGGGGCTGGGCATGGCGCGAGAGCCGGTTTGGGACCGCGCCCCAGCTCGGCGCCGCAAGCTGAGCGAATGCGCCGGGCGAACGCCAGCGCTTCGGGCGCCAGGAGCGCCGGCAGGAAGAGGCTGAAGGCGCCGAACCGCACGCCCAAGGCGCGCAGCGCCCGCCGCTCGGCCTGGCTGAGCGCCCGGACGTCGGCCTCGACCGCCCGCCGGTCGATGCACCCCGCCGGCCTCGACCAGGCGATAGGCGAGGCCGCGCGGCCAGGCCCTTGAATCCGCCCTTCGCCACCGCCGCCTTGAGCTGGCGCAGCGGCTGCAGCCGCCGGCCGGCTTCCGCCGCGATGAACGCTTCCAGCCGCCGCTGCGCGCGCTCGCGCGCCGGCTGCGGGCCGAGCTCGCCGAACAGGCGCACGCGCGGTGAGAACGGCCCGCCGCCGGCCAGCTGCCCGGTCGCCTCGCCGCGCCACAGCATCATGCCGTTCGGCAACAGCGCGAACGCGTCGTCGTCGTCGGCGGCCAGCCGGCCCAGGCGCCGCGCGATCTCCGGGCCGATCGCCCGCTCGGCGGCGGCGCGCAGCGCCTTGTCCTCCAGCGCGCTTGCGCCGCGCGCCGGCTCGAAGTGCGGCGCCCGAGCAGGCGCCCGACGAAGTGGCCCTCGACCGTCACCGTTCCGTCCGCGGCGACGCCGGCCAGCAGGGTCTCGCGGATGTTCAAGCCCGCGCATCAGCGCGCTGGTCCGCCGGTCGATGAACCGCTGCATCAGTCGCTCGTGCAGGGTGTCGGAGAGGCGGTCCTCGAGTGCGCGCGTTCGCCCCTGCCAGTGCGCGGGGTCGGCCAGCCAGTCGACGCGGTTGGCGACGTAGGCGAGCGTGCGCACGCTGGCCAGCCTGGCCGACAGCGCATCGATGTCGCCTTCCAGCCGGTCGAGAGCCTTGAATTGCCCCTCGACCCAATCCTCAGGAATACGGCGATTGTGCTCGGTCAGGTGCGTGAAGATCGTGCGCGCGAACCGCGTGTGGTCCTCGATCGTGGTCTTGCGGAAGTCGGGAGTCTGGCAGACGTCCCACAACAGCGCGAGGTTCGTGCGATCCTTTGCCCGGCGCACGACGGTCTCGTCTTCGGCCAGTTTGTTCAGCACCGTCTCGTCCAGGCTCTCCTCGGCCAGCTTCAGCCCAGCCCGCGGCGGCGGCGCGGTCAGCGACCGCTGCAGCTCGGTGAGCGAGTCGAAGTCCAGGCGGGCGTTGCGCCACTCCGCCGCCGCCACCGGCTCGAACGCGTGGGTCTCCACCTGCTCGGCCAGGTCCGGGTCTATGTCCGGGCAGTCGCCGGTGACCCCGAAGGTCCCGTCGCGCATGTGGCGTCCGGCGCGGCCGGCGATCTGGCCGATCTCCTGGGCGGTGAGCCAGCGGGTGCGCCGCCCGTCGAACTTGCGCAGGCCCGCGAACGCCACGTGGCCTAAGTCCATGTTCAGGCCCATGCCGATCGCGTCGGTCGCCACCAGGAAGTCGACCTCGCCGGACTGGAACAGCGCCACCTGGGCGTTGCGCGTGCGCGGCGAGAGTGAGCCCATCACCACGGCCGCGCCACCGCGCTGGCGGCGGATCAGCTCGGCGATGGCGTAGACGGCCTCGGCCGAGAAGGCGACCACCGCGCTTCGCCTGGGCAGCCGCGTCAGCTTGCGCGGCCCCTCGTAGGTCAGTTTCGAGAACCGCTCGCGCCCGGTGATCTCGGCGTCGGGCGTCAGGCGGCGGATCAGAGGGGCCATGGTCGCCGAGCCCAACAGCATGGTCTCGTGGCGGCCGCGGGCGTGCAGCAACCGGTCGGTGAACACGTGGCCGCGCTCGGGATCAGCCGCCAGCTGAATCTCGTCGACGGCCAGGAACTCGACCTCGCGGGCGAGCGGCATCGCCTCGACGGTCGCCACATAGTACTGCGGCCGTGGCGGGGTGATCTTCTCCTCGCCGGTGATCAGCGCCACCGCCCGCGCACCGCGCGCTTTCACCACCCGGTCGTAGATCTCGCGCGCCAGAAGGCGCAGCGGCAGACCGATCATGCCCGAGGCATGGCCCAGCATGCGCTCGACCGCCAGGTGCGTCTTGCCGGTGTTGGTGGGGCCGAGCACGGCGGTAAGCCTTGACGGCATGGCCCCGGTGGAGCGGCTGCTCATGGTTCCGGAAACTGGCGGATTCCTCGGCCGGCGACAAGCGCGGCCAGGATGGGCAGGCGCGGCTTAACGCGCGGGCGTCTTTGGTTGGAACAGCGGCGAAACGAATCAGGTCCGAAATCAGCGACCTCCGCTGATTCGGTCTTTGTTCCCTACGAGATATGGTACCCCCACGCGCGAGCGACACAAGGGGCCGGCCAACGAGGCAAAGCCTGGTTTGACGGCTGCGTCCCGTTGGAACACGCTCCGGGCCGTCAGGGCGGGCATGAGGGCGATGAAACTAAGAATACTAGCGGCGCTTGTCGTGGCGATGGGAGCGGTCGAGCCGGCGCGGGCGGCCGATGACGGCTTTGCCGCGTTCTGGAGCAAGTTCGCCGCCGCTGTCGCCAAAGACGACAAAGCCGCGCTCGCCTCTCTGACCACACTAGGCCCGGGCCTCGACGACAACGATACGCCGCTAACCTTCGAAAAGGTCCACAGCATCCTCCTGCGGCCAGCAGCGCGCAGGTGCCTGGCCAGGGCCAAGCCACAGAGCGAGATCGACGGCACGGGCGCCCTCACCTACGCCGTCTTATGCGGACAGGTGATCTACGTCTTCTCCAAGACTGACGCCGTGTGGCGGTGGACTGATGCCAGCCCCGACGACTGACGGCCGGTAGGTCGCGTCAGCGAAGGCGAGAGTGGCTCTTTATCCCTAGCTCACCCCAACCGGGCGAGGGCGTCCTCGAGCTGGGCGAGTTCGGCGCGCAGCTCGCCGATGACCGCCGCGCGACCGTCGGGCACGAGCCCGGCCGGGAAGGGGCCGCCGGAGGTCTCTTCGATCTCGATCTGCCGCTTCACCTGCTCGCGAGCCTCGATCAGCTCCCTTCGCAGCTCTCGGTCGTCGGCGTTCATGTCGGCCATTCGCCGACCGGCCGCACCGCTTGTCAACGGCTACGGCCCTACGCCTTCGGCCGCTCGCCGCTGACGCTGATGTTGCGCAGCACGATGTTGGCGAAGCCGATCACCGTGTTGGCGTGGATGTTGACGATCACCCACGGGCCGTCGCTCCCCACCTGGCCGAACACCATGGTGATCGGGCTGGTCAGCCCTTGCGTGCGCTGATCCGGCGGCTTCGGCTTAAACCCGGCCACCTCGACGTATCGCACGGTGCACTGGGCAACTTTGCTGATGCCGAGCTGACGCTCCTCGTTCGTCAGCGGCGCGCCCTCGACCCGGCCGAATTCCAGATTGTACAGCTGCTTGCCGTCGAAGAAGTGGTCGGGTCCGCGGCAGATCGCCTGCGGGCCTGAGGCGATGGCGACGCGCACGAACTGGGTCAGCGGGTCGGTCGCCGCCAGCTTCTGCGCGCGGGTGGCGGCCGGGTGGCCGAGGTCGAAGTAGGGCGGGGTCGACACCACCACGACGTCGCCGGGCGCCCAGTTCACGTGCACGCGCCTCACGCGCTTTCCGTCATGGTGGATGTAGGTGAAGGTAGCCGGCAAGGGCTGGCCATCTGTGCCCACGCGGCCCTCGGTCGTCGCGTCGATGTCAACGCGTTTCAGCGCTCGCAGGATGCCATAGCTCTTCATCGAGACGTCCGCGGTATAACCGCCGGGCCGCTGCTGGCCGGTCGCGTGCACCACCAGCACCTTCACCGGCAACAGGTTCAGCGGATAGAGCGTGCCGTCGTAGTCCATCGACGTCTTCAGCGGCGCCTGTGCGAACGCCGCGCCGCCGAGCGCCAGCGCCAGCAGGGCGATGAAGGCCGAGCGAAGGGTCATGCGGTAAGCTCCGTCGTCATTTTGGCGGCTCCTTCGCCGAAGCGCGCGGCGTTTTTGCGGCCGGCGCCGCGACCTTGACGGCGCGCGCGGCCATCGCCTATATCGCGCGCTCCCTGGCCGGGCCGTTTTCGCGACCCTTCAGGCCAGAACCGGTTTGCCCGCGGAAGGTTCTCTCTCATGTCCCGGCGTTGCGAACTCACGGGCGTCGGACCCATGGTCGGGCATAACGTAAGTCACTCCAACATGAAGGCCAAACGGCGCTTCCTGCCAGGCCTGAAGACAATCCGCATCCAGTCCGAGGCGCTAGGCCAGGTGTTCAACCTGCGCATCACCAACGCCGCGCTCCGCACGCTGGACTACAAAGGTGGGCTCGACGCCTTCCTGATCAAGGCCCGCGACGAACAGCTCTCGCTCCGCGCCCGCCGCATCAAGCGCCAGCTCAAAGCCAAGCTCGCCATCCCCCAGCCGCAGGCGTAGGGCGCCCGCGCAAGCGGGAACTTAGCTTTCCACGAAGGAAACGAAGCTGCAGCAACGTCTGCTGTGCTTGCGTCCGCACGGCGCCGTCGTGCCCTTTGCGCCTTTAGTGGGTTCAACACGCTGGCTCCGTCATCGCTTCAGGAAGGGCCGGGCGAGCGTCAGAACTTTCGCTCTAGCTCGACCGCGATCCGCGCTTGGCTCGCCGCCTCGCCGCGGTCGGCGCCCACCGCCGCCAGCCAGCCGGCGTCGACGTCGATCTCGACCGGCGGACCGCTGCGCGCGCTCGCATCACCGTCCCCGTCATCGTCGACATCGACGTCCTTGCCGCCGAACGGCCGAAACTCCCACTTCATTTGCGGCCCCACATACGCCCCCTGACGGCCGCCAAACCGGTGGTCGTCGCCGAAGTCGCCCAGCGCCTCCGCGCCCAGTCGCAGAGCCCCCAGCGTCCGCCACGTCGCCGAGGCGGCATAGCCGTAGCTCGCAAAATTCTCGCCATCCGGCGCGTTCAGCGGCCGCTCGACGATCAGGTTCAGCAGGCCCTCGAACCGCCCCGCCTGCTTGGCCAGCAGGATCTTGCCCTCCAGCTTGTCTGCTTCGCCGTTCAGCCCGTGCCCGTATTCCAGGTAAAGGCCCGTATCGACGCCGATCTTCGGGATGCGGCCCACATACCAGATCCCCTCCACGCCCACGTCACTCCACCGCGCCGGCAGGCGCGGCGCCTGGCTCTCGATCCCGACCAGCGCCAGGCTCAGGTTCTTGTTCAGCCCGTATTCCAGCTCGAACACGTTCGCCTGGGCCGCCGCGCTGTCCGGCGCGCCGATCAGCCCCGCCGACCGCGCCTCCAGCTCCAGCACGCCCTGCTCGACGTAGGGGTCATAGACCACCTCGTCCAGCCGCGGATCGGCATGCGACCCCCCCGCCGCCCCCATCGCCACAGCCAACCCAACGCCCCGCAGCCACGCCCGTCGCATCGCTCACCTCTGCTATTGCGAGGCATTCGCATGACGTGGATGAGAATGATTGTCAATTGCAGACGATGATCCTGACGGCGGTGCGGTTACGCCGGCCAGTGGCCGCCCTCGGGGCTCAGCGATGCGCCGCGGTGATGTAGGCGACGACCAGAAGGTTGGCGGCGATCACGATGGCCGCGCTCGACGCCATCGCCAACCATCCCTGCCAGGTGATCGGCGTCCAACCCAGGCCGCTTTCGCGCGTGCGGAACCAGGGACGGTTCGTCATGGCTGATCCTTCCATCGATCGAACGAATGGCGGCCATCCTCCGCGCGAACGGTTGTCAAACGGTGTGAGGCGGGCGCAAGGGAGCCGGCCGGGTGCGCGCCGCCGCCCTGGGCCGAGACGCCTACTTTTTCTTTTTCGCCGGCGACAGGTAGTCCCGCGCCGGCTGCGCCGGCTTGGCCTTCGCCGCCTTCGGCTTGCGAATCTCGCGATTGCTTCGCTTCTGACCCTTCGCCATCGGGAAGCTCCTTTCCGAGAGGTTGAACGTCCAGCGCCGCATGGGCCGGACATGTTCCGTGGTTCTTAGTCCGCCTTGCGGACCAGCGACACCTGGATCGTCGCGTTGTGGTCCCGCCGCCGTTGCTCGACTAGGCCGGCGACGCCGTCGCGCAGCGCCGGGCGACGCAGCGGGCGATCTCGGCCGGCGCCTCATCGGGGATCGGCAGCACCGCGCTGACATTGATCTCGCAGAGGACGTAGGTGTCGTCGCCCGCCACGGTCTTCGGGCCATAGAGAAAGTCCGCATCCCAGATCACCGGCATGTCCGCGGGGTCGATGTCCAGCCGGCGCATCAAAGCCGGGACCCAGTCGTCCTCGACCTTGGCCCTAAGCGCCCGAAACGCCGGATCGTCGGCGCCCGACATGATCCTCGGCCCCGGCTCGCCCGCCTCGGGCGGCATCAACGCCTTGATCAGCTGGCGGCCGAACCCCACGACCCTGCTCTGCACCGAGTAACAGCGGATCATCCCCTCGGGCAGGCGCGCCTGGAACGGCTGGTCGATCAGACGGCCCTGGCCGGCGAGACAGGTTTCGTAGCGGTCCATCAGGGCGGCGAGCGACATCTGTTCGATCTGGCTGCCGCGCTGTGCGTGGAGGAGCTGGACCGCGGCGTCGCCCGCGGCCGCCGCGCCGGGGGCCAGCTCGACCTTCCAGACGCCTTGTCCGCCGTTGCCGCGGTTCTGCTTCAAGACGCGGGGGCCGGCCGCGAGCTGCGCCGGGAAGCGCGTCCGGAAGTCGGTGGGCGTTGCATAGAGCTGGGTGTCGGTCCCCCAACCGAGGTCGCGGGTGCGATAGAGCACCTCCTTGACCCCCATCTTCAGGATCACATCCGGGTGGGAGCTTACCCACACGCCATGGGCGGCGACGTCGCGGAGCAGCGGGTCCAGTTGGCTGCGATCGCGCCCGCCTGAGATGGGATCGACCCAGACGAGGATGCCGTCCACGCCCAGAAGCTGCTCGCGAACGTCGGCGGCGGCTTCCTCGCAATAGACCGCCGGCTCGGCCGCGACGCCCGCACCGGCCAGGGCCTCGAAGATCGGCGTCAGGCGACCGGTCTGGGCGCTCGCCCCAGCGCGCGCCTCCGGGTCACCGCGCCACAGGAGCGCGACGCGCGCCGGGGTGCCTTGCGTCATCCTGAAGAGCCTCCATCCACCGCAGTCCCCACGCGGAGCGCGGCGTTAAGGAGCAGGTCTTGGACGGCGAGCCGTCTTTGGCCGGGCGCCCGCTTGATGCCCGACGGCCGCACGTTAGCGCCGCCTCCGCGCGCTGGACAAGCCTTTCGGGCGCCGTGTCGCCAAGCCCAGGACGCCGCGCCGGGCGAATTGCTAGGCGCTCCAGATTACCGTGGGCTCGATCCGTTCGCGCCGCTCCGGGACGACGGCGGCATAGCCAAGGCAGATCGCCGAGACGGGTGTCAGGTCGGCCGGTACGCCGACCTCCGTTTTCACCTCGGCCGTGCTCAGCCACAGCATCGGCGCCCCGACCCAACATGCGCCCAGCCCGCGCGCGTGCGCCGACAAGAGGAGAAGCTGGCCGGCCCGGCAGCAGTCCTCAACCGGACCGGAGATGATCACGACGACGGGCGCGTTCCAGAAAACCTTGAAGTCCTCCCGCTCCGTCCAGGCCCAGCCGCCGCCTTCGGGTCGGTGCTCACGCGCGTGCGCCTTCGCCCGCGCGCCAAGGCCGGCGATGCGCTCGACGCCCTCCAGCACGGTGAAGGTCCAGGGAACCTGTCCGGCGAACGGCGGCGGCGCCTGGGCTGCGTCAGAAATGACGTCGCAGATCAAGGCACGCGGGACTGGGTCTGGTCGATAGTCCCGTATGGAGCGGCGCGAACCGATGGCCTCGATCACATCCATGGCCGCCTCCACGACAAAGCAGGGACCATCGCACCCGCGCTGCCGCACTGCCAGCGGGTCGGGGTCCTGGTCCCTCAAGGGTCCAAGGCGTCCAGGTGGGCCGTATCGTTGACGCGCAGGACCCTGGGCTCGCCCTCACCGACCTCGATCTCGTTGATCGCGCAGGGCGCCTGGGCAATGCGCCAATAGGCGGAGAGCGGCTGATCGAGCAGCTGCACCAGGATGGCGCGGTTGACGCTGTCGTGACCGACCATGACCACGGTCTCGCTGGCGTGCCGCTCGATCACCATCCGCAGGGAATCGGCGGTCCGGGCAAAGAGGTCCTGAAGGCTGTCGCCGCTCGGAAAGCGGACCGTCTCCGGCGCCGCGAACCAGCGCGCGAACAGGACGGGCTGGGCTGCGCGCACCTCGTCGTAGGTCTTCCACTGCCACGCCCCATAGTCGAGGTCGGTAAGCGAGGGCAGGGTGGCGACCTGGGCGCCGCTGGCCGTCGCGATGGCGCTGGCGGTCTCCAGACAACGGCCCATGGGGCTCGCGTAGATATGAGAGAACCGCCTTCCCGCCGCGAGCCGGGACGCGGTCGCCGCCGCCTGCCGACGGCCGAGCTCGCTCAGCGGGACCTCTGTGCGGCCCCTGAACCGCTCGGGGACGATTCCCTCGACGTGTCCGTGACGGATGAGAAGGATGCGGGTCATATGATTGTGCGCGCTAGAGGAATGGCAGGAGCATGCCAGTTCGGCGCGCATAGGCGTCGTACGCGTCGGTCCCGAGCTCGGCGCGCAGGAAGGACTCCTCCAGCCGCGCCTTGATCCAGTAGCCCAGGGTGATCAGGCCCATGCCGGCGAGGCTGGCCGCCGTGCCCTGCTCGATGGCGGTCGCGGCGGCCGCGACGAGGACGCCGGTGTAGATCGGGTGGCGGACCAGGGCATAGGGGCCGGTGTCGACGACGTGATGGCCCTCCTTGCGGGTCACCGAGCTCGACCATAGCCGTCCAAGATAGAGCCGCGGCCACCAGCAGAAGCCGAACCCGCCCGCGGTCAGCGCGACCATCGCCCAGCCCAGCGCCGGCGGCGGAACCCACAACGGCGAGGCTCCGCCCAGGGTGGACCGATCGAACAGCAGGAGCACGCCGCCGAAGACGGTCAGGCGATAGAGCGCCTGCGAGCCGATCGCTGCCCGAGCTGTGATCCGCCCGCTCCACGCCGCCGCCGCGAGCCAGGACAGGACCCACACGCCCCAGATCGCGCCGATCGCGTAGACCGGCCCCTCAAACCGGTCTGGCCCCAACTCCCTGCTCCTCGATCCGTGACATCCGGAGCGTCAGAGTGCCTCGTTGCGCCGCCGGACGCCACCCGGCGCCCGAAGCCGTCAGTGGGACAGAAGGAGGTGCAAGCCTTTCGCGTGAAGGAAGGTCCGGGTCGCGCCGCCGAAGATGGTCTCCGCCAGACGCGCGTGGCCGAAGGCGCCGGCGACGAGCAGGGCGGCGTCAAGGCTCCGACAAGCCTCGAGCAAAGCCGGTCCCGGCTTGGCGCCGGTCACCTGCCGCACGCTCGTCTCGGTCACGCCCTGGGCGGCGAGGTAACCGATGAGCCGTTCCGGATCGGCCGCCGATCCCGGCGAAACGTGTAGTTCTCCCGCATATTGCAGGACCGTGACGCTGGAAGCGTCCTTCAGCAGCGGCACGGCGGCGCGCACGGCGCGGCCGGCTTCGGGGCTTCCATCCCAGGCGACCGCGGCCGGCGCCCCGGCCAGGGGCTCGTGATCGTCGGCGATCAGAACGGGCGCGCGGCCGGCCATCAGCGCCTCGGCGAGCAGACCGGTCCAGGGTCCTTCGCCGCGCGCAGCGGAATGAGCCATGACCACGAGGTCGGCGAGCGGCAGCTCCCGCTCGAGAGCGAGCCAAGGGTCTTCCACAGCCGTCGCCATCGTGATGCGCGCCGGCCCGGCGGCGTCCAGCCCGTACCGCCGCGCAGTCTCGGCGACGGCCGCGCCCACATCGTCGATCAGGCGCTGGCGGCTGTCGGCCAGTCCAACCCACGCCTGTCGCGCGTAGCGCGCGCCGGCGACCGACATCGACGCCATCGCCGTCGCCAGCTGCGGGATCGCGACGACGACCGTGGCGGACGCCTGGTGCCGCTTTGCCAGGTCGCACGCGACGGACAGGGCCGCGGAGTCATCCTCCGTGGCTGCGGTTGCGACAACGATCGAGACATAGCCCATGACGGAATCTCCTTTAGGGCCGCATCAAGCACCGCTTGCCGCCCACGCGCGTTGATCGGGATCAAGCGGCCGCTCCGCCCCCGGCCGACACGAGATCAGAGCGTCGGCGGCGGGTGCTTGGCTTCCAGCTTGTGGCCGTCCGGGTCGAGCACGAAAGCGGCGTAGTAGCCGGGGCCATACTGCGGCCGCAGCCCCGGCGCGCCCTCGTCGACGCCGCCGAGGCGAAGAGCCTCCGCATGGAAGGCGTCGACCGCCGCGCGGCTCGGCGCCGCGAACGCCAGGTGGAAGCCGGGACCGGGCGGCGGGCCGGCCTCCGGGTGCAGCATGATGGCGAACCGCTCGTCGGTCGCGCCTGCGGCGCCGTATCCGGCGACCCTGTCGGTGCTGAATAGCCGCACGTAGCCCAGCGCGCCCAATACCGCGTCATAGAACCGCTGGCTGCGTCCCAGGTCCGACACGCCGAACGAGATGTGCCCAAGCACCACAGCCCTCCGGCCGACCGCTAAGCCGCCACCCTCAGGGCCCCGTCCAGAAGCTTGAACAGCTCGCGCCAATGGCGTTCGGCGGCTTCCTCATTGTACACGGGCAGGTCGGCGCAGGCATAGCCGTGGCGCGCGCCCTGGTAGATCGTGATCTCGTTCTCGACGCCGGCCGCGGTCAGCGCCTCGCGCAGCCTGTCGGCCTGCTCGGGCGGAAAGCCCGCGTCCTCGTCGGCGCCGGCGATGTAGACCTTGGCCTTGATCTTCGGCGCGAGCAGATGGGGGCTGTCCGGCGCGTCGGTGGCCAGTCGTCCGCCATGGAAGCCGCCGGCGGCGACGACCCGGTCCGGGAAGTTCCCTGCCGCGCGCAAGGCGAGGCCCGCGCCCATGCAGTAGCCGGTGCAGCCGACCTTGTCGGCCTTCGCGTCCGGCTGTTTGGCCAGCCATTCGAGAAAAGCCTTGGTGTCGCGCGTCGACCGCTCGGGGTCGGTCGACGCCATGAACTTGCCGAACCGCTCGCGCCGGGTCGCTTCGTCGCGGAAGGCCTCGGCGATGTTGATCGGCTCGTAGGGGCCGGCGCGCCAGAACATGTCGGGCAACAGCACGTAGTACCCGTGGTCGGCCAGCCGCTGGCCCATGTCGAACAGGCAGGGGCGGATCGCCGGCGCGTCCATGAAGAAGATCACCGCCGGCCAGGGCCCCTTGCCGCCGGGCGTGAACACGTAGGCGCGGGCGTCGCCGTCGGGGGTCGGTATGGCAACCTGCTGCATGAAATGGCTCCCTTTCTCAATTCGCCAGAAGTTCGCGCCCGGCCTCGCGGACGTCGGGGCAGCCGGTGAGCGCGAGCGCGGTCAGCATCTCGCTCCGCATCACCGAAATCACATGCGCCACGCCCTTCTCGCCCGTCGCGCCCAACGCCCAGGCCCAGGCGCGGCCGATCAGGCAGGCATCGGCGCCGCTGGCCAGCGCCTTCACCACATCCAGGCCCGAGCGCACGCCGCCGTCGAGCAGGACTGGGATCTCGCCGCCGAT
Organism: uncultured Alphaproteobacteria bacterium; assembly: GCA_963794315.1. GTDB lineage: Bacteria > Pseudomonadota > Alphaproteobacteria > Caulobacterales > Caulobacteraceae > Poindextera. The sequence continues at coordinate 1,381,900 of CAWCDF010000002.1, forward strand.
CGCATCGGCGATAGGCGGCAGCGCCGCGATGGTCGACGAGGCCCCGTCCAGCTGCCGCCCGCCGTGGTTGGAGACGATGATCCCGTCGACGCCGATGCGCGCGGCCTGGCGCGCGTCTTCGGCGTCCAGGACGCCCTTCAGCACGAAGGGCCCCTTCCACTGCTGGCGGATCCAGTCGATGTCGGCCCAGGTGATCGAAGCGTCGAAGTTGCGCCCGATCCAGCCCCAGAAGTCGCCCAGACCCTTCGGCCTCGGGCACGGCGGCGGCGATGTTGCCGAAGCTGTGCGGTCCGCCGTTGATCTGCACGTCCCAGAGCCAACCCGGATGGGTGATGCCGTCCCAGGCGCGCCTGAGCGGCTGGAAGGCTTGCGGTGGGCCGGAGAGGCCGGTGCGCACGTCACGATAGCGCGTGCCTGGCACCGGCAGGTCGACGGTGAACAGCATGACCGGACACTTTGCGGCCTGCGCGCGGGCGATGTACTCCGCCATGAAGCCGCGATCCTTCAGCATGTAGAGCTGGAACCAGGGCGGCTCGACCTTGGCCACCTCGTCGACGTCGCAGATGCTGAGCGAGGAAAGGCAGAAGGGGATGCCGGCCGCCTTGGCCGCGGCCGCCGCCTGACACTCGCCGCGGCGGGCGTACATGCCGGCCATCCCGATCGGCGCCGAGCAACAGCGGCATGGAGAACTCGACGCCGAGGATCTCGGTCTTCAGGCTGAGCTTGGAGACGTCGACCAGCACCCGCTGGCGCAGCTTCAGCGCCTGGAAGTCGGCTGATGTTGGCCGCCAGCGTCTGCTCGGCGTAGGCGCCGCCGTCGATGTAGTCGAACAGCACGTGCGGCAGCCGCCGCCGGGCCGCCTCGCGATAGTCGGCGACGTTGGCCGGACGGCTCAACGCAGCGCCTCGGCCACGTCGCGCAGCATCGCCTTTTTGCCGCCGGGCGGAGGCGGCGGCTGCACCGAGGGCGGCGGCTGCAGGTTCGCGGTCATTCGCTTCGGCTGGCCGCCCTCTTCCTCGAACAGCTCCGCGAGCTGGTCGGTGATCACCCCGCCCAGCTGCTCGACATCGACGATGGTCACCGCGCGCTCGATAGTAGCGGCGTGACGTCGTGGCCGATGCCGATGGCGATCAGCTCGACCGGGCGATTGCGCTCTCGATCTCGGCGATCACCGTCCGCAGGTGGCGCTCGAGGTAGTGGCCGGAGTTCACCGACAGCGTGGAGTCGTCCACCGGCGCGCCGTCGGAGATCACCATCAGGATGCGCCGCTGCTCGGAGCGCCCCATCAGCCGCTGGTGGGCCCACATCAGCGCCTCGCCGTCGATGTTCTCCTTCAGAAGCCCCTCGCGCATCATCAGCCCGAGGTTCTTGCGCGCCCGCCGCCAGGGGGCGTCGGCGGACTTGTAGACGATGTGGCGCAGGTCGTTCAGCCGGCCGGGCGAAGGCGGCTTGCCGGCCTTCAGCCAGTCGTCGCGCGAGGCGCCGCCCTTCCAGGCGCGGGTGGTGAAGCCCAGGATCTCGACCTTGACCGCGCAGCGCTCCAGCGTGCGCGCCAGGATGTCGGCGCACACCGCCGCGACCATGATCGGCCGCCCGCGCATGGAGCCGGAATTGTCGATCAGCAGCGTGACCACCGTGTCGCGGAACTCGGTGTCCTGCTCCTGCTTGAACGACAGCGGCGCGGTGGGATCGACGATCACCCGGGTGAGGCGCGCGACGTCCAGGAGGCCCTCCTCGAGGTCGAACGTCCACGAGCGGTTCTGCTGGGCCAGGAGCTTGCGCTGCAGGCGGTTGGCCAGGCGCGAGACGACGTTGGAGAGGCTGGCCAGCTGCTGGTCGAGATAGGCGCGCAGGCGCGCCAGCTCCTCGGCGTCGCAAAGCTCCTCGGCCCCCACCACCTCGTCATGCGCGGTCGGTGAACACCTTGTACGGCGGCTCGCGCTTGCCGGGGTCCTTGAAGTCCGGCCGTGCCGCCTTTTCGCCGTCGCCCATCTCGGCGTCGTCGTCGCTCATCTCGGCGTCTTCGTCGGCCTCGGCTTCGGTCGACTGCTCTTCCGAGCCTTCGGCGTCGCGCTCGGCGGTGCGGGTCGGGTCGGGCTCGGCGCCTTCGCCGTCCTGGTCGTCCTGCTCCTCGCCCGCGTCCTCCTGGATGTCGCGCGGCATCTCCGGGGTATCGCTCTCGCCGGAGTCCGTCGGCGTCATCGCCCAGGTCCTCGCCGAGATCGAGGTCGCTTGATGATCGTGCGCGCGACGCGGCGCAAAGGCGGCCTGGTCCTCGATCGAGGCCGGCCAGCTGGTCGAGGTCGGAGCCCGCCTTGGCTTCGATCTCGGCGCGGATGCCGGTCGACCAGCATCTTCGCCCCGTCGGGCGGCGGCGTCGCCGGTCAGCCGCTCGCGCACCAGCAAGCCGACGATGTCGGCCATGGGCGCGGCGGTCGGGTCGTCGAAGCGATTCAGCCCCTTCTGCTCGACCGCGGTCTCCAGCACCGCGTTCAGGTTGGCGCGCACGCCCATCAGTGCGTTGGAGCCGATGGCATCGATGCGCGCCTGCTCGACCGCCTCGAACACCGCCCGACTTTGGATCGCCGCTGGCCTCAGGCGCGCGTGCGTCGCCTCGTCGTGGTGGGCGAGCGCGCAAGGCCATCTGGTCGGCCAGCCCGCGGATGCGCGAGGTCTCCTTGCCCGATAGGTCGCGCGGCGGATGCGGCAGCACGGCGCGATGGCCGGTCAGCTGCGGGCCGTCGCCGGAGAAGGTGACCTCCAGGTCCGGCTGTTCGGCGAGCGAGCGCGCGGCGTGGCGAGCGCGCGCTTGAAGATGTCGGTGGGGCTCTCGTGCTTTCCGCTCATGTGAGGCCCGTCATATAGCGCCCGCTCCCTGGCGGGAAAGGGCTTTGCTCCGGCGGCTTCCATGCGAAGCCGGGCTTCGGCTATGGTGGAGCTTGGCCGGCCGCTCAGCTGGCGGGCGAGGGAAGGGCGCTAGCGATGGTCGGCTTCATCATCCGGGCGGCGATCACGATGGGGGGTCTGTGGCTCGCGACCCAGCTTCACATCGGCATTTATGCCCACTCCTGGAAGAGCCTGCTCGGCGCCGCGCTGCTGCTCGGGATCGTCAACGCCATCGTCCGGCCGATCCTTATCCTCGTTACGCTGCCGGTCACCATCCTGACGCTGGGCCTTTTCCTCTTCGTCATCAACGGGCTGATGCTGGGGCTGGTCTCGCTCCTGCCGATCGGCTTCCACGTGCACGGCCTGATCTCGGCGATCCTCGGCGCAGTCGTGGTCGGCCTAACGAGCTGGGTGGCCTCCTGGTTCATAGGACCGTCGGGCCGCTTCGAGCGCTATCGCCGCTAGAGCCTACCGCCCACGCCGCAGTTGGAGGTCGACTCCGCTGCCGCGGCTCGCGACCAGCAGGCTGTTGCTCCAGCGGTTGAAGTCGATGAGCACGCGCCCGTCGGCGTCGACCAGCGCGGCGCCGTCGCTCACCGGTCGCCAGGCCGCGATCCCGGCCGGCAGGTTGCCGCCGCAGTCGGGCGGCACGCTCACCTCGAAGGCGCCGGAGCTGTTCTTGGAATCGCCGAGCCGGATCACGCACAACGAGCGGCCCTGTTGCTCGAGCATCCATGGCTGCGCCGCAGCGTCCGCCGGCTTCAGCGGGATGTTGGCCTGTTCGGGGTGGACACCGCCCAGGCCGTCCTGGGCGGCGGCCTGGCTGCCCACAAGGGCGCTCGCGAGCCCCAACCCCACGAGCGACGTTCGCAAGAGTTCCGATTTCATAGCGCCGTCCTTCATGACACACCCTCAGAACGCCTGGACCGGCGGGGTGGCTCCATGAATAGAGAGACCCCGCCTAAGCAAGCCACGTCGAAAGGAGGTTCGATGGACGTCCGCGAAGCGCTCAGGAAGCGCATCTCGATCCGGGTGTTCAAGCCGGACCCCGTGCCACTCGCGACGGTGCGGGCGATTGTCGACGACGCTCGTTACGCGCCCTCCGGCGGTAACCTCCAGCCCTGGCGCGTGATCGTCGTCGCCGGCGAGGCGCGGGCCGCGGTGATCGAAGCGGCGGCCAAAGCCATGGCCGGGGCGCCGCGTGGGTCGGAGGACGCCGAGCGGCCGGTCTATCCCGAGAATCTCTGGGAGCCCTTCCGCACCCGCCGCTACAAAGTGGGCGAGGACATGTACGCGCTCTTGGGCATTCCGCGGGAGGACAGGCCCGCTCGCTTCGCCCACCTCGCGCGCAACTATCAGTTCTTCGACGCCCCGGTCGGCCTGTTCTTCGTCATCGAGCGGGGAATGGGTCACGGGCAATGGGCGCATCTGGGCATGTTCATGCAGTCGATCGCGCTGGCCGCGGTCGAGCGGGGTCTGGCCTCCTGCATGCAGGAGGCCTGGGCGCGGGTGCGAGAGACGCTCGCCGTCCATTTCGCGCTTGCGCCGCAGGAGATGATCTATTGCGGCATGGCCCTGGGCTACGCCGACGACACCGCGCCGGTGAACAGCCTCCGCTCCGATCGCGCGCCCCTCGACGAGGTCGCCGAGTTCCACGGGTTCACGTCATAGGCCCGGCGATGGCCGACCCGTACGCACGCCACCTCGCCGCGCTCCACGGCAGCTTCGAAGCGCCGGCGGAATTGATCGCCGCGGCGGCGCGCGAGGTGACGCCCAGCCCGATCCGCGACCGGCTGCGCATCGTCCACGGCGAGGCCAACGAGGTCTATCGCATCACCTTCGAGAGCGGGTTGCAGGTCATCCTGCGCATCGACCGCCGCGCCGAAGGCGTCTTCGCGAAGGAGGCGTGGGCGATCGGACGCTGCCGCGACCTCGGCATGGCCGTTCCAAAGGTTCTGTCCTTGCAAACGCTTGAAGCTGGCGGGGAGCGCTTGGAGGTCTGCGTCCTGCAGATGCTACCGGGCGAGCGGCTGTCCGACAGCTTGTCGCTGCCCCAGGCGACGCTGCGGTCCATCGTGCGCGGCGTTGGCGAGCAGCTTTCGCGCATGCACACCATCGGCCCGGGCGAGTTGGGGGACGGCGCCGGGTTCTTCGCGAACGACACCGACGACTTTCTTGGCGCCGAAGCCGAGTTCGTCGCGCGGGGCGCGGCGGCTGGTCTGGACCCCCGGGCGCTGGAGCGCGCCTTTCGCGTCTTCGAGCGGGCGATGAACGGACCACAGCGCCGCGTGCTCACGCACAACGACATACGCGCGTGCCACGTGCTGGTGCACGACGGGCGGCTATCGGGGATCATAGACTTCGGACAAGTATCGATGGACACGCCGATAAACGAGTTCGGCAAATGGGACTATTGGGAAGCGCCTGCCCTGCCGGTGGCTTGGCTGCGGGAGGGTTATGCGGACAAGACGCTGTTCGATGACGCCTTCGACGCGCGCTTCCGGGCGCTGCGCTTCGCCAACGCTCTCTGGGCTCTACGCTGGTATGCGCTGACCGGGTACGCGGCCGGTGTCCAGCGGGCGGCGGCCGCAATCGACGTCTACCTCGCCGAACTCGGCTTCGGTGAGGCGCCCTTCAGGCGAACCCCAGATCGACCAGCCAGTCGCCGAGCAGGTCGACCCAGCGGTCGACGGGCAGGCCGCGCTTGACCATGCCGAAGCCGTGGCCGCCGCGCGCGAAGATATGCAGCTCCGCCGGCCGGCCGGCCTTCGACCAGTCGGCGTAGAGGCTCTCGACGGATTTCAGCAGCAGATTGTCGTCGTAGGCGATGCAGAGGTAGAGCGGCGGCGCGTCGGCAGGCACGGGCTTGCCGCCGGTCGTGCCGCCGTAAATCGGCGCCGCGAACGCCATTGGCGGCCCGCCCGGGTCCATGGCCACGGCGGCGGTCACGAACGCGCCGGCCGAAAACCCGATCATTCCGACACGATCAGGCTTTACACCGAACGCGCTCGCACGCTCGCGCACCAGAGCCAGCGCCCGGCGACCGTCGTCGTTGGCGATTTCTCGCGCGGCGGCCAACGCCGGGTCGGGCAACAGCTCGTCGATCGAGGGCCTGGGCTTGCCGCTATTGAAGCGCTCGGTCAGCCGCGCCTGCATCTTCGCCGACGTCTCTGCATACTCGGCCGGATCGGCCGGCGTCCCCATCAGCCGGTACTTGAGCAGAAACGCAGTGTAGCCGCGCTCGGCCAGCCAATGGCAAAGGTCGACCCCCTCGTGGTCCCAGGCGAGGATCCGCCAGCCGCCGCCGGGCGCCACGATGACGCCCACGCCGTTCCCGTTCGCGCTTGGACGATAGACCGTCAGCGTCGGCTCGGAGACGTTGCGCAGAATCGTCTTTTCGTCCGCCCCGCCGGCGACTGGCCCCTTGAAGCTCTGCTCCGGAGGTACGTCCGGGTTCGTTCGGGCCGGCGGTGTCGGCCAGAGCGCGATCACCTCTTCGGCGGTCTTCACGTCCACGCGTGCGTCGTCGGCCATGGCGATCTCCTGCTTGTCCTGCTGTGCACTGTCGCGCAAACGATCGACCGCGTGAAGGCTTGAGCCAGCCGGGAGATCGACATGACCCATCCAGCGCTTGAATCGGGCCGCACCGCGGTGGTCACCGGCGCGGCAAGCGGGATCGGGCTCGCGTCGGCCAAGGCGTTCGCGCGGCTTGGCCTGAACCTGCTGCTGGCCGACCTGCAAGCCGACCTCCTGCCGGGGGCCGCTGCGGCGGTCGCCGCTATCGCCGGCTCCGACCAGGTGGCGAGCGCGGTCGTCGACGTGGCGCGGCTCCCCGACCTCGAGCGCCTGGCGCAGCTCGCCGCCGACACCTTTGGCGACGTGCACGTGCTGATGAACAACGCCGGGGCGGGGCGAAACCCCGGCAAGCCCTGGGAGGGGCTGGACGGCTGGCGCGCGCTCGTCGACATCAACCTCTGGGGGCCTATCAACGGCGTACAGGCCTTCGTCCCGGCGATGCTGGCCCACGACGCGCCGGGGCTCGTGATCAACACCGGCTCCAAGCAGGGCATCACGCTGCCGCCCGGCAACAGCGCCTATAACGTCTCCAAGGCTGGCCTGAAGGCCTACACCGAGCTCCTCGACCACGAGCTCAGGGGCGCCGCGGGCGGCCGGATCAGCGCCCACCTTCTGATCCCCGGCTCGACCTTCACGGGCATGAGCGCCCGCGCGGGCCGCGAGAAACCGCCGGGCGCCTGGACGCCAGAGCAGGTCGCCGATTTCATGCTCGACAGCCTCGAGCGCGGCGATTTCTACATTCTCTGTCCCGACAATGACGTAAGCCGGGCGCTCGACGAGCGGCGCATGGCCTGGATGGCTGGCGACATCATCGAAAACCGCCCGGCGCTGTCGCGCTGGCATCCTGACCACGCGCCGGCGTTCGCCGCCTTCGTCAAGGGCGTGTGAGGCCGGCTTAGCCCGCCGTCGCCGAGAACGCCGCCGCCAGCCGCGCGCCGACCGCGGTGAGCAGCATGTCGTAGGCGCGGTCCACGATCTCATCCAGCGAAGGGGTCTTGGCGAACATATCGGTTGCGCCGGCCAGGATCTCGTCTCGGCTGGGCATCTGCGGCAGGCGGACGGCGGCCAGCGCCTCGCTGGCGCGTCGCCAGTCGCGGGCGAGCGCCTCCTGCAGCGCGACGAGCTCGGGGTCTTGCAGCGCCGCGGCGATGGCGCGGGCGATGGGCTCGGGGTTAAAGCGCGCGGCCAGTTGCTCGGCCGCCCGGTCGATCACCCGCGCGCCCAGTCGCTGCTCGCCTTTGAGCAGCCGCTCGGGCGGCTGCTTCAGGTCCCAGATCAGGCCCGTCCAGGAGAAGGCGCGCAGGATGGCGTAGGTCGCGTCCACCTCCCACCAGCGGAACCCCTGCCTCGCGCTGCTCTGCGCGGCGTGGTGGTTGTTGTGCCAGCCCTCACCCATCGTGAAGAGGGCGAGCGCCCAGTTGTTGCGGGAGTCGTCGCCAGTCACATAGCGGGTTCTGCCGTGCACATGGGCGAGCGAGTTGATGCAGAAGGTGGCGTGGTAGACCAGCACCGTGCTCCAAAGGAACCCGACCACCAGCCCCGGCCAGCCGGCGATGAGGAAGCACGCAACCGCGGTGAGCACGGCCGGCGCGTGCTCGAAGCGGTCCAGCCAGACCAGTTCCGGAAAGGCGGCCAGGTCGGACACCAGCACCAGGTCGGTCTCAGCGTGCTTCGGATCGAAGATCCAGCCGACGTGCGCGTAGAAGAAGCCGTGCCGGCGCGGCGAGTGCGGGTCTTCGACCGTGTCGGAATGGAGGTGGTGGAGGCGATGCTGGGCGGCCCACCAGAGCACGCTGTTCTGCGCCGCGGTCTGGGCGAGGAACGCCAGCAGGAACTGGAAGACGCGCCCGGTCGAATAGGCCTTGTGCGAGAAGAGCCGGTGATAGCCCGCGCCGATCGCAAAGATGCGCAGCCAATAGAGACCGAAGCAGAGCGCGAGCGCCTGCCATGTGACTCCGGTCCAGATCGCGGCCAGGCAGGCCAGGTGCACCAGCACGAACGGGAGCGCCTGCGGGTTGAGGGCGCGCCGGGCGCCGTGACTTTCAGTGGTCATAAGGGCGGCGTTCCTGGCCGATCCGCCACGCCGGCTGGCGGAGCGTGGGGCAGTCTGCGGATGATGTAGGCATGTTTCTCTACGAGATGTCTGAACACCCGGGTCGAGGTACGCAAGCCAGTTCCGTTCCCAACGTAGATGATTCCCGGCTTGCAAGGTCGCTGGCCGTTGCAAAATCGACGGTTCTCAGGTCTCGGGCGCTCCTCTCCGAGGGCTGCGCAGGCCTCGACGGCCGCGGCGAAGTGCCGCGAGGTCAGGCTGGCCTAAGCGACGCTTTCGGTCGATCATCGAGCAGGAAACGGAAACCCGGAGGCGCAGCATGCGCACCAACGGCATCAACCACCTGGCGCTGGTCTGCCGCGACATGGCCGAGACGGTGGCCTTCTACACCGAGGTTCTCGAGATGCCGCTGGTGAAGACCGTCGAGTTGCCCGGCGGCGGCCAGCACTTCTTCTTCGACTGCGGCGGCGGCAACCTGCTCGCCTTCTTCTGGTGGGAGAACGCGCCGGCGGCCGCGCCCGGCGTCGCCTCGGTCGAAGACTTCCCGAGGAAGCCGATGAGCGCAGTCGGCTCGATGAACCACGTGGCGTTCACGCTCGCCGAGGACGAGCTCGAGGCAAGCATCAAGCGGCTTGAGGCCAAGGGCGTGCACGTTTCGGTGCCGCAGGTCGTGAACCACGACGACTCGCCTATGGGCGTGTCGCGCGAGATGCACCCGGGCGTCTTCGTCCGCTCGGTCTATTTCCGCGACCCGAACGGCATAATGCTGGAGTTCGCCGCCTTGACCCGCGAGCTCGGCAAGCCGGAGGATATCCGCCACCAGCCGGCCCACGCGATGCAGCCGGCGAGCGCCTAGGGCCATGCCGCGGCTGCGTCAGATTCCGCGGGCAGAGGTCACCTCGAAGAACATCCTTCGCATGTACGACGCCTTGTTCGGCGACCGCGATCCTGTCGCCGAGCCGGGCACCGCCACCGGCACCCGCGGCGATTGGTGGACGGTCTTCGCCAATTCGCCGGACGTGTTCGATCACGCAGTCAGCGGGTTCGCCCTCTACCGGGGCCAGCGCAAGCTCGACCCGGTGCTGCGCGAGCTCGGCCAGACGCGGGTCGGTTGGGCCAAGGGCAGCCAGTTCGTCTTCTCCCAGCACTGCAAGTCCCTGCGCGGGCTGAAGGTGTCGGAGGACAAGATCGCCGCCATCCCCAACTGGCAGGTCGCCGACTGCTTCTCGCCAGAGGAGCGCGCGGTGCTGGCCTATGCAGATTGCCTGGCGCTTTCGGCCGGGCGGACGCCGGATGCGGTCTTCGATGCGCTCAAACGCTTCATGAGCGACGAGCAGATCCTCGAGTTCACCTACATCGTCATGCTCTACGACATGCACGCGGTGATGAGCCGGGCGCTTCGGGTCGAGTATGACGACCGCGACGACCCAGTCGTCGAAATCGCCGCGCCCAAGGACTTCGCCGCTCGCGACTTCCTAGACACGGGCCGGCGTTCCTAGTCTAGCCGCCCGCTCGACTTATCGGAGCGCCAAAGAGCGCCCTCTTTCGCGACATCAAGGCCACGTCGCCGTCGAGGCCGGCTAGGTCACTTTCGCGCGCGTCGCCGACTCCGGCAGGTCGCCGCCGAAGGCGCGCTGGAAGAACTCGGCCACCGTCGGCCGCTCCAGCTCGTCGCACTTGTTCAGGAAGGTCATGCGGAAGCCCAGGGCGATGTCGCCGCCGAAGATCTCGGCGTTCTGCGCCCAGGTGATCACCGTGCGCGGGCTCATGACCGTGGAGATGTCGCCGTTCATGAAGGCGTTGCGGGTCATGTCGGCGACGCGGACCATGGCGGCGATGGTGCGCCTGCCCTGCCGGCGTTGTCGTAGCTGCGGGTTCTTGGCCAGCACGATCTCGGCCTCCACGTCGTGGGCGAGGTAGTTGAGCGTGGTGACCATCGACCAGCGGTCCATCTGGCCCTGATTGATCTGCTGGGTGCCGTGATAGAGGCCGGTGGTGTCGCCCAGCCCGATGGTGTTGGTGGTCGAGAACAGGCGGAAGTAGGGGTTGGCGCGGATCACCCGGTTCTGGTCGAGCAGGGTCAGCTTGCCCGCCGGCCTCCAGCACCCGCTGGATCACGAACATCACGTCCGGGCGGCCGGCGTCGTATTCGTCGAAGACCAGCGCGATCGGCCGCTGCAGCGCCCAGGGCAGCATGCCTTCGCGAAATTCGGTGACCTGCTTGCCCTCGCGCAGCACGATGGCGTCCTTGCCGACGAGGTCGATCCGGCTGACGTGGCTGTCCAGGTTGACCCGGATCATCGGCCAGTTCAGCCGGGCGGCCACCTGCTCGATGTGGGTCGACTTGCCGGTGCCGTGATAGCCCTGGATCATCACCCGGCGGTCGTGGCGAGGCCGGCGCAGATCGCCGAGCGTGGTCTGCGGATCGAACCGGTAGGCCTCGTCGAAGTCCGGCACGTGCGGGTCGCGCTCGGAGAACGCTCGGCACCATCATGTCGGAATCGACGCCGAAGCGCCTCGCGCACGGTCACCCGCTGGTCGGGCGCCAGGGTCAGGAGTGTGTCTTCGGTCTCTTCGGTCAAAGTCGGCATGAGAAATCGGTTAGCGGTTTAAGCCAGCAATGCAAACGGAGGAGCGGCGCTTCTAGCGCAAGCGTGACGCCCGCGTCACGCCATATTGGCTTTGCGCAGCGCCTGGTAGGCCTTGATCACGCGCTGGAGCTTGTGCTCGGCCGAGCGGTCGCCGCCGTTGGCGTCAGGATGGCAGCGCTTTACGAGCTCGATGTAGCGCGCGCGAATCGCTGGCGCCGTCGGCCGTCGCGTCAAGGTCGAGGTCGGCCAGCGCGGTGCGCTCGAGCCGGCCTAGCTTGCGCTCGTGCGCGGCATGCTCGGCGCGGCGGCGGGCGGCGGCGAAGAGGCCGAAGGGGTCGGGGAACGCGCGCTCCATCGAGCTGCGCGCCGCCATCGCCTCGCGCGAGCGCCGGGACGCCTGGAACGACCAGGTCGGCCGCTCGCCGGTCGTCGTCCGCGCTTGCCAGGCGCGGATCTGGCCCTCGGTCATGCCGGCGAAGAAGTCCCAGCTGCGGTTATATTCGGCCGCATGCCGGCTGGCAGAACCAGTAGTGCTCGTCCAACAGATCGCGCGATTTCGGCGCGCGGGTCTGCGCCGCACGCCGGCATCCAGGATGGTCGCAAGCGCGCTCCCCCTGCTTCAGCCCGCTCGCAGATTCCGCATGCGCTTCCTCCTCCGGTTTCGGCGGGCGCACGCGGATGTCGACGAATTTGGGCTTGTATTGAAAGGCGCCGGACATGTGACGAAGTATGCGGTTGAACCTTTTGCTTTCAAGAATTGACACCGACAAATTTGGAGCCGACTTTATGGGCGCCGTCAGCGACCTGATCCGCGACAAGCTGGAAGCGGCCTTCACCCCCGACATTCTCGAGATCGAGGACGACAGCGCCCGTCACGCCGGCCATTCCGGCGCGCGCGCCGGCGGCGAGACGCACTTCAACGTGCTGATCGTCACGCCCGCGTTCACGGGCTTGAGCCTCGTGCAGCGACAGCGCCTCATCTATGCGCTGCTGGCCGACGAGCTCGAGGGGCAGGTCCACGCGCTCTCCGTGCGCGCGCTTGCGCCTGGAGAGGCGGGGTCCGAGGCCCCGCCTGCCGGCGGGGCCCCGAAAGGACGTGCTGGCGCCTAGGCTCCAGCCAGTTGGCCGGCGGCCATCTTGCCGCTGCGACTGTCCTTTTCCAGCTCGTAGCTGATCTTCTGGCCTTCGTTCAGCGAGCCGAGGCCCGCCCGTTCGACGGCTGAGATATGGACGAACACATCGTTTCCACCCGCGTCAGGCTGGATGAAACCGTAGCCCTTTTGGGCGTTGAACCACTTCACAGTTCCGGTAGGCATATTTCGTCGTTTCCAGATTTAGCACCACGCGCCGCGCCAGTCGGCGACACGATCAAATTCTCGAAGAGGATCGAGGCGGGTCCGGGGCTTGGTCACTTTGCAAGCGTGGGCGACGGCCGAACCAAAACGATATTCGACCGCGGCGAAGTCGCACACATCGCCGCTGACCGCAAATGTTTTTGCCTCGGGTCGAGCGCGGCTTCAGTTGCTGGCTTCAGCGTCCTGCAGGGGCGGGGAGAGCTTCAGCAGGGTGATCTGGTTGCGCTGCGCGGCGCAGCACCTGGAAGCGGTGCTTGTGGAAAATGAAGGTCTGGCCGACCTCCGGAATCGCCTGGGCCTCGTGGATGACCAGCCCCGCCACGCGTCACCGCTTCCTCGTCGGGCAGGTCCCAGTCCATGGCGCGGTTCAGCTCGCGGATGGTGACCGCCGCCCTCGACGATGACCGAGCCGTCCGGCTGCCGCCGCACGCCCTCCGCCACCAGGTCGTGCTCGTCCTCGATCTCGCCGACGATCTCCTCGAGGATGTCCTCCAGCGTCACCAGCCCCTGCAGCGCGCCGTACTCGTCGACCACCAGCGCGAAGTGGGTGCGCCGGCGGCGGAAGGCGTTCAGCTGGTCCTTCAGCTTGGTGGTCTCGGGGATGAACCAGGGCTCGCGCGCGAGGCCGGCGATGTCGATCGCCTCGACCCCGCCTTCGGCCGCCGCCACGGCGCGCGAGCAGGTCCTTGGCGTGCAGCACGCCGACGATGTTCTCCGGCTCGCCGCGGTAGAGCGGCAGGCGCGTGTGGGAGGCCTTCAGCGCCTGGCTGACCATCTCGCGCGGCGCAAGGTCGGCGTCGAGCATGTCGATCGAGCGGCGGTGCACCATGACGTCGGCCACGTCCATCTCGCCAAGGTCGAGCACCCCGCCCAGCATGCGCCGGTCGCCGCTTTCGACCAGCCCCTCGGCGTGGTGGTACTCGACCGCGCCGCGGATCTCCTCGTGGGCCGCCGGTCGTCGCCGCGCCCTGCCTCGACGTCGACGCCGAACAGCTGCAGCGTGCGCCGCACGAACCACTGGACGGTGTTGACCACCGGCGCTGAAGCAGCAGCACCGCCAGCTCGGTCGGACCGAGAGCCAGCGCGCTACGTCGTCGGCGCCGCACGATGGCCAGGGTCTTGGGCAGCACCTCGACGAACACCAGCACCAGCACGGTCATCACGCCGGTGGCGATGGCCACGCCGAGCCCGCCATGGAACGTCTGGCTGAGCACCTCGGTGGCCAGGGCCGAGGCCAGGATGTTGATCAGGTTGTTGCCGAGCAGCACCGCGCCGATCATCGGTCTCCCGCTCGCGAGATCAGCCGGTTGACCCGCGCCGCGGCGCGGTCGCCGTCGCGCTCCAGCTGGTGCATGCGTCCGCGGCTGGCCCCGGTCAGCGCGGTCTCGGCGGCGGAGAACACGCCGGAGACCGCCAGCAGCGCCAGGATCACCGGCGCGACGGCCAACGAGCTCTGCGATCATGGCCGAGCGCCTTCTTCGATCAGAAAGGTCGGTCAAGCGGCCGACGTCGACGTCCTTGGCCACGAACGCCTCGCCGATGCGGCGGGCCAGGATAAGCGTGAGCGTCCGGCCACGCGCCTTCTTGTCCTGCGCCATGTGCCCGACAAGGCGCCGGCGCTGAGAGCGGGACTGCCGGCGATGTCCGCAAGCTGCGTGGGCAGGCCGGCCGCGGCGATCGCCCCGCTCGGCGCGCGCTGCGTCGTCGGCTGGGGCAGAGGCCGCCCGCCGCGGCGAAGCGGAAAGCCGAGCGCCGAGCCCAGCGCCACCGCCTCGCCGTGCAGAAGCGCCTCGCCGAAGCCGGTCTCGGCCTCGAGCGCGTGGCCGAAGGTGTGGCCGAGGTTGAGCAGAGCGCGGCGGCCGTGCCTCGCGCTCGTCCTCGGCGACGATCTCGGCCTTCATCTCCACCGAGCGGCCGACGGCGTGCGCCAGCGCCGCGGGGTCGCGGGCCAGCACGCTCGCGCCGTTGGCCTCCAGCCAGGCGAAGAACGCCGCATCGCCCAGCAGGCCGTACTTGATGACCTCGGCGTAGCCGCAGCGCATCTCGCGCGCCGGCAGGCTGTCGAGCACGTCCAGGTCGGCCAGCACCAGCCGCGGCTGGTGGAAGGCGCCGATCAGGTTCTTGCCGCGCGGCGTATCGATCGCGGTCTTGCCGCCGACCGAGGAGTCGACCTGGGCCAGCAGGGTGGTCGGGATCTGCACGAAGTCGATGCCGCGCTTGTAGATCGCGGCCGCGAAGCCGGCGAGATCGCCGACCACGCCGCCGCCGAAGCGCCACGATGAAATCGCCGCGGTCGAGCTCCAGACGAGCAGGCGGTCGCAGCAGCGCCTCGAGCCCCGCGAAGCTCTTGGCCGCTTCGCCCGGCGATACGGCGATCACCTCGGATGTCACGCCCGCCTTGCCCAGCGACGCCCCCAGCCGAGCCGCGTAGAGGTCGGCGACAGTGCTCGTCGGTGACGACGGCCGCGCGAGCGCCGGTCAGCAGCGGCGCGATCAGCTCGCCGGCCCGGTCGATCAGCCCCGGCGCCGATGAGCACCTCGTAGGCGCGGTCGCCCAGGCCCACAGCGTAGCCGCTCACAGCGACGGCGCGCCTTCCGCCGCGCGGGCGCGCAACGCCTGGATGATGGCCTCCACCGTCGCCTGGTGGGCCGCTTCGCCGGATTCGACCGTGATGTCGGCCTGCGCGTAGATCGGGTACCGCTCGCGGGCGAGCTGCTGCAGCACCTCGCGCGGGTCGCCCTGGCGCAGCAGGGGCCGGTCGCTCCGCCGTTCGACGCGGCGCAGCAAGCACCTCCATGTCGGCCTTCAGCCAGACCGAGATCGCTCTCTGCCGAATGAGATCGCGCGTGGCCGGGTTCATGAACGCCCCGCCGCCGGTCGCCAGCACGTGCGGCGGCTCGTCCAGCAGGCGCGCGATCACCCGCCGCTCGCCGTCACGGAAGGCGGCCTCGCCAAGCTCCTCGAAGATGTCTGGAATCGACCGGCCGGCGGCGCGTTCCACCTCTTCGTCGGCGTCGATGAACGGCAGGCCAAGCGCGTGCGCGAGCCGCCGGCCGATGCTGGACTTGCCGGCGCCCATCAGCCCGACCAGCGCGATCGTCCGTTGCCGGAGGGCGGGCTCGTTGCTCATCGGCGGAAACGGGGCTGGACGGAAGACCGGCCGAGTTGAGAGTGGCGCTTGATCATCGCCCGTGGCGCTTTACACGAGGTTCAGGATGCGCGCCATGATCGGCCGGCGTATCGGGCCAGCCAGGCGGGCTTAAGGAGGGCGACGCGACCCCCATGGCCAAGGCGACTGCGAGGGGAGCACGAAACGCCGCGACGGGGCTGCTTGCTAGCCTTGCCTTGCTGGCGCTGTCCGCTGGCGCGTGGGCGCAAACGCCTGATGTGGCGTCTGCGCAACCGCCGCCGGAGCAGCCGCTGGATGCCGGCGCCCAACAGCAACCGGGTCCACCGGCCTCGCCGGCCGCCGAACCGCCGCTCGCGCCTGTCGCGGCGCCGCCCGCTCCTCCACCTCCGGCGCCGGGCGGTCCGCCGCCTCCAGCGACGCAGACGCTTGCGCCGCCCCCGGTTCCGGTCGAAGGCCAGGCGCTGAACCCGCTCGATCTCTTCTCGGCCGGCCGCGACACCGGGCTTGGTCCTGATCTCTGGCGCGGCGCTTCCGCCCCGCTGGCGCGGGCCGTCATTCCAACGCTGGGCGACCATCCGCTCTCGCCAGCCGCGGCGGGGCTCGCCAGGCGCGTCCTCGCGGCCGCGTCGACCGCACCCGAGGGTGCGGGCGACGACGCCGATCTGGCCGCCGCCCGCGCCCGCGCGCTGCTCGCGCTGGGGGACGCGCCAACCGCCGAGCTGATCCTCGACCACACGGCCGGCCTCGCGAACAGCGCTGCGCTCTCCGAGACCGCCGCCGAGGCGGCGCTAGTCGACAACGAGGACGACAAGGCCTGCGCGATCGGCGAGGCGCTCAGCGCGGGCCGCGAAGGCGCCTATTGGCTGAGACTCAGGGCCTTCTGCCAGGCGCGCGCCGGCAAGCCCGCGGCCCAGCTCACCCTGACGCTGGCCGAAGACGCCGACCACGATCCCCCCTTCGCGCGCATGCTTGGCGTGATCATCGCCGGCGGCGGCGACCCGGGCCTGGCGTCGCTGCGCGACGGTGTCGACTACGCCGCCTCGCGGCAGCTCAAGCTCGATCTGACCCCGGCGATGGCCGACGCGCCGCCAGCCATCGCGCTTCGCCTCGCCGCTGGAGCGACCGGCCTCGGGCCGGGCCTGCCCGCCGCCGCGCCGCTGACGGAAGCGGACGTCCTCGCCGATCTGCGCAAGGCCAAGAGCGCCCAGGCTTTCGTCACGGCCGCCCAGTTGGCGCTGCCTTCGATCGTGCAGCTGGTGCAGGCCAAGACCGGGCTCACCAATCCTATCCAGTTGGCGACGGCCGCCCTGGCCGCGGGCGATGTTCAGACCGCGCAGACGATTCGCCTCGGCCTGGCGGATGTCGCGGGCACGGGCGCCGATCCGGCCGATCTGGCCATCCTGGACGCGGCGCTCGCCGTTGCGGCGGGCAAGGCCGATCCGCCGAGCTTGGATCGGCTGGTCGAGCGCGGCGCGCGAACCGATACCGCCGCCGGCCGCGCCCAGGCCGCGGCGGCGCTGGTCTTTGCGCTCGGCTGGCCCGCCGACGGCCAGGCGCGAGCGGAGTTCGCCGGCTTCAACCTTGGGCGCGCGCGGGCGTCGCCGGCCACGCTGCTCCTGCTCGATGACGCCGCTGACCAGGGCGTACGCGGCGACGTGGCGCTTCTCGCGCTCAGCGTCGCGGAAGCCGCCGGCGACGGCGGCGTCGAGCCCGCCGATCGCGCCGCCCTGATCCTCGTCCTCCAGCGCTCCGGCCTCAAGGCTGACGCCCAAGGTTTCGCGCTCGAAGGTCTCATCGCCCTGGAAGCGCGTTGATGGCCGCCGAGGGTTGGGTCGAGGCCTTCCTCGAGATGATGGCGGTCGAGCGCGCGGCGGCCAGGAACACCCTCGCGGCGTACGAAAAGGACCTCGTCGACGCATCGACCTTCCTCGCCGACCGCGGCCGCGACCTCACCGATGCGGGCCTTGAGGACATCGAGGCCTACTTCCTCGACCTTGGCGCGCGCGGCCTGTCGCCGGCGACGGCGGCACGGCGCCGCGCCGCAGTGCGCGGCCTCTATCGCTTCGCACTCGGCGAGGGTTGGCGCACCGACGATCCCTCTCGCCGCATCGACGCCCCGAAGAAGGGCCGGCCGCTGCCGCACGTGCTGACCCGCGACGAGATCGACCGGCTGATCGCCGCGGCGGGTGTGAGGGACGGGGCCGCCGGCCTTCGTCTCGCCTGCATGGTCGAGCTGCTCTACGCGTCCGGCCTGCGCATCTCCGAGTTGCTCGCGCTGCCGCTCGCCGCCGTCGCGCGCGAGCCCGCCTACCTGATCGTCAAAGGCAAGGGCGGCAAAGAGCGCCTTGCGCCGCTGAACGACCCGGCCCGCGCGGCCATCGCCGCCTACCTGCCGGCTCGAGCGTCATTCCTGCCCAAGGGCGACACAGGCAGCCCTTGGCTCTTCCCCTCGCGCGGCGCTGGCGGACGCCTGACCGCCCGCCGCTTCGCCCAGATGCTCTCGGAGGCCGCGGTCGTCGCCGGCGTCGACCCGGCGCGGATCAGCCCGCATGGCCTTCGCCACGCGTTTGCGACCCATCTGCTGGAAGGGGGCGCCGACCTGCGTGCGGTGCAGAAGCTGCTCGGCCACGCCGACATCGCGACGACCCAAATCTACACCCACGTCGCCCAGGACCGTCTGCGCGCGGTGATGGAAAAGAGCCATCCGCTGGCGAAGCGGAGGCGGCCTAGCGTGACTTGATCAGCACGTCTCCCCGCGCGGCTTCGTCGGCGGCGAACGCCGGCAAGGCGGCCAGTTCCGTGTAGAGCGGGGCGAAGTCTGTCTCGACGGTCTGGCGCAGGAGGTCCTCAAAGCTTTTGATGACGAAGTAGGTCTCCTGGTAGGCGTCGATCCGGTAGTGGGTGCGCATGACGCGCTTCATATCAAAGGCGATGCGCCGCGGCGTCGGGTCCTCCAGCGCGTATATCGACTCTCCGTGGCTGGAGACGATCCCCGCGCCGAAGATCTTCAAACGGCCGGCCTCGCGGATCAGGCCGAACTCGACGGTGTACCAGTAGAGACGGGCCAGCATCTCGAGCCCGTCCAGGCGCACGGCCCGCAGGCCGCCTCGGCCATAGGCCTGCATATAGTCTGCGAACACCGGGTCGGCGAGCAGGGGCACGTGGCCGAACACGTCGTGGAAGACGTCCGGCTCGCGCAGGTAGTCCATCTGGTGCGGCTCGCGGATGAAACGGCCGGCGACGAAACGGCGATTGGCCAGATGGTCGAAGAAGACCTCGTCCGGCACCAGGCCCGGCACTGCCACGACCTTCCAGCCGGTGCGCGGGCCTAGGTGCTCGTTGAGCTCATCGAAGTCCGGGATCCCCGGCTTGGAGAGCTTCAGCACGTCCAGCCCGTTGAGGAAGGCGTCGACCGCGCGCCCCGGCAGCTGCGCGCTCTGGCGAGCGAAGAGCGTGTCCCAGCGCGCGTGCTCCTCCGGCGTAAATGCGGCCCAGTCCTGCGGGACGGTCCAGTCGGCCGCGGCGCCCGGCGGCGGCGCATCGAAGACGTGCGGGAGGGCAGGGTTGGCGCTCATTGCGCCGCCTCCAGCGTCGCCGGCTCGATCGCCGCGACCGTCTGGCCGATCGCGCCGAAGATCGAAGCGCCGGTCGGGTCGCGCATCTCGATCGCAACCCGGTCGCCGGCCCTCAGGAACGGCGTCTTCGGCGCGCCGTCGAGGATCGTCTCGACCGTGCGCAGCTCGGCGATGCAGGCGTAGCCCATGCCGCCCGCCGCGATCGGCCGGCCTGGGCCGCCGTCCTCGCCCTTGTTGGAGACCGTGCCCGAGCCGACGATCGTGCCGGCGGCCAGCGCGCGGGTCTTGGCGGCATGGGCGATCAGCGGCCGAAGTCGAAGGTCATGTCGACGTCCGGCGTCGGCGCGGCCGAACGGCGCGCCGTTCAGCGACACCAGCATCGGCCGATGCAGCTTGCCCGTCGCGCCAGGCCGCGCCCAGCTCGTCCGGCGTCACCGCGACCGGCGAGAAGGCCGACGCGGGCTTGGACTGGAAGAAGCCGAACGACTTGGCGAGCTCGCCCGGGATCAGGTTGCGCAGCGAGACGTCGTTGACCAGCATGCACCAGCCGGATGGCGGCCAGCGCCTCCTCGCGGCTCGCGCCCAGCGGCACGTCGCCGGTGATCACCGCCACCTCGGCTTCGAAGTCGCAGGCCCCAGGCCTCGTCGACCAGCGGGATCGGATCGCGAGGCGCCGAGGAACCCGTCCGAGCCGCCCTGGTACATCAGCGGATCGGTCCAGAAGCTCGCCGGCATCTCGGCGCCGCGCGCCTGGCGCACCAGCTCGACGTGGTTGACATAGGCCGAGCCGTCCGCCCACTGATAGGCGCGCGGCAGGGGACTCGCGGCCTGCGCTCGGGTCGAACGCCGGGCGCTGGCCCGCCCTGATTCGAGGGTCTGTGCGAGGGCCGCGAGCTTGGGCGCGCAGGCGGCCCAGTCGTCCAGCGCCGCCTGCAGCGTCGGCGCGATCGCGCCGGCGTCGGCGCAGCGGCGCAGGTCGGCTGCGACGACCACCAGGCGTCCGTCGCGTCCGCCTTTGAGCGACGCGAGCTTCATCCCTACCCGCCCTTCCAGCTGTCGACATAAGCCGCGTCCTCGACCGCGGCCGCGCCGTCGCCGACGTCGAGCGGATCGCGCGCGTCGATCATCACCGCATACTCGTCGGTCGCCGGCTTCGGCTGCGCCAGCATGTTCTTCAGCGCCTTGGGGTGCGGGCCGTGGGTGAAGCCGGACGGGTGGAAGGTCATCATGCCGGCCGTCGATGTTGTCGCGGCTGAAGAAGTCGCCGGCGTGGTAGAAGAGCACCTCGTCGAAGTCGTCGTTGTTGTGGAAGAACGGCACCTTCAGCGCGCCGGGGTCGGTCTCGAACGGCCTCGGCGCGAAGGTGCAGACCACGAAGCGGTCCGAGACGAAGGTCGAGTGGACGCTCGGCGGCAGGTGGTAGCGGTGGCTGGCCACCGGGCGGATGTCGCGCACGTTGAGCCGCACCGGCGCAAGGTCGCCGTGCCAGCCGACCGCGTCGAGCGGATTGTACGGGTAGGTCGCGACCGAGACCTGCCCGCGCTTCTTGATCTCGACCGCGAACTCGCCGGCCATCGCCTGGTGGGCGCGGAACGCCGTCGTCCATCTCCGGCGTGTCGAGCATCGCCGGATCGAACAACGCGTGCGGCCCAGAAGCCCCGCTCCGGCAGGGTGAAGTGCGCGTTGGTCGCCTCGATCATCAGGATCGCCGCGGCGCGCGATCGGCGCGAGCCGCCACATCGTCCCGCGCGGCAGGTAGAGGTAGTCGCCGGCTCGAAAGCGCCAGGCGGCCGTAGTCGCAGAAGAGGTCGCCCGCGCCTTCGTGGACGAACAGCAGCTGGTCGCCGTCGGCGTTGCGGGCCAGCGCCGGCATCGGCGCCGCCGAGCTTCCAGAATCGCAGCTCGCAGCGCGGCGTTGGCCAGCACGACCGGCGCGTCCCAGGGCGAGGCTTGCGGCCTCGTTCAGCGCGGTCAGGTCGAAGGCGCGCGGCCGCAGCGGCGCCCTCGAAGCTCGTCCAGCCGGTCGGCGGGCGTCGGTGATGGATGAAGGCGGCGGGCCCGAAGAAGCCCTCCTTCGAGATCTCGCGCTCGAAGGTGCCTTCTGGCATGTCGGCATGCGCCTGGCGCGAGTGGGTCCCTTGCGCCCCGCGAACCGGGATGCCGATCGATTTCGCCACGCCTTTACGCCTTCGCCGTCAGCACGCCGCGGCGGATCTGGTCCGGCTCGATGCGACTCGAACAGGGCCTTGAAGTTGCCCTCGCCGAAGCCCTCGTTGCCCTTGCGCTGGATGATCTCGAAGAAGATCGGGCCGATCATGTTCTCGGTGAAGATCTGCAGCAGCAGCCCCTGGCCCTCGCTCGGCGCGCCGTCGATCAGGATGCGGTCGGCGCGCAGCCGCTGCAACGTCTCTCGCCGATGGCCGCGGCACACGCGCGTCGATCTGCTCGTAATAGGTGTCCGGCGTTTCCTGGAAGCGCACGCCGCGGCGCGCGCATCGCCTCGACGGAGGCGAAGATGTCGTCCGTGGCCAGCGCGATGTGCTGGATGCCCTCGCCATGATAGTCGCGCAGGAACTCCTCGATCTGCGACTGGTCGTCCTGGCTCTCGTTCAGCGGGATGCGGATCTTGCCGCACGGGCTGGTCATCGCCTTGGAGATCAGGCCGGTCTGCTCGCCCTCGATGTCGAAGTAGCGGATCTCGCGGAAATTGAAGATGCGCTCGTAGAACTCGGCCCAGTGCGCCATCGGCCGCGATAGACGTTGTGGGTCAGGTGGTCGATCAGGTCAGGCCGGCGGTGCTCGCCGCCATCGCGGCGTCCGCTCCCGGCAGCGGCCACGAAGTCGACGTCGTAGATCGTCTTGCGCCCCGTAGCGGTCGACCAGATAGAGGTTCGAGCCGCCGATGCCCTCGATCGCCGGGATGTTCAGCTCCATCGGCCCGACCGGTCCGCTGACCGGCTTGGCGCCGCGCTCTACGGCCAGCTTCAGCGCCGTCGCCGGCGTCCTTGACCCGGAACGCCATGGCGTTGGCGCGAGGGCCCGTGCGCGGCGCGGAAGGCGGCCGGCTGGCCGGCCGGCTCCATGTTGAGGATGAAGTTGATGTCGCCCTGGGCGAAAGCGCAGCACGTTCTTCGAGCGGTGCCGCGCGACGGCGGCGAAGCCCATCGGCTCGAACACGCGCTTCAGCCGCTCGGGATCGGGCGCGGTGAACTCGACGAACTCGAAGCCGTCGGTCCCCAGCGGATTGTCGGTGAGCTCGGTCATCGCGGACTCCATGAATGTGAAAGAATAGCGCGAGTCGAGGGACGGTTCCTTGCGATCTTGCTTAGGCATGGCAGAATGCAGGCATATTGTGCCGCTTGCAGGTGGAGAAATGGGGATTTATGCCTGATCTGGCCGACGTCGACCGCCGCATCCTCGAAGCGCTGCAGGCAGATGGCCGGTTGACCAACGTCGAGCTCGCCGAGCGCGTCGGTCTCTCGCCCAGTCCATGCCTGCGGCGGGTGAAGGCGCTGGAGGCGCGGGGCTTGATCAAGGGTTATGTGGCGCTCCTCGACCGCCGCTCGCTGGGCTTAGGCGTCATGGCCTTCGTCGAGGTGCAGGTGGAGCGCAACAGCGAGACCGCCGCCGAGGCCTTCACCGGCGCCCTGATGCGCGAGACCGCGGTCGTCGCCTGCTATGCAATGACGGGTCCCTACGACTACCTGCTGCAGGTGGTCACGCCGAGCCTCGACGATTACGCTGCGTTCGCCATGCAGCGGCTCCTGAAGATGCCAGGCGTGAAGGACGTCCGCTCCAGCTTCGCGTTGGAGGCGGCGAAGGAGTCGACTGCCCTGCCGCTCGAACACATCCGCGGCCAGGGCCGGCGATGACCTACACGCTGCACAGCATGTGGCGGGCGACGGCGCCCTACCGCGTGCGGATCGGCCTGAACCTCAAAGGGCTGGCCTACAACTACGCGGCGGTCGACCTGGCCGGCGGCGAACAGCGGGGCGCGCGCTATCGCGAGGTGAACCCGCAGGGTCTGGCGCCGGCGCTCGATATCGGCGATCGCGTGCTTACCCAGAGCCTCGCCATCCTCGAGTGGCTCGAGGAGACGCACTCCGAGCCCGCTCTCCTGCCCAAGGACCCGCTCGACCGCGCCGTCGTGCGCGCCATGGCCGAGATCGTGGCCTGCGACATTCATCCGCTGAACAACCTTCGCGTCCTGCAGGCGATCGAGGTCCTCGGCGTGGCGGGCGGCTCGGACGAACAGCGCGCTTGGGTGCATCGCTGGATCGGCGCCGGCTTCGACGCCCTCGAGCCGATGATCCAACGCCACGGCGAGGGATTCGCGTTCGGCGTGCAGCCCGGTCTCGCCGACTGCTGCCTGATCCCGCAGGTCTATTCGGCCAACCGCTTCCGGCTCGATCTTGCGCCCTATCCGGCTATCAAGGCGGTGGCCGAGCGCGCGGCCGACCACCCGGCCTTTGCCGCCGCCCATCCGGACAAGCAGCCGGACGCGCCGCCCTTGCCGTAGGGGCCGCGCGGCCGCTAGAGTTTTTCGCGAGGCACGCATTTCATAAGCCATTCAAGGGACGGGAACGATGGGACTGCTCGATGGGAAGGTTGTGTTGGTCACCGGCGGCGGGCGCGGGATTGGGCGCGAGACGGCGCTCATCGCCGCCAGGCACGGGGCCAAGGTGGTTGTAAACGACCTCGGCGGCGACGTGCACGGCCAGGGCGCCGACAAGGCGCCGGCGCAGGAGGTGGTCGAGCTGATCAAGGCGGCCGGCGGCGAGGCCATCGCCAACACCGAGAGCGTGACCGACCTGGCGGCGGTAAACCGCATGGTGCAGCAGGCGATGGACACCTTCGGCGGTCTGCACGCGATCGCCAATCCGGCCGGCATCCTGCGCGACCGCATGGTCCACAACATGACCGAGGACGAGTGGGACGCGATCATGACCGTGCACCTGCGCGGCCACTTCAACGTCGTGCGTGCCTCGATCAACCACTTCCGCAGCCAGCAGGACGGTTGCTACCTGATGTTCTCTTCGGGGTCCGGTCTGGTCGGCAACATCGGCCAGACCAACTACGGCGCGGCCAAGAACGGCATCGCCGCCTTCTCGCGCATCGTCGCTATGGAGGGCGCGCGAAACAACGTGCGCTCGAACGCGATCGCGCCGGGCGCGGCCACGCGCATGACCGACTCGGTGCCGCGCGACGAGGAGGCGGCCAAGCGGCGCGAGGCCACGCGAGAGATGCAGAGCCCGGGGCGCCCCGCCGAGCTCACCGTGGCGCTGATGACCGACGCGGCGAAGGCGATCTCGGGCCAAGTCTTCGGCGCCGGCGGCTACAATCTCTCGGTCTACTCCCAGCCGCGGCCGATCAAGACCTACTCGCGCGAGGGCGGCTGGGACGTGCCGGCGATCATCAAGGACTTCTTCCCGCGCGCCGAGGAACTCTACACCCCGCTCGGCCGCACCGCGCCCGCGCCAGCGATCGCGGTACCGGTGGGCTAGACTCGGCCATCTCCTCATTGGGGGCTGAGCATGGCCTACGAAACGCTGCTCTATGACGTCGCCAATCGCGTCTGCACGATCACGCTCAACAGGCCCGAGCGGTTCAACGCGATCGAGCGGCTGATGCCGCGCGAGATCCGCGCCGCGGTCGAGGCGGCCGAGCGCGATCCGGACGTGCACGTGATCGTGGTCAAGGGCGCGGGCAAGGGCTTCTGCGGCGGCTATGACCTGAAGAAGTTCGCCGAACGCTCGGACGGCGACGCGAGTGGCGGCCAGGAGATGCCCTGGGATCCGACGGTCGATTTCGCCGGCATGTGGCGCAACACCCAGGACTTCATGGCGCTCTGGCGCGCGCGCAAGCCGACCATCGCCCAGGTGCATGGCGCCGCCGTCGCCGGCGGCTCGGACATCGCGCTCTGTTGCGACTTCCTGATCATGGCCGAGGACGCCCGCATCGGCTATCCGCCGGCCCGCGTCTGGGGCGTGCCGACGCCAGCCATGTGGGTCTACCGCCTGGGTCCCCAGGCGGCCAAGCGGCTGATGATGACCGGAGACCTGATCACCGGAACGGAGGCGGCGCAGATGGGTCTGGCGCTCCGCGCCGTGCCGGAAGCCGATCTCGCGGCCGAGGTCGAGGCGCTGGTCAGCCGCCTGCGCGGGGTGCCGCGCAACCAGCTGATGATGACCAAGATGGTGGTCAACCAGGCCTACGAGAACATGGGCCTGGCCACGACCCAGATACTGGCCACGTTCTTCGACGGCGTCGCCCGTCACAGCCCCGAGGGCATCTGGTTCCGCGAGCGCGCCGAGGAAGTCGGCTTCAAGCAGGCCGTCGCCGAGCGCGACTCCGGCGAGCTGATCGCCCCGCACGTCTCCAAGCGCTAGCCCGCGGCGTGACAGCGCGCATGCTCATGGCGACATGGGATGGGGCCGGCAATTTTCCGCCGGAGCGTGCGCTCGTGCACGCTCTGGCCACGCGCGGCCACGCGCTGGTCGTGCTCGGCCACCTGAGCCAGCGCGACGCCGTCGAGGCGGACGGGGTGACCTTCCTGCCCCTGACCGGCGCACTCGACTCGGCAGATCGGGACCACGAGCGCAGCGTCTTTCAGGACGTCATGATGGGGGAAGGTCCGGGCGTCGATCTCACCGCCGCCATCGGCGAGGTGCATCCCGATCTGCTGCTGGTCGACTGCGCCCTGACCGCCGCGTTGCGGGCCGCGAAAGCGTCCGGGCTTCCCACCGTCGCGCTCGTCCACACGCTGTACAGCTTCATCGCGGCGACGCCGTTCAGGGAGCCGACCGAGGCGTGCGATCTCATCCTGGTGTTCAGCTACCGGCGTTTCGACGCCGCGGCGAGCGCGCCGGCCAACGTCGCCTACGTGGGGCCGCTCAGACCGCCCGCGGGGCAGCCAACGCCGTGGCCGCGCCGTTTTCCGGGACGCCCGTTCGTGATCGCCAGCCTGAGCACCAGCCACCAGGGCCAAGAGGCGGTGTTGCAGACCCTTTGCGATGCGCTGGGCGGGCTCGAGGTGGAGGCGGTGGTGACCAGCGGGCGCGGGATCGCGCCCGAAGCCCTGGCGGCGGCCGATAACGTCACGGTCGTCCGCCACGTCGAGCACGAGGCCGTGCTCGGCCAGGCCGATCTCCTCATCACCCATGCCGGCCACGGTACGGCCATGGCGGGCGCGAGCGCCGGCGTCCCGATGCTCTGCCTGCCCATGGGACGCGATCAGCCGCGGGTGGCGGCTGAGGTTGTTCGGCTCGGCCTCGGCGCGTCCCTCGATCCGGCCGCATCGGTCGATGAGCTGCGCGGTGCGATCACGGCTCTCCTGGCGGACGAGGGCGTCCGCCCACGCTCGCGTGCGTTTGCCGAGGCGGTGGCCGGCGAAACGGACGCAGCCCGTGCGGCGGCCTTAGTCGAGGCCCTGCTCGCTGCGGGAGCGCGGCCCTAGGCTAACCCGCGGTCGCCTTGGTGATGGTCGCCTGGGAGTCGCGAGTGATCATCGTGTTGAACGGGTCGACGCCGGCGAACTTCGGCTGGCGGCCGACGATGAGGTTGATCGTCTGCTGGCCGGTGTGGATCGGCACGCGCTGGATCGCGATGACCTTGCCTGCATCGTAGCCGGGCGATGCCGGCTCGACGTCGAAGGCGCCCACGTCGACGGTCTCGTTCATGGGCGTCTCGGTCTCGCGGCCCTGGCCGTCGGCGTAGACCTTCTTGGCGTCGATCGTCAGCGCCAGGTCGTAACGCCCGTCGGCGCGTTTCCGGTAGATCGCCTTCGTCGCCTTCAGGTCGTAGAGGGTGATCTTCTCGAACAGGTCGGTGATCAGCTGCTGCTTGTCGGCCGGCGCGACCTGGCGGAAGTCGTTCACCAGGTCGAGCGAGGTCGGGTAGGGCGGGCCCTTGAAGGCGAAGTCGTGCAACAGCATGGCGCAGCGCCTTGTTGACGTTGTCCTCGCCGATCTGGTCCTGCAGCCGGTACATGACCAGCGAGCCCTTGCGGTAGTGGATGTAGGGCTGGTCCTCGACCCGCTCCAGCGGCTGTTCCTCGAGCACGGAGCCGCCGCGGGCGCGCAGGTAGTTGTCGAGCTCGAACTTCAGGAACTTGCGCATCATGTAGGGCCCGTACATGTGCTTCATCACCATGGCGGCCGAGTATTGCGCCAGCGTCTCAGAGAGCATGGTGTCGCCCTGCTCGTCGGCGCCGATCACCTGGTGGGCCCACCACTGGTGGCCCAGCTCGTGGGCGCCGACATAGGTCACCATGTCGACTTCGGGTCGGATCGCGCTTGTCGGCGATGAAGAAGATTCCCTCCGACCACGGAATGGTCCCGGCGCCGAAGGACTTCAGCGAACGAGCCTTGCGGCGCGGGGAACTCGAGCACCCGCACCTGGTGGAACTGATAGGGGCTGTAGTTGGCGTGGTAGTAGTCGAGCCCGGCCTCCATCGTGCGCTGCATGCGCGCCACGTTCCACGGATGCTTGGGGTCGTAGTAGACGCTGATCGCCACGCCTTTGTAGTTGACGGTCGAGACCGCGTATCGCGCCGAGAGCGCCGAGAAGAAGTAGAGGACCGGCGACTCCGCCACGAAGCGGACCGTCCGCCGGCCGTCCTTCACCACCTCGGACACGGCATAGCCGGGCGCGATCGGTATCTGGTCGGCGTCAGTAGTGACGGTGATTTCGGCGGTCACCCAGTCGGCGTCATGGCCGAGGTAGTTGAACTGGTCGGCGCCCGGCGTCCCGAGCTTGGGAAGGCGCAGCTCTGGCGGCAGGCCGTACTTCCGCCGCTTCGAGCGGTCCTGCAGCAGAGCCTGGCGGTCCATGCCGATCACCGGCGCGACGTCCTGCGTGGTCACGAAGGTGCCGTTGTCCATGATGTTGACGATATTGCCGCTGTTGCGGAAGCCCTGCTGGGCGTGGGTGGTCACGAAACTCAGCGTGCGGGTTTCACCCGGCTGCATCGGGTGATCGAAGGTGTAGATGCGGTAGTTGTATGCGGGGAAGTCGCTGGTCAGCTTCGCGCCGTCGACGGTGACGCTGTCGACCGTCAGGTCCTGAACGAAGCGCACGTGCAGCGTAGCGATCGGCCCGTTCGTGCGGTTCTGGAGCACGTAGCTGCCGGTCGTGACCACCTTGGGCGCGTGCGGCCAGATTTGGAAGTCCAGCTTGACCGAGGTGATCTTCGGTTGCGGCAACGTCTCGTAGCGCAGGAATTTCTTCTCGTAATCGGCGGTCCAACGCTCGACGCCGAGGGTCGTCCGGTACGGATTCCAGACGTGGGTGTTGATGAAGATATAGACGCCTGAGGCGACGAAGACGGCGAGGCCGACGGCCATGAGCGCGCCCGCCGTCCCGCGCAGGCGCGAAGGCAGGCGGCGCAGGCGGGGCGCGAGCCGGCTCTCGGTCCCCCGGCGCCACAGCCCGTACGCCAGCACCAGCAGCACCAGCGCGAAGCCAGCCCAGTAAACCCGGAACCAGTAGGCCGCGATCCAGTAGTGGCCCTGACCGTTCATGTCCGAGAGCGGCACGGTCGGACCATTGCCGAACTGGTAGAGATTGTCCTCGAAGCCCAGCGTCGTGAGCACGACCGTCGAGATCAGGTAGACGACCATCACCGCCCAGCCGACGAACTTGTGAGGGCTCAGCGCCTGCACGAAGATCGCGAGCGCGGCGACCAGAGTGAGGTCGATCGCATTCGGCAGGACGTACCAGAGCAGGTACTCGCCGATCTGGAAGTCGAAGAACCCCTTGATCGCCTGCATCGCGACGGCGACGGCCGAGCCCACGAGCAGCGTCGAGATCAGCACCAGCGCCAGCGCCAGCGTCTTCGGCGCCACGTACATCCAGTCGGCGATCGGTGTGGCGTCGATGATCTCGTTCGTACGTCGCTCGCGCTCGCGCCAGACGAGCTCGCCAGCATAGTAGATCGCGATGACCAGCCCGAAAAAGGTGTAGGCCGCGTCCAGCGCCCCGATCATCACCCGCGTGACCGGATAGATGCGACCGTCGTAGACGCCGATCTCGGTCGAGAAGTAGAGGTTGCCGAGCGAGAGCAGCGCCGCCAGGCCCAGGAGCACGAAATAGGCCGGGCTGCCGAACACCTGCAGGGCGTCGAGCTTGGTGCGTGCCCAGAGCTGGGCGAGGATGGCGCGCGTGTCGAACACCGGCCTGACGCCGCTGCCGAGCGCCAGTGCGCGGATCTCGGCCGGGGCCGGCTCCTCGAGCCGCGCCTTCCGCCCTCTCCCGCCGCCCGCGACGGCTCGCAGGTTGAACAGCCAATAGGACGAGGCGAGCACGGCGGCGGCCACGCCGAGCCAGATCACCTTCTGCCAGAGTATGTCGCCGGCGATCGAGGGGAGCTGGGTGTTGAGCTCGCTCGCCGTCCAATAGCGCATGGCGGCGAAGAAGCTCGTCCCGCCAAAAGGGTCGGTGAGAGCGGCCAGATGGATGAAGTCGGGCCGGTTGAGCGCGAACCCCGAAACTGTTCTGAGCACGAACAGGGCGATCAGCCCGACGTAGGCCCACATCATCGAGCGCGTGATGGTGGTGAGGGTGAAGAACAACGCGGCGCTGAAGAGGATCACCGGCAGGGCGACGATAGCGTAGGCGTAGGCGTAGTGGAGCGGCGCGAAAGGCCCGAGGGTCTCGCGATCGACCCATGGCGCGACCGAGCCCAGCCAGAGGCCGATCGGCACGGCTAGGAACGCGAGCGCGGCCGCGGCGAGCGCCCCAGCGAAACGGCCATAGAGGTAGTCGAACTTCCGGATCGGCGTCGTGCGGATGATCGACCCAAAGCCGGTGTCGTCGTCGCGCACGATGACGTTGGCGACGAAGGCCACGACGACGAACATGTAGATGTAGGCGAACAGGAAGGTGCTCTGGATCAGCACGAATGGCGCGTTCTTGTGCACGTTGTCGGTCGAGCCGATCTGGATGACGCTCGAGGCGGCCGAGCCGAACGCCAGCAGCGCGAAGATGGAGACCGCGATCCAGAATATCGGCTGCCTGAGCTGGTAGCGGAACTCGAAGCCCGCGATCTTGCCGAACATGACGGGGGCCTCTCAGGCGGCGCGGCGGGCGGCGGTCAGGGTCGAGAAGTAGACGTCCTCGAGCCCCCCTTCGACCTGGGTGAAACCGTCGCCCGGGTCGGCGTCGGCGAGCACGTGGACGACGGTCTGGCCGGCGAACAGGCGTGTCGAGATGACCTCGTAGCGCGCTTGAACCTGCTCGAGCTCGGCTTTCGCCAGAGCCTTCATCCAGATGCGGCCCTTGAGCTCGGCCATCAGGTCGAGCGGTCCCGCCCTCGCGCACGATGCGGCCGCCGGAGATAATCGCCATCCGTGGGCAGAGGTCCGAGACGTCCTCGACGATGTGGGTCGAGAGGATGACCACGACGTTCTCGCCGATCTCGGCCAGCAGGTTCAGGAACCGGAGCCGCTCCTCCGGGTCGAGCCCGGCGGTCGGCTCGTCGACGATGATCAGCGACGGGTCGCCGATCAGCGCCTGGGCGATGCCGAAGCGCTGGCGCATGCCGCCGGAGTAGCCGGCCAGGGCCTTCTTGCGCACGTCCCAGAGGTTGGTCTGGTTCAGCAGGTGCTCGACGGCGGCCTTGCGCGCCTTGCCGTCGGATACGCCCTTCAGGATCGCCATGTGGTCGAGCATTTCCAGCGCCGACACTCGCGGATAGACGCCGAAGTCCTGCGGCAGGTAGCCGAGCTGGCGGCGGAGCGCGGTTGGGTCGCGGAGCACGTCGATCGCATCGAAGGTGATCCGTCCCGAGGTCGGCGCCTGCAGCGTGGCCACGTCGCGCATCAGCGTCGACTTGCCCGCGCCGTTCGGGCCAAGCAGGCCGTACAGCCCGTGCGGGATGTCGAGCGTGACCTGGTCGAGCGCTCGAACGCCGTTCGGGTAGACGTGGGTCAGCTGCTCGATTCTCAGGACAGCTTCAGCGGGCATGGGTCACCTTTGCGAGCCGGCGGCGTGGCCGGACGTTCCATCGACGCGACGCGGGCGAACGGGAAAAATCCGCTTTTGCAGAAAGGATTTAGAGTCTGAGAACGTCGCGCCGCCAACGCGTGAAACGATATCAGCGCCGAAAGCCATGACAAGGCTCAGAGGCCGTTAGTAGTGATTACAAATACGCAATGTCCCCCCAGCGCACCCGGACGGTCGTGGGCGGGGTCACTTCGCGGGTGCGGCGCCCACCTCGAAGTCGTCCGGCGGTTTCGGTCCGTCGGCCGCCCCAGCCACGTTCCTGGAGGAGGGGCTGCGCGGCCGAGCCAGGACGCCGGCGCGCCTACATACGCCCGCCGCGGGCGCTCTCCCCAATCGCGGGAAACCCCACTAGCCTAGTCGCCTCGCCCACAGCCCTGTTGAGGTCGCCCCGTGTCCGCGCCGCTGAACGTGCTTTTCATCACCGCCGACCAGTGGCGGGGCGACTGCCTGTCCGCGCTGGGCCACCCGGTCGTGAAGACGCCCCATCTCGACGCGCTGGCGGTCGAGAGCGTGCATTTCGCCCGCCACTTCGCCAATACCGCGCCCTGCGGGCCTAGCCGCGCCTCGCTGCACACCGGCCTCTACCTGCAGAACCACCGCAGCCATGCCAACGGCACGCCGCTCGACGCCCGCCACACCAACTGGGCGCTGGAGGTTAAGGCCCTGGGGTACGACCCGGTGCTGTTCGGCTACACCGACACCAGCGTCGATCCGCGCACGGTGGAAAAGGACGATCCCTGGCTATTCACCTACGAGGGTCCGCTGCCGGGCATCCGGCCGCTGGTGCTGATGGACGACAACCCCAAGCCATGGACCGATTGGCTCAAGGCCAAGGGTTATGAAACGCCGAGGCGCGCCGCGCTGGCCTACAGCGAACGGGCGGCCGGGCCTGAGTACGAGGATGGCGCGCCGAGCCCTCGCCCGCTCGTCTATCCGCTGGAGGTCGACGACACCTCTTTCCTGATCGGCCAGCTGATCGACTACCTCAAAATGGCCAAGGCTCCCTTCGTCGCTCACCTGTCGCTGCTTCGTCCGCATCCGCCCTTCGTCGCGCCCGAGCCCTACAACGCAATGTACGACCCGGCGGCGCTGCCACCGTTCCATCGTTGCGCCACCGCCGAGGAGGAGGGCCGTCAGCACCCGTGGCTGGCCTGGCGCCTGAGCCAGCGCGAGTTCCGCGCCACCGACAACGAGCTGCGGCTGCGTCGGCTGAAGGCGGTCTACTACGGCCTGATGAGCCGGGTCGACGCCGCGGTCGGAGCGCTTATGGCCTATCTCCGCGAGTCCGGGCTTATCGACCGTACTCTGATCATCTTCACCTCCGATCACGGCGAGGAGATCGGCGACCATTGGCTGATCGGCAAGGGCGGCTATTTCGACGGCTCCTACCATATCCCGCTGATCGTGCGGGACCCCAGGGCCAGGGCCGACGCGGGCCGCGGCGCGCGCATCGAGCGCTTCACCGAGAATGTCGACGTGATGCCGACCCTGCTGGAGGCCGTCGGCGCCGAGATCCCCCGCCAATGCGACGGCGAGAGCCTGATGCCCTTCATCAACGGGCATGCGGCGCCCAGCGCCTGGCGCAGCGAGGCCCACTGGGAATACGACTTCCGCGACGATGCCGAGGCCGCAACCGGCGAGCACGACCTGACGCCCGACCAGTGCTCGATGAACGTGCTCCGTGGCGAGCGCTACAAGTACGTGCACTTCACGCGCCTGCCGCCGCTGCTGTTCGACGTGACCGCCGATCCGCACGAGATGCACGACCTCTCCGCCGACCCGACGCACGCACCGGCTATGCTCGCCTGCGCTCAGCAGATGCTCTCCTGGCGCATGACCCACGACGAGCGCACGCTGACCCACATCAGGCTGACCCACCAAGGCGTCGTCGAACGCGCCACGGCCCGCTATTGAGCGCATTCAAGACGATGAGGGGGAGCTTGGGATTTTCACGCGCATCGGTTCAGCCGTTCTCGTCACGCTCGTTGCTGCCGCGGCGGTGGTCGTGAGCGCGGCCGCCCCCTTGATGAGTTGGCCGGACCTGCTTGGCCGGCCCATGCCGCAACCGAGCGAGCGCGTCGCCTACGGGCCGGGCCCCTTGCAGTTCGGCGAGCTCTGGCTTCCCGCGGGCAAGGGCCCGTTTCCGGTCGTGCTGATGATCCACGGCGGGTGCTGGCGGTCCAACATCGCCAAGCTCTCGATCATGAACTACGCCGCCCAGGATCTGTCGGCCCAGGGGATCGCGGTCTGGAACATCGAGTATCGCGGCATCGACCGGCCGGGGGGCGGCTATCCCGGCACCTTCCAGGACGTGGCGGCCGGCGCCGAGGCGCTGCGCGGCATCGCGGCCGTCCACCATCTCGAGATCGACCGGGTCGTGGCCCTCGGCCACTCCGCCGGCGGGCATTTGGCCTTCTGGCTCGCCGCGCGCCCAAGCCTGCCGCGCGGCTCGGTGCTCTGGAGCGCCCATCCGCTGCCCATCGACGGCGTGGTCTCCCTGGGCGGGCTTCCGGATCTCACCACCGCCGGCGAAGGCTGCGGCGAGGATTCGGTCAAGGGCCTCGTCGGCGAGTCAACGCCCGGGCGCCCCGACGTGCTCGCCGACACCTCCCCGGCCGTGCTCGAGGTCCACGCGCGCTCCGTCGTGATCAATGGCGAAAAGGACGAGATCGCCCCGCCGCCGATGGCCCGCGCCTTTGTCGCCAGGATGGCCGCCCGCGGCATGCGCGTGCAGGAGGTGGTGCTGGCGGACACCGGCCACGTCGAGCTGATCGCGCCGGGCGCGCGCGGCTGGGCGGCGGCGGTCGCCGAGACCCGCGCGCTGCTCGGGCTCGCGCCCCTCGCCGAGCGCTGAAACCCGCTTGCACTCGGCGGCGCCGCCGCCGATGAAGGCGCCATGAGCGCGTTCGAAGGGGTGAAGGTCCTTGATTGCTCGCAAGGGCTGGCCGGCCCGATGGCCGCCATGCACCTCGGCGATTTCGGCGCCGAGGTCCTGAAGATCGAACCGCTGGACGGCGACTGGGCCAACGGCCGGCCGGGCTATCTCGCCTGGAACCGCAACAAGGCCATTCTCCCGCTCGATCTCGCCGCCCCTGACGACCGCGGTCGCTTCGATCGCCTCCTCGCCGCCGCCGACGTGCTGGTCGTCGACCACGGGCCGGCGGCGCTCGCAGCGCTGGCGCTCGAAGGCGAGCGGCTGACGGCGGCGCGTCCCGGGCTCGTGCATCTGTGGACGCCGCCGTTCGGGACCAGCGGGGTCTGGAGCGAGCTTCCGCCGCACCACGCGATGCTCACCGGCCTCTCGGGCGCCGCGTGTCGCCAGGGCGCCTACGCCGATCAGCCCGTCTGGCACGTCGCCCCTATCGTCCACTACGTCCAGGCGCTGCTCGCCGCCGGCGCGGCGGCGGCGGCGCTTTACGAGCGCGCCTCGACCGGCTTGGGCCAGACCGTCGTGGTCAGCGGTCTGCACGCCATGGCCGAGGTCGCCTGCCCGATGGGCGCGGTGGACGAGATGTCCTTCTACCGCGGCAGCCCGATCGGCGGCTCGCTCAGCTACCGGCTCTACCAATGCGGCGACGGCGAATGGCTGTTCCTGGGCGCGCTGTTCTCGCACTTCTTCTACGCCGCGCTGGACGCCCTCGACCTCCTGGGCGGCGGCGACATGTCCGACATCGGCGCCGCCGTACAAGAGAGGCTGATGAGCGGGCCGCGCGACCACTGGCTGGCGCGGTTCCGCGCTCACCAGGTTCCGGCCGGCGCCGTCAACCGCCGTGAGGATTGGCTCAAGAGCGAGATCATCCGGGCAAATGGGCTGGCCGCGGCCCTCGACCACCCGAGTCTCGGCGCCGTAGAGATGCCGGGCGTGGCGGCAAAGCTCGAGCGCACGCCGGGCGCGGTCAAGAGCCTTCCAGCGCTGGCGACCGACGACCAGATCGCGGCCTTCGCCGCCGTGCCCGCGCCGCGCCCGCCCGAGGCGGCGCGCAAGTCCGCCCCGCTTGCCGGCGTTCGCGTGCTCGACCTCGGCACCGTCATCGCCGGCGCCTACGCCGCTTCGATCCTCGCGAACTTCGGCGCCGACGTGGTCAAGGTCGAGTTGCCCGATGGCGATCCCTTCCGGTCTGGCGGCGGCGGGTTCATCAACTACAACCGCGGCAAGCGCGGCCTGGGCCTCGATCTGAAGGCGGCGAAGGGGCGAGCGCTGTTCCTCGACCTCGCCAAGGGCGCGGACGTCGTGCTCGACAACTATCGCCTGGGCGTGCGCGAGCGGCTGGGCGTCGACTACGCAGCGCTCGAAGCGGTCAACCCGCGCATCATCTCCTGTTCGGCCAATACCTACGGATCGAAGGGCTCCGACGCCGGCCAGCCCGGCTTCGATGCGGTGCTGCAGGCGATGAGCGGCCAGATGGCCGCCCAGGGCGGCGGGCCGGGCGACGACCCGGTCTTCCACTCCATCCCGGTCAACGACGTCACGACCGCCGCCCTGACCAGCTTCGCCATCATCGCCGCCCTCTATGCCCGCGAGCGAACCGGCGAGGGCCAGAACGTCGAGACCAGTCTCGCCGCCGCCAGCGCCACGCTGCAGTTCGGCGAGCTCGTCGCATTCGAGCGAGCGCCTGCGCCGCTGCTGGGGTCGCGCGACTGCGTCGGCGCCTCGGCGCTCGACCGGTACTATGGCTGCAGCAACGGCTGGCTGACCCTGGGCTGTTCGCGCCCCGAGCACGCCCGTGCGCTCGCCGCGGCGCTGGGTCACGCCGAGTGGCTGGAGCGCTGGTCGCCGGCGGCGTCGCTGGCCGAGCCGCGCGACGGGCCGCTCGCGACCGAAGTCGCGCGCGCCCTGGCCGCGCTCGAGCGCGACGCGGCGGTCGAGATGATGGCCGCCGCAGGCGTTCCATGCGCGCCGGTTCTCCGCGGCCACGAGACGCAGCGGAGCGACTTCTTCTGGGAGAACGGCTACTACGCACTCTATGCGCATCCGCGCGGCGGCGAGCTCATCGGGTCGCGCGGATTCGCCGCCTTCAACGGCGAGAACGCCAGCTTCGACCGGCTGCATCCGGGGCTGGGCGAGCACGGCGTCGAGGTGCTGCTCGACTACGGCCTGCCGCGCGAGCGCATCGTCGAGCTCGCGCAGGCGGGCGTGATCTTCCGCGGCTGAAGGGGGCCGGATGGGACTGGAGACGCTGAAGACCGCCGCCGACGCGATCGCCGCCGCGCGGGCGCGCATCGCACCGTTCGTGCATGTGACGCCCGTGATGACCAGCCGCCGGCTGAACGCGATCACCGGCGCCGAGCTGCATTTCAAATGCGAGAACTTCCAGCGCGCGGGCGCCTTCAAGGTTAGGGGCGCGTTCAACGCGGTGATGGGCTTGAGCGACGCCGAGGCGGCGGCCGGGGTCTATACCCACTCGTCCGGCAACCACGGGGCGGCGCTAGCGCTGGCGGCGCGCACGCGCGGCATCGCCTGCTACGTTGTGATGCCGTCGAACTCCGCCGAGGTGAAGCAGGCGGCCGTTGAGGCGTACGGGGCCGAGATCCATTTCTGCGAGCCGACGCTTGAGGCCCGCGAGGAGACGGCGAACCGTGTCGGCGCCGAAACCGGCGCACGGATGATCCATCCGTATGACGACGAGCTCGTGATCGCCGGTCAGGGAACAGCGGCGGCGGAGCTGATCGAGGCGGTCCCTGGCCTCGACATCATCACCGCGCCGATCGGCGGCGGCGGCTTGATTTCCGGGACGGCCCTGGCCGCTGCCCGCGCGCCGGGACCGAAGATCCGCGTCATTGGAGCGGAACCGGCTGGCGCCGACGATGCGGCGCGCTCGTTCGCGGCCGGCGACCTTATCCCGCTCACCACCTCCGCGACGATCGCCGACGGGCTGCGGGCGTCGCTCAGCAAGCGGACCTTCGGCGTGATCAGCCGCCACGTCGCGCAAGTTCTGACCGCGTCGGAGTACGCCATCGTCGACGCCATGCGTCTGATCTGGACCTCGATGAAGATCGTGGTCGAGCCGTCCGCCGCCGTGCCGCTGGCGGCCATCCTCGAGCACCGCGACGCCTTCGCCGGCCGACGCGTCGGCGTCATCCTGACCGGCGGCAACGTCGACCTCGACGCGTTGCCGTGGATGCGCGGCGGCTAGAGCGCCGGGTAGATCGCGTCCCTCACTGCGTCGGGGAAGGGGCCGGTCATGCCGGCGATGGCGGTGTTGGTGACGATGACGACCGAGAGCGCGTTCGAGGGGTCGACGAACCAGCTGTTTCCATAGACGCCGCCCCAGCGCCAGGTGCCCTTCGGTTGCGGCCCGCCGCCGATAGCCGGATCAGTAACGATCGACCACCCGAGGCTGAACGTGGCGCCGGGGCCTAGCACCATCATGTTGCCGATCGCATCGGTCGATAAGGCGTCTATGGAGCTCTTGCTGATCACCGGCGCGCCGCCTCTGCGGATGGCCTCCAGGAAGGTGAGGAAGTCGGGCGCCGTGCCGCTCATCCCGCCGCCGCCGGACGGGAAGGAGGCGGGGTCGAACATGCGGTCGGGCGCGTAGGAGAGGTTGCCCGGCCCGAACGGCACCAGGTGGTGGGCGCCCATCTTCACCGGCTCGGGCGCGCCGTCGGCGTAGGCGGCCGCCAGCCGGCCGCGCGCCTGCACCACGAAGCTGGTGTCGTCCAATCCGAGCGGCCCGGTCACGCCCTCGCGCATGACGTCGGGCAGCGGCTTGCCGGTCGCCTTCTCGATCGCCGCGCCGAGCACGTCGTAGGCCACCGAGTAGGCCCACGCCGCGCCGGGCGGAAACGCCAGCGGGACAGAGGCGATACGCTGAAGGTTGTCCTCGAACGTGCGGCCGGGGATGTCCATCCCGTCGGAGATGTCGGCCACCTCATAGGCCCCGCCGGCCGGCTCGAAGAACCGGTAGCGCAGCCCCGAGGTATGGGTCAGGAGATGGCGGATGGTGATCACCGGCTCTTCACCGCCGGCGAGCTTTGGTCGGAAGTCGGGCAGGAATTTCGTCACCGGATCGGTCAGCGCCATCACGCCGCGCTCGATCAGGCTCAGCGTCAGCACCGCCATCAGCGGCTTGGTGAGCGAAGCGAAGCGGAAGATGGTGTCCTGAACGACCGGCTTGCCGGCCTCCCGGTCCGCCATCCCGAACGCCCGCGCGTAGGCGCGCTCGCCGCCCCTAGCGATCATGACGACGCCGCCGACGATCTTCTTCGCCGCCAGCGCCTCGTCCAGAACCGCGTCCAGCGCCTTCGTCATCGCCCCATCGCTCACGCGTCTTCCTCCCTGGCAGCCCCGGCGTCCGTCATCGCTTTCCTATCAACCACAAAGGGCACGAAGGACACAAAGGGCACGAAGGGGGTTCCGCTGGCCGGCGCGCCAAACGCGGCGAAGCCGCAAGGTTTCGAATGCGCCGCTGCGGGACGCTTCAGGGAGTGCGATTCTTCGTGTCCTTCGTGTCCTTCGTCTTCTTCGTGGTTCAATCGGGCTTTGCATTCCGCTCGCCCGTTGCCGGGAGGGCTCCTGAGCGCGAAAGTGAGGCGAGCGAGAGGCGAAAGATGCAATTCAGCTTCACCAGCGAGCAGCAGGAATACCGGTCGGTGCTGCGCCGCTACTTCGAAGACTCATCGCCGACATCGGAGGTGCGGCGGCTGATGGAGACCGAGCAGGGCTGGGACCGCGAGCGCTGGCGCGACCTCAACACCCAGCTCGGCCTCTGCGGCGTCCATGTGCCCGAGCCCTTTGGCGGCCAGGGCTTCGGCATGGTCGAGCTCGGCATCGTTCTGGAGGAGATGGGCCGCGCGCTCGTCTGCGCGCCCTATTTCGCATCCGCCGTGCTGGCGACGACCGCGATCATGCATGCCGCTACGAGCGCGCAGAAGGACGCGCTGCTGCCCCCGCTGGTGCTCGGCGAGACGGTCGCCACGCTGGCGTTCACCGAGCCGAACGGCCGCTGGGACGCTGGCGGCGTCGAGACGACGGCGACGCCCGCGGGCGGCGGCTTCCGCCTCGACGGGGTCAAGAGCTTCGTGCTCGACGGCGGCGCCGCCGACCTGCTCATCGTGCTCGCGCGCGCCCCGGGCTCGACCGGAGACGAGGGGCTGTCCTTCTTCACGGTGCGCGCCGACGCGCCCGGCCTCGAGCGCCGGCCGCTGAAGGCGCTCGATCCCACCCGCAAGCTCGCACGGCTCGAATTCCGCGCCGTCGAAGCCGAGCTGATGGGCGAGCTCGGCGCCGCCGCCGCGCCGTTTGCGAAGACGCTGACGCAGGCCGCCGTCGCGCTGGCCAGCGAAATGGTCGGCGGGGCCGACAGGCTGCGCGAGGACGCCCTCGACTACGCCGGCCTGCGCATGCAGTTCGGCCGCCCGATCGCCTCTTTCCAGTCGATGAAGCACAAGCAAGCCGACATGCTGCTCGAGGTCGAGCTGGCCAAATCGGCCGCCTA
Source organism: uncultured Alphaproteobacteria bacterium (assembly GCA_963794315.1). Classification (GTDB taxonomy): domain Bacteria; phylum Pseudomonadota; class Alphaproteobacteria; order Caulobacterales; family Caulobacteraceae; genus Poindextera. The sequence goes on from CAWCDF010000002.1 coordinate 1,421,509, forward strand.
TTACGCCGCCCAGGCCGCGGACGACGACGTCGACGACCTCGCCGCATTCGCCTCCCTCGCCAAGGCGGCAGCGTCGGAAGCCTACCTGCAGACGGCCATCCACGCGATCCAGATCCACGGGGGGATCGGCTTCACCTGGGACAACGATACCCACCTCTGGTTCAAGCGCGCCAAAAGCTCCGAGGTCTTCCTCGGCGACCCGACCTGGCATCGCGAGCGCATGCTGCACGCGTGGGGGCACTGATGACGGACGCTGCGACCATGACCGAACCCACCGAAGAGTCCGTGCGCGCCGACGTCCGCGCCTGGCTCGAGGCCAACTGGAACCCCGATCTTGGCCTCGTCGAATGGCGCACCAAACTGATCGATGCCGGCTGGGCCGCGCCGACCTGGCCCAAAGCCTGGCACGGCCGCGATCTGCCGCCGGCGCTGGCCGTCGTCGTCGACCAGGAGATCCGCCGCATCGGCGCCGTGGGCGTCGCCCGCGCCGGCGTGCGCAACCTCGCGGCCGCAGACCCTGCTCGCCCACGGCACGGACGCGCAGAAAGAGGCGTTCCTGCGCCCAAGCCTGACCGGCGAGTACAGTTGGTGCCAGCTGTTCAGCGAGCCGGGCTCGCGGCTCCGATCTCGCCGGCGCCATGACGCGGGCGGAGCTGAAGGAAACCGCTGGATCATCAATGGCCAGAAGGTCTGGACCACCAGCGCCCACCACGCCGACTGGGGTTTGCTCTTGGCACGGACGAACTGGGACGCCCAGAAGCACCAGGGGCTATCCTACTTCCTGCTCAACATGCGCCAGCCGGGCGTCGAGGTCCGGCCGCTGCGCCAGATGAACGGCCACGCCTCGTTCAACCAGGTGTTCTTCACCGACGCCGAGGTGCTGCCCGAGCATCTGGTCGGCGAGCTGGGCGGCGGGTGGGCGGTTGCGACCACGACATTGATGCACGAGCGCCGCGGCGCCGACGGCACGGGCGGCGGGGCCGCGCAGGGTCCAGCCGCCGAACGCAGAGGCCGCGATCTACGACGAGGAGCGCGCCGAGGCCGCCATCGCCAATGAGCCTTACACGCTGGTACCCGCAGCGCGCCGGCCGCGTCGACCTGGTGCTCGAGCGCGCCAAGCAGACCGGCAAGATCAACGACCCGGTCGTGCGGCAGGAGGTCGCCAAACTGCTCATCCTCGCCCGCTCGGCGGAGTGGACCGCGCGCCGCGCCCGCGCCGCCCAGGTTCAGGGCCGCCCACAGGGGCCGGAAGGCTCGCTCGGCAAGCTCGCCGCCAGCCACGTCGCCCGCGCCGCCGCCCGCGTTCACACGTTGATCAGCGGCGCCGACGCCATGCTTTCGGGCGAGGACGGCCCGGAGGACGGCGTCATCGCCGAGATCCTGATCTCCGTCCCCGCCGTCTCCATCGCCGGCGGCACCGACGAGATCCAGCGCAACATCATCGCCGAGCGCGTCCTGCGCATGCCCCGCGAGCCCGGCAGCGCCGACGACCGCCCGTTCAGGGACGTGCCGAAGAACGTGGCGGGGTAGAGGCGGGAATATGCGGACGGTCAGGCCGCGGGACTGGTGAGCCGGCGGACGCTCGGCTTATGGTGCGCGGAACTAACCCGATCGGAGCCCCCCCATGACCGATACGCTCGTCGTCGAGGACCTCGTCACCGACACGCCGGAGTCCGTGGGACTTTCCACGGCGGGCTTGAGGAAGATTGACGCCTACCTCGAGGGCCTGGTCGACGATGGGACGCTGGCGGGTGTGGTGACGCTGGTCGCGCGGCGGGGCAAGACCGTGCACGCGAACGTGGCGGGCAAGAAGGACCTCGACACCGGCGAGCCGCTCCGGTTCGACACCATCTTCCGCATCTTCTCGATGACCAAGCCGGTGACGGGCGTTGCGATGAGCATCGCTTACGACGAGGGCTACTGGCGTCCCGACGACCGGATCGACCAGCACCTGCCAATGTTCGGGAAAGCCGGCGTGTTCGCCGGGCTGGACGATGCGGGCCAGCCGAAGACGGTCCCGGTGAAACAGCCGCCGACCATGCGCCAGCTGATGACCCACACCGCCGGCCTCCGCTACGGCTTCGACCAGACCGACGCGCTCGACAAGCTCTACCAGGCCGCCCACGTCTGGCAGTCGGAGAGCCTGGCCGAATTCGCCGACAAGGTCGCGGCCCTGCCGCTCGCCTACGAGCCGGGCACGAAATGGCTGTACTCGATGTCGATGGACGTGCAGGCGGCGCTGATCGAGCGCTGGACCGGCGTGCGGGCCACGGATTTCTACCGGACGCGCATCTTCGAGCCGCTCGGCATGGTCGACACCGCCTTCCATACCCCGCCGGAGAAGGCCGCTCGGCGCGCGACCCTCTACCGCTGGTCGCCCAAGCAAGGGCGTCTGGTCGAGTCGCCGCTCGATCCTCGGCCGCGACCACGAGGCGCCGCCGGCGCTCGCCAACGGCGGCGGCGGGCTGGTCTCGACCGCACGCGACTATGCGCGTTTCGCCCAGATGCTGCTGAACGGCGGCGAGCTGGACGGCTTCCGCGTCGTGAGCCCAGAGGCGCTGAAGCTGCAGATGTCGAACCACCTGTCGGACGAGATCATGGCTGGCGGCTTTGGCGTGGGCGCTCAGGCGATCCGCCCGGGGTTCGGCTATGGCTTCGACGGCGCGGTGTTCACCGACCCGGACGCAGCCGGGGTGCCGGTCGGGAAGGGGACCTACCAGTGGGACGGCGCCGCCGGCACCTGGTTCTGGGTCGATCCGGTGCACGACTTGCTCTTCGTCGGCATGATCCAGCGCCTGGCCGAACAAACCCCGCCGATCCAGAAGATCACCCAGACCATGATGGCGGACGCGTATCTGGACTAGGTTGTGGACTCATAAGCTCTAAGCCATAGCCTGGTCGACGCGATCAGGACGGCGGCGAGGAAGTTTCGCGCCAGCTTGTCGAAGCGGGTGGCGACGCGCCGGAAGTGTTTGAGTTTGCAGAAGAAGCGCTCGACGAGGTTACGACGCCGGTAGATTGCGATGTCGACGGAGCGGCGGATGGAGCGCTGCGAGGTGCTCGGGATGCTGGGTTCGGCGCCGGAGCGACGGATCAGGTCGATGACGGCGTTGCTGTCGTAGCCTCGATCAGCGACGACGGTGGCTGGGATCGGCAACCCGGCCAGCAGCTGCGGCACGGCTGTCATATCGGAGGCTTGGCCAGGCGAGAGCAGCAACCGCACCGGCAGACCGTCCTGGTCGACGACGGCGTGGATCTTGGTGCTCAGTCCTCCACGAGAACGGCCAATGGCGTGATCCGGGCCCCCTTTTTTCCGCCCGCGGCGTGCTGGTGGGCCCGGATGATCGAGCTGTCGATCAAATGCATCGACTGTGGCGACTTGGCCGCCAGCGTCTCGAAGATGCGCAACCACACGCCGGCCTTCGCCCACCTGTTGTAGCGGTTGTAGACGGTCGTGTAGGGGCCGTAGCGGTCCGGCAGGTCTCGCCAGGGCGAGCCGGTTCGCAGCACATAGAAGATGCCGTTGATCACCCGCCGGTCGTCGACCCGGGCCACACCACGCGGCTTGTTCGGCAGCAGCGGCTCGATCAGCCGCCACTCCACCTCCGATAAGTCATACCTCGCCATATCAAGGCTCCTTTCGGCAGCCTTGAATTAAGCTTCGTCACCATCCTCAAGCTTTATGGGTACAGAACCTAGCTGGAACGGGTCACCTGCTCAGCAAATCTGCTTAGCGAGACGTCTCGGGCCTTCGCCGGCCGGCACGGCGGGTGCGCTGAGTGCGCGCGACCGAGAGTGGCGTGATGTCGAACAACGGATGCTCGATCTTTGAGGAAAGGGTTGCATCGTCTTGGCTGATCCACACGAGTTTCATACGCCGAAGGCCTCCTACACGAAGGACGACCTGCTCGAGTCCGGTCGTGGCGGCTATTTCGGTCCCGGCAATGCGCAGCTCCCTGCGCCGCCGATGCTGATGATGGACCGGATCACCGAGATCAGCCTGGACGGCGGCGAATTTGGCAAAGGCCACATCGTCGCCGAGCTGGATATCACCCCGAACCTCTGGTTCTTCGACTGTCACTTTCCCGGCGACCCGGTGATGCCCGGATGTCTGGGGTTGGACGCGATGTGGCAGGTCATCGGCTATTGGCTTGGCTGGTCCGGCTCACCTGGGAAGGGCCGCGCCATCGGCGTGGGCGAGGTCAGGTTCAGGGGGCATATTACCCCCGAGACCCGGCTGGTGCGCTACGAGGTGGACATGCGGCAGGTCAGACGCGGGAGGCTGGCCCTCGGCGTCGCGAACGGCCGACTGTTTGCGGACAGCGCCTGCGTCTATGTCGCCAGCGACCTGAGGGTCAGCATGATCGCGCCGCCGGCGTGAGACGAAGAAAACCCGCGGGGCCGCCAACCCCGTTCGCCGCACCGCTGCGTAGTTCGTCGTGCAAAGCTTCACGGAGGCGCACATGACGGCGGCAAGCAACAGGGCGACATCCCTCGCACGTTGGGCGGTATTGGCGACGGCGATCGCGGGGATCGGGCTCGCCGTTGCGGTGAGGGCGCAGGCCGATCCCGTCGATCTACAGGTGGTGGATCGCGACACGGGCCAGGCGCTCAGGATCTGGCGCCATGACGGGCGCCTGTTCGTCGCCGGGGAGCCGGGCGACCGCTACGCCTTGCGGGTGACCAACCACACCGACCGTCGCGTGCTGGTCGTGATGTCGGTCGACGGCGTCAACATCCTGACCGGGGATACGGCCAGCTACGACGAGGACGGCTACGTGTTCGATCCCCACGAGTCCTACGAGGTGACGGGTTGGCGCAAGTCCACCACCCAGGTCGCCGCCTTCACCTTCGCCCCGCTGCCCAACTCCTACGCCGCGCGCACCGGCAGGCCCGCCGACGTCGGGGTCATCGGCATGGCGGTTTTCGACGAGCGCGTCGTCCCGCCCGAGACCTATGCGGCGCCGGCGCCGCCGGATGACGCGGACCGCGGCTCTTCACGCGACGAGGACAACCTCGCGCGCGCCAAGAGTTCTCGCGGCGCCGATGGTCCCGGAGCCGGCGCCGCCGCCTTCGGCAGCACAAAGGGCGCCCTTCGGCGGCGTCGTGGCGGAGCGGCAGGACGAAAGGCTGGGCACGGCGCACGGGGCGCGCGAATGGTCGACGGTGACGATGGTGGATTTCGAGCGGGCGACGCCCTATCCGCAATTCGTCCGCCGGATCGAATACGACACCCGCGCCCACCTGGTCGCCAGCGGCGTGATCCCCTCCTGGCGCGCGCCCGAGCACCGGCCCAATCCCTTCCCCTCTAACTCCGACGAGCAGGGGTTTGTCCCCGACCCGCCAGGCTAGGCCTTTGCGCGTCCGGCCTTCCGGCGACTAGACTGGGGGTTGATGGAGCCGGACGCGGCGGACGATGCTGAACTGCTGCGCGCTCACGGCGCCGGAGATGCGCACGCCTTCGCGCGGCTCTATGACCGCTATGACCGTCAGTGCTTCCAGTTCATCCGCAGGCTGCTGGGGCCTGCCCACCGCGAGGCCGCCGAGGACCTGCATCAGGAAACCTGGATATCGATCGCGAGGAACGCGTCCGCATACGACCCTGGTCGGGCGAGCTTTGTCGCCTGGCTGTTTACCGTCGCCCGCCACAAGGTCTTCGATCACTTTCGCCGGCAGAGGGTGGCGGTGCTGGCGTCGGCCGAGGACGATGCCGCGATGATGGTCGCAGACCCGGGTCCGACGCCTTTGGAGGAAGTGCAGTCGCGCGAATTGGCGCAGAGGCTCATCGCCGCCGTCGAGGCCCTGCCGCTCGAGCAGCGCGGCGCCTTCATCATGTTCGCCGGCGGCGGGCTGTCGCTGGAAGAGATTGCGGAGGCCAGCGGCGTCGCCGTCGAGACGGCCAAGAGCCGGCTGCGTTACGCCCGCGCCAAGCTGAGACAGGCGCTGGCGGCCGAGAGGTCCGACCATGTCTGATCCCGGCGCGCCCGATCCGATGGACAAGGCCTATGTCGACGCCGAGGCCGTGCTCGACGACGCCGCGGCGCGCGCCGCCCGTCGCGCCCGGTTGCTGGGCGCCGTTGCGAGCGAGCCGGTGGCGCCGCAAGCCGCGCCCGCCGCGCGGCGGCCGGCATGGCGGTCCGCCCGCTGGCTGGCCGCGGCCTGTGTCGCGGGGCTGGGCCTGTTGATCGCCATCCAGACCTACCACCCGGCAGACCACGAGCTGCGGGTCGCGTCGGCGGCCCCGGCGCCTGCGCCCCTTTCCGCCCAACGAATCGTGGCCTCGCCGGGCCCGCCAGCACCCTCGGCGACTGTGGCGCCCCCGCCCATCGCCGCCCCGCGGGCGGTGATGTCGACCTCGCCCCCCGCGTTCGCCAAAGCCGAGCCGCCGCCTCCGCCCCCCGCCTTCGTTCCCGTGGCGCCGCCCCCGCCGCCCGCGTTCGTGAACGCGCCGGCGCCCCAGGGCTTTCCGGCCGAGGCGGCTCCGCCTGCTCCCCCGCCGCCGTCGTCAGACGTCACCGTCGAGGCCGAGCGGCGCGAGCGCGATGGCGCGGCCGCCGATCAAAGCGAGGCGCGCGGCGCCGCGATGCAGGCGCCGGCGGCTGGCTTCGCGGCGCAAACCGGGGCTCAGGCCTTGGCCGGCTTGTCGCCCGATGCGGCCGCAAGACTGCGCGCCGCCGCCGCCGCCGGCCGAACGGCTGAGCTAGACGCCCTGCTGGCCCAAGGCGTCGCCGTCGACGCCACCGACGCGGCGGGGGAGACCGCCCTGATGAAGAGCATCCAAGCCGACCAACCCGCCGCCGCCGCCGTCCTGCGCCGCCACGGCGCCAGCCTGGACCGCAAGGACCACGCGGGCGAGAGCGCGAGAGACATGGCGACCGCGAAAGGCGACGCCACGCTCAACCAAGCCATTGGTCTTGGCCGTTAAGTGAGCTGGTCGATCCACGGGTGGCCCGGCTGAATGGCGCGAAGCGCTTCGGCCAACCAATCCCTCGCCTCGGGCGACAACCGCGGTGCGACGATGGAAAAGTCCGCCTGGTCTTTGTCTCGCATCGCCTTGGCCTTGAACAGCAGGACGATCTGAGGGGCGACATAGGGGATGCCGGCCGCCGTGCGGCCGCTGGCCCAGGCGCGCGGCGCGCTGAGCTCGCCAGTGCGCCGGTAGATCCAGGTTTCAGCATCGCCTGGCTCGCGGAAGACGTCCATGCGCCAGCCCTTCAGGGCCGGCTCCATGACCCAAGTCTGATGTGTTCGCGGCCCCGGCGCTTCGCCCGGCGCAAGGGCGATGACCTGCCCATCGTCGATTACGAAGAGCGCCATGCCCAGGCCCTCGAGCCGCGCCTGCATTTCGGGGAAGAAGGCGCTCGGAACAGCGATCTCCAGGTCCTCGTGCTCGCGGGTCTTGCGGCCCAGCCAGAGGTCCAGCGCCCAACCGCCGGCCACCGCCCATGGCGCGGACACGCCAGCCAGGGCCAGGGCCGCCTGATCCGGCGTCCACGCCATCGACCAGGCCTCCACCGGGGGACCATCCCAGCGCTTGGTTTCGGACATCGGGGTCTCCTCGTCCGGCAGTTCTCGTCGCTTGCGGCTCGCGAGGGAAGGCTCACGCACGCTGGCGCAACGCCAGCCACACGCTTGCCTCGCGGCTTGCGGCGGGCGCAAGGTGGCGGCTTCCGACCGAGAGGAGCAAGCCCGTGAGTGAAGCCTGGATTATCGACGCCGTCCGCACGCCGCGGGGCGTTGGCAAGATCGGCAAGGGAGCGTTGGCGGAGATCCATCCGCAGCAGCTGGGCTCCACGGTGCTGAGGGCGCTGGCCGAGCGAAACAAGATCAACACGAGCCAGGTCGACGACGTGATCTGGGGCACGAGCAGCCAGGTGGGCTTGCAGGGGCGCGACCTTGGACGGATGTCGGCGCTCGACGCCGGCTATGACGTGCGCAGCAGCGGCGTGACCCTCGACCGGTTCTGCGGCTCCGGGATCACGACGGTGAACTTCGCCGCCGCGACCATCATGTCCGGCATGTCCGACCTGGTGGTGGCGGGCGGCACGGAGATGATGAGCGGCAAGGGCCGCCCGCCGCCGACGCCTGGCGCATCGCCGGTGTTCGACAACGGCAACATGCGGCTGCGCGCCAGCCACCCGCAGACCCAGCAGGGCATCTGCGCCGACACGATCGCGACGATCGAGGGCATCAACCGCGAGGCCGTCGACAAGCTGGCGGTGGAAAGCCAGCAGCGCGCCGCCGTCGCCATCTCGGAAGGGCGCTTCGCCAAGAGCCTGATCCCCGTCTACCACGAGGATGGAACGCTCGCCCTCGACCACGAGGAATTCCCGCGCCCGCAGACGACGCTCGAGGGGTTGGCCGCGCTCAAGCCCTCGTTCGAGGCGATGGCCGACATCGCCGTCGACGACACAGGCGCCACCTTCCGCAGCCTGATCCTGCGAAGTACCCGGACGTGGACATCAAGTTCGTCCACCACGCCGGCAATTCGTCCGGGCGTCGTCGACGGCTCGGCGGCGTTGCTGCTGGCCTCGCCGGAGTACGCCAAGAGCCATGGGCTGAAGCCGCGCGCCCGCGTCGTCGCCATGGCCAACATGGGCGACTGCCCGACCCTGATGCTGAACGCGCCGGTTCCGGCGATCCGCAAGGTGCTGGCCAAGGCGGGGCTCGACGATCGACGACATCGACCTCTTCGAGATCAACGAGGCGTTCGCCGTCGTGGTCGAGAAGGTGATCCGCGACCTCGGGCTCGACCGCGACAAGGTCAACGTCAACGGCGGCGCCATCGCGCTCGGCCACCCGATCGGCGCCACCGGCTCGATGCTGATCGGCACCATGGTCGACGAGCTGGAGCGCCGCGGCGCCAAGCGCGGCCTCGTCACCATGTGCGCCGGCGGCGGCATGGCCCCGGCGATCATCGTCGAGCGGATGGACTGAACACCTGATCCTCCACCTGTAGGGGAGGATTTGGGGGCGAGGCCCTTTTCGACCGCCAAGGTCGCCAAGCGTCCGGACGATCAGCCGCGGCGCCTTGCCCCTTGGTCAGGGGCCGCGCTTGCGGCTGCGCCCTCGGACGAGCCTCCTGACAGACGCGCGCGTTTTCGCGCCGTCGCGGGTCGCCGCGGCGTCGATTGCGAGGGTCCTGTCTTGGCTTTGGCTCTGTTGGTGGTGGTGTTGGTGGTGGTGTTGATGTCCAAAGCCGACAGCAAGGGGAGGACCCTTGCCGACCAGGAACACTTCACAATCGAACGCCGCGGACTAAGAGCATTAAACCACACGCCGGACCCGGCTCAGCAATCCGCTTAGCGAGCGCCGCTGCCGGTTCGCAGATCGAGAGGCCTGACCCCATGTCCATCGCAGAGCGCGTCACGGGCCACGTCCATCCCCTGCTGGCGGCGCTTGCCGCCGATCCCGCCGGCGAGAGAGCCTTCTGGGAGCGGATGGCGGCCGACAAGACGCCGCTGATCGAGCCCGATCCGACGGCGCCCGGCCACAGCCTGGTGACCTACGTCTTCCCCCTGCCGGAGGGCGCGAATTACGTCGTGCTCTCGCCGGGGTTCGGCGAGGCGAAGGACAACGTGCTGGACCGCATCGCCGGCACGAACGTCTGTCACGCGACCTATCGCTACCGAAACGACGTGCGCGCCACCTACGGCTTCATGGCCGATCCGCCGCTGATCGACCAGGAGACGGTCACCGACGCGGAATGGAAGGCGTTCCTGGACAAGATGATGACGGCCGAGCCGTCGCCCGACCCGCACCATCGCAAGTCATGGACCAGCCGCCGCACCGGAGGCGCGCCCGATCACATAGGCTCGGTCGTCAGCCTGCCGGAGGCGCCGGCCCAGCCGTTCGTCAAGCTCCGCGGCGGCGTGCTGAACGGCAAAGTCGACTGGCACACGCTGACGAGCGAGATCCTCGGCAACGAGCGGCGGATCTGGGTCTACACCCCGCCCGGTTACGACAAGGAGGGTGCGGCTTACCCCCTGCTGGTCGCCTTCGACGGCGGCGCCTCGCTCACCAACACGCCCATCCACCAGACCATAGAGAACCTCATCGCCGAGAGGCGCATCCGGCCGATGGTCGCGGTGTTCGTCGACAACCCGACCCCCACTTCGCGCAACGACGAGCTGCCCTGCAGCGAGCTCTTTGCCACGTTCCTCGAGACCGAGCTCATCCCCTGGGTGCGCGAGCGCTGTCACGTCTCGTCCGATCCGGCCGACGCCTACGTCACCGGCGTCAGCTACGGCGGCCTGGCGGCGATGTGGACCGGCTATCGCCTGCCGCACCTGTTCGGGAACGTCATCGCCCAGGCGCCGTCGCTCTGGTGGGGGCCGGGGTTCGACATGCAAAGGCCGCGGCGCAGCCAGACCTTTGCGAACGGCTGGCTGATCGACCAGTACGAGCGCGCCGAACGGCTGCCTTTGCGCATCTGGCAGGAGATCGGGCTGATGGAGCATCCGCAGCTGATGATTGAGCCCAACCGCCGCATGAAGGCCGTGCTGGAGGCCAAGGGCTACGACCTCGCCTACAGCGAGCCCGCCGGCGGCCACGACTACGCCATCTGGCGGGGAACGATCGCGGACGCGTTGGAGACGATGGCGCCGACGGTTGCGGGGTAGGAGCTCGGCCGGCCTCAGCGAAGCCAGTTGTCGACGGCAAGGCCACGGATGCGGGCGAACTCCCGCTCGTTGGCGGTGACCAGCATGCACTCGGTGGCGAGCGCGTGGGCGGCGATCAGCATGTCATTGCCGCCGATCGGCGTCCCTGCAGCCTCCAGCACCACGCGCAGCTCCGCATAGGCGGCGTCGGCCGGAGCGTCGAAGGGCTGGACATCGAGGGCCGACAGAATGCGCTCGACCTGGAGTGTCAGGCGAGTGGAACCGCTCTTGGCCGCCCCGAAACGCAGCTCGGCCGCCACGACGATACTGGTGCAGATCGCCCTTTCGCCAACCTCGGCGATACGGGCCGCGATACGGCCCTGCGGGCGGCGCACCAGGTCGGAGAGGATGTTCGTGTCGAGCAGGAACCGCGTCAAAGCCTGACCGGCCCAGGCGGCGGATCGCCGATCGCTGGAAACGCCTCCTCGATCGGCGCCAGTCCTGACAGAGCGGCCAGCAGCGAGCTCGCCGGCGCAGCCTCGAGGATCAGCCTGTCGCCGTCGCGCCGGATGATGGCGTCCGCGCCGGGCAGCTCGAACTCCCGCGGTATCCGCACCGCCTGGTTGCGCCCGTTCTTGAACAGCTTGACGTGACGATAGGCGTTCATCGATCGATTGTGGCATAGGCCGAGGCATATGCCAACCGGATATCTATCCGGCCCCGCCGGCGCCGCAAGGCGCTCAAGTCAGATCGGTGAACGGGTTCATGGCGATGTCCCAGACATGTCCGTCAGGGTCGGCGAACGCTGCCTCATAGCCGCCCCAGGGCGCGGCTTGCGGCTCTTTCAGCGGGGTCGCGCCGGCGGCCAGGCCCTGCGCGAAGACCTCACGGACGCCGGCCTCGGTCGGCTCGTTGTGCGACAGCCCCACGCTGGAGAAGCGCTGCGCCCCCGACGGCAGATCCATCAGCGGGGTCGTCCCGCGCCGACAGCGAGAGCCAGCTGCCCTCCAGCCTGAACATGATGAAGTCGTCCCCATCCGCGTAGTTGTGCGTCGGGAAGCCGAGGCCGTCCCGATAGAAGGCGAGCGCGCGGGCGAGGTCGGCGACGTGCAGGCTGACGATGGAGATCTTGGGTTTCATCGGACGGCGGACCGGTTGCAACGGCGAGGTTGCAGAGCCTATCGGCCGCCGGCGCCGGGAAGTGGCAGCAGCTCCGGGTCAAAGGGCGCGCCGACAACCCCTCAGTCGCGGTCGCGATCGCCTCGGATGATGGACGCGGCTTCAGCGGGCGTCTGCAATCGACCGTTGCCTCCACCCATTTGTTCCGGCGTCCGATAGCGTTCCGCGAGCTGGGGCGACTGAGCGCCGAAGGCGGCGAGGGCGGCCGTGAGCGCCGCGTCGAGCAGATCGGCGCGTTCGACGCCGGGCGCGCAGACCACCTCGCCCAGTTCGAGCGAGCGCAGGCTGGCGGTGACGACGTCGTCCGCCGACATGCGCGGGAATGCGCTGAGGTCCATGCCCTGCCGCTCGTGGAACTCGGTCGCGACAATGCCGGGGCAGAGCGCCTGGACCTTCACGCCCTCTGCCTTCAGCTCCTCGTGCAGCGCCTGCGACAGGGCGACGATGTGCGCGAGAGTCGCCACATAGACGGCCCGCCCGGGCGCCGGGCCAATCGGCGCGCCCGCGCCGAACGCGAGCATGCCGGCGACGTTGACGATCGCGCCCCCGCCCCGGGCGACCATGCCCGGCGCAGCCGCCCGCGCCAGCATCGTCGGCGCGACCACCTTCACATGCAGCAGCTCGCTCGCCTTGTCCGCGGGCAGCTGGGTGAAGCCCATGTAGTGGGCGACGCCGGCGTTGTTGACCAGCAGCGTGACCGGCTCGCTGGCGCAGAGATCGGCGACCGCCTCCACCCCGGGGTCGGTCGCAAGATCGACCGCCTCGACGCGCACCGCGCTGCCCGGAAGCGCCGCCCCGAGCTCGTCGAGCCGCTCCCGCCGACGGCCGACGACGATCAGATCATACCCTTGGCCGGCCAGCCGCCGCGCAAAAGCGCGGCCAATGCCGGAGGAGGCGCCGGTGACGAGGGCGAGGGGTTTGGGTGTGGTCATGACATCTCCTCATCGCCGCCGGCCGGAAGGTAAGGCAATGCTATTCTGTCCCTCGTTCCGCAAGGAGGACCCTCCGATGCCCTTCGTCGACAGCGCCGGCGCGCGCATCCATTGGGAGACTGAAGGAGCCGGCACGCCCGTGCTCTTGATCATGGGACACCTCTACTCGAGCCGCATGTGGTACCCGCTGCTGCCGGCGCTGACCGAAAAGCATCAGGCGATCAGCTTCGACAATCGCGGCACCGGCGAGAGCGACACCGTCCGCGCCACCACGGTCCAGCAGATGGCCGCCGACGCCCTGGCGGTGCTCGACGCCGCGGGCATCGAGCGCGCCCACGTCTACGGCGTCTCCATGGGCGGCGGCATTGCCGGCGAGTTCGCCATCCGCTACCCGGAGCGCGTCAAGTCGCTGGTGCTCGGCTGCACCATGATGAAGACCGAGGTCGGCGCCCGCGCGCCCCTCGCCGCGCGCCTGATCTACCACCTGCCCCTCGGCCTGGTGCGCGCCGTGCTGAAGCGCCGGCTCAACCCCGCCGCCTACGGCTCGGCCGCGCCGCTGGAGGCGGCCCAAAAGGACATGGAGGTGCTGGCCAGCGACCGCTTCACCATGGCCGGCGTCCGCGCCCAGTCCGAGGCGATCGCCGCCTACACCACCACCCGCGAAGCGTTCGCGGCCATCACCGCTCCGACCCTCGTCCTGCACGGCGACGAGGATCCCGCCGTCGACGTCAAATACGGCCGCGAACTGGCCGAAGTGATCCCAGGAAGCCGCCTCGTCATCTTCAAAGGCGCCGGCCACAACTACTTCGTCGCCGCGGGGCCAGCGTCGACGGCGGCGGTGCTGGAGTTCTTTGACGAGGTGGATGGCGCGTGAGCGTTGCGGGCACGGACGCAGATGGCGCGGCCGGTTAGCCGCCGCCGCTTCCGAAACTGCGTCGACAGGATATCATCTTATCCCTGAATTCGTATTGGCCTTATCAGGCCGAATCGGCTGCACACCCGGCCGCCGCCTTGGGGAGTGCCGCTGGTACCTTCCCGACTGTGCTTGGGGCGTGCTTGTTGTGGGTGTCGGTTGCGAAGTCGATGAACGCCACTGCCGCGCCTACCGCCAGCCGTGCGTGGCGCGGCTCGAGCCCCCGATGGCGGCCGTCGCGGCCATGGCCGGAACCGTAAAGGCCCCGGAGCTCGGCGAGATAGTGGGTGAGACTGGATAGATTGCGCAGGACAAGCCGAACCGTCTCCGCACCCTTCGCCTCGTCGGAAATGCCTTCCGGGACGAGCTTGAGCTCTTTGGCTAAGGCCTTCGTGAGGTCAGGCAGTCCAGCCCCGGCCGAAACCTCCACGCCGCGCTTGGCCAAATCGTCTTGCAGCAGCTCTCCACTAAGTCCTTGGCTGTGCCTATCGCGAGGGCGGGGTCTCTATCGACCGCGTTTTCCAGCCGTTCAATTTCCTTCTGCATCCACCCAGCATCGAGCGCATCGGCAACGGTGCGAGCGCGGGAGATAGCACGACCGCGAGCCATACCGAGTGGACGCGCCACGTATCGCGGGCGGCCGGCGATCTTTTCCTCCTCCGCCAACTCCCACCCTTCGAGTCGCAATTGGTCGTTGAACTGCTGGACCAGCTTAAGTGCCTCGTTGCGGTCCGGGCGCACGACCGGATGCACGACCTCGCTGAGAAACCGCAGAAAGGTGTCGGTTGGAGCGCTGATCAGCCCGAAGCGGTCGTCGCCGTATATCCAGTCGTCATCCCAATCGTTCGGGTTGTTCACACGGTGTTGCCAAATGTCCCCCGCTGCGTCGTTGAAGCGGTGGTCGTTGGAAGGTAGTTGGCGGAGGTCGAAAACACGCTCGAGGAACTCCACCTCTTCCAGCCGACCAGCCCACGCTACCTTCTCGATCCGAAGCCCATAAACAATGTTGCGGCGCGCCACCTCGGATAGCTGGCCCTGGTTAATTCGCCACTCCGGATGCGGCTCGACACTCGGGACGATGCTCATTTCGTACCAGTTCTGGGAGTGCCGCCCGACGACAGCCTGGAGGCGCTTAGAAATCTGCTCTTCCAGAGAGTCCCGGCGATCGCCGAGCTGCGCGTACGCTGACGGTGTGACCTCGAGGAACACAGTCCAGATGGTCGTGCCGCCGTTCCAGTTGTCGAACCCGGTCTCCTCAACACGCGGTTCTGACGTGCGAAGAACCTCCGCCGCTCCTGTCATGCCCTCCGCCGCGAGGAGCGCAGCGGTTGTGGCGAGATAGGGCTCGATGTTTTCCGCTGGCTCAGCCAAGGCGTATTTCCGTTGTGCCGCTCTACGTCGGCCGCCAGCGACGAGCACGAATTGCCGCTCGTACACTTGCGGTTGTCCCAATCCCAACTACCTTTGGCTTGGCTCTGGCGATAGCCCGCAGCTTCGCCGGTACTTTAGGACAGCAGACGATGCCATCCTTGGGTGCTTCGAGAGCATGACGGTAACGCGACATGACCTCTCTCAGTTGGCTTCTCCATGCGCATGGAGTTGCGGTTTGCCAGAGTGAGCAAAATGGAGGGTGAGTATGAAAAAGTCTCGTCTCATCTACCTTGCTCCTCAGGTTTTGAGCGCGCTAACGGAGTTTTTCAAACTCTGCCACGCGATCTCTGATCTGTTGAGCAAGGTAGTCAACTATGCCCGTCCAATTCCGAAATTTCGATTTCTCTTATATCGGCCCTAAAGGGAAGCCTGTCTTCGTCCCGACAGATGAGGGCCGCGAGATCGGTCAAACTGTCAAAGCGCTCGTCGAAGAGCGGTATGAGTTCGCGCCGTTTTACACACATTTTTCCAGCCCGGTGGGCATGTGCAAGCGCTGCATGAACACCGTGCGCATAGTGTTTTCGCGAAGCTCGACCTGAAGGACTTCTTCTACTCGGTTCGGCGCAATCGCGTTGACCGGGCACTCCGCGACTGCGGGGTTCGCAAGCACGCCCACTTTGCGAAGTGGTCAACCGTGAAGAGCCCGTTGGAGCAAGGAGGGTACGTCTTGCCGTATGGGTTCGTTCAGTCGCCCTTGCTCGCCTCACTGGTTCTGTCGGAATCCGCGCTTGGCCGGTGCTTGGCGGAAAACGCCCAGCGCTTGTGTCTCACGGTGTACCTGGATGACATCGCCGTGTCAGGAAACGATGCGCGACTCGTCGGGGAGGCTTTTGAGACGTTGCTCGCGTGTGTGGATGAGGCCGGCTTCGTTTTGAACTCGGCGAAAGTCGCTGCCCCCGCTTCGGCCATCGAACTATTCAACTGTGGCCTTAGGGCCGGGCGGACGGAAGTGTTGCTAGTTCGCCGCGAAGCATTCTACTCGGAGGCGCGCTCGGAAAAGAGCAGCGCTGCGTTCGAGCGCTACTGCGCTTCAGTCGAAGCAGGCAACGCGGCCTAGCTCGCGGCCCCTTAGGCCGCCTCAAATATCGCCGCGATGCCCTGGCCGCCGCCGATGCACATCGTCTCCAGGCCGTACTTCCCGTCGCGCCGCTTCAGTTCGCGCAGCAGGTTGGCGAGGATGCGGCCGCCGGTGGCGCCGATGGGGTGGCCGAGGCTGATGCCGGAGCCGTTGACGTTCAGCCGGTCGCGCTCGTCCCAGCCCCAGCCCTTGAGCACCGCCAGCACCTGCGGCGCGAAGGCCTCGTTCAGCTCGACCAGGTCGATGTTGTCTCCAGTCGAAGCCGGTGCGGTCGAACAGCCGCTTCACCGCCGGCACCGGGCCGATGCCCATGCGCGAGGGCTCGCAGCCGGCCGCCGCCCAGCCGACGAACCAGCCCATGGGCTCGAGGCCGAGCTCGTCCAGCTTGTCTTCGGCCACGACCAGGCAGGCGGCGGCGGCGTCGTTCTGCTGGCTGGCGTTGCCGGCGGTGACGACGCCGTCCTTCTCGATCGGGCCGGAGCTTGCCAAGGCTCTCGGGCGTGGCGTCGGCGCGCACGCCCTCGTCGTGGGCGAAGACGACCGGATCGCCGCGCTTCTGCGGCACGGTGACCGGCACGGTCTCGTCGTCGAACTTGCCGGCGGCCCAGGCCGCGGCGGCCCGCTGGTGGCTCATGGCGGCGTATTCGTCGCAGGCCTCGCGGCTGATCTGGTAGTCGCGGGCGAGGTTGTCGGCGGTCTCGATCATGCCGGAGATGACGCCGAAGCGGCTGATCGGCTGGCTCATCACCCGCCCGCGCGCCAGGCGATCGTGCAGGGTGACCGAGCCGGCGCGGGCGCCGTTGCGCATGTCGAGGCGTGTAGTACTCGACGTTGCTCATGCTCTCGACGCCGCCGGCGACGACGACGTCGGCCGCGCCGGTCTGCACCATCATCGCCGCGTCGATCACCGCCTGCAGGCCGGAGCCGCAGCGGCGGTCGAGCTGGTAGCCGGGGGTCTCGATCGGGAAATCGGCCGCCAGCGCCGCCCAGCGGGCGATGCAGGGCGCCTCGCCGAGCCGTAGCCCTGGGCGAAGATGACGTCGTCGACGTCGGCGGGGTCGATCTTCGGTGCGCTCGACGAGGGCCTTGAGGATCACCGCGCCGAGCTCGCCGGCGGTCATGGGCGCGAGCGCGCCCTGGAACTTGCCGACGGCGGTGCGGATCGGGGCGACGATGGCGGCGCGGCGCATGGGCGCGGACTCCTTGGGGGCTAGGGCCTCTGCTCCTACCCGATCCTCCACCGTAGGGGGAGCATCAAGAGCAGGCTTCATTCGCTCGGAATCGGCTGGGCCCCTTCTCCCCTCGAGGGAGAAGGTGGCTCGCGTCAGCGAGACGGATGAGGGGCCGCGCCGAGCGGGCCGATTGGCGACGCTTGAACTGTGCTGCAAGCGACCTCGAAAGCAAGGTGCTCGACGGGTCGCTGAACCAGAAGGGCAGCGCCTCGCTCGCGCCAATCACGACACTCGGCGCGGCCCCTCATCCGACCGGGCATTCGCCCGGCCACCTTCTCCCTCGAGGGGAGAAGGGCGCTCACCGCGCGCGCCGCGCCCGGCTCAACTCACCGCGGCCCGGTCGGCTGTTAGGAGGCGACCTGTTCGGGCTCGGCCTTTATGGCCGTACTAGCCCGTCGAGGACGGCGGCGGCGTGGGTGATGAAGGCTTCGCGTTCGGCGCCCTTGAGGGGCTCGTCGCGGATCAGGCGCTCGACCAAAAAGCCGATGTAGACGGCCGCCAGGACCCGCGCGCGGGCAGGGGCCTCTTCCCCACCGATCCAGTCGCGGATCGGCCCGAGGAAGCGCTCCTGGATGGCGACGTTCAGTAAAGGGGCGGTGGTGGGAGATGTCGCCGCGCGCAGCAGGAACTGGAAGGTGTGGCTGCGGGCTTCGTCGGCGCGGGCAGGGCCGGCCATCATCGTGGCGACCTCGCGCGGGAAGGCCGCGCGGTCCCACCCGTGCAAGACGCGGGGCGGGAACGACTCTTTCAGCGCCTCGGTGAACAGCGCCTCCTTGCCGCCGAAGTAGCGTTTGATCAGGGCGACGTCGGCGCCGGCTTCGGCAGCGATGTCGCGAAGGGAGGTGAGGTCGTACCCAGCCCGCGCGAACTGCGCCTTGGCCGCCTCGAGGATCGCCGCGCGCGTCGCCTCGGCGTTCCGCCGCCGCGGCTGGATGCGCTCGAGCTCCAGGGCCTCACTCATTCGACATCCTGCTGCGCCGCGCCAGCGGCGCATTCGTATTTCACCACGAAGAGAGGGAAGGACACAAAGGGCACGAAGATTCAGCAGTAGCCGCGGCCCTGCGGTCGGCAGGGGCTCTTCGTGTTCCTTCGTGTCCTTCGTGCCCTTTGTGGTTCATCTTATGGCCGCGCTGGCGCGCGCTGGGTTTCAGGCGCGGGCCGGGATGACGACGCGCATGCTTTCGTAGCCGTGGATGAAGGAGGAGTAGGTGCGCACCGGCTCGCCGATGACCTCGATCCGCGGGAAGCGCTTGAGGATCTCCTCCCAGATGATGGTCAGCTGCATCTCGGCGACGCGGTTGCCGACACAGCGGTGGACGCCGAAGCCGAACGACATGTGGTGGCGGGGCCGCTCGCGGGTGATGTCGTAGACGTTGGGGTCGGCGATCACGCTCTCGTCGCGGTTGCCCGAGATGTACCACATGACCACCCGGTCGCCTTTACGGATGGTCTTGCCGCCGATTTCCACGTCGCGGGTGGCGACGCGGCTCATGTGGGCGAGGGGGGTCTGATAGCGGATCGTCTCGGAGACCATGTTGACGACCAGGCTCGGGTCGGCGCGCAGCTTGTCGTACTGGTCCGGGTTCTTGTTCAGCCAGTAGACGCTGCCGGAGATGGTGTTGCGGGTGGTGTCGTTGCCGCCGATGATCAGCACCGCCACGTTGCCCTGGTATTCGTCGAAGCCCATGGCCTGGGTTGCCGGGTCGTGGGCCATCATCGAGATGAGGTCGATGCCCGGCTCGGCGGCCAGACGCTTGTCCCACAGGTCCTGGAAGACGGCGCGGCACTCGAAGATCGCTCCGACCTTCTGCTCCCAGCTCTCCACCGGTCCATGGCCCGGCATGTTCATGAACATGTCCGACCACCAGGTCAGCCGCCGCCGCTCCTCGAACGGGAAGTCGAACAGGGTGGCCAGGGTCATGGCCGTCAGCTCCATCGACACCTTGTCGACCCAGTCGAACTCGACGCCGATCGGCAGGGCATCGAGAATCTGACCGGCGCGCTCGCGCACGACCGGCGACATCTTGGCGATGTTGGCCGGCGCCAGCGTCGGGCTCACCGCCTTGCGCTTGGGGCCATGGTGCGGCTCGTCCAGCCCGATGAAGGCGCCCTCGCCGCGCAGCGCCGCCTCGCGCTGCATCTCGCGGGTGCGGCCGCCCATCACCTTTTCCATCTCGGCTTCGTCGGCGACGCGGCCGAGCCCGATGCCCTCGGTGGAGGTGAAGGCCTCGTGGTCGGTGTCGATCGCCATGATGTCTTCCCAGCGGCTGATCGACCAATAGGGGCCGAACTCGCTCTCGGGCGTGAAGTTGACCGGGTCCTCGGCGCGCAGGCGCTCGAAGTAGGGCCACAGCGTATCGTCCTGGAAGCGCTCGACCTTGGCCGGATTGATCTTGTCGAGCGGCAGGGCGTAGGCGTCGGCTTTCGCTGACTCGGCGGCGTCGACCTTCACGGCGATGTTCATGGCTCTTTCGTCCCTGATGACGGCTGCGAGAGCTTCCGCCCGCAGGGCTCTGAGGTCAATGCCTGTTGACTTAGCCCCCCGCCGCGCCAGCGGCGCCGTCCTATTTCACCACGAAGAAGAGGAAGGACACGAAGGGCACGAAGATTCAGTGGTAGCCGCGGGGCTGGCGCTGGCAGGGCGCCTTCGTGTTCCTTTGTGTCCTTAGTGCCCTTTGTGGTTCCTTTTAGGGCCGCGCTGGCGCGCGGCGAGCGGTCAGGCGCGGGCGGCGATGACGACGGGGAGCTTCTCGAAACCGTGGATGAAGGAGGAGTGGGTGCGTTCGTGTTCGCCCGCGACCCTGACCTCGGGAAAGCGCTTCAAGATCTCTTCCCAGATGATCGTCAGCTGCATTTCGGCGACGCGGTTGCCGACGCAGCGGTGGACGCCAAAGCCGAACGACATGTGGTGACGCGGCCGCTCGCGGGTGATGTCGTAGACGTCCGGGTCTGCGATCACGCTCTCGTCGCGGTTGCCCGAGATGTACCACATGGCGACCCGGTCGCCCTCTTTGATCATCTTGCCGCCCACCTCGGTGTCCTTCAGCGCGGTCCTGGCCATATGCGCCAGCGGCGTCTGGTAGCGGATGGATTCCGACACCATCGCGGGGATGAGATCGGGGTTGGCCCGCAGCTTGTCGTACTGGTCGGGGTTGCGGTTCAGCTCGTAGACGCTGCCGGAGATGGTGTTCCTGGTCGTGTCGTTGCCGCCGATGATCAAGAGGACGACGTTGCCCTGATACTCCTGGCGACTCATGTTCCGGGTCACGGGGTTGTGCGCCATCATGGAAATCATATCCATGGCGGGCGGGGCGTTGCGCTTCTTCTCCCAGAGCTCGTCGAACCGGGCCTGCCGTTCGAGCGCGGCGGCGAGCCGCTCCTCCGGCGTCATCTCGGCGCCGTCCCCGGTGGTCCAATAGAGCAGCTTGCGGCGCTCCTCGAAGGGGAAGTCGAGCATGGTGGCGAGCGTCATCGACGTCAGCTCTTTCGACACCCGGTCGACCCAGTCGAAGGTCTCGCCGATCGGCAACGAGTCGAGAATCTGACCGGCGCGCTCTCGTACGACGGGCGCCATCAGGGCGATGTTGGCCGGCGCCAGCGTCGGGCTGACCGCCTTGCGCCTGGGGCCATGGTGCGGCTCGTCCAGTCCGATGAACGATGCGCCCTCGCCGCGCCGCGCCGCCTCGATCTGCTCTTCCTTGGTGCGCTCGCCCGGCAGTCGCAGCCGCTCGCGCGCCGCCAGCAGGTTTCCAAGCACGATCCCGCCGACCGAACTGAATGCCTCGTGGTTGGTGTCCACCGCCATGATGTCGTCCCACTTGGTGATCGACCAATAGGGGCCGAACTCGCTCTCGGGCGTGAAGTGGACGGGGTCCTCGGCGCGCAGGCGTTCGAACACGGGCCAGATGGCGCCGGTCACGAAGCGGTCCGCATTGCCCGGGTTGAGCTTCTCCAGCGGCGCGCTGTAGGCGTCAGTGTCCTGAACCGCTGCCGGTTTCACGGCGATGTTCATGGCATTAAGTCCCTGATGACGGCGGTACGAGCTTCCGCCCGCGCGGCTCAGAGGTCAATGCCTGTTGACTTAACCCCACGCCGCGCAGCGGCGCTGTCCTATTTCACCACGAAGAAGAGGAAGGACACGAAGGGCACGAAGGTTCAGGACTAGCCGCGGCGCTGCGCCCCGGAAGGGCCCCTTCGTGTTCCTTTGTGTCCTTCGTGGTTCTTCTTAACGCCGCGCTGGCGCGCGGCGGGCTCTAGGCGCGGGCGGGGATGACGACCCGCATGCTCTCGTAGCCGTGGACGAAGGACGAGTAGGTGCGCACCGGCTCGCCGACGACCTCGATCACCGGGAAGCGCTTGAGGATCTCTTCCCAGATGATGGTCAGCTGCATCTCGGCGACGCGGTTGCCGACGCAGCGGTGGATGCCGAAGCCGAACGACATGTGCTGGCGCGGCCGCTCGCGGTCGATGATGAAGGCGTTGGGGTTCTCGATCTTCGTCTCGTCGCGGTTGCCCGAGATGTACCACATGGCCACCTTGTCGCCCTCCTTGATGGTCTTGCCGCCGAGCTCGACGTCGCGCGTCGCCGTGCGGCGCATGTGGGCCAGCGGCGTCTGCCAGCGGATGGTCTCGGAGACCATCGGCAGGACCAGGTCCGGGTTGGCGCGCAGCTTGTCGTACTGGTCGGGGTTCTTGTTCAGCGCGTAGATGCTGCCGGAGATGGTGTTGCGGGTGGTGTCGTTGCCGCCGACGATCAGCAGGATGACGTTGCCGTGGTACGGTCGTCGACATCCATGTCGCGGGTGGCCGGGTTGTGCGCCAGCATCGAGATCAGGTCGATGCCGGGCTCGGCGTTGACCCGCTCGTTCCACAGCTCGTTGAAGGCGCCGAAGCACTCCATCATCGCCTCGCCCTTCTGCTGCCAGCTCTCCACCGGCCCGTGGCCCGGCTGGTTCATGATCATGTCCGACCACCAGGGCAGCTTGCGGCGCTGCTCGAACGGGAAGTCGAACAGGGTGGCCAGCGTCATCGCCGTCAGCTCTTTCGACACCAGGTCGACCCAGTCGAACTCCTCGCCGATCGGCAGCGAGTTCGAGGATCTCGCCGGCGCGCTCGCGCACCAGCGGCGCCATCTGGGCGATGTTGGCCGGCGCCAGCGTCGGGCTGACCGCCTTGCGCGCTGGCGCTGTGCTCGGGCTCGTCCATGGTGATGAAGCCGGCGCCGCCGCGGCGGCGCGGGCTCTTCGGCCCGATGGCTCTCGCAGGCCTTCTCCTGTTCTTCCATCGACCTTGAGGTTCGGCAGCGCGATGCCGTCGGCCGACGAGAAGGCCTCGTGGTCGGTGTCGACCGCCATGATGTCGTCCCAGCTGGTGATCGACCAGTAGGGCCCGAACTCGCTCTCGGCCGTGAAGTGGACCGGGTCCTCGCGCGCGCAGGCGCTCGAACACCGGCCAGATGGTGTCGTCCTGGAAGCGCTCCACCTTGGCCGGATTGAGCTCGGCGAGCGGCGTGGCGTAGGCCTCGGCGGCCGCCTCGTCGGCGTCGACCTTCACGGCGATGTTCATGGCGTCGTTTCCCTCGTCTTAGTCGCCCGGATGCCGAATTGGCGCTCTGCCATGCGAAGTGATGGCGAGCGTATTCAAGGGTGAAGCTCTCGCAAACGCCGACTTATGTCAATGCTTGTTGACTTGACGACGAGGGGCGCCCTCAAGGGGGCAAGGCCGCATTGGACCGCCAAGTTCGCCAAGGTCGCCAAGGGATTGGAGCCGATGCCCTGCGCTCTCCCTCCATCGTCATGGCCCGAATTGTTCGGGCCCCATGATCACCTGGTCCACCCGGCGTGCATGGGTGCCCCGCATTCCTCCGCTGCTCCAGCGGGGGATGACGAAAAACGGGATGCTCTTCCGCTTGCGCAGAACCCTTGGCGTTCCTGGCGAACTTGGCGGTCCAATAGGAGGTCGCCGAGCGCCCTCCTACACCGGCGACCACTGGCCGCCTGCGCGCTTGGGGGCGCGGATGGTCATCTCGGCGGTGATCAGGTCGCCGGCGGTGATGTTGGTCTTGCGGCGGACCGCGACCTTGAGCGGCAGTAGATAGGTTCCGTCCTTGGGGAACAGCGCGGTGGTGAAGGCGACGCCGCCGACCTCGGCCTCGACCGGCACGCACCCCCAGCCGTAGGTCGCGATCCTGGCCGCCCGCCGGACCTCCTCGGCGTGTTCGGCCGGTATCGGCGCATAGAAGAACGGCGCCGGGCCGCGCCAATAGATGACGCTGGCTTCGAAGCTCAGCTGGAGGAGGGTTTCGTCGCCTGCGCTCATTTCGGATCCGGCAGGCCGAGAACGCGCTTGGAGACGACGTTCAGGTTGATCTCGGACGAGCCGCCTTCGATGGAGTTGGCCTTCGAGCGCAGCCAGGCGCGGGTCTGGGTCAGCTCCTGGCCGTCGAAGCCGTCGCCCTCCCAGCCCAGGCCGTTGTGGCCGAGCGCCTCGACGATCAGCTCGGCGCGGTCCTGGGCGATCTTGGCGCCGGCGTATTTCATGATCGAGGCCGCGTTGCTGGGGCCCTGGTTCGACTTCATCTCGTTGGCGGCGCGCGAGAGGGTGAGCTGGAAGGCCTGGTTCTCCATCTTGTGCGCGACCAGGCGCGCGCGCAGGTCCGCATCGGCGAGGCGCCCGTCGTCGCCCAGGCCGACGTAGCGCTTGGCGTAGTCCTCCACCGCCATCGGCGCGGCCGGGCTGCCGAGCGCGCCGGCGCCGAGGCCGATCGAGATGTTGTCACGCTCGAACTGCAGGAGGCGCTTGGCGATCGTCCAGCCGCCGTTCAGCGGCCCGATGACGTCGTCCTTGGCCGCCTTCACGTCGGTGAAGAAGGTCTCGCAGAACGGACTGTCGCCGTTGATCAGGCGGATCGGACGGGTCTCGACGCCGGGGTCCTTCATGTTGATCAACAGGCAGCTGATGCCTTCGTGCTTCTTGGCCGACGGATCGGTGCGCACCAGACAGAAGCACCAGTCCGCCAGGTTGGCGACCGAGGTCCAGATCTTCTGGCCGTTGACCAGCCAGTGGTCGCCCTTGTCCTCGCACTTGGTCTGCAAGGCCGCGAGGTCGGACCCGGCGCCTGGCTCCGAATAGCCCTGGCACCACTCGAACTCGCCGCGCGCGATGTGCGGCAGATGCCGGGCCTTCTGCGCCTCGGTCCCGAGCTCGAGGATGGTCGGGCCGATGCTCATGATCCCGAGCCCGCCGATCGGGTTGAAGGCGCCGACCTTGGCCATCTCGTCGGCGAGCGCGCGCGCTTCCTGGCGCGACAGCCCGCCGCCGCCATAAGCCTTGGGCCAGGTTGGCGCGCCCCAGCCCTTGTCAGCCATGCGCTGCTTCCACAGCCTGGCTTCGCCCGATCCGGCGCGGCGGCCCTCGGGCGTCTTCAGGGCCGGTGGGAAGTTCGCGTCGAGCCACGCCCGCGCGTCCGTCCGGAACGCTTCAACATCCCCGCCGAAATCCGCCATGACGCACCTCCTTGCCCTCCGACTAGATATCTTACCGCAGAGATCGCAGAGAAGGCGCCGAGCGCGCAGAGCAAAGAAGGAGCCCGCATGAGCCTCGACCCCAAGACCCGCGCCTGCCTCACCCTGCCGGCGATCTGCGCGCCGATGTTCCTGGTCACCGGGCCGGCGCTGGTGCGCGAGGCTTGCAAGGCGGGCGTGATCGGCGGGCTGCCGCGCCAGAACGCCCGCGACTTCGAGACCTTCCAGGCGTGGCTGGCTGAGATCACCGACGCGCTCGCAGCCCACCGGCGCGCCCACCCCAACGCGCGCATCGCGCCGATCGCCGTCAACTACCCGACCCGCATGCCGCCGGACGAGCTGGCGGCGAACATGACGCTCTGCGCGAAATACGGCATCGAGATCATCATCAGCGTCGGCGGCGACCCGACCGAGCTGATCGCCCGCGTTCACGACTTCGGCGGCAAGGTCTTCCACGACGTGACCAGCCTGCGCTTTGCCGAGAAGGCGATCGCGGCGGGCGCCGACGGGCTCACTTGCATCGGCGCCGGCGGCGGCGGCCACTCGGGGACGATTACGCACCTGGCGATGATCCCGAAGATCCGCGCTATGTACGACGGGACGATCGTGCTGGCCGGCGCGGTTTCCAGCGGCGCGGTGATCCGCGCCGCCGAGGTGCTGGGCGCCGACCTTGCCTATCTCGGCACCCGCTTCATCGCCACCCGCGAGTCCGACGCCCCGGACGAATACAAGGCGCTGCTGGTCAGCCAGACCTCGGCCGACCTCGCCTACACCGGCGACATCGCCGGCGTGCCGGCGAACTGGATGATCGAGTCCATGCGGCGGGTCGGGCTCGATCCGGACAGCCTGCCCAAGCCCACCGGCCGCGGCATGCGCCATGACCATTTGCCCGAGGGCGTGACGCCCTGGAAGAACCTGTGGAGCGCCGGCCAGGGCATCGACCTGATCGAGGATATCCCGAGCGTGGCCGAGCTGGTGCGGCGCTTGCGGCGCGAATACGTCGCCGCCTGCGAGGCGCTGAGCCTCGTCGAGGCTGCGCGGTTGGTCGATCAGGCGCTGGACGCCGCCGGCGCCTGAGGCCCGCAGCTGACGGTCATCCGGAGCGGCGGTTGGCGGCAACGTGGCGTCGCCGGCGCTTCGTTGAGAGTCGGGGGCTCCGGCGACCCTGAAGTCTGCTATTCCGGCCACGCTCAGCGAGTCGCCTTCGATGATCCACCACCTCTCCGCCCTGGTCGCCGTCTATGGCTATGCGGCGGTGTTCGGCCTGATCTTCGCCGAGAGCCTGGGCGTTCCGGCGCCCGGCGAGGGCATTCTGGTCGTCACCGCGCTCATTGCCGCGCGCACGCACCGGCTGGATATCGCAGGCGTCATTGCAACGGCCGCGGTGGCCGCCTTCCTCGGAACCAGCCTCGGCTATCTGCTCGGCCGCGCGGCGGGGTTGCCGCTGCTGGCGCGTTACGGCGGCTACATTGGGCTCTCGCCGGCCCGACAGCGCCTCGGTCAGTATCTCTTCCTGCGGCACGGGGCGAAGATCATCTTCTTCGGCCGATTCATCGCCTTCCTGCGCGCCTTCGAAGGGATCCTGGCCGGCGTCAACCGCATGCCGTGGCGGCGATTTTTCCTGTTCAACGCGCTGGGCGCCGTGGCGTGGACCACCTCGTTCGGGCTCTGCGCCTATGTCTTCGGGCGCGCGTTCATTCACCTCTCGCGCCCGATCGGGCTGGCGGCCGTCGTGCTCGTCGGGCTCGGTCTGGTTGCCTCGATTTTCTGGGTGCGCAGCCAGGAAGAGGTGCTGCAGCGCGAAGCGGACGCCGCGCTGCTCGGCCCGGCAGCCGCCGCGGGCTCGCGCCATCGCTGACACGCGCGCTTGACCGGCGCGGCGGCGTCTGGGACGATCGGGCATCGTTCACCGCGCCTTGCGGTGGGCCGCGGGAAATCAGTACCGCGGTAGATGGACCGTCCCGGCATTAAGGCCTGGGCGCGACATCTGCCGCGGGGCGCCGTCAAGGAGACGGAGCTTTGTCCCGCACTTTCACCCTCACCACCGACCAACGCGCGACGTTCGCGCAAACCGGCCTGTTGCACCTGCCGGCCTTCTTCCCGGGCGAGATCTTCGCGCCCATGGCCGACGCTGTCTGGGCCGATCTCGGCGCGCGCTTCGGCATCCGCCGCGAGAATCCCACCACCTGGACCGTCACACGCCCGTTCCAGCTCGGACCGCTCGTGGCGCGCGGCTCGTTCGAGGCGCTGGGCACGCCGGAGCTCGGCGACCTGGCCGACGCGCTGCTGGGCGCCGGATGCTGGGAGCGGCCGCCGCGCTGGGGCGGGACCGTGCTCGTGACCTTCCCCGAGCCGGTGTTCGCCTATCCCCGTGTCGTCTGGCACTTCGACCTGCCCGGCGCCGGGCGGCCGTGGCCGTTCCCGGTGCTTCGCCTGTTCACCTTCCTCGAGCCGGTTGAGCCGGGGGGCGGGGGCACGCTCTGCATCGCCGGCACGGCGACGCTGGCCGCCAGACTGGCGCCGGGGCCGGTCTCGTCCAAGCGATTACGAAAGCGCGTGCGCGCCGCCCACCCGGCGCTCGCCGCGCTCTGCGACACGCCAACCGAGTGCCTCGCGGAGCTGATCGGCGTGCGTCAGGTGATCGACGGCGTCGAGGTCGTGATCGAGGAGCTGAGCGGCGAGCCGGGCGATGCGGTGATCATGCATCCGCTGACGCTGCACGCCGGGTTCCAGAACCGGCGCGACCGCCCGCGCATGATGCTCGCGCAAAGCATCCTCGCCGAGCCGACTGGTGATCCCGCGGGAGCGGGATCCAGAGACTTAACCGCAGAGGTCGCAGAGGAGGCGCAAGAACGCGGAGCCTCTGCGATCTCTGCGCCT
This sequence comes from uncultured Alphaproteobacteria bacterium, assembly GCA_963794315.1. Taxonomy (GTDB): domain Bacteria; phylum Pseudomonadota; class Alphaproteobacteria; order Caulobacterales; family Caulobacteraceae; genus Poindextera. Next base: position 1,449,278 of record CAWCDF010000002.1, read on the forward strand.
CCTCCGCGCGCTCCGCGGTTGAACCTGTTCTCCGCTTCGCGGGGAGGAGCGGTGTTAGGTGTGGACTCTAGTGCTGCGCGGTGGGCGCCTGGGCGTCGAGCGGGTGGTGCTCCAGCAGGTGCACCACTGTCGACTCGTCCAGGTGCAGCTCGAACATGTCGCCGTTGGCCAGCTGCCGGGTCTCGCGCCCGAGCCGCTTCAAGAGCGCGCTGATCGCGTAGCCGTGGCTGACGATCACGACAGGCCCGGGCGCGGCCTCGAGGGCCGCGGCCACGGCTTCGAGCATGCGTTCGCCGACCACCGCTTCCGACTCGCCGCCGTGGGTCTCGGCGTCCAGCCATCGCGCGCCAGCCGGCAGGTGGTTGACGAGCTCGTGGTAGGCGAGGCCTTCCAGGCGGCCGAGGTCGCCTTCAGTGAGGCGCTGGTCGTGGGAGACCGTCCAGCCGTGATGGTCGGCGATCTCGCTGGCCGTGCGGGCGGCGCGTTTCAGTGGGCTGGCCACCACCGTGACCTCGGCCAGCTCGTGCGCGCCCAGCTTGCGGGCGCGCTGGCGCGCCTGTTCGACGCCGAGGACGGTCAGGGCGGAGTCGCCGCGGGTCTCGACGCGCAGGTCGGCGTTGGCCTCCGACTGGCAGTGGCGGATGAGGAAGACTCGGCGGTGCATCAGAGCCAATGTGAGCTTTCGCGCGAAGGGATCAAGGCAGGCTGCTATTGATCTCGGCGCCGCGTGCGCGAATGATCGCGGCGCGGAAGACGAAAGAGGGATCGCATGGCCGACGGCGTGACGGATATCCTGAGCGAGAAGCGGGCGCTGCGCCGGCGGCGCGCCTACGAGGCGCCGCTGGAGACGCTGAACCCGGCCTGGGCCTCGGCCTTCCGCGACGACGGGCACTGGCCCTATTTCGAGCGCCTGCGCGCCGAGGACCCGGTGCACTGGACGCCGGACAGCAACTACGGCGCGTTCTGGTCGATCACCAAGTACAACGACATCATGGCGATCGACACCAATCACCAGGTGTTCTCCTCCGCCAAGGGCATCGGGCTGCCGCCCAAGCCCAGCGTGCTGCCGCCGGACGCGTTCATCGAGCGCGAGACCAGCGACGACGCCAACAGCTTCATCAACATGGATCCGCCCGGGCCACGACATCCAGCGCAAGACCGTCAGCCCCGGCGTCGCGCCGGCGCGGCTGGCGCAGATGGCGCCGCAGATCCGCGAGCGCGCCGGCGCTGATCCTGGATTCGCTGCCGATCGGCGAGCCGTTCGACTGGGTCGACCTGGTCTCGAAAGAGCTGACCACGATGACGCTGGCCACGCTGTTCGACTTCCCGTTCGAGGAGCGGCGCAAGCTGACCATGTGGTCGGACACCATGACCACCGCGCCCGGCCACGGGCCGTGGAACACCTACGACGAGCGCCGCCAGCTGCTCGCGGACTGCCGCGCCTACTTCATCCGGCTGTGGAACGAGCGGGTGAACGCCGAACCCGCGCGGCGACCTGATCTCGATGCTGGCGCACGGCCCGGACACCCGCGACGCTTCGATGGACCAGTACTTCTCCAACGTCACGCTGCTGATCATCGGCGGCAACGACACGACGCGGAACACCATCTCCGGCTCGATCTTCGCGCTCAACCGCTATCCGGACCAGTACGCCAAGCTGCGCGCCAATCCGGCGCTCATCCCCTCGATGGTCTCGGAGACCATCCGCTGGCAGACGCCGCTTGCCCACATGGCGCGCGTGGCCACGCGAGGACTTCGAGTTCAGGGGCAAGCAGATCCGCGAGGGCGACCGGGTGGTGATGTGGTACGTCTCGGGCAACCGCGACGACGAGGTCATCGACGACCCCTACGCCTACATCATCGACCGCGAGCGGCCGCGCCAGCACCTGTCGTTCGGCTTCGGCATCCACCGCTGCGTCGGCAACCGCCTGGCCGAGCTGCAGCTGACCATCATCTGGGAAGAGATCATGAAGCGCTTCCCCGAGATCCGCCTGCTCGAAGAGCCCAAGCGCAGCTATTCGATCTTCATCAAGGGCTACGAGGAGATGAAGGTCGTGATCCCGGAGCGGGCCTAGGTCGCCGCTGCGCGCTGAAGGTTATCGACCTCGAACGTGATCTCTTCTGCCGGGCCGGCGAAACCGCCCGGCACGCCCTTGGCCAGCGTCGGGATCAGGGTGGTGTCGCGGAACGCCTCCCAGCTGGCCTTGCTGTCGTGCAGGGCGATAATCGTCCAGCCGCCTTCGGACGCGCCGGCCGCGTGATAGATCTGGCCCTTGGGCAGCCCCCCGGCGGGATGCACCGCCGCCAGCGACGCCTCGTACTGCGCCTTCGTCCCGCCCGGGAAGTGATGCACCACTGCGAAGTAAGCCATTCGGTTTCCCTTAAGTTCGATGCCGTTGCTCGGCCGGCCACGGCAGTGCGCCCTTTGGCGCCGGCGGGCTAGGCGCTGACCGGCTCGGGCGCGGCTTCGGCCGGTGCGCGGCGTTTCACCTGGATGCTGGCCAGCGCGAGCAGCGACTCCGCGCAGTCGCGGATCGACTCGTCCAGCGGCCGGAACGTGACCCCGGTCGCGGTGCGCATCCGCTCGTTGCGCAAGTCGGCCTTCGCCCAGATGGCGCGGAACTCCGCCTCGCGGGCCTTGATCCGCTCGTTCTGTCCGTCGATCGGCGGCGTCCACTCGTGGTTCAGCTCGGGCAGCAGGCGGTCGATGTCGCGACAGATCTGCTCGACATCGCGCGCATCGGTCGACCAGGCGATGTAGCGCTCGCCGTTCCTGACCCCGTCGCGTCCTAGGAGCCGCACGTGGCAGAGCGCGCAATCGCGCACGTCTACCGTCATCCACGGCCGGTAGACCCCGTTCTGCCCATAGCGCCCCTGCAGCATGCCGGCGATCTGGCTCTGCCAGGCGCCTCGCTCCTGCTGGTGCGCGGACAGGATCGGGCCGAGGTTGTCGCCTGGACAGACGGTGATCACGTCCCACCGACCGCTCGCGGCCGCCGCTTCGGTGAACGCGCGTTCGGCGACCAGCTTGCCCATGGAATAGCCCTGACCGCGCTCGACGGTGCGCCGCGCGTTGCGCTCGTCGGGGAAACGGTCCTCGTAGAACACCGGACGGCGCACGATCTCCTGCAGGTCCATCTCCGAGATCACCGCCGCGACGCTGGAGGTGAGCACGACGCGTGTGACCGTCTCCGACTTCTCGACGCTCTCGATCACATGGGCGCAGACTCGCGCGACGTAGTCCTGGTCGTTGTAGGTCGAGACGTGGCTTACGTGCGCCACGCCGTTGCAGCCGGCGAAAATCGGGTCGAAGCAGCCGTCGTTGTCCAGGTCCGCGGCGTGCAGCGTCAGGCGCCCGGACGCGTACCCCGGCATCGCTTTCAGGAACGCCGTCTTGGTGTCGTTGGACGGCTCACGCACGCAAGCGCGCACGCGATAGCCGTCGTCGAGCAATAGCTTGACGACCCAGCCGCCGATGTAGCCGGCCGCGCCTGTCACAGCGACCATGCCCCGTTCCGGTATCGGCGCCATCGTCGTTCCTCCCTGCGTCTACAGGCGGCTTAGCGCATCAGCGCACACGCAGGGAAGCCCGCCGCAACCGGGGCCGCGGCGGGTCGCAAGGATCGCTCAAGCCGCGAGGGCCGAGAGTCCTGTCCCTGCCTCAGTCGTGATGGTGGTGATGGCGCCAGTGATGATCGCCCATCGCCATCGCGCCCTGCACGCAGCGATCCTCATGGGGATGGGTGCACGGTGGATAGCTGGCCGGGGGCGAGCCTTCGTCCGGGCTGTAGGCCGGCTGCGCCGCCGCCACGTAACTGATCGCCGAGAAGGCGATCACCGCACTCAGAAGCTTCCTCATGTCTGTTCTCCCCGCCCGGGCGCCATCCAAAGGTTCGCGCCCCGTTGAAGCCAGCAACGGCCCCTCCGCAGCAAGCAGTAGCACGGCCAGGGCTCGGGGCAATGGCTGGGTTGGAGCTGCCCGCGCGCTCTGCTGATGATCGATGGGCATCTCGCGCAGCTAGCTGGAGAGGATGGTGGCGAAGATGTTGATGCCCAGCGCCAGGATCATCGTGTTGAAGAAGAAGGCGATTAGCGCGTGCACTGTCACGAGGTTGCGAAAGCGGGTGTCGACGATGTTGAAGTCCGACACCTGGCCCGAGGCGCCGATGCAGACCGCCATGTAGATGAACTCGTGGTAGGTTTTCGGCGGCTGGCCGGGGAATTCGACCCCGCCGTCGACCTCACCGTCGAGATTGTCGTCGCCGAAGTAGCGGTGGGCGTAGTGCAGGGCGAAGACCGTCTGCACGATCAGCCAGCCGCAGATCAGAGTCGAGATCGAAAAGATCCAGGCCCAAGGCGGCGCGATCGGGCTGTGGGCGCTCATCGCCTTCAACTCGTGCATCGCCAGCACCGTCGCGGCCAGGCTGGCGACGACGGCGGAGAGCACGATCGCCTGAGTCACCGACTGGCCCTCGTCCTCGTAGCCCGCGCGCCGCCTGACCGTGGCCTCGTCGTCGCGCCACAGCGTCCACCCGGTCGCGGCGAGATAGAGCACGCTCGCCGCGTTCCAGCCGACCAGGCAGGCGAACCCCGGCAGCCAGTGGAGGGGGCCATAGGCCGTGAAGCCCACGGCGAGGCCGATGATCGCCGCGACGATCACGCGCCAGCGACGCACGAAGAGGCTGGGCCTCGCGGGTGGGGCGGGCATCCGCATCGGTTAGCAGACCTGGCCGGCCAACCGCTACTCTTGCCGCGCCGACAGCGCTGGTGAAGTCTCAGTCAGAACGGCATCGCTTCCCCTGCGGCGGTATCGGTTACAGTCTGGGGCGTCGCCACCAACGGAGCTTGCGCCATGCGTCGAGGTCTTCTGCTCGCCGTCGTTCTCTTGCTCGGCTCGGCCGGCGCAGGGCTCGCGGCGCCGCACCACACGGTCGATAAGGTCCGCCGGGCCTGCGAGCTCGGCCACCCCTGCCACCGCTGCCCGGCCGGCGAGTGGTGGTGCGGCAGCGCCGGTGCGTGCATCCCGAACAACCAGGGCTGCCGGCTGCTCTAGAGGAACCAGCTTGGCCCCACCGCAGCGCCTTATCGCGTCCCGCCCGCCGCGCGGCGGGCGGGACGCGATCGGTGGCTGGGCCAGGGACAGCGCAGGCCGCGCCTATCTTAGGGTTCGCGTCGCCGCACCGCCGATCGACGGCGCCGCCAACGCCGCTCTGGTCGCGTTGATCGCCAAGGCGCTCAGCCGTCCGGCGCGGGCGGTGCGCATCGCTTCCGGCGAGCACGGCCGGCTGAAGTCTCTCGAGATCGAGGGCGTCGATCCAGCCGACCTCCAACAGGCGTTCGGCGAGCCCGGCTAGCCGACCGCGCGCTCGATCCCCAGCTCGTCGAGGACCTCTTCGGTGTGCTCGCCCAGCGTGGGCGCGGGGCGGACGAGCGGCGGGCGCTCGCCGTCGTAGCGGAACGGCGCCTGGGGCGTGAAGTGGTCCTCGACGTAGCGGCGGTATTGCAGGCCCCAGTAGCCGCAGTCCTGTAGCTGCGGGTCGGCGAAAAGCTCGTGGGTCGGGATGACCGCGCTGGCCGCGACGCCGGCCCTCTGCAGGACCACGCCCGCCTCGCGCGGGTCCCTGGCGGCGGCCCACGCGCCGATCGCCGCCTCGATCTCGTTCTCGTGCGCCTTGCGGCCGGCAAGCGTCGCCAGAGCGCCGTTTGCCGCCAGGTCGTCGCGCTCGATCGCGCGGGTCAGCGCTTGCCAGGCCCCGTTGCTGTCCATCGCGACCGCGAGCCAGGCTTCGCGGCCGATGCCCGGAACGACGCAACAGGGCGCCATGTCGGCGCGCCGCGAGCCGGTGCGCGGTCGGCGTGCGCCGGCGCCGGTCTCGGCGATGATGGCGTCGGCGGCGAGCTGGAACAGGCACTCGACCTGGCAGACCTCGATTTGCCCCGCGCCCAGCCGCTCGCGGGCGTAGAGGCCGACCATCGCGGCGGCCGCGGCGTAGAGGCCGGCGACGGGATCACCGTAGGCGACGTGCTGCTGGCAGGGGTCCCAGTCCTCGCGGCCGTTGACGAACGGCATGCCCGACGCCTGCTCGACTGTCGAACCATAGGCGCGAAGGCCGCACAACGGTCCTGATCCGCCGAACGGCGGCATCGTCACGCTCACCACCGCTGGGTTCAGCCGGCGGAGGTCAGCGGGGCCGAAGCCGAGCTTTTCCATGACACCAGGGCCCTGGTTTTCCAGCACCAGGTCCGAGGCGCGCACGATCGCTTCGGCCGCGGCGCGGCCGGACGGTTTGGCGAGATCGATGTCGAGGCCGCGCTTGTTGCGGTTCACGGCCATGAAGTTGCGCGGCAGCTCGTAGGGCGGCGGATCGGCGTCGCCGACAGGATCCCAGCCGCGCCACCAGTCGCGGCGTTCGCTGGACTCGACCTTGAGCACGTCGGCGCCGAGGTCGGCGAGGTAGCGGGCCGCCAGCGGCCCCGCCCAGCCCATGCTGAAGTCCGCCACGCGCACGCCGGCGAGCGGCCCGGCCGCGCCCCCTATCGGCCGGGTCTTGCGCGCGCCGTCGAACTGCATGCGAAAGGGCGACACGGGCGCTTGCGCCGCGCCGTTGATCGGCGCGAAAGCGCGCCGATCGCGCCAGTGCGGCAGGCCGGGCAGCTCGAGCGGCGGCGGGGCCGGCGTGATCGGGATGCGCAGAGCGTCGCCGTTCTCGACCCAGAAGGCGACCGGGCGTGCGGCGATCGCCGCGGCGACGATCGCGTCGATCTCGTCGCCCGCGGCCAGCCTCAGCAGCGAGGTGAAGAAGCGCGGCTCCTCCGCCAGCTCGGGGTGGTCCATCAGCCTCGCCAGCGCCGCCCATTGCGCGTGGGTCAGCGCGGTTACGCCCACCCAGCCATCGGCAGCGCGGTAGAGGCGACAGGGGCAGGTGGGCGAGAAGCGGTTCACGCCGAGGCGTCTGGCCTCCCAGCCGTAGGCGATCGCGCCGACCGCGCCGGTCTCGGTGAAGCACAGCGCCGCCTCGAACACGTTGGCCTCGATGCGCCGCGGCGGCTTTGCGCCCATCAGCGCCGCCAGCGCCGGGATGAAGGCGGTGACGCCGGCGACGATCTGCGGCGCGCGCCCCTGCGCGAGCGTCGGCGGTCCCTCGGCCGGTCCGAAGCCGAAGGCGACGCCGGTCATCGCCTGGATCAGCGGATCGTTGGCATGCCAGGCGGAATAGTCCCCGCGCGGATCGAACCAGGTCAACGAGAGCAGGGTAGGGCAAGCGTGATGCGCGGCGAGGGTCCTTTCCGCCGCGGCGATCGCCTCGGGCGTCTGCCCGGCGATCGCCAGCGTGCGCTCGCAGCCGGCGCCCGCCAGGGCGTCTAACGCAGCGCCGGCATCGGTGGCGATGTGTTTCCCCTGGTCGAGCCAGGAAGCGTAGGTCGGATCGATCGGCGGCGCGGGCCCATCGACGCGCCACACGCTGGCGCCGAGCTGTGCGAACAGGCGGGCGCAGTAGCGCGTGGCGATCTCGCCGCTCAGCTCGGCGATCCCGATGCCCGCCAACGGTCCCGTCATCCAACGCTCTCCCTGGCGCTCAGTCATAGCCAAGTCGCCCGGCGTTTGTCGCGCTGTTGCCTGCCTGCCCGGCGAGGCCCAGAATTCGCACGAACGACGCACCAGGCCAGACGCCATGAACAAGCCGACCGGAACCCTCGCCGCGGACTATGGGACCGAAGAGGCCGCCATGCGGGTCCACTGCGCCGACGGCGAGGCGCGGGCGATGGCGCTCGGCAACCGGGGCCCGATCCGCTTCACGGCCGGCGGCGACCTGCACCCCGAGATCCGCGACGCCTACAGCCGCTACGGCTTCTACGTGTTCGAGGGGGTGCTTAAGCCGGACGAGCTGGCCGACATCGAGGCGGACTTCCTCGAGATCCAGACGCGTTTGCCGGCGCATCGCGGTGCGACAATCGATGCAGCGGGACGCCCTGCGATCGGTCTCGGCCACGAGGGGCTGAACCTGATCTGGGCCAGGCCGCTCAGCGACCCGGTCGGCGGCACCGAGGCCGCCCACGGCCGCTATCCGGTGAAGATGTTCGAGCCCAAGGCGGCCAAGGACGCGCCCGACGAGGTCGTCTACCTGATCCTTGGCTCGCTGCAGTTCTCCGACGCCTGCCTGCGCGTCTATGGCCATCCCGCGCTTCTGGCGGTCGCCGCGGCGATCAATGGCCCCGACTTCGTTCCCTTCAACGAGGCGCTGTGGATGAAGGGGCCGGGGCTGGGCGCCTCGGTCGCCTGGCACCAGGACGGCTGGACCCATTGGGACAGCCCTGACCTCGACGAGGGCTCGCACGGGTTCAACTTCATGGCCCAGCTCTATGGCTGTTCGCCGGCGAACGGGCTCTGGGTGGTCCCGGGCTCGCACCGCAAGGGCAAGGCGGACGTCGCCGCGCTGGTCGCAGCCGCCGGCACGGAGCGCCTGCCCCAGGCCGTGCCGCTGGTCTGTGCGCCGGGCGACGTCGCCATCACCAACCGCCAGGCGGTGCACGGCTCTTTCGCCAACACCAGCCCGGACTGGCGCGTCACCGTGAACATGGGCTTCCACCGCCGCCGCTCGGTGCTGGGCGTCGCCGGCGGCGGCGTCCACAACGCGCCGGCGGTCTATGACGCAGCGCGGATCGCGGAGCGCGCCCGGGTGATCGGCTGGGCCATCGACGCCCGACGCCAGCGCTTCCCGGACGAGACGCCGTTCGTCTACGCGCCGCAGGCCGGCCAGACGTTGCGCTGGGACGAGGCCGCCCGCGCCGCGCTCAAGGACTACAACCTGCTCGACCTCGGAATCTGAGCTCCATCTTGCTGCGCCGCGCGAGCGGCGGAGCTGTCTTCAACCACAAACGACACAAAGGGCACGAAGAGACCGAGATAACCGAAGCGCCGCCGTCACTTCGACTCCTTCGTGTACTTCGTGGTTGAATTGGGCGCTTCGCGCGGGCGATCGGAAGAAGCCGCCGCCTAGGCGTCCAGCTTCAGGACCTTGCGGGCGTTGTCGCGGAGGAACTTGGGCCAGACTTCGTCCTTGAACGGAACATCCTTCATGTCGGTCATGATGCGCTCCAGCGACAGGCCCATCGGGAAGTAGCCGGCGTAGATCACCTTGTCGGCGCCGCGGGTGTTCGCATAGCGGACGATGGCTTCGGGATAGTGCTTCGGCGCGAAGGCGCTGGTCGAATAGTAGAGGTTCGGCCACTTCAGCATCAGCTTGACGGCCAGGTCCTCCCACGGCTCGCAGCCGTGGCGGGTGACGAAGACGAGCTCGGGGAAGTCGTACATCACCTGGTCGATGAGCCGGACCTCCTGCGGCCACATCGGGAAGCGCGGACCCGGCACGCCGGCGCAGGAGAAGATCGGCACGCCGAGCTCAACGCACTTGGCGTAGATCGGGTACATCAGCGCGTCGGCGATGCCGACCTGCGGGTTGAAGCCGCAGTTGAAGGCGCTGAACGCGCGCACGCCCCAGGTTTCGTACTGGCGGACCATGTCGCGGATGCCGTCCATGCCCTTGTTCGGGTCGACGCCGCCGATCGGGACGAACCGGTCGGCGTGATCCTTCAGGGCCTTTCCGCTCACCTCGCCGCCGGCGCCGATCAGGCCGACCTCGATCCCGAACCGGTCCATCTCGTGCAGCGTAACGGCGATCGGGTCGTTCGCGCCGTAGAGCTCCTTCGGCACGTTCTTGAACATGTACTCGACCGGGAAGTCGAACTTGGCCGACGGGTCCTTTAGTTGCGCACGGATGAAGTCGTACATTTTGAAGTCTTCGGCCGGAAAGCCGATCATGGTGTCGACGATCCCGATGCCTGCGGGCATGCCCATGGCGGTCAGGCGGCCGCCGCCATCAGCGCCTCTCGGAACAGATAGCAGGTCGCGTCGCGCGGAATCTCGGAAAGCGGCAGCGGCGTCTCCACCTGGGCCGGGGTCGGGCCGTGCTTGGCGGCCAGGGGCATGAGCTGCTCGATGTCGAAGTTGTAGAGGGCCGCGGCGTTCAGGCCGAGCACCTTGCGCCTGCGCGCGTCAGGCATGCCGCCGAACGTGAGGCGGAGCGATTCCAGATTATAGGGGAAGGTGCCCTCGTAGTGTGGGTAGTCGTTGCCCCACAGCACGTGGTCCTCGCCGATCTGCTCGATGCCGGCGAGGTCGGCCGTGCTCGGGAAGCTGGCGCCGTAGTAGCAACTGCGCTTGGCGTACTCGCTCGGCGGTTCCTTGAGCGGCGATTCCATGCCGGCGTAGTTCATCTCGCCCGTCGCGCCGGCCTTGATCGCGTAGTAAGCGCGGTCGACGGCCTTGAGCGCCGCCGGCACCCAGTGGCAGCCGGACTCGGTCAGGATGTGCTTGAGCTTGGGGAACTTCTCGAACACCCCGGCCATCAGCAGGTGCCGCCAGCCCGACTGGCCGTAAAAGGTCACGTCCTGGATCCAGATCGAACTCGGCGACCGCGCCCTGGCCGTACTCCGGCAAGCCCTGTCCGGTGTGCTGGTTCATGACCAGGCCGGCGTCCTGGATAGCGGCGTACACGCGGTCCCACGCCGGGTCATAGAGCGGCTTCAGCCACGTGGCGTCGGGCGGAATCAGCGGCAGCAGCACCCCGCCGCGCAGGCCCGCTTCGGCGATGAACTCGATGTCCTTGACCGCCTCGTCGAGGTCGTTGGGCAGGATGACGCCGATGCCGGCGCGGCGCACAGGGTCCTCGGCGCAGAAGTCCGCAAGCCAACGATTGTGCGCGCGGATGCCGGCCAGGCAGCGCTCATATTCCTCCGGCCTGGGCGGATGGGCGGTGACGATGCTCTTCGAATAGAAGGGCGGCACGGTGTTCGGAAAGACGACCTCGCCGACAACGCCCTGGCTGTTCTGGTCGGCGGTGCGGATATCGAGGTCCCAGTTGCGCATCTTCTTGGAGCCGTAGTGCTCCTGCGAGGGGTTCTTGTAGCCGCCGCGCCAGTCGTCGAATGGCGCGCGCCACTCCGGATCCAGGTACTCGCGATACTGCGCGTGGCTGCCGCCGGCGTGGGTATCGGCGGTGATCAGCAGATAGGGCTCTTGCGACATGGCGAACCGGCCTTCGGCGAGTGGGCGTCAGGCATCAAGGGGCGGGAACGATGGCCCTGTCAAAGCAAAGTTGATCCGCTTCTGGGGGCTCACGCGGCCGGAGGCATCCGCAGACACTCGCGCTGAACATTGCAAGACCGGCGCTTCGCGCACAGTCTTCCGGCGGGAGGCGAACCGGTGCCGGACACGCACAATCCAATTGTGCTCAATCTGATGGTTGCAGCGCCAACCCTGTTGCTCGCCCTCTGTCTCGTAACCGGCAGCGTGCCGGGTCGCAGCAGCTGGTTTTCGCGCGCCACCGCGCCGGTGCTCTACTGGAGCATGATCGGCTTTCTCGCGATGTGCACAGTCGGGCTCTGGGTCACCTTCGGCCCCGCGCTCATCGCCACGGACTGGCCGCACGGATGAGCGCGATTGCCCTCGACGCACGGCCGCTCTCGAGCGCCGTCGGGGCGGAGGTGGTAGGCGTCGACCTCGCCAGCCGCCTCGACCAGCCGACGGTGACCGCGCTTCGGAGCGCATGGCTCGACGCGGGCGTGCTCGTGTTCCACGACCAGAACCTCGACGCGGACGCGTTCATGGCCGTCGCTCGCGCGTTCGGCGAGCCGATGGAGTACCCGTTCTTGACTGGGCTTGCGGGCTATCCGCTGATCACCGAGGTGGTCAAGCTCGAGCACGAGACGGTGGCCTTCGGTGGCGTCTGGCACTCCGACACCACCTATCTGCCGGCGCCGCCGATGGCGACTCTGTTGCTCGCCCGCGAAACGCCGACGACCGGCGGGGACACCCTCTTCGCAAGCCAGGTCGCCGCCTACGAGGCGCTGCCGACATCGTTGAAGGCGAGGCTCTCGGGGTTGCGTGCGGTCAACAGCTCAGCCAAGGCGGAAGTCGCGCGCACCCGCGAGGATCGGCTACGCGACCACGCGCGCCCGGACGCCAGCGACGTTTACGAAGCGGTCCATCCGGTCGTCCGCGAGCACCCGGAGACGGGCCTGCTCAGCCTGTTCGTCAACCCGGCCCATACCGTGCGTATCGAGGGGATGGACGAGGACGAGAGTGCGCTCTTGCTCGCCGACCTTTTTCATCACCAGGTTCGGCCCGAGTTCACCTGCCGCGTTCGCTGGGCGCCGGGAACGCTGGCGATCTGGGATAACCGCTCGCTGCTCCACTTCCCGATCAACGACTACGACGGCCAGCGCCGCGTGATGCACAGGATCACGCTCAGGGGCGACGTTCCCGTCTAGAGGCCAAACACCCGCCGCGCGTTCTCGCCGAGCACCGCGGCTTGGCGCTCGGCGCTTAGGCCGGCGAGGGAGTTGCGGATCAAGTCGGGAGCGGCCAGAGTCGAGTCCACGTGCGGGTAGTCGCTGCCCCAAAGGATGCAGTCCTCGCCCACGATGTCGAGCATCGTGCCGATCGTCCGCTCTTCCGGCTCGGCGACGAAGTAGCAGTTGCGCTTGATATAGTCGCTCGGCTTGAGTTTCAGCGGCGACAGTGCGCGGAACACCGAGTGCTTCTCGTCCAACCGGTCCATCAGGTAGGCCGCGTGTCCGCAGCCGGCCTCCACCGAGACCACCTTCAGCTTGGGGAACCGCTCGAACAGGGCGTCGGTGATGAACGCGGCGAGCGCCGGGATCAATTGGCCGCTGGCCCCGAGCGCAAAGGTGAAGACCGGGCCGGGCCTGGTCTCCTGCCAAGTCAGGAACGGCGAGAACTGGCCACCGAAGCGGACGATCACATGGATGCAGGCGGGCGCGCCCGCTTCCTCGCACAGGCGCCAGAGCCGGTCGAAATGCGGATCGCTCGGCCGCCGTCCGTCGATCGTCTCCGGCGGCGTGAAAAGGCCGCGGAAGCCGGCCTTGAGGCAGGCTTGCAGCTCATCGACAGCACTCTCGACGTCGCGCCAGTTGACCAGTGCGATCGGCACCACGCGGCCGGGCGTGGACTCGAAGAACTCGCGCTGCCATCGATTGTAGGCGCGGCAGTAGGCCGAGGAGAGCTCCAGGTCGTCGGTCGGGAAGGGCAGGATGCCGATGGTGGGAAAGAGCACCCCGCGGTCGACGCCCCAGGCGTCGAGCAGCGCCGCGCGGGCGGTTGGGTCGTAGCTCGCCGGTTCGCAGCCGTCGGCGTAGCTCAGGGTTCCCGAGAAGACGCTCTCGCGCGGCAGGTGCGCCCCGCCCAGGCCGGCCAGGACGTTCGAGAGCACCGAGACCTCGCCGATGATCAGGTGCTCGACCCCGTCCCGTCGCTCGATGCGGATGGCGCGGTCGCGGAACCTGGGCTCGAGGTAGCGCTGCCAGAGGTCGGCCGGCTCCATCACGTGGGAGTCGCAATCGATCACTATGGACATTGGGCTGGCTCGCGTTCTGGGTCGCGTTCGATCAACGCCGTGTCCGATCCTTCGTCAACGCTTCAGGCTCGCACCCCGTCGACTTCTCCCATAGGGAGAGGTGTCTCGATGGAGGGTGCGGATGGAGAAGAAGCGGGTCGGCATCCAGCTGGCCAGGCAGGCGCAGAACCAGACCGTCGAGCAGCGCTTCGCGCTCGAGCTCGACGGGCTGGAGCCGGTCGCGGAGATCGTGGAGATCCGGGCTGACACGCCGGCCGAGTTCGCTGCCGGCGTCGCCGACGTGGATGCGATCATCACCTCGTGGGGCCTTCGGATCGACAAGCAGGTGATCGACGCCCTGAAGCAGTGCGTCGTCATCGGAGTCGGCAGCGTCGGCGTCGACATGGTGGACGTGGACGCCGCGACCGCGGCCGGGATCGTTGTCACCAATGTGCCCGACGTCTTCATCGAGGAAGTCGCCGACTACGCGATGATGCTGTTGCTCAACGTGGCCAAGCTCACGCCAACGATGACGCGGATGGCGCGCGACGGTGAGTGGTACCAAGCGCGCCCGATCCTCTCGCGCATTCCCCGCTTGTTCGGCCAGACGCTGGGCCTCTTCTCGTTCGGGAACGTCGCGCGCTGCACGGCCCGGCGCGCGCAGGCCTTCGGTCTTCGCGTCATCGCCTACGATCCGTACGTCAGCGAACTGGAGATCACCGCGCTCGGCGTCGAGCCGGTGGGATTCGGCGAGCTGCTGGAGCGCAGCGACTACCTCTCGATCCACGCGCCGCACAACGACGAGACCGAGCACGCCATGAACGCCGCCGCGTTCGCGCGCATGAAGCCGACGGCTATCGTCATCAACACCGCGCGCGGGTCCATCATCGACGAGCCCGATCTGATCGAGGCGCTGCAGAACGGCGTCATCGCCGGCGCCGGTCTCGACGTGCTCGAGCAGGAGCCGCCCTCGCAACAACAATCCGCTGCTGACGATGGAGAACGTGGTCGTGACGCCGCACGTGGCCTCGGCCACCACGCGCATGCGGCCGGAGACCCGCCGCCGCGTCGGCCGCGAGGTGGCGCTGGTGCTGCGCGGCAAGTGGCCGATGAGCTGCGTCAATCCCACCGTGCTGCCGCGCGTCGCGCTGGAGCGCTGGCAGCCCTACCCGATGAACCGGGGCCCCAATCGATGAAGGTCGCGCAAGCCATCGCCAAGGCCATGAAAGCCGAGGGCGTCGAGATCCTCTTCGCCTATCCGGTAAACCCGCTGATCGAGGCGGCGGCGGCCGAGGATATCCGCACCGTCATCGTGCGCCAGGAGCGGGTCGGGCTGCACATGGCCGACGCCTATTCCCGCATGTCGTCGGGCGACAAGATTGGCGTCTTCTGCATGCAGCATGGTCCGGGCGCCGAGAACGCGTTCGGCGGGGTGGCGCAGGCGTTCTCGGAGTCCGTGCCGATCCTGGTGATCCCGGCCGGCTACCCGCGGCGGCTCGCGGGATATTTCCCGAACTTCAACTCGGTCCAGAACATGCGCCACGTCACCAAGTGGGCCGAGACGCTGACCATGGGCCGCATGGTCGGCGAGGTGATGCGCCGCGCCTTCTTCCAGCTGCGCAACGGCCGCGGCGGTCCGGCGCTGATCGAGGTTCCGGTCGACGTGTTCAACGAGGACATCCCCGACGACTTCGTCCATACGCCAGCGTTCAAGGCGCGCAGCGGCCCGGATCCCCACGCCGTCGCCGAAGCAGCCGACGTGCTGGCCCGCGCCGAGCGGCCGGTGATCTATGCCGGCCAGGGGGTGCACTACGCCAAGGCCTGGAACGAACTGAAAGCGCTGGCCGAGAGTTGGAACATCCCGGTCACCACCTCGATCGAGGGCAAGAGCGCGTTTCCGGAGGACCATCCGCTTGCGCTCGGCAGCGGCGGGCGGGCGAATCCGCGGCCGGTGAAGACCTTCCTCGAGGAGGCCGACGTCATCCTTGGCGTCGGCTGCAGCTTCGCGCTCACCGGATTCGGCGTCGGCATGCCGCGCGGCAAGACCATCATCCACGCCACGCTCGATCCGATGGACCTGAACAAGGACGTCGTCGCGCAGTACGGCCTGATCGGCGACGCGAAGCTGACGCTGGCGGCGCTTCACGAAGGCATGCGCAACCACGACAAGGCGCCGGCCGCCGCGCGCGACGCGGCTCCGAAGCGCATCGCCGCAGCTGCGCGAGGCCTGGCTCGGCGATTGGCGCGCGAAGCTCGCCTGCGACACCGCCCCGATCAATCCCTACCGGGTGATCGCAGAGCTCGACCGGCTGGTCGATAAGCAGAAGACCGTCATCACCCACGACGCCGGCAGTCCGCGCGACCAGATGACGCCGTTCTGGACCGCGATCGAGCCGCTCTCCTACATCGGCTGGGGCAAGACCACCCAGCTTGGCTATGGGCTCGGGCTCGCGATGGGGGCGAAGCTCGCCAGGCCCGACCACCTCTGCATCAACGTTTGGGGCGACGCCGCCATTGGCTTCACGGGCATGGATCTGGAGACCGCCGTGCGCGAGCGGATTCCGATCCTCTCCATCCTGTTCAACAACTTCTCGATGGCGATCGAGATCCCGATCATGCCGATCAGCCAGGAGAAGTACGGCTCGACCGACATCAGCGGCCACTACGCCGACATGGCCAAGGCGTTCGGCGCCCACGGCGAGCGGATCACCGAGCCCACCGACATCGTCGCGGCGCTGAAGCGCGGCATCGCCGCCACCGAGCGCGGCCAACCCGCGCTGCTCGAGTTCATCACCGCTAAGGAAATCACGATCTCGAACGAGTAGGCGGACCAAGGCGAAGAAGAACGCGCGCCGATGACCACCGGGCCCGCCATCCGCGACGCCAAGCTGGCCGAGGCGCCCGCGCTTGCGGCCCTGTTCGTCGAGGCTTGGCGCGATGAGCACGCCGGCCTTCTGCCTGAGACGGTGCTCGCGACGCGTTCCCTCGCCGAGTCGGAGAGGAACTGGCGGCGCACGCTGCGGCGAGCCAGGCGGGCGGGTCATGACCCGGCCGTGCTCATCGCGGGGATCGGGCCTCTCGGAGGACTCGCGGTCGGCGAGCGCGTGGCGGCCGAGTGGTCGGAGGCTGCGGAGGTAAAGCTGATTCAGGTCGCTCGATCGTGCCGGCGCCAAGGCCTCGGCTCCGCTTTGATGCGCGAGATGGCCGCCCGGCTTGGCCGCAAGGGGGCCGAAGCGATAATCGTTCGGGTGCTCGAAGCCAACGAGCGGGCGCGGCGATTCTATGAGGCCCTCGGTGGCGAACTCGCGCCGGTCGTGCGCCAGATCGATGAGTCCGGCTTCAGCTTCGCGGAGCGCACCTACGTCTGGCCAGACATCGGGCGTCTCGCCCGCGCAAGCGAGTGAGCCCTCAGATCAGCAACTCGATCAGGAAGGGGCCTTTGCGCTTGAGCGCGCTCGCCAGGAGGTCGGCGAAGCCGTCGGCGGTGTCGGTACGCGCGCCCTCGACGCCCATCGCCTCGGCCATCTTCGGCCAGTTCAGGTCGGGATTGCCCAAGTCCATCATTTCCAGCGCCGTGCGGCCGGGGTTAGCGCCGACGTTGGCAAGCTCGCCCAAGAGGATCTGGTACTTGCGGTTGGAGAGGATGACCGTCGTCACGTCCAGCCGCTCGCGCGCCTGGGTCCAGAGCGACTGCACGGTGTACATGGCCGAGCCGTCGGCCTGCAGGTTGAGCACACGGCGGCCCTCGGCGGCGACGCCCGCGCCCACCGCCAGCGGCATGCCGCCGCCGATCGCCCCGCCGCTAGGGTTCATCCAGATCATGCGGCGGCGAGGCCTTGGTGAAGGCGGAAAGGCCCCGCCCGTAGGTGATCGACTCGTCGACCACGATCGCGTCTTCCGGGAGCAGCGCGCCGACGGTCGTTGCGAACGACTCCGGCGTCAGCGGCCCGCGTCCCCACCTCCGCGCGCGGGCCGTAATCGGGCGCAGCAACCCTGGGCGCGCCGAGCGCGTCGGCGAGGCGAGCGAGCGCGTCGACCGGGTCCTGGTCCCGCCGCGCCAGCACGTGGATCTGGGCGTCCTCGGGGATCGAGGTCTGCGGCTTGCCCGGATAGGCGAAGAAGGTGACCGGCTTGCGCGCACCGCAGAGGATGAGATGCTTGGTCCCTTTCATCGCCTGCACGGCGACTTCGACCACGTAGGGCACGCGGTCGAGCACGATCCGCCCTTGACCCCGCGGTGTTATGCGCGAGGTGTCGGCCATCGCCCGGCAGCCGGTCGCCGCTGCGATCTGCTGCGCGAGCGCCAGGCCCGCGTCGCTCACGCCATCGCAGCCGACCATCAGCACCACGCCCTCGCCGCCGCGGCGCAGGATCGCCGCCGCCTCGTCGACCTGGCTTGGCGCGGCGAGTGGGGTGGGCAGCACGCGGCAAGGCGTCCGGCGACAACGCCGCCGTCGTTCCAGGACGTGTCGGACGGCAGGATGAGCGTCGCGACCTGGCCGGGCGCGATCTTCGACGCCTGCACCGCAGCGGCGGCGTCCGCGCCCACGGTCGAGACGTCCATCGCGGTGCGGACCCAGCCGGAGACGCCTCTCGCCCAGCCCTCGGCGTCGGCGGTCAGCGGCGGGTCGAGCGGCCGGTGGTAAGTCGCCTGATCGCCGACGATGTTGACGATCGGGCTCATTGCGCGGCGGGCGTTGTGCAGGTTGGCGAGCCCGTTCCCCAGACCCGGGCCGCAGTGCAGCAGGGTCGCGGCGGGCTTGCCCGTCACCCGCGCGTAGCCGTCGGCGGCGCCGGTCACGACCCCTTCGAACAGGCCCAGCACGCAACGCATGCCCGGAATGCGGTCGAGCGCGGCGACGAAGTGCATCTCCGAGGTGCCCGGATTGGCGAAGCAGGTGTCGACGCCGCTCTTCAGCAGCGAATGAACGAGGCTCTCGGCGCCGTTCATGCGGGCCCTCCTTTGCGCGACGCAGAACTGGCGCCCCTTATCGCCGGCCGCACGGCCTTAGGAAACACCTGGGGCATTGACCACCGCCGCTCGGGTCCGGAAAGGTCGCGGTCAAGGGAAACGCGGACGGGACGCCAGCATGATCATCGACGCCAAGCCGCTGACGGCGCGCATGAGCCTCATCCTCGAGACCGCCGGCGCCGAGCCGGAGCGGGCGCGCGTCTGCGCCGAGCACCTGGTGCTCGCCAACCTCAAGGGGCACGACTCCCACGGTGTCGGTATGGCGCCCTCGTACGTGCGCTGGATCAAGGCCGGCAAGCTCTTCCCCAACGCCCGGCCGAAGGTCGTCCAGGACTCGGGCGCGGTGCTGGTCGTCGATGGTCAGTACGGGCTGGGCGCGCCGGTCGCGCGCGAGACGATCGACATGGGAATCGCCCGCGCCAGGCGGATGGGCGATCGCGTGCGTTGCGCTGCGCAACAGCTGCCATATCGGGCGCATCGGCACCTATGGGGAGCAGTGCGCCGACGCCGGTCTGGTCTCGATCCACTACGTCAACGTGGTCGGCCACCCGCCCGCAGGTGGCGCCGTACGGCGGGCGCGAGGCGCGCATGGTGACCAACCCCTATTGCTGCGCTGTCCCCCGCGCCAGCGGCGAGCACATCGTGCTCGACTTCGCCACCAGCTTCGTCGCCATCGGCAAGCTGCGCGTCGCCTACATGGAGGGCAAGTCCGTGCCACCGGGGGCGCTGGTCGACGCCCATGGCAAGCCCACCACCGATCCGCGCACCTTCTTCCGCGCCGAGGACCGCTCGCTGCTCCTGCCGTTCGGGCTGCACAAGGGCGGCGGCATGCAGATCCTCTGCGAGATCCTGGGCGGCGCGCTGGCCGGGCAGTGGACCATGCAACCGGGGTCGAACCGAGCCTACGGCGCGGCGGTCAACAACATGCTCTCGATCGTGCTCGATCCGGATGCGCTGGGCGGCCGCGCGGCTTACGAGGCGGAGGCCGAAGCGATGCTCGACTACATCCGCTCGACGCCGCCGGCCGAAGGTTTCGATCGGGTGCGCCTGCCGGGCGATCCGGAGCGGGAGAGTGCGGCCCGCCGCTCGGTCGAGGGTATCCCGATCGACGACAACACCTGGCGCGAAATCCGTGAAGCCGGCTTGAGCGTCGGCCTGGACGAAGCGGCGCTCGACGCGGCCGCCTGACACCTTGCCTGACAGCCGCCGGCCCAATGTCGTCTTCGTCCTGACCGACGACCAGGGCTATCCGCCGCTGGGCGCCAACGGCCATCCGTTCGTGCAGACGCCGCACCTCGACCATTTCTGCGCCGAGGCCGTGCGCTTCGAGCAGTTCCACTCCGGCACAACCTGCGCGCCGACCCGGGCGGGCTTGCTCACCGGCCACTACTGCAACTCGACCGGCGTCTGGCACACCGTGGGCGGCCGCTCCCTACTGCGCGCCGGCGAGTGGACGCTGGCTGACGCGCTTGGCGAGGCGGGATGGCGCACGGGCATCTTCGGGAAGTGGCACCTGGGCGACGAACGGCCCTACCGCCCGCAGGATCGCGGCTTCCAGCGTTCGGTGGTGCATGGCGGCGGCGGCATCGGCCAGGTCCCCGATTGGTGGGGCAACGACTATTTCGACGACACTTATCGGGTCGACGGCGCCCCGACATCGTTCGACGGCTACTGCACCGACGTTTTCTTCGCGGAGGCCTGGCGCTTCATTGCGGCCGACCCGGTCGGCGCCGTTCTTCTGCTTCATCAGCACCAACGCGCCGCACGGGCCCTACAACGTGCCGCCAGCCTTTCAGACCCTCTATGACGGCAAGGCCGCGACTGAGAACTATGCCCGATTCCTGGGAATGATCACTAACATCGACGAGAACTTCGGGGCCTTGCGGGCGCGACTTGCGGCGACCGGGCTCGAGGACGACACCATCCTGATCTTCGCCAGCGACAACGGCCAGTGCGGGCAGGCCACTCGCGGCGAGCCGGACGTCTTCAACGCCGGCATGCGCGGGTTCAAGGGCAGCATGTACGAGGGCGGTCATCGGATCCCGTTCGTCATCCGCTGGCCGGCGGGCGGCGTTGACGGCGGCAAAGCGGTGGACAGCCTCGCGGCCTACATCGACCTCATGCCGACGCTTCTGGACCTCTGCGGGATCCCGGTTCGGCCGGGCGCGCTTTCCACGGCGCGAGCCTCGCCTCGCTCGCCGGCGGGGCCGCGCCCGGTCCGGAGTGGACCGAGCGGATCATCGTCACCGACACTCAGCGCGTGCCGCGGCCGATCAAGTGGCGGCTCGGCTGCGTGTTGAAGGCCGACTGGCGGCTGATAAACGGCGAAGCGCTCTACGACCTGGCGACGGATCGGGCGCAGGAGCACGACGTGGCTCCCGACCACCCGGCGGTCGTGGCCGAGCTACGCGCAGCCTACGAGGCGTGGTGGGTCCTCTGCCAGCGTCAGGCCGACGACGACATCCCGATCGCCATCGGTGGCGATGCGCCCACGCTGCTCACCAGCCACGACCTCAGGAACGATGCGGGCGATGGCGTCTGGAACCAGGGCCAGGTCCGCAGCGGCGAAGCGTGCGCCGGCTATTGGGAGATCGAGGTCGAGCAGGACGGCCGGTACGAAATCGGCCTCCGTCGCTGGCCCGCGGAAGCGGGCTACGCCATTTGCGCCGGCATAGACGGGGCCGACGTTCCCTTCCGGCGCGAGGCGATCGCCAAGGCGGAGTGGGGAATGTACGAAGGCGGCAAGGCGCTTGCCATCGGCGAAGCCCGCCTGGAGGTCGACGGCGAGGCGGCGGTTGCGGTCCAGGTCTGCGAAGGCGACGGCGCGGCCGCGCTCTCGGTCGAGCTGAGCGCGGGTCATCACCACGTTCGCGGCTGGTTCGCCGGCGCCAATGGCCTGATGCAGTCGCCCTACTACGTCGAGGTCCGCCGTCGGCCGGCGATTTGACGCTGGACTTCCGTAGCGGTCGCGTCGTCAGCTTACCGTATGGCAAGCGAAGGCAGGCTGTCGGGCAAGGTCGCGATCGTCACCGGCGCCGCGTCGGGCTTCGGGGCCGGCATTGCGACCCGGTTCGTCGCCGAGGGGGCCAAGGTCGTCATCGCCGACGTGAACGGCGAGGGCGCGGCGACGCTGGCGGCCGATCTCGGAGAAGCTGCCCAGGCCGTGCGCGTGGACGTCTCGGTCGACGCCGACGTCGCCGCGCTGGCCGAGGCGGCGGCAGCGTTTGGCGGACGCATCGATATCTTGGTCAACAACGCGGGCGTCGGGCAGAGGCCCCAGCCGCTAGAGTCCGTCGGCGAGGCGGAGTTCGACCGCCTGATCGCCGTCAACGCCAAGTCGGTGTACCTGACCGCCCGGCACGTCGTTCCGGCCATGAAGGCGGCCAAGGCGGGCGCGATCCTCAACATCGCTTCGACCGGCGGCGTCAGCCCGCGCCCGAACCTCACCTGGTACAACGCCTCCAAGGGCTGGATGATCACCGCGACCCGCGCAATGGCCATCGAGCTGGCGCGCTGGGGCTTACGGGTGAACGCGATAAACCCGGTCGCCGGCGACACGCCGCTCTTGGCCACCTTCATGGGCGAGGACACGCCGGAGGCCAGGGCGCGTATCCTGACCACCATCCCGCTCCGCCGCCTGTCGGCGCCTGCCGACATCGCCAACGCCGCGGTGTTCCTCTGCTCCGACGAAGCCTCGATGATCACCGGCGTGGCGCTGGAGGTCGACGGCGGGCGGTGCCTATGACGCACCCGCGCGACGAGGCTCTTCTCACCGAGGTCGAGGCGCGCGAGGGGGAGATGGTGGCGCTGACCCAGGCGCTGATCCGCATCCCCTCGGTCAATCCGCCTGGCGAGCACTACCGCGATTGCGCCGAGCTCATCGGACAGCGGCTTGGGCCCCGCGGGTTCGCGCTCGAGTACGTCCGTGCGGATGGCGCGCCCGGCGACAGCGACCGCTACCCACGCTGGAACCTGGTCGCGCGCCGCGAAGGCGCCACGCCCGGCCCGTGCGTACACTTCAATGGCCACATCGACGTCGTCGCTCCCGGCGCAGGCTGGACCCGGCCGCCGTTCGGCGCGCAGGTCGAGCGTGGCCGGGTCTACGGGCGAGGCGCTTGCGACATGAAGGGCGGCCTCGCCGCCGCCATCGTCGCGGTCGAGGCGTTGATCGAACTCCGGCGCAACGCTGCCAGGCGCGATCGAAATCTCCGCCACCGGCGACGAGGAGTCCGGCGGGCTAGGCGGGGTCGCCTGGCTCGCCGAGCGCGGCTGGTTCTCCAAGCCGCGGGTCGACCATGTGATCATCCCCGAGCCGCTCAACGTCGACAGGGTCTGCATCGGCCATCGCGGCGTCTGGTGGGGCGAGATCGAGACCAAGGGGCGCATCGCCCACGGCTCGATGCCGTTCCTCGGCGATTCGGCCATCCGCCACATGGCCGCCGTGCTGGAGGCGTTCGAAACCCGGCTCTATCCGGCGCTGGAGAGCCGGTCCACCGCCATGCCGGTCGAACCGCCGGGCGCGAGGACGCCCACGCTCAACATCAACGGCCTGCATGGCGGCCAGCCGGATCTTGACCCCGGCGAAGCGGCCGGCCTTCCGGCCCCGCTCGTCGCCGACGCCTGCCGGCTCGTGTTCGACCGCCGCCTCCTGATCGAGGAGGACCTGGAGGAGGTGAAGGCCGAGATGCGCGCGCTGCTCGACGGGCTTGCGCAGGCCAGGCCCGGGTTCCGCTATTCGCTGCGCGACCTTCTGGAGGTGCGCCCGTCGATGACCGAGCCGGACCGGCCGGTCGTGAGAGCCGCGGCCGAGGCCGTGCGGCGGGTGCTCGGCCGCGAGGCAAAGCTCATCTGCTCGCCGGGCACCTACGATCAGAAGCATATCGACCGCATCGGACATCTGCGCGACTGCGTCGCCTATGGCCCCGGCATCCTCGATCTGGCCCACCAGCCCGACGAATATGTCGAGATCGCCGACATGGTCGCCTCCGCCAAGGTGATGGCGCTGGCCGCTCACGCGCTGCTGACCGGCGACGTTTGAGGACCGTGTCGAAGACGCTCCTCATCGCCGGCGCGTCGGGCCTCGTCGGATTCGCCGCGCTCCGCGCCTTTGCAAACGAGCCCGGAACGCGGGTGATCGCGCTGTCGCGGCGCGAGCCGCTGGAGCGCTATGGCGCCGAGTGGGTCCGCGCCGATCTGGCCGACCAGGCGGCCTGTGCAAGTCTTTTCGCGGGAATGACCGAGGTGACGCATCTGGTGTTCGCGGCGCTCTCGGAGAAGCCCGACGTCATCCCTGGCTGGCTGGACCCGGAGCAGATCGAGGCCAACGGGCGCATGCTGAGCAACCTGTTCGAGCCGCTGCGAGCGTCCGCCAAGGCGCTCAGACAGGTGATCTTGCTGCAGGGGACCAAGGCCTACGGCGCCCACGTGCGCCCCATCGACATTCCGGCGCGGCCAGGCCGGTCGGAGGCGAGGGACGTGCCGAACTTCTACTGGGTCCAGGAGGACTACCTGCGCGGCTTGCAGGCCGCCGCCGACTGGGGCCTGACGATCATGCGCCCGCAGATCGTGTTCGGCGTCGCCGTCGGCGCGGCGCTCAATCCGCTCGCCGCGATCGGGGCCTATGGCGCGCTCATGAAGGCGGCCGGCGAGCCGCTGCATTTCACCGGCGGCAAGGCGCCGCTCATCCTCGAAGCCGTTCACGCGGACCTGATCGCCAACGCCATGGTCTGGGCGACCAACACGCCCAAGGCGCTCGGCCAGACCTACAACCTCACCAATGGCGACGTGATGACCTTTCGCGGCGTCTGGCCGGCCATCGCAGACGAGCTCGGCATGGAGGTCGGCGACGACCGGCCGCAATACCTGCAGCAAACGATGCGAGATCGGTCGGGCGACTGGGCGAGGATCGTCACGCGATACGGCCTGCGCGCGCCAGGTCTCCAGGCCTTCGTCGCTCAATCGTTTCAGTACCTGGACTTCCTCATGGCCCCAGAACGGGACGAATTTCGCGGCGTGCCGCCGATCGTGTCGACGATCAATCTCAGGCAAGACGGCTTCCACGACGTCTGGGACACCGAGGACATGTTGCGCGACGGCATTCGCCAGTTCCGGGCCCTCAAGCTGCTGCCGCCGCGCTGAATCGGCGGTAGGGCGAGCTAAGCGTAGTCGAAGGCCCCAGCGAAGATGCGGATGGCGACGGTCCGTGCGTCGTCCTCGGCGAAGTCGGCGGCGGTCGGATCGTAGGGCCGCGTCTTGGCCAGCCAGGCGATCGCCTCCATGGCCCCGCGCGCCAACACCGCCGCGCGCGCCGGCGATGCGTCCCCAGCGAGCTTCCGCTTCAAGACCCAGGTCTCGAGGTCCTGCATGAGCCGGCCCCGCACCTCAGCGTCGAAGATTTGCGCCAGTTCCGGGATCTCGTGCGCGCAGCGGTCGAGCAGCCCGATGATGGCCGCGCGCTTGGACAAGGACTCGTACAGCTGTCCTGCGATCGCCTCCGCTTCGGCCCTAACGTCGGCCGGCGCGGCGTGGGCATTGGCCTCCTGCAGCGTCGACCAGAGGCGGTCGAGCGCCGCGACGCGGCGCAGATGCTCGGCGCTCTCACGCACGCCTGACACTTTGAGCGGGAGGTCGAGGTGGGTGGCAGGCAGCGCGCCGGTCGCTTCGAGGACGGCAAGGTGGAACAGGGCCTCCTTGCTCTCGACCGTGCGGTAGATCGAGCCCACCGAGACGCCCAACCGCTCGCTCACGTGCGCGATCTGGGTCAACCGATAGCCTCCGCTGCAGAAGGCGGCCAGCGCGGCGCCGGCGACCTCCTGCGTGCGGTCCGCGCCCTTGCGGCTTCGCTCCGGCGCGGCGATGGCGGTCAAAGGATGCGTCCAACCAAGGGCAGCCGACGCGCGATCGGCGCCGCGACGCCGAACGAGACCACAGCGCCTAGCGCCCAGAGCAGGACGAACTTTGCGACCGGCGCCAGGGCGAGGGGCGCAAGCGCCAGCCCGAGCGCCACTAGGATCGGCGCGTGGACGACGTAGACGGCGAATGCGTTGTCCGACATGAACTTCATGAACCGGCCCTGCTGCGAGACCCAGGCGCGGAACGCGGCCAGCACGGCGAAGCTCATGCCGATGCAGATCAGTGCTTCCCACAGGCTCATGCCGGCGCTCTGCCAGGTGGGGCCGCCCATGAGCGCCGCGGTCCGGCCGTGCAGCGCGCCGCCGAGTACGAGCAACGGCAGCCACATCAGCATCGCCGCACCCACGCACGCGGCGGCGGTGGTCCAGGCAAAGCGATCGGTCACGGTCCTGATCCAGTCATGGCGGCTGGCGGCGACTCCGGCGGCGAACATGATGAGGTAGGACGGAAAGTAGCAAAGTTGCATGTTCAGGATCGAGGAGCCGACCGGAAAGACGAGTCGCGTCAGGAAGGTCGCCAGCGCGATGGCCTGCACGGCGAGCAACACGCCGACCACATCGATGCGGCTGCCGCCGGACATCGGTCTCGGGGCGCTTACGGCCGCCCTCACCGCTGCATAGGCGGCCGAGAAGACCAGAAGCGCGGCGCAGAACCACAGCGGCCCCGTGCCGCTGAGGAATTCGCCCCGCAGCACGTAGCCGGACAGCTCGCGCCCGAACGATTGCAGCGGCCAGGGATGGACCAGGTATTCGGTGAGGGGCCCGATAAGGGCGACGAACAGTAGTGTCGGCAGGCCGAGCCGGAACAGCCGGCCGCCCAGGAACGATCCTGCGCCCTTCGCATCATAGGACTTCGGAACGAAGTAGCCGGCGACGAAGAAAAGCAGGGCCATGAAGAACCCCTGCAGCACGGCCTGATAGGTCGCGAAGAACAGCGTGCCGGCCATGCCGATCGCCGGGTGCTCGCGATAGTACCAGCTGCCGAACGGGCTGTAGGTGACCGCGGCATGCATGCTGAGCACGAGCAGGATCATCACCCAGCGGACGTTGTCGACGAAGAGGATGCGCGAAGCGGCCGGGGGCTGGGTCGCGGCGGCCGTGATCTCGACCCTGCGGGCCTGAGCGAGGTCGGCAGGCTTCAAGCGTTCCATTGGTCGTTCGCCCCAGAGATGAATGAATGAGTCATTCATTCTAGCAGGCAGTAGCGCTGGTGAAAAGAGCTCTCATCCGCCCGTCAGCTGATCGTCGGCAACCCGAGCGCGCGTTGGGCCCAGGGGAGCGCGGTGGTCAGCTGCGCCCGCTGGATCGACCGCACGCGCAGCGCTTCGGGAATGTTCGCCAAGCCGGCGCGGGCGGCGAAATAACCCGAGATCCGCGCCGCGACCTCCGGATGGCCGGGCAGCAGCGCCTCCGGCTCCGGGCCGCCCTCGAGTACGAGGCTGGGCAGCCATGCGCCCAGGTCTAGCGCCGGGTTGCCCCGCCGGGCCTCAGCCCAGTCGATGAACTTTGGCCCCGTCGCGGCGATGCAGATGTTGTCGCTTCGGAGATCGAAGTGCGTCAGCGCCACGCCGTCGATCTCACAAGTCCCTTCAGCGTCGACCAGATCCGGCAACGCGGCGTCCAGCCAAGCAGGCGAGGCCAGACCGAGCGCCAGGAACGCCTTCGGGTTCGCCGCGACCGCCGACCAGCCGCCGACCGCTTCGGCGCTGGCGGCCGAAGCGCGGGGCAGCGGCGGCGAACAGCGATGCATGGCGGCGATCTGCAAGCGCACCTGATCGACCATCGGCGGGGTCCAGGGCGGCGGCCAGATCGCCTCGCTCAGGTCCTCGATCAGCAGCAGGGGCGCTTCAGGGTCGTCGTCCCAGCCGATGAAGCGCGGAACAAAGGGCCCCTCGATGACTGCGTATGCGTTGGCCTCGCGGCGCAGCATGTCGCGGGTGATCGCGTTCGTCGCCACCTTGAGGAAGCACCGCTCGGACCCCGCGGCGCCGACGTAGCGCGCCGCCGGCGTATAGCCGCCGTGTACGCGCCGCCAGGCGGTCGGGGTCCAACCGAGCACCGCGCTTGCGCGTTCGAGGATCGGCCCTGGCGGCGTGTCCGACAACGGCCCGCCGCTACGGAACCAGCACCACCCGGCCGACCACGTTGCCGGCTTTCAGGTCCTCCAGAACCTGGTTCGCCGACGAGAGCGGGACCTCGCGCACGGGGATCGGGTCGATCTTGCCGTCGCGCACCAGCGCCATCATCGCCTCGGCTTCGGCCAGGGAGCCCACGTACGAGCCACCGATGGTGAGCGCGCGGAGCGGGAACATCGGGATCGGCATGCCCATGGCGCCGCCGAACAGGCCAACGATCACCACCCTGCCGCCCCGCCGCACGGTCTGGGTCCCGAACGCGAACGTCGCTTCCGAGCCCACGAAATCGACGACGCCAAGCGCGCCGCCGCCGGTGTCGGCCATCAGCTTGCCGACCGCTTCGGGATCCTTGGTGTTGTAGACGGCCTTCGCGCCCGCCCCCATCGCCGCCTGCAAGCGACCGTCGTCGATATCGGCCACCAGCGGACCTCTGCCGAAGCGGTGCTTGGCGAACTCGATGCCCATCATGCCGACGCCGCCGGCTCCGATGATCAGCACATCGTCGTCCGGCCCAAGCTCCGGAACCTTGTTGATCGCGCCGTACGCGGTCAGGCCCGAGCACATGTAGGTCGCCGCCAGCGCCGGCGGCGTGTTGCCATAGTCGATCAGGTAGCGCGGATGCGGGACCATGACGTGGCTCGCGTAGCCGCCGGGCGTGCCCGCCGAGCAGCCCAGGTTGCGCGGCCGGTTGCAATAGTTCTCCTCGCCGCGCAGGCAGCTCGCGCAAGTCCCGCAGCCGATCCAGGAGTAGAGCGCGCGGTGGTCGCCGACCTTCACGCCGCTCGCATCCGGGCCGAGCGCGACCACCTCGCCGGCCACCTCGTGCCCCAGCGTGTGCGGCAGCGGCAGGCCGAGCGGCAGCTTCGCCTGCCCGCCCAACCCGATGAAGCCTTCGTGGATGTGGACGTCGGAGTGGCAGACGCCGCAGTGCTCGACGCGCACCAGGACCTCGGTCCCCTTCGGCTCCGGCGTCGGCCCCTCGATCCTCTGCAGCGGCTTGCCGAACTCGGTGATCGCTTCGCAGTACATGGCGCTCCCTTCCTTGATCGTCCCGCATTCTTCTAGCAGACGCTCGAGCCGCGCGCCTTGCTCGCGGGCGGCCTTGCGCCTAATTTCGCCGGCTTTCGCCGAGGGGCGGCGGGCAAGGGGTTCGATGGCCGCGCATTATCTGGACTTCGAGCGGCCGATCGCAGAACTCGAAGCCAAGATCGAGGAGCTGTCGAAACTCTCGGAGGAGGCGGGCGCGGGCTCGTTCGGGACCGAGATCGACGCGCTGCGCGAACGAGCGGCGCGCATGCGCCGCGAGGCCTACGCACATCTCGACACTTGGCAAAAGACCCAGGTCGCCCGCCACCCTGAGCGGCCGCACTGCGTCGACTACATCGCTGGCCTGATCGACGACTTCGTCGAGCTTAAGGGTGACCGCAAATATGGCGATGACCAAGCGATCGTCGGCGGGCTTGGCCGCTTTCGCGGCGCCGCGGTGGTGGTGCTCGGCAACGAGAAGGGCCACGACACCACGACCCGCATCAAGCACAACTTCGGCGCGGCCCGGCCCGAGGGCTATCGCAAAGCCGTGCGGTTGATGGACCTCGCCGACCGTTTCCAACTTCCGGTCGTCAGCTTTGTCGACACGGCCGGCGCCTATCCCGGCGTCGGCGCCGAGGAGCGCGGCCAGGCCGAGGCCATGGCGCGCTCGCTGGAGCGATGCCTGACGCTCGGCCAACCGATGGTCGCCACGGTGACTGGGGAGGGCGGCTCGGGCGGAGCGCTGGCTATCGCCGCGGCGAACAAGGTGCTCATGCTGGAGCACTCGGTGTATTCGGTCGCTTCGCCGGAGGCGTCCGCCTCGATCATCTTCCGCGACCGCGACGCCGCGCCGAAGACGGCGACGGCGATGAAGATCACCGCTCAGGACCTGATCGGCTATTGCATCATCGACCGCATCATCGAGGAGCCGGCAGGTGGCGCGCATGCCGACCCGAGGGCCGCGATCGCCGCGGTCGGCGATGCCGTCCAGCAGGAGCTGGCCGCGCTGCTTGAGCTTTCGCCCGATGCGCTGCGCAAGCAGCGGGCCGACCGCTTCTATGCGATCGGCCGCGTCGGCATGGCGTAGGTCCCGCGCGGCGGCCGCCGCCGCCCCGTCCCTACTGTGGGTTCTGCTTGAGCCAGTCCTTGGCGTCGTCCTTGCCCTGATCGGCGGACTTCTGCATCCACATCCGGGCCGTAGCCATGTCCTGCGGTACGCCTTGACCGTGGGCGTAAAGCCAGCCGAGGTTGAACTCGGCATTCATCTCGCCTTGCGCTGCGGCCTGACGGTACCAGCCTGCGGCGGTCCCGTAGTCGACCGGCACGCCATGGCCATAGTAGTAAATCTCGCCGAGATTGTTCTCTGCGTCGGAGTCTCCTTGGTTGGCGGCCAGTGTATAGTACTTCAACGCCATCGTGTAGTCCTGGTTCACGCCATTGCCGCCAGTATCATAGATCAAGCCGGCGGAGTACTGTGAACCTTCATCGCCTTGGTCGGCTGCGACCAGGTACCACTTGAGCGCGGTCGCGTAATCCTTGGCGTCGTAGGCCGCGTCGGCCTTCGCCGTCGCGTCGGCGAACAGCAGCCACTTCTTGGCGTCGTCCTTGCCCTGATCGGCCGCCTTCTGCATCCAGCTGCGGGCGGTGGCGAGGTCCTTCGGCAGGCCGCCTTCGCCATGGGCGTACATCCAGCCGATGTTGAACTCTGCGTTCTGCTCGCCTTGCGCGGCGGCCAGACTGTACCAGTGCGCCGCGGTGGGAAGGTCTACGGCCACCCCGTGGCCGTAGTAGTAGAACTCGCCAAGGTTGTTTTGCGCGCCGGCGTTGCCCTGGTTCGCCGCCAGGATGTAGTAGCGCAGCGCCGCGCCGTAGTCCTGGGTGACTCCGCCGCCGCCGTTGTCGTAGATCCAGCCGGCGTTGTACTGGGCGCTCGCGTCGCCCTGGTCGGCGGCGACGACATACCAGCGCAGCGCGGTGGCGTAGTCGTTGGCCTGGAAGGCCTTATCGCCATTGGCGTTGGCCTCGTTGATCGAAACCGGCGCCTGCGCGTCGGCGGGCGGAGGCGTTAGCAGCGCCGCGCTGAACCCGCCCCCGGCGGCCAGCGCAACGGCAGTCGCGGCCAGCCCACGCACGCCCAAGCGGCGGCCCCGCTTCAAACGTGGAACCATCTCAGCATCTCCATCGACCAGCCTTGACCCATAGCTGAGCCGTTTCCGAGCGATGATCAAGCGCCTGCGGCGCCTAGCAGCCCGAGAGGCTCACCAGGTCCGGCCGTTCCCGATCGTCAGAGCGGCGACCATCGGCGTCCGGGCCAGCGAGGCGCTGCCGACGAAGAGAACACCGCCTCCTTCAGGCGGGCTCAAGCGATCGCCGCGAGTGCGGCGCCCAGCTCGTCGACGGCTTCAGCGGTCGTCGCCCACGAGCACATGAAGCGCACGCTGCCGTCCAGGAAGCGATAGACGAACCAACCGGCCTCGCGCAGGCGTTTAAGCGCCGCGTCGTCCATGGTCACGAAGACGCCGTTCGCCTCGACCGGGTAGGTCAGCTGAAATGGCATCAGCTCGGCCAACCGTCGGGCCATGGCGTTGGCGTGGGCGGCGCGCACAGTCCAGGCGCCGCCTTCCAGCATCCCGATCCAGGGCGCCGAAAGGAAGCGCGCCTTGGAGACCAGATGGCCGGCGTGCTTCAGCCGGGCGTCGAGGCGGCGGGTCAGGCTCTTGTCGAGAAAGACGACGGCCTCGCTGGGCGTCGAGCCCGCCTTCGTGCCGCCGAGAACGGCGATATCGATGCCGAGCCGCGGCAGGCTCTTGATATCGAAGCCGGCGGCGACAGCGTTGGAGAGCCGCGCGCCATCCAGATGCAGCTTCACCTCGCGCGCCTTCGCCATGCGTGTGAGCGCGGCGAGGTCCGCTTCGGCGTAGACGGCGCCGAACTCGGTCGCGTTGGTGAGCGACAGCGCCGCCGGCGACTGGCGATAGGAGACGTCCGGCTGGGCCAGGATGTCGCCCAGCGCGTTCGGGTCAATGCGTCCCGCCGCCCCCGGCAGCGTGATCAGGCCGGCGCCGGCCGAGAAGAACCCCGGCGCGCCGGCCTCGTCGGTGGCGATGTGGCTATGCTCGTGGCAGAGCACGGCCTCGTGCGGGCCGGCGAGGGCGGCGAGCGCCAGGGCGTTGGCCGCGGTGCCGGACGCGGTGAAGCGCACCTCGGCGTCGGCGTCGAGCAGCTCGCGCACGAGGTCGGCCGCACGCGCGCTGATCGCGTCGCCGCCGTAGCCGGTGACCGCCCCCTCGTTCGCCTGCGCCAGCGCGCTCATCACCTCCGGCATGGCGCCGACGACATTGTCGGAGGCGAAGTCGTAGCGTGCGCTCATGCGGGCGGCTGCTCCTTGGCCCAAGCGCGCACCTCATCGACGTAGAGGTCAGGCTCCTCCATCGCCGCGAAATGGCCGCCGCGCGGCAGCTCGGTCCAGCGGGTGATATTGTAGGCTCGCTCGCCGTAGGTGCGCGGCGGCGGGGTGGTGTAGGTCTCGCCGCCGAAGGCCGCGAACGCCGTCGGCGTCTCGCAGCGCTGACCTTGCAGGGCCGCTAGCCCGCCTTCCTCGACCAGGCCGCGATAGTACCAGGCCCCGGTCGTGAACGACCCGGTCATCACATAGAGCATCACGTTCGTCAGCAGCTGGTCCTTGGAATAGACCGCCTCGAACGGCTTGGCGCGCAGGTCGGACCAGTCGTGGAAGCGCTCGACGATCCAGGCGCACTGGCCGACCGGGTTGCCCGCGCCCATCCAGGCGATCGACTGCGGCCGGGTGATCTGCAGCTGCAGATAGGCGCTGAACATCTGCGTGACGGCCGCGTTGCTCGCCGCCCAGGCCACCTCGATATCTCCCTCGGGGCCGCCGCGCGGGCGAAAGCCCAGCATGTTGAGATGGATGGCGCGCGCGTGCGCGGCGTGGTCGAAGCCCAGCCAGGAGGTGATCATCGCCCCCCAGTCGCCGCCCTGGGCCAGATAGCGGTCATAGCCGAGCACGTCGGTCATCAGAGCGTTGAACAGGCGCGCGGTGAGCCGCTGGCCGACCGGTCGCTTCGGTTTCGACGAGAATCCGAAACCGGGCAGGGATGGGACAACGACGTCGAAGGCGTCGGCCGCGCTTCCCCCGAAACGGCTCGGGTACGCCAGCTTCTCGATAACGCCCCAGAACTCGTAGTGGCTGCCGGGCCAGCCGTGGCTGATCAGCAGCGGCCGCTTGCCCGGCGCCTCGCTGGCCACGTGGACGAAGTGGATGTCGAAGTCCTCGACGCGCGCGATGTGCTGCGGGAAGCGGTTCAGCTCGGCTTGGGCGGCGCGCCAGTCGTAGCCGTCGGCCCAATAGGCGCAGAGCGATCTCAGGAACGCTGCGTCGCAGCCGTAAGCCCAACCGTTGTCGCCCTCAGGCGCGATCGGCCACGGGTAGGCGCGCACCGCGGCAAGCATCTTGTCGACGTCGGACGCCGACCATTCGACGGCGAAGGAACGTGTCTGGCTCATGCCGTGCTCCGCGTAAGACTTCAGCCAAGGCTGAAGGCCCTCACGCGGCGGCGGTCAAGCGGTTCTGTGGCCCGAAGCCGACGTTCAACGCGCGCTGCATCTCTTGCCACAGGCGATCGAAGCCGATGTGAGGCGCGATCTTGTCGGCCAGCTTCAAGACCACGAGCCCGTGGATCGCCGCCCAGCAGACGTGGGCGATGATGTCCGGCTCGCCGACAAGCTGGCCGGCGCCCAGCAGGCACTCGACATACGCGCTCATTGTCTTGCGCGCGCGCTCGCCGGCCCGCGCAAGCTCCGGGTAGTTCTCCTCGTTCGGCTGGGTGAGGTCGAACATCAGCCGGTAGGCGGACGGGTTCTCGAAGGCGAATTTCAGGTAGGCGTCGCCCACCATCCGGGCGCGCTGCACCGGGTCGTTGACGGAGTCGTAGGCCGTCTCCAGCGCTTCGGCGAAGCGGTCGAAGCCCGAGGCGCGGGTGGCGGCCAGGATGTCGTCCTTGTCCTTGAAGTAGCGGTATGGCGTCATGACGCTGACGCCGAGCGCCTGCGCGAGTTGACGCATGCTGACCGCGTCTCGGCCCTGTTCTACGAAAAGGCGCTCGGCGACGGCGATCAACCGCGTTCTGAAGTCGTCGATTTCGGTTTGGGACAGTGATTTGGGCACCGGGTGTCGGTCCTCCTACGCGGCAAATAGACTGAGATTCGGCGCCGACGGTTCGCTTGGAGGGGCGAGCGGGGCGAATCCAGCGGTGAGAGTGCGCGCGAGCTCGCGCCAGAGATGTTCGAAGTCGAGGTCGGGAGCGATCTTGTCGGCAAGCCTCAGGACCACCAGACCATGGAAGGCCGCCCAGAACACGTGCGCGACGATCTCGGGCTCGCCGGCGAGGAGGCCGGCGTCGCGCAGATTCGTGATGTAGGCGCCCATGATGACGCGCGCGCGGGCGGCGGCGCGGGCGAGGTCCGGATAGTCCGCCTCGCCCGGCTGGCTGAGATCGAACATCAGCTTGTAGGCCGCGGGGTTTTCGAAGGCGAACCGGAGATAGGCGTCGGCAACGGCGCGCGCCGCGTCGGCGCAATCTTCGGCCGCCAGGTGAGCCGCTTCCAGCGCATCGGCGAATCGGTCGAAGCCCGAGACGCGCGCCGCCGCCAGGATCTCATCCTTGTCGCTAAAGTAGCGATAGGGCGTCATGACACTGACGTTCAGCGCCTCGGCCAGGTGACGCATGCTGACGCCGGCGGGACCGTGCTCGGCAAAGAGTCGTTCCGCGACGGCGATCAGCCGATTGCGAAAAACCTCGACTTCTGAAGGGGAAAGCGACCTTGGCACTGGCTCCCGGCCCCGGTGGAAAATTGCCTCTTGCCTAAGCCTATCGCTTTAGGCGATAAATTTACATCGTAAATATTGCAGAATTCGTAGGATTGGGTCATGGACGGAGCGCAGCCGGTAAACCCATACCTAAGCGGCAATTTTTCACCGGTGCACCACGAAGTTGCCATGGACCTGGAGGTCCGCGGCCGTCTTCCGCGCGAGTTGAACGGCGTGTTCTATCGCAACGGCCCAAATCCGCAATTCGAGCCCCGCGGCCAGTACCACTGGTTCTCGGGCGACGGCATGGTCCACGCCTTCTTCCTCGAGGATGGTCGGGTCCGCTATCGGAACCGATATGTCCGCACGCCGAAGTGGCGGCTGGAGCATGCTGCGGGGCGGGCGCTGTTCGGCGGGTTCGACCCGCGCGCGGCGGATCCCTCCGCCGCCGGCCAGGACGGCGGCGTCGCCAACACCAACATCGTCTGGCACGCGGGCCGGCTGCTCGCGCTCGAAGAGGGCCACGCACCGACGGCGATGGATCCCGAGACGCTCGAGACGCTCGGCTACGTCGAAGGCTATCGCGGCAATGTCACCGCCCATCCGAAGATCGATCCGAAGACGGGCGAGATGGTCTGGTTCGCCTACGGCGTCGGCAGTCCTCTCAGCGCCACAGTGTCCTACGGCGTCACCGACGCTGGGGGCAGCGTCGTCCGCCGCGACGATTTCAAAGCGCCGTTCTCGAGCATGGTGCACGACTTCCTGGTCACCGAGCGGCATGCGCTCTTCCCGATCCTGCCGCTTACGGGCAGCCTGCCGCGAGCCATGGCGGGCGGCCCGGCGTTCGCCTGGCAGCCCGACAAGGGCAGCCACGTCGAAGTCATGCGACGCGAGGCCGGCGTCGAGACGCTGCGGTGGTTCGAGACGGATCCCTGCTACGTCTTCCATCCGATGAACGCCTGGGAGGCCGGTGATCGCATCATCGCCGACGTGATGGCCTACGAGCGACCGCCGCTGTTCCCTGGCGTCGACGGCTCAGCGCCGCAGCGCTCGGATGCCACTCTGGTCCGCTGGACCTTCGACCTCGCCGGCGCGTCGAACGCAATCGTTTGCGAGCCGCTCGATGACACCCCGGGCGAGTTCCCGCGCTTCGACGAGCGCTTCTCTGGGCTGCCTTACCGGCACGGGTGGTTCGCCGCCAACAGCTGCGGCGCGCGCGACATCCGCTTCGACTCCATCGCCCATGTCGACCATGCTTCGGGCAAGCGGTCGATCTTCACCTTCCCGGCCGGCGACGCGCCCGGCGAGCCGGTGTTCGCGCCGCGCCGCGATGACGCTGACGAGGGCGACGGCTGGCTCTTGGCGCTGGTCTACCGGGGCGCTGAGGACCGCAGCGACTTCGCCGTGTTCGAAGCGCAGGACATCGCGGGCGGTCCGGTCGCGCTGGCCCAGCTCCCCGGACGGGTCCCCTTCGGCTTCCACGGCAACTGGCGCGGGCTCTAAGGGCTTCAGCCAGTCCCGCCAAAGGGGACGATCTTGTTGTCGGCGTCATGGCCGATGTCGGCCACGCCCAACCATGGGATGCCGGACCGCGCGCACCAAAAACGCGCGACCTCTTGCGCCGTCATGCCGAAGTCCGGATCGTTCGGCGGAATGTCGCTGCAGCGACCAAGGCGGATGCCGGCGACGCGGCGGATATTCGGGGTCGAGGTGATGTGCAGGAAGGACCGATCGATGCGGTACATCGCCTCCGACACCTCCTCCAGCATCAGAACGTGGTCGCTCAGGTCGGGCTCCATGGCCGTTCCAATCAGCTGGCTAAGCACGATCAGGTTGTAGGCCGCGGCCTTTTGGCCGGGTCTGAGACTGGGCTCCAGCGTCGCCGGGTCGCGATCGACCAGCCAGGCCAGCGCGCGTAGGATCGCGGCTTCGCCGCCGGGTCTGAGCACGTCCTGGGCGACCGGACCGTGCGCGGCGCCCCGCAGCCCCGCGCGATAGAGCGCGCCTAGCAGCGCGCCCGCGTCGCTGTAGCCCAGGTAGGCCTTGGCCCGCGCGACGTCCGTCAACCCGGCGAGAACCGTCTCCGCTATTCGCCCGGAGCCATAGCCGCCGCGCG
Organism: uncultured Alphaproteobacteria bacterium; assembly: GCA_963794315.1. Taxonomy (GTDB): domain Bacteria; phylum Pseudomonadota; class Alphaproteobacteria; order Caulobacterales; family Caulobacteraceae; genus Poindextera. The sequence goes on from CAWCDF010000002.1 coordinate 1,485,683, forward strand.
CGATCCAGACGGCGTCGATCGCTGGATCGTTGGCCATCTCGAGGAAGGCCCGCGCCCGCGTCGCATCGCCACCCGCGAAGTGGCCGGAGCGGACGAGCGTGTCGGGGTGGAAGATGAGACCCACGGCGTCGGCGGGATAACGTGCGGCGGCGATGCTACAGACCTTATCTGCGACCTCTGGCGACATGCGCGAGGCCGTCGCCACCACGCCGATCCGAAATGGCTTTGCCGCCAAGCCTTCAAACTCCCACAGATTGAGGGTCGCGGTTGCCTTCGCCCCGGCCGCCACCCTAGTGTCCCGATTCCGAAGTTCGCCGGGGCCCATGGCGAGTTCGGGCGAACTTCGGAATCGATAAGGACACTAGCAAGGTCATGTTTTCTAGTGTGCTTTTCCGATCTGAAGTTCGCTCTCCGCCCGATCCCAATTCTGGCGAACCTCAGATCGAGCACACCAGGGTCCGACGATGATTCCGGGCCAAGCCTACTTCTTCTGCGGCGTTGGCGGCAGCGGCATGACGCCCTTGGCGCTCATCGTCCAATCGCTGGGCGGCGTGGTCGAGGGTTCCGACCGCGCCCTCGACCAGGGGCGCAACCTTGCCCGTTTCGACTTCCTGCGGGGGCATGGCGTGCGTCTGAACCCGCAGGATGGGAGCGGGATCACTCGCGCCGAGCAGACCCTCGTCGTGTCGACGGCAGTCGAGGAGTCCATTCCCGACGTCCAGGCCGCGCGCCGCCTCGGCGTTCCGATCGTCACGCGCGCCGCGCTGCTCGCGCAGCTGTTCGATGCGAGCCAGCTCGGCGTCGGTGTCGCCGGAACCAGCGGCAAATCGACCACGACGGGCATGATCGGCTGGATCCTGACCGCGACAGGACGCGACCCGACCATCGTCAACGGCGCCGAGATGCGGAACTTCGTCTCGGCGAAGGTCCCATTCGCCAGCGCCCGCGCCGGATCGGGCGAGGCGTTTGTCGCCGAGGTCGACGAGAGCGACGGCTCCATCGCGCTGTTCAGGCCCAAGATCGCCGTCGTCAACAACATCTCGCTCGACCACAAGTCGATGGACGAGCTCAGAAACCTCTTTCGCGCCTTCGTCGCCGGCGCCGAGACGGCCGTGCTCAATCTCGACAACGCCGAGACGCGCGCGCTGGTCACGGGCGCGGGCGGTGGAGGCGCCATTACCTACAGCCTCGACGATCCGTCCGCCGGCCTTGTGGCCGGCCCGCCGCGCCTGCGCCCGGCAGGCGTTGCGTTTCCGGTGACCGCGCGCGCCTCGGGCGAGACGGTCCATGTGGACCTGATGGTCCCCGGTCGGCACAACCTGTCGAACGCGCTAGCGGCGCTGGGCGCCGCGCAAGCCTGCGGCGTGAGCCTCGCGCAGGCGGCCCAGGCGCTGGCGAGTTTCACCGGCATCCGCCGCAGGCTCGAGGTCGTCGGCGAAGCGGGCGGCGTTACGGTGATCGACGACTTTGCGCACAACCCCGACAAGATCGCCGCCACGCTCGACACGCTGCATGCCTTCCCGGGCCGATTGCTTCTGATGTTCCAGCCGCACGGTTTCGGGCCGCTGCGGATGCTCCGTGAGGCGCTTGTCGAGACGTTCGCCCAGAAACTGGCGCCGGCCGACGTCCTCCTCATGCCCGAGCCCGTCTACTTCGGCGGGACCACCGATCGCAGCGTGAGCAGCCGCGACATCACCGACGCGCTCGATCGGCGGGGCCTGAACGCTGCCGCGCTTAGCGACCGCGACGCCTGCGGTGAGCGGCTTCTCGCCGGCGCGCGGCCCGGCGACCGCATCGTGATCATGGGCGCCCGCGACGATTCGCTGTCCGCCTTCGCCTCGGAGCTGGTCCAGCGGCTTGGCGAACGGAGCGCGGCGTGAGCGACACAGTCATGGTCGCTACGCGCCACGGACCGATGTTCGCTCTGGCCGGCGACGCCTACATCACCCGCTCGATGCAGCTCTACGGCGAGTACGGCCACGACGAGGTCGATCTCTTCCGCCAGGTCGTCCGGCCGGGGATGACCGTGGTCGAGGCCGGAGCCAACATCGGAGCCCACTCGGTCATGCTCGCCCGCGCCTGCGCTCCCGGGCCACTGCTCGCCTTCGAGCCCCAGCAGCGGGTCTTCCAGTTGCTCTGCGCCAACCTGGTGATGAACGGCGTGACCAACGCGCTCGCCTTCCCAGATGCGGTCGGCGCCGTGGCGGGAACGGCGCTGATCCCACCGATCGACTATGGGAGTCGATACAATTTTGGCTCCGTCAGCATACGGACGACATCGGAGACGGCGGCTTCGGATTGGGAAGCGGGCCAGCCCACCCGGGTCGTGGCCATCGACGACCTCGCCCTGCCCGCCTGCTCGTTTCTAAAGATCGATGTAGAGGGTTTCGAGGCCGAGGTGATAGCGGGAGCGCGCCAGACCATCGCCCGCTACCGGCCGCTGCTCTATGTGGAGAATGATCGCGCGAGCCAGCAAGCGAACCTGATCGCGCTGATCGATAGCCTTGGCTACGCCCAATATTGGCACGTAGCGCCGCTGTTCAGCCGCGACAACTTCAACCGCGCCCAGGGCGACGTGTTCAACGGCTCGGTCAGCCTGAATATGCTCTGCGCGCCGAGTGAGAGCGCCCTCTCCGTCAGCGGTTTCGAACCCATCGACCCTAAGAACTGGCGCTCCCCGGTCGGCCCGATCCCGGCCTAGGTTGTGGACTCATAAGCTCTAAGCCATAGCCTGGTCGACGCGATCAGGACGGCGGCGAGGAAGTTTCGCGCCAGCTTGTCGAAGCGGGTGGCGACGCGCCGGAAGTGTTTGAGTTTGCAGAAGAAGCGCTCGACGAGGTTACGACGCCGGTAGATTGCGATGTCGACGGAGCGGCGGATGGAGCGCTGCGAGGTGCTCGGGATGCTGGGTTCGGCGCCGGAGCGACGGATCAGGTCGATGACGGCGTTGCTGTCGTAGCCTCGATCAGCGACGACGGTGGCTGGGATCGGCAACCCGGCCAGCAGCTGCGGCACGGCTGTCATATCGGAGGCTTGGCCAGGCGAGAGCAGCAACCGCACCGGCAGACCGTCCTGGTCGACGACGGCGTGGATCTTGGTGCTCAGTCCTCCACGAGAACGGCCAATGGCGTGATCCGGGCCCCCTTTTTTCCGCCCGCGGCGTGCTGGTGGGCCCGGATGATCGAGCTGTCGATCAAATGCATCGACTGTGGCGACTTGGCCGCCAGCGTCTCGAAGATGCGCAACCACACGCCGGCCTTCGCCCACCTGTTGTAGCGGTTGTAGACGGTCGTGTAGGGGCCGTAGCGGTCCGGCAGGTCTCGCCAGGGCGAGCCGGTTCGCAGCACATAGAAGATGCCGTTGATCACCCGCCGGTCGTCGACCCGGGCCACACCACGCGGCTTGTTCGGCAGCAGCGGCTCGATCAGCCGCCACTCCACCTCCGATAAGTCATACCTCGCCATATCAAGGCTCCTTTCGGCAGCCTTGAATCAAGCTTCGTCACCATCCTCAAGCTTTATGGGTACAGAACCTAGGCGACTGGCGGCCTTAGACCAGCGCCCCGTGGCAGTGCTTGAACTTCTTGCCTGAGCCGCAGGGGCAGGGGGCATTGCGGCTGGTGCGCTCCCAGCGATCGGGCAGAGCCGAGGCCGGCAGGGCCGCCGCCTGGGCGCCGCCGGCGGCCATGGCGGCAGCCGCCATCGCCGGCTCGCGCTCGTTCTGGCCGGTCAACGGGTCGACATGCACCTCGACGAGGCTGGTGGCGGCCGGGGCCTGGACCGGCGCCGGCGGCTCCTCGAAGCGGAACTCCACGGTCAGCAGCCACCGCGTCACGCTTTGCCGCAGGTCGGCGAGCAGCTTCTCGAACAGCGAGAAGGCCTCGGTCTTGAACTCGTTCAGCGGATCGCGCTGGCCATAGCCGCGCAGCCCGATCACGTTCTTCAGGTGATCGAGGTGCATCATGTGCTCGCGCCAGTGCATGTCGATCATCTGCAGCAGGAAGTGCTTTTCGATGTTGCGGTGCTGCTCCGAGCCGATCAGCTGCTCGCGCTCGGCCGCGCGCGCGTCGGCGGCGGCGATGATGCGGGCCTCGACGTCGTCGGGCGCGATGCCCTCTTCCTTCGCCCAGTCGGCAAGCGGCAGTGTGAGGCCCAGCAGATCCTGCAGCCGCTCGTCCAGGCTCTCGATGTCCCACTGCTCGGCGTAGCTCTTGGGCGGCATGTGGCGCTGTGCGACGTCGTCGATGGCATCGTGGCGCATCTCGACGGCGACCTCGGACAGGTCCGTCGCCTCCATGAACTCCTGGCGCTGTTCGAACACCGCCTTGCGCTGGTCGTTCACGACATCGTCGTACTTGAGCAGGTTCTTGCGCATTTCGTAGTTGCGCTGCTCGACCTTGCGCTGGGCGGTGGCGATTGCGCCGTTCAGCCAGCGGTGGGTGATCGCCTCGCCTTCCTGGACGCCGAAGGTGCGCATGATCGAGTCCAGCCGCTCGCCGGCGAAGATGCGCAGGAGGTCGTCCTCGCAGGAGAGGAAGAATTTGGAGACGCCCGGGTCGCCCTGGCGGCCGGTGCGGCCGCGCAGCTGGTTGTCGATGCGCCGGCTCTCGTGACGTTCCGTGCCCAGAACGTAAAGTCCGCCAGCGTCTATCGCCGCCCGCTTCTTGTCGGAGATCTCGGCCTCGATCTCGCTGCGCCGCTTCAAAGCCTCGGCGTGCGTCACCTCTATGCCGAGGCCTCGCTGCTCAAGCCGCCAGCGCTCGACGCGCATGTCGACGTTGCCGCCAAGCTGAATGTCGGTGCCGCGACCGGCCATGTTGGTGGCGATCGTGACCGAGCCGGGCACGCCCGCGTCGGCGACGATAAAGGCTTCCTGCTCGTGGTAGCGCGCGTTCAGCACCTGGTGCGGAATGCCGGTCCTTGATTTGCCCTCGTGCTCGAACTTGTGCTTCTCGAGCAAGGCCGACAGCGCTTCCGACTTCTCGATCGAGACCGTGCCGACCAGGACGGGCTGGCCGCGCACGTAGCAGTCCTCGATCTGCTCGATGATGGCGCCGTACTTCTCTTTCTCGGTGCGATAGACCTCATCGTCGTGGTCGGTCCGCCGGACGGGTCGGTTGGTCGGGATTTCGGCAACGTCCATCTTGTAGATGTCGCCGAACTCCTGCGCCTCGGTGGCGGCGGTGCCGGTCATGCCGGAGAGCTTGCCGTAGAGGCGGAAGTAGTTCTGGATGGTGACCGAGGCCAGGGTCTGGTTCTCTGGCTGGATGGTGACCCCTTCCTTCGCCTCGATCGCCTGGTGCAGGCCCTCGGACAGCCGCCGGCCGGTCATCATGCGGCCGGTGAACTCGTCGATCAGGATGATCTCGCCGTCTTTGACGATGTAGTCGCGGTCGCGCTGGTAGAGCTTGTTGGCGCGTAACGCCTGGTTGATGTGGTGGACGATCGAGATGTTGGCCGGATCGTACAGGCCGGCGGTGTCGCTGGTCAGGTGGCCGCCCTGCGCCAGCATGTCTTCGACCTTCTCCGAGCCGTACTCGGTCAGCATGACCTGCTTCTGCTTCTCGTCGTGATCGTAGGCGTCCTCGTCCTCGATCAGCTCGAGCACGACCTTGTCGATGGTGCGGTAGAACTCCGAGCGATCCTCGGTCGGGCCCGAGATGATCAGCGGCGTGCGCGCCTCGTCGATCAGGATCGAGTCCACCTCGTCGACGATCGCGAAGTTGTGGCCCCGCTGGACCATCTCGTCGGTCGAATAGACCAGGTTGTCGCGCAGGTAGTCGAAGCCGAACTCGTTGTTGGTGCCGTAGGTGATGTCGCTGCGGTAGGCGCTCTGCCGCTGGGCGGTGGTCAGCCCGTTAACGATCACGCCCACGCTCATGCCGAGGAAGCGGTAGATCTGGCCCATCCACTCGGCGTCGCGCGTGGCCAGGTAGTCGTTGACCGTGACCAGGTGCACGCCCTTGCCCGCGAGCGCGTTCAGGTAGAGCGGCAGGGTGGCGACCAGCGTCTTGCCTTCCCCGGTCCGCATCTCGGCGATGCCGCCGTTGTGCAGCACGATCCCGCCGACCAGCTGCACGTCGTAGGGGCGCAGCCCGACCGTGCGCTTTGAGGCCTCGCGCACGGTGGCGAACGCTTCGACCAGGAGGTCTTCCAGGGTCTCGCCGGCCGCCAGGCGGGCGCGGAACGCTTGCGTCTGGTGGTAGAGGTCCTCATCCGACATCGCCTCGAACTGACGCTCGAGAGCGTTGATCCGCGCGATCCGCGGCCCCATCGCCTTGACCTTGCGCTCGTTGGATGAGCCGAACAGCTTCTTGGCGATGGCGAGCATTCTAGGGGGGTTCCGGATCAACGCAGTCGGGCGGCGCGTCGGCCGCGCCGGGCTCTTGCGGAAACGCGCCAAGCCCGTTCGAACACCGCTCGTTTGGCCCGGGCGAGACTTAAGCAGCACCCCCCGCGAAGTCAACGCGACGGCGCGCACCGCCCTGGAAATACAGGGAAAGCGCGGCGCAACTGTGGCTGCGCGGAACCCTAGGCGCTGGCGGCCGCGCTCGGCCGGGCGGCGACGCGCTCGCGCCAAGCTGTGAGGTTCTTGTTCGCGGCATCCATCGGCTGGCCAACCTGGCCGGCGAACTCGACAAAGACGAACAGCAGGATGTCGGCCAGGCTGAAACGGTCGCCGACGACGAAAGGCCCCGACCCCACGAGTCCGTCAAGCCACGCAAGCTTCTCCGCCGCCAGCGCCTTCAGGTCGTCGGCCGCCTGCGGCATCACGCGCATACGGCTTTCAAAGAGGCGCAGGCCCGTCGAGTAGCGGAAGCCATTCGTCGCCGGCTCGCAGTAGTTGAGGTCGATCCGCCGCGTCCACATGCGAGTTATGGCGCGCTCTTCCGCGTTCGTGCCGATCAGGGGCGGGGTCGGATGCACTTCCTCGAGGTACTCGCAGATCGGAATGATTTCGGAAATGAAGACGCCGTCGTCGAGCTCGAGAGTCGGCATCTGTCCGGCGGGGTTTCTGGCGAGATGCGGCTCGCGCCGGTTGTCGCCGGCCATGAGGTCCACTTCGACACGCGGTATGTCGAGGCCCTTCTCAGCCATGAACATCTTCACCACGCGTGGATTGGGGCCGACCGAGTTGTAGAACTTCATCGCGACGGGTTCCTCTTATTGGGGCTAGGCGCGAGCGCGTGCGGGCGGTAAGGCGCGGCCTCGCCATTTCACGAGCACCATTCTCGATGGACGCAGCGTCAGGCAAGAGCGGATGTGGGTGCCTGCGCCTCGCGTTCGCGATAGGCTGCCTGGCGCTGATGCTGGCCGCCTGTGCGCGACAGAGCGGACCGCAGCATCCACCCGAGCCCGGCGACACCGCGGTCGCCGCCATAAACGGCCAGACCGTTTGGGCCTCCGACGTCAAGCGTGAGGCGGTCACGCAAGGGTTGATCGGGGAGGGCGAACCGCTCGACATCTCCTCGCCCACATTTCACCAGGCGCTCGACCAATTGATCGATGAGAAGCTGCTTGCCGCCGAGGCCGTGCGGCAGAACCTGGCCAACGATCCGGAGACCAGGCGCAGGCTGGCCGCCGCCCGCGAACGCATCCTGGGCGACATGTTGGTCGAAAACCTGGTCGAGCGGACGGTCAGCGAAAGCTCGATCCGCGCCCTCTACCAGGATGAGGTGCAGGCGTCCGGCCAGTCTGAAGAGATGCACGCCGCCCAGATCGTCACCGCCTCGCAGGCGGACGCGATGGCGGTCAGGAAAGCGCTCGCCGGCGGCGGGGCGTTCGAGACGCTGGCCATGCAGCACTCCATCGACGCTCAGACGCGCCTGAGCGGCGGCGACCTTGGGTATTTCACCGCCGACGTGCTGCCGCCGACCTACGCAGACGCGCTGAAGAACACCAAGGTCGGCGACATCGTCGGCCCGTTCCAGAGCGACGCCGGTTGGGTCGTGCTCAAGCTCGAGGACCGCCGCCCGGAGACGCCCATCTCGCTCGATGCCGCGCGGCCCGAGATCGTCAACTTCCTGACCTACGAGCAGGTGCGCGATGTCCTGAAACGGCTACGCCACGACAGCCAGATCAAGGTCATGATCGGCCCGGCCGCCCCTTCGCAGAACGCCGAGCCGGAGCCCGCTTCCGCTCCTGCGCCCGCGCCGGCCGCCGCGTCGTCGGCGCCAGCCGCCGTGTCATCGTCGCCGCCGGCCGCCCCAGCCGCGGCCGCCGTCGCGCCGCCGGTTCACCCACCCCGCGCCCGGGCCCGCCGCGCCCTGGCGTCAGCCGGGGCCGCCTCATCTCAGGCCGGCGCTTCCTCTGAAGCGCCCGCCCCCACAAACGAGACGCAATGACCTCTCTCGTATCCCCGCTTGCGGTCCCGTTCCCGCCGATCGCGCCTATCACCGGCGTCGAGCTCGCGACGGCCCGGGCCGGGTTCTACAAAGAGGAGCGCGACGACCTGCTGCTGATGCGGCTTGCGCCGGGGACGGCCACGGCGGGCGTCTTCACGCGCCACGGCGTCGGCTCCGCGCCGGTCGACTGGTGCAAGGAGGCGCTCGCGCGAGACGGCGGCGAGGGCGTACGCGCACTGATCGTCAACGCCGGCTGCGCCAATTCGTTTACCGGGCGGCCGGGCGCCGACGCCGCGCGACGGGTGGCGCAGGCGATCGCGGGCGCGGTCGGCTGCCGCGAGCAGGCGGTGCTGATGGCCTCGACCGGCGTCATCGGCGTTGTCCTCGACCACGCGAAGGTTACCGGTGCGCCGGCACGCTCGCCGAGCGGCTCGGCCCGGCCAACTGGCTGAACGCGGCGCGCGCGATCATGACCACCGACACCTTCCCCAAGGGCGCGACCGCCGAGGCTGTGATCGACGGCGTAACGGTGCGGATCGCCGGCATCGTCAAGGGCTCGGGCATGATCGCGCCCAACATGGCGACGATGCTGGCCTTCGTGGCCACCGACGCGGCGATCGCGCCGGCGGCGCTTCAGGCTCTGCTCACGCGTTGCACCCAGTCCACGTTCAACGCCGTTACGGTCGATGGCGACCGCTCGACCAACGACACCTGCTTGCTGTTCGCGACCGGGCGGGCCGGCAATCGCCGGATCGAGCGCGCCGGCGATCGACGCCTTGCGGACTTCCGCGCCAAACTCGAGGCGGTGCTGCTGGACCTCGCCCAGCAGATGGTCCGCGACGGCGAGGGGGCGAGTAAGTTCGTCAAGATCGCCGTCACCGGCGCCAGGAGCCCAGCTTCGGCGCGCAAGATCGCGCGTACGGTGGCCGAGTCGCCGCTGGTGAAGACCGCGATCGCCGGCGAGGACGCCAACTGGGGCCGGATCGTCATGGCGGTCGGCCGCGCCGACGAGCCGATCGATCGCAGCCGGATCGAGATCCGCTTCGGCGACCTGGTCGCCGCCCGTGACGGAGCCGTCTCGCCAACCTACGACGAGGCCAGGATGAGCGCCTATATGCAGCAACCCCGAGCTCGAGATCACGATCGATGTCGGCGTCGGGCGCCGCCTCGGCCGTGATGTGGACCTGCGACCTCACCAAGCGCTACGTCGAGATCAACGGGGACTACCGCAGCTGAGCCCGGTCCCCCCGCCAAGGAAGCTCAAGGGTCGCGGTGCATGAAACCGTTGGTGCTCGTCGCCGCCGCGGCGCTGATCGACGTCGACGGGCGCGTGCTGATCTGCAAGCGACCGCAAGGTAAACAACTGGCAGGGCTGTGGGAGTTTCCAGGCGGTAAGGTTGAGAAAGGAGAAACCCCAGAGGCCTGCCTTATCCGCGAGCTTAACGAGGAGTTAGCGATCGAGGTGACCCAGGCGTGTCTCGCACCCTTCGTGTTTACCAGTCACGGTTACGATTCGTTTCACCTGCTCATGCCACTTTACCTCTGCCGACGCTGGAACGGCGTGGTCCAGGCGAAGGAACACGAGGCGCTTGCATGGGTGAGGCCGAACAAACTGACGGACTACCCGATGCCGCCGGCCGACGCGCCGCTGGTCGCCTGGCTGCGCGACCTCGTCTGAGCGGTTTCGCGGCCAATCAAGCCGGCGCCACGGCGGTCGAGTATGGCCTGATCATCTCGATGATTTTTCTGGTTATTCTGGGCGCGGTCAGCGGCTTCGGAACCAAGGCGACCGGCATGTACAACACCATTTCGTCGACCATCGGCTCGGCGATGTAGGGCTAGGCTGGCGTCCAGCCCGTCAAAGTGACGATGTCGAAGGTCGCCGGGATCCGGCCGTCCGCTTCGGCGAATTGCTGCGCATAGATTTCGCTGGCGCGCGCCACCGTGCGGCGTGTCAGGCCCGGCCCCCGCCGGTCGGCAAACGCGCTCGCCTCGCCCATGGCGCGTAGATCGGCGAGCAGATTCAACGGATGCGCGTAGCGGACGTTAACGCGGTCGACGTCAGTCACCGGAAATTCGAACCCGGCCCGCTGGAGCAGGCCGAGGGCCTCACGCGCGTCGACAGCCGGCGAAACGCGCGCCGCCGCGCCACCGAGGGTCTCCGCTTCCGCCTGCATGAGCGCGGTCCTGAGTTCGGACAGCGTCTCGCCGCCGAGCAGGGCCGCCATGAACAGGCCCTCCGGCTTCAGCGCGCGGCGGATCTGGATCAGGCAGCCAGGCAGGTCGTTGACCCAGTGCAGCGCGAGGCTCGAGACGACAAGGTCGAGGCTCTGGTCGGCGAAGGCGAGCCGTTCCTCATCCATGCGCGCCCGTAGGCTCGCGCGGCCGCCGAGCATCGCGGCCGACAGGTCGGTCTCGATCAGGATGCCGACTCGCTCGCGCGCGGGGCTGCGGGCGAGCGCTCGCGCCAACGCCCCGTCCCGCGCGCCGAGGTCGACGGCGCGCGGGAAGTTGCGCAGTATGGTCTCCAGGCGTTCGACCAGATCGGCCGCGGCGCGTCGCTTCAAGAAGCCGGCCTCGGCAAATCCGGGCGCGGCGCGGTCGAGGCGCTTGCGATGCAGGTCGCGATCGAACAGGCGGGGCGGAACGGCCATGAACCTTATCCATGACCGGAACCAGTGGTCCTGGAAACCGGGGCCGCGGGCGAGCACGCTGGCCCGCGGCCTGCTCGACCTCATCTTCCCGCCGCATACCCTCGATCGCACCGGCCCCGCCCAGTCGATCGGGCTGTCCGCGGAAGCCTGGACGCGCGTGAGCTTCATTGGCGAGCCGCTCTGCGACGGCTGCGGCTCGCCGTTCGAGTACGAAACCGGCGAGCGCTGCGCGGCGTGCCTGGCCCGCCCGCGCGCGTTCGACCGGGCCCGCGCTGCTGTGCTCTACGACGACGCGTCTCGCGACCTCATCCTACAGTTCAAGCACGCCGACCGCACGGATCTGGCAGGCCTGTTCGCAGGCTGGATCGGGCGTGCCGCCGAGGACTTGCTCCGCGATGCGGACGCGATCGCGCCGGTGCCGCTGCATCGCTCGCGCCTGCTGGCGCGGCGCTACAATCAGGCGGCCGAGATCGCCCGACCGCTGGCGCGGCGTCATCGCATCGCCTACCTGCCCGACCTGCTCACGCGCGCGAAGCGGACCGAGAGCCAGGCGGGCAAGTCGGGCGCGGCGCGGCGGCGGAACGTCGCCGGCGCCTTTTCGACCCGAATAGGCCCGCGCCGGCGCATCGAGGGACAGCGCGTGCTGCTGGTCGACGACGTGCTGACGACGGGTGCGACGGCCGAGGCCTGCGCCCGCGTCCTCAGGGCGGCCGGGGCCAGCGCGGTGGACGTTGCCGTCATAGCGCGCGTGCGCGACGCGGACGGCGCCTCTATATGACAGGCATGCCCAAGATCACCATCTACACAAGACCGTTCTGTGGATACTGCACCCGCGCGCTCGGCCTGCTCGCCGACAAGGGCGCGCCGGTGCACCGAGATCGAGGTCGGCTTCGACCCGGAGCTGCGCAAGGCGATGATCGAGCGGTCGGGGCGCGCGACGTTTCCGCAGATCTTCATCGGCGAGCGGCACATCGGCGGCTGCGACGAGCTGATGGCCCTCGAACGGGCGGGCGAACTCGATCGGCTGCTCAGCGCATGATCCCGCTGCGCCAAGGCTTTGAGGGACGGGCCTGCAACGTTTCCGGGTCACATTTTGGGGGATCGATCCGCCGAAGCTCCGTCAGGAGCGCAGGCGGATGAGCGATACCCCGATCGCGCTGGTCCAGCTTCGCACGCCGGCGAACCAGGCCGCCGCGCTGGCGCATGCCGACCCCGCTGGTGCGGCAGGCCGCGGCCGCCGGCGCCCGGTTCATCGCCACGCCGGAGGCGACCAACATCCTCGAGCGCGATCGCGCCAAGCTGTTCGCGATCATCGAGCCCGCGGAGACCGACCCGTGCGTGCAGGGGCTGATCGCGCTGGCCCGCGAGCTTAAGGTGTGGCTGCTGATCGGGTCGGCGCTGGTGAAGCGCGAAGACGGCGGGGCCGCCAACCGGTCGATGCTGATCGACCCGGCCGGCCGGACGGTCGCCTCCTACGACAAGATCCACATGTTCGACGTCGACCTGCCCACGGGCGAGCGCGCGCGCGAGTCCGAGGCCTACACGCCCGGCTGCAACGCGGCCGTGGTCGCAGACGCCGTTCGGCAAGCTCGGCCTGAGCGTCTGCTACGACATCCGCTTCCCCCATCTGTACCGCGCGCTCGCCAAGGCCGGAGCCGAAATTCTGACGGTCCCGTCCGCCTTCACCCGGCCGACGGGCGAGGCGCACTGGGAAGTCCTCCTGCGCGCGCGCGCGATCGAGAACGGCGCGTTCGTGCTCGCGCCGGCGCAGGGCGGGCGCCATGAGGATGGTCGCGGCACGTGGGGTCGCTCGATGGCCGTCGGCCCCTGGGGCGAGATGCTGGCGCGGGCGGACGACGACGAACCTGGCGTGATCATCGCGCCGCTGGACCAGGCCGCGCCCGGCAAAGCGCGTGCGGCGATCCCGTCCCTCGCCAACGAGCGCGCCTTCAGCGGCCCCGCGCTCCGATGATCCCCCTTCGCGAAGGTTTCGGCCGGCAGGAGGCTTTGGCGGACCTGTCCGCCGTACCTCCCGCCTCCGCCCAGGCTTCGGCGGGCAGGCCGGCGGGAGCGTAGGCGGATGATCAAGTACGCGCTGGTTTGCGCTTTCGAGCACGCGTTCGAGGGTTGGTTCGGCGCCTCGGGCGACTACGACGAGCAGCGCGCTCGCGGGCAGATCGCCTGCCCGCTCTGCGGAACCAGCGACGTCCGCAAACAGATCATGGCCCCTGCGGTCGCAGGCACGAAGGCGCGGGGCGATCCCACCGCGACGGGCGCAGCGCACCGTACGATGATGATGGAGGCGATGGGACAGGTCCGCCGCCACGTACTGGAGACGTTCGACTACGTCGGCGATCGCTTCGCCGAGGAGGCGCGAGCCATTCACGAGGGGCGGTCGGATGACCGTGGAATCTACGGCGAAGCCTCGCAGAAGGAGGTTGGCGAGCTCATCCGGGAGGGCGTCCAGATGGCGCCTCTGCCGCCGGACCCGCCAAAGAAGGGCCAAGTGAACTGACCACTTTCGCCGGATGGGCGCGCGGCGCGATCAGCTGCATCAGGCCCATCGCGGCGGCGATCCCGCCGAGCTCGGCCACGATGTCCGAGACGCTCCCGACACCGGGTGCGACCCGGCTGTACTGGGCGAGCTCCACGCTACCGCCGACGAGCGCAAGAGCCGCCGGCGTCAGCGCCTTCAAGCGGGGGAGACACTGGGGGCCAAGCAGCGTCATGAGAAAGAACACGCAGCTGAGCTCGACCTGTCCCCAGGGCTTGGCGAGCGGGAAGTCGAAGCGCTCCGCGCCGAACTGGTCGAAGACGGCATAGCCCGCGGCGAGAAGGAACACCACCCGCGCCCAGATCACGCCGGCGCTCGCCGGGGCCGGCAGCGCGCTCGCGCGCCGGGCGTAGCCGTAACCAAAGTCGCGGGTCATGTGGGCTTCGAACTGCTCGCCGAGCAGGCGGTTTTCGCTAGGAGAGAAACGGGCGCGTGCGCGATCCACCGAGTCCGGGACGATGGCCTCTCCATAAGCAGGATCAAGCGTCTCACGCAGCACTGCGCGGCTGCAGACCGTCATGGCGGCGTCGATCGACGCGGCGTCGAGGTCCAGGTTGAGGTGCGTGGAGATGCGTGCGAGCCAGTCGGTCGGCGACGCCTGGAGGTCCTCGTAGCGCACCACGAGCACGGCGTCCGGCGCGCCGGCGGCGATCCGTCCCCAGCGGTTGAAGAAGTCGATGTACCACCAGGCGTTCGCCAGCTGTCTGCGCTTCGTCGACGCCCTCAGGACATAGTCCTCCATCGACAGATCGAGAGGCCCCCGCCATTTCACGAAGTGCGAGAGCATCGCTTGCTTGGGGTCGCGCACAAGCACGACGATGGGCGGCAGCCGCAGGAGGCGGCGCAGCCAGGCCCAGCTGAACACGATCGATGGCAGGTTGTGCGAGCTGGCGATGAACGGCAGGTCCGGGTGCCGTCGTGGCCACCGCGGGTGGCCGACGAAGTCTTCCGAAAGGCGACCGCTCGATCGCGCCGGCGGGCTGAGGCCATGACGATGCGCCAGCGCGTGGCTGAGCATGAACCTGAGCCAGTGGGTTCCCGAGTTCTTTCCCGAAACCAGATGGCCGGCCACGCTTCGGTACTCGAGCAGGTAGAAATTATTGATATCAATTAGGAACGCGCGCCATGCCAGGGCGATCCGGACTTGGAGATTGCGCAGTCCGCTTCGCATCGAGCCCCCAACACCCGTCCTTAGTGTCAAACGCCAAGCTTGCGCCTTGGTTCACGCGGCAGCCGCTTTCTCGCCGTCGCCAGAGCTAGGCGAATCGCTTTGCGGCAGAATGTCGCAGATGAAACACGGTTTGAAGTTACCGCTCAAGCAAACGGTCGAGAGGTCGCGTTCCGTCGCCGGGCGCCGCCACAGCGCGGTCCTGTGCGCGCCGAGAGCCCTTGGCCTTCAGCGCCTCACCAGCCGAGCAACCGTGCGCGCGGTCGTTCGCTCACGACCCGGCCGTCCGTTCCACCAACCCCAAGCAACATGGACACCCCAACACCGAGCGACGTTCGCGCCGAATGGCAGCATTGCACGCGCATTGGTAGGTGTGCAGCGATGTCGCTACCTTTACGATGTAAAGTATTGCCGGTTGACGCTGGCGCCACAGTGGCGGCGGCCGCGGGGCTTGCGTGGGGGTTTCAGGCCACTAGGTTGGCGGCATGACCGCGGGACTGGCATTGGATCAGGCGGACGGCGCCCAGGCCTGCGCTTGCGGCAGTGGGCTGCGCGCGGACCGTTGCTGCGCCTTCGATTGGTCGACGCAGCCGAATCCGCCCCGGCCGACCCCCGAGGTCGACGAGGCGCGGGCAGCGCTTGCCGCCGGCGCCCTGGCGCGCGCCGAACAGATCCTTGTCCCGCTGCTCAATCAGAACCCGCGCCACGTCGTCGCGCTCGGCCTGCTGCACGACCTCCGCCGCGCTGAGGGCAATCGCGCCGCTGCCGAGGCGCTGCTCGCGCGGATTGTGGCGATCGAGCCGAACGACCTCGTGGCGACGCAGACCTTGGCGCTCATGCTGTTTGAGCGCGGCGCCATGGCCGAGGCCGAGGTGCATGCGCGCAACGCCGTTCGGCTCGCCCCCACCGATCCGCGCTCGCACAACCTGATGGGCATGATCATGACCGAGGCTCAGCGGCCCCAGGTCGGCGAGCACCACTATCGCCGGGTGGTCGCGCTCAACGGGGGCGGCGACGCCATCCTCCTGGCCAACCTGGCCTGGAACCTGAAGAGCCAGGGACGGATGGAGGAGAGCCGGGCGCTCTACGAGGAGTCGGTCCGGCTCGATCCGAGCGTGTTCCAGACCCTGTTCGGCTGGGCGAAGATGGAGGAGACGGATCGCAACTTCCCGCGCGCCGCCGAACTGCTCGATGCGGCCGAGGGCTTGAGCCCGGGCAACCCCAGCGTCACCCTGGCGCGGGCGGTGCTCAAGGGGCGCATCCGCGACTACGAAGACGCCGTCGGCCTGCTCGACGACATGGCCCGCGCGCGCGGCGAGGCGGGGCTCGGTCCCATCGAGTGGAGCGAGAAGGGCCTCCTGCTCGACAAGATGGGGCGCGCGGACGAGGCGTTCGGGGCCTTCCGCGAGGCCAAGCGCACGCTCCGCGAGGCGACCGGCCTCGCTTACATGGAAGAGGCGGCCAGCAACCAGGCGCAGCGGCTATCGACCTTCTTCACTGCCGCGCGGCTCTCCATCCTCCCGCGCGCCACCGTGCGCGCCGACACCCCGCAGCCGCTCTTCATCGTCGGCTTCCCGCGCTCGGGCACCACCATGGTCGAGCAGACGCTGACGGCGCATCCGAAGATCTCGGCCGGCGACGAGCTGCCGAGCATCAACGAGATCACCAACCTCTTGCCGCGCATGCTGAACAGCCCGCTGGCCTATCCGGAGGCGTTCGCCGACCTCTGGCTGGGCGACCAGGCCGAGGCGCTGGACAACCTGCGCGACTACTACCTGCAGCGCGCCCGGCAGCTCGGCGCGATCGGCAAAGGCGCGGCCTGGTTCACCGACAAGATGCCGCTGAACGAGATGCATCTGGGCCTGATCGGCCTGATCTTCCCGCAGGCCCCGATCATCCACCTGCTCAGGCATCCGCTGGACGTGGTGCTCTCGGTGTTCTCCAACCACCTGACCCACGGCTTTTATTGCGCCTACGACCTGGAGACGATCGCCAAGCACTACGTGCTGGTGATGGAGCTGGTCGAGCGCTACCGCGGCGAGATGACGCTGCGCTACCTGCCGGTGCGCTACGAGGACATCGTCGACGACCAGGAAGCCAACGTGCGCAAGATGCTGGCCTTCGTCGGCGCGCCGTTCGACCGCCGCTGTCTAGCCTTCCACGAGAACCGCCGCTATGCGCGCACGGCGAGCTATGCGCAGGTGACGGAGAAGCTCTACGACCGCTCGCGCTATCGCTACCGCGCCTACCTGAAGCACCTCGCCCCGGTGATCCCTATCCTGCAGCCGATGATCGACAGGTTGGGGTACACGATCGAGGCTTAGGGCCGGCCGGCCTGCTCACCACCATCATGTAGTTCACGCCCGCGTCTGCCGACCGGCGCCAGCGGCCCGAAAGTGGGCTGAAGACAACGCCGTACGGCCCTTCGACGCCGACGGCCTCCGAGGCGAGATGCGCGCGCACCTCGTCGGGCGTCACGAACTTCCGCCAGTCATGGGTCTCCGGCGGCAGCCAGCGCAGGACATACTCCGCGCCGATCTTCGCCAGGGCGAGGGCCTTGAGCGTTCGGTTCAGGGTGGCGACGATCATCATCCCGCCGGGCGCGATCAGCCGCGCGCAGTCGCGCAGGTATTGGCCGGGGTCGGCGACGTGCTCGACCACCTCCATGTTCAGGACGACGTCGAACGCGCCGGGGGTCTCGGCCAGGATCGCTTCAGCGGTCGCGCACCTGTAGTCGATCGTAAGTCCAAGCGCCTTGGCGTGGGCGCTCGCGACCGCCACGTTGCGTTCACTGGCGTCGACGCCCGTCACCGCAAAGCCGAGCCGCGTCATGGGCTCGCTCAACAGGCCGCCGCCGCAGCCGATGTCGATCAGCTTGAGCCCTTTGAACGGCGACTTTGCCGCGCCGTCGCGGCTGAAGCGCGCCATCGCGTGCTCGCGGATGAAGTCGAGGCGCACCGGGTTGAACCGGTGCAGCGGCGCGAACTTGCCGTTCGGGTCCCACCACTGGTCGGCGATGGCCGAGAAGCGGTCGACCTCGGCCGGGTCGATACTGGAGGCGTGCTCTGTCACTGGAGGTTAGCTGGCCCTGCAGCCGCCTAACGTCAACGGATAAGCCGCACTTCGACGCCAACATCGAGCGCCGCCCAGGCGCGATCGGCGGTGAGGACGGGCACACCAAGCTCACGGGCCAGCGCAAGAGCGAACGCGTCGGCTAGCGAGATGCCGGAGCGAGGCAGCGCGCCGTGAAGCGCACCGGCTTCACAACCGCGGAACTTGTCCGCATCCAGAACCTCGAAGCCCATCTGCTCGGCGAGGAGTTCGGTCTGAAACTCGGGAACGCCAAGCCGCCGAAGGTGGCTGACCACTTCGGCGAAGTTCACGACCGACATGGCCGAACGCCCCGCTTGCGCTCGCACGAGCTCGCGGCCCGTTTCGGCATGGACCTCCGCGAGCGCCGCCGAGGCGTCGAGGAGCACCTCAATCGTCATCCCGACGCGGCTCCCACATTTCTCGGCGCGCCTTAAGGAAGCTGTCCACCAGGTCGACCTCGGCCGGGATGTACTTCCGGACCATCTCGCGAACCTGCTCCATCGCTCGCTCGCCGCTGATGATGCTGAGCACTCCGTTCTCCAGTTTGGCGAACACACGGTTGCCCGGCGCGGCGTCAAGGGCTTCGATGACCTCGTGGGGCAGGTAGACGCTGCCATCCGGGCGCACGCGCAGCCAGAAGGCGCCGCGCCCGCGACGTTCGACGAACGCACTCTCGTCGGAGCGGTCGAAGCGCGCGGGTTCTTCTCTAACGCCGCTCAAGTCCGCCCGGCCCAGCTGATAGCCGGCGGACCGCTGGGCATCGTCGACCAGCACATTGCGCACGTGCTGGTATCGCTTGCCCAGGAAGCGGGCGATCTCGGCGCGGGGAGCGCCCGCCGCCGCCAGCGCGCGGATGCGGTCCGACGTGGTCGCGTACGGCTCTGCGATTTTGGCCATCTGCTCGGCGTCCAGGGGCATGACATACCTATTTGATAGGTATGTAGTTAGATCACGCATGGACGACGACGTCAACGACCGCATTTGCCCACCCCGACCCCGGCCGCTAGAAGGCGCGCGGTCTCTTCCCCTTGCGAAACCTGGAACGCGCTTGTCCCGGCTGGTGATGAAATTCGGCGGCACGTCGGTGGCCGACCTCGAACGCATCCGGCGCGTGGCGAGGCTGGTGGCCGGCGAGGTCGACAACGGGCGCGAGGTGGCGGTCGTGGTGTCGGCCATGGCCGGTCGCACCAACGAGCTGGTCGCCTGGACCGACGGCGCCGGCGCGGCCGCGCCCGGCATGCCGTCCTCCGACGACGAATACGACGTGGTGGTGGCGTCCGGCGAGCAGGTGTCCGCAGGGCTCCTGGCTATGACGCTGCGCAACATGGGCTACCCGGCGCGCTCGTGGCTCGCCTGGCAGATCCCGATCGTCACCGACAGTTCGCACGGCCGCGCGCGCATCCAGGAGGTCGCGCCTGAGAAGCTGCTGCTCGCCATGACCAAGGGCGAGATTCCGATCATCGCGGGCTTCCAGGGCGTCGATCCGGAGGGGCGGCTCTCCACGCTCGGCCGCGGCGCGGGCGACCTTTCCGCCGTCGCCATCGCTGCGGCGCTGAGACCCGCGGCCTGCAACATCTACACCGACGTCGACGGGGTCTATACGACCGACCCTCGCATCGAGCAGCGCGCCCGGCTGCTGGAGCGGGTCAGTTACGAAGAGATGCTGGAGATGGCTTCGCTCGGCGCCAAGGTGCTGCAAAGCCGCTCTGTGGAACTGGCCATGGCGCAGCGCGTGCCGCTTCGGGTGCTGTCCAGCATGGTCGAGCCCGGCCAGGGCGCCAACCACGGCACCGTCGTCTGCGACGAGGAGGAGATCATGGAAAAGCGCATCGTGTCAGGTGTGGCCTACAGCCGCGACGAGGCGAAGATCACCCTCTTCGGCCTGCCCGACCATCCGGGCGTGTCGTCGCAGATCTTCTCCAGGCTCGCCGACGCGAACGTCAACGTCGACATGATCGTCCAGTCCCGGGCGCGTACGGGCGACACCGCGAACATGGAGTTCACCGTCGGCAAGCGCGACGCGGCGCGGGCGGTCGAGATCGTGCTCGGCGCCAAGGCGGAGATCGGCTTTGAGGACGTCGCGGTGAACGAGGACGTGGCCAAGGTCTCGGTGATCGGCGTGGGCATGCGCAGCCACGCCGGCGTGGCCAAGACCATGTTCAGCGCGCTCGGCGAAAAGGGTGTGAATATCCAGGTGATCTCGACCTCGGAGATCAAGATCAGCGTGCTGATCGACGCCGCCTACACCGAGCTTGCCGTGCGCGCCCTGCACGCCGCCTACGAGCTGGACAAGGTCTAGGACGCCGGCCGGGGGCAGGCGCCGCGCTCGCCGCGGCGTGTACGGGAGCCGGTCTCGGCGGGGCGAACACGTTCGCCGTCGCCGGGAAGATCGCCGTGCCCGCCACGATGTACCAGGTGATGAAGAGGGCGCAGACGAAGGCGCCCGGGACGTAGTCGCCGGTCCGCCGGTAGGCGAAGGCGCAGATCACGCCGATCGCGAACAGCAGCGGCGCGAACTGAAAGGCGATGATGGTGTTGAGCGGCTCGTCGGGCGTGAGCAGGAGCCCGGTCAGCGCCATCGAGACATATTGCGCCGCGAGCATCGCAACGAACCCGAGCGCCATGGCCAGGCCGCCGACAGTCAACGCCGCGGCCTCGCCCTCGGCCTTCACGGGCAGGCCGGTGACGAAGGCCCTGAAGCTAAGCAGGAAGAAGGCGGTGAAGAACGGCAGGTAGAGCAGGAAGTAGCCGAAATGCCTGGCGTCGAGCGGCTTTAAGCCCATCACCCAGAAACGGAAGTCCGTCTTGAACGCGAGATCGACGACCACGAGAGCGAGATAGCCCATTCCGACGCTGATCAGTGCGGCGGCGAGCGCTTTCAGCCAACGGTGGCGAAAGGCGGCCCGGCCCCGACGCAGCACGAAGCCGATCAGGAAGCCGACGAGCCCGGTTCCGAGCGCCCAGACGGCGAGCTGGTTGGTGATCTGCTCGGAAAAGGCGCCGAGCGCGAACGGCAGCGTCTGGGTGAGCGCAAAGGGCGCAAAGAACACCACAGGCGCGACCTTCATCAGCGGGTAGAAGGTCAGGGCCGGCAGCGCGGCCGTGACCAGGAACGCGACCCACCACCGCGCGTCCCTGCGCGTCGCCGTCGGCTCGGATGACGCGCCCAACTCGGCGAACGGCCGGCTGGCGACCACGAGCGCGAACGTCGCCAGCACGAGCACGACGCAGCCGATGAAGCCGACCAGCGTGCCGATCTCCTTCCAGAACCAGATCTGGTCCGCCGGCGGTTTGGGCGTCGCCTCGCCCGTCAGGGTGCGCTGGAACCAGTCGATCGCCGGTCCCACGCCGGCGGCGGTGAAATGCTCTTGCGGATGGTCGATCGGCGGATTGATCAGCCGCCGCGCCGTGCCTGCGCCAATATCGCCGTAGAGCTTGCCGGGGATGACGGGTGTCGTCGTGGCGAAGATCGCCATCAGCCGCTTCGAGCGGTCGACATCGGCGCCCCTGGCGACCTGCCACATCAAGGGCGCGAACTCGTCGAACTGGCCGTAGACGACCTCGAGACTGCGCGGAAAGGTCGGCGTCCCTGGCGCGCCGGCGCCCAGGAACGAGGTCGTCGAGCCCTCCAGCACCACCGAGCGATAGGCGTCTGGCATCGCGGTCGCCGCGCTCATCACCGCCGAGCCGCCCATGCTATGCGCCTCGAGCCCGATGTTGGCCTTGTCGACAAAGGGCAGAGCGCGCAGGTACTTCAGCGCCGCCGGGCCGCCGAAACCCTGCTCGCCCACCGCTCCGCCAGAATAACCGTGGCCGGCCATATCCATCGCCAGGACGACGAACCCCCGCCGAGCGAGCTCGATCGCGAACGGACTCTGCATCTCGCGGGTGTTGATGAAGCCGTGACTGAGCAGCACCGCCGGCGCCGGGTGGGCGTCGTTTGCCGTCGCCGGCACGTAGAGCAGGGCGGAGAAGACCACGCCGCGTTCGCCGGGGTAACGGACATCCTCGACCTTCACGCCGCCAGCCGTCTGCACCAGGTGGGCGAGCAGCCCGCCCGCCAGCACCAACGCCCAGCCCAGCGCGAAGAACCCCAGTCCCCTGCGCATTCCCCGCCTCCCAAGCCCCTTCTCGGGCGATTGTTGCGGTCGGGCTGCGGCTGCGTCCAGTTCAAACGGGCGACGGTTGCGGTACGCGCTGCCGAAAACACGGGCGACACTCGGGAAATCGGCCGGCGCGGGGCCTAGCTCAAATTGCCGCTCCGTCGCGCTTCCGTTAGGTAGGCCTGCTAGGGAAACGCCAGGGATGAGAGAGCCTTTGAGCCGCGGCCCCATACGCGGCCCGCGCAGCCTGCTTCGGCAGATTCGCGAGGCCATGGAGAGCGGCGGGCCTGTCCAGGCCCGGCTGAACGAAGCCGTGCGCATCATCGCCCGCTCGATGGTGGCCGAGGTGTGCTCGGTCTACCTCCGGCGCGGCTCCGGCGACCTTGAGCTGTTCGCGACCGAGGGCCTGAGCGCTGAGGCCGTGCACGTCACCCGGCTCGGACCAGGCGAGGGCCTGGTAGGCGAGATCGTCCGCATTGGTGGCCCGCTCAACCTCTCGGATGCGCCGCACCACCCGGCCTTCTCCTATCGGCCGGAGACCGGCGAGGACCCCTACCACGCCTTCCTCGGCGTGCCTTTGCTGCGCGGCGGCCGGGCCATCGGCGTCCTGGTCGTGCAGAACCGCACCGAGCGGGTCTACGCCGAGGATGAGGTCGAGGATCTGCAGATCATCGCCATGGTCCTGGCCGAGATGGTGGCCGGCGGCGAGCGGTTGGCGGAAGCCGCGCTCAAGGACGTCGAGATCGCGCCGCACCGGCCCGAGCGCCTGAAAGGCGTGCGCTTTGCCGAGGGCCTGGCTTACGGCCAGGTGGTGCTGCATGAGGCGCCCGTCGCGCCCGAGCAGCTCCTCTCGGACGACGTCGCCGCCGAGGAGGCCAGGCTCAAGGCCGCGCTGGCGGCCCTGCAGACGCAGATCGACCAGATGATGGACGGCCAGCACGGGCTGGTGGGCGCCAGCTTCGAGGTGATCGAAAGCTATCGGATGTTCGCCCACAGCCGCAGCTGGAACCGCTCGCTCGAGGAGGCGGTGCGCTCCGGCCTCACCGCCGAGGCCGCGGTCGAGCGCGTCCGCTCCGAGCATCGGGCGACGGTGGGCCAGGCGCGCGATCCATACCTGCGCGAGCGCCTGCATGATCTGGAGGATCTGAACGATCGGCTGCTGCGGCACCTTTCCGCCGATGGCGACCGCGTCCATCGCGAACTCCCTGAGAACGCGATCCTGATCGCCCGCAACCTCGGCCCGGCTGACATCCTCGAGTACGACCGCGCCCGCCTCAAGGGCATCCTGCTCGAGGAGGGCTCGGTCGCCAGCCACGCCGGCATCGTCGCCCGCGCGCTGGAGATCCCATGCGTCGGGCGGCTGGCCGGCCTGCGCGACCGGGTGAACCAGGGCGACCCCGTGATCGTCGATGCGGAGGCGGGCGAGGCCTATCTGCGCCCGCGGCCGGACGTGGTCGAGGCGCTCAGGGCCCGCATGGCGGTGCGCGCGGAGCGCCGAGCCGAATACCTGCGCCTGCGCGAGACGCCGGCCTTCACCCGCGACGGCGTGAAGATCACCATCCTGATGAACGCGGGGCTGGCGCTCGACCTCGACATCCTGGCCGAGACCGGCGCCGAGGGCATCGGGCTTTTTCGCACCGAGTTCCAGTTCATGGTCGCCGAGGAGCTGCCGCGCTTTAACGCTCAGACCCAGCTCTACACGCGGGTGCTGGAGGCGGCGAACGGGCTGCCGGTCACGTTCCGCACGCTCGACCTCGGCGGCGACAAACTGCTGCCCTACCTGGACGTCGAGCGGGAGGACAACCCGGCCCTCGGCTGGCGGGCGATCCGCATGGGGCTCGACCGCAACGGCACCCTCCTCAAGCTGCAGCTGCGCGCGCTGATCGCCGCCACGCGCGGGCGCGAGCTGCGCGTGATGTTCCCGCTCATCGCTAGCGTCGAGGAGTTCCGCGCCGCCCGCGCCCTGGTCGACAAGGAGATCGCCTGGGCCGAGAAGCGCGGCCGGCCGGCGCCCAGCCTGCTGCGCGTCGGCGCGATGATCGAAGCGCCGGCGCTGGTGTGGCACTTGGACGCGCTCCTGCCGATGACCGACTTCGTCTCGATCGGCACCAACGACCTGATGCAGTACATGTTCGCCGCCGACCGTGGGAACCCCAGGGTCGCCGACCGCTACGACCCATTGTCGCCGCCCGCCCTGCGCGCCCTGAAGATGATCCAGGACGCCTGCGCCGAAAGCCGCACGCCCGTTTCCGTTTGCGGCGAAATGGCCGGCCGGCCGCTCGAAGCGTTCGCCCTCATCGCGCTCGGTTACGACCAACTGTCCATGCCGCCGGGTGGCGTCGGACCCGTCAAGCAGATGGTGTTGTCCTGCGATCGCGAGGCCGCCCGGCGGGGGTTCGACAGCCTGCTGCGCGGCGCCGCGGGCTCGGTTCGCAGCCAGGTGGAGACCTTGGCCAGAAAGCTCTCGGTCGTTACATAACTGATTGAGAACTGTGCGCATTCCTGATATGCGTGAATCGTTGCTGACTTTCCGGGCGGGTGTGCGTTCCTTGATCATGACTAATGCTGATCAACCAAGGGCTGAGCCGTGTCGCCGGTAGATGCTGGGGTCATCGGTTCGGGACTTGATCTGACCGACACGGCCGAGCCGCAGCGGGCGGACGATCTCGTGCAGGCCGGCGAGACGATCGGCGCGGCGATTCGGCTGCGGCGCGAGGCGCGCGGCCTCTCGCTCGACGAGCTCTCGCTGACCACGCGCATCAAGCCGCAGTACCTCGCCGCGCTTGAGGCGATGCGGCTGGAAGACCTGCCGTCGCGGCCGTTCGTCGTCGGCTACGTGCGCGCGTGCGCCGGCGCGCTTGGCCTTGATCCCGAGCAGGCGGTCGAGCGATTGCGGCGGGAGGCGCCGGACGGCCCGTCCGCGCTCGCCGCGCCGGGCGGCGTCGATCGCGAGACCGATCCGCGCATGCGCACCTTCGTGACGCTCGGCATCGTGGTCGTGCTCGCGATCGTGGTCTGGAACATCACAGAGCGCGTGGTGAAACAAAGGCCCGTGCACCAGGGCGCACCGCCGGCGGCCGTGGTTCGCCCGCCGGTCTCGTCGCATGCGCCGGTCGGCCCGGTGTCGCTTGGCGCGCCGCTGCCGCCGCCGATCGAGTCGACCGCGCCCGAGCCCTACGTCACGCCGGGCCTTCCGACGGCGTCGAGCCTGCCGCCCCAGCCCGCGCCGCCCATGCCGCCGCTCGGCGCGGCCTTCGAAGCCAAGGGCGCCGTTTATGGAGCAGCGGCCGGCGCGGCGCACATCATTCTTGTCGCCGTCAAGCCGGTGTCGTTCGTGGTCCACGGCGCCGACGGTTCGGTCTACTTCGCCCGCCAGCTTGAAACCGGAGAAGCCTACGCGGCGCCGGCGCTTGCCGGCCTCAGCGTCGAAGTCTCCGACCCGGGGGAAGTTCAGGTCTATGTCGACCGTGCGTTCAAGGGCCTGCTGCCGGGACCGACGACCGCGCTGTCGAGCATGACGGCGAGCGCTCCATCAGCGCCGGCGGCCAAGCCGTAACCAAAGTTTCGCAAGCTTCGGGCTTGGGCGCGGCCCGCGAATGGCCTATCTAGCCAGCCGGCCATGACCGCCCCCTCGCTCGAGCACGTGCGCCCCTGGCGCGCGATCCACCGCCGCCCGACCCGCAAGATCCGCGTCGGCGCCGTCGAGGTGGGCGGCGATGCGCCGATCAGCGTCCAGTCGATGACCAATACGCTGACCGCAGATGCGGCCGCGACGATCGCCCAGGTGCGGGCGCTGGAAGATGCCGGCGCCGACATCGTGCGCGTCTCCTGCCCCGACGAGGAGTCCACCGCCGCCTTCCCGGCCGTCGTGAAGGCGTCGCGCGTGCCGATCGTGGCCGACATCCACTTCCACTACAAACGCGCGATCGAAGCGGCGGAGGGCGGCGCGGCCTGCCTGCGCATCAACCCCGGCAACATCGGCTCAGCGGTCCGCGTGCGCGAGGTGGTGCAGGCGGCGCGCGACCATGGCTGCTCGATGCGCATCGGCGTCAACGCCGGTTCCCTCGAGCGCGAGCTGCTCGAGCGCTACGGCGAGCCCTGCCCCGAGGCGATGGTCGAGAGCGCGCTGGGCCACGCGCGCATCCTGCAGGACCACGACTTCCACGAGTTCAAGATCAGCGTGAAGGCGTCAGACGTCTTCTTGAGCGTCGCAGCCTACCAACTGCTGTCCGAGGCCATCGACTGCCCGCTGCATCTCGGGATCACCGAGGCTGGCCCAACCCGGCCGGGAACCATCAAGTCGGCGATCGGCATCGGCTCGCTGCTCTGGGCCGGAATCGGCGACACGATCCGCGTTTCGCTGGCCGCCGACCCCGTCGAGGAGGTGAAGGCCGGCTTCGACATGCTGAAGTCGCTCGGCCTGCGCCACCGCGGCGTCAACATCATCGCGTGCCCGTCCTGCGCGCGGCAGGGGTTCAACGTGATCGAGACGGTCGGCATCCTCGAAGAGCGGCTGGCGCACATCATGACGCCGATGTCGCTCTCGATCATCGGCTGCGTGGTCAACGGGCCGGGCGAGGCGCTGTTCACCGATGTCGGCTTCACCGGCGGAGGCAAGGGCGCCGGCATGGTCTATCTCGCCGGCAGGCAGGACCACAAAATGGACAACGATCGCATGGTCGACCACATCGTGGAGCTGGTCGAGGCGCGCGCGGCCGAGATCGAGGCGGAGACGAAGGGAAGACTGCAGGCGGCGGAGTAGGGCGCCGCTAGGGCGCCCTTGCGCGGCGAAGCTGAGCGCTGTTTAGATTTCCAAGGTTCTAGAGGAGGACTGCATGTCCGTAGACGGCAACTGGAATATCGTGGTCAGTTCACCGATGGGCGACCAGCCCTCGACGCTCAGCCTGAAGGCCGAGGGCGGCGCGCTGACCGGCACGCAGGGTGCGCAGGGGCAATCGAGCCCGATCGCGAACGGCAAGGTCGACGGCGACACCGTCACTTGGGCGAACTCGATCACCCAACCGTTCCCGATGACACTCGAGTTTACGGGCACCGTGGCCGGCGACACACTGAACGGCAACGTCAAGGCGGGCTCGTTCGGCACGTTCCCGTTCAAGGGTTCGCGCGCCTAGCTTTCTTTCGTTCCGCCCTTCGTCCGCGCGGCGAGGGGCGGAGCCTTCGCATCTCCCACCCGCCGCGGCCCGAGGCCGGCGGCGATTTTGCGCGCCATTGCCGCTTCGCTACAGTCCCCGCCGTGCAACTGCCCAAGGCCCGACTCGATCAGGTGCTCGACCGCTTCCACGAGGTCGAGGCGCGCATGGGCGCGGCCGCGGACGGCGCGGAGATCGTGCGCTTGGCCAAGGAGCACGCCGAGCTGAAGCCGGTGGCCGAGGCGGTCGAGCGCGCTGCGAGCGCGCTCGAGCCGAAGCGCGCCGAACTGCGAGGCGATGGCCGAAGGCGACGACGCCGAGATGGCCGAGCTCGCCCGCGAGGAGCTTGCGAGCGCTCGAGCGCCCGCCTGCCGGAGCTCGAGCGCGGCGGTGGCGCTGCTGCTGGCGCCGCAGGACGCGGACGAGAACGCCTCGGCGATCCTCGAGGTGCGCGCCGGCACCGGCGGCGACGAGGCGGCGCTGTTCGCCGGCGACCTCTTCCGCATGTACCAGCGCTACGCCCAGCTGCACGGCTGGAAGGTGGAGGTCGACAGCGTCTCCGAGGGCGAGGTCGGCGGCTACAAGGAGATCATCGCCTCGATCGACCGGCGACGGCGTGTTCGGGCGGCTGAAGTTCGAGAGCGGCGTGCACCGCGTGCAGCGGGTGCCGGACACCGAGGCGCAGGGCCGCATCCACACCTCCGCCGCCACGGTCGCGGTGCTGCCGGAGGCCGAGGACGTCGAGATCGAGATCAACGACGCCGACCTCCGCATCGACACCTATCGCTCGTCGGGCGCCGGCGGCCAGCACGTCAACAAGACCGACTCGGCGGTGCGCATCACCCACCTGCCCACCGGCATCGTCGTCACCTCGTCGGAGAAGTCGCAGCACCAGAACCGGGCGCGGGCGATGAAGGTGCTGAAGGCGCAAGCTCTACGAGCAGAAGCGCGAGGCGCTCGATACGGCCGAGCGCTCGATGCGCGCAAGACGCCAGGTCGGTTCGGGCGACCGCTCCGAGCGCATCCGCACCTACAACTTCCCGCAAGGGCGGGTGACCGACCACCGCATCAACCTGACCCTCTACAACCTGCCCAAGGTGATCGACGGCGAGGCGCTGGACGACGTCATCGACCCGCTGATCGCCGAGGACCAGGCCGCGCGGCTGGCCACACTGGAGGGCGGGTGAGCCTAACCCTGGTCGAAGCCTGGACGGCGACCCGGGACCGGCTGAAGGCGGCCGGGCTCGAGGGGCCGGTGATCGACGCGCGCATCCTGGTCGAGGCGGCCTCAGGCGCAAGCCGCGCTGACATCATCGGCGATCCGCGACGTCCGTTGAGTGACCAGCAGGCTGCCGCGCTCGATGGCTTCGTCTCCCGCCGCCTCCGGCGCGAGCCGATCAGCCACATCCTTGGCCGCAAAGGGTTCTGGACGATCATGCTCAAGGTTTCGTCCGACGTGCTGACGCCCCGGCCGGAGAGCGAGACGCTGGTCGAGCTTGTCCTGCGCGACCTGCCCGAGCACCGGCCGTTCAGCCTGCTCGACCTGGGCGCGGGCTCTGGCGCGCTTCTGCTCGCCATCCTCGCCGAGCGCACGGCCGGAAAGGGCTTGGGCGTCGACATTTCTGAAGAGGCGCTGGCGGTGGCGCGGGATAACGCCGCCAGCCTCGGCCTAGAGGGCCGGGTCGCGCTGTTGCGTGGCGACTGGACGACCGGGCTCCCGGACGGCGGATTCGACGTGGTCGTGTCGAACCCGCCTTATGTGCCGACCGGCGAGATTGCAACGCTCGCGCCTGAGGTCCGCGATCACGAGCCGCGGCTCGCGCTCGATGGCGGGCCCGACGGGCTCGCGAGCTACCGCCGGCTCGCACCGGAGATCATGCGGGTGCTGAAGCCCGCCGGGCGGTTTGCTGTCGAGGTGGGGCATGACCAGGCAGCGACGGTGGAGGCGCTTTTCCGCGGCGCAGGCGCGGTCGGCGCCGCCACGACCCGGGACCTCGCCGATCGCGACCGCGTGGTTTCCGGGCGCAAGGCGGGTTAGCCGCCAGCGGGCGTCGAGCGGCCCTAAGCAAAAATCCCTTGGAATAGAGGCGCCGAGTCGCTACATCAGGGGCGTCTCTTCCCACTTCGTCGGGACCTTGGAGTCCGTCGTCCGTTGCCGGGCGCGGCTCCGATCGACGAGCGAGGTTTAGGTCGCGGGCGCCAAAGGGCGCCAGGGCGGAGACTAGGACGCTATCGCACTCAGACAGGATCACCCCGGGGCTGCCACCCCGATCCGACCAAAGGTCACCGGACAGATCAGGGCAAGCCCCTGGCGCCGGTCAGGTTTCTGGAAAACATGAGAGATTTCAAAGGAATGAAGCGGCAGCGCAGCCGCAACCGCGGCGGCGGCGGAGGCGGCAAGCCTCAGAACAACGCCAACCGCGCGTTCGAATCCAACGGACCGGACGGCGTCAAGATCCGCGGCGCCGCTCAGCACGTGTTCGAGAAGTATCAGCAGCTGGCGCGCGACGCCCTGACCTCAGGCGACCGCGTGCTCGCCGAGAGCTACCAGCAGCACGCCGAGCACTACTTCCGGGTGCTGCGCGCCGTGCAGCCGCAGCGTCCACCCAGCGACATCATGGGCCGCGACGCCTTCTCCTCCGGCTTCGACATCGACTTCGAGGACGAGAGCGGCGGGGAGGCGGCCGAGGCGCAGGGCGAGACGGTCGAGGCGGACGGCGAACCGCGCGGCGAGTGGCGCGAACAGGGCGGCGGCCGCTACGAGGCCCGCCGCGACGACCGCCAGCGCAACGGTTACCGCGACGATCGCGGGGGCTACCGCGACGACCGACCCAGAGACGATCGACCGCGAGACGACAGGCCGCGGGACGACAGGCCGAGAGATGATCGGCCGAGGGATGACAGGCCGAGGGATGACAGGCCGCGCGATGACAGACCGCGCGACGACCGGCCGAGGGACGATAGGCCCAAAGACGACAGACCCAGAGACGACAGGCCGCGCGATGACCGTCCCAGAGACGACCGCCCGCGGGACGATCGGCCCTACCGCGACGACCGCTCGCGTGGCGATCGCAACGACCGCTTCCGCGACGAGCGCCGCTTCGAGCGCAGCGCCGAGCGCAACAGCGACCCGCTGGCGGTGGTCGAGCCGCAGGCACAGCCGCTGGCGGCGCCGGATTCATCGCCCGGCTCCCCGATTCTGCGCTCGCAGGATGGCGGCGTGAGCCAGGCGCCAGCCTTCTTGCAGGTGCGTGGCGAGGCTCGGCCGGAGACAGATGACGGCGCCAGGCCGCGCAGTCGCCGCCGGCGCGAGCCGCGGGGCGATGCGGGCAGCGACGACGCGGCCCCCCCGTCCGCAGACGCCGCCGAAGACGCCTAGGGTCGCGGCCAGCATCGACATCCGTCCGGTCACCCGCGCCGAAGCGGCGGCTTGGCGGGCGCTTCGCCTCGAGATGCTTGAGCGCCATCCAACGGCGTTCAACTCAAGCTACGAAGAGTGGCGCGACCGCGATCTCGACGCCTTTGCCGCGCGCATTCCCGAGAGTGGGCCGGATGTGCTGTTCGGCGCCTATGTCGGAGACGCGCTCTCGGGCTCGGCCGGGTTCTCGCGCGAGCCCAGGCTGAAGACAGCGCACAAGGGCGTCATGTCCAGCCTCTATGTGAAGGCCGAATGGCGTGGCCGCCGCGTGGGCGAGGCGCTCATACAGCGGGTGATCGGCCACGCCCGCGAGCACGTGTCGCTGCTCCTCTGCTCGGTGGCCAGCGACAACGCCGCCGCGTCTGGGCTCTATCGGCGCTTGGGATTTGTCGCGTACGGAACCGAGCCGCGCGCATTGCGCTATGGCGGCCGCGACTATGACGAGGACCTGTTGGTCCTTACCCTCGACTAAGCACCGGCAAGCCAACCCAAGCGCGGCATTCGCAGCCGCTGCCGCATCGGCTCGGTCTTGGTGATACAGGACTCGAGGCAGGCGAGCAGGGGCTCGACCGGGCCGTCGTTGAAGAAATGCTTCAGGCCCCGGATGCGCTCGAAGCGGATCGGGCGGCGCGTGCGGGTCTCCTTGACCAGCCTCTCCGCCATCTCGATCGGCGCGAAGTCGTCCATGTCGCCATGGATCACGTGCACGGGCACCGAAAGATGCTCAAGCGCGGCGCGCATGTACTTGAGCTGCTCCGCCTGATGGCTGACCTCCATCACTGCGTTGCGCAGGTCGCGCGGGATGAGACCGAGCAGCCTGGAGCCCAGTCCGACCAGCCAGCGCGTTGTCGGCCCTGCGACGCCAAGGTAGCTGGACAACAGGACGACGCCGGCGACCCGCCGCGGGCGGGCCTCGGCCATCAGCGTCGCGATGGGCGCGCCGTACGATTGGCCGACCAGAAGGATGCGCTGGCCGGCCTTCGCGTCCAGCAGCGGGGCAAGCGCCTCGGCCTGCACGCGGATGTCGGGCACGCAATCGAAGGGTTCGCTGCCGGCGAAGCCGGGCCGGTCGACGACGATCATTTCGCGGTCGCCGGGCAGCGCGGCCAGCGTCGGCGCCCAGTATTCCGACCACGAGGGCGCACCGGTGATGACGACGATCCGCCATCGCGCCGGCTTCTCGCGCGGGGTCTCCAGCGCCGAGATCCGCCAGCCGTGGCCGCCGCCAGCCTGGAAGGAAACGCGGCGCACGATCGTGTCGGGATAGTCGGCGGACGTGGGCGCATGCTCGGTGCGCCCGGCGGCTGCCGCTTGCAGACAGGCCAGACCCAAACCAAACACGCCATGTGGACGCTTCGTCATCGTCCTGCTCCCACTTTAGGTTCGCTACGTCTTAGACGCGGAGCTGAACCTTTGAGTTCCAGTCTGGGAGCTTGCGCCCAAGGTGTTGAAAAAGGTCTGAGAGGCCCGTTCAGGTTGGCGTCACCTTGTCGCAAGGCCCGGCAGGAATTGATATCGGCCTCCTTGTGTTGCGCTTATGCCACACCTAAATCCCGACCAAAGGCGAGCCTGCGCTGGATCAAGGCGGCGCCCAATCCGCCGCTTCAAGGGGACCCATGAACATCGATCTCTATTCCGACCGCGCCAAGCAGGCGATCCAGTCGGCCCAGTCGCTGGCGCTGGCCCGCCGCCACCAGCAGCTCGCGCCCGAGCACCTGCTCAAGGTGCTGCTCGAGGAGAAGGACGGACTGGCGCGCGCGCTGATCCAGAGCGCCGGCGGACGGCCCGATGCCGCCGACCAGGCGGTCGAGGCGCTGCTCGCCAAGATGCCGAAGGTCGAGGGCGGCGAGCGGCCAGCTCTACATGCAGCCGGAGACGGCCAGCGTGTTCGCCGCCGCCGAGGCCGACGCCAAGGCCGCCGGCGACGCCTTCGTCACCACCGAGCGGCTGCTGATCGCGCATCGCCAAGGAAGGCGGCGAGGCGGCCAAGGCGCTCAAGTCCGCCGGCGCCACCGCCTGCCGGCCTCGAGGAGGCCGCCAAGGCGCTGCGCAAGGGCCGCACCGCCGATTCCGCGTCGGCCGAGGAGGGCTACGACGCCCTGAAGCGCTACGCCCGCGACCTCACCCAGGCCGCCCGCGACGAGAAGCTCGATCCGGTGATCGGCCGCGACGAGGAGATCCGCCGCACCATCCAGGTGCTCGCCCGCCGCACCAAGAACAACCCGGTGCTGATCGGCGAGCCGGGCGTCGGCAAGACCGCCATCGTCGAGGGCCTGGCGCTGCGCATCGTCAACGGCGACGTGCCCGAGAGCCTGAAGGACAAGCGGCTGCTGGCGCTCGACATGGGCGCGCTGATCGCCGGGGCGAAGTACCGCGGCGAGTTCGAGGAGCGGCTGAAGGCGGTGCTGAACGAGGTCACCGCCGCCGAGGGCTCGATCATCCTCTTCATCGACGAGATGCACACCCTGGTCGGCGCCGGCAAGAGCGAAGGGGCGATGGACGCCTCCAACCTGCTCAAGCCGGCCCTGGCGCGCGGCGAGCTGCACTGCGTCGGCGCCACGACGCTCGATGAGTACCGCAAGAACGTCGAGAAGGACGCGGCGCTGGCGCGGCGCTTTCAGCCGGTCTTCGTCGGCGAGCCGACGGTCGAAGACACCGTCTCGATCCTCCGCGGACTGAAGGAAAAGTACGAAGTCCACCACGGCGTGCGAATATCCGACGCCGCCATCGTCGCCGCCGCGACGCTGTCGCAACCGCTACATCACCGACCGCTTCCTGCCCGACAAGGCGATCGACCTCATCGACGAGGCGGCGAGCCGCGTGCGCATGGCGGTCGACTCCAAGCCCGAGGAGCTGGACGAGATCGACCGGCGCGTCGTGCAGCTGAAGATCGAGCGCGAGGCGCTGGCCAAGGAGACCGACGCCGCCTCCAAGCAGCGGCTGGAGAAGCTCGAGGAGGAGCTCGACGACCTCGAAGGCCGAGTCGGAGGAGATGACCGCCCGCTGGAAGGCGGAGAAGGACAAGGTCGGCCAGGCCGCCCAGGCGCGCGAGGCGCTCGATCGCCTGCGCGCCGAGCTCGCGGCCGCCCAGCGCCGCGGCGACCTGCAGCGGGCCTCGGAGATCGCTCTACGGCGAGATCCCGCCGCTGGAGAAGCGCCTCGCCGAGGAGGAGGCCGACAACGCCGGCGCGCTGACGCCCGAGGTGGTCGACGCCGAACAGATCGCCGCCGTCGTCTCCCGCTGGACCGGCGTGCCGGTCGAGAAGATGCTCGAGGGCGAGCGCGAGAAGCTGCTGCGCATGGAGGACGACGCTGCGCCGGCGCGTGGTCGGCCAGGAGGAGGCGCTCGACGCCGTGTCCGACGCGGTTCGCCGCGCCCGCGCCGGCCTGAAGGACCCGAGCCGGCCGATCGGCTCGTTCCTGTTCCTGGGCCCCACGGGCGTCGGCAAGACCGAGCTCACCAAGGCGCTGGCCGAGTTCCTGTTCGACGACGAGAGCGCGATCACCCGCCTCGACATGAGCGAGTACATGGAGAAGCACTCGGTCAGCCGCATGATCGGCGCGCCGCCAGGCTACGTCGGCTACGACGAGGGCGGGGCGCTAACCGAGGCCGTGCGCCGCCGGCCCTACCAGGTGGTGCTGTTCGACGAGGTCGAAAAGGCGCACCCGGACGTCTTCAACGTGCTGCTTGCAGGTGCTCGACGACGGTCGGCTGACCGACGGCCAGGGCCGCACCGTCGACTTCCGCAACACCCTGATCGTCATGACCTCGAACCTCGGCTCGGAGTACCTGGCCGACCTGTCGGTCTCCGCCGACGGCGAGGCGCAAAGCGTCGAGGCCGTGCGCCCGCTGGTCATGGACGTCGTGCGCAAGCACTTCCGGCCGGAGTTCCTCAACCGGATCGACGAGATCATCCTCTTCCAGCGGCTCGGGCGCGAGCAGATGGACGCGATCGTCACGATCCAGCTCGCCCGGGTCGAGAAGCTGCTCGCCGACCGCCGGATCACGCTTTCCGTTGACGGAAGCGCCCAGCACTGGCTGGCCGAGCGTGGCTACGACCCGGTCTACGGCGCGCGGCCTTTGCGGCGCGTGATCCAGAAGGAGCTGATGGATCCGATCGCCAAGAAGCTGCTCGCCGGCGAGATCGCCGACGGCTCGGTGGTCGACGTGCACGCCGGCGACGACAGGCTCGAAGTCGGCAAGGTGCTGGTGAACTAGCGGAATGCTTCGGCGAGGCCGAGCGCGGTCGGTTGGCCGGGGGCGGGGCCGAACCGGTTGGCGCCGGCCTCTCCAGGCAGGACGCCGAGCGCGAGCGTGAAGGCCGCCTGGGCGGCGAGCGCCAGGCCGAGCCCGACCGTCCTTAAGTCCCAGCCGGCGGAAAAGGCGAGCGCGACCGTCGCGCCTTGCGCGCCATAGAGCGCAAGCTGCCACCAGCCGGAGCGGCCGATGTCCTGCAGCCGCACGGCGTAGAGGCGGGCCGCCAGCACCAGGGCGACGTAGGGGGCCGAGCGGCCGAGGCCCGGCGCGAGCCAGAGCGCGGCGGCCAGGGCTGCGACCAGACACCAGCAGCGCCAGAACACGACCCGGTTCATGCGTGCGCCAGCGAACCCGGGGTTCGCGGCCGGGACCGCGACCGCTGCAGCCGCCCCGCGGCTGGCGATCCAGCGCTCGCGCGCCTGATTGAGCAGGTCGGCGAGCCGGTGCGGCTCGAGCTCGTAGCCAGGTTGCAGCATGCCCTCGACGCCCGTGATCGCGGCGCTGAGCCGCCGCAGCCGCCCGGATGTCGGCGCTTTCAGGTAGTCGAACCCAACCGCTCGGGCGCCGATGCCGACGGATGCGGGGCGGAAGTCGTGGATGTCGGCCCAGGAGAGCCGGTGCGTGCGGCCAAGCACCCGCTGGGCGATCCCGTCGGGGCCGATTTCGAGCCACGGGGGCTCGAGGACCATCCAGAGCGCCACGGCTCCGGTCAGGCTGAAGAAGAGGGTCGGAACAAACCCGGCCAGGACGCCGGACTGTGCGACCACATAAAGGCCGCCCAGCACGAAGGCGAGGGAGCCCGCCAGCAGCAGGATCGCCCGAACCCGCGAACCTTCGACCACGATGGGCGGGCTGTCGAGACTGCCCCGCAATGTGCCACTCCTGACGCGTCTCGAGCGCAGGAGCACGGCGCGCGCCAACGGCGAAAGAAAAGCCCCGCGCCCCGGGGGACGGGGGCGCGGGGCTCGCTAACGAGCGTCTGTCGAGACCTCGCCTTAGCAGGCGTAGGCGACGCGCTCGATCACATAGTGGCCGACGTAGGGATCCCAGACCCGCTCACGGGCGTAGCAGGTCCCATAGTACGCCGGGCCGTAGTCGCCGGGACCATAGTAATAGCCGGGGCCGTAGCCGTAGTACGGACTTGCCAGCGCCGCGCCCAATCCGAAGCCGAAGATGCCGGCCGCGAGCGCGCCGTCGCCGCGGAAGCCACGGAATCCACGGTCACCGCCGCGGAAGCCGCGGTCGCCGCCGTGCATGCCGTGCATGCCTTGTGCGTCCGCTGGGGCAACCGTGGCGGCCGTGCCGCCAAGCAGCGTCAGCGCCGCCACCCCAGCCGTCAGGAACTTACGCATCTGCAATCCTCCAAACCCATCGGGTCGTACTCTTGGGAACGCCGTTCGGCGTCGATGGGCGCCATTTAGGGTAAACGGCAATGAACCTCGCCTGAACGGCGCTTTTTTCGTCCTGTCAGAAAGAGCGGCGCGCGCCGGCGGCGGCGGCGCTGGAGCGCGCAGATCAGTTCGTTCTCTGCTGGGCGCCTCCACCCAGGCGCCAGTCGACGCCCTCGGCGAAACGCTGGTAGAAGTCCGGGTCGTAGGCGTGCTCCGGCTCGGCGCGCACCATCTCGTCCATGCGCCGGGCGTCGTCGCCGACCAGGATGCGCCAGCACTCGGCCTTCACGCCGTCCAAGATGACCTTCGCCGCCGCCGCCGCCGTCATTGGCGCATCCTCGAGGAAGCGGCGGGCGCCCTCGGCGACCAGCGCCTGGATCATCTCATCGGTCGCGTTCTCCGCGCCGGCGGCCGCGAAGCGCTTGCGCGCCCGCTCGAGCTCTTCTTTCGACATTTCATCGGAGTCGTTGTGCGCCAGCACCTTGCGCGTGTTCGCCGCGATCGAGGTGCCGATGTGGCCCGGCATGACGACCGAAGCCTTGATGTGCGGCGCGTTGAGCCTGAGGTCGGTCTGCAGCGCCTCGGTGAAGCCTTTGACCGCGAATTTCGCCGCCGAATAGGCGGTGTGCGAAACGCCTGGCCCGAGGCTGGCCCAGAAGCCGTTCATGCTCGAGGTGTTGATGATGTGCGCTTCGTCAGCCTTCATCATCATCGGCAGGAAGGTGCGCACGCCGTAGTAGACCCCGCCCCAGCAGATGTTGAAGGTCCGCTCCCAGTCCTCGCGGGAGTCGGCGATCATCGAGCCGCCCCCGCCGATGCCGGCGTTGTTGAACAGCAGGTGCAGCTTGTCGGTGTCGTGCTGGGCGGCGACTTCGTCGCGGAAACGCCGGAGCTCGGCCTCGATCGACACGTCGGCCATGTGGGTCGTGACCCGCGTGCCCTGCGGCGGGCGGTCGGCCCCGACCAGCCTTAACGTCTCGGCCATCGTTCGCGCGGACACATCGCAGGTCGCCACGTTGCAGCCTTCGGCTGCCAGCTGCCGCACGAGCTCGCGACCCATGCCCGTTCCCCCGCCGGTGACCACCGCCGTCTTCCCCGCGAAATCTTTCATGCTGCGCACTCCAAACAATGTTCGCGCACCAAACCGTTCGCGGGGCGACGAGTAAAGGCCCCCGCTAACCAAAGCCTAACCCAACCAGAATTAGAATCAGATTCGAAACTCTACTGCTACGCTTGTTCGTGACCCCTTTAGGACCCTGACGTGCTTGACGCCAACGGACCGTCTCCAGCTCGAACACGATCGGCGCCGCGCCCCGCCGAGGCGCCCAGGCGACTCAATCACGATGTCGTCGCCTCGCTCGAGCCCTTCGTCGGATCGCCACTCCTCGACGACGGGCTGATCAATCTGCTCTCGCTTGACGCGGTGATCACCCGGCTCGGCGCGCGCTGGCCGGCCAAGCGGCAGGCGGTCTACGATTACACCGAGCGCACGCTCGAGGGGGCGATAGGCGATGAAGGCCACTACTTGCGTGTGTCCGAAGCCGACTTCCTGGTCGTGCTGCCGCGCGAGCGCCGGCACACCGCCCAGGTGCGCTGCCTGCGCTACCTCCGCGCGGTGCTGACTCACTTCCTCGGCGCGGCGAGACCCGTCGACCTCGTGGTGCGCGAGGTCACCAGTATCGCCAGCACAGCCCTCGAAGCAGTGCGCGTCGACCTCACCGACGTCGCCGCGAGCGAAGGGGCGAGCGCCGCCGACGTCGAGGTTTCAGAGCCGCCGGCGCAGGCACTTTCTCCCGAGCCGGCGGCTTCGGCGCCCGCCGCGCCGCTGCTTGCCGAGCCGTCGCCGGCCGCTGAGCCGGCCTCGGGCGCGGCGCCCCGTGCGCCACCTGTCGCCGAGCAACCGGCCCCGGCCAGCGTCGACCGATGGTCGCCCTTCGTCGCCTCGAATGGCGCGCGCGTCAGGGTGTCCTGCGTGCTGGAGCCCGTCTTCGAGCTCAGGG
Source organism: uncultured Alphaproteobacteria bacterium (assembly GCA_963794315.1). GTDB lineage: Bacteria > Pseudomonadota > Alphaproteobacteria > Caulobacterales > Caulobacteraceae > Poindextera. Next base: position 1,523,816 of record CAWCDF010000002.1, read on the forward strand.
GCTATGGCCGCATCGGCAACCGCATCGCGCGGCGCGTCATCCGCACAGGCGAAGAGGAAGTACTCACGCCGACGGAACTGCAGAATCTCTCGCGCGCCGACATAGAACGGATCGACCTGGCCACGATCGCGCGCGGGCTCGGCCGCTTGCGCGCGGAGGGGAGCGGCGAGCGCCAGCTCAGCCTGATTATTCCAGTATCCTTCATCAGCCTGTCGCACCGGGGCGGCCGCGCGGCGCTCGCCGGCCTGCTGCGGGAGGCGAAGGAATTGGTGCAGACCGGCGTGATCGTCGAGGTCTGCGACATCGAGGGCGTGCCGCAGGCCGCGCTGCTCGAGGCGACGTCGCTGATCAGGCCCTATTGCATGTTCATCATCGGCCGCTTGAACGGCCCTCCCGACCATGCCCTGGGCAACCTGCACAACGCCGGACTGTCCGGCGTCTCGTTCGAGGTCCCGCGGGTGTTCTCGGGCGACGCGGAGTTCATGGGTTGGACCAAGGCCGCCGTGCACGCGGCCAGGCGGATCGCCAAGTCGGTGATCATCTATCGGGTCGGATCGACCCGGCAGGCCGGGATGGCCTCCCTGCTCGGCGCCTCCCACGCCAGCCTCCTCCAGGGCGCGGCCGCGGCCTAGCTAGGCGGCGCTCTCCGCCGCGGCGTTGTCGTCGTTGGCGATCCGCGCGACGGCGGCCAGCAGGGTCGAGGGCGAGATCGGCTTGGCCACGACGCCATTGATGCCGGACTGGCGATAAGCGGCGAGCTGCGCGGGCAACACGTTGGCTGTGGTCGCCACGATCGGGATCGAACACTTGGGCTCGGGCATTGCCCGGATCCGCAGCGTCGCCTCCAGCCCGTCCATCACCGGCATCTGGATGTCCATGAAAATCAGATCGAAGGCGGCGGCCTCGACCGCGGCGACGCCCTGAGCGCCGTCCTCGGCGGTTTCCACCTCGGCGCCGAGCTGACCCAGCATGCTGGTCGCCACCAGCCTGTTCGTCGGATTGTCCTCGACCACCAGCACCCTGAGCCCGGCGAGCCAACCCTGTTCCGGCTCGGCCGGCGCTGGAGCGGTGCGGGCCGGCGCGCTCACCTCGACCCAGAAGGTGGAGCCGTGGCCCACGGCGCTAATGAAGTGCACATCGCCGCCCATCATCTTGGCGAGCTTGCGGGTGATGACCAGGCCAAGCCCAGGCCCGCCAAACCGACGCGTCGAGGAGGCGTCGAGCTGGCTGAACTGCTTGAACAGACTCGTCTGGTTCTCAGGCGAGATGCCGATGCCGCTGTCGGCGACAACGAGTTTAAGCCGACGCGCGTCGCCGTCGCCGTCGGCCGCGAGCTTGATGTCGACCTGACCCTCTGGCGTGAACTTCACCGCATTGCCGATCAGGTGGAAGAAGACCTTGCGCAGGCGAGCCCGGTCGCCACTGACCCAGCCCAGCTCCGGCGCAACGAGATTGACCTTAAGACCCTTCGCCTCCGCCCGCGGCCGGAGCAGCGCCATCACGCTCTCGAGCTCCGCTGCAGGATCCAAAGGCTCGGTGGCCAGCTCGACGCGACCGGCTTCGACGTCGGAGTAATCGATGATGTCGTTCAGCAGGTCGGAGAGTCCCACGCCGGTCGCCAGCGCCTCGTCGATCAGGCGCTGCCGTTCGCTGGGCGAAGGTTCGCGCTTCAGCAGGTGCAGGATGCCCAGCACGCCGTTCATCGGCGTGCGCAGCTCATGGCTCATGTTGGCGAGGAACTGGCTCTTCGCCGCCGACGCCGCCAGCGCCGCCTGCTCGCCCAGCTGTGCGGCATCGCGGGCCTTGACCAGATCGGTGACGTCCTGGGTCAGCCCGATCACCTGCCACTGGCCGGAGGCGAGGAGCCGGTTGCCCTGGAACGCCGTCCGAACGTGCCGCCAAGCCCCGTCCGGCGTCCGCTCGCGATACTCCTGGATGTGGATCCGCCCGGTCGCCAGCGTGTCGCGCCACGCTGCGTCGAGCCGTTCTCCGTCATCGCGGTGGATGCTGGCGCGGACGCTCTCGCCGCCCGCCTCCCAGTCCTCGTCGTTCTCGCCCTCCGGACGGCTGACGTCGGGGTTCCAGTCGTAGTGGTCGCGATCGGGGTCGTAGCGCCAGATGGTGACGCCCGCGGAGTTGCGCAGAAGGCCGGCGGTGCGCCTGGCCTTGTCGCTCTCCTCCTTGCGCAGGCGATCGGCGGTGATGTCGCGCAGGATGATCAGCACCCAATCGCTGCCGCCCCCCACCGCATGGCTGCGCACCCACAGCCAGCCGCCCGCGGCCGTCGACAGACGATGCTCGACCACGCTGCGCTCGCCCAGCGTCAGCCGGTCGAACGCCGCCCGCGCTCCATCGAGGTCGTCCGGGTGAACGAAGTCCCAGAACGAGCGGCCGAGCACCTCGGGGGGCTCCCAGCCGGTCAGGGTCTTCCATGCGCCGTTGGCTTTGGTCTGCTTGCCGGCCTGCACGCCCAGGAAGATGTCCAGGCTGTTCTCGAAGAACCAGGCCATCGCGGCCACCGCGCCGCGCGGGGCCATCACCTGATCGGTTTCCGCCGCCATGGCGACACCCCGGGGTTGAAGGTGGCCAACGATACTCGAAATGGGGTAAAGATTCCGTACGGCGGCGCTTGCTCTTTTCAGGCCGCCTCGTGCTCGAGCGCAACGCCGGCCTTCAGCGATTCCAGGTCGCGCCCGATAGTGGCGACGGCAAGGCGTTTGCCGCCCTTCATGAAGTGGGCGGCGGCGTCCTGGGCGGCCAAGCTTCCCTCGATCTCGACCGCATCGAACCCTTCGGCGTGTCCGACATAGTTGATCGTCGCGCCGTAGTGGACGCTCCAGAAGAACGGCGTGTCGGCGAACGGCGCCCCGTCGCCCAGGATGCTGCGCGCGACGTGCTGGCCCTGGCGCTCGGCGTGCACCCAATGCTCGACTCGGATGAGCTCGCCCGTGTGGGCGTCGGGGAAGCGCGCGAGGTCGCCCGCGGCATAGACGCCCGGCGCCGAGGCCCGTAAGAACTTGTCGACGACCATGCCGTTCTCGACCGTGAGTCCGGCCGCAGCGGCGAGCGCGGTGCGCGGCGCAACCCCGGTCCCGGCGATGATGAAGTCGGCCTCGAGCGCGCCTTCGTCCAGGGCGAGCCGCACCCCGTCCCAACCTTCGATCTTGCGACCCAGGTGGAAGACCACGCCATGCTCTTCATGCAGACCCCGCACCCAACCGCCCAGTTCGTCGCCGAGGACGCGGCTGAGCGGGACCGCTTCCGGCGCCGCCAAATGCACCTCGATCCCGCGATGCCGCAGCGAGGCCGCGACCTCGAGCGCGATGAAGCTCGCGCCCGCCACTGCCACCCGCTTGGCGCCTTCGGTCGCGCGGATGATAGCGTCGGCGTCGGCTAGGCTGCGCAGCGTGAACACATCGGCCCGATCGAAGCCCGGGATGGGCAGGCGCCGTGGCTCGCCGCCCAACGCGAGCAGCAGCGCGTCGTAGGCGAGCTCGCCGCCGGAGCGCAGTTGGACCGTCTTCGCGCCCGGGTCCAGGCCCGTGATCTCGGCGCCCAGCCTAAGATCGATGTCGTGGCCGGCGTACCAGGCGTCGTCGCGCAGGGGCATCCACTCGGCGGGCGCCGTCCCGGCCAGGTAGTCCTTCGAACAGTTCGGCCGGTCGTAAGGCGCCGCTGCGTCGGCGCTCACCATGGTCACCCCGCCGCCGAATCCTTCCCGGCGCAGCATCTCGGCCGCCGCATAAGCGGCCGCGCCGCCGCCGGCGATCACCACCCGCCTTGGCCCGCCCGCGCGCTTCGCCTTGGCTGGCGCATCCGCACGGGCGCGGACGATGATCGTCCCGTCGCGCTCCTCGACCGTCCAGCGCCCGACCGGATCGATCGCCGGCGCGGCCAGCGCTTCACCGGTCCTAAGACAGAAGTGGGCGTGGTGCCACGGGCAGCGGACCGCGTGCCCGACGATCAGGCCGTCGGCGAGTGGGCCGTGATAGTGGGTGCAGTGGGCTCCGATCGCGAAAAGCTCGCCCGCCACACGGGCGACTAGGACCGCGTCGTCACCGACATGGCCAGCCAGCATCGCGCCCTCGGCCACGTCCGCGGCCGGCACGCCGGCGGCCAGGTCTGGACCAGAGTCTTCCTCACCACCGCCGCTCATCGCATCCACCCTTCGCTCTCAGAGAAAGGACGCTCGCGCGGGCCGCGTGTTTCGTCAACGCGCCATGGTTGACGATCCAGCGCCAAGCCGCCTTCAATCCGCAGGGGTCGAGTTCAGCGGGAGTCCGGTTGCTTTGAACAGGAATGGACAGAGGGGCGCCGGCTTGTTGCTCGCCGTCGCAGCCGCATGGCTTCTCATGGCGTCGCCCGCGCCGGCGCGGGCCGATACGATCCTCTTCGTCGGCAACAGCTTCACCTTCGGCGCCCGCTCGCCGGTCTGGAAGTATCGGGCGGACACCATCACCGACCTCAACGGCACGGGCTACGGCGGCGTTCCGGCGCTGTTTAAGCTGTTCACCAAGGAGGCGGGACTCGACTACGCGGTCAGCGAGGAGGCGGTCGGCGGCAAGGACCTCCAGTTCCACCTCGACCAGCGGCGCGCGCTGATCGACCGGGCCTTCGACCATGTCGTCCTGCAGAGCTATTCGACCCTGGACGAGGCGCGGCCCGGCGACCCGACCAGCCTCGTCGCCGCGACGCCCCTCCTGGCAGCCATGTTCCACGCGCGCAACTCGCGCGTCGACATCCGCATGATGGCGACCTGGTCGCGCGCCGACCTGACCTACCCCGAGACCGGCCACTGGCATGGCAAGCCGATCGACGCGATGGAGAAGGATATCCGCGCCGGCTATGACCAGGCGGCGGCCGCTGCGCCATTCATCGCTGGCGTGATCCCCGTCGGCGGCGCCTGGGACCGGGCGATCCGGACCGGGTTCGCGACGGCCAATCCCTACGCGGCCACGCCGGCGGGCCAGGTCGACCTCTGGGCCTGGGACAACTACCACGCCTCGGCTTACGGCTATTACATCGAGGCGCTGATGGTGTTCGGCGCCGTCACCGGCAAGGATCCGCTCGCACTGGGCGCGAACGAGACCGCAGCGGCCGAGCTCGGCATCTCGCCGGCCCAGGCGACCGCGATGGAGCAGGTCGCCCACGACGAGCTCGCCGCCCAAGCCAAGCGCTGACGACCCGCCCTAAACGTCGATGACCAGGCCGTCGCGGGCGATCTGGTGCTCGGCCTCTCCGGCGTGGGCTAGCATGTCCGGACCGAGGTGGGTCAGCACCACGCGCTTGGCGCCGATGCGCGCGGCGTTGGCGCGGAAGGCGGCATAGTCCAGATGCTGCGGGATCGGTCGATCGAACGACAGCGCCTCGACGATGAAGAGGTCGGCGTCCCGGCCGACCTCGACCAGGGCCTCGGTCCACTCGCTGTCGCCCGAGTAGGCGATCGTCTTGCCGTCGCTCGATAGCCGCAAGCCGAGGGCCGGCGCGCCGCAGGCGTGCTTGACCTCGACCGCCTCGACGACGACGCCGCCGACGGTCAGGGCGGAGCCGGGCGCGATCTCACGCACCTCGACCTCGAACCGGCGCGGCGCCATCGAAGAGCCGGGGAAGAACACCTCCATCGCCTGGGTCAGCCGGTCGCCCGTCCCCGGCGGCCCGACGATGGCCAGCGGCTCGCGGCGTCGGCTGTAGAACTGGGCGTCGAGGATGAAGAAGGGCAGGCCGCCGAAGTGGTCGCCGTGCAGGTGGCTGACGAAGATCGCCTGGATCGTGTTCGGCTCGATGCCGCGCTGCCGCAGCGCGACCATGCTCGAGGCGCCGCAGTCGATCAGATAGTCCCCGCCCGGCCGCTCCACGTAAAAGCAGGTGTTGAACCGGCCGCCCGAGCCGAAGGCGTCGCCGGACCCGACAAATAGCAGCCGCATGCTCGTGACCGCCCCTCTACGAAGCGTCGGCCCGTTCGGCCGCCATCTTGCGGATCAGCTCCCGCCGTTCCTCAAGCCCGCGATGGAGCTCCACCAGCACCCGAGCGGCGTGCTCGTTCTTCTGGATCGCGGCCCAGTAGGCGGCCACTTTTGCCTGGCTCGGGATCGGGTCGGCGACGTCGGCCGTCGGCAACACGTTCTCGATCAGGAAGAGTGCGGGCACGAGCGTACAGTCGGCGATGGTCAGTCGCCCAAGGACGGCGAAGCCATCCTTCCCGAGGTAGTGCGCCAACGCGTTCACGCCGCGGATAACTTGGCCCGAGAGGAGATCGACCGTCCCTTGGTTGCGGGTCGAGCGGCGGGTTTGGCCAGCCAGCATGAACATGTTGTTGAGCAGGTAGATGTCGGCCAGCCGCGACACGGTGCGGACGCGCGCCGACTCGAGCGGGGTCGCGCCAAGCAGGCGAGGCGTGGGGAACGTATCTTCGAGGTATTCCGCGATCACTTCCGATTCCGGGATCAGCTGGCCGTCGTCAAGCTCCAGAACCGGGATGCGGCCGATCGGCGAGGTCTTCCACCAGGCTTCCGTGCCGAAGCCAGCCGGCCGCTCGAGGGTAACGCTGTCGATGCCCTTGGCGTAGATTTGCATGCGCACCTTCGCCGAATAGGGGCTGAGATCGCCGGAATAGAGCTTCATCGCCAAGTCTCCTGTTTGGCCGCGGAGCTTGGGCGGACGGGCGGCGCCGGGCAAGGCTCGCCTGGAGAAATCGGTCGAAAACCACCAACCAAGCTGCGACAGTGCACGCGGAGGAATAGACGAGGAGGCGCCGATGGCCACGGGCGTTGACACGCTGATCAGTCCGGCGATGGAGGAGGCGAGAGGCCAGTGGAGCGAGTCACGCACCTCGCCGCCGATCGCGCTCTCCGACATTCGCAAGTGGGCGATCGCCACCTATTGGCCGGAGACGCCGCCGCCGATCTATTGGGACGAGGACTATGCGAAGACGACGCGGTGGGGCGGGATCATCGCGCCGCGCGACTTCAACCCCTTTGCCTGGCCGGTGAAACGCACGCGCCCGCCGGCCGCCGCCGCGCCGGTCGAAGGCGTCAGGCTGACTGGTATCAACGGCGGGCAGACCGACAGCTACGGCGTCCCCCAGCGGCCGGGCGACGTGATCGCGGCGCGCCAGCGGCTGAAGGATTTCAATGAGCGGCAAGGCCGTTTTGGGCTGATGCTCTACACATACAACGAGATCGAATGGACGAACCAGAACGGCGAGTTCGTCCGCCGCCGCATCGCCACCGGCATCCGGTACTAGGGAGGGGACCCGTATGACCGTGAAGGTTCACTTCGAGGACGTCGAAGTCGGCGACGAGATGCCGGCCTGGTCGAGGACGACCAATTTCATGCACTGGAACCGCTATGCGGCGGTCAACGACGAGTTCGTGCCCTTCCACATGGACGACGAGGATGGGCGCAAAGCCGGCAACGCCCAGGGCGCCTTCGGCATGGGCAACCTGCGCTACGCCTATCTGGTCAACGCGCTCACCGACTGGATCGGCGACGAGGCGCAGATCCGCGAGATCGGCTGTCAGTACCGCGCCATCAACCAGAAGAATGACACCCTGAGCGTGGTCGGCAAGGTGGTGGAGAAGGCCGTCGTCGACGGCGAGAACCAGGTCCGGCTCGACATCAACGTGACCAACCAAGACGGCGAAGCCACCTGCCCGGGTCACGCCGTCGTCGTGCTGCCGAACCGCGCCTAGCAGCGCGACAGCGAACGCATGCCGCCGCCTGCGATCCTCGCCGTCGAGCATCTCTGCAAGTCGTACGGCGAGCTTAGGGCTGTCGATGATGTCAGTTTCCAAGTCGCTCCGGGCGAGATCGTCGGGCTCGTTGGCCCGAACGGGGCGGGCAAGACGACGACGCTGAACATGATCCTGGGCGTGCTTGCGCCGACCGCGGGGCGGATTGAGATCGAGGGCGTCGACCTCGCGCGCGCCCGCAGCCGCGCGCTCTCGCGAACCAACTTCGCCGCGGTCTATGCGCCGCTGCCCGGAAACCTCACCGTCGAGCAGAACCTGCGCGTGTTTGGCATGATCTACACGGTCGAGCATCTCACCCAGCGCATCGAACGGCTGCTTGTCGACTACGACCTCGTGCGGTTTCGTCGCACGAGGGCTGGGCTGCTATCGTCGGGCGAGCAAACGCGGCTCGGTCTGGCCAAGGCGATGCTCAATCGTCCGCGGCTGCTCCTGCTCGACGAACCCACCGCCTCGATCGACCCCTCGAGCGCGCGCGACATCCGCGCGCTCATCTCCGCCGTCGTCGACTCGGGCCACAGCGGGGTGCTCTGGACCAGCCATAACATGTACGAGGTCGAGGCGGTCTGCGACCGCGTGCTTTTCCTGTCGCGGGGCAAAATCCTGCTCGAGGGCGATCCCAAGGCGCTGCCGCACGAGCACGGCGCGGCGAGCCTGGACGACCTGTTCGTGGCCGTGGCGCACGAGGCGCTGCACGAGCGGGCGGCGCCATGAACGCTTCGCGTGTCGCCGCCATCGTCGTGCGCCAGCTTTTCCTCTATCGCAGCAGCCCGCAGCGCGTCGTGCCGATGTTCGCCTGGGTGGCGCTCGACATCGTGCTGTGGGGCTTCATCTCGCGCTACCTGATGACGGCGGCGGCGCGGCCAGGACTCAACTTCATCGCGACGCTGCTGGGCGCGGTCCTGCTGTGGGACTTCCTGACACGCGTGATGCAGGGCGTGACCATGGCCTTCTTCGAGGATGTCTGGTCGCGCAACTTCCTGAACGTCTTCGCGACTCCACTGCGCACGTCGGAATATCTGGCGGGCCTGGTGCTGACCGGGATCACAACCAGCGTCTTGGGCCTCGTGGTCATGCTGGTCCTCGCGAGGGTGGCGTTTGGCCTTTCCTTCCTCGCCTATGGCGCGGCGCTGGCGCCCTTCCTCTTCGTCCTTTTCCTGAGCGGGATCGCGCTCGGCATCGCCGCCGCCGCGATCGTACTTCGCCTCGGGCCGGCATCGGAGTGGTTGATCTGGCCGATCCCGACCATCGTCTCGCCGTTCGCCGGCGTCTTCTATCCGGTCTCTATCTTGCCTCTCTGGATGCAGGCGGTCTCCAAGGCGCTGCCGCCGTCTTACGTGTTCGAGGGCATGCGCGCAGTGGTCGCGGGCAAGCCGGCGCCCTGGGACCGCCTAGCGCTCGGCGGCGCCCTCGCCGTCGTCTTTCTCGTCCTTGCCTGTTTCTTCTTCACGCGGGTCTATCGTTACGCGATCCGCACCGGCCTGATCGCCCGCTACAGCGCCGAGACCGTTAGCTGAGGCGAGCAGGGCAGCGCGCATGGGCGCCATCCAGGTAATCATATCCCAGGCGTTCCGAACGCCGATGAGCAGGAGCGCGAGCAGCAGCGCGGCGTTGGCGTAGACCGCCCAACCCGCCCGCTGCGCGAGCCCGACCGCCGCGACGAGCAGCCCGGCGTAGATGCCGCAGGGCGCGGCGCCGTAGAGCCAGATATCCGACCAATGCGGCGCCTCCGGGCCAAGCCGCCGGAAGCCGATGCCGGCGGTGGCCCAGATCGCGTTGCCGAGGCCGACCAGTGCGGCGAGGGCGAACAGCCCGGCGGTCACGGCGATCGGCAGCGCGGGCGCGACCGCGACGGCGCTCATCGACAGAACCACCGCGAAGTGGATCAGCGAGGGCGTCATGTAGAGGCTCGCGCCGCGCAGGGCGCGGTCGCGGTCGAAGCCCTGGGTCAGGGTGACGACGACGAAAAACAGCCCGATCAGGCCCGCGCCGGCGGAGCCGATCATGAAGTAGTAGCTGTCCCAGCCGCGAAACATCGCCTTCGATCCTCAACCCGAGCCGATTACGCGTCGCTGGCGCTCCGGGAAAGGCCGGAGGGGGCGCGCCAGGATTTGCTTCTCGGCGAGCACGGCCGCAACATCGCCCGATCGGCGGCTAGAGCGGGGGATGTGATGCGGCGTTTGATGAAGGCGACGACAGGCGCCGCGACGGTTCTCGGCGTCCTCGCTGCAGCCGGTTCGGCGCCGGCGAACGACTCGAGCGCCCAGCTGGCGACCGGCGGACTGGTGCTGACCAAGACCGACGCGATCGAGATGCGCACGGAAGACCTGTCGATCTCGGACAAGCAGGTGCACGTGCACTACGTCTTCGCCAACACCTCCGGCCACGACGTTACCGAGCTCGTCGCCTTCCCCCTGCCCGACATCACCGTCGAGGGCGTCGACGACAACATCTCCATCCCGACGCAGAGCCCGACCAACTTCCTCGCCTTCGAGACGGTGGTCGACGGCCAGCGCGTCAACGCGCAGGTCGAGCAGAAGGCGTTCAAGAACGGCGTCGATGAGACCGCGTTTCTTCGCGGCCTCGGCGTTCCGTTGGCGCCGCAGCTGCAGTCGACCGACGACGCCATCACGGCTCTGCCGCCCGCGGCCCAGAAGCAGCTGATCGACAAGGGGATGGCCTATGACGACACCTACGACGCCGGGAAGGGGCTGGAGCATCACCTGACGGCGCTCTGGACCCTGAAGACCACCTACTACTGGCAGCAGACGTTCCCGGCCGGGCGACCCGTCGTCGTCGACCACACTTATCAGCCCTCGGTCGGCGGCAGCGCCGGGACGGCCTGGGGCGACCCGACCTACGTGAGCGAGCAGGACTACTCCAGTGGCCGCGCGCTCTACTGCATCGACGACGACTTCCTGGCCGCCGCCAGGGCGCGCTATGCTGCGGCGCAGGCAGGCAAGGCGACCGACTACGCGGAGGAACGCATCCGCTACGTGCTGGTCACCGGCGCCAACTGGAAAGCGCCGATCGGCGACTTCACCATGACCATCGACAAGGGCGCCACCAACAGGCTGGTCAGTTTCTGCGGCGACGGCGTGAAGAAGATCGGCCCGACGCAGTTCCAGGTCCACTACACCAACTTCACGCCCACCAAGGACGTCGCCATCCTGATCCTGATCCCACAGGGGCCCTAGGCGTCGTAGACCGCGCGTTCGAAGGCGGCGAAGGCGTCGAGGGTCCTCGGGTCGGCGAAGGGCAGGAGCTGGGCGCAGAAGATGCCCGCCGCCCCGACCGCGCGGTCGATCCAGTAGTAGCAGTTGCCGAGACCGGCCCAAGCCAGAGAGCCGGCGCTCCGGCCGTTGGCGCCAAGCTCGAGGTTCGCGACGAAGCCGAGCGTCCACGACTTCGCTGCGCCCGGGAAGGGGTCGAAGTCGTTCGACGTGCCAGGCTGCGCCGAACGCAGCACGCCGACCTCGGGTCCCTCGATCTGCGAAGCGCAAAGCGCCTCGAGGCTCGCTGGCTTCAACACCTGCGGGCCGACGCCGAGGACGCAATTCATGAACTTCAGATAATCCGTGACGGTCGAGTAGAGGCCGCCGCCGCCCATCATGAAGTGCGGCGCCTCGGGCATGCCGAACGGGATCGGCGCAACGCCGCCGTCGGGCAGGCGCGCATGCATCGAGGCCAGCCGGCCCTTCTGGTCGGCGCTCGGAAAGAAGCCGGTGTCGCCCATCCCGATCGGGTCCAGCACGCGCCTTTGCAGGAAGGCATCGAAGGGTTCGCCCGCCGCGGCCGCGATGAGCTGGCCCGTCCAGTCGATGCCGGTCCCGTAGACCCAGCCTTCGCCCGGCTCGAACACCAGCGGGAACCTTGCGGCGTCCGCGACGGCGTTCAGGCCGGTGGTCGTCGTGAAACGATCGATCAGCGGGCTGGTGAAGGCGTAGGCGAGCCCGCTCGTGTGCGTGAGCAGCCGGCGAAGCGTGATCGGCGCGACGGCGGGACTGAGCTCAGGCTGGCCGCCCGCGTCGAAGCCGGTCAGCACCTGCGGCGCCGCCAGCGCCGGCAGCCAGCGGGCCACTGGCTCGTCCAGCCCGACCAGGCCATCCTCCACGGCGACCAGCGCCGCCGTCGCCGTCAGCGCCTTGGTGCAGGAGGCGATCCAGAACTGGGTGTCCGGCGTCATCGGCGCCGGGTTGTTCGCGCCGCGCACGCCGACCGCGACCTCGACCATCTCGCCGTCGGGGAGCCGCGCGGCCGCGGCTGCGCCCGGCAAGCCCGCGGCCTTCGTCCCCTCGCTCAGCGCCTCGCGCACCCGCTCCGCCGCGCCCATGCCGTTCGCCTCCCACAAAGCCGGGACACACCCCGTCGCGGCCTCGTCGCAATACCGCCGGGCGGAGGCGGCGGCTAGGCGACGGACGCGGCGGCGAGCTCGGCTACACGCTCGGTTCGCTGGGCGACCGCGTTGAACACCTCGGCCGGCACGCGCAGCGCGGCGTCGCTGGCGTAGAGGTCACGGAGCTCGGCGAAGCGTCTGTCGGGTTTGAGCGTCAGGGCGGCCAGGCGGTCGAACAGGCCGAGCTGCTCGTCCGACAACCTCGTGTGCGGCGCCGGGTCGGCGCCCCAGCAATCCCAGGGCAGCATCTCCACGTTGTTCAGCGCCGCGAAGTCGCGCATCACGTTGCCGGCGATGAACCACAGGCCCCACATGTCGAAGATGCCGAACTTTGATGCATCCGCCTCGCCCGCGCGGCATTGGGTCCAGGCGTCGCCGGCGATGATGAAGCGGTCGCGGGGGACGTCGAGCGGGTCGAAGTCGATCTTCAGCGCCTTGCGTTGCAGGCCGTCGAGCTGGGCGTCGGTCAGCACCCAGCGGTCATCCGCCTTGCTCCAATGCTCGACCACCCAGTGGTCGACGAACTTGCCCGGCTCGAAGTAGGCGCCGAACCCGACCCGCGCGCGGGCCGGGACGCCCTGAGCCCGCAGGATCGCCGCTGTCACCACGCTGAAGTGGCGGCAGACGCCGACCGCCCGGTCGGCCGGCTCGCGCCGCTCGCCGAGCGGGGCGGCGTTGTTCGCGAGGAGCACATCCAGCGTGGCGGCGGTCCCACGCAGGTGCTGCTGCATCGCCTTGGCCGGCGTGAGCTCGACCTTGTAGGCGCCGGCCCAGTGGTGGTGCATCAGGTCGCCCTGCACGGCGGCGCAGAGCGCTGAGACGTCGCGGGGCAAGGCGCGCGCGGCGGTGGCGTGCCTACCCAGGTCGGTCATGGGACCGCTCGCCGAGTAGAAGGCGCGGATATCGGCTGGCAGCGGCATCGCCTGGCTCCTCATCGTTGGCCCGATCATTGGCAGAGCAGGGCGCGCGCGTCTTGACCGGTCTTGCTTCATCCCAGGCGGCGGCTTCAAATGATGAAGGGAAGGCCGGACGCCGATAGGACAAGACGATGAAATTCGGGATCTTCTACGAGATGCAACTGCCGAGGCCCTGGGGCCCGGACTGCGAGTGGCGGCTCTACAACAACGCGCTCGACCAGCTCGAGCTGGCCGATGCGCTTGGCTACGACTACGCCTGGGAGGTCGAGCACCACTTCCTCGAGGAATACTCCCACTCCTCCGCGCCCGGAGGTGTTCCTCGCGGCCGCCAGCCAGCGGACCCGAGCGCATCCGCCTCGGCCACGGCATCTTCCAGCTCACCACCAACCATCCGGCCAAGGTCGCCGAGAAGGTCTCGGTGCTCGACCTGCTCTCCAACGGACGCGTCGAGCTCGGGCATGGGCGAGAGCGCCTCGATCACCGAGCTGCACGCCGTTCGACGTCGATTTCAACGAGAAGCGGGCGATCTTCGAGGACGCGGTCCGCTGCCTGATGCCGATGTTCGGGGACGGCGGCGTCGCCTACCACGGGCCGTACTTCGACTTTCCCGCCGCGCAACGTGCTGCCCAAGCCCCGACAGAAGCCGCACCCGCCGCTCTGGACCGCCTGCTCGCAGCTGCCGACCATCGCCTACGCGGGCGAGAAAGGGCTGGGCGCGCTGGGCTTCCAGTTCGTCAGCGCCGACGCCGCCCACGCCTGGGTGCATGCCTATTACAACGGCATCACCAAGCGCCTGGATCGGCTGGCCGACTATCCGGTCAACCCCAACATCGCGCTGGTCTCGATGTTCATGTGCGCAGCCACCGACGAGGAGGCCCGCGCCAAGGCCGACGGCGCGACCTTCTTCCAGTTCTGCCTGCGCTACTACAACACCGCCGACCGCAAACGGCCAGGCGCCTGGCGAGGTCGACATGTGGGTCGAGTACGGCAAGTGGAAGGCGGCCAACGCCGAGCAGGCCGAACGCGCGCTCTCGGGCGGCCTGATCGGCTCGCCGGAGACGCATCCGCCGCAAGCTGCGCAAGTTCGAGGCCTCGCACATCGACCAGGTGATCCTGCTTGAACCAGGCCGGCCGGAACAGCCATGCGGACATCTGCGACAGCCTGAAGCTGTTCGCCGAGGAGGTGATGCCCGAGTTCCACGCCAACGTGCCAGCACACGAGGCCTGGAAGGCCGACGTGCTGAGCGGAAGGACGCCGCTGGAAGAGATCGAGACTCGAAGCGTTCAACGACCGCTTCGGCGCCAAGGCGTTGACCGTCTAGGAAAATCTCGCCGCGCTTAGCGTTTGCTTGAGCCTAACGGCGCAAATTGTGATCGCCCGAGAAGTCCGCTTGCCATGCTTTGGACTCGAGCGCCCACTACGCGGGATAAAAGCCGAGGGAGGAACGCCATGGAGACGCACTACGGCGTGGTCCAACAGGACGGCGTCTGGACCATCATCGGCCGCGGCCTGCGCTTCGGGTCGTACCGGACACGGGCGGGCGCCGAGACCGCCGCGCGGCGGCTGGCGGTGAGATCGGCTCTGCCGGTCCAACTGCACGTGCAAGATGAGACCGGCGAGCTCTTGCCGCCGACCAAACTCGACTAGGGACCGCCGCCGACCAGACGCGCTGAAACGCCCGCATTGACCGGAGCGCGAGCGTGCGACAGCTTCGCAGTGGCGGCGAAGCTGCGCCGCGGGAGCGCGCGCGTTGACGATCGCAAAGGAGAATGCCCCGGCGCGTTGGCCACCGCTCAGGACGTGGGGACCCCCCGCGTTCCTCATCGCGCTCGGCTTCGGCGCGATCGGCATCGTTCTCAACAACCTTTTCATCCCGACCGCGATCCAGGCGCCCAGCATCGCGGCGCTTGCCGGCAAGGCCTACCTGCTGCAGCTCGAGGCCTTCGATCGCAACCCGCTGCTCATCAAGACGCACGTCGCGCTCGGCGGGACCTTCGTCTGCCTGGCGGCCCTGCAGTTCTGGCGCCCCTTCCGCAACCGCGACCTCAGGCGGCACCGCATCATCGGGTATTTCGCGCTCCCCATCCTGACCGTACTTCCGATCACCGGTGTCGCGAGCTCGATCGTCTATCCGATCGCCGGAATCTGGGGCGTGATCCCGAACGTGCTCTGGATGATCGCCATCCTGACCTGCGTGTGGTGCGCGTGGCGCGCGATCCGCCGCCGCGACATCCTCGCACATCAGGCGTGGGTGACGCGCGCGACGGCGATGACGCTCGGGATCGTGCTCACCCGCGCCTACGAGCCGCTGTTCGTCCAGCTTCTGCAGATGGATCCGAAGTTCGCGATGATCCTCGTGTTCTGGCTCGGGCAGGGCGAAGGCCTGGCGGTGGCGGAGTTCTGGCTGCGCCGCCCGGGCGGGGCGGTGGCTCTGCGCGCGGCCCGGGCGGCCGCCCGGGCGTGAGTCCGGCCCATCCGCGCTACCTCAAGCTCAGCATGAGCGTGGGGCGCGGCCTTCGTCTCCGCATCGTGGAGCGGCCCGCGCTCTCGCTGTCGCCCGAGGCGCTTGAGGCCCTTTGCGCCGAGCTTCGCGGCGTGGCGCGTGCTGTGCTGCCCGCCGGCGACCTCGAATACGGCGTGCTCGGCGGTGAGCGCGAGCGCCTCGAGAATTCCATCATCACCGTCGTCTACGATGCACGCACCAAGGCGCCGGTGGCGTTCAACGCGCTGGCGCTCATGGATGTGAGCCTGGCCGGCCGGCCGGTCGAGATGGTGCATCTGGGTCTGGTCATGGTCGATCCCGGCTTCCGCGGCCATGGACTGTCGGAGCTGCTCTATGGCCTGACCTGCGTGATGCTGTTCCTGCGCCGACAGTGCCGGCCACTCCGGCTGTCGAACGTCACCCAGGTTCCGGCGATTTTCGGCATGGTCGCCGAGACGTTCGACGACGTCTTCCCGACGCCCGAGCGCCCGGTCGACCCGAGCTTCGCCCATCGCACGCTCGCCCGGCAGATCATGGCCAGGCATCGCCACGTCTTCGGCGTCGGACCGGAGGCGGTGTTCGACGAGGACCGCTCGGTGATCCTCAATTCCTACACCGGCGGCTCCGACGACCTGAAAAAGACGTTCGCCCAGGCGCCCAAGCACCGCAAGGAAATCTACAACGCCATGTGCGCGCGCGAGCTCGACTACGGGCGCGGCGACGATTTCCTGCAGATGGGCCAGCTCAACATGGAGGCGCTGAGGCGCTACCTGGCCAAGCTCGCCGGACCCGACAGCGCTCCTTTCCTCGCTATCCAACTCGTGCTCTTCGCGATCCAGTCGGCCATCCTGCCGGCCTTGCACTGGTTCGCCGACGACCAGCCGTGGGGCGGGCTCCGCCCCTGGAGGAACGCCCGGCCATGACCTTCGACTATGCGGTGTTCACCACCCGCAACTTCGGCTTCGTCACCGAGGCGGAGCAGGCGGCGCTGCGCGCCGGCCGCGTCTTCGTCGCCGGCGTCGGCGGCATGGGCGGGGCCTGCCTCGCCTCGTTGGCGCGGGCGGGGGTGGGGCGCCTCGGCATCGCCGACATCGACGTGTTCGAAGTTTCCAACCTGAACCGGCAGGTGTTCGCAAATCTCGATACCGTCGGCCGCGAGAAGGCGGCGGCCTCGGCCGAAGCGGTCAGGCGCATCAACCCGGAGGTCGAGCTCGAGGTCATGGGCGGCGACTGGGTCAGGCGCCTGGACGACATTGCGGCCCGCTATCCGGTGATCGTCAACGGCTGCGACGATGTCGCCGCCACCGTGCAGCTCTACCGCATCGCACGCCAGGCCGGCGTCAGCGTCATCGACGCCTATGCCTCGCCGCTGCCGTCGGTGATCCTCGTCCGCCCTGGTGCGCCGAGGCCGGAGGAGCGGCTGCGCTACCCGACCCGCGGCAAGGCCTGGGACGAGCTGAGCGAGACGGAGCGGCGGGGCGCGTTCCTGAAGGAGCTCGAGTATGTCCTCACCCACTCCTCCTCCGCCTTCCACGTCGACCTCGGGGCGGCGGCGGAGATGGCGGCTGGAAAGCGCTCGCGCATGTCGTTCGCGCCGATGGTCATCACAACCGGCAATCTTATGGCCTACGAGGCGCTGCAGCTCGTCATGGGGCGGCCCTCGCACACCGACCACCGGGGCTGGTTCCTCAACCCCTACAAGCCAGGCGTCGAGCGGCCGTTGCCGGCCCCGATCGCGGCGGTGAAGGGGCAGATCGTGCGCCGGTTCATGGCGCGGATGATGGGCGGTTGATGCTCACGCGCGCCGCCGCGCAAGCGCTGGTCGACGGCCTTTCCGCCGCCGCGCTTATGGCGTCAGTGATCGTGCTCGCCCGCGAAGGAGGCGTAACGCCGCTCGCGCGGCGGCTAGGCTTTGCCTTCGGCGGGCTCGTGCTGTTCTTCGGCGCGCGTGCGGCAGCCGAAGCGCTGGGTTCCGATGCGCTCGGGTTGGTCACGCTCATCGTCGTCTCTGCCCTGCCGGTCGCGGCGCTGGTGCTCGCCGAGGGCGTGCTGCGCCGCCACGCGCCGAAGCTCCTGAAGATCGCGATCACGCTCGCAGCGGGCTGCGTCGCCCTCGCCCTGCTCGTGACCCACGGGCGGCCGCCAGTCTCGAGTTGGGGGCTTGGCGGTTACATCCTGCTTTCGCTCGCCGGCGTCACTGCGCTCCTGCTCGCCCGCGATCGGCCGTCGCTGTCCCGCCAGGAGAACGCCGGCGTCGATGCGCTCATCGCCGCGGGCGTTCTGCTGACCGCGCTCAGCCTGACCGACTTTCTTCAAGCCGCGCCCGTGGGCCTGAGCGGGATCGGCGCCGCGACGGTCGCGTTCGTCCTCGGCGCCAATCCAACGTCGGGCGCGGAGCGCCGGCGCGTCTGGCTCGATTTCGCG
The DNA here is from genome assembly GCA_963794315.1 of uncultured Alphaproteobacteria bacterium. GTDB lineage: Bacteria > Pseudomonadota > Alphaproteobacteria > Caulobacterales > Caulobacteraceae > Poindextera. The sequence continues at coordinate 1,541,784 of CAWCDF010000002.1, forward strand.
ACGATGACCGTGACCGCCATCCTCGCCACGGTCGCGCTGGCCGGGCCGCTGGCGCTCTCCGCTTGGCAGCAACAGGTCCGCCTGGGCGCGGTCCTTCTAGCGCTGCTCCTGGCCTTCAGCGCGGTGGTGGCCGCACGCCATCGCGGCCTTCGTCGCGGCGCCGAGAGCCTCGGCGCGGCGCTGGCGGCGGCCGACGTCTCAAGCCTCGACGCCTTCCTCGGCGGCGTCGCCGATCAGCCGTTGCTGGCCGGGCTGCGCATCGCCCATGGCCCGTTGCTCGCCGAATACGAAGCCCCAGGTCTCGCCGCCGCCATGGCCGGCCGCGCGGTCTGGACGCGGGCTGCGCTCGCGGGCGCCGTGCCCGCGCGCGCCCTCGACGAGCTTGCCGACCTTCTAGATCGAGCCGAGGCCACCCACGCGCTCATGGTGTCGTCGGCCCCGCTGCGCATCGCGCTCCTGACGCTACCGGGCGTCGGGCCAAACGACGACGCCGAAACCAATCTCGCCCTCTTCCGCAAGCTCGCGGCCGTCGCGGCCGCTGCATCGGCATGATCCTGACCCCCGAAGACTTCGCCGCCGTCGTCACGACCGCCAACCTGGCGCCGAGCGTGCACAACACCCAGCCTACCCGGTGGCGTCTGCAGCGTGACGGCGAGGTGCTGGTGCTCGAAGCGATCGCGCGACGCCTGCCGGTCGGCGATCCGGAGGGGCGGGACGCCGCGGTCAGCCACGGTGCGGCGATCGAGGGCTTTGCGCTCACGTGCGGAACCAGGGGCCTAGCGGTCAGCGCGGAGCTGCTGGACGGGGAGCCGGAGGAGGGCTTGCGACCCGTGGCGCGGCTGACGCTCACGCCGGCCGGCCCACTCGATCCGCTGCAAGCATTCGTGCCCGTGCGCCGGACCTATCGCGGCGCCTTCGCCAAGGGCGGCGACGCAGGCCGTCTCGAGGTCCTCGCCGCGGCCGACGACATCACGCTCGTCAGCGCGCCCGACGGCATCGCGCGGCTTGCCGAGCTCAACGACGAGGCAAGCCTTCGCACCTACCGCGACCGCGCCTTTCGCGCCGAGCTGCTGTCATGGATGCGGCTCTCACGCGCCGATCCGCGCTGGGCCGTGGATGGTTTGAACGCCGAAGCCATGGAGATGTCGGGGATCGCCGCGAGCGGCGCGGGCCTCGTGCTGCGACCCGGCGTGTTCGAGGCGCTGGACCGCGTCGGGCTCGCGCGCACGCTCGTGGCCGAAGCCCCGGTCGTCCGTTCGGCGGCAGCGATCGTGCTGTTCCACCGACCGGGCGGCGAGGACCCCCTGCTGAGCGGCCGGCGCTTCCACCGCCTCTGGCTCGACTTCGCCAGCCTGGGCTTCTCAGCAGCCCCCATGGCGGTGCTCGCCGACGATCTGGCCACCCGCGCGATCATCGCACGCGAGTTCGCGACGCCGCCGGCTCATCGGCTTATCACCGCCTTCCGCGTCGGCCTGGCCCCGGCGCGAGATCTCGGGCCCAAGCCGCGACTGCCGACCTCGGCGCTGGTCCTCTGATCGGCCGACCTCGACTTGTCACAACGCTCCGTTAGGTTGCGGCCGCCGCAGTTTCGGGAGAGATCGCATGCCGCAGAGCAAACCCACGCGCGCATGGCTGGACGCCAACCTGCGCATGAACGATATCCTGACCGTCGGCACGCACAACAGCTACAAACAGGCGATATCCGAGCCGATCCTGGAGCTGCTCCGCGGCGGGTCCTCCGATGGTCGCTGGCAGGCGCTGGACTATTCGCACCCGCCGCTCACCGACCAGCTCGACGACGGCGCCCGCGCGCTGGAACTCGACGTCTTCTACGACCCCGAGGGCGGCCGCTACGCGCACCCTGCGGGCATGACGCGCACCAACCAGCCGATCCCGCCCGAGTACGTGGCGGCGATGTCGAAGCCGGGCTTCAAGGTCATCCACATCCAGGACCTCGACTTTCGCTCCAGCGTGCCGACGCTCATTGAGGGGCTTACGGTCATCCGGGACTGGTCGAACGATCACCCCGACCACGTTCCGATCCTGATCACGATGAACACGTCCGACGGACCGCGGCGCATGCGGAGCGGCGTCGACGGCCTGCCGTTCACGACCGAGGCGTATGACGCACTGGATGCGGAGGTCGCCTCGGTGTTCCCGCCCCACAAGCTGATCACCCCCGACGAGATCCGCGGCGACTATCCGACCTTGCGCCAGGCCGTGCGCGAGCGCGGCTGGCCGCTCTTGGGCGACGCGCGCGGCCGGTTCGTGTTCGCGATCGACGAGACCGGCGCGCATCGCGACGCCTACCGCGGCGGCCGCAAGAACCTCGAGGGCCGCATCTACTTCGTTTACTCCGACGAGGAAGCCGACGACGGCGCTTACATCACGCTCAACGAAACAGCCGACGCGCCGCGCATCACCGCCGCAGTGAAGGCGGGCTTGCTCATCCGCACGCGGGCCGATGCGGACACCTGGGAGGCGCGTTCGAACGACGTGACGCGGCGCGATGCTGCGTTTGCCTCGGGCGCGCAGTACGTATCGACCGATTACCGCCACCCCGATCGCCGCATCTCCGACTACCAGGTGCGGCTGCCTGGACAGGCGATCGCGGTGGTCAATCCTCAACGGGCGCCGGAGGGCCTTGAGGGCGTCATTGTGGAAGCGTGAGGTAATCGTCTGTCGGCGGAGGAAAGGCGCTTCGTGACAGCGATGGCTAAACCTCTGAGTGGTCGAGCGATTTAGCCAAGAGCCGCTCGCCGCGGCTCCGTTTCGGAGCGCTTGGCTGGTTCCAGGAGGCTCCGCCGCTCGAGCGCCATTTGGTCTCTTGCGCGGCGGCCCTCGGGCGTCAGGATCGGCCCGTTCTGGCCCTCGACGGCCCAGCGGATGGTCTTGAACGCCGCGACCCATCGCTCGCTGTCGGCCACTTCGACCCGCGATCCGCGGCCGATCGCCTCGAGCACAGCGAAGGCATCTTCGTTCATGGAGCCAGTCGTCGGATCGCGCGCCCCTCACGCGCCCGATGACACTACCGCGACGTTTCCATGACGAACAGTCCCCCTCGATCGAATTTCGGTGGAAAACCACCATCTAAGTCCGTGTACTGATGGTATTTCCCTCCCGCAAGACATCGAGGACCTGGCCCATGGGCGCGCACCAAACAGGTTGGCCGCCAAGCCAGTTCAGGATCGTCCGGTGCGTCCGCACCGAGGCGTCGCCCTCGCCGCCGCGCGCGGGCAGGACTTCGTGGAACACCAGGATGGCCCAGGCCTGGGCCGCCATGGCCTGTCGCACATACGCAATTGCTACGGCCGGGTCGTCGGTCTCATAGGTCACCGCCGACGCGCGCAGCCGATAGGGGTGGGCTCTGGCGTGCTCGACGCTGTTCGGCGAGTTGCCGTCGCTATCGCGCGCCGCCCGGAATCCGATCGCGCGCAACAGCGCCTCGTAGCGCGCGAGCTCGGCGTTGGCGCTGCCCGGGCCGAGATCGGTCGCGCTGCAGGGATAGGCGTAGAGGCGGCGGCGCGAGGCGCCGAAGTTCAGGTCGAGCCAGTCCTGCATCGGGATCAGCTCGTCGCGGGCGAAGGCCGCCGGGGTGTAGCCCTGCAGGCCGCAGGGATGGCTGATGGTGTGGTTGCCGATCTCATGCCCGGCGCGCGCGACCTGGATCCATTCGTCCAATGCCTCCCCAACATTGTCCTTGGTCAGGAAGAAGGTCGCCCGGAAGCCCGCCTCCCGCAGCGCTGGGACGGCGTTGGCGATCTGGCTGTCCAGCGCGTCGTCGTACGTCAGGCTGACCGCGGCTTTGGCCCCGCCAGGCCAGGCGAACGGCGCGGCGGCCCTGGTCGCCGGCACAGGTGCGAGGAGCGATGCGCCGACGCCCGCGCTAAGCGATCTGCGCGTGAGCATGGCCCCTCACTCCCCAGGCGGGAGTTGTGCGAGGTGTTGCGCGCGCTGTCCAGAACGCCAGACGGGTATTTTCGCTTGGCGTGGCGCGGCAAAGGCGGGAAAAGGCGCGTGGGGCGACAACCGGCCGGTTAAGGCCGTCCTGCTGATGGAGCGTCTCGCCTGATCGCTGCCTTCGCCGCCGCGGCCGTGCTCGCGCCGTCGTTCGACATCCCCCAGCTCCCGCCTATCCGCCGCGACCCGCAGGTCACCTACCTCGATCGCTCGGGCGCGGTCATCGGCGTGCGCGGCGGGCGCTATCCGCCGCCGGTCGACATCGCGCGCCTGCCGGCCTACGTGCCCGCCGCCTTCGTCGCGATCGAGGACCGCCGCTTCTATGAGCATCCCGGCTTCGATGCCGTCGGCATGGCGCGTGCGCTGATCGCCGACCTGGGCCAGGGCCGCGCGGCGCAGGGCGCCTCGACCATCACCCAGCAGCTGGCCCGTAACCTCTTTCTCTCCTCCGACCGCACGCTGGAGCGGAAGGGCGAGGAGCTGATCTACGCCGTCGAGCTCGAGCAGAAGTTCACCAAGCAGCAGATCCTTGGGCTCTATCTCAGCCGCGTCTACTTCGGCGAGGGCGCCTACGGCATCGAGGCGGCGGCGCGGCGCTACTTCGACAAGCCCGCCAACCGGCTCACCGTCCGCGAAGCGGCCATGCTGGCGGCGCTGATGAAGTCGCCGACCGACTACGACCCGGTCACCCAGCCGGAGCGCTCGGCCGAGCGCACGGCGCTGGTGCTTGACGCGATGGTGGAGACCGCCGCGATCACCGCGGCCCAGCGGGCCCGCGCCGAGGCTCAGCAGCCGAAGGTGTACCGCGACGCGACAACGGCATCCGCCCAATACTTCGTCGACTGGATGGACTCGTGGACCCACAGACAGGTCGGCCAGCTGCGGCAGGACCTGGTGGTCGAGACGACGCTCGACATGCCGAGCGAGGTGGCCGCCGCCAACGCCGCGGCCGAGACCGTCAGGCGCTTCGCCGGCGAGGGCGTGAGCCAGGCGGCGCTGGTTTCGCTCGACGGGGAAGGCCGCGTGCGCGCGCTGGTCGGCGGCGTCGACTACCAGGCCAGCCAGTATGACCGGGCGCTGGACGCGCACCGGCAGGCAGGCTCCTCGTGGAAGCCGTTCGTCTATCTCGCTGCGATGGAAGCGGGGCAGACGCCGGACACCATGGCCGTCGACGAGCCGGTGACGATCGACGGCTGGTCGCCGAAGGACTTCGAGGCGACCTATCTTGGACAAATCACGCTGCAGACAGCGCTCGCCCAGTCGATCAACACCGTGGCGGCCAAGCTCGCCGATCAGGTCGGCCGGCCGGCGGTCGCCGCCGACGCGCGCAAGCTCGGCATCACCTCTGCGATCAACACCGACCCGGCGATGGCGCTCGGCACCTCGCTGGTCACGCCGCTCGAGATGGCGAGCGCCTACGATGCCTTCGCAAATGGCGGCGATCGCGTCGCCCCCTACGGCGTCGAGCGCATACGCGTCGCGGGCGGACCGGTGCTCTATCGCCATAGCGGGCCGGCGCCGCAGCCGGCGATCGGCAACCCAGCGCTCGGCGAGCTCGACCGCATGCTGCGCGCCGTCGTCGCGTCCGGAACCGGCGTGCACGCGGCCATCCCCGGCCACGACATCGCCGGCAAGACCGGCACGACATCCGACTACCGTGACGCCTGGTTCGACGGCTTTACCGGCGGGTTGACCACGGTCGTCTGGATGGGCCGAGACGACAATTCGCCGATGCGCGGCATCACCGGCGGCTCGGCGCCGGCGGCGTTTTGGCATGCCTACATGACTTATGCCGTCCGCCGCCTGCCGGTGACGTCGATTCCCCCAGGTCCGCCGGCCCCGCCGACGGCTGTCGCGCCGCTCGGCCAGCCGCCGCAAACGCCCGAGACGATGGGCTTCAGCCCGCCAGCGCCGCGCTGAGCGGCTTGCGCCAGGCGGCCAGCTGGGCCGAGAGTGGCCGCCATGTCGTTTCATCGCGCTCAGCGCCGCGCGCGGCGCATCGCCGCTGGGGTCTTGAGCTTGGCCGCGCGCCCGCGCAGCAAGGCGGCGGGCGGCCATGACCCCTACTTCGCGGGCATCGAGGCGGCGCTGCGCCGCGCCGGCATCGCCGAACCTACGCTGGTCGTCGATCGCGCGCGGCTGCGCGGGAACGTCGAGGCGGTCGCCAAGGCGCTAGGCCCGAGCGGCCTTAAGCTGCGCGTGGTCACAAAGTCGCTGCAGGCGCCGGCGCTGCTCGACGCCGTCTGCGGCGGGCTGGCGACCGAGCGGTTGATGAGCTTCAACGGCGTGATGCTGGACGAGATCGTTCGCGCCCGGCCAGACGCCGACGTGCTGCTCGGCCGGCCGCTGCCGGCGTTGCAGGTCGAGGCGTTCGTGCGCCGGCACGGCAACAGTCCGGCGGCGGCGGCCAGGCCGCAGTGGCTGGTCGACAGCCCCGCCCGGCTTGCCCAGTACGCGGCCATCGGCCGCGGCCAGGACGAGCTGATGCGCATCAGTCTCGAGATCGACGTCGGCCTGCATCGCGGCGGTCTTCCCGATCTGCAGAGCCTCGCGGAAACCATCGACGTGGCCGCCGGCGAGCGCCTCGTCGAGATAACAGGGCTCATGGGCTACGACGCCCACGTCCCGGGCATGGCCGACCCCAAGGCCGAGCTCGCGCGCGTGCAGGGCCGCTACGCGGCCTTCAAGCAGGTGCTCATCGACAAGCTTGGCGGCGATCCGTCGCGCTTTACCTTCAACGCCGCCGGCAGCCCGACCTTCATGGCCCACCTGAGAGGCACGACCGAGGCGAGCGAGGTCTCGGTCGGCTCGGCTTTCGTCAAGCCGTTGAACTACGAGTATGGCGCGCTACACGCGCTCAAACCCGCCGCCTTCATCGCCCAGCCGGTGCTGAAGGTGATGGACCCGGCGATCATTCCCGGCATCGAGCGACACGCCGGCGCGCTCGGTCGGCTGAACGCCGACAGTCAGCGCGGCTTTTTCGTCTATGGCGGCTATGGGGACGCCGATCCGGTCTCGCCGGCCGGGCTTTCGTTCAATCCCCTGTTCGGGGCCCGCTCGATGCTCATGGCGTCGGCGAAGGTAGCGCTTGAGCAGGATGATATCGTCTTCTTCCGGCCGCGCGAGAGCGAAGGCGTTTTCCTGCAATACGGCGACCTGGCCGTCTATGATGACGGCGAAATCGTCGAGCGTTGGCCGACCTTTGCGGTCGCGGCGTGAGGGGGGAGGGGGCGTGGCGACAGCTAGCGACGCGCTCGGTGACGGCCGACCGGCAACGCGGGCGGGCGGCTCGCTCTGGCTGATCGCGGCGCTCAGCGTCGCGGTCGGGCTTTACGGCCTTTCCTATCTCGTTGGCCGGCCGCCGCCGCCGGGGCCAGCGACCAACGCCGCCCGCTATCCCTGGCTCGCCATCCACGCCATCAGCGCCGGCGCGGCGCTGCTCATCGGGCCCTGGCAGTTCTTCGCCGCGATCCGCAGGCGCTGGCCCGCCGTGCACCACTGGACGGGGCGAACCTACGTGACGCTGTGCGCGATCGCCGGGTCCGCCGGTCTCATTCTGGCCTGGAACACCAGCTCCGGGCCTGTGGCGCGCTACGGGTTCCTGACGCTGGCCCTCGTCTGGCTGGGGTGCACGGGCATGGCCTACACCCAGGCGCTCAGGCGTGATTTCGTCGCCCACCGCGCCTGGATGACACGCTCGTTCGCGCTTACGTTCGCGGCCGTCACGCTCCGCGCCTACCTGCCGTTAAGCGCGCTGCCGCACCTGTCGTTCGCGATCGTCTATCCCCTGACCGCCTGGGTGTCGTGGATCCCGAACTTGGCCATCGCCGAATGGTGGTTGCGCAGCGGACCGCGCCCGCGCATCTGATTCTCGGGCTTGACAGCCGTCACCTATAGGTTACAAGTAACCCACGGGTTACATGGAGCTTGTCATGCAGGGCGCCGCGATGACCGAGAACGAGATCCTGGGCGCCGTGCGCCGGTTCGAGTGGCGGCGCAAAGTCGGGCTCGGCATGGCCCTGCTAGGGGTCGTCGCTGCTGGCGCGGTGGCGGTGCAGTTCGTTCCTGGCGACCCTGACCACTTCAGCAAGACCGAGTTCCTCGCGTTCGGCGCGGCCGCCATCGCCTTCATCGCCGGCGGCCTCGTCCTGATGCGGCTCGGCCGCATTCCGGCCGACGCGCACACCCCGCGGATCGCCATGCTCCGCGCCGAGCGGCTGCAGGGGCGCAGGCACATCGCGCTCATGCTGATGCCGCTTAGCCTCGGCTTTATGCTTCCGGGCGCGATCAGGGCCGCAGGCCACGTCGCCGACGGACGTTTGGTCACCCACATCGACATGTTCACGGTGGCGGCCTTCACCAGCTTTTCGCTCCTCTTTGCCCTCATGATCGCCGGGCGCGGCCTGGATCGGTGGGCGAAGCCGGTGCTCGACGATGAGCTCAGCCGCGAACTGCGCAGCCGCGCACTCGCTGTCGGCTACTTTGTCGTCTTGCTGGGCGTTGCGGTACTCTTTGTCGTGTCGCTCGTCTCCCGAACGGCCGCCGTCGACCTGATCCCGGTGGTGACGGCGCTCGGCGTCGCCGGACCGGCGCTCCGGCTCTTCATGCTCGAGCGCGCGGCGGGCGCCGGCGGCGACGAGGGATGATCGGATACCGGTTGCGCAACCGGCTGAAAGAGGCGCGCGCCGAGCTGGGCCTCACCCAGACCGAGCTGGCGCTGCGCGTCGGCGTCTCGCGCAAGACAATCAACACCGTCGAGAACGAGGTGTTCGTCCCCTCCACCTCGCTAGCGCTGGCGCTCGCGGCGGCCTTCGAGCGCCCGGTCGAGGCGCTGTTCTACCTGAGCCGCGACGAGGACTGACGGATCGACGCGCCGTTGGAACACAGATATGCCGGTCCGATGAGCGACCGTCCCGTGCTGCGCCGCCTCCTCGATCTGCCTGGGGTCGCCGATCTCGAGTACAAGGCGCTGATGAAGCCGGCCTACGCCTCGGTCGAAGGCCGCGCCGAATTTCCCGAACTCGACGCCTGCTCGCTGGTGCTGTTCGGGCTGACGGCCGATCAGGCCGAGGATGCGCCGCGGCCGGCCGGTTGGGACGGAATCGACAGGCGCCCCATCCCGGAACAGGTCGAGGCGTTCGAGGCCGCTGGCTGGGACGTGACCGACGCCAAGCGCCGGCCGCTGCGCGTGCTCGGCCAGTTCAACATGCAGCTCTGGCTCGCCCTGCGCGGTGTCGCCGGCAGCCTGCCGTTCGTGCCGGAAGACAACAAGCCGGAAGGCTGGATCTCCGCTCTGGAACGCGACGCCGCCCGGTTCCGGCGGCGATAGCCGGCCGCGCTCAGGCTAACCCGTCCAAGCGGCTTGGCGTTTTTCCATCCAGGCCTTGACGCCTTCGCCGTAGTCGGGGTGGCGGGCCATCTCATCAAGTAGCCGCTCCGCATCGACCACCGCCTCGGCCGCCGTGCGGTGCAGGTCGCGGTAGATCTGCCGCTTGGTCTCGCGCGCCGAGCCGGGGGCGACGGAGCGGGCGAGCGTCGTTGCATAGGCTCGGACGTGGTCCATGAGCTCTTCGGCGGGCAGGACCTTGTTGAGGAAGCCCATCGCGTACGCCTCCTCGGCGGTGAAGACGCGGCTGGAGAGCAAGAGGTCGTTGGCGTGGGTGAGCCCAACGATGCGCGGCAGAACCCAGGAGAGGCCGTACTCGGCCGGGAAGTTGAAGCGTCCGTGGGCGGTGGTGAACTTCGCGCCGGCCTGGGCGAAGCGCAGGTCGGCGAAGGCCGCGAGCACCAGGCCAACGCCCGCCGCCGCACCGTTCATCGCGGCGATCACCGGCTTTCCGATCCCGAAGTGGTAGGCGAAGGTCGCGTCGAAGCGCGGGTCGACCCCAAAGCCGGGCCTCGCGATGTCCTCGCTGATGCCCGGGTCGTAGCGGCCCTTCTCGGCATGGCCCTCGAGCGCGCCGAGATCCGCGCCGGCGCAGAAGGCGTTCCCTTCCGAGTCGCCGGTCACGATGATCACCCGCACGCCCGGATCGCGGTCCGCCTGCTCGAGCAGCCAGCGGTATTCGGTGTGCATCCGCCCGGTCCATGCGTTCCGCCGCTTGGGTCTGGCCAGCGTGATCGTGGCAATGCGGTCGCTGATCTCGTAGCGGGTCGTCTTCAGCTCCAAGGGGTCGTCCTCCAGCGAGCGAGGCCCAGAGCCTAGCACGCGGCGGGGCGGTTTGACGCGGCGATGCAAAGGCGGAATGAAGGCCCGACGCATGCCAGCCGATACCCGACCGACGCTCGCCCCAACCCAGGCGCCGCCCGCGGCCGAGAGTGAGCCCGACGGCCTGCCGGTTCCGCGCCGCTACTGGGCGATGCTGGCGATCGCGCTCGCGCTCACCCTGTCCGTTCTGGACTCGTCGATCGCCAACGTGGCGCTGCCCACCATCGCGCGCGATTTGCACGCGAACCCCGCCGCTTCGATATGGATCGTCAACGCCTATCAGCTGGCGACAGTGGTCTCGCTCTTACCGCTGGCCGCGCTTGGCGACATCATCGGCTACCGCCGCGTCTATCAGACGGGCCTTATCCTCTTCACCCTCGCCTCGCTCGCCTGCACCATGACCCGGTCGATCGATGCGCTGGCGCTCGCTCGCATCGTGCAGGGTTTCGGCGCGGCGGGCATCATGAGCGTCAACGGCGCGCTCGTGCGCCACACCTATCCGTCCGACCGCCTGGGCCAGGGGATCGGCGTCAACGCGATGGTCATCTCCATCGCCGCTGCGATCGGACCGACGGCGGCATCGGCCATCCTCGCTGTCGCCAAGTGGCCGTGGCTGTTCGGCGTCAACGTGCCGATCGGCATCGCTGCGATCGTGGTCGCCAGCTTCGCCTTGCCACGGACGCAGACGTCGGAGCGCCGCTTCGACTGGCCGAGCGCGCTCCTCAACGCGGCGGCGTTTGGACTCCTCGTGTCTGGCGCGGAGATCTGGGGCCGCGGCGCGCCGGCGATCGGCGCGACGGAAGTCGTCGCCGGGACCGTCGCCGCAGCGCTGCTCGTCGCCAGAGAGTGGCGCAGGCCCGCGCCCCTCGTCCCCTTCGACCTGCTGCGGATTCCGATCTACGGCCTGTCGATCGCGACCTCGGTCTGCTCGTTCACCGCCCAGATGCTCGCTTTCGTCGCCTTGCCGTTCTTTTTCGAGACGCTGCTCGGACGCTCGGCGGTCGAGACCGGGCTTCTGATGACGCCCTGGCCTGTCGCGGTCGGCGTCGCCGCTCCGATCTCGGGTCACCTATCCGACCGCCTTCCGGCGGGCCTGCTGGGTGGGATCGGCTTGGCGGTGCTCGCCGTCGGCCTCTTCCTGCTGGCGCGGCTCTCGATCACCGCGACCGACGCCGACATCGTCTGGCGCATGGCGATCGGCGGGATCGGATTCGGCATTTTCCAGGCCCCGAACAACCGGGCGATGATGGCGGCGGCGCCACGACGACGCAGCGGCGCGGCCGGCGGCATGCTGGCGACGGCCCGCCTGACCGGCCAGACCGCCGGGGCGGCCGCCGTCGCGTTGATCTTCCGCATGCAGGGGCGCGAGACCACCAACACCTCGCTCTTGGTCGCCGCCGTCGTCGCGGTGGTTGCCGCCGGCGTCAGCCTCACCCGGCTCGTCCCGGCGCACGAGGCGCCCGCCCAACCCTGAGCAGCTCCGCCCTTTGGGAGAAGGCCGCGAACGCCTAAGATCGCCCGCATGACAGCTGATCACGACTGGAAACACACGGGCGTGCGGGTCATCCCCGGCGACCAGCTCGATCCCAACACAGCCCAGACCCCCGGCATGAACCGCGCGGCGGCGATCAACCTCGCTCGCGTGGGGGCCGAGAAACTGTGGGCCGGAACAGTGACCATCCACGCCGGCGCCAAGACCGGCGCCCACCACCACGGCGCGCTCGAGAGCGTGATCTATGTGGTCAAGGGCCGCGCGCGCATGCGCTGGGGCGAGGCGCTGGAGTTCACCGCCGAGGCCGGGCCGGGCGATTTCATCTACGTGCCGCCCTACGTGCCGCACCAGGAGATCAACGCCTCCGACGACCAGCCCCTGGAATGCGTGCTCGTGCGGAGCGGCGGTGAAGCGGTCGTGGTCAATCTGGACATCGCCGCTGTGGAGCAGCCGACCACGGTGGCCTGGGTCGACTCCATCCATCGGGCCGACTGAGCGACCCCGCTTCAGATCGCGCAGTTCAGCGAGGCGCCGGCGCCTGGCGTCTGCCTGTCGCGCCAGGCTTTGTACTGGCTGCACAGCTGGCTGAAGTTCCACATGAAGCCCTGGGCGCCCGGCATCGGCTGGTTCGGCCCGTTCCAGTTCGGCCCGAGCGCGTCGCGAATCGGCTGGGTGCGGTTCCAGAAGGCGTCGGGGAAGCTGATCCCGCCGGCGATGTCATCGAACTTGACGCCTCCGGCCGGGTTCACAACACACTGGCTGAACATCTCCCAATAGTGGCTGATCCGGCCATACGGCTGGAACTCGCCGTCGCTGTAGACGTAGTCGCCGGTCTGGCCGCGGTTGATCAGCGTCTGCGCCCGCTTGGCCAGCGTCGGCATGTCGCCCTGGGCGTAGGCGGCGGCGCAGTTCTGCCAGGTCGCGTTCTGACTGAGCAGCGACTGGCACGTGTTCGGGTCGAGCGAACTCGACACCTCGATCAAGCAGGCGGCGTCCACCTTGGGCTGCGACGGGCCGCGGAAGAAAAGGAGCCAGGACCCACCGCCCCCGATCGCCGCCAGGGCGAGAACCGCGACGGCGGCCAGAAGCACGCGGCGCCGCGCGCGGGCGCGGCGGATGTCGGCTGGCCACGGACGCGCAACCGCCGGCGGTTCGGCCGCGCCGGGCGTCGTCGAAGGGGCGGCCGCCTCATCGAGCAGGGTCCTCACGACGCGCGTCAGGTAGGCGAGATGCGGCTCAAGCGGTGGGGTAAACGCGTCCAGCCATTGCGGCGTGTTGATCAGGTACTCGAGCGACGCGGCCGGCTTCACGTCCTCCAGCCGCACCGGGATCACCGGCGCCCCGCGGTTGACCGCGCGCTCGACCTCGCGGCTGATCTGCGGAGAGGCGTTGGCGCTGCCGCTGAGCAAGAGGACGAAGACGCGGGTCTCGTTGATCCCCTTGATAATCGCCGCCGGGTACTCCTGGCCTGGCAGGATGTCGCGCGGCGCAATCCAGCAATGGATGCCCTCCGCCTCGAGCGCCGCGCAAGTCGCTTCAGCCGCCGGCGTGTCCTTCGTCGAGTAGGAAATGAAAACGTCGTGCGCCATCCGCCCCCCGCGCCGGCTGCCCGGGCGACTTTACCCAGCGACCGGGGTCGATTGTCCAGTTCGCAGTTTGGAACTGCCTGCCGCGCTCGCCAGTTACCCTCCCCAAGTCGGGGGTTAGATGGAGGCAAACTTGACCCGACTGAAGTCCGCGCTCGTCAAGAGCGCCTTGATCGGCCTGGGCGCCGCGAGCGTCATCGCCGCGACCGCCTCGACCGCATCGGCCTACGTGGCCTGCAACCGCTTCGGCGAGTGCTGGCGTGTCTACAATCACTACGACTATCCGACGACGCTCGGCATCGTGATCCATGACGATGACTGGTGGGCCGGCCACCCGGCGGGCCATTGGCATTGGCGCGGCCCGCGCGACGACCACGGCTACTACGACCACGGTGCGTGGCGCACCTGGTAGCGGCGCTTGAGGCTCGCCCCCAGCGGGGCGAGCCGTCTCGCTAGATGCTGGTCCGACGCCCCGGCGGGATGGCGACCGCCGGCGCGGCGGGCGCGGCCTTGGCGCCGGCGCCGCAGTCGCCCGAACTCTGCCGCACCACCCTGGGCGGCTGGCCCGGCCCCTGCGAGGTCACCTCGACGCTTTGCGTGCACGAATGCCCGCCGGAGAAGGTCGAAACCATCGAGTAGCTCTGCTGTGCGCCCGCCGGTGGCTCGCCCGCTGTCACGTGCTGCAGCTGGCCGCCGCCGATCTGCGGCATGACCATCGGATGCTGCAGCATCGCCGCCATCTGGCGGTCCATCTCGGCCTGGATGCGGTCGAGCATGGCGAACGGCGAGCCAGGCCCAAACGGGCTGGCCCAGGCCGCCGCGGCCGGCGACCCCTGCCGGAAGGTGACGGCTGGGGCGACGTCGCCCGAGTAGCGGATCTGTTCGACGCCGCCATTCGGCAGCGGGATAATGAGAACGTGCGTCCGGGGAGCGTCGGCCGCAAAGGCCACGGCGCCGATCAGCCCAATCGCCGCGACGCCGAGAAGGGCGGTTCGAAGAGTGCGCATGCAAGCGTCTCCGCTGAAGGATGAAGACGAGGACGAACTATAGCATGCTCTGTGACAAAAGCGGGGCGCCCAGCGCTAGATTTGCACCTTGCGGCCGGCCCAGAAGGGGGCGCGCACCTTGCCGCGTTGGATCTTGCCGGCCGGCGAGCGGGGCAGGTCGTCGACGTAGTCGACCGAGCGCGGGATCTTGAACCCGGCCAGCCGCTCGCGAGCGAAGGTCATGATCTCGGCGGTCAACGCGTCGCTCGGCGCGTAGCCGGGCTTCAGCATCAGGACGACCTTCACCTCCTCGCCCCACTCGGCGTTCGGAACCCCGATCGCGCAGGAATCCTCGACCGCCGGGTGCTTGATCAGCTCGTTGTCGATCTCCTGCGGATAGATGTTCACCCCGCCGGAGATGATGCACTCGGCCGTGCGGCCCGTGAGGAAGAGGTAGCCTTCCTCGTCGAAGTAGCCGACGTCGCCCAGGGTGAAGTAGCCGTCGCGGTGGCTGGCCGCCGTCTTGGCCGGATCGTTGAAGTATTCGAACGGGTTGGCCGCGGCGACCTTGAAGTAAAGCATGCCGGGCTGGCCGGGCACGACCGGATTGCCCTCCTCGTCGAGCACGCGGGTGGAGTCGGGCGACTGGATCTTGCCGACGCTGCCCGGCTTCTTCAGCCACTCCTCCGATGAGATGGTGAAACCGCCGCCGCCTTCCGAGCCCGCGTAGTATTCGTGCAGGATCGGGCCTAGCCACTCGATCATGCCCCGCTTGACGTCGGGCGGCGTCGGCGCGGCGCCATGGATGATCTGCCGGAGACTCGAAAGGTCGTATTTCGCGCGCACCTCAGGCGGCAGGGAGAGCAGCCGCTGGAACATGATCGCCACCATGTGGCCGTGGGTGACGCGGTAGGTCTCAATCGTGCGCAGCACCGCTTCGGAGTCCCAGCGCCCGTCCATGAACACGACCGCCACGCCCTGGCTCATCGGGCCGCGGACATCGATGCCGAGCGGCGCGGCGTGATAGGCCGGCCCGACGCAGAGCTGCACGTCGACGTCGTGCTGGTAGCCGCGCGCGCCGCCCAGCACGAACGGGATCTGGTTCAGCGCCTTGCGGTAGACGCCTTTCGGCCGCCCGGTGGTGCCGGAGGTGTAGAGCATGGTGTTGCCCATCACCGGGTCTTCGATGTCGGCGCCGTCATGGGCCGCGAGCACGTCATCGTAGCACAGGAAGCCGTCCGCCACGCCGCCGATCGCCACCTTGGCGACCAGCCGGGGCGCATCGGCGGAGGCCCTCAGGCCCCCTTCGTAGCGGGTCTCGGCGAACAGCACCTTGGCCTGGCAGTCGTTGACCACATAGGCGATCTCTTCGGCCGTCAGGTGCCAGTTGACCGGCGTGAGCCTGAGCCCGACCCGCAGCGCCCCTTGCAGCACCTCGACGAACTCGGCGCGGTTCGAGCAGAGCAGGGCGACCGGGTCGCCGGGTTTCAGCCCCTGCGCGCGCAGGAAGCGCGCAACCTTGTTGGCGTTGGCGTTGATCTTCGCGAACGTATGGGTCCCGTGGCTGTCGTAGACGCTGATCGCGTCGGGCTTCACGCTCGCCCACACCGCCGGCGTCATCCCCACCGCCGAGGCTTCGACCAGGCGCTGCTCGAGGGCCGCCCGCTCGTCAGCGGCCGGCTCCGTCATCGTATCGGTCATAGGAGGACTAGCCTCCGACCGAGCCGGTCAGCTCCGGCAGGTTCAGGATCCGCTTGGAGATGATGTTGTTCTGGATCTCCTGGCTGCCGCCGTAGATCGAGCCGGCCTTGCCGCCCAGCCAGCCGCGCACGGCGGCAAGCTCCTCGGCGCTGAAGCCCTCGCCTTCCCAGCCCAGGCCGTGGCTGCCGAGCAGCTCGACGGTCAGCTCCGAGCGGTCCTGCATCACCTTCATCGACACGTTCTTCATGATCGAGGTGGTGGCGCTGGGGCTCATGTTGCCCCTGGCCTCGTCCGCCGCGCGGCGGACGGTGAGCCGCATGGCCTGCTCCTCCATGCGATGGGCGATGATGCGGGCGCGCAGGTCGGCGTCGGCCAGTCGGCCGTCCTCGTCCAGGCCCACGTATTTCTTGGCGAGGTCGGCGATGCTCGTCGGCTCGCGCATGGCCCCGGCGCCGAGGCGATTGCCCATGCCGTTGCGCTCGTGCTGCAGGAGCCGCTTGGCGATCGGCCAGCCGCCGTTCAGCGTCCCGACCAGGTTCTCCTTCGGCACCTTCACGTCGGTGAAGAAAGTCTCGCACTGACCGGAGGCGCCGGAGATCATCTTGATCGGCCGAGCCTCGACGCCCGGCGAGTGCATGTCGATCAGAAGGAAGCTGATGCCCTCGTGCTTCTTCGTAGGATCGCTGCGCACGAGGCAAAAGCACCAGTCGGCCAGGTGGGCGCCCGAGGTCCAGATCTTCTGGCCATTGACCAGGTAGTGGTCGCCCATATCGACCGCCTTGGTCTGCAGGGACGCGAGATCGGAGCCCGAGCCGGGCTCGGAAAAGCCCTGGCACCAGCGCAGCTCGCCGCGGCAGATCGGCGGGAAGTGCTTCAGCTTCTGCTCTTCGTTGCCGTACTCGAGCAGCGTGTGGCCGAACATGCCAGGGCCCATGCCCTGGATCGGGTTGCGGGCGCCGATGCGGGCCATCTCTTCGGCCAGCACGCGCGCCTCGGCCTGGGAGAGGCCGCCGCCGCCGTATTTCTTCGGCCAGGTCGGCGTGCCCCAGCCCTTGTCGCCGATGCGCTGGCGCCAAAGATCGACGTCATCGTCGCGCTTCACGCGCGCTTCGCCCATCAGCTGCTCGGTGACGCGGTCGGGGTCCTTGCGCAGCGAGGCGGGGTAGTTCGCCTCCAGCCAGTCGCGGGCTTCCTTGCGAAATGCGTCGAGGTCGGCGCCGCCAAAATCGGCCATCAAATTGTCTCCCTTGAAATCGGACAGCGTGGAAACGCGCCGTGCTTGGTTCTTGCTGGTCCAGGAGGACGAAAACGGCGCCGAAATCGCGGCGCCGGCTGCCCTCACGTCAATTGTGGGAGCCCGAACGTCCGCCGTCAACGCTGGGGCTGCAGCGAAGGCTGGTTTTCCACGGGCCGGGCTCGTAGAAGCTTCAGCCCATGCAGCACACGAAATTCGGCCGCACGGGCCTGCGCGTTTCCCGCCTCTGCCTCGGCACCATGACCTTCGGGCTCCAGTGCGACGAGGCCGAGAGCCACGCCATCATGGACGCCGCCGCCGAGGGCGGCATCGACTTCTTCGACGCGGCCGACGTCTATCCGCTGGGCGGCGGGCGCTCGACCGCCGGCCGCACCGAAGAGATCGTCGGCGGCTGGCTGAAAGGCAAGCGCGCCAGCTTCATCGTCGCCACCAAGTGCGTCGGCCAGACGGGGCCGAAGCCGTGGGACCAGGGAATGTCGCGCAAGCACATCCTGGATGCGATCGAGGGCTCGCTCCGGCGGCTGAAGACCGACTATGTCGACGTCTATCAGCTGCACAGCTACGACCCGGCGACCCCGATCGACGAGGCGCTGGAGGCGCTGGACGCGGTCGTGAGGTCGGGCAAGGCGCGCTATGTCGGCGTCTCCAACTGGCTGGCGCATCGCGTCGCGCGCGCTCTCGGCCGCTCGGAGCTCAAGGGCCTGGCCCGCATCGACTCCGTGCAACCGCGCTACAACCTGCTGTTCCGCACCTTCGAGCGCGATCTCCTGCCGCTCTGCGAGGAGGAGGGGGTGGCGGTCATCCCCTACAACCCGATCGCCGGCGGTCTGCTCTCCGGCAAGCACGACCGGACCGCGCCGCCGCCGGAGGGCCGCTTCCAGCTGGGCACGGCTGGAGCCCGCTACCAGGAGCGCTATTGGCACGAGCGCGAGTTTGACACGGTCGATACATTGCGCGGACTTTCCAACGAGGCCGGCATGAGCATGGCGTCGATGGCCGTCTCGTGGGTGCTGTCGAACCCGGCGATCACCGCACCCATCGTCGGCGCGAGCAAGCCCGAGCAACTCAAGGACAGCCTGGACGCCGCCGAGCGCGGCCCGTTGCCGGCGGACCTCAAGGCCAAGCTCGACGAGATCACCCACGAATGGCGCGCGGTCGACGCCGAGCGGTAGCTCGCCTCTGCCGGGCCCCTAGACCACCGCGCAATCACAAACTACCGATCAGCGCGAGCGAGGGAGGACGTGCAGCCGATGACCGCCAAGGCCAAGACCGAAGCCGCCGGGCCGCTGGCCGGAGTGCGTATCGTGGACCTGACTCAATTCGTGCTCGGGCCCTACGCGACGCAGACCATGGGCGATCTGGGCGCCGACGTGATCAAGGTCGAGGAACCGTCGGGCGACCGCCAGCGCCGTTCCGGCAAGGCCCCGCATTCGCCGACGATGGGGCCGATGTTTGTGGCGTTCAACCGCAACAAGCGCTCGGTGGCGCTGGACCTGAAGGAAGAGCCCGGCCGCGCGGCGTTGCGCGAGCTGGTGAAGACCGCCGACGTCTTCATTCACAACATGCGGCCGGACTCGATGGCCCGCCTGGGCTTCGCCTATGCCGAGGTGGCCAAGATCAAGCCCGACATCGTCTACGTCGAGGCGATGGGCTACGACCCGGCCGGGCCTTACGCCGGCCGCCAGGCGTTCGACGATCTGATCCAGGCCGCCAGCGGCGCCTGCGGGATGAATGCGCTGGTCGAGCCGGACGCGACCTTCCGCCCGCTGCCCACCATCATCGCCGACAAGACCTCCGGGCTCTTCGCAGTCATCGCCACACTCTCGGCGCTCCGCCATCGCGACCGCACTGGCGAGGGCCAGTACGTCTGCGTGCCGATGCTCGAGTGCTTCACCGGCTTCTTGATGGCCGAGCACCTCTATGGCGAGACCTACATCCCGCCGACCGGCCACTTCGGCCACACCACCACCATCACCCCCTATCGCCGGCCGCTGAAGACCAAGGACGGGCACCTGTCGGTCGCGCCCGCCGACCGCACCCAGTCGGCTCGCTTCATGGCGCTGGGCGGGATCCCGGACGCCTACGAGAGCGAGCGCTTCACCTCCAAGGCCTCGGGACCGGAGCGGGTGGCCGAATACCACGCGATGATGGACGAGGCGGCGGCCCGCCACACGACCGCCGAATGGATGAAGCTCTGCGCCGAGCACCACATCCCGGCGATGCGCGCCAACACGCCGGAAGAGATTTTCGACGATCCGCAGCTGAAAGAGACGCTGTTCGAGACGCGCGAGCTGGAAGGCGAGGGGCCCTATCGGGCGATGAAGCCCGGCCTGCGGTTTTCGAAATCCCCCGTCAGCATCCGCCGCGACCCCCCGCCCATCGGCCGCCACACGGACGAAGTCATGGCCGAAGTGGGGGTGCTCAAGGCGGCGGAGTAACACACCTCTCCCAGAGGGAGAGGCCCCGAGCGAAGCGAAGGGGAGGGTGAGGGGTTACGGCGCCTCAAGCAAAGCCCCTGCGAGGCTGCGGTTGTTCCCGGCTCTGCAGGCTAATCCGAGACGCCGTAACCCCTCACCCTCCCGCACGGCTTCGCCGGCAGGCCCCTCCCTCTCCATTTGGGGGAGGTTTGGGAGCGCCCGCCGCCTCCAACCGATCCAGCTGCATGCGGATGTGCGCGGCTTCCGCCGGCGTGTTGGCGAGGGCGATGGCGCGGTCGAAGGCTTCGCGCGCCTCGGGGTTACGTCCCAGAGCCTTCAGGAACTGGCCGCGCACGCCGTGGAAGTAGAAGTAGCCGTCCAGCCGCTCGCTGAGCGGTTCGAGCAGCGCGAGCGCGGCCTCGGCGCCCGCGACCTTGTTCACCGCCACCGCCCGGTTCAGCGTCACCACCGGCGAGGGCGTCAGCCGCTCGAGCGTGGCGTAGAGCTGGTCGATCTCGGCCCAGTCGGTGTCCTCAGGCCTCGCCGCCCGGTCGTGCAGCGCCGCGATCGCCGCCTGCAACTGGTAGGGCCCCGGCCTGCGGTGGCGCATGGCCTTGTCGATCAGCGCCAGGCCCTCGGCGATCATCGCGCCGTTCCAAAGCGAGCGGTCCTGGTCGTCGAGCAGCACGATCTCGCCCGCCGCATCGAAGCGCGCCGTCGCACGGGCGTGCTGCAGCAGCATGAGCGCCAGGAGGCCCATGATCTCCGGGCTCGGTCTGGAACAGACGCAGCAGAAGCCGCGCGAGCCGGATCGCTTCTTCGCACAATGGCGCGCGAAGCGTCGCCTCGCCCCCGCTCGCCGAATAGCCCTCGTTGAACACCAGGTAGATCATCGCCGCCACGCTCGCGAGCCGCTCGGCGCGCTCGACCGGGCCTGGCGCCTCGAACGGCATGTTGGCGGCCGCGACCTTGCGCCTTGGCGCGGGTGATGCGCTGCTCCATCGCCGCTTCGCCGACCAGGAAGGCGCGGGCGATCTGCTCGACGGTCAGGCCCGAGACGATGCGCAGCGCGAGCGCGATCTGCTGGGTCGCCGGCAGGTCCGGATGGCAGCAGATGAACAGCAGGCGCAGCACGTCGTCGCGGTAGTGGCCGCCGTCCAGCCGCTCGGCCATGTCGGCCTCGGCGTCGTCGAGGTCGGACAGCACCGTCTCCGGCGGCAGCGGCGCATCGCGCGAGCGCCGGCGCACGCCGTCGAGGGCGGCGTTGCGTCCGACCAGGATCAGCCAGGCGGTCGGGTCGCGCGGCGGCCCCTTGTCCGGCCAGCTCTTCAGCGCGCGCAGGCAGGCGTCCTGGAACGCCTCCTCGGCCAGGTCGAGGTCGCGGAAATAGCGCAACAGCGCCGCGACGGCCTGGGGACGCGCCGCGGTCAGCGCCGCATCGATCCAGGCCAGTTCGCTCATCCTCCTACCCTCCTGGCGGAGCTTCTGAGGACTGGTCCACCCGAGTCTGCACCGGGTTGAACACGGCGAGCGGGCGGATTTCATAGGAGCCGCCGGGGTTGGCCTTGCCGAGCTCTTTCGCGACCCCGACGGCCTCCTCGAGGTCGGCGCAATCGACGATGTAGAAGCCCAGAAGCTGCTCCTTGGTCTCGGCGAACGGGCCGTCGATGACCAGCGGCGGGTCCTGGTCCTTCCTGAGTGTGGTGGCCGCCGTGGTCGGCATCAGCCGCGCCACCGGGCCGAGCTTGCCGGCCGTGGCCAGCCCCTCCTGCACGGCGCCAAGGCGGGCCATGCAGGCGTCTTCTTCCGCCTTCGACCACGACCAGACGGTCTTCTCGTCGTTGTAGCAGAGCAGGGCGTAGAGCATTTGTGGGCCTCGTTTCGCCAAGGACGAACGACTATGCCCCCGACCGACAAATGCAAGCAAAGGCATCGCCGGCCGCGGCCCGGGAAGGGGCTATGGGCGACAACCTCGCCATAAAAGCTTGACTTTTGAAGACAAACCGACGATGTGAGCGGCGCTCGCTGGGGGCGAAGGCTCCCGGCGTGATATTCGGCGCTCCAGCCGCGTGAGGGACTTTTCTCCAAAGTCCCAGCCTGTCGAGCGCCTCTGAAACTCCACACCGATCGCCCAGGTCACGCGGGGCGTTTGCCACCCGCGCCTTTCGCCGCGGCCGCGAATCCTCGCGGTTCCGCGCGTTCGCCGCATACGAAAGATTATCATCCAAGTGACTCAATTCACCGACCTTGGCCTGGCCAAGCCGCTCCTGAAAGCGCTGGCCGCCGAGGGCTACGTTACGCCAACGCCCATCCAGGCGAAGGCGATCCCAGGCGTGCTTGCCGGCCGCGACCTCCTGGGCATCGCCCAGACCGGCACCGGCAAGACCGCCGCCTTCGCGTTGCCCATCCTGCAACGGCTGGCGGAGAACCGCCGGCCCGCGCCGCGCAAGGGCGCGCGGTGCCTGGTGCTCTCGCCCACCCGCGAGCTGGCCAGCCAGATCGCCGACAGCTTCCGCGCCTACGGCGCCTACATGGGCGTCACCGTCGCAACGGTCTTCGGCGGCGCCAGCTACGGCCCGCAGATCAAGGCGCTGCTGAGCGGCGTCGACGTGCTGGTCGCCACCCCCGGCCGCCTGATCGACCACATGGCCGAACGCCACGCCGACCTTTCCGCCACCGAGATCCTGGTGCTGGACGAGGCCGACCAGATGCTCGACCTCGGCTTCCTGCAACCCATCCGCCGCATCGTCGCCGGCATGAGCAGGAAGCGGCAGAACCTCTTCTTCTCCGCCACCATGCCCGGCGAGATCGGAAAGCTCGCGTCGGAGCTGCTGATCAATCCGGTCGAGGTGCGGGTCGCCCCGTCGGCGACCACGGTCGAGACGGTGAAGCAGCAGATCCTGTTCATCGAGAGCCAGCGTAAGCGCGCGCTGCTCGCGGAGCTGTTCGAGGACGGCGCCATCACCCGCGCGCTCGTCTTTACCCGCACCAAGCGCGGGGCCGACCGGGTGGCGAAGTATCTCGAGCAGGCCGGCGTCGAGGCCGCCGCCATCCATGGCGACAAGAGCCAGCCCCAGCGCGAACGCGCGCTCGCCGCCTTCAAGTCCGGCCAGGTCAGGGCGCTGATCGCCACCGACATCGCCGCCCGCGGCATCGACGTCGATGCCGTCAGCCACGTCATCCAGTTCGAGCTGCCGAACGTGCCTGAGGCCTACGTCCACCGGATCGGCCGCACCGCGCGCGCCGGCGCCGCCGGCATCGCCATCGGCTTCTGCGCCGACGACGAGCGCAATCTGTTGCGCGACATCCAGAAGCTGACGCGGCGGACGATCGACGCCTTCGACCGCCGCAACGACCGCCGCCTCGGCGCGATCACGGCTGCGATGGGCGCCGCCGCCCCGACCGTCGCCGCGCCCAGGCCCGACACGCCGCACCATCGGGCGCCCAAGCCGCACAACCATCGCCCGAACGGCCACCAGCCCCAGGGCGTTTCCCGCAACCGCCGCCGTCGCCGCGGCGGTGGAAGGCCGGCAGCCCTGAACGCCTGATCTGAAGCGCCGCGCGAGCGGCGCCGTCGTTTTCGACCGCCAAGGACGCCAAGTTCGCCAAGGGAGACGCTGCCATCCTTGGCGTTCTTCTTGGCGTCCTTGGCGCGCTTGGCGGTCAAGTCGGGCCGCCCGGCTGGCGCCGGGGCGCAAGGCTTACGACCCCCTCACCGGGGGTTTCGTTACCGCGATCTGGTGGGGGTAGGGGTGGGCGAGGCCGGCGGCCTGCAGGGCTTCGCTGGCGCGCTGGAGGAGGTCGAAGCGGGCGTCCCAGTAGACGTCCAGCCTGGCCCAGGCACGGAGCGTGATTGTCACCGCGTTGTCCCCGAGGGCGGTGGTTTTCGCCCAGGGCGCCGGCGTCTGCATGATGCGCGGATCGGCCCTGGCGCACTCGATGAGGAGCGCCTGCGCCTGGCTCTGGTCGTGGTCGTAGTCGACGGAAAACTCCAGCTCCATCCGCCGGTTGGGCGCGGTGGAATAGTTGATGATCACGGTCCCGAACGCCTTGCTGTTCGGGATGAAGATGTCGAGATTGTCGGCGTCGGCGAGCTCGGTCATGAACAGGTCGAGCCGCTTGACCGTCCCGCTCTTGCCGTCGATCTCAACGAAGTCGCCGACGCGGTAGGGCCGCAGCACCAGCAGCATCACCCCGGCCGCGACGTTGCCCAGCGCGCCCTGGAGAGCAAGACCGATGGCGATGGAGGCCGCGCCGACCACCGCCAGAATCGATGTGGTCCGCACGCCCAGCTGCTCGAGTACGGCCATCACGCCCAGCACGATGACGATCCAGCGCGTCAGCGAGGCCATGAAGCCCTGCATGGTCTGGTCGTGGGCGCCGGGCCGCTGCAGCCGGCCCAGCCCTCGGCGCATCAGCCCCGCCGCCCACTGCGCCGCCCACAGCGTGAGCACCAGGATCAGGCCGGCGACGACCAGGTTGACCGCCAGCTGGCCGGCCGCGTCGAAGAACATCCGCCAGTTGTCCGGCCCGCCAGCGATCATGGCATGCACGCCGGCGCGAATGGCGTCGACCGGCTCGGGTGGCGGACCGGAGAGCAGGGGTGAGGCGGCCATGGGCGGGAACTATAGACGCGGCGCGACGGTGAAGCTGGATATTGTCGTCATCCCCCGCTGGAGCGAAGCGGAATGCGTGAACACTCACATTGGACGGTGATCGTGGGTGGCCCGGACAAGCCGGGCCATGACGGTCAAGGTGGGCCCTCCCGCGACGGCGCATGACCCGCCTCGATCGCCGACAGGATGCGCTCCAGCGTCGCCAGCTGGTCGGCCTCGCGCGCAGGCTTGTCCCAGCGGATGCGGCTGATGCGCGGGAAGCGCATGGCCACCCCCGACTTGTGCCGGGCCGAGCGCTGCAGCCCCTCGAACGCCACCTCGAGCACGAGCCCGAAGTCATGGCCGGCGCGCACCGCCCGCACCGGCCCGAACCGCTCGGTGGTGTTGTCGCGCACGAACTTGTCGATCAGCTTCAGCTCCTCGTCGGTGAAGCCGAAGTAGGCCTTGCCGACCGGGGTCAGCTCGCCGTCCTCGCGCCAGACGCCGAAGGTGTAGTCGGAATAGTAGCTCGAGCGCTTGCCGTGGCCGCGCTGGGCGTACATCAGGACCGCATCGACCAGGTAGCGGGTCGCGCTTCCACTTGAACCACGGACCTTTCGGCCGCCCGGCCTCGTAGATCGAGTCCCACCGCTTCAGCATGACGCCTTCCGCCGCTTGGGCGTCGCCCGCCGGCGGCTCGGCGCGCAGGCGCGCGAGCTCGTCCCAGCGTTCGAACGGCGCGAGCGGCGACAGGTCGATGCGTGGCTGGCCAGCCGCGGTGACGAACTCCTCCAGCCGCTTGCGGCGCTCGGCGAACGGCAGCTGGCGCAGGTCCTCGCCGCGCTCGGCCAGGAGGTCGTAGGCGCGTATCCCGGCCGGGTAGGCGGCGGCCAGGGCGCTGTCCACGCTCTTGCGGTTCAGCCGCTGCTGCAGGTCGGCGAACGGCGCGACGCGACCCTCGCGCAGGATCAGGAGCTCGCCGTCTATCGCGCCTTCGAAGGCAAGCTGCTCCATCACGTCGGGAAAGGCGCCGGAGATGTCGTCGCCGGTGCGGCTGTAGAGGCGCCTGACGCCGCCCTCGCTCACCGCCTGCACGCGGATCCCGTCCCACTTCCACTCCGCGGCATAGTCGGCCGGATCGAGCTTGGCGAAGTCGGTCTGCTCGTCGATCGCCTGCGCCAGCATCACCGGCCGGAAGCGGCCATGCGCTTCCGTGCTGGGCCGCTCGCTTCGCCCTTCCAGCCAGGCGAAGAGGTCGTCGTAGGGCGGCTTCAGCCCGTGCCAGACCTCCTCGACGTCGGCCA
Source organism: uncultured Alphaproteobacteria bacterium (assembly GCA_963794315.1). GTDB lineage: Bacteria > Pseudomonadota > Alphaproteobacteria > Caulobacterales > Caulobacteraceae > Poindextera. Next base: position 1,567,288 of record CAWCDF010000002.1, read on the forward strand.
CGGACACATCGCCCATGTCGGCGGCGGCCTGCTTGGCCAGCCGGGCGGAGACGCCGACGCGCAGGCCGCCGGTGAGCAGCTTAAGGAGCGCCCAGCGACCGAGCGCATCCAGGGCATCGAGCCATCCCTCGATCAGCCGCTGCACCTCGCGCCGGGAGGCGGTGCGCAGCGCGTCGACCACTTCCGAAAGGTCCGGCTCGCGGTTCGCGCCCACCTTCGCCGGCCAGACCAGCGCCACTGTCTCGGCCAGGTCGCCGACGTACTCGTAGCTCCAGTAGAACAGGGCGGGGTCCATCCGGGCCTCTACGGCCTTGCGAATGAACGCCGGTTTGGCGGCGTCGAACGTCAGGTCGCCGGTCAGCGCCGCCAGCGCCCAGCCGCGCTCCGGGTCCGGCGTCTGGGCCAGGTAGTCGCGCATCAGGACGAGCTTGGCGTTCCGCGACCGCGTAAACGAGAGCCGATCGAGCAGGATCGAGAAAGCGCGCATGGTTCGAAGATAACCACGGAAAACACGGAAAACACGGACGGAGCGGGGGAGGGAGGCACAGTCCCTATTTTTGATGCGCGCCGGAGGCGCGCCTTGAGTGTCTGACGAACGGAGTGAGCAAGCTCGTCCTTTCCGTGCTTTCGGTGTTTTCCGTGGCTCTATCTATCTTCGACCCGCCGCCACACGACGCTTAGGCATCCTCGTCCTCGTAGCCCACGAGCGACAACGGTCGGGCCGCGATACCGTTCAGGGCCGCCCAGCGTGCGAGGGCCTCTTCGCGGCCGTGGGTGATCCAGAGCTCGCCCGGGCGAAGCTCGGCTACGGTTGCGGTCAGCTCGTCCCAGTCGGCGTGGTCGGAGAGGACGAGGGGCAGCTCGATTCCCTGCTGGCGGGCGCGGGCCCTGACCCGCATCCAGCCCGACGCGAACGCTGTGACCGGATTGGCGAAGCGGCGCGCCCAGCGGTCCTGGGTGGCCGAAGGCGGCGCGATGACGATCTCGCCCGCCAGGTCGCCGATCCCGTCGGCGGTCGCCGGCGCCAGCGGCCCGAGCTTGACGCCATGCGCCTCGTAGAGGGCGTTCAGCCGCTCGAGCGCGCCGTGCACATAGATCGGCTTTAAGTACCCCGCCTCGCGCAGCAGGCAGATAATCCGCTGCGCCTTGCCGAGCACGTACGCGCCGACCAGGTGCGTGCGCTCGGGGAACAGGCGCACCGATTTCAGGAGCTTGCCGATTTCCTCCGTATCCGGAGGATGTCGGAAGACCGGCAGCGCAAACGTCGCCTCGCTGACGAAGACGTCGCACGGGACGGGCTGGAACGGCTTGCAGGTCGGGTCGCGCCGGCGCTTGTAGTCGCCGGAGACCACGATGGTCACGCCCTTCCAGCGCACGACGACCTGCGCCGAGCCCAGCACGTGCCCGGCCGGGACGAGGCTCACCTCGACCCCGTCGCGGGATAGGACTTCCCCATAGGTCAGCGGCTGCGCGCGCCCGGCGAAGCCTTCGCCATAGCGCTCGGCCATGATGTCCAGCGTCGCATGGGTGGCGAGCGCCAGCGCATGGCCGCTGCGCGCATGATCGCTGTGCCCATGGGTGATCACGGCCCGCTCGACCGCCCGCGTCGGGTCGATGAAGAAGTCCCCCGGCGGGCAATAGAGGCCCTCGGGCCGGGGGCAGAGCAGCGATTCCGGGCGAATAGTCATCGCCGCGAGCATACGCGCAGCCGCGCGGGATCGTGTCAGCAGCGTTCAGCGGCCCCGAGCGTGGCGGAGTCGTGCGCAATCGCCGCCTCTAGGCAAGCGCCCGCGGCGTTCGATCGAGAAGGTCCCCGTTCGGGATCATCATCGTCATCATCATCATCATCATCTCTGCAATGGACGAGCGCAGGTGCTCGCCCGAGCAGGGGACTCTTCTCAATCGAACGCGCGCGGTACTGAGACGCATTATCCACGCCCAGAGGCGCGCTAAGGACATCGCTTAGCGGGCCGCCGGTGTCGCCGCGATGCGCGGGCCGTGTGGCCTTGCAGCGGGGTCGGCGCGTCGCTAGCTTCCGCCGCCCTCGCGCCTTGCGACCAACGGAGAGGTGGCTGAGTGGTTGAAAGCACCGCACTCGAAATGCGGCATACTCGCAAGGGTATCGGGGGTTCGAATCCCCCCCTCTCCGCCACGCACCCCCCTCACGGTTCTCCGTGAACAGGGGGCCGGCGCAAGTCCCCGTAATAACCCCGCTCTTCCCGCCGATCCCTTCATTGACCACGCATTTCGGTCGAACGCCCGAGCCGTCTTCGGACTCTTCCGAGGCGGCCGTCTCCGCGCTCAACCCGATCAGTTTGGTTTGCTGTCTCTTGCAAAGAACAGGGAAATTCGCGCGTTTGAGGCCCTATAACAGGCCGGCTGGCCGGGCGGCGCGGCGCTAGCTGCGCCGATTATCAGGCTATTTCAATGTGTTGAGGAAGATCTGGATCGCGTTCCTGTTACTCGCAGAAACAGGCCAGTTAATCGCCCATAACAGGCTCGCTAGTCGGCATATCAGGCTTATTTCGCGCGATAACGGACTCGCGCCAGCGCCAGTCGAGACCTTCGCGCTGACGCATCCATGAGAGCGGGAACTCGCTCTTCATCAGCCGCTCGAGAGTGATGTGGGTGGGCTGGCGCCCGGCAAAGACGTCGTCCTGCAGGGCGGGGTCCAGGAATGCTAGCCTCAGGATGCGCCCCTCATAGGGGGAGACTGGGGCCGACGCGATGAGCGGACGACCGTCTCGATCAAGGTGAAGCATCGCGTGCGCCTTTCGCAGCGCTGCGATCAAGGTTTCGTCGGGCGCAGGTCCGCCGCGGCCGAGGGCCACGCCGCGGCGACCGCCTCTGAGCGGCAAGCAGACCAGCGCTCGGATCACAAGGCCAAAGTAGGGCTGGATGTAGAGCTTCGGTGGGCCACACGTTGGTCTTGGCGTTTCAAATGCGCCTTGCAGGCATCCCGGCCTCGGTGAGGCCGACCAGGATGCTCTCTGGCCCTACGAGGTGATCGGCGCCGACGAGGACGAACGTCGGTCCCCCGCTTTCGAGCATCTCCATGAACCGGGGCATCCAGCCGCGATTCCTCGCTCCGTCGAGCGCCTGGTAGAGATCGGGATAGGTTTTGATCTGCCAGAGCACCCGTTGCGCTTCCAGGCTGACGTTGCCTGAGCCCCAAGCCGTGACCCGCCGCGCCCGCGCGTCTAGGCCCGCCTGAATGTCGTCGATCGTGGACATCAGATACTCGACCTGCGCGGCGGGCGGCAAACCGGCCATCGAAGCGATGAGGGAATCCACGTCGGGAAACTCCGTGCGGATCGGCTTGCCCGTGCTCGTTGCGGCGGCGGTCAGGACCGTCATCGGATCGGCGAGCGGCTTCTGGCGCGTCCAATATGCCGAGCTCAGGATGCCCGCGGCGAGCCAGGGGTCGAACCCATCGAGGAAAGCGCCGGTGATCCCCGCGGCCGCTTCCGCGGCCGTGAGCCGGTCGCGCTGGCTCCGATCGAGCCAGCTCGAGAGCTTACGTTGGCGATCAAGGCCGCGCGCAAGGTACTTTGCGGAGTCGCCTGGACCTGGGTCCGGCGTCTCCTTCCAGAAGACCGTGCTCTCGGCGAACGCTCGCTCGATACGGGCGGAGCGCCACGGGTCGGTCATGGATGCGCCGTCTCCGAAGAGGAATATCTTGGCGCCGCCTCTGCGCACTTCCCAAAGTGGATAGGCATCGTCATCAGCCCAGGCCAGGGATGGCGCCAGCCCAAAGAGCATGCTCGCGCCGATCAGGCTTCGCTTGGTCCAGTCCATCCTGTTCACGTGGGCGCCTCAGCCAACGACGGGGTCTGGGAAGTCGTTGAGCGAGGGAACTAGGAACAACTCAGCAGCGCGCTGCGCCATCCCCATGGCTGCCTTCTGATGGGGAGCCAGGCCTGTCGCGGCCGTGGCGCCGTCGACGTCGATCAACTCCCACGTCCACCCTTGCGGAAGCCGCGCGATGCTTATGGCGTGCTTGGCGGCCGTCATTTGGTCGTTGGGCATCAAAAAAGGTAACGACAGCGAGGCGTGGCGGTTCCTTACGGGCCGAACCTTCCTGTGGTTACGGGTAGCGTCTCGTTGGGACGTTGAGCGCCCACGGCCGAAGCACGTCTTGCGCATAGGCTCCCGGCCGCGTGGAGGCCGAGGATCTGATCATGGCTTTCGTCCCGATCGATAACATCAAGGCTCTCTGCGCCGAGTACCGGCCGAACGGCGTCGCGTTCAGCCAGGAACCGACTAAGCAGGCCTGGGGCGGCACCGACTTCCACGTCGTGGACCCGGATGGCAATCGGATCGCCTTTGTCAAATGACGAACTTCGAGCTGGCTGGCGCTGGCCGCCGCCCCAGACGTCCATCCGGTCTTCGCCGTCAGGGCCTCTGAGCAGGTCCGCTTGTAAGCAGCACCACCAAAGTCCGCTTCCGGGCAGGACTGCCAATGTCCGGTTTCGACCCAAAGCAGACGTCCAACACGAGGTGTCCGGCAGTTTCAGGCTTGGCGTGACAACCCTTCGGTTGGCTGAACGTCCGAGGACCAATAGGCGATTTTGCCGAGGAGATCCGCGAGGTAGATCGGCTTCGCAATATGGTCGTTCATGCCTGCAGCTTTGCATGCGGTGATCTGTTCGGGCAGCACATTGGCCGAAAGCGCCAGGATCGGAGTGGCGCGGTTGAGGTCCGAGTTGGCGCGGATCGCCCGGGCGGCAGCCATGCCGTCCATGCCGGGCATCTGCAGATCCATCAGGATCACGTCGAACCGGCGTTCCATGGCGGCGCTGACAGCCTCAGGCCCGCTGGCGGCCTCGAACAAGGTCGCATCGAACGGCGACAGCATGGCCGAGACCAACTCCCGGTTCACGGCCACGTCGTCCACGACGAGTATGCTCATCGGTCCGAGATCGGCATGGACAGGTTGCTCGGCCGACATCTCAACTTGATCGTCGGCCGCGAGCGGCGCGGGAACCTCAAACCAGAACGTCGACCCCACGCCGGGCGTGCTCTCGAAGGCAACCGGCGCCAACTCAAACAGAGCTCTCAGCTTCTGCTCGCTCTGCTGCAGATCCTCGGTCTTTCGCCGAAGGTCCTCGTCAGTTTGGTCCCGTTCAGCGATCGCACGTCTCAAGTCGAAACGTTGACCGATCAGATAGTAAGTCGTCGGTGCGCCAATGAGGACGGCCAAGAAAGCCGTTTCGACCGGCGTAAAGTCCCGCAAGCTGTGCACCACGAGCGTGTTGAAGGCGAAATCGCAACCGACCGCCACCAGCACGTAGGTGAGGACAAGTAAAGCTGTCCAGAGCAGTTTCCTCGCCAGCATTCTGTCCCACCCGCACGGACCACGTCCGATCATGGCGAAGCGAAGATGACGCATGAAACTTGAAGTGGGCTTAACCTCACCTGGCACTCTAGCTGGCTTCGTCGCTCGGAGGCAGACAACTCAGCCATTTCCAGCCCCCCGACGTCCGCTTTGCGGCCAGGACCCAGTGTCCGCTTCCGACCCAAAGCGGACCATGGCCTGGCTGATGGAGTGAGCTGCGGTTTTACTACTCCGCCAAATGAGACCCTCTTGCTCGGCAGGCGCGCTCAGCTTGCGGGCCTTCTGAAGTTCCACAAGACTTGCGGGCGGACAGCCTGCGCCGGTTTTCGACCCGAAGCCGAGTTTGGCCGATCAGAACGACGGGCGTTTGCGGTCGAGCCTGAATAGCAGGCGATCGTTTTCGCGCACCTCCACGAGCAGGCTGCTGGCCGACTCCGCAAGCGCCAGCTCGGCAATTCGCCGCGCCTTCGCGTGATCGTTAGAATGTTCCAGCATGAGAGTCGGCACGTCCGAGTTCATGGTGTGGACGAACAAGCTGAACATTTGCGTCGACGCCCCCAATGCCAAGCAGGCGGGAGCGGACCGGACGCGTCTCTCAGCCGTCGGCGCCCAGAACGTCAGACCGACGATGAAAAAGCTAACCTCCTGCGCCAAAGAGAAGTCGAGCCCCATCGTCCACGAGCGTTACGCTCCGCTGACTTATCCACAGAAGTTTGCTGCGTCCTCGACCGAGCCGGTGTCACTGCCGGCCGCATACTCCCAGGACCGTTCTTCGGTGAGTTCGCTTGTGGGCGTGGTTCCGGCGTCCGCTTGCGACCCAAAGCGGACGTCCGAATGATCCGGCTTTCGGGCGGTCCAAAACCTCAGTCCGCTCGGTCCCTGCAAGAGCGTCGGGGCCGGGCTGTCGCCGCAGCCGGAACCAATCGGACCAGGCCGCCTTTCGTCAGCGTAGGCGGCGAGCCGCCCCGCTCACGATGCCGCCTCAGAGCCCTCCGCGAGCCACCCCTCACGGAGGGCTCTTTGATGTCGCTTGCTCAAACGAGCGAAAGGGCGATCCCGAAAGATCGCCCTTAAGCAGGCTCCACGTAACGCGGCGGCATCGAGTGCTGCGTCGCAGGACCGCCCCCCGGCGCCCCTTGCGGGATTGCCACTCCCGCGAAGTCGTCGTCGCAATAACGCTCGGTCCGTGGTCGCCAGCAAGGCTGATCAGCGGCTGACCGGGCGAAGGTTAACGGCCGTGGCGGTGCGGCCACTGCGACCATCGGCGTCATCGACACCAAAGGGCCTTCTTCGGGTCTCGGCGCGGCCCCATGTAGCGGCGATATGAGCCCCGTCGGCTGATCGGCGTTTCGCGGTCTTGGACCTAAAAGCCCCCCCAGCCCCCCTCGATCGGTCGAGCCCGGTCAGCCGACAGTTCCCTCCCATTGGCGCTACTGGCGGCTGCGCGCAGACGAGGAACGTCGGCGGACGTTAGACGTTGACGCGGTTGTCCAAGGGAGCACGACATGAAAACCGGATCATCGAAGGCGAAGCCCGCTCCGGCTCGGCTCATTGAGTTTGTGCGTGGAAAGCTGACTGATGAGCGCGGTCAGCCGGATCATGTCGCGGCCGATCCTGACGCGATCACCGAACGGCATGTCTTCGCGGAGAACGAGGATCAGCTGGGAACTGGGCAGCCTCTCGGCTCATAGGCGCGGGATTCTCGGACCACGCCCGCGCCTCCGATGCTATGAGCCCACCGCGACCGGGGTGACCGTGTGGCAGGCTGCAGCGCGTGCCGTCATCGCCTACCTGACCTCGGAGGGCCGATGTCCTAAATCGGGAGAGCGGCGTCCTGAGTTGGCGTCTGACTTAGTCGCTATGATTGGCGACCGAAGCAGCGCACTGATGACGGATGATGAGCGCGGACGAATGTCGGGCCGAAGCCCAGTGGGCTCGCGAGATGGCGGCCAAATCGCCTCAGGGCGGCGTGCGGAATGGTTGGGCGGCGGCCGTCCCTCAATGGTTGCAGCTGGCCGGCGCGGCTGGTGTTTTCGTTCGAGCCGCGCTGCCAGGGGGACCGAGGATCGCAGAAGTAGACCTCGACGTCGGAGGCCATGGCCAGACGTTTATGGCCTGCGAGTTCCTTGCCCGGTCCCAGGTCAGTGACTGGTAGAGTTCGCCAGGGGAGCTGGCGCGACTGTTCAATGAGGGCCGAGACGACGCTTTCAGTGTCTTTGCCGGCGACCTTCACCAGCATCACGTAGCGCGAGTGCCGCTCGACCAGGGTCGCGACGTAACTGTTCCGGGATCCGCCGATCAGATCGCCTTCCCAATGGCCCGGCACGGCGCGATCCTCGACGGAAGCCGGCCTTTCGCGGATAGAGACCGCGTCCTTGATCTCGCCAAGGCCGTTCCGCTTCAGGCTGGCGCGCCGGGACCGACGGATGGTCCGCTTGGCCCTCAGGTGCTCCAGCAGCTCCTTCTTCAGCACTCCGCGGGTCTGGATGAACAGGCTGCGGTAGATCGTTTCATGCGACACCTGATTGTGGGGCTCCCCGGGATAGGTGCGCTTGAGCCAACCGGCGAACTGCTCGGGCGACCATTTCCGCTGCAGCTTGCCGGAGACTGTCTGGGCCAGGGCAGCTCGGCAAGCCAACTTGCACGCCTTGGGACGCAAGGCCCGATCCCAGGCAGCCTGTTCAGAGCGCGCAGCGCGATATCCGCAAGGCCCGCCGTTGCGCAGAACCTCGCGACTGATCGTGGACGGCGAACGACCCAGCAGCCGAGCGATCCGGCGCAGCGAGCCCCCGATGCTGAGCCCCCGCGATATCTCGCGCTCACCGAGACTGAGCGCTCGCGCTGCGCGTCGCCGGACTGGAGGCCGGATGCCGCCCGTCGGCGAGAGCACCGAAAACACCGACGAGGACTCCCGATCGAACCGTCGCCCAATCGAGCTCATCGAACTCCCCAGCCTGCCAACGATCCCAGATCTCAGCCCGCTGGGCCGCCGAATAGTAGATACGACGCCGCTGCTCCATCGCCCGCGCTCCATCTCCAACCTTGGATTAGCGCGTTGCGGTCACCGATTGAGTTCACCACGGATAGCGGACATTGATCACGTGCGCGCCTTTCAGTTTCTCGATCACGCGATCCCCTCCGCTTCGGCGCCCGCAAGAACGCTACGGCATCGATGGCAACACCGCGCGAATCATCGAGGCCTATTCTTCGGCGGCGATCGCCCAGTCTGGCGTCAGGCTCACGGCCGAGGGGCAGGAAACCACGGCCGCCGGCGGCGAGGCGGTCGTCGAAAATCAGCTCTGGTTCAACACCGCCAACGACAGCCGCTACTTCCTCGTCCCCGGCCTGATCGTGCTCATCGTCACCCTAATCGGCGCGTTCATGACCTCGATGGTGGTCGCCCGGGAGTGGGAGCGCGGCACTTTCGAGGCCCTGTTCGTTACGCCGGTGCGCACGAACGAGATCCTGATCAGCAAGATCGTCCCTTACTTCCTCCTCGGTATGGGCGGGCTTCTGCTCTGCATGGCCTCGGCCCGCTTCATGTTCGGCGTGCCGTTCCGAGGATCGTTCCTGACCCTGATGGGCGCCTCGATGCTCTATCTGCTGGTCTCCGTCGCGACAGGCCTTTTGATTTCCTCGACGCTGAAAAGCCAATTCCTGGCCAGCCAAGTCACCCTGGTCGCGACCTTCATGCCGGCGCTCATGCTGTCGGGCTTCATCTACGACCTGCGCAGTGTGCCGCTGGCGATCCGGCTGGTCAGTTACGTGGTGCCGGCCCGCTACTACGTCAGCCTGTTGCAGAGCATGTTCCTGGCCGGCGACGTTTGGAGCGTCATCCTGCCGAACGCGGCCGTCCTGGCCGTCGTCGCCGTGGTTATGCTGACGCTGACCCGCCGCGCGACGCGCAAGTCGCTAGGCTGAGGCGGCGGAATGGGCTCGCTTCTCCGCATCCTCGCCCTGATCCGCAAGGAGCTGCTCGCTGTTCTGAAGGACGCGCGCACCCGCAACATGCTGCTCCTGCAGCCCGTGTTGCAGTGCCTCCTGTTTGGCTATGCGGCCACCCTGGATCTCAACAATGTCCCCTACGCCGCGCTCGATCGCGACCGCAGCGCCGCCTCGTCGGCGCTGCTCGCCAAGCTCGACGGATCGGGCGTCTTCCACCGGATCGCGAACCTTACCGACGCCGCCGACATGCGCCGCCTCATCGACAATCGGCAAGTACTGGTCGTCGTGCAGATCGATCCCAACTTCCAGCAGCAACTGTCTGACGGCGAGGACGCCGCCGTTCAGGTGATCGCCGACGGGCGCAATTCGAACACCGCCGGCGCCGCCCTTGGCTATGTCAACGCCGCCGTGGACTCCTTCAACGCCGATTGGCGCAGCGATCACGGCCTGGCGCAGCCGCCGGTGCAGGTCAGCCCGCGCGCCTGGTACAACGCCAACCTCGAGACGCGCTGGAACTTGATCCCGGCTCTGGTCGGGACGATCAGGGACGCCAGCCCTGTTGCCGATGCCGATTTGGCTTGCCGCCACGCCGATCGAACTGGCTAGATCATCGATGCATCAAGGAGGATGCCCCGATGGCATGGGACCAGCCGGCGCTGGCCGGCGTCAAGGTCATCGACGCGACGTCCACTGCGGCCGGCCAGTTCTGCGGCAGGCTGTTCGCGGACTACGGCGCCGAAGTGATCCTCGTCGAGCGACCGGACGGGGCCGCGACGCGACAGGAGGGCCCATTCGACGACGAGGGCTCGCTGCTGTTCCGTCACCTGAACCAGGGCAAGGCCGGCTTCACCTGGCGCCAAGGCGACGCGGCGAGCGACCTCGACCTGGACCGGCTGCTGCGCGAAGCCGACATCGTCCTCGTCGACGCGGGCGATCCGATCGCCGCCCGGGCTGAGGACAAGATCGTCTGCCGCGATCAGCGATTTCGGCGAGCATGGCCCCTATCGGGGCTGGCGCGGCGGCGAGATCGTCCACCAGGCGCTGAGCGGCGTCATGTTCACCACCGGCGACCAGGACCGCGAGCCGCTCTACGGCGTCGGCCGTCGGACCGCCTACGCGTGCGGCGCCACCGCCTACATCTCGTGCCTCGCCGCGCTGATCTGGCGCGACCGGACGGGCGAGAGCCAGGCCGTGGAGGCGATCACCGCCGAAGCGACCGCGGCGATGGCGCAGAACCTGGTCACCCAGTACGCCTACTCGCGCACCTACGCTTCGCGGCGGCAGTATCCGGGCATGCTGGCTCAGCTGAAGTGCCGCGATGGCTGGCTGGTGCTCTTCGCCCTGCGCGGTTGGCCGGCCATCTGCCGCATCTTCGGCTGTCCCGCACGTCGCCGAGGACCCAAGGTTCGCCGGCGTGGCCAGCGCTGCGCCGCAACTGGTCCGACGCGGTGGCGCTGCTGCGCGAGCAGGCGCGCGATCGCGGTGTCGAGGAACTGATCGAGCAGCTGCAGCAGGCCAAGGTGAGCTCGGCGCGCATCCCCACCCTGCCAGAGCTCCTCGAGACGCCCCAATATGCCGGCCGCGGCATGTTCCGGGCCGATGCCGACGGCAAGCTGGATAGCCTGGGGCCGGTGTTCCGGACGCGCTCGCCGCACCGGCGCGCGGGCGCCTGCGCCGGAGCTGGGCGGCCACGCCGGGTTCGACAGCGAGAGCCTCGAACGCCGCAGCTCGCTTCCCACCTCCGGTCTTCCGCGACCGCCTGCCGCTCCAGGGCTTGCGGGTCCTCGACTTCACCCAGGCTTGGGCGGGACCGATGACCGCGCGCGCGCTCGCCTTCCTGGGCGCCGAAGTCATCAAGATCGAGAACGGCGCGCGGCTCGATTCCTGGCGCGGCCCGGCGGTCGGGGTCAACGATCCGGCGAGCTATCCCGACCGCTTGGGCGGCGAGCGGCCCTATGACCGCAACGCGCTGTTCAACACGCAGAACCACGACAAGAAGTCGATCTGCCTCGACCTGAAGTCGCCCGGCGGGCAGGACATCGCCCGGCGCCTCGCGGCCAAGTGCGACGTCGTGTTGGCGAACTTCTCGCCCCACGCCCTGACCAAGCTCGGCCTGGGCTACGAGGCGCTGAGCCAGCGACAACCCGAAGCTGGTGATGGTGGAGATGCCCGCGTTCGGGAACGACGGGCCCTGGTCCAGCCATGTCGGCATGGGCAAGACCATGGAGGCCGCGGCCGGCATGGCCAGCCTGATCGGCTACGGCGACGGCGAGCCGGTGCTGACGGGCCCCGCCTATCTCGATCCGATCGGCGGGCTGCATGGCGCCGCTGCCGTGCTGACGGCGCTGGCGGAGCGCAACCGCACGGGTCTTGGCCAATATGTCGAGGTCGCCCAGGTGGAAGCGGCCATGCATTGGATCGGCGAGTACATCCTGCAGACCGGGCGGACGGGAGAGGTGTTCCGCGCCGACGGCAACCGCCGCCCGGACATGGCGCCCCACGACGCCTTCCCATGCGCCGGCGACGACCAGTGGATGGTCATCGCCTGTCCTGACGACGAGACCTGGCGCCGGCTCGGTCGCCGCCACTGGCGTCGGCGATCTGGCCGACGCGAAGTTCTCGACGCTGGCCGGTCGGCTCGCAGCACGCCGAGGCGGTGAAGGCGGCGCTGAGCGCTTGGACCCGCGCCCGCAACAAGCACGAAGCGACCGACCTGCTGCAGGCAGCCGGCGTCCCTGCCGCGCCGGTGAACAGTGGCGCGGATGTCTGGCGCGACCCGTTCCTTCGAAGCCGCGGGTTCATCCATGAACTCGCCCATCCCGGCGGCGGGCACGGCGGAATATCCTGGGCTGGCCTACGGCTGTCGCTGACGCCCGGAGCCATCCGCTCACCCGCCCCCTGCTTCGCCGAACACACCCACGAGGTGCTGGGGACCTTGCTCGGGCTTTCCCGCGCCGAGATCGACGCCCTGGTGGAGGCCGGGGCCGTGCTCCAGCATCCGGTCGGCGCAATTGCCGCCGAGCCCGCAAAGGCGCCCGCATGAGCTACCGTCATATCGAAGTCGAACGCCGCGGCGAGATCGAGATCATCCGCCTCAACCGCCCGCGCTACCGCAACGCGCAGTCCCGCATCCTGCTCGAGGAAATGACGCAGGCGTTCGCCCGCGCCGACCTGGACAACGACGTGAAGGTGATCGTGCTGGCCGCCGCCGGCGATCACTTCTCGGCCGGCCACGATCTCGGCACGCCGGAGGAGCTGGAGGATCGCGCGACCAAGCCGTTCGGCGACGGGGTCCTGGGCCGCGTGAACCGCTCCTGGCACCTCTTCGTGGAGAACTCGCTGCGCTGGCGCGATGTCCGCAAGCCCACCATCGCGCAGGTGCAGGGCTACTGCATCTTCGGCGGCTTCCTGATCGCGTCCTGCATGGACATCATCATCGCCAGCGACGATGCGCAGTTCCTGCCCTCGCACCTGCAACTGCACACCGCGCCCTGGGACATCGGCGTGCGCAACGCGAAGCGGATCCTGTTCGAGAACCGGTTCGTCCCCGCCCAGGAGGCGCATGACGCTGGGGCTGGTCTCCGAGGTCGTGCCGCGCGATCAGCTGGAGGACGCGGTGATGGCGCAGGCAGAGCGTTGGGCAGCCAACAGCCTCCTCGAGCTGCGGATGCTCAAGCAGTCGATCAACCTTGCCCAGGACGCCATGGGCTACCGCATCGCCGTCCACGCCGCCCACTCCAACTACATGATCCGCGAGCTCGCGATCCCCGAGAATGAGCGGGCCAAGATGGGCGAGGCGCGCCAGATGACTCGCGTGGGCGCAGCACTCGCCAAGGCCGGCGAAAAGCCCAAGATCAGACAACGACACTAAGGCGGGGAGCCGCCCGCCGTCGCTACCCCTTACGCGGACGCTGAACGCCCTACTCGGTCATCTCGGGTTTGGCGCGTTCGGTCACCGCTCGAATGACGCCCAATGGCGTTCGCGGCTCTCGGGCGTGGAATCCGGCTCGCCCCATATCATCTCCACATCTCGCGCAGCCGCTCGGCCACATCGACGCGGGGCGGCTGACTCGGGCCTACCGCACGCTCACCCACCGCTGCGACCGGCCAAGTTGTCCGCTCGAACAGATCCAGCAAGCCTTTCGGAATGCCCACACCCGTGTCGGTGACAGCGACGCGTAGAGTATCGTCGGCATAGACGGCTCTGACCTGGATCTCACCGCTCTCGGTGAACTTCACGGCATTCGAGACGAGATTGTAGAGGATCTGCCGGAAGCGCGTGGGGTCGCCGCGTAGACGCTCGCGCCCGTTCGATGTCGAGCGCGAACGAGACCCCCTTTTCTTTAGCTATCGCGGAGAAGGCGGAGTGGGCGCCATGCACGAGTTCGGCGAGGTCGAATTCGATCTCCTCCAGCAGCAGCTTGCCGGCCTCGATCTTCGACAAGTCCAGAACGTCGTTGAGGATCGCGATCAGCCCTGCGGCGGATTGGTGGTGCACGTAGAACGCGCGCGTGGACCTTGGAAGGGGACCAGCAGCCATCGCCTGCGCCATCCCGAGCATCGTCATTGAGCCGGGTGCGGATCGCGTGGCTCATGAGGCGAGGAAGGCGCTCCTCTTGCGATCTCGGCCGTTCGCGCCGGTCCCCAGATCGGACGGAATGCGAGCCATCGACCGCGTTCAGCACGAACACCGAAGGTTCACTCACTGGCCCTTCGCGGCGAGCGGATGGTGGAAAGGATCAGATAGTCCTCGTCCAGCAGGGGGATGCCGGACTGATCGGATGTTGCTTCCGGCGGATCCAAAGTCAGCTCGGTCAGGAAGCGCTCGCGAGATGGGTAGTAGTGGAGCAGAACGTAGGTCGCGCCGACGAACAGAGTGATGATCGCGAATCCCTGGGCCAACGCGTCGCCTGTGGACCACAGGGCGACCGGCATTGCGGCCGAGAGCGCGCCGCTGACGACATTGGTGACGGTAAGGCAGTGGCCGAGCACGATGGCGCGTCGCGTCTCAGGCTTGGCCTGGATCTAACTCATAAGGCCGATGCCGACGAACACGGCGACCCACACAGCGATGAACCATGCGCAGGTCCAGATCGGGCCAACGAAGCACACGCCGACTGCGGCGATGCAAAGGTTGCTGATCAATCGCGGCAAGAGATTGCGCGCCGAAGCAGCGAACAGGCGAACACCCAAATCGGCGCCGGAAGTATTCGACGTGGCCAGCAGAGGCTGTGCGGGTAGATCAGCGCGTACAGGGCGGCCCATAGCTTCTCCCCCTACGAGCTAATCTGTCGGTCAACCCGTTAATGGAGGCGTAAGCTTGAGCCGTTTTCGTGCGACAAATCGCCAGACGAGCCACGGTCGACCGCATGTGCCACGGGGACCTTCACTGATCCGCAGCAAATGCCATCGGCGCCGCGCCGAGCTCTGGGTCGAAAGAAGACCACGGCGCCTAGCCCAAGAGCGGACCTTCGCTATGACCGTTAAGCGCCACAAGCTGCCATAAACGGGTTGCCCGAGAACGGACTCTGGAATCGTCCGCTAGCGGGGGAAAGCGGACATTGTGGGCGCAACGGCGTTGCCGTTGTAAGCGTCGCTAGGCCCCTAATCGCGGATTTTGTGCAGTTCCTCCTTCAGTAGTCCCACCTCGCGTTCCAAGCGTTCGATGCGATCGAGAGTGTAGTCGAAGCTGGTGTCGTCCAGCGCTTGCAGCCAGGTGGCGACCGCCGCGAGCGCGCGACGATATCTCTCCTGCGCCGGGACCAGATGGTTCGCTGTGTTTGCCATCGGAAAACCCCTCATCGGCGAAACTGTGGCCGGCGGCGCCTAGCGTATTTTGAACTGGTTTGTATGATAATTAGGCGCGGAGCCTGAGGTCAAGGTCTTTTTGAACTAGTCATTTCGAAATTCTGTACGACCCAATGGACGACCACCGAGCTTCCGAGCGTAGAGAGCAGTCATCGCCTCTTGCGCTGCGTTGCTGGGTTGTCGCCTCTGGCAAGAGCAGCGTTCCAGTTTTTCCCGTAAGGTCCAACTACCCGTGGATCGCTATCGTCGCGACGGAAGCCGCCGTCAGGACCGCAGCGAGCGGCAGGTGCCCCCAGTCGCGACTACGCACCAGGGTCGCGACTGCGGCGAGCATGAAAATGGCGCTCCCGATCGCTCCAGCCCGCGACGTCACCGGGATCAGCAGAAGTAAACCGACCACGACTCCGAGGCTGCCTGCCGCCCGGTGAAAGCCGGCCGGATAACCCCAGAGCGCGAAGTTCTCACGGGCTAATGAAGGACCGGCGAAGTTGATCCCGCCAATCCCGATCATCACGACGCCAAGTGCGATTGGAAGCCCAACCCCGATAAGTTTGATTGCCGGCATGGTCTGCTCCTCGCCGCCGCGCCACCGCCCAAGCGGCCTGGCGAGCGCGGAGTTGGTTCGACGTCAGCGCCCATTTCGCCGCAACCTGCGCTCCTTCAGGACACCGCGCTCAAGGATGCTGGGTAAGACAAGTCGACGCCGGAGACCTTGACGACGGCCTGCCACGCGGCTTCCTGGCTGGCGTGATCGTAGAGGTGTGGCTCGCGCTGCACCTCAATTGGCCCTGAGAACTTCCCTTTGGCCGAGGCGAAGAATTGCCCTGAGACGTCGGTTCCGAACTCCGACGCCTGGAGGTACCGACGGGCCGCGGTCTCCGGCGTCTGATTCATGCCGGGAATGAAGTTCACGATTGGGATAAACAGATACTTCAACGCCGGGCCAGCGTTTCGCACCACCTTGGTGGCGGTCGCCCCACCGGGCGAGACAGCGTACACGGCCATGTCGGGGGGTAGCCGGCGCGCCAGCGCCGCGACCCACCAAGCGATAATGACCTTCGCGTCGGCATAGGTGTTGTTGGGCACGTACTTCACGTTTGGCCCATTGCGAATCAGGGCTTCGATAGCGGCGGTTCGGTCTCCGCGAAAATGTTTGGCCGCGAAGGCTGGCACATCGGTGTATTTGAACATCGGCACGCCCCCACTCGCAGGTTCCGCGCCTGCGACAACAATCCGCGCGTCGGGGCTAAGAAGGTTGGCGCGGAGCAACCCGACAGTCATTTGATGATGGCCGATTAGCGGGGCCTGAGAAGCCTCGACGCCCGCCGCAGTGATCACGCGCTTCTTGCCTGGGACCATTCCAGCGTTGAGCAGTAGGAAATCGATCGGGCGACCACGCTTGACGAGCTCGGCGAGCGCGGACTGAACGCTGGCCGGTTTGTCCAGATCCAGCTCCAGCGGCGTGAAAACCTGTCTGGTCTCCGCCACGAGCTGAGCGACCGTTTCCTGGATCCGACCCAAGCTGCGCCCGGTGACGATGACCTCGCGCCAACCCTCTCCGGCAAGAGCGCTGGCTGCCGCATAACCGAGCCCCGAGGTGACGCCGGTGACGAGCGCAATCGAATGTTTCATGGACGTCTCCATGGTGAGGGGGGAAGGTCGAGTCGTGAGGCCCCGCGACGTTGGGACGTCTTGCCATTTTCGAACTGTTTAGTTACTTATTAGCATAAGTCGTCATGGTCAAGGAGTTTTGGACCGGATGTTTCAGAATGCCGCCAAGCCGCGCGGACGACCGCGAAGCTTCGACGAGAGTGAGGCGCTGAAAAAGGCGACGCAGGTCTTCTGGTCGAAGGGCTACGACGGAGTGACGATCGACGATCTCGTCGCCGGGATGGGCGTGGGACGGCCGAGCCTGTATGCCGTTTTCGGGGACAAACGGACGTTGTTCTTGCGTGTCCTTCGGGCGTATGCGGAGACAAAGGGCGCTCGCGCTGCGAAGGCGCTCTTCTCGCCGCCAACTCTTCGCGACTCGCTGGCCAGCTTCCTCAGGCACGCCGTAGAAAGTGCGACCGAGGAAGGATCCGCCCCCGGATGTCTAATGGTGTGCGTCGCGCCCCTCGTAGACGACGCTGAGGTCAGGCAGTTCCTTAAGGACGCCGTAGCTGCCGGCGTAGCGCTCGTGGAACGCCGTTTTTGCGACGGGATCAGCGCGGGAGAGATCCCGTCTGACTTTCCCGTCGCCGCGCGCGCGAGCCAGGTCACCGACCTTGCCCGCGGTCTGACCATGCGTGCGCAGATGGGCATGCCGCGCAAGACGCTCCTCAATGATGCAAAGGAAGCGGCGGACTTAGTCCTCCTGCCGCGGCGTCGAAATGCGACGCCAGAAGGTTGATGCTGGATGGCATGGACGTCGAACCGATCGCGAGCGGCGTCAGCCAAAACGGCAAACCGGCGGTCTTAGGTTCCCTGCCGGAGAGCGGACCCGTTATGGCTGCTATGAGTTAAAAGCGGTCACAACGACTATCGCGAGGCTGACCGAGTCGATGTCAGAGGCAATCGCTGCGCGTGATCGGCTGCGCCGAGCACCGGCCAACCAGTTTGGTACACTTTGGTACATAGCCTTGGTACACAAAGGCCAAGCTGTCATAATAAAAACAACGAGTTAGCGATTCACCATCGATGTCCGACCAATCCCCCCCTCTCCGCCAACCTACGCTCCGTCAGGAGCGAAGGGCCCATGTCGCTCGTGCGAACCGTCGGGCACGCGCACGCCGCGGTCGGCCGCGCGCTCAGGCGCGAGGGGCTTCGATGCGGATCAGGCCCGGCTGCGGAGGCAGGCAGGAGCTGTCTAGCTGGCGTTCATAGGGCGGCTGTTGGCTTCCAAGACGGATTTGCGCCGCCAGACCGTCGATCGGGCGGAACGTATTGGCTCGCAGAGGATTGAGCTGAAGTCAGCCATCCAGGCCAAGCCATGAGCGCAGCAGTGGCCATCTACCTCGACTTCGCCTGGGCGGTCGGCCTGCTGGTCGCGGTGCTGATCTGGGCGAACGAGAAGCCGGCCGAGCCATGATCCGCGACATCGAGGCGCTCAACCTCCGGCGAACAGAAAGGCCGTGCTAAGTGGCGCCCCCGTCCCAAACCGAGTTCGTCAACCAACAAAACATTCGGCGCTACGAGCAGGAGCTGACGGTCACGCCCGCTAGTCCTCGCCGCACCATGCTGGTGCTGCTGCTGGCCGAAGAGCGAGCCAAGGGTTGGCCGCAACCGCCCCGCAGCTCCCGGGAGCAAGGTGGATAAAATCGAACCCGGCCACCGCCCCGTCCCTTAGCACAGCCGAGCGGCGCCTGTCCGTGGTCAGACGAAACGTGGGATCGGCCCGATCTGCCTGGTCGTATCGTCGCCCAGGTCCAGGAAGACCTCATCGATGTAACACCAGCCCCAGCCCTCCGGCGGATCGTAGCCTTCGATGATGGGGTGGCCGGTGGCACGGAAGTGCGCGGTGGCGTGGCGGCTTGGTGATTGGTCGCAGCACCCGACGTGGCCGCACGTCCGGCAAATGCGCAAGTGGACCCACGGCGAACCGATCCTCAGACATTCCTCGCAGCCCTTGGCGCTCGGCGTGACGCGGTGGATCGAGCCGGTGTGGGTGCAGGTCTCGTCAGCCATTGTCGGCTCCGGCAGGTGTCGCGATCCGAGCGGGCGCCGTGGCGCCGAGATAGGCATGCAGCGCGGCGACGACCTGCGCCCCCTCGCCCACCGAAGCGGCGACGCGCTTGATGGAACCCGAGCGAATATCGCCGACGGCAAACACGCCCGGCACACTGGTTTCCAGCGGCCGGCGCGTGCCGCCAACCTCGGCCCCGGCGCGCACGAACCCGCGCTCGTCCAGCGCCACGCCGGAGCCCGACAGCCAGCCGGTGCAGGGGCTCGCGCCGATAAACAGGAACAGATGATGGAGCGGCAGCCGCGTCTCGGCGCCGGTGCGCGTGTCTCGCCAGGTGACCGACTCGAGGACGCCAGCCTCGCCGTCGAGCCGCGTGACCTCGGCATGGCTCACCAGCGCCACGTTTGACAGGGCCGCGATGCGGTCGATGAGATAACGCGACATGCTGGCCTCGAGGCCGGCCCCGCGGATCAGCATCCAGACTTTTTTCACCCGGCCAGCCAGATAGACGACGGCCTGCCCGGCGGAATTGCCGCCGCCAACAAGGGCGACCTCCTGTCCCGCGCACAGGCTGCCCTCCAGAGGCGAGGCCCAATAGTGCACCGAGCCGCCCTCGAAGGCCGCGAGATTGTCGGCGTCCAGTCGGCGGTACTGCGCGCCGCTCGCGATCACCACGGCTCGTGAGCGGACGGCCTCGCCCGTGTCGAGGGTCAGGCGAAACGCGTCCGCTGTCGGCGCGAGAGCGCGCACTGTTCTTGGAATCGCCATTTCGACTCCGAACTTCTGGGCCTGATTGTAGGCCCGCGCCATGAGAGACATCCCGCTGATGCCGGTCGGGAAGCCGAGGTAGTTCTCGATGCGCGCGGAGGCGCCGGCTTGACCGCCGAAGGCGCGGCGATCGAGGGCCAGGACCGAAAGCCCCTCCGATCCTGCGTAGACGGCGCTGGCGAGGCCCGCCGGCCCGGCCCCGACGATGGCCACGTCCCAGAGCTTGGTTTCATCGAGCGGTCGTGTCAGTCCAAGGCAGGACGCGAGGGCACTCTCCGTGGGATTGCGCAGCAACTGGCCGCTCGGACAGAGCACGATCGGCACGTCGTCGCGAGCGATGTGGAATCGATCCAGGAGCGTCTGAGCCTCTGGATCGGCGTCGGACTCCAGTCGTCGGTAGGGCTGCCCGGCGCGGCGCAGGAAGTCTTCCAGCCGAAGCACATCCGCGTGGCCCGCCGGCCCGATGATCACCAGTCCGCTGGCGGCGGTCTCGATCAGGCCCATGCGCCGCAATATGAGCGCCCGCATGATCACTTCCCCCAACTCGGCCTCGGCGACGAGGACGTCTCGCAGCCCGTCCGGAGGAATGACCACCGCATCCACGCCCGTCACAGCGACAGCGTCCACCAGCGACGGTCGGCCAGACAGCTGCGCGAGCTCGCCCATGAATGCGCCGGGGCCATGGGTGACGATCAGAGTGCGATGTCCAAGCTCGTCGGTCTGGGTGACGTCAACCTGTCCGGCCAGAATGACGATCAGGCCGTGCCCGGCATCGCCGATGCGAACGATGGCGTTGCCCTTGCCGTAAGTCTTACGCTCGCCGAGCCGACCCAGCCGATCGAGCTGTGCAGGCGACAGGGTCGGAAACATCTGACGTCCGCGAGTTCTCGATCAGGTCAGAAGTCGCCGCCGCCATTGCCGTCCCTGTCAGCCAACGAGCGCCTCAAGATATGGGTCGAAAAACGCATCGGCGCCATTGTCCGCGGGGATCGTCAAGTTGGGGCCGACGTCGTGGCGCTCAGGGGTCAGACCTTGGGATTTCTTCCCGATAGGGCGGGTAGACGACGGCCTTGTCGGTTGAAAATATTGCAGTAAATCGGGAGATCTCCGTGAGAAGAACGTCCGGCGAAACGTCGGGTAGGCCGGCGACCGCCATTTCGTCGCTGACGACAGGCGACGAGGGCGCCTCGCTTGCCTTACCCTAACGCGATCACAGCGGGGGGCTCGTCATGCAGCAACAACTGATCGCGGCGCTCGTCGCGCTTGGCGTAATGGCGGCGGGCGCCGCCAGGGCCGACCCTCCGGTCCCCCCACCGCCGGACAAGAGCGGGTTCAACCTCTTCAACCCGACGCCGGTCGCCGATTTCCGCGGCTTCTGCACCGACCGGCCGACGAAATCGACCGGCCCCTGCACGGTCGATGCCGGCGTCTGGCAGGTGGAATCGGACGTTTTCAATTACACCTACGACAGCGCGGGCGGGGTCACGACGACCACCGAGCTGTTCACCAATCCGACCTTGAAGCTCGGGGTCACCAACACCCTCGATCTCGAGGTCAACATCGCCCCCTACGAACAGGTTTCGGTGCGCGACCATGGCGTGACCGGCACCGCGTCGGGCGTGGGTGATCTCTTCCTTCGGGCGAAGTGGGCCCTGGCCGGAGACGATGGCGGGAGCTTCGGGCTGGCGCTTGTTCCGTTCGTGAAGGTTCCGACCGCACCGCGGAGCATCGGCAACGGCGCCGTTGAAGGCGGCCTCGTCGTTCCGATCCAGTTCACGCTGCCCGACAATCTGCAGGTGCTGTTCGACCCGGAGGTCGACGCGCTGGCCGACGCGGTCGGATCCGGCCGGCACGCCAACGTGATCGATCTGGTCAGCCTGAGCTACCCCGTGAGCAAGGCCGTCACGCTCTCGGCCGAGCTATGGGGCGACGCCAATTTCGATCCGACGACCGGGACGGTGACGCAAGCCTCGTTCGACCTCGGCGCGGCGTGGATACCGGCAAAGGCGCCGAACTTCCAGCTCGACGGCGGCGTGAACCTCGGCCTGAACAGCGCAACGCCCGGCGTGCAAGCCTATGTCGGCGTGTCGCACCGCTTCTGACGCCCGCAACGCAGGGCCTGGCCCCGATTCTTGACCGCCGCTTCGTCGCCCGTGACTACGCAGGCGCCCCTTTGGCGACCAGGGCGTGGATCTGCTCTGTCAGATCGTTGTTCTGCTTGAGCAGCTTATGGACGTCGTTGCTGATCTCGAGCAGCGCCTCGGCGTCTTTGTAGGTTTGGAGCGCCTGCTTGTCGGAGGCTGCGGCGGCGACCTTCTGTCCGACCATGATGATCGACAACAGGACGAGCTGCAGGAAGGTCTGCGCGATCCAGGCGATTAGGGCGGCGGTGCCGGCCTTCATCGCGTCCGGGAGGCTGATGAAGGCCAGGATGGCGAAGGCGTACGCGCACCACATCGTGGCGACGAGGTTGGTAATGTTGACGGCGAGCCAGCCATTGAAACCCGTGTGTTCCCTGGCGGTGGTGTGTACGCCATGCTTCTTCCGCTCTTCCAACTGCGCATGTGGGGTGTGTGCCATTGTGTTTCGTCTCCCGTTTTTGAGGAGGGAATCGCCCTGCCGGGCGACGCCCACGTCGGCGACTCAGCCGAAAAGCCCGTGCGGCTGATCTGACCCAAGCTGGGCGGCGCCGTCCATCGGCGTGTCTCGGCGGGGTCTTGTATCATACTCCAGTATAGTATACGGGGTCGAGATTGGGCGGTTCGTACGACGCGAGATTGTCACGAAAGGCCTGCAGGAACAGCTCCGTCGGGTCCGCGTTTGCGGACAAGGCCGAGGCAGGAACAGCCCCGCAGGGGCATCGGCGGCAAGGGGCTGAGATGAAAGAGCGCACGCCACAGCGGCGGTGGACGTTCGGCGTGGCCCTGGTCGCGCTCGCGGCGATCTCGGCGGCCTCCGGCGCGGCGTGCGCCGACGACAGCGGCAAGCCGGCGACCGAGACCGTCGCCGTTCATGGCCAGTCGACTGTTATCGACCAGGCCACGTTGCCGTTTCACGCGCCTTATGCCGGCACGAACAGCCTGACCCCACGGATCGGGCGCGAGACCTTCGATGCGACGCTCTACGTGGGCTTTCGGCCGTGGCGTGGCGCGGAGGTTTGGGCCGACCCCGAGATCGACCAAGGGTTCGGGCTCGACAACACCGAGGGCGTCGCCGGGTTTCCGAACGGCGAGGGCGCCAAGGTCGGCAAGAGCACCCCCTATTTCCGTCTGCCGCGGCTGTTCCTGCGCCAGACCATCGACCTCAGCGGCGAGAGTCAGAAGGTCGATGCGGACCTGAATCAGTTGGCCGGATCGCGGACCGCCAACCGGGTCGTGATCACGATCGGCAAGCTCTCCGTGACCGACGTCTTCGACACCAACGCCTACGCCCACGACCCGCGAGGCGACTTCCTCAACTGGGCGCTGATCGACACCGGCACCTTCGACTACGCCGCGGACGCCTGGGGCTATACCTATGGCGCCGCGGTCGAGTGGTATCAGGGTCGCTGGACCCTGCGCGCCGGCGCCTTCGACCTCTCCGCTATACCCAACAATTCCAGGCTCGATTCGACCTTCGGGCAGGACCAGTACATCGCCGAGGTCGAGGAGCGGCACACCATCGGCGGTCAGGATGGTCGCCTGCTGCTGACCGGCTTTCTGACCCGCGGCCGGATGGGAACGTTCGCCGACGCGATCGCGCTCGCCGCGGGAACCGGCCAGCCGCCCAGCACCGCCAGCGTCCGCCGCTATCAAAGCCGGCTGGGCATCGGCCTGGATCTGGAGCAACAGCTGAGGGACGACCTTGGCCTCTTCGTGCGCGCCGGCGTCGCGGACGGGCGTTTCGAGCCCTACGAATTCGCCGACATCGACGAGACCGTCGCCGCGGGCCTCTCGCTCAGCGGCAAGCGCTGGGGGCGCAAGGACGACACGCTCGGCATCGCGGGGGTGATCAACGGCATCTCGAAGGTCCACCAGGAATACCTCGCCGACGGCGGGCTCGGCATCCTGGTCGGTGACGGCAAGCTGCCGCATCCCGGACCGGAAGCGATCGTCGAGACCTATTACAAAATCGCCCTGACCTCGCACCTGGCGCTCAGCCTGGACGGGCAGCTGGTGACCAACCCCGGCTACAACCGCGACCGCGGCCCCGCGCCGATCGTGGCCGCCCGCCTGCACGCCCAGTTCTGATACCGGCGGGCGTTGGCGTGCGGCAAAACATGCTAGGGGACGGCCAAATGTCCCAGCGCTCAACCCCGCCGCCAGCTCAAGCCCGCGAGGCCGCGCGGCGGCTCGAGCTTTCCAAGGTGCGCGCGGTGGCGAATGCCGGGTTCGGGCGCGAGGACGTGTTGAAGTTCTGGTTCGGCGAGGGCGACACGCCGACGCCCGCCTTCATTCGCGACGCCGCCATCGAAGCGCTCGCCGCCGGCCGCACCTTCTACGCCCACAACCACGGCCTGGCTGAGCTTCGCGAGGCGCTCGCGCGGTACTTGAGCGCGCTCCACGGTCGCAGCTTCGATCCCGAACGCCTGTCGATCACCAGCGCGGGCGTCTCGGCGCTGATGATCGCCATGCAGGCGCTGCTCGATCCCGGCGACCGGGTCGTGGCGGTCACGCCGGTCTGGCCGAACCTGGTCGAGATCCCGAAGATCCTGGGCGCCGAAGTCGTGCGGGTAGGGCTTTCCCCGCAGCAGGGGCGCTGGCGGCTCGACCTCGACCAGCTCCTCGACGCCATCACCCCGGCCACCCGCCTGCTGCTGATCAACTCGCCGGGCAACCCGACCGGCTGGACGCTGGAGGCCGACCAACGTGCGCCGATCCTCGAGCACTGCCGGCGGCTGGGCGTCTGGCTGCTGGTCGATGACGTCTACGAGCGGCTCTACTACGGCGCGGGCGCGAGCGCCCCGTCGTTCCTGCCGCTCGCCGACGAGGACGACCGGATCGTCGGGGCCAACAGCTTCTCCAAGGCCTGGCTGATGACGGGCTGGCGCCTCGGCTGGCTGGTTGCGCCGCCGGCGCTCACGCCCGAGATCGGCAAGCTGATCGAGTACAACACCTCCTGCGCGCCGGACTTCGTCCAGGCGGCGGGGTTGGCTGCGCTTACGCACGGCGAGGCGCACGTCGCCCAGCTGTGCGCCGACCTGACCTGCAAGCGCGATCGGCTGACCGCGGCGCTCGCGCAGCATCCGAAGCTCAGCCTCACTGTCCCTGACGGCGGCATGTACGTCTTCTTCCGCGTCGCCGGCGAGAACGACTCCGTCGCGTTGGCGAAGCGACTGATCGCCGAGGCCGGCCTGGGCCTTGCCCCCGGCGCCGCATTCGGGCCCGAAGGCGAGGGCTGGCTGCGCTGGTGCTTCGCCTGGGCGGACGAGGCGCTGGGCGAGGGTGTTCGCCGGCTGACGGCCTGGCTCGCCGGGCCTTAGCGACCTGAGCTTGGAGTAGCGCCATAGCCCGTCCTCGTCGCATCGAAGGCTTCGCCATTGTCTCGGAGGACGGCATGCTGGCCGACGCGGCGGGCGTCATGCCGGACGCGTTGAAGTTCGAGGCCGACCAGCGCTTTTTCGAGCGCGCCCTCGACCGCGTCGATGTGGTGGTGCACGGGCGCCACTCCCATGAGCAACAGCCACGCTCCCACCTGCGCCACCGTTTGATCCTGACCCGGCAAGTCCCGGCCCTGGCCGCCGGTCCGACGAACGAAAAGGCGCTCCGTTGGAACCCGGTGGGCGCTTCCCTCGAGCAGGCGCTGGCGGCGCTCGGAGAACCGGACGCTCGGGTCGGCGTGATCGGCGGCACGGACGTCTTCGGGCTTTTCCTCGACCGCTATGACGTCTTCCACCTGACGCGGGCGCCGGGGGTTCGCCTGCCTGGCGGGCGACCCGTGTTTCCCGACGTGCCGGCGCGGACGCCCGAGGCGGTTCTCGCCAGCCACGGTCTCGTCCGCGGCCGCAAGCGCGAGCTCGATCCGGCGAAGGGACTTGTGGTCGTGAGCTGGCGCCGGGCTCGGAGCGGCGGGGCTTGAGCCGGCTAGGCCGGAAACCGCCGCCGGGCGGGGCTCAGCTCATCCGGTGCAGGGCGCAGATTTTGTTGCCGTCGGGGTCGCGCAGATAGGCGAGGTAGAGCTTGCCCATGCCGCCTTCGCGCACGCCGGGCGGATCTTCGATCGAGGTCCCGCCGTTGGCGACGCCGGCCGCGTGCCAGGCGTCCGCCTGCTCGGGCGAGGCGGCCGCGAAACCGACGGTGCCGCCGTTGGCGTGCGACGCCGGCTCGCCATCGATCGGCAGCGACACGGCAAACACGCCGGTCGGCGTTCTGTAAAAGATCCGATGGCGGTCGACGACGGCGGGCGGAACGCCCAGCGCGCCCAGAACCGGATCGTAGAAGGCCTTGGCCCGGTCCAGGTCGTTGGTTCCAATCATGATATGCGAAAACATACGGTTCTTCCCCGGTTCGATCGGCGCGCGCCTCAAGCGAAGCGTTGCAGATGAAGGAAGATCGCGTTCATGACAATCCCGGCCGCCGATGAACACGCGGGCGGCGGATCAGGGTTCGAGGGTTTTGATGCAGGCCAGGCTCGGCGCCGAAAACACCGGCGCGCTAAAGGATCTCCGGGTCGTCGAGATGGGGACGCTGATCGCCGGACCGTTCTGCGGCCAGCTGATGGGCGACATGGGCGCCGAGGTGATCAAGATCGAACCGCCTGGCGGCGGCGATCCCATGCGGGTCTGGGGCCGTGGCGAGCCGGTGTGGTGGGAGGTGATCGCCCGCAACAAGAAGTCGGTGTCGATCAACCTGCGCGTTCCGGAAGGCCAGGACCTGGCCCGGCGGCTGATCGCCAAGGCCGACATCCTGATCGAGAACTTCCGCCCGGGCGCGCTCGAGAGCTGGAACCTGGGTCCCGATGCGCTCAGGCGCGAGAACCCGGGCCTGATCGTCGTGCGCATGTCCGGCTACGGCCAGGATGGGCCGTACTCCGGCCGCACCGGCTTCGGCGGCATCGGCGAGGCGATGGGCGGCTGGCGCGCAATCGTCGGCGAGCCCGACCGGCCGCCCTCGCGCATGGGGGTCTCGATCGGCGACAGCCTGGCGGCGACCTACGGCTGCATGGGCGCGCTGGCGGCGCTCCATCACCGCGAGAAGACCGGGCAGGGGCAGGTGGTCGACTCCGCCCTCTACGAGGCGGTGCTGCAGGTTATGGAGAGCCTGATCCCCGAATACGCCGTCGCTGGCATCGTGCGCGAGCGATCGGGCGCCGTCCTGCCCGGCATCGCGCCCTCGAACGTCTATCGCTGCAAGGACGGCGAATACATGATCGGGGCCAACAACGACGCCATCTTCGCCCGCTTCGCCGAGGCGATGGGCAAGCCTGAGCTGGCCAAGGACGAGCGCTATCGCACGCACCCGGCCAGGGGCGTGCGACAGGCCCAGCTGGACCAGCTGATCGAAGCCTGGACCTCGACGCTGACGGTGGACGAGGTCGAGGCGCTGATGCTTGAGCACGCCGTGCCGGCCGGCCGCGTTTACCGCGGGCCAGACATGGTCGCCGACCCGCACTTCGCCGCCCGCGCGGCCATCGTCGAAGTGCCGCATCCGCGCTGGCAGGGGCTGAAGATGCAGAACGTCATGCCAAAGCTCTCGCAAACCCCCGGCGCGATCCGCTCGATCGCCCCGCAAACCGTCGGCGAGCACAATGCGGACATTCTGGGTGGACTGCTTGGGATCGACGCGGCGGAGCGCGCGCGCCTGGCTGCGGCGGGGGTGATCTGAGCGCTAGCCGAGGCTGCCTTGCGGCGTGGCGCTAGCCGCGCCGCCCTATTTTGACCGCCAAGGACGCCAAGGACGCCAAGAAGAACGCCAAGACAGAGCGTCAGGGTCCGGGCTGGCCGGATTGGTCTCGATCCCTTGGCGAACTTGGCGTCCTTGGCGGTCAAAAACCCACGTTCCCGCTTGCGCGGGGGAGCGGGAGTGTTTGCTAGGCCGAGACGCGGCGGTCTTCGCCGTGGGCTTTGACGATGTCGTCGGCCAGGCGGCCGGTGACTTCCGCCAGGTGGTCGAAGGCGAACTCGAACGAGCCCAGCCCTTGCGACAGCGAGCGCAGCTCGCCGATCAGGCCGAACCGCTCGGCCTTCGGCAGGTAGGCCTCGACGGTGTCCCAGCCTTTCCAGCCCTCGCGCGGCTGGAAGCCCAGCACCTGCCCGCGCTTGGCCGAGAGCAGCGAGGTCACGCCCGAGGTGCAGTGGGTCGGGACGTGGATGGTCACCCGTTCGACTGGCTCGAGGAGGTGCGAGGCGCAGTGGCGCAGCCCTTCGTCCATCGCCGCGCGCCCGGCCAGACGGAACGCCATTTCGGACGAGTCGACGCTGTGGTAGCCGCCGTCGATCAGGGCCACCGCCACGTCGACGACCGGGAAGCCCAACGGCCCTTTGGCCATGGCGTCGCGCACGCCCTGTTCGACCGCCGGGATCCACTGCCTGGGCACGACGCCGCCGGTGATGCGCTGGCTGAACGCGAAGCCGCCCCCGCGCGGTTGCGCCTTGATCTCGACCGTCACGTCGCCGAACTGACCATGGCCGCCGGTCTGCTTCTTGTGCCGCGCGTGTTGGGTGACCCCGCCGGAGATCGTCTCCAGGTAGGGCGTCGCGGGCGGCGCCGCAGCCACATCGATGCCGAACCGGCGCTTCAGCCGCTCGAGCGTGAGCTGCAGGTGCGTCTCGCTCTGGCCGCTCAAGAGGCTCTGATGGGTCTCCGCCTCCTGGGTGAGGCTGAGCGCCGGGTCCTCCTCGATCAGCCTGGCGAGCGCCGTCGACAGCTTGACGTCGTCCTGGCGCGCCTTGGCGGAGATGGCCAGACTGAAGGCGGGCGGCCGCGGCGCGAGCTCGCAGGCGACCGTCCTCGCCGCGCCGCTCAGCGAGAGGAACTGGCCGGCTTTCGCCTGTTCGACCTTGGCGATCGCGATGACGTCGCCGGGATGGGCCTGGTTGATCCGGTTGAGCGTCGCGCCCTGTACGGAGAAAAGCCCGCCGGCCCGGTTCCGCGCCCCGTCGGGCAGGACGAAGTCGGCGCCGTCGCCGACTGGGCCGCCAAGCACCCGCGCGTAGGCGAGCTTGCCGGCCTGGCCCGCGTAGCTGGTCTTGAACACGAAGGCCCCGGGCCCGTCGACGCCCAGCCGCTCGGCGGCTGCGCTCGGCGCCGCCACATCGTGCCGGATCGCCTTCAACAGGCGCCGCACGCCGTAGCCCTTCATCGCGTCGCCGAACAGCACCGGTACGACTAACCCCTCGTTCAGGTCGCGCACGAGGTCGGCGAACACCATCGCCAGGTCCGGCGTCTCGTCCGACAGCAGCTTTTCCATCAGCTCGTCGTCGTAGTCGGCCAGCTGCTCCAGCATGTGGAAGCGGGCGTCGGCCGCTTCGGCGGCCACGTCGGGCGGCGGCGCCACGCGCTCGGACGGGGCACCCTCGTGGTAGGCGAAGGCCCGCTCGAGCGCGAGGTCGAGATACCCGGTGACGTGCTCGCCCTCGCGGATCGGCATCTGGCGGGCGACGACCGGAACCGAGCTGACCGCCGACAACGCCGTCAGCAGCTCGCTGAGCGCGCCTTGGCTCTGATCGATCCGGTTGACGAAGATCATGCGCGGCACGCCCAGCCGCTCGAGCTCGCGCAGCGTCGGCTGCAGCAGAACCGCCTTGGCCGGATCGGGGTCGGCGACGACGATGGCCAGATCGACCGCTGGCAGCGCGAAGTCGCCGTCGGCGGCGAAGTCGACGGCGCCTGGACAGTCGATGACGGCGTAGCGGTCGTCCATGTACTCAAAGCCGGCGAGATTGATCTCGACCGAGTGGCCTCTGGCGCGCGCCTCGGCGCTCGCGTCCCCGACGCTCGCGCGCGCGCCGGTCCGCTTTCCGCCGGCGCCGCCGGCGAGCAGGGCCTCCATCAGCGTGGTCTTGCCGACGGCGGTCGGCCCGACCAAGGCCACGGCGCGCACGACGCCAGGGGTATGAGCTGTCATCGGCGGGCTCCCTTGTTCCTGGCCCACGGGGTTCGCGCCGGCCGGGCCGTCGAGGCATGCTCCACCCGCTGAAACGCTTGTGCAAGAGGGCTTTGTCGGCGTCGGGCGCCAGATCGGCGCCCGCGGTCGCGCTGTTCGCGCGAACGGCGAAGATGAACCGGACCCGAACGACCGCTCGGCCGTCGGTTCAGAGTGGGCGCGTTACGAAGGATAGATTGGCGGTCGTGCGTTAGCTGTCTCGCGCGACGTGGAGGTGGGTCGAGGGCGGTGGCTTCGACATCGTCAGGGCTCGCGGCGCCCTTCGCCGCGGAGGAACGGCCGCCGTCGGACGGCGAGCTGATGGCGGCTGTCGCGCGCGGGGATGCGCTGGCGTTTCGTGAGCTGGTCGATCGGCACACGCCGGCCGTCTACCGCTACGCCTATCGATTCATCGGCCGCTCGAGCGAGGCGGAAGACGTGGTCCAGGATGTGTTCGTCAAGGTGTGGACGCGAGCCGGCGACTGGCGTGAAGGTCAAGGCGCGCTCGGCGCCTGGCTCAGGCGCGTCACCACCAACCTCTGCATCGACCGGAAACGTCGCAGCCGGCGCATGGTCGACGGCGATCCGCCCGATCGGCCGGACGCGGCGGCGCCGGTCGACGAAGCGGTGAACGCAAGCCGCCTGGCCAGGGTCGCCGCGGGCGCCGTGGCGCAGCTGCCCGAGCGCCAGCGCGCCGCCATCGTGCTCACCTATTTTGAAGAGCTGCCCAACGCCGCCGCCGCTGATGCGATGCAGATGAACGTCAAGGCCTTTGAATCCCTGCTCGTGCGCGCGCGCGCGGCGCTGGCCAAGCTCGTCGCCGCCGCTGGCGTCACCGCCGCCGACCTGGGGAGCGCGCCATGACCCGCCGCCCCAACGCCCGGCTGACCGACGCAGAGATCGGGCGGCTGCTCGCTCACATGCCGGACCCGCCGCCGCCGGCCGCCGACCTGACCGACCGGATCGTGGCCGCCGCCATCGCCGCCAACGTCACGCGGGCGCGCCGCGCGCCGCGCCGGTTCGGTCGGCGGATCTGGTGGGCGATCGCCATCCTGGGCGCCGCCGGCGCGGTCACCGCCGCTGCCGCCAACGCCGGCCGTTTCGAGCTCGCGCGCGTGCTTTCGTGGCCGCAAGAGGTCGTCCGCGCCGCGGGCTGGGCGCCGCGTCACCCGCGCGGGCCCGTGTTCGTTCGCGCGGAGCGGCCGCCGACGCCGCGGCCGGCGGCTCCGGCACTCGTTCCGCCGCTCGCCGCGGCCCAGCGTCCCCTCGCGCCGCTCGCCCTGGATCGCGGCGAGCGCGTCGCGCCGATCGGCATTGCGCGCCCGCAGCAGCGCTTCGCCGGCGCCGAGCGGATCGAGCGGCCGCTTCGAGCGTTCGTCCGGCCCCACGCCGCAGCGCGCTTCGGCGACGAGAACCGGCGCGCCGCCGCGCCGCTCATTGCGAGGACCGACCGCGCGGGGGACCACCCCGAATTCGCCACCCCCGCCACCAGTCGTCCTGTGGTGGCCGAATCGAGCCCAGCCCTGGCGGCGCATGACAATGTCGACCGGGCCGCGAAGGACGACGCGCTGCGTTTCCACGATGCCGACGAGTACGCTCGCCGGCAGGTTGATCGTGACTGGCGCCCGCGCGACAACCTCGCTCGCCGCGACTTGGCCGCCGACGCCGGCGCTGAACGCTGGGCGGCCGACCGTGGCGACCATCCCTGGGCGGCGGACCGCACCAACCGACCATGGGCGGCGAACCGCGATCACCCGTGGGCAAAGCCGCAAGGCTGGCAGCGACGGGCAGACATTCGCCCGTTTCACCAGTTCAAAGCGCACCCGCCGCGCGGCCGCCGCAGCTGAGCACGCGCAAAGAAAAGGCCCCTTCTCCTTACCGGAGAAGGGGCCAGGTGCGCGTCGGGAGGGGGGAGGGCTAGTGACGCAGGTCGTAAATCTGTTCGCTGACCGCGTTCTCCTGCTGGTTCAGCGACCGTTGGTCGGCCCTGGTGATGTGGCCGTTGTCGAGGCGCGCCATGTCGCGTTCCTCGGTGCGGATGGTGTGGTCCTCGTGGGCGAGGCTGTGCGCCTCGGCGCCCGATAGCTGGCCGTCGTGCAGACCGGCGGAGATGCGGTCGTGCTGGTTCTCCAGCCGGCTGTTGACTTCGACCCGCCGGGGGTGCGAGCCGCGCCATCCGCCGGCGTTCGCCGCGGTGGCCGCGACGCTGACGACGGCGATCAACGCGGCGGCTTGGATGAGTTTGTTCACGTTCGGGGCTCCTTCGGTTCAGCGCCGGGGGCGACGCTTTCGCTGGTTGCCCTGACCTAACGATCCGTCTTGCGAGCTCCCTTCGGCGCGCTGGCTACCGGGTTGAACTGGTGTCAGACGCTCGCCGCGCGCTCGGCGGTCCAGTCGTCGAGAATGCCGCGCGCCCTGTTCCGCGTAGGGTCCATCGCGGCGTCGTGGTTCGCCCGCTTGGCGGTCAGCTCGACAACGTAGCCGTTCGGGTCGCGGAAGTAGATCGAGTCGATGAAGCCGTGGTCGGAGACGCCGCGCAGTTCCATGCCCGCGGCCTTGCCCTTGGCGAACATCTCGGCCAGGGCCTCGGGCGTGACCTCCAGCGCGATGTGCAGGTCGAAGTCGTGCTGGTCCTTGAAGGCGAAGGCCATGTCCGGCGCCTCGAAGAAGGCGAGGAAGGAACCGTCGTCCATGCGGTAGAAGGTGTGCAGGACCTTGGTCTTGCGGCCGCTCTTCGTCTCCTGAATCACCAGCGATCCGGAGAGCGGCAGGCCGAGGAAGTCCTCGTAGAAGCCGCGCGTCGACTCGGAGTCGCGGCAGCGGTAGGCGTTGTGGTGCAGGCCCTTGATCATGCCCGCGATGCTCGCATGGATGCCCGCGGCGAGGCAATCGGAGCGAGCGGCGTGGCCTGTGCGGCGGCGGGCATGTATCAAGCGCCCAAAGAACTTTGTGGAGGCACAAGATGCGCAAGAACCAGGCGCTGGCCAAGTGGCGGCAGGGCGAGCAGACGATCGGCGCCTGGCTCTCGCTGGCCAACACCCATTCCGCCGAGATGATGGCCAACGCCGGTTTCGACTGGCTCTGTGTCGACCTCCAGCACGGGCTGATCGACTACGGCGACCTGCGCCACATGTTGCCGGCCATCTCCACCACCGAGACGACGCCGCTCGTCCGGGTCACGGCCAACATCCCCGACCAGATCATGAAGGTGCTCGACGCCGGCGCGATGGGCGTGATCGTACCGATGGTCAACAATCGGGCCGAGGCGCAAGCGGCCGTCGACGCCTGTCGCTACCCCCCGGTCGGCTGGCGCTCGTTCGGCCCCATCCGCGCCGCCCTCTACGGGGGCCGCGGTTACGCCGCCGAGGCCAACGGCGAGATCGCCGTGATCGCCATGATCGAGACCAAGGAAGGGATCGAGAAGGTCGAGGAGATTGTCACAACGCCCGGCCTCGACGGCGTTTACATCGGCCCGAGCGACCTGGCGCTCTCGCTCGGCCTCCCGCCGCTCGGCGACACCGACAACGCCGAGCACCTGGCCACGGTGGCGCGCATCCAGGCGGCCTGCCGGGCCCACGGCGTCGCGGCCGGCATCCACACCTCATCGCCCGACTACGCCCGCAGGCGCCTGGAAGCCGGGTTCACCTTCGTCACGGTCGGCTCCGACGCCGGCTTCATCGGCGCGGGCGCCGCAGGTGCGACCGCTGCCGCGCGAGCCACGATTACGAAGGCGACAGTCGCCGCCTAAAGCTGGAAGGCACAGGCCATGGACACGTTTGTCGGCAAGCTCGAGACGCTGCTCGGCGACGGCGCCGTGCTCACCGGCGAAGCGGCCAAGGAGCGCGGGTTCAGCCCCTGGACCCGCGTCGGCGCGCCGCGCGCGGTCGCACGGCCGCGCTCGACGGCTGAGGTCGCCGGCATCCTCAAGCTCGCGCGCGAGGACGGGGTGGCCGTCGTCCCTTGGGGCGGATTGACAGGATTGGTCAGCGGCGCCGCGGCCGAAGGGGCGCTCGCGCTCAGCCTTGAGCGCATGAGCGCGATCGAGGAGATCGACCCGCTGCAGGGGACGATGACCGTGCAGACCGGCTGCGTGCTGGCGCGGGCGTGCGAGGCGGCCGAGGCCGAGGGTCTGTTCCTGCCGCTGGATCTCGGCGCGCGCGGCTCGGCGACCATCGGCGGGGTGATCTCCACCAACGCCGGCGGCAATCGCGTCCTGCGCTACGGGATGATGCGCGACATGGTGCTGGGGCTGGAGGTGGTGCTGGCGGACGGGACAGTGGTCGACGCGCTGAACCACCTGATCAAGAACAACACCGGCTTTGACCTAAAGCAGCTCTTCATCGGCACGGAGGGGACGCTGGGCGTCTGCACCCGCGCGGTGCTGCGCCTCCGACCCGAGCCGGCGTCCCGGGAGACGGCCTTCCTCGCGGTCCCCGCGTTCGCCGCCCTGCCGCAGCTGCTCCGCGCGCTGGAGGCCGATCTCGGCGGCGGCCTTTCCGCCTTCGAGGTGATGTGGCCGGAGTTCTACGAGCTGGTCACGACGGAGCCCGCCAAGGGACGGCCAATCCTGCCGCCCGGCTCGCCCTTCTACGTGCTGACCGAGATGCTCGGCGCCGACACGGCCGAAGACGCGCCGAGGTTCGAGCGCGCGATCACCCGCGCGTTCGAGGCCGGATGGATCACCGATGCGGTCATCGCCAAGTCGGGGCCGGAGCGTGAGCGGATGTGGGGCTTGCGCGACGACGTCGCCCAGACTGCGCGCAACGGCCCGATTGTCGCCTTCGACGTCAGCCTGCCGCTGGCCGGCATGGAGGACTACCTCGCCGAGGTCCGCGGCGCGCTGACCGGACGCTGGCCGAACGCCGCGCTCACCGTGTTCGGCCACCTCGGCGACGGCAACCTGCACCTGGTGGCCGGAGTCGGCGACGCCGGCGCCCGCCACGCCATCGAGGACGTCGTCTACGGCCCGCTGAAGGCCCGGCACGGATCGGTGTCGGCCGAGCACGGCATCGGCCTGCAGAAGCGCGCCTATCTGGCGCTGTCCCGCTCGCCGGAGGAGCTCGCCGTCATGCGGCTGATCAAGCGCTCGCTCGACCCGGCCAACACGCTCAACCCGGGCAAGATCTTCGAGTTCGAGAGCAGCGCGGCGACCTAGCGCTAGGGGTGCAGGTCGCGCTCCCGGCCGCCGATGGCGGCGGCGACGCTGGCGATGAAGGCGCCGACAAGCATGGAGAGCGCGCTCACGATCGAGAAGGCCGCCGCGGCCTTGCGCACCGCATTCGGGTCGGCGGCCGCCGCCAGCGCGGCGTCCGGCGCGCTGGCCGCCGCGCCGGCGATCGCGGGGCCGATGACGACCGCCGCGACGAGCGCCGCGAGCGCCCAGGCCAGGAACCCGTGGGCGGTGTCGCGAAAGAAGACCTCGTGTGTGTGCGTCCCCCGCCAGCGCGTCCTCAGCCGCCCGGTGATGTAGCCGCCGAGGCCCGAGGCGATCCACTCCGTACCGATCAGCCAGACCGCGATCATCGCGCCGAAGGTCGCTGCCGACGGCGCATGGCCGAGCGGGGCGGCAGCGGCCAATCCGATGCCGGAGCCGAGGGTCAGAAGGACGATCGTCGCAGCCGTAGCGGCGAGCGCGCCGGCGATGATCGCGCCCCAAGATACGGCCGAGATCGACGGCCCGACCTCGTTCGAGGGGTAGTCATTTGGAACAACTGTCATCTCCAGCGCCTCCTACTCAGCGATACAGAAGGGCGATGAGGATGATGATCGGGATTGGCACCCCTAGGAGCCAAAGAAGCAGCGAACGGCCCATGTTCAACCTCCGAAACCATGTGTTGAGCAAGACAACGACCGCGGCCGTTCGCCGGTTCCAGCGCGGGCGCGCGTCACGGTCCGGGCGGTTGTCGCGATGAGCCCCGTGTTCGTTGATGGCGTTGGCGTGGCCGCGGCTGCCTGTTCGATGACGAGCTTCGCGCCGCAGGTGTTCAAGATCCTGCGCGAGCGCGACGCCTCGGCCGTGTCGCTGCGCATGTATGTGGTGACGGTGATCGGCTTCGCCCTATGGACCGCCTACGGCTGGCTGCTCGGGCAATGGCCGCTTATCGCCGCAAACAGCATAAGCTTCATGCTCGCCGCGACAGTGCTGTTCCTGAAGGTGCGCTTCTCGATCCGTCCGCCGAGCGGGTAAGCTCCACGCTTCGCCGGCAACGCTCTCGGACCACCCATGACGCTCAGGCCCTTCCACCTTGCCATCCCCGTCGACGACCTGGCCGCGGCGCGCGCCTTCTACGGTGGCGTTCTCGGCTGTCCGGAGGGGCGGAGCGCCGCGACCTGGATCGACTTCGACCTGATGGGCCACCAGCTCGTCGTCCACCAGGCTGCGCACCGGTCAGCGCCGGACGCGGCGACCAATGCGGTGGACGGCGATGACGTGCCTGTGCCCCACTTCGGCGTCGTGCTGAGCTTTCAGGCCGGGGAGGCGCTGGCCGCGCGGCTGCGGGCGGCGGGGGTCAGGTTCGGGATCGAGCCGCACGTGCGCTTTGCGGGCCAGCCCGGCGAGCAGGCGACGATGTTCTTCCGCGACCCGGCCGGCAACGCGCTCGAGTTCAAAGCCTTCCGCGACCTGGGGATGCTGTTTGCGAAGTGAGCGGCGGATTGGCGCCCCTTCTCCGCTCACGAGGGGAGAAGGCTCGCCAACCTACGCCTGCGCTGGAATCTGCGCTTGCATGGAGCGGATGGCGCGGAGGAAGCAGGACCTCAGCCGCACCGGCTCGCCCACAACGTCGATGCGCGGGTAGCGCTTCATGATCTCTTCCCAGACCACGCGCAGCTGCATCTCGGCCAGCCGCATGCCGACGCAGCGGTGGATGCCGAAGCCGAAGGCGGCGTGGTGCCGCGGCCGCTCGCGGTCGATGATGAAGGCGTTGGGGTTGGGGATCGCCGTCTCGTCGCGGTTGCCCGAGACGTACCACATGACCACCTTCTCGCCCTTTTTGATCAGCTTGCCCTGGAACTCGAAGTCTTCCTTGGCGGTGCGGCGCATATGGGCGACGGGCGACTGGTAGCGGATCATCTCCGGAACCATCGAGTTCGATAAGCGAGGGATCGGCGCGAAGCTTGTCGTACTGGCCCGGGTTGTCGTTCAGGGCCAGGAGGCCGCCGCTGAGGGTGTTCCGGGTCGTGTCGTTGCCGCCGACGATCAGCAACAGAATGTTCCCCAGGAACTCGAACAGCGGCATATCCTTGGTCGCTTCGCCGTGCGCCAGCATGGAGATCAAATCGGTCTTCGGCGGCTCCTTGGCGCGCTGATCCCATAGGTTCTTGAAGTAGAAGGCGCAGCCGAGGAGCTCGGCTTTCGCCTCCTCCCACTGCATGTCCTCGCCGGGGTTGATCTTCGACGGCATGCTGGGATTGGTGGTGAGGTCCGACCAGTAGGTCAGCTTGCTGCGCTCCTCGAACGGGAAGTCGAACAGCGTGGCCAGCATCTGGGTGGTCAGTTCGATAGACACGCGCTGGACCCAGTCGAACGGCTCGCCGATCGGCAGCTCGTCGAGGATCTTGCCCGCCCGCTCGCGAATCAGCGGCTCCATGTTGCGCAGGTTCTCGCTGGAGACGATGGGCGCGATCGTCTTGCGCTGCTCGTCGTGCTTGGGGGGGTCCATGGCGATGAACATCGGCAGCTCGAACGGCTCGGCTTCGGCGTTGGGCTGCTCACCATTGGGCTGCTCGCCGTTGTCGCCGATGGAGATGTTCTTCTCGGACGAGAAGACCTGGTGGTTGGTCTCGATGGCGATGATGTCTTCGAACTTGGTCACCGACCAGTAGGCCGCCGAACTCGGGGCTGACGCCCCAGTGCACCGGCGCCTCATTGCGAAGGCGCTCGAAGAACGGCCAGAGGGTGTTGGCGACGAAACGGTCCTGCTGGCTCACGTCGATCTGATCGAGCGGCGTCGAGTAGGCTTCCGCGCGAGCGGCTTCGAGTGCGGTGAGGGCGCCATCGGCCATGGACTCGTCTCCTTACGGGCTATGCCGCGAGAGGATTTACCGTGCCGAGGTTTCCGGCAAGTGACTCTTGCGTCATCTTTTCCCGAACGCTCTTACCCGCCCCCGATCTTCGGGATCAGGAAGACCTCGCTGTCGGGCCTGAGGGCGGCGGCGTAGGCGTCCTGGTGGATCTCGCCGTCGATGGCGATGGCCATGCGGCGGTCGATGTAGTCGCCGAAGCCCGGGATAGCGGGCGTCGAGCTCCAGGATCAGCCGTCTCACCGTATCGGCGCCGACGTCGAACTCCGACGCGCCGCCCGTGAACTCGCGCCCCTGCGAGCCGGCCAGGGTCACGTGCGGCACCCGGCGACGCCCGTTATCCGGCCTGAGCGTCGATCACGGCGCGGATCTTCGGCGGCGAGAGCGGCAGGTCGCACATGCGCACCCCGAGCGCGCCGCGCACCGCGTTGGCCACCGCGGCCAGCGGCGGCACGATCGGCACCTCGCCGACGCCCTTGGCGCCGAACGGGTGGCGCGGATTGGGCACCTCGATCATGATCGCCTCGATCATCGGCAGGTCGGAGGCCACCGGCACGCGGTAGTCGAGGAAGCCGGCGTTCTCCATCCGCCCGTCGCGTCGAAGACGTACTCCTCGTTCAGCGCCCAGCCGACGCCCTGGGCGACGCCGCCCTGGATCTGGCCTTCGACGTACGAGCGGGTGGATGGCCCGGCCGACGTCCTGGGCGGCGGTGTAGCGCAGCGATGGTCACGTGCCCGGTCTCGCGGGTCGATCTCGACGTCGCAGAGGTGGACGCCGAAGCCGGGGCCGGCCCCCTGGGCGGTCAGCGACACCTCGGCGCGTGATCGGCCCGCCGGTGCGGCCGGAGCGGCCGGCGATCGCCTTCAGGCGTCAGCGGTTTGACGTCCTTGCTGGCGTCGAGGCAGACGGCCGTCGCCGTCCTCCCAGGCCACCTGCTCGACCGGCACGTCCCAGGTGAGCGCCGCGCGGCGCTTCAGGTCGTCGACCACCTTTTCGGCCGCCTGCGTCACGGCCATGCCGGTCGCGAAGGTGGTGCGGCTGCCGCCGGTCAGCATCGAGAAGCCGATCGAGGCGGTGTCGGCGACCACCGGGCGCACCTGCTCGACCGGCAGGCCCAGCACCTCGGCGGCCATCATCGCCATCGAGGCGCGCGAGCCGCCGATGTCGGGGTTGGCGGTCACCACGGTGGCGCTGCCGTCCTCGTTGATGTGCACCGCGCCGGTGGACTCGCCGCCGATGTTGAACCAGAAGCCGACGGCCACGTCCGCGGCCCTGGTTCGGGCCGAGCGGCGCCGGCATAGTGCGGGTGGTTGCTTGATCGCCTCCAGCGTCTCCAGGTAGCCGATGTTGCTGATAGGTCGGCCCGTAGGCGGCCTTCATGCCGTCGCGCGACGCCGTTCTTCAGCGCGGATGTCGATGGGGTCCATGCCGAGCTTGCGCGCCAGCTCGTCGATGGCGCTCTCGACCGCGAACGCCGCGATCGGCGCGCCAGGGGCGCGGTAGGCCGCGACCTTCGGCGTGTTGGTGACCACGTCGTAGCCGGTGATCGCGGAAGTTGGGGATGTCGTAGCAGGCGAGCGCGGTCATGCGAGCCGGCGCCGACCGGCGAGCCGGCGAAGGCGCCGGCCTGGTACTTCAGCACGACATCGGCGGCGGTGATCGTCCCGTCGTTCTTGGCGCCGAGCTTGACCTCGATCACCGCGCCCGAGGTCGGGCCGGTGGCGCGGAACACCTCGTCGCGGGTCATCACCAGCTTCACCGGCGCGCCGGCCTGGCGCGAAAGCGCCAGCGCGAGCGGCTCCAGATAGACGGTGGTCTTGCCGCCGAAGCCGCCGCCGATCTCGGCCGGGGTGACCCGGATGTCGGCGACGTCCAGGTCCAGCACCTTGGCGCAGTAGGTGCGGACCATGAACTGGCCCTGGCTCGAGCTCCAGACCTGGCCCTGGCCGTCCGCGGCCGATCGAGGCGACGCAGGCGTGCGGCTCGATGTAGCCCTGGTGCACTGCCTTGGTCGTGTAGCGGCCGCTCGATCATCACGTCGGCCTCGGCGAAGCCCGCCTCGAGGTCGCCGCGCACGAGCTGGTTGCCGCTTGGCGATGTTCGAGGGCTTGGTCGGCTTTTCGGGCAAGCCCTGGGTGAACATGTTCGCGTGCAGCAGCGGCGCGTCGGGCGCCATCGCCGCCTCGACGTCGATCACGTGCGGCAGGATCTCGTAGTTGACCTCGATCAGATCGAGCGCCGCTTCGGCGATCGCGGCGGACGTCGCGGCGACCGCGGCGACGGCGTGGCCGTCGTACAGCGCCTTGCCGCGCGCCATCACGTTCAGCGACAGGTCGCGCAGGTTCGCCGCCGCCCTCGCCGGCCTCGTATTCCTCCGACGCCGAGGTTCGGCGAAGATCGGCGGCGGTGACCACCGCCTTCACGCCGGCCAGCGCGCGCGCCTTCTTGGTGTCGATGCGAGACGATCTTGGCGTGGGCGTGCGGGCTGCGCTTGATCGCGGCCGACCAGCATGCCCGGCATGACGAAGTCGGCGCCGTACTGCGGCGCGGCCGGTGACCTTGTCGACGCCGTCGGGCCGGATCGGCCGGGTGCCGACGACCTTCAGTCTTCGGGGCGATCGAGGACGTCAGTCATGAGGCTCTCCGGACCTGTCTCATCTCGGCGGCGGCGTCGACCACGGCGCGGATCACCTTGTCGTAGCCTGTGCAGCGGCAGAGGTTGCCCGCCAGCCAGTAGCGGACTTCGCTCTCGGTCGGATCGGGGTTGTCGTCCAGAAGCGCCTTGGCCGCGACCAGCAGACCCGGCGTGCAGAAGCCGCACTGCAGGGCCGCGTGCTCGAGGAACTTCTGCTGCAGCGGGTGCAGGGTCCCGCCCTGGGCCATGCCCTCGATGGTCTCGATCCGCCGCCCCTCGGCCTCGGCCGCCAGCATCAGGCAGGCGCAGACCAGCCGCCCGTCGACCATGACGCTGCAGGCGCCGCAGTCGCCGGAGCCGCAGCCTTCCTTGGCCCCGGTCAGGCCGAGGTCGTCGCGCAGGGCGTCGAGCAGCGTCACGCCCGGATCGGTAAGGAACTCGGCCGGGTCGCCGTTGACCGTGGTGGTGACGTGCAGCTTGCTCATGCCCTCGCCTCCGCCCGCCCGTAGGCGATCCTGGCCGCGCGCCGGGCGAGCACGCCGGCGATCTTGATCCGATAGTCCACGGTGCCGCGCTTGTCGGCGATCGGCCGCGCGGCGGCCCTGGCCGCGGCGTCGAGCGCATCGAGCGCCGCTTCGTCCAGCGTCGTGCCGACGATGGCCGCAGCCGCCTCGGGGACCAGCAGCGCCGTCGGCGCCACCGCGCCCAGCGCCACCCGCGCGGCGGTGATCTTTCCGCCGGCGTCCAGCGTCAGGCAAACGCCGGCGCCGACGACGGCGATGTCCATCTCGGTGCGCGGGATCGAGCGCAGGTAGGCGTCGGCCGAGCGCGCGGGGCGCGCCGGCAGCTTGATCTCGAGGACGAACTCGTCGGCCGCGAGCGAGGTCTGTCCCGGTCCTGTCGCCACCTGCTCCACCGGGATCTCGCGCCGGCCCTTGCCGGCCCGACGATGACGCAGGTCGCGCCGGCGGCGATCATCGCCGGCACGCTGTCGGCGGCCGGCGAGGCGTTGCACAGGTTGCCGGCCAGCGTCGCGCGGCCCTGAATCTGCGTCGATCCGATGAGGTTGGCTGCCTTCGACGACGCCCGGCCATGCGGCGGCCAGCGCCGCATGCTCGCCGAGCAGCGCGCCTGGCGTGGCCGCGCCGATCGTAAAGCCGCCGCCGGCCTCGCGGATGCCGATCATGCCGGGGATGCGCTTTAGATCGACGATAGCCGACGGCTTCGCGCGGCCGGCCTTCAGCTGCACCAGGAGGTCGGTGCCGCCGGCCAGCGGCCGGGCCTTGCCGCCTCCGGCCGCGAGCGCGCGCACCGCCTCCTCGGCGGTAGTCGGCGCAACAAATTCGAATTCGGGCAAGCGGCCTCCTTGTCGACGGAACGCCCACGGCCGAGAGGACGCCGGCGTCTGCTTCCACGATGGTCGGGCAAGCCTTATTGGTCAAGGCGTCGCGAGACAATGGCGCGCCTGAGGAGAGCCTACATGATGAATGTTTACTTCGCGGGGCTGGCGACGAAGTCCAACTCCTTCTCCTCGATCCCGACCGCGGAGGCGGCGTTCGCGATCGGCCAGCGGCGGGGCGAGGCGGTGTTCGCCGACCGGGGAATGTATGGCGCGCTGGCCGTTGGCTTGCGCGAGCTGGTCGCGGCCGAGGGCGGCGCCGTCTCTCCTGGCCTGTTCGCCTTCGCCCAGCCCGGCGCCCCGACGGTGCAGGCGGTCTACGAGCGCCTGCGCGACATCCTGCTCGACGATCTGAGGGCGGCGATGCCGGTCGACGTCGTCATGCTGTTCCTGCACGGCGCGATGATCTCGCAAGCCTGCTGGGACTGCGAGGGCGAGGTCCTGGCCATGGTGCGCGAGATCGTCGGGCCGAAGACGCCGATCGGCGTGGCGCTCGACCCGCATGCGCACCTGACCGAGGCGATGCTCGCAAACGCCACCGTCCTTTGCTTCATGCAGGAGTATCCGCACACGGACGGGATGGCGCGGCTAGACGACGCCTGGCGCGTCTGCCTCGGCGTGCTACGCGGCGAGGTCACGCCGGTCCACGCCGTGCACGACTGCAAGATGGTGTCCTTCTGGCCGACGCAGAGCCAGCCTATGCGCGGTTTCGTCGATCGCCTGCTGGCCCATCGCGGCCGGGACGGCGTTCTGTCTGTTTCATTCGTACACGGATTTCCTTGGGGCGACACGCCAGTGACCGGTGCGAAGATGCTGGTCTACGCCGATCGCGACCGCGCGAAGGCCGCCGCGCTCGCTGCCTCGCTCGGCCGGGAGATCTGGGACTTGCGGCGGGAGACTCAGATCCGCGACCTGCCGCTCGAAGACGCGCTCGATCGCATGGCGGCGGTCAACCGGGGACCGCTGGTGGTCGCCGACATCGCCGACAACGCCGGCGGCGGCGCCCCTGCCGACTCCACCTTTGTCGCCCGCGCCGTCCTCGCGCGCGGCCTGACCGATGTCGGCATCGCCTTGATGTACGACCCGCAGGCCGTCGCGTTCTGCCACGAAGTGGGCGAGGGGGCGGAGATC
Source organism: uncultured Alphaproteobacteria bacterium (assembly GCA_963794315.1). GTDB lineage: Bacteria > Pseudomonadota > Alphaproteobacteria > Caulobacterales > Caulobacteraceae > Poindextera. The sequence continues at coordinate 1,610,061 of CAWCDF010000002.1, forward strand.
GACCTGCGCATCGGCGGCAAGCTCGGCCCAAGCTCCGGCGACCCGCTGGATGTCCACGCCACAGTGCGCGGACTGGCGAGGAAGGCGACACAGGTCGGGCTCTCCGGACTGGTCGGCCTGGGCGACGCGGCCTGGATCGAGGTGGCGGGCGTGCACTTCATCCTGGCCTCGGAGCGCACCCAGTGCTTCGGGCCGAGCGCGTTCACCGCCCTCGGCCTCGACCCAGCCACGCTTCGCTCGGTGATCGTGAAGTCCACCAACCACTTCCGCGCCGGCTTCGATCCGATCGCCACCGATGTGATCTATGTCGACACCCCCGGCGCGATCGGTTCAGATTTCGCGAACATCCCCTACCAGCGCTTCAAGGCGCCCTATTGGCCGAAGGCGGAGACCCCGTAGACCCCCAGCCCGGCGCGTTCACCCTCTTTCGAAACCGCTCCTTAAGCGAGCGGGGGTGGAATGGGCGCTCGACCGTCGAGGCGCGCTGTCATGTGGTGGCTGATAAACTTCCCGATGCGGTATGGCGTCGTAATCGTCGTCGCGGCGTGGGCCGCCGCGAACCAGCAACCGTTGTGGGTCGCGGCGGTGATCGCGCTTGCGGGCATTCTGATCCTGCCCTTCTACGCGGCGGAGCGCGCGCGCAACATCACCCCGCCCTACTTCGCGGAGATGGTGGTCCAGACCCCCTACGTCACGCTCGCCGCCGCGCTGGGATCCCTGGTCGGCCGGTTCTGGCGATAAAGCCGGCCGTCCAAGCCGCAAGCGGCTTGCGAGGAGCGAGCTCTCGCCCGGCGGCGACAGGCCTGCGGCGATCGGGTAAGCCGTTCCGATGGCCGAGACCTATGACGTCATAATCCGCGGCGGCCGGGTGCTGGACGGGCAGGGAAACCCCTGGGTCCGCGCCGACATCGGCATCCGCGATGGCCGGCTTGCGCGGATCGGGCGCGTGACCGGCCGGGCGGAGCGCGAGATCGACGCCGGCGAACGCTATGTGACCCCCGGCTGGATCGACATGATGGACCAGTCCGCCTGGGCGCTGCGCCGTGACGGGCTGGCCGCGAGCAAGCTCAGGCAAGGGGTAACCACCCTGATCGCCGGCGAGGCGGGCGCGCCTGCGCCGTCGGCGAAACTCGCCGCCTGGTTCGACCGCCTGGCTGAGAAGGGGATCTCGCCCAACTTCGCCACCTACTATGGCGCGGCGCAGGCCAGGGTCGAGGTGATGGGCGACGTCGACGGCCGCCCGACGCCCGAGCAGCTCGCCAGCATGAAGGCGCATGTCGCCGAGGCCATGGAGGCGGGCGCCATGGGCATCGCCACCGCGCTCATCTATCCGCCGGACAGCTTCCAGACGACCGACGACCTGGTCGCGCTGAGCGAAGTCGCGGCGTCCTACGGCGGCATCTACGCCAGCCACATGCGCGACGAGAGCGCGGCGCTGTTGGACGGGATCGCCGAGTCGATCGAGATCGGCCGGCGCGCGGGCGTCCAGGTCGAGATCTTCCACTTCAAGGCGGCCTACGCCCAAGGCTGGGGCAAGCTGACGCGCGAGGCCGGCAGGCTGATCGATGGGGCCCGCGCGTCTGGCGTGAACATCGCCGCCGACATGTATGTCTACGACGCCGGCGGCACGGGGGTGGATATCACCACGCCGAACTGGGTCTGGGCCGATGGCCGCGCGGCCGGACTGGAGCGGCTGAGGGATTCAGGCGTCCGCGCGCGGATCAAGGCGGAGGTCGCCGAGGGCTCGCAGCCCGGATGGTCGAACCTGGTGCACGCGGCCGGCGGCTGGGACCGGGTGGTGCTGGTCAATGCGCACAGTGAGCAGTTCGACGGCTTTCGCTTTATGAGCTTGGCCGCGATCGGAGAGGCGCTTGGGCGGGATCCCAGCGAGGTGGCGTGCGACATCGTCGTCGCCGCGCCCGACAAGCGTCCGACCGCGCTGTTCTTCCTGATGAGCGAGCCGGACATCGAAGAGGCGCTGCGCTTTCCCTGGATGTCGATCGGCAGCGACGCCGACGCGAGCCCGGGGCCTGGCGAGATCGGGCCGCTCGGCATGCCGCATCCGCGCGCGTTCGGAAACCATCCGCGGGTGATCGCCGAGTACGTCAAGGCGCGCGGGGTGATCAGCCTCGAAGATGCGGTGCGCAAAATGACCTCGTGGCCGGCCAGCCGCATGGGGCTCTACGACCGCGGCAGCCTGCGCGAAGGCCTCTGGGCCGACCTGACCGTCTTCGATTTCGACCGGATCAAGGATCGCGCGACCTACGAGGACCCCACCGCCTACCCGGAGGGCATCGACTACGTGCTGGTGAACGGAGAGCTGGTGATCGACGATGGCCGCCACACCGGGGCGCGGCCCGGCCAGGTGCTGCGCGGCCCGGGCTGGACGGGCCGAGCTTAGGCGGCGCGCGCAGGCGCGCCGGCGCCCCACACCGCCTCGTCGCAGTGGATGTAGCCGTCTACATAGCGCACGGGCGGATCGCGGTCGCGAGCGAGCAACAGCGGCCCGTCCAGGTCGACGACGTCGCACAGCTGTCCGACGATGAACGACGGCGCCATGGCCAGCGACGTGCCGCTCATGTTGCCGACCATCACCTTGAGCCCGAGCCGCTTGGCCTCGCGCGCCATCATCAGCCCCTCGGTGAGCCCGCCGCACTTGTCGAGCTTGATGTTGACGACCTGGAAGCAGCCGGCCAGCGCCCCCACGTCGGCAAGCCCCTGGGCGCTCTCGTCGGCCGCGAGGGGGATCGGGCTTGCGAACCCTTCCAGCTCCGCCTCGGCGCCGATCGGCAGCGGCTGTTCGATCAGCTTCACGTCCGCGGCCACGAGCGCCGGCATCAGGTCGCGCAAGGTCGCCAGCGAAAAACCCTGGTTGGCGTCGACGGCGAGCCAGACGTCCGGCCGCGCTTGGCGCACGGCGGCGACGCGCGCGGCGTCCTCGCCATCGCCGATCAGCTTCAGCTTCACCGCACGGGCGCCCACATAGGCGCGCGCGCCCTCCGCCATCGCCTCCGGCGTGTCGGCGCCGACCGTGCAGGTGGTGAGGAGCGGCCGGGGCGCTGAGTCGAGGGCGATGCGCCAGACCGGTTTGCCGACGCGTGCGGCCTCCAGCTCCCAGATCGCGCAGTCGATCGCGTTCCGGGCGCCGCATGGCGGCAGCGCCTCGCGCAACGCCTCCCGCGTCACGCCGCCTTCGATGAAGTCGCGGTGCGCTTCCAGGGTCTCGACGATGCCGGCTGGCGTGTCGCCGTGGTAGTAGACGCCCGAAGCCTCGCCGCGCCCGCGGGCGCGGCCATCGGACAAGGTCGCGACCACCACCTCCGAGTGTTCGAAGGTAAAGCCGCTGATCCTAAAGGGGCGCGAGAGCGGCCAGCGCTCGATCGCCAGTTCAAGCCGCAGCCGTTCGCCCATGCCGATGCCTTCGCTCTAATCGAAACACATTTTCATATTTTGCAACTCGATCAAGCGGAATCGCGCGTCAGCGGCGGACGACCCGTGGCGGCACGGGCTCATCGTTGGCCGCTTCGGTCTGCAGCGAGCGCATGAGCTGCTGCTCCGTCGCCGAGCAGATCGACAGCACCTGGCACTTGCCCTTGTTCGCCTTGACGTAGGCGTGGCCCATACTGCTGTCGAAGTAGACGGAATCGCCGGCTTCGAGCCGGGCGGGCGCATAGTGCTCGGAGTAGAAGTCGACGGCGCCCTGGATCACCATCGTGAACTCCTCGCCAGGGTGGCGCACGAGCTCGCCGAACGCCTCGAGCGAGGTCGCCTGCGGCTCGGCGATGATCGGGTTGAAGCGTTTGTTGAGCAGCTCGGCGGCCGGGTAGAGGTGGCGGTAGTTGTCGGTGTCGATGCGCTTGCCTTCCCCGCCGCGGGTGATGATGCGCCGCCCGCGGACGTGCTTGTCGGCAGGCCCGGCCAGGTCGGTGGCGAACAGGCGCGCGATGTCCACATCGAGCCCCTGGGCGATGCGCACGAGTTTGTCGTAGGAGAGCGAGAGCTTGTTGTTCTCGACCTTCGAGAGGGTCGAGACGGGCAGGCCGGTCATGCGGCTCACCTCGGCCAGCGTCCAGTTGTGCTCGAGCCTGATGCGTCTGAGCGCCGTGCCGGGCTTGGCGACGGCCGGTTTGGGCGTCTTGGCCATCTATCGCTCCGCGTCGCTCAAGCGCGTGGTGACTCGCTCGTTCCAGCCATAATGCCCGGCGCCGCGGAATGCCGCCATCGCGCGACCCTCTGTTCTGTACTTTGCTAAGTAGCAAAATACCAAACTTTTCGCCCTCCGCAAGGGTGGTTGCACCTGGACCCGCGTCGTTGCGCGGACGCCTGCCTAGTAGTGGAGGCTGGGCGAGGCGAGGTGCAGCGAGAGCACGAACCAGGCGAAACCCAGGCCGGCCGCGAGGATGACAACCGACGAAACCTTGGCCCACCAGCTCGACGGCGGCGTGGTCCACACCGTCAGCGCGTTCCACGCCTCGAGCAGCGTGCCGACTAGGCCGACCGCGCAGAGCGCCTTGCAGAGGATCAGCAGGGGGGTGAGCGAGGCGTCGGCGTTCAGCGCCCCGCCCAGGAGCGACTGGAACATCACGACGTACGCGCCGAAGCCGGCGATCTGCACGATCGCGCCCAACCGGGCCAGGCGATAGGTCGTCGCCCGGCGGCCGGTCAGGGGGAAGGCCTGCTTGTAGCGCCAGCGGATGAAGATCTGGGCGGGCCAAAGCAACAGGGAGCCAAGCAGGACCGCGAGCGTGAAGAACAGCGCCGGCATGTTCCAGCTTGCCTTTGCCCAGCCGGGCACGGGCATGAACTCGAGCACCGGCGGCAACTCGTCTGTCATGTAGTTGTCGACCTTGCCGTTCTTCACCACCGCCACCAGCCGTCCGCCGGCGCGGTCCACCCATTGGTAAGGCCCGACCTCGCGCCAGACCTCCGGCGCGTGCGAGGCGTCGACCAGATCGGAGACCACCAGCGTCCCGTCAGGCTTGACGACCACCTTGGCCTGGCCGAGCAGGTTCAGGATGCGCAGGAAGCTCGAGTCGGCGCGGCGGCTCGACCAGTAGAGCCCCTGCATCAGCTTGGCGTCGGCCTTGGCGGTCGAGACGGTGGGCAGGTCCTGCGGGGTCGGGACCGGGAAGTAGCGGTCCATGAAGTCGTGGAACAGCGCCTCGCGCAGCGGCTCGGCCGCGCCCTGGCGGCCCGGGCTGTTGACCGACATGAAGAGGCCGACGTGCGCGCCAAGGATGAGGTGCATGTCGGAGTGGAAGTAGTTCGTGTCGCCGGCGTGGGCGATGACCACCTGGCCGTTGCGGTCTTCGTGATAGAAGCCGAGCGCGAACGCCGCCAGCGGCGGGTCGAACTGGGTCTGCTGCGCGTACATGACCTGCGGGTTCTGCAGCAGCTTCACGCCATTATAGCCGCCCTGAAGGTGCGCGATCATGAAGCGGGCCATGTCGTCGCCGGTCGAGGTGAGGCTGCCCGCCGGGCCTACCGTGATCATCTCGAACGGATGCGGCGGCTGGTCGGCGGTGACGTAGCCCTGTGACATGTCGGGCGCGAGCGAGGCCGGCAACGGCTGGTCGAAGGTCGAGTGGGTCATGCCCAGCGGGTCGAAGATGTGGTGCTTGACGTAGGCGTCGAACGGCTCGCCGGAGACGCGCTGGACCATGTAGCCGGCCAGCGTCGCGCCGTAGTTCGAATAGGCGACGACGGTTCCCGGCGCGTAGATGCGCTTAGGCGTATTGCGCTTCAGGAAGACGTCCAGCGACGGCATCGTCGCGGCCTTGCTGACGAACTCGTCGCGGAGCTGCTCCTCGAAGCCGGCGGAATGGGTCATCAGCTGGCGCAGCGTTATCGGCTGGCCTTCGTAAGGCGGGATCGTGAAGTCGAGATAGCGGTTCACGTCGGTGTCGAGGTCGAGTTTGCCCGCCTCGACCTGCTGCATCACCGCCGTCCAGGTGAACGTCTTGGAGACCGAGCCTGGCCTGAACAACGTCCGTTGCGGGTCGACGGGCTTCTTGGTCTTCACGTCGGCGTAGCCGAAGCCCCGCTCGGTCAGCACCTGGCCGTCCTTGACCACGACCACGACGGCGCCGGCGATGCCGGCGGACGAAAGCGCGTACGGCATGAAGCCGTCGAGCCAGCCATCGACGTCCTGCTTGGTCAGCTGCGCCGGCGGCTCGGGCGCAACCGCGGCGGCCACCGACGGGCCGAGCGGCTGTGCGGTCGGTGCAAGCGCCGGCTGCGCCAGGCTCGGCGAGACGCCCAAAGCCAAAGCGAGCAAGGCCGCGGCGATCGATTTGAACCGCATCCGGTCGTCTCCCTGAACCTGGGCGTCAGCTTGCCGAGTGTAGCGGTCGGCCCGACGCATCATCCTTGAGGTTGCCGATTGTGCAAATTAACTTTCAGAAATGGACAACCCGCTGCATCCGCCTAATACCGCGCCGTCAGCGTGACGCCGATCGTCCGCGGCTGGATGATGGCAACGCTCTCACCGCTACTGACCGCGCTCAGGTTGCCGCTCAGCGAGCTGATGCCTCGCGCGTCGCCGAGGTTCTTAGCGAACACCTCGACGGTCCAGTTCCGCCGCACGTTCACTCCCGCGCGCAGATCCCATGTGTTGTAGCTCGGCAGAGCGACCTGCCCGATCGTCCCGCTGAACGACGAAACACGATCTCCGATGTAGGACCAGGTCGCGCCGACAAAAGCCCTGACGTCGCCGTTGATCGACCAATTGTAGACGCCGTCGAGCGTCGCGGCCCAATCGGGGGTGAAGGGCAGGCAATTCCCCGCCTTTCCGCCGAGCAGGAAGTTTGTGTTCGTGGTCAGGCGGGCGTCGGTGTAGGCGCCGTTCGCCGTGAAGGTTAGGCCCTCGATCGGTGTATAGACCCCTTGCGCCTCAACGCCTTCGCTTCGAGCCCGGCCTCCGTTGATGTCGACCCCGGTGTTGTCGATGTCGGCAATCAGCTGGATGTTGTACCAGTCGACGTAGAAGGCATCGACGTCGAACGACAGCATGTCCTGGAAGACATCCGTCTTGACGCCTGCCTCGTAGCTGACGACCGAGTCGGGACCGAAGGTCCGCGGCACCGCGGCCGGCGCGCCGAACGCGATATCGTTAGGCCCGCCGGGCTGATAGCCTGAAGCGATGCGGGCGTAGACCGTCGTCTGGTCATTCGGCTTCCACTTCGGCGCGACCGAGTAGGTGAAGGTCGAGTCCGATGACGAGCCATGAATGACGAGCACGTTGCCGAGCACGTTCAGGGCCGTACTCGACGTCTGGTCGTTGTGCGCGTAGCGGCCGCCCAGCGCCACATCGAACTGCGGCGTGAAGTGATAGGTCACCGTCGCGAAGCCGGCCTCCTCCTCGTAGGTCGAGGGGAGCTTTGCCGAACTCGATCAGCGTACCGGCGCCGAACGGCGCGCCCAGGTCGATGACCCGCTGGTCAAGGTCGCCGGTCTCGCGCGTATAGAAGAATCCGCCTAGCCACTCGAGCCGCTGTCCGGCCGGGGACGCCAGCCGGTCCTCCTCGGTGAACTTGTCAACGACCAGCGTCGCCGCCTCCTCACTGTTGAAGAGGGCGCTGGTGTCGGCCAGCGTCTGGCTGTCGTAGGTCCCGTAGCTGGTCGACGACGTGAGCGTGCCCCAGCCGATGTCCCAGTCGACCGTTCCGTTGTAGAGACGGTTCTGGATGTGGTCGAAGCCCGACAGGACGCGCCCATTCTTCAGACTTCCGAACAGCGGTGTGATCGGCTCGAGCGGCACGCCGGTGGCCGGATTGACCGCGATGTCCTCCTCGTTGGCGTCGTTCTCCTGGAAGTCCTGTCCGATCGCGGTCAGGCGGATCGTCACGGCGCTGGTCGGCTGCCAGAGGAACGAACCCCGCACCCCCTGCTCGCCGCTGTTGTTCACATTGCTCAGATGCCGGACGGCGTCGTCGATGAAGCCGGGATTACCGACGTCGGAGCCTACGATGCGGAAGGCTGCGTCGGAGCCGAGCGGGATGTTGAGCATCCCCTTGACGGCCCAGCCGCCCTGGTTCTCGACCTCGTCGCCGGTCACCTCGGCCTCGGCGGCGAGATGCGACGGATCCGGAGGGTTGGTGACGAACTTGAGGAGGCCGCCCAGCGTCGAGGCCCCGTAGAGGGTGCCTTGCGGGCCTTTGTCCACCTCGACCCGGTTCATGTCGAAGGCGTCGATGTCGGGCGGCAGCAAGGTGCCATTGGCCAGGCCGCTGCTCGAGCCGTACGGAGTCTCGTCGATGTAGGTGGCGACTGTGCTGGCGTCGCCGCCTGAGTTCAGGCCGCGCAGGATGAGCTGCTCCTGGCCGGGCGCGCTCTCCACCAGGGTGAGACCGGGGACGAACTTGGCGTAGTCCGCGAAGTTGAAGGCCTGCAGTTGTTCGACCTTCTGCGCCGTCACGGCCGTGACGGACATCGCCACGTTGCGCAGCCGCTCTGCGCGCAGGTTGGCGGTGACGGTGACGTTGGCGCTGCCGGCCGCGGTCTGTTGCGCCGCCGTCTGCTGTGCGGTGATTGGCCGGCCGCCGGCGTCTGCGCCGCCGCGGCGGCGGCCAGCGCGAGCGTCGAAGCGGCCGCCAAGAGCCCCAGGCCCAGATGTCGATGCATGCGATCCCCCGTGCGCAATCCCACAGGCGTTAGGATGGCAACATGGTTTCCCATCATGCAAGTGCTTTTTCACTTTTTGCGAATGACCGTTGACTGGGCGCCACACGCCCCGATAATCCGCGTGGGTTTGGCGAGGCGCTGCATGGCATCGGTGCTAGGGTTGCGGGACGAACGCGCGGTTCCGGGTCCGCACGCGCTGGCGCACGCGCGCCCGGGCGGCGTCTTATGACCCAGGCCGCGCAGAGCGCACCGAGAGCCGAATCGCCGTTGGAGTTGCCGCGCCCCTACCTGCTGTTCGTCGGCGACGTCGCCGAGGCGGCGTTCGCCAAGACCGCGTTCGGCCTGCGCGACTGGGCGCCCGAGGCCTGCGTGGGCCAGTTCGCCTGCGCGGCCGACGCCGTCGACCTCGGCCTGCCGACGCTGACGCCGCTCGAGGCGCGCGCGCGGGGGGCGCGCGCCATGGTGATCGGGGTCGCGAACATGGGCGGCTACATCGCCGACGCCTGGATCCCGTCGCTGGTCAAGGCGCTGGAGGCTGGCCTCGATCTGGTCAGCGGCCTGCATGCCAAGCTCGCCGAAGCGCCGGCGCTGCGCAACGCCGCGGAGGCGAACGGCCGTTCCCTGATCGACATCCGCCGCCCGCCGCCCGGCATCCCGGTCGGCACCGGCGAGAAGCGCAGCGGCAAGCGCCTGCTCACCGTCGGCACCGACTGCGCGCTGGGCAAGAAGTACACGGCGCTTTCACTCGCCCGCGCGCTAGGCGAGCGGGGGCTCGCGGTCGACTTCCGCGCCACCGGGCAGACCGGCATCCTGATCGCCGGCGGCGGCATGCCGATGGACGCGGTCGTCGCCGATTTCGAGGCCGGCGCGGCCGAGATGCTCTCGCCGGCGGCGGCCCCCGACCACTGGGACGTGATCGAAGGGCAGGGGTCGCTGTTCCACCCGTCGTACGCGGCGGTGTCGCTCGGCTTGCTGCACGGCAGCCAGCCCGACGTGATCATTGTCTGCCACGAGCCCGGTCGGCTAGAGCTGCTCGGCCACCCCGGTTTCGCGATTCCGAGCCTCGAAGAGACGATCGATCTCAACGTCCGGCTGGCGCGGCTCACCAACCCCGCCGCGCGCTGTGCGGGGGTCAGCCTCAACACCGCGGCGATGACCGACGCGGAGGCCGCCGACACCCTGAAGGCCACGGCCGATCGCCTCGGTCTGCCCGCCGCTGACCCTATCCGCGGCGGCGCTGAGTTCACCCGCCTCGTCGACGCCTGTCTCAAGAGCTGAGGACTGACGTCATGCTCAAGATCGTTCTCGCGCTCGCGCTCTCCATCGGCGCCGCCGCGGCGTCGGTCCCGGCGATGGCCGCACCGCCGGCCGACTTTCAGGCCTACGCCGACGCTTTGCGCAAGCAGTACGGCATCCCCGGCATTGCCATCGCCATCGTCGAGAACGGCCAGACGACGATGGCGCAGGGGTTCGGCGTCCGCCGGCTGGGCGATCCCACGCCGGTCGACGCCAAGACCATTTTCCCCACCGGCTCGACCGGCAAAGCCTTCACCGTCGCGGCGCTCGCCACCCTGGTCGACGCCGGCAAGCTCAGCTGGGACGACCGCGTCACCGACAAGCTGCCCGGATTCGAGATGTACGATCCGTGGGTGACGCGTGAGATGACGGTCCGCGACCTGCTCGTACACCACAGCGGTCTTGGCCTCGGCGAGGGCGACCTCATGGCCGTGCCGAGCTCGAACCTGACGCGCGCCGAGACCGTCGAGCGGCTGCGCTATCTCAAACCCAAGACCAGCTTTCGCAGCGGCTACGCCTACGACAACGTCCTCTATGCCGTCGCCGGCCAGTTGATCTACGCGGTGAGCGGCCAGACGTGGGAAGACTACATGCGCACCCACGTGCTCGAGCCGGCGCGCATGCTGGACTCCACATCCGACGATCCGCACCGCTTCGCCGATCACGACCGCGCCTGGCCGCACGCACGGCTGAACGGGCCGATGCGCGGGCTGGGCGACCAGGCCGTGCTCGACGAGACCGATGACCTCGGCAAGAACGTAAGCCCGGCCGGCGGCATAAGCGCCAGCGCCGAGGACATGGCGCAATGGATCAAGATCCAGCTGGGCCACGGGGCGGTGCCTGGCGGCGGGCGGCTCTACAGCGAAGCGTCGGCTAAGGCGATGTGGACACCCGAGGTGATCATCCCGATCACGCCGGCGCCCCCGCCGGTCGAGGCCTCGACGCCGCAGTTCGAGGACTATGCCCTGGGCTGGTTCATCCGCGACTGGCGCGGCCACAAGATCATCGAGCACGACGGCGCCGTGTTCGGCTTCCGCGCGCTCATCGACCTGATCCCCGACAAGAACATCGGCTTTGCGGTGCTTTCGAACGCCGAGGACGGCGTGCCGCTCGTGGCGATCCGCGACCAGCTCCTCGACCACTACCTGAACGGTCCGCCCACCGATTGGGCCAAGGCCTGGGGCGAATACAAGCAGCGGCAGGTCGACGCGGCGCTGAAGGCGCTGCACGCCGAGATGGCCCAGCCGGCCAAGGTCGGCCCCTCGCTGCCGCTGGCGAGCTACGCGGGCGACTACGCCGACCCCTGGTACGGGACCGTGCGGGTCACGCCGGCAGGCGGCGAGAAGCTCCGCATCGACTTCACCCATTCCCCCGGCATGGTCGGCGATCTGACCCACTGGCAGTACGACACCTTCATCACCCATTGGGACAAGCCGGGCATCGAGAACGCCTTCGTCAGCTTCACCCTGGACGCCGACGGCAAGGTGGCCGGCGCGACCATGAAGGCCGTCTCGCCGCTGGCCGACTTCAGTTTCGACTACCAGGACCTGCATCTCAGCGCCGCCGCAGCGGGCGACACCACAGCACGCTAACTCTTCAGGCGAAGCCAGAGGAGACACGGAAAACACGGAAAGCACGGACGTGCAGCGTTTCCCGTTTGGCCCTCTAGGCCGGGCGGTTCGTCTAGCGTGGCCGCGAAGCGGCCGTCCTGTTTTCCGTGTTTTCCGTGTTTTCCGTGGCCAATCAATGCGGCGCGGCGACGACATCGGCGGAGCAGGTCGGGACAGGGCTTTTCGCCGCGCCGTCGGTCTGCGCAAAGTTGCTTGGGGTACCGAGAAGGAGTGCGATCCATGGCGAAGGACACCGAAGCGGCCGAAGCGCCGGCCAAGACCGTGACCGAGCAGCTGGACGAGGTGTTCGCGCCGTGGAACCGGACCGACGAGCCGGGGCTGGTCGTCGGCGTCGTGAAGGACGGCGCGCTCATCTATCGGCGCGCGTTCGGCATGGCGAGCCTCGAGCACGGGGCGGCCAACACGCCGGCGACGCGCATGCGGATCGGTTCGATCAGCAAGCACTTCACCTGCCTGCTCGCGCTTCTGCTCGCCGAGGACGGCAAGCTGGAACTCGATCAGCCGATTAGGACGTACGTCCCCGAGCTGACCGGTCCCGGCGGCGAGCCGACGCTGCGCCAGCTGATGCAGCATCGCGGCGGCTCGCGCTGCTATCTCGACCTCTCCTTCGTCGGCCACGGGATGGCCGTGCCGCCCGTCGGCCACGCGCTCGCGCTGCAGCAGCGCCAAAAGAGCCGCAACTTCGCCCCCGGCGAGGCGATGATCTACAACAACGGTGGCTACCACCTGGTCTCGATCGCCATCGAACGCGTGGGCGGTGCACCGTTCGAAGCGCAGCTCAAGGCGCGGCTCTTCGACGTGGTCGGAATGCCCGACACCGTCTCGCTTCCGTCCGATCACGACATCACGCCGGGCGTCGCCGCCATGCACATACCCAGCCGCGGCGCCTGGCGGCGGGGCCTCTTTCCGTCCGAGGAGGTGCGCGGCGAGGGCGCGATCGTCTCGACCGTCGACGACATGCTGCGCTGGACGGCGCACTTGCGTTCTCGCGACCGCTTCGGTTCGTCCAGGACCTGGGCGGAGCTTACGGAGCTTCCGCGTTACGCCGACGGTTCGCTGGGCGTCTACGCGCTCGGCCTCATGCTCGACGAGTACCGGGGCCTGAAGACCCTGCACCACTCGGGCGGCGTCATGGGCGGCACCGCCCAGATGATCCTCTTCCCCGACCAGGGTCTCGACATCGTCATCCTCGCCAACGGCGCGAAAGCCGGCGACGTCGTCAGGCTGGCCCAGCAGGTCGCCGACATCGTGCTCGCCGACCAGGTCGGGCCTGAGACGCCGACCATCGACGCCGAGGCGTTCAAGGGGGCGCTCGGCGACTACTGGTCGCCCGAGACGCGCATGGTCTACAGCCTCTCCGAAGAGGGCGGCGTGCTCAAGCTTTCGCTCTGCAAGGGGCAGGTGGGCGTTGCGCTGGTTCCAGCGGCCGACGGCTGGATGGTCCTCCCCGCGGGCGGTCTCGGGGAGATCGCGGTCAAGATTGAGGGCGGGGATCTCCTCGTGCGCTTCGGACAGGCGACCGATCGCCTCCAGCGCCTGGCCGACGACGAAGCCAACGGCGAAGCGTTCGCGGCGGCCGCGCTCGGCCGCTACGTAAGCGACGACGCCGACACCATCGCGGTGATCGAGCGCGACGGCGAGGGCCTGGCGATCAGCCAGTCCGACGGCCTGGGCCGCGTGCGCGCCCCGCTCATCCCGCTTTCGCCGACCGTGGCCTATTCGAAGCCCCGCGGCGCGCTCGCCCAGCTGCGCAACGTGGTCAGCCTCGATGTCGCGGGCGGCGAGGCGACGGGCTTCCGGCTCAATACCGCCCGAACGCGGAACCTGGAGTTCCGCCGGATGAGCCGTTAGGCCGCCCGCCAGCGGACCGCGCCCTATGGGCTTCCGATGGCCGGCGCCTGGATGAGCGACCCACGCAACCGACGTTGAGAACGCGACGGCTCACGCTGCGGCCCCGGACCTTGGCCGACACGGAAGACTGCCTCCGCATGGACCTGGAGCCGGACGTCACGCGCTACATCAGCGGACCTTGGTCGGATACGGTTGCGCATCGCGCTTTCATCGAAATGCGCACGCGCGGCCCCTACGCGTCCGGCCTCGGCTATTGGACGCTCGCTCTGGATGACCAACCGGCCACGTTCATCGGGTGGATGCTGCTCATTCCCTTGGACGCCGCCGGTCCGGAGATCGCGATCGGGTGGCGGCTGCGACCGGCGTTCTGGGGGTCAGGCTATGCGGGGATACGCCGGCTCAGGCTATGCGACCAAAACGCGCGCGGATGCGGACGGGCGCTGGTTCATATACTCCCTGACCCGCGCCGAGGCGGACGCGCAACGGGCTTGGCTGGCCGACGCGCCGGGAGGGAATCACCGATGACAACGATTGCCGAGGCCCGGGCGCTGGTCGCCGCCGACGACCGCAAGGACTTCGAGTTCGCCGCCCGCGGCTTCATCGCCACGCGCGCCGATCCGGTCATCAGCCGCGCCGACGGCCGCCCAGCCTACAATCTGGCGGCTTACGACTTCCTCGCCTCCGCCGCGCCCGAGACGGCCAACCCCAGCCTCTGGCGCCAGGCGCAGATCCTGACCAAGCATGGGCTCTTCAAGGTCGCCGACCGCATCTGGCAGGTACGCGGCTTCGACGTCTCCACGGTATCGTTCATCGACGCCGGGACGGGGTGGATCGTGGTCGATCCGCTGACCACCGTCGAGGTCGCCCGCGCCGCGCTCGAGCTCGTGGGCGAGCACGTCGCGCAAAAACCGGTGCTGGCGGTGATCTATTCGCACAGCCACGTCGACCATTACGGCGGGGTGGGGGGCGTCACGACGGCGCCCGACGTCGCCGCCGGCAGCGTCAAGGTCATCGCGCCCGAGGGCTTCCTCGAGCACGCGGTTTCCGAGAACATCATCGTGGGTCCGGCGATGCTCCGCCGCGCGCGCTTCCAGTTCGGCCATACGCTCGAGTGCTGCGCCCATGGCGAGATGACCTCGGGTCTCGGGCCCCGTCCGTCGGCCGGCGCGCTTTCGCTGATCGCGCCCACCGACCTTGTCACCCGCACCGGCCAGGAGATCACCGTCGGCGACGTGACCATGGTCTTCCAGCTCACGCCCGGAACCGAGGCGCCGGCGGAGATGAACTTCTACCTGCCGCAGTTCCGCGCCGTGTTCATGGCCGAGAACGCCAACCTGACCATGCACAACCTCTTGCCCGCGCGCGGCGCGCTGGTGCGCGACGCCAAGGCCTGGGCCGACTATCTGACCGAATCCATCCGCCTGTTTGCCGACAAGAGCGACGTCATGTTCGCCGCCCACGGCATCCCGCGTTTCGGCCGCGAGGAGATCACGGCGTTCCTGACCAGCCACCGCAACGCCTACAAGTTCCTGCACGACCAGACGATCCGACTGATGAATTCGGGGCTGACCGCCCCCGAGATCGCCGAGACGCTGGCGCTGCCGGAGGTGCTCAGCAAGCAGTGGTTCAACCGCGGCTACTACGGGACGATGAGCCACAATTCGAAGGCCATCTACCAACGTTATCTCGGCTGGTACGACGCCAATCCGGCCAACCTGAACCCGCTGCCGCCGGAGCCGGCGGCCAAGCGCTACGTCGCCGCCATGGGTGGGCCCTCGGCCGTGGTGGCGCTGGCCCAAGCTGCGGTCGACGAAGGCGAGCTCCGCTGGGCGGCGACGCTGCTGAACCACGTCGTCTTCGATGACGCGAACAACGCCGAGGCGCGGGCGAAGCTCGCCGCCGTCTACACCACGCTCGGCTTCGACTGCGAGGCCGGCACCTGGCGCAACATCTACCTGACCGGCGCCCAGGAGCTACGCGACGGCATCGCGCCCGGCCCCGGCGCGGGGTTCAGTCCTGACGTGCTGCAGGCGACCACCACCGCCATGCTGCTCGACTTCGCCGCCGTGCGCGTCAATCCGGACAAGGCGGCCCGGCGGGCGTTTTCGCTCAACATCGAGATCACCGACCGTCGCGAGACCCACCTGATCACCGTCGGCTCCGGCGTGCTGATTCACGAGGAGGGCGTTACCGACCCCGCCGCCGGCGCCACGGTGCGCCTGAAGCGGCCCGACCTGGTGTTGACCCTGATCGCGCGCATGCCGCTCGCACCCCGCGTGGAGTCCGGCGACGTCACGATCGAGGGCGATGCCTCTCTTTACACCGCCCTCGTCGATCTCATCGAACCGGTCGCGGCCAACTTCAATATCGTGACGCCGTAAGTCTGGCCGCCCGGCCGGCGGAAACTTAGGTTCACCTCGCCAAGACATAAAAGAGGCGCCACGGGAACGTTCGCGCACACCGGCCGTTAGGTATTTGCCGCTGGTTTATCGACGGCTTCCAACCGCGAAATAAGCCATGGGTTTGATCCTGATCATCATAGTACTTTTCCTCCTCTTCGGAGGAGGCGGAGGTTACTATGCACATCGCCGATTTGGGCTGCCCGGCTTGGTGCAGCGTGGTCGGCTTGATCCTCATCGTTCTGGTCCTGTTGTGGGTGTTTGGCGGCCTGCATCCGGGTCGCGCTTAGCGGCCATCCCCCGCCACTCATAAGGACCATCGAGATGAAACACGCATTTCTCCTCTCTACGGCGGCAGTCGCTTGCATGGCGTGCGCCAGCGTTGGCTGGGCGCAACCGTCCGGACAGGACCGCGGCGCCCCGCAGGGCGGACAGCACTCCAACCATCAGGCCGCGGCTAACGTTGGGCGCGTCGCGTCGGCGCCGCGCGGCCGGCAAGCGACGGCTCAGAGCGCTTCCAGCACGTTCGGACGCTCCTGGACCGGCGCGACGATGCGCGGCCCCGTCACCGGCGCGGCGAGCGTCCAGTCGCGGCGAGCGCCCCACTACGCCGCCCAGAGCGCGCCCAGAGGCCCGCAGTACGGAGCCGCGCGCGCCGCACCGGCGGTGGTCGGCGCAACGAGGGCGACGTCGACTTACGCACAAGGGAATGTCAGCGGCTCGCATCGAAACGTGCAGGCGTCGCAACGCTTCAGCGCCGGCGCCTACCGTCCGCCGATGGGCTATGTGTCGCGCAACTGGAACTACGGCCAATACCTGCCAGCCGCCTACTACGCTCGCGGGTACTGGATTAACGACTATCTTCTGTACGCCCTCTACGGGCCGCCCTCGGGCTTTGTCTGGGTTCGCGTCGGCGACGATGCGCTGCTGATCAACCGGTACACGGGCGAGGTCGTCGCCGTGGAAACCGGCGTGTTCTACTAGATCTCGGTCACCTAAGCCGTGAGCGGCGGGTTCGCCTTCAACCCCCGCGAACCTCGTCGTTCATCGGCGCGCAACGCCGAATCTAACGCCAAAGTCGCCCAGGCCCCTCAGCAGCATCGGACGCGCAAGCATGAAGTGTTCTCTTCATCGTGGTCGCGCTGATGGCGATCGTGGCTGTCATCGCCTGGGCGGCCATGGACGTCGGATATGAGCCTCGGCCCGCTAAACGAGCGGGCGGCGCCAGGCGGCCGTGTTCGTCGCCCCTAGTATCTCGATTTCGAAGCAAGCGCTTGTGTCGGACTTAGGCGACCGTCGGAAGCGATAAACGCGCCAGGGTTCAGACTCAATTGAGCTTGAGCGATATCAAAGGCTTGGGCAGTCGAAGCGGCGAGGCTGACGGTCAACGCCGACAGCTCCGCACATCGACTCCAAAGCCACGCCCGACTTCAGACCATCACGTCGGCGCAGCGCGCCGCTGGCGCGCGCCAGCCGTTCCTGACCCCGCGGCTTGCGGCTTGCGCCGCTTTGGGAGACGGTCGGCGAGGGCTGCGTCAGCCTCGTCGCGGCGCGTCGGTCGACGGTAGGTGGCTCTGCCGCCGGCAAGAACCATCGCGCCCAAGGCGATCCCGATTCCGAGCGCAATGCCGGTGGCGAGCATGGGCCGGTCGCCGACGAAGTCCTCCAGTTCGCCGCGCGCGTTGCGCGCGCGGCTGGCCGCTTGGCCCAACGCGCCGCGCGCGGTCTGGTTGGCGCGCCCGTAGACTGCCTCGACCGCGCCGCAGGCTTCGTCCAGCATGCCTTTGGCCTGCATCGTCCGGTCGCCGGCCAGCTCGCCGACGGCCTCCTCCAAACGCCCGAACTCCTGCTCGGCCGAGCCCTTCAGGCTGTTGATTGACATCGCGTTTTCCAGTTCGATCAAGGCGGGTACGCAGTGACAAGTCCCCAGACCAGATAGGGTTCCGGCCATGCCGAAATGGGCTCTGGAGTCTCGACCGAATAAGCTGAGGCGTCGGGCGAGAGGCGGCCGGCGCGTCCGCCTAGCGCCTCGCTCGAGCGGCGCCGAGCGAGACTCATGGTTAAAGCTTCGTTAGGGATTCGAGCGGCTCTTCGTGACTCATGATGAGCGCGGAAGAGTGCCGGGCCAGAGCCCGCGACGCGACGGCGACGGCCCACAGCGCCCCCGACGCAAAGACGAAGTTCTACTGGGAAAGCGCGGCGCGCGACTGGAGTGCGCTGGCGGTGCAAGGGGCTGTCCAGGACGCCATGCAGAGCCGCTTGCCGCCCCGCCCAGGCGACTAGGGACGATCAGCCACGCCTTCGAGAGCAACCGCTGCGCTAGTGCGAGGCGTCTTGGGCGGTGTCCGTCACGGCGTTGCCGGCGGCGCTGACGTCGCGGCCAGCGCCGGCGACCGTATTGCAGGCGGCGATTGTAAGGCCAAGGGCGAAGATCGTCAGAAGAGCGAGAATGCGCATGCGGAGTTTCCTTTGAGGTATGAGAGTCCAACGGCTAAGCCGCGGCCCGGTTCCCCCGGCTCGGCCGCCCGCGCCGGAACCGTCGGCGTGGGGGCGCCCACTCGACCGTCGCGCCAGGCGCAAGCGCGGCAGAGGAACGTTCGCCCGGAGCGAGACGTTAGCGCTTGGGCGAAGCGACTTCGCGGAGGGATCCTCCATGGGCTCGAACGAGCGCGACGACAGCGATGATCCTGGTCACTGGTCTGACCAACCCAACCATCGGCGCGGGACGATCGTGCTGTGGGTCACAGCGATTGTACTGACAGCGATCGGTATCATGCAGATTCCTGGCGCGCATCGCTGACGCCGGACCCGCCAAGCGAGCGTGATTGATCCGGCGGACCCGCGTGGGTTCACGTGAGTTCGACATTGGACGAGAGGCCGAAGTGGCGGAAGGCGCGTCGGCTGCGGAACGGGCCGGCCCCCCCGTCCAATCCGTTAGCCCCGGGGTCTGGAGCGGTAGACGTGCGCGTGCTGCGCCTCTTCTTGTTCGGACTTGTCGGGTTGAGCGCCGTGATCGTCGCCGGCCCATTCATGTTGCCGATCCCGCCGTCGGAAATGCCTCCCGCGCCGTTTTCTCACGCGGCGCGTGGCGCCGCGCCCGATCGGGAGGCGCCTCTCGCCCCCGAGTCGACGCAAGCGGCCTTGTCGCCGTCGCCAGTCGGTTGTTCCGCACCCGGTTTTGAACAAGCGGCGCAGATCAATTCGGCGAGCCTGACGACCCTGGTGTGGAAACCGTTCCGCCGCGCCGAGGTTGGTTGGGAGATCTACGCGCCGCGCATCGCCCTGGAGATTGGCGCGACCTGCCCGACGACCTCATCGGGGTTCGCCGAGGCGCTTGCGCGGTGGCAGGCCGTTGGTCGCCTGCCGGCGAACGGTCAGATGGACGCGGCCACGTTCGCAGTGATGAGCAACGCTTGGGAGCGCGCTCGCCCCTTCGTGCGTGTCAGCCAGGCAGGCTTCTGCCCCTCCGCGCCGAGCGCGGCGAACCTAATCTGGGCTGATCCCGACGAGGGATACATGGGCAAACCGGTTCAGTTGCGGCCTGGCGCGCTGGGCGCTTACCGCAGACTGGTCGTCGCCGCCCGGATGGCCTCGCCAGCGATTGCCGCAGACCACCGGCTGCTGAGCATCGTCTCCGGCTACCGCAGCCCGGAGTTTGACGCGGCCCGGTGCGTCAAGGACGGCAATTGCGGAAATGTCAGCCGGGCCTCCTGTTCGGCGCATCGCACCGGATTGGCGATGGACCTCTATCTCGGAGGGGCGTCGGGGGATGACGCTGTTTCCAGTAACGACGCCAACCGGCTCTACCTATCCAAGACACCGGCGTACGCGTGGATGATCGCCAATGCGGCGGCCTACGGCTTCGTCAACTATCCCTTCGAGCCGTGGCATTGGGAATGGACCGGCGAAGCGCAATAGCCAGCGCGCCGCGCCGGCCGAGGCCTTCCCCTCCGCCAGGGCGCTGCCGTCGCCGGGGCCGAAGCCACGGAACCGGAGCGTCTCTCGCGCCTTGCGTATAGCGACAGCAGCGGAGAGGCTCGAATGCGGTTGCACCGGATGGCGGCGGGCGGGTTGCTTGTGGGAGCGATCTTCGCCGCGAGTGGTTGCGACGGCTTCAAGGCCAATCCTAACTTTGCCCAGAACGCCGCCCAGTCCGCGAACGCCGCCCAGCCTACGAACCTCGCCCAGTCTGCGACTGTCGCTTCGGCGCCAGTAGCAACGTCCAATACCGCGGCCGCAGCCGCGTCGGCTGCGACAACGACGGGGCCGGGCCAACTTCAGTCTGCCTCCGGCGAACCCGACTCTGGCTCGGCGCCCGCAAATCTCGCCGCTGCCCAGGGCTCAGCGGCGCCCGAAGCCATAGCGATTGACGCGGCAAGCTTCACCGCTCGCCCCACGGCGACAGCAAAGCGCCGTCTGTTGATCCGCGCCCAGGTCATTCTGGACCGCGCTCATTTCTCGCCCGGCGTCATCGACGGCCGCAATGGGACCAACTTCCGCCGCGCCCTGTCGGCCTTCGAAGCGGCGAACGATGTCGCACCGGCTCCGTCCGGCCTCGCCACGCTCGATGAGCCGGGCTGGCAGGCGCTCGTGGGCGCCGACAGCGCCCCGGTCACACAGGACTATGTGATCACCCCCCAGGATGTGAGGGGGCCCTTCCTCGGGAGGGTCCCGACGGCCATGGTCGACCTCTCGAAGCTCGCCCACCTGGGCTACACCACATCGGCGCAGGGCCTTGCCGAGAAGTTCCACATGGATGAGGCGCTGCTAAGGGCGCTGAACCCCAAGGTCGACTTCACGTCGGCCGGAACCAGCATCGTCGTCGTTCAGCCAGCGGCCGAGCCGCTGCCGCCGGTCGCGCGCGTGGAGGTGGACAAGTCGAACGACGAGGTTCGCGCTTACGGCGCCAGCGGCAACGTCGTGGCCGTCTTTCCGGCGACTGTCGGCAGCACGGAGCGACCCGCGCCCACCGGCCAATGGGCCGTCCGCAGCGTCGTGTCGAACCCAACCTATACGTACGATCCTAGTCGCCTGACCTTTGGCGACCGCTCACATGGAAAGCTCACCATCCGACCTGGCCCGAACAATCCGGTGGGCTCCACATGGATCGATCTTACCATCGAGACCTATGGGATCCATGGAACGCCGGATCCGACGCAGATCGGCAAGTCGGCCTCGCATGGCTGCGTCCGGCTGACCAACTGGGATGTCGCCGCTCTTGGTCGAGCCATCAAGAAGGGTACGCCGGTCCTGTTCGTGGGCGCCCAACAGCGCAAAGCCTAGAGCGACCGGCGCCTCGGCGCCTGGTCGCGCTCGCGGTGCGGGCGGCAGTTCAGGATGCCGGGCCGCTCGCCCCACGGTTCGGCTCAATACAATGGAACGAATAGCACAGGGGCGGCTTTGGTTAGCGTAGGCGGCCGAGCAAGCCCCCCCGCTCACGACGCCGCCTTCGAGCCCTCCGACGAGCCCCGCTCTCGGAGGGCTCCTTGCAGTGAGGGCGGTCGAGGTCGCGGCTCTGGTGTCCCGGGCGCGCGACGCCGGTTCTCCCAGAGAAGGGAACCAATCGGCCCTGGCGGTCTTTGACTAGGGCCGGCGGCGAGCAACCGTCACGCTATCCGCCCGAAAGGTAAACCATGAGCCTGATCCTCATCATCATCGTCCTGCTCCTGCTGTTTGGGGGTGGTGGCGGGTACTACGGCTACCGGCGTGGTTACTACGGCGGCGGCGGCTTCGGGGGCATCCTCGGCCTCGTCGTGGTCGTCGTGGTCCTGCTCTGGCTGGTAGGCGGCCGCATCTAGCTGCGATCGTCGCGATCGCCGCTTCGCCTCGCATGCGCGTTAGGGCGTCCGGTCAGGGCGGCCACGACAACTTAGGCCTCAGCGTTCGCGCCGTCGGGTGCGGCCATGATGTCTTCGTGGGTTTCCTTGATCGCCTCGATCACCGCGGTGGGGTCGGCGGGCCTCGACATCGCGTCCGCCTGCAGGTCGACGCGGTTGGCGATGAGGGGGTTGTCGCGCCGCATCTCCTCGATGAGAGCGATGATCTTCGCGCCCTTCTGCTCGGTCATGATGGCCAGCTCCAGGGTCAGCTGCTCGCGCAACTCCGACAACTCGTCTTTCCGCCGCTGGCTCATGAGGACGAGGGTCGTGATGTAGATGGCCGCAAGCTCGCCGGCGCCCTGCAGCCACGGAAACGCGGGGCCGTCGAGGCGCATCCCGCCCAAGCGGGCCGCGACGAGATTGCCGGCGATCCAAGCAAGCACAGCGACCGTGACAGCGACGATGAACGACGGATGGGCGACAATGGCCGTTGTCCGATCGACGATGCGCTGCAGCGGGGTGGCGTTGCGTTGGTGTTCGGCGTGCAGCCTGGCGATCGCCTGGACGGTCTGCTCGATATGCGGCGGCAGGATCTCCGGCGTTTCGGTGGGGCCGACCAAAGTCACAATTCAGGATCCCACGGCAACAACGCGCGCGGCGCCGCCACAACTATCGCCTGTCGTAAGCAGCTCTGCCGCCGCCGAGCAGGAGGGCGCCGACTGCGATGCCGACCCCGAGCGCGATGCCGGCCGCCAGGACAGGCCGATCGCCGATGAAGTCTTCCACCTCGTCGCGCGCGCTGCGCGCCGGGCCTGCCGCCTGGTTCAACGCACCGCGTGCGGTGCGACTGGCTAGCCCGTACACCTGCTCCGCGGCGTCCACCGCCTCGTCAAGCATGCCCTTGGCCTGCATCTTCCGGTCGCTGACGAGGTCGCCGACGGCCTCGTCCAAGCGCCCGACCGGCTGTTCGGCCAAGTCCCGCAGGCTGTCGACTGACATCACGTCTTCCAATTCGATCAAGGTTGGGATGATCATAACAAGCCCTCAACCCCGATAGGGTTCCGGCCGTCGTTCCCAATGCTGAAAAATAGAAGAATATCTTCACGATATATCTGCAGAAGCACTGCGCAAACGCAAGCACTCTAAAATATTCAGGGAGAATAATATTGGAACTTCCGCGCTGGCGGAGCGTTGCGCCGGAAAGGAATGGACACAGGTCCGCTCCAGGAGCCTCAAGACATGCGCAAATACATTCTCGCCGCCGGCATCGCCGCGGCGGCTTTGATCCCCACATTCGCCTTCGCCCAGCAGAGCTGCGAACAGCAACACGAGAACCGGGTCGCCGGCACAGTCGCCGGCGCCGGCATCGGCGCGCTGTTGGGCGCAGCCATTGCCGGCCGCCACGACACGGGCGCCGGCATCGTCGTTGGCGGCGTGACCGGCGCGGTGGTGGGCAACCAGCTCAGCCGGCCGAGCGCCGATTGCGCCCACGCCTACGGCTATTACGACAGCAATGGCCTGTGGCACGCCAATAACGTCGCGCGTGGATACGCCACCGGCTACTACGACCGCAGCGGCGCCTGGATCGATGGCGCGCCAAACGGCTACTATGACGGCCAGGGTCGCTGGGTTGCCGCCGCTTCGAGCACGGACGCCAGCGGCTACTACGACCACGACGGCCGCTGGGTCCCGGCCTCCGCCGCCGGCTACTATGACACCGACGGACAATGGGTCGCCGGCACGGCGAGCGGCCACTACGAACAGGGCCGCTGGATCGCCGGACCGGTGATCGGGCGCTATGACGACAACGGCCGCTGGCTCGCCGGCCAGCCCGACGGTCACCGCGATGTCAACGGCGTTTGGGTCGCCGACGCCCAGCCCGGCTACTATGACGACCGCGGCCGCTGGATCGCCGGCAGCGCGACCGGGTTCTACGACGACCAGGGTCGCTGGATCGCAACCGCGCCCTCGGCCGCCGACCGCGGTTCGGATGTGGCGTACGAGGGCCGTTCCGACTGGGGTGACGCGCGGCCCGGGGTCCGGGCGCACGAAGCTTGGCTCGAGCAGCGCGTCCAACGCGAATTGAACGATGGAACGCTCTCGCAGAGCGATGCCGACCGCGTGCTGCGGCCGCTGGACTCGATCCGCCGGGAAGAAGCGAGCCGGCGCGGCGACGACGGGCGGCTCAGCCCGACCGACGAGGCCTATTTCAGCGCCGAACTGGACAACCTGAACAACGGGACCCGCTAGGCGAAGCGCTCGTCAAGCCCGGCGCACGAACAGGCGCCGGGCTAGACGGGACGCGGCAAATGCGACTGAGCCGATAGCCATGACCGAAAACCAACCGATCGACGTTTCCCCGGCGCGCCCCGCTGCGGCGCCCCAGGCCCACCCAAAGGAGCTCCCATTGCAGCAGTGGGAGGGCGAAGGCGGAGCGACGCCAATCGACTCGTCGCGAGCCGAGGCCTCGACGGCGGCGACAACGATCGCCGGCTCCGAGGTCGCGCCGCCTCCCGATCAGCCAAGTCGTGGCGCGGTCGATCCCGACGCCATCACCGAACGGCATTTCTTTGCGGAAAACGACAATCAGCTTCGGCGGTAGGGCCGTGGCGGGAGCCGATCTGCAGCCGCCCGACGAGCCACCACTCCTTGATGTCACGCGCAGCCAGTCAGCGCCGTCCAGGCTGCAAGCCCTTCCATCACCACGGTGAAGAACGGATCGAGGGCGCGAAAGGCGCTGTAGTCGTGCTTGGACATCTTCCGCTCCTCGGGTTGGGGTCAGGCTGGAAGGCGTGCGCGGGCCAGGTCCTGTAGCACGGCATTCTCCTGGTTCTTTTCGGCGAGGCGCGCCTTCAGAAGGTCTCCGACGCTCACGACTCCGACGACCGTCTCGCCGTCGAGCACGGGGACGTGCCGCGCGCGGCGCTCGGTGATCGTGCGCACAAGGTCGCGCACCGCGTCGCCAGGGCTCGCGGTCGGGACATCGATGGCCATCAGCGCGCCGACCCGGATGCGGAAGAGGTCGGCGCCGTGTGCGGCAAGCCCGATCGCCAGGTCACGCTCGGACAGGATTCCGAGCAGGCGTCCTCGGTAGTCGCGGACAACGACCGCCCCGACCCTCTCCGCCTCCATCAGCGCCGACGCCTGGGCCGCGGTGGCCGACGGCGGCAAGCCGACGACCCCTTGCGGCTTTTCGCGTAGCACTTCGGACAATCGCATTGGGTTTCTCCTTCGCTTGGCGATGGCTAAAAAGGTGCGGCCCGCCAGGACAGGGGTGAGGTCCCGGCGGGCGCGCGCGGCCGCGATCTGGCTCTACCGCCGGATCAAGCAGCCGCTATGGAGAACAACTCGCGGCGCAGCGCGTGGGCGAGCGCCGCCTTCAGAGCCGCTGCCCGCTGCTCGGGCCCGACGGCGACGCCCTCGGCGCGGACGACCTCGATGTCGTCGATACCGATGAACCCCAGCGCGGCGCGCAGGTAGCGCTCCTGAAAGTCCATCGCCTCGTTCGGCATGCCCGGCGTGTAGAGCCCGCCGCGGCTGGAGACGATGACCACCTTCTTGCCGCCGGCGAGTCCGATGGGGCCGGATTCGGTGTAGCGGAAGGTCTTGCCGCCGATCAGCAGGCGGTCGAGCCATGCCTTCAGCTGGCTCGAGATGGCGAAATTGTACATCGGCGCGCCGATCACAACAACGTCGGCGTCGAGGAACTCCTGCAGCATGGCTGCGCTGGTCGCGACCTCCGGCCCGATCGAAGCATCGTCGCTGGTCCAGCCGGCGAAGGCGGCGCCGAGCAGGCGACTGTCCAGGTGCGGCAGGCGCTCGCGCTCGAGGTCGCGATAGGTGACTTGCAGGCTGGGGTCTTTCGCCCGCCAGGCGCTGACGACTTCGGCCGAGACTTGCCGCGAGATGGAGTTGGCTCCGGTGATGCTGGAGTCGATGTGAAGGAGTTTCATGGTTGCACTGCAGCCCTTTTCGATTGGATGCGAGAGAGCTATAGGCGCAACGATGGAAGCGCTAGGCACCGATTTCGCAACGGATCGTTCCATGTGGAGAACAAATGCGCGACTTAAATGACCTCGGTTTCTTCGCGGCGGTGGTCGCAAACGGCGGCTTTTCGGCCGCGTCGCGGGCGCTGGGCGTACCCAAGTCGCGGCTGAGCCGTCGCGTCGCGGCGCTGGAGGCCCAGCTCGGCGTGCGGCTGGTCGAACGCTCGACCCGCCGCTTCAGCGTCTCCGAGGTCGGTCAGGACGTCTACCGCCATGCGCGTGCGGCGCTGGCCGAGGCCGAGGCGATCGAGGATGTCGCGACGCGGCTGAAGGCCGAGCCGCAAGGGCTGGTCCGCCTCAGCTGTCCGCAAGGCGCCGACCGCATCCTTGCCGGCGTGCTGCCGGCTTTTCTGCAGCAGCATCCCAAGCTGCGCGTGCAGGTCATCGTCAGCAATCGCCGCATCGACCTGATCGAGGAGGGCGTCGACGTCGCGATCCGCGTGCGCGAGAAGCTCGATACCGACGCCGACCTGCAGGTGCGGATCATAAGCCGCACCAGCACCACCATGTTGGTCGCGGCCCCGGCGTTCCTCGACGCCCATCGGCGCCCGGCCAAACCGGCCGAGCTCCTCGAGCTGCCGACGCTCAGCCAGACGGAGCGTCCCGGGCTCGATCGGTGGACCCTGGTCAACGACGCCGGCGCGGAGGAGACAATCGCGCACGAGCCGCGGGTGTCCGCCAGTGAGTTCTCGATCCTGAGGGAGGCTGCGATCGGCGGCCTCGGCGTCGCCTTCCTGGCCGAGTACTCCTGCCGCGAGCCGCTGGCCCACGGGCGGCTCGAGCGGGTGTTGCCGGAGTGGTCGGGGCGCCCGGGAATCCTGCACCTCGTCTTCACGTCCAGGCGAGGGCTTCTCCCGGGGGTGCGGGCCGTGATCGACCTCCTGGCGGCCGTCCTCGACCCGGAGTCGCTTGCCTGGCAAACGGCGGCCTGACGCTAGTCAGGCGCTTGCGTCGATTGCCTGGCGGCGCCTTTGGGCCAGGACCTGCAAGGTCCGCCCCTTCCATAGCAGCTCTTCGCTCAGCCGGCTGGCCATGTCGTGCAGCCCTGGGCCGTAGAGATCCCCGCCCACGACGAGCTCGTTGGCGAGGATCCGCGCGCTGTCCACCGCCGAAATCAGCTGGTCGATGTGATCGAGGGAAGCGCGCTTGGCCTCCCGGTAGAGCTGCAGCGCCTTGATCGCGGGCGATGCCGGCTCGACCAGCGCGATCGCCCGCCGGAGCGGCGGCGGCGCCGGCGCTTCGTCGAGCAAGGCTGGGCTTAGCGGGGGGGTCATCTGAGCGCCCTCAAGATCCCGGCGACTGCGGCGCCGGGCGCGATCGGGGTCGTCGGGTGCGTGGCTGCGGCCTGCGTTGGCGGGCTGTCGGCCACGTAAATGCTCGCGCGGTTCGGCGCTTGCGACATGATCAAGCCCAGCGTCACGAGGACGCCGACCGTCGCCGCAATAACGCCGGGGCGCATCGGGGCGCGGTTCTGGCGAAGCGTCGGGTTCATCTCAGTCACCTGCTCAAATTGGCGTGTGACGGAGCTGGGATCGCAACAATGGGACGGGTAGAGTGCGAGTCTGGAACGCAGCGTTGCAGAGCATGAACGATCCTGCGACAGCAAAGGCGGCTAGACCGCTGCGTGGATGCTCTCCTCTGTCGAGCGGCCTGACCCACACATGTTAGAGGTTCGCGGCCATCGCGCCGCAAGGGGAGGGGCATGACGACGATCACGGCTGTTTCGGCCCACGACATCCGCTTCCCGACCTCGCGCTTCCTGGACGGGTCGGACGCGATGAACCCCGACCCCGACTATTCGGCCGCCTATTGCATCCTCACGACCTCGGGCGGGCTGGAGGGCCATGGGTTCACCTTCACGCTCGGGCGCGGCACCGAGCTTTGCGTGCACGCGATCGAGAGTCTCGCGCCGAAGCTTGTCGGCCGCACGCTCGCCGGCATCCGCAGCGACCTGGCCGGCTTCTGGCGCGACATGGTGGGCGACAGCCAGATGCGCTGGCTCGGGCCGGAGAAGGGGATCGTCCACCTGGCCGCCGCGGCGCTGATCAACGCGGTGTGGGATCTCCTGGCGAAAGAGGCCGGCCTGCCGCTCTGGCGCTACCTCGCCGACCTGTCGCCTGACGAGATCGTCGCCGCCATCGACTTCCGCCACATTACCGACGCGCTGCCGCCCGAGCGGGCGCTCGATATCCTCCGCGCGCGCTTGCCGGCCAGGGCGGAGCGCATCGCGGCGCTCGAGCGCGACGGTCACGCGTCCTACACCACCTCGGCCGGCTGGCTGGGCTATGACGACGGCAAGATCCGCGCTCTGGCGAGCGCCGCGGTCGCCGACGGCTGGATGGCGATCAAGA
The DNA here is from genome assembly GCA_963794315.1 of uncultured Alphaproteobacteria bacterium. Lineage (GTDB taxonomy): Bacteria > Pseudomonadota > Alphaproteobacteria > Caulobacterales > Caulobacteraceae > Poindextera. The sequence continues at coordinate 1,638,076 of CAWCDF010000002.1, forward strand.
TGAAGGTCGGCGGGGTGCTCGCCGACGACATCCGCCGCGCCGATCTGCTGCGCGAGATACTCGGCCCCGAGCGGCTCCTGATGACCGACGCAAACCAGGTCTGGGAGGTCGAGCAGGCGATCGAGTGGGTGAATGCGCTGGGGCCGGTTGACCCCTATTGGATCGAGGAGCCGGTCAGCCCGGACGACATCCTCGGCCACGCCCACGTCCGTCGGGGCGTCGCGCCGGTCCGCGTGGCGACCGGCGAGCACGTGCACAACCGGGTGATGTTCAAGCAGTTCCTGCAGGCCGAGGCGATCGACGTCGTGCAGCTCGACGCCTGCCGCCTGGGCGGCGTGAACGAGGCGCTGTCGGTGCTGCTGCTGGCCGCAGCGTTCGACAAGCCCGTCTGCCCGCACGCCGGCGGGGTCGGCTTGTGCGAATACGTCCAGCACCTCAGCTTCTTCGACGCGGCGTGCGTGCGCGCGAGCGACGAGGGGCGGATGATCGAGCACGCCGGGCACCTGCACGAGCACTTCCTCGACCCGATCATCATCGAGCGCGGCCGCTACCGCGCGCCGGAGAAGCCCGGCTACTCGGCCGAGATGAAGCCGGAGAGCCGCGCGGAATACGCCTTCCCCGACGGCGCGGCCTGGAGGGGTGCGTGACCGCACGCCGGCAGAAGGTGCTCGTGCTCTACCTAGCGAATTCGGCGCTGGACGCGCCGGTGATCGCCTGGGCGCACTACGACGGGACGGGCAAGACCCTGCACATGGCCGGCGACCAGGATCAGCCGCCCTATGCGACGGGGCTGGATGCGCTCAAGGACGGCTGGCGGCTGTTCCAGGCTGCACAGCTCCTGCCGCATGCGCGCGGCGAGGAGTTTGACGTGGCCTACCTCAAGTACGAATTCTTCTTCGAACAACTCGTCGAGATCTGATCCGTGCCGGACACCGACCTTCCGCTCTTGAGCTCCGCCCAGGTGGCGAGCTTCGTCGCCCGCGGCTTCCTGCGCTTCGACGCCGCCGTGCCGCAATCGATCAACGACCAGTTCATGCGGGAGGCCGGAAAGGTCTCGGAGCTGAAGGCAGGCGAGAAGATCGGCAAGGCGTTCCTCGAGGTCTTCGCCAAGAACCGGATCCCGGAGGTTCCGGCGGGAACGCCCCTCGCCGAGGCCTATGCGCCGAAGAGCGCGCTCGGGCGGCTCATGGCGTTGCCGTTGGTCAGGGGCGCGCTTCAAAGCTTGCTGGGCGCAAGCCCCATCTTCGACCACCACTTCCTGCACGTGACCTTCCCGCCGCGCTTCCACGCGGCGTCCGACCACGAGAACGTCTCCCAGCACACCCACCAGGACTCGACAATCGATCCCCGGCTCTCATTCGACGTGCAGATGATGTACTTCCCGCACGCGGTGACGCGGGAGATGGGCGGCACGCGCTTCATCCCCGGCACCCACCTGCGCAAGGTCAGCGAAGTCGCGCTCGGCCGCTACCAGAACATCAAGGGTCAGCAGCACATGGTCTGCGAGGCCGGCACGCTGCTCTTCCTGCACCATGGCGTGTGGCACGGCGGCGGGGTGAACCTCGCCGAGACCACCCGCTACATGTTCAAGATCCGCATGCGCGCCTCGGGCTCGCAGGTGCGGCAGTGGGACGTCGACGATGTGGCCAGGCCGAACGCCCAGCGCGCCATCTTCTTTACGAAGTCGCCGCCGGCGAAGGGCACGGTAGAGACCATCCTGACCACGCCCGAGCCCTGGTTCGAGCAGGACACCGGCCGGCTCGAATACGTCAACCGCATCAAGCTGTGGCGCTACCTGTCGGGCGACCCGACCTACGACGCCGACTACTGGCTCACTCGGCTGGAGGCCTGAGGGCGTGGGGGCGCTTACGGGGGACTGGAACTACCCGACGCGCATCCGCTTCGGCGCCGGGCGCATCGCCGAGCTGGCCGACGCCTGCCGCGCCGCCGGCATCGCCCGCCCGCTCATGGTGACCGACCGCGGGCTGGCGGCGAACGCCATGATCGGCGACGCGCTCGCCGCGCTTGGCGCCGCCGGGCTCGACACCGGGTTCTTCAGCGAGATCGCCAGCGACCCGACGGGCGCCGACGTCGCGCGGGGATGCGAGGCGCTGCGGGCGCACGGGGCAGACGGCGTCATCGCCTTTGGCGGCGGGAGCTCGCTCGACGCCGGCAAGGCCATCGCATTCCACGCCTTTCAAGTGCTGCCGCTGTGGGATTTCGAGGACATCGGCGACAACTACGCGCGCGCCGATGCGGCCCAGATCCTGCCCGTCGTTGCGGTCCCGACCACCGCCGGCACCGGCTCGGAAGTCGGCCGCGCGGCGGTGATCAAGGACGAAGACGCGGCGCTGAAGCGCATCATCTTCCACCCGCTCATGCTGCCGAAGGTGGTCGTCGCCGATCCGGCGCTGACGGTCGGCCTCCCGCCCGCGATCACGGCGGCCGTCGGCATGGACGCGCTCTCCCACAATCTCGAGGCCTTCTTCGCGCCGGGCTATCACCCGCTGGCGCGCGGCATCGCCGTCGAAGGCGCCCGCCTGGTGAAGACCTGGCTGCCGACGGCGGTGGCCGAGCCCAGCAACATCGAGGCGCGGGCGAACATGCTGGCGGCGTCCGAGGCCGGCGCCACGGCGTTCCAGCGCGGGCTGGGCGCGATGCATGCGCTGGCGCATCCGCTGGGCGCCATTTACGGCGTGCACCATGGCCTCCTGAACGCCGTGCTCATGCCCTACGTCATCGCCGCCAACCGCCCGGCGATCGATGCCGATGCCGCCTACCTCGCCCGCTGCCTTGGCGTTGGCGATGACGCCGGCCACCTCATCGCCTGGATCCTGGACCTCCGCCGCACCATAGGCATCCCGAACACGTTGGCCGAAGTGGGCGTCCCGGCAAGCGAGGTCGGCCGCATCGCGCGCATGGCGGTGGAGGATCCGTCCGCGGCGACCAATCCGGTCCATCTTACGATCGACGACTACGCCGCCGTGCTGAAACGGGCGCTGGCTGGCGAACTTTCCAAGGCTGCGTGAAGGCTCATCCGATGTCCGACGACCTTGCAGGCCTGAGCAAAGAGCAGCTGATCGAGCTGATCCGCACCGACGCCTTCTCGGCGTTCAAGGTCGGGGCTTTCGACATCGATGGGATCCTGCGCGGCAAGTACATGCACCGCGACAAGCTGCTTTCGGCGCTCGAGGGTGGGTTCGGCTTCTGCGATGTCGTGCTCGGTTGGGACTCCGCCGACCAGCTCTACGACAACGCCGCCTACACCGGCTGGCACACCGGCTATCCGGACGTCGAGGTGAGGCTCGTCCCCGACACGGCCCGCCGCATCCCGTTCGAGCCGGGAACGCTCTTCCTGCTCGGTGAGTTCGCCGGCGCGGCCGAGGCGATATGTCCGCGCGGCTTGCTGCGCCGCGTGCTGGCGCGCGCCGAGGCGGCGGGATTTGCGGTCAAGGCGGGGTTCGAGTTCGAGTTCTTCGTCTTCGACGAGACGCCCGACAGCCTGCGCGCCAAGGGCTATCGGGACCTAAAGCCGCTCACCCCCGGCGCCTTCGGCTATTCGGTGCTGCGCAACTCGGTGCACGCCGAGCTCTACCACGACATCCTCGACACCTGCGCCGCCATGCGCATGCCGCTCGAGGGCCTGCACACCGAGACCGGCCCGGGCGTGCTGGAGGCGGCGCTGGTGGCCGACGAGGGCCTGGAGGCGGCCGACCGGGCGGCGCTGTTCAAGACCTTCGCCAAGGTCATCGCCCAGCGGCGCGGCCTGATGGCGACCTTCATGGCCAAGTGGTCGACCGACTGGCCCGGTCAGTCGGGCCACATTCACGTCTCGCTGATCGACCAGACGGGCAAACCGGTGTTCCACGATGCAGCCGCGCCGCTCGGCATGTCTGAGACCATGCGCTGGTTCGTGGGCGGCCAGCAGCGCCTGATGCCGGAGCTGCTCTCGATGATCGCCGGCACGGTCAACAGCTTCACGCGCCTGGTGCCCGGTTTCTGGGCCCCGACCAGCGCCACCTGGGGGGCGGAGAACCGCACGACCGCGCTCCGCGTCATCGGCGGCGGGCCGAAGAGCCAGCGGGTCGAGTACCGGGTCGCCGCCGCCGACATCAACCCCTACATCGCCCTTGCCTGCGCGCTGGGCTCCGGTCTCTGGGGGATCGAGAACCGCGTCGAGCCGACCGAAGCGGTCAGCGGCAACGCCTACGCCCAGACCTTCCCGCCGGAGCTCTCATTCCCCGCCACGCTCAGCGAGGCCGCCGAGCGGCTGAAGGCCTCGGCCGCCGCCGAAGACCTGTTCGGCCGCGCGTTCGTCGAGCACTACGCCGCCTCGCGTCTCTGGGAGGAGCGCCAGTTCCGCCGCGCTGTCACCAGCTGGGAGCTCGAGCGCTACTTCGAGATCATCTGACGCCGCGCGTCGCGGATCTCGCGCATGCCGATAAGCTCGATACCAAGCTCGGCCAGCGAAGGCTCGATCTTGCCGGAGCTGAAGAGCGCGTATTCGTCGGTGCGGTAGCGGGCGAACTCGGGCTCGACGGCCTCGAAGTCGCCCGGCGCGTTGAAGTGGAAGGCGAAGAAGCTCAGCCCAACGGCGGCGCTGCCGAGGATCTCGCGATAGACGCCCTCGGCCTCGGCGGTCCGGTCCCACGGCGTCTCATAAAAGAGGTCGAACACCGGCTCGCCGCGGCTCGCCGCCTCGGCGGCGAACCCTTCGAACGCGCTCGACAGCGCCGGCGCGCCGGCAGGGCGCGGATTGCCGCCCTTGAAATCGCTCATCAGCACGATCGGCAGATCGTAGTCGTCGCCCAGGCGGCGATAGATGTCGATGAATTCGGGGCTCATCACCGCGCCGCAGTGCGCATCGAGATGGGTGACGTCGATGCCGCCGGCGATCGCCGCGTCGATCTGCGCCCGCAGCTCCGCCTCGACCGCCTCAGGCGCGGCGTTGCGGCGGACGGCGCTCGGTTTCTCCCAGAGGTAGCCGGATTCGTCGGTCAGCCCCGCCGACCGTGGCGGCTGGGTGAGCGGGCGCCACTTGTACGGCCTCTTCTCGCTGTTCAGGGTCAGGTGCACGCCGATGTCGAGGCTGGGATCGGCGGCGGCCATCGACAGCACCTCGGGAAACCAGGGGCAGGGCGCCATGGCCGAGCCGGAGCTGACCACCCCGCGCGCCGAGAGCTCTGCGAAGGCCACGTTCGAGCCGTGCGTCATGCCCACGTCGTCTTCGTGGATCACGACCGCCTTGCGGCCCTTGGCGTATGGGGATGGCATGGCGCCCTCCTTGGTCTGGCGAGCCCAACTTACGGCGACTTCTCCCAGAGGGAGAAGGGGGACCCGCGCCGGGCAGGCGCGGGGCGATTGAGGGGTTACGGCATTCCAGGCAAACCCCAATCGCCCTAACCCCTCATCGTCCCCCGGCTGCCGCTCGGGGTGTGCAACCGGCAACATAGGTAACAGTTCAGACCGACGACATGGGTAACACATTTCTCGTTTTGTTCATGCTTGCTGTTGTTGTTGGGCCGGTGGGATTGTGGGGAACCCGCCAGGGTTATCCACAAGTCCACGGGTCGCTCGCTTGGGCCTGACGAGCCGCTCGCCTTTGTGCTCGATGCGACCGAGCAGGATGGGGCCGTAGAAGACCTGGCGCGAGCCGTCCTCCTGCTCGAAGAGGCCGACTGGCTCGCCCTTCAGCGCGGCGCCGATATAGACGAACCTGGCTCCGCACTTGATCTCGCCGTTGGTGCGCACGCGTCGGCGGATGGCGTCCGGCTCGTAGGTCGGCTCGCGCAAGATCCCATCGAAGCGCCGCGGCGAGGGAGCATAGGCCTGCGCCGGCGTCTTGCCCTTCAGCGCCTGGTGCGGGCGCTCGTCATTATAGAGGCGCTGGAAGTTGGCGAAGCGACGGGCTTGCGCGTGCAGGGTCTTGGCCGGCGGGGTGGCCGTATCCTGCAAGAGCGTCAGGTGCAGCCGCTCCAGGCGGCCGTTCTGCTGCGGCTTGCCCGGCTCGATACGCTCAGGCAAGACGCCGGCCTTGATCACCTTGACGGCGAGCCTGGACAGGCCCCCGGCTCCGGTGGAGGCGAACGGCGCCCCGTTGTCCGAGCGCAGCCGAAGCGGCAGCCCGTACTCTCGGAAAGCCGCCTCCAGCACCGGCCAGACGTGCTCGCCATCGTCGCGGCCCAAAGCCTGGCAGCGCAAGAGATAGCGGCTGGCCGCGTCGCTCAGCGTCAACGGGCCGCAGCGCCAACCGTCGCCCGTCCTGAACCAGCCCTTGAAGTCGATGCACCACGTCTCGTTCGCCTCGGCAACGGACCCGAACGGCGACGTCATCGGCGGCGCACGACGCCTCAGCTTGCGCTTCACCGTCAGCCCCTCGCGATCGAACAACAGTCCGATGCTGCTCGCCGCCGGCCAGCGTCGGTCCTCATCCCGGCGCTCAAGCCACGTGCGCACCTTCAGCGGACCCCAGCTCGGGTGCGCCCGGCGAACCGCAAGGCACTCAGCCCAAGTCTCCTCCGCAACCACGATCGGTCGATGAAGCGGCGCACGCGACCGATCGGCCAGACCGCCCAGGCCCTCCAACCGGTACCGTTCACGCCACTTCTCGCCTGTCTTGCGGCTGATCCCAAAGCGCCGGCACGTCAGCGAGACGCTCTCCTCGCCTGCCTCCAACGCCAGCACAAACCGAAGCCGCTCCTCCACTGCACACGTCTCCGTCCATCCCATCGGCAAGGCCTCCCCGCCGATCAGTCGAACTGTTACCCATGTCGTCGGTCTAGCCTGTCACCCATGTGGTCGGTCAGGACCGGGGCCCCTCCTTCTCCCTCTGGGAGAAGTTCGCTAGCCTCAAGCCTCAGAGGCGGAGACGCGGCGAATGTACAAGGTCGGCCAGGCGGAGATCGAGGCGCTGACGCGGGTGATCGAGAGCGGGGCGCTGTTCCGCTATGGCGTCGGCCACGAGTGCGAGACGTTCGAACAGCGCTATGCAGCCTACCTCGGCGTGAAGCACTTCGCGCTCGCGGCGAGCGGCTCGAATGCGCTGGCCGCCGCCATGGCCGCGGTGGGCATAGGCCCGGGCGACGAGGTCATCATCCCGGCCCACACCTACATGGCGACCGCGACCTCGGTCCTGACCTGCGGCGCCATCCCGCTGATCGTCGACATCGACGAGAGCATCACCATCGATCCCGGCGCGATCGAGACGGCGATCGGGCCGCGCACGCGGGCCGTCGTTCCCGTGCACATGTGGGGCGCGGCCTGCGACATGGACGCGATCATGGAGATCGCCGCCCGCCGGGGCCTGATCGTCATCGAGGACGCCTGTCAGGGCGTCGGCGGCGGCTACAAGGGCAAGAAGTTCGGCGCGGTCGGCCACATCGGGGCGTTTAGCTTCAACTACTACAAGAACATGACTTGCGGCGAAGGCGGCGGCGTCGCGGTCAACGACGAGGCGCTGGCCGAGCGGGCGCGCTGCGCGATCGATCCCTGCCACTTCTATTGGCAGGGGCGGAGCGATGCGGTGCAGCCCTTCTCGGGCAACGGCGCGCGGGCGTCAGAGCTGATGGGCGCGATGCTGAACGTCCAGCTCGACCGCATCGATCCGATGATCGGCGCCATGCGGGCGGAGAAGCGCGCGATCCTTGCAGCGACCGCCTCGCTGGGCAACCTCGGCCTGAAACAGACCCCGATGCACAGCCCCGACGACGATTGCGCCACGCACGTCATGTACAACCTGCCCTCAGCAGAGGCGGCCAGGCGCTTCGTCGAGCTCTTCCCGTGCGTGATCGTGGGCAAGACCGGCCGGCACAACTACACCGAATGGGACCAGATCCTGATGGGCGCCGGCGCCGCGCACCCGGCCATGAACCCGTTCGCCATGGCGGCCAACGACGCGTGCCGAAAGACCTATTCAAAGGACATGTGCGCGCGCTCGCTCGAGATCCTGAACCGCACGGTCATGGTCCCCACCCACCCCGATCATACCGCCGGCGAGATCGAGGCCATCATCAACAACATCACCGCCGCGGCGCGCGTGGCGCTGGGTGAGGCGGCCGCGAAAGACGCCATCTTCCGCAAGGCGCCGGCGCTGGACACGCAGAAGTTCGACATGCAGGTGGACGGCTGAGCGGCTGGACGCTGACGGTCGCCGAGCCGCTCAACGAGGGCCCTACCGCGTGTTCGACACGATCGACCAGATCACCTTCCAGGTCTTGTCCGGCTCGAGGCGATAGCCGAGCAGCCAGTTGCCGTTCTCGGTCATGACGGCCTTGGTCCCGGCGTCGGTGAACGTATAGGCGTAGGTGGCGCGATAGACCGCGAGATCGCCTGACGCGCCGACATCGACCGTCTCGTTGGTCGCGACGACCTTGGCCGCCGGATCGGCGAGCTGCATCTTGGTGATCGCCATGTCGCCGGCCGGCCCGATGTAGTTCGGCGCGCCATGGAACATGCCGACGAAGTCCGGGGCGTCGTGGCTGACCGCCCCGGCCGCGTCGTGCGCGTTGAACGCCGCGACGATCTGATGGGCGTCGGCCGTCACGTCCGCGGCCGGATCGGCCGCCGCGCTGGTCGCCGCAATAAACCCAGCGGTCGCGAATGCGGCCGCCAGTGCAGTTGTCGGAATTCGCATGTGTTGTCCCCCAGGCGGAAGTTCCACGACTAGAGGCCCTTGGCCGCCTACGGTCAAGTTTGCGCTTAAGGTCCGGTTGCGGCCGCGCCGGCCGTTGCTCTAAATCGGTCGGCACAGACAGGAGGAAAGCGATGAAGGCTGCGGTGTTGCGCGAAGTGGGCAAGCCGCTGACGATCGAAGAGATCGCAGATCGGCAAGCCGCGGCCGCACGAGGTGCTGATCCGCACCGTCGCGGCCGGCGTCTGCCACTCCGACCTGCACTTCGTCGAGGGCAAGTCCATCGCCCAGATGCCGATCGTGCTGGGCCACGAGAGCGCCGGCGTCGTCGAGCAGGTCGGCTCGGACGTGCGCACGGTGCAAGGTCGGGCGACCACGTGATCACCTGCCTGTCGGTATTCTGCGGCCACTGCGAGGACTGCCTCACCGGCCACATGTCGCTCTGCCGCAGCCCCGAGTGCGCGCCAGCGCCGCGACAAGGCGCCGCGGCTGACCCAGGACGGCGCGCCGATGCGGCCAGTTCGCCAACCTGTCGTCGTTCGCCGAGCAGATGCTGGTGCACGAGCACGCCTGCGTCGCGATCCGCCAGGACATGCCGCTCGACCGCGCGGCGCTGATCGGCTGCGGGGTCACCACCGGCGTCGGCGCGGTGATCCACACCGTCGAACGTGCGGCCCGGCGAAACCGTCGCGGTGATCGGCTGCGGCGGCGTGGGGCTGGCGGCCATCAACGGCGCGGCGATCGCCGGCGCTGGGCGGATCATCGCGATCGACACCTCGCCGGCGAAGGACAACATGGCGCGCAACTTCGGCGCCACCGACTTCATCGACGCCGAGCAAGGAGGACCCGGTGGCGAAAGTGATGGAGCTGACCGGCGGCGGCGTGCACCACAGCTTCGAGGCCATCGGCCTCGGCAAGACCGCCGAGCAGGCGTTCAACATGCTGCCGCCGCGGCGGCACGGCCAACATCATCGGCATGATCCCGCCCGGTCAGACGGTGAACTCTGATGGGCGCGGCCTTCCTGGGCGAGAAGCGCATCCAGGGCTCGTCGATGGGCTCCAACCGCTTCCCCATCGACATGCCGCGCTTCATCGACTTCTACCTCTCCGGCAAGCTGAAGCTCGACGACATGATCTCGCGCCGGATCAAGCTCGAGGACGTCAACGAGGCGTTCGAGGAGATGAAGACCGGCCAGATCGCCCGCTCGGTGATCATGTTCGACGCCTGAGCACGCGCGAGGGGCCAAGGATGCACATCCGCGAGCTCGTTGACATCGCCATCGACGAGGACGTCCGCTCGCCCTGCCTCTGGGTGCCGGCCGAGCACTTCGACGCGCTCTGCCAAGCGCTTGAGCGCAAGCCGAACGTGGTCGGCGCGATCATCTACCGGCGCAAGACCATCCGCGCCGGCGAACCCTATTCCGACATCACCACGCGCGCGCCCTAGGGCGGCGCGGTGCGCGCCATGATCGAGGCCAGCGTCTGGCCCTGCAGGCGCAGGTCGTCGGCCAGCCGCGAGCACAGCTCGCGCACGCCGACCGGATAGGAGTCGGCAGCGTCGGAGACCTCCGTCGCGCGCTGGGCGATGGCGTTGAGATCCTGGGTGAGGATTTCGATCTGCTCGCGCGCCAGCTTGTGGGCTTCGACCTGCAAGCGGCGCAGGCGCTGGGCGCCCGTGTCACGCCCGAGGTCATGCACATTGCCCGACACGTCTGCGGGTTCGGCGGGCTGGCCGTCTGCGCCGCTCTGTTCTGGATCAGCCATTGCGTTCACTCCTAGCGGGGGGCTTGTCGAGGCGCGCTCGATCAACGCTCAGACGCACGAGCAAGCTTCAAGCCGTCTTATGTCGATCGTGTGGCGGTCGCATGTCACGCGGTAGGTCGACACCGCTTCACCCGCTACGTCTCCTCCTCGGCGAGCAGGCCGGGGCGGCCGCCGCGGAGACTTGATCACGAGCAGCATGACGACGCCGACGCCGAGCCAGCCAGGCCGGCGATCTTGGCGTTGGTCTGGGTGTTGAGCAGCACGTAGCCGACGATGGCGAAGCCGATCAGCGGCGAGATCAGATGGCTGAACCACTGGCGGCTCTTCTGGCGCGCCATGAACCAGACCACCACCGAGACATGCAGCGCCAGGAAGCCGGTCAGCGCGCCGAAGTTGACCATCGAGGTCAGCAGCTCGAGCTGGTCGACCAGGAAGACGCCGAGCACGAGCGTGATGGCGGCGACGAGCAGTATCGCCCGGGCCGGCGTCTGGCGCTTGGCGCCGACGTGGGCGAGCGCCCTCGGCAGCATGCCGTCGCGGGCCATGCTGTAGATCAGCCGCGCGGTCGCCGCCTGGGCCGTCAGCGCGCCCGCGAGCCCCGAGAACAGCACGCCGAGGATCGACACCGACCAGCGCAGCGGCTGGCCCCCGACGGTCTTGGCGATGATGAAGAAGGCGGTCGCGGCCTCGTCGCCCGGGGCGAAGGCGTGCGGCCGAGCACGAACAGCGAGGCGAGATAGGTCTGGGCCACGAAGAGGATCGCCGCCACCACGAGCGAGAGCATGGTGGCGAGGCCGACCGCGCGGGCCCCGCCCTTGGCCTCCTCGGTCAGGGTGGAGATGGCGTCGAAGCCCAGGAAGCTCAGCACCGCCAGCGACAGCGCCCCGAAGATCAGCGACGGCGTCACCTTGTGAGCGTCGAAGAGGGGCGACAGCGACAGGTGCGCGCCGGCCACGCCGTGCGCGAGCCCGATCAGGCAGAGCGCCATGAACACCGCCAGCAGCAGCAGCTGCAGGACGAGCAGGACGATGCTGAGCCGGGCCGTGCTCTCGATGCCGAAGAATGTTGACGGTGGTGTTGACCGCCAGGAAGGCGGCGACCAGCAGCGGCTTTGGCAGCATCGGGAAGATGGCGTGGATCGCCACCGCGCAGATCACGTAGATCAGGGTCGGCAGCAGCAGATAGTCGAGCAGCAGCGCCCAGCCGGCCAGGAACCCGGCGCTCTCGCCGATGCCCCTGCCGGCATAGGCGTAGACCGATCCCGCCACCGGAAAGGCGGCCGACATGACCATGTAGCTGCGCGCGGTGAACACCATCGCCACCAGCCCGACCACATAGACGAGCGGCACCATGCCGTGGCTGGCGTTGAAGACGAATCCGAACGTGCTCCATGGCGCGATCGGCGCGATGAAGACGAGGCCGTAGACCAAGAGGTCGAACGGCGAGAGCGACCGCTTCAGCTCCTGGCGGTAGCCGAAAGCCTCGACTCCGGCGCTTTCAGGGGCGGCCATGCGCGTCGGTCAGGCGGCCACGGCGTCGACGTAGTCGATCGCGAAACTGAGCTTCGGGTCTTCGTGCAGGTCCCAGTAGGTCTCCCAGAGTTCGCGCGTGACCGGGCCGACCTGCCCGCCGCCGACCGGCTCGCCGTCAAGCCTGGTCACCGGCATGATGCCTCCGGCCGTCGTCGAGAAGAAGATTTCGTCGCAGGCGTAGAGCGCCTCGACCGGCACCTCTTCGACGCGAGCCTTCCAGCCCTTGGACTCGGCGATCTCGAGCACCGTCTTGCGCGTAACGCCCTCGAGGACACCGCGCCTGGGCGTAAGGAGCACGCGGTCGCGCACGATGAAGACGTTGTATCCGGAGCCTTCGGTGATGTTGCCGTCGCCGTCCGGCAGGATCGGATAGACCGCGCGCCGGTCGGCGGCTTCCATCAGGCCGCGGATCAGGTCGCCCCATTGCAGGTTCTTGACCGTCGGGTCCATCGCGCCAGGCGGCGTGCGGCGGACCGTGCGCGTGACCACCGCCGAGGCGCCGCGGTTCTGCAGCGCCAGCGGATGCACCCAGACGAACGGCAGGGCGAACAGGTAGAGGTGGTTGACAGCCGTCGTCGGGTCCTTCTCGCGAACGAACGAGAGGCCGCGGGTGACGATGACTTCGACGAAGGCGTCGCGGATGCCGCTCCTGGCGACCATGTCGATCAGCGTTCGACGCAATTCCGCGCGCGCCAGCGGCGAGCGCAGTCTGAGCTTCGCGCACCCGGCTTCCAGGCGGTCGAGATGGTCGTCGAGGCGGAAGAAGCGGCCGTTCCACACTCCGGCGACGTCATAGGTCAGGTCGGAATGCAGGAACCCCTGATCGAGCAGGGGAATCCGCGCCTCGGCGACGGGCGTGAGCTTGCCTTCCACCCAGGCGATCCCCTTCGCATAGGGACCGCCGCCGCGCTCCAGCGCCTCGGCGCGTTTGGTGTAGGCGTCGAGAACGGCGGCGAAGGCAGGCATGGCGCGGCCTTTCGGTAGCTGGCTCCTACTCGTAGCAGTCGGAGCCGCGCTCGGAAACGAGGCCGGGTCGGCGCTCTTCGCCAAAGCGCGTTCGTCGCGCTAGCGCATGCGGGCGCTCGGGTGCGCTCGGGTACGGATCCCGCCTGCGGCTACTCCGGCGAACTCCGCCGCACTTCCCTGTACCAGGCTAGCTGCTCGCTGGTGGCCAGGAGCTTGCCGTCGCGCCGCCAATAACTCGAGCGTTCGTCCGAGGCGCCGCCGCCGCCCACCCGGCCCTCGCACTCGACCAGGATGAAGTCGTCGCCGACCTCGGCGAGGTCCTCGACGGTGGCGTGGAGATAGGCCGTCAGCGACAGCGTGGTGGTCATGACCGCCGGCCCGAGCGCGTACATCGCCCGTGGCGCCGAGTTGTCGGTCATCATGCCCAGGAGCGCCTTGTCCAGCGGCCCGCGCCGCGAGCGCGCCCAGGTGAGGGAGCGTGAATCGCCGGACGGCGTCGGCGGAAACCCCTCCAAGGGGCGCCGCTCGAAGGCGCCGGCGCCGTAGTGCGAATTCGGCATCTCCGGGCTCGGCAGGGTCTCGGGCGCCGGGGCGGCGGGCATCTTGGCGAAGGCGAAGTCCGGGGTCTTCGGCCGCCGCGCCATGGTGACGACGGCGTGCACGCCGACCCGGTCGGTTCCCGCCGCCAGCAGCTCGACCTCCCAGACGCCGACTGAGCCGCCTTGCCGGATCCGCCGCGTGCGGATGTCGAGCTCGCCAGACGGCAGCCCCTCGGCATAGGTCAGTGTCAGCGACAGCGCCTCGCCCAGCGCTTCCGGCTCGCTCTCCAGCACCCGAATGCACAGCCCGATGGCATAGCCGCCCCAAAGCCCGCCGCCCGGATTGCTCCACTCCGGCCCGGCGAGGCTCGTCCACCGCCCGGGGGCGAGCGGCGTGAGCGGAATGGCCAGTGTTTCAGTCAAGCTCATGCCCGCTCTCTACCCACCCGCCCCGGGGCGCGGAAGACCTTGTTGAGGCGGTGGCGTTTCGCTGCAAGCCTGATGAGCGGGTGTAGTGAAGTTGGTCCCTAGTCCACGAACTCCGCCAGGCCGTGGTCGTGGATGGCGGCGTCGATGCGCTTCATGCCGGCGTCGTAGAGCGCCTCGGTGCGCGGGTGGGTGAGGTCGGCCACGGCGCCCGATTGCGACAGGTAGGTCATCCCGATCAAGAGCGCGCGGCGGTAGTCGTAGAGGCACTCGTCGAAGCCGTAGTTCGTGACGCCCGAGGCGACGAGCTTGTCGTGATAGCCCTTCAGCAGCGGCGCCTCGTGCTCGCGCCGCACGTCGGCGTTGACGCTGCCGGACATCATGTAGCCGATGTCGAACGGCCCGCGCGCCTGCATGGCGATCTGCCAGTCGACGCAGGTCAGGCCCGGTTCGACCCCGTCGCCGCCGGTGAACATCAGGTTGTCGGCGCGGAAGTCGCCGTGGCAGATCGTGCGCGGCTCTTTCGCCATGTCTTCGGCGATGCGGTCGAGCTCGGTGCACATGCGCGCGCCGACGCGGCGGAGCTCCGGCGAGCAGCGGCCCTCCAGCCAGGCGTCGAAGGTCTCCCAGCCCGCGGCGTGCCTGGCGCTGAAGTCGCAGTAGGGCGGCGTGCCGAAGGGCTGCACCTTGTGCTCCAGCGCCTTCAGTTCGCGGTGGTCCCACCAGCGCTGGTGCAGCGCGCCGACCTGGTCGATGGCGACCTTGAGCTGCGCCGGCGTGAGCCCCGCCACCTGGTCGCCGGGCAGCGTCTTGTCGAGGTCCTCCATCACCAGCACGAAGGCGTGGGTCTCGGGGTTGACCGCGGCCACGTAGCAGCGCGGCGAGCACATGGAGATTGTCTTGGCGATCTCGCTATAGAACAGGACCTCGCGCTCGTAGAGGCCGTAGGCGTTAGCCAGGTCGCGCATGGCGGGGATGGAGGCCTGGATCTTGGCGACCAGCGTCCTTGGCCCGGCCTTGCCGTCACCATAGCCCAGCGTGAGCCGATAGATCTCGGTCGTCATGCCCACGCCTTCGCCCAGCCGCTCGGCCTTCACCGACGCGACGCCCGAAAGCTCGGGCGCGGCGGCGTTCAGCCACGCAGCGGTGATGTCCTCGGCGCTTGCCGGTACGGCGATCATGGCGTCCTCCAACGCTCGTTCTTGTCAGCCGATCATCCGTCCACCGCCGATCTTCACTGTCAAGCTTGGCCGGCGGCCGGCTCAGGCGACTTTCGGACTCAGGGGGAACTCCGATAACTTGTGGCCGATAACCTGCCCCGGGGCGCAATGGCGAGAGTCGGGACGTGATCGATCGCAAAAAGGTCCAGGTCTTCGGCGAGACCGATGTCGGCTGGTGCGCCGCGACGCCGCCGAACGAGACGTCGGACGACGACGGCCGCCCGCTGGTGCGCACCGAAGGCTTCTCGGCCGGCGATCCAACCGCGCCCAAGCACCGGGTCTATGACGATCCGGAGGTCTCGGCCCTGCGCGAGCGCCTGCGGCGGTGCAACGGCATGCCGGGGCTGGAGATTCTCGCCCCGCACGAGATCGAGCGCGCCCGCCGCATCTTCTTCCGCGACGGCTTCGTGGTCGTGCGCGACCTGCTGGACGCCGAGGCGCTGGCCGCCTTCCGCGAGGCGAGCGCCCGCGCGCTCAGCCAGATTCTGGCGATACCGGGTCCCGGCGGCCGCAAGTACGTAACCGAGACCAACCGCCTCCCGCACCGCTACAGCTACGGCACCTCGTCGGCCTCGCGCCATCTGCTGCACGATGCGGTCTGGGCGTCGATGATCGATCGCCCGACGACGACGCCGCTGCTCGAGAGCCTGTTCGGCGGCGAGTACTGGGTGGTCGGGGCCGGCGGCGATCTTTGCCTGCCGGGCGCGATCGAATACCAGACGCTGCATTCCGACGCGCGCGAGGAATACCAGCTGCCGCAGCGCCGGTTGGAGCAGGCGGCCCGTCTGGGCGTGGAGCTGCGCGCCGCCGACCTCGACCACAAGACCCGGCAGCTGATCTTCGTGCGCACGCCGCCGCGCATCACCATCAACTTCCTGATGAGTGATCTGACCTGGGAGAACGGCCCGATCCGCCAGATCCCCGGCACGCAGGTGCGGCCGGACAGCCCGCCCACGCAAGGCGCCGAGCCCATGTGGATGCGGCTCTCGACCCTGGTCGGCGCCCCGGCCGGGGCCGGCGTCATCAGGGACACGCGTGCGTGGCATGGCGCGACGCCCAACCTCAGCCGCGAGATCCGCGCCATGCCCAACGTCGAGTACGGCGCGCCGTGGCTCGACGATGCGATGTTCAGGCCCTCGATGCCGCACGAGATCTGGGCGGCCCTAAGCCCTCACGCGCAGGCGATCTCCAGCCGGATCAAGACCCGGCCCGGCGAGTGGCCGGCCGGGGCGGGCGCCATGCACCCCCTGGCCAGCGAGCGCGCCAGGGCGAAGGCCGCGAGCGAGACCTGACTCTTTAGCCGAGCTTGGCGGCCCGGTCGGCCTGTGGTGTATGACCGCTCAGGGGCCGATAGAGCCTTGACGTTGCGCCGGAGGACAAGAGCCCCATGTCGGTCGACATCCCAGAGTTTGTGCTGCCGAAGCACCTCGACGAGATCGACGCGCGATTCATGACCGAGGCGCTCAGAGCGAGCGGCCACATCGCCGCCACCGACGTGGTCGTGACCCAGGAAGAGTGCGGCGTCGGCATGACCGCCGGCTACTTCTCGGCCATCAAGAAGGTGAAGTGCGCCTACCGCGAGGCGAGCGGGGTGCAGGACTCATTCGTGGTCAAGGCCTGGCCGCCGTTCGAAATCCTCCCGCGCGAGGCGATCGAGGCGATGTTCGTCAAGGACATCAAGGCCTACGCCTTCCCGCAGGCCGGCTTCTATCCGCGCCCGAAGACCCACCTGGCCGCCTTCGACCACGCCGACAACCGCTGGGCGCTGATCATGGAGGACGCCGACAGCTTCGCCGAGCACAAGGTGCACGAGAACGAGATGACGCTCTCCGAGGTCATGTCGATGCTGCCGAAGATGGTCGAAGTCGCGGTCGCGTGGGAGGGCTGCGAGGGGGGCGAGAAGGCCGCCCAGCTCGAGGCGCTCGGGGTCGACTTCTGGGCCTCGGACGCCAACCTCGCCATCTACAAAGCGGTCATGCCGGGCGGGGCGAAGCTGTTCGACCGGTTCACGGCGACCAAGGGCTCGACCGTGGTCGGCGCGCCGACCTGGGACGCCTACATCGGGCCGGGTTTCGCCGAGCTCTTCACCCGCAAGATCGACGCCTTCTTCCGCCGCGCGCGGCCCGAGAACGGCGCCACCTGCACGCTCAGCCACGGCGACCTCCGAGGCGACAACATCTTCTTCTGCGAGGCCTCGGCCGACTACCCGGACGGCTGGCTCTGCATCGACTTCCAGCTCTTGTTCCGCGGGCCGGTCCCCTCCGACCTCGCCTATCTGATGAGCTCGGGCTCGGTCCTGCCCGAGGTCTATTCGGGCGAAGGGCTGCAGACGGTCCTTCGCGCCTTCTACGACCAGTTCATGGCCGCAACGTCGCTCTACAAGGACTACGCCTACGACACGTTCGTCGAGGAGTTCGCCATGATGACCATGGTCCCCATCGTCTACTTCGTCGGCATGGGGGCCGCGTACTGGCAGGGCGGGGCGCGCAACGAGCTTCCCACCCGCATCGAGCTCGGCGGCAAGGGCGCGACCGAGGCAGACCTGACGCCCGAGGAGCTCCGCCAACGCATGTGGTGGCGCAAGGCGTTCGCCAACTACCGCTCCAACCTGAAGACCTTCGGCCTCTACGACCTCCTCAAGACCTTGCCCGAGACCACCGAGGGCCTCGGCGAGTGGGTCGAACTCCCCGAGCATCTGCGGTAGGCCCGCACCGCCCTATCTGACCGCCAAGGACGCCAAGGTCGCGAAGGGATCCGAGCCCTGCAGCGCCTGCTCCTTCCGTCATCCCCGCTGTAGCGCAGCGGAATGCGGGGGACCTATGCACACTCACATCGCAGGGTGATCATGGGTGGCCCGGACAAGCCGGGCCACGACGGTGAAGGACGAGCACGGCGCGTCGACGAACCCCCTTGGCGATCTTGGCGTCCTTGGCGGTCAGAAGCTGAGTCGCCGCCCAGCCCGCTCAACGGCTCACCCCTTCGGGGGGCGGAGGTCCAGGCCGGAGATGGCCTGGAAGCGGTCGAAGTAGACGTCGTCGTCGAGGGTGTCCGAGAGCGCGATCCACTGCTCGTCGGTCTGGCTTGCGCGGAGGTCCAGGAACGGCTGCGCATCGGGCCCGGACGGCGTGCGGAAGGCGGTGATCTTGCCGTCGATAATGTCCAGGATCGCGTCCGCTACGATCGAGGGCGGCGGCCCGGAAACGGCGGTCGGGGCATAGAAAGCGCGCATGCGTCCGCCGTGCGGATAGGCGGTGCCGTCCTTCACCTTCGGCAGGTTCTCGATCGTCATCGGCGTTGCGATGATGCCGGGCTCGACGACCGCGACGCGCACGCCAAAGGCGCCCATCTCCTGCGCCAGCGCCTCGCTCATGCCCTCGGTTGCGAACTTCGACGCCGAATAGGCCCCCGCCCCCATGCCGACGATCTTCCCGGCAATCGAGGTCACGTTGATGATAAGGCCGCTCCTTCGCTTGCGGAACGCCGCGGCCACCGCCTTGATGCAGCGGAGCGTGCCGAAATAGTTGGTGTTCATCACCGCCTGGAACTGCTCCAGCGTCTCATCCTCGACGGCGTTGATCGAGTAGATGCCGGCGTTGTTGACCAGGACGTCGATGCTCTCGGGCTTGGCGACGTCGGAGCCGAACAGCCTGGCGACCGAGGCGTCGCTGTCGACGTCGAGCTCGGCAACCGTGATCGGCAGCGCCTCGCGCGCGGCGATGCCGGCGAGTTCGCTCTCGGCTGGCCGGCGCATCGCCGCAACGACGGTGTGCCCGGCCCGGGCCAGAACGAGCGCCGCCTCCCGACCGATCCCCTTGCTGGCGCCCGTAATGAGCACTTTGGCCATTTGCGGCTCCTCCCTCCCGTTTGAACGCGGCCATCTATGGCCCGCCGGGCTTCCGCGGGCAACGCGCCCAGATCCTCCCCCTACGGTGGAGGATCTAACGCGGCGCTGCGCTGGACAGCGTGTGGCCGGTAGGAAAGGGTGCGGGCGGTCGGACACTCGGGGGCGCGTTTGAACAGTTACGATCTCCTCATCGTCGGCGGCGGCATCGGCGGCTCGGCGCTGGCGACCGTCATGGCGCGCGCCGGAACGTCGGTGCTCCTGCTCGAGGCGTCCGAGGTCTACGAGGACAAGGTGCGGGGCGAGTGGATGGCGCCTTGGGGCGTCGCCGAGGCCAAGCGGCTGGGGCTCTACGACACCCTGATGGCCGCCGGCGGGCACCACGTGTCGCGGCACGTGAGCTACGACGAGTCGCTGGAGCCGAAGGCGGCCGAGGCTTTCGCCATACCGCTGGGCGCCTTTGCGGAAGGCGTGCCGGGGCCGCTCTGCCTGCGCCATCCGATCCACTGCCAGACGCTGTTCGACGCCGCAAAGGCGGCCGGCGCCGAGGCCCTGCGCGGCGTGAACGTGCTCGAGGTCGCGGCTGGAGGTGCGCCGCGCGTGGTCTACGAGATCGGCGGCGAGCGGCGCGAGGCCGGCGGGCGGCTGCTGGTCGGCGCCGATGGGCGCACATCTCAGGTGCGCGAGGCGATCGGGGTTCCGCTGCACCAGGACAAGCCGCACCACTGGTTCGCCGGGCTGCTGGTGGACGGCGTGGAGGGTTGGGATCCCGATCTCCAGGCCATCGGCACCGAGGGCGATTTTGGTTTCCTGGTCTTCCCGCAAGGCGGCGGCCGCGCGCGCATCTACGGCGGCTATGCGCTGGATCAGGCGCAGCGGTTCCGCGGATCCGACGGACCGCGCCGCTTCCTCGACGCCTTCGCGATGACCTCCAGTCCGGAGAACCGGCATGTGGTCGCGGGCCAGCCGGCCGGGCCTCTGTTCAGCTATTTCAACAACGACTCCTGGACCGACGAGCCGTTCGCGAAGGGCGCGGTCCTGGTCGGCGACGCCGCCGGCTGGAACGACCCGATCATCGGGCTCGGGCTCTCGATAACCTACCGCGACGTGCGCATCGTCAGCGACCTGCTCAAGTCGACTGACGACTGGGGGGCGCTGTCCTTCGCCAGCTACGCTGAGGACCGGCGCGAGCGCATGCGGCGCCTACGGTTCGTCGCCAGTCTGCAAGCGACCCTCGACATGGAGTTCGATACCGCCGCGCGCGAGCGGCGCAAGCGCCTGTTCGAGCGCTCCGCGACCGACCCGAGCGTCAGGGCCTTCGCCGCGGCCATCATGGCCGGTCCGGAAGCGCTGCCGCCGGACTTCTTCACCGACGCCTATCGCACGCGCGTGCTGGGGGGCTAGAGAACGGGGCGCTGAAGATGGTGATGACGGGGTGGGGTATATCCAACACAGCCCATTCGCCCGCTCATCCCGCGAAAGCGGGGACCCAGGTGTTTTTGTTGCTGAATCTGAACCGCGGAAGGCTTGCAAGGCATCCAAGAACACCCAAAAAGCCTAGGTCCCCGCTTTCGCGGGGATGAGCGGTATTGGGAAAGCGGCGGCGACCAGCCGTCTCAGGCCGCGTCCATTTTCTTCTTCAAGCGCTCGGTGACCTGCTCGTAGAGGCCGTCATCCCAGCCCGGCTGCACCTTCTCGCCCAGCGCGAACTGCGGCGGGACGCCCTCGGGTCCCTCGCCGGGCGGCAGGGGCGGGGAGAAATAGCCCAGCGCGTAGCTGCCCATGGCATAGCCCAGCAGCGTCTGCAGCTTGGGGTCGAGCGTTCGCGCGATGTGCGGCGGGCACGAAAGGTACTGGTTCTCCTCTTGCCGCAGCCACGCCAGGCAATAGGTGAGGTTGATGCCGATCCGATCCTCAGCTGTCGTGTTCTCGCCGCCGGCGTGGATCACCGAGCCCGAGTAGACCAGGACCGAGCCCCGCTCCATCTCGGCATACCCCACCTCCTCGGGCGTCGCCCGCCGCGAGTCCGGCCACGACGGGCTGCCGGGCACGACCTGCGTCGCGCCATTCGCCCGGGTGAAGTCGGTCATCGCCCAGATGGTGTTGAGCTGCGGCTCGATGCCGGTCAGGTAGCCGCCCCACGCCAGCTTGTCGCGATGCAGCGGCTGCTTGGGCTGCCCCGGCCGGATGCGGATCACTTGCGTCAGGTGAAGTTGGTAGCGATCACACGCCGGCAGCAGGAAGCCGTCGCAGGCGGCGAGCATCAGCGGGTGCATGATCAGCTCGCGGCAGGCCGGCGAGCGGGCGACCAGCGCGCCGGTGCGTGTGGTCTTAAAGCCCGAGAACGCGTCGCGGCCATAGCCGGTCGCGTCGATGTAGGGGTCGACCTCGCCCCTGACCTTGGCGATGCCGGCATCGTCCAGCACGCGGTCGATGATCAACGCGCCGTCCGTCGTCAGCGCTTCGACGATCACGTCGGGCGAGACATCGGCCGGAACGTGCTTGAGCTCGGGCATCGGCGGCCCTCCTTTCCGGCGATGTCATGCGGTTGCGGCGCAGCCGTCAAGCGGGTCCTAGAACCGCTCCACCCAGGGCCTGAGCTCGATCTCCCAGCTCCAGGCGCTGCGATGCTGGCGGAGCACGTCGAGGTAGGCCTCGGCGACCGCGTCGGGATCGAGCGTGCTGTCGGGGTGATCGGCGGGATCGGCGCGGTTGGCGCTGCGCACGCCGCCGTCGATGACGAAGTGGGCGACGTGGATGCCCTGCGGCCCCAGCTCGCGCGCGGCGCTCTGCGCAAGACCGCGCAGCGCGAATTTGCCCATGGCGAAGCCTGACGAGAGTGGGAACCCCTTCACGCTGGCCGTTGCGCCGGTGATCAGGATGGCGCCGTGCTCCTTCGGCAGCATGCGCCGCGCCGCCTGCTGCACGACCAGAAAGCCGCCGAAGGCGGAGATGTCGATGGCGCGCTTGAGGTCGGCCGGGTCGATGTCGGCGATGCGTCCGCGCACCCGCGCGGCGGCGTTGAAGACGACGACATCGGGCGTCCCGAGCTTGGCGTCGACCGCGTCGAACAGTTTGGCGACCGCGGCCGGGTCCGAGGCGTCCGCGGCGAAGGTCGCCGCGCCGGTCTCGGTCGCGAGCTCCGCCAGCTTGTCGGTGTTGCGCGCGGCGAGGCCGACCTTTAGCCCGGCGCCGGCGAGCGCGCGGGCCAGAGAGGCGCTGATGCCGGGGCCGGCCCCGACGATCAGCGCGGTCGAATAGGGGATATCAGCCACGCGCGCCCTCCGCTTAAGGTTCCGCTCGACAAGTAGTGGCGGATGCGCCCGCGCCAAGGCCCGCGTAACGATAGCGTGTCCGACGGCGCTTGCAGCGGTGACGCAGTTGCGGGCAATTGCTGGCGACGGGCGTTGAAGGAGAAGCCGGCGATGAGCGTCCAGGAGCTGCGTTTCCGCTATGAGGGCGCCGACGGCGCGGGCCTTGCCGGCTTCCGCTGGAACTCGGACGCAAAGCCGAAGGCGGTGCTGCAGCTGGCGCACGGCGCCGGCGAGCACAGCGGCCGCTACCGCGAGCCGCTCGAGCCATTGGTCGAGGCCGGCTACCTGATCTATGCCGCTGATCATCGCGGGCACGGGCTGACCAGCGGCATGGCCAGCCTCGGCGATTTCGGCCCCGGCGGCGCGCCGGCGGCGATCGACGACATGGCGACCTTAAGCGGCCGGGCGCGAGCGGAGAACCCGGGCCTGCTGCTGATCCTGATGGGCCACTCGATGGGCGCGATGTTCTCGCAGGCCTACATCCTCGACCACTCGGACCTCATCGACGCCCTGGTGCTCTCGGGGACGGCGGGCCCCGGTCCGCGAAGCCCCGGCGGGCCGAACAGCGGCTACGCCAACCCGCGCACGGACTACGACTGGCTCAGCCGCGACGAAGTCGAGGTCGACAAGTACATCGCCGACCCCTTCTGTGGCATCCGCTTTGCGCCCGCGTCGGCGGCATCGTTCGCCGCGCTGCGCGAGCGCGACATGAGCCCGGCGGCGCTGGCCAAGATCAGGCGCGGCGTGCCGATCTACGTGTTCGTCGGCGACGAGGACCCGATCAATCAGAAGCTCCAGCGGCTGACGCCGCTGATCGACGCCTATCGCGCCGCCGGCCTCGACGTGACGCTGAAGGTCTACCCCGGCGGCCGGCACGAGATGCTGAACGAGACCAACCGCGCCGAGGTGGTCGCCGATCTCCTGGCCTGGCTCGACGGCACGGTCGCCAGATTGGGGGCGCGGGCGCCGGCGGCCGTCGCAGGGGGCTGAGCGGGACGATGGCCTCCCGGTTGGAGCAGCTGTGGGCGGGGATCCGGCAGAACGGACCAGGCTACGGGCTTGAGATCCTCGTCAACGGCGTCCTGCCGCTGGTCATCTACCAGCTGACCGACAAGCGGTTGGGCGATGTCGGCGCGCTCGTCGCCTCCTCCGTTCCGCCGATCATCTGGAGCATCTACCAGTTCGTCCGCGCCCGGCGGATCGATGCGGTGTCGCTGCTCATCATCACCGGGATCGCGTTCTCGCTCCTGGCGCTGCTCGGCGGCGGCGGCGCTAAGTTCCTGCAGCTGCGCGAGAACCTGGTCACCGGCGTCATCGGCGCCATCTTCCTGGGCTCCATCGCGATCGGCCAGCCGCTGATCTATCACCTCGCCCGCGCCGGCATGAACCGCAACAACCAGGCCGGCGAGGCGGCCGAGTTCCAGTCCCTGCGGGACAACCCGTTCTTCAAGCGCACCATGCGGATGATGACGCTGGTCTGGGGCGCCGGCCTGATCGCCCGGACCGCGATTGCGGTCTATCTGGTGTTCAAGGTCTCGATCCCGACCTTCCTCGCCATCAACCCTGTGCTGGGCTATGTCTCGACCGGCCTGCTGTTCGGCTGGACGTTCTGGTACGCCGCGCGGGCGCGGCGGATCGGCGCCGCCCGCCGCGCCGCGGCTGAGGCGGCCGCCCCCCAGGCCAACGAAGTTCCAGCCAGCGCCGGGTCCTGATATCGTGCCCGCTCCACCGGAGAGCGCCATGACCATCCGCGGCATCGACCACATCAACATCGGCACCGACCGGCTCGAGGAGACGGTCGCCTTCTTCCGCGACATCCTGGGGCTGAAGCCCGGCTGGCGGCCGGACTTCCCGATGGGCGGCGCCTGGCTCTATGCCGGCGACACCGCCGTCGTGCACCTGGTGCAGCTCTCCAAGCCGAAGCTGCCGTCGCGCGAGGCGGCGCTCGACCACTTCGCGTTCCGCATCGACGACTACGACGGGATTCTCGCCCGGCTGAAGGCGGCGGGCGTCAAGTATCAGGCGGTCGACATCCCCAACACGCAGATCCGGCAGATCAACATCCGCGACCCGAACGGCGCGAACATCGAGCTGAACTACCGGCCCGACGGGCCGCCGCCGGCGACTGCGAAGAGCAAACGCGCGACCGCGCCGGCATAGCGGTCTACCCATAACCTGGGCGAGATCGGCTGGCTGCCGGCCCTCTGTGGCCCCTATCGACCCGGAGCCGACCCTTGCGACGAGCCCTTCGCACGGGAGGCGAGACATGAGGGTGCGACGTCCCCCGCCGTCGCCATCAGCTAGCCCAGTATCGAAAAGTGACTGGAGAGCCCGGCTTCGCTTATTATTGAACATAGCTCTGAGCGTCCAAGCTCCAGACCCGTCCTATAAGTAGAACTGAGGAATATCTTGTGCTGGATCAATGGAATAACTTCTTTCTCATGGTGGGTGGCGGCGCGGCGGCGCTTGCAGGGCTGATCTTCGTCGCGATGTCGATCAATCCCGAAAGCGTTATCCGAAACTCTACGCACAAGCATCGGGCAATCAATATGCTAACGGGCTTCACCGCTGTGTTTATGGCGTGTAGTCTTGCGCTCTTGGGAAATCAATATCTTGTAGAGCTTGGCGTTGAGTGGCTCTTCCTCTGGCTTATCGCAACTGCCATATTTGTCAGAGGTTATGTTATAGCTATCAAGTCGGGGATGAGTTCTATTGGGTTGAACTTGCCGAGGCTTGCGGGCGGCACAATGTGTTACCTTGCTGAAGTCATAGGCGCAACTTTACTTATTCTCGGCTACAGCGCGGGACTTTATAGTTACGCCCGGCATCGACGGCGCTGACGAAGGCTTCGACGGTCGCGGGTGCGGGCCTGGCAGGCTCCTGAGCTGAGGGCGAGCGTGACAGGGCAGGCGCCCTGCGCGTACGTAGGCGCATGCTGGAAAAGCCGGGCTGGCTGAAGCCGCTCTATCGCTGGACGCAGGCCGGCGTCTGGGTGAACGGCCGGCGTATGGCCTACCTCGACGAGGGACCACGGCGCGGCCGCCCGGTCATGCTGCTGCACGGCAATCCGACCTGGTCCTTCCTCTACCGCGACTTCGTCGACCCGCTGACGGCGGCCGGCTATCGGGTGATCGCGCCGGACTGCATCGGCTCGGGCTATTCCGACAAGCCGCGCCTAGACGCCGCCTATAGCCTCGCCCACCACATCGCCGACCTCGTCTCGCTGATCGACCAGCTGGACCTGCGCGGCTTCGCGGTCGTCGGTCAGGACTGGGGCGGGCCGCAAGGCGTCGGCGCGGCGTTGCAGCGGCTCGATCGGCTGGCGGCGCTGGTCCTGATGAACACCTGGCTCGACACCACCTACCGCGGCCGCTTCCACACCTCGCCCCGGCCGTGGACGACCTGGCACGCGCCGATGATCGGCCCGTTCTTCCTCAAGCGCCGCAAGACGCTCTCGCACGGCGGTCCGTCGCGCACCACGCGCCGCGGCATGACGCCGGACGAGACCGCCGGCTACCACCACGTCTACGACGAGCCTGATTCCGAGACCGTGACGCTCACCTGGCCGCGCACGATCCCGATGCGGCCGGGCGACCGTGGGTGGGCCGACATGGCGATGATCCAGTCCAGGCTGGGCGAGCTCGCCGCCACGCCGATCCAGCTCCTCTGGGCGCCCGAGGATCAGGTGTTCCCGATCGAGTATGCCAACCGCATGAAGGAACAGCTCCCGCACGCCGAGGGCCCGAAGACCTACGACCGCGCCGCGCACTTCCTGCAGGACGACCGCGGCCCGGACATCGCCGGCGACGTCGTCTCCTTCCTGGGCCGCGTCGTTGGAGCGAGCCCATGATCTTCGTCGAGCCGACGCACGATGAGCTAGCCGCGCTGCGCGCCGACCCGTTGATCTTCGAGCAGGAGCTCGACGTCCGCCCCAAGGTCGCCGAGGCGCTGGAGCGCGCGCTCGGCTTCCGCGCCGGGCGGAAGTACTGGCGCGGGACGTCGGGCCATCTCTACGCCGTCGAGCTCGGAGACTTCGGCCGGGGCTGCCCTTCGATGGCCATCCTCTACGGCTTCTGGCCGCGCTACGAGCCGCGGCCGCTCGACGAGGAGGCGATCGACCGCGACCTCACGGTCTTCCTGCTCTGGATGGCGGAGACGTGCGACGGCCTCGACCGCGCCGACGTCGAGTGGACGCTTGAGCGCTCGCCGAGGTCGCGTCGCGGCTAACCGAGCGAGCGTGTTCCGCGCGCCATATCGGCGCGACGACGCCTGCGCTAGACTGCGCCGGTGATGCTAGCAGCCCTGATCGCCGTCGCCGTCGCCGCACCGCCGGCCAAGGTCGTGCACCCGCAGGAGCGCCCGGCCTTCGAGGCGCTGATCAGGACGACCGCGCTCGGCGCCGAAGCCCAGTACGGCGGCGTCCCGATCTGCGCCGAGGCCAAGGTCGAGCCGGTCTCGCTCGAGCTGGTCAACGTCGCCGGGCATTCGGACATCGCCGCCGTGCACGCGCGCGTCCGAGTAACGGGTTGCGGGCGCAGCTCGATCCAGAACCTCAACGCCATCCGTCTGGCCGGCACGCCGCCCTGGCGCATGGCGGCGGCCGTGCCCGGCGACAGTCTGGCCGATCCGGGCCTGCAGCAGAACCTTTGGCCCATCCTACTCGCGGAGGCCGGCGCCGACGTTCCGAAGAGCTGCCAGACCCACGAGCTCGACGACGTCTATGTCGCGGCTCGCCCCGGACAAGTGGCGCTCCCCGCGCCCGGCGACGCGCCGGCGGCGGCGCAGGCCGGACGCATCAACGTGCGCCTCGCGCCCCAGCAGGAATCCGAACGCGACAAGCTCGACGTCTCCAAGGCCTGGATCGAGGTCTGGCCGCTGAAGATGTGCGGGCGCGACCGCACGGTGGCCATCGTGCTGATCCCGTTGCGCGACAAGGCCGCCATCTTCCACCTGGAGATTCCGATGTGGAAGATCGACCGCCCGCACGGCGTCGAGGCCGTCCTGCCGCCCGCCCCGGCGGAGTAGATTGTTTGGCGCCCTTCGATGTCCGCTCCTGACTGAGACTTCAGAGCGGTCACAGCGGAGGTCCGCTTCCCGTCCGGCCGCTGTTGTCCCTTACGACCCTAAGCTGAACCTTGCCGTCGGGCCGGTGGGCGAGTGACAGCAAACGCCAGGTCCCGTAGTACCCGCGCCTGTGGGTGAAGACGGAGCGTCCCTTGCAGGTCTCTGAGGTGACGCGTGCGGTGGCTTCGGCAATGTGGACGGCCTCGGCGCATGGCCTGACAGTCGACGATGCGGTCGTTCTCCAGAACTCAAACAAGCTCGCTGTGCGCCTGCGGCCCTGTGAGGTCCTCGCCCGGGTCGCACCTCTGGGGCAGCACGTCGCACAGTTCGAAATCGACCTTGCTCAACGGCTCGCCCAAACCGACTGTCCTGTGGCTGCCCTCGAGCCGCGCGTGGCGCCGCGCCCCTACGAGCGGGACGGCTTTGTGATCACGCTGTGGACCTACTACGAACCTACGACGCCCGGACAGGTCTCGCCGGCCGACTACGCGACGGCGCTCGAGCGGCTGCATGCCGGCATGCGGAAGCTGGATGTCTGTGCGCCGCACTTCACGGATCGAGTCGGGGAGGCTCAACAACTCGTGGCGAGCCGCGACCAAACTCCGGCGCTCGCCGACGCGGACCGGGAGCTTCTTGGCGCCACGTTACAAAGCCTGAGAGGAGCGATCGCCGACCGCGGCGCAGCGGAGCAGCTGCTGCACGGTGAGCCGCACCCCGGCAACCTGCTCAGCACGAGGAGGGGGCCGCTGTTCATCGACCTCGAGACGTGTTGCCGTGGACCAGTCGAATTCGATCTCGCCCATGTGCCCAACGAGGTCATCGAGCGCTACGCGGATATTGACCAAGACCTGCTTGGCGACTGCCGGAACCTCGTGCTCGCGATGGTCGCGGCGTGGCGCTGGGATGCAGGCGACCAGTTCCCGAACGGGAGCCGAGTCGGTCAAGAACTGGTCAGGGCCTTACGCAACGGCCCCCCGTGGCCAGCCCTCGACGCCTTGATGCGGCGACTGGCTGGTCCGTAGACGCCCCGAACGACCGCTTCCGGGCATCCGGCGTCCGCTTCCTACGAGGACATTCCGTCGCGGGCGCCTCGTCGGTCAGGCACGGCCGGTGAGCTTGACCGAGGACGGGAGGTCCGTATCCGATGCGGTTAGAGTTAGCGCCGCTTCAAGCGCTTCAAAAAGGCGGCTGACTTCGATCGGCTTGGCGACAAAGCCATCCATGCCTGCGGCGAGGTACTCGCTCACCTGGTGGGTCATGGCATTGGCGGTGAGCGCCAGGATCGGCGTGCGCCGGCGTCGCTGGGCCAACTCGCGCTCGCGGATGAAACGCGTTGCCGTCGGCCCGTCCATGCGCGGCATCTGCACGTCCATCAGGATCACGTCCCACTCGCCGGCTTCCCACGCCGCCACTGCGTCAACGCCATCGCCGACGATCATCGGCTCGATGCCGGCTTGGGAGAGCAGCGTGCGCAACACCAGCTGGTTGATGTGGTTGTCCTCCGCCGCCAACACCCGCAGTGACGAGGGGGCGCTCTCCTGCGGTGATGGGGCGGCGACCGGAACGGTCGAGCCGCCGGCGGCGCGCGGCAGCGGCAAGACGACGACGAAGGTCGAGCCCTGGCCCGCAGCGCTGGTCACTTCGATGCGCCCGCCCATCAGCTCGGCAAGCTCGCGGCAGATCGCCAGGCCGAGGCCGGTGCCGCCGAATCGCCGGGTGGTCGAGGCGTCGGCTTGTTCGAACTTGCGGAACAGCGTCGCCTGCTGGGCCGGGGCGATGCCGACGCCGGTGTCGCTGACGCTGAGGGCGAGCGCGCCGGCCCGGCGCCCGACCCTCACCGCCACGCGGCCGGTCTCGGTGAACTTAAGGGCGTTGGAGACGAGATTGCCCAGCAGCTGGCGCACCCGTGTGGCGTCGCCCCGGTAGGCGCCCCGGGCGGCGCGGGTGATGCTGAACTCAAAGCGAAGGCCTCGCTGCGCGGCGACCGCCGAGAAAGCGGCGTGGACGCCCTTGGCCACCGCGCCGATGTCGAACTCGACCTCCTCCAGCTCCAGCTTGCCGGCCTCGATCTTGGCAAGGTCGAGGACGTCGTTCAGCACGGCCAGCAACGTCTCGCCGGACTGCCGGATCACGTCCAGCCGCTCGCGCTGGGCGGGCTCGAGCAGGCCGGCGTCCATCGCTTGGGCCATGCCCAACACGCCGTTGAGCGGCGTGCGGATCTCGTGGCTCATGGTCGCGAGGAACGAGCTCTTGGCGTGGTTGGCGGCCTCCGCGCCTTCTTTGGCCCGGATCAGCGCCTGTTCGGCCTGCTTGCGAGCGGTGACGTCCTGCGACGCGCCGATAACGCGTACGATGCGGCCCTGTCGGTTGCGGCTCGCCTGCATCACCTCGGCGACCCAGAACTCCGCGCCGTCTGGACGCAGCGTGCGGTATTCCTCGACGAACGGCTCGCCCGCCTCGAAACGGCGCGTCGCCTCTGCGATCCGCGCCCGGTCGCGCGGGTCGATGTAGCGTTCGCCGGCGTCCGTAAAGACCAACTCGATGATCGCCTTCCGGTTCTCGTCGTTGATCTGATAGATGTTTTTGCCGGCCGACTCGACGAGACGGCGGCGGTAGTCGATGTCGTAGACGTAGATGTTGGCCATCTCGGCGGCCAATTGCAGCCGCTGCTGGGTGCGCTCGGACTGGCGCATGGCCTCGACCGTATCGGTGACGTCGTGCGCGGCGCTGATCACGCCAGCGACGTCGCCCGCCTCGTCGCGCCAGGGCGTCATTTCCAGGTTCACCCAGCCGTTGCGGCCCCGATAGTTCACCTGCAGTCGGTCGCGCCGCACCGTCTCGCCGACGAGGCAGCGCCGGAAGTCGTCCTCAAAGACGCTGAAGGCCTCGGGCGCGAGCTCGCGAAGGGCGCGGCCTACCACCGGCTCGGCCAGGCCGAACCGGTCGAGCCAGCGCGGCGTCGCCGTCAGCACGCGCAAGTCCCGGTCGGTCATTACCGCCTCGATCGGGACGGAAGCGACGAACGCCGCCATCACCTTGCGCGCCTTGACCAGTTCGTGGTCGCGCAGCCTGGCCTGCTCGGCGGCGAACGCGCGCTCGCACTCGTCGCCGATGCCGCCGGCCAGGTCCTGCAGCCGGGCGGCCAGCGCCGCGTCATGGGCGCGCGGCGCCGCGCCGTACACCGTCAGGGCGCCTGCGGCGGTTCCGTTCGCCAGGAGCACTGGCGCGGCGGCGTAGAACCGGGGCAGTCCATAGGCCAGATGGGCCTCGGCGCTCACGCTCGGCTCGGCGGCGAGGTCGTCGAGCCAGAGCGCCCGGTGGCTGTCGATGACGAACCTGGCGCCGTCCGCCGGCGCCCTGGTGCCGACGAACCGTCCAGCGCTGCGCCAGACGCGGTCGCCGTCGACGAGCACGACGCTCGCCTCGACGTCGCCGAACAGCGCGATCGCGATGCGCGTCGCGCGGTCGAAGGCTGGCAGCACGGGGCTCATGCCGAACGGCGGCACGTTCGTAAGGTCACCCATCTTAGGCGCCTCCTCGCGCCATTGTCGCGCAAGCGGCTGAAACTTGAGTTAAGCGCGCAGGTTGCGACGAATCGGCGCACTCGCCGTGGCCGCGCCCCCGGTGCGGCGCCAGGCCAAGCTCCCACGGCGAAATCTCAGGATGTCTACGCGTTAGGTCGGCGCACTGGATGCCGCTCAGCAACGTCCGCTTCTGGGCTGATCAACCACGTCCGCGACCGCTCCCCGGAAGAGGACGTCGAGGCTCGGCTGGCAAGCGGACAATCACACCTTTCCGTTGCCGCCCGCGATACGGAATACGGCCGCTAGCGGATCGCGGAGGCCACGCGCTCCGGGAACAGAGAGAGAAGTCCCGCTTCGCTGGCGGCGCACACGCCCCGTTCGGTGATCAGGGCGGTGACCAACCGGGCAGGCGTGACGTCGAAGGCAATGTTGAGTGCCGGGCTGGCGGCGGGCGCTATGCCGACGCTGACCAAGTCGCCGCCAGCCGTGCGGCCGGAGATCCGCGTGAGCTCTTCAGGCCCGCGCTCCTCGATGGGAATCTCCCGCAAACCGTCGCTCAGCGACCAATCGATGGTCGAGGCCGGCAGGGCCACATAAAACGGCACGTCGTTGTCGGCGGCCGCGAGCGCCTTCAGATAGGTGCCGATCTTGTTGGCGACGTCCCCCTGGCGAGTGATACGGTCCGAGCCGACCAAGCAGAGGTCGACCTCGCCATGCTGCATCAGATGGCCGCCTGCGTTATCGGCGATGATGGCGTGCGACACGCCCTGCTGGCCGAGTTCGAAGGCGGTGAGCGAGGCCCCCTGATTGCGCGGTCGGGTCTCGTCCACCCAGACGTGGATGTCGAGCCCGGCCGCCTGGGCGAGATAGATCGGGGCGAGCGCCGTGCCGAGGTCGACTGTCGCCAGCCACCCGGCGTTGCAGTGGGTCAGCACTTTGACGACGCCGTCCGGGCGCTTCGGAACAGCGCTGCGGATTAGCTCGAGGCCGTGTTCGCCGATGCGGCGGCACGTCTCGACGTCCTTGTCGCAGAGTTCGGCCGCGCGCCGCCAGGCTGTCTCATAACGCCGCGGCGGCGGCAGAGAGCGAACTGCCTCCTCAATCCGAGCCAGCGCCCAGGCCAAGTTGACCGCCGTCGGTCGAGTGGCGAGCAAACTCCGGATGGCTCCGTCGAGACTCGCGTCGGAGGGGTCGTCGCGGAGCGCCATGCAAACCCCATATGCGGCCGTCGCACCGATCAGGGGCGCTCCGCGAACCTGCATTACGCGGATCGCTTTGGCCGCCTCGCCCAGGGAGGACAGGCGCACCACCTCAACGACGTGCGGCAATCGGGTCTGGTCGAGGATCTCGACATCGCCGGAGCCGTCGGCCGCCGGCCAGATCGTGCGCGTTTGTCTCCCGTGAATCCGCATCTGGAGCGGACGATAGGTGCGCGGGCAGCAGCTGAAAAGGTGCGCACACGCAGTTGCGGATTCAGCGGCCGTCGAACGCGATCAGGGCCGAGACGTCGATCCCGACCGCGCGGAGCTTGTCGGCGCCGCCGAGGTCCGGGAGGTCAATGACGAATGCGGCCGCCTCGACGCGGGCGCCGGCCCGGCGCAGCAGTTGGACCGCTGCGAGCGCGGTGCCGCCGGTCGCAATGAGGTCGTCGACGATGGCGACGCGATCGCCGGGGGCGCAGCCGTCGATGTGCATCTCCATCTCTGCGGCGCCGTACTCCAGCTCGTATTCCACCGAAATCGCCGTGTGTGGCAGCTTCCCCTTCTTGCGCAGGGGAATGAAGCCGGCCGAGAGGCGCGCGGCCACCGCCCCGCCGAAGACAAAGCCGCGCGCCTCGATCCCGGCGACCTTCGCGACGCCCCGACCGGCGAGTGCGTCGGTCAGCTCGTCGATGCATTGCCCGAACGCCGCCGCATCGCCAAGCAAGGTCGTGATGTCGCGGAACATGATTCCAGTCGCTGGGTAGTCCGGTATCGTGCGGATCGCGTCCTTGAGATCCATCGGAAGCGTCACGTCCGAACGCCGAGCGCGCGGCCGGCGACGGAGCTCAGCCTAGCGATCATCGCCGGATCGCGTGCGGACGGCGCGGTGATGATAGCCGCGTCCAGGCAGGTGTCGATCGGTGACGGCGGCCGCGTGCCCACGAGCTTTCCGGCCATGCGAACCACAAGGCCCTTGGCGGTCTCGGCGTTGGCGTTCAGCACCGCCATCACCTGGCTCACTTCGACGTGGGCGATCTCCTCGCGCCAGCAGTCGTAGTCGGTGACCATGGCGACAGAGGCGTATGGCAGCTCGGCTTCGCGGGCGAGCTTGGCCTCGGGCATGTTGGTCATACCGATCACGTCGCAGCCCCACGACCGGTAGAGCTCGCTCTCGGCGCGGGACGAGAACTGCGGCCCCTCCATCGCCAGATAGGTCCCTCCGCGAACGACGGAGGCGCCCGCTTCTTCCGCCGCGTCAGCAGCGATGCCGGCAAGCCGCGGGCAGACAGGGTGCGCCATCGAGACGTGGGCGACGAGGCCGGGGCCGAAGAAGCTCTTCTCGCGGGCGAAGGTGCGGTCGACGAACTGGTCGACGAGCACGAAGGCGCCGGGGGCGATATCTTCGCGCAGCGAGCCGACCGCCGAAAGCGAGAGCACGTCGGTGCAGCCCGCGCGCTTCAGGGCGTCGATGTTGGCGCGCGCGTTGATTGCCGTCGGCGGCAGCGCATGACCGCGTCCGTGCCGTGGCAGGAAGACGAGCTTGAGCCCGTCAAACTCGCCGACGAGGAGCTCATCCGATGGATCGCCCCATGGCGTGTCGACCTTAACCCTGCGCGCGGCCTTCAGGCCTTCGATCTCATAGAGCCCCGACCCGCCGACGACGCCCAGCGTCCAGCCGCTCAACCGTCCACCCTTTTCTTGGCCTCGCCACGAAGTTCGAGGCTAGGCCAGGTCGCGGAGAGCACCAACCAAAAATGGTCAGCCAGCAACGGCGAGCTCGTCGCGCCGCCCACAAGCGTCAGCGTGACCTTGGTCCCGGATGCGATGTGGCGAGATCACTGGGCGCCTGCTTGCTTCGGAACGCCGACCTGCGCTCTCCGCGCAGGCGATTGCCACTTTGATGGGATCCTTTATGCGTGATCCTGCCCAACTGAAGCAGGTCCTGGACGGGATCGCCCTGGCGGAGGGGAAGAGCCCGGCCGACGCCGACACGGGCGGCTAACGCCGCACCGCGTGAATGTCCGGTTTGGTCGGAAGCGGACGTTGGTTCCTCGCCGAAGGGCAGACACTGGCCCGGGATGCGTCGATTTGCCGGCCGGTGTTCTCGCAAGCGAGAGGTCCGAGCCACGCTCGGTCCTAGTAGGGCAGCGGGGTGCCCTTGGGCACGCCCTCGCCGTTCCGATACATGTTGTCGAGCTCGCCTTGAGAGAAATTGTCGCCCTGGGCAGCGGCGAGGCGATACCAATAAAGGGCCTTTGCGAAGTTTCGCGGCTCGCCGACGCCGACGCCCTCCTCGTAAAACACACCCATCATGCCTTCCGCGTCCGAGTAACCCTGGGCCGCTGCTAACCTGCACCAGTGCGCTGCGTTGTTGTAGTTCACGGATAGACCCAAATCGGGACTAAAGGACGGGCCTTGATAGTAAGAGCGGCACACCACGTCCTCGGCCCGAGCGTCGCCCAGATTCGCGGCCTGCATGTAGTCGGCGAGCGCCGTCTTCGAGTCCCCGGCGCTGGCCGCGCGATCGCCTGCGCTGATCGCCGCAGCTGCGGCGCTTGGCGCTGTGGCGGCAGCGGATGGAGTGGCCGGTCCCTCGGACGACGCGGCGCCATCGGCGGAATCGGTCTCCTGCGCGCTCGACGACTCGACCGGCGCCGGCGCCGGCGCCGGATTCCCGCGAAACAGGGCCGCCAAGGCTACCAGCACGACGATCCCTCCCACGACCCAGACCAGAATCGGGACGCGCCTCTTCGTGACCGTCGTCGGAGGATCGGGACGGGCGTTCTGAGACGGATCGGGCCGCGGCGTTGAGATCGGCTCCGCGCGCGGGCTCGCTTCGGGCCGCGGCTTCGAGGTTGGATCAGGTGAGCGGGGCTCCGGCTTCGGCGCGGGCGGCGCCACCGAGTCGGGCGAGGACGGCGGTGGTCCGGCGTCGAGAGATGGCGATCCAGTTCGATCTGGCGCCGGATCGACGAAGAGCCGCTCGAGCTCCGCTTTGGCGGTGGAAAGGCGCTTCGAAGCCGCAGCGAGCATCGCGGCAGCCGAATGTCGCGCTTGCTCGGCATCCGTTCTCGCTGCCAGCGCGGCGTCCAGCTGCTGTTGTGCAGCCTTGATCAGCATCGCACCCGCTTGCATGTCGATGACCGAGCGAAGCTGCCCCTCCGCCGCCGTGCACTCGGCGCGTGCGCTATCCAGTGCCTCGCCGGTGTCGGCGTTCACTGTCTGCGCTTCGGCGAAGGCGGCCTCGGCGGCGGAAACCTCCCGGCGCCTCTGCTCGATGCGCTGCTCGCGTCGCCTGAAGGCGCGCGAGAGTTCGCCTGGCTGCGCAGCGCTGTTGGCGACGAGACGCTCCTCAATCGTTTTGACGAGGCGGGACCAGCCACTGTGGCTTTGTCGTCCGGTCCAACCGTCCAGCGGCAGGCCGTTGACGCGATCGAACGGGAACGGGGGCTCTCGCACCCCCACCATAACGTTAACCAGTTTTTCGGTGTTCTGGCCGAGGCGCGCCTCGTCCCGCACGTTCTTGCTAGCGGTCGATAGCGGCGTCCAGATGACGAGGACGACGTCGAGTTCGTTGATTTGGTTGGCGAGGTACTCCTGCCAGTCG
Organism: uncultured Alphaproteobacteria bacterium; assembly: GCA_963794315.1. Lineage (GTDB taxonomy): Bacteria > Pseudomonadota > Alphaproteobacteria > Caulobacterales > Caulobacteraceae > Poindextera. Next base: position 1,673,704 of record CAWCDF010000002.1, read on the forward strand.
ACGCCGGGCATGTCTTCGTCCCACCAAACCTCAGCGCCCAAGGCGCGCAGGTTCTGCAGAATCTGCAGGGCCAGCGGTCGGTCGCCGCGCGAGTACGAAAGGAAGATCCCCGACAACCGGTTACCCCCGCTGGTCGTCCTCGGAAGGTTAACTCCGCTCCGGAAGGCGAGCCAAGCGCAAATGCCGACTCCTGGGGCAACCAGCTCAGCAACAGGCCGGCCGGCTGGCCGCTCAACCTGTCCAGGGCGGGCAGCAGCGAAAGACCCCTCGGGGAGGCTGGGCCTCCCCTCGCACTCGCCGCCGCGATGTCCTCTCTGGGGGTCGGTAGCGGCGGCGCCCCGGCACGCCCACCGCGGCCGCCGTGTTTTTCACCCTCACGCCGACACCCGCCTGGACCCGTACAAGAACTGACGGCCAACCAAGCGCGGGGGGTGCGCTTCGCTCATTGACCGAACTGTGCAGCAGCCAGCTGTGGCGGAGATCGCGGCGGCCGCTCCGGGCGCGTAGACAGCCACGTGCTGACCCTAGCCGCGTCAGCGATGCCTGCGCGCGGTCGCTGATGGTCGTCCTCCCTCGAGGGAAGAAGGGCGCCGCTCCTTAGGCCGCGGGATCCACCGCGAACCCGTGCTCAGGCCGCGTCGGCTGGCCGGCGGAGCTTCAGAAGCGTCTCCTGGGCGGCGGCCACGCGCGCGGCCAGCGGCTCGCGCCAAGCCGGCGTCGCCGCGCCACCCAGCGCCAGCGCGTAGGCGTGGGCGGCGGCCGGGCTGAGCTCGTCAGTCGAGAGCGCGCCCAGCACCCAGTTCAGCATCACCGCGCCGAAGGCGAAGTCGAGGTCGCGCATCAGAAGGCCGGTGTCGATCGCCGGTAGAATCGCGCCCTCCGCTGCTGCCGCGTTGACCAGAGAGAGCCAGAACGCTCCGCGTTCCGGCCGCGCCAGCGCCTGGCGCACCTCCTTACCGCTCATGTCGAACACGCCGGTCCAGAGCGTGCGATAGAAGTCCGGGTCCTCGACGTAGAAGCGGATCGAAAGCGCCAGCGCCTGGAAGATGCGCTCGATGGCGTCCAGCGACTTCATCCTGGCGAAGCGGGTGTGGAACGCCTCGATATCCTCCAGCACCGCCAGCACGATCGCCCGCTTGGAGCCGAACAGGTTGTAGGGCGTGGACAGCGAGACGTGCGCGCGGGCGGCGATGGCGCGCATGGAGAGCCCCGTGTCGCCGGTCTCGCGGATCAGGTCGCGCGCGGCGGTGACGATCCGGTGGCGGCGCTCGGTCTTGGCGTCTTCGCGGCGGCTCAAGCGGGGTCTCCCTGGCGATGGTCGCGCGATAATCGTAACGTGTACTGGAAATCCGCCCAAGCCCGTTCGCTCGAGAGGTCGCCCATGGCCGACGCCGCCGCTTTTCCCGCCGTCAGCATTCCTGAGGCTTACGCCATCCTGACCGCGCCCGGCATGCCGTTCGAGATGGAGACGATCCAGATCCGCGGCCGCCCGACCCGGGTCTACAAGAACGCCCCGCCGAACCTTCGCCTGCTGCTGGAGGCCAGCCGCGCCCACGGCGCGCGCGAGTTCATGGTCTACGACGACGAGCGGATGACGTTCGACGAGCACTATCGCGCGGTCGCCGCCTTCGCCCGCGTGCTCGCCGACCGCTATGGCGCGGCCAAGGGCGACCGCATCGCCATCGCCATGCGCAACCTGCCGGAATGGTCGATCGCGTTCTGGGCCGGGATCGCGCTCGGCTGCGTGGTCACGCCGTTGAACGGCTGGGGCACGGGCGACGACCTCGCCTATGGCGTCAGCGACTCCGGGGCCAAGATCGCCGTCGTCGACGCCGAGCGGCTTGAGCGGCTGAAGCCGTACCTGGACGGCCTGGATCTTGCCGTCATCGCCGTGCGCACGCCCAAGGGCGCACTCGGGCCCGCCGTTCCGCTCGAGGACCTGATCGGGCCGGCGTCAGGCTACGCCGCGCTCGCCGAGACGCCGGCGCCCGACAACGGCATCCAGCCGGACGATCCGGCGACCATCCTCTACACCTCCGGCACGACCGGGCGTCCAAAGGGGGCGCTCGGCACCCATCGCAACGCCATCTCCAACCTGATCAGCGTCGGCTTCTCCGCCGCGCGCGCGGTCGTGCGGCGCACCGGCGCGCCGCCGCCCCCGCCGCCCGCCGGCGCCGCGCAGGCCGCCTTCCTGCTGCCCGTGCCGCTGTTCCACGTCACCGGCTCGCACTCGGTGCTGATTCCAGCGATCGCAGGCGGCATGAAGCTCGTCCTTATGTACCGCTGGTCGCCGGCCAAGGCGCTGGAGCTGATCGAGCGGGAGAAGATCACCGGCCTCACCGGCGTGCCGACCATGGTCTGGCAGTTGCTCGAGTGCCCGGACTTCGCCACCCGCGACACCTCATCGCTGCAAGGGATGGGCTATGGCGGCGCGGCGGCCGCGCCCGAGCTCACTCAGCGGGTCAGGCAGCTCTTCCCCAACTTTTGGCCCGGTGTCAGGGCTATGGCGCCACCGAGACGACCTCGGTGGCCACCGCCAACGCGGGCGAGGACTACATGGCGCACCCGGACAGCGTCGGGCTGGCGGTCCCGGTCGACGACATCAAGATCGTCGATGCCGAAGACAACACCCTGCCGCCCGGCGAGGTCGGTGAGATCTGCATCTTTGGCCCCAACGTGGTCGAGGGCTACTGGAACAAGCCCGAGGCGAACGCCAAGGCCTTCATCGACGGCTGGTATCACACCGGCGACGTCGGCCGGATCGACGAGGAGGGGTTCGTCTACGTGATGGACCGGATCAAGGACATGCTGATCCGCGGCGGCGAGAACATTTACTGTGTCGAGATCGAAGACGCGCTGTACGCCCATCCGGCGGTGATCGAGGCGGCGGTCGTCGGCCTGCCCCATCGGGTGCTTGGCGAGGAGGTGGGCGCGGCCGTCCGCCTGCGCGACGGCGCCGACGCCGACCACGCCGAGCTGCGCGCCCACGTGGCCAAGCTGCTGCCCTCGCACAAGGTCCCCGTCGTCATCGACGTCCGCCGCGACGAGCTGCCCAAGAACGCCAGCGGCAAGATCCTGAAAACCCAGTTGCGCGACGAGCTGCGCGCGCCGGCGGCGTCATAGGGCGTGTGCGCGGCAGCCAGCGGCGCCGGCGATGTGGCTGCGGATTGCGCTACCGCAGCTTCAGGTAGGAGGGGTCCCGGAACGGGTCGCCTTGGCGCATGCGGGCGTGGAAGCCGCTGAGCGCCGGGCCGGCGCGGCCGGGGCGCGCGTCATAGATCGCATCGGCGCCGAAGAAGCGCAGCGTCAGGGTGCGACGGCGGTTGCCGGGATGGGTGGCTGCGCCGCCGTGCAAGGTCTTTGGGTGGAAGACGATGAGGTCGCCCGGCTCGACCGCCCAGGAGACGATGTCGAAGGCGTCGCGCTTTGCTTCGATGTCGGGCAGGCGCGGCAGCTCGCCGCCCGGGTGCAGCGGCGCCGTGTCGTCGTCGAGCTCGAAGCGCGAGCCGTCGTAGAGGATGCCCTTGTGCGAACCGCGGACGAATTCCAGCGAATCTTCCGCATCTTGTGCGTCGAAGGTGATCCAGGCGACCGCCAGGTCCGCCCCGTCGATGGCGAGGTAGGAGCAGTCCTGGTGCCAGGGCGTGCGCCGGGTTTCGCCGCCTTCCTTCAGGAACACCTGCTCGTAGAAGAACCAGACGTCGCCCGAGCCCCACAGCCCCGCCATCAGGGCGGGGATCGGCGAGGCCTCTAGCATCGGCCGATAGCCCTCGAGGCAGCGGGGGTTGGCGAGGTCGTTGTAGAAGGTCGCCTCGGCCGCGTGCTGCTTGAACTTGGTCGCGCCAGGGCCGGGGTTGGCGACGCTCCACTCATACGCCGTTAGGGCGTCGGCGAGCGCCGCCTCGCCCAGCACGCCCGCCAGCTTGACGACGCCGTCGCGGGCGTAGTCCTCGGCCGCCTTGGCCATGTCGAGAGGCATCACCTGAAAGCCTTTGGAGGGCTGGCGTTTCGGATTATTCCTTGGAACGCGTTTCGAAAACAAGCGGCGAGGGCAGGCGCGTGACGGAGCCGGGCAAGGCGGCGGTCCCAGGCGGCGACCAGGACTGGGAGAGCCTGGTCCCGCTCGACGCGCTGACGGCGTGGATGGACGCGCGCGGGCTTGGGTCCGGCCCGATCGAACAGCCGTCGCTGCTGGCCGGCGGTACGCAGAACATCCTGCTCCGCTTCGACCGCTCCGGGCGCGCCTACCTGCTTCGCCGCCCGCCCAAGCACCTGCGCGCCAACTCCAACGAGACCATGCGCCGCGAGGCGCGCGTCCTGGCGGCGCTTGCCGGCACGGACGTGCGCCATCCAGCGCTGATCGCGGCTTGCCCGGAGGAGGACGTGATCGGCGCGGCCTTCTATCTGATGGAGCCGGTCGAGGGCTTCACCCCGCGCGACGAGATGCCCGCCCTGCATGCCGGCGATCCTCGGGTCCGCCATCGGATGGGGCTGGAGATGGCCGACGCCATCGCCGCCCTCTCGAGGGTGGACTACGTCGCGCGCGGGCTCTCCGGTCTCGGCCGGCCCGACGGCTTCCTCGAGCGCCAGGTGGCCCGCTGGCGCGCACAGCTGGAGAGCTATCACGAGCATCCGGGCTGGCCCGGTCTCGCCGGCCTCCCAGGCGTCGACGCGATCGGCCGCTGGCTCGACGACAACCGGCCGACCGACTACCGGCCCGGCCTGATCCATGGCGACTTCCACTTCGGCAATGTGCTGTTCCGCTACGATTCCGGCGCCATCGCGGCGATGGTCGACTGGGAGCTGGTGACCGTCGGCGAGCCGAGGGTGGACCTGGGCGTGCTGCTCTCCAACTGGCCGGAGGATGGCGCCGAGACCGGTCCGGTCATGCCCTGGTCCGGCTTCCCGACCCGTGCCGAGTTCATCGCCCGCTACGCCGAGATGAGCGGCCGCGACGTCTCATCGGCCGATTGGTACGAGGTGCTGGCCTGCTACAAGATCGGCTGCATCCTCGAAGGCACCTACGCCCGCGCCTGCGCCGGCCGCGCCCCGAAACCCACCGGCGAGGCCCTCCACGCCCGCACCGTGGGCCTCTTCGAGCGAGCCCTGACTAAAATCGGCGGCGCCTAACAGGCGGCGCCTTCCAATTCGACCGCCAAGAACGCCAAGGACGCCAAGGGTTCCAGGCCGCACCGCCGCGCCCTTCTTGGCGCACCTTGGCGATCTTGGCGACCTTGGCGGTCATATAGGGCGGTCCCGCATCCGCAGGCCCGCTGGTTAGAGCGTCGGGTCGGGGGCGATCTGCACGAGCATCTTGCCGAAGTTGTCGCCGCGCAGCATCTCGGCGAAGCAGGCCGGGATGCTCTCCAGGCCCTGGCGGATGTCCTCGCGGTACTTGAGCTTTCCGGCGGCGACGGCGGGGCCGACTTCGGCCAGCATCTCGTCATGGCGGGCGATGTAGTCGCCGACGAAGAGGCCTTGCACCTGCACGCCGCGCTCCTTGAAGATCGCCTCGCCCTTCTTCATCAGCTCGGCGCGCGCGTCGGTCCCGGCCGGGTCGCCGTAGTGAGGCGATGAGGCCGCAGATGGTCATCCGGGCGCCGGTGTTGAACAGCGGCAGCACCGCGTCGAACACCGCGCCGCCGACGTTCTCGAAGTAGACGTCGACGCCGGCCGGGCAGGCCGCCTTCAGACTCGGCGGCCATCGCGGGCGAGAGGTGCGAGACGCAGGCGTCGAAGCCAAGCTCCTCGACGACGAAACGGCACTTCGCCTCCTTCCCGGCGATGCCGACCACGCGCGCGCCGCGCAGCTTGGCCAGCTGGCCGGCGATCTGGCCGACCCCGCCGGATGCGGCCGAGACCACCGCCGTCTCGCCGGCCTTCGGCTCGCACATGCAGCACCATGCCGGCGTAGGCGGTCAGCCCCAACATGCCCAGCACGCCAACGGCCTGCGAGATCCGTCCCTTGCGCCGGGTCGAGCTTGCGCGGGATCATGTAGGCCGGCCGCTCGACGCCCTCGCCCATCAGGCCATACTCGGCCCAGCCGTTGGTGTTGAAGACGAGGTCGCCGGGCGCGAATCCGTCCATGCGGCTGTCGACCACCTGCGCGACTGTGCGCGCGTGGCAGGGCGCGCCGGGCGGCTCGACCCCGCGCTTCTTGTAGCCCCACTGGTAGGGGTCGAGGGAGACGTAGATGGTCCGGGTCAGCGCCTGGCCGGGACCGGGCTCCGGCGTCGGCCCCTCGCGCAGCACGAAGCTGTCGGCTTCCGGCCAGCCACCCAGCGGCTTGCCCGACAGCGTCCAGTATCGGTTCATCTGCGTCTCCCGCGCTCGCTTGCCCCGTTCTCTACGAGGCGGCGCGAGGGGTTGGCAATCGAGCCAGCGTGCGCGAAGGAGCGCGATGAGCTTCCACCTGCGCGACTTCGACCCGGCGACCGACAAGCGCGCCGCCCTTTCCTTCGTCGAGGGCTCGCAGGCTTTCGAGCACCCGATCGAGCCCGACCGCCGGCTGGATTCCGCCGTCGCCGGCGAATGGTACGCCGCTCTGCTTGAGCGCGTCGCGAAAGGCAGCGGCCGCATCTTCATCGCCGAGCAGGATGGGCGCGCCATCGGCTGGGGCATCTTCCTTATCGAGCAGGCCCCGCTCTACGTCGTCGAGGAGCTGCGGCGCGAGGGCTTCATCGTCGAGCTCTTCGTCGTCGAGGCGGTGCGGGGACAGGGCGTCGGACAGGCGCTGATCGCGGCCTGCGAGGATGAAGCGCGGCGGCTGGGTCTCAAGCGCATCATGATCGGCGTCTTGGCGGGCAACCGGCGCGCCGCCGAGATCTACCAGCACGCCGGTTATGCGCCCTATCAGCTGGAACTCGCCAAGGCGCTCTAGCGCCGGACTTGAAGTTCGCGCCCGCCTCGCGGTCGGCCCCCATCGAACTTCGCAGTCGGGACACTGGTAACCGCTGCCCGCGGTACTGTATGACAGTTGCGTGACGTACATCGTCCTGCACGGCCCAGCGAACAACCCGTCAGAGCAGACTGCCGACACCGTCGGCGCGGCGGCGCGCATCGCCGTCGCTTTCGTGCGCGAGAACCGCCGCCACGTTCGAGTGCGCTGCCCGGACGGCGCGGTGATGGATTTCGAGGCCTTCCAGGACGCCGTCTTCCAGGGCGACCTGAAGGATTAGGCCGATTGATGCTAAATGCGTTCGGCTCCGATCCTCCACCACCGGGGGAGGATCTGCCAATCGCCGGCTCAGCTAGGACTGAGACGCGCGCCTAGGCCGTTACCGCCTCGCCCATCGCCGCCTCGAACGCCTCGTCGCTGATCGGGTTGCGACAGAGGATCAGGCTGCAGGGGATGTGTTCGCTGAGGTAGGCGCCCGTCGAGCCCGACCACCAGCGCGCCAGCAAGCTCTGCTTGCGGTGGCCGACCACCACCAGGTCCGCCTCGACCTCGCGGGCGACGGCGCCGATGGTCGGCGCCGGCTCGCCCACCACCAGCCGCGCGACGGGATCGAACCCGAACGACCTGAGCCGCTCGACGCCGCGCTGGAGTTGTTCTTTGTAGGCTTCCGCCATCTTGGGGAGCATCCCGCCTTGGGCGCCCTCGACCATGAGCACCCCGCCCGTCTCGGGCACGACGGAGAGCAGAAACACCTGTGCGCCGCAGGTCTTGGCGATCAGCGCCCCTTCGCGCAGCGCGATCGCGCCCTCGCGCGAGCCGTCGTAGGCAAGCAAAATCCGCTTGTACATCGCGCTCGCCTCCTGCCTTCAGACGTCACCCTAACGCATGAAACGCGCGCGCGTCGCCTCCGAAACGCAAGGCCTCAGAGCATCGGGCCGCCGCCGTCGACCAGCAGCACCTGGCCGGTCGTGTAGGTCCCGCGCATCAGATAGAGGTAGGCTTCGGCGACCTCCGCCGGCTCGCCGATGCGGGCAATGGGCTGGCGCGCCGTCATCCGTTCGAACGTGGCCGCGCGGGTGTCCTCGGGAATCGAGTCCCAGACGCCGGTGCGGATGCCGGCCGGGCAGACGCAGTTGACGCGCAGCGGCGCAAGATCGACCGACAGCCCCACCACCAGGTGCTCGATCGAGCCGGCCATGGCGGTCGAGAGCGGCGTGCCCTTGCGCGGTCTATGCGCGATCGAGCCGTTGGTGAGGGTGATCGAGCCTTGCGGCGCTATATGCGCCAGCGCGTGCTTGATGGCCCTGACCGCGCCCCAGTAGCGGACATCCTGCAGACCCTTGGCGGCCTCGAGGTCGGTCTGGGCCAGCGGTGTGGGGGTGCGCAGATTGCCCCAGTCGCCGGCGGTGAACACCAGATGGTCGAAGGCGCCGAGTCCCGCGAAGAAGGCCTCGATGTTCGCCTCGTCGCGCACGTTGACCGCACCGCCGCTCGCTGCCTGGCCGAGCTTGCCAACCGCGCCGTCGACGTTCGCCTGCTGGCTCGAGCCCACAACCACCGATGCGCCATCGCCGATCGCGGCTTCCGCGACCGCGAACCCGATCCCCGATGTGCCGCCGATCACGACGACACGCTTGCCCTCAAGACTCATCACCTGCCTCCTCGTTCGTGGGGTCGATACTAGCGCCCCTTTTTGCGGCCTGGGCGAGGATCTGCGGCTGACGCCGACGGATCACCGGCGATCGGCCCTCGCTCTAATGGCGCTGAACGAGAAGCTAGATCGTTCGATATCTTAAGTAATTCTCGTCCACTCGCTGCGGAAAAACACGAGTGGAACGCGGGTTATTTCCGGGAAGCTTAGTAGCTTCTCGTTCCGGGAACATGTATTGTGGCAGGCATGTCAGTATTCTCGATGCGATTCCATTGGAAACCAGGAGAGCCAGAACCGCCTCGGGCCGGTCCGCTTGCTCTCGAGGCGAAAGAACAGGCCGGCGCGCTCGTTGAAGCCGACCAGCGTTGGCAATCTCAACCGTATCGCCAGCGACCAAAGGGCTATCGCGTATTTCGAACCGACGGTGGCGGGCTCATCTATCGACACGAGCCGATACAATGACCGGCGCCAGTGTCGCGCCGATCGCGTCCGAGGTCGCCAAGGCGCCCAAGCCGAAGGCTCCAACCGCGCCGTGGAGCCTGCGCGGCATCCCCGACATGGCGTCCGGCATGAAGCGCGAGTCGATCCGGTTTTTTGATCGCGCCGGGGACCAATGCGCATGGCCGACCGGTCCGGTCGACGAGCCGGGTCAGATGGACATGGCCATCTGCGGCGCGCCGACGGCGGGGGCCTGCTACTGCCCGGCTCACGTGAAGATGAGCCGCGATGGCGTGAAACGGGCGCAGCCCCAAGCGCCGCGCGATCCGAACGTGAAGACTTCGGCCTAGCCGCATCCCGGCAGCCCCGAACCTTGGCAAAGGCGCACGCACGCCGTAGCGCTGGCGGATGACCAGCCTCCCGCAACCGGGACGCCCGCCCGCGCGGGCGCGGGGCCAGCGCCAGGCGGCGTTCGTCTTCATCTTCATTTCCGCCATCACCACGGCGATGTCGTTCGGGCTGATGATCCCGATCCTGCCGAACCTGTTGAAGCAGTTCACCGGCGGCGACACGGCGCAGGCTACCGATTGGAACGTGCTGTTCGCAACCGTCGGCGGACTGATGAGCTTCTTCGCCGGGCCGGTGCTAGGGGTGCTCTCCGATCGCTTCGGCCGCCGGCCGGTGCTGCTTGTGTCGCTGGCGGGACTCGGGGCCGATTTCCTGTTCATGGCGTTTGCGCCCAGCCTGCTCTGGTTGCTGGCCGGGCGAATGATCAGCGGCGCGACGTCGGGCGCTTTCTCCACCGCCAACGCCTATGTCGCGGACGTGGCCCGCCCCGAGGATCGCGCGCGGCTATTCGGCCTGATCGGCAGCGCGTTTTCATTCGGCTTCGTCGCCGGCCCCGCGCTCGGCGGCCTCCTGGGCGAGATCAGCCTGCGGGCGCCGTTCATCGCCGCCGCCGCCCTGACCCTGGCCAACGCGCTCTACGGTTATTTCATCGTGCCGGAATCCCTTCCGCCGGAGCGGCGGACCGAGCGGTTCGAGCTCGGGAAGGCCAATCCGCTGGGATCGCTGACCCTGCTGCGCTCGCACCGCGATCTCTTCGGTCTGGCAGGCATCTTCTTCTTAAATCAGCTGGCGCAGATGATCTGGCCGGCGATCTTCGTGCTCTACACCGGCTATCGGTACCACTGGTCGCCGCTGACCGTCGGCATCTACATGATGGCGGGCGGTCTGATCGGGGTGGGGGTGCAGAGCTTCCTGGTCGGGCCGTGCGTCAGGCGGTTCGGCGAGCGCGGGACGCTTTTGATCGGCCTCAGCTTCGCGACCTTGGCCTTCGCCTACTATTCGTGGGCGCCCACGGGCGTGTTCTATCTGCTGTGCATGCCGTTCAGCTCGCTCTCCGGCCTGATCACGCCCGGACTGCAAGGACTGATGACGCGCCACGTCGGGCCGAGTGAGCAGGGCCAGCTGCAGGGGGCGAACCAGTCCATGGGCGGGATCGCCTCGCTGGTGGGGCCGAGCGTGTTCGGCTTCTCTTTCGCCTGGGCGGTGCGCAACCCGCAGTTCCACATGCCGGGGGTCTCCCTCGGCATCGCCGCGGCGATCACCGGGCTCTGCCTGCTGCTCACGTTCCGGACGCCGAAGGCGACCGCGATGGCGCCCCAGCCGCTGCACGGGACCTGAGGGGCGGAAGGCGCGTTCCTGCTGGGGGACGAAGTGTCGACGAGGAGGCTTGTTATGACCAAGGACGGCCGCTTGAAGGGGGGCGAACTCGTCACGGAGACATTCGACTACGACGGTGGTCGGCAGGTCACGGTCTACCTCCCGTCCGATCCGCCGGAGGCCGTGGTGTTCGCCGGTGACGGCCAGTTGACCGCACCCTGGGGCGAGGGTGTCGCCGAGGCCGGCGGGCTGCCCACGATGATCGTCGGCGTGCACCGGTTGGCGGATGAGACGCTGCGGCTTCATGAATACTCGCCGGGTTTTGACCCTGAGCGGTTTGCGGCCCACGAGACATTCTTCGTCGACGAGGTCCGCGGATGGACGCGGTCGCGTTTCGGCGTCGACCTGCCCAAAGAACGCACCGCGGTGTTCGGCGTCTCGGCGAGCGGAGAGCTGGCGCTCGCCGTCGGGATGCGGCATCCGGACGTGTACGGCGCGGTGTTCTGCGCCTCGCCAGGCGGCGGCTACCGGCCGCCCGACGTGATGCCGCCCTTGCCGCCACGCGCTTACTTCGTCGCGGGAGCGCAGGAGCCCTTCTTTCGCGACAACGCGGCCCGGTGGGCGGATGCTCTGCGCAGTGCAGGGGCCGACGTCATGATGACCGAACGAGACGGAACCCACGGCGGCGATTTCTGGCGAACCGAGCTGCCACGCATGACCGCATGGGCGTTCGGTCGCTGAAGCAGCGGACCTCGCGCGACCTCTCGGAGGACGGCCGCGAGGGGCGCCGCGCGAGCTTCACTCCATCGCGAACAGCTTCAGCGCCGTCTTGCCGAGGATGAGTTGGGCGTTCTTGACTGTGGTGGCGTCGAAGACGGCCTGGATGGCGCTCCGCGTGTAGCCGAACGTGCTTTCCTGGTGCGGGTAGTCGGATGACCACATCACCCGGTCCGCCCCGATGCGGTGCAACAGCTCCAGTCCGGCCGGGTCGGTCATGAAAGTCGCATAGCAGTGGTTGAACCAGTACCAGCTCGGCGGATGCTTGAGCTTGGGGTTCATCACGGTCGGGAACGAGTTCTAGATCATGTCGGCGTCATGCAGCATCGAGGCGACCCAGCAGATGCCGCCCTCGACGAACACCACCTTGAGCTTCGGGAAGCGGTCGAACACGCCGCCGAAGGTCAGCTGGACCCCAGATGTGCCGAAAGCCCTGCATCTGCGTGAGCACGAAGGTGCCGGCCGCGCCCGGCGCGGCGGTCGGGATCGCCTCGCCGATATGGAAGCAGAGCGGGATGCCGCTCTCGGCGATCGCGTCCCACATCGGGTCGAGCTTGGGATCCGAGTACTGGATCAGCTCGCCGTTCGACGTCCTCGCCGGGCTTGATCGGGACCATCAGGCAGCGCGCGCCGAGCTCTGGCGCAGCGGTCGACCGAGGCTTTGACCGCCTCCATGTCCCAGTAGTTCGGCACCATGACCGGGAACAGCCGGCCCTTGCCGCTCTCGCAGACCTCGGCGATGTGCTCGTTGTAGGCGCCGAAGGTCTCGGCGCGGTTCATCATCTTGCCGAACATGTAGAGGCCGAACAGACGCTGCGGGAAGATCAGCTCCTTCTCGACTCCCTCGACGTCCAGGTCCGCGAGCCTGGCCTCGACGCTGGTGAACCCTGGCGTGCACTCCAGCGAGGTGCAGAGCCCCTTGGCGATATGCGGCGGGGTCATGGGCTTGCCGGCGATGGTGAGCTGCCAGCCGCCGTCCTCGAACACCATCCGTGGCGCCTGGTCCTTCATGTGCGCGGGGAAGCGGTCGACCCAGAGGTCGCTCTCCCGCATATGCAGTCCGCGGAGATGATGCGCGTGCCGCGCGGCCAGGACCGGGTCGCGGCCTGCGCGGTCCGCTCGGGCGAGAGCGCGATCCCGACCATCTCGGGGATCTCGAGCACGAAGCCGTCGTCGGCCATCGTCATCTCCCTCTGTTCTTACCGCGCATCTTACGACCGCACTTTCTTACGCGAGGCCGCAAATCTCGCCAGCCTTGGCGTCGGTATAGGCGCCCTTGGCCCAGGCGATCTCGCCATTGACCACCACTGTATCGACGCCGATCGAGCCGCGCACGTAACGCATCCCATCGCCCGGCATGTCGAACACCGCGTGTTCTTCACCGCGACCGATGGCGTCCGGATCGAACACCACGATGTCGGCGGCGAAGCCTTCCTTGAGAGTGCCACGGTCCTTGATCCGCCAGATGTCTGCGGTCTCGGAGGTGATCTTCTTGACCGCCTGTTCCAGTGTCATCGCACCGGCCTTGCGCACGAAATCGCTTAACAGGTAGCCGGTGTCGCCATAGGTCGCGAACGAAGCGATGTGCGCGCCACCGTCGCTCGCCCCGATGTGCACGTGCGGGCTGGCCAGCATCGGCCCGATACGCCCGGTGTCCTCGTGCCCGCGATTGGCGGCGATGAAGGCCACGTCCAGGCCGCGCTCCAGCGAGAGGCTGATCAGCGCACTCGCCGGCGTCTCGCCGCGCGCCTTGGCGATCTCACCCAGCGTCAGTCCGGCGAGTTCCGCGGGCAGCGCATCGCCGCCGCGGGCGACCAGCGATCCGAAGATCGCCTCGCCGCCATCCGGCCCGGCGTCGGCGATCAGGCGCTCGACCGCCTCGGCGTCGCGCAGCGCCGCCAGCCGCTCGGGCAGCGGCAGGCGCAGCATGCGCATCCAGCTCGGCAGGCGGGCGAAGAACAGGCTGGGGCGGAGCAGCGAGAAGCTGATGTCGATCGGCCGCGTCTGCATCTGCGGCCACACCCGCGCGCCGCGGGCGAACTGCTCCTCGACGCGGGCGAGCTGCGCGCGGCGCGCGTTCGGGGCGAAGCGGCTGTCGAACACCGGCGAGAAGGTGGTCGGGATGCCGTGCTTCAGCGACAGCTCCGCCAGCTGGTCGATGCGGGCGATGGTGATGTCGGTGTCGTAGAACTCCGGCACGATCTGCAGCATGCGGCCGAACTCGCCGAGCACGGCGCGACAGCGCGTCGAGCTCCGCGAAATCGGCGAAGCGGCTGGGCACCGGGCCTGGCCGTTCTCGTCGACGTCGACGAAGCTGGTGGAGAGGCCCACCGCGCCGGCCTCGCAGGCACTCGCGCAGCAGGTCCTGCATCGCGGCGATCTCGTCGGGCCGGGCGGCGCGCTGGTTGGCGTCCGCGACCCATGACCCAGAGCCGGATCACGCTGTGGCCGACCAGCGGGCGCGACGTTGATCGGCCAGCCCCTTCTCGAGCGCCGCCGCGATAGCCGGCGAAGTCCTCCCAGGTCCACTCGAACGCCTCGGTGAAGGCGTCCGGCGGCATCTCCTCGATCTGCTGGAACATGCCGACCAGGGTCTTGCGGTCCTTGGCCTTCAGCGGCGCCAGCGAGAGCGAGCAGTTGCCGGGCACGACCGAGGTGATCCCGTGCTCCAGCGCCGGCTTCGCCGCGCCGTCCCACAGCAGCTGGACGTCGAAATGCGTGTGCGGGTCGATGAAGCCGGGCGCGACGACGTGGCCGTTGGCGTCGATCACGCGCTTGCGCCTCGCCGAGATCGGCGCCGACCGCGGCGATGCGGCCGTCCTTGACCGCGACGTCCGCCGCGAAGGCCGGGCGCGCCGGTAGCCGTCGACCACGCGGCCGCCCTTGATCAGCAGGTCGATACATTCGAAAGTCCCTTCGAAACCTCGCGCCAGGAGCGGCCGATCAGGCCGTTCAGGTCGGCCGCGCCGCAGGCGCGCATGACGGAAAAGCCGGTGTCAGGGTCCAGCACCACCTGGCCGACGACGCCGTTCTCGTAGCGGATGGAAAGCGCCAGCTCGGCTGCGCCATCGTGGCCGGCGGCGATCTCGGCGCGCTCGATGACCGCTCTCGGCGGTCTCGACTCGGAGCTCGCGGACGGGAGCGGTCATGCGGCCATCGGCGGCTCGACGAACACCACGTCGCTGCCCAAGCAGCAGGCCGCGCGGCCGGCGCATGGCGAAGATGTGCAGGTTCCAGCTCTGGATGCGCTCGACTGCGGTCGCCAGCGGCTCGCCGGGCAGCGCGCGGGCGGCGAGCGCCTCGACGGTTTCGTCGGGCTCGGGCGTGACGAACCGGCGCTGGGGCGTGAGCGGCATCGAGGCCTCGGCTAGAAGAAATGGAACGCGTTTCGAAAATCGCAGGAAAGCGCCCGCCCGGCAATGGTCGAAACAGCCGATCTCAGCCGCGCAGCCAGCGGGCGCTGGCGGCCACCCCGAGCAGCATCAGGATCACGGCGGTGAACGCCCAGGGCAGGCTGGTGGCCCGCGCCATCAGCCCGATCGCCGCGGGGCCGACCAGCATGCCGGCGTAGCCCATGCTCGTCATCGCCGGCACCGCCAGGCTCTCGGCCATGGCGGTCTGCTTGCCGGTCGCGGTGTAGAGCACCGGCACCGTGTTCGAGCAGCCGATCCCGACCATCGCATAGCCGACCAGCGCCGCCGGCCAGCCGGGGACCAGGTTGGCGACCGCAAACCCCGCCGCGGCGAGGAGCGCGCCCAGCAGCATCACGCGCCAGCCGCCGAGGCGGTGCACGAACAGATCGCCGGTCAGCCGGCCGGACGTCATCGCGGCGGCGAAGGCGGCGAAGCCCAGGCCGGCGTAGGCGCGCGGCATGAGGCGGACGGAGGTCAGGAACACCGCGCTCCAGTCGGCGACGGATCCCTCGACCAGGAAGAGGATGAAGGCCAGCGCGCCCAGGAACCAGACCACGCCGCGCGGGAAGGCGAGCGCCGGCCCCTCGCGCCCGGCGCCCTCGGCCAGGAGGCCGGGGATGGCGCTGAGGCCAAGTACGAGACAGGCGGCTCCGGCGACGAGGCCGGCGGCGAGCGGCTGGGCGCCGAACGCGAAGAGGGCGGTCGTGCCCGCCGCGCCGGCGATCCCGCCGATCGAATAGAAGCCGTGGAAGCCGGACATCAGCGGCCTTCCCGCCTCGCGCTCGACGATGATCGACTGGATGTTGATCGTGACGTCCAGCGCGCCGACCCCGGCGCCGAAGGCGAACAGCACGGCGACCAGCTGAGGCAGGCTCGGGACGTACGCGAGCAGGGGCAGGCAGAGACCGGTGAGCGCGCTCGCGGCCGCGATCACCCGCCGGCATCCGAACCGCCCCGCCAGCGCCCCTGCGATCGGCATGGTGGCGATCGCGCCGACGCCGGCGGCCAGCAGCACCAGCCCCAGCATCCCGTCGTCGAGGCCGACCCTGGCCTTCGCGAATGGAATGAGCGGCGCCCAGGCCGCCGCCGCAAACCCCGGCATGAAGAACCCCAGCCGCGTCGCAAGGCGATAACGGAACGCGCCGGCAGTGGCGGCGATGGTGGCGCCCATCAGGCGTGTATGGCCGACGCCGACCGTGAAGGAAACGCGGTCGCCGCTACTTCGCCGCCCGCACCCAGTGCAGTTCGCCGACGTTGTCGGCCCAGGCGCGGCTGGGGGTGGCGGCGTTCAGGACGGCGGCCTTGTCGGCCGGCGTGCACTCGCCGTTGTCGACCTTCAGGCCCGGCAGCGGGTGCTGGCTGACCATGCCCTTGGTCATGTCGCTGCCGTTGGCGGTCTGGCTCGTTTGCGGCGGCGGTGGCGGCCCGCACTGAATCGGCCACATCTGCGCGGCGGTGATGCGGCCGTCGTCGTCGAACCGCGTCGGTTTGACCGCGACGAAGTAGAAGAAGCCGAGCTGGCCGAGGCCCGCCTCGGGAATGTGCAGGTCCACCTGCATCACGCGCGGATCGCCGGCCGCCAGCACATATTGCAGGTCGACCTTCTTCGGGCCGCTTCCGGCTTTGCTGTCCGATGACGCCGTCACGGCGGTCGGATCCACCGTGGCGACGAGAGCGTCGGGCCGAATCTCGGAGCCGTTGGCGCACTTCGGCCAGGCGTCGAACGGCGTGCTCTCGTCGAAGGTGCAGCCGGGACCGGGCGAGGCCCACAAGCCCGGCTTGAACGGCGGCGCGCCAGCCGCGTCCGCCGCCCGGAACACCGGCGTCTGCGAGACGACAAGGTTGCAGCCGCCAAGCATCAAGGCCGCGGCGACGAGGATGAGGATATGCGCGCGTTTCATGGATCCGCCCCCCGATCGCGCCAGCCTAGGGCTTCAAGCCCATCGCGTCATCGCGTTTGAATGGCGCTACTGCGAGCGCCGCGCCGCTTCGATCGGCGCCATGGCTTCGAGCACGTCGCCGCGGACGAAGTGCAGGCGGTCGTAGCGGTCGACGGTCGGATCGCAGTGCGGCGCGGTCAGCTCCACCCGCTGGCCCAGCGCCAGCGGCGCGCCGTCGGGGCGCATCAGGCCGCCGTGCTCGTCGCCAAAGAAGAAATAGCCGTCCTTCGCGAATGGCCCCGTCGCCGGCCGGGGCGGCGGGCCGTCGGTGGCGAAGGCCTTCAGACCCGCATCCACCGTCACCCAGCGTGCGGCGTTGGCGCTGATCACCTGCGCCTGCACGAAAAGGCTCGTTTCGAACGCGCCGTCCTCGTCGTCACCCAGGGCGTCGACGTACTGGTTGTCCATGAAAATGTAGGACCCGGGCTGCAGCTCGTTCAGCACGCCGAGCGCCCGGTCGGCGCTGTTGGTGCCGGTGCCGCCGCCGGTGACCATCGCGCAGTCGTGCCCGTGGCCGCGCAGCGCCTGCACGACTGCGTTCAGCCGCGCCATGCCATCCCTGGCCGCCGCCATTCGCTTGTCGGCCCCTTCGGCGTGCTGCCATTGCCCGCCATAGCCCTGCACGCCGCGCAAGCTGAGGTGCGGCGCGGCCGCGATGACCTCGGCGAGCGCCAGCGCATGGTCGACGTCGGCAACGCCCGTGCGCCGCGTCCCGACGTCGACGTCGATCTGCACGCTCATGCTCACGCCCGCATTGGAAGCGGCGGCGGCCAGGACCGCGACGCCCAGCGGATCGTCGACGCTGACGGCTAAGCGCGCGCCGCGCTTGGCGAGCGCCGCGGCCCGCTCGGCGACGGGCGCAGACGCGATCGGCGAGGTGACGAGGATGTCCTCGATGCCGGCGTCGGCCAGGGCTTCTGCCTCGCCGAGCTTGGCGCAGCAGATGCCCACCGCGCCGGCCTCGATCTGACGCCGGGCGATGAAGGCGCACTTGTGGGTCTTCGCGTGCGGGCGCAGCGCCACGCCGGCGTCCCTCGCGCGCGCCGCCATCCTGGCGAGGTTAGCCTCGAAGGCGTCCAGATCCACCATCAGCGCTGGCGTCGGCAGCTTCCAGCGCGACCCGGGCAGGCCGATCAGGCTCTCGGCGTACGCTTCTGCAGGAACTCATCGAGCAGGCCCGAAATGGCCCGCGATCATATGGCCGTCGGGGTTGGCGCGGCGGAGGCGTTTGATGTGCATTGCGGCTGTCAGGCTAGCCGACCGCGGCCCCGGCGGCCAAGGCCTCGCGCACGATCAAAACGAGCTGCGCTGGAACGTTGGCGTGGGGCCCCGCGTTTGGGCTCCAGGCTCGCGCTCGAGCCGCCATCCCAGGACCATCCGATGAGCGACCCCGACTACAGCGCATCGCCGAACGTCGTCGCGGTCGAGCGTCACCGCGACGGCCGCACCGCCATCATTGTTTCCGGCGCCATCGTGGTTGTCGCGATCCTCGCGATCCTTGCGCTCCTGCTGTTTCGCGCCCAGAGCGCCGAACAGGCGGCCAGCGACCGCACCAACCTGGCGGCCTCACAGATCTCCGCCCAGGCCGTGACCACCGCTGCGACCCAGGCGGCCAGTCAAGCAGCGGCCGACGCTTCCACCGCCCAGGCAAACGCCAACGCCGCCCAGGCGAACGCCAACGCGGCCAATGCCGCCAGCAGGCCGTCGGCGCCGCCCGCCCCGCCGCCTAGCGAGGCGGACTCCTCCGCCGTGAGCGGCGCGCCGCCGCAGAACTAGGGGGCGCAAGCGCGCCTCGTTCGGCGCTGTGATCCTGATTGCGTCCACCCCTGCCGGCGCTAGTCTGCTGGGATTTCAAGACGCGAAGGATTTCAATCATGGCCGACTTTGGGGCTACGGAACTCGACGCCTTCCGCAGCGAGGCGCGGGCGTGGCTGGAGGAGAACTTCCCTTCCAAGCTGAAGAAGGACCCCGCTGCCCAGGTGGCCGCCATGATGGGCGGCCCGGAGAGCGCCGAGGTGAAGCTTTGGCGCGAGCGGATGGGCGCCAAGGGCTGGGGCACGCCGACCTGGCCGAAGGCTTACGGCGGCGGCGGGCTCTCGCGCGCCGAGGCGCGGGTGCTCTCCGAGGAGATGGCGAAGATCGGCGCCCGCAACCCGATCGGCGGCATGGGCGTGATGATGTTCGGGCCGACGCTGCTCGAGGTGGGCACCGAAGAGCAGAAGCGCCGCCACATCCCGCCGATCGTCAAAGGCGAACTCCGCTGGTGCCAGGGCTATTCGGAGCCGGGCTCGGGCTCCGACCTCGCCTCCTTGCAGACCAGGTGCGAGGACAAGGGCGACCACTGGCTGATCAACGGCCAGAAGATCTGGACGAGCGGCGCGAACCTCGCCGACTGGTGCTTCTGCCTGGTCCGCACCGATCCGACCAAGAAGCATGAGGGCATCAGCTTCGTGCTCATCGACATGAAGACGCCGGGGGTCGAGACGCGGCCGATCCGGCTGATCAACGGCACGAGCCCCTTCTGCGAGACCTTCTTCACCGACGTGAAGGTCCCGAAGGAGAACATGATGGGCCCGCTGAACGGCGGCTGGTCGATCGCCAAGCGCCTCCTGCAGTTCGAGCGCGACAACATCTCGACCGGCTTGGGGGGCGGCGGCCTTGGCGGCGCGCCCGCGGGCGTGGTCGAGCTTGCCCGGCGTTATGTGGGCCTTGACGACGATGGCCGCCTTGCCGACGCCGACCTGCGCAAGCGCATCGTCGACCACGCGATGGAGGCGCGCGCCTTCCAGCTCACCGTGCGGCGCGCGGGCGAGGAGGCGAAGTCCAACCAGGGTCCGAGCGCGGCCACCTCGATCATGAAGTACGCCGGCGCCAAGATCGCCCAGGACCGCACCGAGCTCTCCATCGAGGCCATGGGCGCCCAGGGCCTTGGCTGGGAAGGCGAAGGGTTCGGCCCCGACGAGCTTGCGGCGACCCGCGGCTGGCTCCGCGCCAAAGCCAACTCGATCGAAGGCGGCACCTCAGAGATCAACCTGAACGTGGTTTCCAAGCGCGTTCTGGGTCTGCCGGACCCGAAGTAGGACTGCACAGGACATGCTGATGAAGCCGGCCGGCAAGACCAGCGGCGCGAAGCCCGCGACCTATGCAGCTCCCACCCCGAAGGTGAGCCGGCAGAAGCGTGGCAAGGTCCTGACGAGCGCCGAAAAGGCGGCGTTTCTGGCATCGCGGCCCGATTTGAAGCCTACCTGAGCCATGGCTGACCCCGTCCCCGAGGCGCTGCCGGATCGCCTCGCGACCAATCCGAAGAGCCCCCACTACGATGCGGCGCTGCTCGACCGCGGGGTGGGCATCCGTTTCAACGGGGCCGAGAAGACCAACGTCGAGGAGTACTGCGTCAGCGAAGGCTGGATTCGCGTCGCCGTTGGCGTGACCAAGGACCGCCGCGGCGATCCCCTGACCATGAAGCTGCAAGGCGTCGTCGAACCCTACCTCCGCGAGCCGGAAGCCTGACAACCCCGCTCGGCGTAAGCCGAGCCGTCCGACTTGACCGCCAAGGTCGCCAAGGACGCAGCATCACTGCGCCTGACGGTCTGGCAAGCTTGGCGAACTTGGCGTCCTTGGCGGTCGAAAGCGGAGCTCCCGCCGGCGCGGGACCTCAGGAAGGCTCTAACGACCCCACGATCGATGCGCGCTGCGACAGCTCGATCCAGTTGCCGTCGGGGTCGCGGATCATCGAGATGCGGGCAGTCTCGCCCAGCGTAACGGGCGCGCGGCCCTCCCTGGCCCCGTGGGCGAGCGCGAAGGCGTGCTCCTCGTCGACCTTGAAGATCTGGAAGGTGATGTAGCGCCAGCCGTAACCGCCGATCAGGGCGTCGGCGGGGGCGTCCGTGTCCTCGTCGACCAGGATGATGCTGTCGCCGGCGCGAAACGCAGCGCCTGCGCCTTCGACCGCCTCTTCGGCGAGTCCCAGCGCCTCGGTGTAGAACCGGCGGTGGGCGGCGAGGTCGCGGACGCCAAGCCTGATGCCGATCTTCCCGACGCCAAGCGTCCCCGGCGGAACGAGCGTGACCTGGTTGCCCTCCGGGTCATGCAGGGTCTTGCTTGCCGTCAGCCCCTCGCGCGCGATCAGCAATTCCTTGTAGCCGGTCGGCGGGTTCGCCGGCGGCGGGTTCAGCGAGTTGTTGATCTTCAGCACCGAGCCATAGAGGTCGTGCCGGTGCTGGCGCGTGCCGGGGCCGAGCGGCAGCACATGGTCGAACGCCGCTCCCGCCTCGTCCTGCCAGAAGCGGAGCGCCGGCTCGGTCTCGCGGACGTAGAGCCCGACGTCGAGATGCGGCTTGGCGAGGTTCACGCGGCCTGCGTCGCCAGCTGGATCAGCTCGATCACGTAGCCGTCCGGGTCCTTGCCCATGCCGATGATCGCGCCTCCCATGGCCGGGATCGG
Source organism: uncultured Alphaproteobacteria bacterium (assembly GCA_963794315.1). GTDB lineage: Bacteria > Pseudomonadota > Alphaproteobacteria > Caulobacterales > Caulobacteraceae > Poindextera. The sequence goes on from CAWCDF010000002.1 coordinate 1,694,930, forward strand.
CGCGGCCTCGCGGGTGATCGGCAGGCCCTCGGCCCGGATCGCTTCGGTGCGCGCCTTGGCGTCGGCGACGTAGAAGACCAGCTTGACCGGGTTGTCGCGATAGTTTCGCGTTGAACCATCGGTGTAGTGCATGAGCACGACCGCGTTCCGCCCTTCGTGCGCGACGATGATCTCTTCCATCTCCGGCAGCGTGAAGGTCTGGGTCTTCTGCATGCCCAGCACGCGGCAATAGAAGTCGACCGAGCGGTCGAGATCGGCCACGCCGATGCCGACGGCGCTGAGGTAGTCCGGTGAACGGGCCATCAATGGCTTCCTTGTTCGCTGACGCGCTTCCACTCGTCGGGTCGGACCGGCTGCACCGAGAGGCGCGAGCTCTTCACGAGCACCATCTGGGCCAGCGCCGGGTCGGCCTTGATCTCGGCCAGGGTCACCGGCCGCTTCAGCCGGCGGTCGGCTTTCAGGTCGACGGCGACGAACTTGCCGGTGGGGTCGGTGGGGTCCGGATAGGCCGCGCGCGCGACTTCGCTCACGCCCACCACCGCCTTTTCGTCGCCCGAGTGGTAGTAGAACACCTTGTCGCCCGGCTGCATGGCGTTCAGGTGCGCGCGGGCCTGGAAATTCCGCACGCCCGTCCAGGCGTCGGCTGCGCCCGCCTTCACGTGGGCGTCCCACGACCAGGTTTCCGGTTCGGATTTCACCAGCCAGTAGGCCATCGCCGCACACTTAGCGGCAGGGCGGCCAGCGCGACAAGCCGGTTCGGCTCCGTTGCCGCCAGGTCAGGCGGCCGATAACGTTGCGCCATTCCCTTATCTGACATTGGAGAGCTCTCTCATGAGCGGACGATTGCAAGGCAAAGTCGCCATCATCACCGGCGCGAGCCGCGGCCTCGGCGAATATTGCGCCGTTGGATATGCGCGCGAGGGCGCCAGGGTGGTGATCGCCGCGCGCACCGAGGTCGAGAGCGACCCGCGGCTGCCCGGCACCATCCATCACACGGCCAAGCTGGTCGAAGCGGCGGGCGGCGAGGCGCTGCCGGTGGTCTGCAACGTCGCTGACATGGATTCGGTCGAGGCGATGGTCGCCAAGGCGCTGGATCACTGGGGCCGCGTCGACATCCTGATGACCAACGCGGCGGTGCAGCCGCAGGGGATGATCTCAACGATCAAGATCAAGTCCTGGGAGCTCGAGTTCAACATCAACGTCCACGGGCCGTTCCGCTGCGTCGCGGGCGGTGCTTCCGGCGATGCAGGCGCAGAAGAGTGGGAACATCATCAACATCTCGTCGGTGGCGGCGTTCGGCGGCTCCCACTACGGCGCGACGAAGCGGGCGATCGAGGCGATGACCATCGGGCTGGCGCGCGAGCTTAAGGACGACGGCATCGCGGTGAACGCCATGCGGCCCGTGGGCGGGATCGACACGCCTGGCCTGCTGTTCGGGCGCCCGGCGTCGCGGCCGGCAGGGTTCGTCGCCGCCGATCGGCCGGCGCGGCCGAAGCCCGACAGCTACGTCGAGGCGGCGATCCTCCTGGCGCTGCAGACCCCAGACACCTTCACCGGCCAGGTCTACAACGACGCCCAATTGATCGAGCGTCTGGCGAGCGACGCCGACAAGAAGAAGTACCGCGAGACGAACCCGGAAGCCTGGGTCAACGCGATGACGGCTTAGATTCCCCCGCCCAGAGGGCGGGGATGAGCGGCGGCGGGGCCGGCGCGAGCGGGGAGGGGTTACGGCGCGGCAGGCAAACCGGCCACGCACTAACCCCTCATCGTCCCCACGCCTGCGCGCGGGGCCCCTCCTTCTCCCTCTGGGAGAAGTTCGAAGCGCCTACGCCAGCAACGCGTGCGCCACGCGTTCCCGCGTGTACGGCAGCTCGCGGATCCTTGCGCCGAGCGCGTGGGCGACGGCGTTGCCGATCGCGGCCAGCGCCGGGCCGACCGGAGACCTCGCCGGTCCCGGTCGACGGCTCGTGCTGCTGGGTCATGATCAGCTCGACGTCGACCGGCGGGACCTCGTCGAAACGCAGGATCGGGTAGTCGTCCCAGGTCGTTGGTGACCACGCCGCGCCCGGCCAGACTGCACCTGCTCCTTCAGCGCCCAGCTGGCGGCCATGATCATGCCGCCCTCGAGCTGGTTCTTCGCCCCGTCGGGGTTGATCACCTGGCCGCAGTCGGTGACGCACCACATGTGGTCGAGCCGCACCTCGGTCTCGACGCTGACGGCGGCCGCGGCCGCGACATAGGCGCCGCGGTCGCGATAGCGGCAGTAGGCGAAGTCCAAGCCCCTTGCCCGTACCGGCCGGTCCGCGCCGGTCCCAGCCGGCCATCTCGCGCCAGCCGCGTCGAGCACGGCGACCGCGCCGCGGGTCGGAGATCATGCCCAAGCCGGAACGCGAGCGGGTCCTGCCCGGCCAGCTCGGCCAGCTCGTCGATGAAGCATTCGCCGGCGTAGGTGTTCACCGGTCCGCCCAGTCCGCGCAGCGACGAGGTGCGCACCGGCGCGCTCACCGCATGCTCGCGTAAACCGACGGTCCGGGATGTCGTAAGACGGGATCGCGTTGAGGACGCCGCCGCGAGAACCGCATGCCGCCAGGCACCGGTCGGCGGGGTCATCGGCGGCGGCCGGCGGCGTGGCCGAGCGCGGCCTCGGCCAGGCAGCGGCCGCGGCCGCCGGTGTGCGAGCCGCTCCAGATCTCGGCCGTGTAGTCGGCCAGGCGGCCGCCGGCGTCGAGCTCGGCGGTCAGCTCGATGTGCATGGCCGTGCCGAGCGGCTCATGGCCGAACTCGTCCTCGCGCCGCCACTGCACCCGGATCGGCTTGCCCGGCCGGCGCACCGCGATCACCGCCGCGTCGATCGCCGCGTCGTCGGAGCCGTTGTGGCCATAGGTGCCGGCGCCCTGGCGCGTGGACCACCTTGATCGGCGTCAGGCGCGAGGCCGCAGACGCGGGCCAGCATCACGCGCAGCGGATAGACGCCCTGGGCGTGGGTCCAGACGGTCAGCTCGCCGTCCTCATCTCGGCGACGCCGCAGGAAGGGCCCATCGAGCCGTGCGCGATGTAGGGGCGGCTGTAGGAGGCGCTGATGGCGGCGCCGGTTGGAGCGGCCGGCGCCGGCGCGCCGGAGGGAAAGGCCTCCGCACTGCAGCGTCTTCAGCGACGTCGGTCTCGGAAAGCGCCGGCGAGAGGTCGCGCGCGCCATCCCATTGCGCCAGGTCCGCTCGGCGGCGGCGACCGCCGCGGCGGCGGCGGGCTCGCTCTCGCGAGACGAAGGCGACGAACTGGCCCTCGCGCACGATGTCGATCGTCGCCGCCGGCCGCGCGGCGCGATCGCCGCCTCGTCGAGCGCCGGCGAGCTTCGCCGCCGGCCCCGGCTGGCGCAGCACCCGGGCGTGCAGCATGCCCGGCAGGGCAAGGTCGTGCAGGAAGGCGGCGCCGAACACCTTGGCCGGCAGGTCGATGCGCGGCTGCGAGGTCCCGACCAGCTTGTGCCGGTCGGGCGATTTCGCCGTCGCCTCGCCGCTCGGCGCGAGGGCGAGATCGACCTCGCCGACCAGCGCCCAGTAGTCGAGCCCGGTCGCCGCGCCGGCCCGCACGAAGGCGCCGTCGTCGACGTCGAGCTCGCCCGCGTCGCAGCCGAGGCGCCTGGCCGCCGCGCCGGCGAACAGCGCCCGCGCCTCGGCGCAGGCGGCGCGGATCGAGGCGCCGGACATCTCGGTGCTCATCGAGCCCACGGTCAGGCCCTCGTCGGGCGAGCGGTCGGTCTCAGGATTGACCACATCGAGCCGCTCGATACGCCACGTCCAGCTCCTCGGCGGCGATCTGGGCGAGGCCGGTCAGCACGCCCTGGCCGTACTCGGTCTTGCCGACCGCGATGCGGACCCGCCCGGCGGTCGGGAACGCCGACCCAGCGGTCGAGGCTCGGGTTGTCGGCAAAGTCTGGCGGGATCATGCCGCGACCCCTTCGCGCATCCGCTCGGCGGCGAGCAGCAACGGCGGCCATGATGCGGTTGTGCGCCCCGCAGCGGCAGAGGTGCCAGGAGAGCGCCTCGGCGATCTCGGCGCGGGTGGGGGAGGGGTTGCGGTCCAGCAGCGCCTTGGCGCCCACCAGGATGCCCGAGAGGCAATAGCCGCACTGGCCGGCCTGCAGCTCGAGGAAGGCCGTCTGCAGCGGATGCGGGCGCTCGGGCGTCCCCATGCCCTCGAGGGTGGTGATCGCGCTGCCTTCGAGGTTGCCGACCTCGACTGCGCACGAGGGCTTGTCCTCGCCGTCGATGATCACCGAGCAGGCGCCGCACTGCTCTGCGCCGCATCCGTAGCGAGCGCCTTTCAGGTCGAGGTGGTTGCGCAGCGCATCCAGGAGGGTGGTCGTCGGGTGACCCGCAAAGACGCGGGCCCCGCCGTTGATGGTCAGTGCGATCTCGTCAGCCATGGCCGGCACTTAAGCGCAAAAGGCCCGATTGGACAAAGCCGCCGCGACCCTTAAGTACGGGCCATTCTTCCGTCCGAGACCCTGAAGATCGATGATGGACCTCTTCGCGCAGATGACGCTGACGCGCGGGCCCGCATGGCGAAACCGCTTCATGCTGGCGCCGCTGACCAACCTGCAGAGCCACCCGGACGGGACGCCTGTCCGACGACGAGTTCAACTGGCTGACCTATCGCGCCAAGGGCGGGTTCGGCCTGGTCATGACCTGCGCCGCGCACGTGCAGCGCATCGGCCAGGGCTTTCCCGGCCAGCTCGGCATCTTCTGGCGACGACCACCTGCCGGGGCTCACGCGGCTGGCCGCGCGCGATCAAGGCTGCGGCGCCGTCGCCTCGGCGCAACTGCACCACGCCGGCCTGCGCTCGCCTGAGCGCGCTGATCGGCGAGCGCGCCGGTCGGGCCGTCGCGAGGACGCCGAGACCGGAACACGCGCGCGCTCTCGACCGCCGAGGTCGAGCAGCTGACCGAGGACTTCATCGCCGCCGCCGTGCGCGCCGAGAAGGCCGGCTTCGACGGGGTCGAGCTGCACGGCGCGCACGGCTACATCCTGTGCGCCTTCCTCAGCCCCGAGACCAACCGGCGCGAGGACCGCTACGGCGGCTCGCCGGAGAACCGCGCGCGCATCGTGTTCGACATCATCAAGGGCGTGCGCGAGCGCACTCGGGCCGACTTCCAGCTCGGGGTGCGCATCTCGCCCGAGCGGTTCGGCCTCATCTTCGCCGAGCAGCGCGCGCTCGCCGCGCGCCTGCTCGCCTCGGGCGACCTCGACTATCCTCGACATGTCGCTTTGGGATTGCTTCAAGCCGCCGGTCGAGGCGGAGTTCGCCGATCGCCCGCTGATCGACTGGTTCACCGACCTGCCGCGCGGCGCAACCCGCCTGGGCGCCGCCGGCAAGCTGATGAGCGCCGCCGATTGCCGGCGCCTCGTCGAACACGGCGCCGACTTCGTCATCCTCGGCCGCGCGGCGGTGCTGCACCACGACTTCCCGGGGCGCGTCGCCGCCGACCCCGACTTCCACACCATCCCGCTTCCGGTCACCCGCGCCTACCTGCGCGGCGAGCACCTCGGCCCCGCCATGGTCGAGTACATGAACAACTGGAGGGGGTTCGTGGCGCAGGAAGAGACGGAAGGAGTAACGGCCTGAAACACCTCTCCCAAAGGGAGAGGGAGGGGCCCCGGTCCTGACCGACCACATGGGTGACAGGCTAGACCGACGACATGGGTAACAGTTCGACTGATCGGCGGGGAGGCCTTGCCGATGGGATGGACGGAGACGTGTGCAGTGGAGGAGCGGCTTCGGTTTGTGCTGGCGTTGGAGGCAGGCGAGGAGAGCGTCTCGCTGACGTGCCGGCGCTTTGGGATCAGCCGCAAGACAGGCGAGAAGTGGCGTGAACGGTACCGGTTGGAGGGCCTGGGCGGTCTGGCCGATCGGTCGCGTGCGCCGCTTCATCGACCGATCGTGGTTGCGGAGGAGACTTGGGCTGAGTGCCTTGCGGTTCGCCGGGCGCACCCGAGCTGGGGTCCGCTGAAGGTGCGCACGTGGCTTGAGCGCCGGGATGAGGACCGACGCTGGCCGGCGGCGAGCAGCATCGGACTGTTGTTCGATCGCGAGGGGCTGACGGTGAAGCGCAAGCTGAGGCGTCGTGCGCCGCCGATGACGTCGCCGTTCGGGTCCGTTGCCGAGGCGAACGAGACGTGGTGCATCGACTTCAAGGGCTGGTTCAGGACGGGCGACGGTTGGCGCTGCGGCCCGTTGACGCTGAGCGACGCGGCCAGCCGCTATCTCTTGCGCTGCCAGGCTTTGGGCCGCGACGATGGCGAGCACGTCTGGCCGGTGCTGGAGGCGGCTTTCCGAGAGTACGGGCTGCCGCTTCGGCTGCGCTCGGACAACGGGGCGCCGTTCGCCTCCACCGGAGCCGGGGGCCTGTCCAGGCTCGCCGTCAAGGTGATCAAGGCCGGCGTCTTGCCTGAGCGTATCGAGCCGGGCAAGCCGCAGCAGAACGGCCGCCTGGAGCGGCTGCACCTGACGCTCTTGCAGGATACGGCCACCCCGCCGGCCAAGACCCTGCACGCGCAAGCCCGTCGCTTCGCCAACTTCCAGCGCCTCTATAATGACGAGCGCCCGCACCAGGCGCTGAAGGGCAAGACGCCGGCGCAGGCCTATGCTCCCTCGCCGCGGCGCTTCGATGGGATCTTGCGCGAGCCGACCTACGAGCCGGACGCCATCCGCCGACGCGTGCGCACCAACGGCGAGATCAAGTGCGGAGCCAGGTTCGTCTATATCGGCGCCGCGCTGAAGGGCGAGCCAGTCGGCCTCTTCGAGCAGGAGGACGGCTCGCGCCAGGTCTTCTACGGCCCCATCCTGCTCGGTCGCATCGAGCACAAAGGCGAGCGGCTCGTCAGGCCCAAGCGAGCGACCCGTGGACTTGTGGATAACCCTGGCGGGTTCCCCACAATCCCACCGGCCCAACAACAACAGCAAGCATGAACAAAACGAGAAATGTGTTACCCATGTCGTCGGTCTGAACTGTTACCTATGTTGCCGGTTGCACACCCCGAGCGAAGCGAAGGGGAGGGTGAGGGGTTACGGCTCTTCAGGCAAACCCCTGCCGCGCAACGAACCGCGATCACGCCGCGCGCCAATCCGAGAGGCCGTAACCCCTCACCCTCCCACTGGCCTTCGGCCGTGGGCCCCTCCCTCTCCCTCTGGGAGAGGTTTGTTGCTCCGGCCGGTCGGCGACCAACTGGTCCACACCGGGCGTGTGCAGGTGGCAGTGCATGTCGATGGTGAGTCGCCCGCCGTCGGCGCCACGCTTTGGCGCCGGCGCGCCGGCCGGGCGGTTCGGCCGGCAGGTGTGGACGGGATGGTTCACGCAGCGCCCGGGTCGTGCAGCACCTTGCAGCTGTGGTCCATCAGGTCCTCGGCGGTGCCGCGGTCGAAGCTCGTGATGTCGGCGCGATCGCTGAGGAGAACGAAGCCCGGCCGACCCTCGCGTGTTGTGATTCCGATCACCGCCAGCGTCTCGCTGGCCATGTCGGCGCGGGCGCCCGGCTGTTCGGCGAGCAGTTTGAACGGATTGCGCTCGCCGAGATCGGCGCCCTCGAGTCGCATCGCCTGGTAACGCCGCCCGGCGAGCGGGGTGTAGAGCATCGCCCAATGGCGGCCGATACGATCCTGGTTCGCCGCCAGCGCCTCGCGAACGCCCGGCCGCACGCAGTCGATGTGGATGTGCAGCTGCTGCTGGCTGCGGCCATAGAGCGAGTTGATGGCCAGGACGATGTCCTCGCGCGGGACGGCGTGGCCGACGCGCGCGTCGAACAGCGGCCGCGAGGCCCAGGCGTCCTCGAAGTAGTTCGGCGCATCGGGGGCCAGCAGCTGCGGCGCCTCGATGCCGCTGACCCGGTCGGTCGGGATGAGCAGCAGCTGGGTGTCGCCGCGGATGTCCTTCAGCACCGCGTACCCTTTGGCGAGGTCGACGCGCGTGCAGGGCGCGGGATTGCCGCTCACCCTCATGTCGGTCGCGCAGAGGGTGTGGACGATGCGCCAGAGCGCATTCGGGTCGCCGGACTCCGCGGCCAGCGGCGCGGCGATCCAGAGCACGAGCGCCAGCGCCGCGGCGACCACCGCGCCGGCGGCGACATCGCGTAGAGATATCCGCTCTCGGCCTGCCATCACCGGACTGCCACAAACCGCGCCTAAGAGCCTTCCCTAGCGTGTCGCTTACCTCCTGACGACAATCTTGTTAGCGTCGGCGGGTGCGTGATCGAGCGGCCGTCGGGGCGGTTTCAATGCGGGGTGGGTGGTGAGCGACAACGCGGCGCTGACGGCGCTCGACGAGCAGCAGTTCAAGGGCTTCCACTGGCAGGCGACGCTGACCACCGGCCTCGGCGTCTTCTGCGACGGCTACGATCTCTCGTCCCTGGCGCTGGTGCTCGGTTTGGTGCTGCACTCCTTCGGCCAGGCCAGCCTGACCGGCGTCCAGTCGGCGCTGCTCTCCGCGTCGGCCCTGGTCGGCGCCGCCTCCGGCGCGCTGCTGTTCGGCGTTCTCGGACAGGGCGGCCGTAAGCGCTTCTACGGCGTCGACGTGCTGATCCTCGGGATCGCCGCTATCGCCCAGGCTTTCGCGCCGAACGTGGCTTGGCTGATCGGGCTCCGGTTCGTGCTCGGCGTCGGCGTCGGCGCCGACTATGTGCTCTCGCCGGTGATCATGGCCGAGCACTCGAACCGCGCCGACCGTGGCCGCGCACTGGGCCTGGGCTTCGGCACCATGTGGCCGATCGGGGCGTTGGCCGCCGTGCTGCTCAAGTTCCTGCTCGCCGCTCTGCACGTGCCCGACGACCTGCAGTGGCGGCTGGTGCTGGCCGGCGGCGCCGTCCCGGCGCTTGGCGTCCTCTACTTCCGGCGGCGGATGCCGGAGACGGTGCGTTTCCTGGCCAAGATGGCCGGCGACCGCACCGAGGCCGAGCGGGTGATCGAGCAGGTCAGCGGCGCTCACCTTGCGGCGCCCGAGCAGGACACCCGCAGCTTCTGGCAGGTGTTCGCCAGCCACTGGCGGCCGATCTTCGCCGCGGCGCTGCTCTGGATGCTCTACGACCTGGTCGTCTACGTCTTCATCCTGTTCGGACCGAACATCATCGCCAAGAGCCTGGGCATGGACCCGGCTATGTTCGCCTTCCTCACCGACATCCTGTTCGTCTTGCCGGCATCGTTTGTAGGCTCCCTCTTCGTCATCGACCGGTTCGGGCGAAAGCCGCTGCAGGGCTGGGGTTTCCTGGGCGGCGCGGCCCTGCTCATCGTCTTCGCGCTCATGCAGCACCAACTCCTGGCCATGCCGGCCATCGCGTTCGGCGTCTACGGCTTGCTCAACATCTGCATGACCGGGCCTGGGCTGGTTTCCGGCGCCGGCATCCTCGGCGTCGAGCTCGCGCCCACGCGCGTGCGCAGCGTCGCGCAGAGCATCACCGTCGCTGGCGGGCGCATCGGGGCGGCGATCAGCGGCTTTGCCTTCCCGCTGCTCTTCCGCCCGATCGGCCACGGCGGCGTCGGCCAGTTCGGAGCCTACATCGTGATCGCCGCGCTCTCGGTCGCCGGCGCGCTCGGCACCTGGCTCTTGGTGCCGGAGACGGGGAAAATCTCGCTGGAGGCGCTCAACAGAGAGCACGAACCCGCCCCCGCGGCGGCGGCCGGTTAGGCGCCTGCTTCCAGGTAGCGGAACTCGACCAGGAACACCCGCTCGCCGCGGCCGTGCCGGGCGACGCTCATCAAGTCCTCGAGGTTGGCGAAGCCGCCGCGGAGCGCCAGGTCGTCGGTGACGTCGGCGAGGTCGATCTCGACGAGCCGCGTGACCTCGATCTCGCCGGGCGGGAGCGGGTAGCGCGCGCCGATCCGAACGCGGGGCGTTTGCCAGATCCGCACCGAGCAGGTGACCTCGCCGCGGCGGATCGGCTCACGCAGGCGCTTGGTGAAGGTCATCGGCTCGAGCCAAGCGGATCGCAGGCTCTGGCGCAAGATGGGCCATCGGTTCTAGAGCACGACCGGCGCGCCAACGGAGCCCTTTGCCCATGACCACCAAACGCATCGCCGTCATCGGTCTCGGCCAACGGATCGCGCACGTGCTGGCGGCGATGGAGGAGATGGGCTGGGACTTAGCCGTCGACGGCTATTGCGACCCCGCGCCAGTCGGCATGCCGATCATGCAGGCCGCGGACATCCTGCCCGGCGCGACCGTTCCCGACGCCGAAGGCGCTGCTCGGCCGGCGGGCCCTACGACCTGGTCATGATCGGCACGCCCAACCACCTGCACCTGACGCACCTGACAGGCCGCTTTCGCCGCCGGCTATCCGATCTTCTCCGAGAAGCCGATCGTGCGCACCGAGGCCGAGACCTGACGAGCTGGCGCGGCTGCTCGCCGGCGAAGGGCGCGCCGCCGCTCTACATCGGCCTCGTCATGCGCTCGATGCCGATCGTCAAGGAGGTGATCGCCCGAGTCGATTCCGGCGAGCTCGGCGAGCTGATCTCGATGGACGCCACCGAGCACCTGCCGCCCGAGCACGGCGCCTATCTCGCCCGCAACTGGCGGCGCACGGGCCGAGTGGGGCGGCTCGTTCATGCTCGACAAGGTCTGCCACGACTTCGACATCTTCGGCCGCCTGGCCAGGGCGCGGCCGGCGCAAGGTGGCGAGCTTCGGCGGGCGGCGCATCTTCACGCCGAGCGCGCCGACGCGCCCCGCGCCTACGAGGACGGCTCGCCGGCCTACGCCATGCGCGACGCCGGCTGGGCGGCGGCCAACGACGCCTTCCACTCCGACATGGACCTCGCCGACCACCAGGTGGCGATGGTCGAATACGACAGCGGCTTTCGGCTGTCGTTCCACTCCAACAGCCACGTCGCCCTCTCCGAGCGGCGCTGGTACCTCGCCGGCGCCGAGGGCACGCTGATCGCCGACCTGGTGCGCAACCGGCTGATGGTCCGCCGCGCGCTGAACCGCGCGCAAGCCCGAGCGCATCGACTATGGCGGCCTGCACCGCCGACGCCCACAACGGCGCCGACCAGGCGATGGCGCTCGACCTCTTGGCCGCACTCGATGGACGCGCCGCGTTCCCGGTGACGCCGTGGGACTCCATGGTCGCCGGCCTCACCGTCATGGCCATCGACCGCGCGATGGCCGAGAGCCAGGTCGTCGACTGCGCGCCGATCTGGGCCGCCTTCGACGCGGCGCGGGCGGGCGCGGATGCCTCTCCGGCGTCGTCCTAGAAGCGACCGCATTCGAGGCAGGGGCAGGCGTCTGGGCGGCCGCGAGTGTTTGCTTGCGGGCGCGATCCGGCGCGGTCTGTGGCCAACGTTGGCCTTCCGGCGTGGCTTCACGAAGCCGCGCCTTGGTGACTTACTGGTCGCCGCGCCTCGTCGCATCAACGGGAGAACGACAATGACGGACCAATCGGCCGAGACCATCTCGGCGGCGGAAGGCGCGGGCCAGCCTGCGCAAGCCCAGCCGGCGCCGGCCGTGCGGGGCCTGAGGGTGGAGAAGATCGCCGAGGGGGCGAGCGAGGTCTTCGCGCCTATGCGCGACCAGGTGAAGCTCGCCGGCAACCTCTATCTGCCGCAAGGCGAGGGGCCGTTCCCCTGCATCGTCACCCGGACGCCCTACGGCAAAGACGCGATGGAGCTGTTCTCCGATCCGCGCGCCGCACGGAAGTACACCAAGGCCGGCTACGCTTATCTCGTCCAGGACACACGCGGGAAAGGGCGGTCGGAGGGCCACTACGCCGGCTTCACCGACGATCGGAACGACGGCTATGACACCGTCGAATGGATGGCTCGGCAGAGCTGGTGCAACGGCAGGATCGGCGTCACAGGCGCCTCGGCCATGGGGATCACGACCAACATGGCGGCGATCGCCAATCCGCCCCACCTGGTCGCTGCGTTCGTCATCGTGGCCGGGAACGACACAGCCTTCGTCGGCGGCGCCTTCAAGCAACGGGACATGGGCGAGTGGAACCGCGGCCAGGGCGTCGCCGAAGAGCGCATCCGCTCGAGCGCGGCTTCTTACGTCGCCACCGCCCTTTCGGTGACGGGCGACGTCCTGCACAACGCGCGCTTCATCCACATCCCGATCTACAACTACGGCGGCTGGTACGACCTGTTCAGCGTCGGCAACGTGCGAAACTTCCAGCACCTGCAGAACCACGGCAGCCGCGGGGCGCGCGGCAATCAGAAGCTGGAGATGGGCCCGTTCGGCCATGGGGACATGGCTGGCGATCTCGCCTACCCGAACGGCTCCGAGTTGCTGCGTGACGCAACCGACGAGATCCGCTGGTTCGACTACTGGCTGAAGGGCGAGGACAACGGAATCATGGATGAGCCGCCGGTGCGGGTCTACATGATGGCTTCAGCGCGCAAGGGCGCGCTCTCGCCGAAAAACCGCTGGATGCGGTTCGCCAACTGGCCGCCGGCGCCGCAGATCGTCGACTACTTCCTGCATGACGACGGAAGCCTGTCGCGAACGGCGCCGACCCAGGCGTCAGCGTCCCGCGCCTACGACTTCGACCCGGCCAACCCGGTCCCCACCCACGGCGGCTCGAACCTGACCTTCGAGAAGGGGCCAATGGACCAGCGGCCGATCGGCGAGCGCCAGGACTACCTGCGATTCCAGACGGCCGTACTCGAGCGCGACGTGACGATCGCCGGGCCGGTGAGCATGGAGCTCTGGGCCTCGACCGACGGTCCGGACACGGACTTCATGGTCAAGCTCGTCGATGTCTACCCGGACGGCTACGAAGCGATCGTGCTCGATAGCGCGCTGCGCACGCGCTATCGCCATGGCCGCAACCGCGACGATGTCGCGATGATGACGCCGGGAGCGCCCGAAAAGCTCGTGCTCGACCTCTGGGACACCGCGATCACCTTCGAGAAGGGCCACCGCATCGCCGTGCACGTCACCAGCTCGAACGCGCCCCGGTTCGACGTCAACCCGAACACGGGCGAGCTGCCTGGGCGCGACGTCGCCCCGCGCGTCGCCCGCAACGTGATCTGGTTCGACGCCACCCATCCGAGCGCCATCCGCCTGCCGGTCATCTATCTCGACGACTAGGTCCCGGTCGGTCCCACGCGCCGCCCCTGGCAGCTCTTGCAAAGTCGCTGAGCCTACGACTTGGGGAGCTGCTGCACGATCTGGGCTTTGGTCTCGTCCCTCGCCCCCTGCGTCGTCCGCCGTGGCGCGCGCCCGTCCCGTCGGCCGCTCGATCGGGCCGGCATCAAAAGAGCTTTTGGCGCGCTCGGGTCTGTGATCTCGTCCTCCCCAACGGCGGGACGATTTCCGCGATCTCGATGGCGGTCAGGTGTGCGTCTTCAAGATGGGATGACAGGGTCGGCCGCGGCCCGCCGGGTCGAAGCGATCTGGCGCAGGGCCAGGGGCGGTGAGCGGCGTCCGTTGACCGGCGCCGAGCGGACCCTCGACCGGATCGCCCTCAACACGCTGGGCATCTCGACCGAGGAGTTGCGCGAAGTCCTGCCGCGCTTCGAGGCTTTGGACGACCTCGTGGCTTGGTCCGACGCTCGGGCCGGCGGCCTCGACCTTGAGGCGCTCGACCGGTTCGAGGCGGTAGCGGCGGGCGCGCCGGCGCCTGCGGGCGTGCGGCGACGCATCGAAGCCCTCGAAGCGGCCCCGCCCGTACTGGACCAGGGTGCGCTGCGCTTCTTCGACGAAAACGGCTACGTCGTCGTGCCGGCGGTGATCACGCCCGACGAGGTGAAAGCCCTGGCCGACGTGGTCTGGGCGTCGGTCGGCGCCGACCCTGACGATCCGGCGACGTGGCGGCTCACCGACCACGGCATCATGGTCCAGCTCTTCCAGCACCCCGCGTTGACGCCTGCCCGGACCTCGCCGCGGCTCCTGAAGGCGTTCGCCCAGGTCTGGGGAACGGCCGACCTGTGGACCAGCCTCGACCGGGTGAGCTTCAACCCCCCGGTCCGCCCGGGCGTCGAGTTCCCCGGGCCGCGTCTGCACTGGGACATCAGCCTCGTCCCGCCGGTGATCTTCCAAGTGCAGGGGATGATCTACCTCACCGACACGACCGCCGAGCAGGGCGCGTTCGAGGCGGTCCCAGGGTTCCACAAACGGATCGACGCCTGGCTCGAGAGCCTGGGCGCGGATGTCGATCCGCGCCGGGTCGACCTCTCGGCGCAAGCGCGGCGCATCGCGGCGAACGCCGGCGACCTCATCATCTGGCGCTCTTCCCTGCCGCACGGCGCATCGCCCAACACCGGCGACCGGCCAAGGCTGGCGCAATACGTCACCCAATACCCGGCCAGCCTCCGCCCCGCCGAACGCTGGCGGTGACGTGGTTTGTTGGCCGCCGGGCCGCCCTCGGCGAGGTCGCGCTGTCATCGCCTGGCATCCTCAAGGCCAGCGGGAGGCTGCCACCTGGGTCTTTCCCCTCGCTAAGCGATTTCCTTAGCGCGCCTCTGGGCGTGGATAATGCGTCTCAGTACCGCGCGCGTTCGATTGAGAAGAGTCCCCTGCTCGGGCGAGCACCTGCGCTCGTCCATTGCAGAGATGATGATGATGATGATGACGATGATGATCCCGAACGGGGACCTTCTCGATCGAACGCCGCGGGCGCTTGCCTGCAGGCGCTGATTTCGCACGCTTGTGCCTGTCGCCACCCCAATTTGCCTCGGCGGCGCGGCCGCGCACGCTTGACAAGGCCCGCCTCGCATTGACTTACCTTTGATCAGTTGGGCGGCGGCGAGAAGACCGCCTGGCGCTTGTCGAGGAGACGACGATGGCGGGATTGTGCGAGGGACGGGTGGCGATCGTCACCGGCGGTGGGCGCGGCATCGGCCGCGAATATTGCCTGATGCTGGCGGAAGAGGGTGCGAAGGTCGTCGTCAACGACCTGGGCGGCGCGCGCGACGGCGTCGGCGCGGACCAGGGCCCGGCGCACGAGGTGGTCGCCGAGATCAAGGCCCAGGGCGGCCAGGCGGTGGCCAATGGCGCAGATGTGTCCGACTGGGATCAGGCCAAGGGCATGATCGACCAGGCCGTCACGACGTTCGGCAAGCTCGACGTCCTGATCAACAACGCCGGCATCCTGCGCGATCGCATGCTGGTCAACATGACCGAGCAGGAGTGGGACGCGGTGATCAAGGTGCACCTGAAGGGCACCTTCGCGCCCGCGCACCACGCCGCCGCCTACTGGCGCGACCGAAACAAGGCGACCGGCGAACTGGTCGGCGGGCGCATCATCAACACCTCGTCGGTCTCCGGCATCTACGGCAACGTCGGGCAAACCAACTATGGCGCGGCCAAGATGGGCATCGCGGCCTTCACCATCATCGCCTCGCGCGAGCTTCGCCGCTATGGCGTGACTGTGAACGCGATCGCGCCCGGCGCGCTCACCCGGCTGACCGAGGATCTGGGCGGACCGGTCACAGAGGAGCGCCGCAAGTCCGGCGATCCCAAGTGGGTGGCGCCGATCGCGGTCTGGCTGGCCAGCGAGCACTCGGCCGACGTCAGCGGCCGTATGTTCGAGGCGAGCGGCGGAACGCTGGCCATCGCCGAGGGCTGGCACCGCGGTCCGAGCGCCAAGCCGACGCAGGACCCCCACGAGATCGGCGCCCTCGTCGCTGAGATGATGAAGACCGCACGCAAGAACGCCGGCATGAACGGCCAGGACCTGGATTGATGGCTTACCTCCCCGACCACGCGGCGGCGACGCCCGACAAGCCGGCCATAATCTCGGCCGACACAGGCGACGTCATTACCTTCCGTGAACTGAATGATCGGTCGAACCAGCTGGCCCAGCTACTCTACGCGCGCGGCCTCAGGCGCGGCGATCACCTGGCCGTTCTGATGGAGAACAACCTCCGCTTCTTCGACCCGGTCTGGGCCGCCCACCGCTCCGGCCTCTACCTCACCACCGTCAACCGCTACCTGCCGCCGGACGAGGCCGCCTACATCGTCGGCGACTGCGGGGCGTCGGCGATCGTGATCTCCTACGCCAAGCGCGACACGGCGGAGGGGCTGAACGACCTGATCCCCAACTGCAAGATCCGCCTGATGGTTGGCGGGACCATTCCGGGCTGGGAGTCCTACGAAGAGGCGATCGCCCCCATGCCGGCTGCGCCGTTGGCGGAGGAATGGATCGGCGAGTCGATGCTCTACAGCTCGGGCACCACAGGGAGGCCGAAAGGCATCCTGCGCCCACTGCCGCAGATGACCGCGGCCGAGGGCTTCGCGCAGCGCGGCATGGGCAATGTCTACGGCTATGGGCCGGATACGGTCTATCTGTCGCCGGCGCCGCTCTATCACGCCGCTCCCCTGGCGTTCTGCACCAACGTGCTCGCGCACGGCGGGACGGTCGTGATGATGGAGCGCTTCGACGCCGAGCAGGCGCTGCAGATGATCGAGAAGTACCGGGTGACCCACAGCCAGTGGGTGCCGACCATGTTCGTCCGTATGCTGAAGCTTCCGGATGACGTTCGGGCCAAGTACGACCTCTCGTCGCACAAGATCGCCGTCCACGCCGCCGCGCCGTGCCCGGTCGAGGTCAAGCAGCGGATGATCGAGTGGTGGGGCCCGATCCTGTTCGAATACTACGCCGGGACCGAAGGCACCGGGGCGACGTTCATCACCAGCGAGGATTGGCTCAAGCACCCGGGATCGGTCGGGCGCGCCGGCATGGGCTCGATCCTGCACGTCTGCGACGAGGAGGGGAACGACCTGCCGCCCGGCGAGGCGGGCTTGATCTACTTCGAGCGCGAACGGCCAACGTTCGAGTACCACAACGATCCGGAAAAGACGCGCCAGGCCCGCCACCCGCAGCATCACGAACTGGAATGCGCCTCGGCGACGTCGGCTACCTCGACGAGGAGGGCTATCTCTACCTCACCGACCGCAAGGCGTTCATGATCATCTCCGGCGGCGTGAACATCTATCCGCAAGCAGATCGAGGACGCCCTGATCACCCACCCGAAGGTCGGCGACGTGGCCGTGTTCGGCATCCCCGACGCGGAGATGGGCGAGGCGGTGAAGGCGGTGATCGAGCCAGCGCCCGGGCTCGATCCCAGCGACGCGTTGGCGGCCGAACTGATGGAGTTCGCCCGCTCGCGGCTCGCCCACTACATGGCGCCGCGCACGATCGACTTCATCGAAGAGATGCCCCGGTTGCCGACCGGCAAGCTCTACAAGCGCGTGCTGCGCGACGCCTACTGGCAGGACCGGAAGATCTAGCGGCTCAGGTTGTAGGGCGTGCGGACGCCTGGATCGTTGGCGGGGAAGTCCTTGATGTTGCGAGTGACGAGCAGGCGACCGCCCACCTGCGCCGAGGCCCAGACGATAGCGTCGGGAAGCTTCGTCCCGCGCGTACGCCGAATCGCGACGGCCGCCTCGGCGATCGGCTGGTCCAGACCCACAAGCACAAAGCCGTCCAGGAAGCGGCGGGTCGCATCGGCGACTGGCCCGGCAGCGCCGACCATCACCTCCATCCAGCTGACGATGCTGATGGCGCTGTCGTCGTAGCGATCGATCTCCTCACGCGATTCTGGAACACCAGCGAGGAAATCGATCAGGATGTTGGTATCGAAGAGCGCCTTCACCATTCGGCGCGAAGCTTGCGCTGGTAGGCAAGGCCATCCGGTGCACCCTTCCCCCACAAGCCGAAGGCGCTTTCCCGCGCCTTGCCGCCATGCCGCTCGAGGTACGCGCCGATGGCTTCCCGAACCAGCGCCGCGCGCGAGACGCCGCGCCGTCGGCCAACATCGGCAAGCTGTGCGACCTGGTCGTCCGGAATGTCGATGAGCGTGCGCATGATGATATCTAGTGACGATATCATATATAGCTCAAGCTCGTCGAGCCCCCAATGGCTCAAGAGTATCAAATGCGCCTCATGCTTGCACCGCCGCCCGCGGCGCGGTGTACAATCCACGAGGATCGCTCTCGCGGAAGGGGATGCCATGGCGTTTGACATCACGGTCAATGGCCGCGCGCGCTCGGTCGACGTCGAGCCGGACATGCCGCTGCTCTGGGTCCTGCGCGACGAGCTCGACCTGAAAGGCCCGAAGTTCGGCTGCGGGGCGGGCTTCTGCGGCGCGTGCACCGTGCACATGGACGGCGAGCCGATCCGCTCGTGCGAGACGCCGATCTCCGCCGTCGGGACTGCCGCGATCGCGACCATTGAAGGCATCGGCGCGGACGCCGTCGGCCGCCGGGTGCAGCAGGCCTGGCTCGCGCTCGACGTTCCGCAGTGCGGCTACTGCCAGGGCGGCCAGATCCTGGCCGCGACCGCGCTCCTCAAGAGCACGCCCAAGCCCACCGACGCCGACATCGACGCGGCGATGCGCGGCAACCTCTGCCGCTGCGCGACCTACGTGCGCATCCGCGCCGCCATCAAGGCCGCCGCCGGGCTGCCGACAACCGATACGAGAGCGGCATGAGCCTGGAGCCGTCACGCCGCGCTTTCCTGAAGGCCAGCGCCGCCGGCGGCGGCATGCTGCTGCTGTTCGGCATCGGCGAGGCGGCGGCGCAGACGGCGCCGGCCCTGAACGCCTACGTGCAGATCGCGCCGGACGGTGTGGTCACCATCATGGCCAAGAACCCGGAGATCGGTCAGGGCGTGAAGACGGCGCTGCCGATGCTGATCGCCGAGGAGCTGGACGTCGACTGGAAGGACGTGCGCACCGAACAGGCGATCAGCGACCCTGCCGCGTTCGGCCGTCAGTTCGCCGGCGGCAGCACCGCGACGCCGCTGAACTACGAGCCGCTCCGCCGCGTCGGCGCCGCGGCGCGGCAGATGCTGGTCGCGGCGGCGGCCAGCCAGTGGGGCGTGGCGGCCACGGAGTGCTCGACCGAGGCCGGCGTCGTGCTGCACAAAGCCTCGGGCCGCCGCGTGCGCTATGGCCAGATCGCCGCGAAAGCGGCGACGCTGCCCGCGCCCGATCCCGACAGCCTGACTCTGAAGGACGCGAGCGCCTTCCGCATCATCGGCAAGCCGCAGATGGGGGTGGATGCGCCGAAGATCGTGACCGGCCAGCCGCTATTCGGCATCGATGTGACGCGGCCCGGCATGCTCTACGCGGTCTTCGAGAAGTGCCCGGTGTTCGGCGGAACCGTGAAAGGCGCCAACCTCGACGAGGTGCGGTCGCAGCCAGGCGTCAAGGGCGCGTTCATCGTCAACGCCGCCCCGGGCGCGCCGAGCCTCTCTGAAGGTGTCGCCATTGTCGCCGACAGCTGGTGGCGGGCCAACCGGACGCGCAAGCAGCTGAAGGTCGATTGGGACGAGGGCGCGACCGCCCAGGACAGCTCGGACTCGTTCGCCGCCCAGGCCAAGGCGTTATTCGAGCAGCCGCCGCAGCTCGCCATCCGCAAGGACGGCGACGTCGATGCCGCATTCGCCAGCGCCGCGCACCTGATCGAGGCCGACTACGCCTACCCGTTCGTCGCCCACGCCAGCCTTGAGCCACAGAATTGCACGGCCGAGGTGCGTGGCGGAAAGGTCGAGATCTGGGCGCCGACGCAGAACCCCGAGGTCGGCCGCCCGCAGGTGGCCAAGGCGCTGGATGTCGATCCCGCCGACATCACCATCCATCTGGTGCGCTGCGGCGGCGGATTCGGGCGCCGGTTGCAGGTCGACTACATGGTCGAGGCGGCGCTGATCGCCAAGTTGGCCGGCGCGCCGGTCAAGCTGGTCTGGAACCGGACCGACGACCTCACCCACGACTTCTATCGCCCGGGCGGGTTCCATCGCTTCAAGGCGGGGCTGGGCGCGGACGGCAAGCTCGTCGCCTTCTCCGACCACTTCGTCAGCTTCGGCCACGGCGAGCGCTACGTGGGCTCGGGCAATATGGACGCCACCGAGTTCCCGGCCAACTTCGTCGACAACCTTAGCTATGGCGCCTCGCTCATCCCGACAGGGGTTCCGACCGGGCCCCTGCGCGCGCCGCGCAGCAACGCTTTGGCGTTCGCCTTCCAGTCGTTTCTGGACGAGGCCGCGCATGCCGCCGGCCAAGACCCGCTGGCGTTCCAGCTCGCGCTCCTGACCCGCGAGGGCGCGCGTCCGGACGGCCCCAAGGGCGGCTTCAGCGCCGAACGCATGAAGGGCGTGCTCCAGCACGTGGCCGAGATGACGGCCTGGGGCAGGGCCCCGCCGCTGCCGGCGGGCAGGGGTCGCGGGCTCGCTTGCTACTTCAGCCACCTGGGCTATTTCGCCGAGGTCGTCGAAGCGAGCGTGACCCCGGATGGGCAAGTTCGCGTGCACAAGGTCTGGATCGCCGCCGACGTCGGGCGCCAGATCGTCAATCCGTCCGGTGCGGAGACCCAGGCGCAAGGGGCGGCGCTCGATGGCGTCAGCGTGGCGTTGGGCCAGGCGGTGACCATCGACAAAGGCCGTGTCGTCCAGACCAACTTCGGCGACTACCCTTTGCTCGCCATCGACCAGGCGCCGGACGTCGAGGTCTCGTTTCTGATCACCGACCATGCGCCGACGGGCCTGGGCGAGCCGGCGCTTCCGCCCGCCGCGCCGGCGCTCTGCAACGCCATCTTCGCCGCCTGCGGCAAGCGCGTGCGCAGGCTGCCGATCGATCCGAGTCTGCTTAAATCGACTTAACTATTAAGGCGAAAATACTGAACCTCTACCGTAGATCGAAAAAGACGCTCGCGACTTACGAGCTCTTAACAACGCTGGCCGTACCTTCCGCAGAAGAACGTCGGGACCGGGCATGGCTTCGCTTCCTGAGGATCAATCCCCAGCGCGCGCACCCGTCGGCTTGCATGCCGCGGAGTTCGCGGCCGCGCGACCGGTGTTCGAGCGCGCCATACGCGTGATCGAAGCCATGTTCGGCCGCGTCGCCGCCGACGTGGTGATGCTGGTCGATGACACCGTGTGGCGTGCGAGTCTGGTCACGCAGATCGCCGCGGACCGCGCTCCCGGCGCCGAGCTGGTGCGCGCCGGAGGCGCGGTGGTGTGGATCGCCGACGCGCGGGAGGAAAGCCTCTGGCGCGACAACCCGATGGTCGCAGGTCCACCCTACCTGCGCTTCTTCGCTGGCGCGCCGATCGCCCTTGCCAGCGGCGCGCGCATCGGATCGTTGCAGGCCTACGGTCCTGAGCCTCAGCCCTACGACGAACGAGCCGCCCGGGCGCTGGCGGACCTGGCCGCCTTGGTCGCCGACGAGTGCGCGCGCATCCTTTTGCAACGCGACCTGGCCCGGGCCGAGGGCGAGGCGCGCTCTGCGCGTGAGACCATGGCGGCGTTCGTCGAGGCGTCGCCGGCCTCGATCGTTATGACGGACTCCGCGTTTCGCGTCATTCGCTCCAGTCCGAGTTGGCGCGCCGACATGCGCCTGGAGGGTGTCGATGTGGTTGGCCGGTCGCTCCAGGAACTGTTTCCCGGGGCCATGGAGCGGGGGTGGGGAGAGGCCTGCTCGACGGCGCTCGCCGGCGAGATCTGGAGCACCGACCGCGCCCAAATCCGCGTCGCCGACGGCTCTGAGCTTTGGCTGCAGGTCAAGATCGCACCGTGGCGCGACGGCGACGGGGAAGTCGCGGGCGTGCTGATCTTGCCGCACAACATCACCGAGGTCGTTCAGAGCCTGGAGCAGGCGAGCCGCAGCGAGCAGCGGCTCAACCTCGCCGCCTCGCTCGCCGACCTGCACGTCTGGGAGGTCGACTACCGCGCCCGAACGCTGCTGAAGATGGGCGCGCACGACAGCTTCTTCGAGACTCCGCTCACCTATGCCGACATGTTCGCCGACCCCTTCTGCGGCGTCCATCCAGACGATCGCGAGCGCTGCATGGCCGCCTGGGACCGGCATATGGCGACCGGCGAGCCCTACGGCGTCGAGCACCGCGTCAATCGCCGCGACGGCAAGGACGTCTGGGCGTTCACCACCTCGGAGTACTTCGTCGACGATGACGGCCGGCCGCTGCGCCTGGTCGGCGCGATGCAGAACATCACGGCGCGCCGCAACGCCGAGGCGGAAATCGAGCGAGCCCGCGACGAGGCCGAAGCGGCCAACCGCGCGAAGAGCGAGTTCCTCGCCAACATGAGCCACGAGATCCGAACGCCGCTGAACGGCGTGATGGGCGTGGCAGGCGCGCTGACCCGCACCGAGCTGGCCGACGAGCAGCGCGAGATGGTCGGGCTGATCGAGACTTCGGCTCATACGCTCGAGGCGCTGTTGTCGGATGTCCTGGATCTCGCGCGCATCGAGTCCGGACGGCTGGAGTTGCACGCCGAACCGTTCGAGCTGGCCAAAGCGCTGCGGCAAACCGCCGCTCTGTTCGCGTCGCCGGCGCGCGCGAAGGGTCTCGCCTTCGAGGCCAGGATCGCGGCGGCGGCGCACGCCAAGGTGAGGGGCGATGTCACGCGGCTGCGCCAGATCGTCACCAACCTGCTCTCGAACGCGATCAAGTTCACCGCGGCTGGATCGGTTGCGCTCGACGTCGAGGCGGCGCGCGCCAGCGACCGGCTCGACCTTCTGATCACTGTCAGCGACACCGGGATCGGCTTCGACGGGGAGGCCAGGGCGCGCCTGTTCCATCGCTTCGAGCAGGCCGACGGCAGCATCACTCGCCGCTTCGGCGGCACCGGCCTCGGCCTGTCCATTTCACGCTCGTTGGCTGAAGCCATGGGCGGGGTGCTGGACGCCCGTTCGGTCCCCGGCGAGGGCTCGACGTTCGGTTTGTCGCTGGCGCTGCCGCTCGTCGCGGAGGAGACGCCGGCCGCGGAGCCCGCCTACACGCCCGCGCCAGAGCCCGACGGTCGTCGCCGCCGGATCCTGCTCGCTGAGGATCATCCGACCAACCGACGGGTTGTGCAGCTGATCCTGGAGGGGCTCGACATCGACCTGACCTGTGTCGAGGACGGCGCGCAGGCCGTCGACGCCGAAACGGCGGGCCATTTCGACCTGATCCTGATGGACATGCAGATGCCGGTAATGGACGGCCTTGCCGCCACCCGCGCGATCCGTGAGCGCGAGGCCGGCGCCCGCGCGCGTCGGACGCCCATTCTCTCGCTGACGGCCAACGCGATGCCCGAGCACGCCCAAGCATCGCTGGCCGCTGGGGCGGACGGCCATCTCACCAAGCCGATCGCGGCGGACAAGCTCATCGCCGCCGTGCTCGCCGTGACCGCCCCGGCAGATGCAACCGAGGCGGAAGCCTTCTCGGCGGCCTGAACTCTAGCTCCGCGCCACCCGGCGGTGCGGCTCGGCTTCGATCACCTCGGCGCTCGTTCCGCGAGAGCGATGGTCCTTGGCGATCTCTTGCACCAGACGGAGCACCGCCTTGCGTAGCGTTGGCGGCGCGGCCGCATACGCCGCGAGCAGATCGGGCGCGCCCGCTTCGCGCAGGTGCGCCGTATCCTGCCGGAAGAGGGGGCTCGGAATGCTCGCGTCGTCCAGGTCGCCGACCAGGTCGATGACCCGGCAGTCCAGCGCGTGGGCGATGTCGACCAGCCGGGAGAAGCTCACCCGGTTGAATCCCCGCTCGTACTTCTGAATTTGCTGGAACGTGAGACCGATCGCGTCGGCGAGGGCGGTCTGCGATACGTTCAGCGCCTTGCGGCGCTGGCGGATACGCAACCCTAGGGCGACGTCGAGGCGGTTTGGCGAATGGGCCTGGTCACGATCTTTCATCATTGGACACCCTTTTCTTGCGTTCGATCCAGAGTAGTCGCTTACAGTGTCAATCATATGTTCGTTGCGCTGCTGGGACGGGCAAGTCAAGGGCTTGACGCCCTGCACTTGCGTTCGATCTCTGCATGCGGGGGTAGCGACGCGGGCTTGCCGGGAGGCTGCCGTCGCGGAATGTGGCCGGTGAAAGCCGGCGGGGATGCGCGTCTGCGGCGACGAAGCCGGTTTGATTGCGCTTGCGATCCCCTATAAGGCGCTTCTTCAAGTCGTTCTGCGCGCGCGAGGGGTGTAATGTCGGTCACTCGAGACAACGTTCTGGACGTCATCGCCGAAGAGTCGCTGGTCGAGCGGTCGGCCCTGACGTCCGACGCAACGCTGGAGTCGCTTGGGATTCAGTCGCTTGACATCATCAGCATTGTCTTCGCGCTGGAGGACAAGTTCGGTATCGTGCTCGAGCAGTCCGAGTTCGAGGGCGTGACGACGGTGGACCAACTCGTCGAGATCATCGTCAACAAGGCCAACGCGGCGGACTCGGCGCCGGCGGGCCAGGTGGCGCCCGCAGCGAAAACATGACCTCTCGCGTTGCGGTGACCGGCCTGGGCTGCGTTTCGGCCCTCGGCCAGACCGCTCCGACCAACTGGACGCGGGTGAAGGCCGGCGAGTGCGGCATAACATCGCTGGCGCAGGCCCACCCCGACGTCGCGCGCCTGGTCAAGAACGGCCCGGTGGCGCAGGTCGATTCGCTCGACACCAGCGCGGTCGAGGCCTACGCCGGCCGTAAGGTTACAGCGCAGCTCGATCCGGTGGCGGCCTTCGCGCTGGTCGCAACCTACGAGGCGCTCACCGACGGCGGGCTTGTCGGCGCGCCGGAGCTTGCCGAAGCCTCGATCGTCTATGGCGGGGCGAGCGGCGGCAACGCGACGCTCGAAGAGGGCTACTTACGCATCCTGACCAAGGGCCAGTCGACCGTGCATCCGCTCACCGTCCCGAAGACGATGAGCAGCGCCGCGGTCAGCCAGTTGTCGATGCTGTTCGGGGTCCAGGGCGTCGCGTTCGCCATCTCCAGCGCCTGCGCCTCCTCGGCGCACGCCATCGCCGAGGCGGCCCACATGGTGCGAGCCGGGCGGACGAAGATCGCCATCGCCGGCGGCGCCGACGCCAGCCTGAACTTTGGGTCCTGGTACGCCTGGCTCGCGCTGCAGGCGATGGCGCCGGACACCTGTCGGCCGTTCTCGATTGACCGCAAAGGCATGGTCCTTGGCGAGGGGGCCGCCACCGTGGTGCTTGAGGATCTCGAGCACGCGCGGGCCCGCGGGGCGACCATCTACGCCGAGCTGATCGGCATGGGCGGCTCGTCGGACGCCGGACATCTGACCGCGCCCAGCGCCGAGGGCGCCGGTAAGGCCGTACGCGCGGCCTACGCAGATGCGGGATTGGCGGTCGACACGCCGGTCCTGGTCAGCGCGCACGGCACGGGCACGCCGCTGAACGACAAGACAGAGACCGAGGTGATGCGCGGCGTGCTGGGCGGCGACCTCTCGCGCCACCGCGTGATCGCGACCAAGTCGGCGCACGGGCATCTGCTGGGCGCCGGCGGCGCCATCGAGTTCGTACTGGGCGTGCTGGCGCTGAAGGAAGCCGTCGCGCCGCCCATCCTGAACTATCTGGGGCCTGACCCGGAATGCGACCTGCCGCTCGCGCTTGGCGCATCCCAACCGTTCGAGGCCGATGCGCTGGTCTCCAACTCCTTCGCCTTCGGCGGCTTGAACTCGGTGCTGATCGCCAGACGGGTCTGATCCGCCGCCAAATCAGGCGCCGGCTGGTCGTGAGGAGGCGCCGCAGCGTGAATCGATGCGGCGCCCTCCGATGGACATCAACTCTTTACGCGCGGCTGTCGCAGGCTGGCGCTGCACGAATCGCGTGGAGAGCAAGATGCTCGATCCCCTGTCGGCCGTCGCCATCGGCGCCTGCGTGCTCGCGGCGAGCCTGTTCCTGGCGCGGCTCATTCCCGACCACTACGACGACGCTTCCCTGCGGCGGGCGCCGGCCCGCAAGCGCTAGGCAAGCGCCCTCGGCCGCCGGTCTGGCCGCCAGCGGGGTTCGTGCGCGCAGGCCCTGACGCGGTTTGCGTCCGCCCATTGCAGTCTCGGCGCTCGTCACTAGGGTTGGTTGCAAGAAACCCGATCTGACGACTGACCATGGGGGGAATTATGGCGCGAGCAATCCATCGCCGGGTGTGGGGCGCCTTGGCCGCCGCCGGCCTCATGGGAGCCGCCACGCAAGCGAGTGCGCAGACGAACGCGCCTGCGCAACCGCCTTCGCCGCCGGCCCCCGCGTCGGCGACCGCCCCTTCGCCGTTCCAGGAGATCTTCATCACCATGCGCGACGGGACCAAGCTCGCCGCGAACGTGTATCTGCCGAAGGGCAAGGGGCCCTGGCCGGTCGTGGTGATGCGCACGCCCTACATCAAGGACAACGGCTTCTGGGGCGCGGGCGCTGGCCTGTTCACCGATGCCGGCTATGTCTACGTCATCCAGGACGTGCGTGGCAAAGGCCACAGCCAGGGCCACTACGATGCCTTCTTCAACGACACCGAAGACGGCTACGACACGGTCGAGGCGCTGGCCGCGGAACCCTGGAGCAACGGCCAGATCGGCATGACAGGCGCCTCGGCGATGGGGATCACCGCAACCGAAGCCGCCATCGCCGCGCCGCCGCACCTCAAGGCGGCTTACGTCGTGGTAACGCCCTCCGAGCGTTTCACCACCTCGTTCCTGGGCGGCGTCTTGAAGGAGAAGGACACCGTCGGGTGGATGAAGGGGCAAGGCGAGAGCGACGAGGCCATCGCCGCTGCGGAAGCCGGCGCCATCCGCAGCGCCTTTACCGAGCGCCAGGTCGGCGCGAACCTGAAATATGTCCGCATTCCGATCTACAGCGTCGGCGGCTGGTACGACATCTTCAACACCGGCACGATCGCCAACTTCGAGTACCTGCAGAACCACGGCGCAAAGGGCGCCCGCGGCAATCAGAAGCTGCGCATGGGACCATTCGGCCATGGACCGCTATCGGGCGGACTGGCCTATCCGGGCGAGGATGGCCTTTCGCTGCAGTCGGCTGACGAGATTCGCTGGTTCGACTACTGGCTGAAGGGCGTCGACAACGGGATCATGGACGAGCCGCCGGTGGACGCCTTCATGATGGCCAGCGCCGAACGCGGCGCGTATTCGCCCAAGAACCGGCACATCAAGGCGGCGGACTGGCCGATCGACTATCGCGAGGTTCGCTACTATCTGACGCCGGACCTCGGGCTTGCCTCAAAGGCGCCGACGATCGAGTCCGCAAAGCTCTCGTACCGCTTCGACCCGGCGCACCCCGTACCCACCATCGGCGGCGCAAATCTGACGTTCGAGCGCGGGCCGATGGACCAGCGACCGATCCAGGGGCGGGCCGATTACCTCCGCTTCCAGACGCCGGTGCTCGATCACGACGTGGCGATCGCCGGCCCGGTCAAGGTGGAGCTCTTCGGCGCGACCGACGGTCCCGACACCGACTTCGAAGCCAAGCTCGTCGACGTTTATCCCGACGGCTACGAGGCGCTGGTCCTCGACGCGCCGATCCGCGCCCGCTACCGGCATGGGCGCATGCCCGACGACGTCGAGATGATGACGCCGAATGCGCCCGAAGAGCTCGACATCGACCTGTGGAACACGGCGATCACCTTCGAGAAGGGTCACCGGATCGCGCTGCACGTCACCTCGTCGAACAGCCCGCGGTTCGAGGTCAACGACAACAACGGCGAGGCGCCCGGCGAGCGCCTGCCGCCTCGGGTCGCGACCAATACGATCTACCTCGACCGCGATCACCCCTCGGCGCTGGTGTTGCCGGTGGTCTACCTGGACGCCCGCTAAGCGACGCGCGTTTGGGCGTGCACGCCGGCGCGCGTGAGCAACAGTTTGCGAGCCGCTTCCAGCGCGTGGTCGATCGCCGCGCGGCGGTAGTCCCACGTGGGATCAGCATCGGGCGGCGCGATCGTCATCGCCGCGTTGGCCTCGAAGAACAGCAGCTCTCCGCGTGCGCTCACCCCGAAGTCGACGCCGGCGTAGTCAAGGTCCATCCGGTCGCAGACCGCGGCGAGCGCGTCCGCCGCCAACGGGCCGATCGCGGCGGCCATGTCGGCGAGGAAGCGCGCCTCTTCGGCGCGAAGATCCGGCCGTTCGGCCATCGCCGACGAGAAGTAGTGCACCTTCCAGTCTGCGCCCGCGGCCATATGCAGCGGGTAGAGCCGGCCGCCGATCGTCATGACGCGGAATTTGCGTGCTAGCCCGTCGATGCCGACGCCATCCAGCGGCTCGATCGCCAGCAACTCGTCGCCCGGCAGCGCGGCCGCGGCTGCGCGCAAGTCGTCGGCGGCCTCGACCCGGACGAAGTGGCGGCCGGTGTGGAAACCCGGTGATCGCAGCAGAACAGGAAAGCCGAGACCGGCGGCCATCAGGGCGTTCAAGCCCTCGCCACCGAGCAGCGTCCGCCGCGGCAAGCGCGCGATGCGTGGCGCCACCACGCCGGCGAGGGCCGCCATCCGCGATGCGTTCTGCTCGCGTCTCGTGTGCGAAACCACCTCCGGTCGATTGATCAACGGCGCATCGGTGCGCGTCAGGACGCGTTCCGCGCCAGCCAAGGCCTCGCGGCAAAGATCGGCGTCGCCGATGGCGTTGAACACGAGATCGTGAGCTGGCAGGACCGGTGCGCTAGCCTCGAACTCGGCGTAGAGGGCCGAGACTTCGAACAGCCGATCGTCGAGGATCAGGCCGGTCGGGATGTTCCCGCCGCGCGCGGAGACCAGCAGCAGAACGCGCAGCGGCTCGCCCTCGCCCCGGAAGGGTTTGGTCAGGATGGCGCGGCCCTCGAACCCCCGCCGCCAATGCGGTTCGGCCTCGGCATCGCGACTTTGGCCGGTCAGCAGCATAGCAAGACCCTGGTGCGCCTCGGCGCACTCCGGCTCGAGCCGCAACGCGCGGCGGTAGTGGCGCTCCGCCGCGTCGAACAGCTCGTCCTCGAGAAGCAGGTTCGCCAGGTTGACCTGCGCCGGCGCGCGGTCGGGATGGCGGTCGGCGGCCTCGCGGTAGGCGGTCAGCGCCGCCGCGCGATGACCGCGCTTGAGCGCCAGACCGCCGAGGTTGGTCAGGGCGCCGAAATGGGTTGGATCGCGTCGCAGCGTTGCGACATAGGCGTCCTGCGCCGCTTCGTCGAAGCCGAGCGCGGCGAGAAGGGCCGCGCGCTCGAATAGGGCCGGCGGGTGGTCGGGCTGGGTCTTGAGCGTCGCCTCCGCCGCCGCGAGCGCGGCTTGGTAGGCGCGCCGCCGGTCGGTCGTGAGGGACGACGGGGTGGCCGGGCCGTCAGGCGATGGTCTAGGCCGCTTCTTCCTGACCTTCTTGCGGATCGCGCAGCACATAGCCGCGGCCCCAGACGGTCTCGATGTGGTGCTTGCCGTTGGTGGCGGCGGCCAGCTTCTTGCGCAGCTTGCAGATGAAGACGTCGATGATCTTCAGCTCCGGCTCGTCCATGCCGCCGTAGAGATGGTTGAGGAACATCTCCTTGGTGAGCGTCGTCCCTTTGCGCAGGGAGAGCAGCTCGAGCATCTGATATTCCTTGCCGGTCAGATGCACGCGGATGCCGTTCACCTCGACGGTCTTGGCGTCAAGGTTGACGGTGATGTCGCCGGTCTTGATCACCGACTGGGCGTGGCCCTTCGAGCGGCGGACGACGGCGTGGATGCGGGCGACCAGCTCGTCCTTGTGGAACGGCTTGGTCATGTAGTCGTCGGCGCCGCCGGAGAAGGTCTTCACCTTGGTGTCGATCTCGGAGGTGCCGGACAGGATCATGATCGGCGTGTTGATCTTGCGCGACGCGCAGCGTGCGCAGGACTTCCATGCCGTTCATGTCGGGCAGATTCAGGTCGAGCAGGATGAGGTCGTAGTCGTAGATCTTGCCCAGATCCACGCCCTCTTCTCCGAGGTCGGTGGTATAGACGTTGAAGCCTTCCGACTTGAGCATCAGCTCGATGCTCTGCGCGGTCGCGCTATCATCCTCGATCAACAAGACGCGCATTCAGCCCCTCCCCGCGCGCAGGCGGCATCTATTCACGGAAACACGGTTCCCGCCCGGAAAGCGTACCCGTGAATTAAGGTCTTAAGGACCTTTAAACTTGGTTAATTGTGAACCCTTCGAAAACGAATCTAGGGTGATTTGGATTCGCGTCGCAAGCGGGTGCGTTAACTATTTTTCGCATTGGATTCGTTGAGAATCCGCGAAGGCGCTCTTGAAGTTCACAGCAATTTAAGCGTCGCAGGGGCAGGGTCGCGCACGGACTCGTTTCCGTTGGAGAGTCAAGGTTTGCGCAATCTCCTGGCCGCCGTAGAGCGTATCGATCCCCTGACCGTCTCGGGCCGCGTGGCCGCCGTGAACGGGCTTCTGATCGAGGCGCGCGGCGGTTTGACGCGACTGTCGATCGGCGCGCGGGCGGAGATCGAGCGCCGGGCCGCGCCGCCTCTGCCGGCCGAGGTGGTCGGCTTCCGCGATGACCGCGCGCTGCTTGATGCCGTTCGGCCCCGTCGAGGGGGTCGCGCCAGGCGCCGAGATCCGCATCGCCGCGGAGGGCGCGTCGGTGCGGCCGACCATGGCGTGGCGCGGCCGGGTGATCGACGCCTTTGGCGAGCCGATCGACGGCAAGGGACCGCTGCCGCAAGGCCCCGCCGCCTACCCGTTGCGCGCGCCCCCGCCCCCGGCGCACGCCCGCGGCCGGGTCGGCGATCGGCTGGACCTCGGCGTGCGCGCGATGAACGCGTTCACCACCTGCTGCACGGGGCCAGCGTCTGGGCGTCTTCGCCGGCTCCGGCGTCGGCAAGTCGGTGCTGCTCTCGATGCTGGCGCGGGAGGCGGACTGCGACGCCGTTGTCGTCGGGCTGATCGGCGAGCGCGGCCGCGAGGTGCGCGAGTTCATCGAGGAGACCCTGGGCGAGGAGGGGCTGAAGCGCGCCGTGCTTGTCGTGGTCGCCACCTCCGACGAGCCGGCGCTGAAGCGGCGGCAGGCCGCCTACATGACCATGGCGATCGCCGAATACCTGCGCGACCAGGACCAGGACGTCCTTTGCCTGATGGACTCCGTCACCCGCTTCGCTATGGCGCAGCGCGAGATCGGCCTGGCCGCGGGCGAGCCGCCGACCAGCAAGGGCTACACCCCGACGGTGTTCGGCGAACTGCCCAAGCTGCTCGAGCGGGCCGGTCCCGGACCGATCCGCCCCGACGGCACCGAGGCCGGCGCCGATCACCGGGCTCTTCACCGTGCTGGTCGACGGAGACGACCACAACGAGCCGATCGCCGACGCCGTGCGCGGCATCCTCGATGGCCACATCGTCATGGAGCGCACGATCGCCGAGCGCGGCCGTTTCCCCGCCATCAACGTGCTGAAGTCGATCAGCCGCACGATGCCGGGTTGCCAGCGCCCGTTCGAGCGCGAGATCGTCGCCAAGGCGCGGCAGACGCTGGCGGCCTATGCCGACATGGAGGAGCTGATCCGCATCGGCGCCTACCGCGTCGGCTCGGACGCCCTGGTCGACCGCGCGATCCGGCTCAACCCAGCCCTGGAATCCTTCCTCTCCCAGGACAAGGACGAGGCGACGACCCTCGACGACGGGTTCCAACGCCTGGACGCCATCATGGCCGGTGACGCGGCATGACCCGCCTCCGCACGTCGTGCTTCGTCGCGGCGAGCTGGTCGCGGCGCGGCGCCTCTAGGAGCGTAGGCGGATGAGCTGGCAGGACTCGCTGATCCGCATCTCCAATCACGAGATCGAAGGCTTGCAGAAGCGACTGGCCGAGGTCGTGGAACGGCGCGTCGACGCCGAGATGCGGCTGGTCATTCTCGAAGCCGAGGCCGAGGTGGAGATCGTCCACGCCGAGCAGGACGCCCAGGCCGGCTGGTACCGGGCCGGCTTCCTGCAGGCGGTGCGCACGCGACGCGCGACCTTGGAGGGCGAGATCGGCGGCTTGATCGCCGAGGAGGCTGGTGCGCGCGATGCGCTCCAGGGGGCGTTCGAGGCGTTGAAGAAGTTCGAGCACGTCGCCGAGCTCAGCCGCGTCGCCGCCGCCAAGCTGGAGGCTCGTCGCGAGGCGGTGATCCTCGACGATATGGGCCGGCGCAAGAGGATGCTGTGAGCCACGCTCGGCGTGGCCCGGCCCGGCGCGGCGTGCTTGCGGGCCTGGTCGCGGTGGGTCTGACGGCATGCGGGCGGAGCTCGCGAAGCCAGCCGGCGATCGCCGACGTCGGGCCGCTGAAGTCGGTCGCCCACTTCCCAGTCGGCTGCGCGGTCACCACCGAGCATCTGGCCGACCCGGATTACGTCGCCGTCCTCACAGCGCAGTTCTCCCAGCTCACGCCGGAGTGGGAGATGAAGATGGAGTACATCCTGAGCGACGACGGCGCGCTGCGCTTCGATGCGCCCGACCAGATCGCCGCCTTCGCCCGCGCCCGCGGCATGAGCCTCTTCGGCCACAATCTGGTCTGGTATTCGCAAAGCCCCGCCGCCTTCGAGCGTCTCGACGGGCAGGGGGACGCCTTCGCCAGGGCCTACGACGACTACATCACCACAGTCTGCGGCCGCTATCGCGGCCAGGCGGTGGGCTGGGACGTGGTCAACGAGCCAGTGGCCGAGGACGGCGAAGGCCTGCGCGACAGCCTCTGGAGCCGCAACCTCGGCGTCACCGACTATATGCGTCGCGCGTTCGAGCGCGCGCACGCCGCGGCGCCGGAGGCGGTGCTGTTCGTCAACGACTACAATCTGGAGAGCCTGCCTAAGAAGCGGGCCACATACCTCAACCTGGTCGAGGGCCTGCTGCGCGCGGGCGCGCCGCTCGGCGGGCTCGGAACCCAGTGCCACCTGGCCGCCGATCTCGAGCCCGGCGCGCTCACCACCGCGATCACCGAGCTGGCCAAGCCGGGCCTGCCGATCCACGTGTCGGAGCTCGACATCTCGCTCAACCGCGCCCGGGGGATGTTCGCCTCGCGCGCCGAACTCATCGACCGCCAGTCGCGGCTCGCGGACGAGATCGGCGAGGCGTTCGCGCGGTTGCCGTCGGCGCAGCGCTTCTCGCTCACCACCTGGGGCCTGCGCGACGGCGACTCCTGGCTCCGCTCGCGGCAGGAGAACCCGTCGCCGCCATGGGACGCACCGCTGTTCTTCGACGACGACGGCCGTCCAAAGCCGCTGCTCGCGAGCCTGGAGCAAGGGTTGAGCGGCTAGCCCTCTGCCTGGCACGCGGCATCCATGTCGCGGAAGTGCTCGTCCGCGCTGACCGTGGCGGTGGCGGGATCGCTCGGCGGATCCTCGCCCGATCCGAGCTTGCTGCTCTCCACGCGCGCGCCAGCCTCCAGCGTGCGGTGAACCGGACACTTGTCGGCGATCTCGTAGAGTCTCGCGCGCTGCTCTGCGTCAAGCGGGCCGTCGAAGGCGATCGCACGGTGGAAGGTGTCGGGCGGCGTCTGGCCGGCCAGCTTCTCGTGGCGAAGGGCGACGCGGACGCGCTCGAGCGGCCAGCCCTTGCGTGCCGCGTAAAGGCGCGTCGTCATCGCGGTGCATGCGCCGAGGCCCGCGGCCACCAGCTCGTACGGCGTCGCGCCTGAGGCCAGGCCGCCGACGTCGATCGGCTCGTCGGCGAAGAACCGGCTTCCGCGCACGCTGACCTCGACCTGGAACGCTCCGGCGCCCGTCTCCTCGACCCTGCACCGCGCCATCGTCGCTCGTCTGCTAGGACGGGCGTGCTCTCCACGTAGCGCGAAACCCAGGCGGCGATGACGCCGGCGGCGTAGTCGGCGTCGGCCGGCTTGGTGAGCAGGTGATCGGCGGTGTCGAGCGAGACGAAGCTCTTCGGATGCCGCGCGGCCAGGAAGATGGCCGAGGCGTTGTCGATCCCGACGATCGCGTCCAGCGGCGAGTGCATGATCATGAGCGCGCGACCGAGGTGGCCGATGCGCTCTTTGAGCGCCTGCATCCGCACGTCATCGACGAAGGCCTTGCCGAGCACGAACGGCCGCCCTCCGATGTTGACCTCGGCGCGGCCCTCCGCCTCGATGGTTTTCACTCGATCGCCGAGCAGGCCAAGCACGTGCGACGGCTCGGAGGGCGCGCCGATGGTGACGACCGCCTTCGCCGAGACGATGTCGCCGGCGGCGGCCAGCACCGCCGCGCCACCGAGGCTGTGGCCGATCAGGAGCGCGGGGGCGACGCCGCGCTCGGCCATGCGCCCGGCGGCGGTGATCAGGTCGGCGACGTTGGAGGAAAAGCCGGTGGCGGCGAAGTCGCCCTCGCTGTCGCCGAGGCCGGTGAAGTCGAAGCGAAGCACGCCGACGCCGATCGCGGCGAGCGCGCGGCTGACGCGGACCGCGGCCTTGGATGTCTTGTCGCAGGTGAAGCAGTGGGCGAAGAGCGCAAAGGCCCGCGCCGCGCCGTCTGGCCGGTCGAGCCGGCCCGACAGCTTGAGCCCCTGGGCGTTCTGGAACTCAAACGGTTCGGACCGCATGGTCGCCTCCTTCGGCCTTCAGACGCGCGGACGCCAGTAGACGTAGCTGTACGCCGTGACGAAGCCTTCGCTCTCGTACAAACCGACGGCTGGCCCGTTCGAAGCTTCCACCTGCAGAAAGGCGGTGCGTGCTCCCGCATCCTGCGCCCAGGCCGTCAGCGAACGCAGCACGCGGCGCGCAAGGCCGCGCCGCCGCGCCCAGGGCGCGGTGCGCATCAGGAAGATCATGGCGAGCTCGTCGACGGCGACGCTCGCGCCCACGGCGGCGGGCCGGCCAGAGGCGCCCAGCAGCGCGAACGCCCGAGGCGCCGGCGCGCGCGAGACGACGTCACGCCGCTCGGCGAAGTCGGCGTCGCTCGGGGCGGCTTCGCGCATCGGCTGAAGGAAGGCGTCGCTCGGGTCGGTGCCGATGGCGACGCCCGCGTCGCCGCGCTCAGCGGCCAGCGCCCGCGTCATGACCAGCGTGCACGTGTCGGGAGCATAGCCACGGGCGGCGAGCGCCGACGCAAGTTCTGTAGGGGCAGCGGAGCCTTCGGCCAGACGGAACCAGGCAGGCCTGCCGCGCTCAGCGTACCAGCCTTCGACGCGGTCGATCGCGGCGGCGAGCGCGATTTCGCCGGTCCAACCGATCGCCCAGGTCGAGTTTACCCGTCCGGACTGGCCGTCTGTGGCCTGCAGCACCCAGCCGAACACCGTCTCGCGCTCGCGCGCCGACCAGGCGCGCAGCGCGGCGCGATCCAATCGCTCGATGTCAGAGGTCGCTGTCGCCCCGGTCAGGCGGGCTTGTCGCCGCGAGCGGCTTCCTCCTGGCGGCGGAGCGCGCGCAGGTCCTCGGCGATGCGGAACACCGCGATGTAGAACTCGCAGGTCCCGCGCCAGATCAGCGCCAACGCCGCTACGATCAGAAGCCCGCCGACCACGATCGGCAGGCCGATGAGCAGGCTGGTCCAGTCCCGCGCGACGATGCCGCGGATGGCGAAGCCGACGCCAGCGCCGAGCGCCGAGAAGCCGAACAGCGCAACGATGCCAAGGCCCGCCCAATAGATCAGGTGCACGACCGGGCCGGTTTGCAGCCTTTCGAAAGTCAGAATGTCCCAGATCAACGAGTTCGCCGTTGAGCGGCTTCGAGTGATCGTTGGGCGCATGATGGTCCTGGAGCTCGATCGAGTGGGCGCCGGGGCTGCCGGAGGACCCCGGCCGGTTCGCTAGCAGTGTCCAGGCCGTCCTGCAACGCAAAGCCGCCCCGCCGGCGCGCTCAATGGCTTGCCCCCATCGACATGCCGGCGATGTTCGGCTTCGGCGAAAGCCATACCGCCAGGGCGGCGATGACGAACACGATTGTGGTCAGGAAGAACATCTGGTCGGTCGCCAACATCACCGCCTGGCTCTGCGTCAGATTGTCGATCTGGCCCAGCGCCTGGGCGGAGGTCATGCCGCCGTGCACCAGCGTCTGCTGGACGCCAGCCGGATCGTTCAGGGCGCCGGCCATGTTGGCGTGGTTCCGCGTGGCTGCGTTGTCCCATAGCGTGGTGACGATCGACGTCGAGAACGCGGCCGACGTCGTTCGCAGGAAATTCTGCAGGCCGGCGGCCGACGCCATCTCCTGCGGCAAGACCGAGGACAGCGCGATCTGGGTCGTCGGGATGAAGAAGAACGGCATGGCCAGGCCCTGGGCCAGGAAGGTCAGAGCGATCGTCCAGTAGTTGGCGTTGCTGGCGAAGCCAGTGCGGATCAGGGTGACGCCGGCCAGCCACAGCACGCCGAAACTGACCAGCGCGCGGCTGTCGAAACGGCGCATCAGCAGGGGCACGATCGGCGAGAACACCACGGCCAGAACCCCGCCAAGCGCGGTCGTGTAGCCGGCCCAGCTCGCCGTGTAGCCCATGTTGGTCTGCAGCCAGAGCGGCACCAGCACGATCGAGGAGAAGAAGGCGCCGAAGGTGAGCGCGATGGTGATCACCGCGCTGGTGAAGCCGCGATGGCGGAAGACGCGCAGATCGACGATCGGCTGCGCGTCGGTCAGCTCCCAGATCAGGAAGGCGACGAAGCCCGAGCGCGGCGACGACTGCGAGGGCCACGATGACCGGCGAGCCGAACCAGTCGAGCTCGCGGCCCTTGTCGAGCATGATCTGCATGCGCGCCGACGAAAACCACGAGCAGGGCGAGGCCGGCAAAGTCGATCCGGCGCTTCTCGGTCGGCGTGTCGCGGCTGGCGCAGCATCCGCCAGGCGAAGAAACCGCAGACCGCGGCCACCGGCACGTTGATGTAGAAGACCCATGGCCAGCCGACCGTGTCGCACAGCGTGCCGCCCAGGATCGGCCCGGCGATGGGCGCGACGACGGTCGGTCATCGACCAGAGGCCCATGGCCTGGCCGCGCTGCTGCGGCGGGAAGACCCGCATCATCAGCGTCTGCGACATCGGCATGATCGGGCCGCCGCACAGACCCTGCATCACGCGGAACGCGACCAGGAAGCCCAGCGACGGCGCCAGGCCGCAAAGCGCCGAGCAGATCGCCGAAGCCGATCATGCCGACCACGAAGACCTTCACCGCCCCGAACCGCTGGCGCCAGCCAGCCGGTCAGCGGCACCACGATCGCCTCGGCGACCGAGTAGGAGGTGATCACCCAGGTGCCCTGGCTGGGCGAGACCGCCAGGCCGCCGGCGATGTTGGGCACCGAGACGTTGGCGATGGTCATGTCGAGCACGACCATGAAGTTGCCGACCGCCAGCAGGAAGCCGGCCAGCATCAGCGCGCTGCCCCTGCAGCGGTGGCGGATCGGCGTAAGAGGCGCGGTCTGGGACATGCTCAGCGTCGCCGCCGGCCTATCGGTCGGTGTCGATGTCGACCTTCATCGAAAGGCCGACGCGCAAGGGGTGGCGCCGCAGTTCGTGCGGATCGAGCGCGATCCGGACCGGCAGGCGCTGGACGACCTTGATCCAGTTGCCGGTGGCGTTCTGCGCCGGGATCACCGCGAAGGCCGAGCCGGTGCCGCCGGCCAGGCCGACCACGCGGCCGTGGAACTTCACGCCGCCGCCGTAGAGGTCGCTGGTCAGCACCGCGGGCTGGCCAAGCCGCACGTGGCGCAGCTGCTCCTCCTTGAAGTTGGCGTCGACGTAGGCGTCCTGGATCGGCACCACGGTCATCAGCTGCGCGCCGGAATCGACGCGCTGGCCGACCTCGGACGCTGTTCTTGGCGATCACCCCGTCGATCGGCGCGCGGATCACGGTGCGGTCCAGATCGAGCCTGGCCTGGTCGAGCTTGGCCTGGGCGGCGGCGACCTCCGGGTTGTCGGTCGACGTCGGCGCCGGCGACCAGCGCCTCGGCGCCGCGGGTCCTGGCCGGCGGCGGCGATGCGGTTGGCCTCGGCCTCGGCGAGCGGCGGCCTGCGCGGCGGCCACCGGCATCGCGCGTCTCGCTGAACCGGTTCTGGGCGGCGGTGAGTCTCGTCGCCGGAGACGGCGCCGGCCGCGGCCAGCGCCTGGCGGCGCGCGAGGTCTGTGCGCGCCTGGTCGAGGTCGGCCTGCGCGCTGGCAAGCTGGGCCTGGGCATGGATCGACATCGGCGGCCTTCGCCTGGGTCATGGCGGCCTGGGCGTCGCGGTTGGCGAAGTAGCCCTCGACCTGCCGCTGGGCCTGGCCGAGCTGCGCTTGCGCCTGGGCGAGCGCGAGCTTGAAGTCGGAGGGGTCGATCACCACCAGCACGTCGCCCTGCTTGACCGGCATGGTGTCGCTGGCCGGCGCCTGGACGATCGGGCCGCGACACCAGCGGCGTGACGTCGGCGACGTCGGCGTTCACGTAGGCGTCGTCGGTCGTGACATGGTGCGAGCCGACCAGCAGCCAGTCCAGGCCGAACGATCAGCGCAACGACGACGACAACGCCGCCGAGCAGGCCGAACAGGCGCGCCGGCGCGTCGATCCGGCGCGCGCGGCCGGCGGCGCCGACGGCTTCGGCCTGCGTCGGCGGGGCGGTCTCGCTGCGGGCGTCCATCGGGGTCTTCCTGTCTTCAGGCGCCGGCGTAGCCGCCGCCCAGCGCCCGAACGAGCGCGATGTCGAGGGTGAAGGCGCGTGCTTGTGCGTCGGCGTAGGCGCGGCGTTCGTCGATCACCGCGTTCTCGGCGGTCAGCACAGCGACGTAGGAGCGACAGGCCGCCCTGGTAGCGCAGGCGCGCAACCGCGTAGGCCTGCTCGCCGGCGTCGAGCGCCGCCTGGCGCTCGGCGAGTTGGCGTTGGGCCGACTGGGCGCTGGCGGCGGAGTCGGCCACATCCTGCAGCGCCTGCACGAGCGTGGCGTCGTAGTCGGCGACGGCCGCGTCATAGTCGGCCGCGCGCGCCGCGATACGCGCCGCGGAGCCTGCCGCCTTCGAAGATGGGCAGCGTGATGGCCGGACCGATCGAGCCGATCGCGGCGGCGGG
The DNA here is from genome assembly GCA_963794315.1 of uncultured Alphaproteobacteria bacterium. GTDB lineage: Bacteria > Pseudomonadota > Alphaproteobacteria > Caulobacterales > Caulobacteraceae > Poindextera. Next base: position 1,733,536 of record CAWCDF010000002.1, read on the forward strand.
GCTGAACAGCTGGCTTAGGCCCAGCGACTGCTGGCCGATGTAGGCGCTCAGCGTGACGTCGGGGAAGAACGCCGCCTTGGCCACATCGACGCCCTTTGCGGCGGCCTCGACGCGCAGGCGCGCCGCGACGATGTCGGGCCGTCGGCCGATCAGGTGCAGCCGCAGATCGGCCGGCAGGCCGAACGCCTTGACCGGCTGCGGCGCGGGCGGCGCGATGGCGAGGCCGCGATCCGGCCCTTCGCCGAGCAGGGCGGCGAGCTGGTGCCGGGTCAGCAGCAGCTGCTCGTCGAGCGACTCGACGTCGGCCTGCGACGCCGGCGTCTGCGCCTCGGCCTGCTTGAGCTCGGCGCGGGTGTCGAGGCCGTTGCGCACGCGATCGGCCACCAGAGTCTGCGTCTCCTGGCGGTTGCGCAACGCCTCGGCGGCCGCCTCCCGCTCTGCCGCCAGCCGCGCGAGGTCGCCGTAAGCCTGCGCGACGGCGGTCGAAAGCGTGAGCCGGGCTTGCGCCAGATCGGCGCCGGCGGCGTCGCGCTGGGACACCGCTTGGGCGAGCGCCGCGCGGTTCTTGCCGAACAGGTCGAGGTCGTAGGACGCCTCGAGCGCGACGCGGCCCTGGTCCTTGTAGCCCTTGGGCAAGAGCTGTTGGATGAACGGCGGGAAGCCCGCGACCCGGCTCTGTTCGGTCTCACTCACTTGCCCCGTGGCGTCGATCGAGGGCAGCGTGGCCGCACCGCTCTGCAGCACCTGCGCGTTCGCTTCGCTCAGCCGCGCCTCGGCCTCGGCCAGCGTTGGCGACCCCCTGAGCGCCTCGTCGATGAGGGCGGAGAGCTGCGCGTCGCCGTAGGCGTCCCACCAGCGATCGGTCGGCCAGTCGCTCGTCGGCGCGGCCAGGCTCTTGTCGGCGGCGAGGCTGGCGATCGCCGTCGGGGTTGGCTTCGGCCCGGCGGCGGGGAGGGCCGCGCAGGCCGCAAGGCCGAGGGTGACCAGGACGACGAGGGCCGCGAACGCGTTCCGCCGATGCTCGAGGATGGCGCCCATGCGTCTTGCTCGCGCTTGATTTGACCGTACAGTACGGTCATATTGCGATCGCCGCGTTGACGTCGTCAAGGCCAAAACCGTACGGTACGGTCAGAGAAAATCTGATGACCTTCCAGCCCGCCGTCTCCGACTCGCCGCGCAGCGACGCCAAACGCCGCGCCATCCTCGACGTGGCGCATAAGGCGTTCCTGGCCAGGGGCTACGCCGCGACCTCGATGTCCGAGATCGCCGCGAACCTGGGCGGATCGAAGGGCACGCTCTACAACTACTTCCGCTCCAAGGAAGAGCTGTTCGAAGCCTTCATGGTCGACATCTGCCAGGGCCCGGCTGCCGAGGTGTTCGGCCGGCTGCCGCCGGCGCGCGAAAGCCACGACATCCGCGAGAGCCTGATCGGGCTGGGCGCGACGCTCTTAGAATTCTTGCTGCGCGAGGAGATGATCGCGCTCCACCGACTCGTCGTTGCCGAAGCTGGGCGGTTCCCGGAGCTCGGGCGCATGTTCTACGAGGCGGGTCCGCAACGCGGCGAGGCGCGTTTCGCCGAGTACTTCGAAGGGGCGATCGCGGCGGGTCTCGTGCGCCCGGCCGATCCTAAGATGATGGGCCAGCGCCTGAAGGATCTCGTCCTGTCCGACGTCTATCTGCGCCGCCTGTGGGGCGTGCTCGACCCGCTCGGCGCCGAGGCGCTCCGCGCCCACGTCGCGGAGTCGGTGGACATCTTCCTCAGGGCATTCGGGAAAATGGGGACAGGCACGACTTCCTGACCAGCGCCTTGGTCGCGGGGCGGACGCGGGACAGGAAATCGTGCCTGTCCCCATTTTCAGACCATCCCGACGGTCTTCAGTCGCGCTTTCGGGTGGATCTCGTTCTGGCTCATCACCACGGTCTGGCCGCGGAAGCGCTCGATGATCGAGCGGACGTAGGGCCTGATCTGCGGCCCGGTGAGCAGCACGGCCGACTCGCCGCCGATCGCCGCCCGCTCGAAGGCCTCGCGCACGGCGCGGATGAAGTCCTGCAGCTTGGAGGGGGCGAGCGCGAGCTGCTTGTCCTCGCCGGCGCCGACCAGCGACTCGGCGAACGCCTGCTCCCAGTCCGGCGAGAGGGTGACGATCGGCAGGGATCCGTCGTCGGACTTGTTCTGCCAGCAGAGCTGGCGGGCGAGCCGCGCGCGGACGGCTTCGACGAGGTTGGTGATCGAAGTGGTGTGCGGCGCGGCCTCGGCAATGCCCTCGAGGATCGCGCCTAGGTCGCGGATCGAGACGCGCTCCTTCAAGAGAGCCTGCAGCACGCGCTGGATGGTGGTGGAACTCACCACCGAGGGCACGAGGTCCTCGACCAGCTTCTTCTGGTCGCTCGGCAGGTCCTTGAGCAGCTTCTGCACCTCGCCGTACGACAACAGGTCGGCCATGTTGTCCTTCAGGATCTCGGTCAGGTGCGTGGTGAGCACCGTGGCCGGATCGACGATGGTGTAGCCGCGGAACGTGGCTTCCTCGCGCAGGGCCTCGTCGATCCAGGTGGCCGGCAGGCCGAACGCCGGCTCGCGCACGTGCTCGCCCGGGAAGCTCGACCTGGCCGCCGCGCGGGTCCATGGCCATCAGCTGGCCGAGGCGCACCTCGCCGGCCCCAGCCTCCATCTCCTTGATGCGGATCGCGTAGCCCTGGGTGGGCAGGCGCATGTTGTCGAGGATGCGCACAGGCGGCATGACGAAGCCGTACTCGCCGGCCAGCGTGCGCCGGAGCGCGCGGATCTGGTCGGTCAGCCGCGGCCCTTCCAGGTCGTTGATCAGGACGAGTAGGCCGTAGCCCAGCTCGATCTTCACATCGTCCATGGCCAGCGCCGTGGCGATCGGCTCGTCGGCCGGCTCGGTCTGCGCGCTCGAGGGCGGCGCCGAGGCGGTGTTGCGGCGCCGTCTGCGCCCGCCGCCAGGCCAGCCCGCCCGAGCCCAGCGCGATCGCGGCGAACGGCAAGATCGGCATGCCTGGCACCAGCGCGATCACGCCCGCGGCGGCCGAGCCACCATGCCGAGCGACACCGGGTTCATGGCCAGCTGCAGCACCAGCGCCTTGTCCGCCGCCCCCTCAACGCCGGCCTTGGAGACGAGGAAGCCGGCGGCGATCGAGATGACCAGCGCCGGGATCTGGCTCACCAGGCCGTCGCCGATGGTCATGATGGTGTAGGTCGAGAGCCGCCTGACCGAGCGGCAGCTTGTGCTGCATCACCCCGATCAGGATGCCGCCGATGATGTTGATCGCCACGATGATCAGGCCGGCGATGGCGTCGCCGCGCACGAACTTCGACGCGCCGTCCATTGAGCCGAAGAAGGTCGACTCCTGCTCGAGCTCCTTGCGGCGGCGCTTGGCTTCCTCCTGATCGATCAGGCCCGACGAGAGGTCGGCGTCGATCGCCATCTGCTTGCCGGGCATGGAGTCCAGCGTGAAGCGAGCGGCCACCTCGGCGATGCGCGCCGGAGCCGCGGGTGATCACGACGAAGTTCACGATCACCAGGATCGAGAAGACGATCAGCCCGATAACGAAGTTGCCCTGCATCATCAGCTGGCCGAAAGCCTGGATGATGTGGCCGGCGCCGTCGGTGCCCTCGTGGCCGTGGCCGAGGATCAGCCGCGTCGAGGCGAGGTTGAGGCCAAGCCGGAATAGCGTGGTGACCAGCAGCACCGTCGGGAAGGCGGTGAATTCCAGCGGCTTCTTGATCATCAGCGAGGTCATCAGGATCAGGACTGCGCTGGTGAGCGAGATCGAGAGCAGGATGTCGAGCAGGAACGGCGGGACAGGCAGGATCAGAAGGACGATGATCCCGACCACGCCGATGGCCAGCCCCACGTCGCCGCGCGCGACCCAGCCCCAGACGTCGCGGACGCTCGGCCGGTTGGTCGCCGAATAGGGGAGGGCGGGGTTAGCCACGCGCCGCCTCGGGGCGGAAAGCGTCCACGACGACGCGGGCGACTTCGGCGTGAGCGGCGTCGCGCTCGTCGTCGGACGCCCGCACCGCTCCGGTGAGGTAGCTGGTGATCAGGATCGGGCCGCCGGGCGCGAACGCGATCGCCATGTCGTTGGCGGTGCCCCCATCGCCCGTGCCGGTCTTGTCGCCGACGCGCCAGCCTTGCGGCAGGCCGGCGCGCAACCGGGTCTGGCCTGTCTGGCAGTCGACCATCCAGCCGACCAGGCGGGTTCGGGACTGCGGCGACAGCACGCCGCCCGCCGCCACCGCGCGCAAGTCGGCGAGCATGGCCTGCGGCGCGGTGGTGTCGCGCGGGTCGCCAGGCTCGGCCCCGTTGAGCGCCGGTTCGTTACGGTCGAGGCGGCTGATCGGATCGCCGATGGCGCGGGCAAACCCGGTCCACCCAGCCGGCCCGCCTATGCGGGCCAGGATGAGGTTCGCAGCGGTGTTGTCGCTGTGCTCGATGGCGGCGGCGCAAAGGTCGGCGAGCCGCATGCCGCCCTCGCCGACGTGAGCGCGGGTGACCGGCGCATAGGCCAGGAGGTCCGCCGGTCCGTAAGCCACGAAACGACCGAGATGCTCGCCGCCGCGATCGACCTTGGCCAGCAGCGCCGAGACCGCCAGCATCTTGAAGGTGCTGCACATCGGGAAGCGCTCGCCGGCGCGATGCGCCAGCCTGCGCCCGCTCGCCATGTCCAGCGCCGCGACGCCCAGCCGCCCGCCGGTGTGGGTCTCGATCGCGCCCAGGCGATCGGCGGCAAGCGCCCAACCGCCGCCCACGCCGGCGGCGGCGCCGATCAGGAGGTCTCGGCGGGAGGGACGCAGCGCCATCGGCAGTCAGGCGGCGGACGCCGTCCCCTGTTGTGGCGGCGGAACGCTGACGCCGGAGTCGGCATACTCCTTGAGCTTGTTGCGCAGGGTGCGGATCGAGATGCCGAGGATGTTCGCCGCGTGGGTGCGGTTGCCGAGGCAGTGGCTCAGCGTGTCGATGATCAGCTGCTGTTCCACCGCCGCGACCGTCTGGCCGACGAAGGCGCGCGCGGCGGCCTCGGCGGCGATCGATGCGGCGCGCGCGGTCTGCGCGTCCGGCGCCGCGCTCATCGGCTGACCGTCAGGCAGCCGGATCGCAAACTCCTCGATCTCCGCGCCCGTCGACAGCAGCACCGCGCGGTGCATGGCGTTTTCCAGCTCGCGCACGTTGCCGGGCCAGCGATGGGTCAGGAGGCGCTGGCGCGCCTGCGCGCCGAGCGGCCGCTCTTGCAACGCCGTTGGCGGCCGAGTACTTGTGTACGAAGTGCTCGGCGAGCGCGATGACGTCGCCCGGCCGCTCGCGCAGCGGCGGCAGTTTCAGGTTCACGACGTTGAGGCGATAGAGCAGGTCCTCGCGGAAGCTCCCGTCGCGCGCGGCGGCGACCAGGTCGCGGTTCGAGGTGGCGATGACGCGGATGTCGACCTTCACCGGCTGGCTGCCGCCGACGCGGTCGATCTCCCGCTCCTGCAGGGCGCGCAGCAGCTTGGCCTGCAGCCGCCCGTCCATCTCGGAGATTTCGTCGAGCAGCAGCGTGCCGCCGGTCGGCCTCCTCGAACTTGCCGATCCGCCGCGCCGACCGCGCCGGTGAAGGCGCCCTTCTCGTGGCCGAACAGCTCGCTCTCCAGCAGGTTCTCGGGGATGGCGGCGCAGTTGACGCGAGATGAAGGGCCGCGTCGCGCGCTTGCGACTTCTTGTGCACGTAGCGGGCCATCACCTCCTTGCCGACGCCGCTCTCGCCGGTGATCAGGATCGAGGCTTCGGACGGCGCGACCTGGTCGGCGAGCTCGATCACCGCCTGCATGACCGGGTCGCGGGCGACCATCGGGCGGTCGTCGTCGGAGACCGCGGCCAGCACCGCGGCGATCAGGTCGGTCTCGGGCGGCAGCGGGATGAATTCCTTCGCGCCGGCCCGGATCGCCTCGGCGGCGCGCTTGGCGTCGGCCCCGACGCCGCAGGCTACCACCGGCACGCGGATGCGCTCGGCCTCGTTGGCGGCGATCAGCGCCCGCGATGTCGAGCTCGTAGTCGACCATGAGCAGGTCGGCGCCCTGGCCGGCGCGCAGCGCGTGGGTGGCCGCCTGCGCACGTCTCCACGTGCGCGACCTTGGCGCCCGCCGCCATCGCCAGCTTGACGGCGTTCGCCAGCTGTCCGTTCAGCCGCCCGACGACCAGTAAACGCATCGACTCTCTCCTTTAACCGGCGGCCCGTTCAGGCCGCCGCGTCGCCGTCCTTGATGATTTCCGTCATGGTCACGCCCAGGCGCTCGTCGACGATGACGACCTCGCCGCGCGCGACCAGCCGGTTGTTCACGTAGATGTCGATCGCCTCGCCGACCTTGCGGTCGAGCTCCAGCACGCTGCCCTGGGCGAGCTGCAGCAGCTGGGCGACCGACAGGTTGGCGCGGCCGAGAACGGCCGAGATGTGCACCGGCACGTCGAACACCGGCGCCAGGTCGGCGGCGCTCTTGTCCTCGGCGTCGCTCGCCGCGTCCGTCGCCAGCGGGGCAGCCGGCTCGAACTCTTGGAGCGCCAGCTTCGCGCCCGCATCCGGCGCCGCGGGCTCGCCCTCGGCGGTTGGTTCAACGGGAATGATGTCGTCAGCCATTGTCGGCCTCGTTTGCGGAAATCAGCGGTTCGGCGTGCAGGCCTTCGGCGGCGAGCGCGGTGTGCAGCGCCTGGGCGACGCGATCAGCCGCCGCGGCCGGATCGAAGTCGGCCCGAGCCGTCGCCCCAGTCGAGCACGAAGGCGGCCAGCGGCAGCGCCGGCGTCTTCCTTGGCCACGATCTGGCCGGGGAAGCCGCAGGCCGTCGCGGTTGCGTCGAGCGCGGCCTGAAGATCGGCTCGACCATCTCGGGCGCGGCGCGCACGATCGAGCTTGGCGTGGCCTCGATCTCGCGCGCCAGGGCGGCGAGCGCGGCCTGCGGCCGGCGCCGTCGGGAAGCGCTCGCAGCGCGGCGTCGGCGATCTGTCTGGCGCTGGCCAGCGCCAGCTCGGCGCAGGCCGGTCGCGGTGCTCGTGCGCCGCGCCGGCAAGCGCGCTCAAGCGCCGCGCGGGCGGCCTGGCGATGGCGGCCAGAGCGCTGCGCCTGTCGTCGCTTCGGCGCGCGCCATGCGTCGAGCGCTCGCCTTCGGCGCAGCGCGCGGGTCCGCACCTGCTCGACCTCGTCGGCGGTGAAGAACCGCTTGGCGCGAAGCGGCTGGCGTAGCGACCTGGCCGTCGCCGTCGAAAACCGTGTCGAAGGTGAATTTGCGCAAGGGCTCGGTCATCGGGGGCGCTCAATAGATCAGCTCGTCGTCGCCGCCGGCGCCGGCCAGCATGATCTCGCCCTTGGCGGCGAGGTCCTTGGCGACCTGCACCATGGCCATCTGCGCGGCGTCGACGTCGCGCAGGCGCACCGGGCCCATGCTCTCCATGTCCTCGCGCATGATCTTGGCGGCGCGCTCGGACATGTTGGAGAAGAACATCTCGCGCAGCGCGTCCGAGGCGCCCTTCAGCGCCAGGCCGAGCTGGTCCTTCTCCACCGCGCGCAGCAGGGTCTGCACGCCGCCGGGGTCGAGCTTGGAGAGGTCCTCGAACACGAACATCAGCGCGCGGATGCGCTCGGCGCTACTCGCGGTTGCGCTCTTCCAGCGCGGCGATGAAGCGCGCTCTCGGTCTGGCGGTCGAAGTTGTTGAAGATGTCGGCCATCATCTCGTGGCTGTCGCGCTTGGACGTGCGCGCCAGGTTGGACATGAACTCGGTGCGCAGCGTCTGCTCGATCTTGTCGAGGATCTCGCGCTGCACCGGCTCCATCCGCAGCATGCGCATGACGCATTCGAGCGCGAAGTCTTCCGGCAGCGCGGCCAGCACGCGCGCCGGCGTGCTCGGACTTGATCTTCGAGAGCACCACCGCGACGGTCTGCGGGTATTCGTTCTTCAGATAGTTGGCGAGCACCGCCTCGTTCACGTTGGCGAGCTTGTCCCACATGGTCCGACCCGGCCGGACCGCGGATCTCCTCCATCAGGGTGTCGACCTTGTCGCCGGGCATGAAGGACGGCGAGCAGCCGCTGGGTCTGCTCGAACGAGCCCATGATCGCGCCGGTCCCGGACATGCCGGAGACGAACTCGACCAGCAGGTCCTCGACGACGCGCGGCCGTGACCGTGCCGAGGCCGGCCATGGCCTGGGAGACTCTCCTTGATCTCCTCCTCGTCCAGCGCCTGCCAGAGCACGTCGTGGTCCTCGCCCAGCGCCAGCAGCACGACGGCCGCCTTCTCCGGGCCCGTGAGCCGGCCTGGGTCGGTGATCGCCTTCTTGAGCGCGCTGACGGCTCATGCCGTTCATGCAGCCAGCTGCGGAGGATGGAGACCGATTCCTCCGGATGGCCTGTCGACGAACTCGGCGACGCTCTTGACCGACGAGGCCTTCACCTGGCCCTCGATCTGGCGATGTCGATCCGCTGCTCGATCTCCGGGGCATGCGGCCGGAAAGCGCCAGCGACTGGCCGGAATGCCCCGTCGAGCTGCGCTGCCGCTGGCCGCCTCCGCCGCCCGCCAGGCGCGGCCAGCGCGCGCATGCCGGCGAAGCTGATCGGCCCGCCGCCGCTGCCCGCCGTGGCCAACAGCGGCCGCACGACGAAGAAGATGATCAGGCCCGAGACCACCGCCAGAATGACCAGCTCGATGATCGCGCATCAGGTCGTTCTTGTCGAAGTCGAACAGCTTGGAGCCGGAGGAGGCTGACGGCGGCGTCGGCCGACACCGGCGTCGTCGAAGCGGACGTTGATCACGCTGACCTGGTCGCCGCGGTCGGCGGAGAAGCCCACCGCCGAGCGTCACCAGGTCGTCGATGTGCTGCATCTCCTCGGCGGAGCGCGGGCTGTAGGCCCCGGGCTTGCCGTTCTCGCCCGGCGTCGATGACGCCGTCGACGGCGACGGCCACCGAAGCCGCTTGATCGTGCCCGGCGGCTGCGACGGTGGTCGTCGTGGTCTTGGAGATCTCGTAGTTGGTGGTCTCCTCGGTGCGCCCGCTGTCGGAGGTGTTGTTCGTGGTCGAGGCCGACGACTGGCGCGCCCGGCGTGTCGCCGGGACGTTGGCGCTCGCCGAGGCCTGGCCGGAGGTGTCGGGCTGGTTCTGCTTGTTCGGTCTCCTCGACCGTCTGGGTCGAGCGCGACCACCTGGCCGTCGGGATCGTACTTCTCTTCCTGGGTGGTGACCTGGCTCATGTCGACGTCGGCGGTGACCTGCACGCGGGCCTTGCCGGGGCCGACCACGCCCTCGACCAGCTCCTTCACCTGCCGGCGGATGCGGTCCTCGATCGCCGTGCTTGGCGTCGTCGGCGGCCTGGCCGGCGGCGGCGTCGCCGTCGCCGCCGCCCAGGAGGCTTGGCGTTCTGGTCGACGATGGTGACCCGGTCGGGCTTGAGGTTGGGCACCGCGCCGGCGACCAGGTTCTGCAGCGCCCGCACCTGGTCGGCCGAGGGCTCGCGGCCCCGACCCCGATCGATCACCGAGGCGGTGGGCTGGTCGGCGTCGTCCTGGAACAGCTCGCCGCTTGGGCAGCACCAGCTGCACGCGGGCGAAGGTCACGCCGTCGAGCGAGCGGATGGTGCGGGCAAGTTCGCCCTCGAGCGCCCGCTGGCGGTTGAGGTTCTGGACGAAGTCGGTCTGGCCGAGCGCGCTGGTGTTGTCGAAGATCTCGTAGCCGACCGAGCCCGAGGTCGGCAGGCCTTTCGACGCCAGCATCAGCCGGGCCGATGCGACCTTGTCGCGCGCCACCATGATGGTCGAGCCGTCGCCCTTGGCGTCGTATTTGATGCCGGCCTGATCCAGCGCCTGGCTGATCGAGGCCGCTTCCTTCAGGTCAAGGTTGGCGTAGAGCAGCGCTTCCGGCTCACCGCCCACGTGCAGGACAAGCGCGAACAGCGCCGCCGCCACGCCGGCCGAAACGCCGACGATCGCCGCCAGGCGCCCAATACCGAAGCGCTGCAATCCGTTTAAGAATGCCTCCAAGCCGGCGCCCTTCCCGCTACTCCACAGGCGCGATGCGCCGATGGGTAGGCAGGATTTACCCAGCGCTTGGTAAACGTGGGTTTAAGCCGCCCGGCATGCCGTCGATGCGCCGAGCCGCCGGATCAGTCTGGCGGGATGCGATCCGCTCGCGGTCTCGCGCGGGCGGCCTTACGGGTTCAGCGGTACTGCTGCAGCCGCGTCGTGCGCAGGCCGGCCAAGCCGTGCCGTTCGATCGACTTCTGCCAGCCAAGGAACTCCTCGTTGGTCAAGGAGTAGCGGCTGCACGCCTCGTCGAGGGACAAGAGCCCGCCGTGCACGGCGGCCACCACCTCGGCCTTGCGGCGGATCACCCAGCGCTGGGTGTTCTCCGGCGGAAGGTCCGACAAGGTGAGGGGCGCGCCGGTCGGACCGATCACGTACTTCTCGCCTTTGCTGTTGAGGCGTTGCTGTTGCAACATGGCTTTACGCCTTTCCCACCATCACTGCTGGGCCAGACGATAACCGCGGTGACATAACAGCGGCTTAATCGTGATAGTAAAAAAACAGCTAAGCACCGCGTTTCCCTCGCCCTAGTTCGGCCTCCATTTTGTTAATTAGTATTCACGAAGGTTAACCTTGAATCACTTGCAGTAACGCTTGAGTCATCTGATCAGCCGTCGAGATAACCTTTGACGAAGCGTCATAGGCCTGCTGCGCGATGATGAGATTCGTGAACTCGGTTGAGAGGTCGACGGTCGACGACTCCAGCGCCGATGAGGTCAACGACCCCGCGCCGCCCGTGCCCGCCACCTTCAGGCTGGCGTCGCCGCTGGTCCCCGAGGACAGGTAGGCTTGGCCGTTCACCGCGAGGAGTCCGTCAGGATTGTCGAAGGTCGCGAGCGCCACCTGGGCGATCTCGCGGGTGGTGCCGTTACCGAACGTCGCGCTCACGATGCCGTTCTGGCCGATCGAGATTGCGCTGACGCTGCCGAACGGCGTTCCGTTGGTGTTGATCGACTGGATCGCGGAAGAGGAAGCGAACTGGGTTAGCGCGCCACCGCCCGTGGTCCCGCCTACGCCGAACGCGACCTTTTGCGCCGCAACGCCGAGACTCGGCGCCCAGTTGACCTGCCCGGCCCCTGGCGCGGCGGCGGCGGAAGCGCCGATCGACAGCGTGGGGTTGGGCGGCGTCCCGAACAGCGTCGTGTTCGCCATGTTGATGCTGCCGTCCGGGTTGAACGCCAGGATACCGGCGGCGATCTGACCCGGCGCGAGACCGGCGCCGGAGGTCACATCGGTCGGCGGCACCGCCTGGATTTCTGCGTACCACTGGTTGGCCGTTGAGCTCTTCAAAAGATCGAGCTGCAGCGTGCGCGACCCGCCCAAGGAGTCGGAGACCGGCACCGCGATGGTGAAGTCGGGCTGGACGCCTGTTCCCGTGGTCGGGTTGTAGGCGGTCATGCTGTTGGCGACCGGGTCGTAGGCGCCCGCGCCCGGCGGCGCGAGCGCGGCAGCCTGCGCCTGGGGGGATATCGCCTGGCTCGCGTCGAGATTGGCGTCGACGTTGGCGAAGGTCGTCGCCGACACCTGGCCAGCGATCGCCGTGACGTTGATTGGCTGCAGGCTGTTGATGCTGGTCGACGACGTGTTGATTTGCCCCTGGGCGTTGGCCGGCCAGCCCAACAGGTAGAGACCGGCCGTGTTCTTCAAGAAGCCGTTGCTGTCGGGGTTGAACGAGCCGGCACGGGTGAACTCAGCCTGGCTCGAGGCGCTCACCGCCGTCGGTTGGGTGCTCACCACGAACATCCCCTGGCCGGTAATGGCCAGGTCGGTGGGGGAGGAGGTCTGGGTGGTGGACCCCTGTTGGGAGACCAGCTGCTGGGTGACTGTGGTCACGCCGCCGGCGGAGAAAGAGCCGCCCGTCTGGCCGGTGACCAGGGACTCGAAGTCGACGCTGTCGCCCTTGTAGCCAACGGTGTTGACGTTGGCGATGTCGTTGGAGATCGCGGCCAGCGCCGAGGCTTCCGACTGCAGGCCGGAGGATCCGGCGGTCATTGCACTGTTGAGACTCATGGGATGGGTCCTTTTCTCGAGGGTTCGGTTCTGGCGGCTCGGCGCTTCCTCGGCGCGCGAGGCCAGACCGGTGAAGGGTTCGGCGGCCGCGCTAGTTCACGGCGCTCACCGCGGAGAGGGGCACCTGCACCTGGCCGATGGCCACCATGGTCTGGCCGTTGACCTGATCGACGCCGGTGGCGACGCCCTGCAGGTTGGTGCTGACGGGAATGCTGGCGCCTGACGCGTCGGTTGCGGTCACGCGCAGGGTGTAGGTTCCGCCGTTCGTTTGCTGCACGCCGGCTTGGTTCTGGCCGTTCCAGGTGAACACATCCGGCCCGGCGCCGCTCGGCGTGAGCCCGCCAGTCCAGACCAGGTTGTTGCTGGAGTCGAAGACGCTCGCCGTCATGCTCGCTGGCGCGCTGGCCGGGGCGAACTCCCAGCTTGCGCTTCCGTTCTGGAGCGTGGCGGAGGTGTCGCCGGCGGTGACGGTCTTGCCGATCAGGCCCACACCGGCAGTCAGCCCCGACCCCTGGTTCTGGTTGACCAGCGACTGCAACAGCTGGTTCGACAACAGCTGCTGCTCAACTCCGGTCATCTGGGTCAGTTGCTGCGTGAACTGGTTTGTGTCGAGCGGCGACAGCGGGTCCTGGTTCTTCAGCTGCGTCGTCAAGAGCGACAGGAAGGTCTGGAAGTTGTCGGCGACCTGGGCCAGGCCGTTGTTCACCGCGGCCGCGGAGCCGGTGTCCGCCGCTGTTGGCGTTGTTGTGGCCGGGGGTGCTGTGACGGTCATGGGGCTTGCGGTCCTAGATTGTGATGTCCAGCCCCGAGACGGGCCGGCGCAAAAGGGTTTGAGGCGCTGTCGCCGTTGCATCGACGAGCGTTGAGGATTGGAGGGCGGCGACGGCCGGCGGCATTGCTTGTGACTCCTGCCTGGCAAGGCCCGCGCCCTGACCGCCGACATCGAAGCTCAGGCCGCCCTGGCCAACGGTGAAGCCGGCCTGCTCGAGCGCCTGCTGCAGCTGGCCGACCTGCGCCTTCGCCTCGGCGGCGGCGTGGGCCGTGTCGAAGGAGAACTGGGCGCTGACCTGGCCCTGATCATCGATCTGCAGCTTGACGTCGACCCGGCCGAAGCCAGCCGGCTCGAGCGCGATGTCGAAGTGCGTGGACTTCCCGGCGACCGCCTTCACCACCTGGGTGGCGAGCTGGTTGGCGATCGGCGAGGCCGCGGTCGACAGGCTCGTGACGCTCTGCGTTGCGGCGGCGCCAGGCGCCACAGCCAGCGTCGTCGCTGCGTTTGTCGAGCCGTTCGAATTGGCGGGCTGTGCGTTCTGGCTCTGCACGGCGGTCTGGCCGCTCGCGTGACCGCCGGCATGCTGGCCCTGGTCATCGGCCGTGTTCGCCGCGGCGGACAGGGGCGCGAGCGACGGTTCGTCTTCGGCTGCGTTGGCTCCGCTCTGCGCCGTCGTCGACGAAGACTCGGTCTTCGCGGCGGCCTTGGCCTGCGCCCCCGGCGGCGTCGCCTTCGGGGCGGCGATCTGGGCGGGCTGCAACGTCGGTCCCAGCCGACCCGCGCCGGCCGCCAACGGCGTCAGCGCCGATGAGGTCGCCTCGGCGGTCGCATCACCTGTGTTGTCGGTCGGCGGCGCGACGGTCTCGGACTGGATCCGCCCGGTCACCGAGAGCGCGACCAGGGCGCCGCTCACGGCGTTGGGCGCGGATGCGCCACGCGGGGCCGAGGGTCCCGTAGCGCCGGGCTGGCCGACCGGCTGGGGGGCTGATTTGGCAGCCACGCCGAGGCTCTGCGCCATCGCCGTCTTCGCCAGCGCATCGCCCGTTGCGAGCACGAAGGTCGGAGCCAACCCGCTCAGCGCGCCGGCGTTGGCGTTGATCGGCGACGGAAGTCCGAACGCAGGGCCTTCCTTTAGGAGCTGCGGAAACGCAGGTCCGGCCACCGGCTGCGGAGAGGTGTTTTCGCTCGGCGTCGCCTGTGCGGTCAGCGTCTGACTGGGCAAACCCAACAGTGCGGCAAGCGCCTGGGTGAAGGCGTCGACCTCGCCGGGCGCGCCAGTCTTGCCGGCGTCGAGCAGCGAAGCGCCAGGCTCCGAGGCGGCCCCGGATGTGGCGGACGACGCGACGTTGGTGAGGAGCGCGCCAGCGTTCATGGCTCGATCGGGCTCGGCCTTCCTCGGGGTTGATGGGTGGTCGCGCGTCCTGCGCGGGCTTGTTCCGAAGGGGCGAAGCAACGGCCGCGCCAGGGCTACATTCGTTGAAAAAAAAGGGTTTTTTACCGCTTCCAGCACTATCAGCGCTTGTGAGGGGCGGTTTTTGCCGGGTCGCCATAGGCAAAGCGCGCCGCGGCCGAGGCCTCGCGCGGCGCATCTGGCGCAGGTCTTGCCAACCTTCTTGCGTGGACCCGCCGCTCCGACAGGAAAGGCTATGAGAGTCAAAGGCTTGCAAAACGGCCCGCGCGGCCGTCGAACGCGCTCCCGGCAGAGTTTGCCGAGCCGCTCGGCCGGCCTTGCCGCGCGCGTGGTTAAGACGGCGGTGCGCGCGTGTCGTTGAGTTCGATCATCTCGGCCGCCTCCAGCGGGATGTTCTCCGCGCAGACCGGCATGGACGCCGTCTCCGACAACGTCGCCAATCTGAACACGCCCGGCTACGTCGAGAAGGTCATCGACCTCAGTTCGCAGACCGTGAGCGGCGTCGGCTCAGGCGTGCAGGCGACCGGCGTGCAGCTGGCGTCGAACCAGTTCCTGCAAAACGCAAGCCTGTCGGCCACCGCCGCGGCGAGCCAGGCTGGCGTCATCTCCAGCATGCTGAGCCAGGCGCAGGGCTACTTCGGCGATCCCGGATCAACCACCGGCTACTTCAACCTCCTGAACCAGGTCTCTTCGGACTTCCAGGCGGCCGCCAACGATCCGGCCTCGAGCCTCTCGGGCATCCAGGTCGTCAATGACATCAACCAGTTCCTCGGCCAGTCGAGCAACATCCAGGGGTCGCTCACCCAGCTCGGCGGACAAGCCGATACGCAGATCGGCAGCGATGTCGCCCAGGCCAACCAGCTGCTCGGCCAGATCGCCTCGCTGAACGGCGACATCGCCAACGCCACCGCTTCGGGCACCAACCCAACGAACCCGCAGGAGGCGCAGAGCGAGCTGATCAACCAGCTCAGCAGCCTCATGGACATCAGGACGCAGCCGAACGCCAACGGCGGCGTCACTCTGACCACCGCGGCGGGCACGCTCCTGGTGGGGCAAGGCGGAGCGGCGACGCTCGGATACGTGCCTTCGACGACGGCGGCCGGCCAGCTCACGATCGCGCCGGCCGGGGGCGGCCAGCCCACCGCGTTGCAACTGGCGTCGGGGGAAATCGCCGGCCTCGTCTCGCTGCGCAATGTCGAGTTGCCGGCGGTGCAGGCGCAGGTGAGCCAATACGTCACCCAGGCCGTGAGCGCCCTCAATCAGGCGCACAACGCCGCCTCGGCCGTGCCGCCGCCGGCGACGCTCACCGGTCAGAACATCGGCACGGACCTGGCGACTGCGGTCGGCGGCTTCAGCGGAACGACCAACATCGCCATCGTCAACGCGGCCGGCCAGCTACAGGAGAAGGTCGCGATCAACTTCACCGCCGGGACGATGAGCGTGAACGGCGGTGGGCCGACGGCTTTCACCCCAGCGACCTTCTTGACCTCGCTGAATACGGCGCTCGGGGCGTTCGGGTCGGCGACCTTCACCAACGGGGCGTTGAGCCTGCAGGCGACCGGCGCCGGCAACGGCGTTGCCATCGCCGACGACGCGGCAACTCCATCCACCGCCCGCAACGGCGAAGGCTTCAGCCAGTACTTCGGGCTGAACAACCTGATCAGCTCGGGGTCGATCACCAACTTCCAGACCGGGCTGAGCGGCGCAGATCCCAGCAACTTCCCGGCGGGTCAGACGCTGACGCTCCGCGTCTCGAACGGCCAGGGCGGCGAGATCACCGACGTTACAATGACGACGCCGGGCGGCAGCGTGGCGAACCTCATTAACGCGTTGAACTCACCGACCTCGGGCGTCGGGCTCTATGGCCAGTTCAGCCTGTCTGCCGCGGGCGAGCTGAGCTTCGCGCCGTCGACACCGGGCGGCGCCAGCATCTCGGTTGTCCAGGACAACACGCAGAGCACGGCCGGCGGCGAGGCCGTGACCCAGCTTTTCGGCATCGGCGCTGGGCAGCGGGCGCAAGCGGCCGATAGCTTCAGCGTCCGCCAGGACATCGCCGCGAACCCAAGCAAGGTCGCGTTCGCGACGCTGGATCTGGGCGCCGCGGCGGGCCAGCCGGTGCTCGCCGCCGGCGACGGATCCGGCGCCTTGCTCGCGGCCCAGGCCAACACGACGGTTATGCATTTCGACGCCGCGGGTGGGCTGGCCGCCATGGCGACGAGCGTGAACAACTACGGCTCGCAGCTGGCCGGCGCGCTGGGCGGCCAGGCCGCCAACGCCAGCCAGGCCTCGACCAACGCCCAGGCGGTGCAAGCCGAGGCCAATACGCGCCTGCAGTCCGTCACCGGCGTGAACCTGGACCAGGAACTGGTCAACCTGACCACCTACCAGCAGGCCTACAACGCCTCGGCCAGGCTGGTGACGGCCAGCAATGACATGTTCACGACGCTTCTGAACATGGTGGGACCGTAGAGCCATGGACCGCATTTCCACCGCCGACAGTTACGCGCAAGTGATCGCCAACATGATGGCGGCGCAACAGCAGCTGACGACGGACTCGAACCAGCTCTCGAGCGGCAACGTCGCCAGCGACCTGCAAGGCTACGCGGCGCACGCGGACACGTTGACGGCGATGCAGACCGTGCAGAGTCAGGTGGGCGGCTTCCTCGCCAGCGATACGGTGCTCGCCGACAAGCTCACCACCCAGAACACAGGCCTGACGCAGGTGGCCAGCGCCTCCCAGGCCGCGACCGTCGCCATCCAGCAGGCGCTGGCCGCGGGCGTGGGCGACTCCCTGATGCCGCAGTTGGAGAATGCGTTCCAGAGCGCTGTCGAGGGCCTGAACACCACCTACAACGGCGAGTACGTCTTCGCAGGCGGCCAGGTGACCACCCCTCCGGTCAACGTCAATTCGCTGACAGCGCTCGGCGCGGCGCCGTCCATCGCCAGTATCTTCCAGAACGACCAGCACGTCGCGACCGGCCAGATCAACCAGAACACCACCGTGCAGACAGGCTTCCTGGCCAGCCAGCTCGGGACCAATCTGATGGGCGTGATGCAGGCGATTCAGGACTTCTCGACCGGCCCGAACGGGCCCTTCACCGGCCAGCTGACGGCCGCGCAGACCAGCTTCCTGCAGGGTCAGATCGCCAGCCTGAACGGTGCGACCGCCGCCCTCAACACCTCGGCCGCGCAGAACGGCCTGCTACAGAGCCAGGTGGCTAACGCGCAGACCGACCTCACCAACCAGCAGACGACCCTGGGCACGATGATCGGGGGCATCACCAACGCGAACGTGGCGCAGGTGTCGGCCAACCTGCAGCAGGCCCAGCTGGCGATGCAGGCCAGCGCGCAGGTTTTCCTGGCGCTGAAAGACAGCTCGCTTCTCAGCACGCTCACCGCCGCCGGGCAGTAGCGCCGACGCGCCTCGGCTCAGGCCAGCAGGTCCTGTACCGCCCGCCTGGCCATCACGCGCACCAACTGAGCGCGGTATTCGGCCGACGCGGCGAGGTCGCTGTTGAACCGGCTCGAGTCGATCGCGACGCCGTCCAGCGCGGCCGGGTCGAGGCGCGCGGCGAGCGCCTGCTCGATCGCCGCCGGGCGGAAGGCGCAGGCGCCTGCGCCGGTGACGCCCACGCGCACCTTGCCCCCGCCGAAGTCGGCGATGAAGACGCCCACGATCGCGAACCGCGAGGCGGGGTGCGGGAACTTGCGATAGGCCGCGCGCGCGGGAATCGGGAAAGCCACCTCGCGGATCAGCTCGCCCTCGTCCAGGGCGGTCTCGAACAGACCCGTGAAGTAGTCGTCGTCGGCGATCTCGCGCCGGTCGGTCCGGATCGTCGCGCCGAGGCCGATGACAGCGGCCGGGTAGTCGGCCGCCGGGTCGCTGTTCGCGACCGAGCCGCCCAGAGTGCCGCGATTGCGCACCTGCCGGTCGCCGATCTGCCCGGCAAGCGCGGCGAGCGCTGGAATGGCGCCCTCCACCACCGAGGACTGCGCGACGGCCGCGTGCCGCGTCATGGCGCCGATAACGAGCGCTCCGGTCTCGAGGCGGCAGCCGACAAGCTCGTTCAAGCCGGCGAGATCGACCAGCGTATCGGGCTGCGCCAAACCCTGCTTCAGCGTCGGGATGAGGGTCATCCCTCCGGCCAGATAGGCGGACTCACCGCCGCCGTGGCGCAGCGAAACGGCGTCGGCGAGGTTACCCGGGCGGTGATAGGCGAACTCTTGCATCGTCGCGTCCTTCCCTTAGGCGCCTTGCAGCGCGCGCCAGACGCGCTCCGGGCTCGCCGGCATGGCGATATCCTCGCGGCCCAACGCATCGGTCACCGCGTTCATGACCGCGGCCGGGGCGCCGATCGCGCCGGCCTCGCCGCAGCCCTTCGCCCCGAGCGGATTGTGCGTGCAAGGTGTGACGGTGGTCTCGACCTTGAAGCTCGGCAGGTCGTCGGCCCTGGGCATCGCGTAGTCCATGTACGATCCTGTCAGCAACTGACCGTCGTCGTCGTAGATCCCGTGCTCCAGCAAGGCCTGCCCGATGCCCTGGGCCACGCCGCCGTGCACCTGGCCCTCGACGATCATCGGATTGATGATCTCGCCGAAGTCGTCGACGGCGGTGAACGCCACGACCTCGACGACGCCGGTCTCCGGGTCGATCTCCACCTCCGCGATGTGGGTCCCGGCGGGATAGGTCCAATTCACCGGGTCGTAGAAGGACTTCTCCGACAGCCCCGGCTCCAGCCCCTCGGGGTAGTTGGCCGGCACGTAGGCCGCGAACGCCACCTCGCCGAAGGTCATCTTCTTGTTCGTACCTCGCGCGGTAAACACGCCCTCGTCGAAGTCGACCTCGTCTGGCGTCGTCTCCATCATGTGGGCGGAGATCAGCTTGCCCTTGGCGATGATCTTCTCGGCCGAACGCACCAGCGCCGACCCGCCGACGGCCAGCGAGCGAGAGCCGTACGTGCCGAGACCGTACTCCATCCGCCCGGTGTCGCCATGGACGACCTCGACCTGATCCATCGGAATGCCGAGCTTGCTCGCGACCACCTGCGCGAAGGTCGTCTCGTGACCTTGGCCGTGGCTGTGGGAGCCGGTGAAAGCGGTGACCGAGCCGGTCGGGTTCACGCGGATCTCGCCGCTCTCGAACAGCCCGACGCCGCCGCCGAGCGAGATGGCGATTTTGGAGGGCGCGAGCCCACACGCCTCGATGTAGCAGGCGTAGCCGAGGCCTCGCTTCATGCCGCGCGCTTCGGCCGCCGCGCGGCGCGCCGGGAAGCCCGCCACATCGGCGAGCTCGAGCGCTCTGGCCAGGCTCTGCTCGTAGTCGCCGATGTCGTAGACCAGCGCGACCGGCGTCTCGTAGGGGAACTCGTCGATGAAGTTGCGCCTGCGGATCTCGACCGGGTCGATCTTCATCTCCCGCGCCGCCGCCTCGACGATCCGCTCGACGACGTAAGTGGCCTCGGGCCGCCCCGCCCCCCGATAGGCGTCGACCGGGGCGGTGTTGGTGTAGACGCCGTCGACCTCCGCATAGATGGCAGGCGTCTTGTACTGACCGGCCAGAAGGGTGGCGTAGAGGTAGGTCGGCACCGCCGAGCCGAACGTCGAGAGATAGGCTCCCAGGTTTGCCCGGGTTTTCACCCGCAAGCCCAGGAACGTTCCGTCCGCGTCCATGCCCAACTCGGCCGTCGTCAGGTGGTCGCGCCCGTGCGCGTCGGAGAGGAACGCTTCAGAGCGGTCGGCCGTCCATTTGATGGGCCGGTTCAGGGCGCGCGCCGCCCAGGCGACCGCGGTCTCCTCCGGATAGACGAAGATCTTCGAGCCGAATCCGCCGCCGACGTCTGGCGAGATGACGCGCAGCTTGTGCTCGGGCGCGAGGTTCAGGAACGCGGTCAGGATCAGCCGCTCGACGTGCGGGTTCTGCGAGGTCGTGGTGAGCGTGATCTCGTCGGCCGCCGCATCGTAGACGGCCACGCAGGCGCGCGGCTCGATCGCGTTGGGGATCAGACGGTTGTTGGCGAACGTGAGTGTCGTGATGTGGCTGGCCGCCTTCAGCGCCGCGTCGGTCTTCGCCTGATCACCGATCGACCAATGGAACGACAGGTTCCTCTCGATGCCCTCGTGGATCTGGACGCCGTCCATGGCGGTCGCCAGCGCGGCCTGCGCCGGTAGTTCCTCAAGGTCGGCCTCCAGCGCCTCGGCGCCGGCCTTTGCCGCCGCGGGCGTGGCGGCGATCACCACGGCGTAGGGCTCGCCGGCGAAGTTCACTTGCTCGATCGCCAGCGGCGGGCGTGGCGCGACCTTCATGTCGCTTCCATCGGTCGACTTCACCAGCCAACCGCAGGGCAGGGTCCCGATGCCGCCCGCCGCCAGGTCGGCGCCGGTGAACACCTCGATGACGCCGTCGACGGCCTTGGCCGATGCCTTGTCGATCCCGCGGATCTCCGCTCGCGCGTACGGCGATCGCGCGAAGGCGGCGTAGGTTTGTCCGGCGACAGCGATGTCGTCCGTGTAGCGGCCGCGCCCGGTGATGAAGCGGATGTCCTCGCGGCGGCGGACGGGCTGGCCGATGATGGCGTTCATGGCGTCTGTCTCTCCTCGTCAGGCGTTGGCGCCGGCGGCGAGCAGCACCGCCTTGACGATGTTGTGGTAGCCCGTGCAGCGGCAGAAGTTCCCGTCGAGGCCGGCGCGCACCTTGGCCTCGTCGAGCCGCTCGCCACTCTCGATCAGGTCGAGCGCGCTCATGATCATGCCGGGCGTGCAAAAGCCGCACTGCAGCCCGTGCGTCTCCTGGAAGGCCGCCTGCAGGGGGTGGAGTGCTCCGGGCGCGCCCAGACCCTCGATGGTGGTCACCTCGGAGCCCTCGGCTTGCGCGGCGAGCACCGTGCAGGCCTTCACCGCCCGTCCGTCCATCCGCACCGTGCAGGCGCCGCACTGGCTGGTGTCGCAGCCCACGTGCACGCCGGTCAGGCGGAGCGTCTGGCGCAGCACATCGACCAGCAGCGCATTCGGCGGCGCCTCGATTTCGCGGCTTTCGCCGTTGACGACAATCGACACTTTCATCGCCCGCGTCTTCCCTTCGAACGCTTGTTGTTCTCCACCGCCGACCCTAGCCTCCGATCAGCCGCCAAGCCAGCAGTCCCAATGCCACGAGCACAGCCGCAACCCCGCCCCAGACCAGCAGCGGGGACGATCGAGGCTTACCGGTGGCCGGCGCGGCGCCCTCGGTCGGCGGCCCCAGCTCGCGGGCTAACGCCTCGAAGAAGTCGTCCGCCGTCTTTCTCGCCGCGGCATCGATCAGCCGCTGGCCGATCTGCGCCAGCTTGCCCCCGACGCGCCCCTCGGCGACGTAGGCGAGCACGGTCGCATCGCCGTCTTCCTTGAGCGCCACCCGCGCCGTTCCGCGCGCGAAACCGGCGGCGCCTCCCTTGGCGCTGACCTCCAGGGTGTAACCGTTCGGCGGATCGAGATCCTTCAGCGCCACGTCGCCGGCGAACGCAGCGCTGACCGGGCCGATCTTCGCGCGCACGACGGCGTGGAAGGCGTCGTCGCCGGCGCGGGTCAGTTCCTCGCAACCGTCGATGCATCGCTTGAGCACCTCCGGATCGTTCAGCGCATCCCAAACCCGCGCCCGCGGCGCGGCGATCCTATGCTCGCCAGCCTGTTCCATCGCCGCATAAGGGCGCCGCTGGTCATGCTCGGCAAGCGCGCCCGAGCGAACGCCTCCCTGAGCGTCCGCCTTACCGTAAGAAAAGCGCACACTGGCGCAGACTCAGCGACCGCAACCCAGTTTGTCCACGGACGAATGGCGGCGATCGAGCTGGTTGCCGGGCGGGGCGGCCGGGCCTGAGCCTCAGCGCCAGTCGTCCGGGCCGGGCCGCGGCATGGGCGGGTGCCGGGAGACGAGCTGGGGCTCTTCCGTGTGGGTCCAGAAGTGGCCGCTGTGGCCGTTGTCGATCTGCAGCAGCTGCACCTTGGCGGGATCCAGCCCGACCATCATCCGCACGTTCACGCCAAAGACTCGCGGCGGGTCGGCTGCCACGGCCTCGATGTGGGTCACGCACCCGCAATTCCGGCAGCGATGGAAGGCGATCCCCTCGTCGCCCCACTTGTAGACTTCGGTGAACGCCGGGTCGGGCTGCAGCGTCAGCTCGACGGGCGCGCGTCCGTGCAGGTAGGCCCAGAGCGCGCCGTAGCGGCGGCAGATCGTGCAGTTGCAGTCCAGCACCCACACCGGCGGCGCGGTCGTTTCATAGCGGACGTCGCCGCAGTGGCAGGCCGCTTTCATTCCGCCGCCTTTTCGGCCGGTGGTGCGTCGAAGTCGCTGGCGGCATGGCGTTCGGCCATCGGGTGGTCGCCCCAGGGGCGGTTGACCCGCACGCCGCGCTTGACCGCCGGCCGCTCGCCAACCCGGGCCGTCCAACGTTGAACGTTCTTGTAGCTGGCGACGTCGAGGAACTCGCCGGACCCATACATCAGGCCGCGCGCCACGCCGCCGTACCATGGCCACACGGCCATGTCGGCGATGGTATAGTCGTCGCCGGCCAGATATTCGACCTCGGCCAGACGGCGGTCGAGCACGTCCATCTGGCGCTTCACTTCCATGGCGTAGCGGTCGATGGCGTATTCGATCTTGGTCGGCGCATAGGCGTAGAAGTGGCCGAAACCGCCGCCCAGGAAGGGCGTCGCGCCCATCTGCCAGAACAGCCAAGACAGGCACTCGGCCCGCGCCGCCGGCTCCGCGGGAACAAAGGCGCTGAAGGCCTCGGCGAGGTGCAGCAGGATCGCGCCCGACTCGAACACCCGGAACGGCTTCGGCCCGCTGTGGTCGACCAGCGCCGGTATCTTGGAGTTGGGGTTCGCCGCCACGAAGCCCGAGCCGAACTGCTCGCCGTTGATCGGGATCAGCCAGGCGTCGTACTCGGCGCCCTCATGCCCGGCGGCCAACAGCTCCTCGAACATGATGGTGACCTTCTGGCCGTTCGGCGTGCCCAGCGAGTAGAGCTGGAACGGGTGCTTGCCGACGGGCAGCGCCTTGTCGTGGGTCGCCCCCGCGATCGGACGGTTGATGGCGGCGAACCGGCCGCCGCTCTCCTTGTTCCAGGTCCAGACCTTCGGCGGGACGTATTCGTCGCTCATGGGGCTCCTCGGCGCTCGGGAAACTCACGCCGCCACCGGCGCTGAGGGGCCTAGCCTCGCAAAGCGCGGGCCCAATGGCTAGATTGGCGGCTTCTCGCCACTTTCAAGGCCGGCGACATGCCGCTCGACATCGCCGAATCCGACGCCGTCGCCACAGCCCGCGCCGAAATCGCGCTGCCGGCCGGCGCGCGCGTGCTCGTCGGCCATGTCCGGCGGCGTCGATTCGACCGTCACCGCGGCCCTGCTCAAGCGCGCCGGCTACGACGTGGTCGGCGTCACCCTGCAGCTCTACGACCACGGCGCGGCGGTGCAGCGCAAGGGCGCCTGCTGCGCCGGCCAGGACATCCACGACGCCCGCGCCGCCGCCGAGGCGCTCGGCATCCCGCACTATGTGCTCGACTACGAAAGCCGCTTCCGCGAGGCGGTGATGGAGGACTTCGCCGACGCCTACCTGCGCGGCGAGACGCCGATCCCCTGCGTGCGCTGCAACCAGACGGTCAAGTTCCGCGACCTGGTCGACGTCGCCCGCGACCTCGGGCGCAGCGGCGCTGGCCACCGGCCACTATGCCCGGCGCGCTCGCGCGGCGCGGCCGGCGCCGAGCTGCATCGCGCGGTCGATCCGGCGCGCGACCAGAGCTATTTCCTGTTCGCCACCACGCGCGACGCAGCTCGACTTCCTGCGCTTTCCGCTGGGCGGCCTGCGCAAAGCCCGCCGTGCGCGCGCATCGCCGCCGAGCTGGGCCTTGCCGTCGCCGACAAGCCCGACAGCCAGGACATCTGCTTCGTGCCGCGAGGGCCGCTACACCACGGTCATCGACCGCCTGCGGCCGCAGGCGCGGCCGGCGCGGGCGACATCGTCCATCTCGACGGCCGCGTGCTCGGCCGCCACGAGGGCGTCACCCGCTACACCGTCGGCCAGCGGCGCGGGCCTGAACGTCGCCGTCGGCGAGCCGCTGTTCGTGGTCCGCCTCGACGCCGACGCGCCGCCAGGTGATCGTCGGCCCGCGCGAGGCGCTGCTCGAGCCGCGCCTGACGCTCGAAGGAGACCAACTGGCTGGGCGATGAGCCGACCATCGAGGACGCCGCCGCTGCGCGGCGCTGCCGGTGCTGGCCCGCGTCCGCTCGACCCGCCCGCCGGCGCCGCGCGGCTGGCGCTGGATCGGCGGCGCGGTCGGCGTGGCGTTCGACGCGCCCGAGGAAGGCGTCGCGCCCGGCCAGGCCTGCGTGCTCTACGACGCGGCCGAGCCGTCGCGCGTGCTGGGCGGCGGCTTCATCGCCGCGCGACTGACGTTGCCTTCGGCCCTTGGGCCGGCCCCACCTCTGTCGGACTCATCCCGAGGAGCGATCCCGCCATGGCCAGAGCCCACCGACCGCCGATCCCATCGTCATCGTCGCCTACGCCCGCACCCCGATGGGCGGCTTCCAGGGCGCGCTCGGCCGGCGCCTCGGCGACCGAGCTCGGCGCGGCGGCGGTCAAGGCGCGCCGTCGAGCGGGCCGGGCGTCGCGCCGCGAGCGCGTCGACCAGATCGTGATGGGCTGCGTGCTGCCGGCCGGGCCTCGGCCAGGCGCCGGCGCGGCAGGCGGCGCTGGGCGCGGGCCTGCCGCATGTCGGTGCGAGGCCACCACCGTCAACAAGATGTGCGGCTCGGGCATGCAGGCGGCGATCCTGGCCCACGACACGCTGGCCGCCGGCTCGGCCGACATCGTCGTCGCCGGCGGCATGGAGAGCATGACCAACGCGCCCTACCTGCTGGCCAAGCACCGCGGCGGCGCGCGCATCGGCCACGACCGGGTGATCGACTCGATGTACCTCGACGGCCTCGAGGACGCCTACGAGCCGCGGCAAGCTGATGGGCGCCTTCGCCGAGGAGACGGCCGCCGCCTACCAGATCAGCCGCGCCGAGATGGACGCCTACGCGATCGAGAGCCTGGCGCCGCGCCCGGCGCGCGGTCGAGAGCGGCGCTTTCGCGCGCGAGATCGCCCCGGTCGAGGTCGCCGGCCGCGGCGGGGCGTCACCGGTCGCCGACGACGAGCAGCCGCTGAAGGCCGATCCGGCGCAAGATCCCGACGCTGAAGCCCGCCTTCGCCAAGGACGGCGCGATCACCGCCGCCAACGCCTCGTCGATCTCCGACGGCGCCGCGGCGCTGGTGCTGACGCGCGCCTCGACCGCCGAGGCGCTGGGCCTGAGCCCGGTCGCCCGCATCGCCGGCCACGGCGCCCACGCCCACGAGCCCGGCCTGTTCACCACCGCGCCGGTGCCGGCGATGCGCAAGGCGCTGGCGCGGGCCGGCTGGAGCGTCGGCGACGTCGACCTGTTCGAGGTCAACGAGGCCTTCGCCGTGGTGGCGATGATCGCCATGCGCGAGCTCGGCATCGACCGCACGAGCGGCTGAACGTCAACGGCGGCGCCTGCGCGCTCGGCCATCCGATCGGCGCGTCCGGCGCGCGCATCCTGGCCACGCTGCTGGCGGCGCTGGAGGCGCGCGGCGAGAAGCGCGGCCTGGCCGTCGCTCTGCATCGGCGGCGGCGAGGCCGTCGCCATGGCGGTCGAGCGGCTCTGACGCAACCGCGTCATCGATTGGGCGCTAAACTGCCGATTCTCACTCCGCGTTCGCGAGGCCGCATGCCTGAGCTCGCCAACCCCGTCACCGACAACGCAGCGTCCCACCGCTACGAGCTGACCGAGCATGGCGTGACTGCTTTCGCCGATTATCGGCTCGGCGAGGGGCTAATCGAGATTCCGCACGTCGAAACGCCGGCCGCGGCGCGCGGCGGCGGCATGGCCGGCCGGCTGATGGAGGGCCTGGTCGAGCACGTCCGCGCCCGACACTTGAAGATCGTGCCGACCTGCCCCTACGCCGCCGCCTGGCTGAGACGCCACCCCGAGCACGCCGACGTCGTGGCTTAGGGACGCGCGTCCCTTCACGTCCGACATTGGCGCCTCTCCCACGAGCGGAGGTGGCAAACACAAATCCGGAATGGACCACGCTTTTCACCTACGCCCGGTTCTGGGGCGCGGAACGATAACTGCTTACGACCTTTCCGGGATCTCCGGAGGTTTCGCTCTCCGGTCGTCGCAGCGAGTCTCCGCCAAGAGCAAGCCGGTCGATGACCGCTTGTGACTCATAGCGGCCATAACGAAGGTCCGCTTCTGCGGCGCGCGCCGATGTCGGCTTTCGACCCAATGCGGATACGGCCGCGAGTTTTCTTCGTAACGAATGCGTAGTGTTATCGGGCCATGGGTCTGACGGGACTTGGCGTGTCTCGGAACGCGAGTTGGGCTGCTCGCAGAGCCCAACTCAAGGCTGTTGAATGGACGCAAAAACAGAGGCGCTTACACCCGCGGCTCTGCTGGCCGTCAGAAGCAGCGCCCGCATCCCAAATGAAAGTGCCGAGTACCGCGCCGCCCGCACCGCCCTTCTGGCTGAGGAGATTGAGCTACGGCGGCACATCGACCGCGTCGCCGCCCAGCGTCGCGCCCTGCCCCCTGGCGGGCTGGTGTTCGGCGACTATCGCTTCCAGACCGAGGACGGCCCCTCAAATTTTGCCGGATTGTTCGCAGGTAAGCAGACGCTGTCGATCTACAGCTACATATTCGGGCCGCAGCGCGAGCGCGCGTGCCCGATCGGCACCAACCTGTTGGACGCATTGGAAGGCAATGCTGCAGACATCGGGCAGAAAATCTCGCTCGTGGTGGTGGCCTTGTCGCCGATCGAGCGCCTCACTGCCTGGAAACGCGAGCGCGGCTGGAAGGTCCTTCGTCTCGTAAGCGACCTCAACGGCGCCTACAGTCGCGACTACCGCGCCGTGCTGCCAGACGGATCGGAAGTCGGCGGATTCAACGTCTTCACCCGGCGCGACGGGCCGCCTCGACACTTCTGGTCGACCGAGATGGAGAAGAGTGGCCCCGGCAAAGTTCCCAGTGGTACGCCGGTTGAATACGCCCCGCTCTGGAACATGCTGGATACCACGCCCGAGGGGCGCGAACCCGATTGGTACCCGTCGCTGGACTACCCCGGCTGACGCGACCCGATAGCCAATTCCCGCCTCAACGCTCGAGTTCTGCTCACCGCACGCTGACGCATTTTTGACGGTTGTGGTGCGTCGGCTTCCGCGGCACCGCCGATTGCCGCTACGGGTTCGCAGGGCTACGATCATACGCGAAGCTGGGACTCATCCGAGCAATGTCGGCTGGACCCCGTCGACGAGGCTCACCCGCCGCGCGAAACGCGCAGCCCAGGGCTGGGCCGGTGGTCGGGGACCTAGAGGACGCCTGGACGACGAGCTGCGGAGCCGCACACACGGATGGCGACAGAACCCAAGGCCCTAGGAGCCTGGACGGGCGCGTTTGGCGATGAGTACACGGACCGCAATAGCGCTTCGGTCGAGGCGGTCAGCGCCCGCCAGCTGATCTGGTCGAAGGTCCTGCCATTGGTTGCTGACGACCCGCCGAAAAGCGCGCTGGAGGTCGGGGCCAATCTGGGCCTGAACCTGCGCGGTCTGTCCCAGATGACTGAGCTAGACCTCTGGGCTGTCGAGCCCAACCCTAAGGCGCGTAGCCTGCTCGTCGATGACGGCGTGCTGCCAGCCGACCGTGTGCTGCCCGGCTTCGGCCACACGATTTCGCTGCCCGATCGCTCGGTCGACCTGGTCTTCACCATAGGCGTCCTGATCCACGTCGATCCGAGCCTGCTCGACGCGACGCTACGTGAAATTCATCGCGTGGCGACCAAGTACATCTTCTGTTGCGAGTACTTTTCCCCCACCCCCGAGACGATCTCTTACCGCGGGGAAACCGAGCTGTTGTTTAAAAACGACTTTGGATCCTTGTACATGGACTTATTTCCCGACCTGACCTTTATAGAATGCGGCTTCTTCTGGAAGAGAACAACAAGTTTAGACAATTGCACCTGGTGGTTGTTCAAGAAAGATGCCCAATAGTCCACGCCGAGGATTCCTCATGGGATCATCTTTCGGGGCCGAGCCGACGTCCGCTATCGACGCTTCTCGGACCTTTGAAAGGTCCAAGCGCGGGCGTTGGGCATCGGGGATCAAGACAAGAGAGTGAAGTGCACTATCGAGCGGTGGAAGTCGTGCCGGTATTCGTCCGGCGTCGCGGCTGACGCCGATCAAGGCGCTGGCCTCCATGGCGTTCCACGAAAGAAGGCCGGTCACCAGGCAGAACAGCAGCGCTGGTCCAGCGGTAGGCCAGCCTTGGCCGCGCCATCTTCCGACACTTCGCTGACGAGGCCGCAGTCGCCGTCTTCCAGCGCCTGGCGGAACAGGAGCGCAGTTTCGCCGTCCAGCATCCGCGCGTCGATATAGAAGTCCATGGCTCGGCTCGAAGCCCATCTTGCGCAACCGTCGGCCGCATAGTTGGCCGCGCACGTCTTCAGCGCCCGTTCCCAGTCGAACTGCGGCTCGTGCCGGCAAGCTCAGCTGAGTGTAGCTGGGCGCGCGATCGGCCAGGGTCAGGGCATAGGCCGCGCGGTCCGCATCGCTGAAGCCGCGGAACGCGCGCGTCCGCATCGCGCTGCACCGTCCGCGTCGTCAGTGTCGAATTCGTCGCCCGGATAGAGCTTGGCAAGCCGCGCCGGCGCCGATGCCTTCCAGCTCGGCGGCGAGCTCGGCTTCGAGCGGCTGCGGCAGGAAACGTGACTGCGCCGCGGCCGGCCCGCCCAGCACATACTCGCCGCCGGCCGGGATCACCCGTTTCGGCGGCAGCGCTCGGGTCAGTTCGCGGAAGTTGGCGGCGGTGCGGGCGCGCAGCGCCGCCGTCGCCGCGTGCTTGCGCGCATCGTCGTAGTCGTCCATCGCCATCGGGAACAGCGAGGCCGAGACATAGGGCAGCTGCGCGATGTCGGGCGCGCCCCAGGTCGGCGGCAATCCGCGCGGCGTCGGCGGCAGGATGGTGTTGTCCACCGCGAGGAACAGCCGCGTCCCGTCCGCGTCGAAGAGGTAGAGCGAGGTATCCAGGTCATAGTGGATTTCGGTCTCGTCGCCGCGCGTGTTGCCGTGGAAATCCTTGAACAGGAGGAACTCGGCGCCCGCCCTGGCCAGAGCTGCGCGCGGGTCTCGAACGGAGTCTCGATCAGGGTCGCGAAAGCCGAGCGCCGCCAGTGCGTTCCTCAGGTTCGGCGTATTCATCGCGCCGATGATCACCGGCGTCGCCCGATCGAACGCCGCCAGGTTCGGCGTGCAGATGATCGTGGTGCAGGTGGCTGATGTAGAGGAAGTCCGGCCGGCTCGCGCGGACCTCCGTCTGAGCGCTCGTGGACGCGGCGGGAAGTTCCACCAGGTCTGCTGGCAGGGGCCGCCGAACCACGGATCGGTCAGGATGCGCCGCCCGCCGTTCAGCGTGATCAGGAAGCAGGCGTTGGCGATGTAGCGGATCTTCATGGGCGGGCCTCGCGATAACGGTCAGGCTGCGCCCGGCGCCGCAGCCGAAGAGTGCCTCGCCGAGCGCCAGCCAGGCCTGCATACCCTGCTCGGCAAGCACCAGGTCGATCGCCATCCGCGCCCGGTGCGCCGGTTTCCCGGCCGCGGGGTCGGCGACATAGTTCGAGCCTGGATGGAAGAGAAACCAGTCGATCGGGAAGCTGGCGTAGGCGAGGCGGACCTCGAAGCTTAGTCGTCCAAGCAGCGCCGTCAGCGAGCGGCGTCGAAGTAGTTGAGGTGCTGCGGCGGCGCGAGCCAGAAGTCGCGGTCGAGGCGCCGGCCGCGCGGGCGGCCAGCTGGATCGGGCTGAAGTCGTTGGGCACGGTGATCGCGACAGACGCCGCCCGGCGCGATCAGGCGCGGCAGCCGCTGCAGCAGCCCCTCCGGATCGCAGCACGTGCTCCAGCACATGCTCCATGGCGACCACGTCGAACGCTCCCCCGCCTCGATCAGCCGCTCCAGGCCCTCGAAGGCGTCGCCGAAGGTGCCGACGCGTCCAGCAGCTCGGGATGGAAGCGCCGCAGCCCGCGTCGGAGAAGTCGAGGCCGCGGAGTCGTAGCCGGCGCGCTTGGCCGCCGCGAGCAGCCAACCCTCGCCACAGCCCACCTCCAGAAACCGTCCCGCCTCCCGCGCCGCGCGCCTCTCCACGGCAAACAGCAGCTGCCGGGCCAGCAGGTCGCGGTGCGCGCGCTCGGTCGGGCTGTAGTCCGGCGCATAGGTGCCGTGCGACTGCTGGAAATACTCGCCGGCATAGAACGCCTTCAGCGTCTCGGCGCTCGGCTTGGGCTCAACCGTCCGCCAGCCATCCGCGTGAGTCACCAGCTCGTAGGTTCGAAGTCATCACGCGGGCAGTGTCGTCGAATTCTTGGCATGACGTCGAGCTGCATCGCCGGTTCGAGCCTGTCCGACGCCGGCCTGGCAGAGGAGGTCAGCGCCCGCTGTGTCTCGGCGCCAATGTCCAATTCCCCCTCCCCTTAGCGGACCATCCTGGAGTCTGCTTTAGGGCAACTCGCTTATGTCCGCTCCTGGCGCAAAGCTGACATTCGCACATACAAGCCTCGATCGGGCGCTCCGGGCACAAGTCTGGTGGGCTCTGCAGTCGGAAACGACTTGCGCAGCGGCGTCAGCCGAGCACCTAAGTCCGAGTAGCTACACGCAGCGGCGGCAGCTCTGGCGCATCGAGGCCCTCGAATGGATCGCGCCAAGCGGGAATCTGCATGAGCCGTTCATGCCAAGCCTGGACGCGCGGAAAGTCGCCGAGTGGCAACCCAGCCGCGTCGGCTAGCGGCAGGAAAGTAGCCATACGGAAGTCGGCGTAGGTGACGCCTTTGCCGATCAGCCAGTCGGCCGAGGCTAAGTGCTGTTCGAGAATCTCGGCGGACGCAGAGAAATCCTCCAGGCCCTCCTCGACCAGCTCGCGCCGCACCGGACCCATGCCGTAACGCTGCCGCGTTACGCGCTCGAACTGGACCATGTTGCAAGCCCGAACGAAGTTCCAGTAGCCCCAGCTCAGCCACCGAATGATGTCAGGGAGCTTTTCGCCCAAGGGCCAGAAGTCAGACGCGGCGTACTGGGAGAGGTAACAGGCGATCGCATCGCCTTCCCAGATCGTCCGGTCCTCCAGCTCAAGGATGGGGATCGAAAGATTTGGATTGAGCTTGCGAAATCGTTCCCTCTGGTCGGGTTGGAATGGCCTGGCGAACTCAAACGTGACCGGGGATTTCAGATAGCGCGCCACGGCGACCGCAAGTCGCGGATTGGGATTTCGACTGAAATAGAGCTTCATTTCGTATCGCGTCCTCTTAGTGAGACTGCCATACGGGACCAGCCGCCGAACGGGACCGGCCGTCTCCCAGACCTTGCCGATGAGATGTTGCAACAAACTAGATCGCCCGGCGAGCGCGGCCGTCGGGTGATGACCGCTGTTTGCGCTTAGCCGTCATCGGCCGTTCGAGTGATCGCTTCGTCGAGACGTCGCAGGATCGCGGCCAGGAAGGAGCGGGTGGCTGCATCAGGCCGCGCGTTGTCAGCCAAGTCCGTCAGGGGATCGGTGGTAGCCAGCCCGCGTCTAATGGCGGCCCGGTATTTGTCGCGAGAGGGGCCAGGCCCGGAGCGGAAAGGTCCGGGCGGCGCATCGACGACCGCCTCGATGATCCACTTCGCCGCTTCCTCCCCGGGCGCGTTGTCGAAGATGACGCCATAGAGAAGCATCCGCAGAAGGGCTCTCGTTTCAGTGTCCAGATCGCTTGGCATCGTTGGGCAAGCTGATGCGTGTTAGAGGTCGATCTGCTCCGACAACTCGAGCGCGTCGTCAACCTCGATCCCGAGGTACCGGACGGTGCTCTCCAGCCGCCTATGGCCGAGCAGTAGCTGACAGGCGCGCAGGTTGCCCGTCTTACGGTAGACCAGCGCGACCTTCGTGCGCCGCAGGCTGTGCGTGCCGTACGCGCGGTTCTAGGTCGACCAGCGCCACCCATCGACCCACCAGCCGAGCATACTGAGGCGCGCTGAGGTGAGCGCCTGGCCACTTTCGACTCTGGAAGAGCCAGTCGCCGGGCCGGCCGCCTCGGCGCCGGAGCCATGAGGCGAGCGTTTCCCGCGCCGGCTCGGTCAGCTCGAAATGAACCGGACGCCCGGTCTTCTGTTGGATCATCGTGGCGCGAGCCCACAGCCCGCCGGTGCGGACCTGCTTCAAGGTCTTGGTCTTGAAGTGGGTCGCGCCCATCCACGCCTTCAGCGTCCAGAACGGGTGCTCGACCGTGGCTCGGCGGGCGCGCATCGGTTCCTCGTGTCGTAGGCCGTCTCACCTTCGGCCGGTGGCGCAGGGAACGGGAACCGCCTTCGCCGCGCCTGCTCTCAAGGCGGAGCGTGCGGCTCCAGCGCGAGCGCCGGCGCGATCTCGACGCCGCCGGCCGACGGGTGGGCGCCGTAGTAGCGCCAGAGCAGCCAGAAGAGGCCGCCGATCGCCGGCAAGGCGGTGAGCAGCATCAGGCTGAGCGAGCCGCCCAGCGCGGAGATGGCGGCGGCGGTGAGCATGCCGAAGCCACAGCCGATGTCCCACGCGCCTTCGGTGGCGATGTTGTAGCGGAACGGACAGGGCGATGCCTGCGAGAGGTTGTAGAGCGGCGTCGAGATCGCCGGGGTGATCAGGGCGGTGGCGATGGCCGCAAGCGCGTTGGCGGCGACCGCCAGCCACAGGTGGCCGAAGGCTGCGGCCTGGGTCAGCGCCAGCGCCACTGTGACGACGCAGGCGAGCACGGCGGTGCGCCGCCCGCCGCCGCGGTCGACATGGCGGCCGAAGAGCAAGGTCAGCGCTGCGCCGACCAAGGCCGCCAAGGCCACCGCTCCGCCGAACGCGCCAATGCTCGAGCCCAGCGAGACGAACAACGCGACCTGCCAGACGTAGTAGATGCAGGCGGCCTGCCAGCCGTCGACCAGGAAGATTGCGACGCCTTCGCGCGCGGCCCGGTAAGCGCCGGGCGCCTCGCGCGGCGGCATGACGTTGGGCGCGGCCAGAAGCGGCGCCGCCGAAAGCGCCTGCACGGCGGCGACAGCCCCGAACATCCAGCGCGGACCCGCGTTGAGCAGCAGCCAGGCGCCGACGAGCGGGGCCACGATGCCGATGACCGTCGCTGCCGCCTCGCGAATACCGACCTGATGGCCGCGATGCTCGGCGTCGCCGAGGGCAGCGAAATAGGCGTGGTAGGACGGCCAGTAGAGGGTGCTGGCGACCGCGGCGAGGACGGCGTTGGCCAGTAGCGGCCAGCCAAGACCGTGCACCTCGGCGTAAGTGGGGTACTGGGCCGCGGTGAGCAGTGCGCCGGCGATCACCAGGGGTTTCAGGCCCCAGCGCTTGCCGATCGGCAAGATCAACGGCCGAAGGACGAAGCGGCCGGCGACAATGCCGGCGAGCCAGACAAACGTCATCGGGACGGGGACGCCCGCGCGCAGCAGGACGGCAAAGACGAGCGTGCCGCCTGCGCCCTGCGCCAGCGCCTGGATGGCGTAGTGGATGTTGACGCGATTGACCGCGTCGTTGCCGAAGAAGGCCATGTTGGGAAAAGCCGTGAGGTCAAGAGGAGGATCGATAGGCGCGCGACCGCGCTACCCGCGGGCCGGCCGGCGAGCGTGCCGTCTAGGCGCTATCGAATCCGACCGGGCAACCGCCTGTGCTCCTCTGCTCGGGCATATGGCGGCAATCCGCCGCGCCGCGCAAGAATTCGGCTTGCCGCAAGTGTCGTCGCGGGACACGCGCCGAGAAGGGCTGACGGGACTCGCGAGCGTCCGCATAGGGGGTCGGAAGCGGACTCCGCGCGCCGAACCCAAGAGCGGACCTTCGTTATGACCGCTAAGCGCCAAAGCGGTCATCAGCCCCCCGCGCCGAGCGTCAGTCCCTGGGATCGATGTGTTCTGAGAGCGCTGTGAATGCAGCCCGCCGAGCGCCGTCTGTGTCCTGGTTTTCAAGCACGACGATCCAAAGATCGTAGTCGGGGAAATCCGGAGGCGGCAAAGCCAGCTCGGCGCTTACTCCTCCTTCAGGCCATCGCAAGCGAAGACGAAGCGGCGGCCGAGCACTGCGACCGTGATCTCGCGGCAGCGATTCAGCTGACGCCTGAGGGCTCTTTCGCTCTGGTAGTCGACCATCAACAGGAAGCCGTGCAGGTTCGGGATGGGCGCCTGGGTCACGTCGTTTCCCAACTCCTCCTGCGAGCCGAAGTCCTGATACTCGCCGTGCTTGCTGACGCCGTTGACCGTCAGCGTGATCGGCACGTAGCGATCGCCCAGGTTCGCCGCACCCGGCAGGGCCTGCGGCTTGATGATGATCCTCAACACCCGTCCGCCCTCGCAGGGCGCTGGGTTGGAGATTCCGCACCACGCGATGGGCTGCCAGGTCGCCAGAACCGCATCGCGCGACGGGGTCAGCCGCGCGACGACGGCTTCGTTGACCGAAGGATTGCGCACGTATGTCCAACGGTCGGGCGATGCGAAGGTGAAGAGGTCGACCGTCACCTCGTCTTGCGGGGCCCTCCATCCAGATGCATCCGCGTCGCTGGCCGCCGATGCAGCAGCGGC
Organism: uncultured Alphaproteobacteria bacterium; assembly: GCA_963794315.1. Classification (GTDB taxonomy): domain Bacteria; phylum Pseudomonadota; class Alphaproteobacteria; order Caulobacterales; family Caulobacteraceae; genus Poindextera. The sequence continues at coordinate 1,768,435 of CAWCDF010000002.1, forward strand.
GGCCGCGACCGCGCCACTCGCCACCGCATCTTTGCCCGACGAGGCAGCGCCAGACCAAACGTCGCCCGCAGAGGTCCCTTTTGGACTACATCCCGCGGAGATCGCGCAAGCCGCCAGCGCGCAAACGCCACGACTCCACCCGGCCGTGGGCACGCGGCGGCGACGGCGTCGCGGCGCCTGAGCGGCACGGGAAACTGATCGGGGCGCTATTCTCATGCCTCGCGGATCGATACTGCGGATTTCGGCGCAACGCGAAGCGTCTGTTGTGGCTCCGGCTTGCGCCCCTAGGTCGCCGTTCGCCATGACTGCTAAGCGCCTAGCGGCCATCGGCGCGATGCGCGCCGCCTACCTCAGGGTTTGCCCGCTCGGCGCCGGAATACGTTGGCGAGCCGGTCGGGCAAGGGGTGGATCGCGCTTCGCAGGGACCGCCGCCCAGCTTTCCCTTGCTCCTGACTTCTCGGCCTAGCTAGGGTTCTTCGGGGCGGGGCTCGGCGATGTCCGACATCTTCATCTCCTACGCCCGCTCGACGGCGGACCAGGCCCAGGCGGTCGCCGAGGCCCTGCGCGGGCTGGGCTACGACGTCTGGCGCGACGACGAGCTGCCGGCGCACCGGGCCTACGCCGAGGTGATCGAGGAGCGGCTGCAGGCGGCCAAGGCGGTGGTGGTCATCTGGTCGGCCGAGGCGGTGAAGTCGGAGTGGGTGCAGTCGGAGGCCGACACCGCCCGCGACGGACCACAAGCTGGTCCAGCTCACGCGTCGATGGCGCCGCGCTGCCCATGCCGTTCGACCGCATCCAGTGCGCCGACCTGGCCGGCTGGACCGGCGATCTGGACGCGCCCGGCTGGAAGAAGGTCGTCGCCAGCGTCGCCGAACTGGTCGGCGGGACCGGCCGGCCGCGGCCGCGGCCGCGGCCACGCCGCGCCGCAAGCTCTCGATCTGCGTCCTGCCGTTCGCCAACATGAGCGGCGATCCCGAGCAGGAGTATTTCAGCGACGGGATCAGCGAGGACATCATCACCGACCTCTCCAAGGTCTCGGCCCTCGGCGTGGTCGCGCGCAACACCGCCTTCACCTTCAAGGGCAAGAGCGTCGAACGTGCCGCGAGGTGGCCCGCCAGCTGGGCGTCAGCCACGTGCTGGAAGGCAGCGTGCGCAAGGCCGGCGGCCGGGTGCGGATCACCGCCCAGCTGATCGACGGCGCCGCCGGCGACCACATCTGGGCCGAGCGCTACGACCGCGACCTGACCGACATCTTCGCCCTGCAGGACGAGATCAGCGAGGCCATCGTCAAGGCGCTGAAGCTGAAGCTGCTGCCGGAAGAGAAGAAGGCCATCGAGCAGCGCGGCACCGACAATGTCGAGGCCTACAACCTCTATCTGATGGCCCGCTCATACTAGCTGACCGGCAACGACGGCGATCCGCGGCGGGATGAGGCGATCGAGCGCCTCAGCCGCCGGGCCGTGGAGATCGATCCCGGCTACGCCCAGGCCTGGGCTCTGCTGGCCGTCGGCGCAATACAACCTTCACCGCAGCCATGGGCGGGCCGGCGACGGCGGCCAGGCCGCCCTGGACCGCGCCCTGGCCCTCGACCCCGATCTGGCCGAGGCCCGCGCGATCAAGGCGCGGATGCTGTCCGATGCGGGCCGGCACGAGGAGGCGGCGGCCGAGATCGCCGTCGCCCTGCGGCTCGATCCGGAGTCCTACGAGGTGAACTAGCGCGCCGGCGCACATCAGCTACAGCCAGGGCCGGTTGGAGGACGCGGTCCGCCATTTCGAGAAGGCCGCCGCGCTCATCGAGACGGACCTCCAAGCGCCCATGATGCTGATCAGCTGCTACACCGCCCTGGGCGATGCGGAGAACGCCCGGCGGATCGCCAGGATCGCCCTGGAAAGGGCCGAGAAGGCCGTCGCCCAGGATCGCAGCAACGGCTCACGCCATGGGTGTGGGGGTCGCGGCCCTGGCGGCTCTGGGCGAGACCGACCGGGCCAAGGACTGGATGCGCCGCGCCCTGCTGATCGATCCCGACAACCTGCTGATGCGCTACAACTTCGCCTGCGCCCTCGCGACCTCGCTGGGCGACCCCGAGGCGGCGCTCGACATGCTGGGGCCGGTCCTGGAGCGGGACGCCGGCGGGCTGTGTGAGGCACGCGCCGACCGACCCCGATCTCGCCGGCCTGCGCGACGATCCCCGCTTCCAGGCCATGGTCGCCGCCGCCGAGGCGCTGGCCGCCACTCCGCCTGAGGAGGCCCCGTATCCAGAGTTTGCTTAGGGGCGTGCCCGACGCTGCGAGCCGGCCCGAAAGGGCGCCTTCGTTATGGCAGCTATGAGCCACAAGCGGTCATCGACCGGCTTGCTCTTGGCGGAGACTCGCTGCGACGACTGGCGAGCGAAACCTCCGGAGGTCTGAGATGGGTCCCAAGCAGTCACACCGTCACGTGTGGGATCGCGATCCAGATCAGGCGCACACCGACCGCTAGTCCAGCGACCGCCGTCAGAATCACGCCGGCGATGCGGAAGATGTTCGTCGGGTTCTGTTGCGACAGCCCGAACGCGTGCAGCAGCCGCGCGAGCAGGAAGACGCCGCACAGGATCTCGACCCACAGCCGCCCGCCGCCGAGCAGCTCGAGCAGCGAGACGCTGGCGATGAAGATCGCCGCATTCTCCGCCAGGTTCCCGTGCCTGCGCACCGCGCGGACGGCGCTGGGCTCGGTCGTCTCGCCGACCGAAGGCCCGTGCACGCGCCGCTGGTTGGCGGCGGTGAACATCAGAAGCATCTGCAACATGATCAGGATTCCGGCGGTCAGCGCCGAGATCACCGGTGGATTGAGCGTCACGTTAGCCCCCCTGTTTTGCGCCCGGTCACATCGAGTGCGCCGTGGCTGCTCACACCTTAGGCTTCTGGAACTTGAAGATGAACTGGTCGACTTTGCCACGCAGCGGTTGGGCGAGGACGAGGGCGCGAGCGAGCGTCCCGTGCTGCGCGCTCTCCGCGACGTGGACTCGACGGAAAGCTAGCCGCCTGAGCCCGGCTCGACGAAGGTGTCGATCACCCGCTTCTCGCCGGCCTTGTCGAAGGCGACGGTGAGCTTGTTGCCCTCGACGGCGGTCACCGAGCCGTAGCCGAACTTCTGGTGGAAGACGCGGTCGCCGATGCGCGTAGGCGCCCGTCGCCGAGGGCTCGGACACCGCGACCAGCCGGCCCTCGCCCTCGATCACCTGGGTCCGGCCGGCGGCGCCGCCGCCGTAGCGCCTGCGCCTGGGCGCGCGCCAGCCGGGCGACGAATAGCCGGACGCCGAACGTCGGCGCCTTCCTCCCAGCGGCTGATGCTGCCTCGGTCATGCCCAGGCCCGCCGCCGTAGTAGCCGGTCTCGCGACGCCGCCTCGACGTTGGCCAGCGGCAGCTCGTCGACGAAGCGGCTGGGCAGCTGGCTGGTCCAGCGGCCATAGACCTGGCGGTTGGCGGCGAAGGAGATGCGCGCCTCCTCGCGGGCGCGGGTCAGGCCGACGTAGGCCAGGCGGCGCTCCTCCTCGAGGCCCTTCTCGCCCTTCTCGTCCATGCTGCGCTGGCTGGGGAACACGCCTTCCTCCCAGCCGGGCAGGAAGACCAGCGGGAACTCCAGCCCCTTGGCCGAGTGCAGGGTCATGATCTGCACCGAGTCGTCGCCGCTCTCGCGGTCGAGGTCCATGACCAGCGACGACGTGCTCGAGATAGGCCTCCAGCGTGTCGAAGGCGCCCATCGACTGGACCAGCTCCTTGAGGTTCTCCAGCCGGGTCTGGCTGGTCGGGCCTTTGTCGAGGCGCAGCGCGTCGGTGTAGCCGCTCTCCTCGAGGATGGTCTCGAGCAGGCGCGGATGCGGCGACGTCGCGCCCAGCGCGCGCCAGCGGTCGATGTCGCGCAGGAAGTTGGACAGCGCCGTGCGCGTGCGCGGCCGCCAGCTCGTCGGTGCGCGACCAGGTCGCGCGGCGGCCTGGCTGGCCGAGACTGCCGCGGCCGCGGGCAAACTGCAGCAGCCGCGCGACGGTGGTGTCGCCGATGCCGCGCTTGGGCGTGTTGACGATGCGCTCGAAGGCCAGGTCGTCGTCCTCCGACTGGATCAGGCGCAGGTAGGCGTGGGCGTCGCGGATCTCGGCCCGCTCGAAGAAGCGCGGGCCGCCGATCACCGGGTAGGGGATCTGCAGCATCACGAACCGCTCTTCGAACGCGCGCATCTGGAACGAGGCGCGCACCAGGATCGCGCATGTCGCGATAGCGGCGCCCTTGCGCTTACCCAGCGCTCGATCTCGTCGGCGATCAGGCGGCTCTCGGCCTCGCCGTCCCAGACGCCGCGCACCTGCGACCTTCTGCGCCGCCCTCGGCCTCGGTCCACAGCGTCTTGCCGAGCCGGCCCTTGTTGGCGGCGATCAGGCCGGAGGCGGCGGCCAGGATGTGGGCGGTGGAGCGGTAGTTGCGCTCCAGCCGGATCACCTTGGCGCCCGGGAAGTCGCGCTCGAAGCGCAGGATGTTGTCCACCTCGGCGCCGCGCCAGCCGTAGATCGACTGGTCGTCGTCGCCGACGCAGCAGAGGTTGCCGCCGGCTTCTGCGCCAGCAGCCGCAGCCACAGGTACTGGGCGACGTTGGTGTCCTGGTACTCGTCGACCAGGATGTAGCGGAAGCGGCTGTGGTATTCGGCCAGCACGTCCGGGTGGCCGGTGAAGATGGTCAGGTTGTGCAGCAAGCAGGTCGCCGAAGTCGCAGGCGTTCAGCACCCGCAGGCGCTCCTGGTAGAGCGCGGTAGAGCGCTTGGCCCGCGGTTGTTGGCGAAGTGCGCGCCCTCGGACGGCGGCAGCTTGTCCGGGGTCCAGCCGCGGTTCTTCCAGTGGTCGATCAGGCCGGCGAAGTGGCCAGGCGTCCAGCGCTTGGCGTCGATGTTCTCGGCCTCCAGCAGCTGCTTGATCAGCCGCTCCTGATCGTCGACGTCGATGATCGTGTAGCTGGACTTCAGCCCGACCAGCTCGGCGTGCCGGCGCAGGATCTGGGCGGCGATCGAGTGGAAGGTGCCGAGCCAGCGCAGGCCCTCGGCCGGCCGCCGATCAGGGCGGCGATGCGCGTCGCGCATCTCGCGCGCCGCCTTGTTGGTGAAGGTGACCGCCAGCAGCTCCCAGGGCCGGGCCCGGCCGGTGGCGAGGATGTGGGCGAGGCGCGTGGTCAGCACGCGGGTCTTGCCGGTGCCGGCGCCCGGCCAGCACCAGCACCGGGCCCTCGGTCGCCTCGACCGCCTCGCGCTGCTCGGGGTTCAGTCCGGCCAGATAGTCGCGCGGCGCGTCCACGCGCGCGAGGTCGCTGATGCGGGGGGCAGGGGTGTCGGACAACCGAGCGCGGCCTCAACCTTGCGAGCTTGATTCCGGAACATATGTAGCACGCGAGAAGCGGCGCTTAAGGGCGAAAGGCCACCCGAGGTCTTGGAACCGGCGCCCGCCCGCGCCGTTCACCTATCGTCAGACGCGGGGGCGTGGAGACGGTGACATGGTCGACACGCAGGAGCCGCCGTCCGTGCGCGAGCACGAACAGCTGGTGCGAATGGGGCTTTGGGTCGTGATCGGCGTCGCGGTGGTGATGGTGCTGGCCGCGGTTGTGGTGTTCACCCACCGGTCGCACACGCCCGAGCTCGTTCCCGGCCAGAAGCAGCCCTCGGCGATCGCCTGGCTGGACTTCCGTCAGCCGAGCTGAAGATCGCCGGCCCAGGTCAGGGCCGCGACCCGGCAAGCCGAGGCCAGCGGCCGCGGCCCGCGGCACGCGTCGATCTGCGCCACGACGCTGGTCAGGCTGCGGCCTTCCTCGCTCGCCATTCGCCCCAGCGCGGCCCAGAATTCAGGTTCCAGCGCCACGGAGGTCGCGTGCCCCGCGAGGTTCAAGGATCGTTTACGCAGCATGCGGTCGCGCCCCTCCTTAACAGTCAGGCCGGTTCGACCACCATCAGCCCGGCGGTGAAGCCGGGGCCCATGGTGGTCAGGAGTTGAGGTCCGCGCGCGCCGTGATCGAGCGCGTGGCGGAGCACGAAGAGCACGGTGGCCGCCGACATGTTGCCATGGGCGCGAAGCACCTCGCGCGCGTGTTTGAGATCGCCGCGCTGCAGACCAAAAGAGTCTTCCAGCGCATCCAGCACCTTGGCGCCGCCCGGATGGCAGATGAAGCCGGCGATGTCGTTCAGGTCTCCGCCATGCTTGGCCAGGAAGGCGTCGACCACCGGACGCAGGTCCTCTCGCACCAGGGTCGGGATGTCGCGCGAGAAAACGACCTTGAGACCGTCGTCGGCCACTTCCCAGCCCATGACGTCCAGGCTGTCAGGCCACGTATGCTCGCCGGCCGGGCCGAGCCGTGCGGCGCCTGCCGCGTCGTCGGCGCGGCAGCTGATCACCGCCGCCGCGGCGCCGTCTCCGAACAAGGCGGTCGCTACCAGGTTGCTCTTCGAGCGGTCGTTGCGTCGAAAGGTGAGGGCGCACAGCTCGACGACGAGCAGCAGGACACGCGACATCGGTTTGGCGCGCGCGAGCGAGGCGGCGCGCGCCAGGCCCAGCACCCCGCCGGCGCAGCCCAGGCCGAACACCGGCGTTCGCTCGACGTCGCTGCGGAAGTCCATGCGCCGCATCAGGCGGGCGTCGAGCGATGGCGTTGCGATGCCGGTGGTGCAGACGGTGACGATCGAGTCGATGTCTCCGGCGGCGAGACCCGCCTGCTCCAGGGCGCCGGCAGCGGCTTGCGCCAACAGTAGTGTCGCTTGCTCGAGGAAGATGTCGTTGCGCGCGCCGAAGCTGTGATCCTCGAGGTACCAGTCGAACGGCACGCAGGAATGGCGATTGTCGATCGCGGCGTTGTCATAGATCGGGGCCAGCCACTCGTAGGCCTCCGATCGCACCCCGAACAAATTCGCCGCCCTGCGCGTCACCTCCGACTGAGGAAGGTCGATTGGCGGGACTGCTGTGGCAAGCGACACCAACCGGGGCGTGTCCCCCGACATGACAACATCAAACATGAAGCGCTTTCAGTTCGCTGAGCCGGCAGCTAGGCGGCCTCGAAGCTGAACCCTTAATGAACGCGGGCGGTAGTCCGTTCCACAACGCGCGGTCGAGCTTCATCCCGGCCCGGTCATCGCCTCCGGGCGCACCAATTCGTCGAACTCTTCGTTGGTGACATAGCCGCCGCCGACAGCCTCTTCGCGCAGCGTCGTGCCGTTGTGGTGGGCCGCCTTGGCGATCTTCGCCGCCGCGTCGTAGCCAATCTTGGGCCGAAGCGCGGTGACCAGCATGAGCGAGCGTTCGAGCGAGGCCTCGATGACGTCGCGCCGAGGCTCGATTCCGACCACGCAATGGTCCGTGAAGCTCAACGCCGCGTCGGTCAGGAGTTTCACCGATTGCAGGAAGTTGTAGGCCATCACCGGGTTGAACACGTTCAGCTCGAAGTGACCGGAGGCGCCGGCGACCGTTATCGTGGCCTGGTTGCCGAACACCTGGGTGCAGACCATGGTCAGCGCCTCGCACTGGGTCGGGTTGACCTTGCCGGGCATGATCGACGAGCCGGGCTCGTTCTCCGGCAGGCTGAGCTCGCCCAACCCCGCGCGCGGCCCCGAGCCCAGGAAGCGGATGTCGTTGGCGATCTTGAACAGCGCCGCTGCGGTGGCGTTCAGCGCCCCGTGGCCGAAGACCAGCGCATCGTGCGCCGCCAACGCCTCGAACTTGTTCGGCGCGCTGGTGAACGGCAGGCCGGTGATGGCGGCGATCCGCTCGGCCACCGTCTCCGCAAACCCGATCGGTGCGGTGAAGCCGGTCCCGACCGCGGTCCCTCCCTGGGCGAGCTCGCAGATGCCCGGCAGCGTGGTCTCGACGCGCCTGATCGAGTTCTCAACCTGCGTCGCGTAGCCTGAGAACTCCTGGCCCAGAGTCAGCGGCATGGCGTCCTGGGTATGGGTGCGGCCGAGCTTGACGATGTCCTTGAACGCCTCCTGCCTGGCGACCAGCGCCGCGTGCAGGTGACGGAGCGCCGGCAATAGCTCGCGCGTGACCTCAGCCGCCGCGGCGATGTGCATGGCGGTCGGATAGCAGTCGTTCGACGACTGGCTCAGATTGACGTGGTCGTTGGGGTGGATCGGCGTCTTCGAGCCCATGACGCCGCCCAGCATCTCGATCGCCCGGTTGGCGATGACCTCGTTGGCGTTCATGTTCGACTGGGTCCCCGAGCCGGTCTGCCAGACCGAAAGGGGGAAGTGGTCGTCGAGCTTGCCGTCGATGACCTCCTGGGCGGCGGCGATGATCGCCTTGCCAAGCTCGGGATCCAGCCGACCCAGCGCGACGTTGGCTTCGGCCGCCGCCCGCTTGATCACGCCCAACGCCTTGACGATCGAGCGGGGCTGCTTCTCCCAGCCGATCTTGAAGAACTTCAGGCTGCGCTCCGTCTGCGCCGCCCAGTAGCGGTCGGCCGGAACCTCGATCGGGCCGAACGAGTCAGTTTCGGTGCGGGTTCCGGGCATGGACGGTTGCGACTCCCCGATCGGCTGGCGGGGGAGGGTCTAGTCGCCCGCGCGAAGGCGGGCAATGCCGCCGCCTTAGAAGAACCCCGCCGCGGCGCGGAGCGCGATGCGGGCTCCGGCTCGATCGGCTTCGCCGAGCGCGCCCAGCCGGCGCTTGATCTTCGCGACCGCCAGGGTCGCGAGCTTGGAAGCGCGGATGGTCGACGGGGCGGGAAGGCCGGCGGCCGTCTGGTCGGCGACCGGGATGTCGCCAAACCGATGGTCCTTGTCGGCGGCGGTGATCATCGCGACCCAGACCAGGCCGGTCGAGCGTTCGAACTCCGGCGTCGAGACGACGAGCGCCGGTCGGCGCTTCGCCTCGGCGCCCTCGCCGATGCTGACCGCGACGACGTCGAAGGGTCGGTACAGCGCGCTCATAGGTTCCCGAAGGCCGCAGCGTCGGCCGGCGAGCTCCACTCGGCGAACGAGGCGAGGGTGTCCTCATCGGTCTGCGGGGGGAGTTTGTCGATGATCACGCCGGAGTCGGTCACGCGATAACGGACCACGTCCCCCGGCTTCAGGTTCAGCCGCGCGCGAAGCTCGCGCGGGATGACCGTCTGGGCCTTGGAGGTGAGCTTGGATAGAAAAATCGCCATCGACGCCCCCGTCTTACTCTCTTACCTCCTACCACTCCGCCGCGGCCGATCAAGCCGGTCGGACGCTTTGTCGCAAACCCTAGCCGCTCCAGGGGGCGAGCGCCCCCCAGAGCAGCAACTGGGCCGCGAACGCGGCGAACACCACCGTTGTTACCGTGAAGCGAAACTTGCGCCAGATCGACCAGGAATCGAGCCGGCGCCCCCCCCGCCAAACCACCGGTGTTAACGCTAGCAAGAGCACGGTCAGCATGGCGCCGACAAGCGCGCAAGACGAAGCGACGATCACAAATGGGCCAGGCCAGCCGTAGACGATCCGCCCCAGGTCGCCGGCCCCCGCCCCCCAGGCCCCGAAGCTCGCCATGGCGACCAGCCAGAGGATCGAAACGGTGGTCTGCACCAGGCTCGCGCGCGCCTGCGTCGGCGTCTCGCGCGACTGGAGCCGGTCACGCACGGCGAGCCCGATCAGGGTGGCGATCGAGGCGAGCGCGGTAAGGGCTGTCATCAGCGCCAGAGTGCTCGCGCGGTCGATGACGCCCACGCGATCGAACGCGGTCGCGCCCGACGGCGCGAACCAGCGCACCGCCCGACCATTGACGATCTGGAAGGCCATGGTCTGCGGGCTGTCGACGGACACGAAATGCCCCGGCGGGCCGTCCGGGACCCACGCCTGCGGGCCGCCGCCATCTCCGGGCGCGAGCAGGCGGCCGTCGTCGGTGACGGAAACGCTCGCCTGGCCAAGCAGCATGAACACGAACTTCTCGAGCCCGTGGTACGGGCGTCGGTCGTTGACGTATGTCCCGGCATAGATGCCGCGGGCATCGACCAGAGCGGGGACGCCTGAACGCGGCGAGACGGCGGGCGGCGCATAGAAGCGCTCGACGATCCGCTCCGGCAGCGACGCGGTCAGCGCGGGCCCGGTGTCGGTGTTGGTGGTGACGAAGATTCCGAGGTTGAGCGCCGGGACCGTGACCATGCTGGAGTGGAACCACAGCGTGTCGCCGCCGTGCCCGACGCCCCTGAAACCGCCCGGCAGCGCGAACTCCAGGAACCCGTCGTCCCAGCCGTTCACGCCGGGGGCGTTGGAGAACAGCGTGGTGCGGAAACCGGCGGCCGTTGCGGCCCCATAGATGGTCGCGCCGTCGAGCTGGCCGCCGTTCAGGATCATCAGCATGTAGCGCGCCATATCGCCGGCGGTGGACGACCCAGCGCCGGCCGGGGCGCCCTGGGTGAGGTACTCGAACGCCTGCGGCCGCCAGGTTCCCGCCGCCCAGCGATAGCCGGTCGAGAGCTCGGCCGCGAGCGCCGCCGGCATCGGTCTGGGCAGCTCCGCCCGGGCCGGGTATGGCTCCCGGAAGGTGGTGTGGGCGAGGCCCAGCGGCTGGATGATCTCGGCGTCGATCAGGTCCTGGTAGGGGTGGCCGTTCTCGTACGAGGTGGCTTCGCCGGCCAGCATGGCGCCGTAGTTGGAGTAGACACTGACCTGGCCGGGCGGGCGGACGCGCCGCGGCCGCTCCTGGCGCAGGTAGTCGCCCAGCGGCCGGATGCGATCGGGGTTCTTCTCGAACAACTGGCCCAGCGTCCGATCCTCGAACCCGGCCGAGTGGGTCATCAGGTCGCGCACCAGGATTGGCTGCGCGAAGCCCTGGTCGCGAATCTGCAACGGCTCCGGCAAGTAGAGGTCGATGGGCGCCGAGAGCCGCATGCGCCCAGCCTCGACCTCCTTCATCAGCGCGATCCAGGTGAAGGTCTTCGAGATCGAGCCGACGCGGAACAGGGTGAGGTCAGGGTCGACCGGGCGGCCGGGAGCGGCGAAACCGTAGCCCTTCTTCAGCACCACCTGCCCGTCCTGCACGACCGACACGGCGACGCCGGCGATGTGGTCGCTCGTCATCGCCTCGCGCACGACGCCGTCGACGAAGGCCTCGAGCTCGGCTGGCGGCAGTGGCGTTCCCGGCGCGAGCCGCGCGCCGTTGGCCTGGCGCTCGGCGGCGGCCGGGGCCCGCGCGGTCTGGGCCAGCGCCGTCCGATGCGCGGCGGGCGCCGCGGGATGCGCTGGCGCCGCGCTCGCGGGGCGGGCCGTCGTCGGGGAGGGCAGCTGCGGCGGAACCTGGGCGACGCTCGCACCGCCAAGCGCGCCCGCGACGCTGAGCGCGAAGATCACGGCGGCTCGGAGCATCGGGCGCATCGGCAAACTCTGCGGCTGAACTCTTGTCTTACGGGCTCGGACCAACGCGCGGAAGCCGGCTTCAGGGCGATGATGCGAAAGAGAGCAACGGCAGGTCTGGCGCGGCGGCCGGGCCGATCCACATCTGCGGCTCCGACGGCGGCGAGACGCCGGTATCCTGCTCGTGCTTGGCGACGCAGGCCTGCACCGCGCGTCCGAGCCCCGGGAAGTCGTGGGCGGTCGGCAGCTCGTCCAGCACGCAGGCGTCGAAGTAGGTGTATCGGTCGGATTCGCCGCAGCCGAACGAGGTGCGATCGGGTCGCGCGGCGGTCAGAACCAGGCGGTTCGGCGACGAGAGGGGTGGGATGAAGGCGCCCGAGTAGCAGGCTGACACCACGACAACGGTGGGCCGCTGGCCGCAGGCGTCATCGATCATGCTGGCGACGCCGGCGGCGGTGAAGATGTTGTCGCCGAGCACGATCATCCCGTCGGGTCCGCCGTGCGAGGTGATGTAGACCAGGCAACCGCCGGTCGCCTGCGTCGCCAGCCTTGTAAGCGTGTCGGCCATCACGCCGGGGATCGCCGGCAGGACGCCCTTCTCAGTCGGATAGTCCTCCGGATGCACGGAGAACTGCGCCATGTCGGCGGGCGGAAAGCCGGCCTTGGCGAAGGCGAGCGCCAGATCGCGACGAGCGTTGTCGAACACCTCCGAGCGGGCGCCCGAGTGGGCGTGGTCGTCGCCGGCCACGAAAATTGCCGCCCAGTTCGAGAAGGCCCCAGCCCGCGCCGGCGGTCCCGCGATGGTCAGCGCCGCTGCGACCGCGAGCAGAAGCGCGTTCAGCCCCCGCACGCGCCCGCTCGCCCTGAGCTCACTTATAGTTCTTGAACGGCGTCGGCAGCGCCGTGCCGGTCGCCTTGGCCAGCAGCCGCCCCTCGCCGTCGTAGAGCTCGCCCTCGGTGAACGCGATGGTCTTGCCCCAGCGGATGACCCGTCCGACGCCGCGCATGGGTCCAGGCATGCCAGGCCGGAAGAAGCTGGTCTTCATCTCCAGCGTCGGCGCGACAGCCGTCATGCCAGACGCCACCATGCAGGCGACCGACATCACTTCGTCCAGCATGGCGCAGAGGTAGCCGCCCTGGATCTGCTTCATCGGGTTGGCGTGCAGCTCGGCCCTGGCCTCGAACGCGACCTCGACCGTCTTGGTCGCCTGGTTCACGCTCAGCATCCGGTAGCCAAGGTTCTGCGAGCCGGTCGGCTGGTTCTTCGTGCGCAGGAAGCGCTGCAGGATGGCCTCGTCGGTGAGCGGCTCCTGCGTCGCGGCGGCGTCGGTCAAGGCGTCACTTCTTTCTGAACTGGTCGAGCGAGACCACTTTGGGCTCGTCGGAGGGGGCGGATGGACGGGGTTTGCCTTCGACCGGCGCCGGCTTGGCCGCGGGCTCGGGCAGGGCGGCGGCCGGTTCCACCTCGGGCGGCTCGAACTGCAGCGCGAACTGCACGCTCGGGTCGATGAACCGGGTCACCGCCGTATAGGGGATGGAGAGTCGCTTCTCCTGGCCGGAGAACTTCAGCGTCACCGAGAAGAAGGTCTCGCCCGGCGCAAGGTCCCAGAACTCGTGCTGGAGGATGATCGACATCTCGTCCGGATAGAGCGCCAGGATATCGGGGGGTCCGGAAACCCCGGGCGCGGCAGTCTTGAAGGTGATGTAGAAGTGGTGGTCGCCGGGCGGCCCCGCCGGCGTCGCCGCGCGCTTGAGCGCCGCGCGCACGACACCCCGCAGCGCCTCCTGCATCAGGTGCTCGTAGTGCATCAGGTCTTGCGGGGGCTTGTCTTGGGCCATGGCGAAAAACAGCGAAGACGACTTAGCGAAACGGCCGCGAAGGGTAGCGCGCGCCCGCACCTGCGGCCAAGCCGGATAATCGTGATTTGAAGACGAAAGTGAGGGAAGCGGGGCTTCTGGCGCCAGGCGCCGGGGGCGCTGTTCTGGGCAGGGGAAGTGGGGGCTTCTGTTGCCAGGCGCCCCCGAGCCCCGCCTAGCGCTGCTAAGACACTAGGACTTTAGATCGACTACGTCCGAACCGCATTACGCGGCCAGGGCGTACTCTTGAGCGAAGTTATCGTTCGCATTTAGTTCATGGCCCGAAACGGTGAGCCACGCCGGGAGAAAGCAACGCCTTTAGACGTCTGTCGATGCTGATCGGCCCCTCAAGAACCCCGCCGATAACGCGGAGGGAAAGGAAATGGTGGAGCCGCCGGGAATCGCACCCGGGTCCAGTCCGCTTATTGCACGCGCGTTTATCTCCATAGTTCGGACCGAGGTCCGGACCTGCCCAATATAGGCGCGATCCCTTGCCGATTAAAGAACGCCCTTGCGCGCGCTTGCACGGTCTGCACGAGTGTGCTAATTATTGAACGTGAGTTCAGAAATCAACACGACCGATCAACCCAGGGCCAGCTTCATCGAGCAGGCCAGGCGCGCGCAAATCATCGACTGCGCCATCGATGCGATCGCCGAGCTCGGCTTCGCCCAGGCGTCGCTGGCGCAGATCGCCAAACGGGCGGGGGTCTCGACCGGCGTCATCCTTTACTACTTCGCCGGCAAGGATGATCTGATCCGCGCCGTCATCAGCCACGTGTTCGCGAAGGGCGCCGAGCTGATCCAGCCCGTCGTGAACGCCCAGCCGACGCCACGCGACGCGCTCGTGACGTTCATCCGCGCCAGTGTCGCGTTCTTCCGGGACTACCCAAACTACGCCCGGTCGGTGATCAATATCCACCGCTCGGGCAGCGCGCCTGCGCTCAGCCCCGAGGCCGAGATCACCGTAGTCGCAGACGAGCCGCGCCAGATTGGGTTCCGCTCCATTTTCCGGTGGGGCCAACAGACCGGCGCGTTCCGTCCGTTCTCCGTCGACGTTATGGCCACTTCTATCGTCGAAGCCCTCGACATCATTCCTCGCAACCACGCCGCAAATCCGAACCTCGACTTCGATGGCTACGCCGACGAGCTCGTCGAGCTGTTCGACCGCGCCACGCGCGCCGATCCACCGGTCAAGGAGCCCACGCCGTGAAGACCCTGATCCAATCCGCCAGCGTCCTCTTCCTCGATCTCGCCTCGACCTTCGTCTTCCTGATCGTGCTGTTGGTGGCGAACAAAATCCCGGTCATCGCCCCGTACGGCGTGCCGATCGGGATCGTCGGCGGCATCCTCTTCGGGATCGGCCAGATCACCGTCGAGCTGGTGCGCGGCAAGCCGGTGGGCGTCATCCAGTGGCTGAGCCTTGCGCTGGTGATCGGCTTCGGTGGCGCGTCTCTCATCACGCACGATCCGCGCTTCGTGATGTTCAAGCCCAGCATCATCTACGTCATCGTGGGCGCGGTGATGCTGAAGCCGGGCTGGATGAATCGCTATCTGCCGCCGGAGGCGCAGATGTACGTGCCCGATCTGGGTATCGCCTTCGGCTTCGTCTGGGCGGGGCTGATGTTCCTGTCGGCCGTCCTGAACCTCGGTGCGGTGCTGCTGCACCTGAACGTGATCGCCTGGGCGTCCTTCATGTCGATCTACGCGATCGCCTCCAAGGCGAGCCTGTTCCTCATCCAGTACGCGACCATGCGCTTCGTGGGCGTCCGCCGTCATCGGGCGCGTGTGGCGATGGCCGCCGGGGGCGTCGCGCCGGCGACCGCCTGATCGCTCTCGTCGCGTCGGCCTGTGGTACAATCAGGTTGACGCGCGGCGAAGGAGGCGGCGATGGCGGATGGAGCAACGTCGGTCCGGCAGGCGTTCGAAGCGGACGCCCACATCGCCCGCATGCGCGAGGACGGCTACACCATCGTCGAGAACTACATGGATGCGGACCAACTGGCCGCATTCCGCGCCGGCGTCGAGCCGCTGCTCGGCCACTACCGTGGCCGCAACACCTTCGAGGGCCGCACCACCGAGCGGGTCTACACCCTGGTCGCCCGCGGCAAGGTCTATGAGGAGATCGCCGGCGACCCGCGCCTTATGGCCATCCTCTCTGCGTTCCTGAAGCCCAACTTCCTGCTCTCGGCCAGCCACGCGATTTGCATCTATCCGGGCGAGGCGGCGCAATCGCTGCACACCGACGATGCCTTCTACCTCGTACCGCGCCCCCGGCCGGCGCTCGCGGTCAGCGTCATCGGCGCGATCGATCCGTTCACCGCCGAGAACGGGGCCACCCGCATGATCCCGGGCAGCCACAAGTGGGGCCCGGAAGAGGTGCTGGCGGTCCGCGAGGGCCGCAAGGCCGCCAAGCCGATCCCGCTCGAGATGCCGGCCGGCGCCATCGCGGTCTTTCCGGGCACGGTGGTGCATGGCGCGGGCGCCAACAACAGCGGCAAGCCCAGGCTGGCGTACACCAACCAGTACTGCGAGCCGTGGCTGAGGACGCAGGAGAACTTCTACCTCGCCGTCCCGCGCGAGCGGGTGGCCGCCATGGCGCCGGCGGTGCAGACCCTGCTCGGCTACGCCATCACCCCGCCCTTCCTCGGCATGGTCACCGCCTCCCACCCGGCCAAGACGCTCGACCCCGCGTGGACGCCGGCGATCGTGCGGCAGGCGGTGGATTAGCGATACTCGTCATGGCCCGACGTGTTCGGGCCACCCATGATCACCGCGCGGCTCCAGTGTTCATAGGCCCCCGCATTGGCTGCTACGCGCCTCTGCTTCGCGGTCCGCTTCGCTGCAGCGGGGGATGACGGAGAAATGATGTTCTGCGGCTAGGTCAAAGCCCCTTCAGCCACGCAACCAGCCGCTCGTTCACCTCGGCCGGGCGCTCCTGTTGGGTCCAGTGGCCGCAGCCGGGCAGGATGTCGGCGCCGCGGAGGTCGGGAAGCTCGTGGCGCATGGCCGCGACGATATCGCGACGGCCCATCATCGAGAGCACCAGATCCCGCTCGCCGCCGATGAACAGGGAGGGTTGGCGGATCTGGCGGCCGGAGAACCCCTGCAGCCAGATGAAGTCGGCGTCGTGGTTGCGGTAGCGGTTGATCGGCCCGCGGAAGCCCGAGCGTTCGAACTCGCCGACGAAGTAGTCGAGGTCGGCCGGCGTCAGCCAGGCCGGGAAGGTGTCCGGGTCCGGCAGCCGTTCGAGCAGGGTCGCGCCAACCGGCTTGTCGGTCGGCCAGGTCCCGTTCGGCGCATCGCCGCTGATCGCGTAGTAGAACCGGCGCAGCGAATTGCGCACGTCCCGCTCCATCTCGCGCTCGGCCACGCCCTCGGCCTGGAAGTACTGCTGGTAGAAGAAGCGGCCGCGGCTGGTGAACAGCTCCTCGAACAGCTCGCGGAACGAGCGGGTCGGCACGCCTGCGTAGGGCACCGAGAGTCCGGCCACCGCGCGGACCTTGTCGGGCCGGGTCAGCGCCGTGTTCCAGACGATCGGCGCGCCCCAGTCGTGGCCGACGATCACCGCCGGCTGGCCGGGACTGAGGGCGTCGATCACGCCGACCACGTCGTGCACCATGTGCTCCATGGCGTAGTCGGCGACCGCGTGGGGCTTGTCCGAGCCGCCATAGCCGCGCACGTCGATGGCGCAGGCGGTGAAGCCGGCCTCGGCGATCGGCGCCATCTGGTGGCGCCACGAGTACCAGCTCTCGGGAAATCCATGCACCATCACCACCAGCGGGCCTTGGCCCTCGACCGCGCAGCGCAGCTTCACCTCTCCGGCGTCGACCATACGGAAGTCTGGCATCAGACCGTCTCCTCGGAGCCCCGCTCGATGGAAAGCACGCCCGTGCGCGAGACCTCGACCAGGCCCAGCGGCCGCATCAGGTCGGTGAACTTGTCGATCTTCGATGGCGCGCCGGTGATCTCGAAGATGAAGCTCTCGCTCGTGGTGTCGATCACCCGCGCGCGGAAGA
Source organism: uncultured Alphaproteobacteria bacterium (assembly GCA_963794315.1). Classification (GTDB taxonomy): domain Bacteria; phylum Pseudomonadota; class Alphaproteobacteria; order Caulobacterales; family Caulobacteraceae; genus Poindextera. The sequence continues at coordinate 1,785,613 of CAWCDF010000002.1, forward strand.
TGTCGGCGAGCCTCAGCGCCTCGACGCGCTCGGCGCCCGTCCCGCGCACCTTGACCAGCGCCAGCTCGCGCTCGACGCCGTTCGGGTCGTTGCTGACGTCCTGCACGTAGCGGGTCGAGACCATGTTCTTCAGCTGCGCTTCGATCTGCGCCAGCACGTGCGGGGTGCCGCGGGTGACGATGGTGATGCGGCTGGTGTGGGCGTTGTGGTCGGTCTCGGCGACCGTCAGGCTCTCGATGTTGTAGCCGCGCGCGGCGAACAGGCCGACGACGCGGTGCAGCACGCCCGGCTCGTTGTCGACCATGACCGCGAACGTCGCCAGCGCCTCGGCCTCGGCGTCTCGCGCCATGTCATAGGCCGAGGCCGGCGGTTCGACGCTCATGGATGTTCCCGCGCGCTGGCCTGACGATCAGGTCCGGCACGCGAGCCTCATCACAGAACGCCAGCGATGTGAAGCCGTGGGCGGCTACTGGAGCGCGGAGAGCCCTTCGCCCAATTCTTCATAGGTCATGCACGGCGTCTGATCGATCGATGCATTGAAGCCGATGAAGAAGGGCTCGCCGAGCTTCGGCAGCTCGCTGGACGACTTCATGTCGACAACCGCAAACATGGTGCGGTCGCCTTCGGACAGGCTGAAGTAGACCGCTTCCGGCTTCGCCTGCTGCATGAACTCGGCGATCGCCTTCGGCAGCGCGCCGCTCTTGACGCCAGCGTTGCCGCCTTCGACTGGAATCCGCACTTTCATCAGTATCCGCACGCGCCGTTCCTCCTCTGTTGGGTCCGCGACAAAGGCATTGGCCGACCCCAGGCGGCCGCCCCCACGTCCTGTACGGCGTCACTATACCGCTGGATCACACCAGCCGCCTGCCCGCCTCGTCGATCGCCCGGCCGAGATCGGCCGCGTCCTCGCCCAGCATCATCTCGTTGTGCGGCCTTGCCGGACGGGATCATCGGGAAGCAGTTCTCCGCCTGCTCCACGCGGCAGTCGAGGATCACCGGCACGGGCGTGTCGATCATCTGCCTCGATCAGGCCGTCGAGCTCGTCCGGCTGGTCGGCGCGCAGGCCGAGCGCCGCCGTAGGCCTCGGCCAGCTTCACGAAGTCGGGCAGGCTCTCCGAATAGGAGTGGCTGTAGCGCTCGCCGTGCAGCAGCTGCTGCCACTGGCGCACCATCCCCATCCACTCGTTGTTGAGGATGAAGATCTTGATCGGCAGGTCGTGCTGAATGGCGGTCGACATCTCCTGCATGGTCATCTGCACGCTGGCGTCGCCGGCGATGTCGATGACCAGGCTGTTCGGGTGCGCCACCTGCACGCCGACCGCCGCCGGCAGGCCATAGCCCATGGTGCCGAGGCCCGCCGGAGGTCATCCAGCGGTTCGGCTCCTCGAAGCGGAAGAACTGCGCCGCCCACATCTGGTGCTGGCCGACCTCGGTGGTGATGTAGACGTCGCGATCCTGGGTCAGCGCGTAGAGCCGCTCGATGGCGTACTGCGGCTTGATCACCGTCGTCGGAGGGCCGGTAGGCGAAGGCATTGGCGGGCGCGCCAGGCGTCGATCTGCGCCCACCAGGCCTTCAGCTTGTCGCGCGAGCTCTTGCGACGCGCCGCGCTTCCAGACCGCGATCAGGTCGGCGAGCACGCTGGCCGGCGTCGCCCAGGATGCGGCACGTCGACGCGCACGATCTTGCCGATCGACGAGGGGTCGATATCGACGTGGATCTTCTTCGAGCCCGGCGAGAAGGCGTCGAGCCGGCCGGTCACCCGGTCGTCGAAGCGCGCGCCCGAGGCCACCATCACGTCGCAGTCGTGCATGGCGTGGTTGGCCTCCCACGTGCCGTGCATGCCGACCATGCCCAGCCAGGCGGGATCGGAGGCCGGAAACGCGCCCAGCCCCATCAGGGTCGAGGTCACCGGCGCGCCGGTCAGCGCGGCGAACTCGCGCAGGAGCTGGCTCGCCTTCGGGCCGGCGTTGATGATGCCGCCGCCGGTATAGAGCAGCGGCCGCTTGGCCTCGGCGATCAGCGCCACCGCTTCGGCGATGCGCGCCGGGTCCGCCTTGGTGCGCGGGCGTAGACGTGGGCGAAGCGCGCCTCGGCCGGCCCGACTGGTAGGCCGCGCGGGCGAACTGCACGTCCTTGGGGATGTCGACCACGCACCGGACCCGGCCGGCCGGTGGTGGCGATGTGGAACGCCTCGTGGATCACGCGGCGGCAGGTCCTCCGGCCGTCTTCACCAGGTAGTTGTGCTTGGTGCAGGCGCGGGTGATGCCGACCGTATCGCACTCCTGGAAGGCGTCGGTGCCGATCAGGTGGGTGGGCACCTGGCCGGTCAGCACCACCAGCGGGATCGAGTCCATCAGGGCGTCGACGATGCCGGTGACGGCGTTGGTCGCGCCGGGACCCGAGGTGACCAGCACGACGCCGGGCCGGCCGGTCGAGCGGGCGTAGCCCTCGGCCGCGTGCGCCGCGCCCTGCTCGTGCCGCACCAGCACGTGGCGCAGCCGCGGCTCGTGGAACAGCGCGTCGTAGATCGGCAGCACCGCCCCGCCCGGGTAGCCGAACAGCACGTCGACGCCTTGGTCGACGAGCGCGCGCACGACGATCTGCGCGCCGGTGAGCGTCTCGACCTCGGTGGTTTGCGTTGCGGCTTCGGGCTGGATGTCGGAAGGGCTGGTCATGGCTCTAATCTCTGGGATTTTAGGCAAAGAAAAAGGCCCCCGGGAGGGCCTTCGGACACGCGACCAATCGCGATGTGAGCAAAGTCACGCCGCTTGCGGTCGCCTTACGATTACGAGGATCAGGTCGCGCACGGGCGATGCTCCCTAAGAACAGACGCGGTTGAGATCGCATGCTGCCCGCGAACGGTCAAGCGAGGGTTAAGGCCGCCGCCGCGCCGCTCGCGACGCCGCGCGCCCGCAGCAGCAGCCGCACTCACGGCGACCAATCAAGGAGCTTGAGCGGCCCGCGTCCGTCCAGAAGCCGATCCAGGAGCTTCGAGTTCGACACGAGGCCCGAAGTGTCAGCTAGATCAGGTTGCGAGCGACAATGACGCCGGCCCAGCCGATCAGCGCCGCGCCGAGCGGCTCGCTCAGTTTCCTACCCCAAGGCGCATTCTTCTCCAGCGCCATGACCGCCCCGAGAACCAGCATCCAGCCGACGTTCCCGGTTCCAACAACAAACATCAGAAGCATGATCGCCCAGCAACAGCCGACGCAAAACACGCCGTGGTCCAGCCCGAGCCGGAACGCCTCGTATCGCGGCCGCACCCCGTGCCAGTGCTTGACGATGAAGCCAAGCGGCGTGCGGCAGCGCTCGAGGCACCGGTACTTCAAATCTGTGAACTGGAATGCGCCGGCGATCAGCAAAACCGCCGCGCCAACCAACCAGGCGTGTGACGTCAGCCACGCCGCGCGGCGCACGACTAGGTGCAGCGACAGATCGAGCCCGTGCGCAGCGGCTCCAAAGACGGTCCAGGCGAGCAGGTATCCAGCGATGAGCAGACCGACCAGGCTTCCCTGGTCGGTGCGGGCGGACACCATGACCTGAAATCGCTGCAACAGCGGTAGCGTTGTTGGCAGCATCATCGCCGTCAACATCAGCAGCCAGCCGCCGGCGTACAGCAGCATCGGCTGCAGGCCGCCGCAAATCGTGGCCACCAAGCCGACCTCGCTCCATCGCCCGTGGTCCAAATAGCGGCCGTAGGGGCTCATCTGCCACAGCAGCAACGCGGCCCACGCCAAGGCGATCAGGCCGCTCATCACCAGCGTGAAGAAGAAGCTGGGTGCTCGTACCGGCAGCCACGCGCGGGCTGGCGAGCCGTCAGCCATCAAAGACGAACGTGCTCTGCAGGGCGTTATGGCCGGAGAGGTCGATGTCATGCCCGAGAGCAGGATTCCTCGACCGATAGCGGGTCGCTTTCCCAACGAACACGGGTGCGCCCGGAACCGTCGAAAAGATCGTCTCGGTGAGCGTCGTAACCGCCCCGGTCGGGCCGAGGAACGGCTCCAGCTCGGCAAAGCCGACGTCAGCGATCCGCAGCGTGCCGCGACCCTCATTCACGGAGAACGTGATAGGCACTCGCTCCACCGAAACGACTTCGCCAATCAGCTTGGCGACCTCTGCGACCGGCCCGCCAAGCTTGCCCGAATAGACGTCGAGTATCGCTTGTTGCTGATCATCCGAGGCGCCGTCGTCGACATAAAGTGCGCCCCGGAAACCGCCCTTCAGCACGTTGCCGGGGATGTGAAAAACCCCAGCGATCGTCCGCCCGCTCACATCGACTCCATCGATGCTGCCTTTGTCGAAGTGCCAGGCCTGCATTGAATTGCACGTGCCGTTGTCCGGATCTTCACCGATCCAGCATGGGCAAAGCACACGGCAGTCGCAGACTTCAAGCAAACGGCCTTCGAGATGATACGCCATAAGCGCTTCTCCCATTGCTCTAAACCGCGGTGGAAACGCTACTCTCCTTTGTGTGACTCAGAAAGTGCGCAGGGCGCTGATTGACGAGGACCGATGTCCGCCCCCTAGCCGGGAGCCGCAGGCCTGACCCGGCCCAAGGATCGCGCGGCCCGTCACAGTTCCTTTTCGGCCAGACTGCGAAAGTCGTCCGGTACGGATCGTGCGGCGCCGTGCGCGGCCGAAGCATAGTTCACCGCCTCCCAGCCGAAGCGCTCGCGGATCGCGTCGATGGCCCGATCGGCCCTGAGCCGCGCGATGCCCCGGCGCGTGCCCGGCCGTTTGCCGTCGTCGGCGAGGTAGAACGGCAGTTCGAGCTGCAGAGCCTGATCCTCGCCGAGGTTGGACGCGGAGATCGCCAAGAGCGAGATCGTCCGCTCGGCCGGATTGTCGGCCAGCACCCCGTGCACCAGCTCGATGGCCACGTCCGCCAGCGCCGCGGTGGCGCAGATCGGCGCCGGCAGCGTCAGCGCGCGGGTGACCGAGCGGAGGTCGGCAAAGCGGACGCGAACGGTCACCGTTCGGCAGGGACGATCCTTGGCGCGCAGGCGCCGCGCGATGCGGTCGGCCAGGTGCTGCAGGACAGGGCGGAAGACGGCCTCTGTGGCCGGCCTGTGTCCCAGGGCTGACTGCGCCCCAGCCGAGTGGGTGCGCCGCTGGGTCTGGATGGCGCGCGGATCGCGGTTCCAGGCGAGCGCCGTCAACTTGCGGCCGACGGCGCGGCCGAGCAGGCGCTCCATCGCCCAGGTCGAGCTTTGCGCCAACTGGCCGATCGTGGTGACGCCGGCGTCCGCCAGCCTGGCTCTCGTCGCCGGTCCGACCCCCCACATCAGCTCGACCGGAAGGTCGTGCAGGAAGCCAAGCTCGCCCGCCGGATCGACGACGACCAGGCCATCCGGCTTGGCGACCTGAGAGGCGATCTTGGCCAGGTGCTTGGTGCGCGCCACGCCGATGGAAATCGGCAGCCCAAGCTCGTCTCGCACCCGCGCCCGCACGCGGGAGGCGATGTCGACGGGCGCGCCGAAGAGTTGCCTCGATGCGGAGACGTCCGCGAACGCCTCGTCGATCGAGATGCGTTCGATGTCCGGCGTGAAGTCGGCCAGAACGGCGATCGCCGCATCGCCCAGGCGCTGGTACTCGCTGAAGCGGCCGCCGGTGAAGATGAGGCTGGGACACAGCTCGCGCGCCCGGCGACCCGGCATGCCGCTCCTCACGCCGAAAGCCCGAGCCTCGTACGAGGCGGCGAGCACGACGCCGCCGCCGACCGCAACCGGCTTGCCGCGCAGCTCAGGCTGAAGCAGCTGCTCGACCGAGGCGTAGAAGGCGTCCAGGTCGGCATGGAGAATGGAGGCGCTCACGGGACAAGTGTTCCCGTTTCGTTCGGGACGTCAAGTCAACCGCCACGCCTGACCGGCGCCTACGCCGCGGCTGTCCTCACTGGCTGAATCGAGGTGGGCGCCGCCGAACCGTCAGTGGCGCTCCATGGTCGCGCCGCTGCAGTGGTGCGCCTGGAAATCCTCGTCGCTCTCGCCCTCGAACTTGTTGGGGCGGCAGACTTCCCAGCTGATCTTGTCGTCCCAATCGTGCTTGGGGATCTTGAACATCATGCCGGCGGCGACGGAGACGCTGCCTTCGTGCACGAAGTCCGTTCCGCTGATGACCCAGATGTCGCCGTTCGAGTGCATGTTTCCCTCGAAATGTCCGACCAAGGACCCATGCCCTCCGGCCGGACTGCCATGATAATCGACGGTGACATGGCCGTCGGTGTTCTGGTGGATGATCCAGGGCGGATCGGTCTCCTTGTCGACGTTGAACCAGGCGCCCGAAAGATTGCGAAGGCCGCCGTGCTCGATCAGAAAGTCTTCGAAGATGCTCGGGCGGTCGTATTCGACGCCAGTCGCGCCGGACGTCGGCACGTCCGTAACGCCCGCCGCCGCGGCGACATCGGCGACGAAATCGCCGCAGTGGTTGAACGGGCTCCAGGAAACCACGCCGGCCTGGCCCTGCGCCGAGCGCCTGATGATGTGGGCGATGACGGTGTCGTACCCGTCCTTGGTGATTGCGACCTTCTTGTAGACGTCGAAGTGCGTGTGGTTGTCGTCCTTGAGTTCCCCGCCGCCGCAGCCGATCAGCCCCAGCGCCTTTTGCGCGCTGGTCTTGCCGGCGGTGTACCAGCCCCATCGCTGCTCATGGACGCCGTCCGAGACGCCGAGGAAGACATGGCCATTGGGCGAGCCTTCCTCCACGAACATGGTGAGCGAATAGCCGCCTTCGGCCCGGGAAGGTTGGGCCGACAGAATGGCGGCGGCGAGCGCGAACGCGCCGACGAACAAACGATGCATGTGTCCCCCCGGTCGATGCCAACTCTAACGGGAACCCGATGATCAAGAGAGCCTCCGGGATGTCAATCGGCGCGCGCTGCCAGAACGGATTTGCGTTTACCACCTCCCGCGGGGGAGAAGGCCCCGTCATCGGGCTTCGCCTTGACCTGATGCACCAACGAATGGGGAGACGGCGGGCATGGGCTGGTCGATGCATCGAAAGCCGGGGCTGACGTTCCACAACCCGGCCTACAGCTTCAAGGGCTACACCATCGCCACCCCGGTCGGCGGTGACAGCGTCCTGCTGCTCGATATGGCCGGCCGCGTCGTCCACCAGTGGCGCTTCGCCGACGTGCGCCCCGAGTACGCCTATCTCACCGAGCGGGGGACGCTGCTCTACCGCTCGCTGCCGCCCCCGCCGGCCGACTTCCGCTTCAAGCCGGCGAGCGAGGACGATCCGCCCATGCCGCTCGAGGAGCGGGCGCGCGTGCTCCCCTCCAACTACCGCTATATCACCGAGGCGAACTGGGCGGGTGAGACGCTCTGGCGGCACGAGGACCCGCTGCTGCACCACGACTTCTTCGCCACCCGCGACGACACCGTCCTCGTCACTCGGTTCGTGCAGATGGACAAGGCGCTATCCGACCAGGTCCGCGGCTGGAACAAGGCCAGGCGCAGCCACCATCCGATGCTGACCGACGAGATCCAGGAAGTGAACCGCGCCGGCGAAGTGGTCTGGTCGGTTCGCCTGGACGAAATCCTCGACCCCAAGCTCGATCCGCTTGGGCCGCTCGAGCGGCGGATCGAATGGACGCACACCAACTCGATCTGCCACAACCACGCCGGCACGGAGATCATGTTCTCCTCGAAGAACACCAACCGCGTCGGCATCATCGACAAGGCGAGCAAGACGCTGACCTGGCGCTTCGGGCATCCCACCACGTCCGGCCAGCACCACGCGCGCTGGCTGCCGAACGGCAACATCCACATGTTCGACAACGGCACGCGGCGCGAGGGCCTGCCGTTTTCGCGCGTGATCGAGGTCGACCCCAAGACCAAGGCGGTCGTCTGGGAGTACCAGGCCAACCCGCCGTTCTCATTCTTCAGCCCCAACGTCTCGTCGGCCGACCGGCTGCCGAACGGCAACACGCTGATCTGCGAGGGGCTCTCCGGCCGCATCTTCGAGGTGACGCGGCGGGGCGAGACGGTCTGGGAGTGGCACAATCCCTTCTCGTACGTGATCCGAGGCTCGCAGCTGGCGCTCATGCTCTGGCGCTCCCACCGCTACTCCGCCGACCATCCGGCGCTTGCGGATAAGGACCTCGATCCCGCCCGCTACCGCGCCCTCAACGACCAGTACGGCCTGAGCGCCGCCTAGAGCGCCGGGAGCACGGGCCAAGCGTCTCATCTCTTCGGACTTCTAGAAGAACTCCGCCAGGGCCCCACGAATCCGCTCCAGCGGCGCGGCGCCCGCCGGCGGGAACTCGAAGCTCTGGCCGGTTATGGTTTCGAAGGCCTGGATGTAGACCGCTGCGGTCTCGACCACGACCTCGGGCGGGATCTCGGGGATTGGATCTTTGTAGGGGTCGCAGCGCGCCGCCACCCAGTGGCGCACGAAGTCCTTGTCGAGGCTCTCGGGCGCTTCGCCGGCCTCGAACCGTTGCTGGTAGCTCTCGGCCAACCAGAAGCGGCTGGAGTCGGGGGTATGGATCTCGTCGGCCAGCAGGATGTGGCCGGTCTTGTCGACGCCGAACTCGTACTTGGCGTCGGCCAGGATCAGGCCGCGCTCGGCCGCGAGGTCCTGGCCGCGGGCGAACAGGGCCAGGGCGTAGCGCGACAGGGTCTCCCATTGGTCGGCGGTCAGGAGCTTTTGGGCGATGATCTCTTCGGCGGTCAGGGGCTCGTCATGACCGCCGTCGAAGGCCTTGGAGGTCGGGGTGATGATCGCCGCCGGCAGCCTCTGGTTGGCCCGCATCCCGACCGCCAGGGTGTGGCCGTAGATCGTGCGCTGGCCCGCATTGTAGAGGGTCAGGATTGAGGTGCCGGTGGTTCCGGCCAGATAGCCGCGCACCACGATCTCGACCGGCAGAATGGTCAGGGTTTGCCCGATCACCACATTGGGGTCGGGATGGGCCAGGACGTGGTTGGGGCAGATGTCGGCGGTCTGCTCGAACCACCAGCGCGCGGTCTGGGTCAGCACCTGGCCCTTGAACGGGATCGCCGCCAGGATCTTGTCGAAGGCGCTGATGCGGTCGGAAGCGATGATGATCCGCCGCCCGTCGGGCAGGTCGTAGTTGTCGCGCACCTTGCCGCGATAGTGGTTCGGCAGCTCGGGGATGCTGGCGTCAGCCAGCACCTCATTGGCCCTGGCCTTCAGGGCGGCGATGAACGGCTTGGTCATGGCGGTCTCCCTAACGAGATCGATGAGGTCTTCCAGGGAGAGCCGACCTTCGCCCGAGAGCTTGGCGCGGGCGACCTGCACCGCCCTTCGCGCCCGCTCCAGGTCGTGGATGCGAACGGCAAGCACGTCCTCCTGTAGGGCGAGCAGAGCCATCAGGTCTGGCTCTCGCGCGCCGAGGAGTTGGGTGATGCGCGACAACGACAGCCCAAGCAGCTTCAGCGTCAGCACCTGGTGCAGGCGCTCGATCTCGGCTGGGCCATAGACGCGCCAACCTGCTTGGGTGCGGCCAGGGCGTACGAGCCCCTTCCGCTCGTACAGGCGCAACGCCCGCACACCGACGCCAAGGCGGCGGGCGGCTTCGCGGGGGCTCAAGAAGCGTTCAGTCATCGTATGTATGCGACTCGCTGGACGCTCACACTTATGAGGCCGGACCCAGGTTCCGGCTCAAGCCCGTTTTTGGATGCGAACACAAAACCTTTCGGGTTTTGGCGAAAGCAACATCGAGCCGTTCTTTCACGAGACAAACAAGCCCTCGCGTTGGATGACGCGAACAACGTGCTCTATGGGGTCGTGACGACGGCGAACGCGACCAGATACTGCGCGGCGAACAGGCCGAGGCAGCTCAAGGCGTAGGGCGTGCGGCCAAGCCGGTCCCGCAGTGCGAATGGATTCACGCCAAGCAGCCTCGCTGCGCCATCGACATCCACGCGTCCCCCCTAGAGCTGAATCCGCCCACGCCCCAAGATCCTCCCCCTACGGTGGAGGATTGCTGCTGTCCGCGATTCAGTGCGTTCGAAACCTAGGCCTGAGCATGTGAAACCTTGGCGGTCAATGCAAGCAACTGCGCCCATTGGGCGTTGTCCTCGACCGCCGGGATGCGCGGCCAGTCCGGGGTCTGGTTGCGGAACCAGGTGAGCTGGCGCTTGGCGTAGCGGCGGCTCGCCTGCTGGGCGGCGGCGAGCGCCTCAGCGGGGCGAAAGCGCGGGGTCGGCCAGCTCGCGCAAGCCGACCGCCTTCATCGCCGGCAGCCGCGGGTCGAGTCCGCGGGCGATCAGCGCGCGGGCTTCGCGGACCGCGCCGGCCGCGACCATGCGGACCAGCCGCGCATCGATGCGAGCATAGAGCGCCTCGCGCGGCGGCTCGAGGACGACGGCGCGCCACGAGCCGGGCGCCAGCGCTGGCTTGGTGTCCGCCTGCCAGGCGCTGAGGGCGCGGCCGCTGCTCCGCGCCACGGCGAGCGCGCGCGTCAGGCGCTGGCGGTCGCCAGCGGCGATCCGCGCTTCCGCCACCGCGTCGACCGCGCGCAGCGCGGCGCGGAACGCCGCCTCCCCCTCGGCGTCGAAGGCCTGCTCGGCGGCGCGGCGGGCGGTGGCGAGCACGGCCGGGATGTCGGCCAGGCCCACGCTCAGCGCCCGGAAGTAGAGCCCCGTACCGCCGACCACGATCGCCGGCGCGCCCCGCGCCGCGATGCCGGCCAGCACCTCGCCCGCCGCCCTCAGCCAGCGCCCGACCGACCAGCCCTCGGCGGCGTCGGCGACGCCGAACAGGTGATGCGGCGCGAGCGCCTCCTCGGCGGGAGTCGGCCGCGCGCTCAGGACCCGAAGGTCGCGGTAGAGCTGCAGGGCGTCGGCATTGACGATCTCGCCGCCGATCTCCTGCGCCAGCCGCAGCGCCAGCGCCGACTTGCCGCTTGCCGTTGGGCCGGCGATCAGCCAGATGCGGGCCTCCATGCTGGTCGTCCTCACCCTCGTCGCGCCCGACCTCGATAGCCTGGAAGAGGTCATGCCGCACACCCTCGAGGCGATGGCCGGCGTCGGCTGCACGATCGAGGACTCCGATATCCTGGGCGACGGCGCGGCGGACATCGTCGTCGACCACGGCGATCCAGCGGTCATCCGCCGCGCGGCGGAGAACGCCCTGGCGCGCCACCCGATCGATGTCTGCGCCCAGCCGCTCGCCCACCGGCGAAAGCGGCTGCTGGTCGCCGACATGGACTCCACCATCATCGGCTGCGAGTGCCTCGACGAGCTGGCCGAGTTCGCCGGGGTGCGCGAGCAGGTCCAGGCCATCACCGAGCGGGCCATGCGCGGCGAGATCGAGTTCGCGCCGGCGCTCAGGGAGCGGGTCGCCATGCTCGAGGGGATGGCGGTCGCCGAGCTCGAGCGGTGCTACGACGAGCGCGTCAAGCTCAATCCCGGCGCGCGCACGCTGGTGCGCACCATGGCCGCCAATGGCGCGCGCTGCGTGCTGGTCTCCGGCGGGTTCGACTTCTTCACCCGCCGCGTGGCCAGCGACGCCGGCTTCCACGCCGACCGCGCCAATCGGCTGGTGCACGACGGCGGCAAGCTCGCCGGGACGGTCGACGAGCCGATGCTCGGGCGCGAGGCCAAGCTGGCGGCGCTGCTCGAGGAAGCGGCGGCCCTCGGCGTCGAGCTGGTCGACACGCTGGCGGTGGGCGACGGGGCCAACGACCTGGCGATGATCAAGGCCGCCGGCCTGGGCGTCGCCTACCGCGCCAAGCCGGTCGTCGCCGAGGCGGCCGACGCCCGCGTCGACCACGCCGACCTGACGGCGCTGCTCTACTTCCAGGGCTATTCCGCCGACGCCTTCGTTACCGACTGAGACACGGCTTGAGTTGCCGCGCCGCCGGCCGCTCGCCTAAGCCGGAGGGCATGATCTTCCCGCGCCCGGTCCGCGCCGTCGTCTTCGACATGGACGGCCTTCTCATCAACTCCGAGGTCGTGATCCGCGACGCCATGATGGCCACCGCCCGCGACATGGGCGTCGAGCTTCCCAACGATGTCTTCGTCCGCATGGTCGGCCTCACCTATGCGGCCAGCGATGCGGTGGCCCAGGCGCATTTCGGGCCGGACTTCCCGCTCGCCGAGTTCAACGACGAGGTCTGGCGGCGCGCGCAGGCGGTGTTCGACGCCGAGGACATCCTCAAGGACGGCGTGATCGAAATCCTCGACTGGCTCGAGCAGGCCGGCGTCGCGCGCGCCGTCGCCACCTCGTCCGGCCACGCGCATGTGCGCAGTCAGCTGGAGCGCTCCGGCGTCTACGCCCGCATCCAGACCATCGTCGCCCGCGGCGACTACGAGCGCGGCAAGCCGCACCCCGACCCCTTCCTCGTCGCCGCCGAGCGCCTGGGCGTGGCGCCCGCGGACTGCCTGGCCCTGGAGGACTCCCACAACGGCGTCCGCGCCGCCCACGCCGCCGGCATGATGACCGTGATGGTCCCCGACCTCCTCGAAGCCACCGAAGAGATGCGCGAAAAGTGCCTCGCCATCGCCGACACGCTGCACGACGTGCGCGCGGCATTGGAAAGAGAACCCTCTCCCCGCCCGCGGGGAGGGGAGAGAGCAGGGTGAGGGGCCAGCCGGCGATCAGTGCTCGCTGAGCTGTGGGACGAAGTCGCCGCGTCCTTCGAGGGGCGACGGCGTCGTCAGCAACAACGGAGGTGCAGCATGGAGATGGCGTATCGAGAGCGGTGGCAGGCTGAGATCGTCGCGCTGAAAAGCATCCTGTCTGGGTTTGACCTGACCGAGGCGTGCAAGTGGGCAAAGCCCTGCTACACGCTGGATGGAAGAAACGTCGTCATCATTCAGGGGTTTAAGGAATACTGCGCGTTGGGCTTCTTTCAGGGCGCCTTGCTGAAGGACCCCCAGCATCTGCTGGTGCAGCTCGGCCAGGTCCAGGCGGCGCGGGTGATGAAGTTCACCAGCGTCAACGAGATCGCGACCAAGGCGCCCACCATCAAGGCCTACGTGCGCGAGGCCATGGCGGCCGAGAAGGCCGGCATCAAGGTCGAGACCAAGCCCCCAGAGGTTCCCGTGCCCGAGGAATTGAAGGCGAGGTTCCGCGACGATCCACGCTTCAAGCACGCGTTCGAGGCGCTCACGCCGGGCCGGCAAAGGGGATACCTCTATCACTTCGCCGGCGCGAAGCAGTCTGCGACGCGGACCGCGCGGATCGAGAAGGCGATGCCCGCGATCTTCGAAGGACGCGGGTTCCTGGAGCGGCGATAGATCGAGAACCTGTCGTGAGCGACGCGGCTCGCCGCGGAGCCGCACTGCCCGCGAGGCAGCGTTCCTTAGACGACGTTGCCAACCACGATGAGATTGAAGCCGGCCTCCTGCAGCCAGCGCATCTCGGGATAGACCAGGTCGCTGTCGGCGTGGCCGTAGCTGACCAAAAAGAACGGCTGGTCACCGACGTAGCTCGGCTCGGGACTGGCGCGTGGTCTGCGCCGGCCGCCTAAAAGAACACGTACGACCGCACCACCACGTTCTTCCGGCACCGCGCATCCGGCGCCGCAGTCGGGTCCACCGAGGCGGTGTGGAAGGACCAGCGGGAGACGGAGCCGTCGGTCTGGCTGTCGTAGCACTTCAGCATCGAGACCTCGGTCGGGGTCTGCCTGGGGAACCAGTACCACTCGTGCCCGGGGCGGTATGTGAAGCGCGTGGTCTCGCCGACGCGGTCGTCGTAGATGCGATAGTTGTTGATGTAGGGCTGGTCGGCGAACGAGGGCCAGGCGCAGAGCACGAACGGGTACTGCTCGACCGTCTCCATCGGCTTGGCGAGATTGATGGACATGAAGCGCCGCGACATCTTCGCGTCCGCCTCGTCCTCGCTGTAGCGCACCTCGCGGCCGAAATTGCGCAGGTTCTTGGTGAGCAGCTCGCGGCAACGCACGCGGCCGGAGTTGTCGTTCAGGTCGTTGTGCACCAGGTTGGCGTAGCCGGCGTTGACCCCCGGGTTCTTCGCCTCCTGGTTCTCCGTGCGGTCGCCCGCGTAATCCTTGTCGAAGACGTCGTGGTTGTAGACCAGGGCGTCGGTGGCGCCGGGGAAGAAGTCGAGCAACAGCCGTTCGATCTCCGGGTAGTAGACGCGCTCGACCTCCGCCGAGTCGTAGAAGTTGGCGCACTTGGATTCGAGGTGCGCCAGCGAGACGCCCAGCCGGTCCATGCACTCGGGGCTCTCGGGGGAAAGGCCCGGGTAGTATTCGCCGATGCGGCGGGCGTCGCGCATCACCTGCGGGAAGTAGAGGTTGCGCTTGCCGTTGTTGCGCTCGTTCTGGCGCATCGCCTTGGCGTCTTCGGCGCGCGCCGGGTCGCGCCACAGCGCGTTGGACGAGACGAGCGAATAGGTCGGCCGCTCGTGGATCGTATAGGGCAGCGGCAGCGCCAGGCCCCCCTCGGGCGCCGTAACGCCGCGGGCGCGGATGTCGGCCAGGCACTCGTCCCAGGTGCGAAAGCCGTCGCCGTGACGGGTCGCGATCGGGCCGGGCGGGGCGTTCTCGATCATGTCGATGACCCGCTGGCCCTCGCCGGTGGCGAACTCCGCCAGCGCGTCCTCCAGCGCCGCGGCCGTGCCGGCGTCGCCGTTCCGCTCGCGCGCCATGTACGAGACGCCGCCGTTCGCCGCGATCGGCGGCGGCTGGCCCTTCGTGAGCTGCAACGGCGGAATCCAGCCGCCTTTCACATCGGAGTTTTTGGCATCGGCGACATCGAGCGGGCTCATGGAACGCCTCTTCGCTAGGTCTTCCCCCTTAGCCTGACCCCGCGAACCCAGCTCGCCAAGGCATTAATTCTGCGCGCCCCTTCAAACCTTCTCCCATAAGGAGAAGGTGGGTCCCGCGCCGCGAGCGGCGCGGGGGGCCTACCTGTTCTCAATACCGCTCATCCCCGCGGAAGCGGGGACCCAGGCTTTTTTCTGTTTGCGAGGACCGGTGACGTCGTGAATGGCTCAGATTCAGCAACAAAAACACCTGGGTCCCCGCTTTCGCGGGGATGAGCGGAGGTGGGGAGCGGGCGGTAGGCGGCGGCCTGGATGGCGTAGAGCTCCGAGTAGGGTCCGTGATTCGCCATCAGCGCCTCGTGCGAGCCGGCTTCGACCATCCGCGCGCCGTCGAGCACGATGATCAGGTCGGCCATGCGCACGGTGGAGAAGCGGTGCGAGACGAAGAGGGTGATGCGGCCCGCTTCGTCGCCCTCGGCGCGGGCCGCGGCGGCGTAGCGCTCGAAGAGGGCGTGCTCGGTCTCGGCGTCGAGCGCGGCCGTTGGCTCGTCCAGCACTTGCACCAGCGGCCCCTGGCGCATGAACCCGCGCGCCAGCGAGAGCTTCTGCCACTGGCCAAAGCTCGGCTCGGCGCCCCCCGGCCAGGTCCGCCCCAGTTGCGTCCTGAGGCCGGCGGGGAGCTTGGCCACCACGTCGTCGGCGCCGGCGCGGGCGGCCGCCGCCGTCACGGCGGGCTCATCGTCGATGCGGCCGACCTCGCCCAGCCCGATGGTCTGGCCGGCGCGGAACTCGAAACGGAAGAAGTCCTGCAGCGCGCCGGTAATGCGCTCGCGCCACTCGGCGGCCTTGATGCGCGACAGCGGCGTTCCGTCGATGAGGATCGCCCCGGACGCCGGCTCGTACATCTTGGCGAGCAGCTTCACGAGCGTCGTCTTGCCGGCGCCGTTCTCGCCGACGATGGCGACCACGGCCCGCGCCGGCAGCGTGAAGGTGACCTCGTCGAGCGCCAGCCGCGACGCGCCGGGATAGGCGAACGAGACGCGATCGAAGCAGATGCCCTCGCGCAGAACCGACGGCGCGGGAAGCTCGCCCGGAGCGGCCTCTTTCGCCGCGTAGTCTTCGAGCCAGGCCAGCCGCCGCGAGCCGTCGGCCCAAAAGCCGCGCAGGAACCCGATCTCGCCGACCGCGGCGCGGATATAGCCGGCCAGACTCGCCCCCGCGGCCAGCACCAGCAGCACCTGCGCGGTCCCGGCATGCAGGCCCCAGACGACGAACGCCACGGCGCCGCCGTAGGCCGCGCCGAAGATCCCCCACGCAAGCGCGTTCCACATCGCCGTTTCCCAGCGCACGCGCGCCATCGGCCGGTACCAGCGCTCCCACGCGGCGCGGCGCTCCTCGGTCAGGCGCTCGCCGATGCCCAGCACGCGCACCTCCTTGCCAGGCGCCGCGGTCGTCGCCAGGTCGAACAGGTGCAAAGAGAGCCGCTGGTCCTGCGCCCCGCGCTCCCAGGTCTTGTTCTCGACGTCCGGCCGCCAGAAGGCTGCGAGCGCCGAGGGGACGGCGAACACGGCCAGGAGCAGCAGCACGGGGCTCACCCAGGCCAGGAGGGCGAACGTGAACGCCAGCCGCATGAGCCAAGCGAGGGTGGTGAACAGCGACATGTACATGTGGTCGAGCACGAACACCTGGTTGCGCAGCATCGACAGCCGGTCGAGGTATTCGGGCCGTTCCTGGTGCGCCACCGAGACGATGGAGGCCTGCAGACTCGCCACGTGTCCTTCCAGGGCGATGGTGACCTTGTCGCGGAAGCGGCGCTGCACCCGTGTCGAGATGGTCATCAGGAACCAGTTCGCGGCGGCGCTGATCGCCATGCCCGCCGCCGCGACCAGCGCCAGCGTCGTTTGCTGTCGGATCACCGCCGCGCCGAGCAAGGCGAGCCAAAGCGCGTTCAGCGCCGCCGGCAGGGACGCCAGCTGCGACATGACGAGCGAGAGCGCCATCAGGCCGCGCTCGTAGCGGAAGCCCAGCTTGCAGAGCCGCCACATCGACGACAGCGTCGGCGGCATCGGCTCGATGGCGGCCGGCGCCAGAGCCTCGGGTGTTGCGGCGTCAGGCGAGGGCTTCATAGACCTGCCCTTCCTCGTCGGCTTCCTGGAAGCGCTGCGCCTGCAGATCGAACATGGTGCGGTAGCGGCCGCCCAGCGCCATCAGCGCATCGTGCGCGCCCAGCTCCACCACGCGGCCATGCTCGACCACGCAGATGCGGTCGGCCTGGCGCACCGTCGAAAAACGGTGCGAGATCAGGATCGTGGTGCGTTCGCGCGTGGCGGCGAGCAGCCGGCCGAAGATCTCGGCCTCGCCGCGCACGTCCAGCTGCGCCGTCGGCTCGTCCAGCAGGACCAGGCCAGCGCCGCGCCGCACGGCCGTCAGTGCGCGGGCGAGCGCGACCCGCTGCCACTGGCCGCCGGAGAGGTCCGTGCCGCCGGCGTAGCCCTTGGCGAGAATGGTGTCGAGCGACGCCAGGTCCTTCACGCCGGCCGCCGCCATCACCTCGCGCAGGGCGCCATCGTCCGGCTGGGTCTCGCCGCTCCGCCGCGGCGCGAGGTTGTCCCTGAGCGAGGCCTCGAAGCGGATGAAGTCCTGGAAGACCGCCGTGACGCATGACCGCCAGGCGTCCACGTCGAGCTCGCGCAGGTCGATGCCGTCGACCTCGATCGCGCCGGCTTGCGGGTCGTACAGCCGGCAGAGCAGCTTCGCGAGCGTGGTCTTGCCGGCGCCGTTCTGGCCAACGATGGCGAGCGATTCTCCCGCCGGGATCGTCAGGTCGAAGTGCTCGAGCACCGGCGCGCCGCCCGGATAGGCGAAGCTCACATCGCGGAACCGGATCTCGCGCGCCGGCAGGCCCTGCGCCTTGCGCGGGCCCGAGGGCAAGGCGCCGGTGCGCGCGGCAGCCTCCTTCAGGCGCGCCACCGCCGCGACCGGCGCCGAAGCGCCGTCCAGCGCCCAGTTCAGGCCGCCGAAAGCGATCGCCGACACCCCGACCGCGCTCTGGAGGAAGGTCACCGCCTGTCCGAGGCCGATCTGGTGCGCCAGCGCGCCGCGGGCGATGAGCCAGAAGACCAGGAGGTTGGCGCCGGTCACCAGCAGGATGCAGCCGGCGAGGGGTCGCTGGCGCATGCGCGTCGCTGCATACTGCAGCTCGTGCAGCCGCGTGCGCCGGGCCGTGAAGCGGTCGAGCGTCCAGGTCGCCAGCCCGAACAGGCGCAGCTCCTTGGCCGCCGGCGGATCGACGGCCAGGCGAAAGGCGTAGTCGGCGTCGCGCTGCGCCGCCCGCACCTCGTCCGTGTTGCGGTCGCGCCAGACCCCGCTCTCGCGCAGCAGCCAGTGGGTGGAGGCCCAGGCGCCGGCGAGGATGATGGCGGCCCACCAGTTCCACACCGCGACCACCGCCGTCGAGGCGACGCCGGTCACGAGGGTGATGAGGCCGCTGGCGATGAAGTCCATCGAGACGTTCAGCGGAGGCCCGGTCATCCCCCGATCGAACTCGCGCGCCACCGTCAGATCGGTGGTCATCGAGGGGTCTTCGAGGTGGCCGATGCCGCGCGGGCCGACGCAGGCCTCGGTCAGCCGATCGTACAGCCAGGCCGATGTCCGATAGCCCAGGTTCTGGCTGATCGCCTGGTGGATCGGGCTCAGCACCTGCAGCACCAGGAAGACGCCGCCCGCGAACGCCAGCGGCTCGGCCAGCGGCGCCTTGGCGCGGACGGCGCCGATGAGGACGCCCATCGAGATGGCGAACGCCACCGGCAGCAGACCGAGCAACAGGAGGCACGTCCACCATGCCGCGGCGAGGCCTGGGCTGGCCTTCGTCACGGCGACGAAGAACTGCCACTCCTTCAGCTTGGTGATCGCAAGGTTCGTTCCCGGATCTCCTGTCTCCCGGCCCAGACTAATCCCGAACCGTCAGCGTTCCCAAACCTTCTCCCACAGGGAGAAGGGGGGTCGCGCGCCCGAAGGGCGTGGAGGGTTGAGGGGTTACAGCGCCCCCGGCAAACCCCCAACGCCCTTCATCGTCCCCATCCTGTCGCATGGGCCCCCACCTTCTCCCTATGGGAGAAGTCGATTCAGTCCGGCAGCGTTCGCGGGTCTCCCGCCACGCGGCCGCCCTCTTCGATCCACCGCGCGTGGGTGGGGCTGAGCTTACTGCGGACCAGGGCGTCGTAGCGCGCCAGGTCGTCAGCGGTCAGGAACGCTTTCCAGCGCCCGTTCACGCCCTTGTTGAGGAACCGCTCCGGCCCTTTATCGAAGTGATCGGCGATCTTCGGCAACAGGGCGTCCCCGTCGCGCTTCATGGATTCGAACGTCGCCGCCTGAACCAGCTCGGCCATCAGCCCCGACGGCGTCTCGATCTCCAGGAAGTCGGCAATGCGGCGCATCTCGCCTGCAAGGTCGGCCTTCATGTCGGCGTAGTTCACGTGCAGCAGCCAGGCTTCGTGGCGACGCGCCCAATAGGTGAGTTCGAACTCGCAGAACGGAGTCTGGGCGAAGCGGGTGGCCGGATCATACCCCTCCGCCTCGTCCATCCAGTGCAGGAACCACTCGTGCGGATCCTCGGGCGTCGGGGGCGGAGGCCCGCCCGCCGCCAGCAGCTCCGGCGTCGCCTCGGCCATCACCGAGGCCATCGCGTTCTCGATCCGCATGCCGAGCTGGTGGTTGTGCATCGAGAAGCAGGCGTCGCGGCCGTCGCGGACCGTGTGGATCACCTTGACGCCCTCGAACACCGGGAAGCCGTCCAGCGGCAGGTGCGTCTTCATCGAGCGGCGCTGGGTCTGCGCTTCCAGGGTGGCCAGCATCGAACCGACCGGTCCGAACAGCGTTGAGTCGATCCAGGGCGCTTCGCCCATGATGTCGCGCGGCGCCGGCGACTGATGGAACAGCAGACTGACGATCCGTTGCGTCCAGGTGGTGCCGCACTTGGGATAGGTGGCGACGATCACGTCGCCTTGCCGCGGGCGGTAGTCGTCCCAGCGGGCGCTGTTCATGATCATCGAGCGGTAGTTGCGCACCGGCCCATTCACCGGCGCATCCACGACAGCCGCCATAACCACCCCCCAAGTACTTCCGGCGAAACGATTATCAGTCTGCACGCCCGCCCGCCACAGCAGGCTCGCCAACGAGCGGCCCTTCTCCCTCGAGGGAGAAGGTGGCCTCCGAAGGAGGTCGGTTGAGGGGCCGCGCCGAGTGTTCCGCCTCGCCCCGGCCGCCCCGCCGGTTGCGGACTTCGCCGGAAAGCTCGATGGCGCCCCGAGTTCGATCGCCGCCGCCAGCGCGGCGCGGCCCCTGATCCGTCTCGCTCG
Organism: uncultured Alphaproteobacteria bacterium; assembly: GCA_963794315.1. Classification (GTDB taxonomy): domain Bacteria; phylum Pseudomonadota; class Alphaproteobacteria; order Caulobacterales; family Caulobacteraceae; genus Poindextera. The sequence goes on from CAWCDF010000002.1 coordinate 1,805,668, forward strand.
CGCGATCCACCTTCTCCCTCGAGGGCAGAAGGACGCGGTTGGAGCGCCGGCGCTCGTTCGACCCGGGAGCCCCTGGAAGCCTGGTGCGAATTCCCGCTACCTTGCGGCATGAGCCTGCCCGTCATCGACATGTCGCCCTTGTTCGGCGCCGATGCCGCCGCCCGGGCCGAGGTGGCCACGGCGATCGCGGCGGCGTGCGAGGACGACGGGTTCTTCTACGTCGTCGGCCATGGCGTGAGGGTGGCCACGCTGCAGCGGCTCGAAGCCGAGGCGCGGGCCTTCTTCGACCTGCCGCTGGCCAAGAAGCAGGCGATCGCCATGGCGCGCGGCGGGCCGGCCTGGCGCGGCTGGTTTCCCCTGCGCGGCGAGCTCACGTCCGGCGTCCCGGACAACAAGGAGGGGCTCTACCTGGGCGAGGAGCTGGCGGCCGACGAGCCGCGCGTCGTCGCCGGCTGGCCGTTGCACGGCGCCAACCTCTGGCCGGCCGGCGCGCCTGGCTTGCGGCCGGCGGTGGCGGCGTTCTTCACCGAGGCGACGGCCGCGGCGGCGGCGCTGGTCGAGGGCGTCTCGCTGGCGCTCGGCCTCGACGACCACTACTTCGCCGGCAACTACCTTCAGCGCCCGACGCTGCTCTTCCGCATCTTCCGCTATCCGCCGACGCCGCCGGAGGCGTGGGGCGTCGCCGAGCACACCGACTACGGGCTCCTGACCCTCTTGGCGCAGGACGACGCCGGCGGGCTCGAGGTGCGAGCCCGTGCCGGCTGGCGTACGGCGCCGCCCATCCCCGGCGCGCTCGTCTGCAACATCGGCGACATGCTGGAGCGCCTCACCGGCGGGCGCTTCGTCTCGACGCCGCATCGGGTGGTCAACCGCTCGGACCGGGCGCGGCTGTCGTTCCCCTTCTTCTACGACCCGGACTTCACCGCCCGCATGATCCCGCCGCCCGGCGTTCAGACGGCGTCCGCGCCGACCGAGCGCTGGGACGGCGCCGACGTCCACGCCGTCGAGGGGACTTACGGCGAATACCTGATGGCGAAGGTCGGCCGCGTCTTCCCCGAGCTCGGTTCGACCTTCCTCTCGGCCTGACCGTTCAGCGAATTCCTGAGCGGCCTCCGCGCGAGGGTAAGCTTGCTCTCGAACAAGCCGCGCCCTTCGGGGCCGGCAGCTGCATAACCCTGTCAGCTCCGGCGGTCGTCGACGACGCCGGGGCTGGCCGGAGACACGAGGAGAGCTACGCCCGAGCTTCGGGCTGACCAGTTGCGCATCGGCGGGATGGCCGCCACCAACAACACCACCACCACCATCACCACCACAGCGGGTTCCCGCCGGTGCGCAGTTCCAAGTGAGTTCCCTTTGCTTGCCCCAGCCGTCAGGTCCGCCAGACCTCGCGCCGCTTAATCGTGCGCGAAACGCTGGCGGCGTCTTGCGTCTGTATTCAACACCGCTCATCCCCGCTTTCGCGCTACGGCATTCACACATCTGGGGCGGGCGCGGCAAACGAACGTCAGCGCGCCCTTCTCCCTCTTGGGGGAGAAGGTGGCCGGGCGAATGCCCGGTCGGATGAGGGGTCTCTCAGACCTCTCCGGCTCGCGCATCGGCGGTCGGACGCTCGCAGCAAGGAACCACGGAAAACACGGAAAGCACGGACGCGCGGTTCCCCGCCACCAGGACATCATCATTGATCTTGTCCGTGCTTCCCGTGTTTTCCGTGGTCAGACTCCGAGGGCGCCGGCCCCGTCGCGGCCGGCCGGCAAATCTCACAACGGAGCGCGACCCCTCATCCGTCAGCTTCGCTGACACCTTCTCCCCCAAGCGGGAGAAGGGACCTTGAGAGCGTTCGCTGCCGCCACCCAGCGACTCCCGGCCCGCGGCGCGCCCAAGGGACCCACATTTCAGGAGACCTGTGCATCCCTAAGGGCGGAACCGGGGATGAGCGGCCGTTTGATCTCAACGCGCCCTACCGCCGCGCCCTAGGCGGGACCACGTCCTTGAAGTCGTCGAAGCCTTTCCAGGCCGGCTCGACCGGCGCTTCGCCGACGCGCGGGGCGTAGATCGAGGGCGCCTTCATCTCGAGCTCGGGGATGTAGCGCGGGCAGTTGGGGAAGATGTCGGCCGGCGTCACCTTGACCAGCAGTTGGCCGCCGGGAAACCCTTCCAGCCGCTCGTCCTCGAAGGCGATCTCGGCCGTCCCGTTGACGCGCAGCCGGCCTGGCCGCTCGCCGATGCGGATGAACAGCAGGCCGACGTGGGGGTTGACGCGGATGTTGCCCAGGCTGCGGAACATGCCGTTGCCGTCATAGTCGGGGAAGATCAGAAGGTCGGGCGCGGCGATGCGGACGAAGCCCGGCAATCCGCCCTTGAACGAACAGTCGGGGCGCCCCTCGGCGTCGGCGGTGGCGAGGAAGAAGAAGGGGCTCTGTTCGACGAAGGCCTTGTCGCCGTCGCTGAAGCGGTCGCGCCGCGTCTTCTCCACCAGACGATCGGCGAGCGCGCGGCTCGCGAACCGGTCCTGCAGCTCGCGTTGCCCGGAGTTGTACATGCGGTGCTCTCCTGGGTGCCGGGCTATCCGGCGCGGCGGTTGAACAGACGTCGCCAGGCGGCGACCAGGGGATCGAAAGGCGAGGCGGGGACGGGCGGCGCCGCGTCGACCGGCTCGACGGCGCCCCATGGCCCCCACTCCCTCGTCGGCTTCTGGCCCGGCTTGGCGCTGGCCGCGGCGTTGTCAGTCCAGGGCATGGGTCGGCTCCCATGGGGCTTAAGCGGGCTTGTAAAGGCGAGCCCGGACTCGGATATGAGACCCGCGCGCGCTGGACCGCAAGACGAGAGAGCATGGGCGAGGAAACCCCGATATCCCGCGCCAGCGTGCTGGCCGCCCTGAACCAGGTGCCCGACCCGAAGTCGGGCAGGGGCTTGAGCGATGCGGGGCTGGTGACCGCGCTGGTGCTCCGCGCCGATCGCGCGGGTTTCATGATCGAGATCGACGCCGCCGACGCGGCTCTCTACGAGCCCGTCCGCGAGGCGGCCGAGGCGGTGCTGCGCAAGGCGGCCGGCGTCGACAAGGCGCAGGTCGTGCTGACCGCCGCCGCCGATCCGGCGCGGCGACCCCCAGACCCGGGCATCGTCCGCGTGCGCCGGGGCGAGCGGCCCGAGCCGCCGGCGCAGCTTCGCCCGCCGGCCGGGCGAGCGCCGGCGGCGCTGAAACCCGCGCACGTCCGCGACGTCATCGCGGTGGCCAGCGCCAAGGGCGGGGTCGGCAAATCGACGGTGGCGCTGAACCTGGCCGCCGCCATGGCCATGCTCGGCCGCCGCGTCGGGCTGCTTGACGCCGACGTCTATGGGCCGTCGATCCCGCGCATGACCGGCCTGGACGCCGAGCCGGAGATGACGGCCGACCGCAAGCTGAAACCCCTCGCGGCCTGGGGGATGAAGGTGATGTCGATCGGTTTTCTGGTCGATGAGGCCTCGCCGATGATCTGGCGGGGTCCGATCGCCTCGTCAGCGCTGAACCAGCTCCTGAACGACGTGGCCTGGGCCAGCGAGGCCGAGCCGCTCGACGTGCTGGTCATCGACATGCCGCCCGGCACCGGCGACGTGCAGCTGACGCTGGCCCAGCGCGTCGCTCTCTCGGGCGCGGTCATCGTCTCCACCCCGCAGCCGGTGGCGCTGATCGACGTGCGCAGGGGCGTTGCGATGTTCGAAAAGACCCACGTGCCGATCCTGGGCGTGATCGAGAACATGGCCTTCTTCCCCGATCCGGCGACCGGCGCGGAGATCCCCATCTTCGGCCGTGGCGGCGCCAAGGCGACCGCCGAAGAGCTCGGCGCGCCGTTCCTGGGCGAGATCCCGATCGAGGTGGCGCTTCGCCAGGCCTGCGACGACGGGCGCCCGTTCGTCACCCTGGGCGGCGACAGCGCCGCCGCGCGCGCGCTGATGGCCGCGGCCGAAGCCGTGCTCGACGGCCTCGAGCACGCGACCCTGAAACCCGCGCCGACGATCGCGTTCGAGGACTAAATTGGGGACACTAAATTGGGGACAGGTACGACTTACTGTAAATTGGGGACAGGTACGACTTACGCACGCTCGCCGTATCGGTCCCGCGGGGCCCGGGACGCGTAAGTCGTACCTGTCCCCAATTTACTCCAATTTACTCCGCCGCGGCGGCCGGGGGTTCCTCGATCGGCCCGCCGATCAGCGCCTCCTCGGAGGCGGCGAAGTCGAGCTGCGCGCGGATCTCGGCGTGCCGCTTCGAATCCAGCTTGTAGCCGAAGAACATCGCGCCGCCGAACCAGACGAGGATGACCGGCGCGAACAGGTAGCACATCTCGAGCCCGAAGATGGCCGAAGGCGTGTTCACCGCCCCCTCCGCGCCGTTGTAGTGCACGAGCGCCAGGATCGGGAAGACAACGGCCACCGTGATGCTGCCGCCGATCTTGGTCGTGGTCGTCACCATCGAGAACAGGAGGCTGGTCAGGTCCTGCTTCTGCTCGAGCCTGACCTCGTCGGCGACGTCGGCGATCATCGCCCGCACCAGGAGCAGGAAGGCGCTGGCGCAGAAGCCAACGGCGAACATGCCGATGATGGTCGGGATCGTCTGGGCGAAGACGTAGTGCGGCCCCATGCGCGGAAGCGCCATCAGCGTCGCCTGGGTGATCGAGTAGGCGACGCAGGCGATCTGCACGGTCCGGTGCTTGCCGAACCGCTGGGCGAGACGGCCCCAGAACACCGCGCCCAAGATGGCCGCGCCGATGTAGGAGATGAGCAGGAAGCTCGACCGCGGCGATACTGAAGCCTTTTGCGTCGTGGAAATAATAGACGTAGAGCGGCCCCGTCGTGCCGGGCCCGAGCGTCAGCGCGAGGTCGGCCAGGATCAGGCGCAGCATTGATGGCTTTTTGAGCGCCAGCCAGTAGTCCGAAAGCTTGAACTTCGGCCGCTGCGGAATGGGCTGCACGTGCTCGGGCGTCAGCGCGGTCGTGATCAGCAGCGCGATCGGGACGGCGATGATCAGGATGAGACCGATCGCCGGCATGCTGGCCTTCAGGCCGGGCGTGATCTTGCCGTGCGTGAACAGCGGCAGCAGCAGGATCGCAATCGAGCCGACCACAGCCATCGACGACGTCCAGGCGTAGACGCGCGAGCGGTCGTTGTAGCCCTTGGCCAGGACGGCGCCCCAGGCGGCTAAGCCGAGAGTCAGCATCGAAGTGCCGGCGGCGGTCACCACGAGCCAGAGAATCAGGTAGCCGGAGCTGACTGGCCCCGTCGGCATCAGAAGTTTGTAGACCCCGAGCAGGATGATCGGCGCACCGACGACGATCCATGGCCGGTAGCGGCCGATCGGTGTCTTGGTTCGGTCCATGAAGAGGGCGACGAACGGATCGAACAGGATGTCGATCATCCGCACGGCAAAGATCGCGGCCGAAACCGCAATGAAGCCGACGCCCAGACTGACGTAGTGGCGCGGCAGATAGACCCCGAGGATCACGGCCATCCCGGCGAGCGGGACGCCCAGCGCGCCGTAGGTGAAGACGTTGTAGAGGGGAACTCTGTGCTCGGCCGCCGGAGCGGCGGTGGTTGCGTTCAATGACACGCGGGCGTCTCCCAATGACTTAAGTTAGGCGCCTGAAGCGCTCTTGTGACGCCGAGTAAATCACAGGAATTTCCGCCCTGCACGCGCGGAGTTTCCGCACTTGGCGGTCTACTCCGCCGCGGCGGCGAGGGGACCGGTCAGCCCGTCGCGCTCGTCGAGGGCCGCGCGGATCTCGGCGTGGCGGCTGTCGTTCAGCTTGTAGCCGATGTAGCAGGCGCCCCCGAGCATCACGAACACCACCGGCCCGATCAGGTAGACGAGCTCCAGGCCGTGGATCGCGGCCGCGGTGTTCACCGCGCCCTCCTTAGCCTGATAGCCGATCGCGCCGAGGACGGTGAAGGACAGCGTGATGGAGAGTGCGCCGGCGATCTTCTGGGTCATGGTGATCATCGAATAGAGCAGGCCCGCGCGGTTCTTCCCCTGGTCGAGGCGCACCGCGTCCGCGACGTCGGCCACCATGGCGCGGTCGAGCAGCGCGAAGCTGGTCGCCAGGAAGCCCATGATGAACATGAAGATCGCCACCGGCAGCATCTGGCCCTTGGGCATGAAGGTCAGAGAGATCAGTCCCAGCGAATAGCCGGTCGCTGTCGCCATCAGCGTTCGGTGCTTGCCGAACCGCATGGCGATGCGGCTGAGCACGCCGGCGCCAAAGACGCCGGCGGCGACGTAGATGAGCAGCTGGATGCTGGCCTGCGCGATCGTGAACCCGCGCGCGTCGTGGAAGTAGAAGAGGTAGATCGCGCCCATCCACCCCGGTCCGAGCGCCAGGCAGAAGTCGGCGATGATGATGCGGCGCATGTCCGGCCGAAGCACCATCTTCACGTAGTCCATCAGCGGGACGCGCTCGGAGTGGTCTTCGGCGGTGATCCGCTCCGGCGTCCGTAACAGCGCCAGCAGAACCCCGACCGGCGCGGCGACGATGATGAACCACCCCATCAGCGGCACGGCCCCGCCGGGGGCGACGCCACGCCGGCCCTCGAGCACCGAGGGCAGGATCAGCACGACCGTCGCGCCGAGGATGCCGACCACCTGCATCACGCCGAAAACACGCGAACGCTCGTGGTACTTGGCCGCGATCACCGACGCCCAGGCGGAGTGGGAAAGGCCGAGCACCGAGGTGCCGACGTAGTAGACCAGGAGCCAGGCGAACAGGTAGACGAGCGAGACCTTGCCGGCCGGCTCGAACAGCATGAACACCGCCAGCATCAGGATCGGCGCGCCGGCGATCAGCCACGGCCGGTAGCGGCCGATGGGCGTGCGCGTGCGGTCCATCACCAGCCCGAGCACCGGGTCGACGAAGGTGTCGAGGATGCGGATCAGCCCGAACGTTCCGCCGACGGCGGCCAGCGCCAGGCCGAAGTGGCCGGCGTAGTAGCGCGGCAGGAAGACGCCAAGCCCGATCGCGAGGGCGCCCGGCGCGAGGCCCGGCAGGCTGAAGGCGATGAGCTGGAGCAGCGAGAGCCGCTGATGCGGTTGGGCGGGGGACGTCGATGTCACGCGAAGGGTCCTGGGCGAGGGTTCCGCGCCTTCTTAAAGTGCGCCTCGCGCCAGGGAACCCCGCCCTTGCTCGGCGCGCAAGGGGATTTGTGAGCGGCGATGGGTGGCTCTGCGGGGGTCACAGGTCCCGCAAGATCTCAGACAGGTCGCGGGCGCCATGCAGAAGCCGAAGGATAATCGGAGGGCTCCGGGTGGCGTCGTAGACAACGATGTAAGGGAACCCGCGCACCGGGGCGAAGCGACACCGCTCGTCGGCTATTTCCCGCCGAGCAGAGCCGCTCATCGGATACTCGGCTAGATGTTCCGCGAGCCTCACGATGGCGCGTCGCAGGCGCTGCGCGGCCGGCCGATTGTTCTCGGCGATCCATCTGGCCGCATCGTCGAGATCGGCGGCCGCGCGCAGCGAGAGCCTGGCGCGAACCGCTATTTCCGCGCCCTCCGCCCCGCGTCGGCCTCCTCGATGATCGCGTCGAACCGCTTGAGGGCTTCATCCACCGAGACGGTCCCGTCGCGTTCGACCTCGGCTTCGACCTCGCGGATCATCGCCATGAACTTGCGCTTGCGCTCCGCTGCGTCCTGCAGGAGCCGCAGTGCTTCTCGGACGACCTCGCTGACGTTGTTGTAGCGGCCCTCGGCCACGCACTCCTTCGCGAACCGCTCAAGCTCCGGTGTGAGATGGACGTTGGTTCCCATGACCGCTCCATATCAATCTTTGATATAGTGTGGAGGGACTCCGTGATGAGCGCAACCGGATCAGGCCGTCTGGCTCATCCGGCGGAAGAACTTCTGCGTCTGCTCGCCGCCGTTGACGTAGGCCTTCTGGCCGGCCTCGTCGGTGATCTTGCCCCAGTTGTCGCGCACCTCTTCGGCCGAGAGTCCGCCTTCGCCGAGATAGACGCCCTCGGTCTCGTAGATGCGGGCCAGCGCGAAGACGCCGGCGCCGGCGGTGAGGATGGCGCCGGTCGGGCGCCTCCTCGGAGCACAGGTAGACGACGCCGGGCGTCACGTAGTCGGGCTTCAGCCGCTCGGCCAGCTGCGGCGGCATGATGTTCTCGGTCATCCGCGTCGCGGCCACCGGGGCGATGGCGTTGACGTGGACGTTGTTCTTCTGCCCCTCGAGCTTGAGGCTGTTCATGAAGCCGACCAGGCTGAGCTTGGCCGCGCCGTAGTTGGTCTGGCCGAAGTTGCCGTAGAGGCCGGTCGAGGAGGTGGTGACCACGATCCGCCCGTAGTTCTGCTCGCGCATGATCTCCCAGACCGCCTTGGCCGGCTTGACCGTGCCCATCAGGTGCACGCCGAGCACGAACTCGAAGTCGGCGATCTCCATCTTGGAGAACGACTTGTCGCGCAGCACGCCGGCGTTGGCGATCAGGATGTCGACGCGGCCCCAGGCGTCCATCGCCTGCCTTGACCATGTGGGCGACGCCCGCGTCGTCGGTGACCGAGGCGCCGTTGGCGATCGCTTCGCCGCCCGCGCGCCTTGATCTCGGCCACCACCGCCTTGGCCGCGCTTCGGACGAGCCGCCGGAGCCGTCGACCGCGCCGCCGAGGTCGTTGACCACCACCTTGGCCCCGCGCCTGGCCAGCTCCAGCGCGTGCTGGCGCCCGAGGCCGCCGCCCGCGCCGGTCACGATCGCCACCTTGCCGTCGAAGCGGATGTCCGCCATGGCTGTTCTTCCTCTCTCGGTTGGGAACGGCGCGAGCTTCTGAGCGGAGCGCAGGCGGCCGTCAAGCTGGGACGCCGCTAGAGCTTCAGCGAGCGCAGCCGGAGCGCGTTGGCGATCACGCTGACCGACGAAAGGGCCATCGCCGCGGCCGCGATCTGGGGCGAGAGCAGGAGCTTGAACGCCGGGTAGAGCACGCCAGCGGCGATCGGCACGCCGGCGGCGTTGTAGATGAACGCAAAGACCAGGTTCTGGCGGATGTTGCGCATCACGGCCCGTGAGAGCTTCCGCGCACGCACGAGCCCCTCCAGGTCGCCCTTCAGCAGCGTCACGCCGGCGCTCTCGATCGCGACGTCGGCGCCGGCGCCCATGGCGACGCCCACGTCGGCGGCGGCCAACGCCGGCGCATCGTTGATCCCGTCGCCGGCCATGGCGACGACGCGGCCCTCGGCGCGCAGGTTGCGCACCACCAGCGCCTTGCGCTCCGGCAGCACCTCCGCCTCGACCTGGCCGATGCCGAGGCGCGCGGCGACGGCCACGGCGGTCGTGCGGTTGTCGCCGGTCATCATGACCAGGCGAATGCCTTCGCCCCGCAGCGCGCGGACTGCGTCGGCGGTGGACGCCTTGATTGGGTCGGCGATGGCGAAGAGGCCGGCCAACTTGCCATCCACCGCAGCGAAGATAGCCGTCGCGCCTTCCTTGCGCATGGCCTCTGCGTCTGCGGCCAGCGCGCCGGTTTCGATCCGCTGCTCGACCATGAGCGGCGCGCCGCCGAGCACGACGGGCTTGCCGTCAACCACGCCGAGCACGCCCCCGGCCAACCGGCGAGCCGAAGTCCGTCGCCTCGGACAAACCAAGGCCGCGCTCGTTCGCGGCGCGCAGGATGGCGTCGGCCAGCGGATGTTCGCTGCCGCGCTCCAGGCTGGCGGCCAGGCGCAGCAGCTCCGCTTCGTCGATGCCCGGCGCCGGCTTGATCGCGGTCACCGCGGGCCGGCCCTCGGTCAAGCGTGCCGGTCTTGTCGAAGACCAGGGTGTCGACCTTCTCGAAGCGCTCCAGCGCCTCGGCGTTCTTGACCAGCACGCCCGCCTGGGCGCCGCGGCCGACGCCGACCATGATCGACATCGGGCGTGGCCAGCCCCAGCGCGCAGGGGCAGGCGATGATCAGCACCGAGACCGCCGCGACCAGCGCATAGGCCAATCGCGGCTCGGGGCCGAACGTCGCCCACTCGATGGCGGCGAGCAGCGGCCGCGCCGATCACCGCCGGCACGAACCAGGCGGAGACCTGGTCGGCCAGGCGCTGGATCGGCGCACGGCTGCTCTGGGCCTCGGCGACCATCTGCACGATGCGGGCGAGCAGCGTGTCGGCGCCGACCTTTTCGGCGCGCATGATGAAGGAGCCGGTCTTGTTGATCGATCCGCCGATCACCTTCGCGCCGGCCTCCTTGGTGACGGGCATGGATTCGCCGGTGACGAGCGACTCGTCGATCGACGCTCGACCTTCGAGCAACTTCGCCGTCGACCGGGATCTTCTCGCCGGGCCGCACGCGCAGCCGATCGCCGACGTGGATCAGGTCCAGGGTCGACTTCCTCGTCCGCCCCATCCGTCGCGGATTCGGCGCGCCGTCTTCGGAGCGAGGTCAAGCAGCGCCTTGATCGCGCCGCCGGTGCGCTCGCGGGCCCGCAGCTCCAGCACCTGGCCCAGCAGGACCAGCACGGTGATCACGGCCGCCGCCTCGAAATAGACCGGAACGGCGCCTTCGGCGTCCGCGAAACGCCGGCGGGAAGAGGCCCGGCGCCAGCACGGCGACGACGCTGTCGGTCCAGGCGACGCCGACGCCCATGGCGATCAGGGTGAACATGTTGAGGCTGGCGTGAGACGATCGACGCCCAGCCGCGCTCGAAGAACGGCCATCCGGCCCAAAGCACCACCGGGGTGGCCAGCGCGAACTGGATCCAGCCGCTCGTCGTCGAGCTGACGAGTCGCATGACGCCGGGCAGATGTCCGCCCATCTCGAGGGCGAATACCGGAAGCGGCGAGGATCAGGCCGATCCAGAACCGGCGGGACATGTCGGCCAGCTCGGCGTTCTCGCCTTGATCCGCCGTGACCGCGACCGGTTCGAGCGCCATGCCGCAAATCGGGCAGGCGCCAGGGCCTTCCTGGCGCACCTCTGGGTGCATCGGACAGGTGTGGATCGCGCCTGCGGCCGCCTTGGAATCGTCGCTCACGCGGATACCCCTAAATGGTATTTACCGGATACGCTATAGGGGTATAAGGTCAGGGTTAAGGGAGAACACGTTGAAGCAGGACGACAGGCCGAAGTTGCTCAATCGCCTGCGCCGCATCGAGGGCCAGGTGCGCGGCGTAGCGCGGATGGTCGAAGAGGACCGCTACTGTATCGACGTCATGACGCAGCTCCGCGCGGTGCGGGCGGCGCTGGCGAAGGTCGAGAGCGAGCTGCTCAAGGGTCACCTCGACCACTGCATCGAGTCGGCGATCGTGAGCGGCGACCAGGCCGAGCAGCGACGCAAGGCGGCGGAGCTGATCCAGCTCATGGAGCACGCTCCGCGCTGAGCGCGAACGCGGCTGGCGTGCTAGACTGCCGCGCTGAGCTTCAAGCGACGTGGTGGCGCCCCATGCTAGGTCTGGGAATCGGCTTTTGGGTCTTCTGGCTGCTGTTCAGGGGCCTGTTCTGGGTGATCCTGATCGTCTTCGTGATTTGGGCGATCACACGCGTGTCCGGCTCCCAGGGGATCTCCCGGCCGTCGTTCCGCTCAAACGGCCTCGACATCCTCGAGCAGCGCTACGCCCGCGGCGAGATCTCCCGCGAGGAGTATCTGGAAAAGCGCAAGGACATCCTGGCCCACGACGCGTCGTGACTATAGGAGCGCGCGCGCCAGGCCGGCCGCGACGCCGAGCGCCACCACGACGATTGGCGGCGCCCGAAAGGCCGTGAGCAGGACGAAGCCGGCGAGCGCGGTGGCGAAGTCGACCGGGCTTGCGACCGTGCTCGTCCAGAGCGGGTTGTACAGGGCGGAGCCCAGAATGCCGACCACCGCCGCATTCGCCCCACGCATGGCGGCCTGGGCGCTCGGCCGCGTGCGCAAGACTCCCCAGAAGGGCAGGGCGGCGACCAGCGCCAGCAGGCCGGGGAGGAAGATCGCGACCAGCCCGAACAACCCGCCCGCGACGCCGTTCGGGGGCGTCGGCATGGCTGCGCCCAGGTAGGCGCCGAAGGTGAAGAGCGGTCCGGGCATGGCCTGCGCCGCGCCGTATCCGGCCAGGAACCGATCCTGGCTGATCCAGCCCGGGTCGACGACGGCAGCCTTCAGGAGCGGCAGAACCACATGCCCGCCGCCGAACACCAGGGCGCCGGAGCGGTAGAAGGCGTCGAAGCGGGCGATGACGTCGTTGCGGGTCACCGCGAACAGGACAGGCCCGCCAAGGAGGAGCACGAGGAAGGCCGCCAGTGCGACGAGGCCTGCGCTCCGCGACACCTTGAAGACATGCGTCGAGCGCGGCGTCTCCACGACCTCGCGACAGACGAGCAGTCCCGCGAGCGATCCGAGCCCGATCGCGAGAACCTGGGCGGCGGCCGGCCAGGCAAAGGTGATCACCACGATGGCCCCCAGCGCGATCGCAGCTCGGCGCGCGTCCGGCGTCAGGATGCGGGCCATGCCGAAGACCGCCTGAGCGACGACGGCGACCGCGACCAGCTTCAGGCCGTGGATGGCGCCCTGAGCCAGCGGGCCGCTCATCAGCGCCGCGCCATAGGCGAAGGCGATCATCAGAATCGCCGACGGGGTCGTGAACCCAGTCCAGGCGGCGAGCGCGCCCAGCGGGCCGGCCCGTTCCAGGCCGATCGCGAACCCGACCTGGCTCGAGGCCGGGCCCGGCAGGAACTGGCAGAGCGCAACCAGCTCGGCGTAGGTCGCCTCGTCCAGCCACCGGCGGCGGTGGACGAACTCCGCGCGGAAGTAACCCAGATGGGCAATCGGCCCGCCGAACGCCGACACGCCGAGCCTGAGGAACGCCAACAGCACCTCGAGCGGGTTTCCAGTCTCCGCCAACTCGTCACCGGTCGCTTGCGGCGCACCTGTCATCGCCGCCGTTATACCGGCCCCCTATTGGCCTCGTCATGGCCCGACGTGTTCGGGCCACCCATGATCACCGTCGAATTTCAGTATTCATGGGTCCGCCGCATTCCGCGGCTCCGCCGCTCCAGCGGGGGATGACGGGTGAAATTGAGGCGCAGCTCTCGCCCGCCTACCCGCGCGTGAACTTCACCAGCACCCGCTGGCCGATCAGGAACGGGGCGCCGTCGGCGCTGACCACCACCTCGACCACGCGCTCGTCGGTGCGCTCGGAGGGGTCGTCCGACTGCAGCTTGCGCGCGCCGAACATCGGGGCGCTGCGCGGATCACCCGGCCGACGTAACCTTCGAGGGATCGGCTTCGGGCGACATGCGCACCGTCTGGCCCACGAAGACGAACGGCACGCCGCTCTCGGCCACCTCGGCGCGCACGATGCGCTGGCCAGCGGGCTCGAGGTCGAACATCGGCGTGACGTTCAGGGTCGAGGCGCCGAGCCCGGGTTGGCGTAGCGGCGCACGATCCGCCCGTCGATCGGCGCGCGGATCATGGTCTGCTCGAGCGCGATAGCGCGCCTGGGCCACCTGGGTCTGCGGCCTGCGCCGACGGCCGCGCGCTCGACCGCCAGCGTGCGCATCGGCCGTTGCGATCGCGTCGTGGGCCTGGTCGACCGTCTGGCCGGAGACGATCTTCGAGGCGGCGAGCGGCTCCAGCCGGGCATACTCGCGCTCGGCCGTGCGTCAGCTGGACGTCGGTCTGGCCGATCTGGGCCCTGGCCTGCTGCAGGCTGGCCTCGGCGGTCTGCACAGCCAGGCGCTGCGCATCGTCCTCCTGGCGGGCGAGCACCTGGCCCTTGGTCACCGCATCGCCCTCCTGCACGTCGACAGCGCGGACGATGCCGGCGGTGCGGGCGGCGACCGTGATGATGCCGCCCTCGACGTCGGCCTTGCCCTCGGCCACCGCCACATAGGCAGCCTCGGGCGTCGCGGCCTGGGCTGCGGCCCCCAGCGTATGTGTCTTCGATCCCGACCAGAGGGCGCCGGTGATTGCGAGCGCCGGCGACGATGCCGAGCGCGGAGAGCCAGAAGACGGGTCGGCGAAGAAGGGCGGGCATGGGGTTACGCTCCAACGAGCTCCCGGGCGACCGGGGCGGATGGCGGCGGAGGTTCGCGGTCGACGGATCCGGCCGTCCTCGAAGTGGACGATGCGGTCGGCGAAGGCTTCAAGGCGGGGGTCGTGGGTGACGCAGATCACCGCCGCGCCGTGCTCGTTGGCCGCGCGGCGCAGCAGGCGGATGACGATCTGGCCGTTCTCGCCGTCGAGGGCGGAGGTGGGCTCGTCGGCGAACAACAGCGTCGGCCGCTTGGCGAGCGCACGGGCGATCGCCACCCGCTGCTTCTCGCCGCCCGAGAGCTGCGATCGGGCCGCTGGTGCATGCGCGTGCTCCAAGCCCGACCTCGGTCAGCGCCTCCATCGGCGCGATGGCGCGCGCCGTTGCGCTTGGGCAGCGCCCTTGTAGCTCAGCACCGTCGCCACCTGCTCGCAGCGCGGTCAGCGCCGGGAACAGGTTGAAGCCCTGGAAGATGAAGCCGCAGTGATCGAGGCGGAAGCGGTCGATCTTGCCCGGCCGCCGGCTCCAGAGGTCCTCGCCCAGCGCGCATGACCTTGCCGCTCGTCGGGCTTCATCAGGCCCGACAAGCGCCGCGATCAGGGTCGACTTGCCCGATCCCGACGGGCCCATGACCATGGTCACCTCGCCATGCATCGCCTCGAAGTCGACGCCGCGCAGCACCTCGACGAACCCTGCGGCCCGAGCTGGAAGCGCTTGGTGAGGCTCGTGGCGGCAAGCGCGCGGGGAGCGCTGGTGTGGTTCATCGCAGCAGGTCCGCTGGCTGGCTCTTCTTCAGGATGCCCAGCGCGAGCGCGCCGGAAGCGACGGCGAGGACCATCAGCATGTGCGGACACCCCCTCGGCGGGGCCAGCCCGTATGACGAGCGGCAGGCCGATCGCCTGCGTGCCCATCGAGACGAGCCAGGTGAGCAGAAGCGTCGCGCCGAGGCCCGCGACGCCGACCCAGAACGACAGCTCCATCACGATCAGCCGCAGCGACCACATCGAGATGCCGAGCGCCCGGAGCGACGCGAACTCGCGAATGTTGGAGAGGATCGCCCCGCGCAGCGTCTGCGAGGTGACGCCGATGCCGATCCCGATCGAAAGCAGGATGAAGAAGACGAGCAGGACGCCGATGATCTGCTCGGACAGGAGCGAGGCTTCGTCGTTCTTGTTCAGCTGCGCTGTCGTGAGCGCGAGGTAGTCCTTGTGCGACGCCGCGTTCAGCGCAGCGGCGACCTGGCTCGCGCGCCTGGGGTCGCGGATCCTGACCATCAGGGGCCCGGTCTTGCCGTTGGAATCCCCGAGCCCGATCTGCCTCAGCGTGTCCTTCGACATCACGACCGACGGCTGAGTGACGCCCTGGTAGTTGTGCAGGACCGCCGCCAGCCGAACGGTGTGACGGTTGAGCGAGACGATATCGCCAAGCTTCACGCCCAGCCGCTTCAGGTCTGTCTGGTCGATGGCGACGGCGCCGGGCGCAGACAGCGCAAGCCGGGTGGAGTCGGGGTAGTCGACCGGCAGCGTCAACGCGCCGGGCTCGGTGTCGATCGCCCAGATCTGTACGAACGTCTGCACCCGCGGCTGGCCGGGGCCGGGCGAGTTGACCCACTGTCCGCCGTTGCCCTCCAGGCTCTCCACGTCCGTGACCTCGGGGTTGAGGTAAATCAGCGGGCGGATGCGGTCCGGCAGGCCGCTGTCGCCCGAGTCGACCAGCTGCGGCGAGTTGGGGGGCATGATGAAGATGTCGGCGCGGGTGCGCTCGGTCGTCGCCAGCACCGAGTGGACGATGCCGGTGAAGAGGCCGGTCGTCCCGAGGACCAATAGGCCCGAAAAGGCGAGCGCCACGATGGCCGCCAGATAGCGACGCCATTCGTAAATCAGCGTCGAGAGCGCGAGCGACACCCGTTTTCCCCGGTCTTGTTGGTCAATGCGATTTCGACCAGATGAGACGACGCACCGCCCGGAAACCCAAGTTAATTCCCGGTAAGGCGGTACGCGCGCCCGGGCCGCGCCTTACGCCGCCTGTGCTAGAAGCGTGCGATCGGCCTGGAGGGAGGAGCGGTCATGGTGTTGCCGCCGTCGACGAACGATCAGTACGCCGGCGCGCGCACGTCGGTCTGGTTTCTCGGGCTGGCGGCGCTGCTCACCATCGGCCCGGCCCTGATCCACAGCTTCCTGCCCGACGGCGGGGCGCAGACCATCGCAGGCCTCCAGCTCGGCGCGTCGCGCGACGTTGTCATCGGCGTTTTCCGTTGGGAGGGCGCGACCCAGCTGGCGCTCGGCCTGGCGATGCTGGCGGTCGCGCTTCGTTACCGCACGCTCGTGCCGTTGTTCCTGATCCTGCTCATCCTCGAGCATGGCCTGATGGCGCTGCAGGGCTGGGTGCTCAGCCCGCCGTCGAACGGCCATCATCCGCCGGAGCGCTTCGGCAACCTGGCGATCTTGCCGCTCGCCGCCCTCTTTCTCGTCCTCGCTTTGCGGCCCGCCGGCCGTGTTGCCGGGCTTGCCCGCGCGCACTAGACAGGCAGGCGAGAGCCGTTCCGGGGGACAGGTCCATCGAGGAAGCGAAGCCGCGGGTGCTCAGGCGCCAGATGAAGGTGACGGGCGCCCTGCTCCTCACCGTCTCCGCCATCACGCCGGCGGCGTCGGTGTACGTGATCGTCCCCGGCATCATCCAGCAGGCCGGAACCGGCGCGGTGCTCAGTCTTGCGGTTGCAGCGCTGATCGGCCTCGGCATGGCCTTCATCTATGCAGAGCTCGGCTCGGCGCACCCGATCGCCGGCGGCGAGTACACCCTGTTCGGGCGCACGCTCGGCCCACTCGTCGGCTTCGCCTACATGGGGATGAACGCCATCAGCTGCGGGTTCGCCCCGGCGGTGCTGGCGCTGGGCGCCGGCAACTATCTACGGGCGGTCTGGCCGGACCTGCCGGTCACGGCCGTCGCACTCGGCGATCGTCGGGCTTTGCGACGCTCGTCGGCGTGCTCAACATCCGCACCAACGCGGTGATCACCGGTCTCTTCCTCGGCGTCGAGCTCCTCGCCCTGGTCGTCCTTGCCGTGCTTGGCTTCGTGCATCCGAGCCGCAGCCCCGTCGAGCTCGTGTTGCGCCCCGTCACGCTGATCGCCGGCCAGCTGGCGC
The DNA here is from genome assembly GCA_963794315.1 of uncultured Alphaproteobacteria bacterium. Lineage (GTDB taxonomy): Bacteria > Pseudomonadota > Alphaproteobacteria > Caulobacterales > Caulobacteraceae > Poindextera. The sequence continues at coordinate 1,822,759 of CAWCDF010000002.1, forward strand.
CGGCGCCGCTCTCGGCCATCGGATTGGCCATGGCGGTGGCGATCTTCGCCTACAACGGCTTCGGCGCTGCGGTCTATTTCAGCGAGGAGATGGTCGGCGCCTCGAGCCGCGTCGCGCGCACCATCGTGCTTGCCCTCCTGATCACCGTCGCCTTCGAGTTCATCCCGACATTCGCCGTGCTCATGGGCGCGCCGGACCTGAAGGCGCTGATCGCTTCGGCGAACCCGTTCACCGATTTCGTCACCCAGCGCGGCGGGCGCGCGCTTTCCATCGCCATCAGCCTCGGCGTCGCGTTGGCCACGGTGAACGCGCTGATCGCCATCGTGCTGACGTTCGCCCGTTTCTTCTATGCGAGCGGTCGCGACCGCGCCTGGCCCGAGCCGGTGAACGTAGCGATGACGCGCCTGCACCCACGCTTCCACTCGCCATGGGTCGCCAACCTGACGGCCGGCGGGATCGCCGCCGTCGGCTGCTTCCTGCCGTTCCACCTGCTCCTTGTGCTGAACGGAACGGGCGTCGTGGTGATGTATGCGCTGCTGTGCGTTGGCGTGGTCGCCGGGCGGCGCAACGGTTCGACCGCCCACGGCCTTTACCGCATGCCCTTCTATCCGCTCGCCCCGGTTCTTGGCCTGGCCGCTTTGGCTTACGTCCTCTACGCTAACTGGCTCGACCCCGACGTCGGCCGCCCGAGCCTGATCGCGACCGTCGTCATCGCGGGCCTGGCGCTCGCCTACTGCCTGGTCATGCGTCGGCGGCGCGGACCCGCCTGGGCCATCACCGGCCCGGCCGAAGAGCAGGCCTAGGCAGCATGGCCGTCGAGGCCGAACGTCCGGCGGTCGATGCGCCGCGGCGGCACCTCGGCGCCGCGCACGCGACCTTGCTCGCGCTCGGCATGATCATGACGACCGACACGCTGCGGACGGCGCCGACCGTCGCGCTCAACCTCGGGAGCTGGCATTTCTACGGGACCTGGGTGCTCGGCGGGCTGATCTCGATGGTCGGCGCCTTCTGCTACGTCGAGATGGCGACCGCCTTCCCCGATCCCGGCGGCGACTACAACTTCCTGACCAAAGCCTACGGGCGCGACGTGGGCTTCCTGTTCGCCTGGTCCCGGTTCTCGATCATGCACACCGGCTGGATCGCGCTCATGGCCTTCCTGTTCGCCGACTACGCCGGCGCCCTGGTGAACCTCGGCCACGCAGGCCGCACTGCGTTCGCGATCGTGACCGTGGCCGCGCTCATGGGCCTGAACCTCATGCATGTGCGGCGGGGCTTCCTGACCCAGGCCGGGCTAGTACTTCTGGTCACGGCCGGGTTCGCCGCCGTGATCGCCGCCTCGATCAAGCTCGGACTTAGCGGCCAGCTTCCCCACGCCGCCCATCAAGCGCCGGCGGCGGCGCCAACCCTGAGCCAGTTCAGCGTGGCGCTGATCTACATCTTCCTCGCCTATGGCGGCTGGAGCGACGCGGCGACGCTCTCGGCCGAGGTGAAGAGCGACCGGCGCGGGATGCTGATCGCCATCATGGGCAGCCTCGCCGCGCTCATGGTCATCTACCTCGCGCTCAACGCCGCCATGATGATCGGCCTCGGACCCCGGGGCCTGGCCGCGTCGACCGCGCCGGCCGCCGACCTGATGGGAAGGGCGTTCGGCCCGATCGGCGCGGCGCTGATCGTCGCGGTCGTCGGCGTTTCCGCCGTCGCCAGCATCAACTCGACGCTGATCGTGGGCGCCCGCACCACCTATGCCGCGGCGCGCGACGTTCCCGTTCTGGCCGCGATCGGCCGCTGGGACGGCGGGCGCGGCACACCAGCGCGCGCGGTCCTGGCCGAGGGCGGCTTCGCCATGCTGCTCGTCGTCGCCGGCGGGTTCGCGCAGAGCGGCTTCAACGCCATGGTCAGCTACATGACGCCGGTCTACTGGCTCTTTGTCGTGCTCAGCATGGGCGCGCTGATGATCCTGCGCCGGCGCCATCCCGAGGCCTCGCGCCACGCGCGCACGCCGCTCTACCCGCTGTTTCCGGTCCTGTTCATTGCGATCTCGATTTACATGTTCGTCGCCGGACTGATGGACCTTGGCGCGGGCGCGCTCTGGGGGGCCGGCGTGCTCGCGGCCGGCGGATTCCTCCTTCTCCTGATCCGCCGCACGCCGCGCGCGGGCGTTGTCGTCGCGCCGCCGCCGTCTTAAGCGTCGACGCTGCCGACCAGGACGATGCCGATGCGCGCGACAACTGCCCTCGCGATCCTCATGCTCTGCCCGCTCGCGTCCTGCGCCCCGCCAGGCAAGACGATCACCGCCGACCAGCTACCGCATGTACGACCGGGCCTGTGGGCGGAGGCGGTGACCGACAACGGGACCGCGATGGGCGCATCTCAGGACTGCTCGGATGGCGCGCTGCACCTGCCCGGCGCCCTGATGCCGGCCGGCTGCTCGTCTCAACCGGTGATGCGGCTCACGCCAAACGGCGCCGTAGTCGTCGACTGGAGCTGCAGCGCCGGCGGCGTCACCACCATGGTCCACACCTCCGCCGCCGGCGACTTCGGCGCGAGCTACCTGATCGACAGCAAGACGACGATGACCGCCAGCGGCGCGGCGCCGCAGATCACCACCGTGCACGAAGCGTACAAATACATCGGGCCTTGTCCTCCAGACGCCGCCGGAGCCTCCGGAAACGCCGACTGACGTTCAGATAGCCCCTTCGGCCTTCAGCGCCTCCACCTCCGCCGGCGAGAGGCCGAGGAGTTCGCCGTAGACCTCGACATTGTCGGCCCCGATCTTCGGGCTGGGTACGGCGGGCGTCTGCGGCGTGCCGTGGTAGCGCAGCGGGCTGCCCGGCACGCTGATGCGGCCGAGCTGCGGGTGGTCGATCTGCTCGATCATGCCGCGGCCCTGCATGTGCTCGTTGGCCAGCACCTCGTGCAGGTCGCGCACCGGCGCCGACGGCACGTGGTGCGTCTTCGGTGGCCGCGAAGATCTCGGCGCGGGTGAGCGCTTTGGCCCAGTCTTCGACGACCGCGTCGGTCTCGGCCATGTGCTCGACGCGGTCGGCGTTGGTGGCGAAGCGCGGGTCGTCGTCCAGATCCTCGCGGCCCATGGCGGCGAGCAGGTTTCGCCAGTGGTCGTCGTTGTTGCAGATGATGGCGAACCAGCCGTCCCTGCAGGCGTAGACGTTGTAGGGCGAGACCGAGAGGCCGCCGTGCCGGTTGCCGGTGCGCCCAAGCGGCCGGTCCGGGTTGTTGTGGACCATGCCCAGGTTGGAGGCGAGCGTCGGGAAGATGGTCTCGATCATCGCCACCTCGACCAGGCGGCCCCTGCCGGTGCGCTCGCGCTCGTAGAGCGCGGTGACGATCGCGCCGTAGAGGTGCGTGCCAGAGAGGAAGTCGGCGATCGCCGGGCCGGCCTTAACCGGCGGTCCGTCTGGAAAGCCGGTGACGCTGATCGCGCCCGAGGCGGCCTGGATGGTGATGTCCATGGCGAGGTTGTCGCGCTCCGGCCCCGAGAGACCGTAGCCGGTGGCCGAGGCGTAGATCAGGCGCGGATTCTCGGCCATCAGCGACCTCGGCCCCGACGCCCAGCCGGTCCATGACGCCCGGCGCGAAGTTCTCGAGCAGCACGTCGGCCTTGCGCGCCAGCGCCTTCAGCAGCGCGACGCCCTTGGCGCTCTTCAGGTTCAGCGTGATCGCGCGCTTGTTGGAGTTGAGCATGGCCAGCGGCAGCGACGCGCCGCCGCCCACCGCCTCGCGCACGCGCAGCGGCTCGCCCCGCGGCGGCTCGACCTTGATCACCGTGCGCGCCGGCCTTGGCGAGCAGTAGTCCGGCGTAAGGCCCCTGGTAGACTTGGCCCAGGTCGATCACCGTAACGCCGGCGAGGGGAGGGGGGCGGGTGTCCACGGCCATCAACTGGCCCTCCCAACATCGTCATGGCCCGACCCGTTCGGGCCACCCACGATCACCGGCCCTGGCGGGTGTTCATGGGTCCGCCGCATTCCGCTGCGCTCCAGCGGGGGATGACGGGAAGTGGAAGCGAAGAGCGCTATCATTCCGACCGGCGCGCCTCGAACAACTCGATCACATTTCCTGACGGGTCTTCGCACAGGGTCTGTCGGCCGCCCGGGCCTTCGACGATGCTCTGTACGAAGGTCACACCTCGTTCCGTCAGCTCCTCAACGACCTGCCCCAGATCTGCGACCTCCAACACGAACCGGCTCCAGCCGCCGGGCGTCGGCTTTCGCCCATCGGGCAGGGGCCGGGACGCCGAGGCGAGCGGCCCCGCGACCCAGAGCATAAGGCCATCCCGCTCCAGGATCGCCATGGCGGGACCGTATCGTTCGATCAGGGTGAACCCGAGCAACCCCGCGTAGAAATCGATCGCATCACCAACGTCTCGAACGACGTAACGGACTGTCGCCATGCGCGGGGTCCTAGTACAGGGCCTGGTCGAAGAGGTCGCGGGCGATGACGATGCGCTGCACCTCGCTCGGACCCTCGCCGATGCGGCGGATGCGCATCTCGCGGTACCAGCGCTCCAGCGGCAGGTCCTTGGTCACGCCGTAGCCGCCATGGATCTGCATGGCGCGGTCGACGACCCGGCTGCCGCCTTCGCTGGCCAGCAGCTTGGCCATCGCCGCCTCGGTGCGGAAGGGCTCGCCGCTCGCCGCCTTGCACGCCGCCTCCAGGATCGCCCAGCGGGCGGTGCGGATGTCGATCTCGTTGTCGACCACCATCCACTGGATCGCCTGGCGGGTGGAAAGCATGGCCCCGAACGTCTCGCGCTGCTTGGCGTACTCGATCGCCATCTCCTGGGCGCGGATGGCGACGCCGAGGCAGCCGGCGGCATAGGGGATGCGCTGGCGGGTCAGCCGATCGTTGGCGATGGCAAAGCCGCGGTTCACCTCGCCCAGCACGTTCGCGTGCGGCACCCGGGCGTCCTCGAACTGCAGCTCGGTGCCGTAGTGGCCCGAGCGCAGCGTGTGCACGACGCGGCGCACGTAGAAGCCGGGCGTGTCGCGCATCGACGATGAAGCAGGTGATGCCGCCGCGGCCCTGCGGCCGCGTCGGTGCGCGCGAAGACGATGCCGAAGTCGGCCCCATCGGCGCCGGAGATGAAGATCTTGGAGCCGTTGATCACCCAGTCGTCGCCGTCGCGCACCGCCTTGGTGCGGATCGCGCGCGCCGGGTCGGAGCCGCCGGATGGCTCGGTCAGGCCGAAGAAGCCGTGCTTCTCGCCGCGCAGCATCGGGAAGAGGTAGCGCTCCTTCTGATCGTCGTTGGCCTCGTAGAGCTGCGCCAGGCCCGCGCCGCCGAAGGCGCCGAAACAGGGCGAGTAGAGCCCGGCGCGGTGCTGGGCAGTCTCGATGGCGATCAGCGTTTGGGTCACGATGTCGACCTCGGGTCCGCCGAATTCGGGCGGGATGCCGAGGCCGTACAGGCCCATGGCCTTGGTGATCGCTATCAAGCGCGCCTGATCCTCGGGCTCCAGGCGCGATGCGTCGGGATCGAGCTTGGCCTCGAGCGGCCAGATCTCCTCCCGCACGAACCGCCGCACCTGATCGACGATCTGGGCTTGCTCAGAGGTGGGTTCAAAGTCCACGCGAGCCTCCGCGAACCCGCTCTCTTTCCGTCATCCCCCGCTGGAGCGAAGCGGAATGCGGGGGACCCATGAACACTGGAGCATCAAGGTGTTCATGGGTGGCCCGAACGAGTCGGGCCATGACGATAGATGGATAGGCGCGCTGCTCGTCCACCGCGATCATCCCGGGTTCAGGCGGCCGATACGGCGGTCGGCGGCGTCGCCATTGCCCTCAGGCAAAGCGCCGTGATCGGCCTTGTGGACCATCAAGAGCTCCTCGTAGCGGCTCATGTACTGGGCGGTGACCTCGGTGCGGAACTTGGCCGCGGCGCCGGTCTTGAGCGCCGCTTCCAGTTCGCTGCGCAGCCCGAACAGCGTGCGCCCGCCGGCATAGCCGATCCTGATCACGCGCCCCTCGGCGTCGGCCAGCTGATAGACGCCGAGCTCGCCGGCCAGCTTGGCGACGTTCTGCCGCCGTCAGATCGCGCCAGGGCTTCTCCAGACGAACGCCCATCAGCGGCCCTCGAACTTCGGCGGGCGCCGTTCCAGCATCGCGGCGATGCCTTCGCGCGCGTCGGCGCTGGACGACGCGGCGGCGACCAGCGCGTCGACGTCGGCGTGGGGGATGTCGTCGCGAAAGGCCATGGCGCGGACCATCACCGCCTTCATCGCCTTCAGCGACAGCGGCGCGTTGCCGGCGAGGCGATCGATCACCGCCTGCGCGGCCGCGTCGAGCTCGGCGGCCGGGACCGCCTTGTAGATCAACCCGAGCTCGGCCATGCGCGCGGGCGGGCAGCGGATCGCCCAGCAGCAGCATCTCGCGTGCGCCGACCGGACCCATGACCTCCAGCAGCTTCTTGGCCAGGAACCAGCTCGGCGCCAGGCCGATCCTGGCCAGCGACATGCCGAACCGCGCCGCCTCGCTCGCCACCACGAAGTCGCAGTGCAAGCGCAAGCTCGTTGCCGCCGGCGATGGCGTCGCCCTGCACGACCGCGACCACCGGCAGGGGGTAGAGCTCGATCGCGTGGAGCATGGCCTCGATCGCCGGCGCCCCGACCGCCTCGCCGCCGCGCTCGCGAAGGTCTAGGCCGGCGCAAAAGACGCCGCCTTCGGCGCGGATGACGCTGAGCCGTTCCTCCGCCGGCGGGTCGACCGCAAAGGCGCCCTTCAGCGCCGTCAGCATCTCCGCGTCCAGCGCGTTCCGCTTATCGGCACGCGCCAGGGTCACAGTGCGCACCGCGCCGCCGGCATCGACCTTGACCTTATCCATCAGCCGCCGCCCTTCCGCTCGCAGTCGAGGATCTCGTCGAGGACGAACTGGTAGTAGGTCATCGCCTCGCTCACCGAGAAGCGGTCGCGCACGAACTCGATCTTCGGCGCGCCGGCGCGTGCGGACTCCGCGTCCATGTTCGCGCCCAGCGCCGGCCAACGCAGCACGCGCGGCATGCGCCGGTCGCGGATCGCGATGGTCTCCGCCTTCGCCTCCGGGTGTAGCTCGAGGAAGCGCAGATAGCCGTCGGCGCAGGCGTGGATGGCGTCGGCGGCCCTGCCGGCGCGCATGGCCGTGAACGCGCCTTCCAGCGTCTGGCGCAGCTCGGGGTTCTGGATGTCGGATGGCTTGGGCATGGCGTCACACCGACGAGTTGATCACCGCGTCGACGCCCTTCAGCTGGTCGGCGCGCCAGGCCCTGTGCTCACGCTCGTGCCGCTCCTTGAACTCCGGCAGCAGGTTTTTCCCGAAAGTCTCGATCGACTCCATGATGTCCTCGTGCTTCCGGTCGCCGCACTGGGCGACGAAGATCATCACATCCAGGTGCTGCGCCTCGTATTTGAGCAGGGTCTTGCGCAGACTCTCGACCGTCCCGATGGCGTTGCCCGAACGGGCGGCGCGGTAGAGGGCCTTCTGGATCTCGTCCTCGGGCTCGCCGCTGGCGATCTCCGCAGGCGACAGAAAGCCGCCGCGCTGGGCCTGCATGGTCGCGGTCTCGCCGGAGCGACCCAGGAAGTCGCGGTAGACGTTGGAGCCGCCCGGCTTGTGGTTCCCGCCCACCGCCGGGTTGTAATAGTAGCCCAGCGAGTAGGAGAAGAAGGCCGGCCCGTTGGCGCTGCGGCGCATCGCCTCCTCGTCGGTGTCGGCCATCATGAAGGTGTTCAGAACCGCGAGCGCCGGATTGATGGCGTGGCCGATCGGCATCAGCTCCTCGCGGACCAGCCGATAGTACTCCAGCGCCCGCTCGCCCAACTCCTCCGGCGTCTCGAAGCCGAAGCCCAGCGAGCCCATGCCGAGGCGGGCGGCGACCATCGTCGTTTCGCGTCTGGACGCGGCGACCCAGAGCGGCGGATGCGGCTTCTGCACCGGCTTCGGAATCACGTTGCGCGAAGGCATGGTGAAGTACTGCCCCTCGAACCCCTCGTAGGGGGTCTGCACCATCATGTTGGTGATCTCGCGGGTCGCCTCCTCCCACATCGCCTTCTTCAGCTGCCGCTGGACGCCAAAGCCGCCGAGCTCCATCTCAGAGGCGCTCTCGCCGGAGCCGAACTCGACCCGGCCATTGGAGATGATGTCGAGCGCGCTGATCCGCTCGGCCACCCGCGCCGGCGGATTGTAGGCGGGCGGGGTGAGCACGATGCCGTGGCCCAGCCGGATCCTCTTCGTCCGCTGGGAAAGCGCCGCCATCATCATCTCCGGCGCGCTCGAGTGGGAGTATTCCTCGAGGAAGTGGTGCTCGACCTCGAACACGTAGTCGAAGCCCAGGCTGTCTGCCAACGCCACCTGGTCCAGCATGTCGTGGTAGATCTTCCGCTCGTCGTCGGGGTTCCATTGCTCCTTGTCGGCCGGCTTGGGCAGCTGCAGCTCGTAGAAAAGACCGAATTTCATCGACTTATCCTAATCGTTCAACATCAAATTATCAGGTCAGCGGCGGCGCGGGCGAAGGGTCGCGCAGGTGGGCGATGTCGTCGAAGCGCCGCTGGACGCCCGCCATGTTGGCGGCGTGGGTCAGGAGGTAGAACTGCTGGTCCAGCATGGCCTGGACGACCTTCTCGCCGACTTCGCGCGGCGCCATGCCTTCGGATTTGAAGCGGGCGTCCATCGCCGCGACCGCCTCGCGCGCCTGCGCGCTCGGCTCGCCGGCGTCTTTCAACGCAGCCGGCCGATTGCGTGCCGAGGTGATGATGTTGGTGGCGATCATGCCGGGGCAGAGCAGGGTGACCCCGATCTTCGCCCCGGCGTTCTTCAGGTCCCAGTAGAGCCCCTCGGTCAGCCGCGCGACCGCGTGCTTGCTCACGCCATAGATAGAGCCCGCGCCAGTGGTCAGGCCGAGGATCGAGGAGGTGTTGACGATGTGTCCCTCCTCGCCGTGAGCGATCATCCGCGGCGTGAAGGCGCGCAGGCCGTTCACCACGCCCCAGAAGTTCACGCCCATCACCCAGTCCCAGTCCTTCTGCCCCTGCGCCCAGATCGGCCGCGGACCGCCGCCTCCGCCGCCGGAGACGCCGGCGTTGTTGCAGAGCACGTGCACACGCCCGAACCGCTTTTCGGCGGTATCGGCGAGGGCCTCGACCGCCGCGTAGGACGAGACGTCGGTCAGCTGCGGCGCGACCTCGAGGTTCATGCGCGTCAGCCGGTCGGCCTCGCGCTCCAGCGCGTCCGCCTCGACGTCGGCCATCATCACCTTCATGCCGCGGCTGGCGAACGCCTCGGTCATCCCGAGCCCGATCCCGCTAGCCGCTCCCGTGACGACCGCGACCTTGCCTTCGAGCGTCTTCATCCCACCCGTCTCATGCGGCGTTCTCGTTGCACGCCACCATCCAACCATCCGAGCGAGGGCTCAAGCGGTCAGACGTTCGGCCCGTCTTCGGCGACCAGCTCCAGCGAGTGGATGCGGGCGGCGAGGGTGGGGCCGGCGCTCATGACGAAGACCTCGTCGGCGCCGGTGTGGCGGGCCTTCTCGGCGAGGAACGCGCGCACCGTCGGCCCGTCGCCGCGGATGCGGCGGACGAAACGCTCGGCTTCCTCGCCGCCGGGCGGCGTTGGGCGGCGGGGCAGCATGGCGGCGAGACGATCGGCGTCCTCCGCCGTGTCCGCAGCGAGCGCGATGGTGGCCACGCCGGCGCAAGGGCGCTCGCGATAGACCGAGGGACGGAAGCTCTGGCGATAGGCGGCGATCGCCGGCATGCCGTCGGCGCGGGCGATGAACTCGGCGAACACCATGCCGACGCCGGCCGCACCGGCCCACACGGCGGATTCTACTGACGAGCAGAGCAGGAAGAGGTCCGGGTGCGACGGTCCGTGCGGGTTGGCCTTCACCTCGGAGAAGGCGTGGCCTTGCGGGAAGGGCTCGACGCCCGAGGAGTCGAGGAGCCAGGCCGAGAGCAGGGCGAAGAACTGCGGGAACACCGCAGACGAGCGCGAGCCCAGCGCCTGGCCGGTGACGAGATCGGCGCCCAGCGCCCGGCCGAGGCCGAGGTCGATCCGCCCGGGCGCCAGCGCCTCCAGCTCCATGAACACCTCGGCGACCTTCAGCGGCGAGTAGTTGGGCAGCATCACCCCGCCGGATCCCAGGCGGATGCGGCTGGTGACCTGGGTCAGCGCCGCGATCAGGATCTCGGGCGCCGGGCTCGACAGGTGCTGGATCGAATGGTGCTCGGCGACCCAGAAACGGTGATAGCCCAGCCGCTCGGCCGCCTTGGCGACCTCGACCGTGTCGCGCACCCCCTGCGCCTGGGTCCCGCCATCGGCGGAGACGGGCGACAGATCGAGAGCCGAGAGGATCGCCATCTGCAAGATTCAACCACGGAAAACACGGGAAACACGGACAGCAACGATCTGGCTCGTCACAGGACCAAGCGCTCCGCGCGCGCCTTCGGCGCGCATACACAATTGACCAAGAGACCGACCTTCGCCGAAAAGCAGCTGTCCGTGATTTCCGTGTTTTCCGTGGTTCATTCTTAGAGACCGTTGTGGCTGCAGCAGCGGATGGACACTACCCCGAGCGCCGGCGGAGCTTCTTGATGATCGAAGAGAAGTTCAGAAGCACCCGCCCGCCGCCGGAGATCTGGCCGCGCACGAACACCAGCGAGGCGCCGCCGCGCACGACCTCGCCGCGGCATTCGATGAGGTCGCCCTCGCGCCCGGCATCGACGAACTCGCAGTTCATCGAGGCTGTCACCGAACCGTGGCCGGCCAGGGCCTCGCGCGCGATGATGAAGATGGAATAGTCAGCGAAGGTCATGAGGCAGCCGCCGTGCATGAAGCCGCCGCCGTTCATGTGCTGGCTGGCGGCGCGGAAGGCGCAGACGACCTGGCCGCCGTCCTCCAGCCGCGCGTAGAACGGGCCGGCGTGATCCTCGAATGGCTCCTCGCCGTAGGTGCTCCAGCCGGCCCACTCGCCAGTCGCGATCGGCTTGAAACCCCACGCCGCCTCGGTCGTCCCGTCCGCCATGTTTGCTCACCTCCCGACCCGCCCGCGAACGTCTTTAAGATGAACCACGAAAAACACGAAAAGCACGAAAGGCGCATATCTTCAGAGCGCCGCGGCGCCGGCGCAGGCCAACTTAACCGCTGAGAGCGCGGAGAAGCGCGGAGGACGCGGAGAGGCACGGCCCCTCAGCGATCTCTGCGCTTCTCCGCGATCTCTGCGGTAAGACCTTGCGGCTTCGCCACATGGCCGATGGCGACGGAGCGTGTTCGTGCTTTTCGTGTTTTTCGTGGTTCTATTTTTATGACCTAGTTCTGCGCTTGCTCTAGCAGGGAAAAACGCCATGCCCCTCGACGTCGACACCCGCGTTCAGCTGATCGAGGCGGTTCGCCGCTTCGTGAGCGAGCGCCTGCGGCCGCTCGAGCGCCAGGTCGCCGAGGACGACGCCATCCCCGACGATGTGGTCGAGGAGATGCGCGGGCTTGGGCTCTTCGGCCTCTCCATCCCCGAGGAATACGGCGGCCTCGGTCTTTCGATGGAGGACGAGTGCGGCGTGGCCATCGAGCTCGGCCGCACCTCGCCCGGCGTTCCGCTCGACGTTCGGCACCAACGTCGGCATCGGCAGCCAGGGCCTGGTCATGTTCGGGACCGCCGAGCAGAAGGCCAAGTGGCTGCCGCGGCATCGCCTCGGGCGAGATCATCACCTCCTTCGCTCTTACCGAGCCCGAGGCCGGCTCGGACTCGCGCCGCGGTGCAGACCACGCGCGCGGCGCGACGGCGACGTCTACGTGCTCGACGGCGCCAAGCGCTTCATCACCAACGCCAACAAGGCCGGCCTGTTCACGGTCATGGCCCGCACCGATCCGGACAAGAAGGGCGCGGCCGGCGTCTCCGCCTTCCTGGTCCCGCGCGACCTGCCGGGCCTCTCGGTCGGCAAGCCGGAAAAGAAGATGGGCCAGCAGGGCGCCCACATCTGCGACGTCAACTTCGAGGGCGTGCGGGTGCCGGCCGAGAACCGGCTGGGCGAGGAGGGCGAGGGCTTCAAGGTCGCCATGCAGGTGCTCGACCGCGGCCGCCTGCACATCTCCGCCGTCTGCGTCGGCGTCGCCGAGCGGCTGATCGCCGACTGCGTCGCCTACGCCGCCGAGCGCAAGCAGTTCGGCCAGCCGATCGCCTCGTTCCAGCTGATCCAGGCGATGATCGCCGACTCCAAGACCGAGGCCATGGCCGCCAAGCGCGCTGGTCACTGGAGACCGCGCGCAAGCGCGACGCGGGCGAGAACGTCACGCTGGAGGCGGCGGCCGCCAAGCTCTTCGCCTCCGAGATGGTCGGCCGCGTCGCCGACCGGGCGGTGCAGATCTTCGGCGGCGCCGGCTACGTCGCCGACCACGGCATCGAGCGCCTCTACCGCGACGTGCGCATCTTCCGCATCTACGAAGGCACCAGCCAGATCCAGCAACTGGTCATCGCCCGCGAGACGATGAAGCGCGGCGGCTAAGCGCGGGGCGCCGGAGAGCCGGCGCCTTACGCCCGCCGCGATCCCCGCTAAAACGCAATTCCATGCGACGGATTCTCATCGCTCTCGCCGCCTTCGCGCTCGCGGCCTGTATGCCGGTGGAGCAGCAAGCAGGGCCGACGCCGGCTGGGTTCAACGGGCCGAGGCTCGAGGCCCACGACTTCGTCAGCTTCGACGGCGCCAGGCTCGCGACGCAGTCATGGACGCCGGAAGCGGGCGAGCCCTGGGCGGTGATCATCGGCCTGCACGGCATGGACGACGACTCCAACGCCTTCGATCTCGCCGGGCCGTACTGGGCCAAGGATGGGATCGCGACGCTGGCCTATGACCAGCGCGGCTTCGGCCGCTCGCCCGGCCATGGCCTCTGGGCCGGCGACGGGCTGATGACGGACGACCTCAGAACCTTCACCGCGCTCGTCCGCCAGCGCTATCCGCACGCCGTCATCGCCGTCGCCGGCGAGAGCCTGGGCGCCTCGGTCGCCGTCGAGGCCTTCGCATCAGCCACCCCGCCCGCCGCCGACCGCGTGGTGCTGCTATCGCCCGCTGTCTGGGGGTGGTCGACCCAGCCGCTGCCCTACAAGACGACGCTCTGGCTCGCCGCCCACGTCGACGGCGGCTGGGTGATCGACCCGCCGAACTGGGTCACCAAGGGCCGCTACGCCTCGGACAACATCGACGAGCTGCGCCGTATGGGGCGCGATCCCTACGAGATTTGGGGGACGCGGGTCGACGCCATCTACGGGCTGGTCGACGCCATGGAGCGCGCGAGCCGCGACGTCGGCGACATTCGGGCGCCCGTGGCCTACCTCATGGGCGCCCACGACGCGATCATCCCGCCAGAGCCGATGCAGCGCGCGGCCCGGGCGCTGAAGGCGACCGACCGTTCGGCCTTCTACGCCAACGGGTGGCACCTGCTCCTGGTCGACCGCCAGCGCGAGGTGGTTTTCCGCGACGTGGAGAGCTTCCTCCGCGACCCGAGCGCCCCGCTCCCCTCCGGCGCGCCCATCGTTCCCGGCGCACGGACGGCCGAGAACAGGCCGCGGGCGGCGCCGGTTCAGGCAGCCATCGCCTCGCGATAAGGCGTCATGTCCCACCCCGGATAGCGGGCCTGGGCGCGGGCCAGCGTGGTCTTGGTCCAGAACGGGTGGCCGGGCGGCTGCACCCCGAAGCAAGCGAGCTGCTCGGGCGTGGCGTTGTCGAAGATCACGCGCCACGGCTGCATGTGGTGGAAGGCCCAGGCGCGGAAGCCGATCGCCTCGTCGCCGGCCGCCTTGAAGCAGGTCATCAGCGCGTAACGGTGGCCGTGCGGCGCGGTCAGGTTCGAGCCGCGGTGAAAGACGTCGATCGAATAGGGGAAGATCGAGCCGGCGGGTGATGCGCTCGAGCGCTCGTAGGCGCTCAGGCGCTGCTGCAGGGTCGAGGTGACGTCAGGGTCGCGGCTGAAGGTGGCCTCGGGCCCGGCGACGTTGGCGGCGTCGCCGCGGGTGACGTAGTGCGCCGGCCCGTGCGCCTCGGTCACATCGGAGAAGTAGCAGAGGATGGTGATCGAGTTCCGCGTCTCGTCCTCAGACGGAACCGGTCAGCGTGTGGTTGACGAAGTCGCAGTGGAACGGCTGGTCGTAGTCGGCGTCGCCGGTGTACTTGGCCCAGCTCTGGCACTGGTAGACGTGCACCGCCGGCGCGCCCAGCGCCGCCTTGGCGAAGTCGATCAGCGCCGGGTGCACGCCGATCAGGTTCAGCGCCGGCGAGCAGTCGATCGGCACCGACTGGATCCCCTCGAACTGAGCCGGATGGAAGCTCCCGACCTGGCCCTCGCTCTTCTTGTCCAGAGCCTCCGGCCCGCCCTCGTCGCGACCGAATACCGCGCGGAAGTCCGCCTGCACGGCGGCGACCTCGTCCGCGCTAAAGAAGTTCTCGATCACCACGCCGCCGTCGCGGCGCCAGGCGTCGATGTGTTCGTGCGTGAAGCGCTGGGCCATGCCGTCTTTTGCCATGGCGCTATCCTAGCAAAGGAATCGCCAGCCGACAGGGCCGCCGGCGCGACTTGCGGCTCAGCCCTGTTTCAGGGGCGGTTCCGGAGCGGGCTTTGGAAGCGGCTTCCATGGCGCGCTCGCGTCGAGCTTCAGGCGGACGCCGACTTGTTGCGGTGCCGGAACCGAGCGGCAGAAGCCTGTGTTCGAATAGGGCTCTTGTTGTTGAAACGTCATCGGCGCCGTCCTCGCGACGAAATCCCCGCCGTCGTGAGACGCTCCCGGCGGGATCCGCTGCCAACCACCGCCATCACAGAAGACCCTCCGTGTTCGGACCGCAAAATCAATTCTGCGGGACGGGGCCAACGATCCACAGGAAACTACAGGCGCGGTGCGCGGCGTTGCAATCTGGGGCTCGAAGCATAGGGTTGCGGCCGCTTTTCGGCCGACCGGGCCGAAGCCGCTCCGTTGAAGCTAAGGAGGAGACGGCCCATGACCGCTCAACTCAACCACACCATCGTTCTTTGCCGCGACAAGGCAGCCTCGGCAGGCTTCCTCGCCGAGGTGCTCGGGCGGCCGGCGCCGGCGAGCTTCGGACCGTTCGCCGTCGTCGAGATGGACAACGGCGTCTCCCTCGACTTCATGCAGACGAACGAGGAGATCCGGCCGCAACACTACGCGTTTCTGATCGGCGACGACGACTTCGACGACGTGTTCGGCCGCATCCAGGCGAAGGAGCTCGACTACTGGGCCGACCCGGCCCGGCGCCATCCGGGCGAGATCAACCACCGCGATGGCGGGCGCGGCGTCTACTTCCCCGACCCCAACGGCCACTTCCTGGAAGTGCTAACCCGGCCCTACGGCAGCGGGGGCTAGAGAAGGCGCCGATATCCACCGGCCCGCAATCAACCCGGCGCCATGCCCTTCTCGGCCAGCTCCTTGATCGCGCTGTCGGTCTTCTTCAGCGCATCCAGGCCCATGCCGCGCAGGACGTTAGGGGCCTTGGTGAACTGGATGTTGTCGTAGCCGACGATCTCGATCCGGTTGCCCCACGGGTCGCGGAAGTCGAGGAACGGGCCGGGCAGCGCCTCGACGCCGGCCGCGGCCATCGCGCTGCGCACGGCCTCCTTGTCGTCGACCACCAGGCCGAAGTGGCGCCCATCGTCGGCCGGCTGCTTGCGCCCCTTCTGCAAGGCGATGAACTGGTCGCCGAGGTCGATGAAGGCCATGCCGTTGCTCTTCCCCCGCAGGGTGAAGTCGAACAGCTTGCCGTAGAAGGCGAGCGCCTCCTCGATGTCGCCCACCTCCAGCGCCACGTGGTTGAACCCCACAACGCGCGCCTTCTTCGCATCGGCCATGGCCGGCCTCCTTGTCGTCCAGCATCGTGCGAACCTGGAGGTGGGGAGGCGGCCGGCCGGGCGCAATCATCGTTCAGGGCCCGGTGCGGAAGCCTGACCAAGCAGGGCGAGCGGCTTGAGCCGCGTACTGGCTGAGACTCCACAACGTCTCGGGGTGGCGCAGGAATGCCCCCAGCCAGACGAGGCTTAGCACCACCGCCGAGGGGACCGCGGCGAAGTCCTGGCCGGCGGCGAGGTGGGCGACCATCGCGCCTCCGCAGTGGGCCGAGTTGAACAGGAGCGCGACCGAGCGCAGGGGGCGAAAGAACAGCAGCGCGCCGCTCGTCAGCTCGACGCCGGCGACAAGGTCGAGCTTCCAGCCGGTGAGATGCAGCAGACCCATTTCGGTCATGGCGAAGGGCAACTGCATGAGCTTGGTGACGCCGCTCAAGAAGAAGACGAAGATCGCGATCCCCAAGAGGACGTCGCCCGTCCGTTCGCGCAGGCGGCTTGGCGCCGGCGGCCCCGGTCGGGTCGCCGCCTCCGCCAGCACAAGGCCAATGCCGGCGATCAGCACCAGTTCGATGATGGTCGCGACGATCTCGGTGGCGAACATGATGGGTCTCCTCAGGCTTGGCTTGCAGCCGCCGCGCGCGCCAGCGCCTTGAGCGCGGCGAGCGCGTCGGTGGGCTCGAGCCGCAGGCGGAAGTCGGCGTCGACGCTGGCGAGCGCGATCCGGCGATCGGCGTCGATGACGTAGGTCGCCGACACCGGCAGCTGGCTGTTCGGCGCGCCGTTGATGACGTCGATGTCGACGCCGAACATCGCCGTTATGCGTCTGACCGCCTCGGGCGTCGGGTAGGCGAGGCCGAACTCGGCGGCGACGCCGTTGGCGTGATCGCTCAGCACCTCGAAGCCGATCGCGTTGGTTTCCGCGGTCTTCAGGGAGTTGTCCGGCGTCTGCGGCGAGATGGCGACGAAGTCGCCGCCGATAGCGCGAATCTGGCCGAGGATGCTCTGGTAGGCGCGGAGCTCGAGGTTGCAGTAGGGGCACCAGACTCCGCGATAGAAGCTGACGATGAGCGGCCCGCGCCGGAGCAGGTCTTTCAGCGCCACCGGCCGCCCCTGTGCGTTCGGCAAGGTGAACGGCGGCGCGAGGTCGCCCTCGCCCAGCGCGCGCTCCTCGATCCCGCTGTCGCGCACCTGCTCGATCGAACGCTCGAGGTCGGCGATCAGCTCCGGTGGGACGCGTCCAGCGGTTTCGGCGACGAAGCCGTCGATGTCCTGCTTGAGGGTCATTGCTTCTGCTCCATGGGTTCGAGGGCGCCTAGCGCCGGTGTGTTCAGGCCGCCGACGAAGGCCCTCAGCGCCGCGCCGATGTCGTCGGGCGAATCTTCCTGCAGGAAGTGGCGGCCCTTGACGGCGATGCGGCGTTGGTTCGGCCAGGCGGCGCAGAAAGCGTGACCAGCGCCGGCGGGATTCAGGATCGCGCCGGGCTCGCCGGCGATGAACAGCTTGGGAATCGGGCTTGCCGAGAGCCAGGCGCCGTAGGCCTCGACGACGGCGACGACGTCGGCCGGCTCGCCGTCGATCGGAATCTGCCGCGGCCAGACCAGGGTCGGCAAGCGCGCTTCCCGCGTCTGGAATGGCGCGCGGTACACCGCCATCTCATCGTCGCTCAGCGGGCGAAGGACGCCGCCGGGCAGGATCCGTTCGACGAAGGCGTTCTGATCCAGGACCAGCGCTTCGCCCGCCTCCGAGCGCAGGGCGCGAAAGATGTTGTCCGGGCCGTCGCCGAAGTCTTTCCAGCGCATCGGCTGCACGATCGCCTCCATGTAGGCGATGGCTCGGATCCGCTCCGGATGCCGCCTTGCCCAATGGAACCCCAGCGCCGAGCCCCAGTCGTGGACGACAAGGGTGACGTTGCTCGTCAGACCAAGCGCCTCGAACCAGGCGTCAAGGTATCGGGCGTGGTCGGCAAAGCGGTAGGAATAGGTGGGCGAGCGGCTGGAGCGGCCCATGCCGACCAGGTCTGGCGCCAGGCAGCGGCCAAGCCCGCTCACATGCGGAACGATGTTGCGCCAGAGGTAGGACGAGGTCGGATTCCCATGCAGGAACACGATCGGGTCTCCCTCGCCGACATCGACGTAGCTGATTTCGGCGTCCAAAACCGGTACGCGCCGGCGCAGGTGGGGGTCGATCGCGGCCATGACTTGGTCCTCAGATCAAAGGCGCGACGTCGGCGCCGATTTGTGCTACGGTCCCGTAGGATTGAAACGATACGGTATCGTACTATTGCAACGATACCGTATCGTATGGGGCAGTCAATGGCGGAAGCGAACGCGACCGATCACACGCCCGTGAGCGCCCGCGTGCAGCGGTCGAAGGACGCTGTCCTGGCGACGACCTTCGAGCTGATGTCCGAAGCGGGCATCGGCGGCGTCAGCGTCGACGAAGTCTCGCGCCGCTCGGGGGTCGCCAAGACCACGATCTATCGCCACTGGCCGACGCGGTCAGCGCTGCTCCTCGATGCCTGCTCGCGGCTGCGGCCGCCGCTGAATCCGCCCGACACCGGAAGCCTGAAAGGTGATCTCGCCATCCTGGTCGGCTTTCTCGCCCAGCAGCTGAACGAGGCGCGCTGGCCGACCATCCTGCCCTCGATCGTCGACGCCGCCGAGCGCGATCCGGAGATCGCCGCGCTGCACGCGAGGCTGCAGGCCGGCTTCGCCGCGCCCTACCTGGCGGTGATCGATCAGGCGAAGCAGCGGGGCGAGCTTGCAGCCAACGCGCATGGCGCCGACATCGTCGCCGCCATCTACGGCCCGTTCTTCTATCGCCGCTGGTACTCCCGCGAGCCGATCGACAAGGCGTTCGTGGGCGGCGTGGTCGAGACCGTCCTGGCGGGGCTCGAGGCGCCAAAGACGTGAAGCCGCTTACGCGCTCGGCTCGCTCTCTCCTTGTCGAAGACCGCCCGTTCGGCGAGATCTGACAAGGCGAACCATCGGGAGGGTTTCCGTGAGCAGTGCATTCGATCTTGCTGGCCGTGTGGCGCTGGTGACCGGCGGGAACGGCGGAATCGGACTTGGCATCGCGCGCGGACTCGCCAAGGCAGGCGCGACGGTGGTCATCGCCGGCCGCAACGCCGAGAAGAACGCCGCGGCCCTGGCCGAACTGAAAGCATTGGGCGCCACGGCCGACGCCCTTCAGGTCGATGTCGCCGACGAGGCGGCTTGCCGGGCGATGGTGGCTGCCGTGAACGCCCGGTTCGGCCGGCTGGACGTGCTGGTCAACAACGCCGGCGTCGCCCGCCGCACGCGGCCGGAGACCATGAGCCTCGAGATCTGGAACGGCATCCTGGCCACCAACCTGACCGCCGTGCTGGTCGCCAGCCAGGCGGCGCATCCGGTGATGCAGGCCGGCGGCGGCGGCAAGATCATCAACATCGGCTCCATGTACTCGATCTTTGGCGCCCCCTACGTCTCGGCCTATGCGGTGAGCAAAGGCGGCGTCGTCCAGCTCACCAAGTCGCTCGCCGCCGCCTGGGCCGCGGACAACATCCAGGTCAACGTCATCCTGCCCGGCTGGATCGACACAGACATGACCCGGCCCGCGCGCACGGGCTCGGCCGAGTTCTCGGACGCCGTCGTCGCCCGCACGCCCGCCGGCCGCTGGGGTGCGGTCGAGGATTTCGAAGGCCCCGCGGTCTTCCTAGCCAGCCCCGCTTCCGACTTCGTCACCGGCGCCACGATAGCGGTGGACGGCGGCTACTCGATCACAGGATAGAGCGGGTTCCGAACAAGCGGAATCCTGGGCGCTAGCGGGCGCGGCGAAGCCGCAGGAACCACGAAAAACACGAAAAGCACGAACCTAGACAATGCCATGCCTGATGAGCGTTGCGTCTCAATCTGACCGCCGGTCGTGTTTTTCGTGTTTTTCGTGGTCAATCGTGGTCGGCGTTCCTGCCCGGAGCGACAGCGGCCAAGCCGGCTAAGCGTTTTCCTGAGCGCGCCTCAGGGCGTGGATAATGGGTCTCAGTACCGCGCGCGTTCGATTGAGAAGAGTTCCCGGCTCGGCGAGCCACCCTGCACTCGGCAAAGCAGGGCTGATGATGATGATGACGATGATGATCCCGATCCGGGAGCCTTCTCGATCGAACGCCGCGGGCGCTTGCCTTCGGCGGCGTACAAACGCGTCGGGGCTATTCGATCACGGGCTGACCCGCGCCCTTTTCACCAGACCTCGACGCCGACCTCGTAGCGTCCGCTTGGCCCGTGCGAGCGGGCCAGCGACCGGGTGATCTCCCGCGCGAGCTGCTCCAGCTCGATTGGCCGGAACTTCCAGCACGCGTTGATCTGCGGACCGAGGATGGTCACGGTGTAGTGGCCGGAGCGGGGGCCTGGCCGCTTCCCCGTGACATACCCCAGGGCGACCCGGTGACCGGCGACGATCCGTCCGCGGTCGTCGGGAATCGACGCCAGCATCGCGGGGACCAGACGTCGGTCGCCCATCGACAGCCCGATGGCCCGAAAGACGGACTGCAGGTGCCCCGGCCAATATTCGAGTCGTCCAGAGTGCATGCGGCGATGAAGCTCCCGGGCTCACGCAGGGTCAATGTCCGCACCCCGCCTTTCGCGTAATACCACGATCAAAACGTGGTGAGCGCGCCAGCGTTCCAGCATGCAGCTCAGCCTCCGCCCCCGGGGCGCGGCGAGCGCCCCGCTACCCCCGCTCCAGCTGCGTGTACGACCAGTACTTGAAGCCGTTGTTCTGTACGAGCTTCCAGCCGCGTTTCTGCAGGCTGAGGCGCACCATGGTGTTGAAGAAGCCGTGGGCGATGACCAGCACGTTCATGCCGGCTTCGGCGTCGGCGATCAGCCGCTCGGCCACCTGTTCGGCCCGCGCCTGCGCTTGTTTGCGGGTCTCGTGCCCGTCGTGGTGGTTGAACCACCACCACCAGAAGCGCGCGACAACGCCCCATATCCGCGGGCTGAGCTTGATCCAGCGCGGCCAGTGCGGGGGCGGCAACGGCGCCTCGATCAGTCTGGCGTCCGTCTCGATTTCACGATCGCCGGCGACGAGGCGGGCGGTCTCGATCGAGCGCAGGCGGGTCGAGCTCACGATCACGCCGGCCGCCTCGGCATGGGCGATCAGCGTTTCGGGCGCCGTCTGGCCGCCGAGCAGGCCGGTCTCCTCGTAGACCGCCCACCAGGCCGCGTAGTCAACAGCGCTGAGCAGCGTCTTGCGTGACAGGGCCGGCTCGCCGTGGCGCGCGAGCACGATCGTCCCTGCTCCGTTCGCGCCCTTGCCCATACCCCCTTTTTGGGACGAGGGCCGGCTCGCCGATTTGGCGAACGGCCGTCGCCCGTCATGCCTCCTCAAGCGCCCGCACGTGGGCGGCGGCCGAGCGGCCCAGCGCCTCCAGGTCGTAGCCGCCCTCGAGCGAGGAGACAATACGGCCCTGGCCGTGCTGGCGCGCGACCTCGACGACGGCGCGCGTGGCCCAGGCGTAGTCCTCGGCCTCCAGCGCCTGCTGCGCCAACGGGTCGCGCGCGTGGGCGTCGAATCCGGCGGAGATCAGGACCAGGTCCGGTCGAAAGGCGTCCAGTGGCGCCATCAGCGCCTCGAACGCGGCGCGCCAGCGCTCGCGCGGGCTGCCGGGCGGCACGGTCGAATTGATCACGTTGCCGACGCCGCGCTCGGAGGGGAGGCCGCTGCCCGGGTAGGCGGGCCACTCGTGCACCGAGACGAAGAAGAGGCTCGGGTCGTCCTGCACGACGGCCTGCGTACCGTTGCCGTGGTGGACGTCGAAGTCGACGACGGCGACGCGGGCGAGCTCCTCGCTCTGCGCCACGCGAGCGGCGATCGCGACATTGGAGAACAGGCAAAAGCCCATGGCGCGTCGCGGCTCCGCGTGGTGACCGGGGGGGCGCACGGCGCAGAAGGCGCGGTCGATCTCGCCGCGGGCGACCGCGCGAACGGCTTCGGCCACCGCGCCGGCCGCGCGCCGCGCGGCGGTCAGGCTTCCCGGTGAGATCGCGGTGTCGGCGTCGATGCGGACCAGGCCCTCGGCCGGGGCGATCGCGAACATCGCATCCACGAACGCCGGGTCGTGAACGCGGTCGAGGTCGGCGCGGGTAATCAGGGGCGCGGCGCGCGGCTCGAGATGCAAGCCGCTCGCCTTCAGGGCGCCCAGCACGGCGCTTAAGCGTTCCGGCCGCTCCGCATGGTTGCGGCCCGGCGCGTGGTCCAGCATGTCTGGGTGCGTATAGAGGGCGGTGGCCATCGCCCGCAGTCTAGGCTATCGGCCGCGCGGTCGCGAACGCATCAATTCGACGCGAGAGGGAGAAAGCGATCCCTGAAGCGCCTGTCATAGGCATTCGCCGCGCAACCGCCACCGACGCCGACGCCCTGACCGTGCTCGGCCGCGACACCTTTACCGAGACTTTCGGGCGCCGCTACCCGGCCGAGGATCTGGCCGCTTTCCTCGACGAGGCGCACGAGCCTGGGCTCTATGCGGACTGGGCCATCGATCCGGCGTTCGGCCTCTGGGTCGCCGAGACCGACGCAGCGCTGGTCGGCTACGCCCTCGCCGGGCCCTGCCACTTGCCGCATCCCCAGGTCACCGACGGTTGCGGCGAGCTCTGGCGGCTCTATGTGCGCGCCGAAATGCAAGGCGCCGGCCTCGGCGTGAGATTGCTCGAGCAGACGCTCGGCTGGCTCGAACGGCCCGGCCGCCGGCTCTGGATCGGCGTCTGGTCTGAGAACCTGGGCGCCCAACGGCTCTACGCACGTTATGGATTCTCAAAGGTTGGCGACTATGCCTTTTCCGTTGGCGAAACCCGCGACCACGAGTTCATCCTGGCCCGGCCAGGCTCCTAGCGGCGCAATGGATGCTGGACAGGGGCCGCGGCGCCCCTCATCTTCCGACAAACAACCGTTCGAATAGGCCCAACGTCGATGTTCCAGACCTTCTTCCACGAGCTCAAGCAGGCCAAGGTGCCGGTGACGCTCAAGGAATACCTCATGCTCATGGAGGCGCATGGATCGCGACGTGATCGAGCGTCGGTCGAGGAATTCTACTACCTGTCGCGCGCGACGCTGGTGAAGGACGAGAAGCACCTCGACCGCTTCGACCTGGTGTTCGGCCACGTGTTCAAGGGGCTGGAGCTGGTCCAGCTGGGCATGGCCAAGGACATGCCGGCCGAATGGCTGAAAGCCCTGACCGACAAGTTCCTCACCGAGGAGGAGAAGAAGCAGATCGAGGAGATGGGCGGCTTCGACAAGCTGATGGAGATGCTGCCGGAGCGCATGCGCGAGGCGAAGGAACGCGGCGAGAGGGCGACGAGGACGGCGAGGGCAAGCGCGGCCGCGGCAACGAGCGGCAACTCGCCCTTCGGCGCCAACGGCTATCCACCCCGAGGGCATCCGCATCGGCCAGGACAAGGGCCGCCACGGCAAGGCGATCAAGGTCTGGGACAAGCGCGAGTACAAGAACCTCGACGACCAGGTCGAGCTCGGCACCCGCAACATCAAGGTCGCGCTGCGCCGCCTGCGCAAGTTCGCCCGCCAGGGCGCGCCGGACGAGCTCGACATGAAGGGCACGATCAAGGAGACGGCCAACAAGGGCTATCTCGACCTGATCATGCAGCCGGAGCGGCGCAACACCATCAAGGTGCTGCTGTTCTTCGACATCGGCGGCTCGATGGACAGCCACATCAAGGTCTGCGAGGAGCTGTTCTCGCGCCGCGAAGACCGAGTTCAAGAACATGGAGTTCTTCTACTTCCACAACTGCCTCTACGAGAGCGGTGTGGAAGGACAATCGCCGCCGCCACGTCGAGAAGATCGACGACCTGGGACGTGCTCAACAAGTACGGCCGCGACTACAAGGTGATCTTCGTCGGCGATGCGACCATGAGCCCCTACGAGATCACCTATCCGGGCGGCTCGGTGGAGCATTGGAACGAGGAGCCGGGCGCCGTCTGGCTCGACCGCGTCGGCCAGTATCTACAACAGCGTCGTCTGGCTGAACCCGACGCCGGCGAGCGCCACTGGGACTACACGCCCTCGATCGAGGTCATCCGCCAGCTCATCAACGACCGGATGTACCCGCTGACCATCGAAGGCCTCGACAAGGCCATGCGCGAGCTGGTGCGCGGCTAGGGCTCCAGCTCCTCCCCCTGCGGTGGAGGATCTGGCGCTCAGGCGTCCTACTTGTTCGCCGCGTACAGGTCGCCGGAGACGGCGTAGAGGCGATAGAGCTGCTGCTTGATCCCCTGCACCCGGTCGAGGTTTCCGTTCAGCCGGCCGAGGTCGACCTCGCCGCGCTCATAGTCGGCCAGCTGGTTCAGCTCGCCGATGAAACCTTGGGAGCGGGCGACGTTGTCCTGCATCTCCTGGAAGGCTTGCCGCCGGCCGGTAGTGGCGAACACCCCGCCGGCCTTGGCGTTGGCCGCATAGGCGTAGATTCCGTTGGCGAGCGAGCGGCATTGGCCCGCCACCTCCCAGAATTGCGCCCGCTTGGCCGGGACGTAGTAGCGTGTGGCCACCGCGTAGGCGTTGGCGAAGGCCGGATAGGCGGCGACCGCCCGACGCGCGGCATCGATTGCCGACGCGCCGTCCGGCGCGCGATTCACGGCCGCGATCGCTGAGGCCAGGTTCGTGCGCGCGCGACGCACGCTCACGATCGCGCCGCCTCCGCCGCCCCATGAGCCCAGCGTGTTGTCGACCTCGTGCTCGCGGGCCGCGGCGCTGCGAGCGAGCATGGCGGCCTCGTCCCGCGCCATGGCCATGGCCAGCGCGTTGGTTTGATCGGGAGTCGCCGCAACGAGCTTGCCGTTCTCGGCCGCCAGCGTAGCGAGCGTGTCGCGTGGCAGGCCTGCGTGCTGGGAGTCGGCGAGCAGGCCCGCGGCGTCTTCCTGCACGGGCGCCGCCGGGGCGCCTGGGATGGCTGCGACCTGCGACGACGGGGGGGCCGCGCCCGACGGCGCTGCGGCCGACGACGCGGCGGCGGACGATGCGACGGGGGCCGGCTGCTGGGCCACGACCGGTGCAGGCGCTGGCGCGGTGCTGGAGGTCCCCGGCGCTGGCGTCGGATGCGGCAGGAACGGCAGCTTGAGCGTCGACAGGGCCGGCATCGGGTGATGCGGCAGCCAGAAAAACCAAGCGCCCGCCGCCCCGCCGCCGAGCAGCAACACCAGAAGCAGGAGGATGAGGACGATGACCCCGCCGCCACCACCCCGAGCCGGTTGCGGCGGCGGCGCCGGCGCGGGCGCTGCCGCTGCTGGCGCTTCGGGCTCGCTCGGCACGGCCTCGGGTTCGGTTGGGTTGTTGGTGTCGGCCATCGGACGTCCCCCAGTCTTTGCCGTAGCCAAGCAGCATTGTACGTTGTCCGCCACCGTTTTTTGTCGACTCGAATGCAGCTTTCGGCTCCAACCGCTTGAGAACGCGCAGGTAAGATTGGACGAGGACCAGACCAGAATCGTCACGCAGGCGCGCGGCCGCGACGAGCGGCTCGACGAGCGCGTCCATTGTCTCGAGCTGGTGGACGGCCACGGCCTCCTCCGTCGCCACCTCGTCGGCTCCGCCGGCGCGGTCATCGGGCGGGCCGCTCCGGCCGACATCATCCTGGCCGACACCGAAGTGTCCCGCGCCCACTGCCGCGTTGCGGTCGAGGGCGAGGAGCTGGTCGTCTCCGACCTGAATTCGACCAACGGCACCTTCGTCGACGGAGCACAGCTGACCGGCAAGGCGTCACTGCCGGTGGGCGCGGTCCTGCGCGTCGGGCGCGTGTCGCTGAAGCACGAGTGGCGCACATGCCTCGAGGTCGTGCAGGCCGATCAGCTGGATCGGGATCTGGCGCGGGCCAGCGCCTACGTCGAGGCGCTGCTGCCGCCGCCGCTCGCCCAGGCCCCGATCCGCGCCGACTGGCTCTACCAGCCGTCGACAAAGCTAGGGGGCGATGCGTTCGGCTACGGGCCTCTGACCGACGATCTCTTCCTGGCCTATCTCGTCGACGTCTCCGGCCACGGCGCCGGGGCGGCCATGCACAGCGTGACGGTGATGAACCTGCTCCGCCAGCACGCGCTGCCCAGCACGGACATGGCCGATCCCGCCCAGGTGCTGGCCACGCTGAACGCGATGTTCCAGATGGAACAGCACGCCGAGATGTACTTCACCGTGTGGTACGGCGTGTTCGACCGCCGCTCACACCGCCTTGCCTACGCCAGCGCCGGCCACCATCCGGCCTTCCTCGCACCGCCCGCGGGCGGCGACCTCGTGCCGCTGCGCACCAAGAACGGGCTCATCGGCGCGGCGCCGGGCAAGGTCTTTGTCGCCGATGCAGTCGTTGTCCCGGCGGGCGCGTCGCTCTTCCTGTTCAGCGACGGGGTTTTTGAAATTGTCACAAAGGACGGCCAAGAATGGGGGCTGAACGACTTTCTGCCCCTGATCCGCAAGCCAGCCGGCGAAGGACTGACCAAGTGCCAGACGATCTTCAGGGACGTGACCGAAGCGGCCCGGCCGGGCGGATTTGACGACGACTTCTCGCTGGTCGTCATGACCTTCGACTAGGAACGCGAGCGCCGAAGGAACCTTCGAATGGAAATGCGGGTCAGCGAGATCGACGGCGTGAAGAAGGTCAGCCTGCTCGGCAGGCTGGACGCCATGGGGGCCGACGTCATCGAGACGCAGTTCTCGGGCACGATCGCTCCGGGCGGTGTGAGCACAATCGTCGACCTCTCCGAGCTGACTTTCCTGGCGTCGCTTGGCGTGCGCATGTTCATCAGCACCGCGCGCGCGCTGTCCTGGCGCGGGGCAAAACTCGTCATGTATGGCGCGAGGCCCGCGGTCGCGGAGATCATCGAGACCATGGGTTTCGGCGACATCGTGCCCCTGGTCGGGGGTGAGGCCGAAGCGCTCGCTCTCGTGGCTGGATGACTGCGTCGAAGCCAGCGCCCGCCTCCCCCGGTTTGAGAGAGTCCGTCGTCGTGGACGGCGAACTGCGCCTGCTGCTGGACGGTCGGCTGGCGGCGATCGAGGACGGGCGTCTTGCGATCTTGCGCTACCTCGCGCCACGGGCGCTTGACCCGCTGGTGATCAACCGGCTCGAAGTCGTGTTCGAAGAGATCGTCTCCAACATCGTCCGCCATGGCCTCACGTCCGGGTCGGGCGAAACGATTGCGGTGCGCGTGGCCTTGCGGCCGGACGCGGTGGTTCTCACCGTCGAGGACGACGGCATTGCCTTCAACCCGCTCGAGGCGCCGCTGCCCGCGCCGTTCACCTCGCTCGAGACGGCGCCCTTGGGCGGCCTCGGCATCGCCTTGATGCGCAAGCTCGCGGCGGACGTGTGCTACGAAACGCCGAGGATCGAGCCGGGCGCCGCGTTCAAACCGACCAACCGGCTGACCGTCTCGATCGCGACCCGGGCCTGACCTCGCGACGCGCCTACTTGTTGGCCTGCGCGGTGGCGTTCGCCGAGGCGTAGAGGCTGGCGAGCGCGCCCTTGGCCTCGGTGACCTGCGACAGCGAGGCGCTGATCTGCGCCAGATCGTTCTGGCCATTGGCGGCCTGCGCCAGCTGCTCGACCTGCGCCTCCAGCGTCTTGGCGCGCGCGGCATCGCTCTGCAGGTCCTGGTAGGCCTGCTTGCGGCCGGCCGAGGCGAACACCCAGGGGTGCGGGGCGGCGGACGCCAGGGCCGCGATCTGCCCGGCGTAGGCGCGCGCCTGCGCGGCCACGGGCGGGATGGCGGCGCGCTTGACCGCGGCATAGAGCGGCGTCGCCCGAGCATAGGCGGCGGCGAAGGCCGCGTAGGCGGGTATCGACCGGCGCGCGGCGTCGATGGCGGCCACCGGGTCGGCGCCCGAGCTCGCTGCGGCGCTGGCTGATGCGAGGTTGGCCCGCGCCTGGCGGATGGCGGCGACCGCGGCCGCCCCTTCGGACGCGTCGCCCAGGGTGCTCGTGACTTCGCGCGTCTGCGCCTGCGCCGCGCGCGACAGCGCGGCCGTCTCCGTCCGCGCCATCCCGACGGCGAGGCCGTCCAGCTGGGTGACGAGCGGCGGTGCGGCGGCGGCCGGGACTGTATGGATCTGCGCGGCCAGCGCATCGATCTTGCTGTTCGCTTCGCTCAGCGCGCCAAGCTCCTGGCGCGGCCGCCCGGCGTGCTGTGCGTCGGCGACCAGGCCCGCCGCAGCGTCCTGGATGGGCTGCAGCGAGGGAACGGCGGCCGCCGCTGGCGCGGCGGCTACGGCGGCGGCGGACGCCGCAGGCGTCGCTGGCGCGGCTTTGCCCGCCGGGGCCAGAAGCGGGCCGTGGTGATGCGCCTGCAGGTAGAGATAGCCCGCCCCGCCGGCGCCGGCGGCCAGCAGCACGACCGCTGCGCCGGCCAGCAAGGGCCAAGGCGGCGATCGGCGCTTGGGAGGTTCGGCAGGGGTTCCGACGTCAGCGGCGGCGGGCGTTTCGGAGTCCACGGCAGTCGCAGCCGGCGCGTCCACGACCGCCGGTGCGGCTTCTTCCGGCGCCGCCTTCGCGGGCCGCATCCGCCCGCTGACGCTGATCCGCGTTGGCTCGTCGTACGGCGTGTCGTAGCCCGGCTCGAACATCTTCAGCCATTCCGGCATCGACTGCGGACGCTCGGACGGGCGAAGGGCCATCGCCGCGTCGACCGCGCGGGTGAAGGTGCGGCTGAACCCCGGCCTCTCGCGCGCCGAGAGCGGCTCGCCGGGGCCGCCGTGCATGCGCTCCAGTGCATCGCCGGGCTTCTCGCCGGTCACGCACTGGTAGAGCGCGACGCCCAGCGCATAGATGTCCGTCCACGGCCCCTGCGGAAAGGTCTTCACGTACTGTTCGATCGCCGCATAGGGCGGCGTGTAGAAGGTGACCTGGGTGCTGGTGGCCTGCCCGGACTCGAAGCGGGCCGAACCGAAGTCGATCAGCACCGGCCGACGTCCGTCGTCATCGACGAGGATGTTGGCGGGCTTGATGTCGCGGTGGATGACGCCGGCCTTGTGCACCCGATCGAGTCCCTCGGCGATCGGACGCAGCAAACCGAGCAGGCTCGCCTCGTCGAAGGTTTGGCCGTTGCGCAGCATCTGCGACAGCGAGACGCCCTTCTCGAAGTCCATGACCATGTAGGCGGTGCCGTGGATCTCGAAGAGGCTCTTGACCGCCACGATGTTCGGGTGCCGCTCGGGCTTCGAGAGGTTCCAGAGGATCTTCGCCTCTTCGACGAACTTCTTTAGGCCCAGCGCGTAGACCTCCTCCGAGGAGGAGTCGGTCGGCGTGACGGTCTCGCCGTCCTGCCGGTCGCTGATCGCGCTCGGAAAGTACTCCTTGATCGCTACGACTTCATCGAAGTAGACGCCGCGGCCGCGGTAGACGATGCCGAAGCCGCCGACCCCAAGCACGCTCTCCAGTTTCCACTCGCGCAGGATCGAGCCCTCGGGCAGGGCTTTGGCGTGGTAAGGCGTTTTCGTCGGCGTATCGACCATTTGCCTGTCAAGCCTCTTCATCTCAAGGTAAGCGCTCTTGTTGGTCCATTGCTAGCCGCCTAGCGGTTGAAGACTTCTCGGGAGCGAGATTCATGCCCTTTGAATGCGCGGTGCGCACTCATGTCGGCTGTCGGCGGCGGATCAACGAGGACGCCGTGCTGTCGCGGCCCGAGCTGGGCGTGTGGGCCGTCGCCGACGGCATGGGCGGCCATGACGCCGGCGAGGTGGCCAGCGCGCTGGTGGTCGAGAGCCTGGCCAAGCTCGGTCCGGGCCTGGCGCCTGCCGAGCGCGCCGCCGCGGCCGGACGGGCGCTCGCGGGCGTCAACAAGCTGCTGATCGCGATGGCGTCGGAGGGGTCCGGCGGCCGCACCATCGGCAGCACGGTGGTGGCCTTGCTGGCTGGTGAGGCTGCGTTCGTCTGCCTCTGGGCCGGCGACAGCCGCATCTACCGTGCGCGGGCGGGCGCACTACAGCAGCTGACCCGCGATCACAGCCTCGTGCAGGAGCTGGTCGATCTTGGCGAGATTGCTCAGGCCGACGCCGAGCGTCATCCGAACGCCAACGTCATCACCCGGGCAGTGGGGGTGGATGCGACCCTCGAGCTCGACACCGTCGAGGGCGATGTCAGGTCGGGCGACGTCTTCCTGCTGGCCAGCGATGGGCTGACGCGCCTGGTGAGCGACGCCGAACTCCTGGCCGGGCTGCAAGGCGCTGTGCTGGAGGAGACGGCGGACTCGTTCCTGTCGACCTGCCTCGATCGAGGCGCCCCGGATAACGTGTCGCTGGTGATCCTGCGTGCGCGTTGAGGGAGGCTCCGGCCGTTTGCGCCGCACGGTGCTCGGCCCTAAGACTCCCGCGCTGCAACACTGCCTCCAAAAGCCTCGCGCCCCTTGACCGACGCCGCCCTCGTCCCGCCCGACCCGGAGGTCCACGCCCAAACCAAGGCGCTGGTCTTCGCCGCCGCCGAGCGGCTGTTCGCGGTGCATGGCTTCCAGAAGGTCTCGGTGCGCGACATCACCGCCGACGCCGGCGTGAACCTAGCCTCGGTGAACTACCATTTCCGCTCCAAGGACGCGTTGCTGTTCGAGATCTTCCGCAAGCGCACGGCGGAGCTGAACCGGGCGCGGGCGCGCATGCTGCACGAGGCGTCCGACCGTCACCAGGGCAAGCCGCCGGTTCGCGACATCCTTGCGGCCCTGATCGCCCCGCCGGTCCGCTGGCTCGCGCCGGCCAGCGATCGCCGCATCTCGCTGCAGTTTCTCATCCGGGCGCGTGGGGAAGGAACCGAAGAGATGCGCGAAGCGCTGCGCTCCGACGTCTCGCACCTGCGCCGCTTCGCCGATGCGCTGCTCGCGGCGCGACCCGACCTTCCGCCCGAGGAGGTCTACTGGCGTCTGCACTTCGTTCTCGGCCTGATCCACAACAACCGCTTCGCCGAGCTCGACCGCCTGCACACCCTCTCGGAGGGCCTCACGGCCGAGGACGACACCGACGCGCTGATCAATCGCATGGTTGACTTCGCCGAGGCTGGGTTCGTTCGCTAGGCGCTCAACCCGAGCCGATCTGGTTCACCGGGGTCGGCGGCCCGCGCAGCCGGCGGAGCCTGGGCTCTTCGACCAGGAACACCAGCACCGCGAGCGCGGCGATCTCGCAGCCGATGGAAGCCGAGAAGACAACCATGTAACCGGCTACGGCGGCGATCAGGCCACCGATCAGCGGGCCGGCCGAGGCCATGATCCCTTCGGCGGTCGAGGAGAAGGCGAGCCGCATCGCCATGTCCTCCCGCAGCCCGAACTCCAGCACCATGGTCTGCGAGCTCATCTGGTAGCCCGAGTTGGCCGCGCCCAATGCGCAGAAGGCGATGAAGATCGGCGGCATCGAGTGGCTGACCATCAGGAGCGCCGTGCCAGCGATCCAGAGGATGAGCGCGATCAGGAAGCTGGAGCGAAAGCCCGACCGGTCGCCCAGATAACCCCATAGCAGGTTGGACGCCGTGTCCGCGCCGAGGTTGGCGAGGCCCAGGATGCCGATCACCGCGCCGCTCAGCGAGTGCAGCATGTGGCCGGCGTAGAGGATGTAGAACGGCTGGGCGATGCGGCCGGCCACCGCCAGCGTCTGCGACAGCATGAAGAAGGCAAAGCCGCGGTCGGCGCCGAGCAGCGCCGGCAGGCTCTTCAGGCGCTCGGACACGCGCATGCGCGGGCGCACGCGCGGCGGATCCGGCTCGCGGATCAGGAACTGGAAGGCGGTCAGGCCGAGGCTGGTCAGCACGAAGGCCAGGAAGAAGGTCGTGGCGTAGCCGTTCTGGTAGAGGTGCAGCCCGAACAGGCGCACGCTCTTCGAGATCGGGGCGTTGCCGACGATGTAGCGGCCGGCGGCATAGGCGAGGGCGGCTGCGATGGTTCCCCCGGTGAAGTTGCGCCAGGCCTGCAGCTGGCCGCGGCGGGTAATTGGGATCACCTTGCCCAGCACCAGCTGGAACGCCACGCGCTGGGCGCCCGAGAACAGGCCGAGCAGCATCAGGAAGAACAGCGTGGCGGCCAGCAACGACGCGCCGGCGAGGAACCAGCCTGACACCGCCATCCCCAGCACCTGCAGGCGCATGAGCGTTCCCATCAGGATCGAGGCGGGCAACACCCGCTTGCGGTGCTCGATCTGCGAGGCGCCGACGATCGGCGAGACCACCTGGCCGACCTGTTGCAGCGAGAGGCCGAGGCCCACGATGGCGTTCGGGTTGGCGAAGTGGCGCAGCACCGCTGGCAGGGCGCCCACGCTCTGGGTCGCCAGAATGTAGAGGTAGGCCGGCACGAAGGTCGCCGCGTTGACCAGCCGAAAGCCGGTCATCCCCAGCATGCCGTGCAAGTAGTTGGCGACGTAGTTGCGTCTGAGGTTGGCCCAGATGAAGCGCTCGTACTCGGCCTCGGATGCGGCCTGATCGATCTCGCTGGCGGCCGCCTCGGGCGAGGCGCGCTCCGCGAGTTCGAGCTCGCGGGATACCGGCGGCCTTATGCTGACGTCCTCCGACAACCGTGGTCCTCTTCAAGCTCCGCAACTCGCAAGCGCGCCGCTCGAATAAACTGCCCCGCCTGCGTTGCCCAGCGACCAGCCGACGCCTAAACTCCGATGTCGGAAAGGGCTTTCAAAGCGCCATGTCGGACCCGCCGCAGACAGCGCCGGACATCGCCGCGATGTCGTTCGAGCAGGCGCTTGCCGAGCTCGAAGCGATCGTGGACAAGCTCGAATCCGGCCAGGCGGCGCTGGAACAATCGATCGAAATGTACGAGCGCGGCGCGCTGCTGAAGGCCCACTGCGAGGCGAAGCTCGAAGCGGCGAGGCTCAGGGTCGAAAAGATCGTGGTCGGGCCGCAAGGGGCCGCCGGCGTCGAACCGGCCGAGTTTTCCTGAAAGAGAGGGGGCGGGGCCAGCATGAGCGCGGCGCTCGCGAGCAAACTGACCGAGGCCGCCGATCTGGTCACCGTGGCGCTGGACGCCTTCCTGCCGCGCGCCGACGGACCGGAACAGCGGCTGACCGAGGCGATGCGCTATGCGGCGCTCGGGCCCGGCAAGCGCCTTCGCCCGTTCTTCGTCCTCGAGACCGGGCGGCCTGTTCGACGCTCGAGGCGCGCCAGGTTCTGCGCGCCGCCTGCGCGCTGGAGTGCATCCACGCCTACAGCCTGGTCCACGACGACCTGCCGTGCATGGACGACGACGACATGCGCCGCGGCCGCCCGACCGTGCACCGCGCCTACGACGAGGCGACCGCCGTGCTGGTCGGCGATGCGCTGCAGACGGCCGCCTTCGAGATCCTGGCCCACCCGGACACCCATCCCGACGGCGCCGTGCGCGCCGAGCTGGTGCGCCAAGCTGGCGGTCGCGGCCGGCGCGCAAGGGCATGGCCGGCGGCCAGATGATCGACTTGCTGGGCGTCGCGCGACGACCTTGGCGCGGTGGCGCGGATGCAGCGAATGAAGACCGGCGCGCTGATCGCCTGCGCCTTCGAGCTGCCGCTGGTGCATGGCCAGGCCAAGCGATGCGAGCGGCACGCGCTCGATGGGCTTCGCCCAGGATCTCGGCCTCGCCTACCAGATCGTCGACGATCTGCTCGATGTCGAAGGCGACGCGGACCTGCTCGGCAAGGCCGCCGGCGGCAAGGACGCCGGCCAAGGGCAAGGCGAACTACGTCACACTGCTGGGCGTCGCACGCGCGCCAAGGAACGGGTCGCACTGCTGGCCGACCAGACCAAGGCCCACCTGGAACCGTTCGGTCCGCGCGCCGAATACTCTGCGCGCCAGCGTCGATTTCGTGCTAGACGCGGCGAAGCTGCAGCTCGACCCTCGGGGCTCAGCCGCCGCAGGAGTCTCGAGCCAGATTCCCGCATGTCCTCCCCAACCCCGCTGCTCGACACGGTCGACCGCCCGGCCGACACGCGCGGCTTTCACGCTCAGTCGAGCTGCGCCAGCTGGCCGACGAGCTGCGCGCCGAGACCATCGACGCGGTCTCGCAGACCGGCGGGCATCTGGGCGCGGGCCTGGGCGTCGTCGAGCTGACGGTCGCCCTGCACCACGTGTTCGACACGCCCCGCGACATCCTGATCTGGGACGTCGGCCACCAGGCCTATCCGCACAAGATCCTCACCGGCCGCCGCGACCGCATCCGCACCCTGCGCCAGGGCGGCGGCCTTTCCGGCTTCACCAAGCGCGCCGAGAGCGCTTACGACCCGTTCGGCGCGGCGCATGCGGCGACCTCGATCTCGGCCGCGCTCGGCTTCGCCGTCGCGCGCGACCAGCGCGGGGACGACAACAAGGTGATCGCCGTCATCGGCGACGGCTCGATGAGCGCCGGCATGGCCTACGAGGCGATGAACAACGCCGCCGACACCACCAAGCAGCTGATCGTCATCCTCAACGACAACGACATGTCGATCGCCCCGCCGGTGGGCGGGATGAGCGCCTATCTGGCCGGCCTGGTCTCCGGCGGCGCCTACCAGCTCGTTCCGCGACTTCGGCACGGCGCATCGCCGGCATCCTGCCGCGGCCGCTCAAGGAAGTGATGGCCGGCGGACCGAGGAATACGCCCGCGGCATGGCCACCGGCGGCACCTTCTTCGAGGAGCTGGGCTTCTACTACGTCGGGCCCGATCGACGGCCACAACCTCGACCACCTGGTGCCGGTGCTGAAGAACGTCCGGGACATCAAGGACAAGCCGGTGCTGGTCCACGTGGTGACGCAGAAGGGCAAGGGCTACGGCCCGGCCGAGGCGGCCGCCGACAAGTACCATGGGGTGCAGAAGTTCGACGTCATCACCGGCCAGCAGGTCGAAGTCGCAGGCCAACGCGCCGAGCTACACCAGGGTGTTCGCCGACGAGCTGATCAAGCAGGCCGAGAAGGACGACAAGATCGTCGCCATCACCGCGGCCATGCCGTCGGGCACCAGCCTCGACATGTTCGCCAAGCGCTTCCCCGACCGCTCCTTCGACGTCGGCATCGCCGAGCAGCACGCGGTGACCTTCGCCGCCGGCCTCGCCGCCGACGGCATGAAGCCGTTCGCGGCGATCTACTCCACCTTCCTGCAGCGCGGCTACGACCAGGTGGTGCACGACGTGGCGATCCAGCGCCTGCCGGTGCGCTTCGCCATCGACCGCGCCGGGCTGGTCGGCGCCGACGGCCCGACCCACGCCGGCAGCTTCGACGTCGGCTACCTCGGCCAGCTGCCGGGCTTCGTGCTGATGGCGCGCGGCCGACGAGGCCGAGCTGGCGCACATGGTCGCCACCGCCGTCGCCATCGACGACCGGCCGAGCGCCTTCCGCTATCCGCGCGGCGACGGCGTCGGCGTCGAGATCCCCGACTGCGCCCGAGCCGCTCGAGATCGGCCGCGGCCGCATCCTGCGCGAAGGCTCGGCGGTGGCGATCCTCTCGTTCGGCACGCGCCTCGCCGAGGCGCTGCAAGGCCGCCGACCTGCTGGCCGCGCGCGGCTATCCGGCCACCGTCGCCGACGCCCGTTTCGCCAAGCCGCTCGACGATGGACCTGATCCTGCGGCTCGCCCGCGAGCACGAGGCGCTGATCACGGTCGAGGAGGGCGCGATGGGCGGCTTCGGCGCCTTCGTGCTGCACGCGGCTGGCCGAGCGCGGCGCGCTCGACCGCGGCCTCAAGGTGCGCACGCTGACGCTGCCCGACATCTTCCAGGACCAGGACAAGCCGGAGATCATGTACGCCAAGGCCGGCCTCGACGCCGAAGGCATCGTCCGCGCCGCCTTAGGAGCGCTTGGCCTCGACAATACCGTCGGGGGCTTAAGGGCGCTCTAGCGTCCCAGCCTAACTTCCCAGAATCCGGACGTGATCGGCGAGCTCCCGGCGTCAGAACGGGTAGAACCGCTGCAACAGCGACGTTCCGACGCCGGCTTTCTGCACCGCGCTCACGTCGCCGCGACCGCCGTAGTCGATCCGCGCCTCCGCGATCTGGGTGTGCAGGACTGTGTTCGTCGAGGTGATGTCCTCGGGCCTGACGATGCCCGAGACGGTCAGCACGCGGGTGTCGTTGTTGGTCCTGACCTCCTGGCTCCCCTCGATGACCAGGTTTCCGTTCGGCAAGACGCCGGTGACGATCGCGGCGATGGTCAGCGTGATCTGCTCCTGTCGCACGATCCCGCCGGTGCCGGCGGCGGCCAGGCTTGTATTGGTCGCGATCGCCTTCGTGGGGTCGAACCCCGGCGGCAGCGCCTTCTTCAGGATCGTCTCCAGGCCAAAGAAATTGCTGATCCCAGCCGCGTTCGTGTCGGTCTTGGTCGCCGTCGTTGCGTTCGAGGTCTTGGCGCTGTCGTCGATGTTGATCAGTACCGTCAGAATGTCGCCGACCTTGCTCGCGCGCTGATCATTGAAGAAGGCGCGTGCGCCCGTGCGCCAGAGCGAATTGGGCGAGGCCGGCTGCGGCGGAGGGACGCGCGCCGCGGCCGCTCCGATCGCGGCCGCGTCGAGGCTTTGTGGCGCGACGATCGCCGGATCCCTTGTGCGAGAAAGTCTTGGGCCCAGGGCCGCCTCCCGGACGCTGCCGCAGGCGGTGAGGGGAACCGCCGCGGACAGAAGGGCGATGAGGACGAAACGGCGCATGTGGGAACTCACGAGGCTAGGGGATGGCGGCGAGCTGGCTCGGGGTGACGGCCTGGGCGGCGCGGATCGCCTCGGCTTCCGGACCGACGACGGCCTGATCGGGACCGGTGGCGACGGCCTGGATGACCTTCTTCGAAATGGTGTTCTCGATCGCGATCGGCTCGCCGCCCGCCGCGTCCGCCATCGCCTTGCCCTGCAAGACGAGGCTGATGCCTTCGTCGTGGTAGGTCACCTGCACGACGTCGTCGCGCTTGATCACCAGCGCGAGGCCGAGATCGTGAGCCGCCACCGGCGCGCCGTCGCGCAACGGCCGGCGGGCCACCTTGCCGATCACGTCCTCGGCATCACGCGGCGCATCGGCCGGGACCTGGAACTTCGGCACCTTGGCGAAAGCGAGATCGGCGGGTTGGACCACCTCGCCGGCCATGATGCTCCGCGCGTAGGTCAGGACCTCGCTCATCTGCGCGCCGCCGGCCGCGCCGGCGGCGTTGGGAACGATGATGCGGGTCATGCCCGCGGGGTTGCTCCAGTCGAGACCGTGGTCGCGGGCCAGCCGCTGCACCACGCCGGCGTCGAGCACCGCGCTCAGCCCGGGCGGCGCGCCGCTGCCGATCACAACCGCGCCGGCGGCGCCGGCGTTGTCGAAGAGGACGCCCAGCGTGATCGGGCCCGACGCGTCCAGCTGCGGGCGAAGCTCGACCGGCTGGCCGGCGAGCGCCGGTCCGGCCGCGAGCAGCGCCAACGCGATACCGATGAACGCAACCCGCGGCATGACCTTAGGTCTTCATCTGCGTGTTGGTCTGCAGCATCTGGTCGGCCGTGGTGATGACCTTGGAGTTCATCTCGTAGGCGCGCTGAGCCACGATCAGGGCGGTGATCTCGCTCACGGGGTCGACGTTCGAGGCCTCGGTATAGCCCTGCAGCACGGTTCCCAGGCCCTGGACGCCGGGGTTGCCCGTGGTCGGCGCGCCCGAGGCGTCGGTCTGGGTGAAGAGGTTGTTGCCCTGCGGGTTCAGGCCGGCGTCGTTGAAGAAGGTCGCCAGCTGCAGCTGCCCGACCTGCTGTGGGGCGGTGTTGCCGGCTACCGTCACCTGCACCTGGCCGGCGTTGCGAAATGGTGACGTTGGTCGCGCCCTGCGGGATCTGGATCTGCGGGATCACCTGGAAGCCGTCGGCTGTCACCAGCTGCCCCTGCGCGTTCACCGAGAAGTTGCCGGCGCGGGTGAAGGCGGTCTGGCCATCGGGCATCAGCACCTGGAAGTAGCCGGGTCCCTGGATCGCCAGGTCCAGCGGGTTGCCGGTCTGGGTCAGCGAGCCCTGAGTGCCGATGGTATAGACCGAGCCGGCCTTCACGCCGGCGCCGACCTGCACGCCGGTGGGGACGATCGTGCCTTGCGTCGACGACTGCGAGCCCGGCTGCTCGATGGTCTGGTAGATCAGGTCCTCGAACTCGGCGCGACCCTTCTTGAAGCCGACCGTGTTCATGTTGGCGATGTTGTTCGAGATAACGTCGACGTTCAGGTCCTGAGCGGCCATGCCCGTCGCGGCGGTGCGTAGCGCCATCATCGGCGTTCAAGCTCCTCTACTGGATCGTCACGGAGCCAAGCTTCTGGACCGCGGTCTCAGAAAGGCTGGCGGCGGAGTTCATCAGGTTGGCGACCATGTCGTAGGCGCGGCTGATGCGGATCAGGTCGGTGACCTGCAGGATCGGCTGCACGTTCGAGCCCTCGAGCATGCCCTGCCTCAGGACCTGGCTGGTGACCGGCTGCGCCGTCTGTCCGCTCGCTTCCGAATAATAGCCGTCGCCCTCCTTCGAGAGCTGGCTCATGTCCGCGAAGCTGACCACGCCAACCCGCCCAACCACCTGCGCGTTGGCTTGGCCCGGCACGGTCTGGGTGATGGTGCCGTCGCCGCCGATCATCGGCGTCCCGCCTTGCGGGTTCAGGCTGATCGGCGCGGACGACGCGTCCAGAACCGGGTCGCCTGACTGGGTGACGAGCTCGCCCCTGGTTGTCCTTCGCAAACCGGCCGTCGCGCGTGTAGCGCGTGCCGTTCGCGGTCTGAATCTGGAAGAAGCCCTGGCCCATGATCGCCAGGTCCAGCGGCGCGCTCGGTCGGCTGCAGCGGGCCTTGGCTGAAGTCGCGCGCCACGCCGTTGTCGGCCACGAATTGGATCGGCGCGGCCCCGCTGGGCAGCGCGGGCGGCGTCACCGGATCGGGCGCCGACATCAGCGCCTCGACCTTGAACCCCGTCGTGTTGACGTTGGCGAGATTGTTGGCGGCGATGTCCAGCTCGCGCTCGAGCAGAACCTGCTTGGAGAGGCCGACGTAGAGGGCGTTGTCCATGGGACGAGGGCTCAAAAAAACGCGCAAGCGACGCTCGGTCGCGTCGAATGGTTGACTGCAATGGCCGGGCCACCAGAAAAACTTAACGTTTTCAAACGGCAACAAGGTTAATCGTCGCCGCGCGGCCGATCCGGCCCCGGCAAATTTTGCCCGGGCTAAAAACCGATCCTTAACCAAACCGGCGCGATGTCCGGGGCACAGCGGCCGCCAAGGTTTCCAACCGATTCCCTCAAGGCCGCGCCAGCACTTGGGAACGCCATGGCCAAGGACGTAGCCGAGAACGAGGCCGAGGAAGAAGTCGACGGCGAGGGCGCTGAGGGCGAAGGCGAGGAGAGCGCCAAGAAGAAGCTTCCGCTACGGCTGATCCTCATCGGCGCGGCCGCCGGCGTGCTGGTGCTCGGGGGCGGCGGAACGGCAGCCTTCCTGCTCTTCGGCCACCACGGCGCCACGCCGGCGCACGCAGCGAAGGCCACGAAGGACAAGAAGGACGGGAACAAGGACGACAAGTCCGGCGCACAGATCGCCGACGGTCCGGATGGCGTCGTATTCTACACGCCGCCCGACATCGTCGTGAACATGGACACCGCCGACGGCAAGCCGACCTTCCTGAAGCTGAAGCTCACCTTCGAGCTGCCCGACCACGACACGGCCGATACGATCGACGAGGACATGCCGCGTCTGCAGGACATGTTCCAGACCTTCCTGCGCGAGCTGCGGCCCGAGGACCTGTCGGGCAGCGAGGGCAGCTACCAGCTGCGCATGGAGCTCCTGCGGCGCGTGAACCTCGATCATCGCGCCAGCCAAGGTGAACGCCGTCCTGATCGAGGAGATGCTGATCAACTAGGGCGAGCGCCCTGGTTGCCAACGAGTCATGGCCGAAGAGACAGACCTCAAGGAAGAGCCGGCCGCGGCGCCTGCCGAGCCAGCGGTAGACCCCGAGCCCGTCGCCGCCGAGGCGCCGGCCGAGGCCGCGCCCGCCGCCGCGGGCGGCGAGGACTGGCAGGAGGGCGACGGGCCGCAGCCGGCGGAGCGCATCCTCAATCAGGACGAGATCGACAGCCTGCTGGGCTTCGACCTCTCCGACGACGACGCGGCCGACCGCACCGGCATCCGCGCCATCATCAATTCGGCGCTCGTCTCCTACGAGCGCCTGCCGATGCTCGAGATCGTCTTCGACCGCCTGGTGCGGCTGATGACGACCTCCTTGCGCAACTTCACCTCCGACAACGTCGAGGTCAGCCTCGACAACATCTCGTCGATCCGTTTCGGCGACTATCTCAACTCGATCCCGCTGCCGGCCATCCTCTCGGTGTTCCGCGCCGAGGAGCTGGACAATTTCGGCCTCCTGACGGTCAACTCCAACCTGATCTATTCGATCGTCGACGTGCTGCTCGGCGGGCGGCGCGGCACCGCGGCCATGCGCATCGAGGGCCGGCCCTACACCACCATCGAGCGCGTGCTGGTCCAGCGGATGGTCGAGGTGGTGCTGCACGACTGCCCAGGCGGCCTTCGAGCCGCTGACGCCGGTGACCTTCAACCTCGACCGGCTGGAGACCAATCCGCGCTTCGCCGCCATCGCCCGGCCGGCCAACGCCGCCATCCTGGTCAAGCTGCGCATCGACATGGAGGACCGCGGCGGGCGCATCGAGCTGCTGCTGCCCTACGCCACGCTCGAGCCGATCCGCAAGATGCTGCTGCAGCAGTTCATGGGCGAGAAGTTCGGCCGCGACAACATCTGGGAAGGCCACCTGGCGACCGAGCTCTGGACCACCCAGCTCGACGTGCGCGCCGTGCTCGACGAGCAGGTGGTCGACCTTCGCCGGGTGCTCGACCTGAAGGTCGGCGACACGCTGATGCTGAACGCCACCCCCGACAGCCTGGTCGAGCTGCGCGCCGGCCAGATCTCGCTCACGCGCGGCCGCATGGGCCGGCGCAACCACAACATCGCCGTCTGCGTCGAGGGGCCGCTTTCGCCGGCCGCAAAGACCGCCATTCAGGGAGGGCAGCCATGAGCCCGGTATCGCTGACGCTCGACCTTCTGCTGGCGGGGCTCCTCTTGATCACGCTGATCTTCGGCCTGCGCCTCGACAAGCGGTTGAAGACGCTGAACGCCAGCCAGGCCGAGTTCCAGGCGGCGATCGCCGACCTGGACCGCGCCGCGGCGCGCGCCGAGACCGGTCTCTTCGAATTGCGCACGGCGATGGACGAGGCCGTGGAGCTCCTGGGTGGGCGCATCGACAAGGCGCGCGAGCTGGCCGCCAAGCTGGAGACGCTGACCGCCCAGGCGCAGCGTGCGGGCGAGCGGGTGGCCGCCGCCCCGGCCGCCGCTCCCGCGGCGCCACGCTCTGCGCTCGATCGCGCCTGGACCTGGCCGGCCCAGCGCGGGACCGCGCCAGGTGTCGTGCGCCGCGAGCTCGAACCGCCCCTGACGCTGACGCGTCGCGACGCCATCCAACCCCCCCGCCCGGCGCCGGTGCTCGCGCCCGCGCCGCGCTCGCGCGCGCCCCTCGACGATGAGCTGTTCGACGCCCCGGCGCTCCGCCGCATCGCTGGAGCGCGCACGTGAGCCGGATTCCGCGCCTTTTGCCGCTCGTGGGCATCGCCATCGGGGGGGTGTTGGCCGTCAAGGTGGTAACCGAGGCGCCGCAGATTTGGGGCGCCTCCCAGGCGTTCGCCGAGGACGTCGTGCATCCCGGCCAATCCAAGTCAGCGCTGCCGCCCGATGCGTCGATTCTGGGCAGCGCTAGCCCGGCGAGCGCCGCCGGCGCGCCTGGCGCGCCGGCGGCCATCTGCGCGCCGACCGCCGCCGAGCTCGCGAAGGAAGCAGGACTCTCGCCCGCCGAGTTGCAGGTGCTGCAGAGCCTCTCCAACCGCCGCGGCGAGCTCGACCAGCGCGAGATGAGCCTCGACACCCAGGTGCAGCTGATCGCCGCCGCCGAGGCCAAGCTCGAACTCGCGCATCCAGGACATGAACACGCTCAAGGGCCAGATCGAAGGGCTGCTCGGGCAAGCGGACCAGCAGCAGCAGGCCGATCAGCAGCGGCTCGTGCGCGTCTACGAGGACATGGACCCCAAGAAGGCGGCCGCCGCGATGACGGTCATGTCCGACGCTGTGCGCGTGCCGATCGCCGCGGCGATGAAGGAGCGCAAGCTCGCCGCCATCCTGCAGGCCATGCAGCCGGCCGACGCCAAGACGCTGACCGAACTCTTGGCGCAACGGACGGCAGGCTCGCCGGTCATCGCCAACGCCAAGGCGGCGCTGAGCGGCCAACCGGCGCAGCCCGCGGCGCAAACCGCCGCCCAGCCCGCGCAAGCCGCCCAGGCGGCGCCGAGCGACAAGGCGGCCAAGACCGGCAAGGAGGCGAAGAACGCCAAGACGGCCAAAGGCGACCAGGGTCAGGCCACCGACCAGTCCGCGACGGCCGACGACGGCGCCGCTGCCGCGAAGAGCCGTCCGACCGCCAAGACCCACCGGGTGGTCGCCCACGCCAAAGGCCGGCCGAAGCAAGCCCCGGCCGATGCGGCCACGAGCCAGGCGCAGGCCAAGGCGGGCAAGACCGCGCCGACGTCCCAGACCGCACAGCCGGCCGCCGTGGCGGCGAACGCGACCGCCGCGGCCAAGGGGCAGCCCCCGGCGGCGACGGCGAAGACGCAGGGCGCTCCGGCCAAGGCCGCGCCGCCTGTCCCGCCAAACGCCAAGATCGGCTGATCTGGCCATGCGCCTGAATCGTCTGCTCCGATCGTCGCTGGCGGCGATCGTGATGCTCGGCCTGATCGCGCCGAGCGGGCTGGCCGAAGGGCCGCCGGCGGTTCAGCGCGCGCCGGGCTCGGCGCTCGGCGTGAACGTCGCCCAGTCGTCCGACTTTTCCCGCATCGAGTTCCGCTTCCCCGGCGGCGCGCACGTCACCACCCGTCGTGACGGCCAGAAGCTGATCCTTCACTTCAGCCGTTACATGAAGCCGGACATGACGCGGCTACGGGTCGATCCGCCGCGCTTCCTGAAAGCGGCCGACGATCGCAACGCCGGCGGCCTCGAGATCACGCTCACGCTTGCGGACGGGGCGGACGCCAAGGTTGGCGAGGGCGACGGCGTCATCGCCGTCAACCTCTTCGCCGCTGAAGACCCCGCGCCAGCGCAAGCCCAGCCGCAGGCGACCGCGAACCGCCCCAACCCGGTTCCCGATGGCGGCGTCGTCAAGGTTCTGGCCCGTCAGCAGGCGGGGCAGCTGGTCCTCGACTTCCCGTGGAAGGCGCCGCTGGGCGCGGCGGTCTTCCATCGCGGCGGCGCGCTCTGGATCGTCTTCGATGCGGCGGCCCGGTTGGATCTCTCCGCCCTGCCGCACGGCTCGCCGCTGTTCGCGGCCGTGGCCCCGGTGCAGGGCCCCGACTACACCGCGTTGCGCTTCGACGCGCCGGCCGGAGAATCGGTCGCCGCAAGCGCGCAGGGGGCCGACTGGACGGTCACGCTTGCGGGCTCGCCGTTGCAAGCGCCTGACCAGGTGAAGATCGCCCGCGACGATGAGTCAGCCACCGGCGCGCTGCAGGTGACCATGGCCGGCTCGACGCACGTGTTCTGGGTCGGCGACCCGACCGTCGGCGATCGGATCGGCGTCGTCACCGCGCTCGCGCCGGCCAAGGGCCTGGCGGCGCCGCGCCAGTATGTCGACCTGGCGCTCTTCCCGTCCGCCAATGGGCTCGCGTTGCAGCCGATCGCCGACGACCTCCTGGTCACCACCGACGGCGACCTCGTCACCATCGGCCGCCCGACCGGACTCGCGCTCTCCAAGCCAGGCGGGGCAGACGCTCGCCGCCGCTGGCCCCGACCTGCCGCAGCCGTCGACGCGCCCCGGGCTCATCGACTTCGACGCCTGGTCGAAGACCGGCGCCGGCGGCTTCGTCGCACGCTACGACGCCCTGCAGGAGGCCGCGGCCGACGAGGCCGCCAAGGGCAAGGGGGGCCCGATGCTGGCCCGCATGGGCCTCGCCCGCTTCCTGGTCGGCTCGGAACTGTCGTTCGAGGCGATCGGCCTCTTGGACCTGAACGCCAAGGTCCAGCCCAACCTGCTCGGCGATCCGGAGTT
Organism: uncultured Alphaproteobacteria bacterium; assembly: GCA_963794315.1. Taxonomy (GTDB): domain Bacteria; phylum Pseudomonadota; class Alphaproteobacteria; order Caulobacterales; family Caulobacteraceae; genus Poindextera. The sequence continues at coordinate 1,866,590 of CAWCDF010000002.1, forward strand.
CCGCGGTTTGCGCGGCGCCGCCAAGGCGATGGCCGGGCGCTACAAGGAGGCGCAGGCCGAGTTTTCCGCCCCCGTCGTCGCGGACGATCCGGCCAGCTCGCTCTGGCGCGGCTACGTCGACGCCAAACTGAGCCAGTGGTCGGACGCCCGCTCCGAGTTCCAGAAGGGCGCCCCGGCTTGGGGTCAGTTCACGCCCCGTTGGCGCGCGCGCTTTGCCAGAGAGGACGCCGAGGCGGCGCTCGCGCTGAACGACACCACGATCGCCGCCGGCGAGGTGAGGGCGGCGCTCGACAGCGCCGGCGACGACCCGATCGAGCAGCTCTCGATCAGGCTCGTGCAGGCGCGGCTGATCGAGGCCGAGGGCGACAAGCCAGGCGCCCTCAAGGTCTACGACGCCATCTCGACAGTGAACCTGCCCTGGCTCTCGGCGCCGGCGCTGTTGCACGCCACGCAGATTCGCCTGGCGCAGGGCGCGCTGCAGCCTAACCAGGCCGCCGACATCCTCGATGGCCTGCGCTACCGCTGGCGGGGCGATGCGACAGAGCTCGAGACGATCCGCTCGCTGGCGCAGATCTATCTGAGCATGGGCCGCTATCGAGAGGCGCTCGACGCGCTGCGTTCCGCCGGCCAGCATTTGCCCGACTTGCCGGAGGCGGTCGACCTCGAGAACGACCTCTCGAACGCCTTCCGCAACCTGTTTCTGAACGGCCAGGCCGACGGCCTCCAGCCCGTGCAGGCGCTGGCGTTGTTCTACGATTTCAAGGACCTGACCCCGATCGGCGCCGACGGCGACCTGATCGTGCGCAAGCTCGCCCGCCGTCTGGTCGACGTTGACCTGCTGGGCCAGGCGGCCGAGCTGCTCAAGTATCAGGAAGAGAACCGGCTGGACGGCGTGCCAAAGGCCGAGGTCGCCGCCGACCTCGCCACCATCGACCTGATGAATCGCCAGGCGGAAGCGGCGATCGACGCGCTGAACGAGTTCCCGCACGACGCTGCTCCCCACCCCGCTTACCGCCGAGCGGCGGGTGATCGAGGCGCGAGCCTGGCTGATGCTCGGCCAGTACGACCATGCGCTGGAGATCATCGAGGGCGACAAGTCCGCCGACGCTATCAGCGTCCGCGCCGAAGTGGCCTGGCGCAAGCAGGATTGGGCGAGCTCCGCCTCGCAGTTGGAGGCCACGCTGGGCGATCGCTGGAAGAACCCGGCGCCGTTGAGCACCGAGGAGGAGGGCCGCCTGCTGCGCTGCGCGATTTCGCTCAGCCTGGCCAAGGACGATGCCGGGCTCGCGCGGCTGCGCACGCAGTACAGCGGCTTCGTCGACAAAGCCCAGCAGCCCGACGCGCTGCGCGTGGCCTTGGCGGGCATGAGCTCCGACGCGTCGTCCACCGGCGATGTCGCGCGCGCCGCGGCCGAGGCCGACACCTTCGTCGGGTGGGTGCAGGCGATGAAGCAGAAGTTCCGCGACACTCCGACCAACCAGACGGTGGCCGCTGGCGCGGCAAACAGCGGCTAGGCGCGTTTGCTCTGGCGAGACGCGTTGCGGCGGCGAGCTTGGGCCGCCGGAGACCCCCCAACCGCCGTCAAGGCTCTGCTCTTGATCCACGTCAAGGCGGATGTCGGCCGCCCGGCCAAGCGTCAGGACGCCAGCGCGGCGCGCCTGCGTTCGTAGCTTTCCGCCGGCCAGAGCGCCTTGGTGTCGTAGTAGACCTCGAACGCGGGAACGTCCGCTGGCAGCCCCACCCAGGGGACCTTCGAGCGGGTAAAGATGTGCACGTCGGGATTAAGTGCGCTCGGCGTCTCCAGCGTGCCGACACGCACGAAGCGCACGGCCGTGCGGCCGCCGTAAGTGCTCCAGAGCGCGGTCTCGCAGGCCAGACAGCGGTGGACGTCATGCGGCAGGCCGGAATCGGTTGGCATGCGGGTGACGTGGGTCTCGCCCGCATGGGTCGTGACCTCGCTGGCCTCGATCAGCGCATTCAGCACGAACGCGCCGCCGGTCTGCCGCTGGCAATCGAGGCAGTGGCAACAGTGGACGAACATCGGCGCCCGTTCGAGCCGATAGCGCAACGCCCCGCAGGCGCAGCGGCCTTCCAAACGCTCGGCCATTTTCCAGCCCTCGGACGCCATCCGCGGGCATCATAGCGGCTTCCGCCCGCAGGAATCTGGCAACAGCCGAGGCCGCCTGCGCCGGACGTCGCTACCCCGTCCCCGCCGCGTGGTGGAAGCTTTCGACCAGGCTGCCGGCGACCAGGCGCCAGCCGTCGACCAGCACGAAGAAGATGAGCTTGAACGGCAACGACACCACCACCGGCGGCAGCATCATCATGCCCATGCTCATCAAGACGCTGGCGACGACCAGGTCGATGACCAGGAAGGGCACGAACAGCAGAAACCCGATCTCGAACGCGCGCTTCAGCTCCGAGATCATGAACGCCGAGGTCACCACCTGCACCGGCAGGTCCTGCGCATGCGGCGGCGGCGGGGTGTGGGAGAGGCGAACGAAGAGGGCCAGGTCGTCCTCGTCGACCTGCGCCAGCATGAACGTCTTGACCGGCGACACCGAAGCGGAGAAGGCCGTCGGCAGCTCCATCTTCTTGTCGAGCAAGCGGCTTGATGCCGGCGTTGTAGGAGGCGGTGAAGGTCGGGGCCATGACGATGGCGGTGAGGAACAGCGACAGGCTGATGATCACCGAGTTCGGCGGGCTTTGCTGCAGGCCGAGCGCCGTGCCGCAGCAGGCTCAGCACCACCACGATGCGCACGAACGAGGTGGTCATGATCACGATCGAGGGGGCGAGCGAGAGCACGGTCAGCAGGCCGGCGAGCTCGATCACCCGGTCGGTCAGGCCGGCGCCGGTGCCGAGGTCGATGTTCACCGCCTGCGCCACGGCGACGGCCGGCAGGAGGAAGCTGGCCAAGCCGCTCAGCGCCGCGATGCGGGCGGCGCGGCCCAGATCCTCGCCCGAGACGGAGAACCAGCCGAGCCGCTTCAGCCAGCCGACGACGAACCGCTTCATGGCTTAGGACTCCGGGGAAGAGGCGGACGCGACCGGGATCACCCGGCCCTCGCCCAACAGGATCAACCGCTCCTCGGTATCGCAGCGGACGAGCACCAGCCGGCGGCTCGCATCGAGCACCAGGGTCTCGACCACCGCCAGGCGCCGGGACGCGCGCTGCGCGCTGAGCCGCCGGATCGTCTCCGGGCCGAAGCGGCGGAGCGCGACCACCGCCAGGCCGATCAGGCCGAGCGTCACCGCCAGGCCCGCGACCACTCGGAAGACGTCGGTGAGGAACATCGGCGCGCGGCGGAACGAGAAAACGGGCTGGACAGCCGCCCGCGAAACCCTTCCTGCCGCAAGGGACTTAAGGAGCGATTAACCCTGTTCGTTCACATTTCACCAACCATGACGCTGGACGACATTCCGCTGTTTTCGGCGCTGAAGGGCCGGTTGGGCTACCTGACCCAGCGCGAGACGGTGATCTCGCAGAACGTCGCCAATTCCGACACCCCCGGCTTCCGACCGCAGGATCTGGCGCCGTTCACGATTGCCCAGGGCGGCATCGGCGGTCAGCTGCAGATGGCGCAGACCAACGCCGCCGACCTCGTCGGCGACGGCGGGGTCAAGGGCGGCCCGGGCGGATCGCAGACCTGGACGCCGAAGGCGTCGCCCGATTCCGAGACGCGCCTCGACGGCAACCAGGTGGTGCTCGAGGAAGAGATGATGAAGCTCACCGACGCGCGGATGAACTACTCGACCGCGATCGGCTTTTACGAGAAGTCGCTGAACATGATCCAGATGGCGCTGAAGGCGCCCGGCAAACCCTGACAAGAGGGGCTTAAGGTATGGCCGACAATACCGTCTCGCCGTCCGACGCGGCAATCGCAGCGGCCGCGTCTGCACTTCGCGCGCAGCAGTCGCGCATGCGCATCATCGCCGAGAACATGGCCAACGCCGACTCGGTGTCGAAGACCGCCGGCGGAGACCCCTATCGCCGGCAGGTCGCGGTGTTCGCGCCCGTGCAGCTGCCCAGCGGGGCGCAAGGGGTGGCGATGACGCGCGTCGCAGCCGATCAGAGCGCGTTCCGCACCGAGTATCAGCCGGGGCATCCGGCTGCGGACGCCAAGGGCTATGTCAAGCTGCCCAACGTCGACCCATTGATGGAGGCCATGGACATGCGCGACGCCCAGCGCGCGTACGAGGCCAACCTGAATGTCATCGACACCGCCAACGCCATGCAGTCGAGCCTGATCGGGCTCTTGCAGAAGTAGCTTAAGCCGTGCTCGCCCCCCTCGCCGCCGCCAGGGCCTACGCCGCCGTCCAGGCCCAGGCCCAATCCTTGAGCCCGGCCGCCGGTGCGGGCGCGGCCGACGCCGCCCAGGGGCCGGGCTTCGGCGACATGCTCAAGGGCGTGCTCAACGACACGATCGCCTCGTCGCGCAACGCCGAACAGCTGATGACCGCCCAGGTGCAGGGCAAGGCCAACCTGGTCGACGTCGTCACCGCCATTTCCTCGGCCGAGACCAACCTGCAGACGGTGATGGCGATCCGCGACCAGGTGATCGCCGCCTACCAGCAGGTCATGCAGATGCAGATCTGAGCAATCGTCTCTAAGGTGGCGCCATGGCGCCGCCGATGGTCGAGCTCAGGGGCATTTCCAAGTCGTTCGACGGCGGGCGCACGCACGCCGTGCGCGGCGTCGATCTCGTGATCGGTCAGGGCGAGTTCGTGGCCCTGGTCGGCGGCTCGGGGTCGGGCAAGACCACGACGCTGAAGATGATCAACGGCCTCGTTAGGCCCGGCACCGGCGAGGTTCGCGTCTCCGGAGAGGCCGCCGGCGCCATCGCGCCGCACCTGCTCCGCCGGCGGATCGGCTACGTGTTCCAGGAAATCGGCCTCTTTCCGCACCTGACCGTGGCCGAGAACATCGCGGATCACGCCAAAGCTCATGGGCGAATCCAGGGACGCGATCGCCGCGCGCGTCGCCGAGCTGCTCGATCTGGTCGGCCTGCCGCGCGATTTCGCCGCGCCGCCGCCCGGCCGCGCTTGTCCGGCGGCCAGCGCCAGCGGGTCGGGCGTCGCGCGCGCGCTCGCCGCCAAGCCCAGCGATCATGCTGATGGACGAGCCGTTCGGGGCGCTCGACCCGGTCACCCGCGACGCGCTCGGGCGCGACTACCGCGCGCTGCACGAGAGCCTCGGCCTGACCACGCTGATGGTCACCCACGACATCACCGAGGCGCGTGCTGCTGGCCGACCGCATCGTGGTGATGGACTCAGGCGCCAGGTGCTGCGCCGACGGAACGCCGGCCGCGCTGCTCGCCGCGCCGGACGCCGACCGTGCGCGCGCTGATGGAGACCCCGCGCCGCCAGGCCGAGCGGGTGCGCGAGCGGCTGGAGGCCAGCGCATGGACGCCCGCCTGGCCGCGGCGCTTGGCTCTGCTGCCCAACTACCTCGGCCAGCATGTGCTGCTTAGCGCCTCGCGCGCTGCGTGCTGGGCCTCGCGATCAGCCTGCCGCTGGCGGTGGCCGCCAGCCGCAACGCCGCGGTGCGCTGGCCGGCGCTGCTCATGGCGCCGGCCTGGTCCAGACCATCCCCAGCCTGGCGCTGCTGGCGCTCTTCTATCCGCTGCTGCTGGCGCTCTCGGCGCTGAGCCGCAGGTCTCCTGGGCGTCGGCTTCCGGCGCTGGGCTTCCTGCCCTCGCTGCTGGCGCTGACGCTCTATTCGATGCTGCCGATCCTGCGGAACGGCGACGACCGGCATCACTGGGCGTCGACCCGGCCGTCGGTCGAGGCCGCCAAGGGCGTCGGCATGACCGACCGCCAGCGCCTGCTCCAGGTCGAGCTGCCGCTGGCCGCGCCGGTGATCATGGCCGGCATCCGCACCGCGGCGGTCTGGACCATCGGCGCGGCGACGCTGTCGACGCCGGTCGGCCAGACCTCGCTCGGCGACTACATCTTCTCCGGCCTGCAGACCGAGGACTGGGTGCTCGTGCTGTTCGGCTGCGCGGCCGCGGCGGGCCTGGCGCTCATCGTCGACCAGCTGCTCGGCCTGATCGAGGCGGGCGCGGCGCTGCGCGACCGCCGGCGCGTCATCGCCGGCGCGGCCGGTCTTGTCGCTGGGCGCGCTCGCGGCGCTCGCGCCGCTCGCGCACGGCGCCGGGGCCGGCGAGCGCGTGACGATCGGCGCCAAGAACTTCTCCGAGCAGTACATCCTCGCCGAGCTGATGGCCGATCGCCTGCGCGCGGCGGGCGATCAGGTCGCCGAGAAGGACGACCTCGGCTCGGCGGTCGCCTACCAGGCCGTCGCGAGCGGCGAGATCGACGCCTACGTCGACTATTCCGGCACGCTGTGGACCAACGTGCTCAAGCGCACCGACAACTCCGCCGCGCGCCCGGTTGCTGGCCGAGCTGACCCAGGCGCTTGCGGCCCGCGACCATGTCGAGGTGCTGGGCGCGCTCGGTTTCGAGAACGCCTATGCGCTGGCCATGCGCCGCGACCAAGCCGACCGGCTCGGCATCCATTCGATCGCCGACCTCGCCGCGCACGCCTCGGACCTGACCCTTGGCTCCGACCTGGAGTTCCTTTCGCGGCCGGAGTGGGCCGCGCTGAAGTCGGCGCTACGGGCTGAACTTCAAGGCCGAGCGACGCTACCAGCCGACCTTCATGTACAAGGCGGTGACCAGCGGCGCAGGTCGACGTGATCTCGGCCTTCTCCTCGCGACGGCCGCATCGCCGCCGACGATCTCGTCGTGCTTACCGACCCCAAGCAGGCGATCCCGCCCTATGACGCGGTGATCCTGCTCTCGCCCAAGCGGTCGACCGACGCCCGCTTCAAGGCGGCGCTCCAGCCGCTGATCGGCGCCATTCCCGTCGAGGCGATGCGCAAGGCCAATCTCAGCGTCGACCGCGACCAGGACAAGCAGACCCCGGCGCAAGCCGCTCAGGCGCTCGCGAAAGCGATCGGGCGCTAGCCCGGTCCCCCCGTCACGTCATGGCCCGACTTGTTCGGGCCACCCATGATCACCTGATCCATCCGCCGTTCATGGGTCCCCCGCATTCCGCGGCGTTGCCGCTACAGCGGGGGATGACGGGTCATTTCGGTCGCGCGCCGCCCGGCCGACGAGCCGGGAATTAGCCGCCCATTAACCATGTTCCGGCCAGTCTGCGGGCCTTCCGACGCCGCTCGCGTTTGTTTCTCTGAAAGGGCTTCTTCCATGTCCGGCGCGGAAGTTCTGGACGTCGGGCGCGATGCGATCTGGCTCACGCTGCAGCTCTCCGCGCCGATCCTCATCGTCGGGCTCGTTGTCGGCGTCGCCATTGGCGTCATGCAGGCCCTGACCCAGATCCAGGAGGCGACCCTCGTCTTCGCGCCGAAGATTCTGGCGATCTTCGTCGCCCTGCTCGTCTTCCTGCCGTTGATGGGGGCGTTGATGGGCGGCTTCATGCACCAGATCGCCGCCCGCATTGCGGCGATGTGAGGATGGGCCACTACGCGACGGCGGCGCAGGTCTGGGCGGCCGCCCTCGTCTTCTCCCGTATCGGCGCCTTCGTCATGGTCATGCCGGGCGTCGCCCAGGGCAGCGTGCCGCCGCTCATCCGCCTGTCCTTCGCGCTCGTGCTCGCCATGTGCATCGGCCCGATCGCCCAGCCGTACCTGCCGGTCGAGCCGGCGACGGTCGACGGGACGGCCTTCTACATCGGCCGCGAGGTGTTGATCGGGCTGACCATCGGCGGCCTGCTGCAAGTCTTCCTGACCTCGCTGAGCGCGGCGGGCGAGTTCGTCTCGGTGCAGACCACGCTCGCCTTCGCTCAGACCGCCAACCCGACCGAGGCCGTTCCCGGCACGACGCTCTCGACCTTCCTCACCCTGATGGGCGTCACGCTGATCTTCGACACCGACCTGCACCGGCTGTTCATCGCGGCGATGGCGCACAGCTACACGTTGTTTCCGCCGATGCGCGCGCTGCCGCTGAACGACGTGGGCGCGCTCGCCGCCGAGACGGTCAGCAAATCGTTCGCCCTTGGCCTGCAGCTTGCCGCGCCGGTGGTGGTCTTCGCGCTCGTATTCAACGTCGCGACCGGTCTCGTCGGGCGGATGATGCCCCAGTTCCAGATCTTCTTCGTCGCCACCCCTCTAAGCCTCCTGCTCGGGCTTTCGATCTTCGCCCTCAGCCTGGGCGGGATCGGGGTGGTCTGGACGGGCGCCTACGAAGACTTCCTGCGCAACTTCGTGTGACGCATGGCTGAAGAGAACGACGCCGCGACGAAAACCGAGGAGCCTACCCCGCGAAAACTCGAGGAGGCGCGCAAGCGTGGTGAAGTCGCCAAATCGATCGACGTGCCCGCCTTCGCCTCTCTCGCGGCCGCCGCCGGTTTCGTCGCCGTCGCTGGCGGCTACCTGGCGCGCAACCTCGCCGAACAGCTGCAGCCCTTTATCGCCCACGCCGGCGACTATGACCTTTCGGGCGACGGCGGTGTCGACCTCTTGCGCCAAGCCGCGTCGGCGGCTGCGCCGATCGTGATCGGCGTGACGGTGGCCGCGGGCCTCGCCGGCGTCGGCGGCAATCTGATCCAGCAGGGGTTTCTGTTCACCGGCGAACGCATGAAGCCGGATTTGTCGCGCATTTCGCCGATCGCTGGCTTTCGCCGCCTCTTCGGCATCGACGGGCTGGTTAAGTTCCTCAGGTCGGTGCTCAAGATCGGGCTCATCGCCGGCATCGCCTGTCTCGCCATCCGTCCGCGCCTCCCCGGCTTCCTGCAAGCTGTGGCGATGGACCCGATCGGCGTTCTGCCGCTCGCCGGCGAGGCGCTCCGCGCGCTGTTCGTGAGCGTGCTGGCGGTGCTCGGCATCGGCGCAGTGCTCGACTGGCTCTGGCAGCGCCAGCGCTTCATGACGCGCATGCGGATGACGCAAGCGAGGAGTTGAAGGAAGACTTCCGCCAGTCCGAGGGCGACCCGCACGTTCGCGCGCGCCTGCGCCAGATCCGCTTCGAGCGCGCGCGGCGGCGGATGATGCAGAACGTGCCCAAGGCCACGGTCGTGGTGACCAACCCGACCCACTATGCCGTCGCGCTGCGCTACGAGCAGGGCGACACGCCGGCGCCCGTCTGCGTCGCCAAGGGGATGGACGAGGTCGCGCTGCGCATCAGCGCGGTGGCCGAGGAGCACGCGTGCCGGTCGTCGAGGACCCGCCGCTCGCCCGCGCCCTCTACGCGACCGTCGAGATCGACCAGGCCATCCCGCGCCAGCACTATGAGGCCGTGGCCAAGGTCATCGGCTTCGTGATGCGCCAGGCCCAGCGCCGGCTCAGCCCGCTCGTGAATGCGCGCTAACCTCTGAGGCGAGCATCGCCGCCAACGCGCCGCGATGCCGACTCAATTGACGGAAGACTATGATCGCGCAACTGATTCGCGATGTCCGCGGTCGGTCGGGCTCAGGGGGTCCGCGTGAGCACGCCGCAGTCCGTGACGGAAGGCCAGCGCCTTGCGCCGCCTCGACCCGTTCGCCGTGGCGGCGGGCGTGTTCCTCCTGCTCGCGCTTGCTTTCGGCGTGTACCCGGCCATCCGCGCGGGGCCGCAATCGCTCGGCGGCGTGCTGCTGCTGACCGGGCTGGCCGGCGTCGCCTTCTTCGCCATCCTCGCGCTGCGCAGCCAGCGCGCCGGGCCGGCCGAAGGCCTCGAGATCATCAATCTCATCGAGGCGATCAGCCAGCCGGTGGCGCTTTCAACCGCGGACGGCCGCGTGCTGGCCAACAATGCGGCCTGGATCGCGGTGGCCGGCGACGGGGCGCGGCTGCCGAAGTCGGCCGAGCAGGGCGGCTTGTTCGCGGCGATCGGGCAGGCCCGGCGCGGCGAAACCGGGCGCGTTATGCTGCGGACCAAGGCTGGCCCGACGGCAGCCCGTCTGAGCGTGCTCGACCAGCGCCGCTATCTGGTCGAACTCCTGGTCGAGCCCGCGCTGCCGGTCGCGAAGCCCGCTTTCGGCCAGTCGCCGCCGCCGCTGAAGGCCCAACGCGGCGCCCCGGCAGAGCTCGACGCCTTCGCCGCCGCCGCCCCCTTCGGTGCGGCGCTGCTGGACGGCGACGATCCGGCGACCGCCGCGATCGTCCGCGCCAATGCGGCGCTTGAAACCATGGCGGGCAAGGGCGGGCTGGCCGGGACCAGGCTCGCCACGCTGATCGAGGCCGCATCCTGGGCCGAAGTCGCGCCGGCGGTCGCCGGCGGCGGGCCAGGCCCGTTCGAGCTGCGCCTCGCCCAAGACCCGGCCAGCATCGCCCAGCTCTATCTGACGCGCGGGCCTGGCGGCCTCATCGCCTACCTGGTCGACGTGTCCGAGCAGAAGCAGATGGAGCTGCAGCTGGCGCAATCGGAGAAGATGCGCGCCATCGGCCAGCTCGTCTGCGGCGTCGCGCACGACTTCAACAACCTGCTCACGGCGATCCCGCTCAGGCTCGACGAGCTCTCGCTGCGCCACCCGGTGGGCGACCCCTCCTACCAGGGCCTGGTCGAGATCCGCTCGACCGCCGACCGCGCTGCCGACCTGGTGCGCAAGCTGCTGGCCTTTTCGCGCAAGCAGACGCTGCAGCGCGAGGTGCTCGAGCTCGGCGGCCTGGTCAGCGAGATCGAGGTGCTGCTGCGCCGCGCTGCTGCGCGAGGACGTCGGCTGGAGACCGACTACGGCCGCAACTTGCCGCTGGTGCGCATCGACCGGGGCCAGCTCGAGACCGCGGTGATGAACCTGGTCGTCAACGCCCGCGACGCGGTGCGGGCACAGGGCGGCGGCGTCGTGCGCATCCGCACCGCGCGCTTCAGCCTCGCCGACGCCCGCGCGGCTCGGCTACGCCGACCCGCGCGCCGGCCCGGGCGAGGTGGCGCTGATCGAGGTCGCCGACAACGGCCCCGGCATCCGCCCCGACGTGCAGAGCAAGATCTTCGATCCCTTCTTCACCACCAAGCCGGTGGGCGAGGGCACGGGGCTCGGCCTCTCCACCGTCTACGGCATCGTCAAGCAGGCCGACGGCTGGATCGAGGTCGACTCCACGCCGGGCGCACGGCGCGACCTTCCGCATCTTCCTGCCGGTCTATGTTCCCGCCGCCCGAGCTGAAGGCGGTCGCGCCGCAGGCTGCGCCGCCCCAGGCCCGTCGCGCGCGACCTCTCCGGCGTCGGTCGCATCCTGTTCGTCGAGGACGAGGACATGGTGCGCGAGGTGGCCGCCCGCCTGCTGCGCGCCCGCGGCTATGAGGTGCTCGAGGCCGCCGACGGCGAGGCAGCGCTCCTGCTCGCCGAGGAGTACGCCGGCAAGATCGACCTGTTGATCTCCGATGTGATCATGCCCGGCATCGACGGGCCGCACCTGCTGAAAGCCGCACGCCCGTACCTGGGGTCGGCGCCGGTGATGTTCATCTCCGGCTACGCCGAGGCGGAGTTCTCCGATCTGCTGGAGGGCGAGCCCGGCGTCACCTTCCTGCCCAAGCCCCTCGACATCAAGATCCTGGCCGAGCGGGTGAAGCAGCAACTCCAGCCCGCGGCTTAAGCGCCCTGCAGCGCGCGGTCTGCGGCGAGGTAGCGGGCGAAAGTCGGGCGGCCAACAGTTCGCTCGATGAAGCGCGCCAGCGTCGGCGTCTCCGGCAGACTCTTGAAGACTCGCGCGGCGAAGTTCACCGCGCCGCCGACCAACAGGTCGGCCGCCGTGAAGGTCTCTCCGGTGAGGTAGGGCGTCCGCGAGAGCGTGGTCTCGAGGTTCGCCGCCATGTCCTCGAACGCGCCGAAAGAGACGCCGAGCTTGTCGTAGGTCCAGCCGGCGAACTTCGCCCCGAGCACCGGGTCGATCACGGCGTCGTTGTAGACCAGCCACGACAAGTATGGGCCCCGTCGCGGGTCGCCGATCGGCGGCGCGAGGCCGGCGTCGGGGAACGCGTCGCAGAGGTAAGTGAAGATCGCCGCGCGTTCGTGGATGGCGACGCCATCGTGCACGATCGCCGGAACCTTCTTGTGCGGCTGGATCGCCCGATAAGCCTCCGGCGCCCCGCCCTCGGCGCGGATGTCGACGATCTTCAGCTCGTAAGGAACCCCCAGCTCCTCGAGCAGCCAGCGCACGCTCCCCGACCGCGTTCCCGGCGCGTGATAGAAGACAAGAGCCATCTGGAACCTCCGGCCGCCCGGCGTCAGCCGGACGGCCCATTCTACCGCCAAGTTCGCCAAGGTCGCCAAGGAGTCGATGACGCCGCAAGCCTCTTGGCGTTCTTGGCGTTCTTGGCGAACTTTGCGGTCGAATAGGGCCTTGGGCCCGCGGCGCGACGCGACAAGCCTACTTTACGGCCCCGCAGAAGCGCTGGATGCGGGTGCAGGCGTCTTCCAGGACGTCGTTGCGAGGTGGCGTAGCTGATGCGGAAGAAGGGCGAGAGGCCGAACGCCGCGCCGAACACCACCGAGACGCCCTCGGTCTCCAGCAGCTCGACCGCGAAGTCCTCGTCGAGTCCGATCGGCTTGCCGCTGGGCGCGCGTCTTGCCGATCAGGCCCTCGACCGACGGGTAGACGTAGAACGCGCCCTCCGGCGTCGGGCAGCGGATGCCGCGCGGCCTGGTTCAGCATCGAGACCACCAGGTCGCGCCGCTCCTCGAACAGCTTGGCGTTGGGCTTGATGAAGTCCTGCGGTCCGTTCAGCGCCTCGACCGCCGCCCACTGCGAGATCGACGACGGGTTGGAGGTGGTCTGGCTCATCACCTTGCGCATGGCCTTGATCAGCGGCTCGGGTCCGCCGGCATAGCCGATCCGCCAGCCGGTCATGGCGTAGGCCTTGGAGACCCCGTTCATGGTCAGGGTGCGCTCGTAGAGCGCCGGCTCGACCTGGGCGATGGTGGTGAACTCGAAGTCGCCGAACACCAGGTGCTCGTACATGTCGTCGGTCAGCACCCAGACCTGCGGGTGGCGCAGCAGCACGTCGGCCAGCGCGCGCAGCTCGGCGCGCGGTGTAGGCCGCGCCCGACGGGTTCGAGGGCGAGTTGAGGATCAGCCAGTTGGTCCTGCGGCGTGATCGCCGCCTCGAGGTCGGCCGGCTCGACCTTGAAGCCGGTCTCGGCGCGTGGTCGGCACGAAGCGCGGCTCGCCGCCGGCCAGCAGCACCATGTCCGGATAGCTGACCCAGTAGGGCGCCGGGATCACCACCTCGTCGCCGGGGTTCAGGCGAGGCGACCATGGCGTTGTAGATCACCGGCCTTGCCGCCCGGCGAGACGTTGATCTGGGCCGGCTTGTAGCTCGAGCCCGTTCTCGCGCTCGAACTTGGCGCAGATGGCCGCCTTCAGCTCCGGGATGCCGTCGACGTCGGTGTACTTGGTCTTGCCGTCGCGGATGGCGCGGATCGCCGCTTCCTTGATGTTGTCCGGCGTGTCGAAGTCGGGCTCGCCGGCGGCCAGCGAGATCACGTCCTTGCCCGCCGCCTTCAGCGTCGCGCGCTTTGGCGTCCGCCGCCAGGGTGGCGGACGGCTTGACGCGGCGAAGGGCGGCGGACTCGGTGAACGGGGCGGTCACGTTGGCTCCTTGTTAAGTCGGGGGTTGGAACGGCCGGCGCGGTCTTTAGGCGCACGTCCGCGTTGACGCAACGCGAGGCGCCCGGCGTCCGGCGAATAACCCGCGGCGAAGCTTTTCGGCGACACTGTGTCCACACTTCCGTGAGGCGTTCGAGGGCGTGGGGGAAGCTTGTGCAGAGGCGCCTACGGCAGGCCCGCCCCAGGCACGGACACCTCCACGGCGTCGATGCTCGCGGTCTTCTGCGCGCGGCATTCGGCGGGGTCGGAGTTGGCGGCGACGAGCAGGTAGAGCGTCTTGCGGTCGGCGCCGCCCAGCATGCAGGCGTAGCACGCCGCGGCCGGCCGCGATGCGCTCGGTCACCTCCCCGCCCTCGCGCACGCGCATCGCCTCGCTCGACGTCGGCGAGGCGACCCAGATCGCGCCCTCGGCGTCGAGGCAGATGCCGTCCGGCACAGCGCCTTGCGGCATCTGCGCCCAGACGCGGCGGTTCGAGAGGCTGCCGTCGGACGCGACGTCGAACGCGGTCAGCCGAGCGGCGAACGTCTCGCCGACGACCAGGGTCTTGCCGTCGGGCGTGATGATCGTCCCGTTCGGGAAGACGAGGTCCTCGGCCGCGACGCTCGACCGTTGCCGTCCGGGTCGACCCTGGCCATCTTGGCCGGCTGCGGCACGCCCCGGTGGGTAGCCGACGCCGAAATTGCCGACATAGGCGCGGCCGTCGGCCGTCCACCACCATGTCGTTGCAGTTGCCGGTGGCGATGCTTCCCAGGTCTGCGTGCAGCACGGCCGAGCCGTCAGCCTCGATGCGCATCAGCTTTCGGTCGTTCATCGAGACCACCAGCATACGCCCGTCCGGCAGCCAGCCCAGGCCCGAGACCGGCTGGTCGTGCTTGAAAACCGTGCGGCGGCGGCCATCCGGCGTCATCGCGACGACCTCGTCGGCGTGCATGTCGGAGAACACCAGCTCCCCTTCCCGCCAACGCGGCCCCTCCGGAAACGCCAATCCCCCCAGCACTGTCCGCGGCTTCTCCGCCATCGGCTGTCTCCTTGGCTCCGCGGGAGCGGAGCCATCGTTGTCCAACCGCTAAGGACGCGAAGAGCGCGAAGGATTCAAGACTGACCTCGGCTAGCGCTGGACCTTGGCGTCCTTGGCGTCCTTTGTGGTCAAATTCGGCGTCGACCGAGGGCTCCGCCGGTGCTCTAGTCTCACTGAACGACGATAAGAGGATCGCGATGCTCAGGAAGCCGATTTCTGCGGACTCGCACATCACCGAGCCGCCCAACTGCTACGTCGACTTCATCGACCCGAAGTTCAGCGACCGCGCGCCGCTTCATCAAGTCGACTCGAGGGTGTCGGCGACGCCTTCGTCATCGAGGGCATGCCCACCCCGGTGCCGCTCGGCTTGCTCGCGGCCGCCGGCAAGGAGCCGGCCAAGATCACCACGGACGGCGTCGCCTTCGACGACCTCTGGCGCTAGCGGCTGGGACCCCAAATATCGCGCCGCCGACCAGGACCTCGACGGCGTCGCCGCCGAGATGATCTATCCGACCGTCGGCATGCTGCTCTGCAACCACCCGGACTTCGACTACAAGAAGGCCTGCTTCGACGCCTACAACCGTTGGCTCGCCGAATACTGCGCCGAGGCGCCCGACCGCCTGTTCGGCCTCGCCCAGGTCTCAATGCGCACGCCGGAGGAGGGCGTCGCCGAGCTGAAGGCCGTCCAGGCCATGGGCTTCAAGGGCGTGATGATGCCGGGCGATCCGGCGGTCGAGGACTACGATTGCAAGCTCTACGATCCGGTCTGGGCGACGGCGGTCGAGCTTGGCCTGCCGCTGTCTTTCCACATCCTCACCACGCAAGCCAGGGCTCGCTGGCCCAGAACCCGCGCGGCCCGCGCATCAACAGCTTCCTGTCCATCATCCGCGGCTGCCAGGACATCATGGGCACGCTGATCTTCTCGCGGCGTCTTCGATCGCCATCCGCGACTTGAAGATCGTCTGCGTCGAGGCCGACGCCGGCTGGGTCCCCCACTACATGTACCGCATGGACCACGCCTATAAGCGCCACCGCTACTGGATGAAGGCGCCGCCGCTGAAGCGCATGCCGAGCGAGTACTTCGCCGAGCAACATCTACATGACCTTCCAGGACGACTGGGTGGCGTTCAAGACCAAGGACCTGGGCAACGTGCGCCGCCTGATGTGGGCAAGCGATTTCCCCCACTCGGATTCGACCTGGCCCAACTCTCAGGCCGTGCTCGAAGAGCAGACCGCCGGCCTCACCGAAGACGAGCGCAACTGGATCTGCCACGACAACGTCGCCGAGCTCTACGGCTTGAACGCCTGAACACGCGCGGCCGCGGCCTACTCGGCGGCGTCCTGCTTGGCTTTCAAGAGCGCGGTCAGGTCGGCGATGGCGTTGGTCAACATCAGCACCTCCTTCTCGCGCAGCTCGTCGATCTTCTGGTGCAGAAGCTCGATCTCCATCTCCGCCTTGACGTTGATCTTGTAGTCGACCTCCGCGCGGCGGCGGTCGACGTCCTGCTGGCGGTTCTGGCTCATCATGATGAACGGTGCGGCGTAGGCCGCCTGGAACGACAGGGCGAGATTCAACAGGATGAACGGATAGGGATCCCAGTGTTCGATGAAGGCGGTGACGTTCAGCGCGATCCACGCGGCCAGCGCGATCGACTGGCCGATGATGAACGGCCAGGAGCCCATGGTCGCGGCCACCCAGTCGGCGATCCGCTGGCCAGCGGTGAGCTCGTCCGGCGGCGCGTCGGCGCCGGTCCGTCCACGCAGGCTCTGGCGCAGCGTGCGCAGCTCCAGCAACAGCCGCACTTCCGCTCTCTCGAACTCACGCTGGAGCGTTCCGAGTCCGGCCATGCCGCCTCCGATGTCGCGGGGCGGCGATCCTCGCCGCCGCCTTAACCTAGTGCGTCTTGCGGACTAGCGGTGACGGTCGCCGTCGGCGATGTCGGCTATCTGGCCGTCGACGCGCTCGCCCAGGCCCGTCGTGACCTCTTCGCCCTCGTCCTTTACGCCCACCTTGGCCGGATGCGGGTGATGGTCTTCCTTCGCCGCTTCCGGGGCCTTCTCTTTCTCGTCAGCCATGGCCTTGCTCTCCTGTCGGTCGGTCGCGTGGCGGGGCGACCATCGCACAGGATGCCCTGTCCTGTCAGCCTCCAGACCGGGCTTGCGGCCGGAGGCGGCCCCGGCGCCTAATCCAGCGGCGGGGAGAGCAGAAGGGAGCGCCGTCATGTTCCGAGGTCTGGCCAACGCCGCGTGGCGTCTCGACCAATGGATGAAGGAGCATGTCGGCCGGACTTACACGGTGATCCTGACCATCGGCCTCGTCGCGGGCATCAGCGCGAACGTCCGCGCGGTGGAGCAGGAGGTGAGGAACACCGGAAACCTCATCGTCATCGGGTTCACCGTCGCCCTCGACCTCATTCTGCTCGTCAACCAGCTTGCCCAGCTGCACGAGTACCGCCAGGCGCGCCGGGCGCGAAGAGCGCGGGCGAAAGATGCGTCCGGCAAGAGCTAGTCTGAGGGAGCCTGCGCCGCGCGATCGCCGATGGAGGGGCGCCCATCGACGACCGAAGCGTCAGTCACCGTTCGCCGGCAGCCTTTCCACCGTTGCTCCGGCGGTTCTTCGCTCGAGCCCCAGCATTTGCGCGAGGCGCCCCGGTCAGCGCGAGATGTGCAACGCCTCGCAAGCCACGGCGAAGCCGGCGCGGGCGTAGATGCGCTGGGCATCGGTCGACTCCGGCGTCAGCCATGCCAGCGTCACGCCGCGTTTGAAGGCGATGCGTGTCACAAGCGCGGTGATGGCGCCGGCCGCGCCGCGCCGGCGGAAATCCTCGCGCACGCCGATCCCGGCGATCTCCGAGATGCCGTCGATCGGCGGGGTGGCCATGCCGACCCCGGCGATGACGCCGCTCACCAGGTCGCGCGCCGCAACGATGATCCCGCCTTGAGCGATCGTGCGCTTGAAGCCGTCAGGCCCCTTGGAGACGCCGCCAAAGGCTTGGGCTTGCGCGCGCTCGGCGTCGGCGAGATCCGCCTCGCGCGTCGCGTTGAAGATGTCGAAGCCGGGCGCGGCGGTCTCGCGCACGCCTATGCCGGGCGTGCACAACATGGTCGGCAGGCGCGCCTCGACGCTGAAGCCTTCGGCGACCAGCGCCGCCTCCAACTCCGGCGCGGCGTCCGTCATGTACTCCAGCCGCGGCTTGCGGCTTCGCGACTGAAAGAGCGCGGTCAGCGCCGCGATGTCCCCCGGGCTCGGCCGGGCGCCGTCTTCCGGGATGGCGTAGTTGAAGAAGACGTTGTCGTCGCTGTCGTTAAAAGTGGCGAGGAACGGCCCGACGCGATGACTGTTCGTCCGCCGCTCCGCCAGAGCGCGCAAGTAGCCCAGCAGACTCAGGCTCAAGGTGCGGCGCTCGACAGCGGACGGCGAAAACGTCATGCGGCTCTCCCTCTCGCGCGGTCAGCGCCGACAGTCCTGGGTTGATTGGACTCCTGGCGGCGGGAGCGTAGTCTCGGCGCCGAAACCTTTCGAGGGGCATAGCTATGAAGATCAAATCGCTGGGACACGCCGTCCTCAAGGTGACCGACTGTGCGCGCGCCGAACAGTTCTACGGGGACCTGCTCGGGCTGCCCGTCTGCGCCCGCTTCGACGAGGACGGCATGAAGATGACGTTCTTCACGCTCGGCAACCATCACGACTTCGCGGTGATGGAGGTCAGCGGCGCCGGCTCGACGCGGGCCGACACAGCCGTTGGGCTGCACCACGTCGCCTTCAAGATCGGCGACGATCTCGCTGACCTGCGCGAGGCCAAAGCCAAGCTCGAGGCCGCCGGCATCGCCTTTCGGCCGGTCGACCACGAGGTCACCAAGTCGCTCTACTTCGAGGACCCGGACGGGAACGGCATCGAGCTCTACGTCGACGCCTCCGACATCTGGCGCCGCGAACCCCAGCGCGTCGCCCAGCTGCATCCGCTTGAACTCTAGAGCGAGCTGAAGTCGCAGATAGGCCCGGCCGGTCGGGCTAGGACGTGAGCCCGACCGCTCGCGAGGCGATCGCGCGGACGCGGCCGCTTGTTTCCAGCAACTGGGTCACGTCTTCCCGCGCCAGTTCGCCTGAAAGGGTCACGAACTCGCTCGGGCTTTGAACGCGCGCCAGCGCGGCCAGCACGTCAGCGCCGCGCAGCGCGCGGGTGTGGGCCCAGCCGATCCATTCGCGCGAGGCGTCGCACAGGCCAAGCCCGACCGCGCCGCAGGTCGCGATCGCCGCGGCGGTCGGCTCGCCGGTCACCGGCCAGGCGAAGGCCCACACGCGCCGCGCGGCGGCGCTTTCCGCTTCGGCGTCGGCTGCCGCCAGAGCGGCCGCTTCCGCCTCGGCCGCGGCCTGGGCCGCGAGCGCGTTCGCCTGTTCTCGTTCGCGCTCTGCTTCGGCGTGCGCGGCGGCTTCTGCGGCGGCCTTGTCGGCGGCCTCCTTGGCGGCGAACGCTTCGGCCTCCTGCCGTTCGCGCTCGGCGGCGATACTTTGGGCTTGGGCGTGGGCGGCGGCTTCGGCCGCGGCCTTTTCGGACACCCGCCTGGCGATCAGCGCTTCGGCCATTTCGGCCCGTTTGGCCTGAGCCGCGGGGTTCATGGCCGCGTCCTTGCCGGCCTTTGCCGTGGCGGCTTTCGGGCGGGCGGGCCGGGCCTTCTTCGGAGCGGTCATGGGGTCAGGTTCCGTGGGGGTGGAAACGAGGACCGCACGGTACGCTTATCTACCGCAGCGCACAAGTTTTCGTGCTGCACTGCAACACTACAAATGCCCGGCCGGCTGTCCAGCGAGGTCAGGCGTCTGCGCCGACGTCCCCAATGGCGTCCAACTCGGCCAGCGCTTGGTCCGGCAGCGTGATCTCCGCCGCCTTCAGGTTCTCGTCCAGGTGGGCGAGCGACGAGGTGCCCGGGATCAGCAGGATATTCGGCGCCCGGCGCAGCAGCCAGGCCAGCGCCGTCTGCATCGGCGTCGCGCCGAGCCGCGCGGCGACGTCGGCAAGGCTGGCCGACTGTAGCTTAAAGAAGCCGCCGAGCGGGAAGAACGGCACATAGGCGATACCCTTGCCGGCAAGCTCGTCGACCAGCGGGTCGTCGGCGCGCCGCGCCACGTTGTACATGTTCTGCACGCAGACAACCGGCGCGATGCGGCGCGCCTCGGCAAGCTGGGCAGAGGTCACATTGCTCAGGCCCAGGTGGCGGATCAGCCCCTGCCGCTGCAGCTCCGCCAGCGCGGTGAATGGTTCTTCGATCGACCCCTCCCCCGGCCCTGCGATGCCGCCGACCCGCAGGTTGACCACATGCAACACGTCCAGGCCGAGGTTCCGCAGGTTGTCGTGCACGGCCTTGATGAGATCGGCCGGCGCGTGCGCCGGGTTCCACGAGGCGTCGCCGCCGCGAAACGCGCCGACCTTGGTCACGATCACCAGGTCGTCGGGGTAGGGGCTAAGCGCCTCGCGTATCAGCTGGTTGGTGACGTAGGGGCCGTAGTAGTCGCTGGTGTCGATGTGATTGACCCCGCGCGCAATCGCCTCACGCAGAACCGCCAGCGCCTCCCCCCGATCCTTCGGTGGCCCAAATACGCCCGGCCCGGCCAGCTGCATTGCGCCATAGCCCATGCGGTTCACGCTGCGGTCGCCAAGGGGGAAGGTGGAGGGGTTGGTCATGGGCGGGTCTCCGAACATCGGGCTGCCGCAGGCGCACGGCGAGGTTGATGTAGTGCGTGCGGGGCGGCGTTATCAGGCCGCCTCGCTGACAAGACGCGCGATTGTCAGAGCGCCCGCGGGTCTCCCGCCACAAGCCGTCCGTGCTCGGTCCACGCCGCCTGGGCGGGGGTGAATTTGCGGGCGACCAGCGCGTGGTAGCGGGCGAGGTCGTCGTCGGTCAGCACGCCCTTCCAGCGGCCGTTGGTGCCCTTGTTGATGAAGCGGTCGGCGCCGCGGTCGAAGGCCATGTGCAGCTCGGGCATCATCTCGTCGCCCTGCGCCTTCATGGTCTCGAACTGGGCGGCGCGCGCCAGCTCCGCCAGCATGCTCTCGGGCGTTTCGATCTCCAGGTATTCCGAGATGCGGCGCATCTCGCCGACCAGGTCCGCCTTCAGGTCGGCGTAGTGCACGAGCAAGAGGTTGGGCGAGCGTCGCTCGCGCCAGTAGGTGGTCTCGAAGTCGAAGAAGGAGACGTCGGCGCCGCCGTCCGCTTCCGCCTCGCCGATCCATTGCAGGTAGAAGGCGCGCGGGTCTTCCGGCGTCTCCATCATGCGCTCGGTCGGCTCCGTCCCCACGTCGGGCGCGCGGGCCAGGATCGCGGCGCGGATCTCCGGCTTGAAGCCCAGCATGTGGTTGTGGAACGACATGCAGGCGTCGCGGCCGTCGCGCGCCACGTGGATGTACTTCACGCCCTCGTAGACCGGCAGCGCGTCGAACGGCATGTGCGATTTGACGAACCGCCGGTGGCTCTGCGCGGAGAGCGTGGCGAGGTTGGCCTCGATCGGCGCGAAGAAGGTCGCGTCCAGCCAGGGCGAGCTCTGCAGGAACGGCCGGGGATCCGGCGACTGGAAGACCAGGAGGTCGACGATCCGTTGGGTCCAGGTGGTGCCGCACTTGGGATAGGTGGCCACGACGATGTCGTCGGGGCGCGGAGCGAAGCCGTCCCACCGATGGCAGTCCATGGTGGCGGTGACATACTCCCGCGTCGGCGCCCGCAGAATGGATGTCATCACCGCCCCCTCTCAAACCCAGACAATTACTAGCACGCGCCCGGTCGGCGCGAGCCGCCGAATGGTTGAAGCCCGGGCGCCCGCTCGCGCGGCCTATCGGAAGTCCTCCTCCCACCACTCTAGCTCGGCGCGGACGTCGTCGCGGCGGCGGTCGGCTTCGAGGGCGCGGAGCTCGACGCGGCGGATCTTGCCAGAGATGGTCTTCGGCAGGTCGAACACCTCGAGGCGACGGATGCGTTTGAAGGGCCCGAGCCGTTCGCGCGCGTGGGCGAGGATGGACTGGGCAATAGCCGCGTCCGCGGCGTAGCCCGGAGCCAGCGCCACGAACGCCTTGGGGAAGGCGAGCCGCATCGGGTCGGGGGAGGGGACGACCGCCGCTTCGGCCACCGCCGGGTGCTCGATCAGGACGCTCTCCAGCTCGAACGGGCTGATGCGGTAGTCGGAGGCCTTGAAGACGTCGTCGGCGCGGCCGACGTAGGTCAGGACGCCGTCGGCCGCCTGGCTCACCACATCGCCCGTTCGATAGAAGGCGCCCTCCAGCGGCTCCAGCGCGCCATCCTTCCAATAGCCCTGCATCAGGCCGAGCGGCCGGTCCTCGCGCAGCGGCAGGCAGATCTCGCCTTCATCTCCCTCGCCGTCGACCACGATGCGATAGCCGGGCAGGGGGCGGCCCATGGCGCCGGGCGCGATCGGCTGGCCGGGCGTGTTGCCGACCTGGGCGGTGGTCTCCGTCTGGCCGTAGCCGTCGCGGATGATGAGGCCCCAGGCCTCGCTGACCTGCTCGATCACCTCGGGATTCAGCGGCTCGCCGGCGCTGATCAGCTCGCGAAGCGCGGGCGGGCGTGACCCCAGATCGTGCTGGATCAGCAATCGCCAGACGGTGGGCGGCGCGCAGAAGGTGGTGATGGCGTTGTCGCGGATATGGGCCAGCGCGCCCGCGGCGTCGAAGCGCGCCTGGTTGAGCACGACCGCGCTCGCTTCGGCCAGCCACGGCGTGAACACGCAGCTCCACGCGTGCTTGGCCCACCCCGGCGACGAGATATTGAGATGACGATCTCCGGGTTGCAGGCCCAGCCAGTAGAGGGTCGAGAGGTGCCCGACGGGGTAGGAGACGTGGCTGTGCAGCACGAGCTTCGGCCGCGAGGTGGTGCCCGAGGTGAAGTAGAGCAGCAGCGGGTGGCTGGCTTTGGTCTCCGCATCGGGGGTGAAGTCGGCGGAGGCTCGGGCGGCGTCGTCGTAGGCCAGCCAGCCGTCGGTCCGGCCGCCGACCGCGACGCCGGTCCAGTCGCCTTTCGGGAAGCGGCCGGCGAGGTCCGCGGCGGCGATCACGAAGCGCACGGCGCCGCGGGTCAGCCGGTCGTTAAGCTCGCTGCCGGACAGCAGCGTCGAGGTCGGGATCACCACCGCCCCCAGCTTCATCGCCGCCAGGAGCGCGACCCAGAGCGGCGCCTCGTTGCCTAGCATGAGCAAGAGCGGGTCGCCGCGTTTCAGCCCGTTTGCGCGGAGGAAGTTGGCCAGCCGGCTTGAGGCGGCGGAGAGCGCGCCGTAGCTCCACACCTCCGCCGGCTTGTCGTCGGAAAGGATGCGTAGGGCTTCGCCGTCCCGCTCTCGCGCCATCACGTCGAACCAGTCCAGCGCGAAGTTAAACCGCTCGAACCGCGGCCACGAGAACTCGGCATACGCCTTCGCGTAATCCGTCCGATGCTCGATCAGGAAGTCCCTGGCGCGCCGCAGCGCCTCCGCCCCCGCCATCGTGTCCTCATCTGGTTAGCGCCCGCGCTGGCGGGAGCGGCGCAATTCAACCATCAAGGACACCAAGGACACAAAGGTGAAAGCTCGGACGCTGTGCTTTAGCCTGCCTGCTTCGTGTCCTTTGTGCCCTCCGTGGTCTGACTTGGGCTAGCCAGCGGATCCCGCACTCGCTCCTCCGGCTTGGCCTTGGCGGCGTAGCCGTCGAAGAGGCGACCCCCGAAGGGGGCAAGGGTGTGCTCGCCGAAGGCGATAACCGGCGCCGGGTCACGGCGCTCGAACAGGGCCGCGAACGCCGCGCTAAAGCGTGCCTCCACCGCGGGATCGAAGGCGGCGAGCGAGCGCGGAACCCACTTGCCCGTCCCCGCCCAGCGGCCATGGACGCGGAGGATGAAGTCGGCCAGCGCCGCGTACAGCCAGGCGCCGGTGGCCACGATCTCCGGCCAGGGTCGTGGGTCCTCCAAGTCCTCGAGCCGGGAGCTGATCGTGTAGCGCCAGAGACCCATCGCCTCGTCGTCGAACCGCGGCGGGCCTTTCGCGTAGATAGCTTCGGCCTCGGCGCGGAGCGCCGCCGCGGAGTCCGGCTTCGGCCCCACGACGCGCGCCTCGCTCAGCATGGTCAGCATGGCCGGCTTCCCGGCGTCGACGTCTTTCTGCATGAACGCCCGCAACGTCTCGGCGTCGTGGACGAAGGCGTCGACCGGGACACCCTCGAAGACGAACGACTCACGCCAGGCGTTGGGCAGAGCGGCGAACAGCACGACAAGGTCGAGGTCCGAAGCCGCCGTCGCCCCGCCGCGTACGAACGACCCCGCAGCGAACCCGGCCTGGGCTTCGGGATACCGCGCCTCCAGCACCCGAGCCGCGAGCTGCGCCGCCTCGATCGCGGTCAGGATCTGCGGCATGGCGACAACTCCGCTCGGCGCCGACGGCGGCGCTGCGGCGAGGGTTAGTTTGACGTCGTCGTCTTGACCAGACTTGGGGTCGAGCTTCGATCTAAAGACGTAGTCGAGGGCGGCCTGTTGGGTCTGGCCAGCAGAAGCAGAAGCGGGTGGCTAAGGCTTCATCCTCTCTGCGCCGACGCGATGGGCGGTTCCGGCTCGGCTAGGCTCGGGCCGGCCGTCGACGCGACGCCGTCGGGAGTCGAGATCAGGCGGCGGGGAACGAGCAGGATAGCCGGCAGGACGAGCGCGTTGGTTATGGTCATGGCGATCACACAGACCGTAAAGTTGTGGAAGTGGTCGTAGAGGCTGGTGCCGAGCACGTCGCCCAGCGAGCCGTCAACCGCGAGCACGCCGGTGACCGCCATCAGCATCGAACCCTGCAGGCCCTTTGGACACGAGCGGATGATGAGGTCGAAGATCGCCGCGGCGCCGACGCCCGCAAGCGCGCCCATCATTGGTGCGATCGCCAAGGCGCCGCTCAACCCGTGGATCGCTAGCAGCGGCAGCATCATCGGAGTTGCGGCCAGCACGCCCCAGAACAATAGGGTCCGGAGCGCGAAGCGCTGGCAGAGAAAGCCGTAGAGAACGAAACCCGGGATGCCGCCGCCGTAGTATAGAGCGAACCAGATCGTGTATTGAAAGTCGCTAAACTTCAGTGAGTCCTGGAGAAAATACTGCAGCGGCGTCCCGAACCCGGGCACGAACTGCCAGAGCAGCCAGATCAGCAGCGCCGGGTAGAGCGGCCTGTGCCGAACAAGCCGCATCAGGTCGTCGCGCAGCCGGGCGGTGGGCTTGAGCTCGCGATGAACGTTGTCGAACACCACCCGTGGCCGCAGCAGGCCATAGAGCCCGATCGCGGCCAGGAAGGCGGCGCCGATCAAGAAGAACATCCGGGCGCCTTCAGCCGCCCTGTCTCCCTCCATGATGCTGGAGACCAGCCCGCCGGCCAACAACCCCACGATCGTCGGAACGCTGTCGAAGGTGTTGGCCGCCGCGGCGACCTGGCCGGTCATGACGTGCTGTTGGCCCATCGTCGCCATCAGGCCGCGCTGCGCGCTGCGCAGGAACAACCCGCACACCGCCAGCAGGAGCGAGGCGGCCATCAGCGCCACGTAGGTCGGCGGTGCGAAGGCGAAGCCCGCGGCCAGCGCCGCCCCGAACGCCCCGAAAAGGACGAGGTATCCGCGGTCGCCCCAGCCGAACGGGCTCCAGACGTCGCGCACGAAGCCGAAGGCGACCGCGAAGTAGAGGGGAATAGAGGAGATGAGGCCGAAGATCGCCACCTGGTGCGCCGCCAGATGTAGCTTGTTCTTGAGAAAGAAGCCGACCGGAACGCCGATGATGTTGCCCGGGAAGCCCATCAGCACGATGAGGCCGCCGAAATAAGCGATGATGCGGAAGCGCGCCGCCGCCGAAAGCGCCGATGGCGCTTCCGGCGCAGCCTCCAGACCCTCCGCCGTCGCCATCCGCGCCTCCGCCGAACCAACCAAAGACTTAGCGCTGAGCGCGGGGCGAGTCACCGCCGCGCTCAACCTTGCCGCGCGTCCCCCGTCCCGCCGCCCGCGATGGGGCGCTAAGGCAGGGCCCTGACCCGGGTCCAGGACTCGCGGCCGGTGCAACGGCGGAGCCAGTCCCCCAGCGCCGACATGCCGTGCTCGGCGGGGTCGAGATCGCCGTCGATCAGGCCTTTCTCCCATGGCTCGTTCAGCGTCGCCGCCACGTTGACGTCGGCGAGGGTGAAGGCCTCGCCGAGCAGCCAGTCGCGCCCTGTAAGCGCACGGTCGAGGATGGCCAGGGCCTCCAGCCGCTCGGCCTCGGCCCTCGCCTTTGCGGCGGCGTTATCGCTGAAGCGCGCCCGATGCCGGGCCATGACGTCGATCGAGGTCTGCGCCCAGACGCTCCATTGATACATGCGGCCCCGGTCGTGGGCCGTGCGCGGCCAGAGCGGCCCGCCGAAGCGGTCGCCGAGGTAGAGGTTGATGGCCATCGACTCCCAGAGCACCAGCTCGCCGTCCTCGAGCACCGGCACACGCCCGTTCGGGTTCAACTCGAGCAGCCGCTCGTGATCTTCAGGCCTTTCCCATGGCGCCAGCGGAATGTGCTCGTAGGCGACGCCCAGTTCCTCGAGCGCGATCAGGCTGCGGCTGGCTCGCCCGTGCGCCGCGCCGTAAAGCCGCATCGTCACCTTGCACCCGCCCTCTGAAGCCGCGCTGCCGAGGCGATCGCGATAGCACAGTTTCGGCGAGCGCGCGGCGACCACCGCTTGACGCCCAAGCCTTTCGCTCGCCAAGCTGAATTCGCCCGGAAGGTGTCTTGGCGGCGTGATGAGTAAGCGCGCGGCGCGAAACCGCGGGGGGGCGCCTCATGTTCCTGCTCGGCTACCTGATCCTGGTCGCCATCGCCGCGATTCCGCTGCTGAGGACGGTCCGGCGCTACCGCGGCGGACCGCCGTCGCTGGACGTGCTCCACCGCCTCTACCGGGACCTTGCCTATATCGCCGCGGCGGTGGTGGCGATCATCGTACTCGAGACGACGTTCAGGATCTCGCTCGAGAGCTACTGGTTCGCCGAGCTCGGCCAGCAGCACCGGTTCTGGTTCGCGCTCGGCCTGCAGGCGGCGATCTTCGCCGCGGTCTTCGTGTTCGGCGGCCTGTTTCTCGGGTTCAATCTGCAGCCTCTCCAGCCGGCATGTCGGCGCCATGCCGCCCAGCGCGCCATGGATCGCCGGCTTCGTCGTTGCGGCGCTGGTCGCCTCCGGCGCCGCGGGCTTGTGGACGCCGCTGACTGCGTTCCTCGGCGCAACGCCGTCGGGCGTGACCGATCCGGTCTTCGGCAAGGACCTGGCGTTCTACCTGCTCGAGCTGCCGTTCTACGAGCGGATCGCGGGCCTCTTGCTGACGCTCGTCGTCATCACGCTCTTCGCCTGGGCCGCGGTCGGCGTTCCGCTCTATCTGCGGCC
Source organism: uncultured Alphaproteobacteria bacterium (assembly GCA_963794315.1). GTDB lineage: Bacteria > Pseudomonadota > Alphaproteobacteria > Caulobacterales > Caulobacteraceae > Poindextera. The sequence continues at coordinate 1,893,533 of CAWCDF010000002.1, forward strand.
GGCTCTGCGCCCGGCGATGGCGATGCCCTGGGGCGCTCGGCGCCCTCGATCTGGCCGTGGTCGACGACAGCCGCGCCCGATCGAGGCCCGGTCGACGTGAAGGCCCTCGCCGCGCGGCACGCCGCCTGGGACCACTGGCTCGTCGCAGGGGTTCGCGCTGGCGCGCGCTGTTCTGCCTTGGCTGCGCGGTGTCTGCGCTTCCTCGGCCGCTATCACCTGGTCATCGACGGGCATTCGGCCGTCGTCGCCGGCGCATCCTGGATCGACATCCATCTCTGGCTGCCGGCCTATGGGGGTGTCGTCGCCGCCTGGGTCGGCGGCGGCCGTCGGCCTGGCGGCCGCGGCGCTGTCATGCCGCGCTTGCGCGCCTGGTTCCTCGCCAGCCGCGCGCGCTGGGCGGCGCCGCTCGGACGTTTTCGGCGCCGTCTACCTGGCCGCCGCGATCCTGCCGGCGGCGGTCGAGCGGCTCTACGTCGGCCCCAACCAGATCACCCTCGAGCAGCCTTACGTCTTGCGCAGCATCGCCGGCACGCGGACGGCCTACGGGCTCCAGGGGCCGGACGTCCAGGAACAGGAATTCGCCGTCTCGGCCACGCCGATGACCCGCGACGACCTCGACAAGAGCGCCGCCACCCTGCGCGATGCGCGCATCTGGGACTGGCGCGCGCTCGAACCGCAGCTGCAGCAGACCCAAGGGCTTCGCCCGTACTACGCCTTCAGCGGCGTCGACATCGACCGCTACCTGATCGATGGCGTCGAGCGGCAGGTCATGATCACGGCGCGCGAGCTCGACGTCGAGCAAGCTGCCGCCGCCGGCCCAGGTCTGGGTCAACCTGGCGCTGAAATACACCCACGGCTACGGCGTCGTCGCGGTGCCGGTCAACGAGATCGACGCGCGGGGCAACCCGGTGCTCTGGGCGCACGATATTCCGATCCAGGCCAAGGGCGACCTCGCGGTGACGCACGGCGAAATCTACTACGGCCTGCAGACCAACGACCGGGTCTACGTCCACACCACCGAAAAGGAGTTCGACTTCCCGCGCGGCGACGCGAACGCCGAGACGATCTACGGCGGCAGGGGCGGGATTCCCCTGTCGAACCTGTGGCGCAAGCTCGTCGTCGCCCACGAGTTCGACGGCCTGCGGCTCTTCCTGTCCGACTATTTCACGCCTGAGAGCCGGGTCCTGATCCGCCGCAACGTCGTCGAGCGCGTCCAGCGGCTGGCGCCGTTCCTCACCTTCGATCACGACCCCTACATCGTCGCCGACGGCGACCACTACGCCTACATCCTCGACGGCTACACGAGCTCGGCGAACTATCCCTACAGCGAGGCCTACCAGGGCTCGGTCGAGGCCTTCCACGACCGCAACTACCTGCGCAATTCGGTCAAGGCGGTGGTCGACGCCTACAACGGCTCGGTGACGTTCTACGTCTTCGCGCCCGACGACCCGATCATCAAGGCCTACCGCAAGATGCTGCCAGGCCTGTTCAAGGACCGCAGCGCGATGCCGGCGAATCTCCAGCCGCCACGTCCGCTACCCGGAGGATCTCTTCACCGTCCAGGCCGAGATGTACGGCACCTACCACATGACCAACCCGACCACCTTCTACAACCGCGAGGATCGCTGGGAGGTGCCGCGCGAGCTCTATCTCAACAGCGAGATCGAGGTTCAGCCCTACTACGTGATCGCCCAGATGCCGGGATCGCAGACCCCGGAATTCATGCTGATGCTGCCGCTGTCGGTGGCCGGCAAGAACCAGATGGCCGGATGGCTCGCGGGCCGATCCGACGGCGACAACTACGGCAAGCTGGTCGCGTTCCGGTTTCCCAAGGGGCGGTTCGTCGACGGGCCGGCGCAGGTGGAGTCGCGGATCAATTCGGACAGCCGTTTCTCGGCCGACCTGACTCTCTGGGACCAGCACGGGTCGCACGTGATCCGCGGCAATCTGATCATCCTGCCGCTCGCCGGCGGCCAGCTGGTCGCGATCGAGCCGATCTACATCGAGGCCGAGCAGACCGGGATTCCGACGCTCGCCCGCGTCGTGTTCGGCCAGCTGCATGCCCGACGACCGCCGGATCGAATGGGCCGACAGCCTGAGCGCGGCGGAAGACCTGGTGGTCGGCGGCCCGGCGCCGCCGACCGGCCAGCCCGGCCAGCCGGCTCAGCCGGGCGCGACCGACGATCAGCTCAAGCAGGCGCAGACGGTGTTCCACGACATGCAGCAGGCCTACGCCGCCGGCGACTACGTTCGCTACGGCCAGCTCATGCAGCAGCTCGGCAAGATCCTCTCGCCGCCGTAATCGTCCCCACCGGGGGAGGATCATGGGCGCGCGGCCTAAGCTGAGAGGGCCTCAGGCTCGTCGGGGGCCAGCGCTTCCTCGATCGCGGCGAACAGGCGCTCGATCTGGATGGGCTTGGCGATAAAGCCGTCCATGCCGGCGGCGAGGTAATCCTCGACCTGGTGCGACATGGCGTTGGCGGTGAGCGCCAGGATCGGCGTGCGCCGGCGTCCGGTCGCCGCCTCGCGCGCGCGGATCGCCCTGGTCGCGGTCGGTCCGTCCATGATGGGCATCTGCACGTCCATCAGGATCAGGTCCCAGGCGCCCGATTCCCAGGCGACGACCGCAGCGGCGCCATCACCGGTCATGGTCACCTCGACGCCGGCCTGATCGAGCAGCGCCTTGAGCACCATCTGGTTGACGGCGTTGTCCTCGGCCGCCAGCACGCGGATGGAGGTGGGTCGGTCCCTCATGACGGGCGCGACCGCCGGCGGCCTGGTGGCGGTCCCGGCCGCCCGCCGGTCCCGCAGACGTTTCAGCGGCAAGCACACGGTGAACGTCGCGCCTTCGCCCGGAACGCTTTCCGCGGCGATGTCGCCTCCCATCAGTTCCACCAACTCGCGGCAGATGGCGAGCCCGAGCCCCGTGCCGCCGAACCGGCGCGTCGTCGTCGCGTCCGCCTGCTCGAATTTCTGAAAGAGCTGCGCCAGCTTCTCCTCGGGAATGCCGATGCCGCTGTCCCGCACCTTGAGCGTCAGCCCCTGGTCGGGACGGCTGATCGCGACGGACACGCCGCCGCGCTCGGTGAACTTCAAGGCGTTGGAGACGAGATTGAACAGGATCTGCCGCACGCGCGTCGGATCGCCGGCATAGACGCCCCTCGCCCGCGGGTCGATCGCAAGCTCGAAGGCGAGGCCGCGCTCTTCGGCCACCGCGCTGAAGGCGGCCACGACGCTCTCGGCCAGTTCCGCAAGGTCGAAGCGGCCCGCTTCCAGCTCCAGCTTGCCCGCCTCGATCTTCGAGAGGTCGAGCACATCGTTCAGGATGGCCAACAGCGTCTCGCCCGACTGGCGGATCACGTCCAGCCGTTCGCGCTGCGACGGCGAGAGCGCGTCCGCGGCCATGGCCTGCGCCATGCCCAAAACGCCGTTTAACGGCGTGCGGATCTCGTGGCTCATGGTGGCGAGAAAGGTGCTCTTCGCCCGGTTGGCGGCCTCCGCGTCCTCCTTGGCCTGCACCAGCTCGCGCTCGGCGGCCTTGCGGGCGGTGATATTCTGCATGGCGCCGACGAGCCGAAGCGGGCGCCCGGCCTCGTCGGCGAAGAACTTGACCGAGCTCTCGACCCAGATCTCCTTGCCGTCCGCCCGGTCGACCCGGTACTCGGGACGATAGAGCGCGCCCTCGTTGACGTGGCGGTCCCAGGCGGCGCGCACGGCGTCGCGGTCACGGGGATCGATCGTCACGTAGATGTCCCGATAGAGGTCCTGATAGGTCTGAGGACGCTCGAAGAAGGTGTCCTCGGCGCCGGCCTTGATCAGCTCGCGACGGACGTAGTCCAGCTCCCAGACGTGCAGGTCGGCCAGCGCCAGCGCCAGGTTCAGCCGCTCCTCCGAGCGCGCCGTGCGCTCCAGCGCCTCGACAAGCGCATTGGCCGATTGGACCTTGGCGTGCGCGGCCTGCGCGCGCGCCCACTCGTCGGCGACGAAATCCGCCAGGTCGCACAGGCGCGCCGCCTTGCCGGCGTTGAAGGCGTGCGGTTCTGCGCCGCCCACGGCGAGCACGCCCGGGCAAGAGCCGTCTTCGAGCTTGATCGGGGCGCCAACGTAGAGGCGCAGGTACGGCGGCCCGGTGACGAGAGCGTTATGGGCGAAGCGCGGATCGGCTCGCCCGTCCTCGATCCAGAGGAGCTCGCGTGACGCCATCACGATTTCGGCCGCGGCGTCGTGGTGGGGCAGGTTGCGGTTAGGGTCGCGATTTCGCCAGATCTTGCCGTCCTGCATCAGGACGATGGTCGCGTCGGCGCCGACGAACATGCTGCGGGCGATGCGGGTCGCGCGATCGAAGACGGCCGTCGAAAGCTCGACCCCAAAGGCCTCATCCTTCGCCGTGCGCTCTGGCGCCGTCATCTGGTTACCGCTCACGGCCGCCAACTTCGGCCAGAATGGTTAAGCTTGCCTTCAGGATCGCCGTGCGGCGTGCTGCCGCAGCAGTTCAAGGAAGAGGGGCAAGCCGTTGGTCGGACGGACTTGCCGCTAGAGCCGGCCGCGGAGCCCGAGGGCTTCCTCGCCTCGGAGGCCTGCGAGCGGATCCGGGTCGCTGGCCGCAAGCGCGGTCTGGGCGGAGTCCGCCACTCCGATCAGGCGCACCCGCACGTGCGCGACGCCCTGGCCGGCGAATCCCAGGCGCTCGGCGGCCGCGCGCGACAGGTCGATAATCCGACCGGCGACGAACGGCCCGCGATCGTTGACGCGCACCTCGATCCTGCGGCCGTTGTCCAGGTTTGTCACCTCGACCACGGAGGGCAGGGGCAGGGTCTTGTGCGCCGCGGTCAGCGCGCGGGCGTCGAACCATTCGCCGTCGGCCGTCCGCCGCGTGTGCGGCGGATAGCTGTACCAGGAGGCCAGGCCTACCTCGTCGTAGTGGCTGTAGACGTGCGGCTCATAGCGTTGGCCGCCCACCTCGTACGCCCGCATCGAGCCCGTCCGCTCGCCCGTCCCCGCCAGCGGCTGAAGCCCGTGGGTCGCGCAGGCCGTGAGACTGGCCGCCGCGAACAGGGCGACCACTGTGGCGCTTCGGGCGGACATCAAGGGCAGGCGCGGGCTCCGTCGGGCGGAATCAGGATCGCCTAAGCTGCGCCCCGTCGTTTTTGGATTGGTTAACGCGCTGGCCAACGTGGCCGTTGGCTGCAGCTGCGACTATCCTGGCCGCGGCCTGACCCTGGGGCGAGGCGTTGATCGGAGGCTCAAATGAGGACCTGGGCGTTGGCGATCACGCTGATCCTTGCGGCCGGGTCGGCTCGCGCACAATCGGTAGAGGGCTATGGCGCGCTTGCGCTGGGCGCCATCGTCGGGGGCGACTCCCCGCTCCTGAGCGCCGGCCAGAAGGCCGTGCTCGCCCAGCTCTTCGAGGGCGACGGCGCCTCGGTCACTTCCGCCGGCAAGATCGACGTCGCCGCTGACGCGATCGTCTGCCGCGCCGGCAACATCGACATCACGGCGTTTGCCTGCGACCTGACGATCGGCGCCGAGAAGACGCACTTTATGGGACGGAGCGCCAACGAGCTGTTCGCGACGCTGGCCGAGATAGGGGTGCAGGAGGACGGTGCGGCGGGGACGATCTACAGGTCGGTCTACAAGCTCCACTGCACGGTCGACCCCAACGAAGTGTCCCAGAGGTCCGGCATCGGGGCGGACTGCGCGTACGCTCTGACCCCAAGCTAGGCGGACGCGGCCGCTAGTCGGGAGGGTCCGTTTCGTAAGTCGTGATACCGGCCGGCAGCGCCACCCACGCGTGGCGCCGGCGCTCGTAGACCGAGACCTGCGGCGGCGGGAATGCTGGATCGGCAAGGGCGCCAACCGCGACGCTCACCGAGCGGTCCTCGAAGCCTTCCTCGGTGTGGAACACCGTCGAGCCGCAGACCGGGCAAAAGCGGAACCGAAACCGTGCGCCCTGGTCGCCTGCGCGCACGTATTCGCTCGCCTCGCCGGTGATCCTGTAGGGCGGGGCGAACACCGCCAGCGCGGCGAAGACGCTGCCGGTTCGTTGCTGGCACGCAAGGCAATGGCAGACCCCGATACCGCGGGGCTCGCCCTCGACCTCGATGCTGAGCTGCCCGCAGCAGCAGGAAGCGGTTCGTTTCGGCATTCAGGCGCTCCTTGGTCCGCAAATTGTGCGCGCGTTGGCGATCGGGGTGAAGAGCCGGCTCGGCCGCCCTCGACCGGCGGGCGTCGGCCGGCTAGTGTTGGACCGCTTCCAAGCATGAAGGGTGACGAGATGGCGATCAAAGGCGGATGCCTGTGTGGCGCGGTGACTTATGAGATTTCCGGCGACCCGATGTTCGTCGGCCATTGCGCCTGCGAGAACTGCCAGAAGTCCACGGGCGGCGGTCACAGCACCATAGCTGCCTTCCCGGAGCCGCAGGTGACCGCCCACGGCGAGCGGACCACCTTCGCCGCCAAGGGCGATTCCGGCCACCCGACGACCTACGAGTTCTGCCCCAAGTGCGGCTCGCGCCTCTTCACCCGCGCCGCGATGATGCCGGGCGTCGTAATGGTCACGCTCGGCACCATGGAGGCCGACGCCGCACTCGAGCCCTCGATGATGATCTACGGCAAGCGCCGCCGCGCCTGGGACCACGTCCCTCCAGGCCTCGCCCTCTTTGAGGGAATGCCCGCCGGCCCGCCGAACTAGGTTCTGTACCCATAAAGCTTGAGGATGGTGACGAAGCTTGATTCAAGGCTGCCGAAAGGAGCCTTGATATGGCGAGGTATGACTTATCGGAGGTGGAGTGGCGGCTGATCGAGCCGCTGCTGCCGAACAAGCCGCGTGGTGTGGCCCGGGTCGACGACCGGCGGGTGATCAACGGCATCTTCTATGTGCTGCGAACCGGCTCGCCCTGGCGAGACCTGCCGGACCGCTACGGCCCCTACACGACCGTCTACAACCGCTACAACAGGTGGGCGAAGGCCGGCGTGTGGTTGCGCATCTTCGAGACGCTGGCGGCCAAGTCGCCACAGTCGATGCATTTGATCGACAGCTCGATCATCCGGGCCCACCAGCACGCCGCGGGCGGAAAAAAGGGGGCCCGGATCACGCCATTGGCCGTTCTCGTGGAGGACTGAGCACCAAGATCCACGCCGTCGTCGACCAGGACGGTCTGCCGGTGCGGTTGCTGCTCTCGCCTGGCCAAGCCTCCGATATGACAGCCGTGCCGCAGCTGCTGGCCGGGTTGCCGATCCCAGCCACCGTCGTCGCTGATCGAGGCTACGACAGCAACGCCGTCATCGACCTGATCCGTCGCTCCGGCGCCGAACCCAGCATCCCGAGCACCTCGCAGCGCTCCATCCGCCGCTCCGTCGACATCGCAATCTACCGGCGTCGTAACCTCGTCGAGCGCTTCTTCTGCAAACTCAAACACTTCCGGCGCGTCGCCACCCGCTTCGACAAGCTGGCGCGAAACTTCCTCGCCGCCGTCCTGATCGCGTCGACCAGGCTATGGCTTAGAGCTTATCGAGTCCACAACCTAGCCACGCAACGCTGCCGGAGAGGACGCGAGCCCTTGCCTGAAGCCGTCGTCGACGAACTGATCGAGATGCGCGGTCTGCGCTTCCACTACCGCGACTGGCCCGCCAAGCGGGCCTGCGCCAAGGACCTCGTGTTGCTGCACGGCTTCACCGGCCATGCGCGGTCGTGGGACGCGTTCGCCACGGCGATGACCGACCGCTACCGCGTGCTGGCGCTCGACCAGCGCGGCCACGGCGAGACCGCATGGGCGCCGGCCGACCGTTATGGCACGGACGAGATGGCCGAGGACCTGATCGCCTTCGTCGCCGCCCTCGGCTTGCAGGATTTCACCCTGCTTGGGCTCTCCATGGGCGGCATGGTGGCGATGAACTACGCCGGCCGCCGGCCGAAGGAGCTGGGCGCGCTAGTCATCGTCGACATCGGCCCGGAGATCGTCGCCGCCGGCGCGAGCCGCATCCAGACCGGCGTGCGGGCCAGCGACGTCTTCGCCAGCCGCGACGAGGCGTTCGCCAGCGCCCGGGCCACCAACCCGCGGCCGCCGGAAGCCCATCATCGCCACCGCGTCGAGCATAGCCTGATGCGCACCGCCGACGGGCGCTGGACCTATCGCTACGATCGGGCGCTGCGTTCGCCGAATACGGTCCGCGCGCGCGATCCCGAGGCCGCCTGGCGCGCCTGCGCCAACATCAACGTGCCGACGCTGCTCATCCGTGGCGCGCTCAGCGACATCCTCTCGCCCGAGGTCGCGGCGCGCATGCTGGCGACGATCCCCGGCGCTGAGTTCGCCCTGGTCGAGGACTCCGGCCACTCGGTCCCCCTCGACGCGCCCGATGCCTTCCTCGCGGCGGCGCGCGGTTTCCTCAAGGGCTGAGCCCCTAAGCCGCCCGCGTCAGTTCGAGCAGGGTGGCGTCGATGGTCTCGAGCAGGGCTTGGGCGGAGACTGGCTTGGTCACGAAAGCGTCGGCGCCGACCGCGCGGCCCGCCGCCTCGTGCTCGGGCAGGGCGTTGGCGGTCAGCATGATGATCGGGGTGCGCGGCAGGCCCTCGTCCCGCTCCTTCGCGCGGATGGCGGCGATCGCCTGCAGACCGTCCATCTCCGGCATCTGCATGTCCATCAGGATCAGGTCGTAGCGCGCGTCGCCGAACCGCTCGAGCGCCTCGCGGCCGTTCTCGGCCATGGTCATTTGCACAGACAGCCCATCGAACATCATCTGCAGCACCTTGCGGTTCACCTCGTGGTCTTCCGCGGCCAGAATGCGGAGTGGCGCGGCGCCTTGGTCCGCGCGGCCCGGGACGGCGGCGCTCGTCTCCGTCGTCTCGGCCGGCGCCGCGGCGACGATCAGCGGCAGGCTGAGCGCGAAGATCGCGCCCTGGCCCGGCTCCGATTGCGCGGTGATCGTCCCGCCCATCAACCCGGCCAGCGCGTTGGAGATAGACAGGCCCAGTCCCGCCCCGCCGAAGCGGCGGGTGATCGACCCGTCCGCCTGCTCGAAGCGGCCGAACAGCCGCGCATGCCCGGCGGCGTCGAAGCCGATCCCGTCGTCCTTCACCTCGAACCGGAGCACGCGGCGGCGAGCCTCCGACACCCCTGCGCTCACCGTCAGGGAAACCGCGCCGGCGGCGGTGAACTTGACCGCGTTGCTCAAGAGGTTGCCGACGATCTGCTTGATCCGCACCTTGTCGCCCAAAAGGTACGGCTCGATGTCGTCGGCCACCGCGACGACGAGCTGCAGCCCCTTCTCCTCGGCCTTGGCGCGGAACAGCTCGGCCATGTTGACCACCGTCTTGCGCAGCTCGAACGGCTCGGGCGCGATCTCCAGGCGCCCGGCCTCCACCCTGGCCAGGTCGAGGATGTCGGCCAGCAGCACCTGCAACAACTCGGCGGAATCCTCGATCACCGAGACCATCTCCGCCTGGCGCTCGCCAAGCTTCGAGCGCCGGAGCGCGCTTGCCACGCCCATCACGCCGTTCAGCGGGGTGCGGATCTCGTGGCTCATGTTGGCCAGGAATTCGCTCTTCGACCGGTTGGCGGCCTCCGCCGCATCGCGGGCCGCCTCCAGCTCGTGCTCCAGCGCCTTGCGCGCTGAGACGTCGATGGTGGTGCCGACAACGCGCCATGGCATGCCCTCGGCGGTGCGCGAGACCAGGCGGGCTCTCGACAGCACCCACTTGAACCCGCCGTCCTTGCAGCGCATGCGCACTTCGGAGCTGGCGTACGGCGTCTCGCCGCCCTGGAAGTGCAAAAGATAGGTCTCCGTGAGCGTCGCAAGGTCGTCGGGGTGGATGAAGCGGCGCCAGCCGCGGACCTCGCCGCGGAACTCGCCCGGCTCATAGCCCAGCATCGTCAGCCAGTTGGCGCTGACCTGCATCCGGTCGGCGATCAGGTCGAGCTCGAACAGGCCGTCGCCCGAGCCTTCGATGGCGACCGACAGCTTCCGCTCGACGTCGGCGAACGCCATCTGCCGGTCGGCGAGCTGGGCCAGCACCGCCCCATGGTCGAGCGAGAACCGCTGCGACGCGAGGCCGGAAAGGCCTAAGAGGGCGGGGATGATGAGGGACCGCCAGTCCAGCCCGTAGGCGATGAACGGTCCGATGATCGCGAACGCGGCCGTGGGCAGCAGAGTCGCCAGCAGCAGACGGCGATTGGCGCTGGCGTAGACGAAGCAGTTCAGGATCGCGCCGCTGATCCAGGTGACGCCGATGGCCACGCCCAGCGCCGATCCGTTCGCCAGGCAAAGCAGCGCCAGGCACTGGTAGAGCGCCGCGCCCGGCAGGTTGATCAGGGCGTAGGGGGTCGCGGCGCGGTGCTCGGGCAGCTTGGCGACCATGCGGTCGAGGGGCGGGCCGATCCCCCACTCCCAGATCGCGATGCTCGCAATCCACACGATCGGGACCAGCCACGGCAGCACCGCGATCGAAATCACCGCGAAGATGGCGGCAAAGGCGATGCGGTCGAAAAGCCCGCGCTCCGAGATCTCGATCGCCGTATGGACATCGAGCCCGGACGCGATCCCCGCGGGATCGCCGGACGGCTGAGCGGCGGCCATGGCTGTTCCCCGAGAGTAGCAAGCGAGGCGACAGCATACCCACGCCGTCTGTCCGGCCCGTTAACGCGGCGGCATGTGTCGGAGGGCGAGCGCCTAACGCGCGGCTGCTGCCGAAAGGACCACGAAAAACACGAAAAGCACGAACGCAGCCCGCGCGCGAACCAATCGATCGTCATGGCCCGGCTTGTCCGGGCCACCCATGATCACCGTGGACTGTGAGTGTGCATGGGTCGCCCGCATTTGGCGCGCCTCTGCTTCGCAGTCGCTGCGCTCCAGCGGGGGACGACGAGAGGTTGGGGCGAGGCGCGTTCGTGTTTTTCGTGTTTTTCGTGGTCACCAATCGGGTGAGTCACGGTCGCCAGGTGGCGCTTACGCGGGCGTGGCTTCCTTGGCGGTCACGGGCCGACCCGCCGCGTCCAGGGGCGCGACGCCGATGTCCTGCGGGCCGAGCGCGCGGGCATAGGTGGCGAACTCGAGTCGGATGCCGTTCGGGTCCATGAAGTACATCGAGCGGATCCAGGTTCCCTCGTTGAACGTCGAACTATCGAGTTTCGGGTCGTCGTTGTGGTTGATCACGTCGACCGCGACTCCCTTGCCCCGCAACCGCTCGACGTAGGCGTCGAACTTCTCGAGGGGGATGTCGATCGCCAGATGGTTCATCGAGGCATGCGCCGTCATCGCCCCGTCGCGGGCGACGTTGCGGTTCTGCGAGGCGATCCCAGGCGCCGCCTCGGGCGCGTTCGGAAACCAGAAGAAGGCCAGGCTCGCGCCCTGGCCGCAGTCGAAGAAGAAGTGCTGCCCGCGCCCGCCGGGAAACCCGATCGTCTTCACCAGCGGCATCTCGAGCACGCCCTCGTAGAAGTCGACGGTCTCGGCCATGTCCCTGCAGACCAGGGCGACATGGTTGATCCCCCGATACTCGAACCGTTCGCTCATGACCTTCTCCCTCGGCCGTCCTTGCATCGCGCCGGGAGCCTACGCCCGCCGGCCGCCCTTGTCAGGCCTGTCGCCTTGCCATGCGCGCGGAGGGCGGACACGATGACCGCAAGCTCCCCTGGAGGTGTGCGATGAAGGTTGGCGTTTCCCTGTTCGCCCAGAACTACGTCGACTGGGACCGGTTCGAGGCCGCCGAGGCCAACGCCCCGGGCGGCGCGCTCCCGCAGCTCGTTCCCGACGCGCAGATCTATCGCGAGCAGTTCCAGCTCGGCCGCCTCGTCGAGCCGCTCGGCTTCGACTCGCTGTGGACGGTGGAGCACCACTTCACGCCTTACACGATGATCAACAACCCGACGCAGTTCCTGGCCTATTTCGCCGGCTGCACGAGCCGGATCGACATGGGCACCATGGTCGTCGTCCTGCCCTGGCATGACCCGGTGCAGGTCGCCGAGGGGTTCGTCGCGCTCGACCACATGCTGGATGGGCGCCGGCTCAAGGTCGGCATGGGGCGCGGGCTCGGATTGCGCGAATACAACGGCCTGCGCGTGCCGATGGATGAGTCCCGCGAGCGGTTCAAGGAGTCCCTCGACGTGCTGCGCGCGGCGCTCACCGACGAATGGTTCTCGTACGAGGGCCAGTTCCACCACATCGGCCGCACCTCGCTTCGGCCCCGCCCGCGCCCGGGCTCGAAGCTCTTGGAAGACCTCTACATCGCCTGGGGCAGTCCCTCCTCGATGCCGGTCGCCGCGCACGAGAACTGCAAGCCGTTGTTCATACCCCAGCGGCTCTGGGAGGAGCATCAGCGCGAGCTTGGCGAATACAACCGCATCCGCGTCGAGGAGCACGGCTGGCGAGCCGAGCGGCCGACGGTGGTCTGCTGGGTCTACTGCGCCGAGACCGACGCCGAGGCCGAGGAGGGCGCGCGCCGCTACCTGCCCGAGTACGGCGACAGCGCGCTTCGCCACTACCAGTTCATGGGCGAGCACCTGCAGGGCCTGAAAGGCTACGAGTACTACGCCCAGATGGCCAAGATGCGCGCCAACCTGCCGCCCGAGTTCGACACCGCCCAAATCTACCTGCAGAACAACGTCTGGGGCAGTCCGAAGACCTGCCTGGAGAAGCTCGAGCGCATCAACACCATGATGGGCGCCGACGAGTTCGTCGCCGTCTTCTCCTACGGCTCGATGTCGGTGGAGACGGCCGAAGCCAGCATGCGCCTCTTCGCCGACAAGGTCCTCCCCGCCACCCAACGCCTGGCCCCCGCGCAGGCCCCGGTGCTGGTCTCTTAAGCCGCGGGGCGGGCTTCCGAGGGAACCACGAAAAACCTGAAAAGCACGAACGCTCCCAAAACAGTCGTCATCCCCCTCTGGAGCGCAGCGGACTGCGAAGCAGAGGCGCATAGCTGCCAATGCGGGGGACCCATGAACACTCACGCAACTCGGTGATCATGGGTGGCCCGGACGAGCCGGGCCATGACGTGATTTTGGGTCACTCGCCGCCGGCGCCCTCGGCTTACGACCCCTCCGACTCCGTCGCGACACCGGCCGCGCGCCCGCCGCCGAGCTTGGGGAACAGCATGCCCACCTGGGTCCGGTAGGTGCGATAGCGGTCGCCGAAGACGCCGATCAGGTCGTGCTCCTCCAGCTGGATCGCGATCACGATGTAGCCCAGCGTCCCGACGGCGAAGATCAGGTGCCCGAGGCTCATCCTGGGCGCCGCCCAGAACGCGATGATGAAGCCCGCGTAGATCGGATGTCGCACCAGCCGGTAGAACGCCGGCGTGCGGAACGCGTGCGTCGGCTGCGGCTGCCCGCGCATGCGGCGCCAGACCTGCGTCAGGCCGAAGAGCTCGAAGTGGCTGATCAGGAAGGTCGAGATCAGCACGATGGCCCAGCCGGCCAGCGAGAGCGCCAGAAGGCCCGTCGCGGCCGGTCCCGGGCCGATGCTCCAGATCGGCTGCGCTAGCGGGCGCCAGAAGACGTACATCACCACCAGCGCCGCGCTGGCCAAGAGCACATATGTCGTCCGCTCGATCGGCGGCGCGACGATCTTCGTCCACCAGCGCTTGAACGCCGGCCGCGCCATCACGCTGTGCTGGACGGCGAAGAGGCCGAGCAGCAGGGCGTCGACGATGAGCGTGGGAAGCAGGGCGCCCTGCGCGCCGCTGTCCAGCGTCTTCGGCGCAAACGGCAGGTCGTCGACGAAGGCGATCGCGTAGAGGAAGGTCAGGAAGAAGAAGAGGTAGGTGAGGGCGGCGTACGCGCCCATCAAAAGGCCGGCCATGGCGGCGCCTCCCGGGTTTCTGCAAGCGGCACATTTGGCCCGAACCCTCCGCTCCGTCCTGCCCGAGCGGCCGCCAACCTTGTCCAATCGTCCGAATATGACCGCGGAGAACGCAGAGAGGGTGCAGAGGACGCGGACGCTCTGCGTCCTCCGCGCGCTTCTCTGCCCGCTCAGCGGTAAAAAGACTGCGTCCCCGCTTCCGCGGGGATAGGATCGGCGTCTCGCCCTCGGGGAGGGAACGATGGCCATAGCGGACATCGCCGCGGCGGTTCGCCGAACCGAACAGGTCTTTCGCCGTCGGCCCTCGGCCGCGCTGCAGGCGGACCCGCCGGCGTTCTGCCGCTGGATCGGCGGCGTCAGCGTCGCCGCCGGCGACGGCAGCGGACGCGAGGTGGTCACCGACCTGCCGCCGGCGCTCGGCGGCGGCGGCGAGGCCTTCACGCCGGGCTGGTTTTCGCGCGCGGCGCTGGCGGCCTGCACGGCCACCTGCATCGCCATGCTGGCGGCGCGCGAGGGCATCGAGCTCACCCGGCTGGAGCTCGAGGCGCGGAGCTGCTCCGACAAGCGCGGAATCTTCGGCATGACCACGCCTGAGGGTCGCATCGACCCCGGCCCCCGCGATGTTGAGCTCAGCGTCCGCATCGCCGCGTCCAACGCCTCGCCCGAGCGTCTGCGCGCGCTCGTCGAGGCTGCGCAGGACATCTCGCCGGTGACCTCGGTGTTCGAGAATGCCGCGCCGGTCGCGCTCCGCGTCGAGACCGACCCGTGATGGACGCCCTCTCGGAGACCCTGCGCGTGGTGCGCCTGACCGGCGCGATCTTCATCAACGCCCGCTTCTCCGCCCCCTGGTGCTACGCCTCGCCCCCCGGCGAGGTGGCCGCTCCGCTCTTGGAGCCCGGCGCCGAGAAGGTGGTGATCTTCCACCTGATCACAGAGGGCGAATGCTGGTGCGAGCTGGAGGGCCTGCCGCCCCAGCGCCTGTCGGCTGGCGATATCGTGGTCTTCCCGACCGGCGCCGCCCATCGAATGGCCTCGACCCCAGGCGTTCCGCCCGCCGAGGGTCGGCGGCTGACCGATGTGCTGGCGCGCCGTCCACGCATCGTCGCCTTTGGCGGCGGCGGCGCGCTGACGCGCATCGTCTGTGGGTACATGGCCTGCGACGCGCGCCTGGCGCGGATGCTGCTCGCCGGCTTGCCGCCGGTCCTGGTCGTCAACGTCCGCAATTCGCCCTCCGGCGCCTGGCTCGAGAGCTCGCTGCGCTATGCGCTCGCCGAGGCGCGCTCGCCGCGCCCAGGCGGCGCAGGCGTGCTCGCCAAGCTCGCCGAGGTGCTGTTCATCGAGGTGTTGCGTCTCTACATGGCCGAGGACGCCGAGGGGCGCACGGGCTGGCTGGCCGGTGTGCGCGATCGCGTCGTCGGCGCGGCGCTCGCCGCCCTGCACAAGGACCCCGCCCGTCCGTGGACGCTGGACGAGCTCGCGCGCACTGCCGGCGCTTCGCGCACCGTGCTGGCCGAGCGCTTCCAGCAGCTGGTCGGCGCCTCGCCCATGCAGCATCTGGCTCAATGGCGCATGCTGCTGGCTGCCAACATGCTGCGCGCCGGCGCCGCGCCCTTAACCCAGATCGCCGAGACCGTCGGCTACCAGACCGACACCGCTTTCATCCGCGCCTTCCGCCGCGAATACGGCGTCCCCCCAGCCACCTGGCGCCGCCGCCAACCGACGCGCAGCGCGGCGGCTTAGCCGTAGCCGCCGCCTGGGGGCGCCGCCGACCGGGCGGCCGCCGGGGTCGTGCTTGGCGGCGCGGCCGATCCCGCGCTGATCCAGCCACCGCCAGAGCCGCCCGACGCTGCGGCATCGCTCGCGGCGGCGCTCGCTGCGGTCGCGCCCGCCGCACCGGCCGCCGCCGCACTGGCCGCCGCCGCACTCGCCGGCGCAGCGCTGGCGTCGGAGGCGGCGGTGTTTGCGGCGCTCGCGTTGTTGGCCGGCGCTGGCTGACAGGCCGAAACGCAGGACGCCGCCATGGCGGCGCCGGCGACCATCGTCGTGCGAAGCAGATTCGCGTTCATGCTGCTCTCCCCCTGAGATCGTCCGCCAAGCTAACTCCGAAAACCTCCGCCGCGTAGCCAGTTCTTTGGGCGCAGGCGCCGCCTTCCCCCGAGCGGTCGCGCGGTGGGCCTATGATGTGGTCCGAGGCTGGAGCCCGCGTCCGCAGCCTTCTAATCCGGCAGGCCCAGGGTTTTCAGGTTCTCGACCATGCGCTCGCGGACGGCCGGTGAGAACACCATCGCCTCCCTGAACTTCGTGGCCGTCATGTCCGGGTAGGTGCGCAGCATCCGGGCGTAGGCGTCGCGGGCTTCGTCCATGCGCCCGAGCCCGGCCAGGCCCGCGGCCAGGTGGCGGTAGAGCCACTCGGCGTGCGGCCGCTCGGCCAGGCCGCGGCGATAGAAGGCGATGGCCTGTTCGAGGTCGCCGTCGACTTCGTGCGCCGAACCGATGCCGATCCAGTTGTTGAAGTTCATCGGGTCGAGGGGGCTGAGGCGAAGCGCGCGCTCGAACTTCTCGATCGCCTCGGCCGGCCGGTCGGAATAGACGTCGGTCCAGGCCAACCGGCTCCAGGCCCAGGCGGCGTTCGGATCGATGGCCACGGCGCGCTCGAGCAGGATGCGCGCGGTCCCCAGGTTGTGCAGGAAGGTATGCACGGCGCCGAGCACCGCCAGGATCAGCGGGTCGTCGCCGCTGAGCTCGGCCGCCCGCTCGGCCAGCGTCAGCGCCAGCGCCCGGCCTTCCTCGGTGTCGGACGTCCAGTTGTAGACCAGCCGCTGGGCGTGACACCAGGCGGCGAGCGAGAGCGCCAGGGGATACTCCGGATCGATCTCCAGCGCTTTGTCGAGCAGCTCGATCGCCCGCGCGCTCTCCTCGGCCTCCAGCGCCCACACGTGCGGCATGGCGCGCATCGCATAGCCGTAGGCGCCCAGCTCCTGCGGGCGCTTGCGCCGTGCGCGCTCGATCTCGGCGAAACGGATGGAGGGTTGCAGCGCGCCGGCCACCTGTTCGGTGATGCGGTCCTGCAGGTCGAAGATGTCGTCCAGCGTCCCGTCGTGACGCCCGGTCCAGACGTTTGCGCCGCCTTCGGTCTCGATCAGCTGCACGTTGATGCGGATGCGCGCGCCGGCCTTCTGCACGCTGCCTTCCAGCACGTACGCGACGCCCAGCTCGCGGCCGATCTCGCAGACGTTCGTCGCCCGTCCCTTGTAGGCGAAGGCCGAGGCGCGGGCGATGACGAAGAACGAGCGCACCCGCGACAGGGCCGCGGTGATCGACTCCACGATGCCGTCGGCCAGGTAGTCCTGGTCGGTCTCGCCGCTCATGTTGTTGAACGGCAGGACGGCGATCGAGGGCTTGTCGGGCAGGGTCGGCGCCGGGTGCGCCGCCGTGACCGCCGGGGCCGGCGCGGGCGCCTTTCCGCCCACCACGTCGGCGATGCTGGCGACCACCTTGCTCCAGGCCGGGTGGTCGGGCTCGCCTTTCCAGCCCGAGAGGTCCGCGCACTGGATCTGGTCGAACGGCATCGGCAGCCGCGCGCCGTCGTCGACGGCGACCTGCACCAGCTTGTTGTCCGCCCGCGCCCGGTCGGCCTCCGAGCGCACCCAGTGGCTCTTCACCGCTTCCGCGGACCAGATGACCAGCACCGATTTGGCCGAGGCCAGCTGCTCCTCGATCACGTCGGAATAGGTCCGGTGCGACGGCAGGTCGTCGTCCCGCCAGACGCTGTAGCCCAGCGCCCGCAAGGCCTCGGTGATCGCCTGCGCCTGCGTCGCGGTCGACCGCGCGTACGAGATGAAGACGTCGGACATGTGGTCGAGCCCGTCCCCAGCCGCGCGAACCCTACCGACGCCAGCCCGACCCGAGCAAGGAAAAGCTCATCGAGCGGTCACGGGCGCGCTGCCCGGGCGTAAGCAAAGGAAACCACGGAAGACACGGAAAGCACGGACGCGCCGTTCTCTATCCCGTCATCCCCCGCCGGAGCGGAGCGGAGTGCGGGGGACCCATGAACACCGCGGCCAGCAAGGTGTTCATGGGTGGCCCGAACAAGTCGGGCCATGACGGTAAAGGTGGATGAGAGCGGGTCTATCCCGTCCGTGCTTTCCGTGTTTTCCGTGGTTCCCTTCGGCGCCTCACGCCGTCGGGCGCGCCACGCTCGTCGCACCCGCCGGGGCTTCCGAGCGGAAACCTATCCGGGCGTGGGTCCCGTCGCAGAAGGGCTTGGTCGCCGAGCCGCCGCAGCGGCAGAGGCGCGTGGTCCCGACGCGGTTCACCGTGCGGCCGGTGCCGGAGACGATCTCCAGCGGCCCCACCACCTCCAGCGGCCCATCCTTCAGCGGCGTAATGACCAGCGCCCCGCCGCGCGCCTCCAGCGGCTCGGACTCCACGCTCGCCGGCTCGCCGGTCGCCGTGAACCCCGCGCCGCGGTGGCTGTTGTCGCAGAACGGCTTGTTCTTCGACTGCCCGCAGCGGCAGAGCGTGGCGCGGAACATCGTTCCCCGCCCGCCAAGCTCGAGCGCCGCGTGCACCGCATAAGGCCCGTTCTCCCGCACGCTCAGCACGTTCACCTCGGGCGCCCGCTCCTGCGCTCCGCCGTCGTGGCGCTCGTAGGTGATGGCGCCCGACGGGCAGGCGTGGGCGATCTCGGCGACGCGCTCGGCCGACACCGTCTCGGGATGCAGCCAGGGACCCTTGACGTTGGCCAGGAAGACGCCCGGCGCGCCCAGCACGCAGTGGCGCGAGTGGATGCAGCGCGCGGCGTCGAACCTCAGCGTGATTTCAGGCGTCCGCGCCACGTTCGGATCGCCGTCGTCCGTTGTAAGCGCGGGCGCTGGCGCCGGCCGCACGTCCGCCACGGCGTCGACCGTGACGCTCAGGTGGTCCTCGAACCGCTCATGCAACCCCCTGAACCGGTCGGCCAGCGCGTCAAGCCGTGCGCCCAACCCCGCCAGCGGCGCGCTTGCCTCCAGCCGCGTCGCCGCGCCGGCCAGCTCGCGCGTGCGCTCGCCCAGGATCTGCGCCGCGCACCGCTGCACCAGCCCGCCCGACGAGGCCGGCATCGCGAACGTCAGGCCCGCCGTGGCCCCCGGATGCGTCTCGCCAACCGGCAGCTGGGTCGCCGCCTCGCCGACGTCGCTCATCGCGTGCATCAGCTCGGTCGCCGCCGCCGACAGCCCGGCGCGCAACTCGCGCGGCAGCGGCGCGGCCGAGAACACCTGCGCGAAGGTGCGCGTCATCAGCGCGTAGAGGGCATCGCCCAGGTCGACCACCTTGGCGGTCAGCGGGTCGGCGATCCTCGCCATGCCATGCCTTCCCGCCACGGCGTCGAGGCACGGGTTCTCCACCACCGGCCGCGCCGGCTCGAACGCCGGCCGCGCCGCCTGCAACGCCTGCAGCTCCTCGCGGATGGCCGCGAACCGCTGGTAGTGCGAGCCCTCTCGGTGTGCGGGCGCGCCTTCGCCCTGGGCGACAATCTCCTCGATCGCGCGCCTGGCCGAGGCGAGGTCGGTGATGCGGAAGAGGCCCGGCATGGAGATCTCGGCGCGGCCCGCCTGCGCCTCGTCGTGGCCCACAAACACCGCCTCCTCGCCGATCTGCTCGACCAGGCGGGCGAGGCCGCTGAGGATGGCGTGGTAGAGCTGGCCCTGGCTGTCGTAGTCGCGTGGCGTCGGCGTCAGCCGCTCGGGCCGGCTCGGGCGGCGGTGGTGCGACGGGTGGTCGAAGCCCGCGCCGTCCACCAGCGCCACCCCCTCCGGCCGCTCGAGATAGAGGAAGTGGTCCATGCTCTCGGCGCCGAACGGCGAGAGCCGCATCACCACGTTGGCCGGGAACCAGCCCGCCGCCACCGGAAACGCCGGCCGCCACCACTGCGGCGCCGAGCCCGTCGCGCCCAGGATGTTGTTGACCAGCGACAGGTGCAGCATCTCCTCCAGCGCCACCTGCCTCAGCGAGCGCCGCCACCCCTCGATCGCCGCCAGTTCATCGGCCGTGACGCCCTCGCTCACGTCCCGCTTCAGGCTCCACATCGCATAGAGGTAGCTGCACATGACCGAGTGCTCGAACTCGGCCGCCTCGCAGAGCAGAAAATACAGCTCCTCGCGATCCTGGATGACGATGTCTTTGGGGTGTTCGGTGCGCTGCATCCTGGAACTCTAGCGCGTCGCCGCGACGAGAACAGGGCGCCCCGGATCGTATGGTCGCGCGAGCCCGCGGGTTCGACCCCGGCTGATCGCGATGGCATGGTGCGGGCACATCCGGAGAGACCAGCCATGTCGGGCGATACGCCGCTTCACTACCGCAGCCTGGCCGACACCGCCGCCGACATCGCGTCGGGCGCCCTCTCGGCTGAGGAGGTCACCCGCCATACGCTGGGCCGCATCGAGGCGCTCGAGCCCCGCCTGCATGCCTTCGCCATGGTCTGCGCCGAGGCCGCGCTCACCGAAGCGCGCGCCGCCGACGCCCGCCGCGCCCGCGGCGAGGCGCTGGGCCCGCTGCATGGCGTGCCGATCGCGATCAAGGACCTCTGCGCCATGGCCGGAACCCCCACTCGCGCCGGCGGCCGCTTTCCGACCCGCTTCGCCGCGGGCGACACCGCGACCCTGGTCGTGCGGCTGCAGCGCGCCGGCGCCATCGTCGTCGGCAAGGCCCAGCTGACCGAAGGCGCCTGGGGGACGCACCACCCCGACGTTGTGGCGCCGGTGAATCCCTGGGCGGCCGATCGCTGGACCGGTGTCTCGTCCAGCGGCTCCGGCGTCGCGGTCGCAGCCGGCCTGGCCTATGGCGCGATCGGCTCCGACACGGCCGGCTCCATCCGCTTTCCGTCCGCCTCGAACCACCTCGTTGGCCTGAAGCCCACCTGGGGGCGGGTCAGCCGCCACGGCGTCTTTCCACTGTCCGACACATTCGACCACCTCGGTCCCATGACCCGCTCGGTGCTCGACGCGGCCTTGATGCTCGACGCCATGGAGGGCGTCGACGCCCTCGACCCCACCAGCCTTCGCGCGCCGCCAAGCAACGCCGCCGCCGCCGTGCGGACCGCGAGCCTGGAGGGCGTCCGGCTCGGCCTCGATCCGGCCTATGCGCTCGCCGGCCTGGACGAGCCCACGGAGAGCGCGCTCAGGGCCGCCATCGGCCGCCTGCAGGCGGCCGGCGCCAAGATCGTCGAGGTCACCCTGCCCGACGTTCGCCCCGTCCTCGGCCGCGCCATCGGGGCGTGCCTGACCGAGGCGGCGATCAGCCATGCGCCCAGCTTTCCGTCCCAGCGCTCGCTCTACGGCCCCGCCTTCGCCGCGGTGCTCGACGCCGGGCTCGCCACCCCAGTCCTCGACTACGCCGCCATCGCCATCTGGCGGCGCGAGTTCCACGGCGCCCTGATGCGCCTGTTCGACACCGTCGACATGCTGGTCGCGCCGGCGATGCCGCTCGCCCCGCCGCCGGTCGCGGTGATGGAGGCCACGGTCGCGGGCCCGCCCGAGGGCGCGGCGCCCATGCTCAGCTTCACCATCCCGTTCAACCTCGCCGGCGTGCCGACGCTGACCCTGCCCATGGGCCCCGACGCCGCGGGCGTCCCCTTGGGCTTCCAGCTCATCGGCCCCGACCTCGCCGAGGCCTCCCTCCTCGCCGCCGGCGCCGCCTACGAGCAAGCCTCCGGTTTCTCCCACCTGCACCCGCCGCTCTGACCTGAAGACCTCTCCCAGAGGGGGACTCTCGGACCAGGGTCGAACTCAATTGAGCTTGAGCAATTTCAAAGACTTGACGGCTCTCTACACCCCGCTCATCGAAAGCGGGGACCCAGGTGTTTCTTGTTACTGAATTTGAACTGCGGAACCCGAGCCAGGCGGCCGGGAACACCAAAAAGCCTGGGTCCCCGCTTTGGCTTCGCCTCTGCTTCGCAGTCGCGGGGATGAGCGGTATTGAGTACGGACCCCCTTTGAATCAATAAGCTGGTTAGGTTTTCAGCCTAGCCTGAAGCGGCGTACGCCCTCATCCTCCCACGCTGACGCAGGCACTTCTTCTCCCGCCACGCCCCCGATGCGTCGAACGCCCGGAGCCGATAACCTCGCCGCGGCGAAGGGCCGAGAAGCATGCGCGCACGAGCGGACGCACCAACCATCAGACCAGCGGAAACCGCCGCCGATTACGCGGCGTTCGCCCGCCTCTGCCGCGACTGGGGCCGCGAGCGCTATCGCGACATGCCCTGGTTCGTCGACGAGGTCTTCGGCCACCAGTCGTTCGCCGACGAGCTTGACGCCCCGGCGTCGAAGTACGCCCCACCGTCCGGACGCGCGATGCTGGCCCAGACCGCCGCAGGCGCCGTCGCCGCCGGCGCCTGGCGGCGGCTCGCCGAAGGCGTCTGCGAGCTCAAGCGCCTCTATGTGTCAGACAGCGCCCGCGGCCTCGGCCTCGGCCGCCAGCTCACCGAAGCCCTGATCGCATCCGCCAGCGAGGCCGGCTTCACCCTGATGCGCCTCGACACCGGCGACCGCCTGACCGAAGCCATCGCGCTTTACGAGTCGATGGGCTTCGCCCGCATCCCCCCCTACCAGACCTACCCGCCCCGCCTGATGCCCCACCTTGTCTTCATGCAGCGGGCGATTTAGCGGCCCCCGCACATTCGTTTGCGCGCTACCGATCGCCGGGGCAGTGCTCGGCGCTCAGGCGGCCCGCTGTGTCAACGCTCGCGCCGCAGAGGATCATCTGGCGCGAGTTCGGCTCCTCGAGTTCCCGATCGTGTGCACCGACTGGCCAGGAGAGGACGTAGAGCAGCTGTGGCGTGTTGCGATGCACGATGTCGGTGAACTCGAGCACGCCGGGCTGGGCGTGTCCGAGGACCAAGTCGCTCGCCTTGAAGCCAAGGAAGTCGTCCGGGTCCTGAAACGCTATGACGTCCAGCTGGATTGGCGGAGCTGGCGCAACGCCGAGCCGCGGAGGCCCAGGCGGAGCGTGCAGATCGAAGAAGTCGGACGGCTGCGCCGGACCCACCGGAAGCGCCGGCGGGCCGACTGGGAGCGGCTGGATTGTCGCGTCGCCCACAACCAGCAGCGGTAACTGATTGGCGGCCATGAAGAAATTCCGCGTATGCACGCGGAGAAAGCCGCGAGCTGCCACATCGGCCAGGCCCCTTGCCCCGAGCTCGGGATCCCGCGTGGAAAGCACGTCCAGCAGCATCCGGCTGCCTAGGCTGTGCGACAGGAAAGCGAACTCGACCTTGTCCGGAAGCGGATTGTTGGTCGCCAGCTGCGCCAGGCAACCGGTTCCGACCGGGACATGCTGGACGCCTATCGCGTCCGCAAACATCGCACAGAGGGTCGTCTCGATCCCCTCGCGCTCGAGGCTGCCCATGGGGCTTAGGTATCCGGCCGCGTCGCTCAGGCCCTCGTCCATGAGACCGGCCTTGATCATCGAGTTGAGCAGCGACTTCTTGGTGTTTGGGGTCCAGGAAGCGGTGCTGTTTGCTTGGATGTCCGCGGCCAGGAAGGGCTGCATCACGAGCCACAAATCGTGACGCCAGTAGTAGCTGTAGACCACCACGGTTTCACCGTCGGTCTCTCTGACGAAGACGTCCTTTCGGTACTGCCCGAAGTGATCGAATGAAGTGGTCAAATCCGCCAGCTTAATGGTCACGCTCTTCGATAGCGGCGCATCGTTCCAGGGGGGTGCAAGCGGGGAGATGCGGACATAGCCGTGTTTCGGAATCTGATCTGTAAGCCTGCCGGCCCACTCGTCCGGCGTCGGCGTGTCGATGCCATGGATCTGGAAGATGTAACGAGGAACGGGCGTACCAGAGCTCCCCGGAAGCAACCCCGAAAATGCCTGCCCCTGCCGCCCTTGGAAGCCGTCGATGTGCGCGGGCCCGGACATTGCGGTGCAGCCGGCTAGCCCAAGCGCCACAAAGCCAAAGAGCGTGCTCGCCCAACCTCGATTGGTCTCGCTTCGCGTGACCGTCATGACGCCCCTGCTCCGATCGCACCCCAACCCGCGTGCAGCGAACGTCGACAGTACAGCAACCCTTGGTTCGATGAAAGTCGGCCGCTCGGCGCGCCCGCGAACCGTCATCACTAAATCGACCTATCGGAGACCGATCGATCCGTTGACAACGCCAGATCATGGTGAGAGGGTCAACAACCATCGCTTTAGAGCATAAGTCACATCATCCAAAGATTGCGGGCGTCTCGGCGTAAGTCGTGGCCTCGTCGGTGCTGCCGACCGTCCCATTGGTCGACGCCGCAGCCCGTCAGCAAGCACGCGTCGATGAGTTCAGTCGAGGGAGGACCGAAATGGCGACCAGGATCAAGCGCGGGCTCGGTTGGAAGCGCGACTTTCCTGACCCACGCGATCACCAGTTCAGCGTCGGCTTGGAAACATTGCAGGCGCTCCCGCCGTCGGTCGATCTGGGCGGAACCTTCCCGGTCTACGACCAGGGCCAACTCGGCTCCTGCAGCGCCAACGCCCTCGCTGCAGCGGTGCAGTTCGACCGGCTGAAGAGTGGGGAGGACCCAGCCTTCGTGCCTTCCAAACTCTTCATCTACTACAATGAACGGTCCTTAGAGGGCGACATACCGGTCGACGGCGGGGCCTACCTCCGAGACGGAGTTAAGAGCCTGCAGCAGCAAGGGGTCTGCCCGGAAGCCGAGTGGCCATATGATGCGACCCCGGCCGCAACGGAGGGCGGGCCATTTCCCGTGGGGTCTCGAGCTGTCACCCAGCCAGCGCAGCAGTGCTACAACGACGCCGCGAACTACACGATCACGAGCTATCAGGCGGTCATTCAGACCTTGAGCCAACTGCAGGGATGCCTGGCCTCTGGCTATCCCTTCGCCTTCGGCTTTTCGGTGTTCAGCAGCTGGTACGATGTCGATCCGCACCCTACCGTCGTGCCGATGCCGGGCCAGGCGGATACGCTCGTCGGGGGCCATGCCGTCCTCTGTGTCGGCTATGACAACGCCACCAATCTATTCAAAATCCGCAATTCGTGGGGCCCAGCGGAGGGGGACAATGGATATTTTTACTTTCCATACGCCTACCTGCTCAACTCAAACCTCTCGAGCGACTTCTGGGTCATCAACGCTGTGAAAGATTAGCGAGCACGGCCGATCGTAAGTCGACGCGGTCGAAGCCCCGCCGGTGGCGAGCGGCGTCCTCGACCAAGCGCAAGCGGGGCTCGTCGGCCCCCGCGCGGCACAAGCATGACCGGGCTCGCTGCATACGCTGCGCTCTAGATCCCTAAGCCGTTCCCTGAGCGCACCCGCCGCCGTGCCAATATGTCCTTGCCGCAGCGCAACGGCATTCATGGATTTTTTGAGGAGTCGGACGCTCGTCCACCCCGAGCGGCATCGGGGAAAACCACCGCCCTCCGCACCCCGCACTAGCGTCAAAGCTCCTCGAACATCCAGAGTGTCGATTGCGCCGCGGCTTCCCCTCCCCCGGGAAGCTCGCGGCCGCGCGCCTATGCTACGGCCTGAACCCGAACCCCCGCGCTCTCAGCGCATCCGGCGCGCACACCAGCCGCCACGCCTGTTCCACCCATTCGCACACCAGCCTCCGCGTATCGCGCGGGTCGATCATCTCTTCCATCTGGAAGCGGTTCAGCGGGCCGATCGGGCCGCGGGCGCTCTCGATGCGGGCGTTGATCTCGGCGCGCAGGGCGGCGGGGTCGGCGGCTTCGGCGAGCTGGCGCTTGTAGGCGGCCTCGATGCCGCCCTCGGGCGGGATGCCGCCGACGTCGGCGGCGGGCCAGACCACGCGGGCGTGCACGCCGCTGCGTGGGGTCGCGATAGTTGTTGCCGGCGACGCCGAAGCTGCGGCGCATGATGACGGTGAAGATGGGCGTGGTCGCCTGGGCCGAAGGCGATCATCCACTCGCCGCCCTTCCTGATGGTGGCCGTGCGCTCGTGCTCCAGGCCGACGGCGAAGCCCGGGTTGTCGCACAGGTTCAGGATCGGCAGGTGGAAGAGGTCGCAGACGTCGAGCATGCGGGTGAGCTTGTCGCACCCGTCGGCGGTCAGCGCGCCGCCGTTCACGTGTCGGCTGTCACTGGCGAGCACCCCCATCGGATAGCCGTTCATGCGGATCGAGGCCGGTGATCTGGTCCGTGCCCCACAAGGCGCCGATCTCGAAGAACGAGCCCTTGTCGGCCATCAGGCGGATGGCGCGGCGCATGTCGAAGGTGGTCGTCCGCTTGCGCGGGACGATGGTGAACAGCTCCTCGTCGCGCCGGTCCGCCGGGTCGGATGCGTCGGGCGGCAGAACCGGCGGCGGCTCGAACACCGATGCGGGCAGGTAGGAGAGGAAGCGCCTTGGTCTGCGCGATCGCCTCGGCTTCGGTCTCGGCCAGGTTGTCGACCGAGCCGTTGCGGCAATGGATGCGCCAGTCGCCCAGCTCCTCCTTGGTGATGTCGTAGCCCATGGCGTGGGCCACCACCGGCGGGCCGGCCACGAACAGCTGGGCGATGTCGCGCACCATGACCGAGAAGTGGCCGAGCACGGCCTTGGCCGCGCCGATGCCGACGACGCTGCCCAGCAGGACGTTGACCACCGGCACGCTCGCCAGCTGTTCGGCGAACATGGAGCTTCCCAGGTGCCCGGGCAGGAAGGAGCCGCCGCCGCCGGTCACGCGCGGGCGCCCGGCGGTGATGGCGCCTGAGCTTTCCTTGGCCGCGCTCTCGCCGCTGCGGCTCTGGGTCGGGCACCATGGAGGCGACGCTGCCGCCGCCGGAGGAGCCGTCGAGCAGCCGCACGGACGGACAGCGCATGGAGAGCGACAGGCGGTCGAGATAGCCGCTCTTGGCCCCGATCGCGCCGTCGGAGTGGCCGCCGCGGGAGGTGAAGTCGTCGGCGCAGACGACGGTGGCGCGCCCCTCGATCTTGCCCCAGCCGCCGACGTGGTTGGCCGGCGTGAAGTCGGCGACGGCGCCGTCCTCGTCGTAGGAGGCGAAGCCGGCCAGGCTGCCCACCTCGCGGAAGCTGCCGGGATCGAGCAGCAAGTCGATGCGCTCGCGGCAGGTCAGCTTGCCGCGGTCGCGCTGGCGGACGACGCCGGGATCCTTGGAGCCGGGGGCGAAGCGGGCGTGGGCGATGTCCTGCAGGGCCGCGACCTCGGCCATCATCGGGGCCCAGCTGTCCTCGCCGTAGGCGCGGGGCTTGCGCGCGTCGCCGTCGTTGGCGCAGGGGACGATGGTGGCGACGATCTGGCCGGCTGCCACCGCGGCGCCGACCTCGGCCGGGCTCGATAGCGTTGATCACCCCGGCGCAGGGGGCGGTGACGGCGGTCTCCATCTTCATGGCGCTGACCACCATCAGGACGTCGCCGGCCTCGACGACGGCGCCGGCGGCGACGGCGACCTCGATCACCGCGCCGGCCATCGGCGCACTCGATCCCTTCCTCGCCGTCGGGCGACGGGCAGGGAGGCGAGGGAGAACTGAGCGAAGGCGGGCTCGCGCCGGGCGCCCGCGTGCTCGTCGAGCAGGGCGAGGACGGGGGAGGGGCCGGGGGCGGCGGGCGCGCTCAGTTCCGGGTGCTCGGCGAGCAGGCTGGTGCGGGCGTCGCCGGCGCGGACGTCGTCGTTGGCCAGGATCTCGCGCAGCTGGGCGAGGTTGGTCGGCAGGCCGGCGATCTGGAACTCGTCCAGCGCGCGCAACGTCCGCTCGAGGGCGGAGGCGAGGGTTCCGTCCGAGTTGGAGGCGCCGATCACCTTGGCGAACATCGGGTCGAACTGCGGCGGGGGCGTCAGGCCCAGCATAGCCGCAGGCATCGACGCGCACGCCCGGGCCGGTGGGCTCCTTGTAGGCGGTGATGGTCCCGGCGCCGGTCGCCGCGACGCGCGCCTGCACGGCGTAGCCGCGCGGTGGCGGGCGGTTCGGCCAGGTGCCGAGTTGGGCCAGCGTCTCGCCGGCGGCGATGCGGAACTGCGCCTCGACGAGGTCGACGCCGGTGACCTGTTCGGTGACCGTGTGCTCGACCTGGATGCGCGGGTTGCACTCGATGAAATAGTGCTGGCCGGATGCCGGATCGACCAGGAACTCGACGGTGCCGGCGTTCAGGTAGTCGGCGGCTTTGGCCAGCGCCAGCGCGTCGTCGAGGATGCGTTGGCGCAGCGCCGGTTTCGAGGTTCGGGGCCGGCGCGATCTCGACCACCTTCTGGTTCCTGCAGCTGGATCGAGCAGTCGCGCTCCCAGAGGTGGGTGACTGGCCCCGTGCTGGTCGGCCAGCACCTGGACCTCGATGTGCCGAGGCCGGTCGATCAGCTTTTCCAGGAACAGGGTCCCGTCGCCGAACGCCGCCTTCGCCTCGCTGGCGCAGCGGTCGAACGCCGCCGCCAGCTCGGCAGGCGTCCTCGACCGCCCGCATCCCGCGCCCGCCGCCGCCGGCCGCCGCCTTCAGCATCACCGGGATAGCCCAGCGCCTCGGCGACCTTCGCCGCGGCGTCCGCGTCGGCCAGCGCCCCCTCGCTCCCCGGCACGGTGGGCACGCCCAGCGACTTGGCCAGCTCCCGCGCCTTCGTCTTGTCGCCAAACAGCGTCAGCGTTTCGGGGCTCGGCCCAATGAACTTCAGCTTCGCCTTCGCGCAAGCGGCGGCAAACGCCGCGCTCTCGGCCAGAAACCCATACCCCGGATGCACACAATCGCACCCGCTCGCCTTCGCCGCCGCGATCAGCGCGTCGATATCCAGATAGGCCGCCACCGCATCCCCGGGTAGCTCCCGCCCCTGATCCGCCACACGAACATGCAGCCCCGCCGCGTCGGCCTTGGCGTAGACGGCGACCGCCTCCACCCCGAGCCCCTGCGCCGCCCGCGCAACCCGGATCGCAATCTCCCCCCGATTGGCGATAAGCACGCGCTGAAACAACGTCGATGGCCTCCCTGCTCCCCTTACGTTGCCTCGTTCCTGTCCCCGCAAGCAAGTGCACCCGCGTCCTCCTAAGGCGCGCCTTCTCCCTCTTGCGGGAGAAGGTGGCCCCCGAAGGGGGTCGGATGAGGGGTCTCTCAGACCTGTCGGGCTAGCGGGCGGCAGGCAAGTCTCGGAAAGGGACCGCGACCTCTCATCCGTCGGCTTCGCGGATACCTGCTGCCGGGCGAGCGAGAGGGACTTCAAGCTTTACGGCTGGCCCGTGTTCTCTTAATGTTCCCCCATGTCCGGGCGCCGCAAAGCCAGCCTCGCCTTCGCCAAACGTATGCGGCACGCGCCGGTCTATGGCGAAGCTCAGCTCTGGAGGTTGTTGCGGGGCCGCAGGGTCCACGGCCTCAAGTTCCGCCGGCAGGTCCCAATAGGGCCGTACGTTGTCGACTTCCTCTGCTTGGCTCACCGGCTCGTCGTCGAGGCTGACGGGCCGTTCCACGACAGTGACCATGACGAACGACGCGATCGCTGGCTCGAGAGTCAGGGCTTCCGGGTTCTGCGGTTCCCGAACGCGGTCATCAGCACAGCGCCGGAAGAGGTGCGCCGAAAGGTCTGCGACGCCGTCAGGCCGAACGGAGACCCCGGTCTGGTCCCTTCTCCCCTCGCTGGAGAAGGTTTGAGCGAAGCTGATGGATGAGGGGTCGCGCTCCCTTCTGGGATTTGACTGCCGCGGGCGAGTCGGAACGTTCTGAGAGACCCCTCATCCGACCCGCTGCGCGGGCCACCTTCTCCCGCAAGAGGGAGAAGGACGCTTGGAACTGATAGGCCAATTCGCGCTTCGCTCCCCTACCGCAACTCCATCCCCGGCATCGTCCCGTCCGCGCGCCATTCGGCCAGGAGCTCGAAGAAGCTGCAGCGGCCCCGCGCCGTACATGTCGGAGAAGAAGCCGCTGCGGTTTCCGGCGGCGCCTTCGCTGTTGTAGTAGCCGGGCGTGCATTCCGCGTAGAAGCGCTGGCCCATGCGGGCGAGGCTGCGCACCTCCTGCACATAGGCGTCCTCGGCTTCGGCGGTCGGCTCCAGAACCCGCGCGCCCGCGTCCCGCGCCGCCTTGACCATGTAGGTCACGTGGTCGGCCTGCTCGCGCAGCGCCTGCGGCACGCTGATGGTGATGGCGGTCTGGGTGAAGCCGAGGAAGAAGCAGTTCGGGAAGCCGTGGCTGGTCAGCCCGTGCAGGGTGCGCAGGCCGTCGCCCCAATGCTCGGTAAGCGTCACGCCGCCCCGGCCGACGATGTCGTAGCCGGCGCGCCGCGTGTAGCTCGTGCCGACCTCGAACCCGGTGGCGAAGATCAGGCAGTCGACCTCGTATTCGCGGCCGTTGGCGACCACCCCGTGCTCGGTCAGGCCCTCGACGCCCTTGCCGTCGGTGTCGACCAGGTGGACGTTCGGCCGGTTGTAGGTCTGCAGGTATTCGTCGTGGAAACACGGCCGCTTGCAGAACTGGCGGTACCAGGGCTTCAGCGCGGCGGCGGTCGCCGGGTCCTTGCACGATGCGCGTCCACCCGCGCCCGCACCTGGTTCATCTTGCGATAGTCGGCGATCTGCCATCACCTCGGCCCGCTCGGCGTTGTCGAGCGTGCGGCCGAGCTTGCGGGCGATCTGCTTGGCCGCCGTGCCGGTCAGGTTGCGGAAGATGTCGGTCCAGCCGTCGTGGACCAGGTCCTCGTCCTGGTCGCCGCCGGCCACCAGGATGTTGAAGTTGTCCTGCCGGCGCCGCTGCCAGCCGGGCGTCAGCGACGCGGCCCATGCCGGGTCGGTCTCGGCGTTGTTGCGCACGTCGACGGACGACGGGCGTGCGCTGGAAGACGTAGAGCTGCCTTCGCCCACTCGCCCAGGTGCGGCACGCACTGGATGGCGGTCGCGCCGGTGCCGATGATGCCGACGCGCTTGTCGGAAAGGCCCGTGAGGCCGCCCTCGGAGTCGCCGCCGGTGTAGCGATAGTCCCAGCGGCTGGTGTGGAAGGTGTGGCCCTCGAAGTCGTTGATGCCGGGGATGCCCGGCAGCTTCGGCCGGCTGAGCGGCCCGTTCGCCATGGCCACGATACTGGGCCGTGAAGCGGTCGCCGCGCGATGGTGGTGATCGATCCAGCGCCTCGCCGCCTCGTCCCAGCGCAGCTCGGTGACCGCGGTCTGCAACAGGGCGTCGTCGTAGAGCCGGTAGTGGCGGGCGATGGCGCGGCTGTGCTCGAGGATCTCCGGCGCGAACGAGTACTTGTGCTTGGGGATGTAGTTCAGCTCTTCGAGCAGCGGCAGGTAGCAGTAGCTCTCCACGTCGCACATCGCGCCCGGATAGCGGTTCCAGTACCAGGTGCCGCCGAAGTCGCCGGCGCTCTCGACCATGCGGATCTTGTCGAACCCCGCCTCGCGCAGGCGCGCGCCCATCAGAAGGCCGCCGAACCCGCCGCCGATGATGGCGAACTCGACGTCGTCGAACACCGGCTCGCGCGTGAACCCCGGCTCGACGTAGGGGTCGTCGATGTAGTGGGTGAACTCGCCCTTGACCTCGACGTACTGGCCGATGCCGTCCTCGCGCAGGCGCTTGTCGCGCTCGGCGAGGTACTTCTCGTGCAGCGCGTCCGGATCGAAGTCGATCTCCCCCACCACCGCGGCAATCTCTGGACTTATGGTCATGGGGTTTCCGTTCGATCCCGCTCGTCGCTATTTGAACCACGAAAAACACGAAAAGCACGAAAGGTCAGGCGACGGCGCAGAGCTCCAAATATCAACGTCATGGCCCGACTTGTTCGGGCCACCCATGGTCACCGATCGATTCCAGTGTGCATGCGTCCCCCACATTCCGCTGCGCTCCAGCGGGGGATGACGAGTAAATTGGGGCGCGTTCGTGATTTTCGTGTTTTTCGTGGTTCCTCTTATTCAAAAAGGAAGTGCTTGTCCAGTTCGCCGCGGATGGACTGCATGTGGGTGTAGTACTGGAAGAAGCCGCCGTTGTAGTTGCCGTCCTGGCGGCGGTTGAACTCGCCTTCGAAGTTGTAATAGCCGGGCGTGCAGTCGGCGTTGCGGCTGGTCTTGCCGCGGTGGGCGATCACCTCCTGCACCCACCACTCCTCGGTGTCGGGGCGCACGTCGATCTCGGCCGCGCCATGCTCGCGCGCCATCTTGATGCACTCGGCGATGTGGTCGCCCTGGCGTCTGCAGCATGAAGGTGAGGTTGAACTGGAACGAGGCCTGGTAGCCGCCCATGATGAAGAGGTTCGGATAGCCATGGGTGTGCACGCCGAACAGGGTGCGCATGCCGTCGGCATAGGTCTCGTTGATCTCCCGCCCGTCGCTGCCGCGGATCTCGTTGTAGATGCCGGTCTTCTGCACCTCGAAGCCGGTGGCGTAGATCAAAAGGTCGAGCGGGTAGGTCTGCGCCCTCGAACACCGGGCCCTCGGGCGCCGATCTCGGTGATGCCCTTGCCGTTGGTGTCGACCAGATGGACGTTCGGCCGGTTGTAGGCCGGCAGGTAGTCGTCGTCGAAGCACGGCCGCTTGCACATGAACATGTACCAGGGCTTCAGCGCATCGGCGGTGGCCTTGTCCTGCGACGATCTCGTCGATGCGCCGGTGGATGCGCATCATGTGGTCGATGTTGGCGTTCTCCTGGCGGCGGATCTTCTCCTCGCGGGCGAGGGCGTCGAGCTCGGCCTTCGTGCTGCAGGTCGACATCGCGGCCGCGGATGTGCTTCATCCGCCGGGCCTGCTGCCAGCCGGGCTGGAGCCGCGACGCCAGGCCGGATCGGTCGGCGCGGTCGTTGCGGATGTCGATGCCCGACGGCGTGCGCTGGAAGACGTAGAGCGCCTTCGGCCGCCTTCGCCGAGGCGCGGGATCGCCTGCACGGCCGACGCGCCGGTGCCGATGATGCCGACCACCTTGTCCGACAGGTTCTCCAGGTCCTCGCCGGTGTAGGCGTAGTCCCAGCGCGAGGAGTGGAAGGAATGGCCCGTGAAGCGCTCCATGCCCTCGATCTTCGAGAGCTTGGGCTTCGAGAGCGTGCCGTTGGCGCAGATCGACGAACTTGGCCCGCATCTCATCGCCGCGGTCGGTGCTCGATGCACCCAGAGCTTGGCCGCGTCGTCCCAGGTGGTCGAGAGGACCGTGGTGCGGAACACCGCCAGCTCATAGAGGTCGTAGCGGCGCGCGATCGCCTGGCAGTGGGCGAAGATCTCCGGGCCCTTGGCGTAGAGGCGCGAGGGCACGTAGTCCATCTCGTCGAGCAGCGGCAGGTAGTCGTAGGCCGGCACGTCGCAGGCCGCGCCCGGATAGCGGTTCCAGTACCAGGTGCCGCCGACGTCGGCGCCGCGCTCGACGATGCGGATGCTTTCGACGCCCCGCTCGCGCAGCCGCGCGGCGGTCAGCAGCGCCGAGAAGCCGCCGCCGATGAACAGGCACCTCGACCGTGTCGGTGATCGGCTCGCGCGGCGCGATCGTCGTCGGCGTGCGGGTCGATCGCGTAGTTCGGCGAGCGCGCCGGTCAGGTCGGAGGTGTACTGCGTCGTCCCTTGCGGCCGGTACTTCAGCCGCAGATCGCGCGCCTCGGCGAACTTCTGCTTGATCCCCTCATAGTAGGCCTGCGGAATCTCACTGATCGGCCCCTGATCGTCCGCCATGGTGCGGTTCCCTCGTCTTGCTTGGGCGTAGGTTGCCGGCTCAACGCTCGCGAGGCAAGCGCTCCGAAACCTCAGCGTCCGTGCTTTGGCCGGTGCTTGCGAGCCTGGCTCGCCCAGGCGGCGAAGCCGGAGTCCTGCGTCACGCCGCGATGCAGGGTGACCGCGGTGTACTTCCGGCCCCCTGCGATCTTGCGGACCGAGAGATGCGAGCCGCCTGCGCGGTAGTTGGCGACCTCGGCGCCCTCCCGGAGAATGCGACTGTGGGCGGGGGCCACCGGGTGCCGGGTCTGTGCGGCGGAGTCGGCCAGCGAAGCCGCGAGCACCGGAGCGGCGAGGGGGCCAACATGCCGATCATCCCTCCCTCCAAGCCCGCCTCACGTTAGCTCTGTGGCCGCGGAGCGCCTACAGGCGCCTCCGTGCTGCGTTCTCCCATGGCAAGCGCACGCGCTTGCGCTGCTAGAACCACCAAAAACACGAAAGCACGAACGCGCTCTCTCACCGTCATCGCACGGTGTTCATGGGTGGCCCGAACAAGTCGGGCCATGACGGTATGAGTGGGGCGCCGCGCGAGCCGACCTGCGCTTTTCGTGCTTTTCGTGCTTTCGTGGTTCCCTTCCAAACCGGCGCCGCCCTTGCCCAAAACGGCGAATGTCTGTAACCCACGCGCCGATGGCAGCCGCTCGCGCGCTTCTTCTGCTCGGCCTTATCAGCCCCTGGGCGCTCTAGGGGTCGCGCTTCGTCGCGGCCGGGCGTGCAGGGGAAAACAAACCCGCCGCCCATTCAAAGCCAAGCCAGCAGACGAGCCATCCCATGACATCGACCACCCAAGCCGCCGACCGACGCCAAAGACCGCGTCATCATCTTCGACACCACCATGCGCGACGGCGAGCAGTCGCCCGGCGCCTCGATGTCGCTCGACGAGAAGCTCGAGCTCGCCAAGATCCTCGAGGAGATGGGGGTCGACGTGATCGAGGCCGGCTTCCCGATCGCCTCCAACGGCGACTTCGAGGCCGTGCGCGCAGATCGCCAAGATCGTCACCGAGAGCACCGTCTGCGGCCTCGCCCGCGCCGGCGTCGCCGACATCGAGCGCTGCGCCGAGGCGATCCAGCCCGGCCAAGCGCGGCCGCATCCACACCTTCATCTCCACCAGCCCGCAGCACCGCGACTACATCCTGCGGATGAGCCAGGAGGACGGTGCTCGAACGCGGTGACCGGCTCGGTCACCCACGCCCGCAATCTCTGCGGCGACGTCGAGTGGTCGGCGCAGGACGCCACCCGCACCGAGCGCGACTTCCTGCGCCGCTGCGTCGAGGCGGCGATCAAGGCCGGCGCCGGCACGATCAACCTGCCGGACACCGTCGGCTACACCTATCCCGAGCGAATACGCCGAGATGTTCCGCGACCTGATCGAGCACGGTGCCGGGCGCCGACGCGGTGGTCTTCTCCACCCACTGCCACAACGACCTGGGCCTGGCCGTCGCCAACAGCCTGGCCGGCGGTGCAGGCCGGCGCGCGGCAGGTGGAGTGCGCGATCAACGGCATCGGCGAGCGGGCCGGCAACGCGGCGCTCGAAGAAGTCGTCATGGCGCTGCGGGTGCGCGGCGACCAGCTGCCCTATCCGACACCCGCATCGACACCCAGCACATCACCCGCGCCAGCCGCTACGTCTCGGCCATCACCGGCTTTCCGGTGCAGTTCAACAAGGCCATCGTCGGCAAGAACGCCTTCGCCCACGAGGCCGGCATCCACCAGGACGGCATGCTGAAGAACGCCGAGACCTACGAGATCATGCGGCCCGAGGACGTCGGGCAGGGCGGCTACCAACCTGGTCATGGGCAAGCACTCCGGCCGCCACGCCTTCCGCGAGAAGCTGAAGGCGCTGGGCTACGACCTCGGCCAGAACGCGCTGAACGAGGCCTTCGGCCGCTTCAAGGACCTGGCCGACAAGAAGAAGCACGTCTTCGACGACGACCTCGTCGCCCTGGTCGACGACGCCCTGGCCACGCGGCAGCGACCGCATCCAGGTCAAGACGCTGCGGGTGATCGCCGGCACCGAGGGCCCGCAGGAGGCGCACGCTGACGCTGGTCGGTCGACGGCGTCGAGCAGCTCGGCGACCGCGACCGGCGACGGGCCGGTGGACGCGGTGTTCAACGCCATCCGCGAGGTCGCGCCGCACGCGGCGGTGCTGCGCCTGTTCCAGGTGCACGCGGTGACCGAGGGCACCGACGCCCAGGCCCAGGTCTCGGTGCGGCTCGAGGAGGACGGCCGCATCGCCACCGGCCACGGCGGCCGACACCGACACCCTCACCGCCAGCGCCATGGCCTACGTCAACGCGCTCAACAACCTCTCGGCGCCGCAAGGAAAAGGCCGGCCGCCCGAGCCGATCTGGCGAGCGGGTTCTGAGCAGCCTCTTTCCCGTCATCCCCCGCTGGAGCGAAGCGCGATGCGGGGGACCCATGAACACTCAGGCTCGGCCGCTGATCATGGGTGGCCCGGACCAAGCCGGCGCCATGACGGGAAACTTCGGACCTGCGGCTCGAGTGATGTTCCCCTTCCTCTGGATCCCCGCCACCGTTCTCGCGGCCCGCTTCCAGGTCGCGCGCAACGGCCTGCAGCGGCGGACTGCTGCCGACGGCGGGGCCGTGGGGGGCGACGCTGGTGCGGTTCCTGTTCGGGCTGCCGTTCTCGCTCGCCTTCGTCGCGGCTGGCGGCGCTGGCGACGCCGGCGGCGCGGCCGCACTTCACGCCCGACGTTCTGGTTCGCCGCGACGACCGGCGCGCTGAGCCAGGTGCTGGCGACGGCCGCGCTGCTGGTGGCGATGCGTCGCGCCGGATTCGCGGTCGGCACCGCGCTGCAGCAGAGCTCGCTGCCGCTGGCGGCGATCCTCGGCCTGATCGTTTTCCACGATCGACTTGAACGGCGCAGCCTGGATCGGCGTCGCGATCACCACCGCCGGGCTGGCCGTGCTGACCTGGCCGAAGGGCGCGATCGGGCGAGCAGCCGGTCTCCGGCGCGGCGTTCGGGCTGGTCTCGGGCCTCTGCTTCGGCTTCTCGCTGAACGCCTTCCGCCACGCCGACGATCGCGCATGGACGCCGCCCACCCGCTGTTCGCCGCGGTCGCCTGCGTCGCCGTCGTGCAGGCCATGCAGTCGGCCGGACTCCTTGTCTGGCTTGGGTTTCGCCACCCCGCCGCGCTGGCCGCGGTCGGCCGCAGCTGGCGCCAGTCCCTCGCCGCCGGCCTCTGCGGGGCCATCGCTTCGGCCCTCTGGTTCTTCGCCCTCGCCCTCGCGCCGGCCGCTCCGGTGCAGGGCGGTGGGCGTGGTCGAGGCGCCGATCGCGGCCATCGCCGGACGGCGCTTTTTCGCCGAGCGGCTGCACGCGCGACAGCTGATCGCGGGCTTGGCGGTCGTCGTGGGCGTGGTGATGACGGCGCTGCGCTGAAACGGCGCGTTAGCGTTACATGATTAGACGCTTGAAATACTGCAAGACGCAGTGCACTTCAGGGCCGTCTTCGTCGAGTGATGGACGGGCTTGCGGCGTCGTAGGGGAACGCCGCCGCAATTGCGCCCCAAGTGCTCTGCGAGTGTCCCGTCGCCGTCCGATTCTCACCCTATTTCCGCCCAAGGCTCTGAATGTTCCCGTCCCTGTTCGGCGTCATCTCCAACGACATCGCCATCGACCTCGGCACGGCCAACACCCTCGTCTACATGAAGGGCAAGGGCATCGTGCTGAACGAGCCCTCCGTGGTCGCCCTGCGCAACGTCGGCGGGCGCAAGATCGTCCACGCCGTCGGCATCGAAGCCAAGATGATGCTGGGCCGCACGCCCGGCCACATGGAAGCCATCCGGCCCATGCGCGACGGCGTCATCGCCGACTTCGAAGTCGCCGAGGAGATGATCAAGTACTTCATCCGCAAGGTGCACAACCGCAAGGCCTTCACCAATCCGAAGGTGATCGTCTGCGTGCCGTCGGGCGCGACCGCGGTCGAGCGCCGGGCGATCAACGATAGCTGCCTCAACGCCGGCGCGCGCCGCGTCGGCGCTGATCGACGAGCCGATGGCCGCCGCGATCGGCGCGGGCCTGCCGATCCACGAGCCCACCGGCTCGATGGTCGTCGACATCGGCGGCGGCACCACCGAGGTCGCCGTGCTCTCGCTCTCCGGCATCGTCTATTCGCGCAGCGTCCGCGTCGGCGGCGACAAGATGGACGAGGCGATCATCAGCTACATGCGCCGCCACCATAACCTGCTGATCGGCGAGACCACCGCCGAGCGGATCAAGAAGGAGATCGGCACCGCCCGCGCCGCCCGAGGACGGCGAGGGCCTGGCGATCGACGTCAAGGGCCGCGACCTGATGCAGGGCGTGCCGCGCGAGGTGCGCATCTCGCGAGAAGCAGGCCGCCGACGCGCTCGCCGAGCCGGTCGCCCAGATCGTCGAGGCGGTGAAGGTCGCGCTCGAGGCGACGCCGCCGGAGCTCGCCGCCGACATCGCCGACAAGGGCATCATGCTGACCGGCGGCGGCGCGCTGCTGCGCGGCCTCGACCTCGAGATCCGCGACCACACCGGCCTGCCGGTGACCGTGGCCGACGATCCGCTGTCCTGCGTCGCGCTGGGCTGCGGCAAAGTGCTCGAGCATCCGAAGTGGATGCGTGCAGCACTCGAAGTCGTCGATGTCGTAGAGTGCTCCGGGGGGCTGCGAGCTAGAGGCGACTCGAAGTGTCCCTGAGGGATGGCCCTTTTCAGGATATCAAGGTCCCGCTGACCTGGACGGCGGCCGTGGCCGTCGTCGTGACCGTCGTGATCGGCGTGGCGCTGGTGCTGGGCGACCGGCGCGAGACGGTCCAGGGGCACGCGAGCGAAGTGGCGCGCGACGCCTTCGATCGTGTGGCGCGGCCGGTCTCGGGCATCCTCGATGCACCCGTCCGCTGGGTCGGCGGCGGCCTCGATGGCGTCAGGGGGTACTTCTTCGCCGTCTCCGAGAACCGCAGGCTGAAGCAGGAGGTCGCCGACCTCACCCATTGGCGCAACGACGCCATCGCGCTTCGCCACGACAACGCGCGCTACGAGGCGCTGCTCGGCCTGCAGACCGATCCGCCGATCCCGATGGTCGCCGCGCGGGTGATCGCCGACGACCACGGGCCCTTCGCCAAGACCCGCCTTGCCGACGCCGGGGTGCGAGCAGGGCGTGCGCAGCGGCAATCCGGTGATGACCGAGCACGGGCTGGTCGGCCGCATCCTCGGCGTCGCCAAGGGGGTC
This sequence comes from uncultured Alphaproteobacteria bacterium, assembly GCA_963794315.1. Taxonomy (GTDB): domain Bacteria; phylum Pseudomonadota; class Alphaproteobacteria; order Caulobacterales; family Caulobacteraceae; genus Poindextera. The sequence continues at coordinate 1,932,133 of CAWCDF010000002.1, forward strand.
AGCCGCATCCTGCTGCTGACCGACGTCTCCAGCCGGCTGCCGATCATGGACGACCGCACCAACTCGCGCGGCATCCTGACCGGCGACGGCGCGGGCGCGCCGACGCTCGAATACCTGCGCGGCGATCAGCCGGTGAAGGCGGGCGACCGCATCCTCCGTCCGGCGACGGCGGCGTCTTTCCGCGCGGTCTGCCGGTCGGGGTGGTCTACCAGTCGCCGATCGACGGGAACTGGCGGGTGCGGCTCGATTCCGACGACGGACCGATCGACAATGTGCGCATCCTGCTCTTCCGCGATGTGAGCCAGCTCGCCCGGCAGCCGGGGCTGTCGTCGACGAGCGTGCCGCCGCTGGCGCCGGCCGACGCCGCCCAGGTCGCCGCCGAAGCGAACGCGGCCTCCCAGTCGTCCGCGCCCCCGGCGTCCACGAGCCGTTCCGCTCATGCCGCAACCGCAGCGGCGCCCACGGCCGCGGCGACGCCCACCGCCACAGCGACGCAGGCAACCCCGCACCTCACCGTGACCACGACCGCAACGCACGGCGCCCCGAGCGCCGCCGTCCACGCGCCGGTTGCCGCATCGTCGGCGCATCCGGTCGTGCACGCGAAGCATCGGCCGCCGGCTGCGGCGGCGTCGGCCGCGCCGCCGGCCGCCCCCTCTGCGGCCGACACCATGCCGCCGACATGACCTTCGTTCCCGCCAAGCAAAGGCTGGAGCCGTGGAACTGGCTGGGCATTCCCCTGCTGATCTGCGTCATCGCCAGTGTCCTCCTTACCGTGCCGATCCGCGTGTTCGGCGCCGGCCTGCCGCAGCCGGTTCTGGGGCTCGTGCTCGCCTTCGCCTGGGCCGTCATCCGGCCTTCGGTGCTGGCGCCCTTCCTGCTCATGCTGTTCGGCCTCTTCCTCGACCTGCTCTGGGGCGGGCCGATCGGGCTCTGGGGCCTGGCGCTGGTCGCCGCCTACGGGCTGATCCTCGCCGTGCGGCCGACGCTCACCGGGCGCGGCATCGCGGTGCTCTGGATCTGGTACGGAGCGGCGTGCCTCCTCGCGTTCGGGGTGGGCGTCTTGATCACCTTCGCCAAAACGAGCGAGATCCCGAGCCCCTGGGCTCTCAGCTGGCAGATCTTGATCACGATCCTACTTTATCCGTTCGCGGGTCGCCTGATCGCTCGCTACGAGGACGCGGACGTGCGCTTCCGATGACCGAACCCGCCATCTTCTTCAACGAGGTCAACGAGCGGCAGGCGGTGTTCAACCGCCGCGCCTTCGTGATGGGCGGGCTGGCGACGCTGGGCCTGACCGCGCTCGGCGCGCGCCTCGTGCAGCTGCAGATCGTCGAGAATAGCCGCTACACCACGCTTTCGGCCTCCAACCAGTACAATTTCCGCGTCGTGCCGCCGCCGCGCGGCCTGATCCTCGACCGCAATGGCGTGGCGCTGGCCTCCAACCGGCCGAGCTTCCGCCTCTTGCTGCTCAAGGACGAGGTCGTCGACCCTGCCGCCACGCTGGATGCGGCCTCCCAGCTGATACCGATCTCGGCACAGCACCGGCGCGAGGTCCTGCGCGATATCGACGAGGGGCCAAGGTTTATCCCGGTCGCCATCGCCGACGACCTGAGCTGGGAGGAGTTCGCCCGCATCAACGTGCGCAATCCGGAGCTGCCGGGCCTGCAGGCGGACATGAACGAGATCCGCGTCTACCCCTACGGCGGCGCCTTCGCGCACGTGATCGGCTACGTGTCCAAGGTCACGGCCAGCGAGTTGAAGGCGGCCGGGCCGAACCCCGATCCGCTGTTGCTCAACCCCGGTTTCCGCATCGGCCAGCAGGGGGTGGAGAAGTCGCTGGACGCGCAGCTGCGCGGCAAGGCGGGCGGCAAGAAGGTCGAGGTCAACGCCAAGGGCCGCGTCGTGAAGGAGGACCCGTCCGGCGACATCAAGCCGGTGCCCGGCGCGCAGGTGGTGCTGAACCTCGACGCCGACATCCAGAACCGCGCGCTCGAGGTGTTCGGCGAGGAGAGCGGCGCTGCGGTCATGATGGACTGCAAGACCGGCGAGGTGCTGTGCATGATGTCGGCGCCCAGCTTCGACGCCAACGAGTTCGTCAAGGGCGTGCCTCAGGCGGTCTACCAGGAGCTGGCAAACTACGAGCGCAAGCCGCTGTTCAACAAGGCGCTGACCGCCAACTACCCGCCCGGCTCGACCTTCAAGACCATGGTCGCGCTGACCGCGCTCGAGAACGGCGTGCCGCCGACCCGCACCTACACCTGCGCCGGCGCTTGGTCCTGGGGCGGGCGCGTCTGGCACTGCGACAGGGCGCACGGCACGCTCGACCTGAAGGGCGGCATCGCCCAGTCGTGCGACATCTACTTCTACCAGCTGGCCTTGAGCCTCGGCCCCGACCCGATCGCCAGGATCGCGCGCATGTTCGGCCTAGGCGGCACGTTCGACATCGCGATCCCCGGCCAGAAGCCCGGGATCATTCCGGACACGGCCTACAAGGCGAAATACTTCCCCAACGACCCGGTCTGGCATCCCGGCGAGACGCCCGTCGATGGGGATCGGCCAGGGGTATGTCAGCGTCAACGCGCTGCAGCTCTGCGTGATGTGCTCGCGCATCGCCAACGGGCAGCGGGCGCTGCAGCCGAAGCTGATCCGCTCGGTCGGCGGCGTCATGCAGCCTGCGCCGGCCTCCGAGCCCGACCTCGCTGTTGACCCGGCGCATCTCGCCTTCATCCGCGATGCCATGGCGGCGGTGGTGACGAGCGGCACCGCTGCCGGCGTCGCCCAAGCTCGACCTCGGCCCGATTGCCTGGGCCGGCAAGACCGGCACGGCCCAGGCGCATGGCTACGCGGGCGGGCGCGGCGCGCATGGCGCCGCCGGCGCCTGGGCCGACCGCGACCACTCTTGGTTCATCGCCTTCGCGCCCGCCGACGATCCCCGCTACGCGATGAGCGCGCTGGTCGAGCACGGCGGGTTCGGGGCCGAGGCCGCGGCGCCCCGCGCGCGCGAGATCATGCGCGTCGCCCTGCTCAAGGACCCCGTGGTCCGCGCCCGCATCGAGCAGCCAATGCCGCTGCAGAACGCGCCGGCGCAGCCGCCGGCCGCCACCGCCCAACCGGCGGCCCAACCCTCGGCGCCGCCCCCACCAGCCCCAGCAGCTCAGCCGACATGACCGCAAGCGCGCTTACCCGACCCGGCGAACGCGACCGGCTGATCGTCAAGCTCGGCGAGATCGACTGGCGGCTGACCGCCGTGCTCTGCCTCATCGCCGGTGCCGGGACCCTGATGCTCTATTCGATCGCCGGCGGTCACTGGAACCCGTGGGCCGGACAGCACGTGGCCCTGTTCTCGGTCTTCCTCTTGCTCGATGATCGCGCTGGCGGTGACCGATCTGCGCGTCTGGTTCGTCGTCGCCTATCCGACCTACGTCGTGGGCCTGCTGCTGCTCATGGCGGTGATGGTGGTCGGCCACTCGGCGCTCGGCGCCGCGCGCTGGCTCAAGATCGGGCCGATCCACCTGCAGCCGTCCGAGATCATGAAGATCGGGCTCGTGCTGGCGCTGGCGCGCTTCTACCACGGGCTATCCGCCAAGGAGGCTCAGCTGTCGTGGTAGCTGCTCATTCCGCTGGCGATGATCGCGCGTCCCGGTCGCGCTGGTCGCTAAAGCAGCCGGATCTCGGCACCGGCATCCTGCTCTGGCCGCCACCGGCCTCTTGATCATGATGCTGGCGGGGCTGAGCCTGCGTCTGATCCTCGCCGGAGTGGCGGCGGCGGCGTTGGCGACGCCGGCCTTCTTCTACCTGGTGCTCAAAGGGCACCTGCTGAAGGGCTACCAGGCGACGCGCTTCATGACCTTCATCAAGCCGGACGCCGACCCGTCCGGCGCCGGCTACCACATCCTGCAGTCGAAGATCGCGCTGGGCTCCGGCGGCATGCTCGGCAAGGGCTATCGGGCTGGGCTCGCAGAGCCAGCTCAACTTCCTGCCCGAGAAGCAGACCGACTTCATCTTCGCCACCCTGGCCGAGGAGTTCGGCTTCCTCGGCTGCGTCTCGATCCTGGTGCTCTACGCGGCTGCGATCCTGATCGCGATCCGCATCGCCGCGACCTCGCACAGCCACTTCGGGCGCCTGAGCGCCGCGGGCGTCACGGCGACCTTCGCCCTTTATGTGCTGATCAACGGCGCGATGGTGATGGGCCTGGCGCCGGTGGTCGGCGTGCCGATGCCGCTGCTCTCCTTCGGCGGAACGGTGATGCTGACCGTGATGGTCGGCTTCGGCCTCGTCCAGTCCGTCCGCGTCCACCGCTACACCGAAGTCGCCCGCGCGACCGGCGCGCTGGTCTAGATCTTCAGCGCCGCGTCAGCGGCGCGACCCCATTTGACCGCCAAGTTCGCCAAGGACGCCAAGGGCGACGATCGAACGCTGCGCCCCAGCTTGCACGCTTGGCGAACTTGGCGCTCGTGGCGGTCGAAAGCGGCTTCGCCGCTAGGCGGGCACGCGGCCGAAGCGTTCGGCGGAGCGGGCTTTGGCTTTGGCGGCTTCGACGTCGCGGTCGCGCGGCTGGGCGGTGGTCTCCAGGTGCGTAAACAGGTGGCGGGCGACGTGGGCCACTTCCTCGACCGCCTCGTCGAACGCGGCCTTGTTCGCCTTCGACGGGGCGTTGAATCCGGTCAGCTTGCGCACGAACTGCAGCGAAGCCGCGCGGATCTCCTCGTCCGTCGCCGGCGGCTCGAAGTTGAACAGCGTCTTGATGTTCCGGCACATGGGCCCTGCTCCCGTTCTCTCGCCGGGACGTTTACCCCCTCCGACCCTCTCCGCGAAAGTGGGGATCGGCCGAAGGGGTCGCGCTTCCCCTCAGGCGTCCACGAAGTTCGGGTCGCGTTTTTGCAGGTTGGCCATCACCGCTTCGACCTGGTTCTTCGAGCCGATCAGGCGGCCTTGTTCGACCAATTCCTGCGTGAGGCCGCTCTCGACGTCGGTCAGGACGGCCTGCGTTCAGGATCCGCTTGGCGGCGCGGATGGCGTCGGGGCTCTTGCCCGCGATCTCGCGCGCGGTCGCCATCGCCTCGGCGTAGGGGTCGGCGCAGAGGCGGGTGGCGAAGCCGTACTGGTAACGCCTCCTCGCCGGAGAAGATGCGGCCGGTGTAGGTGAGCTCGCGCACGATGTCCTCGCGCGCCAGGTGGCGCATCAGCTGGGTGCCGGCCATGTCGGGGACGAGGCCCCACTTGATCTCCATGACCGCCAGCCGCGCGTCCGGCGCGACGTAGCGCATGTCGGCGCCGAGCGCGACCTGGAAGCCGCCGCCGAACGCCACGCCGTGCACGGCCGCGATCACCGGCACGGGCACTTCGCGCCAGACCCAGCAGGCGTACTGCGCCCGGTTGGCCGGCCGTGGGTGCGCGCGCCAAGGCTCTCGTCCGAGCGTGAGGCCGGGTCGACCGCCCCCGCTGCCCTCGGCCATGCGGCCGAAGTTGCCCATGTCGAGCCCGGCGCAGAAGGCGCGGCCCTCGCCGGAAAGGACGACGGCGCGCACGCCTTTCTCGGTCTTCAGGCGCTCGCCGGCCGCGACCAGCGCCTCGAACATGGCGTTGTCGAGCGCATTCATCTTGTCCGAGCGCACGAGCTTGCACGTCAGCGACGCCGCCCTCGATCTCGATCCGCACGCGGTCGTTCATCACTCGTCCTCCAGAAGCGCGAATTGATCCTTCGACATGCCGCAGTCGGGGCAGCTCCAGCTCGCGGGAATATCCGCAAACCGGGTCCCCGGCGGGAAGCCCTCACTCGGCAGGCCCAGCTGTTCGTCGTAGATGAACCCGCAGGTCCCGCACTGGTACTTTCGGTAAGGCTGGTCGTTCATCCGTCCATGCCGCTCGGGCGACCGTCGACGATCTGGTCGAGGTATTCCGAGAGGCCATAACCGACCAGATCACCGCAGCGGTATTCCGTGAAGCCCTCGGTGATCCGCGTCTGCAGGTCCTTGCCGTCCGGCGTCGTCCGCCGATTGCGCAGCGGGATGAGCGAGATGACCTTGCCGTCGACCTGGTACGCGTTTCCACCACGGGTCTTCACCTTCGCCCGCAGGCCGGTCTGGTAGCCGTTCTCATCCCAGTCGGTGTCCATGACGCATTCGGCGATCATGTCGTAGACGCCGTCCTTGAACACCATGCCGCCCTGGCGCGGCTTGCCGTCTTCGCCGGCGATCACCGAGAGCATCATCCCAAAGTCGCGTCCGAAGTTCATCGGGCACCAGCGGTACCAGTTGATCGACGACCAGTGCCTGGGTCCCCAGGACTTGTCGCGCAGGCCAAAGCCGTCGATCGGGTAGGTCTCCTCGCCGATGGTGAAGCTGCCCTTGGCCGCCACGTGCTGCTCGTAGTGGGCGCGGGCGAACGATTTCTCGGGATCGAGCTCGCGCGGCTTTCCGTCGGCGCGCACCGTCTCGCCGCCCATCATCGGGCTTACGCCCTCGTAGTCGAGATCGACCTTGCAGGCGACGTGAGGATTGTTGCGGAAAGCCGCTGATGGATCGGCCATCTCGAACGGCCGGTCGAGCAGGCAGAGCTTGCCGTCGAAGGTCAGCTTCAGCCGCTTGAACGGCTCGACGACCTCGATCCTTAGGCCGCCGGCGTTCATCTCCGAATTGTCGGCGATTTTGGGCCGTCCGAACATGAAGGCGATGCGCCCGTTCGGCAGGTAGAGGCAGACGCTCATCTCGGCGTAGTGCTCGTTGGGACGGTTGCCGAGCCGGAACCAGCCGCCGAGCTTCGATTTGTGGTCGAAGACGTTGAAGTACATGCTCTCGTTGTAGTTCGCCGCCGCCTCCGGCGTGTGCGTGTATTCGTCTTCGGGCAGGAGGCGGGTGATCATCTTCGGGGCGTCGTCGGCCATCGCGTGAGCTCCATTTCCGCGTGATCATGGGCGCCGCGATCAAGGGCTGGCAAGCCTGCCGCGAGGGCAGCGGCGCGCTAGATTGCGGCGGTCGCCATCTGGTCCGGATGGGTGACGTAGTAGTCGAGGTCGGCGAGCAGGCGCGCCCACGCGGCGTCGGTCTCGCCCGTCCAGTCCGCGCCGAGCACCTCCCGCAGCGTGCGCGCCACGACCCCGAAGAAGAGCCGGAAGACCTCGGGCGGGACGTCGTAGCCGGCGTGGGTGACCACCTCGCACTGGATGAAGTGATGGGCGTAGCGGCGCGGTCCGATGAAATCGAGGATGGCCTCGAAGGCGCGCGCCAGCATCTCGCCCTTCACCAGCCCCTTGGCGTCACGCAGGAACAGCGCCTCCATCTCCGGGTGCTCGGCAAACAGGCGGCGATAGACCGAAGGCGTCAGGTCCTCGCAACGCTCGGCGGCGAGCTCGAGGCTGGCTTCGACGACCCACGCGTCGGCCTCGAGCGTCACGTCGCCAGCTCCGCCTCCGCCAGGATCGGCATCGCCATCCCGAAGGCGCGCATGTCGCCCAGCGTGGTCGCGCCCATCTTGTTCATCGCGTAGGCGATCGTCGTGTGCGCATCCAGGTCGATCAGCGCCAGCGAGCCGCCGTAGCCGCCCCAGAAGATCGTGCCCTTGGAGAGCGGCAGCCCGGCGCCAGGCAGCCCGAAGCCCATGCCGAACTTCATGGAGGCGCCGAGGATCAAGTCCTCGCCTTCGATCTGTGGCTCCGCGGCCTTGCGCACGCCGGCTTCCGACATGAAGCGCTTGCCGTTCACGGTCCCGCCGTTGGCCAGGATCATGTGCACGGTCGCGACGGACCTTGCGTTGCCGGTCCCGCCGGCGGCGGGGATTTCTGCTCCACGCCAAGCGCGGCTGCGGGTCGCAAGCACGTCCACACGCGGGTTGCCGGCCACCTTCGTCATCAGGCCCGAGACCTCTCCGTCGCCAAACTCCGTTCCGGGCGGCGGCGGGATCATGTCGGCCACGCGCGCGTCCTCGCTGGCGGGAAGGCCGATGTGGAAGTCGGCGCCCAGCGGCTCGGCGATCTCCTCGCGGAACACCGTGCCGACCGTGCGGCCGGTGATGCGGCGGATCACCTCGCCGACCAGATAGCCCTGGGTCATGGCGTGATAGCCCGAGGCCGTGCCCGGCTCCCACCAAGGCGCCTGGGCGGCGAGTAGCGAGGTCGCCTTCTCCCAATCGTACAGGTCCTCCAGCGTGACCTTCTCCTCCCAGCCGGCGAGGCCTGAGGAATGGCTCATCAGGTGGCTGACTTTGATGTCCGCCTTGCCGTTGGCGGCGAACTCCGGCCAGTACCTGGCGACCGGCGCATCGAAGTCGAGATCGCCGCGGTCGGCGATCAAAAGCGCCGTCAGCGCCGTCATCGTCTTGGTCGTCGAATAGACGTTGACGATGGTGTCCTTCTCCCACGGCCGGGTCTTGGCTTCGTCCGCCCAGCCGCCCCACAGGTCGACGATCATCTCGCCGTCCTTGGTCGCCGCGAACGAAGCGCCGACGTCGGCGCCGGAGTTCAGGTTCTGCTCGAACGCCTCGCGCACTGCCGGGAAACGCCCGCTGACGAACCCGCCGACCGATCCATCCGCCATGGGAAATCTCCTGCCAATGCCGCCAAGCACTTTAGCCGGGCGACGCCACGGAAACAAAGCTGCGCAGCGTCAGGCGACCTTGGCCAGGAAGCGCTCGATGGCGGGGTTGGCGACCTCGGCGTGCGTGAGGTTGGCGGCATGGCCGGCGCCGGGCACGACCACCAGCTCGGCGTCCGGTATCTCGCGGGCGAGCGTCTCGGCCAGACTGAGCCGGATGGCGGCATCGGCGTCGCCGTGGATCACCAGTGTCGGAACCTTGATCTCCTTGAGCCTGGCGGTGACGTCGTCGCGATGCGAGAGGCAGTCCCAGCACCCCGTAAGGTCGTGCGGCGCGATCTTGCGCCACTTGGCCTTCCAGGCGTTCGCCCCCGACCAGCTCTGGCCGAGGATGATCGTCGCGATGACCTCTGCGGTTTCATCGGACAGGCCACCAGCCAGCCAGCCGTCGACGAGCTGCTGGTAGCCGACCAGGGTCGCGGGGTCCTCCACGCCGGCCTGGGTATCGATCAAGATCAGCGCCTTGACCACCTCGGGGTGCGTCAACGCCGCGCGCATGGAAAGGAACCCGCCCTGCGACATGCCCGCCAGCACCGCGCGGTCGATGCCGATGTGTTTCAGCAGCGCCGCCAGATCGTCGGCGGAGTCATAGTAGGTGAAGCGCCCGAGGTCCGGACCGGCGGTCTTGCCATGCCCGCGCTCATCCCAGGTGATCACCCGGTAGCGGCCCTTCAGCGCCTCGACCTGCGGCGCGAACATCGCGTGATCCATGAAGAGGCCGTGGCTGAAGATGACCGGCGGTCCCGATCCGCCGGTGTCCTCGTAGTAGAGCTTCTGGCCGTTGACGGCGGCGATGGGCATGCGCTCCCCCTTGAGTTCTGGCGCCGCCTGTGCCGCGCTGGGTCCGCATACGCGCTGCTTGACGCGCCCGGCGTCAAGCCCTGCTGGTTCGACCGCGCCCGACCTGCGTGGCGTTACGCCGCCACGAGCTCGGCGGTGACAGCATCGCCGATGGCCGCGCCCTCGGCCCAACGGGCGGCCGCGGGGTCGCCGAGCGCCAGGTCGAGCCGCAGCTCCTCCGGATCGAACGCCTCGACCAGGCCGACGCGGTGGAGCGGCCCGTGCGGCGTCTGCAGGGTCAGCCTCAGCAACTGGCCGGGCCGGCAGGTGAAGGTCTCGCATTCGTCGCCGACCAGGCTTATGCCGCACGCGTCCGGCGCGCGACGGCCGGCCACGAGCAGCGACCAGACCTTGGCTTCTGAAAGCGCGAGCCTTCCAATCATCACGTCCTCCTTGGCGTGATGAAGAATAGCGGCCTGGATTGTCAGTTTGTGTCAGCAGGCGGACGCCCGCTTGGACCGGCGTGACGGCGGTCGATTTAGACCGAAAACGCCTGGTCGGTGGCGCGCACCAGGCCGTCGATGATGCCGGGCTCGGTCGAGGCGTGGCCGGCGTCCCAGATGACCTCGAACTCGGGCCTTGGGCCAGGCGGTCTTCAGCGCCAGGCGGCTTCCATCGGCGTCACCACGTCGAAGCGGCCCTGCACGATCCAGCCGGGGATGTGCGCGAATCGCGTTCGATGTTCTTCAGGATCCAGCCGTCTTCGGGGAAGAAGCCGCGGTTGGCGAAGTAGTGGCACTCGATGCGGGCGAAGGCGACGGCGAAGTCGACCTCGTTGAACTTGGCCGGCCGCGCCTCGGGCCCGCGCAGGGAGATGGTGTCGCCCTCCCACTGGCTCCAGGCGGCCGCGGCCTCGCGCCTGCACCTTGCGGATCGGCGTGGGTGAGGCGCCGGTGGTAGGCGCCGATCAGGTCGCCGCGCTCGCGCTCGGCGGGATCGGCGCGACGAACCGCTCCCAGGCGTCGGGGAACATCATCGAGGCGCCGTCCTGGTAGAACCAGCGCAGCTCGCGCTCGGTAAGCAGGAAGACGCCGCGCAGGATCAGGGCCTCGACCCGCTCGGGGTGGGTGATGGCGTAGGCCAGCGCCAGCGTCGAGCCCCACGAGCCGCCGAACACCGTCCACTTCTGGACGCCCAGCTGCTGGCGCAGCCGCTCGATGTCCTCGATCAGGGCCCAGGTGGTGTTGTCCTCGCAGCGAGGCGTTGGGCCGGCTACTTGCCGCAGCCGCGCTGGTCGAACAGCATCACCCGCCAGCGCGCCGGGTCGAAGAAGCGGCGCATGGTGGGGTTGATCGCCCCGCCCGGGCCGCCGTGCAGCACCACCGCCGGCTTGCCGCCGGCGCGCCGCATTCCTCGTAGTAGATCTCGTGCCGGCCGCCGGTCGCGCAGCCAGCCGGACGGCGAACGGCTCGATCTCGGGGTAGAGGCCCCGCCGCGCGCCGGTGGCGACGGCGGGCGGCAGGGGGCGCTGACGAGCGTTCCATTGCAGACCTTCTACTTCGGAAAGCGCCGGTCCAGCCAGTCGATGATCGCCGCGTTACCTCGTCCGGCTTCTCCTGCTGCGTCCAGTGGCCGCGAGCCCTCGATCAGCGCCTTCTCCAGGTCGGGGACGTAGGCCTCCATGCCGTCGGCGGCCGAGGGCGGCAGCACGGCGTCCTTCTCGGCCATGATCATCAGCGAGGGGACGTTCGACCTTGTCCTCGATGCCCGCGGAGCGCTCCCAGTTGCGGGTGAAGTTGCGGTACCAGTTGATGCCGCCGGTGAAGCCGGTGCGCCTGAAGGTCTCGACGAACACGGCCATCTCGTCGGCGGTGAGGAACGGCTCGCGCGGATCGAATGCGGGCTCGTAGGCCTCCAGGATGTCGATCAGCGCGAAGGCGGACGGTTCGCCAGGCTTGCGCTCGGTGGCGAAGCCCGGCCGAAGCGGCGAGCCTCGCCCGGCAGCGGCCGGCGCAGGAAGAAGCTCATCGCCTTGGCGACGTCGCCGGCCAGCACCGCGTCGGCCTCGCCGGCTTCTGGAAGTGGACGATGTACATCTCGTCGCCCAGCCGCGCGCGCATGATCGCGATCGGATCGGCCGGCGCGCGGGCCATGAAGGGCGTGTTGACCCCGATCACGCCGGCGGTGCGTTCGGCGTGGCGCAACGGCATCTGCCAGACGACGATGCCGCCCCAGTCGTGGCCGCAGAAGATCGCCTTCTCCACCTTCAGGTGATCGAGCAGCCCGACGAGATCGCCGGTCAGGTGCGCCATGTCGTAGGCCTCGACCGCAGCCGGTCGGTCGGTGAGGCCATAGCCGCGCTGGTCGGGCGCGATCGACCCAGCGCCCGGCTTCGCCCAGCGCCTTGATCTGATGGCGCCAGGAGAAGGCGAGCTCGGGGAACCCGTGGCAGAGGACGATCGGGACGCCCTCGCGCGGCCCCGCCTCGTAGTAGGCCATGCGGATGCCGTTGGTCCGTGCGTACTTGACCGGCGGCATCTGCTCGACGAGCGCGTCAGGCATCGGGGATCCTTCAGTCGGCCGGTGGAAGCGTCGCCTGCATTAGCCGTTTCGCCGCTGGCGAAATAGAGGCCGCAGGACGCCTAGCCGCCGGGCTTGCGCGCGCCGACGACCGCGGAGATGGCCAGCGCGAGCCAACCGGCCAGCATCAGCGGCCCGCCAACGGGCGTGAGCATGCCGAACGCCGGCGCGCCGGTGACCGCCATCAGGTCGAGCGACCAGGAGAAAACGATGCCGCCGGCGAGGAGAAGCCATGCGGCGGTCTCCGCGAACCGCGCCTCGGCGCGCATCAATGCGAAGGCGGCGTAGACGGCCAGCGCGTGGGCCAGGCCGTACTCGGCGCCGGTCTTGAGCCAGTCCCTGGCTACCGCATTGGCTTCGCCGTGTTCGCCGAAGGCGCCGGCGGCGACCGCGAGCATGCCGCTGAGCGCGGCAAGGCCCAGCATCGCGCGAACCCGTGGGTGCATCTCGAAACCGCCTACCGCGCGTCGATGATCGCGGCGTCGAGCAGCAGATACGCGCGGCCCTGGTCCGAGACCAAGAGGCCAGCCGCTGCCGCGTCGCCGCCGTCGCGCGCGGCGGCCTCGTTCAGGAGCGCGGCATAGCGGCGGACGTACTGCTCAGCCTGGACGCGGAACGTGGGATCGGTCATCAACCGCCGCGACAGCCGACGCACGGCCGCCGGCGCGAGCCGACGCACGATGTCGCGGCCGCCTTCCGCGGCGCCGGCCCGTTGTAGGGCCACGATCTCGTCCACGCGGACACGCGGGACCAGCGCGCCGGCATCGATGCCCATTGCCTCGATCTCGCCGAGGATAGTGGCGGTCGCCGCCGCCTCGTCGCCCTCAGGCTTGTCCATCGAGGACAACAGCTCCTTCCAGGTCCAGCTGTCGCCGATGGTCTCGGCGGCCGGCTCGCGCGCCCCCGCTGCTTCGAACACCTCCTTGAACTCCTCATCGGTCGCGGTGGGCGTGAGCTTCAGCCTCGGCCGCATACCGGGATCGGCCGTCGGCGGCGGCGCGGGCGGCGGCGTCTGCGCGGGAGCGGTAGCCGGAGCTGCCGCGGGCGGCGGTTCGGCGGCCGGTGCGCTCTGCGCCAGAGGAGGCGGCTCGGCGACCGGCGCCTGGCGCGCCCGCGCTCGCTCGCCAGACGATCCGGCGGCTACGACACCCATCAGGCGGACCGCCTCGCTCAGCATGTCGTAGTTGCGCCGCACCCGCTCCTGGAAGGCGGCGTCGATGCTGCGCGTCTCTTCGGCCGCCTGCCGCGCCGAGGCCATCAGGGCCTCGATGCCGCGTTCGACGTTCTGGCGGATGGCGCTCGTCTGCGCCTCGGTGTCGGCTGGCGCGCGCGCCAGCCGCTGATCGACGTGGGCAAGCAGCGCCTCCAGCGCCTCAAGCGCGCGGCGCGCCTCCTCCGCGCCGGCCGCGAGACGCTCGTTGATCCGCGCGCCCGCCTCGTCGACCAGGGCGGTCGATTGCTCAATCATCGCGCGGGCCTCGGCGAGCCGGCTCTCGAACGCCGCCTGGGCCTGCTCTTGCAATTCCGCCGTCGCGCTGGTCAGCAGCCCGCGCGCGGCGCGCGCCTTGGCCTCCAGCGCTTCCCGCTCGCGACCTGCGATCTCGGCGATGGCGTTCAATGCCTGCGCCGCCTGCGCCGCCAGCTTGTCGCGCTCCTCGCTCGCAGCGCCGGTCAGGGCGCGTAGCTGTTCGCCCGTCGCCTCGACTATCTGGCGCAGCACCTCGGCGCTATGCGTGGCGGTCTGGCTGAGCTCGGCCGCGCCCTCGCGCGCCTGGGTGGCGATCCCGACCAACTGCGCACGTTGGGATTCCGACTCGGCGGCGTAGGCCTCATGATCGGCGCGCATGCCGTGGGCCGCCGCGACCAGAGCCGCCCGCTGCTCGCCCATGCTTTCTTCGATCGCGCGCGCCTGCTCGCTGGCGCTGGCGTTCACCGTCTCCAGGCGCTCGAGCTGGCCGGAGAGGGTGTCGCTGGCCAGGCGCGCGGCGTCGCCCGCTTCGCCGGCGGCCGCCGCTAGGTCGGCGGCGCGGGCCGCGAGCGCCGCTTCGGCCTCGCGGATCTGCGTCTCGGCCAGATCGGAAGCTTCGCCCACCATACGCGCCTGTGCGGTGATCGCCTCGGCCACCGTCTTCGCCCGCGCTTCAAGGCGGGCGGCGAGCGCCTCCAGGCGCTGGCTCTCCGACGCGAGCCCCTCGGTGAGCGCGTGGGCCGCTCGGCTGGAGTCGGCGGCGGCCGCGGCCAGCCTCGCGCTGTCCCTGGTCAGCGCTTCGCGAAGCGCGGTCAGGCCCGCTTGGGCGTCGGCCGCCGCGGCGCTCGCGCGCTCGATTTCCGCTCGCACGGCGGCGACGGTCGCGCCGGTCTCACGCGCCGCAAGCGCGGCGGGCGCCAGCAAGCTCTCGGCCAGCGTCCGCGCCTGGCGGGCGTCCGCGGCCAGCCGGCGTCCCTGTTGCGCGAGATAGGCGGCGACCCAGACGAACGCGATCGCAGCCGCCGCCAGCAGCGCGAGCTCCAGCAACACGCCCGGCGTCCGCTCCAGCGCCGCGAACCGACCGGGCGCGGCGAACGCGTACGTCAGCGGTGCGGCGACCGACACGATCGTGAGCGCCCAGGCCGCCAGATAGACCGGCAAACCGCCGGGTTCGCGCGCCGGAGCGAGCGTGCTCTTCGCCCCAGAGTCCAGCGGCGGCAGGTCGGCGGCGACTGCGGCCGGCGGGGCGACCGGTCCGACCGCGCCCGCGGACGGGGCGTCGCCCTTGTTGGCAGGCGCCAGCGCGAACTCGTCCTGCGCCGCCTGCGGCCCGGAGAGATCGAACGGTTGCAACCGGTTGCCTGACATCGGCGGCGACGGTCCCCTGGCTATGGCTCGAGCCCTACGGCGCGGCGGCGACATGCCTTCGCGCGAGGGGCGAAACCTAGTGGCGAATGGCCCCGACGCAAAGCGGCATTGCGCCGCTGCAAGCCGGACCGTGCGGCTTATCGCTTCATCCGTGTAAGGAAGATGCTTCGCCGCCGCTGCTATCGGCACACGCTCTTTTCGTCACCGTCACAAGCGTGCGCAGTGATTGTCACTAAACTGACAAGGCCGCTCTTTATGCACGCACGAGCGGATGGTGGCCGATCTCGGCCGCGGACCAACGGGGACTTAGGGATGTTCAAGAGACTCACAGCGGTCGCCTGCGCGACGACGCTGGCTTTAGGCTTGGCCGGCGCGGCCACGGCTGGCCAAATCACGGGGGCCGGATCGAGCTTCGCCGCGCCGATCTACAACAAGTGGGCCCAGGACTACGGGGCGCATGGCGGCGACCAGCTGAACTATCAGTCGATCGGCTCCGGCGGTGGCATCAAGAACATCGAGGCCAAGACGGTAGACTTCGGCGCCACCGACATGGCGCTGAGCGTCGCCGATCTGGAAAAGAATGATCTCGCCCAGTTTCCGACCGTCACCGGCGGGGTCGTGCCGATCATGAACCTGCCGGGCATCAAACCGGGCCAGATTAAGCTCACCGGCCCGATCCTCGCCGGCATCTACCTCGGCGAGATCAAGAAGTGGAACGATCCGCAGATCGCCGCGATCAATCACGGCGTGCCGCTGCCGAACCTGCCGATCACCGTCGTCCACCGCTCGGACGGATCCGGCACGACCTTCATCTTCTCGTCCTATCTCTCGCTTGAGAGCGGCGGGTGGAAGTCGAAGGTGGGCGCCGGCACCGCGGTCTCCTGGCCGACCGGCCTCGGCGGCAAGGGCAGCGAGGGGGTCTCGGCGTTCACCAAGCAGACGCTCGGCTCGATCGGCTACGTCGAATACGCCTACGCGCTGCAGAACCACATGACCTATGCGCTGATGCGCAACAAGCAGGGCCTTTTCGTTGCGCCGACCGCGGCGGCTTTCAAGGCGGCGGCGGCCGGCGTGGACTGGTCGGCGGCCTCGAAGAACGGCTTCAATGTCATCCTGCTCGACGAGCCGGGCGCCCAGTCATGGCCGATCAGCGGCGCCACCTTCGTCCTGGTTCACCGGCACGGGTCCGCGAACGCCAAGGCGGTGCTGGCCTTCGTCGACTGGGGTTACAAGAACGGCGACGGCGACGCGGACGCACTCGACTACGTGCCGTTGCCGGCGAAAGCCAAGGCCCTGATCCGGCAGAGTTGGTCGGCGGTTCACTGACGACAGCGCTTGTCCTAAGGTCGGTCGGACGCCGGCTTCCTACTCGCCGGCGTCCGTTTCCGAGCACCGGGTTGCCATGACCGCCGTCCAGCCTATCGCCGGGTCCAGACGATCGCCGCGCGGCGCGGCGATCGATCCACTGTTCAAGGCCGCTTGCCTCGCCGCGGCCACCGCGCTCCTGGCGGCGCTGGCGGGCATCCTGATCACCCTGACGATCGGCGGTTGGCCGGCGCTCTCTACGTTTGGGTTGAACTTCTTCACCACCGCCAAATGGGACCCTGTCGCGGGTGTGTTCGGCGGGCTGGGTCCGATCGCCGGCACGCTGATCTCGTCCCTGCTGGCGCTCTTGTTCTCGCTGCCGGTCGCTTTCGGCGTCGCGGTGTTCCTTGTCGAGTTCTGCCCCACCGTGCTGCGCCGGCCGATCGGCGTCGCCGTCGAGCTCCTGGCCGGCATTCCCTCGATCGTCTACGGAATGTGGGGTTTGTTCGTGTTCGCGCCCTTCTTCGCCAATACCATCGAAGTCCCGATCATGGGCGCGGCGCCGGACGGTTCGATCTGGCAGCAATTGACCACCGGCGTACCGAACGGCGCGAACGTCCTGACCGCCTCGATCGTCCTGGCGATCATGATCCTTCCCTACATGGCCGCAGTGCTGCGCGAGCTGTTCCTGACCGTGCCGCCGCAACTCCGGGAGAGCGGCTACGGCATGGGCTCGACCAGCTACGAGGTGGTGACCAAGATCACGCTGCCCTACGTGCGGCGAAGCGCCGTCGGCGCCGTCATGCTCGGGCTCGGCCGCGCGCTCGGCGAGACCATGGCGGTCACCTTCATCATCGGCAACTCGCATGATGTGCCGACGTCGCTGTTTGCGTCCGGCTCGACCATCGCCTCGACGATCGCCAATGAATTCAACGAGGCGACCAGCCCAATGCACTCCGCGGCCTTGATCGCGCTCGGGCTGGTGCTCTTCCTGATCACCTTCGTGGTCCTGGCCATCGCGCGCGCGCTCCTCGGCGCGGAAAGGCAGACCTGATGGCGTCGCTGCGCAGGGTCCGACGCACGATTGTCGACGGCGTTTTCACCGGTTTCTGCTGGCTGGTGACGGCTGTGGCGCTCGTCGCCCTCGGCCTCATCCTGTGGTCGCTGGCGACCCAAGGCATCGGCGGCTTGAACCTCAGCGTGTTCACGATGCCGACGGAGCCGTCCGGCTCCCCGGGCGGACTCTTGAACGCCATCGTCGGGTCGATAGTCACCTGCCTCATGGCGATGATCATGGCGGTGATCGTTGGGGTGCTGGCCGGAACCTGGCTTGCCGAGTACGGCGGCGAGACCCTCTATGCCAAGGTCATCCGGTTCTTAAACGACATCCTGCTGTCGGCGCCATCGGTGCTGGTCGGCCTCTTCGTCTACAACATCCTGGTGGCCCACACGATCGGCCACTTCTCGGCGCTCGCCGGCGCCGTCGCGCTCGCCCTGATCGCGGTTCCGATCATCACCCGGACCACCGAGGACGTGCTGAAGCTGCAGCCAACCGCCCTTCGAGAGTCGGGCGTGGCGCTTGGAACCCCGCGCTGGGTAGCGATCCGCAAGATCCTGTGGCGCTCCGCCGGCAGCGGCATCCTGACCGGGGGCCTGCTCGCCTTCGCCCGCATCAGCGGGGAGACGGCGCCGCTGCTGTTCACGGCGCTGGGCAACCAATATTTCAGCGTGGGCTTGCACCAGCCTATGCTTGGCCTCACTCAGCCCATCGCCGCTCTGCCGCTCGTTATCTTCCAATACGCCATGAGCCCCTACGACGATTGGCAACGCCTCGCCTGGACAGGGGCTCTGATCGTGGCCGCCGCCGTGCTTGGAACCAACATCCTGGCCCGCATCGTGACCCGGGAGCGCCGCCCCTCATGACCGCCGTCGACACCCAGCAGCCTGCCGAGGTCGCCGAGACCTACGAACACCACGCCGTCGACGTGCCGGCGAGCCTGGTCAAACTGCACGCCAAAAACCTCGATTTCTTCTACGGCCGGCATCAGGCGCTGCATGCGGTCACCCTGCCCGTTATCGAAAAAGGCGTGACCGCGTTGATCGGCCCGTCTGGCTGCGGCAAGTCGACGCTGCTTCGGGCGATGAACCGCATCTACGGCCTCTACCCGGGCCAGCGCGCCACGGGCGAGATCATGCTCGACGGCGAGAACATCCTTGACCGCAGGGTCGACGTGGCGACGCTCCGTTCGCGCGTGGGCATGGTGTTCCAGAAGCCGACGCCGTTTCCGATGTCGATCTACGACAACGTCGCTTTCGGCGTGCGTCTCTATGAGGGGCTGAAAAAGGCGGACATGGACGCCCGGGTCGAGGAGTCGCTGCGCAAGGCGGCGCTCTGGGACGAGGTCAAGGACAAGCTCCGACAGTCCGGGCTGGGGCTATCCGGCGGTCAGCAACAGCGGCTTTGCGTGGCGCGCGGCATAGCCGTCAAGCCCGAGATACTCTTGCTCGACGAGCCGGCCTCGGCGCTCGATCCGCTGTCGACGCGTAAGCTCGAGGAGACGATTGTCGAGCTTAAGAGCGACTACACGATCGTCATCGTGACCCACAACCTTCAGCAGGCCACGCGCGTTTCCGACAACACAGGCTTTATGTACCTCGGCCGCCTGATCGAGTTCGCGCCGACCACCGAGCTCTTCAGCGCGCCCAAGACCAAGCGCACCGCCGACTACATCGGCGGCCGCTTCGGGTAGACGCCAGTTCCGCCGCTAGCAGCGGGAGTTGTGCTTGGCGATCTGGTGCCCAGCGACCGCGCCGACGCCCGCGCCGATGATTGTTCCAGGGCCATGGCCGTGGGTCAGCAGATTGCCGATCACGCCACCGGTCACCCCGCCGACGATCGTGCCGGCCACGACGTGGTGATGCTCGCACCGATAGCGGTAGTGACTGTGATGATAGTACTGGGCCTGGGCGGCGATGGGTGTCGAGAACGCCATGACCGCCGCCGCGGCGAGGGGCAGGCCAGCTGCGAGTCCGCGCATGAGAAATCTCCGTTTCGCCGAGCAGGGGAAGCTCGCATAACGCGCGACAACCTTGGCAGTTCCAAGGCGAATGACTCAAGCCGGCGCCATCGGCGGTGGAACTGAAGCTCGCGCTTCGGGTTGCGCTTGGACGACCTCAGCGATGGAGTGCGCTCGATGCCAACAAGCGTGAAGCCGCGCAGGGGAAGCAAACCCGGTGTCCGCCGTCGGCCAGAGCGCCCAGGCGCGCCGGATCCTCGCGGTGAGACTCTTCCAGCAGTCGGCGGTGAACCGGACATCGAGCGCGACCTTGACGAGGCGCTCATTGGAACCTTCCCCGCCAGCGACCCGGTCGCGCTGCCGCTGCGCGCGGATTGACGGCGGGCGGCGCCGCTGGCGCTTCCCCGGCACGGGGCTGCGCTGTTAGCCTCGCCTCATGGCCAGATTCTCCCCCCAGTGGTGCGACCGCTTCATGCGCCTGGCCGATGAGGTGGCCAGCTGGTCGAAGGACCCCAAGGGCGGGGTGGGCGCCGTCCTCGTCGACGATCGCAAGCGCGTGATCGGCGTGGGGTTCAACGGGTTTCCCGACCGCATCCCCGACGATCCCGCCCTCCTGGCCGATCAGGAGGCCAAGCTGCCGCGCATGATCCACGCGGAGATGAACGCCGTCCTCAACGCAGTGGCGCCCGTCCACGGCTCGAGCATGTTCACCACCCTCGCGCCCTGCGCCGAATGCGCCAAGCTGCTCATCCAGGCCGGCGTGGTCGCCGTCTATCGCCGGCCTCATCCGGAGCATCGTCACAAGAGCTGGACGGAGAGCTTTCGCATCGCCGAGACGATCCTCGGCGAAGCCGGCGTCGAGATCGAGACCGTGGAGCCTAAACCCGGCGGTAGGGACTAGCGACCGCGGGGCGCTCATGGGTTAGGTTGCCGATCGGCCTGACGCCGAGGAGCCCCCATGAGCGAACAGGATGTGCTGGATTTGGCCGACCGCTTTCTGACCGCCGTCGAGACCGGCGACCTGGAGACCGTCCGCGCCTGTTACGCACCCCACGCCAAGATCTGGCACAACTTCGACGGCGTCGAACAGACTGTCGAGCAGAACCTGCGAGTGCTGGGCTGGTTCGCGCGCACGCTGCCGAACCGGCGCTACCGCGTGAAGCGGCGCGAGACCACCAGGGACGGGTTCTTCCAGCAGCATGTCGTCGAGGCTGTCCTGCCCGACGGTACGGACTGGAGTATGCCCGCCTGCCTGATCGTGACCGTCAGAGATGGGCGGATCACGCGGCTGGATGAGTACCTCGACTCCGCCCGCTCCGCCGTGCTGCAGACCATCGCACGCTAGAAACGACAAGGGAGACGCCGCCATGGCGAAGGAAGGCCTGCAACTGCGCTCGCTGGTGAAGGCATCGGGCGAGCTCGAGCTATCGCTCGTTCCAGTCGCCACCCCCGATCCGGCCGCCGACGAGGTGGTCGTCCGCATCGAAGCGGCCCCGATCAACCCCTCCGACCTCGGCCTTCTGCTCGGGCCGGCCGACGTGACAACGGTCAAGCGCGGCGGCGATGCCGGCCGGCCGGTCGTGACCGCGACGATTCCGGAGCGCTTCATGCGCGCCGTCGCCGGCAGGCTCGATCAGTCCATGCCGGTCGGCAACGAGGGCGCTGGCGTCGTCGTCGAGGCGGGGTCGGCGCCCGAAGCCCAGGCGCTCAAGGGCAAGGTGGTCGGCGTCCTCGGCGGGGCGACCTACGGGCAGTATCGCACGCTGAAGGCGGCCGACTGCCTTCCGATGCCGGACGGCGTGACGCCGGCGCAGGGCGCCGCGGCCTTCGTCAATCCCATGACCACGCTCGGCATGGTCGGCACCATGCGCATGGAGGGCCACAAGGCGCTGGTGCACACAGCCGCGGCGTCCAACCTCGGCCAGATGCTGGTCAAGCTCTGCTCCGCCGAGGGGGTTCCATTGGTCAACGTCGTGCGCAGCGCCGATCAGGAGGCGCTGCTGCGCGGCATCGGCGCCGAGCATGTGTGCGACTCCAGCAAGCCCGGCTTGATGGGCGACCTGACGGACGCTATCGCCGCGACCGGCGCGACGCTCGCCTTCGACGCCATCGGCGGCGGGCCGCTCGCGGGACAGATTCTGACCGCGATGGAGATTGCCGCCAACCGTAACGCCGCCAGCTACAGCCGCTATGGCTCGACCACGTACAAACAGGTCTACATCTATGGCGGCCTGAACACCGGGCCGACCGAGCTCAACCGCGCGTTCGGCATGGCCTGGGGCCTGGGCGGCTGGCTGCTCACGCCCTTCCTCGGCAAGGTCGGCGCGGGCGAAGTCGCCAAGCTCCGCGCCCGCGTCGCGTCGGAGATCACCACGACCTTCGCCAGCCACTACACCAAGACCATCTCGCTCGCCCAGGCGCTCGATCCGGCGGTGATCGCCGCCTACAACAAGCGAGCGACCGGCGAGAAATACCTGATTAATCCGAGTCTTTAGACGATCGGCTGCAGACCGGCGCCGAGGCCGTTCCATCCGAGCTTGGCGGCGTAAGCGCGCGCCTTTTCCGCGCGCGAAGGCGTCAGGTGACGGCTCATGTAGCCAGCCTCAGCCATGAAACGGGCTCGACCGGCGAGAGGCTCGGCTGCGGCGATCTGGGGGTCGAGCCACGCCTCCACCTCGCGCCAGAAGTGCGGCCTGCGCCCGTCGACGTCTTCGAAGCCGTACTCGTCGGCGAGGTCGCCCACGGTGAGTGACAGGCCAGCCTTGCCGCCAACCTCCGAGTCCGCGGCCAGGGCGGCGACGGCGCGGCCGATGTAGCGCGGCGTTTCCGACAACGCGAAGTCGGGCCGATCCTTCGCCGCGTCGCGCCAGTTGGCCTCGGTCACGCCAAAGCCGTCGAGGATCGCCTCGGAGCGCAGGAACCCGGGCGAGAGCGCCAGTGCCGTGACGCCCCTGCCGGCGAGGTCCCAGGCCATGGCGTAGGCGAGGCGGATGACCGAGGCCTTGACCAGGTCGTAGAGCAACTGTCCACGGTAGCCGTTCAGCGCCCCGTCGGTGACCTCGACGATCAGCCCGCGCTTCGCCTCCACCATCATCGGCGCAAGGTGACGGGATGTGATCAGGTGGCTGAACACCGCCTGGTCGACCAACGCACGGGCGGTCGCGATGTCCAGCTTCCAGAACGGCGCGCCCCAGGCGATGGCCGCGTCGCCGCCCCAGACGTCGTTGACCAGGATGTCGAGCCGCCCCTCGTCGGCGCGCAGGCGGTCGGCCAGCGCCTCGACGTCGCCCTCGACCTGATGGTCGACGCGGATCGCCACCGCGGCGCCGCCGGCCGCCGCGATCAGCTCGGCGGTTTCCTCGATCGTCTCCGGGCGCCCGGGCGTCGCCGGCGCGCCACGCGTGCTGCGGCCGGTGCAGTAGACCTTGGCCCCGGCCGCGGCGAGCTCGATCGCGATGCCGCGTCCGGCCGCCCGCGTCGCGCCGGCGACCACCGCCACCTGTCCCTCCAGCGACTTGGTCATGCAGATGCGTTCTCGCTTTCGAGATGCACCAGCGCGGCGAGCATCGCCAGCTTCTGGTCTTCGCTCCACGGCGGGCCGAGCGCCGCGCCCATCGCCTGCAGCCGGGTCTTGAGCACGGCTTCGGAGGTCCCGATGCGGTCCGCGGCAAGCGCGAAGAGCTCGCGCTCGACCACGCGATGCACCGTGAGCCCGAGCCCGGCGCAGGCGTCGGCGACGATGTCGCGATAGAGCTCGCCCTCGGCGGCGTGCATGCGCGCGTGGACGCGCACGATGTCCTCGATCCGCTCCGGCAGCTTCAGGCCGGCCGTCGGAACGACCGCCGTGCGCACCGGGCGGCCGGCGCTGGCCAGGTCCGCCACCATCGCCTTCACGGATTCGGACGCATGCACCTCGACGGCGATGCGCACCTGCGCGACCAACGCCGGCGCCTCCGCGGCGGGGACCTCGGCGGCGCGGTGATAGACCATGCGCTCGTCGCCCGTCGCGAAGGTGATGCGCCGCCGCTCGACGACCTCCGGCGCATCCGGAGTCCCCGCCAGCGCCACAGCCGCCGTCCAATAGGTGTGCGGGCGAAAACCCAGGACGACCGGCTGCAGACCAGCGTCCACGTCGCTAAGCCGACGCGGGCTGCTCGACGCCGAGCGGGGTCGAGCGCCAGATCGCCTGTTCCTCTTCGGTCATGTCCACCGGCACGTTCTCGAACAACGGGGTCGAGAGATAACGCTCGGCGGTGTCCGGCAGCATGCAGAGGATGTTCGCGCCCTTCGGCGCCCCGGCCGCCACCTTCAACGCGCCGGCGAAGGTTGCGCCCGAGGTGATGCCCACGAAGATGCCCTCCGACTTCGCCAGCTCCTGGCTGCAGCGGATCGCCTCCGGTCCCGCGACGGTGAGAATCTCGTCGATCACGTTCATCTCGACCGCATCGCCCGTCAGCTTGGGAATGAAGTCCGGCGCCCAACCCTGCATAGGGTGCGGGGTCCAGGCCGCGTGCGCGGCCGCCGGGGTGCCGTCCTCGTTGCGCGGCTGCGGCTGGTGGCTCGACAGCATCGCCGCCGTCTCCGGCTCGCAGACGACGATCTTCGTCTTCGGGCTCTCCTTGGCCAGCACGCGCGCCACGCCCTTCAACGTCCCGCCGGTGCCGTAGCCTGTCACCCAGTAGTCGAGTCCAATGTCATTGAAATCGTCGATGATTTCCCGCGCAGTCGTGCGCGAGTGATAGTCCGGGTTGGCCTCGTTCTCGAACTGGCGCGTGAAGAACCAGCCGTGCTTGGCGGCTAGCTCCTTGGTCTTGTCGACCATCCCTTTGGCGCGCAACGCCGCCGGCGTGATCACCAGCTTGGCGCCCAGGAAGCGCATCAGCTTGCGCCGCTCGACCGAGAACGTCTCCGGCATGGTCAGCACCAGCGGGTAGCCCTTCGCAGCGCAAACCATGGCGAGGCCGATGCCGGTGTTGCCGCTTGTGGCCTCGATCACCGTCTGGCCGGGCTTGAGCTCGCCCGACTTCTCCGCCGCCTCGATGACGCCCAGCGCCAGGCGGTCCTTGACCGAGCCCAACGGATTGAACGCCTCGACCTTGACCCAGAGGTTCACGTCCTTAGGGGCGAGCCTGTTGATGCGTACGACCGGCGTGTGGCCGATGGTTCCCAGAATGTCGTCGTAGCGGGCCATTGCGTTCCTCCCTGAGTTTGCGACGGTAAGGCTACACCCGAGAGCGACGATGGATCAGCCGCTTTCGGCGAGCGGCGGGACGTCATCGCCGCCGGGGATATCGGTGCGGCCGTCATAGCGGCCGACATCCAAGGTGAACACGTCAACGTCATCGAGGCAGCGCGCGTTGATCATGAAGTAGTTGTCTTCCCCTGTCCGCGCGACCGCCACCCCGCAGGACTTGCAGAAGTGGAGACCGTTGTCGACGAACCTCCAGACGTAGGTCGACAGCCCAGAGCGCGGGGTCGCCAGCCGAACCTGGTCGTGGCGGACCTTCCAGTAGATGAAGCCGTATCTCGCGCACGTCGAACAGTTGCACTCGCCGAGATCGGTAAGCTCGGCGTTGCATTCGAGGCGGACGGCGCCGCAATGGCAGGAGAGCGTTCGGATCATGATTGTGCTCAGGGCTGACGTTGCGCCGCGCTCACGATAGACTTGGCCGTCGCCAGAGCAAGTCAGGAGCCCCGATGGCCGCCGACCCGGTCGTGGAGCAGAACCGCGCCGCCTGGAACGCCGGGCGCTACGACGCCTGGGTCGATGCTTTGGG
This sequence comes from uncultured Alphaproteobacteria bacterium, assembly GCA_963794315.1. GTDB lineage: Bacteria > Pseudomonadota > Alphaproteobacteria > Caulobacterales > Caulobacteraceae > Poindextera. The sequence continues at coordinate 1,957,017 of CAWCDF010000002.1, forward strand.
CGCGCCCGCCGTCGAGGCCGCGAAGCTGGTCGCCGACCCGCGCTTCAAGCTGCGTCGGCTTCTTCCGCACCTGGGCGATGTCGCCGGCAAGCGAATCTGTAACATCCAGGGCTCGCACGGGCGCGTGGCCGTTGCGCTGGCGCTGCTCGGCGCGAACGCAACCGTGATCGACTTTGCCGAGGAGAACCGCCGCTATGCGCTGGAGCTTGCCGCCGCGGCGGGGGTCGCGATCGACTACCGCCTCGCCGACGTGGTCGAGGCCGACCGGCTAGGGCTTGCGCCCTTCGACACGCTGGTCATGGAGCTCGGCATCACGCACTACCACCAGGACCTGGACCGCTTCTTCGCTGTGATGGCGGCGGTGACGAGAGCGGGCGGCCGGCTTGTGCTCGAGGACTTCCACCCGATCGAGCGCAAGCTGCTCGGCGCCTCTGCGCTGCGCGACTACTTTCGGACCGAACTGGTGGTCGGCGCCGTTCCGGACCCTACCGGCGCCGGGCGCGACCTCGGTCAGTGCGTCATGCGCGGATGGACGCTGGGTGAGATCGTGACCGCCGCGGTCGAAGCGGGGTTCCACTTGCGGCGGCTCGTGGAGCAGCCGAGCTGGACCGATCCGTTCATCCCCGGGAGCTTCATCCTGGTCGCCGACAAGCCGGGTTAGGCGGCGGCCGGGGCTATCGCCTTGCGCTTTGCCGGGACCGTCATCTCCACGAACCGACGGATCAGCGCGGCAAGCTCGTCTGGGCAGTCCAGGTTCGGGGAATGGCCGATCCCGTGCCAGATGTGCAGCCCGCTGTCAGACGGGAGCTTGGCCCAGGTCGCCAGCATACTCGCCAGCGGGATCAGCGCATCGGCGTCGCCGCCGGCCAGCAGCACCGGCATCGGAAGCGCCTTCACGCGCTCGCCGATGCGCAGTTCCAGCATCGAACGCATCGAGCCGCGCAGGCGCCTCTCCGGTGCGTTCCGCATGTCCTCCGCCAGCTCGCGCATCAGCTCTCCGTTCGCGCCGGCGCCGGAGGCGTCGATTCCGTCGCCCGCGCCGCCACGCGCCTGCTGCTCGCGCCTGGCCGCCATGCGCGCGTCGAGCAGCGATTCCATGCTCACGCCGGGCGGCAACGACCGCCCGTCGGGGTCGGACGGGTCGAGCAGGATCAGCCCCTTGAGCAACGATGGGTGGTCGACGGCGAACTGGGCCACGGTCGCGCCGCCCATCGAGTGGCCGACCAGGGTGAAGTCGCGCCAGCCCAACTGCCCGACCAGCTCGAAGGCGTCGGCGGCGAACGGCTGCACGCCGAAGTCCGTTTCATCGGGCGGAGCTTCGGACCCTCCCGCCCCGCGGTTGTTGATGGCGATCGAGGCGTAGCGATCGGCCGGCAGCGCCTGCTGCACCATCCGCCAGATGCGGCCCGAGGCCTGAAATCCGTGGACGAAGACGACACGCTCCGGACCGTCGCCATGGGGAAAGTACTCGAGCCGGACCTTCGAAAGCTGGGCGAAAGCCATCGCTGCTGAAGTCCTCGTTCAGCGGCCGCCGGGCGCGGTCTGACGCGAGCGCTTTACCGCCGCGGCGAGCCTCGGGGAACCGTCTTGGCGCCGCGAGCGGCTAGGCTACGCCTTCGGCGAACAGGCTGTTCGCGCAATCCAGAACGGTCTCTTCGAGCGGCCGCGGCCGCCAGCCCAGCACGTCTTGCGCCTTCGTCGAGCTGTAGTCGTGCTTGCGGCCGAGGTCGGGCGTAACCGAGCCGAGGTCCCTGTCGAACAGGCCGATCAGCCGGACCAGCAGGTCCGGAACCTTGCGGGTCGGGACTTTGGCGGCCGCCTTCGCGTCCAGTTTGGTCCGCAGCACGTCGGCGACGTCGGCCATCCAGGCCCAATGCGCCGCGGCGATGAAGCGCTCGCCGGCCGCCTCCGGCGCGGTCATCGCGCGGATATGCAGGTCGGCCACGTCGCGCACGTCGACTATGTTGAATCCAAGCCGTGGAACGCCGGGCACGCGTCCGGTCAACATCCGCTCGACCACCTGAATGGACTCCGAGAGGTCGTTGCTGAGCACCGGGCCGAGCACCAGCGCCGGGTTGACGACGGTGAGCGTCGTCGGGCCGGCGGCGGCTTCGATCAGCGCCCAGGCGGCGCGCTCGGCCAGCGACTTCGAGCGTCCATAGGCCCCGACCTTTGGATCGTCGCCGTTCGTCCACACGGTTTCGTCGCTGACCCAGTCGCCAACCTCGGGGCGGCTCGTTGCCGCCACCGATGAGGTGAGGACCACCCGCTTCACGCCGGCCCTGATCGCCGCGCTTACCGCGCGCTTGGCGCCTTCGCGCGCCGGCACTATGAGCTCGTCTGGGTCCCTCGGCTCGGCCGCCACCGCCGGCGAGGCGACATGAAGGACGTAGTCGCAGCCGTCGACGGCGGCGTCCCAGCCCTCATCGGCGGTCAGGGTAGCGGCGTGGACGCTCAGCCTGTTGCCCGGATCGACCACTTTGCCGACCGCGGCGCGGACCTGCGGTTCCTTGCTCAGATCCCGAACCGTCGTCCGCACCACGTAGCCGCGCTGCAGCAGGCTGGCCACGCACCAACCGCCGATGTAACCCGACCCGCCGGTGACCAGCACCGTTTCGCCGCCCGCCATAGACCCCTCCGCGATGTTGACATCGCTCAGATAAGGACCGCGCCCTCCGAGTGGAAGGCTCAGCGCGCCGCCGCGCCAATCTGCGCCCGCTGCACCGAGGCCTTCACCACGGGGATTTCGTCGTCGGCGAGCGGCTGCATCCAGCGCTTGCGGGCCATCGCCGCGGCGATGAAGGGCTGGAGCTCGCGGGCTTTCTTCGCCTCGCGCTCGGCGACCTTGGCTTTGAAGCCCGGCATCACCTCGGCGGCGAACAGCTCGAAGCGACTCGCAGATGTGCTCGTGTTTGTTGCGGCCGGCCTGCTGCAGGAAGATCACCTGGTCGACGCCGGCGGCCTCGAACGCCTCGATGTGGGCGCGGATGTCGTCGGGTGTGCCGATGCCGTTGGCGTTGCGCTCGGCCATGCGGGTGGCGGCGATCAGCTCCTCGTCGCGATTGCCGCGTGCCTTCACGAAGTCGGCGAACAGGGTCGAGCGGCCGGGCACGGTGTCGTGGGCCACGAGCGCGTTCACGGCATAGCCGAAGAACTCGAAGCCCTCTTGGCCACGCCGGATCGCTTCCGCCCGGTCATGGTGCAGCGAGAAGTTCGACACCATGGCGAGGTTGGCGTTCACGCTGTGGCCGATCGGCGTGCAGGCGTCAGATTTGATGATGCCGTAGTAGATGTCGGCCCAGGTCTTCGCCTCCTCGGGATTGACGAAGGAGAAGGCGAGCGCGCCCACGCCGATCGATGCGGCGACCTTGATGGTGTCGCGGTTGGTGCAGGCCATCCACATCGGCGGATGCGGCTTCTGCACCGGTTTCGGCACCACGTTGCGGCACGGGAAGGAGAAGCTCGTCCCCTCGTAGCCGGGGTAGGGGTCCATCACCATCATGTTGGCGATCTGCTCAGCGGCCTCGATCGCCATCGCCCGCTTTTCCTTGGCCGGGATGTGGAAGGCGCCGAGTTCGAGCCGCGTCGCGCCCTCGCCGATGCCGAAGTCGAGCCGGCCGTGGCTGATGATGTCGAGCGTCGCCAGCCCCTCGGCCGTGCGCGCCGGGTGGTTGTAGTTGGGGATGACCTGGCGGATGCCGTGGCCCACCCGGATGGTCTTGGTCAGCGCCGCGCAGGCGGCGAGGAAGACCTCGGGCGCGGAGGAGTGGGAGTATTCCTCCAGGAAGTGGTGCTCGACCTCCCAGGCATAGTCATAGCCCAGCCGGTCGGCCAGCACGACCTGCTCCAGCGCCTGGTGGAACAGCCGCTCCTCGTCACCGTCGTTCCAAGGTTTCGGTAGCTGGTGCTCGTAGAAAATCCCAAAGCGCATCGCGTCCTCCTGGTCTTGGACAGTTATCCAGAGGCGGCCGGAAGCTGCAAGGAAGCGCCGCGCAAGCGGCGCAGTCCCATTTAACCGCGGAGGTCGCGGAGAAGTGCAGAGATCGCGGAAGCTATGGGCCTGTCCCGATACCGCGCCCCGCCCTAAGAGACCAAACCCTTTGCCGCTTCGCACCAAGAAAGAAGGTCAGCTTAGCGCGCGGCTCTAGACTCAAGCTTCTACCCGTCCCCTAAAAGTCGATGCTGATCGCGGAGCGCCTTCCGCTTGCCTGCCGCTACGTCGCAGCCGATAGGATCAGCGTGATCAGCGCGAGGTACGAACACATGGCGACTTCACTCTACGATCTGAGCGTCGGAAGCTTTCTGCAGACGTTGGGTGGCGTCGAGGGCTTCCTCGACCGCGGGCTCTCGCACTGCATGGAGAACAACATCGATCCCGAGGAGATCGTCGAAACGCGGCTCTACCCCGACATGCTGCCGTTCCGCTTCCAGCTGCAGTCGGTCGCCCACCATTCGCTCGGCGCGATCGAGGGCGTGAAGGCCGGCGTGTTCACCCCGCCGGGCGACATGCCGCCGCACGATTATCGCACCATGCAGAAGCACGTCTCCGAGGCGCGCGCGGCGCTGCAGAAGCTCGACCCCGCCGAGGTCAACGCGCTCGAGGGCAAGGACGTCGTGTTCAAGTTCCGCAGCTACGAGATGCCGTTTGTGGCCGAGAACTTCCTGATGTCGTTCTCGATGCCGAACTTCTATTTCCACTCGACCACGGCCTACGACATCCTGCGGAGCAAGGGCGTGCCGCTCGGCAAGCGCGACTTCATGGGCCAGATGCGGATGAAGGCGCCGGCCTAGGGCGCGTCGCCGGCCGCCTTCAGCCAGGCGATCCAGGCGTCTTCGCGCACTTTTTCGGCGGCCCGGAGCTTGGCCTCCGCTTCCTTCACCGCGGCGTCGTGCTTGCGCCACTCGGCGACGCCGCCCTCGCGCGCCGCGTGGGCGGCCTCGAAGGTCGGGAAGCGAGCCAGCACGGCGCGGACCGAATAGCTGACGTGCGGACCGACGGTCTCACGGTCGGGGTAGAAGCCGGTCACCGCATCGGCGGTCTCGCCTTCGATGCGGAAGACGTCCGCCCAGCCCGCGTGATGGCGCATGAGCGCCCAGGGTTTCTCGATCGTGTTGCTCATGCCAGGCTCCGACACGCGTCCGCGCCAGACCTGATAGCAGGTCGCGGCCGGTCGCCGGAAGCGGGCAGGCGTCATAGATTCAGCTTCTTTGGCCTGGAGAGGTAGGGGCTGCCCTTCTCGAAGAAACGCCAGGGCCGCTCGGCCGCCTTGGTGATGCCGATACGCACGGAAACGCCGATGGAGCTCGCGGGTCGCATGGTCTGGCCGAGCCAGAGCGCGCTTGGTCCGCAGAGATCGAGTCCGTCCTGGCCGCGGTCGATGCCCATCGCCTGCGCCAGGCGGCCGGGGCCAACGGCCAGCGGCTCGCGGCCGCGGCGAACAAGCATCAGGTCAAGGCCCTCCAGCGGCTCGAGCGCGCGGAAGAGCACGCCGGCGCCCGTTCCTTCGCCTTCCGCCGAGACGTTGGCCAGCCAGGAGACGCCGTAACCGAGATAGACGTAGCAATGGCCGCGCTCGCGGAAGAGGGAGCGGTTGCGCGCGGTCGGGCCAACGAAACTGTGTGCGGCGGGGTCGCCGGGCGGATAGGCCTCCGTCTCGACGATCCGGCCGCGCGTGCGGCCCTCAGGGCGGTCGTGGGTCAGCGTCTTGCCGATCAGGAATCGCGCCAGCGCGACCGCGTCGGCCGGGAGCTCGGCGCGCTCGAGCGGCGCGATGTCGGTGGCGTTGGAGCTGGAGGCGAGGGTCATGGGCGGCATAAGCCGAGCTTTTTCTGCGCGGGCTTGGAACAGAACGTGCATCCGCTTCGTCTGGTTTGCATGAGGCCGTTTACCCTGCCTCGACCGCCCGGCGACAGCCCCGCCCCTTCAGGCCGGCGCCGCCCGGGCCGGCGGGGCGCTGGTTTCCCCCGGCCAGCGCCCCTCCATCCCGCTCCTCGGTCCGTCCATACCGCACCGGCAGAGGCCGCCCGCGAGGTGGCCGGGAATAAACCCGCGTCCACGTCCGTCTAGGTCGGCACGCTCCAACCCTGACGAGGCGATCCGATGACGAAACGAGACGAAACGGCTCTGGCCGATCCCAGCCGCCGCGCGGTGATGAAATGCATGAGCTGGGCTGGCGCTGGCGTGCTCTGGACCATTGATGGCGGTATCGCCTCGTCGATGCTGGCCACCGGAGCCGACGCCGCACCTCGCGCCGGAAGCCTCGAGTTCGTGCAGATCAGCGACACCCACATCGGTTTCGACAAAGCGGCCAACCCCGATGTGCAGGGGACGCTGCGCGAGGCCATCGCCAAGATCAAGGCGCTGCCGATGCAGCCGGCCTTCGCCATCCACACCGGCGACATCACCCACCTGTCGAAGGCCGACGAGTTCGACACCGCCGACCAGATGCTGAAGGAGCTGAACCTTCCCATCTTCCACACGCCGGGCGAGCACGACACGCTCGACGAGGGCAACGGCAAGGTCTTCCTCGATCGCTACGGTAAGGGAACCTGGGGCACGGGCTGGCGCAGCTTCGACGCCGCCGGCGTCCACTTCCTCGGCCTGGTCAACACCGTCGGCCTCAACAAGGACGGCCAGGGCCGGCTCGGGCCCGAGCAGATCGCCTGGATCGAGAAGGACGTCGCGCATCTGTCGGCCTCGACGCCGCTCGTCGTCTACGCCCACATGCCGCTGTTCGACGCCTACGTCCCTTGGGGCTGGGGCACCGTCGACGCCGCGGCCGCCTTCGCGCCCTTGAGGCGGTTTGGCTCGGTCACAGTACTGAACGGCCACATCCACCAGGTGATCACCAAGACCGAAGGGAACATCACCTTCCACACGGCGCGCTCGACCGCCTACCCGCAAGCGACGGCCGGCACGCCGGGCGCTGGGCCCGGCCCTTTGAAAGTCCCCGCCGACCAGTTGCGCGGCGTGCTGGGCATCCGCGACATCGCACGCACCCACCGCAGCGGGCCGCTGGTCGTCGTCGACCAGACCCTCGTCCAAGCCTGATGCAGTCCGCGATGCGAGTCCCCATTCGGCCCCTCGCGGCCGCGGCCGCTCTGGCGATTCTCCTCGCCGCCGCTGGTCCCCGCCCCTGGGGCGCGACGGCCGAGGCCGCGGCCGCCCGGACCGTTACGATCAAGATCGCCAACTTCGCGTTCAACCCTGGCGTCACCACCGTGCCGGCGGGCACGGCCGTGACCTGGACCAACGACGACGACGACGCGCACAGCGTCGTGGCTGACAACAAAGCGTTCCGCTCCAACCCGCTCGACACCGGCGACAGCTACACGTTCACCTTCACCGTGCCGGGAACCTACGCCTACCATTGCAGTCTGCATCCGCAGATGGTGGGCAAGATTGTCGTCACTCGCTAGCATGGCTGCGGGGGCCAGCGCGGCGCAGGTGGTCGAGGCCCGCTTCCCCGCGGAGAAACGGCGTGGATCGCTCGTGCTGACGCCGATCCCGGCATCGGCTCCGTCGCCGCTGAGCCCGGACGAGGCGCGGCGCTTCCGCGCGGTGGTGCTGCCGCACGCCGACGCCGCCTACAACCTGGCGCTCCGCCTCGCGCGGCGCGAGGACGTCGCCGAGGACATCGTCCATGACGCCTATGTGCGCGCGCTGGCGGCGTTCCGGGGCTATCGTGGCGGTGACGGCCGCAGCTGGATCCTGACCATCGTGCGCAACCGCTTCTACGATTGGCTGCGCGAACAGCGGCTGAAGGCGACCGCGCCGCTCGCGCGACCCGCCAACGGCCCCGACGATGACGACGCGCACTGGGACCCGCCGGACCTCGAGCAGGACAGCCCGGAACAGGCGCTCGCCAAGAAGGGTGAAGCCGGCGCCTTGCGCGCCCTGATCGACAGCCTGCCCGCGCGCTGGCGCGAGGTTCTGATCCTGAGAGAGATGGAAGAGTTGAGCTACCGCGAGATCGCCGCAGTCACCGAGAGCCCCATCGGCTCGGTGATGTCCAGGCTGGCGCGGGCGCGGTCGGCCCTGGCCGAGGCTTGGCGCAAACGCGAGGCCGATATGGCGGAGGCGTCGTCATGACCGCTTGCCCAGACTGGCAGATCAAGCTGCAGGGCCTGGTCGACGGCGAGTTGGACGCCGCGCATGCGGCCGAGGTCGAGGCGCACGTCGCCGGCTGCGAGGCTTGCGCCCAGGCGCGCGACGATGCGCTGACGCTCAGAACCGCGCTCCGCGGCGATGGCGTCAGCGCGCGGGCGCCTGATCGGCTGCTCGCCCGATTGGACGCGGCGGTCAGCGCGGCGACGACGTCGGTTCCGGTGCGGCGATCGGCGGCGGTCGGCCGCTTTGAGCGCGCGTTCTGGGGGCTTGGCGGCGCCGGCGCCGCGATCGCCGCCTGCGCGGTCCTGGCGGTGATGGCCGTTCCGGCCCTGCAGACAGCCGACCTCGAGCACCAGCTCGTCGCGAGCCACGTGCGCTCGCAACTCGCCGGGCATCTGATCGACGTGGCGACGTCCGACCAGCACGTGGTCAAGCCGTGGTTCGGCGGCAAGATCGACTTCTCGCCGCCGGTGATCGATCTCGCGCCTCAGGGCTTCCCGATCGTCGGCGGACGGCTGGACTACATCGGCGGACGCACAGTCGCGGCCGTCGTCTACCGGCGCGGCCGGCATGTCATCAATCTGTTCGTCTGGCCGGACGGCAAGGCGCTTGGACCGGACGAAGCCAAGCCAGGCGATGGCTATACGCTGCTGCACTGGACGAAAGGCGGCATGACCTTCTGGGCGGTCTCGGACGTGGCCGAGGCCGACCTGAAGGCGTTCCACCAGTTGGTCGAGGATCGATCGCCGGCTTGACGACCTAGGAACAGCTGGTGCGCACGCACACCATTCCGCGCGGCGTGCGCACGGCGCACTCCCGCAGCGCGATCGCGTTCGCGGTCGCAAGGTATGGCGAACTCCCCCAACCCGTCGCGACCCTGCTGCGGGCATGGCAGACGTGCGCGTCGACGGCGCTGACGGAGAATGCCGTCGTCAGCAGGACGGCGGCGCCGATGATGAGTTTGTTCATGAAGTCCCCCCAACAAGAAAGGTGGCCGCAGGTCGGTCGGTCCGCCGTGGCCGAAACCGATCCTTTAGCGTGACGCCGTAAATTGCAAGCGCTGCCTCAGATCGGCGCGAACACCGGGACCGGCGGGCCTCCATCGGTTTCCTGGAACCTCACCTTGACCTTCTGTCCGATCGCGAGCGTCGCCAGGTCGCAGTCGACGAAGTTGGTGAGCACCGCCGGACCCTCGTTCAGGTTCACGTAGCCGATCGCGTAGGGGACGTTCGTGTGGAACATGACGCTGAAAGTGTAGATCACCCCTTCGCCGGGCGAGGCTTCCCACTTGGTGTTGAGGCTGAAGCAGTAGGGGCAGATCACGCGCGGATACCAGTGCGCCTTGCCGCAGTCGCCGCAGCGCTTGATCAGGAAACGGCCCTCCTTGGCGGCGTCCCAGAACGGCTTGCTCTCGTTATTGACCGCCGGCGCCGGGATGCGGCGCGTCTGGGCCATCGTCTGCGTGTCGCTCATGCTCAAGCCTCCCGTTCCATGATCAGCGTCGCCGAGCCGTGGCGCGTGCCGAGCGAGCCGCCGGTGCCGTGGGCGATGGCGAGATCGCAGTTGGGCACCTGCACCTTCGGGTGCGCCTCGCCGCGCAGCTGGCGCACCGCCTCGATCATCTTGGTGATGCCGCCGCGGTTGGTGGGGTGGTTGTTGCACAAGCCGCCGCCGTCGGTGTTGAACGGCAGCTTGCCGACGCCGGAGATCAGGTTGCCGTCGGCGACGAACTTGCCGCCTTCGCCCTTCTTGCAGAAGCCGAGGTCCTCGATCTGCATGAGTACGGTGATGGTGAAGCTGTCGTAGATCGAGGCGTACTTGATGTCCGACGGCTTCACGCCGGCCTCCTCGAAGGCCGCAGGCCCCGACCAGACCGCGCCGGAATAGGTGAGGTCGAGGTCGTTGCCGCCGCGCGGGCCTTTGGGCGCTTCGCCGGCGCCGATGATCTTGACCTGCGGCCGGTTCAGGCTCTTGGCCACCTCCGGCGAGACCACGATCACCGCGCCGCCGCCGTCGGAGATCACGCAGCAGTCCATGCGGTGCAGCGGGTTGGCGATCATCGGCGAGGCGAGCACGTCCTCGACCGTCACCACCTCGCGCAGCATGGCGTGCTCGTTCCATTGCGCGTGGTGCGAGGCGGCGACCTTGATCCAGGCCAGCTGCTCGGAGGTGGTGCCGTACTCGTACATGTGCCGCATGGCGCACATGCCGTAGGTGTTGTGGGTCGAGCCGCCATAGATGTTCTCGAACCCGGCCTCGGGCACGTCGGAGAACGCCGGCGCCGGCGGGCCCGCCCCGCGGCCGCCGCCCATCCCGCCGCCGCGCATGCTGCGGGGCCGGCCGGCCAGGGTGACCAGCGCCACCGAGCACTTGCCCGCCGCGATCGCCTCGGCGGCGTGGCCGACGTGCAGGATGTAGGACGAGCCGCCGGTCTCGGTGGAGTCCATGTGCCGCAGCTTCAGGCCCATGTAGTCGGCCATCGACATCGCGCCGAAGCCGGGCGCGTCGCCGGCGCAGAAATAGCCGTCGACGTCGTCCTTGGAGAGGCCCGCGTCTTCGAGAGCGCCCTTGGCGCACTCGGCGTGCAGCTGCGGCGTTGAATAGCCGATCGCCTCGCGCGTCGGATGCTCGAAGATACCGCCGATATAGGCCTTGCCCTTGATGCTCATGAACCGCCTTTCAAATTCGGCGCGTTGTCGGCCTTGAAATGATCGCCGGCGCCAGGAAGCTGATGAAGGTCTAAAGTCGCGTCGGTCCGCGGCGACGTCGTCCGCCCCGGACTTGTTGAAGTCTAGACGAGGGCGCGGCAGGCAAGTCAACAGGCCAGGGCTCTTTGGGCGCGGCGTCGCGGCGCCGCTGTTCAACCGCTGGCCGATTGACGGCGACGCCGTTTTCGGGCTCCCGTTCAAACGAACGTTCGCGAGATCCGCGACCAAGGAAGAGGCGAGGCAGTGATCAAGACGAAAATCACCGAGATGTTCGGCGTTCAGACGCCGATCGTCATGGGCGGCATGACGGGCGTGGGCTACGGCGAGCTCGTGGCGGCCGTGGCCAATGCGGGCGCGTTGGGCTTCATCGTCGCCCACCTGTTCCCGACGGCCGAGGCGCTGAAGGCCGAGATCGACAAGACCCGCGTCGCTCACCGACAAGCCGTTCGGCGTGAACCTCACGCTGCTGCCGTCGCTGAACCCCATCCCGTACGACGACTACCGCCGCGCGATCATCGAAAGCGGGATCAAGATCGTCGAGACCGCGGGCCGCAGCCCGATCGACCACCTGCCCGACTTCAAGGCCAACGGGATCAAGGTGATCCACAAGTGCACGTCGGTCCGCCACAGCGTCACCGCCGAGCGGCTGGGCGTCGACGTGATCTCGATCGACGGCTTCGAGTGCGCCGGCCACCCCGGCGAGGACGACGTGACGCTGATGGTGCTGCTTCCGGCCACCGTCGATGCGGTGAAGATTCCGGTGATCGCCTCCGGCGGCATGGCCGACGGCCGCTCGCTGGTCGCCGCGCTCGCGCTGGGCGCCGACGGCGTCAACATGGGCACCCGCTTCATGGCGACGAAGGAAGCCAAGATCCACCAGAACGTGAAGGAAGCGATCGTCAAGAACACCGAACGCGACACCATCCTCACCAACCGGACGCTCAGGAACACCTCGCGCGTGGCCCGCAACGCGATCGCCGAGCAGGTGGTGAAGATCCAGGAGGATCCGACCAAGACCATCGACGACGTGCGCGAGCTGGTCTCGGGCGCCCGCGGCCGGGCCAACGTGCTGCAGGGCGGCGATATCGACGGCGGGATCTGGTCGGCCGGCCAGAGCCAGGGGCTGATCCACGACATCCCGTCCTGCGACGAGCTGGTGAAGCGGATCATGGCCGAGGCCGAAGGGATCATCCACGCGCGCCTCGACCGGATGGCCGGCGAGCTCGCGACGGCCTAAATCCGCTTCAGGGCCGAAGCGCGAACGCCAACGTGCGGCTGATCGCGGCGGCCGTTGACGTCAGATGGTCCTCGCCCTCGAACGCCTGGAACCGAGCCACGTAGCCGGGGCCGCCTTTGAGAGCGGCCAGGCGCTCGCCGAGTTCGCGCGCGTTGTCGACCATCCGCGCTCCCCGGATGAGCTTGCGGATCTCAGCCAGCGTCATGCCTGCCGGCGCGGTCTTTGGCGGCGTCTGCTCCTCGGCGCCGATCGTGATCAGCACGCGCGGCGAGATTGCCTTGGACGCGACCGCCTTGACGAACGCGCGTTCGCCCTTGAGCACGGCGCGCTTGTTCCACCAGATCGAGGGGCTGCAGGCCGCATAGCCTCGGAAATCGTCCGGGTGGTTGAAAAGGACGTGCAAGGCGAAGAGTCCGCCTAGCGAGTAGCCGAATAGCGTCTGGTTCTCGGGGCTGACCGGGTGCTCCGAAGCGAGCCTTGGACGGAGCTCTTCTGTGAGAAAGCGGCGAAAGTCCTCCGCGCCGCCATAATTCTCGGGCAGGGGCAGCGGCATCCCAGGCTCGACGTCGATAGCCGACATCGGCGTGGGCGGGGTGAGGTCGCGCGCGCGCGCCGCCACGTCGAGCGGACTGTCCGTCGCATATCCCACCCCCACCACCAGAGCGGGGAGGCCGACGAAGAGGCCGAAACATCCGCCCATCGCCATCGCGATCGGGAAGCTCAGGTTGCCGTCGGTGAAGTAGACGACTGGATAACCGCCTTCAGGCGGGGAAACTGGAGGACGGAAGACGTAGATGCGGTATGTGCGGCCGCTGATCTTCGAGGTGAGGTCGAACTGGCTCGAAAAGGGCAGGGCGGCTGGCTTCGCCTTGCTCGACTTGATGGCGGTTTTGGCCATGGGACCTCCTCGTTGCGGAGACGATGCCTTTGACGGCGCCGCGCCCCAGTCTCCATAAAGCAGACACGCGTTTCGGAGGCTACGGCATGACGCAAGGGCTGTTCAGCGATCTTCTGGTTATCGACTGCGCGAGCTTCATCGCCGGGCCGGCCGCGGCGACCATCATGTCCGACTTCGGCGCGCGGGTGATCAAGATCGAGCCGCCGGGAATGGGCGACTCCTACCGCGCGCTCATTCGCATGCGCGGGCCGGACGTCATGGACTACTTCTGGACGCTGAACTCGCGGAACAAGGAGAGCCTGGCGATAGACCTGAAGCTGCCCGAGGCGCAGGTGGTGCTCGAAAAGCTGATCAAAAAGGCCGACGTCTTCCTAACCAACTTCCCCTTTCCGGTGCGTGAGCGACTGCGCCTGCGCGCCGAGGACGTGATGCCGCTGAACAAGCGGCTGATCTACGCGTCGCTTTCGCCCTACGGCGAGCATGGCCCGGAGCGGGATCGCACCGCCTACGACACCACCGCCTGGTGGGCGCGCTCGGGCCTGATGGACATGGTCAAGCCCTACGGCGATGCCGAGAACAGCTTCTCGCTGCCGGGGATGGGCGACCATCCGACGGCGATGGCGACCTTTGCGGCAATCGCCACGGCGCTTTATCGCCGCGTCCTGACCGGGGAGGGCGGGGCGGTTTCGACCTCGCTCATGGCCAACGGGCTCTGGTCGAACTCATGCCAGATCCAGGCGGCGCTCTGCGACATCGACCTCCAGCCGCGCCAGCGCGGGCAGCGCAGCGCCCTCGGCGAAATCTATCACACCTCCGACGGCCGCTCCTTCATTCTGGCGGTGGTCAATCCGGCTCGCGAATGGGCCCTGCTTTCGCGCGCGGTCGGGCGCGAGGATCTGCTCGAGGACCCGCGCTTCGCGACGCCAATGGCGCGCTTCGAGAACGCGGCGGCGCTGATCGCTATCCTGCAGGACATCTTCGGCAAGGCCCCGTGGGAGCATTGGCACAACAAGCTGATGGACGTCGGCGTAACCTTCGGCATCGTCGGCCGCATCACCGACCACATCGCCGACCCGCAGGTGGAGGCGAACGGCTTTCTGCCTGAGTTCGCCGACGGCTATGGCCTCAGAACCGTCGACAGCCCCTTCTATCTCGACGGCGAGGCTAAGACGCTGCCGCGGATGGCCCCCGAAATCGGCCAGCACACCTTGCAGATCCTGGAGGAATGCGGTTGCAGCGACGCCGAGATCGCCGCCCTGATGCCGGCGGAGTAGGGGATATGTTCGACTTAGCGAACGGGGTCCCTACGTTCCTCGGGCGGTTAGCGCTAAGTCGTACGTGTCCCCGATCTCAGCGCGGCCGGGACAGCGCGGCCGGGACACGTACGATTTGGCGGCGCGCGCAGCAGTCGCCGACAGCCTTGAACGCCAAATCGGACATGTCCCGACTGTTACCGCGGCATGTAGGTTCGGAGCACGTCCTCGATGATGCGCTCGAGCTCGGCAAGCGTGCTGCACGTCTTGGCCACCGTGCAGAAGCGCTTGTAGCGCTCCATCTCCGAGTCGCCGCGGGTCCAAAGGCTTTCGGGCTCCGGGTTCAGCCAGATCACGGCCCGCGCCCGCTCGCTGATCGCCCGCATCAGGTCGAGCCTGGGGTTCACGTAGTTGGTGCGGCCGTCGCCGAGGATGATGACCGTGGTCTTGTTGTCGATCTTCGCTAGCTCCAACGCGCAGAAGTCCTCGAGCGCGAGCCCGTAGTCGGTCGAGCGCATGCCGATGCGCTTGATCACCATGGCGATCGCGTCGGCCACCGCCTCGTCGTTCAGGATGTCGCCGACGGGCACGAGGCGGTTCGAGAAGGCGAAGGCGTCGAGCCGCTCCACTACCTCGTTGAGGCTGTAGAGGAACAGCAGCAGGAAGTGCGCCGCCTGCGCCACCGAGCCCGAGACGTCGCACATCACCGCGATCGACGGACGGTCGATCCGCTTGCTCTTCCAGATCAGGTCGAAGGGCAGGCCGCCGTGCCCGAGGCTCTTGCGGATCGTGCGTCGCACGTCGAGCTGCCCGCGCTTGGCGCGGCGGATATGGCGGCTGTACTTCGACGCCAGGTTCTTGGCCATGCGCCGGACCAGCCGTTGCATGGTGGCGAGCTCGTGCTCGTCGATGGCGGTCAGCCGCTGATTGGCCAGCACGTCCTCGCGCAGCTTGCGCCCGCTCTCGGAGGCATAGAGCTCGTGCTGGCGCTCGACGTAGCGGCCGGCCTCGGCGAACAGCGCATCGCGCGCCTTCGCCAACCGGTCGGCCAGCTGCTTGCCTTTCTCGTCGTCGCGGCGCCCCGCTTCCGCGATCCTCTGTTCGAGGCCGCCCAGGCCCATCTCGTCGAGCATGCGCCGGGTCAGGAGCCGCCGCTGGCTGGAGAGGCGGATCTCCGCCACGCCCGCGCGCTCGGCGGCGAGCTCCATGGCCTGAGCCAACGCCGCATCGTCGTGCTCGAGCAGCATGTGGGTGAGGTTATCCCCGCCCTCCGGCAGCTCGTCGGCCATCGCCTCGTCGGCCGCATCCTCAGGCGTCTTCAGGAACTCGTCCCGCCTGAAGAAGGTCGTCGAAGACGGTGTCGAACTTGGCGGTTTCCTGGCCGCTCTTCGCCAGCGTGGTGGCCAGCGCATCGCGGAACAGCTCGCGGTCGGCGTATCCGACCGCTTCGGCAGCGCGGTGCGCGTCGATCGCCTCGGCCGGCGAGACCCTTATGTCCTGCGCCCTCAGCGCGCGGATGAAATTCTCCATCGTCCGCTGCATCGCGGGCTACTTCCCGGCCGCGCGCGCCTGCGGGCGCAAGAGCTCGCCGATCTGCGGGTCGACCGCCAGGATGTCCTGCTCGAACTTCAGGAGCACGTTCAGTGTCTCGCGCACCAGCTCGGGGTCCAGCGCGTGGGCGTGCAGCAGCAAGAGCACCCGCGCCCAGTCGACCGTCTCGGAAATCGACGGCGACTTGCGCAGGTCGAGCCCACGCAGGCTCTGCACGAACGCGACCAGTTCGCGGTTCAGCTTGGCGTCGACGTCCGGCACGCGCGAGGCGACGATGCGCTCCTCCAGCTCGGGCGTCGGCAGCGGGATGTAGCAGGTGCAGGCAGCGGCGCTTCAGCGCGTCGCCGAGGTCGCGCACGTTGTTGGAGGTGAGGAACACGATCGGCGGCGTCGTGGCCTTGATCACGCCCAGCTCGGGCACCGAGACCTGGAACGCCGACAGGATCTCGAGCAGGAACGCCTCGAACGCCTCGTCAGACTTGTCGATCTCGTCGATCAGCAGGACCGCGCCGCCCACCTGCGTGAGCGCCTTGAGCAGCGGCCGCGGCTCGAGGAACGGCTCGGAAAAGAACAGGTCGCCCATGCCGTGCAGGCGGTCCATGGCCTCGGCCATGCTCTTGGCGTCGCCCAGGTGCTCGCCCATGCGGTCCTTGAGGATCTGGGTGTAGAGCAGCTGCTTGCCGTACTTCCACTCGTACAGGGCCTTGGACTCGTCCAGGCCCTCGTAGCACTGCATGCGGATGAGCGGCAGGCCGAGCATGGTCGCCGTCGAGATGGCGAGCTCGGTCTTGCCGACGCCCGCCTGGCCCTCGACCAGAATCGGCTTCTGCAGGTGCGCGGCCATCATCACCGCTGTCGCGATGCGCCTGGAGGCGATGTAGCCGACGCCGGCCAGGCCCTCGGTGATGGCTTCGACGGACGTCAGCTGCGGAGGCGGCGCACTGGCCGCGACGGGGACGGGAGTGGTCAATGCAGGGTGGGCTTTCAATGGTTGAACGAGTGAGTGGCGCGAAAAATGGCTCGAAGTCCAAGGTCATCTGCCAGACGGGAGGCACGGAACGCAACTCAACGCCAGTTGTTACCGGAGCGGCATACACGCTGACCGCGACAAATTGATCCAGCGACAGAACGGCAAATGGGTTTCCGACGCAACAACCCCTACTTCCGCCGCATGACTGATATCGCGCCGCGCTTTCTGCTCGAGCCAGGGCCCTTTCCGCCCCCGTTCGACCGCGTCGGCATCGCGTGCCTGGCTTGGACAGGCGCGTTCCTGGGCGTGACCGCGGTCGTTGCTGTTCTGGTTCGCTGATCCCTGCGCCGCCGGTCAGTCCCGGCTCGGCCCGCACCACCCCGGCAGGTAGTTCGCCGCCTCGGCTTTGGCGAGCATGAGCGCCTTCTTGAGCGACGCCTCGAAATCCTTTTCGACGGCCTTGCGCTTGATCCGCCGCCGGAGGAAATCCGCCCAGATGAATTCGCTGAAGGGGGTGGCGTCCTTCGCGTAGCCGCCCGCCTGCCGAAGCTCGCCGGCGAGGCTGCGGTACGGATCGTCCTCCATCTCGGAGACCACCGACGGGATGGCGTCGAAGTCGCGGCGGCGACCCTCGGCGTCGTAGGGGTGGCACCAGTCGCGATTGTCGAGGAAGACCCAGAACTCCTCTTTGGCCAGCGTGCTCAGGTCGGCGACCACGCTCACCAGCACGTCCTTGACGCCCTCTTCTTCCAGTGCGCGCGCCAGGTGGTGGTGGTCGATCAGGTAATGCCGGTCCTTGGGGCCGAGCACGACCGGGATCATGTGCTTGCCGAGGTACTCGGCGCCTCTGTCGCCTCCGCGCTCGCGCCACTCCCGCCGTTTCTCGGCGACTTCGCGGAAGCCCACGGTCATCTGCGTGGGCTTGAGGCTCCTGATCCGGACCGGATTGAGGACGGGTTCGCGTGTGGTCATGGCAAACTCCGCGTCAGCGCTCGATCACCCAGCGGGTGACGGCTTGGTGGAAGTTCAGAGGCCCTGGCACGGTCATGTGGGTCTTCACGTACTTGAAGCCCGCCGCTTGCACGGTCCGGCTGGGGGCGATGTTGAACGCGTTTGGCTCGCAGAAGAGGGCTTTGAGCTTCAGCGCCTCGAAATAGAGGTCGACCGAAAGGCGGACGCACCGGACGCCAATCCCGCTGTTGCGCCGTTCGGGCTCGAAAACATGCAGGTGCATGTTGGCGCGCTCGCCGAAGACAATCTTGTCGGCGGTCGAGAAGCCGACTGGCGTTGCGTCCTCGAGCCAGACGATGGCCATGAACGCCCGCTCGGGCCTTGGCCGTGCATAGTCCAGAGCATAACGCTCGCGCCATGCGGTGCGGCTGAACAGCCGCGACGGATCGACGCCCATCAGTTCCAGGTGTTCGACCGTGGACGTATGGAAATAGTTCGAGACTAGGTCGGTCTCGTCCAGCGTCATCTCGCGCACGGTCAGGGGCACGCCGACATGTCCTTCGCTTGGGCCGACGTTGACGCTATCACAGCGCGAGAGCTTTGCATGAGGCGGCCCTTATGGCCGAAACCGGCCCTTTCGAGATTCGTCCCTACCGCGAGAGCGACCTCGACGCGATCTACCGCGTCTGCCTCCTGACCGGCGCGAGCGGCCAGGACGCATCCGATCTCTACAAGGACCACAAGCTGGTCGGGCACATGTTCGCCGGCGCCTACGGCGTGCTCAGGCCGAAGAGCGCGCTGGTGGTCGAGGACGCCGAAGGCGTCGGGGGATACATCATCGGCGCGCCGGACACGCCGGCGTTCGAGGCGGAGCTCGAGCGGGCGTGGTGGCCGTCGCTGCGGACGCGGTATCCGGACCCGCCAGGCCGCTACAGGGATCTGACGCCGGATGAGCGTCTGATCCGCGGGTTCCACCACCCGCAGCTCACGCCGCCCGCGATCACCGATCCGTACCCGGCGCATCTGCACGTCGACCTCTTGCCGCGGTTCCAGCGCCGGGGACTTGGCAGGTCGCTGATCGACCGGTGGCTCCAGCTCATGCGCTCGTTCGGCGTCAGCGGCGTCCATCTCGGCGTCGGCGCTGCGAACGAGCGGGCGGTGCGCTTCTACCGCGCCTACGGCTTCCACGAACTCGACGTCGGCCCGGGCGCGCTGGTGTTCGCCATCGACCTTTAGCCGCGGTCCCAGATCGAGCGGAAGGCGCCTTGGCCGACGAGCAGCTGGTCTGGGCTGTGCTTGTCGATGTGGCCGATCAGGCCACGATAGACGCTATAGCCCATCAGTTGCCGCAGCCGAGGCTCAAAGCTCCGCGCCATCTCCGCCGGCACGCCCAGCTGCTGGTTCTCCTGCTGGCGGATGAAGCCGGCGCAGTAGTTCATCGCGATGCCGGTCCGGCGCACGCCGGTCGTGTTCGCGCCGCCGCCGTGCCACAGCGAGCCGTCCCAGACCAGCACCGACCCTTTCGACATCTCGGCGGCGATCGATTCATACCGGCCGCCGTAATCCGGATTGCCCCGCTTGTGGCTCCCGGGCACCAGCCGCGTCGCGCCGTTCGCTTCGTTGAAATCGGTGAGCGCCCACATCGAGTTGCAGACGATGGAGGCGTGCGGCTTTTCGAGCGGGATCACCATGTCGTCGGCGTGAATCGGCTGGGCGATCTCGCCAGGGTCGATGGCGATCGAGGACAGTGAAGAAATCAGACACTCGGGGTCGAGCACGCCTTCGATGATCGGCAGCACGGAGGCGTGCACCGGAACGCGCTGGAACGGCTCGCCGTGGGCCAGGAGGTTGTAGATGCGCACCGTGCGATGGCCCTCGAAGCCGTTCATCGCCGGCTTCGCATCGAGGTCACGCTCTAGACGAGCGAGCGCCTCGTTCAGCGCCTCGACCAGGTCCGGCTCGATCGCGTCTTCGACGATCGAGTAGCCATCGGCCTTGACGCGCGCGATGTGCGCTTGGCGCGTTGCCTCGTCCATGACCGGCTCCTTCAGGGCGCGATCAATAGCGAGCTGGCGGCCCGCGTCGAGAGGGTGAGCTGGGCGCGGCGGGCGAAGGTCTGCATCGCCTCGGTCGTCGGGTCACGCGAGTCTTCCCAGACGCCGTGGCTCGCATAGCGGGTGACGAGCAGCAGATGCCGGCTGTCGACCGGCGAGCCTTCCCACTCGGTGGTCAGCTCGAACAGGCCGAAGATGCGCGCGTCGAACTGCGCCTCGAAGCCGGGCCAGGCCCGGACCGAAAGGTCGATGAACTCGGCCACCAACGACCGGTTCACCTCGAACCAGCGGTGCACATAGATGCCGCCAGGCGCGAGAACGGCGTCGGGTGGCGGCCGGACCGTGGGCTTGAGCGCGTGGCTGACGCTGGACACCACCTCCGGCGCGTCGAGCAACGCCGCGAACGCCTTCTCCTCGCCGCCGCCGCGCTCAGCTAGAAGAGCCGCCTCGGCCGCCTGCCACCCCAGCTGGGCGAAGAACAGTCCGGCTCGGCGACCGTGCGACGTCAGCCCGGCCCCCGTGACCCGGTCGGCGAAAGCCCGGCGGGCGGGCGCGCCGCGCGCCAGCGTCAGCATCGCGTAGTCGAACTCGGCCATGAGCATCCTCCACCAGCCTCAGTCTAAGCCGGGGGACGGCCACACTCCATTCGATGGCTGGCGTTCTTCGCCGTGGCGCGCTGAAATGGCCGCGGGCGAGGGAGGGTCGAACCATGAGCGTCGATGCGGAACATCCATCGGTCGCGTTTCCCGCCAGCGGCGTGCGCGGCTGGCTCATCTTCGAGGGGGTCCTGCTGATAGCGCTCGGCGTTCTCGCTGCGGCGCTCCCTCTCTTCGCCGGCCTGGCGGTGGCGCTCGTGCTGGGCTGGGTCTTGGTATTCAGCGGCATGCTGGGCCTGGTCGGCCTCTTCGGCTCGCGCGGGCACGATCACCCAGTTTGGCGCATCGTCTCGGCCGTGATCGCCATCGGGGCGGGCGGGATCGTGCTCTGGTCGCCGGTCGTGGGCGTGATCGGACTCGCGATCCTCATCGCCGCCTACCTGACGCTCAACGCCTTCACGTCGTTCGCCATGGCGTTCCACCACCGCGGGCGAGCGGCGAGAGGGTGGGGGTGGCAAGTGGTCAGCGGCCTGGTCGGGATCGTGCTCGCCGTCTTCATCCTGCTGCTCAATCCGCGCGGCGACGCCGTCCTGATCGGCTTCTTCATCGCCATCGACTTCATCGTCGGCGGGCTGTCGCTGCTCGGGATCAGCGCCGGCATCCGGCGTGCGGCCGGGATCGCTAGCGTGTAGCCAGCCTGGAGAGCACCAGCGGCGTTTTGCCCGACGCCGCCTTCGGGATCGCATCGACCCGCTGGACGTCGATCAAGGGGCGTTGCACGCCGTGGTCCACCAGCGCCTGGGCGACCTCGCCCGCCAGCGCGCTGTCGTCGAGCGGCGCGGTGACGCCAGCCAGCAGCAGGTGCAGCCCGGCCTCGTCCTGAAGCACTTGCCAGCTCGCGACCGGCAACCGGTCCATAATGTTGGAGAAGGTGATTGGATGGACGGTCACGCGGCCGCCGCCCGAGCCGCTGAAAGCCAGCACCTCTTCGATGCGGCCCTGGATGGCGTCGATCAGGCGGAACGGCCGTCCGCACGGACAGGGCGCGCCGGCCAGGCGCACGCTGTCGTCCAACTCGTAGCGGATGAGCGGCTGGGTGCGGCCGCCAAGCACGGTCACCAGCATCTTCGCGCCGAAGACGCCGGGCGGGGCGGGGCGGTTGTCTGCGTCGACGACTTCGATGATCGAGAGATCCTCCATCAGATGCAGGCCCCTGTGCCGGTCGCACTCCGCGCCGACGCCGCCGCAGTCGGTCGTGGCGTAGGTGTCGAACAGCACCTCGCCCCAGGCGGCCCGGGCGCGCTCGCGCACGCCATCGGTGAGGAGCTCGGAGGCGCTGAGCACCGAGCGCGGCGCGATCCTCAGGCGCCCGGCCAGCTGTTCCTCGGCGAGCACGTGGATGATCGAGGCGTAGGCCCAAAGCATCTCCGGCCGCCAGGCGTTCAGCCGCTCGACGACGCCGGCCAGGGGCTCGCTCGCGTCGAGAATCAGCGTCGGCATCCACCAGTTGGCCATGCTCCGGCCGCCCTGGGTCGAGAGGTGCGACGGGTTGGTCGAGGTGATCTGCGCCACCCGCGCGCGATGGGTGAGGCTGACCCGCAGGCCGGCCCAGTCGAAGGCGCGGATGGCCGTGGCCAGCTCCAGGCTCCATTCATCGCGATCGACCAGGAAGAGCCCAGGATGGCCACTCGTGCCCGACGTGGACGTGATCCAGTAGCGGCCGAGATAGCGCTCGCCCGGCCCCTTTTGCGCCAGGAACGCCTTCACGTCCGCCAGGCGCACGGCACGGTCGGTCACGACGTCGTCGAAGCGGTCCATCATCTGCGCTTTGGTAAGCGTCGGCAGCGCTTCGAGCGGCGCGGTCTCCAGGCCCTTGTGGAACGCGCGGTAGAAAGGCGAGCGGGCGTAGGCGTGGGCTCGCAAGAGCGTGAGCGCCGCGGCCTGGAAGGCTTCGAGCCGCGGGCGATCCCAGCGCTCGCGGCCGGCCAGGCCGCGCCGCTTGATCAGGGTCGCTAGAATAAGCCCCGGATCGCTCATCGGGCGTAGCGGTTACGCCTGTGCGCGTGGTTCGCGCAATCGCGCCTGCGTTGACGGGCCGCCCGGCGAATGCCAATCGGCGAGGATTCCAATGCACGAAAGAGGCTACGCCATGGCGTTTCAGCCATTCGACTTGAGCGGCAAGGTGGCGCTGATCACCGGCGGCAACGGCGGGATCGGGCTCGGCCTCGCCGAGGGCCTGGCCGACGCGGGCGCTTCGGTCGTCATCTGGGGCACCAACGAAGCCAAGAACCGCGACGCCTCGGAAGCGCTGCTCGAGCGCGGCGTGCGCGTGCTCGCCCAGCGGGTCGACGTGAGCGACGAGGCGCAAGTCGTCGCCGGCCTGGCCGAGGCGGTCGCCGCCATGGGCCGGGTCGACTTCGTGGCCGCCAACGCCGGCGTCGGCGGCGGCGCCGCGTTCACCGAGTTTACGACCGAGACCTGGCGGCGCGTGCTCGCCGTCAACCTCGACGGCGTGTTCTGGACCTTTCGCGAGGCGTGCAAGCACATGGTCGAGCGGGCGAACGCCGGCGACCCCGGCGGCTCGCTGGTCGTCACCTCCTCGGTTTCGGCCGTGCACGGCGCGCCGCGCAACGAGGCCTATGCCGCGAGCAAGGGAGCGGTCATCGCCATGATCCGCGGACTTGCCGTCGAGCAGGCGCGCTACGGCATCCGCGCCAACGCAATCCTGCCCGGCTGGATCCGCTCGGAGATGACGGCCGCCGCGCAGGGGTGGGACAAGTTCAACGAGCGGGTGATCGGACGCGTGCCGCTGCGCCGCTGGGGCGAGCCGGCCGACTTCTCGGGCATCGCCGTCTATCTGGCGTCCGACGCTTCGCGATATCACACCGGCGACACCTTCGTGATCGACGGCGGCTACACGGTCTACTGACGCGGAAGAGGAAGGGGATAGCGCCATGGAGCTCAGCCTGAAGGGGCGCGCGGCCTTGGTCACCGGTGGCGGACGCGGCATCGGCCGAGCGATCGCGCTCTCGCTGGCCGGGGCCGGCGCGGACGTCGCGATCAACTACCGGCGCGATGCCGAGGCGGCCGCGGAGACGGTCAAGGAAGTCGAGGCCACGGGCCGCAAAGCCAAGGCGTATGCCGCGTCGGTCGAGAACTGGGATGAGGACGTCGCCATGGCCGCCGAGGTGGTCAAGGATTTCCCGAACCTCTCGATCCTGGTGAACAACGCTGGCATCGCCAGCCGCGGGCAGGCGGTGGCCGACACCGATCCGGCGGAGATGGAGCGCGTCGTGCGCGTGCACGCGTTCGGGCCACATTATCTGGCCAAGCTGCTGGTGCCGCATCTGCGCACCCAGGGCCGCGCCGACATCATCATGATCTCGAGCGTGGCTACGCTGGGCATGGGGCCGCGCGGCGCGCCCTACAACATGGGCAAGGCAGCCATGGAGGCGCTGGCGCTGACGCTGGCCAAGGAGGAGCGCGAGCACGGCATCCGCACGAATATCGTGGCGCCCAGCCTGACCGTGACCGAGATGGGCCGGCGTCTGACCCGCGCCACGACGGGCATCGAGGACATCCATCAGCTCGACGCCCGCTCGCCGTTCGGCCGCGTTTCGACGCCGGAGGACGTGGCCGCCGTCGTGACCTTCATGGTCTCCAGCGCCAACCCCTACGCCAACGGCCAGAAGATCAACATCAACGGCGGCGGATGAGGCGCTTGACGGACTTTACGGAAGCCCGCCCCAAGTCGCGCCAAATGTGAGGAATGCGATCGCCATGGCCTACACCAAGCTGAAGCTCGCGAGCGATGGCGCGATTCTGATCATCACGCTCTCCGACCCGGCGACCATGAACGCCGCCGGCGTCGACATGGCCACCGAGCTGCGCCAGGCGCTGGCCGACGCGGCCAAGTCCGACTCTGGCGTGCGCTCGGTGGTGGTCACCGGCGAGGGCCGAGGCTTTTGCTCCGGCGCGAACCTGCAGCCCGGCGGCGCCGGAGCGAGCGCCGACGCGGGCGATGCGCTGGAGACGGTCTACAACCCGCTGGTCACCGCCGTCCGCGACCTGCCGGTCCCGCTGGTCACCGCGGTGAATGGGGCGGCGGCGGGCGTCGGATGCTCGCTCGCGCTCCTGGGCGACATCATTGTCGCCGGCGAAAGCGCCTACTTCCTGCAGGCGTTCCGGCGCATCGGTCTGATCCCGGATGGCGGCTCGACGTACATCCTGCCGCGCATGATCGGGAAGGCGAGAGCGATGGAGATGGCGCTGTTCGGCGAGCGGGTGCCGGCGGCCAAGGCGCTGGAGTGGGGCATGATCAACCGGGTCGTCCCCGATGCGGAGCTGATGCCGACCGCGCTCGCGCTGGCAGGAGAGCTCGCCAGGGGCCCTGCATCGCTCGGCCTCATCCGCCAGACCATCTGGGCCAGCCTCGACAGCGACTGGGCCGACCAGCTCGACCGCGAGCGCAAGGGCCAGAGCATCGCCGGCCGCACGGAGGACTTCCGCGAAGGCGTCATGGCCTTCCTGCAAAAGCGCCCCGCCGAGTTCAAGGGGCGCTAGGCGGCGCGGGCGGAGCTTGCAGCTGGCCGACTCCGTGTCATATCGCTGGCGCCCGGCGGTGCTACGCTTTGGACGTCCATTCTCGGGGGGGCGGGTCGCGCATGGCGGCGAAAGTCCAGTTTCAGTTCCAGCGGCAGCCCAACGTTAGCGGCGATGCCCAGGTGGCCACACAAGGGTTCGGGCGGGTCAGCCGCGGGCCGGTTCCGGCGTTCGGTCCGGCGCGCGAGATCGATCAGGCCTGCGCCTTCTTTGAGCGGCATGGTTACGTCGTGCTGGCCGACTGCTTGAGCCCGGCCGAGCTCGCCCAGCTCAACGAATTCTGCGATCGCAGCCAGCGCGAGCGGCCGGACGCCTGGGGGCTTGGCGAGCGGCGAAAGCCGCACCACACCAACCAGGGTATGATCTTCTCCCAGCCCCTGCTCGACTATCCGGAGCTAGACCCCTACACGCGCCACCCGCGCTCCTACCCCGTGGTCGCGCGCCTCTTGGGCGGCGAGGAGCATGTGCGGCATTCGGAGTTCAACTTCCGCGAGACGCCGGAGGGCGCGGGCGAGCGGGCGATGAACTTCCACCACGACGCGGTGCGCGACGATCGGCTGAACCGCGAGCCCTACAACCCCTGCGACTGGCTCTGCGCCATCCACTATCTCTCCGATGTCGAGCCCGGCGCCCCGGCGTTCTGCGTCGTGCCGGACAGCAACCGGTTCGCGAGCCTGAAGGATGCGTTCGAAGGGCTGGGTGACGACTACCGGGAGGTCCCGCTGTACGGCCCGGCAGGAACCTGCGTGCTCTACGACACGGCGACCTTCCACACCCGCCTGGACGGCGACGGCCAGCAAATGCGCCGCACCTGGCACCAGTACTACGCGCGCGGCGGCTGGCTGCGCAGCGCGCTGCCCCAGACCAACCGTTACGTCCGCGCGCCGAGTCCGGTGCTGACCGACTGGAACCTGTTCCCTGAGCGCCTCGCCCTCAGCCCGGACCCCGCCACGCGCCTCTTCTTCTCTCATTGGAACACCGCCCAGGGCGAATGGGTCGCCAGCGGCTTCGACCCCGCCGTCCGCGCCTCCATGCCGCGCGGCGAGCAGTAGGCTTGCCAGATGCGCCGCGCTAGCGGCGCCTTCCTATTCCACCACGAAGATCAGGAAGGGCACGAAGGGCACAAAGAAGATTTGCGAAGCGGAGTGTCGGCGACCTTCCCCCTCTTCGTGCCCTTCGTGAACTTGGCGTCCTTCGTTGTGAAATAGGGCGGCGCCCGTCCTACGGACGGTCTCCGGCAGACAGCTCGACCGGCTGGCCGTGGGGGGTGCGGCGGTAGGCGTCGGTCCAGGCGGCCTTGCGGGCGGCGAGCTCGACGGGAGCGGCCAGCGCGCACGCGGCGCTGAGACCTTCCAGCGCGGCGATCCAGTGATGGTAGTAGCGCGAGCCGTCGTCGGCGGGATCGGTGGCGAGTTCACGGCCGAGCGCCTCGGCCCATTCCGTCCAGGTAAAGGCGCCTTCGGCGTGCAGCTGCACGGCGAGCGCGAACGCCTGCGCCTGCCAGGGCTCGGCGAACACCGGCCCGGCCTCGTCGCGCGGCAGGCCGGGCAGGTCCTCAGGCGCGCTCAAGATAGGGCTCCCAGAGGTCGAGGCTCACGCTGTCGCGGCCGGAAGCGTCCGGCCCCCAGAGTTCGCGGGCGGTGAAGCGCACCGAATAGAGCTGCCTCGGGTCTTCGCCGCCGCCGTGGGCGTTGGAGTCCGGGAAGACGTGCGCCCCGTTGTGGCGCTCGACGATGCCGACGCGGCCGCGGACGTAGCGCGGCAAGCGAGTGTGGCCGGCCGGGTTCAGGTTGCGGGCGCGGACGCGGTCGCCAGGCTTGAACAGCGGCGTGGTGTTGACCTCGCGGTCATAACCGCCGCGCGTCGAGAGCGCGGGCCGGACCGCCTCAGGCCGCAGCCTCGGCGTCGCCTTCGCGACGCCGCCGGTCGGCGCGCCCGCTCGCAAGCTCAGCCTCGGTCGCGAGGCCGCTCTCAGCAGCAGTCCGGCGCATAGGCTATCGAGCCACTTCTCGTAGTAGGTCATGCGCAGGTATTCGGCCGCCGGGATCTTCTCTCGCCGATGCCGGCCGGCGTCGATGTTGCCGCGGGTTGGCGAGGCGACGACCATCGCATGCACCCGCCCCTCCCAATCGGCGTGGAAGACCGGCTCGTCGGCTTCCGGCGCGATCGGCCCCATGCCGTGCATGCCGCCCATGTCGTGCACGCCGTTCAAAGCCGGGCGGTCCCGATCATGCCGTTGCGGGTGACGAGCGCCGCCAGCGCCGCCTCGTCCAGGCCGTCCGTGCCGGCCGGCCGCTGGGGGATCACGAGGTAGCGAATCTCGGCGGTCGAATCCCACACGCGCACCTCGATGTCGTCAGGCAGTTCGGTCCCGAATTCCTTGAGCACGCCCCTGGGGTCGATGACGGCGCGCGAGCGGTAGGGCGCCGACTTGTACCAGACCGGCGGCAGCCCCAGCACCGGCCACGGGTAGCAGGAGCAGAGGGTGCAGACGACGAGGTTGTGCACCGTCGGCGTGTTCTCGACGGCCACCATGTGATCGCCCTGCGCGCCGCCGTAGCCCAGCTCGGCGATCGCGGTGGTGGCGTCGGCCCTGAGCCGTTCGCGGTAGGCTGGATCGCTCCAGGCCCTGGCCACGACCCGAGCGCCGTTTCGCGGGCCGACCCTGTGCTCGAAATGGTCGACGATGGCGTCCAGCGCCGCCGGATCGACCAGCCCCTTCTCGACCAGAAGCGACTCAAGCGCCTTGACGCGGAGCGCGATGTCGGATGGCGGCTCCTGGCCATGTTGGTGATCGTGCGCCATGCCGGCAACTTGGCCGAAGGGGCCTGGGAATGGAAGATGGCGCGTTTTGAACAGAGGGGACCGCGATGAGCGCTAGCCTGGCGGACGTGCGCGCCCGGGATGCCGAGGACCCGTTGCACGCGGTCGCGGCGCGGTTCGTTCGCCCGGAGGGGTTGATCTACCTCGACGGCAACTCGCTGGGCGCCGCGCCCGTCGACGCGCGCAGGCGGCTGGAGGCGGCGGTGGCCGGCGAGTGGGCGCAAGGCCTGGTCCGCAGCTGGAACGGCGCCGACTGGATCGGCGCGCCGGCCCGGATCGGGGCCAAGATCGCGCGGCTGATCGGCGCCAGGCCAGGCGAGGTCATCGTCGCCGATTCCACGTCGGTGAACCTGTTCAAGCTGCTCGTCGCAGCACTAGGGCGCCAGGCGCCGCGCAGCGTGATCCTGAGCGAGCCCGGCGAGTTTCCCACCGACCTCTATGTCGCCCAAGGCGTTGCGGCGACGCGGCCCGGCGTCTCCCTGCGTCTCCTGCCGGCCGAGAAGCTCGTCGCCGCCATCGGCGCCGACGTCGCGGTGGTTATGCTGACCCACGTCCACTTTCGGACGGGCGAGCGGCGCGACATGGCGGCGATCACGAACAAGGCGCGAGACGCCGGTGCGATGGTGATCTGGGACCTGAGCCACAGCGCCGGGGCGATGCGGGTCGACCTGGCGGGTGCGGGGGCCGAGCTCGCCGTCGGCTGCGGCTACAAATACCTGAACGGCGGGCCGGGCGCGCCGGCCTACCTCTATGTGGCCGAGCCGTTGCAGGGCGAACTGGCGTCGCCGCTCACCGGCTGGATGGGCCACGACGACCCGTTCGAGTTCGGCGACGCCTACCGGCCGGCCGCCGGCGTCGACCGGTTCCTTTGCGGGACGCCGCCGGTGCTCTCGATGCTGGCGCTGGAGTGCGGCGTCGACCAGTTCGACGGCGTGGACATGGCCGCCGTCGAAGAGAAGGCTGGCCGCCTGTGCTCGCTGTTCATCGAGCGTGTTAAGCAGCGCTGCGCAGGGCACGGTCTCCAGCTCATAACGCCACGCGATCCGGGGCGGCGCGGTGGCCATGTCTCGTTCACCCACGAGCACGCCTATGCCGTGATGCAGGCGCTCATCGACCGCGGCGTCATCGGCGACTTCCGCGCCCCCGACGTGCTCCGCTGCGGGTTCGCACCGACCTACACCCGCTTTGAAGACGTCTGGCGCGCCGTCGAGGTGCTTGCCGAGGTGCTGGACAGCGGCGTCTGGCGCGATCCCCGCTACAACAACCGCTCGCGCGTGACCTGAGCGCCAAGCCCCCGACGCCTATTGCGCCGACGCGGCCGCGGGTTGCGGGCGCTGCTGGCCGACGCCGCCGAGCGGGGTGAACTTGCCTTTCAGTCTTCGGCAGCGCCTCGCTCAGGATCGGTCGCCACGGTCCAGTGGTCGGCGGCGGTCACCGTCTCGACCGGCCGCGGCTGGCTGAACACCTCCAGAGTCTCCGAGCGGGCGCCGAAGATCTGGCCGGTCACCTCGCTCGCCGCCGGGCTGGCCAGCGCCACCGCCAGCCTGGCCGGCTGTTCGGGCTTCAGCGCCTGCTTCATCGCCTCCATGCGCGCCGCGCCTGCCTCGTCCTTGACCGGGATTGTGGCGATCAGCCGCGTCCAGGCGGTGGGCGCGATGATGTTGGAGCGCACGTTCTTGCGTCGCGCCTTCCAGGGCGATGATGCGCGAGAGGCCCATGATGCCGAGCTTGGCGGCCGCATAGTTGGCCTGGCCGACGTTGCCGATCAGACCCGAGGTCGAGGTGAAGAGCACATAGGCGCCGTCGTTCTGGTTCCTGAAGTGCTCGATGGTCGCGCGGCAGACGTTGTAGGAGCCGCGCAGGTGAACATCGATGACGATGTCCCAGTCCTCGTCCGGCATCTTGTGGAACATGCCGTCGCGCAGGATGCCGGCCGGGTTGATCACCGCGTGCAGGCCGCCGAAGGCGTCGAGCGCCTGCTCGACCATGCCCTTGACCGCCGCCATGCTGGTGACGCTGTCGGAGTTGGCGACCGCCTCGCCGCCGGCGGCGCGGATCTCCGCCGCAACCGTCTCCGCCGGCCCTGTCGAGCCTTCATCGCCGCCGCGCTCGCCGCCGCCGAGGTCGTTGACGAGAACCTTCGCGCCCTCGCGCGCGGCGATCAGCGCGCATTCGCGCCCGATGCCGTTGCCGCCGCCGGTGACCAGCACCACCCGTCCGTCCAATGCGCCCATGTCCTGAAATCCTTCTGATGCCAAAGCGACCGGCGGCTTGGAGCCGGCCGTGAATGCGGCTTGATCTCTGACCGACCGCGCGGGCCGCGTCCAGTCATCGGTCGGTGAAGTTCGGCGCTCGCCGCTCGCGGTGCGAGGCAAGGCCCTCGCGCGCCTCAGGCCCGGTGAAGCCGAGGAACTCCAGCGCCAGCGACGCGTCGAAGGCCGGCCCGGCGGCGCGCAGCCAGTTGTTCAGCGCGTACTTGGTCCAGCGGATCGCCTGAGCGGCGCCGCCGGCGAGCTTCTCAGCAACCTCGACCGCCTTGGCGTCGAGCTCGGCGTCGGGCGCGACGAGCGAGATCACGCCGATGCGCTCGGCCTCGGCGCCGGTCAGCGTCTCGCACAGCAGGAGGTAGTACTTCGCTTTCGCCATGCCGCAGAGCAGCGGCCAGACGATGGCCGCGTGGTCGCCGGCGGCGACGCCCAGGCGCGTATGGCCGTCGATGATCCGCGCTTCGGGCGTCGCGATCGAGATATCGGCCAGGAGCCCGCAGACCAGGCCCGCGCCGACGGCCGGCCCACGCATGGCGCTGACCACGGGCTTGGCGCAATTGATCAGGTTGTAGACGATGTCGCGGGCCTCGCGCAGGACCCGCGCCCGCGTCTCGAAGTCGTCCATGATCTCTTGGATCATGTCGAAGTCGCCCCCCGCGGAGAAGGCGCGACCGACGCCGGTCAGGATGACGGCCCTCGTCTCATCGTCACGGTCCGCGTCCAGCCAGATTTCGGCGAGCTCGGCGTGCATCGCCGCATCGGCGGCGTTCAGCCGCTCGGGGTTGTTCATCGAGACGCGTAGCACCCCTGGCTTCGGTCGATCGAAGGCAAGCCGCTGGTAGCGGGCGTAGAGATCGGTCATCGCGCGTCGGGCTCCTCCGCCCTAGGGGCGGCTAATGCACCATAGGGACCGACGCAAACGCGGTTCAAGGTCGGACGGCCGCGGCTCGCGGGCCCCTAGCGCGGCTCCAGGTTGAGCAGCAGGCGAGTGATGTTCATGACGTTGCCGCCGCGCATGGCTGGCTGGTTGTCGTCTGCCAGGGTGAAGCGGCCGATGCGCTCGAACCAGGTCTCGTACATCACCCTGAGCTCCAGCCGGGCGAGGTACATGCCAAGGCAGATGTGGTGGCCGCCGCCGAAGGCCATGTGCCGCGGACCGCCGGTCTCGGCGTCCGGGTCGTTGCTGCCCCCCCAGAGGACACACCAGATCAGCTCGCCGGCCTTGAGCGTGACGCCGCCGAGCTCGGTATCCTTCATCACCAGGCGATTGGTGTTCACGAAGGTGTAGAGGCGCAGCAGAGTCTCGACCGCGGGCGGGATCTGGCTGGGGTCCTGTCGCAGGCGCTCCTGCAACGCTTGATCGCGCGCCAGATGGCGCATCCCGTAGGTCATCGCGTTGGTGACCGTGTCGAGGCCGGCGATGAACAGCAGGAACGAGATCGACATCAGCTCCTTATGGCTCAGCGGCCGCCCGCCGATCTCCTCGGCGAGCAGCTTGGAGACCAGATCGTCCCGCGGGGACCTGCGACGCTCGGCGATCAGCGCGTTCAGCGCGCTGGCGATCTCGCCGAAGGCGCCTGCACGCGCGGCGAGGTCGTCGCCTTCCTCGCGCGGGGTGAGCATCAGCATGACGAGCCGCCGGAATTCGTCGAAGCGCTCGAGCGGCAGCCCCATCATCACCATGAAGACCGAGACAGGCATCGGCTCGGCGACCGCTTTCAGGAAGTCGCACGACGCGGCGCCCTCGACCTCCCCGACAAGGCGCTCAGCCCAGGTGCGGACGAAGGGTTCGAGCGTCTTCACTTGCGCGGGCCCGAAGTGCTTGAGCAGCAGATGCCGCCAGGGCGCGTGCGCGGGCGGGTCGAGGGACAGCGGGATGAAGCCCTGGCCGTCGTCGCCGCCCATGTAGGAGGTGGAGAAGGTCTCAGCCTCGGACATCACGCGCTGAAGCTCCTCGCGCCCGAACACCAACCAGTGGCCGCCGTTGGCGGTGGTGTAGGCGACCTTGGGCGCGTGATCGCGCACCTCACGGAGACGTTTGAATACATCCAGCTTGAGCGCAGGATCGCGCGCGATGTCGAAGTCGATCACACGCTCCGGCGGCACGCCCGCCGGAATGTTCAGCGCGCTGTCCGCTAAGAGGGTCATGGCTCGCCCTTTCACACTCACAAACAGCCTGTATGCTCGCGAGCGTGCGTCCCGCGTAGGTTGCCGTCAAGTCAACACTTGGCGCCGGGCGCCACCGGAGTGGGGATGACCCGGCGGCCGAACACGCGCAAGGTGAAGGCCGCCGCGACCCGCGCCGGGCTGGTGGCGGCAGCGCGCCAACTCTTCGCGATCAAGGGCTATCACGCGACCGGCACCAATGACCTGGTAGCCCTTGCCGGTGTCACGCGCGGCGCGCTCTATCATCACTTCCGCGACAAGGAGGCGTTGTTCGAGGCCGTGTTTCGCGAGGTGTCCGAGGCACTGTCACACGCGGCCGGAGACGCCGCCGTTCCGTTCGCTGACGATCCGCGCCGCCGTTTGCTGGAAGGGATTCAGGCCTATCTGCGACTTGTCGCGGCCAGCCCCGAAGCGCAGCGTATCCTGCTGCTCGACGGTCCGGCGGTGTTCGGCTGGGCGCGGTGGCGCGATGTGCAATCCGACTACACCTTCGGCGATCTGGCGCGCGGCCTGCAGGCGCTCATGGAGATGGGCCTGATGGCTGAGGGCAGCCCCAGTCCGCTTGCGCAGCTGATCCTCGCGGCGCTCTACGATGCGGCGCTGGCCATCGCCAACGCGCCCGATCCCGAGGCCGCGCGCGCCGAGACCGGCGCGGCGCTGTCGCTGCTCGTCCAGGGCTTGTATTGGGACGGCGTCCCCCTCGCATGAGCCGGTGACCGTCGCCGATTCGGCAGAGGTTCACATACCGACTGCATGTCACCCTGACGCCGGTGAGCTGGAGCACCTTCGGCCTAGCGTCCGATGAACTTTGCGGGCCGCCGCTCGAGGAAGGCGGCGACGCCTTCCTTGTGGTCTGCGGATTTGAACGCGGCCTGCAGTGCTTCGACGTGCGCCCGCATGTGCTCGGAGACGTCGCGCTCCAACCCATGCCAGACCAGGTCCTTGATATGGCGGATGGAGAAGGGCGAGGAGTTCAGATATCGCCGCGCCTCGGCGTAAGCGGCCTCCATAAGCGCTTCGGGGGCGACAAGCTCGCTTGCATAGCCGATTTCCTTCGCTTCCGCAGCACTCAGGAAGTCGCCGGAGTAGAGCAGGCGAAGCGCACGCGACGGACCAATCAGACGCGGCAGCAGCCACGATCCGGCGCCCGTGTCCGGCACGAGGCCGCGGTGGGCGAAGTTCCAGGCGAAGCGGGAGCGGTCGCTCACGATGCGCACGTCGCACTGGCTGGTGAACTCCGCGCCCATGCCGACGGCGACGCCGTCGATGGCGCCGATGACCGGCTTCGGACAGCTGGTGATCGGCCACCACACGCCGCGCTCGTGCGCCTCGCCGCGGACGCCGCGGCTTTCGCCCGGCACGGTGGCGAGGTCGGCGAGGTCGGTGCCGGCGCAGAAGGCTCCGCCGGCGCCGGTGATGATCAGCACGCGGACGCGATCGTCGTTTCCGGCGTCACCGACCGCCCCGATGAAGGCGTTCAGCATCGCGTAGGTCATGGCGTTGCGCTTCTCGGGGCGATCGATGGTTATCAGGCCGATGCCCTCGTCGTCGACTTCGAAGCGGATGTGATGGGCGGTCATGGGCGCGTAAGGCTCCTTGCGCGAGGCCTGGGCGCCATCAAAGCTCAATCGAGGGGCCGAAGCTAGGCGACCGCGGCGGTGATGGCGGCTCAGCCGCGCGATGCCGTGCGCCGACGCGCTTGGCGCAGACTGAACATAAGCGGGCTCCATCCGTTCCTGTCAGGTTCATCCGATGCGTGCCAGACGAGACGGATTGTCAGATAGTGACATCGTGAGGAGCGGGCTGTGGATCGCGGAATGAACGTGAAGCGCCGACCAATGCGTTCGGTGCTGCTGGCTGCGGCCAGCGCCCTTGCTGTCGTTGGCTGCCAGCCCGCGAACACGCCGACATCGGTCTCGTCGGCGCCTGCGCCACTGGCCGCGCTGCCGCTCGCCAACAGCGCCGCGCCGCCGTCCGCACCCGCTCCAACGGCCGCTGAATTGCCCCCCGCACCCCCAGCGCAGGTCGGGGCGTTGGCGAACGCCGGCGACGTGTACGCCTATGCCGACAACGCGGAGGCCATGAACGAGGGCTTTGGCGACGCGCCGCCCGATTATGCGGTGGACTACGGCGGCGAGCAGCCGTGGGTATGGCAGGCCAACGACCAGTCGGCGCGGATCGCCGAGACGCTGCCGGACGGCAGCGACCGCTACTATTACTACGAGCCGGGCCAGGACGCGCCCTATCTCGTTCGTGACGAGGGCTACAGCTACGGCTTCGACGGCGGCGTTCTCGTCGTCATCTACGGTCCGGACGGTCGTGCGTTGGGGCGTGACGAGATGGAGCGCCGCGCTGACTACGCGGGCCGCTTCCTGGCGCGCGGCCGCGACGTGTTCGGTGCGGCGAGGCGACAGCGGCGCGAGGCGATCGATGAAGCAAACTGGCGCGCGCGCCGGGGCGAAATCGACTCCGAGCAGCAACAGTGGCAATCGGCGCGGCAGGCAGATCCCGATTGGCGTGACTACCATCAGGCGCACGCCCAGCAGGACGATGCCGCGTGGGCGGCCGAGCGGTACCGGCGCGAGGCGGAGGCGGCGCGCTACGACCAGCAGGCAAACGACGCGCAACAGGCCGCCCGGGACTGGCAGGCGGCGCAGGCAGCGCAGGCGCTCGCCGCGCGCAACAACGCGCTCGGCCAACAGGCGGCCGGCAATCGCGGCGGCCTCTTCGGTTTCGGCCGCCCGCCTGCGCCGCCGAACCCTCCGCAGCAGCCGCAGGTGCTTCCGGTCGGGCCCCGCAGCTTCGTGAACGGCGCGCCCGCCAACCCTGGGGCGCTGGCGCAGGAGCAGGCCGCGGCGCAACAGGCCGCGGAAGCCCAGGCGCTCGCCGCCCGGCAAGCCCAGCTCCAAGCCGCCCAGTCGCAGACCCTGGCCCAGGCAGCGGCCGCCCGCCAGGCTGCGCTACAGGCCGCGGCGGCGCGCGCGCAGGCTCTGGCTGTGGCCCAGGCGGCCGCGGCGCGGCAGGCGCAGTTGCAGGCGGCGACGAGCCATCAGGCCCAGATGCAGGCTGCGGCTCAGGCGGCCGCGGCTCACCAGGCGCAGATCCAGGCGGCGGCGGCCGCGGCGGCAGCGCGCCAGGCGCAGCTGCAGGCGCTGTCGAGCCGTCAGGCGCAGATCGAGGCTGCGCAGGCGGCTGCGGCGCGGCAGGCTCAGGCTCAGGCCCTCGCCGCCCGCCAGGCGCAAATCCAGGCGCAAACCGCCGCGGCGCATCAGGCCCAGATCCAGGCGGCTCAGGCGGCGGCGCGTCAGGCGCAGTTGCAAGCCATTCAGGCCGCGCAGGCAGCTGCGGCGCGTCAAGCGCAGATCCAGGCCGGGCAGGCTGCGGCGCAGGCGGCGACGCATCAGGCGCAGATCCAGGCGGCCGCCGCCCGTCAGGCCCAGATCCAGGCCGCCCAGGCCGCGGCGGCGGCGGCGCGGGCCAAGCTCCAGCAAGGCAATACGACGACCAACGTCCACTGAGCACCGCCGCCCGAGCGCGGCCTCAGAGCAGCGGCTTTCTTGCCAGCGTGAATCCGAAGCGGGCCGCCTCGTGGAAGACGCCGCCTTCCGCCAGGGGCAGGAGCGTCGCCCGGAGCTCGTCCTCGAACCCGGCGAAGTGCTTACCCAGCGCCCGCCGGGAACAGACCGACGTCGACTCGAAATAGCCCACGATGGACTCGATCGTCCAAGCCTGCGGGGCCGTGAACGCGTCGCTCACCACGTCGACGAATCCAGCGGCCCGTAGCAACTGCTCATAGGCTTCCGGTCCCGTCGCCGCCCCGCTTCTTGCCTCCGCCCACCCGTCCGGGAATGCGCGCGCCATCCAGCGGTAGGCGACGTCGGCTGCAGCCGCCTGCCAGGGCCCTTCGCCGGCGAGAATGCCTACGGCGCCCAGCGTCGCCAGGCGGCCGCCCGGTCTGAGCCAGCGCAGCGCCGCGATGGCGACCAGCCGCTGGTCCAGTCGATGGAAGGCCTCGCCGATGGTGACGAGATCGAATGCGGCGGCCGAGGCCTGGAACTGCTCGGCGGCGGCGATCGACCAGACCACATTGTCGATCCGCCTCCGGGCCGCCTCCCGCATGCCGACCGTGACCATCTCCGGCTCGAGGTCGACGGCGACGACGCGATCGAACGCGGCCGCGAGGTCGAGCGCGATTCTGCCGGGGCCGCAGGCAAGGTCGAGCAGGGCCGACGGCGAGCCCCGGGCAACCGTCGCCACCAGTGCGTCCAGCAGGGCCGGCGGATACGGAGGCCGATGCCGAGCATAGGCCTCGGCGGTCCCTACGAAGGCGTCGGGCTTCAGGTTCGGCGCGTCGCAATGGCCCCGGAAGAGGGGAGGGCCGTCGGCCTCGAACCGCAAGGCCCCGCACAGGCAGCCGCCGGTGTACCGGCCTGTGATCATTGCGCGGCGGCCGCCTGCCGCGCCGGCTCAAGCCGGATCGCCTGCTGCGTCGCTGCTTCCACGGCCGCGCGCGACCACAGCATCGGCACGTAGTCGCCTCTGGCCCACAGCGGGAAGAGGTCGCCGTAGTGCGGGCTGTCCGGGTCTCCGGATTGCCCGGGGGTGTTGATGATGCGGCTGTTGTCCCAGCCGCCCACATCGATCACGAAGCGGATCGAGGCGCCGTTGGTGACCTTGAAGTCCTCCATGCCGTAGGTGGAGGCAGCGGGCGTCTGCCCCGAGCCGCCGACCGGCGTCGGGCCGTGGCTCATCTTCGCCTTGAGCTCGGGGTCGGCAAACGCGGCGGCGGCGGGGGTGAAGTGCGCCTTGTGCAGCGCGCCCCAGGTCCAGCGCTGCATGTCGGGACCGAGTCGCTCTGCGAGCTCATCGAGGGCGGAGCGCATGGTCGCGAGCACGACCTCGTCGCGCGACGCGCGGTCTAGCCCGCCCGTCGCGAGCCAGCTCAGGATCGCGTAAGGCGACGGTTGCACGGCGGCGCAGATGATGTCGGCCGCGGCGGGCGTGGTCGCGCGCCGCACGACGGCCGGGACCAGATGCTTGTTCATCCAAACGTTGACGATGGCCGCGGCTGCGCTCTCCGGCGTCTCGCTCCCGTCCCAGGCGCGCAACGCATCGATGGCGCGGGCGACCTCGGCATCGGGCGAGCCGAGGCCGTCGAGCAGCGAAACGGTGTTAAGCGCAGTCTTGTTCTGCACGTCGGTCTGCAGCGCCTCGTTGTCGGCGATGGTGATGCGGTCGTTGGCGTCGAGCACCTCGGCGATGCGGTCAAAGCGCGCCGGGTCGGCCCACTCGTAGCCGATGTTCTTCTCTTCCATGGGATAACCAACCGGCAGGTTCATCTCGTTGGCGGTGGCGATCCAGCCCCTCTGCGGGTTGAACAACACCGGCAGTTCGTCGGGGCGTAAGAACCCGTCCCACTCGTAGCGGCCATCGCCAGGCGCCGGCATCAGCCCGTCCCAATGACGGCGCGGGAAGAAGCCGGCCGGGATCCAACCGATGTTCCCCTCCGCGTCGGCATAGACGAAGTTCATCGTCGCTGCGCCATAGTGGGTAAGCGCCTCCTTGAAGGTCGGCCAGTCCTTCGCCGTCTGGTAGCGCAACGCCCCGCGGTAGGAGGACGTGCCCGGCTCAGACCAGACGGTGCGGAGCGCGAAGGCGCGGCTCGTCTCCTCGTCGATCTTCAGCACCGGCCCGTGGCGGGTATAGGCGAGCTCGACTTCGCGGGGCGCCTCGCCGCGCACGGCGATCGCCTCGCGAACGATCCGCAGCTCTTCCCAGTCATCCTTGTAGCGGTACTGCCGCGGGTTCTCGGGGTTCAGCTCATAGACGTAGAGGTCTTCCTGGTCGGCCATGAAGACGGTGATGCCGAAGGCGATGTGGCCGTTGTGGCCGATCGTGACGCCCGGGAGGTGCAGCTCGCCTGCGCCCATGACCGCAAAGCCGGGCGCGTCCATGTGCACGATGTAGCGGATCGACGGCGCGACCAGCACGCGGTGCGGGTCATTGGCCAGTATCGGCCTGCCCGTCGCCGTTCGCTCGCCCGAAATCGTCCAGTTGTTGGAGCCCTGGTCGGCGACCTGGGCGCCAAGCGCCGCCGCTCCGCCCGAGGATGCACCGTCAAAGGCGAGCTCCTTGGTCGCCAGAAGGTAGTCGGCGAGCACGTCCTCCGGCACGTCAGACGGATCCAAGCCCTCGGGGATGCGGATCGCATGGTCCGGATCTAGCTTGCGACGCAGGGCGTCGGCCTCGACGCCTCCCGCTGCCACCGTGCGCGAGCGGGTGACCTCATACTCCGCGTTTCGGTTCAGCCCGTGCGCGCGGACGCGCACCATGTCGTCGAGGGACCAGAGCCCCGGCTTCGTGCCCGTGAGCCGGAACTCGACTGGCAGCGGCGCCTCGCCGTTCAGCACCTGAGTCACATAGGCGTTCACGCCGTCGACCCAGGCCAGCGACCAGGCCCGCGCATCCGGTCCATACGCCGCCCACTCGGCGTCGATGTCGCCGCGGTAGAGCAGCAGCCGCGCGGCCCGGTCGCGGGCCGCGTAGGCCGGCCCGAAGCTCTCGGCCAGCAGGCCCAAGCCGCGCTTGCGCCACAGGTCGAGCTGCCACAGCCGATCGCGCGCGGCGTTCCAGCCCTGGGCGAAGAAGGCGTCGTGCACGGTCTTGGCGTAGATGTGCGGGATGCCCCAGCGGTCGACCAGAATCTCGGCCGGCTGGTCGAGACCGGGCGCGGCGGTGGTTCGGCTGGCGGAAGAGGCAGGCGAAGCCATGGGCGATGCTCCCGGCGACCGCGGCCGGTCGATTGGCCGCTCGCACGATGTCAAACTCCCAGAGCCTCCCGGCGTCGAGCGATTTCTTGGGGCGAGTAGCGATGCCCTGGGAAGCAACCACGGCGATCCCCCCCGTACGGCACTCTAGGCGCGACCGCCGCCGCTCGCCCACGGCAAAGTCTGGGACGCTCGCGCCGGTGACGCGATCGCAGGCCCGTGCTAGCTTGGCGCCCGGGTTGTGAAGCGTCTTGCGTTTGGTTCCGGCGGCGTCGAGCTGCAATGGCCGCGGTCTTGCTCGGGGGAGGGGAGCCATGCCTGCCATGCCTGACCTTGATCGACGTCATGCGTTGCTGCTCGCCAGCGCCTTCGCCCTCTGGCCGGCGCTGGCCTCTGCGGTCGACAAACGGCTCGCCTTCATTCCCGGGCCCAAGCACACCGTCGCCGTCGGCGCGATCGACCTGATCGGCACCTACGCCACGCCCAGCGCGACCAACGCGGGGGGCCCGGTTGCGGCGGCGCTGATCACGCGTCTGAACGCCAGCGGGTGCTGTCGCGTGGTCGAGCGCGACGTGACGGCGCAGATGATCACCGAGATGGACATGGCCAAGAGCCACGTGACCAGCGGGACCTCGGCGCCGATGCCGGGCAATATGCTTCCGGCTCAGTTCCTGATCGTAGGGTCGGTCACCGCGCAGTCGACCGCCGACCGCGGCGGCGGCCTCAGCATTGGCAGCGGCCCGACGGCGCTCAACTTCGGCCACAGCAGCGGCGACATCGAGATCGACCTTCGCATGGTCGACACCCGCACCGGCGCGATCGTCAACACCTTCAAGGTCAAGCACAAGATCCAGTCGAACGCGATCGGGCTGACCACGACGACCAACGGCATCGCCCTTGGGCCGAACGCCTTCTTCAACACCCCGCAGGGGCGGGCGACCGACGGGGCGCTCGAGGACGCGGTCGTGCTGATCACCCAGACGCTGGCGGCGCTGCCCTGGCGCGGGCAGGTGGTGAAGTACGACGCGGGCGTCGTCTGGGCGAACGCGGGCGGCGACGGCGGCGTCAACGTGGGCGACAAGTTCAGCGTGCAGCGCATCGGCGAGAGCCTGACCGATCCGGCCACCGGCGAAGTGCTCAAGGAAGACATGCAGGATTTGGGCGTTGTCACCATCACCAACGTCGAAGACAAGATCGCCTGGGGCTCTTACCAATCGACCGTGCCGGGCGATCCCCAGCGCGGCGACTTCCTGGTCATGCAGCCGCGGCCCTCGCCTTAGCCCTCTCTGTAGCGACAGATGACGTCGCGCGATCGACGCCCCTTCCCAGGCCGTGCCGCTCTGTGGCTAGCTGAGGGACGCGCCGCGCAATGCCGCCGGCGCCTTGAGAGCGCCGCCATGCCATCGTCAAAGCACCTCGTGCACCCCGAGCTTGTTCCGGGGCTGGAGGCGTTTCCCGCCTACCCCGCCTTCGACCTCGACACGGCGAGCCTCGCCGCCTTCCGCGCCGCCCCGTTGCGTCAGGCCCCGCCGACACCGGATGTGCCGGTCGAGGTCAGCGCGCCCATGGCGCCCGGTCTGAACGGAGCGCCTGACGTCAAGGTCCTGCTGTATCGGCCCAAGGGCATTTCCCGCCCGCGACCGGCGATCCTGCACATCCATGGCGGCGGCTACGTGCTGGGCTCGGCAGAGATGTCGGATGCGGCCAACCGCCAGCTCGCCCACGACCTCGATTGCGTCATCGCCTCGGTCGACTATCGGCTGGCGCCGGAGACGAGCTTCCCCGGCAACGTCGAGGACTGCTACGCGGGCCTGAAGTGGCTGCATGGCGCCGCTGCCGAGCTCGGAGTCGATCCAGCTCGCATCGCCATCAAGGGGGAGAGCGCCGGCGGCGGCCTGGCCGCCGGCCTGGCGCTCATGGCTCGCGACCGCGGCGAGGTCCCGGTCTGCTTCCAGCTGCTGGTCTACCCGATGATCGACGATCGGGAGCATCCCGAACCACACGGCTGGGTCGGCGAGTTCATCTGGACGCGGCAGTCGAACCGCTTCGGCTGGGCGAGCATCCTGGGCCGCGAGCCGGGCGGGGAGGGCGTGTCGCCCTATGCCGCCGCCGCGCGTGCCGATGAGTTGTCCGGTCTGCCGCCGACGTTCATCTCGGTCGGCGCGCTCGATCTCTTTCTCGAGGAGGACGTCGAATACGCCCGTCGCCTCACCCGCGCCGGCGTTCCGGTCGAGCTGCACGTCTATCCCGGCGCCTTCCACGGGTATCAACTGGTCGGCGAGACCAGCCTCAGCCGCCGCGCGCGCCGCGACGAGATGGAGGCGCTCCACGCCGCGTTCGCGGCGCCCGCGCAGGCCTCGGCAATCGCCGCGGGCTGAGCCGGCCTCGATCGCGCGCGACAAAACCGCTTGGCACGGTCGGCCGCAGGTCCGAAAAAGCGGGGACGGTCAGGAACAAGAGGCGGCTAGTGGGCCAGGGCGGCCCGAGTGCAAACGAAGAGCGGTGGCTCAAAGGGAGTGAATTGATGCAGCTGACGCCCGGATCGCGCTGGAAGAGCGCCGTCTGCAGTACGGAGGTGGTCGTGGTGAAAGGTCCGAAGGCCGAGCTCACGCTTGAATGCGGCGGCCAGGCGATGATCGCGCACGCTGCGGCGAAGTCGGAGGGGCAGAAACCCGCGGAGGCGTTTGCGGCCGGAACGCAGCCGGGCAAGCGGTTCGCCGATGAGGAAACCGGGCTCGAGGTGCTCTGCACCAAGGGCGGCCAGGGCTCGCTCGCCATCGACGGCCGGGCGATCACGCCGAAGGAAGCCAAGAAGCTTCCCGCCTCGGACTAGCCCATGCACACCGCGCTGCTCCTCGAGATGGCCGCCGGCGCCTTTCCGGAGCGCACGGCGGTCGGCTCCCTCACGGGCGGCGTCACCTTCGAGGAACTGGCGGCGCGCGCGCGCGCTGGCGGCGCCTGGCTCGACGAGCAGGACGCCGTGACGGTGGTCTTCATCGGCCTGAACAGCGAGACTCTGCCGACCCTGCTCTTCGCGAGCGCCGAGATCGGCAAGCCGTTCGCGCCGCTCAACTACCGCCTGCCGGACGAGGACCTGCGCCGGCTGCTCGCGCGCACGGCGCCGTCGATCGCCATCGTCGACGACGACATGATCGGCCGTGTCGAGGACGTTGCGGGCGTGCTCCTGGCCGAGCGCGGCAACTTCGAGCGCGCCTGCGCCGACCCGAAATACCGCTCCGCGCCGCCGCCGGACGCCGAGCATGACGTCGCGGTCCTGCTGTTCACCAGCGGCACGACGGGCGAGCCCAAGGTCGCCGTGCTCAGGCACCGGCATCTGGCGGCGTACGTCACCTCGACCGTGGAGTTCATGCACGCCGAGGAGGACGAGGCGGCGCTGGTCTGCGTCCCGCCCTACCACATCGCCGGCGTCGCCGCTGGCCTGACCGCCACCTATGCCGGCCGACGCACCGTCTACCTGCCGACGTTCACGCCCGAGGCCTGGGTGGAGCTGGCGGCCGCCGAGCAGATCACCCAGGCCATGCTGGTGCCGACCATGCTTGGCCGCATCCTCGGCGTGCTCGAGGCGCGCGGCGAAAGGCTGCCGCATCTGCGATCGATCTCCTACGGCGGCGGGCGCATGCCCCAGCAGGTGGTCGAGCAGGCTATGGGGCTCTTGCCACACGTGGATTTCGTCAACGGCTATGGCCTGACCGAGACCAGCTCGACGGTCGCGGTCTTGACGCCTGAGGACCACCGGGCGGCCATGGCCTCAAGCGACGCGGCCGTGCGTCGCCGGCTGGGTTCGGTCGGCCAGCCGTTGCCGACGGTCGAGCTCGAGATCCGCGGGCCTTACGGCGAGGTGCTGGCGCCCGGCCAGTCCGGCGAAGTCTATGTGCGCGGCGAGCAGATCTCCGGCGAATACCTGCACAAGAAGGTCATCCAGGATGACGGCTGGTTCGCGACCAACGACGCCGGCTGGATCGACGAGGGCGGTTATTTGTTCGTCGAGGGCCGGCTGGACGACGTCATCGTGCGCGGCGGCGAGAACATCTCGCCGGGCGAGATCGAGGACGTGCTGCGCCAGCACCCGCAGGTCGTCGATGTCGCCGTGTTCGGCGTGCCGGACAACGAGTGGGGCGAGCGGGTCGCCTGCGTCATCGTGGCCAAGGGCGCCCGCCCGAGCACGGACGAGCTCGCCGCTTGTGTGAAGTCGAAGCTCCGTTCGACCAAGACGCCCGAGGTTTGGGCGTTCCGCGACGCGCTGCCGTACAACGACACCGGCAAGCTGCTCCGCCGTCAGCTACGCGCCGAGATGTCAGCCGCTGAACCGGCGCCCGTTGGCGCCGGGCGCTGAGCCTGAATCGGTGGGCGGCGGCTCAGTCATCGAGGACCTTATCGCCCTCGGGGGCGCCGGCGTTGCGGCTGTCGACGTCGGTACGGCCGCGCCGGCGACGGGGGCGGGGCGCGTGCGCATCGGGCTGCATCGCAGCGGCGGCTTGCCGGAGCACGATCCCGATGCGTTCGACATCCTGCTGAGCTGCGCCGCGGACGCGCCGCGGCCGTGGGTGGGCGCAGGCGAGCGCCTCGCCGCCGTCTTCGCAGAGCTGGTGCGGCGGGTGTCTGACCAGGCCGCCGCAGCGGCGGCCGCTGCCCAGGTGTTGCGCACCAGCGAGCGGCTTGGCTTCGACGAGGCGCTGGTGCAGGAGTCGGTCGCCTATTCCATGCTGCTCGCGTCCGAGGGGTTTCGAGCGTGGCGCGCGGCCAACCCGCCCCGCGATCGGCCCGCCGAGGATCGCCAGCGTGTGGCCGTCGAAGTCGGCGACGGCGGCATCGAAATTCGCCTGGACCGGCCTGCCGCCCGCAACGCGTTTGATGCCCGCATGCGAGACGAGCTCTGCGAAGCGCTTGAATTTGCGAGCGAACATCCCGACGCACCGCCGGTCGTACTCACCGGCGCGGGGCCGGCGTTCAGCGCCGGCGGCGACCTCGACGAGTTCGGCCGCGCCGACGATCCCGGCCGCGCCCACCTGATCCGCACCTTGCGTTCGCCGGCCAGGCTGGCGCGGGCGCTGGACGGTCGGCTGACCGCGCGCTTGCACGGCGCCTGCGTCGGCGCCGGCATCGAGGTTCCCGCGGCCGCCGCACGGGTGACGGCGAGGGCCGGCGCGTTCTTCCGCCTGCCTGAAGTGTCGATGGGCCTGATCCCCGGCGCCGGCGGGACGGCCTCGATTCCCCGCCGCATCGGCCGCCACCGCGCCTGCTACATGGCCGTCTCGGGCGACAACATCGACCTTGCAACCGCGCTGGCCTGGGGCCTCGTGGACGCTGTGGCGCCATGAGCCCCATCGCACCGGCGCTCCAGGCGTTGTCCCGGAGAATCGCCGAGCTGACAGCGCTTCTCGGCCATCCGGTGGACGTGGGCGAGCTCAACGCGACCGGTCGAGCCGGTTTTCTCAACCTCGGTGAGCCTGGCCTCTGGTCGCCAAACCGCGCCTGCCGTCTCTTCCGCGCCGCCGACGGATGGATCGCGGTCAACCTCGCGCGGGAGGAGGATCGCGAACTCGTCCCAGCCTGGCTCTTCTGCGACGCTGGCGACGACGCGTGGGCGGCGATCGCTCGCGTGGCGCCGGAGCGGGCCTGCGCGGAGCTGCTCGAGCAAGCCATCCTGCTTGGTCTCCCGGTCGCGCGGGTGGGCGAGGTGGTCGAGAGCCGTCTCGAGCCGCCCAGCTGGCGGCCCGGC
Source organism: uncultured Alphaproteobacteria bacterium (assembly GCA_963794315.1). Lineage (GTDB taxonomy): Bacteria > Pseudomonadota > Alphaproteobacteria > Caulobacterales > Caulobacteraceae > Poindextera. The sequence continues at coordinate 2,001,710 of CAWCDF010000002.1, forward strand.
AAGCCCGGGCTCGTCGGCTCTGCGCGCCGGCTGCGGGCCGTGGATCTGTCCGCGCTCTGGGCCGGTCCGCTGTGCGGCGCGGTGCTGGCGGCGCTTGGGGCCGACGTGATCAAGGTGGAGAGCGCCCGCCGCTCGGACCCCACGCGGGCGACGATGCCTGAATTCTTCAATCGCCTGAACGGACAAAAGCGTGAACTTCAACTGGATCTTGCCACGGCGGCCGGGCAGGCGCGTCTGCGCGACGAGATTGCGGCGGCAGACGTGCTGATCACCAGCGTACGGCCGCGCGGACTGGCGTCCGTGGGCCTCAGCGTCGAGCGGACTTTCGAGGAGAACCCCCGCCTGACCTGGGCGGCGATCACCGGCTATGGCTGGGGCGAAGCGACGGCGGCGCGGGTGGCGTTCGGCGATGACGCCGCCGCGGCTGGCGGACTCGTGCGCTGGACGCGCGAGCGCGAGCCGCGCTTTCTCGGCGACGCGCTGTCCGATCCCGTCACCGGTCTCGCCGCGGCCGCCGGGGCGCTGGCGGCCGTCATCGCTGGCGGCGGCGTGCTGATCGACGTCGCCATGGCGCGATGCGCTGCGGCAGCCGCTTCAGTCTCAGGTATCCTGGTCGCCACATGACGGCGTCCCTTCTCATTCGCGATGTGGAGGTCGAGGGCAGGGCCGGCCTGGATGTGCGCATCGAACACGGTCGGGTCGCCCGCATCGGAAGACGCCTGAACCGCGGCGATGAGGAGATCGACGGCGGCGGCGGGGCTTTGATCCCCGGGCTGGTCGACCACCACATCCATCTCTTCGCGTTGGCGGCGCAGGCGGACTCGATCGTGCTCGACGATGTGGCGGACGAGAGCGCCCTCGCCGAGCGGATCAGAGCGGGCGCGGCGGCGCGACCCGCGGGCGCCTGGATGCGGGCGACCGGCTACCACGAGCGCATGGCAGGCGCGCTCGACAGGAGCGCCCTCGACGCGCTCGCGCCGCGCCACCGGTTGCGCGTCCAGCACCAGACCGGATCACTGTGGATATTGAATAGCTTAGCGCTGGAAGCTGTCGCGTGCGACGACGCGCCTGTGGGCCTCGAACGCGGTGACGCCGGCGCGCTGACCGGCCGCTTGTGGCGCGGCGACGCCTGGCTTCGCTCGCGCATCGGCGGCCAAACCCCGCCGTTTGCCCCAGTTGGCCGCCGCCTGGCTGCCTACGGGATCACCGCAGTGACGGACGCCAGCGTGACCACCGACGCCGCGGGCGCCGCAAGCCTGGCGGCGGCTGCGCGGTCGGGAGCCCTTCCCCAGCGCCTGACCCTGATGAGCGGCGGGCCGCTGGCCGCGCCCACCGACGGCGCTTTCACGGTCGGACCGGTCAAGATACTGCTCGACGACCACGCGCTGCCGCCGCTTGAGGACATCGTCGCCACCGTGGCCCACGCCCGCGCCTGGGGACGAAACGTTGCGGTCCACTGCGTCACCGCGGGCGAGCTGGCGGTCACGCTGGCGGCGTTCGGGATGGCCGGCACGCGGCCGGGCGACCGCATCGAGCACGGCGGCGTAGTCCCGCAAGGCGCGATCGCCCCGATCAAGCGGCTTGGGCTTTGCGTGGTGACCCAACCCGCCTTCATCCGCGAGCGCGGCGACCGCTACCTCGCCGAGGTCGAGCCGGACGAGCAGGGCGACCTCTACCGCTGTGCCAGCCTCATCGCCGCCGGCGTGCCGGTGGCAGGCAGCTCGGACGCGCCCTACGTCTCGGCCGACCCGTGGATCGGCATCGCCGCAGCGATCGACCGGCGCACGCGCGGCGGACGCGTGCTCGGCGCCGGCGAACGGGTCAGCCCCGCGGCGGCGCTGGCCCTCTACCTGGGCGCAACGCCCAGCGGTCCCGCGCGTCGAGTGGTCGTTGGCGCGCCGGCGGACCTCTGCCTGCTCGACGCGCCGCTGCGGGACGTGCTTGCGCAGCCGAGTGCGGATCGGGTGCGCGCGACGGTGGTTGCGGGCGTCCCGGTCTTCGCGCCCACGCTTAGTTCGGCTTAGCCACAGCCGCCCGTATGGCGTCGAGGAAGGCCTGGCGGGTCGCCGCCAGGTCTCGGTCGCCGGTGGAGGGCCAGTCGGCGTTGATCACGATGACCAGATGCTGCGCGGGCGTGACGTCGATCATCTGGCCGAAGATCCCGAACGCCTGAAACTCGCCCGGCCGCACCCACCACATGTAGCCGTAGCTCATGTCGCCGCGCCCGGTCGGGACCTGCGGGCTTGTCGTCTGCGCAATCCAGCCCTCGGCAAGGACCCGGCGTTCGAGAGCGCCGTCGGCGTCGAGCATGAAGAGGCCGAGGCGTCCATAGTCGCGCAGCGACATGCTGAGGCAGCAGCCGCCGCGCTCGACGCCGGCGGCGTCGGTGATCCACACTCCGTTCCGCTCCATGCCAAAGGGCCGCCAGATCTTCCGCGAGAGGTCGTCCGCCAGCGGCTCGTCGGTCGCCCGGGCGACGAGCACGGCGACAAGATCCGCCTCTCCGCTCTTGTAATGAAAGACTTTTCCAGGCGGATCAACGCGCGGCAGGGTGCGCATATAGCTGACGATCGGGTCAACGCCCGGCTCGCCCTTCCACGACCCGATGCGCACGACGTCGGAGTTTGGGTCGCCGTAGGTCTCGGTCCAGCGCACGCCCGAGGTCATGGTGATCAGGTCGCGCACGGTGACGTCGTCATAGGCGCTGCCCTTCATCTCGGGCAGATATCGGGTCACCGGGTCGTCGAGGCTCTTGATCGCCCCATCCTTGAGCGCGGCGCCGACCAGGATCGAGGTCACCGACTTGGTCACCGAAAATCCTGTCCAGGTGTCGCGGTGTCGCCGGCCAAGCCCGTAGCGCTCGAGCAGGATGCGGCCGTCCTTGATGACCAAGAGGCCCGAGATGCGCTGGGCCGCGATGTAGCTGGCGACCGAGTAGGAAGTCCCGCCAACCGAGAAGTGAATATCCAGGGATTTTCGTGACTTCGGCAGCAATCTTACGTAGCGGCCGCACCGCACCGTGTGGGTGTCGAACAGTCGTCCGATCGAACGGAAGCCCAGCGCCTGCTGCGCCGGCGTCCAGGCGAGCATGTCTGACGGGCGATCGTGGACGAACGTCGCCGCGCCCGCCGCGCCGGACGTGACCGTCAACGCTGCTGCCGCTCCGGCCGCGAGGCGACAGGCTCTCTGCCCAGCTCGGATCATGGCCGACCTTTGAGCATTACCGACGCCACATGTCGTTCGAAGAAATTCCATCGGGAGTCGCGGAGACTGTGGGGCGCGGCGAGGGTAAGACTGAACGCCCCTTGGGGTGATGACGGAGAACAGGCATGCCGGCGCTCGACAACAAGCTCGTCGTGGTGACAGGCGCGCTCGGCGTCCTGGGTGCGGTGGTGGCGGGCGCGGCGGAGGCGGCGGGCGCGCGCGTGGCGCATGTCGACCATGCAGAAGGCAAGCCGCCCGGGCCTTTGGTGTTCTGCGGCGTCGACTTGACCGACGAGGCGGCCGCCACCCGCGCCATGGCGACGATCGCCGCGGAAGGGGGCGGCAAGATCGACGGCCTTGTCAACGTCGCCGGCGGCTTCAAATGGCAGGCGCTCAAGGACGACGGAGCGGCGAGTTGGGAGCACATGTTCCGCATGAACCTGCTCACAGCCGTCAACGCTTCGCGCGCCGCGCTCGGCGCGCTGGTCGCGGCCAAGGGCGCGATCGTCAACATCGGGGCGAACGCCGCCGGCCGCGCCGCGGCCGGCATGGGCGCCTACGCGGCGTCGAAGTCGGGGGTGCTCCGGCTGACCGAGAGCTTGGCCGAAGAGCTGGCGCCGGACGTCCGCGTGAATGCGGTCTTGCCCTCGATTATCGATACGCCGACGAACCGCCGCGACATGCCCAAGGCCGACTTCTCGAGCTGGGTGCAGCCCGCCGACATCGCTTCGGTGATCGTCTTCCTGCTCTCCGACGAGGCGCGAGCGGTGACCGGCGCGGCGATTCCGGTGACGAATCCGGGGCGAACCTGATCTAGCGCACCCAGCAGGGGAAGCTGGCCGAGCGAAGCCGGACGCAGAAGGCCTCGGCGGTCGAGCTGGTCTGGAACCCGTCGATCGACACCCTGAACAGGGTGGCGTCCTTCACGCGCACGCGGTCCACGGAAGTCCGCATCCCTGCCACCTCGGGCACGCGGCGGGTCAGGTCGGAAAGCAGCTTGTGCGCCAGCGCCTCTGAGGCGGACGCGGAGACCTGGGCGACGAATTTCCCGGTCGGCGCCACGGGGGGCCGTTCCGCCGCCGAAGCCCGCGCCGTCTGCGTCGCAGCAACCGGCGCGGGTCGCGCGGTCGGCGCCGGGGGTTGCGGCGGCTGTTGTTGCGCAACAAGCGCCGGCGGGCGCGCAAGCGTGGCAGTCGGTTGGGCGACGGGCTGGGCCGCGACGGCGGGCGCCGCGGCCAGGTAGGGCGCGAGCGGCGGCTGGTAGGCGGGGTTGCACACCGCCCGCAACAGGAAGGCGAGGTCCGTATTGGGCGGCACGTCGGCCATCGTCGTGTTCGGGACGGTCACATGCGCCGGTCCGCTCAGGCTGTTGCCGACATAGACGCTTCGAGCGGTCAGGCGATACTGCGAGGCGTTGCAGTCGAGCTCCAAATGCACGAGCTCTGAACGGCCGCCGATCACCTCGGTGGCTCGATCGCTCAGCGCCTCGCGGCGAACCACCACGTTGGTGCGGCGCCCGCTGGCCGCGGCCGTCCCGGGATCGGCCATGATCGTGCCGACGCCTTGGACTAGCGCCACCAGCGCGGCAGGCGGAATGTCTGTGTTCGCGCGCAACCAACCGGGAAGCTCGGCGACGGTCATTGAGGTCGGCAACGGCGGAAAGGTCTTCGCGGGGGCATCCGCCCGGCCGCTGAACGCGACCAACTCCACACACGCAGCGACCACGACGCCCAGCGCGCGGCCATACACACGTCCTTCGCCGGCGGACAAGTCCAAGCCCTTCCCGTGTCTGTGACAGTGCAGCAAGCGACCCGAACATTGTCGGGTGATTCCATCGCCGACCCCACAGCGCTTGCTGTCGTAGGCTCCGGCCTCGGTCAGGCCGCCGCCTCGACCGGCCGCTCGATGAACTCGTGGAAGAGGGCGATGGGCGCAAGCCCCGTCCAGCCGCAGAAATCCGGCCTGGCGATGTTGCCGGGGGCGAGCGAGTCCGGGGCGTAGTTTTCCCAGAAGGTGTGGGTCGCGATGTACACCTGGGCGACACACCAGTAGTATTTGCGGGCGAGCCGGCTGGCGATCGTCTCCTGGCCGCAAGCCTGCAGCCCACGGATGACCATGTAGTTGGTCGGCGCCCAGACGCTGCCCTTCCAGTAGTTGCCGACCGGCGAGAAGCCAGGCTGGTCCGCGGGGAACGTCGCCACGGGCACGGTGCGCCAGAACTGGGCGGGATCGGTGAGGTGGGCGAGCATCCGCTGGAGCCGCGCCGGCGGAGCGACCCCGGCCAGCATCACCCAGAACATGCCGATGTGTTTGCGGCGGATCTGCGCGCCGTAGCCCAGGTCGTAGTAGAAGCCGTCGGCCTCGCTCCAGCAGCGGCGGTTGACGGCCTCGCCGATGGCTGCGTGGGCGCGCGCGTGGTCGGTCACGTCGTCCCGCGCCCCGATCAGGCGCGCGATCGAGGCCAGGTTGTCGGCGAAGAGGGCCATCTGGGCCGAGAAATCGACGCTTCGCCCTTGCCGGTTCCACGCGGCGCTGAGGCCGGAGTAGGTGAACACCGCGGGGTAGAGGTTGTGCAGCGGAATGCCCCTGTGGTCGTCCTGCCAGCCGTCGGGATAGCGCTCGATGTTGTCCATTCCCGAGCCTAGCGCGTCGCTGAAAAACAACCCGTCCTCGCAGCGATAGCGGCGGACCAGGAAGTCGTAGAACAACTTGAGCTTTGGATAGACCTCGGCAAGGCGCCCGCGATCGTTCGAGCGGCTGAACAGCTCGAGCTCGGCGAAAGCGAACAGCGGTGGGTTGATGCTGACGGGATGGTCCTTGGGCCAGAACGGGCGGCCGAGCTCGTCGTACTCGCGGCAGATGAAGCCGTCGCTGTCCTGGCGGGCGTAGAAATTGTCGAGCGCGTTGGCGATCGGCAACTCGTCGGGATGGTACTTGGCGTAAGCCGCGATGAAGCAGGTGTCCCAGACGAAGATGTGCGGGCTGAAGGCGGCGTCGACGAAGGGCTTGGGATAGGCGGGATCGCTCGGTCCGCCACGGATCTTGCTCTTGGCGATCGCCATCGCCGTTCGATACATCGCCTGCTGCAGGTCCGGCGGGACCGTCCAGTCGGAGCGGGCGGCCTCGGCCAGGGCGGCCGGGCGAAACGCGAGCGACAGCGCCGCCGCGCCGCCGATCTCAAGAAACCTGCGCTTCGATATTGCTTGCACAGCCTGCTCCGCGAACCGCGCGATCCCTATAGCCGATCGGGATGGGAGCCGTCTTGGAGCGCCGCAATCGCGTTTGAGACCGTGGTGGGTGCAGAGGGATTCGAACCCCCGGCCCGCTGATTAAGAGTCAGCTGCTCTACCAACTGAGCTATGCACCCGGACCCGCCAGCATCGGTCGGTCTCGCGAGGGCGCGGACCATACTGAGTTTCGACCTGTTGGCAAGGCGACCGCCCGCCTCCCGCTGACCGCCCGCTTGGGTTAGGCTCGAACGAGTTGGCTAGGGAGCGGCCATGGCCAGGCGCGACATCACCGGCGCGGTCAACTTCCCGCACCTGGAGAGCTTCGCCGCCGGCGACCAGGCGGTCGTCGACGAGGTGCTCGAGCTGTTCCGCGAGCAGGCGGCGATGTGGGTCAGGCTGCTGGACCCCGCCGCCGATGGCTGGCGCGACGCGGCGCACAGCCTTAAGGGCTCGGCGCTCGGCGTCGGCGCCTTTGCGCTCGCCGACGAATGCGAGGCGGCGGAGCGCGCCGAGCGGCTGGAGGAGCGGATCGTGCTTGCCGTGTCGATCCGCGACGCGATCGAGGCGGCGCTGGCCGACATCGCCGCATACGCGCATGAACAGGCGCTGCGCTCGTTGAGGACGCCGCGCGCCTAGATTAGATCCCCGCCCCGTTGTCGATCGAGGCGAGCGCTGCCTCGTGGGCGGCGGCCTGCTCGCCGATCCAGGCGATGAAGGCCTTCACCTGCGGCAGACGCCCCTTGGTCTTCGGGTGCACGAGGTAGTAGGCGAAGTCGACCGCGGTCGCGATCTGCAAGGGAACGACCAGGCGTCCGGCGTCCAGGTCGGCTTGCGCCAGCGTGCGCTTGGCGAGCGCCACGCCGCGGCCGCCGACCGCGGCCTCGATGACCAGGCTCGATTGGTTGAAGCGCGGACCGCGGGATCCGTCGACGCCTTTGACGCCCCGCGCGGCCAGCCACATCGTCCAGTCGGGGCAGGAAGGATCGGCGTCGGGCGAGCCGTCGTGCAGCAGCACCTGGCCTGCGAGGTCGGCCGGCGCTTCGAGCGGCTGAGCTTCGAGCAGCGTAGGGCTCGCGACCGGCAACACGGTCTCGTGCATCAGGCGGATGGTCTCCAACCCTGCGTAGCGGCCCGACCCATAGCGGATGGCGAGGTCGACCTCGCCGGAGGCGAAATCGGTCAGCTCGTTGTCGGCCGAGACCCAGACGTCGACCTCGGGATGCAGGGCCTCGAAGCCGCCGAGCCGCGGCAGCAGCCATTTGGAAGCGAAGGACGGGGGCACCGTCACCGTCAGCCGTCGTCCGTCCACCGCCGCGGTCAGCATGGAGGCGGCTTCCGCCAGCCGGTCGAAGGCTTCGCGCAGCGCGGGCAGGGCGATCTGCGCCGGATCGGTCAGCAACAGTCCCTTGGGCGTGCGCTTGAAGAGCGCGACGCCGACGTAGTCTTCAAGGTTCTGGATCTGCTGGCTGACCGCGCCCGGCGTCACCGAGAGCTCATCCGCGGCGCGGCTGAAGTTCAGGTGCCGGGCAGCCGCCTCGAAAGCGCGCAGCGCATTCAGCGGCGGCAATCGTCGTCTCAGTTCCATCAATTTTCCTGAACGACCCGGCAGAAGTCCTTGGTTGCGAGGTGGCGTCGTGACCACCATTTTGCAAGGCTTCCAGCCGCATACGATCCTTCTTGCGACAGGAATTTCGCGGGGCGGGCGTCGAGCCTTCGCCCCGCGCGACACATAAATGGAGGCTTTAGAGGAGCTATCATGCCCAGCCGGGTCGGCCCGCATCAGCGCCACCGCCGCCTCGTGGTCCTCAAGGGCCAACGGGCAGGCGCCGGCGTTGTCTGGCTGGTCGGCGCGGGCCCGGGCGATCCGGAACTCCTCACGCTGAAGGCTCTGAGGCTGTTGAAGAGCGCCGACGTCGTCGTGCACGACCGCCTGACGCCCAGGCCGATCCTGGATCTCGTCGGCCCAAGCGCGCGGCTGATCGACGTGGGCAAGCGCAAGTCGCACCACACGCTTCCGCAAGAGGACATCAACCAGCTCCTGATCGCGCTCGCGCGCGAGGGCCTGACCGTCGTGCGGCTGAAGGGCGGCGACCCGTTCCTGTTCGGCCGCGGCGGCGAGGAGCTCGCCGAGCTGCGGGCGGCCGGCGTCGAGGCGCACGTCGTTCCCGGCGTGACCGCGGCGCTGGCGGCGGCGGCTGACGCCGGCGCGGCGCTTACCCATCGCGGGCTCGCCCAGGCCGTCACCTTCGTCACCGGGCATGCCGCCAGGGGGGGCGAGCCCGATCTCGATTGGGCGTCGCTGGCCAGGCCGAACCAGACGGTCGTGGTCTACATGGGTCTCTCGACGGCGGCGACGATCGCCGGGCGCCTGATCGCGGCCGGTCGGGCGGCCTCGACGCCGGCGATGATCGTCGAAAACGCGAGCCTGCCCGACGAACGGCGCATCATCGCCACGCTGGGCGGTCTGGGCGCGGCGGCCGAGGGGCTCGAAGGCCCGGCGCTCCTGGTCATCGGCGAGATTGTGGCGCTGGCGAGCGCGCAATCCGTCGCGGACATCGTCTCGACGGCCAAACGGGTGCGCTCATGAAAGCGCTGACCGCGAACCGGCTGGTCGACGGCGAGGTGGTGTTCTGGTCGCGTGGGCGTTGGGTCGAGCGCTTCGGCGACGCGGAGCTGTTCACAGACGATGTGTCAGCCGAGGTCGCGGAGGGACACGGCAAGGCGCAGCCGACTGTTGTGGTCGAGCCCTATCTGATCGAAATCGTCGAAACCGACGAAGGCCCAACGCCGGCCGCCTATCGCGAGCGCCTGCGCGCGCTCGGCCCCACCAACACGCCGCAACATGGCAAGCAGGCTGAGGGCGGCGACGACATCGCTGTTCTGGCGCACGCGACGGTGACCGCCCGCGCGTCCGGCGGACGCACCAACCTGATCAGGCGCAAGTGATGGCCGCAATGTATCGATACGACGCGCTCGACAAAGCCGTCCTCGCCGACCGTGGCGCCGAGTTCCGCCACCAGGTAGCCCGCCGGCTGGCCGGGGAGCTGACCGAGGACCAGTTCAAGCCGCTCAGGCTGATGAACGGTCTCTATCTGCAGCTGCACGCCTACATGCTGCGCATCGCCATTCCCTACGGCACGTTGGATGTGCGGCAGCTGCGCCAGCTCGCCCACATCGCCCGCACCTGGGACAAGGGCTACGGCCACTTCACCACGCGTACGAACCTGCAGCTGCACTGGATCAAGCTGCGCGACATGCCTGACATCCTCGATGCGCTGGCCGAGGTCGACCTGCATTCGATGCAGACCTCCGGCAACTGCGTGCGCAACATCACAGCCGACCCGCGCGCCGGCGCGACGGCCGAGGAGGTCGACGACCCCCGCGTCTGGGCCGAGGCGATCCGCCAGTTCACGACCCTGCACCCCGAGTTCAGCTACCTGCCGCGCAAGTTCAAGATCGCCGTCACCGGCTCGGTGAAGGACCGCACGGCCGCGCGCACCCATGACATCGGCCTGGCGCTCAGGCGGGGTCGCGACGGGACGCTGGGCTTCGAGGTGATGGTCGGCGGCGGGCTCGGCCGCACGCCCTACATCGGCCAGACCATCAAGCGAGCACCTGCCGGTCGGGCGGCTGCTCTCCTACATCGAGGCGATCTTGCGCGTCTACAATCGCCTGGGCATCCGCGACAACCCGAACAAGGCGCGGATCAAGATCCTCGTCGCGCGCTATGGCGCCGAGGAGTTCGGCCGCGATGGTCGAGGCCGAGTGGGCGCAGATCGACGCCTCGGCTGTCGACCTGCCCGACACCGAGCTCGCCCGCATCCGCAGCTTCTTCCAGGTCCAGCTCCCGGCCCGGGAGGCCGCATCGGCGACGTTCGAGGCGGCGAGGGCGGCCGACGCCGGCCTGGCCCGCTTCGCGCGCAACAACGTTCACCCGCACAAGGCGGCGGGCTACGCCATCGTCGACGTGTCGCTGAAGACCGTTGGCGAGACGCCGGGCGACTGTTCGTCGGAGCAGATGGAGGTCATGGCGGACCTCGCCGAGCGCTATTCCGCGGGCGAGGTGCGGGTGACTCACGAGCAGAACCTCGTCCTGCCGCACGTGGCGCTGGACGACGTGCCGGCGGTCTATGCGGCGCTGAGCGCGGCCGGGCTCGCCAGTCCCAACATCAACCTGGTCAGCGACATCATTGCTTGCCCCGGGCTGGACTACTGTGCGCTCGCCAACGCACGGGCGATCCCGATCGCCCAGGACATCGCCCGCCGCTTCACCGACCAGGACTTGGCCGAGAAGGTGGGCGAGCTGAAGATCAAGATCTCGGGTTGCATCAACGCGTGCGGCCATCACCACGTGGGCCACATCGGCATCCTGGGCGTCGATAAGAAGGGCGAGGAGTACTACCAGCTCACCCTGGGCGGCTCCGGCGCTGAGGATGCCCAGGTCGGCAACGATCCTCGGGCCGGCGCTGCCCGCCCCCCGCGTCGCCGAGGCCATCGACGGCTTGGTCGAAGTCTATTTGCGCGAGCGCAAGGACGGCGAGCGCTTCCTCGACACCTTTCGGCGGACCGGCCTGGCTCCGTTCAAGGAGGCCGTCTATGCCGACGCTCATTAGATTGATCGACGGCAGCTTCGAGGCCGCCGAGGACCGCTTCACCAACGTTCCCGACGACGAGCCGACCCCGCTCGGCGACGTCATCGTCTCTATATCCCGCTTCCAGGCCGAGGGCGAGGGCCTGCTCGCCGACGGCCGGGGGGTCGGCGTGCGCGTCGAAGCCGGCGAGACCGTGGACGACGCTGGCCTACGACCTGCCGCGCATCGCGGTCGTTGCACTGGTCATCCCGAAGTTCCGCGACGGGCGCGCCTACTCGTCGGCCCGACTGTTGCGCGAGCGCTACGGCTACAAGGGCGAGGTGAGGGCGGTCGGCGATGTTCTGCGCGAACAGGCGCTGTTCATGACCCGCTGCGGGTTCGACGCCTTCGAGCCGGCGGACGGATCGGCGCCCGGATCGTGGGCCGAGGCCGCGAGCGCGCTTCCGCCACGTCTATCAGCGCGCCGCCGATGGCCGCGAGCCGATTTATGTCGAACGCAACAGCCGGGAGGCCGGCCATGGCGTATGACGGCGAAACCGCCCCTCTCGTCACGCGGCTGAACAACGAGCTGCGCGACGCCGAGCCGCAGGCGATCATCGCTGCGGCGATCGAGACGCTGGGCGACCGCCTGGCGCTGGTCTCGTCGTTCGGAGCGGAGTTGGCGGTGCTGCTGCACATGGCCGCCGCAGATCAAGCCGGACATCCCGGTGCTGTTTCTCGACACCGGCATGCTGTTCGGCCAGACGCTGGACTATCGGCAGCGGCTGGCCGCGCGGCTCGGGCCTGACCGACGTGCGCGACCTGCGCCCGCAGTTCCAGGATCTGGCGGTGCACGACCCCTCAGCCGACCTCTGGAAGACCGACACCGACGCCTGCTGCCACATCCGCAAGGTGCTGCCGCTCGACCGTGCGCTCGAAGGCTTCGACGGCTGGATCACCGGCCGCAAGCGCTTCCAGGGCGGCGAGCGCGCTGCGGCTGCAGGTGGTCGAGAACGGCGGCCCGCAAGTCAAGTTCAACCCGCTGGCCAACTGGACCAAGGCGCAGATCGACGCCTACGCCGCCGAGCACGATCTGCCGGCGCATCCGCTGGTCGCGTTCGGCTATCCGTCGATCGGCTGCTGGCCCTGCACCGCGCCGGTCGAGGACGGCCGCGACACCCGCGCCGGCCGCTGGGCCGGCTCCGACAAGACCGAGTGCGGCATCCACCTCGAGCGCGCGACACCCGCCGTCGAAGTGGGCGGGGACATTTAGAGCGCATTGAGACCAGGCGAGATCTGCCTCCAATCCTCCCCCAACGGGGGATGATCTGCCAATCGGCGGTTCAGCTAGGTCTCAATGCGCTCTGGGCCAGCCTATTCGGCTGCCTCGCCGACGCGCAGGTGCAGCGTCTTGAGCGTGCGGTCGATCCACTGGCGGGTGAGCTTCTCCTGGACGCCGTTCTGGCCGAGGCGGGCGCGCAGGCTCGCAAAATCTACGACGTCGATGTCCTGATCCTGGTTGAAGCAGGAGAAGACGACGCTCTCGACCCCCGTCTCGGGGTCGCGGTGCAGTTGCAGGCACTGGGCGCAGATTTCCTTCATCATGCACTGCATCGGCGAGTTGATGGAGGCGACGCCTTTGACGCCCGGCTTGAGCCGCGCGGCGAGCGCGCCGCGGCGGGCTTGGGCGACGGCGCCCATCATGGCGTCGGAGCCGATGGCGATCATATGGTCGACGTCGGGCAGCATGTCGGCGTTCGCCTCGAGCGCGGCCACGATATTGCCGACGAAAGCGCGGTCCTGGGCACGGTCGGGCTCGAAGCCCGGCGCCTCATCGCAGCACCAGACGATGGCGTCGGCGGCGCGCTCGATCTCCTCGACCTTGTAGCGATCGACGATCCGCTTGTAGCCGGCGAAGTAGACCACCCGGTTGCCTTTGGCGCGCAGCGCCTGGCCGATGGAGAACAGAACCGCGTTGCCCAGGCCGCCCCCGATGAGAAGCACCGTCTTGCCCTCGGGCAACTCGGTCGGCGTGCCCGGTCGGACCCATCAGGATGACGGGCTCGCCGGGCGTCAGGTGGGCGCAGAGGTCGGACGAGCCGCCCATCTCCAGGACGATGATCGAGAGCAGGCCGCGATCTTTGTCGGTCCAGGCGCCCGTCATCGCCAGCCCCTCCATGCCGAGGCGCGTGGCGGCGTCGCCAGGGGCGAGGGTCTCGAAGTTCTGCAGACGATAGAACTGGCCGGGCTGGAAGGCGCGGGCGGCCATCGGCGCGCGGACGACGACTTCGACGATATTGGGCGTAAGGCGGACGACCTCGTGCACGGTCGCGCGCAGGTCCTGGTCCAGCGTGGCGAACAGCGCGGCCGGCGTGGCTGCAGGCGTGCGGGCCGCCAGTATGTCGCTGATGACCGGATAGCCCTGTTTGGCGCTCGCCATCGCCTTGACGACGTTACCCGCATACGAGGGGTGGAGGTCGCCGAAGAAGCTCACCGCCCGTCCGTCCGCCTCGACGCTCGCCAGCACCTCGACCTTCGACGGCTTGGTGACCTGTTCGGGCGTGACCGGCTGGCCGGCGAGGCTGACCGCCTGGAAATAGCGTCCCGCGACTTCGACGTGGGTCGCGTCCTCGCGGCCCAGCACAGTGTTCGGGTGGGTGCCGGCTGCGACCAGGATGGTGCGCGCCGGCAGCGCCTGCTCGGTCGCGAACGCCTCGCCTTCCGCCTCCCGGTGGTCGAGGCTGACCATCAGCGCCTTGGCCCAGCCGTGCTCGTCGACGACCACCTCGAGTGGCGTGAGGCCCTCGGCGAACCGGATGCCTTCTTCCAGCGCCTTGGCGACCTCCTCGTGGTTCAGCGTGTAGCTGGGCGAGTTGATCAGGCGGCGGCGGTAGCAGATGGTCGAGCCGCCCCAGCCCCGCAACATGCTCGAGCACGTTCGCTGGCCTGCCTTCCCGCCTGGCCGCTGCGCGCTCGGCCCGGATCGCTCGCGCATGGGCGATGAATTCGCTCGCCACCTCGCGGTCGTGCGCCGACCAGCCCGCCTCGACGGCGGCCTGACCGCGCTGGGCGACCAGCGCCTCGTGACGCGCGAGGAACTTCTCGACCTGCAAGCGGATAGTAGGCCAGCGCCTCCGTCGCCGTGTCGATCGCGGTCAGGCCGCCGCCGATCACGGCGATCGGCAGCCGCACCAGGAGGTTGGCGATGCTGTCGGTCTTGGCCGCTCCGGTCAGCTGCAGCGCCATCAGAAAGTCGGACGCCTGCCGCACGCCCGGCGCGAGCCCGTTCTTCATCCCGACGATGGTCGGCCGCCCGGCGCCGGCGCAGAGCGCGATGTGGTCGAAGCCGAGCTCGAACGCGCTCTCGATGGTCATCGCGCCGCCGAAGCGGACCCCGCCGAACATGCGGAACTGCGAGCGGCGCTCGAGCAGCAGCCGGATCAGCTTGAGGAAGTTCTTGTCCCAGCGGACGGTGATCCCGTACTCGGCGACGCCGCCGAAACCGGCCATCACTCGCGAGCCGAGCGGCTCGCGCAGCTGCTCCAAATCACAGCATCGGCCGAAGCGGGCGGCGCGCGCCGGCCGGGTCGATCCCCGAGATATCCGCATCAAGCGGCTCGATCTTCAGCCCGTCGATGGCGACGACCGCATGGCCGTCGTTCATCAGGTGGTGAGCCAGCGTGAAGCCGGCCGGACCGAGGCCCACGACCAGCACCGTGTGGCCGCTGGCCGGCTTCGGCAGGGGTCGCTGGATATTCAGCGGGTTCCAGCGGGTCAAGAGCGAATAGATTTCGAAGCCCCAGGGCAGCGCCAGCACGTCCTTGAGAATGCGCGTCTCGATCTGCGGGATGTCGACCGGGTCCTGCCGCTGGTAGATGCAGGCCTTCATGCAGTCGTTGCAGATCCGGTGGCCGGTCGCGGCGATCATCGGGTTGTCGACGACCGCGATCGCCAGCGCGCCGATGGTCAGCCCTTGCGCTGCGCCGAGGTTCATCTCGGAGATCTTCTCGTCCAGCGGGCAGCCGGCGAGCACCACGCCGAACGGGCTCCTCTTGAACTCGCCGGTCTTCTCCTTCAGCCCGGTCGAGCAACTGTCCTTGCCCTGATTATGGCACCAGATGCAGTAGTTGGCCTGGTCGAGGGCGCCGGTGACGTCCGTGCCGGCGTCGGTGAGGCCGAAGCCTTCGCGCCGGCGGCGATGTGAGACCGCGAGCCCGAGCGCCGAAATCCCGCTTACCGGGTCGTCCTCGACCGGGACGAGCCGCAACGGATCGGTCTTCCCCGGCGCCTTGAAGAGCACTCCGGCGTGGTGCTCGCGGCGACCGGCTTCGCTGAGGGTCGCCCAAGCGGCGTAGCGGGAGGCCAGATCGAGCGCCTCGGCATGCGCGTCCTCCGCCTTCAGCCAGGCGTCGACGTGCGTCGCGAAGGCGAGTTCGGTGAGGTCGCCGCCCAATAGCGGCTCCAGCCGTTTGCGCAGGGCCCGCCCGTCGAACGTCTCGGCGTCGGCGTGCTTGCGGATTGCACGGCGCTGCACGAACAGCCGCTTCATCGTGAAGATCACGGCAAGCCCGTCGCGCGCCGCGCGCATCTGGGCGAGCTCGCCCGTGACGCCGAACAGCTCGCCGAGGAAGCTCTCCAGGATCGGCGCAAGCTCGAGGATCAGCTCAGAACTCTTCACCGCGCGGCAGATCGCTTGGCGCGGAGCGGGCCGCCGCCAGCCTCGCCCGAAGCGCCTCGTCCCGCGCGCCGAGATACTGGAGGAACCGAGCATCAAGTGCGGCCAGCCCCTCCCGCTCGTGCAGAGCTTCGAACGTCGCGTCGAAGCCGAGGGTCAGGCTCGTGGTCATCAACAATCCATCGATGCGGTGTCGCGTCGCGTACGAACGGCGGGCGTGTCGGTTCAAGCGCCAGGGAACGGCGGCGCGCGCCCCAATATGGCGCGCTTCAGATGCTCGGCGGCTGTCAGAAAGTCAACGCGTGATCGCGGCGTAACCGCCTGTAAGCCCCCGCTTTTTCAGCGCTCGCGTATTAGTTTTTCTAAGCGGCTCGCTACTCTGCGATGTCCGGTAGGCGGAAGTCGACCCAGCTCTGCGCAGGCGACTGTTTCGGCCTGAGCCAGCCGTCGACGCCGACCGCCGGAGTCTCGTAGGCAGCACGCAACAGCGGCGGCCGCTCAGGCAGCGTCCACTTCGCCTCGAGGGCTCTGCCGGAGGCGCCGGTGACCTTGGCGATCCGAGTCAGCGTCTCCGAGCCGTCGACGGGCGGGCAGCCTTTGAACTCGCCGACCTTCGTCACGGTCAGCGTCTTCAAGTTGAGAGGCAGGAGCGTGTGCATCGAGGCCTGGTTCGGGCCGGTGAACAGGTCGATCCGCGGGCCGCGAATCAGCGCGCCGGTGTCGGAAGCGTACCAGTAGCCGTCATGCCGCCCGCCGTCGGGCAGAAGCAGGCCCACCGTCTCCTTGATGAACAGGATGGCGCCGCGCGTAATAAGGTTGCGGTCGATCGCGACCGTGCGCATGGGCGAGACCCGGCAGCCGATCGAGTCGTGCGTGCTCATCGCGCCGCCGCCATGGTACAGCGTCGCCTTCAGATTCCAGGCACCGTTGCTGGCGGGCTGCGGACTGAGGGCGGCGATGATAACGCCGATCGCGTCGTGGGTGTGGGCTGGCCCGGCGACGGCCGCGGGCGCGGTGACCGTCAGCGTCAGCGTGGCGAGGCATGCCAGGATGCGCCTCATCAGCGTCCCCCCGTCCGTTTCTCGTCTCGGCGTGCGGGGCAAAGTCGTAACGGCCGAGCCTGTGAGGTCAAGTCTTGACTTCCCTGCCGCAGGGTGGATGGGGAAGCGGGTTTTCAGACCGGCCGGGGGGAGGCGGGCAGTTGCGAATCTACGGCGACTCCATCTCAGGCAATTGCCTGAAAGTGAAATGGACATGCGACTTTATCGGAACTTCCTACGAGTGGATCGAGACCAGCGTCGTGGCCGGCGACACACGCAAGCCGGCCTTCCTGAAGGTCAATCCGGTCGGCCAGGTTCCCGCGATTGTGTTCGCCGACGGCCGCAGGCTCGCCCAGTCCAACGCCATCATCCTCTATTTGGCCGAGGGCTCGGCGCTGATCCCTGGCGAGTCGTTTCAGCGCGCCAGGATGCTCGAGTGGATGTTCTGGGAGCAGTACAGCCATGAGCCGGCGATCGCGGTCGCTCGCTTCCAGGTGAAGTTCCAGGCCAAGGGGGTCACCGACCTCGAGCCCAGGCTGGTCGAGCGCGGAAACGCGGCGCTGAAGCGCCTGGACGACGGCCTCGAAGGCCGCGACTTCTTGCTCGGCGCGGCCGTCAGTCTCGCTGACATCGCGCTGGTTGCCTACACCCGCTGGGCTGGCGACGGCGGCTTCGATCTGGTTCGATACCCACGGGTTCAGGGCTGGATCGGCCGCTGCGAGCAGGCGCTCAATATCAGGGACTAGGGGACGCTTATGCGCACATCACGCGCCGCCGCCCAGATCGCCAGCGCCGCTTGCGCGGCGTCGCTCGTGCTCGGCGCGGCCACGCAGGCGCTCGCCTGGGGCGCCACGGGCCACCGGATCATCGGAGTCGCCGCGGCCCAGGCGCTGCCGCCCGACCTCCCAGCCTTTCTCCACACCCAGCGCGCCATCGAGGACCTGGGCGAGCTTGCTCGCGAGCCCGACCGCTGGCGCGGCGCGGGCAAGACGCACGACACGACCCGCGACCCCGGCCACTTCCTCGACGTGGACGACTCCGGCAAGGTCCTGGGTGGCCCGGCCTTGGACGCGCTGCCGCTCACGCGCTCGGAGTATGACGCCGCGCTCCGCGCGGTCGGCTCCGACAGCTACCACGCCGGCTATCTGCCCTATTCGATCGTCGACGGCTGGCAGCAGCTGGTCATGGACTTCGCCTACTGGCGGGTGCTGACCGCGGCCATCCCGCGCGAGCACGATCCGGGGCGCAAGGCCTGGGAGGAGCACGATCTTGCGCGGCGCGAATACCTGATCCTCGCCGATCTGGGCGACTGGTCGCACTACGTCGGCGACGGCAGCCAGCCGATGCACGTCTCGGTGCACTACAACGGCTGGGGAAACTATCCGAACCCGGGCGGCTACACGCAGGACAAGGTGCACGTTCCGTTCGAAGGGCCTTTCGTTCGCTCGTTCGTGTCGCTGGACGCGGTCAGGGCGGCGATGACGCCGTTGAGAGCCTGCCGCGACATCCAGACCTGCACCGCCGAGTACCTGGCGCAGACGGCCGCGACCGTCGTGCCCTTCTACGAGATGCAGAAGGCCGGCGGCATGCTGGGCGAGCATCCGGCCGGCGCCGCCTTCGCCGTCGAGCGCGTCGCCGCCGGCGCCTCTGAGCTGCGCGACCTGACCGTCGCCGCCTGGAACGCCAGCGCGCACGCCCAGGTCGGCTACCCCGCCATCGCCGTCGACGAGGTGGTGACCGGCGGGCTCGATCCCTACGACGCGCTCTATGGGAACGACTAGTGGACGATCCGCCGCTCCGTTTCGGCGCGCCCGAGCCGGGCCTGGACTATCGCGCGCGGCCCGCCGCGTATGGTTTGCTCGAGCGCGATGGGCGACTGGCGCTGGTCTATGTGACGCTTTCCGACCGACCGCCGTTCTTCGACCTGCCGGGCGGCGGAATCGATCCGGGCGAGAATGAAGAACAGGCGCTAAGGCGCGAATTTGGCGAAGAAACGGGTCTCCTCGTCTCCGCCGGCAGGCGGGTCGCCGCCGCCGAGCAATACATGATCAGCGCCCACCGGGAGCCGTTCCTGAGCCAGGGCGGCTTCTTCGAGGCGGCGCTCGAGGGCGAGCGGCCGCAGCTGAAGGTCGAGCACGACCACGAGCTGGTCTGGGCGACGCCCGCCGAGGCGCTCGTCAAGCTCCGGCACGACAGCCACGCCTGGGCGGTCGCCGCCTGGCTAAGGAGCCGCGCTTAGCGTCCGGTGAGATCGGCGAGCGCCGGGCCGATAAGGCTCCAGGGTTCGATGAAGTAGCGGGAGAATAGCCGCCTGGGCTCGGCGGCGAAGCGAAACAGCCACTCGACGCCCAGCCGGCCGCTCCACCGCGGCGGCGCGGGCGTCACGCCGGCCTCGTAGTCGAACGCGGCGCCGACGGTGAAGATAACGCAAGGCGGAAGCCGGTCGCGGAAGCGTGCGACCCATCGTTCCTGCCGCGGCATGCCCATTCCGACCAGGAGGACGTCCGGCCGGAAGGCGGCGATCTCGCCCACCACCGCAGCTGTTTCGGCGTCATCATGCATGTCGAAGAAGCCGTGGCGCTGGCCGATCTCGACGCCCGGCCAGCGAGCGCTGAGCGCCTCGGCCGCCCGCTCGCCGACGCCCGGCGCGCATCCCAGGTGGAAGACGCGCCAGCCGCCGGCTTGCGCCGCTCGCCAGAAGCGGTCGCGCCAGTCAAGGTAGGTCGCCCGGCAACGGCCGTCGATCGGCCGGCCGAGAAACCGCCCCCAGGCGATCAGCGGCCGGGAGTCGGCTTCGACCAGGTCGGCGCCGGCGTAGAAAGCGGCCATCTCGGGGTCGCGCCGGAGCCAGTAGAGGCTGTGAAGGTTGTGGTTGGCGATCACGGCGGGCGCATGGGCGCGGACGCAAGCCTCGGTGAAGGCGATCACCGCGTCCGGCGTCACCGCGTCGACCTCGCCGCCCAGCAGGCGCACGCGCGGCCGCTCTACGGAGGGGGTCGGGCTCAGCTCCATGCCGCCAGACATCGCAGATCACGCTTAAGCGCGGGCTAACTGCGCTTGGCCGACGCAAGGTGAAGGTTGCCGTGCGGGCTCGATTGCGGTTCCTGTCGGGTCTCGGTCACTTCAACGGCGATACACTGGGCGCAAAACCGGACCATGGACAGCCCTGCCGACTTCACCCTTACACAGACCGACGCCGGGCCGACCGCGGTGATGACCGGCGACTGGACGGCCGTGGAGATGGGCTCGGCCGCCGACCGCCTGAGCGAGGCCTTGCACGACGTGACGTCGGCCAGGCTCGACTTGAGCGGCATTGGCCGGTGCGACACCGCCGGGGCCTTCGCCATCCTGCGCGCGGTCGAGGGGCGGGTGCCGCACGAGGCGATTCACGCGCCCAGACGCACGGCGCGGCTCCTGGAGCTGGTCGCCCGCGCACTGACGGCGGCGCCCGTGCCCGAGGTCCGCAACCAGCCGCTGACCGATCTCCTCGAGCGATTGGGTCGGGGTCTGGTCGGCGTCGGCGTCGAGGCTTACGAGACCATGGCCTTCACCGGCCACTTGCTGATCGTGATCGCGCGCACGATCGCCTTTCCGCGCCGGATGCGCTGGGCGCCGACCTTCAACATCGCCGAGCGCGCCGGCCTCGACGCCATCCCGATCGTCGTCGTCACGACCTTCTTTATCGGCGCGGTCATCGGATTCCTCGGCGCCACCGAGCTCGCCCAGTTTGGGGCGCAGGTGTTCTCGGTCGAACTGATCGGCATCGGCGTGCTGCGCGAATTCGCTATTGTCATCACCGCGGTGCTGCTTGCCGGTCGCTCGGCCTCCAGCTTCGCCGCCGAAATCGGCGCGATGAAGATGAAGCAGGAGATCGACGCCATGCGCATCATGGGGGCCGACCCGTTCGAAGCGCTGGTGCTGCCGAGGTTCATCGGCCTGCTCATCACCATCCCGCTGCTCACGTTCGCGGCGATGCTCGCCGGTATCGCGGGCGGTCTCTTGGTCAGCTGGTGGATCGAGGACATCAGCCCGACGTTCTTCCTGCAGCGGATCGTCGAGAACGTCGGCGTGGTGAACTTCTGGGTGGGTATGAGCAAGGCGCCGGTCATGGCGCTGGTCATCGCCGGAATCGGCTGCCGTCAGGGCATGGAGGTGGGCGGCGACGTGGACTCGCTCGGACGGCGGGTGACGGCTGCTGTCGTGCACGCCATCTTCGCTATCATCATGATCGATGCGGTCTTCGCCCTCATCTATATGAAGCTGAACATATGAGCGACGCCGGCGAAGAGCACGAGGAGCTCGACGAGCACGCGCCGCCAATCGAGGTGACCGGGCTGGTCTCGCGCTTCGGCGACCACCTGGTCCACGATGGACTGAACCTTCGTGTCCGACGCGGCGAGGTCCTGGGTGTCGTTGGCGGCTCGGGCGCCGGCAAGAGCGTTCTGCTCAACACCTTGATCGGCCTGAAGGTCCCGGAAGCCGGCGTTGTGAAGATCTTCGGCCAGGACTTGGATCGCGCCTCGACGGCCAAGTGGGATGCGATCGAGCGCAGCTGGGGCGTCTTGTTCCAGCAGGGCGCGCTGTTCTCCAACCTGACGGTCAAGGAGAACGTCGCGGCCCCGATGCAGGAGCATACGCGCCTGTCGTCCAAGCTCATATCCGAGCTCGCGGAACTGAAGATCGCGCTGGCCGGGCTGCCGCCGGAAGCCGGCGCGCTCAAGCCTGCAGAGCTGTCCGGAGGGATGATCAAGCGGGCCGGGCTGGCGCGCGCCCTGGCGCTCGATCCGCAGCTGCTCTTCCTCGATGAGCCGACCTCCGGGCTCGATCCGATCGGCGCAGCGGCGTTCGACGAGCTCATCGGCGACCTGTCGGCCAGCCTGCACCTGACAGTCTTCATGATCACGCACGACCTCGACAGCCTGTATGCGATCTGCGACCGGGTCGCCGTGCTGGCCGACAAGACCGTCGTTGCCGTCGGAACCATTGCTCAGCTGCAAAAGCTGGATCACCCCTGGATCAAGCAGTACTTCCTCGGCCCCAGGGGGCGAGCGGCGGCCGCCTACGAAGGCAGGGAGCACGCCTGATGGAGCGGAACGCCAACTACGCCCTGGTCGGCTTCGCCTCGCTGATGATCTTCATCGGCATGGTGGCGTTCATCGTCTGGCTGGCGCGGATCTCGTTCGCTCAGCAGTACGATGTCTACGATGTGGTGTTCCAAGGACCGGTCGACGGACTGTCCAAGGGCAGCGAGGTGCACTTCAACGGGATCAAAGTCGGCGACATCGTCGATATCGGCCTGGTCAAGGACAATCCGACCGAGGTGGATGCTCGCGTTCGGGTGACCAGCGACGTACCGATACGCGCGGACAGCACCGCCACAGCCGAACCGGAGGGGATCACCGGCGTGAGCTACATCCAGATCACGCCGGGCACGGCGAGCCGGCCCCTGCTCAAGACATTGGCCCACGGGGGGAAATACCCGATCATCCACGGCCAACCGGGGGCATTCTCGGCGCTGCTGGCCGGCGGGGGCACGGTTTTGACGTCTGCGGAGGAGGCGCTTACCCGGATCAACCGCATCCTGTCGGACCAGAACATCCAGAACTTCTCGTCCACGCTCGGTGACGTGAAGTCGGTGGCGGACGAGGCGCGCAAGGAGAGGCAGCTGTTCGCCGACGCGGACAAGTCGCTCAAGGACATCGACAGCGCCGCCGACTCGATCAAGCAGCTCAGCGACAACGCCAACGGCCTCGTCGGCGGCGACGGCAAGCGCGCTATTCACGACGCCGCCGATGCGGCGGAACAGATCAAGGGGGCGGCGACCGACATGCGCAGTCTGATCGCCAAGCTGCAGGGTCCGACCGCCGACTTCGCCAACACCGGCCTGCCGCAGCTCACCAGCGCCGTCGCCAGCCTCAGGGAGGCGGCGGAGTCGCTCAATCGCCTTTCGAACGAGCTGGAGCAGAGCCCGCAGGGGGTCTTGAGCAGGGGCCCGGCAAAGGAAGTGCAGGTGAAGCCGTGACCAGCCCCCTCCGAGCCGCCCTTTGCGTCGCTGTGGCGTTCTCGCTCCCGGGCTGCGTCTCCCTCCTGCCCAAGACGACGCCGGCCCAGCTCTATAGCCTGACCGTCGCGGCGCCCCCGACCAACGCGGCAGAGATTTCCCGCGGTTTCAACGTCCAGCGCTTGCCGACCGCGTTCGCGAGCGAGGCCGAAGGCAGCCAGATCCTCACCGTCGATGGCGACCAGGCGGCCTACATCGCTGCCGCCCGCTGGGATGCACCGGCCGCGCAGCTGTTCGACGAGGCCGAGACGATGGCCTTCGATCGTGCGAGCGGGCCGGCGCGCCTGCTTCGCGCCGGCGACTCCGCCTCGGGGCCGGTCGGCCTGAGGCTCGATGTCCAGAGCTTCGAGGCGCGCTATCTTGGGGGCCCCAAGGCCCCCCCGACCGTGGTCGTCAGCGTGCGCGCGCTGCTGATCGGCACGGCGGACCACAAGGTCATCGCCGATCAGGTGTTCGAGAGCCAGCGCCCGGCGGCCGACGATCGCGTCGGGGCGATCGTGGACGGCTTCGATGCGGCGACCACCGACGTGCTCACCCGCATCGTCGACTGGACCGGTCGCGAGGGCGCCGCTGCGAAAGGCGGCTAGCGCGCCAGCGTGGCCGCCTCGCGCGCCAGCCCGGTGATCGCGGCCCAGTCGCTGGCGCGGATCGCCGCGGGCGGGGCGACCCAGGCGCCGCCCACGCACAGCACGTTCGGGAGCGCCAGGTAGGCGGGCGCGTTCTTCGCGTCCAGCCCGCCAGTCGGGCAGAAGCGCGCCGTCGCGAACGGGCCCGCGAACGCCGCCAGCACAGGAGCGCCGCCGGCCGCTTCGGCGGGAAAGAACTTGAAGCGGGTCAGGCCCGCATCCAGGCCGCGCATCAGCTCGCTGGCCGTCGCCACGCCCGGCAGGAGGGGAACAGCGGAGTCGAGCAGCGCCGCAATCAGGTCGTCGGTGAGGCCGGGCGTCACGATGAAGCGCGCGCCGGCGTCGAGCGCGCGGGCGAGGTCGTCGCGGTTCAGGACGGTGCCCGCGCCGAGCATGACCTCGGGGACCTCGGTCGCGATACGGGTTATCGCCGCCAGAGCCGCGGGCGTGCGAAGCGTGACCTCCATCACGTCGAGGTCCCCCTGAGCGAGCGCCGTGGCCAGGGGGACGGCCTGGTCGGCGTCCTCGATGGTCAGGATTGGGATGACCGGTCGCCGCCGCATCAGGGTGTCGGCGTCGGCGGCATCGCTCACGGCGCCCACCAGACCTCGACCGGCGTTTCGCTCTGGCCCAACGCCGCTCGAACGGGGAGCTCGGCGATCGAGCCAGGCTCGCGCGCCTTGGCCACGACGTCGAGCTTGTGCTTGCCCTCGATGAGCAGTGCGATCCAGCGCGAGCCGAGCACGGCGGGCACAGTCATCGACAGCCGCTCGGCCGCGCCGGCGGCGCCGGGCCGACTGACCGCGCAGACTAAGGGCGCCGCCGGATCCGCGGCGATCCTGAGCTCCGGCGCGTGCGGGAAGAGCGAACAGATGTGCCCATCGTTGCCCATGCCCAGGATCAGCACGTCGAACGGCCGCCGCATGGCGCGAAGCACCGCGTCAACGGCGATCTCGGCGTCGCGGGCCGTGGCGTCGCTGCTCTTCAGCGGCACGAACGCGGCGGCTGCGGCCCGGTCGACCAGCAGACGCCGGCGCACGAGGCTCTCGTTCGACTCTGCGCTGGCCGGGTCGACCCAACGCTCGTCGGTCAGCGTCACCTCGACCTGCGCCCAGGGCGCGGGCTGGGATGAGAGCGCGTCATAGAGCGGGCCGGGCGTCGTCCCGCCCGTGGCGACCAGGCTCGCGCGTCCGCGCGCCGCGACCGCTTCGGCGAGCCGAGTGCTGATCTCGAGCGCCAGCGCCGCGTTCAGGCTCGCCATGTCGTCGAACAGACGGTCGTCGTCGGCCATCGCGCTACTCGTACCAGCTTTGCCCATTGCGCTCTGTCAGTGCGAACGCGCCGGAAGGCCCCCAGGATCCGGCGGCGTAGGCGGCGGGCTTCACGCCATAGTGCCGCCAGCCTTCCTCGATGGCGTCGATCCACATCCAGGCGGCCTCCGCCTCGTCGCGGCGCACGAACAGGGTCTGGTTGTTCTTGATCGCTTCCAGCAACAGCCGCTCGTAGGCGATCCGCCGCCGCGGCGCCTCCGCCGCGAACGCGTCGGTCAGGCTGAGGTTCAGGGCGCCGGGCCGAAGCTCCATCCCCTCGAGACTCGGCGTCTTGTTCATCAAGGACAGCGCGATCTCCTCCTCCGGCTGCAGGCGAATGGTCAGCCGGTTGGCGATCAGGTCGTCACCGCCGAAGATCGAGTGCGGCACGTCGCGGAACTGGATGACGATCTGCGAACTGCGCGTGGCCATCCGCTTGCCGGTGCGCAGATAGAAGGGCACGCCGGCCCAGCGCCAGTTGTCGACGTTGGCTTGCACGGCGACGAAGGTCTCGGTGTCGCTCGGCCCGCCGCCGGCCTCTTCGAGGTAGCCCGGGACGGCCGCACCGTCCGCGACGCCGGCGCGATACTGTCCGCGCACGGTCTTGCGTTCGACGTCGCGGCCGGCGATGGCCCGCAAACTGCGCAGCACCTTTACCTTCTCGTTGCGCACCGAATCCGGGTCGAGGCTGGCGGGCGGCTCCATGGCCACGAGACAGAGCAGCTGCAGCACGTGATTCTGCACCATGTCGCGTAGCGCGCCATAGTCGTTGTAGTAGGACCAGCGGCCCTCGACCCCGACCGTCTCGCCGACCGTGATCTGCACGTGGTCTATGGAAACCTTGTTCCACAAAGGCTCGAACAGCGTGTTGGCGAACCTGAGCGCGATCAGGTTCTGCACGGCTTCCTTGCCCAGGTAGTGGTCTATGCGGAAGATCTCGCGCTCGTCGAAGGTGCGCGCCAGCGCGTCGTTGATCTCGCGGCAGCTGGCCAGATCGCACCCGATAGGCTTCTCCACGATCACGCGGCTGTCCGCCTTGGCGAGCTCCGCCTCGCGCAGGTTGGCGCTGATCGAGTCGTAGAGGCTGGGCGAGGTCGAGAGGTAGAAGATCACCTCGCGCGCGCCCGCCAGCGCCTTTGTCAGGTTGCGGAACGAGGCCGGCCGCGCGGCGTCTGCGACCACGTAGCTGAGCCGCCGGCTGAACCGGTCGAAGAGCTCGGGATTGAAGTACCCCTCGGCGCGCTCGCGCACGGTCGCCTCGACACGGGCGATGAACGCCTCGTCGGTCAGGTCCGACCGCGCGCCGCCGATGATGCGCATCTCGGGCGGCAACAGCCCCTCGGCGTCGAGGAAGTAGAGTGACGGATAGAGCATCCGCTGCGCCAGATCGCCGGTCGCGCCGATAATGACGATGGCTTGCACGCTCATGCTGGCGAGGTCCTACCCGATAAGGGCCCAGGCTTACCAGCGCCGCAACGCGGCGAAGCCGCATTCAACCGC
Organism: uncultured Alphaproteobacteria bacterium; assembly: GCA_963794315.1. GTDB lineage: Bacteria > Pseudomonadota > Alphaproteobacteria > Caulobacterales > Caulobacteraceae > Poindextera. The sequence goes on from CAWCDF010000002.1 coordinate 2,027,927, forward strand.
CAAGCTCGCCAAGAGCGCCAAGGGGACTGGCCGCTGCGCTGCGGCCAACCGCTGAACCGTGGCGAACTTGGCGTCCTTGGCGGTCAGATAGGGCGGGACCGCTGGCGCGGCGCGTCCGACGACTACGCGTCGAAGACGATGACCGAGCGGGCGATCTGGCCGGTCTTCATCTCCTCGAAAGCGTCGTTGACCTCCTCGAGCTTGATGCGGCGCGAGATCATGTCGTCGAGCTTGAGCTTGCCGGACATGTAGAAGTCGACGAAGCCGCGGCATGTCGACCGGGAAGCGGTTGGAGCCCATCAGCGAGCCCTGGATGCGCTTTTCGCCCAGGAAGGCGGCGCCCATCAGCGTCACGGTCTGGCCGACCGGGATCATGCCGATGACGTTGGCCGTGCCGCCGCGGCGGAGCATGTTGAACGCCTGCTCGGCGGTCTTGCCGAGGCCGATGGCCTCGAAGCTGTGATGCACGCCGCCGCCGGTCAGCTCCATCACCTTGCTTCACCGGGTCTTCCTTGCTGGCGTCGATGAAGTCGGTGGCCCCGAAGTTGCGCGACATGTTGTCCTTCGCCGCCGAGGTGTCGATGGCGATGATCCGCCCCGCGCCGGCGATGGCCGCGCCATTGATCGCCGCCAGGCCCACGCCGCCGCAGCCGATCACGGCCACGGTCTCGCCGGGCCGCACGTTGGCAGGTGTGGATCACCGCGCCCACGCCGGTGGTCACGCCGCAGCCGATCAGGGCGGCGCGGTCGAGCGGCATGTCCTTGCGGATGGCGACGCAGGCGTGCTCGTGGATCAGCATCTGCTCGGCGAAGGACGAGAGGTTCAGGTACTGGTTCATCGGCCCGCTGGCCTGACGTGATGCGCGGCTCGTCGCCCTGGTCGCGGCGGGTGTCGGGGCTCTGGCACAGCGACATATGCGCCGGTGAGGCAGTGCCTCGCAGTGGCCGCAGAAGGCCGAAAGGCAGGTGATGACGTGGTCGCCCACCTTCACCGTCCGCACCTCGGAGCCGACCTGCTCGACGACGCCCGGCGCTCTCGTGCCCGAGCACGGCCGGCAGCGGGTAGGGGTAGTTGCCCTCCATGAAGTGCAGGTCCGAGTGGCAGACGCCGCAGGCGGCGGTGCGGATCAGCACCTCATGCGGTCCGGGCTTGCCGATCTGGACGTCCTCGATCACGAGCGGCTTGTTCACTTCCCGCAGCACTGCGGCTTTCATCGGACGTCCTCCTTGACTGTCTCGTCTGGCGGGCCTTGAGGCCGCCGCCCGCGCAATATGGCCAGGATCGGGTTTTCGGCAATCACTTATCGCCGCTTACGTTGGGAGACGCTTGGCTGCCGTTGCGGCGCCGTCGTCAACTCGGCTGGCCACGTCAACGATGGACCGGGCCAGCCGATGAACGCCACCGAACGTTTCGCCGAGCGCCAGAAAGGTTACCTGCCCGACCGGCTCGGTCTTGAGATCAATCTGGACGACCCCGCCGTCGTGCGCGGGCGCGTCGCCGTCGCCAAGCACCATGTCGCGCCAAACGGCTACCTGCACGCCGCGAGCGTCGTGGCCCTGGTCGATACGGCCTGCGGCTACGGCTGCATGGAGCATCTGCCCGAGGGCGGCGTGGGGTTCACGACTATCGAGCTCAAGGCGAACTTCCTAGGAACGGCGACCGAAGGCGCCGTCACCTGCGAGGCCCGGCTCGTCCACGGCGGTCGCACGACGCAGGTCTGGGACGCCGAGGCCACGCACGCCGAAACCGGCAAGACGATCGCGCTCTTCCGCTGTACGCAGATGGTTCTCTACCCGCGGGAATCTTGAGAGCCGGCGGCGCTCAGACCTTGATGTCGAGCAGGGCCTTTTGCGTGTTGACGGCCGCCTTCAGCGCGGCGATGGAGGCGCGCACGCCGTTGCGGCCGTTGATCAGGCTGACGGCCGCGCTCGCCGCGTTCTCGCCGCCGTGGCGGGTGAACGCATTGGCGAAATCGGCGCTCGCGCCGTCGAAGCCCTGAACCGCGCTCAAGACGCCGGTCCGGGCCGCGGAAATGGCGTCCATCGAATGGTCCTTCTGGCTCGCCCCGGCGCGAGACTAGCCCTGCAGGCTTAAGCGATCGCGGACAGATGTGGTGAAGGCGGCGCTCACCATGACCGGACTTGCAACAAAGCGCCGCTTTTCGTGACTTGATTGAAATCACGCCCGCCCTAATTCAGGCGGGCTTTCGGGCAGGTCGGGGCGGCCCGGCGGCCACGCTGCTTTGCAGCTTGCCGGCGCCCCGATCCGCGGTTCATGCCGCGGCGCCGGCAAAATGGCGCAAGGCGCGAAAGCGTGCGAGACTTTGGCTCGCGTCCGGAGGCTCCCTAAGCGAACTCCTGGCGACGAGGGATGGCGTTGGGCAAGACGGACGAAAGGCGAGGCCCGGATGGGGCAGGACGGCAGACAGGGTCTTTACGACCCGCGGAACGAGCATGATGCGTGCGGCGTAGGGTTTGTGGCCAATATCAAGGGCCGCAAGTCGCACGACATTGTTCGCCGGGGTCTGCAGATCCTGTTGAACCTGAACCACCGGGGCGCCGTCGGCGCCGATCCGCTCGTCGGAGACGGAGTGGGCTGCCTGCTGCAGATCCCCGATGCGCTGTTCCGCGATTGGGCCGAGCACAAGCGCCTCACGCTGCCGCCGCCCGGCGACTATGGCGTGGCCATGTGCTTCCTGCCGCAGGAGCCGGAGGCGCGCGAGTTCGCCGTGCGCCAGTTCGAGCACTTCGTCGCCGTCGAGGGCCAGACGCTCATCGGCTGGCGTGACGTCCCGACCGATCCGACCGGCCTCGGCAAGACCGTGCTCGAAGAGATGCCGCTGATCCGCCAGGCGATCATCGCCAAGGGCGACGGCGTGCGGGACCAGGACGCCTTCGAGCGCAAGCTCCTGGTGATCCGCAAGCAGACACAGAACCCGCTCGAGGGACAGGCGAAGGCGCTGAACTTGCCGGACCTGACCGACCTCTACATGCCCTCCTGTTCGAGCCGGACTATCGTCTACAAGGGCCTGCTGCTCGCCCGCCAACTCGAGACCTTCTACCTCGACCTGTGCAACCCGCTGACGGAGTCGGCGCTGGCGCTCATGCACCAGCGGTTCGCCACCAACACCTTCCCGTCCTGGAAGCGGGCGCATCCGTTCCGCTTCATCGCGCACAACGGCGAGATCAACACCGTGCGCGGCAACATGAACTGGATGAACGCCCGCCGCCGCACGATGGAATCGGCGCTGCTGGGGCCCGATCTCGACAAGATGTGGCCGCTGATGCTCGAGAGCGACCCGGATACCGCCAAACTCGACAACGCGCTCGAGCTCCTGATGGCGGGCGGCTACCCGCTGGCGCAGGCGATGATGATGCTGATCCCGGAGGCGTGGGCCGGGAACCCGCTCATGGACGCCAAGCGGCGGGCTTTCTACGAGTACCATGCGGCCCTGATGGAGCCCTGGGACGGGCCGGCGGCGATCGCCTTCACCGACGGGCGCCAGATCGGCGCCACGCTGGACCGCAACGGCTTGAGGCCGGCGCGCTTCCTGGTCACCGACGATGACCACGTTGTCATGGCGTCCGAAGCCGGCGTGCTCGACATCCCCGAGGAACGGATCACCCGCAAGTGGCGGCTGCAGCCCGGTAAGATGTTGCTGATCGACCTCGAGCAGGGCCGGATCGTCGACGACGAGGAGATCAAGCGCACGTTGGCGGAAGCCGCGCCCTACGACGAGTGGCTGCGGCAGACGCAATACAAGCTCGAGGACCTGCCGGAGCTCGGGCGGGGTCCGCCGCCCACGCCGAATGACCCGGACGCGCTGCTGCATCGCCAGCAGGCCTTCGGCTACACCCAGGAAGACCTTCAGTTCTTCCTGGAGCCGATGGCGCAGGCGCAAGACGATCCGGTGGGGTCGATGGGCACCGACACGCCCTTGGCCGTGCTCTCGAAGCGGCCGCGACTGCTCTACGACTACTTCAAGCAGAAGTTCGCCCAGGTCACCAATCCGCCGATCGACCCGATCCGCGAGGAGCTGGTGATGTCGTTGGTCTCGATGATCGGCCCGAGGCCCAATCTGCTCGGCCGCCATGCCGGCACCCACAAGCGGCTGGAGGTCTCGCAGCCGATCCTGTCGAACGCCGAGCTGGAGAAGATCCGCGCGATCGCCAACCTCGTCGACGGCGCCTTCCGCACGGCCACGATCGACATCTCGGGCCCCGCCGCCCACGGCGACGTTGGGCTCGAGCGGGCGGTCGAGCGCATCTGCAACCAGGCCACCGAAGCGGTGCTGGCCGACAACAACATCCTGATCCTGTCGGACCGGAACCTGTCGGCCGAGCGCAATGCCATCCCGGCCGCGCTCGCCACCGCGGCCGTCCACCATCACCTTATCCGCCAGGGCCTGCGCATGCAGACCGGCCTCGTCGTCGAGACCGGCGAGGCGCGCGAGGTGCACCATTTCTGCGTGCTGGCCGGCTATGGGGCCGAGGCCATCAACCCCTACCTCGCGTTCGAGACGCTCGAGCAGCTGCGCGTTGCGAACGGCATCCAGCTCAAGGCCGAGGAGGTGCAGAAGAACTACACCAAGGCGGTAGGCAAGGGCATCCTGAAGGTGATGTCCAAGATGGGCATCTCCACGTATCAGTCCTATTGCGGCGCCCAGATCTTCGACGCGGTCGGTCTCTCCTCGGCGTTCGTCGACAAGTACTTCACCGGTACGGCGACCACGATCGAAGGCGCGGGCCTGGCCGAGATCGCCTCCGAGACGACGCAGCGTCACCGCGACGCCTACCGCGATCTGCCGATCTACCGGCACATGCTGGACGTGGGCGGCGCCTACGCCTTCCGCATCCGTGGTGAAGATCACGCCTGGACGCCGGAGTCGGTCGCGAACCTGCAGCATGCCGTGCGCGGCAAGCTGCCAGACGCCTACGCGGCTTTCGCCGGCTCGATCAACGAGCAGAGCGAGCGGTTGCTGACCATTCGCGGGCTCATGCGGCTGAAGCCGGCCGACGCTCCCGTTCCCCTCGAAGAGGTCGAGCCGGCGAGCCAGATCGTCCGGCGCTTCTCGACCGGGGCGATGAGCTTCGGCTCGATCAGCCGCGAGGCGCACACCACGCTCGCCATCGCCATGAACCGCATCGGCGGCCGCTCGAACACCGGCGAAGGCGGGGAGGAGGCCGACCGCTTCATGCCGTTGCCGAACGGCGATTCCATGCGCTCGGCGATCAAGCAGGTGGCGTCGGGCCGTTTCGGCGTCACCACTGAGTACCTGGTCAACGCCGACATGCTGCAGATCAAAATGGCCCAGGGCGCCAAGCCCGGCGAGGGCGGCCAGCTGCCCGGCTACAAGGTCGACAAGAACATCGCCCGCGTGCGCCACTCGACGCCGGGCGTCGGCCTGATCTCGCCGCCGCCGCACCACGACATCTACTCGATCGAGGATCTGGCCCAGCTGATCCACGACCTGAAGAACGCAAACCCGGAGGCGCGGGTCTCGGTCAAACTGGTGTCGGACGTGGGCGTGGGCACGGTCGCGGCCGGGGTCTCCAAGTGCAAGGCCGACCATGTCACCATCTCCGGATACGAGGGCGGCACCGGCGCCTCGCCGCTCACGTCGCTGACCCACGCCGGCTCGCCGTGGGAGATCGGCCTCGCCGAGACCCAGCAGACGCTGCTGCGCAATGGCCTCCGCGGCCGGATCGCCGTGCAGGCGGACGGCGGTATCCGCACCGGCCGCGACGTGGCGGTCGCCGCCCTGCTCGGCGCCGACGAGTTCGGGTTCGCCACCGCGCCGCTCATCGCGCTCGGCTGCATTATGATGCGCAAGTGCCACCTGAACACCTGCCCGGTCGGGGTGGCGACCCAGGATCCGGTGCTGCGCGCCCGCTTCACCGGCCAGCCGGAGCACGTGATCAACTACTTCTTCTACGTGGCCGAGGAGCTCCGGCAGATCATGTCGGAGATGGGATTTCGGACGCTGAACGAGATGATTGGGCGCGTCGACCGCATCGATGTCGCGCCCGCTGTCGACCACTGGAAGGCGCACGGCATCGATCTGTCGCGCCTGCTCTACCAGGAGCTGGTCGACCCGTCGGTCGCGACCTGGAATTCCGAGCGACAGGATCATGGACTTGAAAAAGCGCTCGACCATCAGCTGATCGCGGCCGCCGGGCCCGCGCTCGAACGCGGCCAGCCGGTCAGGCTCGAGCTTAGGATCCGCAACGCCAACCGCACTGTCGGCGCCATGCTATCGGGCGCGATCGCCAGGCGGTTCGGCCACGCCGGCCTGGCCGACGACCTGATCTCGGTGCGCTTCTCAGGCACGGCCGGGCAGAGCTTCGGAGCCTTCCTCGCCCACGGCGTGACGCTCGACCTCGTCGGCGCCGCCAATGACTACGTCGGCAAGGGTCTGTCGGGCGGGCGCGTGATCGTGCGCCAGCCGCCGGAATCGAGGCTCGAGCCCACAGAGAACATCATCGTCGGCAACACAGTGCTGTACGGGGCGATCGCCGGCGAAGCCTACATCCAGGGCGTGGCCGGCGAGCGGTTTGCGGTGCGCAACTCCGGCGCGGTCGCCGTGGTCGAAGGGCTCGGCGACCACGGCTGCGAGTACATGACCGGCGGGGTGGTCGCCGTGCTGGGCCAGACCGGGCGCAACTTCGCTGCCGGCATGTCCGGCGGTATAGCCTACGTCTACGATCCTGACGGCCGCTTCGGTACGCTCTGCAACCTGGCCATGGTCGACCTGGAGCGCATCGCGCCGCTGGCGTCGAACGAGCAGGGCGAGGAGGCGATGCGCCCGCGCCAGCGGGCGGCGGGTGCGCACGACAGCGGCATGGGCGACATGCTGCGCCACGACGCCGAGCGCCTGCGCATCCTGGTCGAGCGGCATTTGCTGCACACCGGCAGCGCCCGCGCCCGGTTCCTGCTCGAGAACTGGGAGCTGGCGCTCGGCCACTTCGTCAAGGTGATGCCCAAGGACTTCCGCCGTGCGCTCGCCGATCTCGAGGCTGAGCGGCGGGCCGCCAAGACCGTCGCAGCCGAATAGCCCACCGCCTGAAGGATTAGAGACGATGGGCAAGCCAACCGGCTTCCTCGAATACGAGCGCCACGACCGCGGTTACGACAAGCCGACGGCGCGGCTGAAGACGTGGAAGGAGTTCGTGCGCCCGCTGCCGGCGGCCGAGCTGAAGCAGCAGGCCGCGCGCTGCATGGATTGCGGCATCCCATTCTGCCACGGCGGCCGTGACGGCACGACCCGCGGCTGCCCGGTCAACAACCAGATCCCCGACTGGAACAACCTGGTCTACCGCGAGCAGTGGCGCGCAGCGCTCGACAACCTGCACTCCACCAACAACTTCCCGGAGTTCACCGGCCGCGTCTGCCCGGCGCCCTGCGAGGAGTCGTGCACGCTGAACATCGACGACAACCCGGTCACGATCAAAACCATCGAGTGCGAGATCGTCGACCGCGGCTGGCGCGAGGGCTGGATCGAGCCGCAGGCGCCGGCCGAGAAGACCGGCCGCCGCGTCGCGGTCGTGGGCTCGGGGCCTTCAGGCATGGCCTGCAGCCAGCAGCTGGCGCGCGCTGGCCATGACGTGGTCCTCTACGAGAAGAATGACCGGATCGGCGGGCTGCTGCGCTACGGCATCCCCGACTTCAAGATGGAGAAGCACCACATCGACCGCCGCGTGGCGCAGATGACGGCGGAGGGCGTCGCGTTCCGGACCGGCGTGAAAGTCGGCGCCGACGTCGCCATCGACGAGCTGATGGGCGAGTTCGACGCGGTGGTGCTGTCCGGCGGGGCGGAGTGGCCGCGCGACCTGGACCTGCCGCCGCATGAGTTCGGCGCGATCCACTTCGCGATGGACTTCCTCACCCAGCAGAACAAGCGGGGCGCCGGCGACGACGAGGCGACAGCTGCGCCGGACGGGAGCATCACGGCCAAAGGCAGGCACGTCGTCGTCATCGGCGGCGGCGACACCGCCTCCGACTGCGTGGGCACCGCCGGGCGGCAGGGGGCCGCCTCGATCACCTCGCTCGATATCGTCGCAAGACCGCCCGAGCGTGAGAACAAGGGACTGGCCTGGCCGGACTGGCCCTACAAGCTGCGCTCTTCGTCGTCGTACGACGAGGGATGCGAGAGAGAATGGGCCGCGACAGCCAAGCGCCCGCTCGGCAAGGACGGCGTGCTGGAGGGGCTCGAGTGCATGCGCGTCGAGTGGGTCAGGGGCGCAGACGGACGCGTGCAGCCGCGCGAGGTCGCGGGCAGCGCCTTCACCCTGCGCGCTGACCTCGTCCTCCTGGCGATGGGTTTCCTGGGTCCCAAGCGCGACGCGCTCTTGGAGCAGGCTGGCGTCGAGCTCGATCCACGCGGCAACGTCAAGGCCACCGTCGCCGACTACCGCACGACCACGCCGAAGATCTTCGCCTGCGGCGACATGCGTCGCGGTCAGTCGCTGGTGGTCTGGGCGATCCGCGAGGGCCGCCAGTGCGCCCACGCCGTCGACGCCTTCCTGATGGGGGCGAGCAACCTGCCGCGGTAGCCGGTTATCGCCCGCATAGGTCGCGCAATCCAGGGTTAGGCTTTACGGCGAATTCACGAATGTGCCGCATAGCATAAGGCTATGCGCGGGTTGGCTTTTCTCCTTCTTTTCCTCATCGGCTCGGCCGCGGCCCGGGCGGCCGACGTGACCGTCGAGGTGCGCAACGCGCAGGGCAAGCCGGTGCCCGACGCGGTCGCCACCCTCTACCCGGCGCAGGGCGCCCATTCGGGCCCGATCCGTTTCGACTGGCCGATGGAGATGGTGCAGCAGAACCTGCAGTTCCATCCGTTCGTGTTGATCGTGCCGGCCGGGGCTACGGTGGCCTTCCCGAACCGCGACGACGTGCGCCACCACGTCTACTCGTTCTCGCCGGCGCACCCGTTCGAGCTTAAGCTTTACGGCCGTGACGAAACGCGAACCGTGCGTTTCGACCATCCCGGCGCGATCGCGCTCGGCTGCAACATCCACGACAACATGATCGCCTTCATCAAGGTGGTCGACACGCCTTACGCGGCCAAGAGCGCCGCCGACGGGGTGGTGACCGTGCACGGCGCGCCGGCGGGCCAGGCGGTGCTGCACATCTGGCATCCCTACATGCGCACGCCCGGAAACGAGATCGTCCGTACGATCACGCTGCCCAAGACCGGCGCGGCCCACGAGATCGTGGTCGTCGAGCTGCGCAACCCGCCGCCGGTCGACCAGTCCTACTGACATGCCCACCTTTCGCCGCCTGCGCACCAAGCTGACGGTCCTCTACGCCGGCCTCTTCGCCGCCGTCGTCATGCTGATCTCGCTGGTCGTCTACACGGCGGTGTCCAACAACGTGACGCGGCTGGTGCGCGAGGAGCTGGTCGCCAGCGGCACGGTGTTCGACCGCGTCTGGGCGCTGCGCACCGCCCAGCTGGAGAACGGTGCGGGGCTGTTGTCTCGCGACTTCGGCTTCCGCGAGGCGATCGCGTCGAACGACCAGGCCACGATCCGCTCGGCGCTCGACAACCTGAAGGTCCGGCTGGGTATCGACCAGGCGTTCATGATCGGCGCCGACGGGCGCCTGATCGTCGCCGACGGCGCGCCGCTCGGCGGCGTCACCCCCGATGCGCTGCAGGCGATGGAGGGCGACCAAGCGGCTTCCGGCGTTTTGCCGATCGGCGGATCGCCGCACGAGGTCGTGTCGGAACCGATCCTGGCGCCAACGGTAATGGGCTGGGTGGTGTTCGCCGCCAAGCTCGACCGCGCGCAGATGGCCGCGCTGGAGCGGCTCTCCGCTATTCCGCTCGACGCCTCTGTGCTCGACCGCGATCGTGCCGGCCGCTGGTCAGACGCTGACCGCCGGCTCGGCGGCTACGTGGACGAGGCGATGGCCGCCCACAGCTGGGCCCCACAGGTGCTGAGGACCGCCGAAGGGCCGACCGCGGTGATGATCAAGCCGCTGACCGCGCTCTCCGCGAGCGCGCCGGCCGCGCTGCTGCTCAGCTATCCGATGTCGCGCGCGATGGCGCCCTACCAGCCGCTGCTCTACGCGGTAGTCCTCACCGGGCTCGCTGGCCTTATGCTGCTGGTCCTCGGCAGCTGGGCGCTCGCCCGCAGCCTGACGCGCCCGATCCTGGCGCTGGACGAAGCGGCCACACGGCTCAAGAACGGCGAGCGCATCGATGTCGCGGTCGAGACCGGTGACGAGATCGGCCGGCTGGCCGAAAGCTTCAACGCCATGGCCGCCGAGATCGGCAAACGCGAGCGGCGGATCACCCATCTGGCGCTACACGACCCGGATACCGATCTGCCGAACCACCAATGGTTGCAGCGCCACCTGGAACGGGTGGGCGGCGCCGGCGATGTCTTCGTCGCCGCCCTGGGCGTGGATCGCTACGCCCATGTGCGGGGCGCGATCGGCTACGACCTCGCCGGCGACCTGGTCGGCGAGATCGGCGCCACGGTGCGGCGCTCGCACAAGCAAGCCCGGGTCGCGCGCCTCTCCACCGACGTCTTGGGCGTCGTGTTCGGCGCTCGTGATCTCGACGGGGCGCGCGCCATCGTTGGCGAAATGCAGGCGGTGCTCGAGGCGCCTGTGCGCCTTGGCGACAACACCGTCGATGTCAGCCTGACAGTCGGCCTGGCTTCGCACCCGCTGCCGGGCGAGCGGGTGATCTCGCTGATCGAGCGGGCCAACATCGCCCTCGATGTCGCTCGCGCCGGCCGCCAGAAGTTCGCGGTGTTCGACGAGGCTCTCTACGGCGACCCGGCGAAGAACCTCTCGCTGATGAGCGAGATGCGCCAGTCGATCGCCGCCGGGCACATGTTGTTGCATCACCAACCCAAGTACGACCTTAGGCTGGGCGCGGTGACCGGGGTCGAAGCGCTCGTGCGCTGGCGCCATCCCACCCGCGGTCTTGTGCCGCCCGACGCCTTCATCGGCATGGCCGAGGACACCGGGCATATCCGCCCCCTGACCGACTGGGTGATCGACCAGGCGGTCGCCGACCAGCGGACGTTCAAGGACAACGGCCTCGAGCTCGAGGTCGCCATCAACATCTCCGGCCGGTTGCTCGACGACGACGCCTTCGCCACCGACGCGCTGGCCAGGCTCGAGCGAGCCGTCGCGCCCATCTGCTTCGAGATCACCGAGACGGCGGTCATCGAGCAACCGGACGTTGCGCTGGGCATTATCGAGCGGTTCGCCAGCGCGGGCGTGAAGGTCGCGATCGACGACTATGGCACCGGGCTCTCCTCGCTGGCCTACTTGAAGCAGATCCGCGCCAATGAGCTGAAGATCGACAAGTCGTTCGTCTTCGCCATGGCGGCCAGCCAGCGCGACGCGCTGCTGGTGCGCTCGACCGTTGACCTCGCGCATGGCCTGGGCCTGCAGGTGACCGCTGAGGGCGTTGAATCGCCGACCGCGCTGGCCCTGCTTTCCGGGATGGGCTGCGACCTCGCCCAGGGGTATCTGATCGCCCGACCATTGCCGCTCAATGAGTTGTTGACCTTTATGGCTGAAGAAGAGCGGTCAGTCAGAACTTATAGCTCATGAAAATTTACAGTGTTTCGCTTCCTGCTCCTGGCGGGCGTCTTGCTCTCGGCCGACAGCGCTCTGGCCGAGCCGGACGTTCTTTCGCCTGAGTCCTTCGCAGGACTCCTGGACCTGCGGCTTGCCGCCGCCGACGGCGAGCCGTCGTGGCTGAACGGCGGCTTCGGCAAGACCGACATCGACGGCGGCGGCGATCGGCTCGCGGGCGCTGCGCGGCTCGAGGAAGCCGACCTCGCGTGGAAGCCGCAGCTCGCCTGGAATCTCAGCGCCGTCGTCGAAGCCGAGCTGCAACCGGAGCACGAGAACGGGCCGCACATCGGCGAGGCCTTCCTGCTCTACAAGCCGACCCCGCGCAGCGACACGCGCTACCAGGTCCGCGTCGGGCTGTTCTATCCCCCCATCTCGCTCGAGAACGGCGGGCCGTTCTGGACGACGACAAACACGATCACGCCCTCGGCGATCAACAGCTGGGTCGGCGAGGAGGTGAAGGTGGCCGGCGCGGAGGCGAGCGTGCGCCGCGCCTTCGGTGACCAGGAAGTTGGCCTGACCGGCGGCGTCTTCGGGTTCGACGACAATGCCGGCGAGCTCATCGCGTTGCGCGGCTGGTCGTTCGACAACGTGCGCGAAAGCGTGGGCGGGGGTTTCCGTTTGCCGCCGGTCAGCGACTTCCTCGAATACGTGCAGTCCCAGCACGAAGCGCCGCTGACCGAGTTCGACGGCCGCGTCGGCGGCTACGTGCGCCTGGACTGGCGCGCCAGCGACCGGCTCTCCCTCAACGCCTTCGCCTACGACAACGGCGCCAATCCGACCGCGGTCTACGACGAGCAATGGGGCTGGTGGACGCGGTTCATCGATGTGGGCGCGCGCTTCGAGGCGGACGAACGGACCGAGGTGCTCGGCCAGGCGCTGTTCGGCCAGACGCAAATGGGGCCGGGCGACCCGGACCGATGGGTCAACACCGACTTCAGCGCCGCCTATGTGCTGGTCAGCCGCCGGCTTGGTGACGCCGACGCGTTGACCGGCCGGTTCGACCTGTTCGAGACGAGGGATGCGACCGACGCCTACTACGGCCTGACCCAGGAGCACGGCTGGGCGCTAACCGCCGACTACATGCGCCCCCTCTCCAGGCACGCCACGCTGCTCGTCGAAGCGCTGCACATCTGGAGCGACCGACCGGCCCGCGAGGAGAACGCCGGCGATGCCAACACGCAGGCGCAGACGGTCATGCAGGCGGCGCTACGGCTGTCGTTCTAGCGCCAGCCGCCGCGGATTGAACAGCGATCCTGGTTCTTCACGCTCGACGACTTTGGCCCAGCGTTCCGACTCCGCGAGCCAGGCCACCAGGCGGTCGCGGGCGCGGGGGTCGTGGTCGTGGATCGCTTCGGCGGCGGCCGCCAGCCCGAGGTCGGCGGCGTGCAGAACGGCGCGCGCGGGGTCGGCGCCCGGCTGGTCGTAGCGTTCGTAGATCAAGCCGAGCGGGCTGCGCGCCGCCTGGGCGAGGAAGGCCGCGGTCTGGGGGTCGCCGCGGTCGAGGGCGCCCAGGCTGGCGCGCGCCGCGCGGCGCGCGTGGTCGATGTAGACCGCCGCCGTCAGCGGCTCGCGCGCTTGCGCCGGGCAAGCCTCGGGCGAGAGCGCGCGCACGTAGGCGGCCAGGCCCCTGATAACCGCCGCCGGCGGCTCGGCGCCGTCGAACTCTTCGGTGACGAGGCCGTGCACGAACGGCTCTAGCGCGGCGACCTGTACGTCCTGGTTCACCTTCAGGCTGGACTTGGGACCGCTGAGGTTGGGTATCGGCTTCGGATGGTCGATCCCATCGGCCGGGTGGCTGGAGAGCAGCGCCGCTCGCGTGGCCGTGCCCGGCGCGCCCGAGACGCCGGGGAAGAAGAAGTCGGGGTTGTTGCGCCCATCCTGGTGGCAACTGTCGCAGGCGAGGCCCGCGCGCGCGGCCTGGCCGCCGAGCAGCAGCGGGGACTTGAACGCCGCGCGCCCGACCTCGATCCAGTAGGCGCTCTCGGCGTCCGCCGGCCGGCTTAGGCACTCGGTCGCGATCGACCCCAGCGCGCGGACCTTGTCAGCGCCGGGCGCGAGCCAGCGGGCGGCGTGGATGACGCTGAGATCGGGACCGTCGGCGCCAAGCAGCGCCGCAGCGGCAAGAGCGCCTAGGACTGCGGCCCCTTTTCGATCCACCGCCGCAGATCCTCCGTCTCGACGCAACCGAAGCTGCAAACGGTCTCGAGCTTGGCCAGCATACGCTTGGCGCCGGCGATGTCGCCGCGCTCGACCATCAGCTCACCATAGTACTCGGTCGCGCCGACGTGGTTGGGCGCGATCGCCAGCGCCTCGCGATAGTAGAGTTCGGCCTTATCCCACTGGCCCATCTTCCGGTAGGTGTAGCCGGTGTAGGTGAGCACGTCCGGGTGTGGGCCGAACACGGCCTGCGCGGTCCGAAGCTCGGCCAGCGCCTGGTCGTAGCGATGCTGGTTGATCAGCCGCACGGCCTGCACGTAGGCGCTGTCGCCCTGGCTGGGCGTGAGCAGGAGGCTGGGCGGGCGCAGGTTCGCCGCCGTCTTCGGCGACAGCGCCGCCGTCACAGTCGCGATCGCGGCCTTCAGGTCGGCAGAGTCGGCGCAGGTGTCGCCGCAGGCCGTCGCCCGCTGCTGCAGGATGTCGAGCTGCGCCTTGGCGTCGTCGGGGTGGTTCTGCTTGGCCAGCACGACCGCGAGCTCGCGACGCGCGGCGATCAGGTTGGGATCGACCTTCAGCGCCCGCTCGTAAGCCCGCTGGGCGCCTTTCGCGTCGCCGCGGCCGGCCTTGGCCTGGCCGAGCATGAAGAGGGCGTCGGTGTTGCGCGGGTCGACTGACAGCGCGTTGTTGAAATAGTCCTCGGCGTCGCGCCACTTGCCGGCCTGCAGGGCGGCAAGGCCCTTCTGGTACTCGGCCGCCGAATCGTAGGTCGGCGTGCTCATCGAGGGCATGTTTGAGGGACCATTCATCGAGCCCATGCTCATGCCGCCCATGCCGCCGCCCGAGGCGATGGCCGAAGCCGGCAAGCCGGCTGCGAACACGACCGCCGCGATCAGCGCCGGCCGAAGATGTCTCACGCTCACGATCCGCTCCCTCAGTCCCGAAATGGCTGAAATCATCCCACGATCAGAAGTGGAAGTCACGTGGCGGAAGCCGCCGATTTTGCCCGTCAAGCGGGTACCGCAGAAATTGGGGACACGTACGATTTTAGGCCGCGCGGCGCCGACTTAAATGCGGCTCCGACGAAAATCGTACGTGTCCCCAATTTCACCAATTTCAGGCCCGCGCCGCCCGGGGCGATCCGGCTTCGGCGGCCCAGGTCTGCCGCTCGGCGTTCAGCCCCTTTTGCCAAGTGGCGTAAAGCACCGCCCGGCGCGCCGGGTAGCGCTGCTCGAGGAAGTCGGCGGCGACGACCCGGTCGGCGCGGAAGTGGCGGAAGTCGCCGCGCAGCTCGCACCAGGCGATGATCAGCCGCACCGCCTCGTAGTAGCCGACGCCGATCGGCCAGATCACCCGCTCGCTCTGCCGCTCGTCCTGGTCGCGGTAGGTCAGCGCGACCTTGCGCCCGGCATGGATCCAGGCGCGCAGCCGGGCGAGATCGATCGAGTCCTCGACCGGCTTCCGCCCGCCGGAAGCGCTGACGGTCGAGTCGATGAGGTAGGGGCGCAGATGGTCGGGGATCACCGCCCCGATCTTGGCGATCAGGTCGCGGGCGGCCATGGCCAGCGCTGCGTCGCCGCGGCCGGTGACCCATTGCGCGCCCAGCACCGCGGCCTCGATCTCGTCGGGCGTCAGCATCAGCGGCGGCATGTCGAAGCCGCGGTCAAGCACGTAGCCCATGCCCGCTTCGCCGCGGATCGGCACCCGCTGGGCCATCAGCTCGGCCATGTCGCGGTAGACGGTGCGGAGCGACGTCTCGAGCTCCGCGGCGACGTCGGCGGCCGTCACCGGCCGCGAGGCGCGCCTGAGGATCTGGATGATCTGGAACAGCCGCTCTGTCCGCCGCACGCGCTTGCCCTCGAATCCGCTGGCAGCAGTGTGGCAGCAGGAGGGCGCGGCGGGAAGGGCGCTTCGGGAAAGCCGTCAGGCGCGCAGCCCGGCAGCTTTCTCCCATTTCACCACTAAGGACACGAAGAACACGAAGAATCAGGACTGGCCGCTGCGCCACGGCTCTTCCGGCTTCCTTCGTGTCCTTCGTGGTTCATCTTGCGGCTCACGCCACATCTGCGGCTGGCCATGCGCTGCAAATCCTGCTTCACGACGGGCCATGGAACGTGGACTGAACGCGACCCGCGAGGCCGACTTCGCCAACTGGTACCAGGCGGTCGTGCGCGAGGCGGACCTGGCCGAGACCAGCCCGGTGCGCGGCGCGATGATCATCAAGCCGTGGGGCTATGGCGTCTGGGAGCAGATCCAGGCGCGAGCTCGACCGCCGCATCAAGGCGACGGGCGCACGAGAACGTCTACTTCCCGCTGTTCATCCCCTTGAGCTTCTTCGCCAAGGAGGCCGAGCACGTCGAGGGCTTCGCCAAGGAGATGGCGGTCGTCACCCACCATCGGCTGGCGATGATCGACGGCAAGCTGCAGCCCGACCCGGAGGCCAAGCTCGAAGAGCCGCTGGTCGTGCGCCCGACCTCGGAGACCATCATCGGCGACGCCTTCCAGCGCTGGGTGCAAGAGCTATCGCGACCTGCCGCTGCTGATCAACCAGTGGGCCAACGTCGTGCGCTGGGAGATGCGCACGCGGCTGTTCCTGCGCACCTCGGAGTTCCTCTGGCAGGAGGGCCACACCGCCCACGCCGACCGCGGCCGACGCCGTGGCCGAGACCATGACGCATGCTGGAGGTCTACCGCGACTTCTCCGAGGACGGTGCCTGGCCATGCCGGTGATCGCCGGCGAGAAGCCGGAGAACGAGCGCTTCCCCGGCGCCGTCGCCACCTACTCCATCGAGGCGATGATGCAGGACGGCAAGGCGCTGCAGGCCGGCACCTCGCACTATCTCGGCACCAGCTTCGCCGAGGCGCAGAACATCCGGTTCCAGAGCGAGGCGGGCGAGCTTCGCCTCTGCCACACGACCAGCTGGGGCGTCTCGACCCGCCTGATCGGCGGCGTGATCATGACCCACGGCGACGACGACGGCCTGCGCCTGCCGCCCGCCATCGCGCCGCGCCAGGTGGTGATCGTGCCGATCCTGCGCGACAAGCCGGAGGACGCCGAGGTGCTGGCCTATGCCGACGACGTCGCGGCCGAGCTCGCGGGGCTGAGCGCGCTCGGCCAGCCGGTGCGGGTGCTGGTCGACAGCGCGGCCGGGACGCTCGGCCGACAAGCGCTGGGACTGGGTGCGCCGCGGCGCGCCGATCATCGTCGAGATCGGCCCGCGCGATGCCGCCGGCGGCCAGGTCACCTACATGCGCCGCGACCGGCTGTGGGGCGAGAACGAGCGGATCGCCTCGACCAGCATCCCCCGCGCGGACTTCGCCGACGGGCTCGCCGCCCAGCTGGCCGCGATCCAGGCCGGCCTCTACGCCGAGGCCAAGGCGCGGCTGGACGGCAATATCCGCAGCGACATCGCGACCTTCGCCGCCCTCGCCGCCTACTTCGGCCCGGCGGCCGAGGACGAGGACGCCAACGAGGCGTTCAAGGGCTGGGTCCGCTGCGCCTGGTCGAAACCCACCGGCGCGGCGCTGGACGCGGTCGAGCAGCAGCTGAAGTCGCTAAAGCTGACCATCCGCAACGCGCCGCTTTTCCAGCCTGACACTGTCGGTCCGTGCATTTTCACTGGAAAACCGGGGGTGGAAGAGATCCTGGTCGCGCGCGCGTACTGAGGGCGGGCAACCTCCCCGCTCCGCGACCGCCCGCTGCAACACCAGGCCGAGCAGGCCGGCGGTCGCCATGAAGCCGAGGGGAATGAGCGTCGCGTGGGCCAGGTTGCGGGTGCAGATCGGCGCGACATAGACGAGAGCCAGAAACGACGCCTCGTAAGGCCGAAAGCCGCGCTCCAGGGCGACCGCCGTCACCCACGCCAGCGCCGGACCCAAGAGCGCGAGGTCGTAGTCCATGCTGTAGGGGGTCGCGAGCAGGCAGGCGGTAACGAGCCCCGCCGACTTCAGGCGCATGTCGGCGGCGCTTCGCCACAACAGGACGGTAGCGCCGGCGACGGCCACAGCGACGGCGCCCTGCACGGCATAGGCGAGCGCGATCGACCCGCTCCAGAGCCGGACCGCGGCGAAGGCGCTTTGCAGTTTGTGGAAACCCGTGCTCCCGTCTTCGAGGAAGACGGTGCGGGCGAAAGACAGATTGTCCAGGAACGCGCGCCAGATCTCGACGCCGAAGATGAGCGTGCAGGCGGCGGCAGTGGCCAGCACCGTCGCGGCCGCCGCCGCGAACGTCTTCCAGCGGCCCGCGCACGCTAGCACCAGCGGCAGGATCAGGCCGAACTGCGGCTTGTAGGCGAGCAGCCCGAACAGCACGCCCGCCAGGATCGGGCGCCGCTCCAGAACCAACAACCCGCCGGCCAGGAGCGCGACGGTAAGGAAAGCGTTCTGGCCATGAATCAAGGTCATGAAGGCGCCGGGAAAGGCGATCGCCGGCAGCAACGCTTCCCGCCGGGGCAGGATGGCGCGGACCGTCGCCAGGTAGAGCGGCGCCGTCGCAGCCTGCCAAACGGCCAGCGCGACGAGGTAGGGCAGGCTCGCCAAGGCGGCGGCGACCCAAAGGAATTGCGGCGGATAGGCCCAGCTGTAGTCAGGCACATCGAGGCGATGGAATGCCGCCTGCTGGGCGGCGTAGTGGACAGCGGGGTCGTAGGCTGCGGCGGCCCTGCCCGCGAGCGCCAGGCGGCCGGCAGCCCAGACATCGGCGAAGTCAGCGCCGAGTGGTCGCCCGGCATAGTCGAGCGCGCCATGGGCGGTCAGCCCGAGAGCGATGATCGCTGCGCTGTAACCGCCGACCAGCGCGATCGAATAGGTCCGGATGCGCACCGGCGTGACCCAGCGACCGGAGCGCAGGGTATCGAGCAGCCGCCCGCGCTCGGCCAACCCCATGGCGGAGGCCATAGTTCAACTCCCAATCGATCACCAGGACACTATCGGAGATAGTATATTCCGATGAATCAATCTTTAAGGCAGCAATCTCAGGTTGTTCTATCGCATGCGCAAACAGAGTGGGGAGCCCGTCCAGCTAAGGCTGCCACGAGCCTAAGGCGCGCGAGGCTTCCCTGCGCGCACTCCAAGGTTAGAACCTCGACAACGTCTCGCGGCTGCAAGGGTTGGCTGTCCCTGGGGACGTGCAAATACGGCGTGCGCGAGGTCGGTGACTGGAACGGCGCCTAACGATTGTTGCGTCTGCTCCAGCGCGCTTGCGTCCGCTCAGAGTGGGAACATCGCGCGCCGCAACCCCTCGAGCGCCAGCCCAGTCAGCACGGCCGCCGCCGCGAGCTTGGGTCGCGCGCCGCGGCTTCACCGGAGCGCCAGGGGCGAAAAGTCCTGGTCGCCCGGGCCCACTGAGCGCAGCCGGAAGGGCGTCTGCTCTACCGATCGACGGCGAAGATCTGCAGCGGGCTCGCCCCGCCTGGCGACAGGCGCTTCAGCCAGGCGGGCTGGCGGCCCGCGTCCAGGGCCGTCCGCAGGCTATTGCCGGCGAACGGCGGCCCGGCGGTCTGGGCGTCATAGGCGGGGCACACGATCACGTAGGTCACCCCAAGGTGGTGGGCCATGCGCTCGGTTGCGGCGGCCTGCGGCCCCCAGGCTGGCGCGGCCATGAGGCGGTAGGCGGCGAAGATGCCGAAGCTCGCGTGGTAGGGCGCGGCCAGGGCGCTGCTCGGCGTGTGCGCGAGCACATAGGGGCCGAGGTCGGTGTTGGCCGCCACCAATCCGGCCGGAAGCTTGGCCAGATCGGCGTAAGCGGCCGTATCGAGGCAACGACTGGCCGTCGGCGGCGCGCCGGCCGCCGCGGTGTGCGGAGCGAGACGCATGGCGGCGATGGGGACGGCGGCCAGCACGCACGGCGCGGTGAGCGCGGCGACAACGGCGACGCGAGCCGGGTCCAGCGCTGCGCCGCCCAGCCTCCGCACCACGACGGCGGCGAGCGTCGCGGTCGAGGGAAGGGTGGCCCACATGAGGTAGCTGCCCATCCGCATCATGGCGAAGGCCAGGACGACGGCGATGGCGATCATCGCGCCGTTCAGCCAGTAGGCGGGCCGCTCGCGGAAGGACCTCATCGAGCCAAGCGCGATCCAGGCCACCGGCCCGACCACCATGGCGCATAGGAGCGTCAGGGCCGTCGGAAAGTCGCTCCGCAGAAGCTGCGGCATCGGCGTGAGTTCCTGGACGTTGCCGAGCCAGATCGCACGGATGCGCGGGTCGAAGTCGGCGAAAGGGCCGTGCAGACAGCGCGGAGCGAGGGCGAGGCAGACGACGACTGACACCGCGCCGGCGGCTGCGACCAGCGCCAGCCGCTCGATCCTGGAGCCTCCGGCCCGCAAGGTCGACAGCGCCAGTCCGAGCGCGCCGATCCCCAACCCTGCGACGACATTGAGCCCCAGGGCGTCGCAGGCCGAAAGGCCCCACCGCGCCGGCGGCGTCTGTGCGACGAACGCGATGACGAGCGTCGCCGAAAGGGCAAGGCCATAGGCTCGCAGCCGCCGCGCCTGGGCCGCATCTGCCGCGAAGCGCAGACCGAAGAAGCTCATGATCGCGACCAGGAACACGATGGTCTCGAAGCCGATGGCCAGCCCGACGCCCGTCGCGGCGCCGGCCACGATCGGACCTCGGAGGTTGCGGTCTTCGTCGCAGGCGCCGGCCAGCGCGATCAGCCAGCACAGGATCTGCACGTTGTGATGATCCACCCGCCCCGGGTGGAACTGGGCATAGAGCGGCAGGCTCAGTGCGCAGACCACGGCGGCGGCGATCACCGCCGCGCGCCGCACGACCGGCTCGGTATTGAGCCGCGCGGTGATGGCCAGCCCGGCGGCGATCGCCGGCCCGATCAGCAAGAGCGGCCAAAGCAGCCGCATCCACCACTCCGCCTGCGCTTCGCTCAGACCGAGTTTCAGCACCCCGAGCAACGAGGCCAGCACCCCGTCCAGCAGTCGCGACCAGTGCGGCCAGAACCCGTACGGCGGCTGCACGCGCCAGATCAGCTGGTCGTACCAGCCTCGGCCGTGCGCCAGCTCGCGCACCATGACCAGCCGCATGGCGTCATCGGAATCCCCCAGCGTGGTGTCCAGGTTTCCGGCGTTGGTCACGACGAGATAGAGGCAGACGATCGCCCAGGCGGCGAGCACGAGCACCCAGCGCTCGAGGATCGGTCGCTCGAGCGGCCTGGCCGTCGCGCCATCAGCTGGCTGGGCGAGGCCCGGCGCCACGCGCGGCAAGGGCCGGATCATGCGGTGGCGGGGCGCGGGACGAAACGACCGCCCGCTAGGCTTCCACGCGCGCCGTTGATGAGTTGGTCCGCACGGTCGGCAGAGATCTCGTCGCAAGGCATACCTGAGACCCTCGCCGGCCCGGCCAACCTATGAACGCAAGTCAGTCCCGCCGGCCCGGCCCTGATGACAAGGATCTCGACCGCATGAATTGCCAAACTCCTCATGGCGCGCACGTTAGGCGGGTAGCGGTTACCGACGACCTAACCCGGGCCGCGGCGGCACGAAGGCGCGCCTCGCGCGCTGCTCCCGTGGAGCAGGAACAATGAAGCCGTGACCTCGGCCCAAAGCAGATTGAGCTGGCATTCCGCCGTTTGCGTCCGGTGCGCAGAGCGGCTCCAACAGCCCCCGCTAAGCAATTTCCTGAGCGCGTTTAGGCCGTGCTTTATGCGTCTCAGTTCGCGAGCGTTTCGATTGAGTAGAGTTCCCCGTCTCGGCGAGAGTCCGCTCTCGTTGGACGCATTCACAGCAATAACAGCAGCAGCAACAACAACCGACTGCGATGGGGAGCCTTCTCGATCGAACGCCGCGGCGCATGCCGTCGGCGGCGCGCTCACGCGTTCACAGAGGCGTCGGCGTCGAGGCGGAACTTCCCCCGACCTCGACCCAGACCACCGTCTTGGCCGCCGTGGGCGTCCGCGGCTTTCGCGCCTGCTACTGACCCGGCAGCGGCCTTGCCAGCACCACGCCGGCGCAGATGGCGGCGTAGTGGGCGGCGGCGGCGGTGACGACGAAGCCGTGCCAGATGGCCCGGCGGTAGGGCAGGCGGCTGTGGTAGATCAGCGCGCCGGTGGTGTAGATCAGCCCGCCGGCGGCGAGCAGGGCGAGCGCGATGACCGGCACGCCCTGGATCAGGGGCCGAAGCGCGATCAGCGCCACCCAGCCGAACCCGACGTAGACCAGCGTCCACACCCAGTCGGGCAGGCGGGTTGTGAATAGCTTGCCGACCGCCCCACCGATGGCGAGCGTCCAGACGAGCGCGGTCATGCCGATCGCCCAGGCGCCGGTCAGCCGCTGGGTGGTGAAGGGCGTGTACGAGCCGGCGATCATGATGAAGATGGCCGCTTCGTCCAGCCGGCGAAGGAAGGGCCGCGCGCGGGTCGGCTTGGTCAGATTGTAGAGCGCCGAGCAGGCCAGCATGGCGATCAGGCAGACGGCGTAGAGGCCGGTTGCCGCGGCGAGCCCGGCGCCGCCGCCGCTCAGCAGCGAGAGCGCGATCAGGATCACCCCGCCCGCGCCCGCCGCGGCGAGGCCGAGGCCGTGCACCAGGCCGTCGGCAAGCTTCTCGCCCGGGTGGGCGTAGTGCTCGATGAGGTCGTCGACGCGAGAGCGCATGGTCGAACCCTTGCCAACATCGCATTGCTAGGAAAAGCTTTCAGAGCCGTTGTTACGGCGAATTAAGGGAGGCGGCGGATGGACCCGCTCACGAGTCTCATGCCGCTGGCAGAGCGCCTGGCCGAACGGCTGAAGGCGAACGAACAGACGGTGGCGGTGGCCGAATCCTCGTCCGGCGGGCTGATCTCGGCTGCCTTGCTCGCCGTGCCCGGGGCGTCGGCCTACTTTCTCGGCGGCGCGGTGGTCTACACCGGCCGGGCGCGCATGCGGCTGCTGGACATCACGCGCGAGGACGTGGTCGGCATGCGCTCCGCCAGCGAGCCCTACGCGCTCCTGCTCGCCAGGACCGCGCGCGAGCGCTTCGACGCCACCTGGGGCCTCTCCGAGACCGGCGCGGCGGGGCCGACCGGCAACGGCTACGGCGATGCGGCGGGCCACACCTGCATCGCCGTCTCGGGGCCGATGGAGCACGCGATCACGCTCGAGACGGCGAGCGCCGACCGCTCCGCCAACATGGCCGCCTTCGCCGCCGCCGCCCTCGACCTGTTGCTCAGCCTGTCGGCGGACTAGACTGCTACCCTGCGTAGCGGGGCGCCCAGGTTGAACCACCAAGCACACCAAGCACACCAAGAGGTCGCGGCCGACATCGACCGCGTCGCCCGAACGATCGTCGATGCCGGGCTGCGTGTGCACCAAACGCTCGGCGCCGGCCTTCTGGAGTCGGCGTATGAGCAGTGCCTCGCCTACGAGCTGACGTCGCGAGGCCTAAGCCTGCAACGTCAAGTCGCGCTGCCCATCGTGTATCACGATGTGAAGCTCGACGCAGGCTATCGCCTGGACTTGCTCGTCCAGACATCGGTCATCGTTGAAATCAAGGCCGTGGAGGCGCTTACGCGTCTGCACGGCGCCCAGATGCTGACCTACCTGAAGCTATCTGGCCTCAGGCTTGGCTTGCTAATGAACTTCAATGTTGCGCTGTTCAGAGACGGCGTGAAGCGGTTCGCACTCTAGGCGCGCCCCCTTGGTGTGCTTGGCGTGCTTGGTGGTCGAATAGGACGGCGGCCGATGGGACCCGTTCAGGTTGCGGGCGGCGCGAAGGGCACGGATCGTTAATCCGCCAGGGTTAAGCGAGTCCAACCGATTTGTATCGCGCGAGCCTCCGTTGACGCCCCAAGGCCCAGAGTCCGTCGAAGAGCAACAGCGGCTCGCCGAGATCGAGGCGATGGATCTGGAGGCCGCGCGGCCGGCGTTCGAGCGGATTTGCCGCCTGTTGCAATGCATTGCCCACACGCCGCTCGTGCATATCGGGTTGGTGCAGGCCGACACCATCTGGCTTGCCGGCGTGAGCGATCAACCGATGCCAACGGTGGCGCGCAAACACAGCGTGGCCGATCTGGTGATGGCGCAGGACGACGTCGTCTGGGTCGAAGACGCCTCGCGCGACGAGCGGTTCAGCGCCAACCCCTTCGTCAGCGGGCCATACCAGTTCCGCTTCTACGCCGGCGCGCCGATCCAGCTGCCGAACGGCCGCTGTATCGGCTCCCTGTCGATCATCGATCGCAAACCGCGGAAGTTCGACCCTGTGCTCGCCGAGCGGCTTGGCGACTTCGCCGCCGTCGTCGGCGACGACTGCGAGCGCCTACGCATGCTGAGCGCCGTCGTCGAGCGCGAGGCGGACGCGCGGGCGGCGAGCACGGTTCTCGCCGCCATCGTGGAGTCCGCCCCCGTAGCGCTGGCCATGACGGACGCGGACCTCATCGTCACCCGCACCAGCGCCCGCTGGCGCGAGCGCGCGGCCGGCTGGACCGACGCCGAACCGGTCGGCCTGCCGATCCACGCCCTCGTGCCAAACAGCGAGAGGGCCTGGGCGGTGATGCGCGAGAAGTGCATGGCCGGCGAGACGCTGCGCAGGGACCGGGCCCGGTTCCAGAACCCGGCCGGCGTTTCCCGTTGGGTGAATTGGGAGGTCTCGCCCTGGCATGACCCGAGCGGCGCCTTTGGGGGCCTCTTGGTGATGGTCAACGAGATCACCGACATGGTCGAGGCGCTGGAGAAGTCCGAGCGCGCCGAGCGCCGCCTGGAGCTGGCGGCCCGGCTAACGGACGTCAACGTCTGGGAGCTCGACTTCACCCGGCAGGACGTGAACTACACCGGCGCATCGCTCTATCCCTTGCAGGAAAACGATTTCACGCGGGTCGCGGACACGATTTGGGACATCATTCACCCGACGGATCGCCCGGCGGCCGAGGCCGCCTGGGACAGGCACATCGAGACAGGCGAGCCGTTCAGTGTCGAGGTGAGGCTCCTGCGGCCGAACGCGCCGCACCTCTGGGTGCGGATCGCCGCCGAGGCGCTTCGCGGTGCGGACGGCGAGGTCGACAAGGTCGTCGGCGCCACGCAGAACATCGACCGCGAGAAGCGCGCCGAGCGTGCGATGGCCAAGGCGCTGGATGCGGCCGAAGCAGCCAACCGCGCGAAGAGCGAATTCCTCGCCAACATGAGCCACGAGATCCGAACGCCGCTGAACGGCGTGATGGGCATCGCCGGTGCGCTCGCACGGACCGAATCTCGATGAGCATCAGCGTGAGTTGGTCCAGCTTGTGGAGACCTCCGCAGGCGTGCTCGACAGCCTGCTCGGCGACGTCCTCGATGTGGCGCGCATCGAATCCGGCCGGCTGGCGTTGGCCGACGAGCCCTTCGAGCTGGGGCCTGCGATCCGCCTCGTCGCCGCGCTGTTCGAAGCGAAGGCTGCGGACAAGGGCCTCGATTTCGAGGTTCGGACCGCGCCGGCGGCCGAGGCGATGGTCACCGGTGACGCTGTCAGGTTACGGCAGATCGTCTCCAATCTGCTGTCCAATGCGGTGAAGTTCACCGACGCCGGCAAGATCGTCGTTCAGGTCGAGGCCACGCGCTCGGTCGAGGTGGTCAACCTGCAGCTGACGGTGCGTGACACCGGCATCGGTTTCGACGCGAAAGCCGGCGCCAAACTGTTCCAGCGTTTCGCGCAAGCCGACGGATCGATTACCCGCCGGTTTGGCGGCTCCGGCCTTGGCCTCGTCATCTCGCGCTCGCTGGCCGAGGCGATGGGCGGCACCCTGGAGGCCGTTTCCGAGCCCGGAAAGGGCTCGGCGTTCACGCTCACCCTGGCGCTGCCCCGGTCGCGCGCGATCGATCCCGCCAGCGCGCCTGCCGGGCTGGATGCTGAGGCGGCCAAGCTGGCGCACGGACCGAAGGTCCTGCTCGCCGAGGACCATCCGACGAACCGCAAGGTGGTCTCGCTGATCCTGGAGTCCGTGGGGGTCGAATTGACCGTCGTCGAGAACGGCCAGGACGCCGTGGACGCGGCGGCGAAGCAGGATTTCGACGTGATCCTGATGGACATGCAGATGCCGGTGATGGACGGGCTCACCGCCACGCGCGTCATCCGCGAGCGCGAGCGGGCGAGCGGCGCCCGGCGCACCCCGATCCTGGCGCTCACGGCCAACGCCATGCCCGAGCACGCCCAGGCGTCGCTGGACGCCGGCGCCGACGGACACCTGAGCAAGCCGATCTCCGCGGCGAAGCTGGTGGAGGCCGTGCGGATCGCATCGGAACGGGGGGCGGCCGGCGACGTCGGCGCGGCCGAGCACGACGGCGCCGCCAGCGGCCAGGGGTAGCGCGGCCAGGGCGATCGTTGGTCGCCCGGCGGAAACGCGTCGCAACCGGCGTGAAACAGCGGGGCAACACGCGGGCGCGATACTGCGCCGCCATCGAAGGGAACGATCGGATGCGAGTTTTCGCCAGCCTTGCCGTTCTTGCCGTGGCGGCGGTCGTCGGCGCACCCAGCTTTGCGCAGGCGCCGGCCGCCGCCGGGAGCGTCCGCCAAGCCTGCGCCGCGGACATCTCCAAACTGTGCCCCGACGCCCAGCCGGGCAACGGCTCGGTCCGGCAATGCATCACAGCCCACCGCGATCAACTGTCCGACGGCTGCAAGTCGGCGTTGGCCGCCCGCATGGCCGCCCGCCAGGCAGCGGGCTCCAGCGCGCCGCACAACTGAGACCGGCCTAAAGGAGCTCGTCCGATGGCCAGGAACAGCGACGTCAACGCCCTCAGCCGAGCGCGCGAGAGGCTGTTCGTCGGCGCCTGCGTGGCGATCTTTCTGGTCATCGCGGCCTGCGCCATCTACGCGGTGGTGCGGCTCGCGATCTAGCAGAGTGCGAAAAGGGCGCCCGGCGCGTCTTCCGGGCGCCCTCTTCCTGTCCCCCAACAGGATGGTCCGCCCTCGCAACGCGGCAACCGGACCCCGGAACTCCAGCCAAACCAATGCGACGGGCGGCGATGGCGCTCAACGTGACGCGCTGTCGCACGCGGCCCGGGAAATGCGCTACCAGGGGATGGCGCTGACCCGTACGTCGCGCGCGGCCAGCCGGGTCGGGCCGGCCGCGGCCCATATCTCCAGCCGCACCGTGGCGGCGCTCGGTTGCTCGCCGTCGTCCGCGCCGACGTAGACCACGCCGGCAAACACGCCCTGCGGGTCGGGGCGCAGATGGCGCAAGGGGGTTTCGATGCTGCCGCCCTTCACCATCCGGTCCGGTTCGGCGACCACATAGGCGCCGTAGCGGTCGCCCCGCTCCTGTCGAACGCCGCCGATCAGGTGAGCGCCCGCCGGCTCGATGAGGGTCACCTTGGCGCTCAGGCCGACCCGCGTTCGTCGCGGCCGATACTGGATCAGGGCATCGACGCCGCCGGTCAGCGAGCGGGTCGATATGACGGCGAGCCTGGCGCGTTCATCCGCCCAGAACTCGCCAGCTCGCCAGATCAAAGCGAGATAACCGCAGAGGGAGCCCAGTAAGACTACAACCGAAAACATAGACGCGACACCCCAGGCGGCACGTGAATACCTCACGTGACTCGGGCGCGTGTGTCGAGCAAGCTTTCGTGAAGACTTGGTAAGATAGCGGCCGGCGCGCGATCCCGCCCGCTAGACGTGCGCCTCGACGCCGCAGTGCGGGCAGCGCGCCCGACCCCGGGCGACGATCGCGATGGCGGCGCCGAAGATCGCCAGCGCCGACGGCGACTTGGCCGCGAACAACGACTTGCCGTCGTAAACGAGGGGCAACAGCAGGCGATCGCAGGCCCGACATCGCAGGATGAGCGACGTCCCGATGGCGACGGGCGCGGCGATGACAAGGCCGGTGATGCTGACGACGCCAAGCGTCCGCACCGCGTCAGGATTGATCCGGATGAGCAGCCACGACGCGATGTAGAGGAGGGCGCAGGCGCCGGCGATCAGGGTCGCCGCGGCGGACACGTAGAGCGCGGGCCCGGATCGCGAGTCGGCGGCGTGATAGGTCATTCGGCGGCGCCCATCGTTGGACCTTGGTAGGCCCAGCCTAGACGCCGCCGATTCCCATTTCGTTAATGGCAAGCCGGGCCCGCGTCAGGACGGCGGCTGGGTTGGCGTCGAACTCGTGCTCGGGGGCGGGGCGGGCGGCGGCGGCAGGGTGACCGGCGCCGCCGGCGGGGCGGCGGTTGTGGCGGCGGGCGGCGGCGCCAAGGGCGCGACCGGCTGGTAGACGCTCGCATCCTCGCCGCTGCTGGCCGCGCTGGGCGCTGTGCGGTGCGGCCGCGGACGGACAGCCTGGACGGCCAGGCGCGGCGTCGGCGCTGTCCGGTGGACGATGGGCTGTGATCGCGCTGTGACGGCTTCGGCCGGCGGCGGTGTTTCCGCAATGTGGACCGCTGGGGCCGGTGGGATCTGGGGCGCAGCCGTCTGCGCCATCTGAGCCGGCGCCGGCGGGGCCACAGGCTGCGGCGCCGCGGCAGGCCGGAGCATCACGTAGGCGGCCGCCCCGCCGCCCAGAATGATCGCCAAGGCGATTACCGGCGTCGCGTACTTCATCGTCGAGCGACGGGGACGGCGATCGAGCCTCCGGTAGATGTCGGCTCCGGCGCCCATCGAGCCGGGTTGGTCTGCCGCCACGGGCGGCGCGCTGTTGAATTCGGTCATCTTCCTCCTCCACAACCCCGCCGCTGAAGACAACGGCCCGCCGCCGTTAACGTTCCGCTTGCCAGGTTGGCTGACCGCGCGGCGGGGCGCCGCGAGGCGAGGGTGAACCGCTGTTGAACAGAGCCTTCCCGCTAGCTTCAGGCGCCAAGGCCGAGCATGCGCGAAATGACCCGCTCAGCTACCAACGCCATCGAGTTCGCGGCCAAAACGCTCCCGCCCGGGGGCGTCGAGCCAGGTTTCGCAGACCCCGAGTGGCGCGGCGAACAGCGCGATCCCGATCGCGAGGCGGCGCCGCTTGCGAGCCTGGTGGCCCGGGCCGGGCGCCTCGAGGACTGGATTCGCGGTGGGGTCTGCTACGGCTGGCTCGACAGCTACCAGTCCAGGCGCGCCGGTTTCGAGCTGCAGTCGATCCGCGCCCAGCTCAAGGGTTGCGCGGCCGGGATGGGTCGCTGTGCGATCCAGTCCAGGCTCGACCGCCTCGATAGAATGTTGCGGCGCGCCCGGGGCGCGGCCTGGGCGGGCGGCGGCGAGGCGCTCTAGCAAGGCCGCCCGCGCCGGCTCTAGAGTGCGGCAGCGTGGCGACGGAGGCGGAGACGTGAGAAAACTGGCGTTGGCGGCCTGCGCAGGCCTGTTGCTGGGCCTTGCGGCCTGTGCCGACAGCTTCGTCGAGTTCAAACGCCGCGCACTTCACGCCCGGGGTCACCACCCGCGCCCAGGCGATCGCGACGCTAGGGCCGCCCAGTTCGGTTTATCAGGCGGCGAACGGCGAGACGACGCTGGCCTGGGCCCGCGACGGCGGACTGTTCAACCCGGGCGAAACCCAACAGTACGCGATCGTATTCGGCCCGGACGACAAGATGATCCGGGTCGCGGCGAAACCTTAGGTCCACGCCCGAACTCTATCGCCTACGTCGCGGGACGGCGGTGGTTGCGAGTCGCCCAGGCGGCGAGCAGCGCCGCGACGAGCGCGAGTCCGGCGGCCACGAAGAACGGGGATCCGGCTGCGAAGCTCTTGCCGGATGCTCCTGCCGAGTGAGTGTAAACCTCGGCGAAGAGCCCTGGCCCGACCACGCCTGCGATACTCGCGAGGCTGGTCGCTGCGCCGTTCAGTCGCCCCTGCTCGTTGGCGCCCACCGAGTGGCTGGCGATCGCCGACCAGGCCGGATTGGCCACCGCGCCGAGCGACATCAGCGGCACCGCCCACCAATAGCCGGCGCTCGTCGAGGCGAGGCCGGCGACCAACAGCGCTGCGGTCTGCAGCGTCATGCCGCCGACGGCGGCGGCGCGCTCTCCCAGGCGGCCGATGACCAGGGCCGGCAGCCCCGCCGTCCCGGCCATGAAGCCGCCGGCCAGGATCAGCATGTAGACGCCGATGTGCAGGGGCGTCCAACCGTAACGGTAGGTGGTGTAGACGGCGGCGATCGAGACCATGCCGGTGAAGATGACGTTCATCAGGAACGACGGCGTTAGGATGCCGAGCAGCTGCGGATAGCCGCGGAGCAGGTTGTAGACGGCGGCGAAGGGGTTGAGCTGGCGCAGCGTCAGCTTGGCGCGCCGCTCCTTGGCCAGCGATTCCGGCAGGACGACCAGGCCGAAGACGGTGTTCGCCAGGCTCAATACCGCGGCGGCCCAGAACGGCGCGTGGACGTCGAAGGTCGCGAGAAAGCCGCCGATGGCGGGCCCAATCGCCCATCCCAGCCCCTGCGCCGCCTGCAGGAAGCCAAAGCTCGCGGCGCGCTGTTTCGGCGTCGAGATGTCTGCGATGTAGGCGTAAGCCGCCGAGGTGGAGCCGGCGGCCGCGCCTGAGATCAGCCGCCCGAAAAACAGCCAGCCCAGGTTCGGCGCCAGCGCCATGATCACGTAGTTGACGCCGAGCACGAAGTTGGACGCCAGCACGATCGGGCGCCGCCCGAAGCGGTCCGACAGGGCGCCCTGCATCGGTGAGGCCAGGAACTGCATCCCTGCGAACGCCATGGTGAGCAGGCCGATGATCTCGGCCGTCGAGGTCGCCGCGCTCACGTGCAGGGTCTTCACCAGCGCCGGCAGGGCCGGGAAGATCACGCCGAGCGCGGCCGAATCCAGCACCACCGTGATGAGGATGAATATCGTCGCCGACAGGCGCCTGGGGTGCGGCGCGGGCTCGGCGCACTCGTCCGCTTCAGCAGCGGCGTCTCCGCTCTTGGCCTCGACCATATGCTAACGCCGCTTCCCCACCAGCGGCGACTTAGCCAGAAAAGCGCAGCTGGGCCAATGGGCCGCGGAATAGGCGCCGCGGGCCGAGAGCAAGCCGCCGTCGGCCCAGCGGCCGGCGGTCCTTAAGGCCGCAAGTGCTTTGGCAGGGCGGCGATCTGGTCGGGGGTCAGCTCGCTCATGCCGTTGACGATGCAGCCGGTCGAGATGCCACCGCCCTGGGACACGTGGAGGTCCAGGTCGAGCGGCGAACAGACCAGACCCGAGCCTCCGCGGTCGATGGAGACGATGCGAGAGCTGCCCAGCGTCAGCAACGGGCAAGAGCCGGCCATGTCGAGCCGGAAGACGCGGTTGCCGCCGACGTTCAGGAACACCGTGTGGTCGTCAGCCGCCTTCCAGCCGTACCAATCGGTTACTCGGAAGCAGCTCTGTCCCGGCTGCGCCGCGGTCGGGAGGCTCGCCGCCAACGCCGTCACCGCGAGAGCGGCCGCCATCATAAATCCGCGCATCGATATCTCCGCAGGTGCAATGAAAGAGTCGGCTTCGGCTAATACGGCCTGACGCCGCGGGGCAGCGCCGCCGCCTCGTCGGGGGTCATCAGCGTCATACTCTTGACGATGCAGGGCGTCGCGGGCCCGCCTTGCTCCGCCACCTTGAGGTCGAAGTCGAGCGGCCCACAGATGGAGCCAGCCCCCTCGCGGTCGCGGCTGATCAGCCGCGCGTCCGGCCAGGTCAGCTCAGGGCACGAACCGGCCAAGTCGAGCCGGTAGACCTTATGGCCGGTCACTCCGAGATAGATCGTGCGATCATTCGGCGCCTTCCAGCTCTGCCATTGAGATTCGAAGAAGCACTGGTTGGGTTGGGCGAGCGCCGTTTGGCCCGTCGCGATCGTGGCTGCGGCGAGCACGCCCGCCAGAAACATCTTGCGCATCGAGTTGCCCTCCAGTGAAGCGCGGGCGCCGTCCGACTCTAAACGTTGCCGATCGAACGCGCGAGCTAGACGCCCGGTTGCGTGTTGCCGGCGGCGCTACAGGATCATCGCCCACGGAGCCTGTACCGCGGATGAACGGCAATGGGCGTAGGCGTCGCAGCCGGCGCCGGCTCAGCGTTCACTTGGCGACCGGGGATCCGGCCGCTATGCCAATCGCATGTCTCGACGCTCGAACCGCTCCGATATGGGCCTGCGCTCCGCACTGATCGGGCTCGCCGTGGCGGCCCTTGCCGCGGCCCCTGGGGTCGCGAACGCGCCACCGCCGCTGGTCGTGCTCTGGAATGGCGTGGCGGCCGGCATGAACGTCGACCAGGTCTACGCGCTCTTCCCCGGCTCAACGGCCGCGACGGGGCAGACGCTCGAGGACGGGGCGCTCGAAGCGCTCAGCCTCGATGCGACCATCGACGGTGCGCCGGCGGATGCTCTGTTCTTCTTTCGAGGCAAGACGTTGGACGCCGTCGTGGTCGAGCGGCGGAATTTGCAGCGTGACCTGCGTGCGCAGAATCTGGCCGAGGCGGCGCGGCTCGTCAGCGCCGCAACCGCTCAATACGGCCGGCCAAGCCGCTGTATCCAACGCCGGGACATCGCTGCGGTCGACTGCGCCTGGCGCGCTCGCGGCTTGAACATCGCCGTCGCCTACCACGACTTCGGCGGCGGCAGCCCGGCGCTCAGCATCCTCTACCGCGCAGCCGTCTAGGCTTTACAGCGGCCGTTATGCAGTCCTACTACGAGACGCATTCGACTGCGCGAGCGCTTTATCGGACCCATGGCCAAGCCGACCGCCGCGACAGGCGCCGAGACGCTCACCGCTTCGTTCATGCTGCAGCGGGGCGCCCTGGCGCGCGTGGGCGCCGAGCGCATTGCGCTCCTGGAAGCGATCGGCGAGCACGGCTCGATCTCTGCCGCCGCCAAGGCGGTAGGCCTCAGCTACAAGGGCGCCTGGGACGCCGTGCAGGCGCTGAACAACCTGTTCGACCAGCCGCTGGTCCTGACCCGCGCTGGCGGGCGCCAAGGCGGCGAAGCGACGCTGAGCCCGCGCGGCGCCGAGGCGATCCAGGGCTTCCGGTCGGTTGAGGCCGAGCTCGCGCGGCTGGCGGCCACACTGGACGAGGGCGGTTCGGCCCGCCGGGCGCCCTTGGCCTCGTTGATTTGGAGCCTGGGCATGCGGACCAGCGCGCGCAATGCGCTCAAGGGCGTCGTCGAGGCTGTCAAGGATGGGGCGGTCAACGCCGAGGTGGCGCTCAGGATCGGCGACGAAGCGGTCATCACGGCGATCATCACGCGCGAGAGCGTGCGCGATCTTGGCCTCGCGGCCGGCGTCCAGGCCATCGCGCTGATCAAATCGAGTTTCGTCATTCTGGCCAGGGGCGCCGAGGGCCTACGCACATCCGCCCGCAACCAGCTGCCGGGCGAGGTCGTTCGCCGCGAAGACGGGGCCGTGAACAGCGAGATCAGCCTCGCCATCGGCGGCGGCAAGACCATCACCGCCACGATTACCTGCGAAAGCGCAAACGCGCTCGATCTCAAGCCGGGCGAGCCAGCCATCGCCTTGATCAAGGCGTCGCACGTCATCCTGGCCGTGGAGTAACAGATGTTCGCTATTCTCCGTAAACTGATGATGTCGGCGTGGCTCGCGGGGTGGCTGAGCGTTTGCCTCGGCGCGCCGGCGCGCGCCGAGGACGTCACGGTCGCCGTCGCGGCCAACTTCACCGAGCCGGCGAAGGCGATCGCGGTCGAGTTTGAGA
Organism: uncultured Alphaproteobacteria bacterium; assembly: GCA_963794315.1. Lineage (GTDB taxonomy): Bacteria > Pseudomonadota > Alphaproteobacteria > Caulobacterales > Caulobacteraceae > Poindextera. The sequence continues at coordinate 2,061,201 of CAWCDF010000002.1, forward strand.
AGGCGACCGGCGATCACCTTGTGTTCAGCTTCGGCTCGTCCGGCCAGTTCTATACCCAGATCGCCAACGGAGCCCCGTTCCAGGTCTTCCTCTCCGCTGACGCCGACCGACCGACCAAGGCGGAGCAGGCGGGCCTGGCCGTGCCCGGGACTCGCTTCGCCTATGCCGTCGGCAAGCTGGTGCTGTGGAGCGCGACGCCGGGGCTGGTCGACCGGCGCGGCCACGTGTTGCGCGACGGCCATTTCGACAAGCTTGCGATCGCCGACCCGACCGCGGCGCCCTATGGGGCGGCGGCGATCCAGACGATGCAGAAGCTCGGCGTCTATGACGCGCTCAAGCCCAAGCTGGTGCAAGGGACGTCCATTGCCCAGGCCTTCGCGTTCGTAAAGACCGGCAACGCCGAGCTCGGCTTCGTCGCCCTGTCGCAGATCATCGATGAGCCGGGCGGCTCGCGCTGGCTCGTGCCCGAGGCGGATCACGACCCGATCGTGCAGCAGGCGGTGCTGTTGAAGACGGGCGCGGACTCAAACGGCGCCCGCGCCTTTCTCGCCTTCCTGAAAGGACCGACGGCGCTGGCGATCATCCACAAGTTCGGCTACGCGACGCCCTGATCCGATGCTCGAAGCCCTCTGGCTGACGCTGAGGCTCGCCAGCCTTACCACGGCCATCCTGCTCGTCGCCGCGACCCCGCTGGCTTGGTGGCTCGCTCGCTCGCGCCGCTGGTGGAAGGAGATCGTCGCCGCGACGACCGGGCTGCCGTTGGTGCTGCCGCCAACGGTCATCGGCTTTTATCTGTTGCTGGCGCTCGGTCCGTCGAGCCCGCTCATCCGACCGCTGGCGCCGCTCGGCGTGCGCACGCTCGCCTTCTCGTTCACCGGGTTGGTCATCGGCTCGGCGATCTATTCGCTGCCGTTCGCGGTGCAGCCGATCCGCAACGCCTTCGCCGCCATCCGCGAGAGCGCGCTGGAGTTGGCCGCGACGCTGGGCGCGGGCCGCTTCTCGACCTTTGCGCGGATCGGCCTTCCGCTCGCGCGGCCGGGCCTCGTGACCGCGGCTATCCTCGTCTTCACCCACACGGTCGGCGAGTTCGGTGTCGTGCTGATGATCGGCGGCGCCATCCCGGGCAAGACCGAGGTGTTGTCGATCCAGCTTTTCCAGCTGGTCAACGATCAGCAATGGGGCCAAGCGCACGTGCTCGCCGCCGGGATGGTGGCGTTCGCCTTCGTCGTTGAACTCACGACGCTTCTCGTCGAACGTCGTATCGGCCGCTCGGCGGCCTGAAACCGCGCCTACTGCGGCGCAACGACCAGGACGACGAAGGTGCCGGGCACGGTCGGGAACCGGCCGGAGCCGAAGTGGGCGGTGTCGTAGGTCGCGGTCGGCAAATAGATGCGGCCGGTCTTCGGATCGAGCGCACCCGTGCGGGCGCCGAGCTCGGTCGTCACCGCCTGCACGAGCGAGACATGGTCTGCGTCCGGCACAGCGATCACGTCCAGCACCCCGTCGCGGCCGCAGGGGATGAAGGCCAGCCGCCGCACGGGGTCGTACATCGCCCCGTCCGGCCCCTTGCCGATCGCGATCGATCCGACCACCGCCCCGTCGGACACGCGCACGACCTTGGCCACGTCGTTGGCGCAGGCGACGATCAGCACGCCGGCGTGGCTCGCGTAGGCCAGGCCGCCCGGCCCGGTGCAGCCATCCAGGGGGTAGGTCTTGACGACCTTGCGCTGGCGCAGGCTGACGACGGCGATCTGCCCTTTGTCCTCGAGGTTGACGAAGACATTTTCCCCGACCACGGCCGCTTCCTCCTGGGCGCCGTCGACGGGGATCTCGCCGACGGCCGCGCGCTTGCGTGGATCGACCAGCCCCATCGCCCCGGAGTGGGTCATCACCAGCACGAGTCCGGAACCGGGATCGTAGAGCGCGCCGTCCGGGCCTTTCGCGGTCGGGACGTCGGCGATCAGGTGACCGGTCTTGGCGTCGACGAACAGAACCCCGTTCGTCCCGCGGTTGGTGACGGCGATCTCCGTCCCGTTCCTCAGCGCCAAGACCTTGTGGGTGCTCTGTCCGTCGGTCAGATGCCCGAGCATGGTCAGGGTATCGACGTCCAGCGCGGTCACCCCGTCGGATCGGGCAACGTAGAGCCGTCGCATCGCCGGATCGAAGGTCGCATAGTCCCAGCCGCCGTCAGGCCCACCGACCTTGCCCGCCAGCGCATAGCTCGGCGGCGCGGCCGCGGCCGGCGCGCCAAGGCTTGCGACGCCCGCGAGGGCGGCGACAGCGGCCAAGCCGCACAACGATAGATTGCGCATCCTCCCCTCCCACGGAACGTCGTCGCCGGCAGTGTGCGCCGGCCCGCGGGCTCCTCACAAGCGCCTTCGAAACGCACGACGGCCCGGCGCGCGGAGTGGGGCGGGGGCGCGCCGGGCTTACGCGAGACGGCGGCTGGGCTGGAGGGGCCGCCGACTCGGACCCTACGCTTCCGCCGCGACAGAACCGCGACAGCTGGTTAGAAACGACGCGAACTCGAGCGACATGGAGTTGGGGGTCGGTTTGGCGGTATCGGGCGCGACGGCGGGCGCGGGCGCGGGCGCAATGGCGCGCGCGCATGCCGCCCTTCTGCGCGACGGCGACCTGCAGTTCAGCCTGCCGGTCTATCAGGAGCCGAAGGTCCCCGATTGGTTGCAGGCGCTGGGCGAGATGATCCGCGCGATCGCGCCGATCTTCCCCTACATCTTCTACGCCGGCCTGTTCGCGGGCGCGGTGGCGATCCTCTTCTTCATCATCCGCGAGCTGATTGGTTGGCGCTTTCCCGCCTCTCGCCGGCGCAAACCGGTCGTGCTGGCCGAGCCCGAGTGGCGGCCGGCGCCCGAGCGCGCGCGCGTGCTGCTCGAGGACGCCGACCGGCTGGCGGCCGACGGCCGTTATGGCGAGGCGGCGCATCTGCTCCTCTTCCGCAGCATCGAGGACATCGACGGTCGGTGGCCGAACCTGATCCGCCCGGCGCTGACCAGCCGCGACATCGCCGCTCACCGCGGCCTGCCGGAGCGCGCGCGCCAGACGTTCGGCGACATCGCGCGCGTTGTCGAGCACGCGATCTTCGGTGAGCGCGCCCTGTCCGCGGAGGATTTCGCATTTTGCCGTCGCGCCTATGAGACGCTGGCGCTGCCGGGCGCCGCCGCGTGACCGCAGCCGCCGTCGCAAGCCCGCGCGATACCCGCGTGTTCAGGCCGTTGACGGCGCTGCTGCTGGTGCTGGCCGGCGTCTTCTCGTTTTCGGCTTATTTCGTGCTCTCCGCCTACGCGCCGGACCTGCGCGGGGGCGACGACGGCGGCCCACACGCGCTCTCTCGCTCGGCCGTCGGCTTCGCGGGGCTGGTGCGCTTGCTCAAGGCGGACGGCGTGCAGGTCGAGATCAACCGCGATGGCCCCGCCAAGCGCGATCCGAGCTGGGGCCTGCTGGTGCTTACCCCCGACCCGAACACGTCCCCCGTCGACCTCGCCGCGCTGGCCAAGGCCAAAGGCAATACGCTGATCGTGCTGCCGAAATGGAACACCATTCCCGACCCGCGAAACAACGGCTGGGTGCAGAGCGTCGGGCCGATCGACGCCGCGGAGCTGAACGCCTTGCTCGGCAAGGATCTGCCGCTGGCCGTGGCGCGCCGCAACGACAACGTCCCGACCCAGCTGGTCGCGGCGCCAGGGCAGGGCAGCGGGGTCTTTCCGACCGGCCGAATCGACCACCTGCAGGTCTTCGCCGGCGGCGGAACCGCCGTGCTGAAAGCCGCGACGGGCGAGACGGTGTTGGCGCGCGTCGGCGACGGCGACATCGCGGTGCTTTCAGATCCGGATCTCCTCAACACCCATGGCCTCGCCGACGCGCAGACCGCCGCCTCCGCCGTCGCGCTGATCGAGGCGCTGCGGGTCGGCGACGCGCCGGTGGTCTTCGACGTCAGCCTGAACGGCTACAAGCACTCGCCCAGCCTGCTCAAGCTCGCCTTCGAGCCGCCCTTCCTGGGCGCGACGCTGTGCCTGGCGGGAGCGGCGCTCTTGATGGCGCTGCATGCCGCCTACAGGTTCGGCGCCCCCGAACGCGCGACCCGGGCGCTGGCGCTCGGCAAGCGGGCCCTGGCCGAGAACACCGCCGGCCTGATCCGCATGGCAAGGCGCGAACCGCACATGGCGGCGGGTTATCTCGATCTCAACCGCAATGCGGTGATGAAGGCGCTGGGCGCTGGCCGCCTGACCACTGGGGAGTTCGACGCCTACGCCGACAAGCTCGGCGAACGGATCGGCGCCGGCGGGTTCACCCCGCTCACCCGCGAGGCGCCGCAAGTGAAGGACCGGGAGGGCCTCGTTCGGTTCGCCCAGCGACTCTATCAATGGAGACTGGAGATGAACTCGTGAACGTCGCTGAGGTCCGCTCGCTTGCCGAAGCCATACGGGCGGAGATGGCCAAGGCCATTGTCGGCCAGTCCGGGACCGTCGATCTGCTGCTGACCGCGCTCTTCTCCGGCGGCCATATCCTGCTCGAAGGCCCGCCGGGAACGGCGAAGACCTTTCTCGCCCAATGCTTCGCGCGCACGCTGGCGTTGAGCTTCGGGCGCATCCAGTTCACCCCCGACCTGATGCCCGGCGACATCCTGGGCGCCAACCTGTTCAACTTTCAGGCCAGCGCCTTCACCCTGGTCAAGGGGCCCATCTTCTGTGAGCTCCTGCTTGCCGACGAGATCAATCGCACACCGCCGAAGACCCAGGCCGCGCTGCTCGAAGCGATGCAGGAACGCTCGGTCACGCTCGACGGCGAAAGCCACGCGCTGAGCGACCGTTTCACCGTGGTGGCGACGCAAAACCCGATCGAACAACAGGGGACCTACCCGCTGCCGGAGGCGCAGCTCGACCGCTTTCTGTTCAAGCAATACATCGACTATCCGAGCGTCGATGAGGAACGGCAGATCGTCTCGAGCCACGGCGCGCGCGCCGGCCAGCCGAAAGTCGACGAGTTCGGGATCTCGGCGGTCGCCGGCGCCGGCCAGCTTGCCGCGGCGATCGGCTGCGTGACCCAGGTGCGGCTCACCGACGAGGTCACCAACTATGTCGTGGCGCTCGCCCGCGCCACGCGCGAGACGGCCGATTTCGCCTTTGGCGTCTCGCCGAGGGCCGCCGCAATGCTGGCGATCGCCGCCCGCGCCCGCGCGACGCTCGAGGGGCGCGACTATGCGATCCCGGACGATGTGAAGGCGCTGGCGCTGCCGGCCTTCCGCCACCGCGTCATCCTCTCGCCGGCGGCCGAGATCGACGGCCGCAAAGTCGACGAGGCGCTCGCCGCCATGATCGAGCGGGTCGAAGCGCCGCGGTGATCTACCCGACCGCCCGCGCCATCGGACTGGCCGCAATCGGCGCGCCGCTCGCGCTGATCCTCGGCGTGATCGCCCCCAGGCTTTGGCTCTTGGGGCCAGCCTGGCTGGCGCTGGTCTTCGCGCTTGTGCTGTTCGACGCCCTCCTGGGCGCCGATCGCGGGCGCGGCGAGCTGACGCTGACCACGCCCGGCGCGCTCGCCGCGGGTGTTGACGGCGAGGCGCTGCTGCAGCTCGCCTTTGCGGGCGGTGGGGTTCCCCGGCGCGCGCAGCTGGCGCTTGCGACCAATGTAAGGATCGACGCTTCGCCGGCGCGGACCACCGCGAACGTCGCAGAACGGCTTGCCCGCGCGCGCTTTGTGCTCAGGCCGCTCCGTCGGGGAATGGGCGTGGTCGAGCAGCTCTGGGCGCGCTGGCAGGGTCCGTTCGGCCTGGTCTGGAAGCAGAAGATCGAGCCGATCGCGCGCGAAATTCCGATCACCCCCAACATCCAGGGGGTCAAGGACGAGGCGATCCGCCTCTTCTCGCGCAATGCGCTCTATGGCGCGCGCATCCAGCGCGACCTCGGCGAAGGCTCGGAATTCCATGCGCTGAACGAGTTCCGCTCGGGCATGGACAGGCGGACCATCGACTGGAAGCAGTCGGCAAGACACGCGACCCTGCTCGCCAAGGAGTTCCGCGCCGAGCGCAACCATCCGATCATCCTGGCGCTCGACACCGGCCGGCTGATGTGCGAGCCGCTGGCCGGCCTCCCGCGCATCGACCACGCGCTGAACGCCGCCCTCATCCTGGCCTACGTCAGCCTGAAGGCCGGCGACCGCGCGGGCCTCTTCGCCTTCGACGCAAAGCCCGTACTCTCGACGGGCGCGCTCAGCGGCGCGAGCGCGTTCGCTCATCTCCAGCGCCTCGCCGCCGCGCTCGACTATTCGACCGAGGAGACCAACTACACGCTGGGCCTGACCGCGCTCAGTGGCCAGCTCAGCCGCCGCACGCTGGTGGTGGTGTTCACCGACTTCGCGGACACGACGAGCGCCGAGCTGATGCTCGACAACGTCGCGCGGCTGCTCGCCCAGCACCTGGTCATCTTCGTGGTCATGCGCGACGACGAGCTCGAGGATCTGGTCCGTGTGCGGCCCGCCGCCGCCGACGACGTCTCCCGCGCCGTGGTCGCTTCGGCCCTGCTGCGCGAGCGGGACCTCGTCGTTGCGCGCTTAAGACGGCTCGGGGTGCAAGTGGTCGAGGCGCCAGCCGACCGAATCGGCCCGGCGCTGATCGATCGCTACCTCGACCTGAAGCGCCGCGACTTGCTTTGAGCTAGGGTTGACCTGATGGCCGAGCTTCGACTGAAGAGCGTAAGGTTCCGGGCCGAGCGGGAGGCCGATTGGCTGCGGCTCGAGGCGCTGGTGAACAGGGCCGAGCGCGGCTCGGCCGCCTCGCTGAGCGATGAAGAACTCTTGGCCATGCCGGTGCTCTACCGGGCGAGCCTCTCCTCGCTGTCGGTGGCGCGGGCGACCTCGCTCGATGGCGCGCTGATCGACTATCTCGAGAGCCTCTGCACGCGCGCCTACTTCTTCGTCTACGGCACGCGCACCCGGGCGTTGGACCGCATCCGCGGTTTCTTCGCCAACGACTGGCCCGCGGCCGCCAAGGCCGCGTGGCGGGAGACGATCGTCAGCGCCGCATTGACGGCGCTCGGCGCCGTCAGCGCCTACCTTCTGGTCATGCGTGATCCGGAGTGGTTCTCGACCTTCGTTCCGGGAGGGCTGGCCGAGGGGCGCGGGCCGGAGGCCTCGACCGCGGCGCTACGCGCGACCCTGTTCGATACCCAGCACGACCAGCTGTTGTCGGTGTTGGCGACCTTCCTCTTCACCCACAACGCCGGCGTCGCGCTGCTCGCGTTCGCGCTTGGCTTCGCATTTTGCGTCCCGACCGCCTGCCTGATGGTGGTCAACGGCTGTGTGCTGGGGGCTTTCCTCGCCGTCTTCATTCAGCACGGGCTGGGCGTCGAGGTGGGCGGCTGGCTGATGATCCACGGCGTGACCGAGCTCTTCGCGACCATGCTGGCCGGCGCGGCCGGGTTCCGCATCGGCTGGGCGCTGGCCTTCCCCGGCGAGCGGACCCGGGTCGAGGCGGTCGGCGCAGCCGGCCGGCAGGCGGCGGTGCTGATGGCCGGTGTGCTCTGCATGCTGTTCTGCGCCGGCCTTCTGGAAGGCGTCGGCCGCCAGCTGATCCAGTCAACGGCGATCCGTTACGCGGTCGCGGCGACGAGCGGGGTGATCTGGCTCACCTACCTCTATGCGCCGCGCGGCGCGCGTCCGGCGCTCGCCCGTGGCTAGACCGCCGAACGCATGGACGCCGGCGGTCGGCGAGCCCGCCGAAGACCGGCTGGTCCGCGAGCTGGTGACGCCGGAGGGGGTCGACCTGCGGGTGCGCTTAGCCGAGGCGAGCGAGCGGGCGGCCGCCTTCCTGCTCGACGCGGCAATCATCATCGCCGGTTTGGTCTTACTGACCGTCGTCGCCATCGCCGCGCTGGTGGGAACCGGCGGCAACGAGGTCAGCGGGCAGGTCGTCGCGGTCATCTGGATGCTGGGGGCGTTCCTGGCCCGCAACGCCTACTTCATCCTGTTCGAGCTCACGCCCAGGGCTGCGACGCCGGGGAAGCGGGCGTTGGGCTTGCGGGTCGCGGCCCGGAACGGTGGACGGCTGACGGCCGACGCCATCTTCGCGCGCAACGCCATGCGCGAGCTCGAGGTCTTCATACCGCTCACCTTCCTGATCAGCCAGGGCAGCCAGGTCGACGCCTGGCTCGACCTGCTCGGCATCGCCTGGTGCTCGATCTTCGTCTTCTTCCCGCTCTTCAACCGCGACCGCCTGCGGGTCGGCGACATGGTGGCCGGCACCTGGGTGGTCAAAGCGCCGCGTCGCAGGCTGATGGCCGACGTGGCCGAGACCGCGCTTGCCGGCCAGGTCGCCTTCGCGGGCAGAGGCGCCGCCTTCGTCTTCACCCAGGCGCAGGTCGACGCCTACGGGGCCAAGGAGCTGCACGTGCTGGAGGACGTGCTCCGCCGCACCGAGGCGCGCACGGTCGCCGCCGTGGCCGAGCGCATCCGCGCCAAGATCGGCTGGCCGCGCGGCGAAACGGAGTCCGACTACGCCTTCCTCGACGCCTACTATCTCGCGCTGCGCGGCCGACTGGAGTCGCGCCTGCTGTTCGGCCGCCGCCGCCGCGACAAGTTCGACAAACCCTAGTCGAAGACGGCGGCGAGCGCTTCGGGCCCGATGCCCTCGCGGGCCGAGCGCAGCTCGAAGTAGATCGAGGCGACGCCGACGGCGGCCACCAGCGCCGTGACCGTGGTGGCCAACGGCTGGATCACCACTTGGCTCACGATGGCGCCCGTCGTCGCGGAGGCGGCCGCCAGCGGAGCCGTCGCGGCGGCGGCGACGCCCTGCACCAGGGCAGAGCCCAGAACGAAGATGACCATCAGCCCGAAGATCGGCCAGCGGTGTCCACGCGTGAGGTCGGCGCTGCGCTGGATGGCCCCGAAGACGCCCGTCCGTTCGACGACCTGCGCCGGAACCGCGACGATCCAGGCGGTCGCCAGCATCAGCCCCGGCACGATCAGGAGGATGAAGCCGAAGACTTCGGCGACGGTCACGACAATGGCCAGGAGGAACAGCCATCCAACGTGGCGCAGGCCCGTCGACAGGCACTCGCCAAAGCTGGCGCGGCGGCCGTTGAGGTCGGCGACTGCTCCGTAGACGATCGCGCCGCGAAGCACGAACGCCGCGATCGCGCCGACGAAGTAAGTGATGCCGAAAGCCGAGGCGCCGACGGCGATCAGCCCGCTGTCGCCCGCGGTGACCGGAGTTGGCGTCGCGCCCGTTGCGGCCAGGGCGAGCAACCCGCCGGTCAGCGCCGCTGGAACACCGGCGAGCAGCAGCGCGAGAAGGGCGAAGACCGCGAAATTGCGTGCGATCGAAGCGAACGTGCGCTCAATCACCCGGCCAAGCTCGAACCTCGTGCTGGGCCCAGCGACCCCGGCCATCGCTTCCCCCTAGCGTCGACGGTCGAGCGCAGTCTGGCGCCGGGTGACGGCGGCTGTCTATCGCTGCGATCCGCGCCCGTTCAGTGCGCCAGCATGTCGGCCGCGGACTGCAACGCTGCCATGGCCAGCCGCTGAGCGCGGGCGACGACCTCGTCCGCGGGCAGCTCGCTCAAGCCTCGCGGTCGAGGAAGGTTGACCTGCACCGTCGCGCCATCGTCGGTCAGCACGGAGACGCCGACAATGGTTGGGCTGACGGTAAAGGATGGGGGCAGGGGGAACGGCTCGGGCATGGCGTTTCGTCCCTCATCTCAGTCGGCCCGCCCCGGCACGCGGCTCTCATGCACCGGCGACGCGCCGTCGTCGAGGCAACCTTTCGTGACAACCTTATGCGGCTGGGCGATGGAACCTTTTCACGCGTGGCCCCGCCGTGCTGGCCCTGCGCTGATTTTCGAGGCAAGTTCGGCCTGCCAAGCGAGGAGCCCTCAGGTCATGATCAGGAACAGCGTTGATCGCCAGCTGCGCGATCGGGCCGAGGCGGTGATCCCGAACGGCATGTACGGCCACCAGGCGGTCGGCATGCTGCCCGACGACTATCCGCAGTTCTTCTCCCGCGCCGAGGGCGCGCGCCTGTGGGACGCCGACGGGCACGAGCTGATCGACTTCATGTGCGCCTATGGCCCGAACCTGTTCGGCTACGGCAATCCGGAGATCAACGCCGCCTTCGTCCGCCAGATGGAGCAGGGCGACACGCTGACCGGCCCGACCGCGCGTATCGTCGAGATGGCCGAGGCGATGGTCGCCATGGTCGCCCACGCCGACTGGGCGATGTTCTGCAAGAACGGCACGGACGCCACCGCGATGGCTGTGGTCGTGGCCAGAGCCCATACGCGGCGCAAGACCATCGTCCGCGCCAAGGGCGCCTATCACGGCTGCGGCGCCCTGGTGCACGCCGCGCCGCGCGGGCATCACGCCCGAGGACCAGGCGCACCAGATCATCTGCGATTACAACGATGTGGCCAGCCTGGAGGCCGCGGTTGCCCAGGCCGGCGACGATCTCGCCGGCGATCTTCGCCGCGCCGGTCAAGCACGACGCCTTCATCGACCAGGCGCCGCCGGACCCGGCCTACGCCCGCCGCGCGCGCGCGCTCTGCGACGAGACGGGCGCGCTGCTGGTGGTCGACGACGTGCGCGCGGGCTTGCGCATCGCCCGCGACTGCAGCTGGTCGACGGTCGGCGTTGAGCCGGACCTCTCGACCTGGGGCAAGTGCATCGCCAACGGCCATCCGATCTCGGCGCTGCTGGGCTCGAACAAGGCGCGCACGGCGGCGGGCAAGATCTTCGCCACCGGCTCGTTCTGGTTCCAGTCGGCGCCGATGGCGGCGGGCGTCGAGACCATGAGGCTGGTGCGCGACAGCGACTATCTCGAGCGCATCGAGGCGCTGGGCCATCGCCTGCGCGACGGGCTGGCCGAGCGGGCGCAAGGCGCGGGCTTTGCGCTTGCGCCAGACCGGCCCGGTCACCATGCCGCTGTTCCTGTTCGAGGACGACCCGGATCTGCGCAAAGGGCTTCTGCTGGTCGAGCGCCATGCTGGAGCGGGGCGTCTACGTCCACCCCTGGCACAACATGTTCCTCTGCGCGGCCATGACCGAGGCCGACATCGACCAGACCCTCGACGCGGCCGAGGGCGCGTTCAAGGCGCTGAAGTCGGCCGGGCCGCTTGCGCCGGTCGAGAAGATGGCTTTCCTGACCGCCTAGGCGCCGAGGATGAGCTTTGCCGAGTACTCGGAATACGACGGCCTGGGGCTGGCGGGGCTGGTCCGCAAGGGCGAGGTCAGCGCGCCCGAGCTGGTCGAGGCGGCGATCGAGCGGATCGAGCGGCACAACGACGCGCTGAACGCGGTGGTGTTCAAGGCCTATGACGAGGCGCGGACGGCCGCGGGCGGCGATCTGCCGGACGGGCCGTTCCGCGGCGTCCCGTTTCTGGTCAAGGACCACGACGTGGCCGTCGGCGGCTGGCCGACCACCCACGGCAGCCGGTTCTTGCGCGACAATATCGAGCCCGCCGACAGCGGGCTCGTTCGGCGCTTTCGCGAGAGCGGCGTGGTTCTGGTCGGCAAGACCAACGCACCGGAGTTCGGCATCACCGGCACGACCGAGGGCGCCTTCCTGGGCGCCTGCCGCAACCCGTGGAACCTGGATCACAGCACCGGCGGCTCGTCAGGCGGCTCCTCCGCCGCTGTGGCGGCCGGCATCGTCCCGATGGCGCACGCGGCCGACGGCCTTGGCTCGATCCGCATCCCGGCCGCCTGCTGCGGGCTGGTGGGCCTGAAGACCACCCGCGACCGCAATCCGGACCTGCCTGACGGCTACGACTACGCCTTCGGCCTGGTGGTCAGCCACATCGTCAGCCGCACCGTGCGCGACTGCGCGGCCATGCTGGATGCGACCGGCAAGCCGGAGCCGGCATCGCCCTATCCCGCGCCGCCGAAGGAGCGGCCCTACCTCGAGGAGATCGCCCGCTCGCCCGGGCGCCTGCGCATCGCCTGGCAGGCCGAGCCACCGGCCAGCCGGCCGGTCGACCCCGAGGTGCAGGCCGCGCTCGAGCAGACCGCGGCGCTGTTGCGCGACCTGGGTCACGAGGTCGTCGAGCGGCCGCTGGACCTCGACTACACGGCGCTGAATGCGGCCTACGGACCGCCGAGCGCCGCCAACTTCGCCGCGGGCATGCGGCGACTGATCGAGCGGATGGGCCGCGAGCCCGAGCCGGACGAGCTCGAGCACCTCAGCTGGGGCGGGCTACGCGCCGGTCGCAACGTCACCGGCGAGGAGGTGATGTGGGGCCTGCAGGAGCTGCGCATGCTGAACCGGCGCACGCTGAGCTTCTTCGAGGACATCGACGTCTACCTCTGCCCGGTGATGACCGCGCCGCCGCCGCCGCTCGGCTACCTCGATCCGGTCGCGGTGCGCTCGCGCGAGCTGAACCAGCGGCAGGGCCGGCTCTTCCCCTACACCGCCCCGTTCAACTTCTCCGGCCAGCCGTCGCTGTCGCTGCCGCTGGCTTGGTCGGCGGGCGGCCTGCCGATCGGCATGATGTTCACCGCTCGCTACGCCGACGAAGCGACCCTGTTCCGCTTGGCCGCGCAGCTGGAAGAGGCGTGCCCGTGGAGAGATAAACGCCCGCCGGTCTGGGGGTAGCGGGGACATGTTCGATTTGGCGACAATTGGGTAGGTGACGACCGCAAGCGCCGGCCGCCAAATCGTACGTGTCCCCTGGCGTCGCAATCTCTGGTTGGGGACACGTTCGATTTAGCGGCAGGCGCTGAGAAGCACGAGCGCCGAGTTCGCTAATTCGAACATGTCCCCTTAGTGCTCCAACTCCTTCAGCAACTCCTCCAGCTTGTCCTTCCACGCCACGGCCCAGGTGTGGGTGCCGTGGCCGTGGGTGTTGGGGCCGATGGGGAGCAGCACGAAGGTGCCGTTCTTGATCCGCGGCGCCATCGCCTGCGCGATTCCGAGTTCCGGTGGGTTGATGAAGTCGTCTGCCGAATTGATCCACATGACGTAGGCCTTGATCGCCTCCAGGTTCGCCGACGGGTCGTAGTCGCGCGAGGAATCGATCGCGTAGATCAGGTCGTTGGCGTCGTCCGCCTCGGTCTTGCCGCCGTCGGGCAGCACGCCGTTCAGCGCCGCGTTCATGTTGTCGGCCAGGTACTTGTCGACCTTGTCCGGCGTATCCAGCGCCTTCTGCATCTGGTGCGGGGCGGAGCCGGCGATGATGGTGATGTCTTCCGCGGCGCGCAGGCCCTCCAGCGGCTCGCTCGCGTAGTCGCCGCCCTGCCAGGCCGGATCGTGCTCGATGGCGTCGATGGTCATCCGCCGCCAGAGCCGGTTGCGGCCGACGATGCGCACGGGCAGGCAGGCCATCGGCTGGATCGCGTCCATCGCGTCCGGCCACTGCTCGGCCCACATGAACGCCTGCATGCAGCCCATCGAGGTGCCCATGATGAGCCGCAGCCGGGTGACGCCCAGGCCCTCCAGCACCAGCCGGTGCTGCGCCTCGACCATGTCGGCGTAGTCGTAGTGCGGGAAACGCATGTGCAGGCCGTCGCTGGGCTTCGACGATTTCCCGTGCCCGATGCCGTCCGGCAGGACGATGAAATACTTGGAATCGTCGAGCAGCTGGCCAGGCCCGAACAGCTCGCCGGCGAACTGCGGGCGGATCAGCGAGGTCCCGACCCCGCCCGTGCCGTGCAGGATCAGGACCGCGTTGTCGATGCGCCCGCTCGCGTCGCGATGCGGCGTCCCGAAGGTCGTGTAGTGGATGCGCAGCTCGGCCAGGCTCTCGCCTGACCGGAAGTGGAAGTCGTGGATGACGAAGTCCGCCCCATGCGGCTCGCCGTAGGCCGGCGTGGCAGGCGTCGCGGGTTGAGCGCGAACGGCGGCCGCGCTCGTGACAGAAACGGCGAACGCGGCGCAAAACGCCAACGCGCGGTGACGAAGCTCCCGGCGCATGATTTCCCTCCCACGCTCGAGGGGAAGTCTAACCACGCGCTCGGGGTTGGCGGCAATGCAACGTAGAGACGTTCAGTCGTATGCCGACGCCAAGAAGCGCGACGCCATCTGCGCTGTGGGCGGCCGCCCTGGTTCGGAGGCGCCCGACAGCAGCTGCGTCACCTCACTCGCCGTCATCGGCTTGCCGAAGTGGTAGCCCTGCAGCGCGCCGCAGCCGGCGAGCGATCAGGGCGTGCCGCTGCTCTTCGGTCTCGACCCCTTCGGCAACCACGCTCATGCCCAGCGAGGCGGCGAGCTTGGCCACCGAGGCGACGATGACCGCCGACTGGCGGTCGCGGGTGATGTTGTCGACGAACGACTTGTCGATCTTGATGCAGTCGATGGCGAACTGGTTGAGGTAGACGAGGCTCGAATAGCCGGTGCCGAAATCGTCCAGCGCCACGCGCACGCCGGCCGCGCGCAGGATGTTGAGGTTCTGGTCGGCGCGCTCGACGTCATCGATGATCGCCGTCTCGGTCAGCTCGATCTGGATGCGGTCTGGCGGCAGGTCGGCGTCGTCGGCGTACTGCAGGATGCGCTCGGCGACGTTGTGGCGCAGGAACTGGCGCGCGGAGAGGTTCACCGAGACATAAGGCCCGCCCCAGCGCCGGCAGTCCTTCAGCGCCTGGCGGGTGATCCAGTCGCCGAGCTGCAGGATCAGCCCGGTCTCCTCGGCGACCGGCACGAAATCGGCCGGCGAGATCGCGCCGTGTTCGGGGCTGTTCCAGCGGATCAGCGCCTCGAAGCCTTGAATCGGCGCCGAGTCTCGGCTTTGACGATCGGCTGGTAGGCCATCGTGAGCTGGCTGGTGTTCATCGCGCGCTCGAGACCGCTCTCGATGCGACAGCCGGTGCTTGGCGGCCTTGTCGATGGCGGTGTCGTAGATGCGGAAGCGGTTGCGGCCCTCGCGCTTGGCCGCGTAGAGCGCCAGGTCGGCGCTGGCGCATCAGCTCGCCCTGGCTGCGGACTCTCGCCCTGGTGCGCCACGCCGATCGAGGCGCTGACCTGCACCTCGTGGCCGAACACGCGGCGGCTCTGGGCGCAGACGCGCAGGATCAGTCCGCAGAACTCGGCGACGCCGACGTCGGTCATACCTTCGACGATGATGCCGAACTCGTCGCCGCCAAGCCGGGCCAGGACATCGCCAGCGGAGACGATCGCCGACATGGCCGCGCAGATCTTGCGCACGAGATCATCGCCCGCGTCGTGCCCCAGCGTGTCGTTGACCGACTTGAAGCGGTCGAGGTCGATCAGGAAGACGGTCTGCCGCTGGGCGCGCCGCGTCAGCCGCGCCGTCAAGCTCGTCGACGAAACCGGCGCGGTTCAGGATGCCGGTCAGACCGTCGTGGCGGGCGGCGTGCAGGGCGATGTCGAGGCGCGCCTTCAGCTCGCGCGCCTCGGTCTCCAGTTGCTCGATGGCCCGCTCGCGCTCGGAAAGCGCCGTCGAAGCCGCGCTCGTGGTCCGGTAGCGCTCGACCACGGCACGGAGGGTCCGCACCGCCTCGCGCGCGTGCAGCGGCGCCAGCAGGAAGGTCAGCGTCTCCGGCGTGCCGGTGACCTGCACGCAGGCGGCGAACGCCGCGGCGCTCTCCGGTTCGGCGATGACCACAAGCTCGGCGCGGGGCCAAACCTTGCGGATCTGCCGCACCTGGCCGGCGAGGTCGCCGACGGTGCGGCCGCGGGAATCGAAGACGAAGACGCCCGGCGTATGGCCGGCGCGGTTCGCCGCCTGCGCCCGCGCCAGGGCTTCGGCGGCGCGCGGGGCGGCGACCACGCTCTCGCCGGGCAGGGCGTCGCGCACGAAGGCGGCGAGTTCGACGGCCGCGCCTGGCGTGGGATTGACGACCGTAACCAAGAGGCGCGTGGGCGTCTCGCTCGGCGGCGCCCGCGACGATTCAACGGCCGGCGCTTCCAGGTCGAAGAGCGCGTGCCCCGACATTCGGACTTCCCACCACCACCTCGTTGGCGGGCATCATCCGAGCGTCATACGAAGAAAGCGCTAAGACGGCCGGGCGAAGGGCGGCCTAAGCGATGAGGTCCAGGCGCTGCAGGCCGCGGAAGAAGGGCAGCGTGCGCCACGTGGGCGGGGCGTCCGGATCAGCCAGCCTGAGGTTGGGGAACCGCTCGAACAGCTTCACGAGGGCGACCTGGGCCTCGAGCCTGGCCAGCGGCGCGCCGATGCAGATGTGGGCGCCGCCTCCGAACGCCACGTGCGGCTTGTGCTCGCGGCTCACGTCGAACTTGTGCGGGTTCTCGAATACCTCGGGATCGCGGTTGGCGGCGCGCAGCGAGAACATCAGGCTCTGGCTGGCCTTAACCGGGCAACCGCCCACTTCCAGGTCGCGCGAGGCGATGCGGCCGGTGATGTCGACCGGCGGCTCGAAGCGGAGGATCTCCTCGACGACGTCCTTTACGATGGCCGGGTCGGCCTTGAGCTTGGCCAGCTCGTCCGGGTTCAGCAGCAGCTGGCGCACGCCGTTGCCGATCAGGTCGGTGGTGGTCAGATTTCCACCGATCAACAGCGCGGCCAGATTGATCTGCAGCTCAGTGTCGGACAGCGCGGCGCCTTCGGCCTGCAGCCTCGTCATGTCGCTGATCAGGTCGTCCTGGGGATCGGCGCGGCGGGCCTGGAAGGTCTCGTCGAAGTAGGCGAAGAGGGCCACGTTCGCCGCTTCCATCTCCACACGCGCCTCTTCGGTGATGAAGGGGTTCAGCCCCTGGATCACCGCCTCGGACCAGCGGCGGAACTCGACCAGCCGGCTGCGGTCGACGCCCAGGATGGAGGCGATGACGTCGATCGGGATCGGGACGCAGAAGCTCGACATCAGGTCGAACGGCTTCGACGCGTCGATGCGGTCCAGCGTCTCGTCGACGATGCGCTCGACCTCGGGGCGGAACTTGGCGGCGCGCGCGTAAAGCGCCTGCGCCAGCGGCTGGCGGATGCGCGCGTGGTCGGGGTCGTCCAGCATCAGGATGCTGGTCGTCTCGCCGCGCGGCAGGTCGCCCAGATCCTGCTGGGCGAACCGGCGTTGCATGGTCGCCGCTTCTTCGGCGCGCAGCGGGTCGCGCCACAGGGTCCGGTCGGAGACCAGCGGCCGGATGTCGCCGTAGCGGGTCAGGATGAAGCTGCCCGCCGCCTCGTCGCGGTGCACAGGGCAGCGCCCGCGCAGGTCGTCCAGCACGACATGCGGGTCGGCCTGGAATTCCGCGTTGAAGGGCGTGAGCTGGAAGAGTCCGGGGAGCGGCGGTTCGGCCATGAGTTCCTCTGTCGTCCCCCGGTGCTGAACGGTCCTACTTTACCGCTTTGGCCAGCTTGTCGAACGACTTTTCAAGTCGCGCAAACCCTTCGCTCATACAGGCCATGATCGCCTGGGCGTCGGTGCTCGGGCCGGCCTCCTCGGCGTGGCCGTTCATACGCGCCCGGCCGCGGCGCCCGCCGTTCGCCTTCTCGCGCACGCAGGCGTAGGCGTCGCGCAGCCGGCGGCCTGAGTCGCGCTCCTCGGCGATGTACCAGGTCAGCATGTTGGCGGTCATCGGGTCGAACACGCCCTCGGCCAGCTGGCGGTTGATCTCGCGGAAGGGATCGCCGCGCTCCTCGCGCTCCTCGCCGATCTTCTCCAGATCGCTGATCTCGGGGTCTGCGACCTGGGCCAGCCGGCGGGCGGCGGCGGGGTCGGGCTTCTTGCGCAGATCGAAGCCGAGCTCGGCGAGGCGGCGGCAGAACAGGTCACCGTGGCTGGTCTCGCGCGCAGCGACCAGCTTGAGCGTGCAGGCCAGATCCTCGTCCGGCGTCGCGTCCGCCCAGGCCCGCAGGTAGTGGCCGGCGTTGGTCTCGGCGAGCGAGATGGCGTTCAGGAGGCCGAGATAGGACGGCTTTTCGGTTTGGGCTGCGTTGGCCATGGCGTTTTCCCTTAAGACTGGCGGGGCGGGCGTCACGGGCGCCCACCTTTCGTTCACGCCCAATGCTACGCGCTCCGGGGGAGCGGCCGCAACATTCACCCGAGGTCAGGCGAACCTCGACTGATCAGTTGCACCACAGCTCCATGCCGGCCAGCCGCGGTTTCGGGCATGGCGCAGCGGGGAGCGGCAGGGGCGCGCCCGGCCGCCACAGGCCAAGGCGGCTCTCGATGTTCGCCATCTCGGAGTCGATCACCGCCAGGGCGTTGCCGTCGCCGTATCGCGTCGCGCTGCGGTAGCGCAGGACCTCAACGTAGGTGTAGCCCGGCGTGAGTTTGCTGACCGAAACCCAGAACCCATAAGGCTTGTCGTCGGTTGGCTCGGCCGAGACGACGCTGCCCATCAGCGGCCCAGAGTGGATGAAGCGCACCTCTTGATTGTTGTTGCGCCCGGTCAGGCGCCCGTAGACCTGCGCGAAGCGATCGGCTGTCCGCCGGTAGGCGAGCAGTTGCGTGAAGACGGCCTGATCGCCATCGCCGCTGTGCAAGCTGGCGGTTCGCACCAAGAGCAGGGGCGGGGCCGATGGCCCGCGGGGATAGACCACGGTCGAGACTTGCAGGTCGTGCGCGTCCCAGCCGCTGGCCGCGCCGGCCGCCGGCATGGCGCCTATGCCCGTATCGCAGGGACCCGCGCTGGTCTTCTCCAGGCAAAGAACAACGGAGCCGGGAACGGCGCCGTCGCCGAACATCGGGTCGACGACCTCAGGCCCCTGGGTCGCGATCAGCCGCCAAGCCGACCGCGCGCCAAACGGCTTCGACAGATCGATGTTGGCGATCACCGTGTTGGGCGACGGCGCCGCCCGACCGGCGGGCGAACCAAGCGCAACGACGCCGGCCGCGATCGCCAGGCCGGCGATCCGCCACTGCGGCCAGAAAACGCCGCACATCGGTTGCAGGTTCGACACCGAGCGCCTCGACACCCAATCCGTCCGACCTACATAAGGCCCATCTCAAGCGGCGAAAATGGCGGTGCCCGGCAAAGGTCGCGGTAAGCCGCGCGTGACTCTCGCGTCCCTTCGGTTGTAAACTGCGCCCTCGGCCTTAAGCGCCTGATGGCCGCGCCCGTTTGGCGCGATTCTTGCAGGTAAAGCCTCAATTCCAGAGACGCCATCCCACGGCGCGACGATCTTGACGCGAGACGATGCGGACACCGGTTCGATCACTGCGAAGCCTCCACGCGCTGGCCATCGCCATCGAAGCGACCGCGGCGCGTGACCCCTACCCCCGGCTGACACAGCTCATGCAGTGCAGGATGGATCCCGTGGCCGAGCCCTATCCGCGGCTGGCGCAGGTCATGCAGCACCTGGCAATCCGGCGAGGGGACCTTCGCGCGACGGCATAGAGCCCGCGGCCGTTCGTCGCCAGCCCGTCATGCGCTCGGCCGGGCTCAGCCGGTTCAAATTCAGCAACGAAAAACGCCTGGGTCCCCGCTTTGGCTTCGCCTCTGCTTCGCAGTCGCGGGGATGAGCGGTGTAGGAGCTGCCAAGTCTTTGATACCGTTCAAGTTCAATTGAGTCCGGACCCCAGCGCCAGGCGGGCGCCTCAGGCCGTGGGCGCGACTTCGACGCCGAGCTCCTCGATCATCTGTTTGCGGATCAAGAACTTCTGGATCTTGCCGGTCACCGTCATCGGGAAGGCGTCGACGAAGCGGATGTAGCGCGGGATCTTGTAGTGGGCGATCTGGCCGCGGCAGAAGGCGATGATCTCCTCCGGCGTCGGCGCTCTCGCCGGGCTTCAGGCGGATCCAGGCGCAGAGCTCTTCGCCGTACTTCTCGTCAGGCACGCCGACCACCGTCACGTCCTCGATCTTCGGATGGCGGTAGAGGTACTCCTCGACCTCGCGCGGATAGATGTTCTCGCCGCCGCGGATGACCATGTCCTTGATGCGCCCGACGATGTTGCCGTAGCCCGCATCGTCGATGGTGGCGAGGTCGCCGGTGTGCATCCAGCCCTCGATGTCGATCGCCTCGGCGGTGCGCTCCGGATCGTCCCAGTAGCCCAGCATCACCGAATAGCCGCGGGTGCAGAACTCGCCGGGCGTCCCGCGCGGGACGAGTCGCGCCGTTCTCGTCCACGATCTTGCACTCGAGGTGCGGCTGCACGCGTGCCGATGGTGGAGACGCGGCGCTCGAGCGGGTCGTCCTGCGCCGGTCTGGAAGCTGACCGGGCTGGTCTCGGTCATGCCGTAGGCGATGGTCACGTCGCGCATGTGCATGCGTTCGATCACCTGCTTCATCACCTCGACCGGGCAGGGCGAGCCGGCCATGCAGCCGGTGCGGAGCGATGAGAGGTCGAAGCGGTCGAACTCGGGATGGCCGAGCTCGGCGATGAACATGGTCGGCACGCCGTAGAGCGCCGGTGCAGCGCTCCTGCTCGACCGCCTCGAGCACGGCGAGCGGCTCGAACGCCTCGGCCGGGTAGACCATGGTCGCGCCATGGGTCACGCAGCCGAGGTTGCCCATCACCATGCCGAAGCAGTGGTAGAGCGGCACCGGGAGGCAGAGCCGGTCGCGCTCGGCCAAGGCCGATCGCGCGACCGACGAAGTAGCCGTTGTTGAGGATGTTGCGGTGGGAGAGCGTCGCGCCTTTGGGCAGCCCGGTGGTGCCGCTGGTGAACTGGATGTTGATCGCATCGGTGTTCTTCAGGCCGGGCTGGAGCGCGTTCAGCGCCGCGATGTGCTCGGGCTTGGCCAGCGGTGCGACCTCTTCGAAGTCGAACCAGCCGGGCCGGGCCTCGCCGCCGATCTTGATCAGCGCGCGTAGGGTGGGGAGCGCCTTGGCGTCGAGTGCGCCCGGCGTCGACGAGGCGATCTCGGGCGCGAGGCTCTCGACCATCGCCAGGTAGTCGCTGGTGCGGAACTTCGCCGCTGCGACGAGCGCTTTCACCCCCACCTTGTTCAGCGTGTATTCGAGCTCCGACGTCCGGTAGGCCGGGTTGATGGTCACCAGGATCAGCCCGGCCTTGGCGGCGGCGAACTGGGTCAGCGCCCATTCGGCGTTGTTCGGCGACCAGATGCCGATCCGTTCGCCTTGCTCAAGGCCGAGCGCGATCAGCCCGGCGGCCAGCGCGTCGGCCCTTGCCTTCAGCTCGGCGAAGGTCCAGCGAACGCCTTGTTGCACCGAGACCACCGCCTCGACGTCGCCCCAGCGCTGGGCGGCTTCGTCCAGCGCTTCGCCGATGGTGTCTTCCCTGAGCGGCGGCGTCTCCGCGCCTTTGACGTAACTGAGCTCGGCGTCCATCACGATCTCCTTCCGCAAGCGACTCTAGTCCACCGGCGCGCCGGCTTGAACTCGGCTGGCGACTTCGCCGCGCTCAACCTCCAAAGATGGAACCACGGAAGGCACCGAAAACACGGACGGGCAGGCCGCTTCGGCGCTGTCCAGCTCGACGGCGCGGTCATCCTGGCCGCGGAGCGGCCTTTCGTGTTTTCCGTGCTTTCCGTGGCCAAGGAATCGCAGCGTGGCGGCGCGCGCCGAGGTCCGAGGTGGCTTTTCGGCCATGAAGACCTCCGGTAACAACCGCCAATGACCGCCAAGCCCGAGACCGACGAGGAGATGGCCGCGATCCGGGTCAGCGGGACCGTGATGGCGTGGAACAACACCATCCCGCTGTTCGACTACGACCCGGCCTGGCCGGACCAGTACGCCGGCGAGGCGGCGAAGATCCGCGCGGCGCTGGGCGACGGCGCGCTCGTGCTCGAGCACGTGGGCTCGACCTCGATCCCCGGCATGTGCGCCAAGCCGATCATCGACATCCTGCTGGCCGTCGCGAACTCCGCCGACGAGGAGGCCTACGTGCCGCCGCTCACCGCACAGGGCTATCGCCTGCACCTGCGCGAGCCCGACTGGTACGAGCATCGGGTGATGAAGGGCGACGAGCCCTCCGTGAACCTGCATGTGTTCACAGCCGGCTGCTCCGAGATCGCGCGCATGGTCGGCTTCCGCGACCGATGCCGCGCTCATCCGGACGAGTTCGAGCTCTATCGCGCGACCAAGCGTGAGCTCGCCGCACGCACCTGGCGCCACGTCCAGCACTACGCCAACGCCAAGAGCGAGGTGGTGGAACAGATCATCACCCGCGCGCTGGCCGACGCTTAAGGAACCCCATGGACCTCGTTCTGATCCGCCACGGCCTGCCCGAGCGCCGCGAAGACACCGCCGACCCGCCGCTGACGCCCGAGGGGGTCGATCAGGCGATGCGTGTCGCCGAATTGCTCTCCGGCGAGACGATCGATGGCGTCTTCTCCTCGACCATGGTCCGCGCCATCCAAACTGCCGAGCCCTTCGCGGCGGTGAGCGGCCATGACATCCAGCTTCGCGAGGGGATCGTCGAGTTCGACCGCGGGACGGGTCAGTACGTGCCGATGGAAGTGCTCAAGCGCGACGACTACGAGGCCTGGAAGGCGTTCGTCTCCGGCGGCTACCAGATGGACATCAACACCTTTCAGAAGGCGGTGGTCGACACGCTGGAGGACATTATCGCGACCAACCCCAGCAAGACCGTCGCCGTCTTCTGCCATGGCGGGGTGATCAATGTCTGGACGGCGCACATCCTCGGCATGGCGCCGCGCCTCTTCTTCGAGCCGGGTTACGCCAGCGTGCACCGCTACCTCTGCGCCCGCTCCGGCGAGCGCAACCTCGTCAGCCTGAACGAGCGGGCGCACTTGAAGGATTTGGTCGTCTGACGGAGGCTGGAACCAGACGCGCACGGGAGAGACGCGATGGCTGATTTTGGCGGAAACGACCTGGACGCCTTCCGCGCGGAGGCGCGCGCGTGGCTGGAGGAGAACCATCCGGTATCGCTGCGCGGCGTCCCGCCGCTGAGCTTCGATGAATCAATGTCCGCCCGGCCGGCGCCGAGCGGCGACGAGAAGCTCTGGAGAGAGCGGCTGGCCGCCAAGGGTTGGAGCGCGCCGACCTGGCCCAAGGCCTACGGCGGCGGCGGTCTCGGTCAGGCCGAGGCGCGGGTGCTGGAGGAGGAGATGGATCGCATCGGGGCGAACAACCCGATGGCCGGCATGGGCACGAGCATGTTCGGCCCGACCCTGCTCGAGTACGGGACCGAAGAGCAGAAGCAGCGGCACATCCCGCCGATCGTCAAAGGCGAGGTGCGCTGGTGCCAGGGCTATTCCGAGCCTGGCGCGGGCTCGGACCTCGCCTCGCTGCAGACCAAGTGCGAGGACGCCGGCGATCACTGGGTGATCAACGGGCAAAAGATTTGGACCAGCGGCGCGCATCTCGCCGACTGGTGCTTCTGCCTGGTGCGCACCGACCCGTCGAAGAAGCACGAGGGGATCAGTTTCGTCCTCATCGACATGCACCAACCGGGGGTCGAACCAAGGCCGATCAAGCTGATCGCCGGCTCGTCGCCCTTCTGCGAGACCTTCTTCACCAACGCCCGCGCCGAAAAGAACGACATGGTCGGGCCCCTGAATGGCGGCTGGACCGTCGGCAAGCGCCTCTTGCAGCACGAGCGCTCGGGGCAGGGTGGCGTGGGGGAGGGAACGTCGCTCCCGGACCTGGCCAAGTCCTACGTCGGCGTCGACGCGACCGGGCGCATCGCCGATGCCGACCTGCGCAGCCGGATCACGCAGAACCTGATCGACGCGCACGCGCACCAGCTCACGACCGAGCGGGCGGCGGCCGAGGCGCGCGGGAACCAGAACCCGAGCGCGACCACCTCGATCATGAAGAACTCCGGCACCCGCATCGGCCAGGAACGCGCCGAGCTCGTGCTGGAGATCATGGGCTGCCAGGGGCTAGGCTGGGCGGGCGATGACTATTCGCACGAGGAGATCCAGGCCGTCCGGAGCTGGCTGTTCGGCAAGGCGAACACGATCGCCGGCGGCTCGTTCGAGGTGCAGAACAACATCATCACCAAGCGCATCCTCGGCCTGCCTGAGCTGACCGGGAAGGTGTAGGGGGTGCGACCAAAGAACCCCCAAAATAGGCCGTCATCCCCCGCTGGAGCGGCGAAGCCGCGGAATGCGGGGGACCCATGAACACTGGTTTTCTACGGTGATCATGGGTGGCCCGGACAAGCCGGGCCATGACGGCGAAGAGGAAGCGCGGTGGCCGCGGCTCAGAAATCGTCCAGCGTCTCCCAGGCCTTGAGATCGACCACCGCGGTCATGGCCCGGTGGCTCCACGCGTTGAAGAAGGCGAGCCCCCGCTCGTTCGAGGGATCGAGCGAGCCGATGCCGATCACCGGCCAGATCCAGGCGATGAGGACGCAGGTGCGGTAGTCGCGCCAGCAGGTCGCGAAGTCGTAGTCCTCGACGCCGTTCGCGACCAGGTGGTGGTGGTAGAGCTTGACGAGGTAGTCCTCGTGCTTGCGCCGGTCCTCGACGGTGATGTTGCCGGCCAGGAGGTAGGCGAGGTCGAAGGCGCCGACGCCCTTGATGACGATCTGCCAGTCGACGACGGTGAACGGCTCGCCGCCGCGGTCGAAGAAGAAGTTGTCGGCGCGATAGTCGCCGTGGACGATCGTGCAGGGCTTGGCCGTCATCTCCTGCATGATGCGGGTGATCATGCCGCCCAGGCGGTCGCCGACCGGGATCAGCTCGGCCGGCACGCGGTCGCCGAGGAACTCGCGGTAGGGGCCCCAGCACTGCTGGAACACATCCTGCAGCGCCAGCATCGCCGGGTCGTTGAAGGCCGGCAGCCAGTCGAACACATGCAGCGCCGGGCGCTCCCACCATTGCGCCTGCATCTTGGCCAGCGCGATGACCGCGGTGCGCACATCGTCGATCGAAAGCCCCGCCACCTGATCGCCGTTCCTTGCCGGCGCCAGATCCTCGAGGATGAGCGCGAAGTCGCCGCTCTCATGGTCGAAGGCGTGGAAGTAGGGCGTCGGCGTGGAGAGGTTGTTCAGCCGCGCCAGCTGCTCGTAGAAGCGCACCTCCTTCTCGTAGTGGCGGAAGGTCGAGGTGATCATCCGCGCCCCGGGGTCGTGGCTTGGCAGCTTGATGATCACGCTCTTCGGCGCGGTGGGCGCGTCGCAGTCGTAGGCGAGCCGGAGGCGGCTGACGACGCCGAGGAACCCCGTGCCGACCCCGATCGGTTCGGCCTCGAAGCTGGTGACCTTGGCGCCCCGCAGACCGCAGGCTTCGCCGAGCGCCTTGGTCAGCCAGGCCGGCGTGACATCCTCGATCGCGACCGGAAATCCGCGCTCGGCCATGCGCTGCTCCCTATTTCAACTGCGAGTCCAGGTACTTGCGCACACCCTCGCCGTAGGGCGGGCGAAGCGCCTTCATCGGTCCGAGGTCCTTCTTCAGCTGCTTGTAGACCGACTTTCGGTGGCTGAACTCGCGGAAGCCGTCGACGCCGTGGTAGCTGCCCATGCCCGACGGACCGACGCCGCCGAAGGGCAGATCCTCCTGCGCCACGTGGAAGATGACGTCGTTGACGGTCACGCCGCCTGACGTGGTGCGGCTTAAGACCTCTTCCTCCTCGGCCGCGTCGGCGCCGAAGTAGTAGAGGCCGAGCGGCCGCTCGTGCGCGTTCACATAGTCGATCGCCTCGGCGAGCTTGCCGTATGTCTTGATCGGCAACACCGGCCCGAAGATCTCCTCCTGCATCACCGCCATGTCGTCGGTGGGGTTGATGATCAGCGTGGGCGGGATCTTGCGGTGCTGCTGCTGGCTGAAGTCCTCGCCGGCCGGGTTGATCTCGACGATCTCGGCGCCCTTGGCGCGCGCGTCGGCGATGTAGCCCTGGATGCGCTCGAAGTGCCGGTCGGCGATAACCGCCGTATAGTCCGGGTTGTCCTTGATCGAGGGGAACATGGCCACGACCGAGGTCTTCGCCTCGCTCGACGAACAGGTCGAGCTTGTCGGCGGGCGCGAGCACATAATCGGGCGCGAGGCAGATCTGGCCGGCGTTCAGCGTCTTGCCGGCCATCACCCTGGCCGCCGCCGTCACATAGTCGGCCGAGCGGCCCAGGATCACTGGGCTCTTGCCCCCGAGCTCCAGCGTCAGCGGCGTCAGGTTCGCGGCCGCGGCCTTCATCACGTGGCGGGCGATCGAGGTCGCGCCGGTGAAGATCAGGTGGTCGAAGGGCAGGCCCGCGAACGCCTGGCCGACCTCAGGGCCGCCAGGGAAGCAGGCGATCTCGTCTTCCGTGAAGGCCTCGGCGAACATCTCGGCCATCAGCTGCGCGGTGGCGGGCGTGTACTCCGACGGCTTGATCATCGCGCGGTTGCCTGCCGCCAGCACGCCGGCCAGCGGCGCGAAGGTCAGGTTCACCGGGAAGTTCCACGGGCTGATGATCCCGACCACGCCCTTCGGCTGGTAGACGACCTCGGCCTTGGCGCCCAGGAAGCCGAGCAGGGCGGGTGTCGTCTTGCGCTTCTCCGGCCGCATCCATTTCGTCAGGTTGGCCTTGGCGTATTCGAGCGGTCCGAGCGAGCCGGCCACGTCGGTGATCCCGCTCACCGCCTCCGCACGGTTGCCGAAGTCGGCGTTCAGCGCCGAGACGATCGCCTTCTCATGCTTCTTCAGGAGGTTGACGCAGCGCTCGATCCGCTCGATGCGCAGCGCGGCGCTCGGCGCGCCGACGCGGATGTTCGCCGCCTTCTGAGCGGCCAGAACCTCGCGCATGCGCTGTTCGGTTGCATCGACCATAGCTAAGCCCTCCGGCGCCCGGCGCCTGTTTCAAGTTCGAAACCTAGCGGCAAACAGGCCCGCGCGCGAGCGGCGGCGCCGCCTGCGGGCAAGCGCCGCGGCGTTCGACTGAGAAGGTTCCCCGTTCGGAGGGGCGGTGGGGGGCGGAGGTCGGGCAGCTGTGTTCGACGAGCACAGTGACTCGCCGAACGGGGAACTCTTCTCAAATCGAACGCGCGCAGAACTTGGAAAGCATTAAACCACGGCCGAAGCGGCGCTCAGCAATTCGCTTAGCGACGCGAACCCCGACGTCGTGCGCCGATGGACGTCCAGGCGCCGTCCAGGCAATCTGGCGTGCGGAAAGGAGACGCCCTTGCCGGCCGAGCCGAAGCTGCATCCGTTAAGCGCGGGCTTCCGCTGGGAGGACCGCACCGCGCCGCTTCGCCGCCTGAGCGGGGCGGAGCGCGCCGCGTTCAACCGCGACGGCTTCATCAAGGTCGAACATGCGTTCACACCCGTGGAGATCGCCGCCGTCACCGCCGCCATCGATCCGCTGGAGGCGGAGGGCGAGGCGAAGCTGCGCGCCGCCGGCGGGACAGTTTCCATCGCCACCGCCGACGAGATCACCTTCACCACCCACATCGTGCGCAAGTCGGCGGTGCTGAAGGCGTTCGCCGCCCACCCGTTCATCAAGGACGTCTGCCACGACCTGCTGGGCGACGAGGTCCGGCTCTATTGGGACCAGTCGGTCTACAAGAAGACGGCGCTTAAGCGCGGAGTTCCCCTGGCATCAGGACAACGGCTACACCTTCATCGAGCCGCAGCAGTACCTGACCTTCTGGCTGCCGCTGGTCGACGTCGACGAGGAGAACGGCTGCCCGTGGATCGCGCCGGGCAAGCACCGGCTGGGCACGCTCGACCACTGGACGACGCCGATCGGCTACAAGTGCCTGGAGGACGTGCCGGACGCCGTGGCCGTGCCGGCCAGGGCGGGGGATGCAATCATCTTCTCGTCGCTCTCGCCGCACCGAACCGGCCCGAACCTTAAGACCGGCACCGTGCGCAAGGCCTACATCCTGCAGTACGCCCACGACGGCTCGATCGCGACCCACCGCGACGGCCGCACGGCCCCGCAGGACCATCCCGAGCGGCAGTTCAAGATCCTGTCTGCGTCGCTCTAGAGTTGGCGCTCAACACCGCTCATCCCCGCGAAAAAGGGCGACGAGCGGGTGTGGGTGGATCGGCGCCTTCCGCCACGTCCGGCTCTTGCGGATCGCGATTTTGCGCTAAGCGTCGAGCACGAGAGCTTCGGGAGACAGACGCTTGGCAAGCCTTTCCGCCGACGAGCGCGCAGCGCTCAGGGACTCCGTGCACCGGCTGCTCGCCGACCGCTCGAGCGAGGCGCACGTGCGGGCGACGATGGAAACGGAAGCCGGCTACGACGCGGCGCTCTGGACGCAGCTCTCGGAAATGGGCGTTGCGGGCCTCGTCATCGATGAGGCGCACGGCGGCGCGGGCGCAGGCCCGCTGGAGCTGGAGGCGGTGATGGAGGAGGCGGGCGCGGCGCTGCTCTGCAGCGCCGCTCGTGGCCTCCAGCGTGCTCGCCGCCGAACTGCTCCGCGCGCTGGGCGACAAAGAGGCCAACTCGCGCCTGCTGCCCGGGATCGCGGCAGGAACGACGATCGCCACAGCCGCGCTGACCGGCGAGGCTGGAACCTGGACCGAGGATGGGGTGACCGTCTCCGCCTCGGCCGACGGGCGGCTGAATGGCCTCGCGTCCTACGTCCTGCACGGCCAGAACGCGGACGTGCTGCTCGTCGTCGCCGACGGGCCCGACGGCCTGGCAGGTGCTCGACGTCGACCCCAAGGCCGCGGGTGTGACGGTCACGGCGCTGCCGACCTTCGACCACACGCTGCGCCTGGCCAAGGTCGTCTTCGACAACGCCGCCGGGCCGGGCGCTCGCGGCCGCGGGATCGGTCTGGGAGGCCGTCGCGCCAGGCGCTCGACCTGGCGCTGCGTCGCGCTCGCCGGCGAGCAGGCGGGCGGCGCGCGCCGCGCACTCGAGTTCACCGTCGACTACGCCAAGGCCCGCGATCCAGTTCGGCCGCGCCATCGGCAGCTTCCAGGCGATCAAGCACATGGCCGCCGACCTGCTGCTGGAGAGCGAGTCCGCCATCTCGGCGGCCCGCAACGCGGCGCAGAAGCCTGGCCGATGGCGCGCCCGACGCGGCCGAGGCGATCAGCCTGGCCGCCTTCGCCTGCGCCGACGCATTCACGCAAGACCACCGCCGACGCGGTCCAGATGCACGGCGGCATCGCCTTCACCTGGGCGCATCCGGCCCACCTCTACCTGCGCCGCGCCCGCGCCGACGCCCAGCTGTTCGGCGCGCCGGCGTCTCACCGCGAACGCTACCTCGAAGCGCTGGGAGCCTAGAGCCATGGACGATGCAGCACAGCTCGCCCCGATGACCGACGAGAAGCTCCGCGCCGAGGTCGCGCGCCTGGCTCGCGGAAAACTGGAAGGGCGGCGTGCCGAGGCCCGCAGGCCGGCGGACGACGTCGCCGCATATCGCGCCTGGGTCGACAAGGTGGTCGATGCCCGCTGGGCTGCGCCGCGCTGGCCGGTCGAGTGGTACGGGCGCGGGCTCTCGAACGAGCAGGGCCGCATCGTCGAGCGCGAGTTCGCCGCGCGTCGGCGCGCCGGGGACGGGCCAGGACCGCACGCAGCTCTGCGCCAACACCCTGCTCGCGCGCGGGACGCACGCGCTCAAGGCCAAGCTCATCGGCCGCGCTCCTGCAAGGGCGAGGTGGCGATGTGCCTGCTCTATTCCGAGCCGGGCGCGGGCTCGCGACCTCGCCGGCGTGCGCACCCGGGCCGATCTGCCGGGGCGATCAGTATCGTGGTCAATGGCCAGAAGGTCTGGACCTCGGCGGCGGCCACCGCCGACTACGGCATGCTGATCGCCCGCACCGACTGGGACGTCCCCAAGCACCAGGGCATCAGCTTCTTCTTCCTGCCGATGAAGCAGAAGGGCGTCGAGGTCCGCCCGCTGCGCCAGATCACCAACGAGAGCCACTTCAACGAGGTGTTCTTCACCGACGCGATCGTGCCGGCGGAGAACCTGCTGGGCGAGCTCGGCGCACGGCTGGAGCGTGCTGCAGACCGCGCTCGCCTACGAGCGGTCGGTGATGGGCGAGGGGCGCGAGAGGCCCGCGCAGCGGCGTCGCCGAAAGCACGGGCGAGGAGCCGCTGATCGCGCTCGCCCGCGAGGCCGGCGGCTCTCCGACCCGCTGATCTGCGCCAGGACATCGCCCGGGTCGATCGCCTACAAGCGCTGAACGCGCTGAACACGGCCCGCGCCAAGGCCGACCTGGCGCAGGGCACGTCGTCGCCGGTGATGAGCCTCGGCAAGCTGGCCATGTCGCGCATCCTGCACGAGGAGGCGCGGGTGCGGACCGCCATCCTGGGCGCCGGCAAGCCTGCTCGAGGGCAAGGAGCATCCGCGCGCCGAGGACGCCAACTTCCTGACCCTGAACGCCTATTTCACCTCGATCGGCGGCGGCACCGACCAGATCCAGCGCAACATCATCGGCGAGCGCGTGCTTGGCCTTCCGAAGGAGCCGGAAGTCGACCGCGACGTGCCATTCCGCGAGGTGAAGGGCGGCTAGGACCGTTCAGTAGCCGCCGCGGCGGCGAAACTGGCCACCTCGCGGCGCCGCGCAGGCGCTCGCCGCGTCCAGCCAGGCCCGTAGGCCAGCCGGTCGAGATGGATGACGGGCAGCCGAGACTCTCGCCCAGTCACGGCGCTTTGGTGTTGCCTGGCTTCGCACTAAGGAGGCGGCGATGGCCAGCCTGCAGGACATTGGGGCTCTTCTGCGCGACCGCCTCCCGGCCGACCGTCCTTACGTGGTCGCGATCACCGGCGGCGTCGCGGCGGGAAAGAGCGTGTTGGCCGCCGCGCTGGCGGACGCCATCGCCGCCTGGCCGGAGCGGCCGAGCGTGGAGATCGTCGGCACGGACGGCTTCCTGTTCGACAACGCGACGCTGGAGGCCAAGGGCCTTGGCCCCCGCAAGGGGTTCCCGGAGAGCTACGACGTCGACGGCTTCCGGGCGGCTCTGGCGTCGATCCGCACCGGACCCACGTCGTTCCCCGGCTACTCGCACACGACCTACGACGTCGAGCCGGCCCTGGCTCGAACGCTCTCGACGCCGGACGTGCTCATCGTCGAGGGATTGGGCCTGCACATCGACCACGGCGTCAACTCCGCCGGCCGGCCATTGATCGATGTGCTGATCTACCTCGATGCCGAGCCGGAGCACCTCAAGGCCTGGTTCACCGCGCGGCTAATCGGGTTGATGCTCGCCGCCGGCGATGATCCGAGCTCCTTCTATGCGCGCTTCCTCCACTTCGACGACGCCGGACGGCTGGCTTTCGCCAGGATGGTGTGGGAGCGGATCAACCTGCCAAACCTCACCGACCACATCTCGGCCGCGCGCGATCTCGCCGCCCTCGTCGTGCGCAAGGGCCCCGACCATTCGATCAAGGCGATCAAGGCGCGACCCTGAGCGCCATTGAGGGGGTCTGCCTCGGCGGCTATCGTCCCCGAGTTGCCCATGAGCACGCCCCTTCTTGCGCTCGCCGTCTTGGCCGCCTGGATGCCGGGCTGGGCGCCGTCCTGGCTGGGCGGGCCGCACGGCCCCCCGCCCCCCGAGATCTGGCACGGCGCGCGCTTCGGCATGACGCCGCGGCAGGTTCTCAAGCTCTTTCCCGCCGCCCGGCCGACGGTCGCTGGAGCGTCGCTCGCCGGCGACGTCGAAGGCGCCTCGATGCTCACGCGGGTCGCCGATCACGACACCGTGGCGCGCTTTTTCTTCGGCAAGAAGGGTTTGAGCTCGGTGGAGCTCGACATCACCGACGTCGAGACGGGACGGACCGCGGGCAACCTGGTCGAAGCCCACGAGTTCGGCGAGCTCCTCGCGCAGAAATATGGTCCGGCGCAGGCCTGCGCGTCGCCGCAGCAGCAGGCGCTCGTGCAAAGCTACCGCTGCCGCTGGACTAGCGATCCGGTCCGCATCGAGCTCGAGTACCGCGAGGCCGCGCCGCCGCCGACGCTGACTGTCGTCTATCGCGTGAACGTCGACGCCGGGGGCTCGGGCCTCTGACGCATCGCGGGCGAAAGCGCCGCCCGATTGGCGTCTTGCCGAGGCGACACGCTCTGCCATGATGAAAACAGAGAGACGAGGAGGAGAGGCCGATGGCCCACGCGGGAAGCTGCTTTTGCGGTGCGGTTCAGTTGGAAGTCGACGGCGAGCCTGAAGCGATGGGCTACTGCCACTGCCGGTCGTGCCGGTCTTGGTCGGGAGGTCCGGTCAACGCGTTCAGCCTCTGGCGGCCGGAGGCGGTGCGGATTACCGGCGGTGAGGCGAACGTAGCGACCTATACCCAGACGCCGCTTAGCGAGCGCAAGTACTGCACCAAGTGCGGCGGGCATCTGATGACGAACCATCCGCCGCTCGGCCTGGTCGACGTCTTCGCTGCGACCATCCCGACCCTGGACTTTCAGCCGGGTGTCCACGTGAACTACGCGGAGACGGTGCTGCCGATGCGCGACGGCCTGCCGAAGCTGAAGGACTTCCCGAAGGAGTTCGGCGGCTCGGGCGAGCCCGTGGCCGAGTAGGGCGCCCGCCATGCCGACCAATCGCCAGTTCCTGCTCGCGCAGATTCCGACCGACAAGCTCGCGCCGGAGCACTTCCGCCTGATCGACGGCCCGATGCCAGCGGCCGGGGAGGGCGAGGTTCTGGTGCGCACCCGCTATATTTCCCTCGACGCGGCCAACCGCGCCTGGATGCTCGGGCGCACCTATCGGGCGGCGCTGAATGCAGGGGACGTGATGGCCGGCGGCGCGCTGGCCGAAGTCGTCGAGAGCCGCGACCCCGGGTTCAAACCCGGCGACCTGGTCTCAGCCGACACTGGCTGGCAGGACTATGCGGCGCTGCCGGCGCGCCATCTGACCAAGCTCGGCCAGGCCGAGCCGATCAGTCACCTGCTCGGTGTGTATGGCATCGTCGGCCTGACGGCCTACTTCGGCCTGCTCGAGTGCGGCCAGCCGAAGGCCGGCGACACTGTGGTGGTCTCGGCCGCGGCCGGCGGGGTGGGCTCGATCGTGGGGCAGATCGCCAAGATCAAGGGCTGCCGCACGATCGGCATCGCCGGCGGCGAGGCCAAGTGTGCGCTGCTGACGGCGAAGCTGGGGTTCGACGCGGCGGTCGATCACAAGGCCGGAAACCTGGTCCGCGCGCTGCGCGCGGCGGCGCCGGACGGGATCGACGTCTACTTCGACAACGTCGGCGGCCAGGTGTTGGAGGCCTGCCTGTTCAACATGAAAGACCACGGCCGCATCGCCTGCTGCGGGGCCGCTTCGCAGTACGACGGCCCAGGCGCGGCCTACGCCCCGCGCGGCGTGCCGGGTTTGATCGTGACCAAGCGGCTCGTGCTTCGCGGGTTCGTGGTGATGGACTTCGAGGCCGACAACGAGCGCGCGCTCGCCGACCTCCGCAGTTGGGTCGAGAGCGGAAAGCTCAAGGTTTACGAGGACATCATCGACGGGTTTGAGAACCTCCCGCGGGCGCTGATCGGTCTCCTGGCGGGCGAAAACGTCGGCAAGCGCATGGTGAGAGTTGTGTGACGTTGCGGGCCAGCACCGTTCGTGCATCCGTGTCGTTCATGATGGTTAACGACAGATTGCTGGTCGTCGCTCTGACGGCCGGTGCGCTGGCTTCGGCTGCAAGCGCAGTCGCCGCCCCAGCGGCACATCTTGGCCTGCCGCCGGCGGCGCAAGTTCGGCATGAGCACATGGGCCCAATGTTCGCCCACCGTGACACGAACCGCTATCTGCGGAACGGCTACGGCGCCTATGGGGCCTACGCCTACGCCCCGTACGCGACCCAGGACGCCGCCCAGCCGCTATATACAGGGCCGGCGGAGCCGGCCGTCACGTCCGCGGCCGTCACGGGGGCTTACAACGGCGACAAGGTCTGCCCAGTCGTCTGGCGCTGGTCGGCCCGCGCGGGGCAGGCCGTGCGCAGCTGGTCCTACTGCAACAACTAGCGTCCACGCACACCAGCGCCTCTTTATTTCCAATTCATCCGCCGCCCGTAGACTCAACCGCCGAGACGCAATCTGCGGAGGATGCGATGGCTGTGATGAGGGCCATGCGCGGCACGGCCTACGCCGACGATCACTTCGAGCCTGAAAGCATGCTCGATCCGCACTTTCAGCGGCGGATCCGCGGGCATCTGGAACAGGTCGACTACACTTCGTTCGCCGCGAACCTCGAGGTGTTCGGCCAGGGGCTCGGCCAGGCGACGCACGAGAACTTCCAGCGCCTGGCGCTGGCCGCCGCCAAGGCGAGAGCCCGCTGGGTGACCAGAGCGCTGGAATTGACCGTCACCGCGCCCTCCACCGAACAGGCGAACGAGCTGACGGCGCTGAGGCAGGCCTACGAGGAGCTCTCGGAAGCCTACGAAGGCCTCC
The DNA here is from genome assembly GCA_963794315.1 of uncultured Alphaproteobacteria bacterium. Lineage (GTDB taxonomy): Bacteria > Pseudomonadota > Alphaproteobacteria > Caulobacterales > Caulobacteraceae > Poindextera. Next base: position 2,095,252 of record CAWCDF010000002.1, read on the forward strand.
GCCGCCTGGTCGAGCGCGGGTACATCACCTTCCAACCGGCCGACCAGGCGCCGGGCGCGGCGGCCTGATCGTCTAACTTGCTTCCGCGACAGCGGCTTCGGCGAGCTTGCGCGCGGTCGGATAGTCCGCCTTGCCGTTCGCGGCGCGGATCGGCTGGTCGGTGGCGATGATGCGCTTGGGCGTCTTGTAGCCGGCCAGGCTCTTGCGCACGTGGGCGCGGAGCGCCTCTTCGTCCAGCGCGGCGCCCTCCGAGAGATGGATCACGCCGGTCACCGCCTGGCCCCATTTCTCGTCGGGAAGCCCGACCACGAGCGCGTCCTCGATCGAGGGGTGGGTCTTCAGCGCCTCCTCGACCTCCTCGGGGAAGACCTTCTCGCCGGCGGTGTTGATGCAGGCGTTGCCGCGGCCGAGCAGGGTCAGCGTGCCGTCGGCCTCGACCAGGCACCAGTCGCCGGGGATCGAATAGCGCACGCCGTCGATGACGCGGAAGGTGCGGGCGGTCTTCTCCTCGTCCTTGTAGTAGCCGACCGGGTTGGGCGGACCGACCGCCACCATGCCCGGCACGCCGGACCCGGCCTCGACCAGATTGTCGTTTTCGTCAAAGACCTTGCAGCGTTCTCCTATCATGAACTTGGCGGTCTGCACGCTGCCGCCCTTGGCCATGACCGAGGCGCCGAGGCCAAGGGCCTCCGAGGAAGAGAAGCCGTCGTTGAGGATCGCCTTGGGCATGTGCTCCAAGAGGCCGTTCTTCACCTCCAGGCTCCACATCACGCCCGATGAGATCATCATCGCGACCGAGGAGACGTCATACTTGCCCGGCTCGGCGTTCAGCGCGTTCAGGATCGGTTTGCCGAAGGAGTCGCCGACCAGCACCAAGGTTTGCGGCTTGTGCCGGTCGATGGCGCGGAGCAGCTCCTCGGCGTCGAAGTTCGGGCTCTCGAGCAGGATCACGCAGCCCCCGCCCATCATCGTGCCCATGGCGGTGAGCAGGCCGGTGCCGTGCATCAGGGGCGGCGCGGGCAGGATGCGCGTGCGCGGCTGTTTGCGCGTGTGCTCGGTCAGCTCGGCCAGCGTCTCGGGCACGGGCATCCCCATACGGCGGGCCTGGCCAAGCGTGATCTCGCGCAGGTCGTTGTGCGCCCACATCACGCCCTTGGGCATGCCGGTGGTGCCGCCAGTGTAGATGAAGAACTGGTCGTCGCCGGAGCGCTCGATGTCGAGCGGCCCGCCATTGCCCTCCTTGGCCAGATCCTCGAAGCGCTCGGCGAAGGGCGCGACCTCGCCGTCCGGGCTCACCTCGACCCAGGTTTTCACGTTGGGCAGGCGCGAGCGGATCTGCGCGACGGCGTCGCGGAATTCCGATGAATAAACAACGGTTTGCGCGTCGGCGTTGTCGAAGATGTACCAGACCTCTTCCGGCGTGTAGCGGTAGTTGACGTTGACGTGCGTCAGTCTGGCCTTCCAGCCGGCGGCCAGCGCCAGCAGGTACTCAGGGCGGTTGCGCATGTAGATGGCGATCTTGTCGCCGGGCTTGGCTCCGCGGGCGATCAGTGCGCGCGCCATGCTGTTCGTGGCCTTCGTCGCCTCGCCCCAGGTGATGACCCGCTCGCCGTGGATGAAGGCCGGCTCCTCCGGCGGCACGGCCAGCGCGACGGCGTCGAGGATGTCTCCAAAGTTCCAGCCGTTCATCTTACTTTCTTACCTCCAACCCCGCGCGCGGCGGTTCCTTATCGTTGTTCAGGCTTACCTGTCGAACCCGAGGCAGGCGGTCAAGCCTCTCAGCCCGTCTGGCGTTTGTGCGCGACGGCGCCCTATCGTGGCCGAGAGGCGAGGGTCGGAGGACGAGGCGTGGACTTCAAGGACATCATCTATGCGGTCGACGGCCCGATCGGGGTCATCACGCTGAACCGCCCGGCCTATCGCAACGCCCAGGGCTACCGGATGCTGGACGAGATCGACCAGGCGTTCCGGCTGGCGCGCATCGACGAGGATGTGCGGGTTGTCGTCGTCCGTGGCGCCGGCGGCGTCTTCTCGACCGGCCACGATCTCGGCACGCCCGAAGGCGTCGAATATCGCCGCGCGCTTGGCGCCAAGCCGGGCGTGCAGACCTACGACCAGTTCAAGAACTACAACCTCGACCTCCTGCTCGCCTGGCGCAACTTCCCCAAGCCCACCATCGCCATGGTCGAGGGCTACTGCATCTACGCCGGCTGGATGCTGGCGGCGGCGATGGACGTGGTGTTCGCCGCTGACAACGCCGAGTTCCTGGCCGGCTATCGTCGAATACATGTCGGTTCCGTGGGACATCGGCGTCCGCCGGGCGAAGGAACTCTGCTTCGAGAGCCGCTTCATCTCGGCCGAGGAGGCGCGCGCGTTCGGCCTCGTCAACCGCGTGCTGCCGTTGGCCGATCTCGAGCGGGAGACCTTCGCCTGGGCCAGGCGCGTGGCCGAAAACAGCCCCGAGACGCTGAGGATGGCCAAGATCCAGATGAACAAGGCGCAGGATGCGCAGGGCTTCACCAATGCCGTCGAGGACTCCCTCGGCGACTATCAGGCGATGATGCACATGCCGGGCAACACGATGCGGATGGAGGGGGAGCGGCGGCTGCTCAGCGTGGATCTGGCGGTCAGGGGCAGGCGCGGCGACCGCCATGGGCTCAAGCCCGCCAAGTCGGAAAGGGTGCGCTGAGATGCCGGAGAGCTTCCGCGCGATCCGCTTGTTCAAGACCGACGGCGGCCAGGAGACGCGGTTCGTCGAGCTCACCGACGCCGATCTGATGGACGGCGACGTCGATGTGCGCGTCGAGTACTCGACGGTGAACTACAAGGATGGCCTCGCGCTGACCGGTCGCGCGCCGGTGGTGCGCGTCTTTCCGCTGACGCCGGGCATCGACCTCGCCGGCGTCGTCGAGCGTTCGACCAACGACAGGTTCAAGCCCGGCGACCGGGTCGTGTTGAACGGCTGGGGCGTCGGCGAGAGCCACCACGGCGGCTATGCCCAGAAGGCGCGCGTCAAGGGCGATTGGCTGGTCAAGCTGCCCGACGCCATCTCGACAGCGCAAGCGATGGCGATCGGCACCGCCGGCTACACGGCGATGCTCTGCGTCATGGCGCTCGAACGTGAGGGCGTGACGCCGGAGGCGGGCGACGTCGTGGTCACCGGCGCGGCGGGGGGCGTCGGCAGCGTTGCGATCGCGCTACTCTCGAAGCTCGGCTATCGCGTCGTCGCCTCGAGCGGGCGCAAGGCCAGCGAGAGCGACTACCTGACAGGGCTGGGCGCCGCTGAGATCATCGAGCGGGCGGAGCTGTCCGAGCCCGGCCGCCCGATCGCGCGCGAGCGCTGGGCGGGCGGCGTCGACTGCGTCGGCAGCCACACGCTGGCCAACGTGCTGGCGCAGATTCGCTACGGCGGCGCCGCAGCGGCGTGCGGTCTGGCGCAAGGCATGGACCTGCCGGGCTCGGTCGCGCCGTTCATCCTGCGCGGCGTGGTGCTAGCCGGCGTCGAACTCGGTGATGTGCCCGGCGCCCAAGCGCGCCCAGGCCTGGAGCAGGCTCGCGCAGGACCTCGACCTTCGCCTCTTGGACGCCATGACCGTGCGCGCCAGGTTGGCCGACGTGCCGGCGTTGGGCGCGGCCATCCTCGAAGGCAAGGTGCGCGGGCGCGTGCTGGTGGACGTGAACGCCTAGTTGCGCGGGAGCGGCCCGGGCGCGCGCTCGTCGATCGCCGCGCCGCGGATGCCAGGGAACGGGCGACGCAGGTCGGCGGGGGGCGGGGCCGCCTTGGCGGCTGGCTTGCCGGCTTGCGGCCGTACGGCGGCGATCGCCCGGCCGAGCTCGACCTCCATCGCCTGCAGCGTATCGGGCTTGGTCACCACACGCACCGCGCCTCGCAGGCGGCTGCGCATGGCGTCGGTAGGCGCGGTCGATGAGGTGAGAACGACCATCGGAAACCGCGGCGCCGAGCCAGCGGCTATGGCGGCCAGCAGGTTGAAGCCGTTCTTGCGCGGCATGTGCAGGTCGATGAAGGCGAGATCCGGCTCGACCTCGCGGGACTCGACCATGCGCAGCGCCTCGACGCCGTCCGGCGCCTGGACCACGGTCGCGACGTTCGCATGGCGCGCGAGCGCGCGCTGAATCAGATAGGCGTCGGCCTCGTCGTCCTCGACCACCAGGATGACGAGTCGTTTCGCGGCTTCGGCGGAACTCGGGGCCATCGTGGGCATGTCTAGCGGCTCCCGCCCGAAACGACGCGCGTGATCACCTTGTCGAGGCGCGCCTTGAGCTCATCATAGGTCTCCGGCTTGACGATGTAGCTGCAAGCGGAACTGTGCTTGGCCTCGATCACATCACTGGCCAGCGCCGAAGTGGTCAGGAAGACAACCGGGGTTTCGAACATCTCGGGAATTTGCCGCAGCCGATCGAGAAACTCGAACCCGTCGAGGCGCGGCATGCGGATGTCGAGCAGCACGAGATCGGGATGGAGCTGGCCAGCCGCGAGCTGGCGCAGCGCCAGATCTGGGGCGTCGGTTGCGTGCGCGGCGGCGACGTTAGGATGACGCCGGAGTACATCGAGGATCAGGCTGGTGTCGGCCAGGTCGTCTTCGACGACCAGGACGCTGACGCTCCAGGCGCGGCTCTCCGGTCGGGGCGCGTGAAACGGCTGAGTCCGAAAGCCCGGCCCCGTCGCCGACTGCTGCAAGCTCTCGGGGGACATGAGGCAAGTCCTCTGCGTCGCTGTACGCCGATATCGTGCGTCGGAGCCAGAATATCACGCCGATGATTAACGGTTGATAAGAGCTATCCAGTTCATTTTCTGGCTCAAGGAGCCAAATATCGCTTCTAACGTCAGATAAGTCATAATTTTACAGATAATGTGGTCTGTAATACAAAATAACTCCGTTATCAACCAATGGTCTATTCGAATAGACTATCTGTCTCCATCCCGGCACGGGCCTCGGCCTGGCGATCTGCCGCAAGATCGTCGAGGCCCTCGGCGGCGACATCTCGGTCCGCTCCGAGCCAGGCCAAGCCTCCACATTCTCTTTCACCGTCAAGATCCACAAGGAGGAGCCGATCATGAATCACCTCACCATCGAAGATCGGGGCCGACCAGCGGAAGTCCGTAGCCCGCCCCGCGGTCGGCGGCCGCGCGTCGCCTTCCAGGCGGTCGAGCAGGAGCTGCACGATTTCAGCTACATCGTCTCGCACGACCTCGCCGCTTCGTTCCGACACGCCTCGGAGTTCTCGCGGCTGCTCTTGGGCGACCTCGACCACGACCTGACCGCGCGCCAGCACGCCTATGCCGAGCACATCCAGCGAGCCAACGCTAACTGCCAGGCGATGATCGAGCAGCTGCTGGTTTATTCGCGCGCGCAGCAGAAGCCGCTCAAGCTGGCGCTTGAGGGCGCGACACCTACAATGCAGTTCGCCCTGCTCAAACTCGTGTCGGCCATGGAGGCGAGTTGCGCCGAGGTCTCGATCGAGCCCCTGGGCGACGCGTGCGCCGACCGGATGTTGATAGGCCAGGCGTTCCAGCACCTGCTCGACAATGCAATCAAGTTCCGCAGGGCGGGTGTGCGTCCTCAGGTGAGCGTCACTCCGGCCCACTCGGAGGCGGCCTGGCGCGTGCGCGTGCGCGACAACGGCATCGGCGTGGATCCGGACCATCGGGAGCGGGCGTTCCGCATGTTCCAGCGCCTGAACGGCGAGGCCGCCTATCCCGGCGTTGGCGCCGGCCTCGCTATCTCACGGCGCATCGCCCGACGACATGGGGGCGACGTCGCCTTCCTCGATTGCGATCCGCCAGGCGCTTGCGTCGAGTTGTGGCTGCCGCAGCGCCGCGTCATCCACTGAGCAACGCCCGAGCACGGATCGACCTTTCACAACAGGGTTCCGGTCGCCACGCGGCGCCAGCCGCGCGCCGCGGGTGTCCGGCTAGGCGTGCAGCACGCCGCTCGCCCCCGGATTCTGGCGGCGGAGGGCCGAGCGGGCGGCGCCGGACGCCTTGGCGCTCGATAGCGAGCAGGCGACGACCCGCGCCAGCGCCAGCGGCGCCTCATCGGGCTCGACGTCGTAACCGAGCTCTTCCAACAGCACTCGCGCCAGATACAACGTGAGGTCGATCTCGTCGCCGACAAGCGCGTCGAGCAAGGCGTCATCCCGCTCGATAAGTCGACGATCCAGCCAGCTGCGGCTCATGGCCGGTCCTTCCGCGCGAAGTGATCCCATGGATCACCGTAAAGTGTACGCCGTACGGGTTAATCTGCGCTTTCGATCGGTTCGCTGCTCGCCGGCGCGGCCGTCAAGAAAACTTCGCTTGATCGCAGAGCGGGACGCCCCATCAAGGCGCATGCGAACACATTTCCTCTCGCTTGCGGCGGTCCTGGGCCTCTGCGCGACCGCTGCGACCGCGCAGGACCTGACGCCGGCCGATCGTGCGATGCCCCGCTACGACCACGTCGTCGTCATCGTCGAGGAGAACAAGAGCTACGAGCAGATCGTGAATCCGGCGGCGGCCCCCAATATCGCCGGCCTCGCGGCGCAGTACGGCGACGCGGCCCAGTTCTTCAGCGAAGTGCATCCGAGCGAAGCGAACTATGTGGCCATCCTCGGCGGCGACACCTTCGGCATCCACGACGACGACGCCTATTACTGCCACGCCGGGTCGCAGGATCCGTTTTGTCCGGGCGCGTCCGCCGTCGGTTACGTCGATCACACGATCCGGGCGCCACACCTCGGCCAGCAACTGGAGGCCAAGGGCATGACCTGGAGGGGCTACTACGAGGACCTCCCCGAGCCTGGCTCCGCGGCCGTTATCGCCGGCGATCCGGCGTACCCCGACCCGCTGGGGCGCAAGAGCGCCTTCTACGCCTCCAAGCACTCCGGCTTCATGAACTTCGCCTCCGTGCAGAGCGATCCGCTGCGCGCCAGCCACATCCTTGGGTTCGATCGGCTGGAGGCCGACCTGGCCGCGGACCGGCTGCCCAACTTTGCACTCATCGTCCCCAACCAATGCAACGAGATGCACGGGCTGAACGCCGCGAACCTTCCGCCTGGCTGCTCGTCGCTCGATGAGGCCGGGCTCATTCGCCGCGGCGACGCCGAAGTCGCGGCGCTGGTCAAGCGCATCCAGGCCACGCCGGCCTGGCGCGGAGACGGCAATTTCGCCATCGTGGTCACCTTCGACGAGGGCGCTGGCCGGGTGCGTGCGGGTTGCTGCGGGGTGACGCCCGCGGCGGCGTCCAACTTCGGCGGCGGCCACATCCCGACCATCGTCATCACCAACCACGGACCGCGCGGGCTGAAGGACGAGACGCCCTACAACCACTACTCGCTGTTGCGGACGCTCGAGGACGCCTTCGGGATCTCCAAGCATCTCGGGCTTGCCGCGGCGACCGACGAGGGCGTGGTTCCGATGGTGAAGCTGTTCGCGGTCGGCCCTTAAGGAAAATAGGGACAGGTACGACTTTCGACCTCGGCTTGGTTGACGGGCGTTGCGGACAGGAAAGTCGTACCTGTCCCTATTTTCGTGTCCCTATTTTCGGTTCGCGCCTTAGACGGAAACCTCGAACGGCAGCTCCGCGCCGTGCGCTTCGGCGTCCGCCTGGGCGGGGTCGGCGCGGTCAATGTCGAACGGGCGGCCGATGCGGTTGCCGCAGATGTCCTCGAGCACTGGATCGGCCATGAGCACGTGGGCGCCCTTCTCCCACGGCCGTTCGGGCTGGATGACGAGGCGCGTCTCATTCTGCTCGAGCTCGACCTCGCAATCGATCGTTGTTTCGCCACGCCGGACGGTGAAGGCCCGCCGCGCCAGCGCGGCGTCGAGCGGATGTGGCGCCTCGACGACCAGGGGATCAGCCGGCGTGGCCGGCGGAGTCAAACGCCAGGCGCCGGGATCGAGCGCCGAGCGGAGCGGCGGGCCGACTTCGATCGTCTTCGTGAACGGCTCGGCCAGCAGCGCGCCTTCCGCATCGCGCCAGAAGGCGTCGATCTCAAGCGTACAGCGCTCGCCGAGCCCGAGCGGCGGTCCTTCGTTGATGTGATCCACCAGGCCGCGCTTGATGCGAGCGGGGTCGAACAGCACCGTCAGGCGCTGGCCGGCCGGGTCCCAGAGCTCCTGGTCGATCTCGACGAACAGGCCGCCCATCGGCCGCCCGTCGGCGTCCAGCATGCGGATGTGCTCCCAGGCCTCGCCGATCCGCATCGGCGCGGAGAAGGAGACGTAGAGCCGCAAGATGTTCTCCGGCCAGACGGCGGCGCTGGGCGTCACCGAGAGCACGCGGGTGGTCGGCAAACGCTCCGGCTCGGGCACGCCGCCGAACCAGGCCACCACCGGCTTGCCGATCGGCGGCTGGTAGACGGCGCGCAGCCTGAGCGCCGGCGCCGGCGGGAAGCGCGGGGTGAACACCACCGTTGCGCCATCGCGTGCGTAGGCGCCGAGCAGCGCCGGCGCCGCCGGGTCCTCGCTGGCGTAGACCTTGAGCACGTCGGCCCAGCCGCCGCGCGGGCTGGCGCCGCCCCATGGACCGGCGTGGAAGGCTCCCCCGGCCCGCGTGACGCCCGGATCGACGCTCAAGGCAGCTCGATCGTCGTCAGCGTCAGCGCCTCCCCGGTGGCGACCATGGCGAGCGCGTGGCCGTCGTCGAATCGATCCAGCCGGCGCACGCCCTCGAGCGCGCCGATGGTTTCGTACGGAACGCCCTTGGTGCCCTGGATCTTGTCGGTGATCTGGTGGTAGGCGCCGAGGTCGGTGGCGTCGAGCTTCATCACCCCGCGGTTGGAATTGGCCATCAGGATGTGGTCGACGCCGTCCTTCCGATAGGCGATCATGTCGAGTGGGCGGTTCATGTTGCCGAGCTCGGCGATCGTCATTCCCATCACCTTCGCGCCGGGCGTGAGCTTGGCCACCGGGATGCGCACCAGGGGCGTGCAGGTGTAGGAGGCGAGGATCTCCGGCTTGCCGTCGAACTCGTAGGGGATGAAGGTGCGGATCGGGGCGTTGGTCTCGTACTGGCCGTGAGCGCCGTGCCAGATCTCGATCGCCGCGCCCTTGTCGACGGTCGAGAACGGGTAGGGGATGGCCCGAAGCGTCGAGGCGAACTCCTCGTTCGAAAGACCGGCCACGACCACCTTGCCGTCGACGTAGCCGAGGTCGGTGATGGTGTCGGTGCGCAAGGGGTTGCCGCGCCGGTCGAGCTTGTCCGCGTCGGGCTGGTCGGCGAGCGCCACGTGGCTGTGCGGCGTCGCGTCCTGGTCGAGCTCGGTGATGGCGCCCGCACGGTCGACTTTCAGGATCACCGCTTCGGCGTCGGCCCCCGCGCCGCGCGCGACGGCAAGGTAGACGTTGCCGGAGGCGGGATTGACCGCAATGTCGGGCACGCGGATCTGGTCGGCGGTCGTCCCGAGCAGGGCGGCGATCTTGCCGGTCAGGTCCTCGACGTGCACCGGTCCGGCGCCCGCGGCGGTCGTGTCGCCGGTCTCGAACGCCCAGACCGCGCCGCCCAGGCTGTCGCCGACCAGCAGCACGCCGTTGGGCGCGAACGCCAGCGCGCTGGCCGATTTCAGCGCCGCCCGCTGGGTGCGGGCGCGTTCAAGGGTGGTCACATCGCCGGACTGCGCCATGGCTTCCTCCATTTCTCTTGCTGCGGCGCAATCCTAGCGCCTTTCGGTTGCAGCGGCCAGCGAGGCGGTAAGCGCTTTAGCGCTCCAACGGCCGGTGGACCGGCTCGCTCCACGCCCCGCTGGCGTTGATCGTCAGCTCGAGCCTGTCGCCATTGGCCAGGTCATGCACCTCGTCCATGATCGCGGTGCCGCGGTCGCCGTAAAGGCGCACGAGCAGCGCCCAGATCGGGTAGCGGTGGCTGACAGCGATGAGGGTCTCCGCCCCGGCGTCGATGCGCTCGGCCAGGGCGTCGGCCACGGTCGCGCCAACGATGAGCAAGGTCGTCGGGTCGTCCAGGTCGAACTGCTGGCCCGCCCAGGTCTCGCCGGCGCCCAGCCGCGCATCGTGCTCGACCGCGACGCTGAGCGCGTCCGCTATGGCCGCCGCCGTGTCGGCGGCGCGGGCGAGGGGACTCGAGAGCAGGACCGCGTCCGTCAGTCCCGCCGCCGAGAAGGCGGCGCGCACCGCGGTGGCCTGCGTCCGGCCGCGGGCGCTGAGCGGCGAGTTTTTTTGGCGGTCGAGGCCGGCGACGCGATTGAACTCCGATTCACAGTGCCTGACGAGGATCACGCGCGCCATGCCCCCGCTTAACCCAGGCTCGGCGAGCGGCCAATCGAGCGCGCCTTGACTCGCATCATAGTTCGTTCATGGTCGAAGTATGGATACACAGCTCTCATTCGCCGGAGTAGCGAGCCTGATCGGGGACGCCGCACGCGCGGCGATGATCGATCGGATGATGGACGGCGGCTCGCATGCCGCCGCCGCGCTTGCCGAAGCGGGGGGCGTCTCGGCTCAGACCGCGAGCGCTCACCTGGCCAGGCTGGTCGCGGGCGGGCTGGTCGCGGTCGAGAAAGAAGGCCGCCACCGCCGCTACCGCCTGAAGAACGCCCGGGTCGCGGCGGCCGTGGAGGCGCTGAGCGCGCTGGCCCTTCCGGGCGATGCGCGACCGCGCATGGCGGTGATGGCCGCCGCCCGCACCTGCTACGACCATCTGGCGGGCAAGCTGGGGGTGGCCGCCGCCCGCGCGCTGGAGCAGGGCGGCATGCTGGTCCGCGCCGGCGACCGTTACGAGCTCACGTCGCAGGGCCGCGCCTACCTTGCCGGGACGCTTGGCGTCGACGTCGAGGCGGCGTTGCTCGAGAAAAGGCCCCTGGCGCGTTGCTGCCTGGACTGGACCGAGCGCCAGCCGCACCTGGCCGGGGCGCTTGGCGCGGCGCTGGCGCGGCGGGCTTTCCTGGCCGGCTGGGTCGAGCCGCGCTCGGGCACGCGGGCGCTCGCCGTCACGCCGGCCGGAGCGTGCGTCTTCGAGCGCGAGTTCGGCTATCGCGCCGCCTGACGCAGGCGCCGTCCGCGACACCTTGACCGTGCCGGTTTCGGTCGATTGGGCTTGCCAGCCGCGACAAAACGGGTTTTCCATGGGCAAAGGGCGAAAAATCGCGCGGACGCCTCTTCCCATGTCCGCGGCGAGCGACTAAATACGCCTTCCTCTCAAACCAGAGACGATGAATTCGTATCGGCGCGCCCGGATTCGCGGGCGCGCTCGATTCCGCCCCGAGGCGCGGTCAGCCGCCCTCCGACCAGCGCGAAGGGGCGCCCTGAACGTTTCGCCGTTCAGGGATTTCCAGCGTCCGGCGGACGGCGCGCGGCCCGATTCGGGCCCGCCCGTCCGATCCGAGGGTGGACGCATGGAAACGATCACCCGCGCGAGCGCGCCGTTGCGCCCGCGCACCCAAGGGAGCCACTGATGGCGCAATCGTTCACCGGCAAGAAGCGGATCCGCAAGTCGTTTGGCCGCATCCCCGAAGCCGTGCAGATGCCGAACCTGATCGAGGTTCAACGGTCTTCCTACGAACAGTTCCTCCAGCGCGAAGTCCGCCCCGGCCGAGCGCCGCGACGAGGGCATCGAGGCGGTCTTCAAGTCGGTCTTTCCGATCAAGGACTTCAACGAGCGCGCCATGCTCGAATACGTCTCCTACGAGTTCGAGGAGCCGAAATACGACGTCGAGGAATGCATCCAGCGCGACATGACCTATGCCGCGCCGCTGAAGGTCAAGCTGCGCCTGATCGTCTTCGAGACGGACGAGGAGACCGGCGCCCGCTCGGTCAAGGACATCAAGGAGCAGGACGTCTACATGGGCGACATCCCGCTCATGACCGACAAGGGCACGTTCGTCGTCAACGGCACCGAGCGGGTCATCGTCTCGCAGATGCACCGCTCGCCTGGCGTCTTCTTCGACCACGACAAGGGCAAGACCCACTCCTCGGGCAAGCTGCTTGTTCGCCGCCCGCATCATCCCCTACCGCGGCTCCTGGCTCGACTTCGAGTTCGACGCCAAGGACATCGTCTATCGTGCGCATCGACCGGCGCCGCAAGCTGCCGGCGACGACCTTCCTCTATGCGCTGGGCATGGACGGCGAGGAGATCCTCACCACCTTCTACGACGTCGTGCCGTTCGAGAAGCGCGAAGCGGCGGCTGGGCCACGCCCTACAAGCCCGAGCGCTGGCGCGGCGTGAAGCCGGACTTCCCGCTGATCGACGCCGACACCGGCGAGGAGGTCGCGCCGGCCGGGACCAAGATCTCGCGCCCGCACGGCCAAGCGCCTGGCCGACAGCGGCCTGAAGACCCTGCTGCTCTCGCCCGAAGCGCTGGCCGGCCGCTACCTCGCCCGCGACGAGGTCAACGTGGAGACCGGCGAGATCTACGCCGAGGCCGGCGACGAGCTCGACGCCGGCGTCGATCGCCGCGCTTGAGGAGAACGGCTTCACCACCATCGACGTGCTCGACATCGACCACGTCACGATCGGCGCCTACATCCGCAACACCCTGCGCGTCGACAAGAACGCCATCCGCGAGGACGCGCTGTTCGACATCTACCGCGTCATGCGCCCGGGCGAGCCGCCGACGGTCGAAGCCGCCGAGGCCATGTTCAAGAGCCTGTTCTTCGACCCGGAGCGCTACGACCTCTCCTCGGTCGGCCGCGTGAAGATGAACATGCGGCTCGAGCTCGACTGCCCCGACGACGTGCGCGTCATCCGCAAGGAAGACGTGCTCGAGGTGCTGCAAGACCCTGGTCGGCCTGCGCGACGGCCGCGGCGAGATCGACGACATCGACAACCTCGGCAACCGCCGGGTGCGCTCGGTCGGCGAGCTGCTGGAAAACCAGTACCGCGTCGGCCTGCTGCGCATGGAGCGGGCGATCAAGGAGCGCATGAGCTCAGCGTCGACATCGACACGGTCATGCCGCACGACCTGATCAACGCCAAGCCGGCGGCGGCGGCGGTGCGGGAGTTCTTCGGCTCCTCGCAGCTCTCGCAGTTCATGGACCAGACCAATCCGCTGTCAGCGAGATCACCCACAAGCGCCGCCTTTCGGCGCTTGGCCCGGGCGGTCTGACCCGCGAGCGGGCCGGGTTCGAGGTGCGCGACGTGCACCCGACCCACTACGGCCGCATCTGCCCGATCGAGACCCCGGAAGGCCCGAACATCGGCCTGATCAACTCGCTGGCCACCCACGCGGTGGTCAACAAGTACGGCTTCATCGAGAGCCCGTACCGGCGCGTCAAGGACGGCAAGATCACCGACGAGGTGATCTACATGTCGGCCATGGAGGAGGCGAAGCACGTCATCGCCCAGGCCAACATCGCGCTGCAAGAACGGCGAGATCGTCGACGATCTGGTGCCCGGCCGCATCAACGGCGAGCCGACGCTGCTGGCCAAGCGATCAGGTCGACCTGATGGACGTCTCGCCCAAGCAGGTCGTCTCGGTGGCCGCGGCGCTGATCCCGTTCCTCGAGAACGACGACGCCAACCGCGCGCTGATGGGCTCGAACATGCAGACGCAGGCCGTGCCGCTGATCCAGGCGGACGCGCCGCTGGTGGGCACCGGCATGGAGAGCGTGGTCGCGCGCGACTCCGGCGCGACGGTGGTGGCCCGCCGACCAGGGTGTGGTCGAACAGATCGACGGCACCCGCATCGTCGTCCGCGCGCACCGAGGAGACCGACCCCACCAAGCCCGGCGTCGACATCTACCGGCTGGCCAAGTTCCAGCGCTCGAACACCGAACACCTGCATCAACCAGCGTCCGCTGGTGCGGGTGGGCGACAAGATCGAGGCCGGCGACATCATCGCCGACGGCCCCTCGACCGACCTCGGCGAGCTGGCGCTGGGCCGCAACGCACTCGTCGCCTTCATGCCCTGGAACGGCTACAACTTCGAAGACTCGATCCTGATCTCCGAGCGCATCGTGCGCGACGACGTGTTCACCTCGATCCACATCGAGGAGTTCGAGGTCATGGCCCGCGACACCAAGCTCGGGCCCGGAAGAGATCACCCGCGACATCCCCAACGTCGGCGAGGAAGCGCTGCGCAACCTCGACGAGGCCGGCATCGTGGCGATCGGCGCCGAGGTGCTGCCGGGCGACATCCTGGTCGGCAAGGTCACGCCGAAGGGCGAAAGCCCGATGACGCCGGAAGAGAAGCTGCTGCGCGCGATCTTCGGCGAGAAGGCCTCCGACGTGCGCGACACCTCGCTGCGGCTGCCGCCGGGCGTGGCCGGCACGGTCGTCGAGGTGCGGGTGTTCAACCGCCATGGCGTCGACAAGGACGAGCGGGCGCTGGCCATCGAGCGCGAAGAGATCGACCGGCTGGGCAAGGACCGCGACGACGAGTTCGCCATCCTGAACCGCAACATGACCGCGCGCCTGCGCGAGCTGCTGATCGGCAAGACCGCCGTTTCCGGGCCCAAGGGCCTCGGCCGCGGCGAGATCACCGCCGGCCAAGCTCGACGACATCTCGCCGGGCCTCTGGTGGCAGATCGCGCTCGACGACGAGAAGGCGATGGGCGAGCTGGAGGCCATGCGCCGCCAGTTCGACGAGGCGCGCAAGCGTCCTCGACCGCCGTTTCGAGGACAAGGTCGACAAGCTGCAGCGCGGCGACGAGCTGCCGCCCGGCGTGATGAAGATGGTCAAGGTGTTCGTCGCGGTGAAGCGCAAGCTGCAGCCCGGCGACAAGATGGCCGGCCGCCACGGCAACAAGGGCGTCATCTCCAAGATCCTGCCGATCGAGGACATGCCGCACCTGGAGGACGGCACCGCCGGTCGACGTCGTGCTCAATCCGCTGGGCGTGCCCTCGCGGATGAACGTCGGCCAGATCTTCGAGACCCACCTCGGCTGGGCCTGCGCCGGCCTGGGCCGGCAGATCGGCGACCTGCTCGAAGCCTGGCAGAACGGCGGCCAGAAGAAGGCGCTCGTCGACGCGCCTGACCAAGATCTACGGCAAGGACCAGGAGCTGCCCGACGGACGAGGAGGAGCTCGATCGAGCTGGCGCGCAACCTGTCCAAGGGCGTGCCGATCGCCACGCCGGTGTTCGACGGCGCCCACATCAACGACATCGAGGACCTGCTCGAAGAGGCCGGGCTCGACCGCACCGGCCAGGTGCAGCTGATCGACGGCCAGACCGGCGAGGCGTTCAAGCGGCCGGTCACGGTCGGCTACATCTACATGCTGAAGCTGCACCACCTGGTGGACGACAAGATCCACGCCCGCTCGATCGGCCCCTACAGCCTGGTCACCCAGCAGCCGCTGGGCGGCAAGGCGCAGTTCGGCGGCCAGCGCTTCGGCGAGATGGAGGTCTGGGCGCTCGAAGCCTACGGCGCGGCCTACACCCTGCAGGAGATGCTGACGGTGAAGTCCGACGACGTGGCCGGCCGGACCAAGGTCTACGAGTTCATCGTCCGCGGCGACGACGCCTTCGAGGCGGGCATCCCGGAAAGCTTCAACGTGCTGGTCAAGGAGATGCGCTCGCTCGGCCTCAACGTGGAGCTGGAGAACAGCTGATCGCCGCCATCGCAGTCGCGACGCCACAGGCGAGGGGAGGGGCGTCGAGCCTCTCCCCGCCGCGTCCGTCCCCAATCTGCTCAAGTCTGGATATCCGATGAACCAGGAAGTCCTGAATATCTTCAATCCGGTGGTCGCCGCCCCGACCTTCGACCAGATCCGCATCTCGCTGGCCAGCCCGGAGAAGATCCGCTCGTGGTCGTTCGGCGAGATCAAGAAGCCGGAGACGATCAACTACCGCACGTTCAAGCCCGAGCGCGACGGCCTGTTCTGCGCCCGGATCTTCGGTCCGACCAAGGACTACGAGTGCCTGTGCGGCAAGTACAAGCGCATGAAGTACAAGGGCATCATCTGCGAGAAGTGCGGCGTCGAGGTGACCCTGGCGCGCGTGCGCCGCGAGCGCATGGGCCACATCGAGCTGGCCTCGCCGGTCGCCCACATCTGGTTCCTGAAGAGCCTGCCCAGCCGCATCGCGCATGATGCTGGACATGCCGCTCAAGGACATCGAGCGGGTCCTCTACTTCGAATACTACATCGTCACCGAGCCCGGCCTGACCCCGCTGAAGCAGAACCAGCTGCTCTCGGAAGACGACTACCTGCGCTTGCAGGACGAGTACGGCGACGACAGCTTCACCGCCGAGATCGGCGCCGAGGCCGTCCGCGGCATGCTCAAGGCCATCGACCTGCACAAGGAAGCCGACAAGCTCCGCGAGGAGCTGGCCACCACGACCTCTGAGATCAAGCTGAAGAAGGCGTCCAAGCGCCTGAAGATCATCGAAGCCTTCATCGAGAGCGGCAACAAGCCGGAATGGATGATCCTGACGGTCATCCCGGTGATCCCGCCCGAGCTGCGGCCCGCTGGTGCCGCTGGACGGCGGCCGCTTCGCCACCTCCGACCTCAACGACCTCTACCGGCGGGTGATCAACCGCAACAACCGCCTGAAGCGCCTGATCGAGCTGCGCGCGCCCGACATCATCATCCGCAACGAAAAGCGGATGCTGCAGGAGGCGGTCGACGCCCTGTTCGACAACGGCCGCCGCGGCCGCGTCATCACCGGCGCCAACAAGCGGCCGCTGAAGTCGCTGGCCGACATGCTGAAGGGCAAGCAGGGCCGCTTCCGCCAGAACCTGCTCGGCAAGCGCGTCGACTACTCCGGCCGCTCGGTGATCGTGGTCGGTCCGGAGCTGAAGCTGCACGAGTGCGGCCTGCCCAAGAAGATGGCGCTCGAGCTGTTCAAGCCGTTCATCTACGCGCGGCTGGACGCCAAGGGCCTCTCCGGCACCGTCAAGCAGTCCAAGCGCATGGTCGAGCGCGAGCAGCCGCAGGTCTGGGACATCCTCGAAGAGGTGATCCGCGAGCACCCGGTGCTGCTCAACCGCGCGCCGACGCTGCACCGCCTCGGCATCCAGGCGTTCGAGCCGCAAGCTGATCGAGGGCAAGGCGATCCAGCTGCATCCGCTGGTCTGCGCCGCCTTCAACGCCGACTTCGACGGCGACCAGATGGCCGTGCACGTGCCGCTGTCGCTGGAGGCCCAGCTGGAAGCGCGCGTCCTGATGATGTCGCACCAACAACATCCTCTCGCCCGCCAACGGCCGGCCGATCATCGTGCCCTCGCAGGACATCGTGCTTGGCCTCTATTACCTGTCGCTGGCCAAGGAGGGCGAGCCGGGCGAGGGCAAGGCCTTCGGCGACATCGGCGAGATCGAGGCGGCGCTGGACGCCGGCGTCGTGACCCTGCACTCCAAGATCAGGGCCCGCTTTGCCGAGATGGACGCCGAGCGGCGCGGTCGACACGCAAGGTGATCGAGACCACGCCCGGGCGGATGAAGATCGCCGCCCTGCTGCCGCATCATCCGGCGATCGGCCACCGCCTGGTCGACAAGAGCCTGACCAAGAAGGAGATCGGCAACCTGATCGACGCCGTCTATCGGCACTGCGGTCAGAAGGCGACGGTGATCTTCGCCGACCAGGTCATGGGCCTGGGCTTCCGCGAGGCGGCCAAGGCCGGCATCTCGTTCGGCAAGGACGACATCGTCATCCCCGAGCGCAAGAAGGCGATCGTCGCAAGACACCCGCAAGCTGGTCGAGGAGTACGAGCAGCAGTACGCCGACGGCCTGATCACCAAGGGCGAGAAGTACAACAAGGTGGTCGACGCCTGGGCCAAGGCCACCGACCGCGTCGCCGACGAGATGATGGCCGAGATCTCGACCCAGAAGATCGGACCCGACGGCCGCGAGATCGAGATCAACTCGATCTGGATGATGGCCAACTCCGGCGCCCGCGGCTCGCAGGCGCAGATGAAGCAGCTCGGCGGCATGCGCGGCCTGATGGCCAAGCCGTCCGGCGAGATCATCGAGACGCCGATCATCTCCAACTTCAAGGAAGGCCTGACCGTCCAGGAGTACTTCAACTCCACCCACGGCGCCCGCAAGGGCCTGGCCGACACCGCGCTGAAGACCGCCAACTCCGGCTACCTGACCCGCCGCCTGGTCGACGTGGCGCAGGACTGCATCATCACCGAGGAAGACTGCGGCACCACCCGCGGCATCACCCTGCGCGCGGTGGTCGAGGGCGGCGACGTGCTGGTCTCGCTCGGCCAGCGGGTCCTGGGCCGCTTCACGGCCGAGGACATCAAGCGACCCCGGCACCGGCGAGATCGTCGTTCCGGCCGACACCTACCTCGACGAGGACCATGATCGAGCTGATCGAGGCGGCCGGCGTGCAGCGGTCAAGGTCCGCTCGGTCGCTCACCTGCGAGGCCAAGGTCGGCGTCTGCGGCGCCTGCTACGGCCGCGACCTGGCCCGCGGCACGCCGGTGAACATCGGCGAGGCCGTCGGCGTCATCGCCGCCCAGTCGATCGGCGAGCCGGGCACCCAGCTGACCATGCGCACCTTCCACATCGGCGGCACCGCGCAGGTGGCCGAGCAGTCGTTCTTCGAGAGCCGCCAACGACGGCGTCGCCCAGATTCGTCGGCCGGCGACACGGTCGCGGCGCGCCGACGGCGACGCTGATCGTCATGAGCCGCAACACTGCAGATCTCGGTCCAGGTCGATGGCAAGGACCGCGAGTCCTACAAGCCGCCCTACGGCGCGCGCCTGCGGGTCAAGGACGGCCAGAAGGTCAAGCGCGGCGCGCGCCTCGCCGAGTGGGATCCCTACACCACGCCGATCATCACCGAGGTGGCGCGGCAAGGTGCGTTTCGAGGACCTGGTCGACGGGCTTTCGGTGCGCGAGGAAGCCGACGAGGCCACCGGCATCTCCAACCGCGTGGTCATCGACTGGCGGGCGTCGCCCAAGCGGCGCGCGACCTGCGCCCGAGCCATGGCGGTGCTCGACGACGACGGCGGCTACAGCCGGCTGGCCAACGGCGGCGAGGCCCGCTACCTGCTGCCGGTCGGGCGCGATCCTCTCGGTCGGCGACGGCGACGAGGTCAAGCCCGGCGACGTGCTGGCGCGCCTGCCGACCGAAAGCGCCAAGACGCGCGACATCACCGGCGGTCTGCCGCGGGTGGCGGAGCTGTTCGAGGCCCGCCGACCGAAGGACTGCGCGGTGATCGCCGAGATGGACGGCCGGGTCGAGTTCGGGCGCGACTACAAGAACAAGCGCCGCATCAAGATCACGCCGGAGGACGACGGCGAGGCGGTCGAGTTCCTGATCCCCAAGGGCAAGCACATCGCCGTCCACGACGGCGACATGATCCGCAAGGGCGAGTACCTCATCGACGGCAACCCGGATCCGCACGACATCCTGCGGATCCAGGGCATCGAGGCGCTGGCCGAGTTCCTGGTCAACGAGATCCAGGAGGTCTACCGGCTGCAGGGCGTGCCGATCAACGACAAGCACATCGAGACGATCGTCCGTCAGATGCTGCAGAAGGTCGAGATCCTCGAGCCCGGCGACACCGGCCTGCTCAAGGGCGACCACCTCGACAAGCTCGAGGTCGAGGAGGAGAACGCCAAGGTCGAAGCCCGCGGCGGCCGGCCGGCGCATCGACCCAGCCGGTGCTGCTCGGCATCACCAAGGCGTCGCTTGCAGACCCGCAGCTTCATCTCGGCCGCGTCGTTCCAGGAGACCACCCGCGTGCTCACCGACGCCGCCGTGCACGGCAAGCGTCGACACGCTCGAGGGCCTGAAGGAGAACGTCATCGTCGGCCGGCTGATCCCGGCGGGCACCGGCTCCTATCTGCGCGGCCTGCAGCGCATCGCCGCCAAGCGCGACGAGGTCCTGGCCGCCGCCCGTGCGGTCGAGGTCATCGAGGAAGCCCTGCCGGAGGAGATCGCCGAAGCGGCGGAAGCCGAACAGGCGCCCGCGGAGTAGCGCTCGCCGCGCCCTCTCCCTGCGTGCGGGAGAGGGCGCGGGAGGCGTCAGCTCACCGCCCGACCATGTTGCACCAGGCCCACGGGCAGTCGGCGTGGCCGGGCTCTGGAGCCGGCGCCGGCGGGTCTGGCGTGCATTCCTCGTTGAACAGACAGTGCAGGCCCGGGTAGTCGCCCATGCTCGTTGAATCGCGGTAGGCGCGCTCGGCGCTGTCGCGCGGGACTTGGCGGCGGAGGTGTTCTGAAAGAGCGCCGTACGTTGGCGCCGCGGCGTGGGCGCGCGCCGTCATCTGGCGGCAGGCCTCGCGCTCCGAGGGACTTAAGTCGAAATCGTCCGGGTGCGCGCATCCCAGCGCGAGCCGCATGCCCCGCCGCAACGCCTCCGCGCCCGATTGCGCGGGCGCAAGGACAGGCGCGGGCGCCCCGATTGGCGGCGCCGGCGGCGCGGTGACCGACGGGACGTGAAGCGCAAGCGGCGGCGCCGGGCTCGGCGGGGCCGCCGCGATCGGCGCCGCGCGCGGCGGCGGCCGTTTCGCCTCGGTGTGCGCGGGCGACAGCGTCACCAGCCGCACCTCGAGTGTCGGCGCGACTGGAAACGCGGGGTTGTAGCGCAACGCCAGGCCGAGGAGCAGGAAAGCGAGCAGATGGAACGCCGCGGAGGCGGCCAGCCCCAGGCGCCGATCGCGCCAGCGCCGTCCGGCGGCCAGTGGGAACCCGGCGGCCCGCACGGCGACCACGCTGCCGCTTGATGATGGCTTCGACATGGCTTGGCCGGATGGGCGCCAGGAGGGCCGGCGAACGCCCAGCGAATACGCTGAATTAACCCTGTTCCCTAGTAATGGCCGGCGGGGAGGGGCCGGTGGCTCTTGATCGGAACGCGCGCCTGTCGCTTGTCGCAGCCGGCGGGGCGCTGTGCCTGCATGTCCTGAACGGGCTGGTGTCGGCGCTGATGGGCGCTTTCCCAGCCTCGCTCGACGAACTGCAACACGTCTCGCTGATCCGGACCTTAGAAGCCAGCCCCAGGCTCTTCCCCTCCTACGACAGCCTGCGCGACATCGATCCGCGGACGCTGCAGTTCACAGCTCAGGCCAACTACCTGAACCACCCTTCGCCCTACTACCTGCTCATGGGTCTGGTCGATCGCGCCGCCCACGGGTCGATCCTGGCGCTGCGCCTGACCGACCTTGGTCTCTCGATGCTCGCCGTCCTGATCATGCTGGTCGCGGGGTTCCGGGCCCTGGCGGGCTGGAAGGAGCGCGCGCTCTTCGCGCTTCTGCTGGTGCTCTTCCCCAAGCTCGGGGCCGTGGCGGGCCTGATCAACAACGACAATGCCGCTCTGGTCGCGACGGCCGTCGCCTTTCTTGGGCTCATCGAGTGGCAACGCAAACCGTCGCCGGCGACCGGCCTACTGCTGGCGGCGGGGCTTGCCCTCTGCGGCTGGACCAAGCTCACCGTGTTCCTGATGGCCGGCTTCGCCGTGCTCATCGCCGAAGGACTGCGAATCGCAGCCCGCGGTTCGCGTGCGCCTCTAGCAGCCTACGGCGCGTTGCTCGGCGGGTTCGCCGTTGGGGCCGGACCGACCTTGGTCAACATCCTGAGCTACGGGCGGGTGCTGCACCACTCGACGGCGCAGGCGGTGCCGCTTGCCCTGCGCGTCCACCTGAGCTTCGGCCGCTATGCGACGGTCTTCCTGGGGAACATGGTCGCCAAATGGGCGGCCGTCGAGCCCAGCACGGTCCTCCAGGCCCTTGGGCTCGCCGTGGTCCTCACGCTGGCCATCGCAGCCGTGGCCGTCGGCGGGCGCCGGCTGAGCGACACGGTGGGCGACGGGACCGCCGCTGCATGGCGCGTTGCGATCGGCTTTATCGCCGCCACGGTTCCCGTCCTTCTGCTGCACCTCTACTTCGGCTGGCGCACCTATGTCGAAGACGGTTTCGTCGACATGGCCCAGGCCCGTTACTACTACGGCGTCTGGCCCGGGTTCGCGCTCGGCTTTGCGCTGCTCTGGCGGACCGCGACGCCCAGCCCGGCGCGCACTGGCGTCACGGCGCTCACCCTGACGCTGCTCGCCATCGCCTCCGTCGCGCTGGCAGGCGCCGGGCTGCTGCTCCACGGCCGCACGACGATCGGCTAGCCCTTGACGGGTCGCGGGTCGGCGTCGGCATAAGCGCGTCTCGCGGGGGTTCGACCGATCCGATGACGCGCGCGTCCCACCAGCGTTCACCGCCTCGCGCGCCGACGGCGGTCATCATGGCCGCCGCCATCCTGGCGTTCACCGCGCTTTTCATCGGTCTCGACATCGCCGAGCGCCCGATCGCGCTCTGGGACGAGTCACGTCTGGCCGTGAACGCGCTCGAGATGCGCCAGCGAGGCTTTTCGCTGGTGACCACCTACGGCTTCGCGCCCGATCTCTGGAACACCAAGCCGCCGCTGTTGATCTGGCTGCAGGCCGGCGCGATCGACCTGTTCGGCGCGCGGGAATGGGCAATCCGGCTCCCGTCGTTGCTCGCGGCCGTCGCGACAGCAGGGCTGACGCTCAGGTTCGCCTGGCGGCTGAGCGCGTCGCTGTTCGTCATGGCCATCGCCGGGCTCGCGCTCGTGGTCAGCGGCGGTTTCTACGGCTACCACGCCGCTATGACCGGCGACTACGACGCGCTGCTCGCGCTGTTCGTCACCGGCTACCTGCTGCTGCTGTTCGAGCTTCTCCATCGGCGGCGGCCATCAGCTGTCCCCGTGATCGCCTGCGGCCTGCTCGTGGCGGCCGCCTGCCTGACCAAGGGCGTCGCCGGCCTGGTCCCAGGGGCGGGTGTCGCCGTCTATGTGTTGGCGCGCTGGCGCTGGCGGCGCCTGTTCGAGACCCCCTGGTACGGGTTGGCGGCCCTTCTCGCCGTTGCGATCGTCGGCGGCTTCTACGCCGCGCGCGAGGCGACAGCGGCGGGCTACCTCGGCGCCGTCATGACCAATGAACTCGGCGGCCGCTATCTGCACGGCTTGGGCGGGCACACCTGGCCAGCCTACTACTACCCGCAGATGCTGGCCGAGCTTTTCGCGTTCGGGCCAGCCTTC
This sequence comes from uncultured Alphaproteobacteria bacterium, assembly GCA_963794315.1. Lineage (GTDB taxonomy): Bacteria > Pseudomonadota > Alphaproteobacteria > Caulobacterales > Caulobacteraceae > Poindextera. The sequence continues at coordinate 2,118,141 of CAWCDF010000002.1, forward strand.
GCCCTCCCGCTCTTGGCGACGGCGTTGCCCTGGCGGCGCACGCCATCGGCGGCGTTCCTCACCTACGCCAACGTCATCACCGTGGTCTTCTTGCTCGTGCTGACGCTCGGCCGCACCAAGATCTACTGGTATCTCGTCCCCATCTACCCCGTCCTCTCGATCGCCTTCGCCGTCGCGGTCGAGCGCATCCTGGTGCTGACCGGCCGGTGGGGCCCGCGATGGTGGCGCACCCCCTTCGTCGGCCCGCTCGATGTGCGCCACCTCTTCGTCGGTGCGGCGGTGGCCGGCGTGCTCGTCTACGCCCTGTATTACCGCTTCGTGCAATTGCCAGCGTGGGAGGACATCCCGCAGGGCCGTTACGGACAGGTGTTCGCCGCGCTCGATCGCGCCGGGATCACGCGCATCCGCGCGGTGGACGCCGGGGTCTACAACAACGACAAGCTGGTCGACTACACGCCGCAGCTGCGCTTCTACGCCCTTGCCTGGCGCGCGCGCGGCCTCGATATCGTCCCCGACGATCCCGACCAGCCGGCGCCGCCTGGCCAGCGCTCGGCGGTCGTCACCTGCGACCCGAACCGGCTGCAGATGGTTCAGGCTCTTGGCTCTTCGGTTATCGACATCGCGGGCTGCGCGGCGGTGATCGGGCCGCCGTCAGGCGGCCGGTAGGGGCGGGAACACCCAAAGGCGGCAGAGCATGAAGAGGGCGGCCGTGTAGGCGGCCATGGCGGCGAGCTGAGCCGCGACGTGGGCCAGCGCGCCGCCGCCCAGAATCAGTCCCGCCGCCCGCAGGACGGCCTGGTTCAGGGCAAAGGCGCCGAGCGCGGCGATCGCATAGCGCCCGCCCGACGCGGCGAGGCCCGTCCGGCTGCGGAACACAAAGGCGCGGTTGAGCAAGAAGCCGACGCCCATGCCGGCGCCGTAACCGAAGGCGTTGGCCAGCGCCGGCGGCGCGTGCAAACCCGGATCGAGCATGACGATGACGGCGAACCCGACGGCGGTATTGACCAGACCGGCGACCCCGAAACGGCCGAGCAGCAGCGCCCCCTCACGCATGCGCCAGCGCGTAGTACTGGGCGCCGATCGGCACGTGCTTCAGCAGGGGATCGAGCGGGCGGAGGCCCGAGAGCGCGGCCGGGAAGAAGCCCAGGTAGGCGATCTCGACCTTGGAGAACCCGGCCTCCAACAGCCGCCGCTTGAGCGTTCCGGCCGGGATCAGGACGGCGTTCTCGTCAAAGGGGCAGGTCGCCACGATGTAGCGGGTGACGGGGTTGATCGGGTTGTGCTCGTAGACCACCAGCGCTCCACCCGGCTTCAGCGTCTGGCGCAGGCTGCCCAGCAGGCCGAGATGTTCGCGCTCGTCGATGTGGTGGAACACGCAGGCGGAATAGGCGAGGTCGACGCTGGCGTCGGGCGCCGGCGGGCCGGAGCCCCCATAGAGCTCGAAACGGGCGACCCCCGGATGCCGGTGCTGGGCGATCTCGAGGCTGCGCGCCGAGACGTCGGTCGCGATGATCTCGGCCTGCGGGAAGGCGTTGCGGAAGTGCGGCAGCGAGCCGCCGATGCCGGCGCCGAAGTCGAGAATCGTTCGCGGATCCGACAGGCCCCGCGCACGCCAGATCCGCCTGACCTCGTCGACTTTGTAGCGGGCGAAATAGTCGGGGCTCTCGCCGGTGATCGCGATGTTCTTGGCATGGATCGCCAGGTACTCGTCGGCAAAGCGGTCGAACTCGGCGACATCCATCGGCCTCAGCCCTTCGCCTCGGGGCCGGCGTCGCGGGTCACGATCTCGTCCACCAGATAGAGCGGCCGGTGCTTGCCTTGCATGTAGACCCGTCCCAGGTACTCGCCGAAGATGGTCAGACAGATCAGCTGGGCGGTTGAGAAGAAGACCACGATCAGCGCCAGGCTCGTCCAGCCGGGCTCCGCGCGGCCGAGGAAGAAGCCGACGACCGCATAGGTGGCGAGCGCAAACGCCACCGCCACCCCAAGCGCGCTCAAGAGGCCCGCCAGCCGCAAGGGCGCCGTCGAGAAGCTGGTCAGGCCATCGATCGCCAGCCGGGTCATCTTGCCCAGCGTGTAGCCGGTCGCGCCGGCGTGGCGCGGGTCGCGGTCGTAGAGCAGCTCGCTCTGCCGGCCGCCGAGCCAGGCGACCATGCCGCGCAGGAAGCGGTCCTGTTCAGGCATGGCGTTCAGATGCTCGACGATCCGCCGCGACATCAGCCGGAAGTCGCCGGTATCGCGCGGGATATCGACCTCGGCGATCGCGCTGAGCGTGCGATAGAACAGGCCGGCGGTGGCGAGCTTGAAGCGGCTCTCCTTCGGCCGCGTCCGCCGGCGCCCGTAGACGACGTCGAAGCCCTCGTCCATCCGCCGCATCATCTCTCCAAGCAACTCCGGCGGGTCCTGCAGATCTGCGTCGATGATCAGCACCCGCTCGCCGCGCGCCAGGCCTAGACCGGCGGTGACCGCCAACTGATGGCCGTGGTTGCGCGCCAGGTTGACGCCGACGACGCCAGCCGTCGCGCGCGCCTTCGCCTCGATCAGCGCCCAGGTCGCATCGCGCGAGCCGTCGTTGACCAGAACGAGCTCGAAGTCGTCGCCGCAAGCCGATGTCGCGGCCGCAAGCATGCGCTCCAGGAAGGCGGGCAGCGCGTCAGCCTCGTTGTAGCAGGGCGCGACGATGGAGAGCCGTGGCGCGCGAACGGCCAGTGGTTCAGTCGCCGCCGGCGCGACGGCGGCGATGGTCAGCCCCCGACGCCGGACGAGCGCCGGCGCGTCCTTCCGCTGCTCCTGCGCCGCCAAACCGAGGGCTCCACCGCTTCGCCGATAGCCAAGCGCGCCGCCCGGCCGATACGCGACTTTATAGCCGGCTTTGGCTTCCGCGACGATACGAGCGGTTCGTGCACGCAACGCCTTACGAACCCAGCGCCGCGAGCTGCGTCTTGGCTGCCGCGGCGCGCCGCGGCAGCACGCGACCCATCAGCCGCTTGCCGCCCGGCTCGACGGTCTTGTGCGCGAACCAGGCGAGTGCGAGCGTCAAGACGGTAATCGCCACGATGGCGAGCGGGTGAGCCGCCGCGCCGAGGTAGAGTTCGGCTCGCCCCGCCTCGTGCTGGAAGTAGGCGTCGTTCAGCGGATAGTGGCAGACGTAGAGGGGGTATGAGAGCCGGCCGAGCAGATCGCACGCGCGCGCCGCTGCCGCCGGCACGGCGGCCGCAGCGACGAAGGCGACGAAGAGGAGGGGGAGCGCGAGCGTGATCACTATCGGGTCGTAGGCCGGCGCTCGCAACGGCGAGGTCAACAGGATGATGACCGCAGAGATGAGGATGCCCGGCGAGATCGACCCGACCCTGAGCTTGATCACGCCCGCCCACCGATAGACGAGAACACCGACCGGGAAAGCGAATCCGGCCCGCAGGCCTGCGGTCGCCAGGTCGAGCGCGGTCGCGTCGGCGCCGAGGTTGCAGTCGCCGTGCACCGCCCCGACGACGAAGAGGCCGAGTGCGCAAGGAACGCAGATTGCGGCCAGGGCTCGCGACGGCAAGCGGAACCCGCCGGCGCCATAGGCCAGGTTGATCACCAGCTCCGCCCCGAGCGACCAGAAGACCAGGTTCAGAGCGTAGAGATCGGTGCTGCCTGGCAAGCGCCCGGGCAGGAAGAGCAGTCCGCGCACGAAGGCGGCGCCGACGGCCGGCGCCGGTTGGAACGGCAGCGCCAAAAGCGCGCCGAGGACGAGGCCGAAAAGATAGAGCGGATAGAGCCGCGCCATCCGCACGCTGAAGAACCAACCGACTCCGGCGCCGCTCTTCAGCCGCGACTCGTAGGCGCTGGCGACCACGAACCCCGAAAGCAGGAAGAAGACGTCGACCGCCAGGTAAGCGTGGTTGTGGCGGTCGTCACCGCCCAGCATGTGGAAGTGGAAGAAGACGATCAAGAGCGCGCAAAGGCCGCGCAATCCGTCGAGCAGCGCGATGCGCCCATGACTCTCGGCGCCGTCGCGGGTCAAAGCCGCCTGCATGCTCGCGCTTGCGCCGGGGCGAAGCGCGCCGCCGCTAGAGGCGACGACCGCCAAGACCGACCAGGCTGGAGATGAAGACCAGACCAACGGCCCCGTAGAGCACCGTGGCGGCGAACAGCGCGTAAATCAGCCAGGCCATCTCAGTCTCCCGGCCGCGCGGGCCTGCGCGCCCGCAGCAAAGACCAATCATCGGCGGCGAGCGTAAAGGCGATGTGAATGGCCGCCGCGGCGGGGACGCCGACGCCTCGAGTTTCCGAGATCGCGGCGTCGCTCTAGGGTGGCGCCGCCTGGGTCGGCGACGAAGCGACGGCGCGCGCCGCGACGACCCGGATCGAGCCGTCCGCGCGGGCGGCGGCTACGAACCCGCGGCTGCCAGCTGCGCCTTGGCGGGCCTGCCGGGTTTGACCAGGAGGCGCGTGATGAGCCGTTTGCCGCCGGGCTCGACCGCCTTGTGCGCGAACCAGGCCAGTGCGAGGACGACGAGGCCGATCGCCGCTAGGCTGAGCGGGTGCGCGGCCGCGCCCAGGTAGAGCGCCGCCTGCCCGGCTTCATGCTGGAAGTAGGCGTCGATCAGCGGGTAGTGGCAGACGTATAGGGGGTAGGAGAGCCGCCCCAGGATGTCGCAGGCGCGCTCCGCCCGACCCTGGACCGCGGGGGCGGCGACGAAGGCGACGAAGAGCAGCGGAAGGGCGAGCGTCATCACCAGCGGGTCATAGGCCCATGCGCGCAGCGGCGAGGTGAGCAGGACGACGACCGCCGCGATGAGCACGGCTGGCGACAGGGGCGTAACATGCGCCTTGATCAACCCCGCCCAGCGATAGGCCAAAACCCCGAACGGGAAGGCGAACCCAACGCGCAGACCCGCGGACGTAAGGTCCAGCGCCGTCGCGTTGGCCCCGGGGTTGCAGTCGCCGTGGACCGCGCCGACGACGAAAAGACCGAGCGCGCAGGGGGCGCAGACCGCCGCCAAGGCCCATGAGGGCAGGCGAAATCCCCCCGCGCCATAGATCAGGTTGATCAACAGCTCCGCGCCGAGCGACCAGAAGACGGGGTTGAGAGCATAGAAGGCCGGGCTGCCCGGCAACCGCTGGGGCAGGAAGGCGAGCCCGCGCGCAAACGCGAGCCCGACGGCGGGGGCGGGATGGAACGCCAGCGCGACGAGTGCGCCCAGCACAAGGCCGAACACGTAGAGCGGATAGAGCCGCGCCATCCGCACGCCGAAGAACCAACTGATTCCGCCGCCGCTCTTCAGCCGCGCTTCATACGCGCCTGCGACCACGAAACCCGAGAGCAGAAAGAAAACGTCGACGGCAAGATAGGCGTGGGTGTGCCGATCCTCTCCGAGCAGATGGAAGTGGAAGAAGACGATCAAGAGCGCGCAAAGGCCGCGCAATCCGTCGAGCAGCGCGATGCGCCCATGTCCGCTAGCGCCGTCGCGAGCCGGAGCCAACTGCATGCTTACGCTTTCGCCGCGGCGAAGCGCGCGGCCGCTAGAGGCGGCGGCCGCCAAAACCAACCAGGCCGGAAATGAAGACCAGACCAACGGCCCCGTAGAGCAGGGTGGCGGCGAACAGCGCACAGATCAGCCAGGCCATCTCAGTCTCCCGGCCGCGCGACCCCCGCGCGGCCGCAGCAAAGACCGATCATCGGCGGCGAGCGTAAAGGCGGTGTGAATGGCGGCCGCGGCGAACACGCCGACCGGCCTGGTTCGGCCCGATCAGACGGCCTTGAGCGCGGAGGGAGATCTCCCACGCGCCGGCGCGCTCTCCGCCTCGCGTTCGGCGGGTTGCGACCGGCCGATGCTGGTCTCGTGGCCGCGCCGGTTACGCAGCCACCAGTCCCGGTCTTCGGGCGGCAGCGACCGCGTGTAGGGACTGAACTGGTCGGGCATGAAGCTTAAAGCCTAGCTTGCGGGGGGACTGGATGGCCGCGCGCGTCGAGCGCGTCGTTGGCGGCGCCGATGTTCTCGATGTGGGCGTCGAGCATGGCCTGCAGCATAGCGGCCAACGCTTCATCCTCAACCTGCGGAAGAAGCTCGTTCAGCCGCCGCACCACCCACGCTTGCCCGCGGTTGGTGAAGGCCAGCCGGTTCTCGAAGTCGGCTACGGCCATGGCTTTTTCGTAGAAATCGCCAACCCGGTCGGACGGCTCGGCTCCCAAGCTCACCAGCGCCTCGAACAGGGCCTTCGCCCACTTCACTTCGTCCGCCTGGATCAACTTGGCCAGCGCCTCGTATTCGGCGTCCGGCGCCTCGTCGATCAGGCTCGCCCCCACCCGCGCCCCGGCGCGCTCCGCCTCGAGCAGGGTGGTCAGTTCCTCGATGAGCTCGTCGCGATCCATTTCAGTCGTCTCCACCTCGCTTTCGCCTAGCAGAGCAGCCCCAGCCCTGTCCCCATTTCCCTTTGACCTTTCCGCGGGTTTTCACTAGGTTCCGCGCTCCTTCGAGGGCCGGGGGTTCGCTCCCAGTTCCGATAGACCGGAAGTCCCCGTTTTCGAGGACTTTAGACGCGCCGGATCGCAGACGATGCGCCCGGCGCCGTTTCGTGTTTATCGGATGGCGTTCGGAAGCGCCCGACCGGTTCAAGTGAACGAAAGACCCGAATGCCGACGATCAACCAGCTGATCCGCAAGCCGCGCCGCCCGAAGCCGTCGCGCAACAAGGTGCCGGCGCTTAAGGGCTCGCCGCAGCGTCGCGGCGTCTGCACGCGCGTCTACACGATCACGCCGAAGAAGCCGAACTCCGCGCTGCGCAAGGTCGCCAAGGTGCGCCTGACCACGGGCATGGAGGCGGTGTGCTACATCCCCGGCGAAGGCCATAACCTGCAGGAGCACTCGGTGGTGCTGATCCGCGGCGGGCGCGTGAAGGACCTGCCGGGCGTGCGCTACCACATCCTGCGCGGCGTGCTCGACACCCAAGGCGTGAAAGACCGCAGACAGCGGCGTTCGCTCTACGGCGCCAAACGGCCGAAATAAGGAAGAGCTGAAGAATGTCCCGCCGCCGCCGTGCCGAAGTCCGCCAGGTCCTGCCCGATCCGAAGTTCAACGACCTCGTGGTTACGAAATTCATGAACTACGTGATGCACGAGGGGAAGAAGGCCGTCGCCGAGAGCATCGTCTACGGCGCGTTCGACCTCCTGGAAGCGCGCCGCCGCGACCAGGGTCCGCTGGAGACCTTCCACTCGGCGCTCGACAATGTCGCGCCTGCCGTCGAGGTGCGCTCCCGGCGCGTCGGCGGCGCCACCTACCAGGTGCCGGTCGAGGTGCGGGTCGAGCGCCGGCGCGCTCTCGCCATCCGCTGGCTGGTCGCCGCCGCCCGCAAGCGCGGCGAGAACGACATGACCGAAAAGCTGGCCGGCGAGCTGTTGGACGCGTCGAACAACCGCGGCACCGCGGTCAAGAAGCGCGAAGACACGCACAAGATGGCCGAGGCCAACCGCGCCTTCTCGCATTATCGCTGGTAGACGCCTATCTAAGCGTCTCCCTGGAAACCCACGCCTTCCGTGGCTGGGCGGTTTGAGCTAAACCGCCCGCGCCGCGGCGCAACCCGTTCGTCCGCCCCCCAGAGTCGTTCCAACCATGCCCCGCAACCACAAAATCGAGGACTATCGAAACTTCGGCATCATGGCTCACATCGATGCCGGAAAGACGACCACGACGGAGCGGATCCTCTACTATACCGGCAAGAGCCATAAGATCGGCGAAGTGCATGACGGCGCCGCGACGATGGACTGGATGGAGCAAGAGCAGGAGCGGGGGATCACCATCACCTCCGCCGCCACCACCGCCATCTGGAACGGCAAGCGGCTGAACATCCTCGACACGCCCGGCCACGTCGACTTCACCATCGAAGTCGAGCGGTCGTTGCGCGTGCTCGACGGCGCGGTCGCCGTGCTCGACGGCAACCAGGGCGTCGAGCCGCAGACCGAGACCGTCTGGCGCCAGGCGGACCGCTACAACGTTCCGCGCATCGTGTTCGTCAACAAGATGGACAAGGTCGGCGCCGACTTCGACATGTGCGTGGACACGATCCGCGAGCGGCTTGGCGTGAAAGCCGTGCCCATCCAACTTCCGATCGGCTCGGAAAGCAGCTTCAAGGGCCTTGTCGACCTGGTCCGCATGAAGGCGGTGATTTGGGAAGACGAGGGCCTGGGCGCCCGGTTCCACGACGAGGAGATCCCCGCCGACATGATCGAGGCGGCCGAAGCCGCGCGTCATTACATGGTCGAGAACGCCGTCGAGCTCGATGACGCGGCGATGGAGGCCTACCTGAACGGCGAGGCGGTCTCGGTCGACACGCTCCAGGCCTGCCTGCGCAAGGCGGTGCTGACCGGCGTCTTCTATCCGATCCTGTGCGGGTCGGCGTTCAAGAACAAGGGCGTCCAGCCGCTGCTCGACGCGGTCGTCGACTACCTGCCGTCGCCGATCGACATCCCGCCGACAAAAGGCATCGACTACCGCACCGGCGAAGAGGTCGAGCGCAAGGCGTCAGACGACGAGCCGCTGGCCGTGCTCGCTTTCAAGATCATGGACGACCCGTTCGTGGGCTCGCTCACCTTCTGCCGCATCTACTCGGGCAAGCTCGAGAGCGGCCTGGGCCTGGTCAACTCGTCGCGCGACCGGCGCGAGCGGGTGGGCCGCATGCTGCTCATGCACTCGAACAACCGCGAGGACATCAAGGAAGCCTTCGCCGGCGACATCGTGGCGCTCGCGGGCCTGAAGGAAACGCGCACCGGCGACACGCTGTGCGATCCGAGCCGCTCGCCGGTGATCCTGGAGAAGATGGACTTCCCTGATCCGGTGATCGAGGTCTCGATCGAGCCGAAGACTAAGGCCGACCAGGAAAAGCTGGGCGTGGCGCTGGCCAAGCTGCAGGCCGAGGACCCCTCGTTCCGCGTCGCAACCGACCAGGAGAGCGGCCAGGTCATCATGCGCGGCATGGGCGAGCTGCACCTCGATATCAAGGTCGATATCCTCAAGCGCACCTACAAGGTCGACGCCAACATCGGCGCCCCGCAGGTGGCGTACCGCGAGACGCTCGGCCGCGCGGCCGAGATCGATTACACGCACAAAAAGCAGACCGGCGGCTCCGGCCAGTTCGCGCGCGTGAAGATCCTGTTCGAGCCGGTGGCTTCGGGCGAAGGCTACTCGTTCGACTCCAAGGTCGTCGGCGGCAACGTGCCGAAGGAGTACGTGCCCGGCGTCGAGAAGGGCATTGCGCAGGCGAAGGAAAACGGCCTTTTGGCCGGCTTCCCGGTGATCGATTTCAAGGCCACCCTGATCGACGGCGCCTACCACGACGTCGACTCGAGCGTGCTCGCCTTCGAGATCGCCGCCCGCTCGGCGTTCCGCGAGCTGCGCGATCGTGCGCGTCCGAAACTGCTCGAGCCGATCATGAAGGTCGAGGTGGTGACGCCGGAGGACTATGTCGGCGACGTCATCGGCGATTTAAACGCGCGCCGCGGCCAGATCCAGGGCACAGACCAGCGCGGCAACGCGCAGGTGATCAACGCCTTCGTTCCGCTGGCCAACATGTTCGGTTACGTCTCGACCCTGCGCGGCATGACACAGGGGCGCGGCACCCCGCACATGGAATTCGACCACTACGAGGCGGTGCCGCAGGCGGTTGCCGACGAAGTGGTCAAGAAGTACGCGTGAACGCCACGCAAAGACTCTGACCAGACGCCACCCAAACCTGATAACGACAACGCACCAAAGAAATAGAGAGCCCTCAAGACATGGCCAAGGAAAAATTCGCGCGGACGAAGCCGCACTGCAACATTGGAACGATTGGTCACGTTGACCATGGGAAGACGACTTTGACGGCGGCGATCACGCTGGTGCTGGCGAAGGCGGGTGGCGCGACGGCGAAGGCGTATGCGGACATTGACGCGGCGCCGGAGGAGAAGGCGCGCGGGATCACGATCAACACGGCGCACGTGGAGTACGAGACGAAGAACCGCCACTACGCGCACGTGGACTGCCCCGGTCACGCCGACTACGTGAAGAACATGATCACCGGGGCGGCGCAGATGGACGGCGCGATCCTTGTGGTGTCGGCGGCCGACGGCCCGATGCCGCAGACGCGCGAGCACATTCTCCTTGCCCGGCAGTCGGGGGTTCCGGCGCTTGTGGTCTATCTGAACAAGATCGACATGGTCGACGACCCGGAGCTGGTGGAGCTGGTTGAGATGGAGGTTCGCGAGCTGCTGACCAGCTACAACTATCCTGGGGACGATATCCCGATCGTGAAGGGCTCGGCGCTGGCGGCGCTGGAAGGCCGTGACGCGCCGATGGGCGAGGACTCGATCAACGAGCTGATGACGCAGGTCGACGCTTACATCCCGCAGCCGGAGCGGGCGATCGACCGTCCGTTCATGATGGGGATCGAGGACGTGTTCTCGATCTCTGGGCGCGGCACGGTGGTGACGGGCCGGATCGACCAGGGTGTGATCAAGGTCGGCGAGGAAGTGGAGATCGTGGGCCTGCGGCCGACGCAGAAGACGGTGTGTACGGGCGTGGAGATGTTCCGCAAGCTCTTGGACCAGGGTCAGGCGGGCGACAACGTCGGGGTTCTCTTGCGCGGGACCAAGCGCGAGGAGGTGGAGCGCGGGCAGGTTCTGTGCAAACCGGGGTCGATCACGCCGCACACCAAGTTCGCGGCCGAGGCCTACATCCTGACCAAGGAGGAGGGGGGTCGGCACACGCCGTTCTTCACCAACTACCGGCCGCAGTTCTACTTCCGCACGACCGACGTGACCGGGATCATCAGGCTCAGAGAAGGGGTGGAGATGATCATGCCGGGCGACAACGCCGAGCTGGACGTTGAGCTGATCACCCCGATCGCCATGGACCCGGGTCTGCGCTTCACCATCCGCGAAGGCGGCCGCACCGTCGGCGCCGGCGTGGTGGCCAAGATCATCGAATAGCCAGAGCCGCAGGCGCTGCAGTTCTTCGAGCCGTCGGGCGCCCAGCCCGGCGGCTCTTTCCTATTTCACCGCCAAGGACGCAAAGGACGCCAAGAGGCCGCGGCTGGCCGCTGCGCCGCACGTCCTCTCAGAACCCCTTGGCGTCCTTGGCGTCCTTGGCGGTCCATCTTCTCTTGCGGCTTCGCCGCCTTCTCTTGCGGCTTCGCCGCGGGATCAAAGGGGCAGGGGTTTGGCGAGTTCGCCGGCGAGGTCGCGGATGAACTGCCAGGCCACCCGGCCCGGACCGGGCGCCGCGAAGTTGCGACCAGACGAGAGCGCGGGCCTCGAGGTCGTCGATGACCAGATCGAAGCGCTCGGCGTAGGCGCGGACGGCGGCGAGGTAGGCCGCCTGGTCCATCGGCGGGAAGCCGATCCAGAGGCCGAAACGGTCGGAGACGGAGACCTCCTCTTCGGCGTCCTCGGCCGCGGCGATCAGCCCGCGGCCCTCGACATGGTCGCGCGGCATCAGGTGGCGACGGTTGGAGGTGGCGACGAAGAGGGCGTTCTCCGGCGGCCCGGCGACCCCGCCCTCGAGCGCCGACTTCAGCGACTTGGCCGCCGCCGCGCCCTCCTCGAACGACAGGTCGTCGCAAAGGACCACGAAGCGCTCGCCGAGCCCGCGCAGGCGCTCGAACAGCGCGGGCAGCGCGCTCGACCTCGTCGCGGTCGAGCTCGACCATGCGCAGGCGCTCATGCTCGGCGGCCAGCGCCATGAAGGCGGCCTTGGCCAGCGAGCTCTTGCCGGTCCCCCGCGACGCCCCAGAGCAGCACGTGGTTGGCCGGCAGGCCGCGGGCGAAGCGCGACAGGTTCTCGATGAACCGCGCCTTCTGCCGGTCGACACCGACGAGGAGGTCGACGGGCAGGGCGTAGTCGGGCGCGGCGATGAAGACCCGCTCGCGCGGATCGTAGCGGAAGAGGCGGGCGGCGGCGAAGTCCGGCGGTGCTCGGTCGGCCGGCGCCAGGCGCTCCAGCGCACGCGCGATGCGGGCCAGCAACGGATCGCTCTCATCCTTCATGCCGGCTTCCTATCGGCCCCGCCGCCGCATTGCAAAAAACCGGCTCAGACACTAGCTTCCGCCGACTTTTCCGCGGGCGATCTCAGAAGCGCCGGCGCAACCTTCTGGAGATGTGATGTTCGCGACCCCAGCCTACGCGCAGACCGCTGGCGCGGCGGCCGCCAACGACGGCGGCCTGATGGGCGCGCTCGTGAGCTTCTCGCCGCTGTTGCTCATCCTGGTGTTGGGCTACTTCCTGCTGATCCGCCCACAGCAGCAGCGGGCTCGCGAGCATCGCAACACCATCTCGGCGGTGAAGCGCGGCGACACGGTCGTGCTGTCGAGCGGGGTGATCGGCAAGATCGTTCGCGTCGAGGAGGCCGAGGTCGGCGTCGAGATCGCCCAGGGCGTCACCATCAAGGTGGTCAAGGAGATGATCTCGCAGGTCCGAACGCGCGGCGAGCCCGCGCCGGCGAACGACGCGCCCCGGTCCAGGTCGAAGTCTTAAGCGCGCGATGCTCGAACTTCCTCGCTGGCGGATCGTCCTCTGCCTGGCCGCGGCCATCTTCGGCCTGGTCTACAGCCTGCCGAACTTCGTTCCGAACGACACCCTGGCCAAGTTTCCGTCATGGATGCCGCACCAGCGCGTCAATCTGGGCCTGGACCTGCAGGGCGGCTCCTACCTGCAGCTCGAGATCGACCAGGGTGCGCTGAAGGCGCTGAGGCTGAACAACCTGGTCGATGACGTTCGCCGCGGCCTGCGCGATCAGAACATCGACTTCACCGACCTCGGCGTGGTTGGCGGCACAGTCAACGTGCGCATCACCGATCCGGCCCAGGTGCAGAACGCCATGCAGGCGTTGCAGCGGATCAACCAGCCGGTGCAGGGCTCGGCGATCCGCGAGCTCACCTTCAACACGGGCGGCAACCAGGTCATCCAGGTCGGCATCGCCGATCAGGCGATGACGGCGGAGACCGCGCACGCGATCGACCAGGACATCGAGATCGTCCGCCGCCGCATCGACCAGCTGGGCACCAAGGAGCCAGTCATCGAGCGGCAGGGCGTCGACCGCATCGTGGTCGAGGCGCCGGGCGAGAGCGACCCGGAGAAGCTGAAGGCGGTCATCGGCAAGACCGCGCAGCTGACCTTCCAGGCGGTGGACGACAGCGTGCCGCCGAGCGAGGCGGTGTCCGGCCAGGTTCCGCCGGACGACGAGGTCTTGATGGACACCAGCATTCCCGGCCGCCCGCCGATACCGCTGGTCGTCAAACGACTATCGTTCGCCAGCGGCCAGATGCTAACCGGCGCCAACCAGTCGTACGACCAGAACGGACGGCCGGACATCACGCTGCGTTTCAACAACCAGGGCGGCCAACGGGTCGGGGAGTTCACGGCCGAGAACATCGGCAAACGCTTCGCCATCATCCTCGACAACAAGATCATCTCCGCGCCCACTATCGAGGGCGCCATGTCGACCCAGGGCGAGATCACCGGCGCCTTTACGGTCGAGGAGGCGAGCAACATCTCGCTGCTGCTACGCTCCGGCGCGCTGGCCGCGCCCCTCATCCCGATCGAGCAGCGCACTGTCGGGGCCGAGCTGGGCGCCGACTCCGTCCGCGCCGGCGAGCTTGCCGGCCTCCTGGCGCTTTGCCTGGTCGGCGCCTTCATGGTGCTGGCCTACGGCGGCGTGTTCGGCGGCATCGCCATCGTCGGGCTGATCATCAACATGATGATGGTGCTGGCCTCGATGACCGTCGGCGGCGCGGCGCTGACGCTGCCTGGCATCGCCGGGCTGATCCTCACCATCGCCATGGCCGTCGACGCCAACGTGCTGATCTATGAGCGAATACGCGACGAGGAGCGGGCGGCGCGAAAACCAGCGCTTGCCATCGACACCGGCTTCAGCCGCGCGCGCGTCTCCATCCTCGACGCCAACATCACCACGCTGATCGCGGCGCTGATCCTGTTCGAGTTCGGCGCCGGGCCCGTGCGCGGGTTCGCCTGGACCCTTTCGATCGGGGTCGTGACCTCGGTGTTCACCGCGCTGTTCATCACCCGGCTGCTCGTGGTGCTGTGGTACCGGCAGAGCCGGGCCAAGCAGCTGCCGATCTAGGGGACCAAGATGACGTTCTGGCCGCTGATCCGGCTCCTGCCCAGAGAGACCCACTTCAACTTCGTGAGCTTTGCGCCTTACGCCGCGGTGCTCTCGGCGGTCGCCGTCATCGCCTCGGTCGCCTCGTTCGCGCTCGTCGGTTTGAACTTCGGCATCGACTTCCGCGGCGGCACGCAGATCGCGATCCAGACGCCCGGGCCGGCGCCGCTCGGCCAGCTGCGCCTTGCGCTGAACCAGATGGGCGCCAAGGACCCGCAGGTGTCGAGTTTCGGGGCCCCGAACGCCGCCGTGCTGAGGTTCGAGCCGATAGCGGGCGTCAACCCGGCCAACGCCGTCTCTGCGGTCGAGGCGCAGATCCAGAAGGAATTTCCGGGAACCAAGGTCACCGACGAGGAGGTGTTCGGCGCCAAGGTGTCGGGCGAGCTGTTCCGCGGCGGCCTGCTCGCGCTCGGCAGCGCCATCGGGCTGATGCTGCTCTACATCTGGTTCCGCTTTCAGCTGCAGTTCGGCCTGGGCGCGGTGATCGCGCTGGCCCACGACATCGTCCTGACCATCGGCGTGCTGTCGATCCTGCACATCGAGTTCTCGATGCCTTCGATCGCCGCGCTCCTGACGGTCATCGGCTACTCGATGAACGAGAAGGTCATCTCGTTCGACCGGTTGCGCGAGAACCTGCGGAAGCACCGCAGCATGCCGCTCGCCGACATCATCAACCTCTCGGAGAACGAGCGGCTGTCACGGACCCTGATCACCGGCTCGACCGCGCTCTTGGCGCTCTCCGGCATGCTCTTCCTCGGCGGGCCGACCATATTCCCGGTGGTATTCGCCATGGTGTTCGGCATCGTCGTCGGCACCTATTCCTCGATCTACGTGGCGCTGCCGGTGATCCTGCTCTGGGGCGTCAAGCGCAGTGAAGAAGAGGCGCAGCCCATCCGCCCCATGGGCGCGCGGCTGAATCCTTAGCGTGTCGCTTGCGGCGCAGGTGACGACGGCGTTACGACTGTCCTTTGGAGCGGGCGCGCATCAAGCGCCCCGGAGGAAACCAAAGGGGCTTTGGTGATGGCGGCTTTTCTCGGCAACCTGCGAAACGTGGTGATCGTGAGCTTCATTCTCGCGCTCATCTTCGTCGCAGCCTATTTCAGCGTGTACGGCGGGCACGCCGACACGATCTTCTGGCAGGCGGTGTTCCGCTGGCTGCACGTGATCTTCGGGATCATGTGGATCGGGCTGCTCTGGTACTTCAACTTCGTACAGACGCGCATGATGCCGCAGATCCCCGCCGAGCTCAGGCCGGCGGTGTCGAAGTATATCGCCCCCGAGGCGCTGTTCTGGTTCCGCTGGGCTGCCGCCTTCACCCTGCTCATGGGCATCATTTTGGCCTGGAGCCGCGGCTTCCTGATCCAGGCCTATACGCTAGGCGCCACCGAGGGGTTCGCCAACAAGGGCCATATCCTGATCGGCGTCGGCATGTGGCTCGGCACGATCATGGCGTTCAACGTCTGGGTCTTCATCTGGCCGAACCAGAAGAAGGTGCTGGGTCTGGTCGAGGCCGACGACGCCGCCAAGGCGGCGGCCGGCCGGATCGCCGGGCAGGCCTCGCGTATCAACACCTTGCTGTCGATCCCCATGCTGGTGGCGATGACCATGCAGCAGACGCTGATCGGCTAGGGAGCGGCCGTTTCGGACGACCTCGACGCGGCGGTTCGGCGGGCCGACCCTGACCGGTGGCTCGCCAGCCGCTTCGTCTCCGACGGGTCGGCCCGCGCCGACCTGATCGCGCTCTACGCCTTCGACCATGAGCTGGCGCGGGTGGCCGCCGTTGCGCGCGAGCCGCTGGCGCGGGAGATTCGCCTGACGTGGTGGCGTGAGGCGCTGGACGAGATTGCCGGCGGCTGCGAGGTCCGGCGCCACCCCGTCGCCGAGGCGCTTGCGGCCGCGGTCAGGCGGCGGGGCCTGCCGCTCGGGCCGCTCGAGGGGATGATCGAGGCGCGCTACGAAGCCATCGACGGTCCGCCCGCCGACGAAGCGGCCCAATTGGATCGAATCGACCGGACGGCCGGCGCTGTCATGCGCCTCGCCGTCGCCGTCCTCGCGCCGGGCGCCGCGAACTCGCCGGCCATCGCACCGGCCGCCCGGGCCTGGGCGCTAGCGCACGCGGGGCAGGCCGCGGCGGCGCGGTCGAACATCTCGGAAGCCCGCGCCGCCGCTTGCGCGCTGCCGGCCGTGGCGTTTCCGGCGGTTGCCTATGCGACGCTGGCGCGCGCCTACCGTCCCGGCCGCGCGCCATCAATGCTGGAGAAGCAGTTCCGCCTGCTCAGCGCCGTATTGACGGGGCGGCTTTAACGACCACGAAAAACACGAAAAGCACGAACGCATCTCAAACCAAATCGTCGTCCCCCGCCGGAGCGAAGCCAGGCGCGAGCCGATCAAGCCGCACGTTCGTGCTTTTCGTGTTTTTCGTGGTCAAAACCGGCTCGGCGGGGAGGCGGTAGGGGAGCGCGGCCCCTTACTCCGCGGCGAGCCTCGCGCTCCCCGCCAGCCACCGTTCCAGGTCGGCGAGGGCGCGGACGCCCATGGCGCGCTTGCGGGCGCGTCCGCGCTCGCCGCGGCCTTTGCCGAGCACGGGCGCGTCGAGCGGCGGCAGAAGGCCGTAGTTGATGTTCATCGGCTGGAACGCCGCCCCGGCCGAGGTGGCCGCCGGTGATGTGGCCGACGAGGGCGCCGAGCGCGGTCGTCGCCGGCGGCGGCATCGAGCGCCACGCCCGAGCCGCTCGGCCGCGGCCAGGCGCCCGGCGATCAGGCCGATGGCGGCGCTCTCGACATAGCCCTCGACGCCGGTGATCTGGCCGGCGAAGCGCAGGCGCGGATCGGCCTTCAGCCGCAGGGCGCCGTCGAGCAGGCGCGGGCTGTTGATGAAGGTGTTGCGGTGCAGCCCGCCCAGCCGGGCGAACACCGCCTGCTCGAGGCCCGGGAATGGTGCGGAAGATCTCGATCTGGGCGGCGTGCTTCAGCTTGGTCTGGAAGCCGACCATGTTCCACAGCGTGCCCAGCGCATTGTCCTGGCGCAGCTGCACCACCGCCTAGGGCTTCTCGTCGGGCCGGTGCGGGTTGGTGAGGCCGACCGGCTTCATCGGCCCGATGCCGCAGCGTCTCGCGGCCGCGCTCGGCCATCACCTCGATCGGCAGGCAGCCGTCGAAATAGGGGACGTTCTCCCAGTCCTTGAACTCGGTCTTTGGCCCGGCCAGCAGCGCGTCGATGAAGGCCTCGTACTCAGCGCGCGTCCATCGGGCAGTTGATGTAGGCGGCGGCGTCGCCGCCCGGCCCCGGCTTGTCGTAGCGCGACTGCCGCCAGGCGATGTCCATGTCGATCGTCTCGGCGTGCACGATCGGCGCGATGGCGTCGAAGAACGACAGCTGGTCCTCGCCGGTGAGCTTGAGGATGGTCCTGGCCAGGGCCGGCGAGGTGAGCGGGCCGGTGGCGACGATCACGCTGTCCCAATCGGGCGGGAACGCCTGGGTCTCGCCGCGCGCGATGGTGACCAGCGGGTGCGTCTCCAGCGCCGTGGTGACCGCGTGCGCGAACCCCTCGCGGTCGACCGCCAGCGCGCCGCCGGCCGGCGTCTGGTGCGCATCGCCGGCGCGCATGATCAGCGAGCCGGCGCGGCGCATCTCGGCGTGCAGCAGGCCGACCGCGTTCGTCTCCCAATCGTCGGCGCGGAAGGAGTTCGAGCAGACCAGCTCGGCCAGGTCGCCGCCCTGGTGCGCGGGCGTGCCGACGACGGGCCGCATCTCGTGCAGGACCACCGGCACGCCGGCGCCGGCGATCTGCCAGGCGGCTTCCGAGCCGGCCAGACCGCCGCCGATCACCTGGATGGGCGCAAGCGTCATGGCCGCCACCCTTAGCCCTGGCGCGATGCGCCCGGAAGGTGGCGCGGCGCGGCGACCCGTGCTTATCCTGCAGGCGGGGAGTGGGGCTCGGGGAGGCGAGAATGGCGGAAATCTCGGTGGGCGCCGCGGTGAGCGAGGGGTTCGCGCTGATCCGCCGCGCGCCAGCCACCGTGGTGATCTGGGGGTTTGCCCAGGTGGGCCTGCTGGCCGTGGTGTTCACCGTCCTCTCGCCCGTCTATTCGGCGATGTTCGAGGCGTTCCGCGCCAGCGCGGCCGGTGGCGCCGGCGCCGATGCGTTTCAGAGCATGAACCCCGCCCTCATGCAGACGCAGGGCCTGACTTACCTCATCGACGTCATCGAGGTCGGGTTCGCCGCGGTGATGTACTGCGCCGCCTACCGGGCGGTGCTGCACCCCGAGCAGAACGCGTTCGGCTACCTCCGCGTCGGCATGCCGGAGCTCTACATCGGCGCCCTTTTGATCGGGGCCTATTTCGTCTTCTTCATCGGCATCCTGATCATCGCCGTGGTCGTCGGGATCATCGTGGCCATCTTCGCCGTGATGCACCTTTGGCCGGCGGCCATTATCCTCGGCGTCGTCGGCGCGCTCGCGGTGATCGTGGCCGCCTTCTACATCGCGCTGCGCTTTTCGCTGATCGGTCCAATGATCGTCGACGACGGCAAGTTCCATTTCGAAGACGCCTGGGCGCTCACCCGCGGCCATGTGCTGCCGCTCTTCCTGGTGGCGCTCGTGCTGGTCCTGGTGGTGCTGGCGGCCGAGATCGTGCTCGGCCTCATTTTCGTGGCGCTGGGAGTGGGCGGACTCTCCGTGCTCGCCGGCGGATTCGGCAACCTGCCGGCCTTCTTCCAGCAGCCGGTCGGAACGATCTTCGCCCGCCTCAGCCCGCTCTTGGTCATCGCGGCGGTGATTTGGATCCCGGTCGCCGGGGCCATGAACGCGATCCTGCTGGCGCCTTGGGCGCGCGCCTATCGCGACCTGAAACCGACCGACGTCTCCGCGACCTTCGCTTGAACCCGCGCCGCATCAGGAGGACGCCATGGCCGACTTTTCGATCACCGAAGCGCTCGGCGTCGGGACCGGCCTGATCGCACGCAAGCCGCTGGCCGTCCTGGCCTGGGGCGTCCTGCCCGTCGTCGTCTTCGTACCGTTGCTGTTGCTGTTTGCCGGGACCCTCATCGGCATCGTCGCGGCAGCGTCCAGGGCCGGGGCCGATCAGTCGGCGATCGCCGCAAGCATCATGCCGGCGATCGGCGGGCTCTTCTTGTTCGTGCTCCTGGCCATCGTCCTGGCGTGGGTCGTCAGCGCCATGATCAGCGGGGCGGCCTACCGGGCGGTGCTGCACCCCGAGCAGTCCGGCTTCGCCTACCTGCGCTTCGGATCGCAGGAGCTTTGGCTGATGGCGGTCGCCTTCGTGATGGGCCTGGTGTTCTTCGGTATCGGGCTGGCGCTCGCTATCCCGCAGGCCATCGTCAACCTCGCCATGCTCAACAGCGGCGTCGGCGCCCGGGTCGCCGCCGTGGTTCTGTTCACGCTCGTGCGCGAAGCGATCACGATCTGGATTTGGCTGCGGCTCTCGATGGCGCTGCCGATGACCTTCGCGCAAAGCAAGTTCCAGCTGTTCGAAGTCCTGGGCCATGACGCGAGGCCACACGCTGCAGCTGCTCGGCTTTGGCGTGCTCGCCATCGTCATCCTGACCGCGGTCAATATCGTCGTGCTCTGCGTGGGCGTCGGGGGCACGTTCGCCCTCGCCGGCGGCGCGATCGCGGCCGCGCGGGCGAGCCCCGAGGCCTTCTTCGCCAGCCCGCAGGCGGTGATCGCCGCTCTCGGACCGGCGATCGGGCTTTGGGCGGTGCTTCTGGTCATCACCAGCGGCGTGTCGACGGCGATTTTCCGCGCCCCTTTCGCTCACATCTATCGCCGCCTGGCCGGCGAGGACCCCGCCGCAGCGTTCACCTGATCACCACCGGCGCGCTTTACAAACCGCACGCAGCCTGGGATTTGCCTTGAAAGGAGTCGCCGCCTCCCGGCGGCCAAGGACGCCATGACGAGCTTCTCTCCGACCGACGTGGCGTTCGAAGGTTTTCGCCTGACGCGCGAGCGTCCGCGCGCGGTGATCGCCTGGGCGTGCTGCTATCTCGTCTTCACGTTCGGGCTCGGCATCGTCGCGCAGCTGACGCTCGGCTCCCAGGCCGAAACGCTGATCGCCAACTTCCGGGCGGCGACCAACGACCAGGTGGCGGCCGAGGCGGCGATGCAGAAGCTCACGCCGTTCGTCTTCGGCGGGTTGCCGCTCTACTTCGCATTCCAGGCGGTCTTCACCTGTGCGGTCTACCGGGCGGTGTTGCGACCGCGCGAGTCGCGAGCCGGGTTTCTGCGACTGGGCTGGGATGAGTTGCGCATGTTCGTGCTCAACCTCATTCTCAGCCTGCTCTGGGGCGCGGTGCTGTTCGGCGTGGCGATGGTCACCGCTGTCGCCGCCGAGGCCGCCAGCACGACGGCGCCCTCCGGGATGGTGCTCATCGGCGACGCCACAACGCTGGTGATGATCAGCGCCGGCGTGATGGTGCTGGTGCGCCTGTCCCTCGCCGGACCGATGACCTTCGCCGAGCGGCGTCTGCGGGTGTTCGAACTCGTGGCGGCTGACCAGGGGGAGCTTCTGGCGGCTGTTCGGCGCCTATCTCCTGGCCTTCATGCTCGGCGTCGTGGTGCTGTTGCTCATGTTCCTGGTCATCAGCGCCATCGTCGGCGTCGGCGTCGAGCTCGGCGGCGGCAATCCGCTGGCGAGCCTGAACATGACGTCGGCCAGCCCGGCGATCCTCGCCGTGGCGTTCGTGTCGCAGGCCGCCGGCGCCTTCATGCTCACCTGCTTTCTTGTCGTGTGGAAGGCCGCGCCCGCCCAGGCCTACAAGGACATCACCGGCGGCCGCTACCCGCCCTAGCGGGCCGACGCAGCCGCGGGTCCGGGGCTCGCCAGCAAGAGGGCCGGATCAACTGGCGCGGCCCTTTGGGTCGGCGCCGCCGCGTAGCGTATCTCGAAATAGACGTCCGGCGGGCTGCGCGCTCCGCTGGCCTCGCCAGCCTCGCCGATCGCGTCGCCTTGGCTGACGTGGTCCTTCACCCTCACGTTGATGCGCGCCAGATGGGCATACGCCGTGAACCATCCATGCTCGTGGCGGATCGGCGCCAACCGGCGCTGGCCCGGCCCCATGTCGCCCACGTAGGTGACATCGCCGTCCGCGGCGGCCTGCACGTAAGGGCACGCGTCGGCTGATCGGTATGCTTTGCGGGTCGAGGAACCTGATCCCCCCAGCCCCCCGATCGGTGGAGCCCGGTCGGCCGACAACTCTGCCCAGACCTCTCGCGCTACCCTGGTGCTCGACGAAGGCCAGTGCCCGCTAGCGAACCAAAGCAACCATTGGCAATTCGGCGCGCCGCTTGCGTTCTAGACCCCTGCGCGGAGGCACGCCGGCCGCAGCGAACCGGCCTGGACGTCGCGATGGCGTTGGTAACCAGCGTCCTCGCCGAACTCGGCGCTCCTACGGTGACACTACGCGCGCAACGAGGGCGAGGCGCTGGAATGATGCTTGGCCAGGGCCGCGCCGCTCCGCTTCAAGCAGCCTTACTGCGGAGCGCCTTTAACGTCGCCGCCCGACGTTGCCGATCCGGCGGCCGACTGCGCGTTCGAGTCAGGCGTTGCATTCGCGGCGGATGGCTCCACAGCGGCGCCTCCCGCCGACGCCTCGCCGACGCTCGATTCGCCCGACGCAGCGCTCGCTGCGGCGCTCGACTCGTCCGCCGCACTTGATGCAGCAGCCTCATTGGAGGCCGAGTTGCCGGACGGTGAGCATCCAACGACCAAGACACCGATTGCCACTGTCGCGCCTGCGGTGAGGAGGGTCTTAAGCATGTGCGGTTTCCTTGACTGACCGTGCCATTCGAGCCGACGGCGGCCGACGCCCAGTCGCGCGACTAGGTGTCGAACGCGCATTTAGCCGCAGCTGGTGATCACGCAGACCATCCCACGCGGCGTCCGGACGGCGCATTCCCTCAGGGCGATGACCTTCGCGGTCCCTAAGTAGCCGCTGCTTCCCCAGCCGTATGCAACCGGGCTATGGGCGTAGCAGACCCACGCGCTTGCCGCATTGGCCGAAAGGGTTACTGAAGCCGCGACTGTCGCCGCCAGCGTTATCTTCCTGAACATCAAGCAAGCCCCCTTGGATTGTTCGAACTTTCACCATAGCGCACTCGTCTTGATTGGCAACGCACGCCCAACGGCCGGCGCCGCTTCCGTGCAGAGCGCCCGCGGCTCTGCTATCGCGCTTGGCGGACCGGCGGCGTAGTCCCGAGGTTCAGTAGGGCCTCGAGTAGCGACGTTGGTAACAGGCTCATCAGCCGGTCGACCTCGCGCGCGGCGACCGCCGGCGACCAGGGGGGCCGGGTTGTTTCGAACTGTCTGGCTAATGTCGTCACGCGGGCCTCCGACGCCGCGCCGAATCGGTTGCGGGCCGATCGCAAGTGGAGTTGCGCAATTCAACCGAAGTTGGACCTGATTGAGTTTGGAATGCGCGCTTCGCGCCGTGCCCGAGGTCTCCTTCCGGTCGGAACCTAGCGCGACCTATGCGGACGCCCGGCGGGCCTACGGTCCGCTGGGGCGGATGGTCGCCAGTTCCGGGGGCTGCTACACCCCACCTATGCGTGACGAGATGGACGACTTGGCGGCCGAGGGCCTGGGAACGCCCGCGAGCAAACAGCCTGGCGACGGCGTGCGCGCGATCATCGTGCTCATCGGCGGCACCGTACTGGTGCTCGCTTTCTCGGCGCTCACCTGGCTGCTGTTCCACCATCCAACGTAGACCGCGCTCGACCGGAGCGCCTCCTACGACCCAAAGTAGGCGGCGCATCGCGAGGGGATGTCAGCTGATTGGCTGTTCTGGCTCGCAGCATGAAGCCTAGGGTCAGCAGCGCGGCGCCGACGATGAGTGCGTAGGCGCCAATTGCGAAAGGCGGCACGAGCGCTCCGATGAACGGCGATACAACAAGCATCCCGCCGAAAACCATGGAGGCGACGCCGCCTAGCACCAGCCAGTAGCGGCCGTGGTCGGTGTGGAGCGCAAAAGCGCCGCGATACATCAAGAAGCCCGAGACTACCGCCCAAGCGCCAATCAACAGCACGAGCGCCGTTACCGCGATGCCGGGAAACAAGCAAATGAAGGCGCCCGCCAGGATTCCCGACGCGCCCTCGAGAGCCCGGAGTTCCCAGTGCCGGTGGCTGCGGGCGGCGCGAGAGGCGGAGGCCATCGCGAAGACGCCGTCGAGCACTGAGTATGCGGCAAAGACATATATTAGAGACCGCGTCGTAACGACGGGGAGCACTGCCGCCGCGCCGAACAGGATGCAAAGCAGGCCTCTGATCGCGAACGCCCACCATTCCTGGGCGAGCACGGCGCCTGTTGGGTGGCCAGCCGCCACAGGAGGGCCCAACGTTTTCGACGCTTGCACGGGAGCGGCCATGACAGCCTCCTCGTTGGCGTGTGGATAGTACAGGACGCTGGGCGTCCGGTGTCCAGGCTCTAAGAGGAAAGCCTGGCTCGAACAGGAGCGTGGAGCACCGTTTTCCCTGCTGACAGGGAATTTAACAGGAACTTATGCGGATTCGGCCGTTTTGCGGCCGGTTTGCGCGAGCGCTGCGACCTGAATTTACGAGCCAGGTCTGGGACTTACGCTGCGCGCGGCGTCAAACTCACTCTGCAACAGAACAGGGAAGTTTTCCGACCGAACAGGGCATTGTTGCGGCCGAACAGGGAAGGGCTGCGCCTCGGTCAGGGACCTGGCTGCCGGCCGCGTTGCGATCGAGAGTCCTCGAGGCAAGCGCCTACGCTCTCGTGGCGAGCAATCCGACGAGCCCCGCCGCTCCGGCGCCGACACGTGTCGGGCCAGTGGAATGACAGGGCGTGAGCGGCTGGCCCAAACTGGGCGGTTCGTGCTGCCTTAGCGCAGGCCCGAAGCGCTGCAAACGGTTCGGGCGCGCGCTAGCGCTCAGTTGTAGCCGAGGATGATGTGTGGATAGTCGTTCAGCGCGACGTCGGCCGACAGCCGGACGGCGCGCCAGGCGGACTCCATTGCAGCTTCCTGCGAGCCGGAGATGCCGCACGTGATCGTCTTGCCGTTGTCGTCGATCAGCTCCCAGGTCCAGTCCTGAGCGTTGGCAGTCACCTTAATCGCGACGCTCTCACCCAACATGGCCTTCCTCCCGAAGGCTTGAGACAGAGATGCGTGGCTTAGGCAAGAACCGGGCCGGCCGCCTTCTTGCTTACCAGCCATGATCACTCTCAAGGGGGAGAGGGGCATGCGCCCATCGCGCGACGGATATATCCACCATGCCACCATCGCCTGGCTCAAGCGGATGCTGGACAGTGGGAAACATGACCCTGTTCTGCGCCAGGGCTTGCTCAAGCTTCTTGCCGAACAAGCGGCCCAGGGGGATCGTAACGGCTGGGTGTCGCGCTTGTAACGCCTTCTCGGCAGTGGCTCGTAGCTTCCGGGAGTTGCTGTTGTTAGGCTGACTGGTGGCGTCCGCGTTACGGCAGCCACTTCAGCGTTTGATGGCTGGATGGCTTGGGAGGGTAGGACGGAAGGCAAGGTCGTCGTTATCACGGGCGGAACGTCCGGTATCGGCCAGGTCGCCGCCACGGAGCTGGCGCGCCAGGGGGCGAGGATCATCCTTGTCGCCCGCGATCGGGCCCGGGTCGCGCGAGCGCTGCCGGACGTGAGCGGTGCGGGACCTGGCATCCCCCATCGTGTTGTCTACGCCGACCTCGCAAGTATTGCCGAGACGCGCCGCGCCGGCGCCGAGATCGCGTCGACCGAGCCGCGCATTGATGTCCTCATCAACAACGCCGGCGCGCTTTTCAACCGGCGGCGGCTTTCACCGGACGGCCTTGAGATGACCTTCGCGGTCAATCACATGGCCTACTTCGTCCTGACACAGGCTTTGATGCCGACGTTGGTGGCGTCGGCTCCGGCGCGGATCATCAACACCGCGTCTGGCGCCCACCGGGGCGCGACGCTGGATTTCGACGATCTGCAGTCGGAGCGCAGCTACTCCGGTTTTGCGGCCTATGGACGTTCCAAGCTCTGCAACATCCTCTTCACCCGCGAGCTCGCTCGTCGCCTTGAAGGCAGCGGCGTCACCGCCAACTGCTTGCATCCGGGGTTTGTCGCCACCCGGTTCGGCGACGGCTCGGGCGGCTTGGCGCAGGCCGTCATGCCGATCGTCAGGCTAGGCGCGATCAGCCCTGAGAGGGGCGCCAAGACCATTGTCTACCTGGCCTCTTCGCCCGACGTTGCGTCGCTGAGCGGGCTCTACTTCTACCAGGAGAGGCCGGACACACCGAGCGCGGCGGCACAGGATGACGCCGTTGCCGCGCGGCTCTGGGCCGAAAGCGGACGGCTTGAAGCCATCGTCGCGGGGACTGCCTAAACTCCGATGGATGCTTGAGAGACTGGGAGCCTCGCCCCCTACGCTCTGGCGACCCGCGCCGCGCCAACCGCTCGAGCACATTGGTCCAATACTTGCGAGTCCGAACCGCAATCGACAGACGACCGGCCAATCGGCGCACCGCGGCTCGAAGCGAGATGCAAAGTGCCCGCATCGGCCCAAACCGGCGCCACTCGGAGACCAACCATGACTGTCCGCCCCGCCATCCTCGCCAAGTTCAAGGAGGTGGCCGCGAGCCAAGAGAAGACGCTCGCGCCGCTCAGCGACGAGCTGGTCCTGCTCGACTCCGGCCTGGACTCACTCTGCTTCGCGATCATCGTGGCGACCCTCGAAGACGAGCTAGGCCTCGATCCGTTCAGCGACGCCGACGAAGCCTACTTTCCGATCACCTTCGGCGACTTCGTGGCCTTCTATGAGAAGGCCGCTCTGAAGAATGCAGTCAGCTAACTCGTCGCTTCGAGCGACGCTCAGAGCCTCCTCGCGACTGGGGAAACGGCGCCTCTGGGCGCCGCGGCGGGCGCTCAAGCTCGCCGATGTCGCGGGCGGCACGGCGTTCGGCCGCCGCGCGCGCTCGCTCGCTGGCCGTTCGGTGCTCGTCCGGACCACGAGCACGCTGGCTGCAGCCATTGCTCTTGTTGAACTCGACGGCGTCGCGCGGCGCATGGTGCTCTGCCCGCCAGACCTGAAGGACGAGGATCTGGCCGAAGTCGCGGCGATAGCCGGCATCAATGCCGTCGTCTTCGACGAACCGACGCCGGCGATAGAGACGTTGGGTTTGCCGCTTGCGCCGCTGGGGCCGCGCTTCGAGCCGCTTGATGAGCCGGCCGGGCGCGATCCGCCAACGGAATGGGTCATGTTCACGTCCGGCACGACCGGCACGCCGAAAATGGTCGTCCACACGCTGGATGGGCTGGCGGGCGCAATCAAGCCGCCCGCGCCGGACACAGCGCCGCCGGTCTGGAGCACCTTCTACGACATTCGCCGCTACGGCGGCCTGCAGATCTTGCTCCGCGGCCTCCTCGGCGAGGGCTCGATGGTGCTGACCGAGCCGGGCGAGCCGTTGGACAATCTGCTCGGGCGTCTCGGTCGCCATGGCGTTACGCACCTGACCGGCACGCCGTCGCACTGGCGCCGCGTGCTGATGAACCGCGCGAGTTCCGCCATCGCGCCGGCCTACGTCCGCCTCTCCGGGGAAATCGCCGACCAGGCGGTGCTCGATGCGCTTAAGGCGCGCTTTCCCGAGGCCGCGATCGGCCACGCCTACGCCTCGACGGAAGCTGGAGTCGGCTTTGAGGTTACCGACGGATTGGAAGGGTTCCCGCCGAGCTTCGTCGACGTGCCGGGCGAGGTCGAGATGCGCGTTCTCGACGGGACGCTGCGCCTCCGCTCCGAGCGGACCGCGCGATCTTACGTCAACGCCGATGCCCCCGCGCTCAAGGACGCCGAGGGGTTTGTCAACTCCGGCGACATGGTCGAGCTGAGAGACGATAGGTTCTACTTCGTCGGCCGCCGCGACGGCGTCATCAACGTCGGCGGCCTGAAAGTCTGCCCGGAAGAGATCGAGGCCGTCATCAACCGGCATCCCGCAGTGCGCGCGGCACTGGTCAAGGGGCGGCGCAATCCGATCACCGGGGAGATTGTCGTGGCCGAGGTGGTGCTTGCCTACGCCGCGCACGACGAGGCCGCGCTGAAGGCGGAGATCCTCGAAGCCTGCCGTCGCGATCTGGCGCCACACAAGGTCCCGGCCGGCCTCCGCTTCGTACCGGCGCTGGCCATGACCGGCGGCGGCAAGCTTCTACGGACAGGCGCGTAGAAGTCTTCGTCAGCTAACCGAGCCTCAGCGCCTCGCGCACGCTCTTCGGCCAGGCGTCGACGTCGGCGCCGTGGGTGGCGAACATGGCGACCGCCAGGCGGTCCATGCCGAAGGCGACGCAGCCGGTGTGCGCCGGCGCGCCGTCGGCGAGCACAAGGTCCCAGGTCCGGCCGAAATGGTCCTGGTGGTAGTTGAAGCTCATGCAGGCGGTCGGCTCTTCGTGGGAGCGGACCGGCACCAGAAGCTCGAACTTCAGCGCCTGTTCCCGCTGGCTGGCGGCGGCGATCTGGCCGCCGCGGCCGAAGAACGGGTCGTTGGCCACATCGACGCGGTGCGTGAGGCCCAACCGGTCGGCGATGGCGACGGCGCGCTCGATCCAGGCTTCGCGGAAGGCCGCGATCTGCTGCCGGCGTGCCGATCCGGACGTATTCGCGCATGCGGAACGACTGGAAGCGGTCGATGTCGGTCGAGGGCTCGCGGCGGAAGCAGTCGGCGGCGACGTCGAAGGTCAGGCCGGCCTCGGGCACGGGGCCGCGCGCGGCGGCGAGCGGGTAGACCGGGTAGCAGGCGGCCGGCGCCAGCACGAGGTCGGCGGGCTCGAGGTTCGCGTCCAGTCCTCGCCCTCGTGGAACCGGTCGACGATGCCGCGGATGTGGCGCTCGCTGCCGCAAAGGCAGCTGACCGCGCCGAGCAGGTTCGGGAAGCTCTTCAGGTAGCCGTGCCGCTCGAGGTGCGCGCGGCTCATCACCGGCGGGAAGCGCAACACCTCGGCGTCGCCGGCCGGTGGCGCGAGATCAGCGCGGTCAGCGCCTCGACCACGCTCTCGTAGCGCCCGGTGCGGGCATAGACGCCGTCGACGCCGGTCTCGTGGAAGAGGTCGTGCTTGAGCGCCGCGAGCGCGTCGGGATCGCCGACCGCGAGCCTCGGTTCCGTCCCCATGGCGCGTTAGCTCCTCAGCGAGCCGGCGACCTCGCCCAGCAGTTGGGCGGTGGCCACGTTGGCGAGGATGCGGTCGTTGTTGATCATGATCGGCGAGGAGAGCACGTCGCGCAGGTGGCGGCCGATGCTGACGTCGGTGTCGTTGCGGTAGCTCGACAGGCCACCGACGCGCATCGCGCTCATCACCGTCTGGACCGCCAGCTCCGAGGCGTCGACCTTCAGGAGGTTGATCGCGGTCTGGAACTCCATGGTCGACAGCCTGTCAGGGTCGTCGGCGATGCTCTCGTAGCGGTCGACCACGGCGACGATCAGCGCACGCAGGGCGCGCAGCGAGGCGGTCGCACGGGAGAAGTACGGCGCGCTCGGCGGCAGGTCGCCGCCACCGCGCATGGCCTTGCGCACATACTTGCGCGCCCGCTCGACGGCGCCGGCAGCGATGCCGGCCCAGGCGCTGGACCAGAGGATGTGCGCGGCGGGGACCATGCTCTGGGCGTGGATGGCTTCGTAGGGAGCGGTCATGACCTGAGCGGCATCGCCCGCGGCGACCAGGGTGAAGCCGGCGCTGCAGGTGCCGCGCATGCCGAGCGCGTCCCACGAAAGAGTGGGCTCCAGCGTGTAGTCGCTGGCCAGAAGCACGACGAGCACCTGGTCCGACGCCGTGGCATCGGCCGCGCGGCGGGCGGTGGTGACGATCGCGTCGGCCTGGGCGCCGTAGGAGATCACGGTCGCGTCGCGCTGCAGCGTGAAGCGCGAGCCGTCGCGCTCGACCGGCGCCTCGCTCGAGCGGACGTTGCCGCCGCCGCCGCCCTCGGTGGTCGAGGAGGCGACCAGCATCTGCTCGTTGGTGAGCAGGCGCAGGAAGGCGCGGATCCAGGCGCTGTCCATGCCGTGGCGGACCACGCAGGCGATCTTCACCTGGTGCATGGCGTAGATCATCGCCGTCGAGGCGCAGGCCTGGCCCAGCGTGTAGCAGATGTCGGAGAGCTCGCTCAGGCTGGCGTCCTCGCCGCCGAGGCTCTTCGGCGCCATCACGCCCATCAGCCCCTCCGCCTTCGCCGCGGCGATCGCCTCGGCGGGGAAGCGGCCGGCCCGATCGACGTCATCGGCGAATTGGGCCGCGACGGCGGCCACGCGGCGCGTGCGGGCCATCAAGTCGGCCGAAGCAGCCTTGGCCCGCGACGTCCGTCTCGCGGTGGCGCCGGGTCGTTTGAGTTCGTCAAGAGTCATGCAGCGGCTCCTGGCGCTGAGTTCGGCGACCCGTCCCCTTAGGACAGCTGTCCCAATGATGGGCGGGTTCGACAGATCGCACGATCGGCTTCAAACCGTGTGCCAAGCGGACGGCAACGCTGGCATACGTCTTGCTCGATCCGACACGCGCGTCCCCGAGCCGTCTTTCCCGGCACGCAAGGGATTCCGCGGTTGCACTGGGGAGCCAGGATGTCGGACCTAGCGGCGTTTTCGCGACAGGCGCAGATCGCCGCCCTCGTCGAAGCCCTCCTGGTCCGCAAGAACGTCCCAGCCGGCGCCGGGACCGACGAGGACCTGCATGACCGTGGGCTGACCTCCCTGGACCTGGTCAACCTGATGCTGGCGGTGGAGGACGAGTTCGGCATCGAGATCCCCCAGCCCGAGATGACGCCCGACAACTTCCGCACCATCGCGGCGATCGAGCGGCTGGTCTCGCGCGTGGCCGGATAGCGGCGCCCGCGACATGCCCCTCGACCGTAACGCCAACCGTCTGCTCGGCATCCTCGCCGCCACCCATCGCGCGGATGCGCAGCCGGAGACCGCCGAGGATCGCCGCCACTCGCTCCTGACCCTCGCCCAGACGGTCGAATGCCTTTCCGAGCCCGAGCTCGACGCTCGGGCCGGGATGATCCCCAGTCCTGCCTGCGACATCCCGATCCGCATCTATGCGCCCGCGGACGCCGGCGAGCGTGTGCTGCCTGCGCTCGTCTTCTTCCACGGCGGCGGCTGGGTGGCCGGCGGCTTCGACACCCACGAGGGCCTGAGCCGCCGCCTCGCGGCGGCGGCCGACTGCCGCGTCATCGCCGTCGACTATCGTCTGGCGCCCGAGCATCCCTTCCCCGCCGCACTGACCGACTGCCTGGCCGCGACCCGCTGGGTGATTGAGAACGCCGCCGTCATCGGCTGCGATCCGACCCGGATCGCGGTCGGCGGCGACTCCGCGGGCGGCGCGCTCGCGGCCAGCGTCTGCCAGGTCCTGCGCGATGCTGGCGAAACGCGGGTGGCGCTCATGGTGCTGATCTGCCCGATCCTCGACCTGGCCGAAGAGTCGGACTCGCGGCGCGCATTCGCCGAGGGCTTCTTCGTCAGCCGCGGGACAATCGAGCGCGACGTCGATGACTACTGCCCGAGCGACCTCGACCGCCGCGATCCACGCGTCTCGCCGCTGCGCGCGGTGCGCTTCGACGGACTGCCGCCGGCGGTGATCCATACGGCGGAGTTTGACCCCTTCCGCGACGAGGCGGCGGCTTATGCCACGGCGCTCCGCCAGGCCGGCGTCGGTGTCCGCGAGGTGCGGCACCCAGGGATGATCCACTACTTCTACGCCATGGGACGCGCGATCCCGTATGCGCTCAAGGCCGCCGAGGCGATCGGCGCCGACATGCAGGCGATGCTCGCCCCCGCTCAGAAGCGGATGCGCCGCGAGACCATCGCCGTCCACGCCGGGTTCGACTGCGATCCCGCCACGCACGCGGTCGCCACGCCGATCTACCAGACCGCGGCCTACGCGTTCGAACTCGGCCGACCATGGCGCGGCGCTGTTCAACCTCGAGGTCGACGGCTTCCGCTACAGCCGCATTAGCAACCCGACCACGAACGTGCTCGAGCAGCGCGTCGCGGAGCTCGAGGGCGGCGTGGGCGCCATAGCCCTCGCCTCCGGCCAGGCGGCCCTCTACTACGCCTTCGCCAACCTGGCCGATTGCGGCGGCAACATCGTCGCCACGCCGCAGCTCTACGGCACGACCCACTCGCTCTTGTCGCACGTGCTGCCCCGCCAGGGGATCCACGGCCGCTTCGCCGCGTCAGACCAGGCGGCGGACATCGAGCGGCTAATCGACGCGGACACCAAGGCCGTCTTCTGCGAGAGCGTCGGCAACCCGGCCGGCAACATCTGCGACATCGAGGCGATCGCCGAGGCCGCCCATCGCCATGGCGTGCCGCTCATCGTCGACAACACGGTGCCCACGCCGGTGCTGCTGCGCCCGATCGAGTACGGCGCCGACATCGTGGTCCACTCGCTGACCAAGTTCATGGG
Organism: uncultured Alphaproteobacteria bacterium; assembly: GCA_963794315.1. Taxonomy (GTDB): domain Bacteria; phylum Pseudomonadota; class Alphaproteobacteria; order Caulobacterales; family Caulobacteraceae; genus Poindextera. The sequence goes on from CAWCDF010000002.1 coordinate 2,149,677, forward strand.
CGGGCACGGCACGACGATGGGCGGCGCGGTGGTCGACGCCGGCCAGTTCGACTGGAGGGCCCACGCCGTCCGCTTCCCGATGTTCAACGAGCCAGATGAATCCTACCACGGCCTCGTCTACGTCGATCATTTCGGGCCCAGCGCCTACGTCGCCCGCATCCGCAGCGTCTACCAGCGCACGACCGGCGCGGTCCTGGCGCCACTGAACGCGTTCCTTTTGTTGCAAGGCATCGAGACCGTAGCGCTCCGCGTCGAGCGGCATGTGGAGAACGGCCGTCGCGTGGCGGAATTCCTCCGCGCCGACCCGCGCGTCGAGTGGGTCACCTACACCGGCTTTGCCGACAATCCGCACCACGCCCTGGCGCAGAAGTACCTGGGCGGGCAGCCGCCGTCCCTGATGACCTTCGGGGTCAAGGGCGGCTACGAGGCCAGCAAGGCCTTCTACGACCGGCTGAAGCTGATCAAGCGGCTGGTGAACATCGGCGACGTGAAGTCGCTGGCCTGCCACCCGGCCTCCACCACCCACCGGCAGATGAGCGACGAAGCGCGCGCCAAGGCCGGCGTCACGCCGGAGATGATCCGCCTCTGCGTCGGCATCGAGCACGCCGACGACATCATCGCCGACCTCGACCAGGCGCTGGGGGCCCGTCGCGGTTCGCGGTCTGATCCGAGGGCCGCCAAATGAACGCCGCGACCAAATGGCGTTCGGCTGCCGGCGACCGCACACAGCGCGCGCCGCTGGTGATCGGCCTGGTGAACAACATGCCCGACGGCGCCTTGCAGGGGACCGAGCGGCAGTTCGAAGGGCTGCTCGGCGAGGCCGCCGGCGGCCTCGACGTCAGCGTCCGCTACCTCTCGCTGCCCGAGATCGAGCGCGGCGAGCACGCGCGCGCACACATGCGCGGCCGTTACGCACCCATCGACCGGCTGCCCGCCGCCGGGCTCGACGGCCTCATCGTCACCGGGGCCGAGCCGCAGGCGGCGCGGCTGGACGACGAGCCCTACTGGGCGAGTCTCGCCCGCGTCGTCGACTGGTCGCGGGCCGCCGAGATCCCGACCGTCTGGTCCTGCCTCGCCGCCCACGCCGCGGTGCTCCACCTCGATGGCGTCCAGCGTCACCGCCTGCCGGCCAAGCGCGCTGGCGTTTTCGCCTGCGCGGTCGTGGGGCAGCACCCGGTGTTGGCCGAAGCTGCAACGCCGATCGCGCCCCACTCACGCTTGAACGAGCTTCGCGAGAGCGACTTGCTGCCGGCCGGCTACAAGGTGCTCACGCGCTCGCCCGAGATCGGCGTCGACCTCTTCATCAAACCAGGCCCGGCGCTGGCGCTGTTCTTCGAAGGGCACCCGGAGTACGCCGCCGAGACCCTGTTGCGCGAATATCTCCGCGACGTCGGCCGCTTCCTGCGCGGCGAGCGAGAGGCGCATCCCGCACCGCCGTCGGGCTACTTCGACGACGGCACGCTGCAAGTGCTGGGGGACCTTGCGGCGCGCGGCGAAGGCGGTCGCGATCCCGAGCGGATCTCCGACTACGTGCGAGCCACCGAAGGCGCGGCGTTGAGCGCCGTCTGGCGGCCCTGGGCGGTCGGCATCTACCGCGCCTGGCTCAAGCATATCGCCGAGCGCAAGGCCGGGCGTAGCGGCCGTCCTCGACGCCGGCGTTCCCTCCGCTCGTGAGCCGTCGGCGTCAGCGCAGGCGGTGCCCGTAGCGGCAGCAATCTGCCTATCTTTCGGGGTTCATAGGAGCGCCGTCCGAATGAGCCGGCCCTGCTGGGTCAGGACGAACCACCCGCCCAACTTCGGCTCGATCAGGCCAAGCTCGACCAGGCGGTCCGTGACGTGCCTCGGAAAGACGCGGTGCGTCATGCTGTCGCCAATTTCCAAAACCGCAAAACGCTCGTCAGGCGTGAGGTCGTCGGGTTCCACCAAGTTCGCGCTCATGCCTGCCTCCCTCTAGGCCGCAGATTGCGCAAGCGGGACTGTGCCACGCAGCACCAAGTCGACCGGCTCGCCAATCGTCCAGACGTGATCTGTCACCGGAGGCCAGGTCCAGCGAGGGGCCGCCATCGGGTGGCGATTTGCTGGATCATGGCGCGCGAGGGGTGGAGGGGGCGGCGGCTCGGGCGGTGGCTAGACCATACGTCCGCCGCTCCCCTCCAAGCGGCGGGTGTCGCCTCACCGCTGTGCGAGTGACCTTACGGCCACGCTTCAAGGGAGAGAAAGGCCCTGCGCGGGTTTATCCACAGCTGGCCCACAGGATTCGACGACGGCTGTGGATGGCTGGGCCGTTCCGTGGGCGGGGCCACGACTGCTTCAGGCCCTGCCTGATTTCCCTGTTATTCGGCAATAACAGGGAATGTCGGGATTTTCGGGGGGCCGATCGCTCCACAACGGGGCGGTCCTCGGCGGCATTCAGCTGCAATTACAATCTATTATCGAGACGACGCCTACCCCAACGCCGCGCGGAAGGGCGGCCGAGTCCGCATTCTAGCGTACCGGGAACTCTCTATTGTGGCGTTATGACGGTCAAACCTAGTTCTCGAGCGGCGTGAGCCAAACGACGATCGAGGGTGACGAGGTGGTCCCCGCTGCGTGCGCAGATCGCCGTGTGCACAGCATCGGGCGCGCGCAACATAAGCTCGAACCGACGCACGAAGACGTTGGCCAATCGGACGTCGGACGCGTGGACATCGATATCCGAGGTCGCGGCTGCCCGCCATGCATCGAAGTCGGCAAGGCGGGCACTGGCGTCTTCGGACGTCAGGTCACCGATTTTAACGAGCCGGGACAGGGCGGACGCGACTTCCGCGGCGGCAAAATCGCTGACGACGAACTCTGTCTCAGCGGCAAGTATGAACGCGTCGATCGCTGAGCTGGCGTCTTCTTCGAGCAGGGTCGGCAAGATGGCGCTGGCGTCGAGATAGAAGCTCATCGCGCGGGATCATCGTAGAGATCGTTCAACAACTCCACTGAACTGCGCGTTGCCCTCGGACGCGTCCTTCTTCGTGACTGCAGCCAGGCATAGGTCGCTGGGACGACCCGCCGATGCGCCGCGCTTGCAGGCCTTAGTTCTACGACGGGCTTGCCATGGCGCGTAATGATGACCTCCTCGCCGCCGAGCGCGCGATCGATGAGGCGCGGCAGGTTCGTCTTGGCGTCGGCGACGCTATAGGCGGTCATGGCGTTCTCCAATTTTATGACCATAATGATAGTCATTTGCTAGCGAATGTCGAGCCGGCGTCGCGTGGAGAAGCGCTGTTGTCAGGGCCAGCCCAACCCTTACGGTGTCCCTCCACGCACTTGCATCGAGTGCATAGGGCCGCTTCACGGATTTGTGTGCCGGTGGGGCGTGGCCGCTTAGCGTGCCCGGCTAGACTCCCCTGAAAAACGGGGGGCATGCTGATCATTGCAGAGCTTCCGACCTTCCGCCGCTTGACCCGGCGGCCGCCGGTCGCGATGCGGGCGTGTCGAGCGGCGCGGAAGAGGGTCCTCCTGAACCTGCGAGCGCAAGACGGTCAACGCCAAATCCGCCGACGCGCTTCCGGGGCGCGAAAGGCGGCCCGATAGACTCGCGAGCGCCTCAGGTTACGCGCAACGCGAGGGCCACCACCGCAAAGCCTCCGGGACTTGCGGCGCGCCGCGGACCAAAGACCACGAAAGTGGCCCGAGATCCGCGTTTCGGTAATGGTGGACGTTGCGGATGCGGTCAACGCACTCGCGATGCTCTTCGGAAGCTGAAACCTCGCGGGAGTCCGGTCAGCCGGGCTTCCGCCTGGGTTTCCCTCGCTCCGACACGGTCGCGCTTGGCCAAGGAGCAGGGTCGAGACTTAGCGGCTTGCGCATGTTTGATAAGCGACCACCACGGCCGTCGCCTGCCGCATCTCCCACTGCTCGGTCGCCCGTCGCTGCTCGTCCGATCCTGTTGCGCCGCCAAAGATCATCGAGCCTTCGAAGCGATCAACGTCGACCTCGCACTGCGCGATGATCCCGGCCACCTTGGAGGCGACGGGCACAGCCACGCTGCGCGCTTGGTAAGCCCTGTCCCTCAGGCACGCCGCCAATTCGAGCTCCGGCTGACCGGGCCTCGCACCCGCTCCCGGCCACAGCGCCGGCGGCGAGCAAGCGGCCGCGCCGCCTTGCGCGGTCCGAGGATGGCAACCCGCCAACACAAACGCGGCAAGCGCGGCCGCGCATCCGTCGGTCTTGCGGACCCAAAGCCGCATGTCATCCCTCGCGAGCATCATCGCTCCATGGCCCGGCTACCCTGGCACATCATGCACCGCCGGAACGTCCGTGGCGTCACACTCGGAATGTCGATGAGTTGTTAAGGATGCGCTGCGAGCTTCCTCGATTGACGGTGCGGGCGCGGCGGCGCGGCCGGCGTGTCGGGGGAGGCGGCTGTGAGCCAGCAGACTCGGGGGCAGATGATCCCAGTCTCGAACGCCTTGAGACTGAGGGTGGGCAGTTTTGGCGACATCGACGGAGTCATGCTCGCCAATGCGGAAGCGGCGCTGCAGAGCTTGGCCGAACGGTTCGACGCATGGATGCAGGACGACCTGGCGAAGCTTGACGCAGCCCGCGCTCGCATCACAGCCGCCGGCTATACCGCCGAGACCGCCGAGAATCTCTTTTTGCCCGCCCTCGACCTCAAGGGCCTCGGCGGTACTTACGGCTATCCGGTCGTGTCGCAGATCGCCGCTTCGCTGTGCCGGCTGATTGACGAGCCGGCGACCGACGTGAAGGCTCCGCTGTTCCTGCTCGACGCCCACATCGACGGGATCAAGGCCGCCGTCCGCGGCAACATCCGCGAAGCCGACCACCCCGTGGCCAAGAGCTTGCTCGACGAGCTCGACCAGCGCGTGAAAGACTACGAGACGTAGGCCCGTCCACTTCCAGGCGGTCGAGCAGCAGACATCGCCAGCACGCGCGGAGACTAACCGCTCACGATGATCCGCTGGTCGCGACTAAGGTGGCCAAGCGCCGTCGGCATGCCCGCCGGGAACGGGTAAAGTCGAGTCGTTCTCGCGCGGCGATGGGGTCGTGATGAGCCTAGTAACCCGGTACGGTCGTGCGTCTGAAGAACGTCGCGGCGCCGTCAGATCGCGAACCTTGCTGCAGGGCAAGGTGATCGTCGGCGATGCGCTTTACAGCGCCGATTGCGTGATTGTCGATCTCTCTGCTACCGGCGCCCGCGTTCGCGTTTCTCGGGATACGCGGCTTGGACCGCCGCTCTCCTTGCTCTTCGTCACGGATGGCCGGTTGCTCGATGTCGCTGCGGCTTGGCGGCGCGGTGAAGAGGCCGGCTTGGTCTTCACCGCTGAGCACGACCTGAAGACCGACACGCACCCCAACCGCCGACTGATACGGGAGCTGTGGCAAGCCTTACTTGCGCGGGGGCACGATGAAGAGCCGGACGCGCGCCCGCCCGACGGCGCGATGCTCTAGCTACGCTGAGGCCCCCACGACTAGGTCGCAGGGGCCTCAGAAACTCGGAGACACTTGAGCTGCGAGGCTCGTATCGACCAGAGCGTACTATTGGTTAACAAAGTCTTAACCGCGCACCTCCTCATAAGAAGGCCATGCACGTCCGACGCCTGATTGCCCTGACGGCCGCCACGGCTTCGATGCCATGATGAGCGACCAGCGTACAAGCAGCGTGGGGATGCTGGCCGTCACATGGGCAAGGGTATCCGCTGCCCCGTCAAATGGCGTTGAACGGATCTCTCGGATCGGCTGAAGCCACCAATCGGAGATGCGTTCCCGGACGCTCAGCCGACTTAGCTGAAGTCTCCGTGGTGACTGTCGCCGCCATCCCCTCAAGGATGGCGTCGATTGTATCTCGGAGCCTTAGGTACTGGTGACAGGCCCACGGGGGTTCGCCTGTAAGCTTGGCGCTCGCCCAGTCGCGGACTTTCTTGAGTTCGTCTTGCATTTCTGTCCAACGAAGCCCCGCGGCGCGATGTTTCTGGGAGTGACCTCGCCGTGATCCGCCTAAGGCATCGTTAACTACGCACTTGCTCGCGGCCTTCATGCTCCCGGCAAGCCTAGCGATGGGGCGTCGTGTTCGGTTCGCGGGGCGCGGCGGCCGAAGCTCCCGGTCACGATCCACGTGCCGACATCGTGAGTTTAGGGGGCCGGGACAGCGTGGACCCGTCGGCAGCCATCATCTAGCTTGGCCGGGGCGGCGGGCTTGCACATGGCTCATCAGGAGGAGCTCAATGACCGGCACGACAGCTTCGCTCATCGCGGCGGGTACGACGGTAAACGGAGGGGTAAGCGGCGATTGCCAGCTGCAGGTCGACGGCATCCTCCACGGCGACGTCACCGTGACGCATTTGTCCGTGGGCGAGGCCGGCAAGGTCGAGGGCACGAGCAAGGCCAATTCAGTGGAAGTGCGGGGCCACGTCCTTGGGTCAATTTCCGCCAGACACGTGACGCTGCTCACCGGCTGCAGCGTGGAAGGCGACATCTCGCACGAGCAGCTCATTGTTGAGCCGGGCGCGGTCTTTGAAGGCCGCAGCCTAAGAGACCAGCGGCCAGTTGCCGGCCTCATCTCCTCGCCGGCAGAGGGGGCGTTGCTCTAAGGGACACAAGCGAAGGCCCAGCAGCCGCCGAGCCTTCTCAGGGCAATGACACCCGTGGGGAGGGGTTCCCCGCCCCAGCGTAGCAGGTGCGTGTGACTTTCTGCGCGGCGCACCCGCCAAACCGAGCAAGCCTAAAACGGTATTGGGACGCTCGGTCTTCTCGTGATTGGCGTATGTCGTTGTAAAGTCGAACGCGGCGACTAGCATCTCAACGCCAACCTGACAGGTTCCTCCCAGTTTGGCTGAAGGCCCGGCCCCCTGACAGACGCCGGGCCTTCCCCATTGAGGGGGCTCGCACACACGGCACTAACGGAAAGCCCACTCTTTTTCGCGCGGTCGTCCGGCGAGAATCAGTGAGGGCCCGGCAGGTGCGGGCCTTCTGTCGAACGATGGAAAGCTGGGGGCGAACCCGCTCGACGCGTACCTCTACCACGGTCCACCTCGGTCTAAGTCGCTGCGCTAGGCGAGTAGTCTGGTCTGTTGACCCTGTTTGGCGATCAGTGAGACAGCGGTCTTGTCGAAGGAAATGAAGGTTTCGCCGCCAAGCCGGCTTCCCTCGTAAGCGATCAGGCCATCCGCGAAGTCGCCCCCGGCGCTGAGGATGGCTAATCCTGCATCCACGGCCGGACGGTTGACGGCGACATTGCCGGCCTCGAGCAGGGCTTCAATCGCGGCGGAAATATCGGCCTGCCCGAGGCCGTAAGCCCGGCGTAACACCCAGACGAACTCGCAAAGACATGGCAGCGAAACGGCGATGATCTCGGCGGTCCTTAGAAGGGCGGCCGCCGCCTGGGCTTGCTTTTCATCGTCGCGGACAACGGCTCGAACCAGAATATTCGTATCGACGGTGATCCTCACCCCTGGCCTGCCCAGCCGGCCGCAGCTGCGTTGTTGATCTCCTCAAGGGTCGCGACCTTGTTGGTCTTGCCGGCCAGCAATCCCAAGAACCTGTCGATCGCGCCAGTCGGCCGCGCCGCCTTCAGCGCGATCCGACCATCCGGCAGCTTGTCCAATTCGATCTTTTCGCCCGGTTGTATCCCGAGATGTTGGAGCACGTCCTTGCGGAACGTGACCTGTCCCCGGGCGGTTACGGTCAAAGTGGTCATGGCGCGCGTCCTCAGATTGCGGGGCACAATAATGCAAAAACGCATTACAATCAATTTCAACTCAGAATAAGCTCGGGGACTGCCGGTCTAGTGGAACTCGCAGCGGGCCGCCGCCCAGCGCACGCGGAGCGAACGCTAGACTTCCAGAAGGCGCACGGCGCCCTTGAGCGTCGGTGATCGATCTACAGCGGCATGGAATCGACTGTCAGCGGTGACCACGTGGGTGTTCTCGCGGATCGCCATCGCCAGATAGAGGCAGTCGTAGACCGGGTGAGCGAGGGTGTTCGCCAGATCGGCGGCGGCTATGAGGTCGTCCTCGATCGTCATCGTCGTGACCGGCGCGTTATAAAGCTCCGTGAGGCGCTCCCTTGCCTCTTCGGCGCTAATCTCCCCGCTCTGTGTGCGCTGCCATAGCGCGTTGGCGGCTTCCAGCAGCCACAGCGCTGGCGCGACGAGCTCCTCCTCCAGCAAGGCGTCGGCGGCTTCCCGTCCTGGCTCGTCCAGCACCCACTTGAGCGCGACGGACGCGTCGATGACGATGCTCACCGGCTATCGCGATCTTCGCGGATCAGGTCAGCGGACTCGCCGACGATGCGCCCGCGGGTTTCGTCGCGGAGTCGCGCCGCGCGGGCCCGGAACGCCTCGCGGCCTGCCCTTAAGGCCTTTTCGAGGATGGCGCGGTGCTCGGCCTCAGCGCTTCGGCCGTGACTGGACGCCTGGCGTTTCAGCGCCTCCACCACATCGCGGGGAACATCTCGGACTAGAAGCTGGGGCATGACGGCTTGCTATCACGTGATAGCAAGACGGTCAATGTTGCGCTCCGGGAGGCGCCGTCAGCATTACAGCACCTCCGCCTCGGCCAGGTATCCGACGAGCGCAGCCGCGGGCTCCTCGCCCGCGTCGAACGCGCCGTAGAGGGCTCTGCAGAGGTCGAAGGGTTCGACGCCGAGGCGGCGGAAGGAGGCGGCCCCGGAGGTGCGGTGCTGGTCCTCGATGTGATGGTGGACGCAGCCTGGCCAGGGCGAAGGCGTCGGATCTTTGGCGAGTTCGGGCTTCGGCGAGGTGGCCGGAGTAGGGCTAGGCGTCAGTCCCCCGAACTTAGCTCCGAGACTCTGATGTCCGTCAGATAGAGCGAACAATTGGATTGTCGGAGCTTGATGACACGACTGGACTCAATCGACGCCTGCTCGAGAAAGGGCGCCGGACTCTTCGCCCGGCGCCCCCGACTCCACTTTGTCTAGGTTCGTACTAAACTAACCAATAGGCGCCACCCCCGGCGCCTGCACTGCACAGTGCCCGCGCCCCCGTCCCCCCGGGCGGGGGCGCACCGCTCTGAGGGAAGCGCCCGCCACAGCGACGACGTCCCCCTCCTCTTGGGTAAGGTTCATCAAGGCGACAGTGTGGCGCCCGGCCGCCCATCCACAGAAGACCGTCCGGCGGCTGCCCTATCGAGGCTGGCGTGCCGGCAGATCATTCCGGACCTTAAGCAGGGCCTCGAGTTCACGCCGCGCTCACCTCGGGTGCCCGGGCGGCTTCATGGCCAGCCCAGAGCGCCGCGCTCACAGGCCGAAAACATGACCGCACCGACAGCCGAAGCAGAGCATCGAGACACCCTTGCCACCGGAGAGCCGTTCTCTAATCGCGCCTCCCTCGTCAAGCCGCCTTCGGGTCGCCCGTCCGGGTCATGGTTCTCTCCGCGGTCGGCGAGCGCCGCCGCAACATCTGGTCCGGTCGGAAGCGCGGGAGCTGCAAGGTCCACAACGGGCTCGCGCTCAGTGGCGCGCCCACGGCCCCATGCCACGCAGTCACCCACACCATCGCCCGAGGGCGACAAGTACGTCCGGCGATCGCGGACGATGGGTGCGGCTATGCCGCCGGCGCTTCGGCTGACCAGCGGAAGGGTTCGCCAGATCTCCAGATGCTGTGGAGGATGACGGACAGCTTGCGAGCCAAGGCGACGCGCGCCTTGCCAGGTCCAGCGCGCTGCTCGACTGCCAGCGCCCAGTCCTTCAGCTGCGATGCTTGCTTGACCCGGTGCAGGATGACGATGGCGGCTTCGTACATCAGCGTGCGCGCCAGACTGTCGCCACATCGTGAGATGTGCCCGCTGCGGTCAATCTCACCGGACTGATACCGGCGGGGCGTCAGACCGAGATGCGCGCCCACCGATCGCGAGCGTGAGAAGCGCTCGGGGTCTTCGACCGTGCTGACATAGACGAGTGACGAGAGGACTCCGATCCCGGGCACTGTCATCAGCAATCGACAGGTCGGATCGGCCCGGACCTGCCGTTGAACAGCCTTGTCGAACGTAGCGATCTGCTCGCCGAGCTGCCGCAAGGTGTCCAGCAGCGGACGCACGATCGTTGCAACCTGCGGCTCCCCTCGGAGCAGGGACTCGACGCGGTGGTCAAACCTCTGGCCTCGGCCGGATCCGGGTAGCATGCCGAAGGTCTTCAGTACGCCGCGGATCATGTTGATCAGGCGCGTTCTCATGCCGACAAGTTGAGCCCGTGCGCCGAGAAGCGATCGGGCTCGGTGGGAGTCCAGAGACTTGACATGGACCGCCCGGTACCAGCCGGTCCGCACCACCTGAGCCAAGCCCTCGGCGTCGTTCTGATCGGTCTTATTAAGCCGCATCTGCAGGGCGGCCTTCACGCGCCTGGCGTCCAGACACACAACGGCCAATCCAGCGCTCCGCAGGCCGTGAACAAGCCACGGGGTCATCGACCCTGTCTCGACGCCGACCTTCGCATCTGGGCCGGCACGCCGAAGCACCAACGATGCGATGGCCGATGGCTCCGTCGCACATGCCCCGCGCCAATGACGGCCGCCATGCTGATCCACCACGCAAACCGCGGTCGTCTTCTGCGAAACGTCCAGTCCCACGTATAGCGGCATCTCGATCTCTCCGATGGTGTTGGCCACCGGGCCTCGCCCGGATCACGGCACTATCGGCAGTTCAATGCCGGACCGCGATTACCCGAGGTCCACACATAACTCGTAGCGGCCACAACGAAGGTCCGCTCTTGGGCAGGTCGCTGATGTCCGCTTTCGACCCCAAAACGAACGCCGTTGGCCCGTCCGCGCCGGCAAACGTGAGATCGCTCGGCGGCAGCGCTGCTCGTCATAATGTTAGGTCATACTCGAACCTTTCTGCCACCCACTCGAGGGTGGGCCCAAGGCTTGGGCGAATGGTCCGCAGGTATTCGATGTGCGCCGGGTTGGACTTGTGACGATTGACGGAGTGGCTGTCGATCGGACGAACGCCGTGCATCGCCGCAGCCGTCTCGGCCGGAACGTTGAACGTCTCCCGGAGGTCATGGACGGACGACACAATGTCTAGGTGAAAGAATGATCCCAAGCTCGCTTGCATGTCTTCAGGCGCTGACACCAAGTCTTCATATCGTACTACTACGGTATTAGGACGCTGAGAGCTAAGCAGATATTGCAGGCAAGCCATTTCTCCTAGCCAAACCTGTGGTGGTACGTGATAGGCGCGACCCGTAGCGGGGTTGTGACTTGTGAGGACGTCAAAAGGATGCCTCACTATATAAGCGATGCCGACTTGTGCCGGCAGCTCCTGGACACGCATATAGGAGTCCCAAACGCGCTTCAGCACGAGCGTGGAGGAGTGCGGCGAGACGAGGCCGAAGTACTCGGCGCTCAGCTCTTTGTAGACCACGGTGGTGTCGCGGAACGTCGTCATGACGCCGGCCAGCAACCATGTGCCAGACCGCCCGCATCCCATTACGAAGATTCTCGCGAGAGGTCGCTTCCGGTCCAACTCGTCGAGCCGCAATTCCAGGTTGCCCGGCCGCGACAGCCAATCCAGCTCAGCCCGAAGGGAGGCGGCGGGATCGCTAGCGTCGACCTTGGCGCCCGCGCTCGCCGACAGGACCCCGCTCCGCCGCGCCAGGGGCGCGGCCGCCGCCTGGGTTTGTGGGCCGGCCGAGGACTGGTCGTGTCCGGTTATGTCGGCAAGGCCGACGCCGGAACTCCCCGGCGACTGAGTACAGCAGATAGGTCCGGTCCGCCTGCTCGAAGATCGCGGGATCGCGCAGGGCATTCTCCCGCCCAACGGCCGCGCCCACTTTCGAGGGCGCGAGTGGCAGGTCGGCGCCCTCCCAAGGAGCGCCCGGAGCCAGGATGAGTTCAGCATCGCGTGCGCGCCAGCGCTCCGGAGGTTCAGAAAGGTCGATGCGCGCCCGAAAAATCCGCTCCGGGGTGTCGCCGACGCAGGTGAAGTAGACGTGCAGGTCGTCGCCAATAACCTTCAGCGCGACGTGTCTGACCCTGAGGGCCGGGTCGTCGAACCGGAAAACGGGCTGGCGCAACTGTTGTTGAAAGGCGTCGAGCCCCGTTTTCGACAGATGGATCAAGCCTCCGCTGGCCATGCCCAACCAGCTGTTTCGCCAACGTACCGCGCGCAGGTAGGAGTGCGCGACCGGCGCGGGATTCGCAACGAAACTCAGCCCGTCGACGGAGGTGGCGACAAAGCTTAGCTGGCGGTCCGTGCCTCGCGCAAAGCCGTGAAAATACATGCGTATCTCGCGGCGATCGTGGTCGACGTGAACGTCTGGAGAGGCGATGTGTCCATAGCAACCGACGGCGTCGGCAAGTCTCAGCGTACCCGGATCGTGGATGCGCCATGGCCCATCCAACTTATCGGCGTGGGCCAGCCTAATGTACTCGCCGTGGTGGTGTGCGAAATAGAGGTAGAACCGCCCAAGGCGGCGGGGAAGCCAATCGGGCGCCGCGATAAGGGACGGACCGTTGATGTTGGCCCCGTCCGCACCACGCAGACTGTCGGGTCCAATGATCAGGTTTCTCGGAAGAGGCCGCACGTCGAGCGATTAGCCCCGCCGCGCGCATAGAGGCAACCCTAGGGCGGTCCAGAGCACGCAGAGCGGATTCCGAGCGGGTCCGTTCGAACCGGTGGACAAAGCCGCCCTTTCACTTTGGCGGCCGACGCAAAGCGGGCTCCGGGCATCTCGGCGCTAGGCTATCAATAGACAGCCCTGACCACATAGACGGTCGCGACGCCAATTCTGTCTGCCTCTTGCTTTGCCCGCCAGATCGCCGTGGGGAGGTCTTCGATATCGGAGTCGTACCTGATCACCAGGCGAGGCTGGTCCTCGCAGATTTGGACGACGTATCGCTTGTCCTGCTGTCGGCGAATACGGACCCACCTGTCGCCGTCGGGGGGCTCTGCACCAGAGGGTAAATTGTGCACGTCCGCCATGCATGGAGAGATAAGGCGCACCGCCAGCCAACGCCACCGCCTGGCGACCTTGCCGCTAGCGGACGCCGGGGTCAGGGGCTCGACGTCGCGAGTTCTCTTTCCCGACTTAATTCAGTCCTACTTCGGTTGAATTGCGCGACTCCACTGGCCGTCGCTCCCAGCGACTCGGCTGGGCGGGGACCCTCCTTCGACAGCGCCAAACACGGACCTCAGAGAGGGCCGCGGCATTTTGGTTTCCTTGCTAGCCCGAGCGCGATTGATCGGAGGGGAAAACCCCATGACTGAGCAGGCAGAACGCCGCCCACCAACGCAGGTGATGAAGACCGTCCCAATGACCCCTGAGCTATCGGCCGAGCTCTACCGGCTCTGCGGTCAGCTCGCGCTCGCCAAACAACGATCCGCGGCTTGGCTGAAACACGGGCTCAGCGGGGCGTTATCGCCCGCGGGCTTCTTCGCCAGATGGTTACGATACGATGAGACTGAGGTTGCGCTCACCGAAGAGATTCGGCGGCTAAGTTACCCGCCGGTGCAACTGGCTCTGAAGAAGCCGGACCAGGCCGACATCGCCGCCTAGAGCGTTGTCAGAGGGATTTGTCGTTATCGGGCCAGACGTCCGTCCGCCTTGTCTGGCGCGCCGGTCGATCGGCAGCGCCTAGAGCAGCAAGAAGCCAAGCTCCAGCGCGATGATGACGACCACCGCAACGATCGTAAGCGAGACGACCTCCGGCCGATCAAACGGGGAGCGCGAGATCGCCACCAGCCCCTGCATTTTCTTGGACATCTTCTACGTCCCCCCACCACGCCAAGCAGGATAGCAGACTCGCCGCCGCGGCGACGGGCCGCGAGCCTTCTCCGGTGAATGGAGCGGCTCGTTGTGCTGATGGCGCCACAGTCCGATCTGGGTCGTCAGGACCCGGAACGACAGGCCGGAGTGCAGAAGTTCGAGATGTCCGCTCTGCGCCAGAGCGGTCGTAAGTGAGTTTCCCGAGGGGCGGACAGGCCTCACGCGCGAGGCGAAGCTTGCTCTCCCGGCTCCGCCGTAGGCGGAGGCTGTGGAGCCTCGACACCATTCCTCTGCATCGAGAGGGAGACCGCAACTCCGGCAGGATTGAACGTGAGCACAACGGCCGTCGAGCAGCCCTTGCATCGTTGGAGGAAGAATTGGACGAACGGAACGTAGGTTAGGAGCCTTTCGTGAGCCGGCGTGACGCCGTACCTGATCGAGCGATAGCCGCCGGTCCGCGCAGTCTCGCTGTCGGGCTCGCCAAGCGTGGCAATGACCTGCGCGTACGTCGTCACGCCCATCTGAATCTGTTCAGGTGCGGCGACAGGGGGTTGGGCATCGACCGCGCCGCGCGTCGAAACCGAGCTCGTCGCCCAGGCGAGGGCTACTGCGGTGGCCAGAGCAATCAGTCGCCGGTCAGGGATGGCTCTCATCCTCGCTGTCGAGAACCTTCAGCTCGTCCACCGCCTCGGTGATAGCGTCGCGGTGCCACGCCAAAAGCTCGTCGATTATCGCGCGCACCTGGACACGGGCCGGAACTGATAGTCCGTCCAAACGAGCCTCTTGCCGTCGAATGATCTCGAGGGCCTCTCTTAGGGCCTGCATCCGGCCCAACATCGAGAGGCTGCGCGCGGCGGGCAAATCGATGAGGTTGTTCATAGGCGCAACAGCCCGATCGTCGGATGAGCGGAACTGCTACCCTGATCTCGATGAACAAACGAAGAAGTTCGCCCCTGGCGGCTCAGAACGAGAGGCGCGCGCCGCAGCGACGAGCCGATTTGTCGCGGCGTCGCTCATGGCGATTGACCCTCGAGGGCACGAGCTTTGGCGAGTAAGTCTTCCGTCGAGCTCCTTTCGGGGGCGAACTCGGCGGCCGAATAGACTTCTAGCGCCTGCTCGAAGGCGGTGACCGACTTGGCGAGAGCTTGACGATCTCCCCTTTGCCCCAACTCGGCCAAAGCTCGCCCCAAGTTGACTTGGGCGGCTGCCCACAGTGCTGGCGCGCGATCGCGCGTTTCGACTTCCACAGCTGCCGTCTCCGCGGCGACTGCGTCGTTCAAGGCGTTGGGATCGTTGCCCCGGGCTCCGAGCATTCCGAGTGCATAGCCAAGGTTGTTCTCAGCCAAAGCCCAGTCGTTCGGGTCCTGCTCCCTCGTCCAGACCTCAAGGGCTGAACGTATGGCAGCCACGGCTTGGCGGTCGGCCGCGAGGTCACCCCGCGACCCCAGTTCCTGGAGCGCCACGCTGAGGTTGCTCTGCGCGCGCGCCCAGTTGGCCGGGTCACGTTCTCGGTCACGTACCGTCAGCTCAGCCTGGAAGGCGAAGACGGCATCGTGCAACGTGCGCTCGTCGCCCCCGTGCTGGCCCATACGGATCAACGCCATTCCCAGGTTGTCCTGAGCGAGCGCCCATCGAGCGGGATCTTGATCCCTGGGTAGGGCCTCAGCTACGGCGCGGGCCGCCTTGACAGCTTCGACGAGAGCCTGGTCGTTTCCTCGTTCAGCCTCGGTGAGAAGGGCGTTCCCGAGGTTGGCCTCGGCGGTTGCCCACATGGCCCGGTCTCGATCACGCGGAAAGGCGTCCACGGCAGAGCGCAGCACCGCTACTGCCTCGTCTAGCGCCTTCGGGTCGCCCCGTTCGGCGAGGGACAGCAGCGCGATCCCGAGATTGTTCTCAACCCGCCCCTTGTCTTCGGGGTTGGGATCGGATGACAGCGCGTCTAGCGCGGCGCGCTCGGCGGCGATCGCGTCTTGGAGGGCGCGATCATCGCCAAGGTCGCCGAGAATCATCAGCGCGTAGCCACGCTCCTTCTGGGTGAGCGCCCAGTCGATAGGCTGCGCGTCGCGCGGTACCAGCGGCAAGGCTGCCTGGTCGTAGACCGCGATGGCGTCGCGGAGCGGCTGCGACTCGTCGAACGATTGGCCGCGCGTCCGCAACATCTCGCCCTGCTTCAGTAGATAGCTCCAACGCGCCTTGGCGTCGGTCGCTGGCAGCTCGCTCGCCGCCTCGCCATAGGTCGCGGCGGCCGCGAGGTAATCGAACTGCAGCGCCTTCAGCTGCGCCTCAGTGGCGGTGATCTCTGCTTCTTGCCTTTGTGCGTTCTCGACGGCTGATCGGGCGGCCGCCCCGGCTTGCTTTAGGAGGGTTTCGGCCTGACCGAGGTCGCCCGCGTCAAGGGCGACGCGCGCCTGCCTTAGGAGATTGGCGGCCGCCGGATCGTTCTGTTGCTCCTCCAGAGTGAGCTTTTCGTAGAGCGCGTTGATCTCGTCGGCCCGACCGCTGATCAGCGAGATCATCTGGTTCAAGTCGAAGTGATGGTTCTTGGCCAGCTCGACGCCCATCTTGGCGCAGACGACGCCTAGGGCTTTCTCCGAAATGTGCTTTTCCGCCGCCGAGCGCCGCACCTCCGCCAGCACGCTCTGCCATTGGATCACCGTTACGCCCGCGTCGCGGACGGCGTCCGGTATGGCTTGGGCCAACGTGGCGCCGGGCAACGCCAGAGCGACCGCAAGCACCAACCGGGCCAAGCATCGTTTCATGTCTTGCCGGCGGCGACGGCGGCCTCGCACCTGACCAGGGTGGTCGCCACGCCATCCTTGTCGATCACGATCAGTTGGTCGCCGTGGGGATGGTACTCCCACTGCGCGCGCGGACCGTCGGCCGTCGCGTTGCTGTTCCGGCTAAAGATCACGCCGCTATCGGTGTCGGCGGTGACGATGTCGCCGGTGCTCACGTAGCCGTTTGCGCCCTTCACCACGATGCGTGAACCGCTTGGGCCGGCTGTCGTGGTGATGGTTATAGGGTTAGCGCACGATCCGTTCTGCGGCCCCCAGGCGCCGTTCAGCGACTGGACAAGTCTGTTCCGCGGCGCTTGCTCGGAGACCGTCCGAGCGTCCAATGGCGCCGATATCAGGTTCCACTTCTGGCAGGCCGGCTTGATCGGTCCGAGGCTGCAGAGGGTATCGCGGGCGCCGCCGATATTGGAGATGACGCTGATTGTTGCGGCTGCCGCGGCCGCCGCCGCTCCAGTGACCTCCCACAGCCGCGCCCTCTTTCGCCGTTGCGCGTTGCCTAAACCGTTACGCGGCGACTTTCCCTCCACGACCATCCCACGCCCCTTCCGGGCAAGACGTTAGTTGACGAGCGAGGCGTTCGGCAACGGCGGCGCCTGTAGCCGCTATGCGCCGAGCCTTCAAAGGGTTCCTTAAGGGGCCCATTTCAATGCCAGCGCTCGCAGCAGGCCGTCGGCGAGACGAATCTTAAGCCACGACCCGGGGATCGTTGGCCTGGAGAATCTTCGGTTCAGCAATGGCCGATACGAGTCCATCGGCGGCGGCGCTGGCAGCGTCCAAGATCAGAACCTTTTTGAACATCTCGCGCGCCTTGAAGTCCTTATCGGTGAGCTTCGTGGTCGCCTTGATGATCTTCTTGGCCCACGCAATTCCGTGATCAAGTATCGCCGTCTGTTCCGCCAGCGTGGATTGCGTCACAGCCGACGGCTGTGCGTTCGTCCACGTATATTCGTGGAACATGAAGGCCGCGTTCTTTGATGCTAACCGCGTCGGAGCAGCAAGAAAAACCGGAACGGCGACGCTACTCACCATGCCCACGGCGTGCAGCGTAAGTTCAAACGGTAACGCGCGCAGATAAGTGTGCAGCGCAATTCCATCGTCAATCGAACCGCCTTCACTTGCAAACAGGACGGTCACCTTTTGCGCACCGTCATTGACCATGCCGCAAAGCATCATTCGCAAGTTGACGGTGTGTGGCGCACGCATGGGGCCGAAGAATGTGAGTACACGATCCGTGGCCATTGCCGATGCCCTCTCTCCCATTGCTCGCGCTACTCTCTCGCCTTGCGCTTGCGGAGTTGAATCAGCCTTAGCGCCTTCGGCTTAAGCGCTCGCGGCTCGGTTAGCCGCCGATAGCTGTCTCGTCCTGCGCTCGAGCCGCGCGCGGCTAAAGGCGCCGCGAGCGCCTAAAGCACCCCCCTCTCTGCGAGGTACTCGACGAGCGCAGCCGCCGGATCCTGGCCGGCGTTGAACGCGCCGTAGAGGCTGCGACAGAGATCGAAGGGATCGACGCCGAGACGGCTGAAGAAGGCGGCCTCGGAGGTGCGGTGCTGGTCCTCGATGTGATGGTGGACGCAGCCTGGCCATGCGAAGGCGTCGTCGGCCTTGTTGCCGAGTCCGGGGTTGGGGCGTCCAGGGATGGACATGCGCAGATGACAGGCCTGAACGGGCCCTTGGCAGCCGCCTTCGATAAGCCCGGCCAGGCAGGGCGCGCGGCGGACCCAGGCGAGGTAGCCGTGGTCGTGGACGCGGGGTCGGCGCTGGCCCTTGGCGATCGGCCGCGGCGGCTTGCTCCGCTGGGCGGCTGCCTCGTGGCGCTTCTCTCCCTCCATGGCGCGCACGGCGGCGCGCTGCTCGCGCTCATCTTTCGTGTAGCGGATCATGCCGCCGCGCCGGCGAGTATGAGCGCGGCAGGCTCAATGCCGAGAATGTCGGAGAGGAGCTCCAGGACAGCCCGCTTGCTCGCCTGGAAGGTCTCGTGATCCATCGCCTCGAGCGACTGGGACATGGCGGTGAGGTGCCAGATCGTGCGGCCCTCGATGGAGACGAGCGCGTAGGCGTCGTTGGAACGGATGATGGCGGCGATCGATCGGGCTTCGGCTCTTGTGCGGCAGACAATCGAGCGGGCGTGGCAGAAGCCAGTGTGGATCAGCGCCCACTTCCGCAAGTGCTCTTCGGTCGCAAAGCGCTCGGCGTAGCCTTCCGGCAGGTTGACCCACGCCTCGCGCAGGCAGGCGAAGTAGTGCCGGTGGCTGGGAGAGGAGCGATCCTTCGCTTCCGAGAAGGCGACGATCTCGCCTTGGCCCCAAGTCTGCTTCGCCAGAACCCGATCGGCCGACAGCGGCCAGAACGCTTCCCCGTCCCAGGCCAGTGTCAGCGTCCTCATGCGGCTTGCACCTCGGGCAAGCTCTCCAGCTTGGCGATCACCGCATCGATCTCGGCTAGGAAGCCCCTAACCTCGCGCTCGAGCTCGGCGATCATCCGCTCGTCGCGCGCGATGCGCCGAATAAAGAGGCGCATGGGAAGCGGAAGCCTTGGGTCATAGGAGACGAAGTCGCACCAGAGGCGGCCTGCCACCGCCATCTGCCACTGCATCTGGCTTACGTATCGGCCGGGCGGCGCCTGGCCGAGCAGCGTCTCGATGTGGGTGGCGGTCAGCGGGCACTTGATCTCGACCAGGCCGTCATCGGCCACCAGCCCGTCGGGGCTGGCGCCGGCCATGGCGATCTTCGGATGATCGAGGAAGCCGACCTGGACTACATCGGCGTCCTGCTCGAAGGCGTAGAGCTCGAGCGCTTCGCTCTCCTTCTCAACGCCCCAGCGCATGGCCCCGCTCTCGAACGCTTCGGCCTTCACCCCGGTCAATCGCTCGCAGATGAGCTGGGCGGCGTAGTTGGCTCTGGATGCGGCATAGCCGCTCTTGGTCTTGGCGATGACGTCTGCGATGCGCGAGGCGGTGGCCTTGCCGAGCCTGGCGCTCTCCCACTCGGCCGTGCGCTGTCTGACGATCCTCATGCCGCCGCCGCTCCTTGCGCGCGGATGCGGGCGAGGCGGATGTTGTAGCAGCCGATCACCCGCTGGAAGGACGCTGGCGCAAGCTCCCCCAGCCGTCTGCGGTTGGTCCGTTTCCAGGCGGGGAAGTGCTCTTCGCTCTCCAGAGCGTTTATCTCGACGATGGCGTCGCGCTCGGCTTGGACCGATCCGGCCGTCTGGCCGTCGTCGTCTTCTTCAACCCTGCGGCTGGCGAGGTTCAACAGCAGCTTGGTCACATAGCGCTGGCCGTAGGAGAGGCTCGAGCCGACGGCCTGCACCGGGTTCTTGCCGCCGCTCACATCGGCCGGCAGCGACGAGCTCGGCCTCTTCCTTGTGGCCGGCCTCGTGGCGAAGGACGCCGACCACCACCGGCTCGCCTCGAGCCGACAGCCCTGGCCGGAAGCTCAAGGCGAAGCCGTGCCGGAAGAGGATCGGGCGGATGACCTCCACCGTATCCTCCCAGGAGGCGTAGGTGGACTTCACCGCCCCGCTCTCATCTGTGACCTCGCCCAGCTCGTCCAGGACCGGCAGCCGACGCTGCATCCGGATTAACGCCCCTGCGAACGCCTGCTCGGCCGCGCGCGCCAGCGCGCGCTCGTAGATCACTGCGACCCGGTCGAGGCGGTCCAAGTCGGCGCCGGGATCGGCCAGCGTCCGCTCCATCAGCTCGAGCAGGCTCGAGGGAGCGGGGCCGCCTCGGCGCGTCCCATCGCCGTTCGCTCGCCTTGCGTGCGCTCGCATGAGCTAGAACTCCGGGGTCCAGAACCGCCAGCGACCGCCGCTAGCCTCCCACCGGAGCGAGCCCGAACACGGCCGGGCGAGCACAAGTACTGACGCTCCGATTGGTGACGCAGTCCAGTCGGAAGAGCATCGAGCGGCCGCAGGTGGCTGCGCCAAATTGGGACCGGTGGTGCTGGGCTCAAGCCGGGCTGGAGGGAGAGCCGCCGCGCCCGCGCGATCTGGCAGCGAAGCACCAACGCGCTACGATGATCAGCCCAGCGTTGTCTTTACATCGAAGTCGGCGTCGGACCGCTGCGCCGGCGGCCACTTTGCGGTCATGCCGAAGCTGGCCCTCATTTCCGTTGGTGCGGGCTCGCGCAGGCGACGCCAGGCCTGCTCGGCTTCTGGAATCCCGGCCTCAGCGGCCCGCTGGTAGTAGTGCCGTGCCCAGGACAGATCCTTAGGCACGCCGCGGCCGCTCTCGTAAAGGCGGGCGAGCGGCATGAAGGCGCCGGAGACTCCGGCCTTGACCGCCTGCTCCAGCCAACGGGCGGCTTCGGCGGTGCGATCGCCGTCAGCGGGGTCCGCCAGCAGCATGTCGGCCAGCGCCAGCTGCGCCATGTGTTGATCTTGACCGGCCGCCAACCGGAACCAGTGCTCGGCCTGGGCCGGGTCCGCCGACACTAAAAACCCTTTCCCTAAGCAAACGCCAAGATTGTGCTGCGCATCGGCGTGCCCGCGTTCCGCCGCATGACGGAGCAGCCGGATAGGCTCCTCGGGGTCAGCGGCGACGGCTTGCCCCTGCAGCTGCAGCCCTGCCAGTATAACCTCCGCGATGATGTCCTGTTGCGCCGCGGCTTTTGCGAGCCACGTCGCTGCATCAGTCGTCGATGCATCGACGCCGCAACCTTTCAGCAGCAGCTCGCCCGTCAGCCGCTGGGCGACGGGATCGCCGGCCTCGGCGTCCTTTAGCCAGAGCTGGAACACCTCGGCGCGCGCCGCGGCCGGTATCGCGCCGCGCACAGCCGCGCCGGTCAGGATGCTCAAGGATGGACGGTGGCCGCCGTGGGCGGCTTTGAGATACCAGCCGAACGCCGCGCTCTCGTTGCGCTCGACGTCCTTGCCGGTCGCTAGTGCATCGCCCAGCCAAGCCTGGGCGTAGGCGCCGCCTGCTTCCGCGGCCCGCATGAACCAGCGGAGCCCTTCGGCGGCGTCGCGCTCAACGACCTTGCCTTCCTGGTACAGGCGGCCGAGCTGCTCCTGAGCGGCGACGTCGCCGGCGTCTGCTGCTCGCCGCAAAAGCAGCAGCACCTGCGACACGGGAGCGGCGAGGGGATCGGCCTCTTCCAATTGACGCACGAGCCGACCAGCCGCCTCGCCGCTACCCATCTCCGCGGCCTTGATCAGCCATTGCTGAGCTGCGGCGGCGTCGGCCGGGATCAGCCGACCATCGGCATGTAGGTTGTGCAGCGCCCACGCGGCGGCAACGCTGCCCTGGGTCGCAGCCGCTTCCAGTCGACCAAGGCCAGCGGCGGCGTCGCGCGCCATGCCTTCGCCGCGTATCTCCGCCATCGCGAGGTTGCAGGCGCCGTCGAGGTTGCCGAGGTCGGCCGCGCGCGCAAACCATGCAACGGCCGTCGTCGGGTCATTTGCCTCGCCCTCGGCATAGAGCAGGCCGAGCTGCAGGCAGGCGTCCGCGCTGCCGCCCTCGGCCGCCCTGCGATACCACGCCGCGGCCGCCTCGAGATCCTTCGGCGCGCCAAGTCCCGCCTGGCTTAGCACACCCAGGTGGTGCATCGCGGACGGATCGCCTTGTCCAGCCCCGCGCATGAGAAAGCCGACGGCGGCGCGCGGGTCGCGCGGCATGCCCACGCCCTCGGCGCTCATGGCGCCTAGCCGATCGTAGGCGACGGCCACTCCGCCTTCCGCTGCCCGCTGGAACAGCTTCGCCGCCTCTTCCGAATCCTGCGGCGCGCCCAAGCCACGCAGATAAAGGTCGCCCAGCGCGGCCTCGGCCTCATGATCGCCCTGGTCGGCCGCTTGCCGCAGGTAGGTCGCTGCAGCCGCGTGATCGGGGCGATCGCGGTCGATCAAGAGCCCGGCGATCGAAACCATGGCCCGCGTGTGGCCGCGCGCCGCGGCGCGTTTGAGCCAGGTCTCGGCCAGGGACGGGTCGATCGGCCCGCCTACGCCGAGGCGATGGAACTGGCCGGCGAGGTACATTGCCTCCACCTGCTCGGCCTCGGCCGCTTCGCCGACCAACGCCGCAGCGCGCGCCTCGTCCGGCTCGACACCGTCGCCGCGCCACAACAGGATGCCCAGCGCCAGCTTCGCCCCGGTGTTGCCCGCCGCTGCGGCCCGCTCAAACCAGACGGCCGCGCCGGCCGGGTCGGCCTCGCCGAGTTCCCCGCCCGCCAGCAGGACGGCCAGGCCGAACGCCCCGCCGTCATGGCCCTGCTCGGCCGCGGCCGTGAAGAAGTGCTTCGCCTCGAACAGGTCGGCCCTGACGCCGAATCCTGCCGCGCATTGCAGCGCCCAGCGCACCTGCGCTTCGGCATCGCCCTGGTCGGCGGCCAAGAGGTTCCACTTCGCCGCTTCACGCATGTCCTGCGGCACGGAAAGGCCACCAGGAAAGAGGCTCTGCAGCGCGCCCAGGCGCTTTGAAGGCGCCGCCGGTCTCAGTGGCGCCGGCCACCGTGCCCGGGGCGGCCCTGCCGTGGAAATAGATCTCGCCTAGCTTGCTCTGCGCGCGGGCCAGGCCCTGATCGGCGGCCTTGCGGAACCAGTCGGCTGCCTCGACGACGTTCTGGATTACGCCTCGGCCCTGGTCGTAGCGCTCGCCCAGCACAAAGCACGCCTCGGGGTCCCCGCGCTCGGCCAGAGCGCGCCACAGCGCCGCGGCGTTGACGGGCGAGCCTTTGGCGTCCTCCGCTTCGGCCTGTTGCCGGAGCCTGTCGTCGTCGGCGCGCGCGAGGCGCGAAAGGAAGCTTTGGTCGTTCATGCCCCGTTCGTCACCACTTAAGGCTCCCGCATCGCCTCGGAGCCTGTCCGCATCGCTCCTTCGAACAGGTAGGACATGACAGTCCGGCTGCCGACCAGCACCTCGCCGCTAACGGTCAAGCCGGGGATCAGCCGAAATCCAGCCGGGACGTTGCGCAGCCTGGCGTCGGTGATGGCGACGCGCGCCTTGTAGTACGGCGGCACGATCTGGCCGTCGTCGCTGGTCGTGAATGAGCCGTCGCTGATGGTCTTGATCACACCGGTGGCCAGGCCGTGGCTGGTGTAGCGGTAGGCCTCCAGCTTGATGCGCACCTTGTCGCCTGGGCGGATGAAGCCGATGTCGCGGGCGTTGACGCGCACTTCGGCATCCAGCGGGCCGGTGATGGGAGTCAGGGTGAAGAGAGCGTCGTTTCCGGGGGAGCCCGGATCGACCACCGAGCCGATCGAGGCCTTCCCAACCTTGAGCACGACCGCGTCGGTCGGCGCGACCAGGACGGAGAGGTCGCTGACCTTGGAGGCCTTAGCGAGGTTCTGCGAGACCTCGCTCAGGTCGCTCTGCGCTGCGACCAGCTGGGTGGCGACATCGCTCTTCCACTTGTCGACGAAGGCAGCGCGTTCGGCGGCCGAGGCCGACACGTCGCTTTGCGCCTGCAACGCCGTGTTCTGGTTCTCGGAGACCATCCGGTCCATCTCGACGCGCGCGTCCGTGGCGTTGAGCATGCCGGTCGTGCTGCCGTAGCCCTGGGCCTGCAGGGCGCGATAGTTCTGCTCGGCCTTGCTCGCCAGCGCCAGCCGTTGCGAATAGTCGGAGGCGTCCTGGCGGGCGCGGCGGATCGCCGCCTGGTCGGCGCCCACCTTGGCGTCGAAGTCGCCGACGGACTCCGCGTATTCGGCCTTGCGCTGGTTGTAGATCGAAGCCCTGCAGCACGCTGTCCTGCGAGCTCGGGTCGACGACATAGGGCTTGCCGCTCTGCTCGGCCTCGAGGCGGTTGACCAGCGCCTGGTCGCTGGCTTGCTTGGCCTGCAACGTCTTGAGGTCGGCCTGGGCGAAGGTCGGGTCGAGCGTCGCCAGCACCTGGCCCTTCTTCACGAAATCGCCCGGGTGAACCAGGATGCTGGTCACGATCGCTCGGTCCAGCGGCTGCACGAAGAACGAGCCCTGCGAGGGCACGATGCGGCCTTCCGTCGTCACCACGCGATCCAACCGCACCACGCACATCAAGACCAGCACGATAACCAGCATCGCCGCCAGCACATGCAGGATGGCGTGCTCGCTGTGCGGCCGCGTCTTCTGGAAGACGAGCTTGGGTCTCGGACTCGAACGCGCTGATCGGCTCGGCGATCAGGTCGGTTCGCTTACGAGGCGCTAATGAGGGCAACCGGGCCATGTCTCGTCGGGGTTTCAACGTGGCGGTTCTGCGTGTGCCACATGTGTTTGTAGATATCGCAGCGATGGAGGAGTTCGTCGTGGCGGCCGATGTCGTAGACGCGGCCCTTCTCCATCACCAGAATCTGGTGAGCAGGCACCAGCATCGAAAGCCGGTGCGAGACGCAGATGATCGTCCGGTCCTTCGCGATGCTCATCAAGTTGGCGTTGATGATCGCCTCGCTTTCGGCGTCCAGCGCGCTCGTCGCTTCGTCGAGGACCAGCACCGGCGGGTCGATGATCAGAGCCCGGGCGATGGCCAGCCGCTGCCGTTGGCCACCTGAGAGGTTGGTCGCGCCTTCATCCAAGAAGGTGTCGTAGCCGCGCGGCATCCGCTCGATGAACTCTTCGGCGCCCGCCATCTGGGCGGCGCGCACGATCTCGGGGAACGTCGCGGCCGGGCGAGCGATGCCGATGTTCTCGCGCACGGAGCCGCGGAACAGGAAGTTCTCCTGCGGCACCACGCCGATGTGGCTGCGCAGGTGGTGCATCTCGATCTCGCGCAGGTCCATCCCGTCGATCTTGATGATGCCTTCGTACTCGGGGTTCAGGCCCTGCAGCAGCCGGGTGATCGTGGTCTTGCCCGAGCCTGAGCGGCCCATGATGCCGAAGATCGTGCCGCCCGGGATCTCAAAGCCCGCGCCGTCCAGCGCCAGCGGCGCGCCGGGCAGGTAGCGGAAGCCCACGTTCTGGAAGGTGATATTGCCGCGGATCGGCAGCCGCAGGCCGCTGCCGGCGCGGTCTTCCTCCGGCGGGAGGTTCATCACCGATGCCACTTCGCCGACGGCGCCGCGCACCTCCTGGAGCTCCTGCTGCATTTTCGCGAGCCCCACAAGCGGCTGGGCCGTGCGGCCGGCCAGCATGGCGAAGCCCATGATCAGGCCCGGTCCCATAAGGTCGGGGTGCGTGAGGGCGATGAAGGCGCCCACCAGGATCGAGCCCGTGTAGATCATGCGTTCGAAGGGCACGGTGTAGGTCTGCGGATAGTTGGCCAGCGTCCCCATCGCGAAGCGCGCCTCGGCGCCTTCAGCGACCTTGTGGTCCCACAGCGTGCGCTGGCGGCCCTCAAGCGCCAGCGATTTCACCGTCCGCATGCCGGCGATCGTCTCGTACAGGTGCGAGCTCTTCTCGTTCTCGGCGCGGATCACCCGCTGGTAGGCGCGCGCGATCGGCTTCAGGTACAGATAGACGATCAGCGCGATCATGCCGGCGCACGCGAACACCATCAGCGCCAGCGCCCACTGCAGAACGAGCAGCAGCGGCACCAAAATCACCAGCATCACCAGGTCCAGCGAGGTGTTCAGGAGCTGGCCGGTGAGGAACGAGCGGATCTGGTTCATCTTCGAGATCTTGCTCATCGTCTCGCCGCTCGGCGTACGCTCGAAGTAGTCCATCGGCAGCCGCATCAGCCGGTCCATCACGTAGATGTTCAGCCGCCCGTCGATGCGGGTGGCGACGGTCTCCATGAAGCGGCGGCGCAGGAAGCCCAGGATCGCGTCGAACAGGATGACGACGGCCAGCGCTCCGGCCAGCACGTTCAGGGTCGAGAACGACTGGTTCACGATCACGCGGTCCAGAACGATCATGGCCATGAACGGCGGGATGATGGTGAGGACGGTGCCGACCACCGAGGCAATGGCAATGTCGCGCATGATCGCGCGCTCGCGCAGCACCTGGCTCAGCATCCAACCCAGCCCAAACGGCTGGTTTTCGCCGGCGAGCCCTATGCGGCGTTTGACCAGGATTAGCTCGCCGTCCCAGACGGGGGTCAGCTGGCGCTCGGCCACCATGGCGCGGTTTTGCGGGCTTGTCGGGTCGCGCAGCACCGCAACGCGCCCGGCGTTCGGGTCGTCGATGACCTGGTCCAGCACCAGGGCCGTGCCGTCGCGCAGCCGCAGGATCGCCGGCAGCACCTTTGCGAAGCGGGGCAGGTCGTTCCAGCCCACGCGAACCGCCTGTGCTCGCAGGCCGAGCTCGCCGGCCAGCGAGATCAGTGTGTCGTTGTCGATCGGGCCTTCGCCGACCATGAACCGCCGGCGGATGGTATCAACCGAGGCATCGACACCGTGATGGCGTCCGACCATGACCAGGGCATCCAGGATGCCCGCACCGAAAGCGCTGCCGTATGAGGAGCCGTCCATGGAACCGCTGCCCGCTCCGGGGTTGGACCCATCTCTTGACAAAACGTTTACCACGCGAACGACCCCAGGCCGAATCGCTCCGGCCAGAGGCGGGCGTGCTCCCGCGCAATGGGGGCGTGCGGCAATGCAACAGTCTGGCCCATTTGACCGAGTGTCAGGCAAGGCGCGTGCCTCGCCTCACGCCTGCTCAGTCAAGCGCGTGTCCCGCCGCCGTAGAGCGGGCGACCCCGGGATTCAACGACGGTCAACCGGCGGATGAGCGCACCACCCTGCTCAGGACGCCCCGCAGATCGCGGCGGAAGAGGGTGGGGGAAGCGCCCAGGTGTTTGGGGACCGATACGCGGCGCTTCCCCCTGTGTTCCATGGAGGGTGGAACAAGCGCTACCCAGCAAGCGTCATACCAACCCTTGTCTGCCGGTCGGCTCGGATGCGCCAGGCGGCGCCTTCGGCCCGTGGGTTCGTTTCGCCAAAATCACTCCCAGAGCGCTCTGAACGCCTTCTTGCGGCGCGATCGGGCTTTACGCTCGTAGCCATCCAACACCCGCAGCTCTGGGGTGCACTGGAGCAGTGCTGCTGCGAGGATCTCATCCTGCGTCAGCGGGGTGTCGCTCGTCTCCTTGACCCGAAAATAGCCACTTCGAGCGCCTGCTGTTTTATATTCCGTATACGGATTAACTGAGCGTTTCCGACGCTCGTTGCGCGGCGTTGCGATCCGCATCGGCGACCTCCTGAAGGCGTTTGGCCAGGTCGTCGAGCTCCGGAGTGGGCGAATCGAAAGCGCTGTTCCGGACCCGATGAGCCGAACTTCCCGGCAACATCAAGTCGTCGGCCCGGCCAGCCTTGGCGACGACGACGGGTGGAATGGCGCGGACGCTTGCCGTTAGGCGTCAGTCGGTGCTGTAGCTCTCGATCAGCTCGTAGACCTTGTCGCGGTCTAGTCCGTCCGCGGGCGCGGCCGCGAGCCGCTGTTCGGCTTCGAACGACCAGAGTGTCGGCATGTCGCGCGCCAGGGTCGCCGCCTCGGCCGCCGTGCGAACTTCCGGATCGGTGAGCCCGTGGAACGACGTATCGGCGGGCGGAGCGGTATCCACAGCGACGATCTGGGCGTCCATCGAGCGTGGCGTCGAGTCGCTCGCGGTGATCTTGTACGCGCCGGGAGCCAGATTGACGTGCGGCAGCACTACATCATGGCTGCTGCTGGACTGTGACGCGATGACGGCGCCGCTGGCGTCAAAGATTTCGACCTTATAGGGCGCTGTACCGCCGACCAGTCGCACCAGCAGGGTCCGGTCGCCCGACTGAAGCTGTTGACCGCCCGTGGTCAGCGCCGGCAAGGCGAAACCGAAGTCGTCTCCCGCGCCCTTGAGGCGCACGTTCCACGGCAGCCGCTTCATGTCGGGCATCACCTGTTCGTTCAGGGTGCTGTAGGCGTTGCTGAGCACCGTTGGCGCGTTGCTCCGCATCGGCACGGTATAGGCGGCGTTGTGGTCGATCCTGACCGGCCCGGCGCCGTCGATCGAGACGACGATGTAGGTGCCGCCGACGGTGCTGAGGATATCGCCGTGGCAGACTACTTCCAGCACGCGAGGCCGGGTCACGGTCGACGTCGTTCCCCCTTCGTTGCGGGTTATGACCACGTCCTGAGCGCGGCCCTCGATCCGGACGATGACGCCGGCGCCCGCGCACGAAGCGTGCGACAAACCCGGCCACGCAGTCGCGGCCGCCGCGATCAACACCGCCACCGCCTGGGCTTGAGCCGTAAATCTAACCATCTGCGAACTCCTGCACGGTCTGTGTTATCGCCGCGGCGAATACTGGCGCCGAAAGAAATCCCCACAGACCAAAGTTTAAGGAAACAAGCAGCAGCCCAATTCCCGCGCCATGGGCAGCCAATGCTATTATTCCGTTCACAACGATCGGGTTCAACAAAATAATCTGGATGCGATGACCAAGCTTTTGCTTGTGCTTGCTGCGCCTGAGCCTGCGGTAGCGGTGGCGTGTGTGCAGCGTGGCCAGGGCCGAGCCGGACATGGCCAGTGTGGCCACAAACAGCAGCAATACCTGCAGGATGACCGGGATCGGTCGCAGACCACCATGGGTCAGTTGCAGGCCCCGGACGGCATTGGCCAGCACCGCGCTGCCATTCATCTCATTCAACGGTGTCTGGACAAAGTCCGCCCCGCTGGCGTTGGTGCCGCCGATGATCACGACGTGTTGGCAGAGAAGGCCGCGGTCGACGTCGCCGCCAGCGCGTAACGCATCGTCGATGTCGATCGCCGAGAGCCGCCTGAAGATCGTCGAGTCGGACTCGCCGCAGGTCTTGAAGCCGGGCCAGCGGGGATCGAGGTCGGGCCAGGCGCGGCTGAGGAATCCGAGATCGAGCGAGATGTGGTAGTCGATGCGTTCGCCGTGCTGCAGCGGGACGTACGGCGCGGTCTGGCAGTGGGTGGTCCCGTCCTGCAGCCAATGGCGAGAGGGGGCGTGGGCAAGGACGTTGGGGTCGCGCTCGATGAATTGATAGGCAAGCAGCGCCGCGGAATAGAGTGGCTTCATGCCGGTGCTGGTGAGCACGCACTCATAGGGCACGAGCTCGCGGATCTCGCCGGTTTGGTCGCCGACGACGCTCGGCGTGACCCAGAATATGTTGGGCGCCGGTTGGACGACGTCGTCATAGGGCGTATCGGGAAGGACGTGTGCGGGGGTGTCCAGGCCGATAGTGGCGGCCGGAAACGATTCGCGCGAAATGAGCAGGGGCGCCGCCGTCTTCGACCCGGCCCAGGCGGCCAGGGCGGCGTGAAGACGAGCCACGCCGTCGGCGCCGTCCGATGCCGGCTCGGCGATGTCGACGTCGAGGATGACGGCGCGCGGAGTCTGCGCCGGCGGCGCGGTTCGCATGAAGTCCAGAAGGTCGGCGATGAGGCCGCGCGGCGCCGTCGCCAGGGGCGGCTGGAATGTCCCGGGGTGGGGCCTGAGCTGGCTGATAGTCTGGTTGTCGATGTCCATGAACAGCACCGGGTCGGCGGTGCCGCCGATCAGGTCGGCCCGCAGCTTGTAGGCGGTCTCCATCAATTGCCGGTCCGGAGCACCTAGGAAGGATTGCTCGAAGAATGGTATCTGGATCAGCAGCAGCACAATCAGGCCGACCGTGAACGAAATGCCCGCGCGCCTGCGCTCGGCGGTCAGCTGCGCGAGGCTGAAGGGTCTCCGCATCCGCGGCCGGCGCTGGGCCGGCTCTTCGCTCGCAGGTTGCGGCTCGGCGACCGGCGACGCCGGGCTGGCGGCTGGCGGGGCTGCGCTGACGGCGGGCGGCCGCCGGGCCGGCGGCGGGGTCGGGGTTTCACTCATGCGGCGACAGCCTAGAGCCGTGGCTCAGGTTGACCCACTCTTCGCTCATCCCCGCCTTCGCGGGATGAGCGAGTAAGGAACCCTCTGATTCAACCGGATCGGACATCGCCTCAACCGCTGACTCGCCCGCCGCTACAACAGCAAAGCGGAACGATCGCCATGCTGGTTTCGGCTCAGAGGCTGCCGCCGCCATCGCCCACCAGAACGAAGGCCGCCCAATAGAAGGGGTGCGCGGTTTCGGCCTGGTCGTAGATCTGCTTCTGGGCGTCCGCCAACGCCCTGCCTAGCCCCTCGCTTGGCTGGCTCGCGCCCTTGAAGAAGCCGTTGATTTCGGCGCTGGAGGTGGCCGCATCGACCTTCCACTCCGTGGCCAGCACGTTGCGGGCGCCGGCGTAGATGAAGCCGCGCGCCAGGCCGCTCAGCGCGTCGCCGCCATCGGCGAGGCCGGTGCGCGCCTCGTCGAGCTTGCCGCCGCCGGCGGTGTCGCAGGCCGAGAGCACCACGACGCGGGCCGCCAGCGCTGTGTCGAAGAGCTGCGAGGCCTCGATCAGGCCGTCGCCATTGTCGCCAATCGAGGTCAGCAGCGCCGGCTCGGCAAAACAGCTGGACAGCCCGAGCACGCCGTGCGTCGCCAGCATGATCACGTCGGCTTTGGCCGTGTCGGGACTGTGCAGGAAGTCGGTGTCGGTAAAGCCCTGGCCGAGCACCAGCCGGGCGCCCGGAAACTTGGCCGCGACGTCGCGCGCTTCGTCGGCGGTTTCCGGCAGCGGCCCCAGAAGTTGCAGGTCGTGCTGAATCTGACCCCGGCAGGCGTCCGACAGGTTCCGCTCCTTGGCCAGGCGACCGGCGACCTCGGCGGGATTGGGCACATAGTCGCCATACACCGCCGCAGTCAGTTGCGCGGGCGGCGTGGAGACGGCCTTGCGCAGCCGAATGAACGAGGCCGGACCGAGCGTATTGGCCACCGCGACGTGCCGGGCCAGCCAGTCGACCCCGGAATAGTCCTGGTCCTCCTGGATCTTGTCGAGATGAGCCTGATCCGGCGCGGTAGCGACCAGGGCGGCGAAGGGAATGGAGGCCAGCGAGCCGCTCACGTCGACGTCCAGGGTGTCGATATTGGCCAGCCGATCCTGCACGGGCCCGATCAGGGCTGCGTAGAGCTTCTCGCTGGCGTCGAGATCGAAGTCGGGAAGTCTGCGGCCCTTGCAGGTGGGTGCTGCGCTGGAAACGGTCGGCCAGGGCGGTGACCTGATCGCCGGTCAGAGTCGACCAGGAAGGGATGCACGCCGGTCTTGTCGACCAGGACGCGCATAGCCGCCGGGCGCGCCGATGACGATGCGCAGATAGGCCTCGTGATCGCCCAGCACCGCCTGTAGATCGGCGGCCGACGCCTGGGGATTGAGCAGTTCCAGATAAGCCGGCGCACGCTCGCGCAAGGCCGCCTCGGCCGCAGAGAAGCGGCCGGCGGCAGCGTGCACCGCCGCATCGGCTGCGGTCGTCTGATCGGTGGGCGTGTCCGTGTCGCTGGCCAGCTGTTGCTGGCGCGCCAGCGCGGCGCGATAGGCCCGCTCGGCGTCCTGGTAGCCGCGGGCCTGATCGCCGGCTTGCTTGAGTACGAGCCGGGCGGCCAGTTGCGCGGTGGTGCGCGCCGCAGCGCTGTCCCACACCAGCGAGAGCGTCTGGAAATATTCCGCCGCGAGGTTGGCGTCGCCGGTGCGTCGCCATTCCTTTTCCAGGAGCGAAAGGTGGGTGCCGGCGATGTCGGGGGGCAGGCCTGGCGACTCCATCTGCTTGGCATAGATGGCGAGCGCGTGGCGGCCGCTCGCCAGGCCCGCCGCGGCGTTTCCCTCTCCGGCCTGCGCGCCTTCCATGGTCAGCCAGAGGTGAGCCTCGGCGCGCGTGCCGGGCGCGGCGGTCGCCATGATGGCGAGCCCGGTACGCGCGGCGGCCTCGGCGCCGGCGTAGTCGCCCACCGCGAGCCGCGAGTCGGCCAGTTCGTTGGTGATATCGGCCACCAGCCACCCGGGCGGGTTGGTCACGTGTTGCAATTCGCTCGATGCGGCCTGCGAGGTAGGTGGATCCGTCGCCGTGGCCCAGGCCGCGAGCTGCGACGGCGGCGATGTAATAGCCTTGAGCCGTCAGGATGTCGGCCTTGTCGGCCGTCGGCGCGTCGCTCAGCGAGACCAGCAGGCTGCGCTGGCCGGCGCTCACATTGCTCGCCTCCACACGTCCGACATCGCTGGCGCTGATGCGGTTCCCGGCTTGCGTCGAGGAGCCGCGCGCCAGGCCGGCGCGCGCCTGATTGGCCTGCAGGGCCAGCCGCGTGGCGGTGGCGTAGTGGTGCTGGTTCAGCTCGTTGACCGCGCGATAGTTGAGGATCTTGGTCGCAAGCAGGGTGTCATTAGCCGCGCGGGCTTGCGCCTCGGCCTTGGTGAAGACGTCCGAGGCCTCGTCGAAACGCCGCGCGTTAGACATGTTGAGGCCGATCTCGGCCATGATTTCGGCCTCGCCGTCCACGTCGTCCGGCGCGACCTGGCTGTGCAGCCTCAAGAGCTCCTCGAAGTCGCGCTCGGCGGTGTCGAAGCTCCAGATCGAATTGTATTCATAGGCGCGGCGAAGCAGCAGCTCGTAGTTCGAGGTCGCGGCCTGACCTGGCGGGCCGGACGGGAAAGACCGCCTGGATCTCGCGCAGGCCCGGCGTCTCGGCCCCGGCGCCGCCGGCGGCGACTGCGGTCGGCCGAGCGGCGCCGCTCAGAACGCGCGCGGCGTTGACCAAGGGCGCCCAGTCAGACGGGTAAACGTCGCCGACGATGGTGGCCCGGCCGCGTTGCGCCACTAGCACATAGCGCCTTGGCCCGGTCTGGTCCGTCCGCGCGCAGGCGATCTGCTTCAGCCCGGCAAAGTCCGCATCCTGCAAGGTCGTGGCGACGCCCTGGCAAAGCGCCGCCAAGGCGGTTTGCGCTGCGGCCGGCGACGGATAGAGCGTGATGCGTCCGGACGGCCGCTCCCAGGCGCCGCAATAGATGTCAGAAGCCTCTCCGCCCCTTGGCCCGTCGAACCGCGCCACGGCGCGACAGGCCTCGTGCTCGGTGTTGGCGCCGAGGGCGAAGTCGCCGATCTCCGCCGCGCGGGCGGACTTAGGCCCGAAGGCGCAAAGCATCGCCAGCGTGCAGAGCAGTATCAGGCTGCGTCCGGTCACGGCGTGCTTCCCGCCGGACAGGCCGGCGATGGGGCCGCACCCGGAGGACAGGCGCTCTCGTCGGAGCCCGTCCACAGGTCGCGATTACCCGCCCCTGTGATCGGTGAGGTATCGCCCTGCGCCGTCTTACCCTGATCTTCGGGGGCGACGGGAAAGACGTTGACGACGGTGGTGGAGTTGCCGCCGCCGCCGGCGCTCGAACTCGCCGAACCCGCCGCTGCAGTCGGGCCGGCCGTCGTGTCGGAGTCCGAGGCGGCCGCCGTGCCGGAGTCCGAGGAGGCCGCCGTGCCGAAGTCCGAGGCGGCCGCCGTGCCGGTGTCCGAGGCGGCCGTCGTGCCGGTGTCCGAGGGGGCCGCCGTGCCGGTGTCCGAGGCGGCCGTCGTGCCGGTGTCCGAGGAGGCCGTCACGTCGATGACCGTGGGGTCCGCGACCGCCACCGGCGAGACGATCACGATGGGCGGCGGTGTGGGCGCCGGCGCCGGCGGTGGCGGCGGCGGAGGTGGCGGCGGTGGCGGAGGCGGCGGCGGCGGCGGAGGCGGCGGCGGAGGCGGAGGCGGAGGTGGCGGCGGTGGCGGTGGCGGTGGCGGAGGCGGAGGTGGCGGCGGTGGCGGTGGCGGTGGCGGCGAGGAGGCGTCGATGACGCCGACAGGTCCAGAGGCTGTGGGGCTGACGGTGTAGTCGCCGGCATCCGTCCCCTCAAGCGCCAGGCCGCTGACGCTCACCGTCTTGCCGGTTCCAGCGGCGGCGGTGTCGTAGGTTCCGCTGGTCGGGTCGTTGAGGGTAACCTGATCCTGCCCGATCACGCCCGAGAGGCTGTAGTTGTCGGGGGCGAGGGTGGCGGTCGTAGTGCCGTCGAAGGGCTTCTCCACCGTTCCGGTCAGCGAGACGGTTAGCGGCGCCGGCGTCACGGTCAGGGTCCCGTTGGTGTAGAGGATCCTGTAGGCGCCCGAAGGGCCGGTCGCTGTCGCGCCCGAGAGGCTGAGGCCGACCGAGCCTGCGTTCAGGTAGCCCGTGGTCGACGTCGTCCCGGATGCCGCGATCGTTAGGCCGACCACGTTCGACATGTCGGAGGCGGACGTGTCGCCACCCTGAAAGCCGATGATGCTGGCGGTGTAGACCGGGAACTGGCCATAGACCGACGAGACGTTCTCGGCGGTTATGCTCAGCACGTGCGAGACGTTGTAGAGTTCGGGGTAGAAGTTCGGCCCCGACGGTGGCGACCAAGTGTTGGTGAAGTCGAAACCGACATAGGTCGAACTCGGCGAACGGATCGACGCCGGTCGATCCGCCCATTCCGACGACCCCGGTGGCCGTTCCGGAGCCTGTAAAACCGGCCGTCTGTCCGGTCGTTCCCTCGTCCCAGAAGCTGTCGGACAGCGAGCCGTTCAGAGCGCCCGCCAGTCCGCCGAGAGCGCCTGCTCCGGTGATGAGCCCCGTCGCATAGACCTGGCTGACGGCGCCGGCGGCGTCGATCTGACCGGCGAAGCCACCGAGGTCGTTGACGGACCCGGTCGAGGTGACCGCGCCCGTAGCGTAGGCGTCGCTGACTGAGCCGTCGATGTAGCCCGCGAACCCGCCGGCGAAGGTTGTCGGGCCTGTTTGGGGACTGACAGTGTTCACGGAACCTGTCGAGAAGGACTGGGTGATCGTGGCGCCTGACCCGACGTAGCCGGCAAATCCGCCCGCTTCGTTGCTCCAGTTCGCTTCGTTAGACGCCTGGGTGACCGATCCGCTCGCCCAGGAGCCGGTGATCTGCGCGGAGGACCCAACAAGTGCGACGAATCCACCCACGTAGGAGCCGGCGCCGCCCGTCTCGTCTCCTGTCGCGTAGGAGGAGGACACTGTAGAGCAGCAGTCCGAGCCGATCAGGCCGCCGGCCTCGGCGATCTGCGACAGCGAGACGCCACCGTTGCTGACGGTGGCGGTGGCGCCCGTCACCACGTCCCCGGCGGCCCATGAGCCCGTGATGATGGTGCTCGACGTCCCGGCCTCGCCCACAAGTCCGCCGGACCAATCGTCAGCGCCCGTGACCGCCGCGGAGGACGACGAGTTGGAGATGGTCGCGGTCGCGGAGCCGGCGCTTCCCAGCAAGCCGACGAGGCCGCCCGCGGCCGCGTAGGCGGGCGAGTAACCGTTACCATTGGGCGCGACGAGGCCGCTCCCGACGGTGACGCTGCCCGATGAGGACACGTTGTCGACGGTGCCTTGCTCTAGGGCCCCGACGAGAATGCCGGCCGGCATGCCGTCGCCCGCCGTCACGCTGGCGCCCGTCAGCTGAAGGTTTTCGATGAGCGCGCTCGATCCATTCACCACCCCGAAGAGCCCGACCTGACCCACCGACTTCGAAGTGGGGTCGTATGTCCCGGCGGTCGTGTCGGTGATGGTCAGGTTGGAGATCGTGTAGCCCTGGCCGTTCAACCCGCCGGTGAAGGGCGTTGCGGGGGTCCCGACGGGCACGAAGCCGTTGGCCGGGTTCCAGATGCCGGTAGACGCGTCGTCGTCTCGCTGGCGTCGATGTTGTTGGCTAGGGTGTATTGAACGCCGAGATTCAGACCCATCAGCTGCAGCTGGTGAGCGTCGGTGATGGTGGTCGAATATTCCGACGCAAGGATCGGACGGGTCTCGCCGGCGATAAGGACCCAGCCGCCTGTCAGATTGGGGTAGCTGGCCGCCTGGTAAGGGCTGGGGCCGGAACCGCCGACGGGGACGGGCTGATCCGCGCCTGTAGCCACCGTGCCCGGCGCCGCACTTGCGACGGCGGCGGTCTGGCCGGTTGTCGCTTGGTCCCAGTAGCTGCGTGTCAGGAAGGTCCCGGTGTTCGTCGAACCCACGAGACCGGCGGTGAAGCCGCCGCCGCTGACTTGGCCCGTCGCGTAGACGCCAATGATGATCGTGCCGGGCATGACGGCCTGGCTGTTGGCCAACACGCCTGCAAAGCCGCCCACGATACTGAATGAGCTGCCGGTCGAGGTAACCGAGCCCAGGCTGTAGGAATCGTTGATGTGAGCGCCTCCATCCACATCGCCGGCAAAGCCGCCGCCGAAGGCGTAGTGGTTGGCGTCCGTCCCACCGACGATGGTCACGGCGCCGCTGGCCCAGGACTGGCTGACCACGCTGTTGGAGGTGATGTCCCCGGCGAAGCCGCCCGCGCCGTTGTCCACCATGTTGCCGGAAGCCGTCTGGGTGACCGGCCCAGTCGCGTAGTCGATTGTGAGCTGACCGTTTTGGACGAAGCCCGCAAGGCCGCCGGCGACCGCTTCGGCGCCGCTCGACACCGCTCCGGTCGCATAGGAGCCGGTGATGCTCGCAGGGTCCGAGCCGACTGTGTTGGGGTTGTTGTAGCCGTAGACCGCTCCCACGAGCCCGCCCACCTCAGCGCCGAGGGTGGTGGTCGAGGCAGCGACGCTGACATCGCCCGTTGCGAACGAGTTGGTGATCGATGCGCCGCCGACCAGCGAGCCGACAAGACCGCCGGCGATGGAGCCGCTCGCGCCGGCGGCGACCGTCGCCGAGGAGCTCGAATTCGAAATCACCCCGCCCACGCTGGCATCGCCCAGAAGTCCGCCGGCGTCGGCGAAGGTGATCGGGGTGGTGGTGTTGTCCGTGGCGCCAGTCGCCACGATGCCGGACGAGGTGGCGTGGTCGACCGCGCCCTGGTCCGAACCCGCGAGTGCGCCGACTTGCATCTCACCGGCGCCGGTGACGTTCACCTTGGCCAGGTTGATGTCCTGGACGACGCCGCCGGGGCCGATGACGCCGAACAGGCCGACGTAACCG
The DNA here is from genome assembly GCA_963794315.1 of uncultured Alphaproteobacteria bacterium. GTDB lineage: Bacteria > Pseudomonadota > Alphaproteobacteria > Caulobacterales > Caulobacteraceae > Poindextera. The sequence continues at coordinate 2,186,823 of CAWCDF010000002.1, forward strand.
TTGGTCGAGAAGCCGGCCGGCCCCACCTGCGAGACGACGGTGCTGTAATTGATGAACACGTTCGAGATCGAGTGGCCGTCGCCGTTCAGGGTCCCGGTGAAGGCCGGCTCGCCGTTACCGCCGACGGGAACAAATCCGCTCGCCGGGTTCCAGACGCCGGAGGCGCTGGACGTCTCGCTGGCGTCGATGTTGTTGGCGAGCGTGTAGTCGGCGCCTGGGTTCAGCGCCATCAGCTGCAGCTGATGGGCGTCGGTGATCGTGGTGGAATATTCCGACCTCAAGATCGGGCGAGTCGCGCCCGGGACGAGGTACCAGGTGTTGGTCAGGTCGAAGTTGGCGTAGGTCGCGGCGGCGTAGGGGCTGAAGCTCGTCCCGACGCCAATGCCGGTGACATTCGTCGGCGTGCCCGAGCCGTTCTGGTTGTAGCCGACGGTCTGTCCGGTCGTGCCTTCGTCCCAGTAGCTGTTCGAAATGAAGCCGGTCGGCGAAGCGGTGTCGCCGCCGTTGCCGAGGAGGCCGACCAGCCCCGCCGAGAGGCCGGTGCTGCTTACGAAGCCGGTCGCATAGACGGCGTTGGCGGTCGCTGCGCCTTGAATTAGACCGACGAACCCTCCGTCGACATTGCCGGCGCCGCCCGTCGCGGTCACGGGACCGAGCGAATAGGAGTCACTGACGGAACCGCCCCCGTCCATGTCGCCGACGAATCCGCCAGCGAACGAGCCGGGCGTCGTGTTTGAAACCGCGGCCGCCGGGCCGACGGTCGTTACCGCGCCGCTGGCCCAGGACTGGGTCACGGTCCCGCCGGTGAACACGACGCCGGCGAAGCCGCCGATGAGGTTGCTTGGCAAGTTGCTCGCGCTGAAAATGACCGGCGCCGCAGTCTGGGTAACAGGCCCGGTGGCGTAAGAGGTGGTGACCTGTCCTTGCTCCACCAGGCCCACGAAACCCCCAACATCGGTGCCGCTGCCGCCACTAACGGCGCCGGTCGCGAACGATCCGCTCACGTTGACCTGGATGGGGTTCACCCCCCCGAATTGGTAACCGTAGATCAGGCCCACTAGCCCGCCTGCCATGGGGACAGAGTCGGCCGCGTTTCCTGAATAGCTGCCGACACTGACACTTCCGGAAGCGGAGGAGCCGGCGATGCTTCCGCCTTGGGACACCACGCCGACGAGACCGCCGGCGAACCCGTCGCCCGCCGAGACGAGTGCGGAGGACGACGAGTTCACGATTGTCCCGTCGCCGCCGCCGACCAGTCCGCCCACATCAGCGTAAGCGTAGCCTTGCGCCGTGGTGAGGCCGCTGCCGACGCTGACCTGGCCCGAAGAGGACGAGTCCTTCACCGTCCCCGCAAGCCCGCCGATCAGGGTGCCCACCTGCATACCGTCGACGCCGCTGACCGTGGCGTCCACGAGGTTGACGTCCCTGACCACGCCCGTTGGACCGACGGTGCCGAACAGGCCGACCTGGCCGGTGGTGGCATAGCCCCCCGCCGACTCGACTTGCACGATCGGGGTGGCGGCGACGATGTTCAGATTGGAAATCGTGTTGCCGAGGCCGGTGAACGTGCCGGTGAAGGGCTGGCTCACGAGGCTGGCGATGGGCGCTGCCGAGAAGATCGTGGCCGTGCCGGCGGTTCCGGCGGAGTTCAACGGCGCGAGATTCAGCGGCGCCGCGAGCGCGTAGAAGCCACCGAGGTCGTTGTTGATGTTGAGCAGGTCGGCCTGGGAATAGACCAGCGTATAGGCTTGGCCGTTGATGGTCAGGCCCTGGCCGCCGCCAGGCGTATTGGTGAAGCTGAGGCTGCCGCCGTCGACGAAGGAATAGTCGCCGCCCGTCCCGCCGTCGTCGGTCTTCAGCACCACCTGGGCCGTGCCGGTGTCGGTGATGCTGCCGCTGACGTTAATCGAATGGAAGGCGTCGAGGGTCAGCGTGCCGGGGTTCGACCAGGCGATCGGCGCGCCCAACGTGATGTCGCCGGCTGCCGGCGCCTGGGCGACCGGCACGAGCCCCGCGTTCGTGGAATCCTGCAAGGTGAGATTGGCGGAGCTGTCGCCGGTGCTGAGCGTTCCGGCGGGCGCTGGGCCGGACCCGGCGAAGCCCGCCGCGATGCCGCCGGACGGGCCAAGGTTCAAGGCATTGGTGGCGATGAACACCGATCCGGCGCTGGTGATCGATCCGTCCACGTTGGCCGGGCCGGTCGCGTCCAGGCTGATTCCGCCCGGAGCGCTGATGGCGCCCGGGACGTTGATCGCGCCGCCGACGTCGTTCACCCCTGTCGCCTGCAAGGCGATGGAGCCGGCGACGGCCGTGCCTAAGGTCACGTCGCCGCCCTGGCCGACCAGGGTCTGGTGCAGGTGGAATCCGGGTGCGGCCGTGACAAGGATGTTGCCGCCAGCCGAAACGCTAAGCGCGCCATTCGGCGCGCTGAGGGACGGCCCGACCAGCAGGGTCGATGTCGGGTCGGCCACCACGTCCCCCGTACTGAAGAGGGCTAGCGACGAGCCGCTGATCGACGCGCCGGCCTGGATGGTGACGTTTGCGCCGACCTGAACCTGCCCCGCCGATCCGATCAGCGCCGATCCCGCCGCAGTGATGTTCGCATCGATGGCGACGTTGTTGTCGCCTCCGATCGTAACGAGACCGGTTCCGTTGGAGACCAGGGCCTGATCGACCTCTACGCCCGCGCCGCCGGCGGTAATGCTCACCGCACCGCCGTTGCTGGTCCACAAGCCGGTTTTGACCTGCCCCCCGGTCGCGTAGATGCCTTGCGCGGCAACGACGGTGCTTGTCGACGCGTCGACCGTCGTCACTTCCGTCTGCGTGGTGGCGCCGGCGGAATCGCCGTCGAGGATCACGCTGAAGCCGTTGGTCTCGTCGTTGGGGTTGCCAGTGGCCTTCATGCCCGAAGCGCTGACATGGCCGCCCAGATTGATGATGCCATCTCCTGGCGCTGAGGTCACATCCTCGGCGGCGTCGACCTCGAACCAGGTCCCCGCGGTGGTCGTGCCGGTCTGGGTGAAGTTTGACGCGCCCTGGCCGCCGCTGAAGGACTGCTCGTCCACGAGGGTGACGCCGCCGGCGCCCGGCGAAATGGTCACCCCGTTTCCGATGTCCTCGTCGGTGTTGTAGACCACCGCGTCGCTGGCGCTGACGTCGCCGTCCTGGACGATGGTCGGCGACTGCAGCAGGACGAAGCCGGCGGTGGCGCTGATCGAGGCGGGGGGGAGGATCCCCGACGCCGCGTCCACGGTGATCGCGGCCGTGCTCAAGGATGTCTGGGGAAAGATCTGGACCGAGTTGTCGTTCAGCGCCTCATTCAGCGAGGTGCTGTTGAAAAGGCCTGTCGAGGCGAGGAAGGAGCCGGTGTTCACCACAGCGCCGGGCCCGAAGACGATGCCCGCTGGCGAGAACAGCCACACCCCGCCATTGGCCGTGAGCTGGCCCGCTATTGTGGTGACGCCCGCGCTTGCCGGAACGACATTGAAGGCGATCGCGCTCGAGGACGGCTGGTTGAAGGTGACGCTCTCGCCGTTAGCGATGTTGAACGTGGCCCAGTCGATGACGGCGCGCGTGCTGGTCTGGGTGACAGTGAGGCTGGAGCCGCTGGTGTTGAACGTGGGGTTCGACCCACCGCCGGCGATACCGGCGACGGTCGGCGAGCTTGGCAAGGCGAGGGCGGCGCCGGCGCACGCGAAGGTCATCGCCAGGGCGGCGAGCAGATAGAGTGGAGCGCCGAGGACAGGCCCGAGTTTATGGCGGATCATTTTGCATTTCCCGCAAGTCGCTGGTGGATGGCCGCGAAAGCGTCGTTGAGACCGATGGTGAGATTGACGAGAACGGTGGCGCCGGGCGTGCGCTCGCCAAGGCCCAGGGGCGGTGCGAGCGGGATCGCGCAGAGCAGGTCCATGTGCGCTTTGCCGTCGAGCTGGAAGCGCACGCCCCCGCCTACGGAACTCAGGATGCGGTGCGCGAAAGGAATGAAGGGCGGGGGCCCGTCGTTCCACAGGCTGACCACGTCATAGAAGGCGAAGGGCTCGGCCTGCAGTTCTTTGTTGAGGTTGAAAGGCCCGATGCGCAGCTCGGTCGATCCGCCCAGCGCGCTGTCGCCGAGCGCCGCGCCCGGCTGGTAGCCGCGGCCGATGGTTAGGTTGCCGACCGAGTACTCATCGGGTTCGGTCAACCGCCGGTCGGAATACTGCGAATCGAACCTCGCCACGATGCGGACGTGTTCGAACGTCGCCGTGTCGAGTTCGGCGGAGACGCGGAAGATGGTGGCTTCTGGATCGCCGCCGGCGCGCGACAGGTTAGGCTCGCCGGGGCGGCTGGCGCCGGCGATGTCGAGACCCTGGCGGACCTCGGCCGATAGGGCGATCCGGCCGAGCGAGCCGCGCTGTTCACCCGAGAAGGTGAGGTCGAGCACGCGCAGCTGGTCGTCGCTGAGGCCGACGTTGGTAAAGACCTTGGTCACTTGGTCGGTGCCTTCCAGGCCCAGGTCGATCAGGAAGTCGGCGTCCGGCCGCTCCCACAGGGGCTGAGAGACTTCGGCGCGGAGCGTGGTCACGTCTTCGGCGATCGCCAGTGGCGACAGGCTGCCTTGCGGTTTGGCCTCGCCCCACAGTCCCGAGATCGTCACTGCCGTGCCCGAGGCATTGAGGCGCTGCATGTAGCTGCCGCGCAAGAGCACCTGCCGCCCGACCGGCGTCGAGGTGTAGACCTGCGCGGAGGCTTGGTCGCCGTACTCCGTTGGGCCGAGATAATCCGCGCCGACCAGGACCCCCCACGGCCCGACGGGGTCGGCGTAGAGGTTGTTGACGTTGACATAGGTGCGCCACGCGATCGGGCGCTGGGCGTCGATAACCAGGTCCATGCCGCCCGGCTCGCTCCCGCGCCGGAGCGTGCCCGAGATTGAAAGGCCAGGCACGAGCTTGGCGAGCTGGTAGGCGGACTCCACGTCCCCCAGCGGCAGCGGCGAGCGATTGACGATCGGCTGAAAGGCTGCGGTCGCCTGACGCCGCGCGGCGAGGTTGGATCCGAGCACGGTCAGGTCGGAGATGCGCCCTTCGACCACGTCGTAGTTGACGATCCCGTTCTTGACCTCCTGCACGGTCAAGACCACCGCGACGAAGGGATAGCCGGCCTGGGCGTAAATCGCCTCGGCGCGGCGGCCGATGGCGCGCAGGTCGGCGAGGCTGACGGACTTGCCCTGCATACCCGCCCACGCCGGCCGCAGCCCGGCTTCGGGCACCGCGACAGCGCCGTTGAACTTCACCCCCATTAGAATGAGCCGGACCGACTTGTCCGGTCGGGCGAGCGGGGCGGACGCGGTTGGGAGGTTGAGCGCCGGCGTGGGCGCGGGCGGCGTCGTGGGCAGCACCTGGGTCGGATCGTTGTGCGCCAGGGGCGCGGCAATGGCCAAAGCTGCGGTGGCGGCCCAGACAAGCACCGCGGCCACGAGTCTGGACGCCGTTCCGGCCAAAACGCTAGTGCGCCTCGCCCGCCGGCCTAGCCGAGCGCGTTCGACCCGAACCTGTCGCAAAGCCTAGCCCCACCCTTAACAAAAGTATAATGGCCACGTTATCGGGTGCCTGTCCAATTGGCGTGCCGGCGCAGCTTAGATCGTGTTGAGTTTAAGCGGGGCCGTAGCCAGCGTTCTTGAGATAGTCTGGTAAGTACGTGTTTGAGCAACTCGACAATGACGTTGGGCAAAGCCTCGTATGATCGGGCGCGCCGGCCCGCACCAAGGACCGCGTCATTCGAGACAGAGTCCTTACCGAGTTGATACTCGCGTGGTGGTCGTCGATGGCCAATACCAAGCCCCAGCGCGTGCGCCTTTTTGTCCGCCGGTGTCCGGCCGAGGAGCGCCCGCTAGGAGACGGGTGACAGAAAGGTCGGCAGGCAAGACGCCAGCGTCGCGCGAAGCATCTGCGCCGGTTCTCGGGCCATACCGGAACCAAGCACACGTGGGACGCGAGACTTCCAGGAGCCGGACGACGCCCTTGAGCGTCGGCAACCGGCCGACCGCGGCGTAGAACCGACTGTCAGCGGTGACCGCGTAAGTGTTCTCGCGCCGGGGGCATCTGATGGCTCTTCAGGCAAGGCGCATGCCTCCCCCCTGGTCCGCAGATCACTGGCCGGGAGCTCTCGGCCCCCAGCTCGTGGTTCGTTTCGCCAAATCACTCCCAGAGCGCTCTGAACGCCTTCTTGCGACGCGATCGGGCTTTGCGCTCGTAGCCATCCAACACCCGCAGCTCTGGCGCGCACTGGAGCAGCGCTGTCGTGAGGATCTCGTCCTTAGTCAACGGGGTGGTGCTCGTCTCCTGCACCCGGAAAATCGCAACCTCTAACGCTTGCTGTTGTATAGTCCGTATACGGATTAAATTGGCGTGCATTTCCGAAGCGTGTTGTGCGGCGGTGCGATCTCCGCCGGTTGCGTCCTCGAGGCGTTTGGCGAGTTCGTCGAGCTTTGGAGTGGGCGAACCAAATGCCACGTTGAGACCGTGCCGCAACGCGTTTCGGGCGGAGCGCGCCTTGCCTTCTCCCGTGCGAGGGCCGGTGCTGCGCTTGGCGTTCGCGCAGTTCGCGTTGGCCTTTGCGGGCGTGGTCATTCGAATTCGGCATCGATGGCGTTGTCGAGCGCAGCGACCGCCGGACGAGCCCGCCTGGCAAAGCTGTCGCGGCGGCGATCGATCTCCCGCAGGACGGCGTCGCGGCGCGCATTGGCGGCGTCGATGAGGTGTTGCAGTCGCTCCAGGTCGTCGAGCGCGGCGAGGTAGGCCGACTCACCGATCGATTGCTCTGTCAGCCCCCGACGCTCTAGCTTCTCGGCGAACAATTCGACTTTTTTGTCGCCACGGCCGTAGTCGTCGTACGCTTTCTGCATTTCGTCGGCCCGGGGGTTGAACTCGAGGTCGAAATCGTCCGGCTTTCTGGGCCGCGGATCGAAGCTCAGGATATTCTGGATCGCGCTCCTCCGAGCGACTGCCAGACGCACGACCTTGGCGCGGCGGCATCGGTTCGCGTCCAACGTCAAATCGACAATATCCTTGATCCAGAGCCATTCGACGAAGTCCCCGGGTGATACGGCTTGCGCCACCTGACCAAGGATTCGTTCGTAGGTCTCCTCGTCCTCGAGTTCGGTGATGGGCGCAGGTCCGAGGAGGTCGCGGATGTCGGGGGGCACGAGCGCCTGAACGCTGGGATGCTTGGCAAGCTCGGCGCCCTTGACACGCCGTTTCGCAGAACTCGGTCACAGTTGAACTCGCATAAACGCCACCGCTGAACGCCGCGCGGAAGCGCGGCCGAGTCCGCTCTAACCCATCAGGAACCCACTATTGTGGCGTTACGACGGTCAAACCGAGTTCTTGCGCGGCGTGAGCCAAACGACCATCGAGGGTGACGAGGTGGTTCCCGCTGCGAGCGCAGATCGCCGCGTGCACAGCATCGGGCGCGCGCAGCATAAGCTCGAACCGGCGCACGAAGACGTTGGCCAATCTTATATCTGACGACTGGACGTCGATATCCGCGGTTGCTGCGGCCCGCCATGCATCGAAGTCGGCAAGGCGGGCACTGGCGTCTTCGGACGTCAGGTCACCGATTCTCATAAGCCGGGACAGAGCGGATGCAACTTCCGCGGCGGCGAAGTCGCTGACGACGCACTCCGTCTCGGCGGCAAGTATGAACGCATCGATCGCGGCGCTCGCGTCCTCTTCGATCATGCACCAGACAACTCGACGGCCAGCCGCCGTGACGTAAATCGCTCTAGCTATCCCGTCGCGTCCGCCAAACCGCGCCGAAAGGGTCGAGCGAGCGCGGTACCCGCACTGCCCAGCCGCGGTCCGCCGACCGTGAGTGGCGGGATAGGGAGGGGAGGACAGGCGCCTCCTCCGGCCGCCTACAAGCCGAATTCCAAAGCTCTGACCGCGAGCGCCACGGTGCGAGGGATCGGCTTTACCCCTCGATCGTAGTAGGCGACCGTTCGGCGGCTGAGCCCGAGCGCCCGGGCCGCAGAGTCCAACGTGTAGGCCTTTCGCTCGCGCCAATGGCGAAACGCCTCCGCGGTGATCGTCTCGCCGGACTGCTCCTGGGCCAATCGCCAGAGCGTGTCGGCCGACATGTCGATGTCATCGCTCCAAACCACGTCTGTTCCGTATTCGCCTACCCTCACAGCAGCGAAAAGATCCGGCGCCGCCCGCAACGGTGCGTATACCCGGAACGCATCAACCAAGCCCGACACATCGACCAAGCTTTCGCCGCCGCCCCTCCAGCGAATGCGGAGAGTGAGGGCCCTTGTTCCCGCCTCAACGGCGGCGATCCGCGGAATCGCCTTTCTTGGCATGTTCAATCTCGCTCGTTCAACTCGGCCCATTTCAATGCCAGCGCTTCTTGGTGTTCGCTTGCCCAAATCAGCGCTTCGGCGATCTGAGCTGGGCGAGCTTCGCCGGCGATCACCGTCAAATCCGATATCCGGACGAGAACCTGGAAGTCGGGTCCATCAATGTGGAAGTGTGGGGGCCGATGATCATCGGCGTACATGCGGACGCTTACCGCACCGAAGCGATGAAGGGTTGGCATGAAATGGGCGGCAAACTCATAGTGCAACTATTGCACTTTTGTTGGACTAGGTCAAACCCGAGTTGCTCAATTTTTGTTGCGCGAAGAGGACTCGCGGCGCCCTGTGTGCGCCCCTGCCCGAGCCGCCTGACGTCGATGAATGAGCTGAGCTCAGCCGTTGCAGTTAGGCGTCGGCTTAGCTGGGGCGTCTGATCCGTATACCGGGACCATCATCAGGGGTTCCGATGAACTCGATGCCGGCTGCCTCCATCGCTGCTTTAATGGCGATTAGCGACGACGACCTACTCGGCGGAATGCCATTGTGGGTCTCCAGCCGCAGCACGGTCGGAACACTAATGCCCGCCGCCGACGCGAGCTGAGCCGCTGTCCATTTCAGAGCCGCCCTCCCGCTTCGAATCTGCTCGCCAGAGATCATTGACGAAAATGTAATGTTCTATTAAATAACATTATATGGGTCCTATCGATCGAATCGACCTTTGGGAGAGTTGGCAGCTTCGCACTCGTAACTCGACGCTATGCTGCGACCCCGACGAGGACAACGATCCCGAGCGACTCGCGTCGATCTGCAAGGCCGCCACCGAACTCGAACGCGTTGCTTTCCATTCCATCGATGAAAACGGTCGGTGCAGCTGCGTGCCGATCAGTTGTCCAAACGCCATGGCCAGCTTGGCGATTGGCTGGCTCGGGGCCGGTCGTCCGGCGTACGCCGTCGCCGTCTTGCTCCCAGCCATCGTGCAGGTTCGCGATCGAGGCTGGTGCGTAATCGACCTCGGTACGCCCGAGGGCGTTGTCTGGGACCGTCGGCCGGACAACCTTGCCTGTGAGCTGCTCGAGCTGCTCGACGACATGGGCTTGCTTGTGGTGATCGCTCCGGCGCGACGCGAGTGATGAACATGCGCGCCAACGACCTTTGGCGAGGCGATCCGCGCCCGTCACCGAGCCATCACCGGCCTCGACCGGCTTCGCGTCATCGCACTGACGAAGCTCTTTCACAGCACTCTGGAGGATTCCATGACCGGCACGGCCCTATCGGAAGGTCCGTCAATCACGGACGAGCCCATCCGGGACAAGGCCAAATCGGGGCTGGATCCGACCAGGGCAGCCTGCGCAGCCCTTGCGCTGAAGGAGTCGCTGGCCGCGATCGCGGGCGACGACGACGATCTGTTCGCTGACATGATCGAGGGCGAGACCGACCTCTTCGAGATTATCGACCGACTGTTGGAGCGGATCACGCTCCACAAGGGCCTTGCCGAGGGTGTCCAGCGCACGATCGGTGACCTGAGGGCGCGTCAGGAGCGGTTCGATGCCCGCGTCGACGATGACCGGGTGCTTATCGAGCAAGCCCTGACAATCGCCGGCCTGCAGAAGTCGATCCAGCGGCCGACGGCGACGATCGGCCTCGCCAAGCGCCAGCCCAGGCTCGTGGTCGACGAAGAGGCCGACATTCCGGCAGACTATTGGAAGCCTGGTGATCCGGTCCTCGACCGAGCGGCCTTGAAGGCCGCGGTCGAGCACCGCGACGCGCAGGTCGCGCTCGCCCGCCGGCTGGCCGAGTCCGCGCACCCAGACGATCCAAGGGCTCAGGAAGCAGCGATCATCAAAGCGCTCGGCAATCTTGGTCCCATCCCCGGCGTCCACCTCGAACAACCGGCGCCGAGCCTGACCATCCGCATGAAGTGAGTGAGGTCATGAACGCAGTAAGTTCCCTACGCTCCGGCTCCTCGAACACCTACGCACCGGCCCAGCTGCAGCTGATCCGTCGCACGGTCGCCGCCGACTGCAACGAGGACGAGTTCAACCTGTTCATCAACGTGGCCCGGCTGACCGGCCTCGATCCGTTCCGGAAGCAGATCTACGCCCTAGTCTTCCACAAGAACGTCAGGGACAAGAGTAAGCGGCGGCTCGCGATCATCACGGGCATAGACGGAATGCGGGCGGTGGCCGCGCGTTCAAGGCGCTACCGCCCGGACGAAGACGAACCTCTCTTCGAGTACGACGAGACGGTGAAGGGACCGCTCAACCCGCTGGGCTTGGTCAAGGCCGCCCTGAAGATCTACATGCGCGACGAGGCCGGCGAGACTTGGCGACCGGTCTCCGGATTCGCCTACTGGGACGAGTTCGCGCCTATCAAGGACGAGTGGGGCGCGGACGAGCGCGGGGAGCGGCGCCCCACGGGAAAGCGGACGCTGGAGGGCGGCTGGCCCAAGATGGGCCGGGTGATGCTGGCCAAGTGCGCGGAAGCCCAGGCGCTCAGGAAGGCCTTCCCGGAAGATCTGTCGTCCGTCTATGAACGCGCAGAGCTCGACCAGGCTCTAGCGGAGGACGTAACCCCAAGCGAGATGGTCGAGCAGGCCAACGTCACCGAGCGGCTCAGACTGATCGGCGGAAACGACGCAATCCTATTCCAGCTCGCGCCATCTGCGCCGCTCGAGAATGTCCCCCTGGGCCAGATCGCCGACAAGGCTCTGGCGACCATCCGGGACTTCCAGTCGCCGACGCAGCTGGACTGGTTCGAGAGCATCAACCGCGAGGCGCTCAGAGACTTCTGGGCACGCTCACCCGTGGACGCACTCGCGCTCAAGAAGGAGCTCGAGGCCGCCAGGGCCAAGCTCGAGGGCGCTGCCGTAAGCCGCGCAACGGCTTGAGCAGGTTGGCCGCGTGAGGTTCACCGCTGAAGAACGCGCCAAGCTGGCTGAGGCCAAGCGCATCGTGCGCGTCGCGCGCGAGCGGGCGAAAGTGGCCCGACCGGCGCGCGCGATACCGACGGCCGTCGGTCAGCGCTGGGTCGGCCAAGCGGACGTTGGCTATCTCGAGTTGGCTTCGTGGCCTTCCGTGCATCGCCTGCCTGATCGAGGGCCGACCCCAGTGCGCGCCGGGCTACAATCCCGTCGAAGCTTCCCATCAGAAGCACACCGACCGACGGGGACCGTCACTTGGCAAGCGGCCGGGCGATGCGGCGAGTTGTCCGCTCTGCGCGTGGCACCATCGGCTTGCGCCCAACGCCTGCGATCCGGCGCAGCGGAAGTTCTGGGATCGACTCGGCGTCGATGCCGGCGACTTCTGCGGCGCACTCTATTCTGGCTATCGGGCAGGCCGGGAGGGGTCGGCCATCGTTCGTCGGACCGCGGGCAAGGCGTAAGCCCGCCGCGGCTCCGAGTGCGGTCGGCGCGCGTGTCTCGAGTCAGGTCGCGTTCGTGGTACCTTCGCGCGTGGTTAGTCGACGCACCGCGGTCCTCGACCGCGAACCAGAGCGCTGTAGGCGAGGCCTGTTTGCCGAGACGGCGAGAGGGTCGCGGCGATCGGCAATGAGGTTCAGCAGGCGACAATGTCTAGCGCACCGTTACATGTGATCCTGCGCGAGAGCGCCAAGGCAGGCAAAGGCAAACTCCGCGCCCAGCTGTTAATCGGCATGGGCCTGCCCGCGAAGCATGCGCCCACTCGCAAGCTGGCCAACCTTGCAGCGACCATAAAATACAAGCGGATCTGCCAGGCGGCATTCGAAGAAGCAGACCGCAAGGGCCGTCCGAGGCCTGATCCGACGCCGCATCCGGACGACCTGGTGTTCCACGCGCGGACCGGCGAGCTTTGCTGCAATGGTCCTGCCGACGAGTGGAATAAGGCCCTGTGGGACGACATGATCGCGCTTAGGGCCGAAATTGCGGAGGATATCGAAGAGGACACGAAGCTGTGCGAGGAGCATCGCGAAATCTCTCGAAAGGAGCGCGTCAAGGGCCTGAGGATCGTCGGTAGGCTAGATTGCTTCTTCCCGAACCCTGAGACACGGCGGAAGCCGGGCTTCAACTTCGGCGATTGGCGGAGGGATCAAGCCATTCTGCAGCGGGCGGGTCGGCAGCGCATGGCCGCGTCGCGCGCTGGCACAGCCGCGGCCAAGGACCGCTGCCCGTTGTGTTCTGCGCTTTCCGAAGTTGGGAGCCGCGGGTCAGGAAGGACGCCGCGGGGGGTCGGCTCGACCGGTTCATTTTAGCCTAGGAGTACGGCTAGTTGCCCAATGCAACGTCCGGCGAGGGCCGCGCGGTGCGCCGGCGGGCTCCATCGCACCTTCCCGACTGCTAGCGACGCCCTGCGCGGTTGTCGCGCGACTGCCTGGTCCTGCTGCCTTGGTCCGGCACGGCGCGTGAACGGGGCTCGTTTTCCGCCGCATGGTGGGGCAGTTTGGGCCAACTGGGGTCGACGCGAGCTTAGGATGAATTTGGACGACCAGACGTTCGACAGCCTCTACAGAGCCGCCAAGGCCAAGGAAGAGGGCGGCCGTCCCGACGACGAGGTGATCGGACGCTCCGTAAGCTTCGCGGGCCTGCAGCAATGCAACAGATTGGCCCATTCGCCGGCTTTTCAGGCAAGTCGCTTACCCGACCAGCTTAGCCTTCCGTTCGCTAGCCTAATCGCCTAATGCGAAGCCGGCACGATCCGTGAAGTGGTTTGAAGATCACGTGACGAATGCAGCGTTTTGGGCCATTTCGGAGCGGCTATGTGGCCTGCGTCTTTTCGACAACTTCGTGACAAGGCGAAGGCCGAGGCTTCCACTACGCACGGCCGTCGCGCCCTCGATCGAGCGAGGCGACCGGCGGAGGTGATCGTCGATGGGCTTCGGCGCAAGCTTGTTCTCGCAACCGGGTCGGTCCTGCTCGCGCCCCTTGGCGCCTTGTCGCCGTGTGCCAATGCAGCAGCCGACGCACTCCAACCGCGGCCCCGCGTGACCCTGCTCACCGCTCCGATCGAGCTTGCCGGCAACTGGGGGCGGATGATCCCGTATTCGGCCGACCTGGTCGTCGAGCTCATGCGGCGCGCCTGCCTGGGCGACGTGCGCCTGGTCTCGGACAGCCAGCCCACCCGACTGCGCGTCGACGAGCACCCCTCCGGACCACCGGCCGTGTGGCTGCATGACGATGGGACCACCACGGCGTGGGTCATCGTCGATATCGGCGAGCGGGCGTGGTGCCAGCTAGCCTATCAGTTCGGGCATGAGCTGGGGCACGTGTTCGCCAACAGCTGGCGGTTTCGCGACCAGCCCGGCGGCACGATGCAATGGCTCGAGGAGGCGCTCGTCGAGTCCTTCTCGATCCGCGGGCTTGGGCGCCTCGGTCCGATGTGGAAAGAAACCCCGCCGTTCCCGAACGACAACGCCTACGGCGATGCGGTCCTCAGCTACCGCAAGGACATCATCACCCAATACACCCAGCTGCAGGCGCAGCAGGGCGGCTTGAGCGACATGGCCGCCTGGTACGCGCGCCACAAGGCGGGGATCGAGGCCGGCGACGGCCTCAATCAGTTCGCCAAGGCCGCCGCGCCCATCATCGTCGCCGAGTACGAACGGACGCCGAGTTGCGTGGAGGCGGTCGGCGCGCTCAACCGCTGGCCCGGCCGCACACGGGTGTCGCTCCAGGACTACCTGCACAACTGGATCGCAAGCTGCGCCCAGCTCGAGTGCTCGGCCGCGCTCCCCCATTACCTGAAGTCAAGACTGGGTGTGGCTTGATGGCGCAGACCCTTCGAGAGCGGACGAGCGTCGCCGTGGGCGACCGCATCACGGCGCGGGATCTCAAAGCCCGCTATGCCCACAACGAGTTCAGCAGCGATCGCTGGCGCGGCATCTACGCCGACTTCTCGCCCGACAAGGTCAGGATCGGCATCCCCTTCGACGCGCTGAGGGACGATGAAAAGGAGCACCTGGCCTGGATGCTCTCCAGCGTGCGGCCCATCATGCCGCCGGAGATTGATCGATATCCACACTACGAGTGCGAAGCCTGGACGCAGGACCAGGTCCGCCGCCTGCATACCATCGCCGACCTCGGTCCGGACCACGAGACGAACGTTCCGATCACCGAGTTCGCCGTGAACGCGCCGACCGACGACCCCGGCGACGCGCGTCGCCACGCCGCGCTCGTTTCGCCGGATGCGCCGTTCGAACAGACGGAGCCGATTATCGCCGTCGACTACGGCGAGGTGCCGATCATCCTCGAAGGGTGCAAGCGCTGCCTGCTCTTCCTGCGCACCCAGGACCCTTCCGCGCGGATGCTCGTCTGGAGGCCCCGCACGGCGCCAACGGATCTCAGCGAAGCGAAACCGACAATAGTCGAGCGTAGGTCGTCCGCGCTGGAGGGCCCCCTCATGACGCTCGCGAAGAAGGCGTCGCAGACCAAGCCGAAGCGCAAGACCACCGGCAAGACGCTCTGCCTGAACATGATCGTCAAGAACGAGATGGCGAACATCGAGCGCTGTCTTCAGTCCGTCGCGCCGTTCATCGACTGTTGGGTTATCGGCGATACCGGCTCAACCGATGGCACCCAGGACTTCATCCGCGACTTCTTTGCCGCGCGCGGACATTCCGGGCGAGCTGCACGAGTTCCCCTTCATCAACTTCGGCCAGGCCCGCAACGAGGCGCTTGCCCGCGCGCGCGCCTCCAAGCTCAAGTTCGACTACCTGCTGTTCACCGACGCCGACATGGAACTCGTCGTCGAGGACCCGAACTTCGCCGAGCGACTGACCGACACCGCCTACCGGGTCGTCCAGCGGGCGTCGGGGCTCTCCTATTGGAACACGCGGCTGCTCAAGCGCGACGGTAAGTCCGCCTACAAGGGCGTGACGCACGAGTTCGTCGACGTGAAGGAGGGGGGAACCGGCGACCTGGCGGGCATCTACTACATCGACCACGCCACCGGCTCGAACCGTGGCGAGAAGATCGAGCGCGACGTCAGGCTGCTCAAGCAGGCGATCGGCGAGGAGGCCGACCGCGGCATGGTCGCCCGCTACACCTTCTACTTGGCCAACACGCTCAAGGACGGCGGGCGGCGCGAGGAGGCGATCGAGGCTTACACCCAGCGCGCCGAGTATGGCGGTTGGATGGAAGAGGTCTTCATCAGCCTCTGGAACGTCGGCCGCTTGAAGGAAGAACTCGACCGCCCGATCGAGGAGGTGCTCGCGGCCTACGACAAGGCGGCCGAGGCGGCGCCCTGGCGCGCCGAGGCGCTGCACAGCGCGGCTCGCTTCTGTCGCAACAAGGGGCTCTTCGCCCGCGGCTGCGAGTACGCGAGGCGCGGCCTGACCGTTTCCTATCCGACGGATTCGCTCTTCGTCTACGACTGGGTCTACGACTACGGCCTGCTCGACGAGCTTGCGGTCAACGCCTACTGGAGCGGCGCCTACCAGGAGAGCCTCGAGGTCTGCGACCGGCTGCTGGCCGAGGGCAAGATTCCCACCGACCAGCGCGAGCGGATCGAGAAGAACAAGGCCTACGCCGAACAGAAGCTCGCCGAGGGCGCCGAGTCTGCCGCTCAGAGCGACGACCCCTACAGCGCCTTGCTCCGCGCAGCCCAGGCCAAGGAAGCCGGCGCCGAGCCCGACGAGGTCGTGGCGGCCTATATGGAGGCGGTCGCCGCCCGCCCGGACCGGGCCGAAGCTCTACACGACGCCGCCCGCTACTGCCGCGGCAAGGGCCTGAACGACCGCGCCTACGAGCTCGCGGCGCGCGGCCTTGCGCTCGCCAAGCCCGCACCCGAGCCGGGCCTCCAGGACTGGATCTACGACTGGGGCCTCCAGCAGGAGGTCTCGATCGCCGCCAATTATTCGCCCAACCCCACGATCAAGGACCTCGGCTTCGCCGCCTGCGATTGGCTGGCGCTCAACCGGGCGGTCCCGCCGTCGGCGCGCGGGCTCGCGATCTCCAACCTGCACTTCTACATCGGGCCGGCGGCGGCCCTTATGCCGTCGTTCTCGGCAAGGACGGTCGACTTCACCCCGCCGGAAGGCTTCCGTCCTAACAATCCCTCGGTCGCCCGACGCGGCGACGAGATCATCGTGCTCCAGCGGACGGTGAACTACGTCATCGACTATTCCGCCGGCGAGAACGACCCCAAGCGATACGGGGCCCCCGACGGCTCTCCGGTCCGGACGCGCAACTTCCTTCTGCATCTGGATGCCGAGCTCAATACGGTCTCGTCGAGCGAAGTCCCGCCGCCGGCGGACCTTCCGCCGCCGGCATGGCAGGCCGCGCCGCGCGGCTTCGAGGACATGCGCCTGTTCGCCTGGCGGGAGGGCCTCTGGGTCACCGCCTCGACCCGCGAGCTCTCCAGCGGCGGATGGTGCGAGGAGATCCTGGCGCGCATCGTCGAAGACCAGCCGGACGGCGCGCATATCGCCGAGTGGCGGATCCTGACTCCCGAGGGGCGGCGACGCCACGAGAAGAACTGGATGCCCGTCGTCGACGGCGACGCGCTCAAGCTGGTCCGCCATTGCGATCCCACCGAAATCCTCGACGATCAGGCGCGGATGCTCATCGAGGAGCCGGCGCCCATCCAGGCCGACCAGTTCCGTGGCGGCTCCCAGCTCGTCGCCTTCGACGGCGGATGGCTCGCGCTCATTCACGATGTGCGCCTGCGCGACGGCCAGCGACAATATCGCCACCGCTTCGTCTGGTTCGACCAGGCGCTGCACCTTCAGGGGGTCAGCCGCCCCTTCTACTTCGAACAGCGGGGCATCGAGTTCGCCGCGGGCCTGGCGTGGCATCCCGATGGGCGGCGGCTGATCGTCAGCTATGGCGTGGGCGATGAGGCGTCGCGCCTCGCCACCGTCGAGGGCGACGATATCCGCCGCATCGTCCAGGACGCCACGCGGCTCCCGTCGGGCGTGCCCACGGCGAACGGTCGACCGCGCGCCATGCAGCGGAGCTTCGATCCCGCGGCCGTCCCTCTGGTTTTCGTCCATGCCAGCTGGCGCACCTCCAGCACGTGGTTCTTCTCCAGGTTCCGCTGGGCCGTCGACACCACGTCCTTCTACGAGCCGTTCAATGAGGATCTGCTCACCCTGACGCTCGCCAAGGCGACGTCCGACGGGCCTCAGAGCTGGGATTCCCGCCATCCGCAGGGCAGGCCCTATTATCTCGAGTACGCGCCCTTCGTCGCCGAGGCCGGCGGCGTGCGCGCGTTCAAGCGGCAGATTCCGTACGTCTGGTACCTCCCCGAGGCCGGCCTCATCGAGGGCGACCTGCGGCGCGAGGAAGTCGAATACCTGAACCAGTTCGTCGATCATGCCGCCCAGGTCGGCGAGCTTCCGGTGTTTGCCGACAACCGCTCGCTCGGCCGCCTGCGCGCCATCAAGCGGGCGGTCGGCGGTTTCCATATCTTCCTTCATCGAAATCTGTGGAAGCAGTGGCTTTCCTACCTCTCGTATCGCAGGCAGAAAGCGCCATATTTCTACAATACGGTCATCAACATCCTGCTTCGGGGCGTCGATCCGTTCTTCGAGTATCTGTGCCGCTTCTACGTCGAGGGCGAGATCACGCCGGCCGACAGGACGTCGATGCTTCGACCCCTCGAGGCGCTCCCCGAGACGGCCATGTTCGGCGCGTTCATGGGCCTGCACATTTATCTCTACCTGAACGCCCAGATGTCGGCCGACCTCACGGTCGACGCCACGCGCCTGGCCCATGACGGGGCCTACCGCACCGCGATCGAAGACGACATTCGTCGCAAGGTCGGGATCAGCATCTCCCTCGACGACGCGACCGATCCGCCGGCGCCCGATAGGCTCGATATCGACGCCGCCGCGATGGACTGGCCGGCCATCCGCGCCCACGCCAACGTCGCCGTCGAAACCCTCGCCAAGACCTACGACGCCGCCTAGCTCCGCGCGCTCGCCGACAGCTGGCTCGACGCGGCCGAGACCGAGGCCCGCGCCTATGCGGCGGCCACGTCTGCGCCGCCCGCGCCTGAGCCGTCGCCCGAGCTGCCCCCCGAGAATCCGGAGTGGAGCCCCACCCAGCGCCGGTTCCGCCAGCTCGCGCCGTTCCTCGCCGCCGCCGACTCCCCGCGCGAGCGGCTGGAGCAGTCGCGCGCGTTCGACGCCCGCATCGCGCCCTTCCTCGACGTGCGCACCGACGTCGCGCTGCCCCAGGTCCACACCTTCTACGAGGTCCTCTCTGACAAGGCGGATCTCGGGGGTCTGGCCACGGTGATCGCATCGCAGCGCGCCGCCGGCCATCCGGTCAAGCTCTGGACCTACACGCCTGAGCGGCTCGAGATCCTGCGCCCGCTCGGCGTCGAGCTGGCCGACGCCGCCGACGTCGTCCCTCGCGCACTCTACGACAAGATCATGGCGCGCGCCGAGATCAGGTACTTCAGCGACGTCTTCCGCTACGCGGTGCTCTACGAGCACGGGGGCCTGTGGCTCGACAGCGACATCGTCATGCTGCGGCCGTTCCCCTTCCGCGGCGACTATTTCTTCAATCTGCAATGGCATTGCGGCGGCGGCGGCGACCACTGGATCTGCGGCAACGCCATGTACGCCAAGCCGTTCAGCCCGCACTTGCGCAGGCTCTACGAGCGCGCGTTACGCGCCTACGACGCGATGGAAACGTGGGTGTTCGGCGACGTCGGTCCGCGCCTGCTGTCCGAGTACATCGCCTCCGACGAGGGCGCGGAGCTGCAGAAGTGGGTATTCAGCCCGGCGTTCTTCAACCCGATCGACTGGGTCGCGGCCGAGACCGAAGCCTTCAGGCAGCCGATCGGCGGAGCTCGCCGACTACCTGGGCGACGAGCGCGTGATCGGCGTCCACCTCTGGACCGCCAAGCACGATCCGAGCGCACACGACAGCGCCTCGCTCATCTCGCTGCTCTCCGACGTGCGCTCGAAGATGCCCAACTTCATCGAACTCGCCGACCGCTTCAACACCGACAAGAACCGCCATACCGGCAATCGCCACGGCTATGCGCGCGTCTACGACCGCCTGCTCTCCAGCCGTCGGCTGTCCATGCGCAACCTGATGGAGATCGGGCTCTGCCGCGGCCTGGCGGAGCACAATCAGAGCGAAACGCCGTCGGTCAGCCTCTGGCAGAGCTTCTTCCCGTTCGTGCGGGTGACCGGGGTCGACATCACCGACTTCTCGTCGCTGAACAACGAGGGCTTCAAGTCGTTCGTCTGCGACCAGTCCAAGCCCGACCAGCTGCGCGCTGTCGCCGCCCAGCTCGAGCGTGGCTCGTTCGACGTGATCATCGACGACGGCAGCCACGCATCGCACGACGAACAGCTGACGCTGCGCGAGTTCTTCCCCCTGCTCGCCGAGGGCGGCTGGTATTTCCTCGAGGATCTCGATTGGCAGCCGCCGGGCGAGGACCCCAGCCAGATCGCGCTGACCAAGGACCTGCTGCGCGAGATCGCGGACCGCGGTGCGCCCACCAGCATCGACCCCTTCGGCATCGGCGAGCTCGCCGGCCAGTTCGACGAGATCCTGTTCTTCGACAGCCACTACGAGCTCGGCCGCGCCCGGCTGATGGGCGGCCTCGTCGCGATCCGCAAGCGCGGCGGCTCCGGCCTTGTCCGCTAGGCAAGCCCCAAAACCCATGAAAGTCGCCGTCTACACCATTGCCTTGAACGAAGCGGCCCACGCCGAGCGCTGGGCGAGCTCGGCCGTGGACGCCGACTACCGCATCGTCGCCGATACCGGCAGCACAGACGGCACGGTCGAGCGGCTCCGCGCCGCCGGCGTTACCGTGCACCAGATCGCCATCAAACCCTGGCGGTTCGACGACGCCCGCAATGCCGCGCTGGCGCTCATCCCGGCCGATGCCGAAGTCTGCTGCTCGATGGACATGGACCGCTTCCTGACGCCGGGCTGGCGCGGGACCCTCGAGGCCGTCTGGCGCCCCGAGACGACCGCCATGATGAACCAGATTCACTATCGCTGCTCGATGGACGATCCGGCGGTCCTGCGCAGTTTTCCGGTCAAGAACTTCCATACGCGCTGGGGCTATCGCTTCCGCCGTCCGGTGCACGAGGCCCTGTACTATTCTGGTCAGGAGGTCGTGCACGGCGCCGGCGACCTCGTCATGTGCGAGGTTCAGGATCTGACCAAGGACACCCGCCACCAGTACCTGCCGCTGATGGAGCTCGCCCATCGGGAGGATCCGGACGACGGCCAGATCTGCTTCTGGCTCGGGCGCGAGTACATGTATGCCGACAGGCGGGACGAGAGCATCCCCTTGCTCGAACGCTACCTCGGTCTGCCGACCAGCGCGTGGGGCGAAGAGCGGTCCGAGGCCATGCGCTACCTCAGCCGCGTGCAGCCTGACCGCAAGATGTACTGGCTCGACCGGGCGCGCATCGAGGCGCCGCATCGGCGCGAGACCTGGCTCGACCTAGCCGAGGAATTCCACGCCCGCGAGGACTGGCTCAATCTCTTCTGGGCCTGCGCGAACGGGATTGAGAAGACCCGCATCACCAACAGCTATCTCGACAGCGACAGCTTCCCAGCGTGGCGGCCGTACGACCTTGGCGCGATCGCCGCTTGGCGCATTGACGTGATCGAGCGAGCGATCGAGTGGGGGAGGCACGCGCTCGAACTCGACCCGAGCAACGACCGGCTGAAGAGCAACTTTGAGTTCTTCAATAAGGTCGAGCGCGAGAAGTCGGGGCGTAGAACGACCGGCACGGCGCGATCAGACGGCGATAAAGACGTGCTGACGTCCTGATTGTTCAATGGTCAATGATATTGGTTCTGGTTCCCAGTGAACCCGGAAGCGAACCGTGCGATCAGTAAGAGCGAATCGCACTGGCCCAAATTCCTGATGCCGTCGTTGTTCGAGGCTGCCGGCCGCAACCTTGGCGGCCAGCGCGCTGGCTTCGCTTGGCGCGGGGCGGCCGAAGTCGATGGGTTGGTCCGACAGAGTGAAGGTCTCGCCGTCCGTCGCCTCGCTCCAGTTGCGCTTACGCATCAACGACATCGCGCAAAGCGTTGGAAATGGTACCAGGCGATAACGTTCCCACTGCAGGCAACGAGTCCTGTTCGCGCGGACGAAGCCATCGAGGTCGGCCCCCAGGAATAAGCCCGCCGTGCGGAGCGACACCGAGTCGTCACGGTAATACTCGATCTCCAAGGGCTCCTCCGTCTCCGCGGCGATTTCTGCGCCACCGTCCTGCGATATGGACGTCAACGCCCTCCAAGACATACGATCAACAACGAGTAGATCGCCCGCGCGATCTCGCCATTGGAAGACCAGGTTTGGCGTTTTGATACCGATAGGCGCGTGTCGGAGCCGGCGGGTCACCGGATCGAAGTACGCGATAGTGTCGTGCTCCGAGATCAGGACAAACCAATCGCGCCGCTCGCCGTGAACGCGCAGCAACTCATCGAGCCCATCGAGTGGCTCGGCCAACATGCCGACAGGAAGTTCGGATCGATCGAACAGACGATCACATCCGGCGAGCAGCTCGCGCAAAGGGACCTTCCCTAGCGCTGACTGCGGGTTATCGGCGTAGTTGTTCGGCAGGTGCCAGACGAACGTGCCCGGCGGGACCCTGGAATCGGGTCGTACCTCGACGACGTAGCGACACGAAAAAGGGGCCGGGACATTTTCGTGACAAAGGCCCATGGCGGCGCGCTCGGCGAGCCCCCAGGTGCTGCACGCCGATAGGCTGGCCGTCTCGTGGAAGGAGGCTGAAGCGACATATTCCTGGGCAAGCTCACGGTCCAGGATGAACAGCGGATTGTACGGGTTGGGCATGTTGACGAAAGCCTTGTCGCCAACCTGAGCGTAGGCCTGCGCCGGCGCGTAGACGGGCCAAAACATGTCACTGCTCGAAAATTCGCTAGCTGAGGTGTTCCACTCGAAACGGAGAAAGCCAGGCAGCAGACCGCGGTCGCGCAGCGTCTCGCGGTTCGCGACCCAGTAATGGAAGTTGGCGAACGTGAACCTTATGTCGCCCTCGAGATAGACGAAGTGGGTGTAGTCGCTAGCCCCGCGAAGGAATTCGTCCTTGATGATCTGTTTGTGACGCCAGGTCAGATGCCAGGGCGTTGACAGTCCGGTCTGTGGTCGCACGTCCCAAACTATCTGCGGGAGGTCCGCACACAGGTTCTCTAACTGTGACCTCTGATCCTCGTTAGCATTCGTGACAATGATCACGCGGACTGCCGCGACCGGGAACTGCGCTAGCGACTGCAACACATCGGCGAGGAACTTCAGTCTCGAGGCATCAAAGTGAAACGTGATGGCCACGATCAGGCGGGCGCGCATGGCCGCTTCGGTCGCGGGTCTGCGCGCAAGTGCGGGCGCTGCAGCGCTCTGTCGCTGCACATTCATCCTACGGGCGTTCGCGGTCGACGACCGACGATCGATCGGTTTTGCTCCAGCAGGCGAGTGTCCTCTGTGTCGTTGAGGTCGTAGACGTCGAAATCGTCCATCGACCGTACGCGATAGTTATCAGCATCTCCACGAGTACATTTTGTCTCGCGCCAAAATTGTTTCGACTGGCAGCAATAATGGTTCAAGATAAACCAAGACGAATCCATAATATAGTAGGGCGCGCCTTCCTTGGCAGCGAACTGAGCGCTGTGCACGCCTAAGCTAGAGACTTCCGCTATCGTGGTGTTTATGAAGTATTTGTGATTCCCCGGCTCTTCCGTCGGTGAGTCACTAGCCCGCCTCGTGTAGGACTCGACAAGCCCACCCTGCGGGCTAGCATCGTGCCCATTCGATCCGAACAAGGTGTGGCTGACTTGGACCTGTGCGATGCCGTCCAGATGGGACAACACCTGTTTCAGATCAGTCGCCCGCGGAGACCACATGAATTCGTCCAGGTCGACAATGAGCAGCCAATGTGTCTCCGATATTCTCGGCAGAATGCAGCTATTATAGAGGTAATGTTGACGGCCTAGATAGTACGGATGATCGACCGTTGAAAGGGAGACGCGTCCAAGCTTTATATATTCCGCAACGACCGACAGACTTTCATCCGTACTATTGTCATTGATCAAATAAAAGTGCTCCACGCCGTGATGAATGTAGTGGTCTAGCCATTCGCCGAGGGCGGCAGCTTCATTCCTAAAGATCGCTCCAACAGACAGCGTGTGCATTTGCCCTCTCGCTGGATATCACACCTCTGAGTGGCTCGCGCCACTGCAAGAAATTTGCCAGACTGGGACGATTCATGGGCCGACAGCGTGCCCTCTAACATCCGGAGCTCAGCGCGTTGCCCCCCACCAACGGTCCGACTTCCATCAAGGGGCGGCGACCACCAAACTGTTCACCTCATGAGGTCCGCAAGCGGGGAGATGGGTGTCTTCGCCCGCCTGAGACCAGCTCCGAGCGAGAAGCCGACGCTTGGGTTCGTCACTGCGTGGGAGAGCTTTTGGAGAGATATAGTGAGCCGGTGACTGACGCCGCCGCCTTAGTGGACCAGCGACTCACTAGAACGAAGTAGGTACGATGACTGACTTTACCGTCCTCGATAGCGGCCTGATCGACTGCGCCAGCGAGCCGGTCATCTATACCACGATCTTCGGTGCCGACGATAGCTTCCTCGAATGCTTGCAGCTCATGCTCGAGTCTTTGAGCCGTGTCGGCCACTACAAGGGGTCGGTCGCCCTTTTCTCTGATCGCCCGAGCGAGGACGTTGCGCAATTTGTGCCAAAAGCGCTCAAGTCCCAGGTCTTCCACCGCGCGCTCTCGCAACCGGGGTACTTCGGTCGATATGGGGCGCTGGACGACCAATTCGCGAAATTTGCGCCAATCCTCTATCTCGATACGGACATAATCATCGATCGGGAAATCGAGCCCTGGCTAACCCGGATCAGGCGCCAACGCGGGGTCTGCGTAACGACTGAGGTGGAGCGCTATGGTGCTGAACTGGTCTCGCGGCCCATCGCAGAGGTGGAAGACACCGCGCGCATTGGCAATTGGTGGGGATTGGAATTACTGCGGTCAGATCCCGACTGCGCCCAGGATTACTGTATAATGGCGAATAGCGGTATATTGGGGTACAGTGACTATGAAACCTGGAGGATCGTCTCGAAGGTGGTACTGGCCCTTTGTGCTCACCCGGCGCACGAAGGCGTGAAGAGCGTTTTCAACGATCAGCCGTTTCTGAACTATGCTCTGGTCAAGCTTGGAGCCGGAAACGTCGAAGCATTGAAGGGCGCTTGCAGCTTCACGGGAGAGGCGCCACCCGGCGCGGCTAGGGGATTTGCGCATTTCGTGTGGGCATGGGGCGCAGCGAGCAAGCTCAATGCCATGCGCAATTATTTGACGAAGATAGTATAGGTCTACTGTGCTTGCGGCACAGTCTAGATAGCATCCCGTAAGCTATATTGGTTTCGCTGATTGGCCAATCGGTTAGCCGAACGAAACTGATTTAGGTTTCGGCCAGCAGCATAAACAATCCCCACGATCTGTCTCGGAAAGAGGCCGAGATAGGGAGTGACTCCTGTTGTACCGATCATGGCATTCGATCACGAGGTCCATCGTGAGAAGGTGCTCACTGCGCCCTCATAGCTAGGCTGGCGCAACTAGCGCGGCATCCGCCATCGCGACAAACTCAGCAACCCGCCGCTTCGTAGTGTGGCGCTGGAGCACCAGGTTCATCCCGGCGACCCGTATCGCGTCGATGCGCGACCGGTTGGTCGGGTCGAGGATCCATTCGACTTTGCCTAGGAAATCGGACTGGTCGCAGAACACGCAAGTTAGGCCGTCCACAAAGCCGAGCTGGTTCATCTCTGGCTCGACCAATCGATCCGCCAAGAGCAAGGCTCCTGTAGAGGCGATCTCGAAGACCCTGAGATGAATGTACCGGAGCGCATGAGCATCGCAGAAGGCCGCGAGATAGCTGTTCAGTTCTCGATACCACTTCGACCGGACGGTGGCTGTCAATTCGGCATCATAGCGGCCTCCGTAGCCCGGGTGCGGCAGCTTCGCGAGCCTCGGGTCGTCGAGTTCGAAGACGTATCTCCGAAATGGTCGGTCCCAGGCGACGGACCCTGAGAGCAGGACTTGCTCGCGCGGCGAGACGTTGAAGGGCAGCGGCCCGCCGTCCTCTTCGATCGCGCTCGTGTACGGAAGCCATCTTATGTTTTGATGAGGGAAGAACCGGCTAACGTCGTAGGCATAGGGACTGATCACCATATCGGCGTGTGCCGTGTAGTATTCGAGAAGGTTTCTATAGCTCTCACTATAATTTTCTAGATCGTCGATTCGAATTATTACATAAGATTTCAACAGATTAACCGGTACCCACACGTCGCCCTGGTAGGATAGAAACACCAAGTCGTAGGTGCCTATTTCTGCTATCGCGCGCGGGTTTGCGAAGTCCGTCCCAAGAGAATCGATGATATCGAAATGGTACTCCTCGTGGAGGTGGCGGATAAAGTGGTAGTGCTCGGCCGCGAGATAGGTTTTTAACCACTCTATGTTACAGATCACACTCTTCCGGCTTGCTGTTGCTGCCTTAGTCCGAACGATGAAGGCATCTTCGGTCGGATGAAGCGCTCAAGCCCGCCCCACCAACGCCCGGAACTGGCCGGAAGAGTCAGCCCGGGGCGCGCCTGGCGCTTTCTCGACCGCGATGGTGAACCGCTCCCAGTCGCCGGCGTGCTCGCGCGACAGGGTCACCGTCCCGTTTGCCTCCGCGCACAAGTAACGTCCCTCGCCGGCAAGATGAATGCTAGCGCCGGACGTCTTGAAAGCGAGCACCGTGGGCGTTTCGCTTGCGCGGGGCGCACCCACCCCATCCGGCCGGCACACGAGCGCCGCAGGATGGCCGTTGCATTCGGACAGCAGCAGCGCGCCGGACAACTCCTCGTCGACCGACCCGCAGGTTGCCAACACGACATTCGGCTCATGCTCACTTCGCGGACCGTGCCGCAACTGATCCGTATCCTCGTCATAGTAGACGACGGTGTTCCAGCTCGTGAACAGCCATAGGCGCTGTCCTTGGTAGAGTAGGTCGGGGAGTGAACAGGTCATTAGGTTGCTTGACTAGAAATACGGTTTGAGTTCCCAAACGCGGGTCAGAAGGTCGAATTTCATCCTCTCTATTTTAGACGCTGACGCCATAATACGCTTGGTCTTGGTGAAGTACGCGTTGCACTCGATCTGGTCTCCATCGAAGTTTGGAACGTGTTCGACGCGTCTTAAGATGAAACCAAAGTCAGACAAATATTTTACAATGTCTCCGAAAATAACTTCACCCTCATAGATCGGGTAGAAGTAGTTTCGAGCTCAATGCCGAGGCACGCGTCCAGCAGTCGTCCGAACCCGAGCAGCACTTCGTACTCAAACCCCTGTACGTCGATCTTTATAACGTTGGGTGCTCCGACATCGCCTCGCTCGTGGAGCTCGTCAAAACGCACACAGCGAACAGGAAGTTCTCTGACGACCTCGAATATTCGGCCAATACTGTAGGCAGAGAGAAAGTCCATATTGGGCCGACGTAAAGAAGAACAGCCTGACGCTCGAGTCACGTGCAGCGTTCTTTCGCCTGATCGATGAGCAAGCGCTGCTTCAACGACTTGCGCGCCCGGGATGCGGCTTAGCGTACGGCGGAGAGGCGCAACTTCATCTGGGATAGGCTCGAACACAGTCGGCGTAATGTGCTCGGCCTGCAACATCCACTTGACCTGCAGGCCCTCCTGGCCGCCAACGTCGACGAGGTGGATGCGTTCGGCGATGGGCATTGCCGAAAGCAGGTCCGCGGCGTCGAGTGTCTCCACGCTGATCGCCACGATGCCGAATTGGGCAGAGCCGGAACCGGCGTAGACGGGGTGGCCGTTCATGGAGCAGCCGATGGAGAGACTTGGATGGCAGCTGAGGAACTCGATCTCCATGTCGAGGACGTCGCCGTCTCGGCGTTGGACCTCGACGCGCTGGGCGCCGTCGGCTTTGACGACTGCGCCATCGAGCGCAATTTCAGCGACATCGATTCCGCCGATGTGATGGACGTAGAAGTTGCTTGTCGCCGCCGGCACTCGGCGGAGCGAAACCTTGAGCCGGACGAGCCTGTAGAGGAACTCGTCACTGTGCAGCCTCAGCAGGTGGTAGCTGAACGCCGTCGTATCGGCGACGAGCAGAGTCCGTCGTCCATAGACGTTGCCATCTCATGGGCGACCCGCCAGTCCAGAAGGCCGTCGCCGGCATATGAGGCAGTGAATACCGGATCACTCATTGCTCCAACTCTGGCCAAATGTTGGGGGGCGCTTCAAGCGCTCTTTGCGGCCTGCTCGCCGCCGGGCTTTCTTGTCAGGCGCCCGCTTCACGCAGCCAGCGCGTACCGCGGGTGCGTCTGGGGAGCGGGCGGCACGCCTAAAGCTCCCCAGAGAATAGTGGTTTGACCCGCCACTTCGCTCTGAACCTCTCGCGGTCGTCTTCTCGAGGTCTCAGGTGGGGCGCCGCCTGCCAAGCGTAGGCTTCCGGCATGTGCGCGAACTTCGCGGCGGTATTGCACGCGCAGCGCAACCCGGCTTCACGGGCCTGCATGTAGAAATCGTACCACTCGAAGTAGTACAGGAACCGTTCATCGAAATTCACACGGTCTAAGATCTCTGTTTTCATCGCGATATTGGGGACGAGATCGTCGACGAATACGATGGCGTCAAGCATAGCGGAGCAGGTGAGCTGGGTCTTGATCACACAGCGCGGCTCGATGTCGGCGCATGAGAAACTGTACATGAAACCGACTGGAACCACCTTCGGCTCGGGGATCGGGAGGTCGTCGAGGGGCAGCTGGCGAGCCTGATCCTCCTCGAGCAGCCGACCGTAGTCCGACCACTTGTCCTGAAGCCAGGTCCCGCCGACGATGTCTGCGCGTCCTTCGACGAGCGGGTCGAAGACCCTGGCCGAGCTGGGCGTCGCCACGACGTCATCGTCGAGGAAGAGGACGTAAGGCGTGTCGCAGCGTGCAATGAGGTCGCGTCTTGCGCCCGACGGACCCCTGTTGGGCTCCAGTCGAACGACCCGCAATCCTGGCGACGCGAACAGCCGCTCGTACCAGAGCCGGACCCACTCGGGCGCCTCTGGCGGCGTCGAGTCGCCGACGATGACCCAGGTCGGCGCCGGGAGGTGTCGAAGGGACTTGAGCAGGCGTTCCAGGCAATAGGGACGCGCGTTCGTTGGCACGACGAGCGAGTAGTCCATTGGTCCGCCCCGCCATCTAAGCGTGCTTCTTGATCGCGTTAACGGCTGTCGCAATCGGCGGCAAGCGTCTGATCAGCCGGCGATGTGGCCGGCGAGGATCACGAGCATGTTGTTCTTCGGTCCAAGAACGAATTGCGGCGCGTTCCCGCAGACCGGCGGCATCGCTTCGACGATGTGCCGGTAGTTGTCCCCGACCACGTCTTCGACGATGTAGAATCCACCTGGCCTCACATGGGCGAAGAAGTTGACCATGGTCGAGATCTGGTCCGCAACATAGTGCGACCCGTCGTCGATAATAATATCGAACTGCCTGGCCAATTCAGTCATCAGGGCCTGAACACTTGCCCCGTCGCGGGAGTCGCAAAGCCTCGTCACTATTCGCTCTTCACCCGCGATCTGCGTATCGGGTTGGACATCGAGTCCATAAATCGTCGCGTTCTCGAAATAGTCGCGCCAGGCCCGAAGCGAGCCGCCGGGTTCGTATCCCGGCGACGCCCACCCCCGCATCGTCGAGTGGGCGCCCTCAATCATCGTGCCGATCCCGATCTCGAGAACGTCGGAGACCTCGCGCCGGTGTCGCTGAAACAGACATTCGTAGGCGCCCGGGTAGTACGCCCGCGCCTTGTCGGTGCCGTACCGGTCGAAGATCTCTTTTAGACTTGGCACGCGTGCCCCTTCAGCGAGGATTATGCGCAAGCGGGCGGTAGAGACGGAGCTCCCTCGAACGCCAGAATAGCTCGGCGACCGATAACGACAATGGGCGACGCGCCAGACGAGCCGATCGGGGGCGGGCAGTAATCGCTGGTGCCGGCGACGCATCGATCGCGACCCCGCCGAGCCCGGCGCCCGAACTTCAGCGCACGGACGGGCGGCAGGCCGCAGGTTGTGTGCAGAAGCGAAGCAATTTGGGCGGCGCGCACAAATGCCCCTTCCCAAAGATAGGTAACATGGTAAATTTTCGGCTAATGATTGTTCGCGCTCGCGGCACTACGCCGTGATTCGGTAGCGCTTTCAAGTCTGTTGTTGGTTCAAGCGCTTCGCTAGGGGCGCGGGGGTATCTCAGGTGTCGCGTTGGTTCTACGCACGCTGGCTCAGCGGGCGCGGCCAAACGGTCCGCGCAGCATGCGCGCACCTGTACCCCGCCGCAATCCACAGTCTGAACGCCCGGCGTCCGACCCATACCCCCGTCGGATCCCAAGCCTCGGATATCATGGCGGTTTCGGGCCGGAATAGCCGGTCCGCCCGCTCGCCTGGGCGCAACGGCCATCCTGCGCAAGCAGGTGCACAGCCATGACGGCGAAGTCCGAAGTCCTCTTCGTAGATCCCGCCGTCGACGATCTCGATCAGATCCTGGCGGGCGTCCGGCCCGAGGTCCAGGCCGTGGTGCTGGACCCCACGACCTCGGCCGCGCGGCAGATCGCGGCGGCTCTTAAGGGCGCGGCGGGCCTGACCTGCGTGCACATCATGGCGCACGGCGCGCCCGGCCGGGTGATGTTCTCGGCCGGCGCCTGGTCGACCGGTTCGCTGGAATGGGACGCGCGCGAGCTCGCGGCCATCGGCGGGGCGCTGGGGGCCGAGGGCGACCTGCGGCTGTGGAGCTGCGACACCGCGGCCGGCGCGACCGGCGCGGCTTTCGTCGAGGCCCTGGCGCGGACGACGGGCGTGGCCGTGGCGGCTTCTGACGCGCGTGTTGGCGCGGCCGACAAGGGCGGATCCTGGGATCTCGCCGCCCGCGCTGGGCGGCCCGCGAAGGCCCCGCTGACGGGCGAAGCAATCGCGGCGTTCGAGGACGTCCTCGACCCTGACCGGATCCTGGTTTCAGGCGAAATTCCGGTCGGTCCGCAAGGCGGTTCGGCCAAGTATTTCGTTGTCGACAAGCCCACGCACGACGTGCGGGGCGAATTCACCCTGCCCAGCGCGTCCGACCGGATGCAGGCCTTCCGCCTGCTCGTGACGGTCGCCACACGGGCGGATGACTACGACGTTGGTGTGTTCGATGAAGGCGGGCGCTTCGTCTCTTCCGGATTCACAGTCGAAGCGCCGCCTCGCGGCGCGGTCGGCGCGCGTACATGAGGCTACAGAGATGACCGCCAGCCCAACCCGTCAAGCTTTCGAACGCCCGGCCAAAACGCTAGTCGGGCACGCCTGCGGGCGCCGAGCGCTCTGCGCCGGCCCGCCAAGGAGACATTGCAATGGCTGCCATGACCGGGTCGCCGACCGGCCGCTCCGCCGGCGACTCATCCCCTGCCGCCGCTGACGCCGTTGGCGCTCGCAGGCTATCGCGGCGTGCTGGGACCGTTCACGACGGGCACGCAGGAGACCGCCTACGACATCTCCTTTACGGCCAGCGGCCTAACCAATGGCCAGACTTATTACATAGTCGTCAACAATGGTGGCATGCTTACTGTAATTGGCGAGTTCGAATATATAACTCTCACCAACAATTACAGTCTTACTGTCTCTCTCTCTCCGAATACAACCTACAACATTGATAATTCCTCGACGACCAGCAACCAAATCGAGATCGTCGACTTCGACAGGGGCGGTGGTCGGCGGCGGGACAAACAAGTTCTCCCTGACCGCGGCGGCCGATCCGGGATCCGGCCCGACCGGTGCCACGGGCGCGACCGGCGCCACCGGACACACAGGCCCGACCGGGCCCACCGGGCCGTCAGGCCCGACCGGCGCCACTGGCCGCACTGGAGCCACGGGCGCGACGGGTCACACCGGCGCTACGGGGGGCTCCGGCGCCAGCGGCGGGACGGGTCCGACAGGGGCGACCGGCGCCACGGCGCGACGGGAGCCACCGGAACCACGGGTGCGACTGGAGCTACCGGCCACACGGGCGCGACCGGCGCCACAGGTTCGACGGGCGCGACCGGCGCGACCGGCGCAACTGGCTCGACGGGAGCCACAGGTTCGACTGGCTCGACCGGGTGCGACGGGCGCCACGGGCTCAACCGGCGCCACAGGCGCAACGGGCGCGACCGGCGCGACCGGCGCAACTGGTGCGACGGGGGCCACCGGCGCCACGGGTTCGACCGGAGCCACGGGCGCGACTGGCGCCACGGGTGCGACCGGCGCGACGGGCTCAACCGGAGCCACAGGCGCGACTGGGGCCACCGGCGCCACGGGTTCAACTGGCGCACCGGAGCGACTGGCTCAACGGGAGCCACCGGTGCGACCGGCGCCACCGGGCGACTGGCTCGACGGGTGCGACTGGCGCCACCGGCGCAACCGGAGCCACGGGCGCGACTGGGGCCACGGGTGCCACGGGAGCGACTGGCGCCACCGGCGCGACCGGAGCCACAGGCGCAACCGGAGCCACCGGTGCGACGGGTGCACCGGCGCCACGGGCGCCACCGGCGCCACGGGTGCGACCGGCGCGACCGGCGCCACCGGAGCAACGGGCGCGACCGGCGCGACCGGCGCCACGGCGCGACCGGAGCCACCGGCGCGACAGGAGCCACTGGCGCGACCGGCGCCACCGGTGCGACAGGTGCGACTGGGGCAACGGGGCGACCGGCGCGACCGGAGCCACGGGCGCGACTGGAGCCACCGGCGCCACAGGCCCGACCGGGCGCGACGGGCGCGACCGGAGCGACCGGCGCGACTGGAGCGACCGGGGCCACGGGCGCGACCGGAGCCACGGGCGCGACAGGCGCAACGGGCGCGACCGGGGCCACCGGTGCGACTGGGGCCACGGCGCGACCGGAGCCACGGGCGCGACCGGCGCCACCGGCGCGACCGGCGCCACGGGCGCGACCGGAGCCACGGGCGCGACCGGAGCCACCGGCGCGACTGGAGCCACTGGTGCGACCGGAGCACGGGTGCGACAGGTGCGACTGGAGCAACGGGTGCGACCGGCGCCACCGGGGCCACGGGCGCCGACCGGAGCAACGGGCGCGACCGGAGCCACCGGCGCGACTGGAGCGACCGGAGCCACGGGCTCGACAGGTGCGACTGGGGCCACGGGTGCGACCGGCGCACACCGGGCGCCACGGGCGCCACCGGAGCCACCGGACCGACCGGGCGCGACCGGGCGCGACCGGGGCGACTGGCGCGACCGGGGCCACCGGCTCGACCGGAGCCACGGGCGCGACAGGAGCACGGGCGCAACCGGGCGCCACCGGTGCGACTGGGGCCACTGGCGCGACTGGAGCCACGGGCGCGACCGGAGCTACCGGCGCGACTGGAGCAACCGGCGCGACCGGAGCAACTGGCTCGACAGGAGCCACCGGCTCGACCGGAGCCACGGGCGCCACTGGAGCAACGGGCGCAACCGGAGCCACCGGCGCGACTGGAGCGACCGGCGCAACAGGGGCTACCGGTGCGACTGGGGCCACTGGCGCGACTGGAGCCACCGGCCCCACGGGACCGACCGGTCCGTCCGGGCCGACCGGCGCCACCGGCGCAACTGGAGCTACGGGCGCGACCGGAGCAACGGGTGCGACGGGCGCGACGGGCGCGACTGGAGCGACCGGCTCGACCGGCACCACCGGTGCGACAGGTGCCACTGGAGCGACCGGAGCAACTGGCCACACTGGCGCGACCGGAGCGACGGGCGCGACTGGGCACACGGGAGCTACCGGCCACACAGGCCCAACCGGTCCCACCGGACCGTCGGGGCCGACGGGTGCGACCGGCGCGA
The DNA here is from genome assembly GCA_963794315.1 of uncultured Alphaproteobacteria bacterium. Taxonomy (GTDB): domain Bacteria; phylum Pseudomonadota; class Alphaproteobacteria; order Caulobacterales; family Caulobacteraceae; genus Poindextera. The sequence continues at coordinate 2,219,965 of CAWCDF010000002.1, forward strand.
CCGGTCACACGGGAGCCACCGGCCACACCGGCGCGACGGGGGCGACCGGAGCCACCGGCGCAACCGGAGCTACTGGTGCAACTGGAGCCACCGGCCACACGGGCGCGACGGGAGCTACCGGGGCCACTGGAGCGACCGGCGCGACGGGTGCCACCGGGGCAACCGGAGCTACGGGCGCAACGGGAGCCACCGGCGCCACTGGTGCGACCGGAGCCACAGGCGCAACCGGTGCCACTGGAGCCACCGGCGCGACCGGAGCCACGGGCGCGACTGGAGCAACGGGCGACACCGGCGCGACCGGAGCCACTGGTGCGACAGGCCCAACCGGAGCGACGGGACCAACCGGACCGACCGGCCCGAGCGGACCCACCGGGGCGACTGGCCCGACGGGAGCGACTGGCCCAACCGGCCCGACCGGAGCAACTGGTCCAACCGGCGCAACCGGCCCGACGGGAGCGACAGGCCCGACTGGCCCAACCGGCGCCACGGGACCAACCGGACCGACAGGCCCGAGCGGACCTACTGGTGCAACAGGCCCGACGGGAGCGACTGGCCCGACGGGAGCGACTGGCCCAACCGGCGCTACGGGACCAACCGGACCGACAGGCCCGAGCGGACCCACTGGTGCAACAGGCCCGACGGGAGCGACCGGCCCAACCGGGGCGACCGGCCCAACCGGCGCCACGGGACCGACCGGAGCGACTGGCCCGACCGGCGCGACGGGAGCGACCGGCCCAACCGGCGCTACGGGACCAACCGGCCCGAGCGGACCTACTGGTGCAACAGGCCCGACGGGAGCGACTGGTCCAACCGGCGTGACCGGCCCGACCGGGGCGACTGGCCCAACGGGAGCGACTGGCCCAACCGGACCGACAGGCCCAACCGGACCGACAGGCCCGAGCGGACCCACCGGAGCGACTGGCCCAACCGGAGCTACGGGTCCAACCGGAGCTACGGGTCCAACCGGAGCTACGGGTCCAACCGGAGCTACGGGTCCAACCGGAGCTACGGGTCCAACCGGAGCTACGGGTCCAACCGGCGCGACCGGCCCAACGGGACCGACCGGTCCCGGCACGCTGGGCACCGGCGCCACGGGCGTGACCGGCTTGACCGGACCGACGGGTCAGAGCGGACCGACCGGACCGACGGGCAAGAGTGGCTCGACCGGGCCGACGGGCGGCTCCGGGCCGACGGGCAAGTCAGGCGACACGGGCGGCTACACGGGTCACAACCAGGACGTCGTCACCGGCGGTCTGACCACGACCACAAGCCCGAGCGTGAACCCGGGCTTCGCCACGTTCGAAAGCTGGTTGGGCAACCTGGGCGGCGGCGGCCTGCCGACGTTCGGAGCGTTCAGCTGGACGATCGGTGGCGGCGGACTGGGCCTGCTGGGCGGCGTCAGCACTACCTCCTCGACCACAGGCTCGGTGGGCAAAGGCACGCTCGGCGGCGACACCGGCGGCTCGGCGCCACAGCTCTTCAGCTTCACGAAGGGCGCGTTCGGCGGCGGCGCCTTCACGGTCCAGGACTTCCTGGGCTCTGGCGGCGTCACCGGCGGGGCGGCCACGCTGCAGTCGTTGGCGAACGCAGGGACCAACGTCGGCGGCTCGTTCGTCGAGCTCGAGGGCGGGAAGTTCAGCTACCCGGTGATCGGGCCGCACAACCCGCACGGCTGAGACGATACTCCTCCGCGGTCAGATGATCGACCGCGGAGGATCCGCCCCTGCGGGGTGCGGCGACGCCCGCGCCGTCGCGGGGACCTGCGCTGTTGGACCGGCCTCCACGCGCCCTTCTCCCCGCGCGGGAGAAGGGGCGCCAACGACGAGCCGCCGCCGACCGATGCAGTCGGCCGGCGCTCACGGTTGAAAGCTGAACGACCTCAAGTAAGACTAGCCGGGTGGCCGTCCTGTGGAGGGCATACTGGAACAGATCAGCACCCCGTCGCCGGCGGCGCCGATCGTGCTCAACTCCGTTGAGCTCAACAGCGACCGCTTCGACCACCCGCCCAATCCGCTGGCCGCGAAGGTGTTCCTCTGCACGTCTCAGCGAACGGGAAGCTTCTTTCTCTGCCGGGCGATGATGCACCATGGCATTGGGGTCCCGCACGGCTATTTCAACAACCGGCACATCGCCAGCATCGCCCGCCGCGTCGGCATCACGGCGCTTGCCGACGGCCTTGCCGCCGGCGCCGAAGCCTCGCTTCGGCGCGTCTACATCGAGGAGATCGTCAGCCGCCGTACGGTCAACGGCGTCTTCGCCGCCAAAATCCAGTGGGGGCAATACGCCCAGCTGCTGGACAATCCCGAAGGCGACGAACTCCTCCAGGGCGGCTGCTTCATCCATCTCTATCGCGAGGACCTGCTGGCCCAGGCCATCTCCACGCACGTCGCGATGGAGACCGGAATGTGGGGCCTGGACGGCCGCGCAACGTCGATCGTGCCGGAAAGTCCGAGATTCTTCGATGAGCCGCTGAATTCTGGACCGGTTGAGGCGACTGGCTGACAACGATGCGAACTGGCGACTCTTCTTCGCCCGCAACGGCATCACGCCGCTCACGATCTCGTACGAGCAGCTCGTGGCGAACACGCCCGCCACCATGCGCAGGATCATCGGAGTCTTTGCCCTCAGCCTTCCCGATGTCCCTGATTATGCGGAGGCTCGATTAAGCGAGCCCCGCGCTCCCGGAACCCCGTCCGGTGCCGAGGTTCGCGACTGGTTCCTCCGCTCACAAGGCCGAGCTCCGCTCAGCTGACTGGCCGCTGCGCGAGCCCAGCCGGCTGTGATGGAACGAACGAGCGATCCCCTGCTCCTGGCCGGAGCCGCGAGCGGCGCGTTAGTGCAGGTTGCGAATAGGCTGATCCACCCCGGCTTGGACTTCTGCCTCGGGGCGCGGCCATGAGCTGGACCATCTCGACCTGGCGTCCAAACGACGCATCGCGTGGGACGATCCGGCAGCCCGACAGATGCTGAGGATCCGGGCGCTGGCTGCTCAAATCGCTTGCGTCGATCGGCCGCATCTCCGCGGCCGCGCGGAACGCCACGCCAGCGAAAACCGCAACCGTCGGCGGCAAGCCGAGGATTCCAAAGACGAAGGGCGCTCGACACTGCTCCGCTTGTGCCAGGAGAAGGAGGCGCACCGCTTTCGCGCCGCAGTTGTTCGCGCTGGCGTCAGCACGCCATGATTCTGTAACACTGGCAAATTAACGTTTCGTTTAGGAACGCGTCATCGGGGCGCGGGGGTGTTTTCAGGTGTCGCTTACTGCCTACGCACGCTTGATCGGCGTGCGCCGGCCCCTGGCCGGCGTCGCTTCCGCGCGCCCTGACCCCATCCCATTCCTTCAGTCATTCCTCCGCCGGCCTGGCTCCACCCCCGCCAGGCCGCAAGCCTCTGACATTGCATCGTTTTCGGCGCGCATTCTCGCGTCTCTCAGCGTTCGGCCGCCCGCGGCCGCACGTGGTCTCTCTCCTCCGCCACCAGCCAGAGCGCTCCCATGATGCGGAAGTCCGAAGTCCTCTTTGTCGACCCCACGGTCGACGATCTCGAGCACGTCCTCGGGGCCACAAGGCCCGAGGTCGAAGCCGTGTTGCTGGAGCAGCAAGGCGCCGGTCGCGCGCCAGATCGCCGACGCCCTGGCCGACAGGCGTGGCCTAGCCGCCGTGCACATCATGGCCCACGGCTCGCCCGGGCGCATGAGCTTCGCCGCCGGCGATTGGACGGCCGTGACGTGACCGACGACAGCGGGGAGCTGTCGGCCATCGGCCGCGCGCTCGCCGAGGACGGGGATCTCAGGCTCTGGAGCTGCGACACCGCATACGGACGGGCGGGCGCGGTCTTCCTCGACGCCCTGGCCGACGCCGCCTGCGCCGACGTCGCCGCCGCTGCCGACCGCATCGGGGCCTCCGAGAGGGGAGGCGCTTGGCGCCTGAACGCCCGCGCAACCGGGCCTGCGCCGCTGCCGCCGCTGACTCTAGCGGGGATCGAAGCGTACCAAGGCGTGCTGCCGACATTCAGCGGGGGCAACTCAAATGTCGAACTCGTGGCTCGATCCGACTTCCTGGGGCGGCAGCGTACCGAGCACGACCGTCCCTGGCAGCCTTACTTTTGTAAATGGCATACAGGACACTCACGAGGAAGGAGACCTCGCTTATTACATTTATATGCCGCCGACCTTGAACCAGGCGACTGGCACCGGCACCAATACTTGGACAATCTCCGACACCAATGGAGTTACTAGTTCATTCCTGGGTTCTTTGAGGCTAGTCAACCAAGGAAACATATTCGTCAATGGCACCAACAACTTCACGGCCTCGAACGTAACAACCGCTTGGACACTTACTGGACACGCGACAGGTTCGACGGTCGGCGCTCAGTATTTTGAGAACGACGGTAACGTCAATATCATCGGCACCAGCGGTGGTGGTTCGACTACCGCGAACTTCACGGGCAACATCGATGTAACTGGCAACGGCTTCATCAGCGTCTACGGCAATGCCGCGTTGATATTTGGCTCCGGCGTGGGCGTCAGCTCTGGCCAGACCATCGATTACATCACGGCAAACGGCAATACGAACGGCACCGTAACCGAAACTAGCGCTCTGGACGACAGCGCCAAAATTGCCGGGTTCCAACAGGGCGACACTCTCACCTTAGAGGGCCTCAGCGGTACGCTGACCGAGCAGGTCGTCGACAACAACGGCGAAGCGACCGTCTACATCCTCGAGGGCTCGACGGTCGTCGACGCAGTGACGTTCGAGGGCAATTTTGCCAATGGCGCTGGCGACTTCAGCTTTGCCAATTCTTCGGGGCAGGTCGTCATAACGGCCACGGCGACGGCCGGAAAAGGCGCCGTGGGAGCGACCGGTGCGACGGGCGCCACCGGCTCGACCGGAGCAACAGGCGCGACGGGCGCGACAGGTTCGACGGGCGCCACAGGTGCGACTGGGGCCACCGGCTCGACGGGTGCGACAGGCGCGACAGGTTCGACGGGCGCTACAGGTGCGACTGGGGCCACCGGCTCGACGGGTGCGACAGGCGCGACAGGTTCGACGGGCGCCACAGGTGCGACCGGGGCCACCGGCTCGACGGGTGCAACAGGCGCCACGGGCGCGACTGGTTCGACGGGCGCAACAGGTTCGACCGGGGCCACCGGCTCGACTGGGGCGACAGGCGCCACGGGCGCGACAGGTTCGACGGGCGCCACAGGTGCGACCGGGGCCACCGGCTCGACTGGGGCGACAGGCGCCACGGGCGCGACAGGTTGGACGGGCGCCACAGGTGCGACCGGAGCCACGGGCTCGACTGGAGCCACCGGCGCCACAGGCGCGACGGGCGACACCGGAGCGACTGGAGCCACGGGCGCAACGGGCTCGACCGGAGCAACCGGCGCCACAGGTGCGACGGGTTCGACTGGAGCAACCGGCGCCACAGGTGCGACCGGCGACACCGGAGCGACTGGCGCAACCGGAGCAACGGGTTCGACCGGAGCCACAGGGGCGACTGGCGCAACGGGTTCTACCGGAGCCACTGGCGCAACCGGAGCCACGGGTGACACCGGAGCGACCGGAGCCACAGGTGCAACGGGCTCGACTGGGGCCACCGGCGCCACAGGTGCGACCGGCGCGACGGGCGACACCGGAGCCACTGGAGCTACGGGAGCCACAGGCTCGACCGGAGCAACCGGGGCGACGGGTGACACCGGAGCGACTGGCGCAACGGGAGCCACAGGCTCGACCGGAGCCACCGGCGCCACAGGTGCGACCGGCGACACCGGCGCGACGGGCGCAACGGGTTCGACTGGAGCAACCGGCGCCACGGGTGCAACGGGCTCGACTGGAGCCACCGGCGCAACGGGTTCCACTGGAGCAACCGGAGCGACGGGTGCAACGGGCTCGACTGGAGCCACAGGTGCGACTGGCGCAACGGGTGACACCGGCGCGACCGGAGCCACCGGGGCCACCGGTTCGACGGGTGCAACTGGCGCAACGGGAGCAACGGGCTCGACCGGCGCCACAGGTGCGACTGGCGCCACGGGCGACACCGGCGCGACGGGAGCCACGGGCGCAACGGGCTCGACTGGGGCAACCGGCGCCACAGGTGCGACCGGAGCAACGGGTGACACCGGTGCAACCGGGGCCACGGGCGCGACCGGCTCGACTGGAGCAACCGGCGCCACAGGTGCGACCGGCGATACGGGCGCGACGGGCGCAACAGGCGCGACGGGAGCCACCGGGTCGACCGGAGCGACTGGAGCAACGGGCGCCACAGGTGCGACTGGCGATACGGGAGCCACCGGCGCGACTGGTGCAACTGGAGCCACTGGCTCGACCGGAGCCACAGGTGCAACCGGCGCCACGGGCGCAACGGGTTCGACTGGAGCCACAGGGGCAACGGGCGCAACGGGTTCGACCGGCGCAACCGGCGCGACAGGTGCGACCGGCGCAACGGGCGACACCGGAGCCACGGGAGCCACAGGCGCAACTGGAGCCACCGGCTCGACCGGAGCCACAGGTGCAACGGGTTCGACTGGAGCAACGGGCGCCACGGGTGCGACGGGCGACACTGGAGCCACAGGGGCCACCGGCGCAACGGGAGCCACTGGCTCGACCGGAGCCACCGGTGCAACAGGTTCGACGGGTTCGACCGGAGCAACCGGCGCCACAGGTGCGACCGGCGCGACGGGCGACACGGGCGCGACCGGCGCTACGGGCTCGACCGGAGCAACTGGAGCCACGGGTGCAACGGGTTCGACCGGAGCCACCGGCGCGACAGGTGCGACCGGCGCAACGGGCGACACAGGAGCCACTGGCGCGACGGGAGCCACGGGCGCGACTGGCTCAACCGGGGCCACCGGCTCGACCGGAGCCACGGGTGCAACGGGCTCGACTGGTGCAACCGGAGCAACCGGTGCGACAGGTGCAACGGGTTCGACCGGAGCCACCGGCGCGACAGGTGCGACCGGCGCAACGGGCGACACGGGAGCCACCGGCTCGACTGGGGCCACCGGCTCAACCGGAGCCACGGGCGCAACGGGTTCGACTGGAGCCACCGGCGCCACAGGTGCGACCGGCGCAACGGGCGACACCGGCGCGACTGGAGCGACCGGAGCCACGGGCTCGACTGGAGCCACCGGCGCGACAGGTTCGACTGGCGACACTGGTGCGACTGGAGCGACGGGTTCGACTGGAGCCACGGGCGCGACTGGCGCAACGGGTGACACCGGCGCGACCGGAGCTACGGGCGCCACGGGTTCGACCGGAGCCACCGGAGCCACGGGCTCGACAGGCGCCACTGGAGCCACCGGTTCGACTGGAGCCACAGGCGCAACCGGCTCGACCGGAGCCACCGGAGCCACGGGTGCGACCGGTTCGACGGGGGCCACGGGCGCAACAGGCTCGACCGGGACAACCGGCGCCACGGGTGCGACTGGCGCAACCGGCGACACTGGCGCAACCGGAGCCACGGGTTCGACGGGAGCCACGGGTGCGACCGGCTCGACGGGGGCAACAGGCGCAACGGGCGACACTGGCTCGACCGGAGCCACCGGTTCGACGGGAGCCACGGGCGCCACGGGCTCGACTGGAGCAACCGGCGCCACAGGTGCGACTGGCGACACTGGCGCAACCGGAGCCACGGGCTCGACCGGAGCCACGGGCGCGACCGGCTCGACCGGGGCAACCGGCGCCACGGGTGCGACTGGCGCAACCGGCGACACTGGCGCCACTGGGGCCACGGGCTCGACCGGGGCCACCGGAGCGACAGGCTCAACCGGAGCCACAGGTGCGACTGGCGCAACGGGTGACACCGGAGCGACCGGAGCCACGGGCGCGACTGGCGACACTGGCGCGACCGGAGCCACGGGCTCGACTGGAGCCACAGGTGCGACGGGTTCGACTGGAGCCACGGGCGCGACTGGAGCCACGGGTGCGACCGGCGCCACCGGAGCGAACTGGCGCTACGGGCGCAACAGGCTCGACTGGAGCAACCGGCGCCACAGGTTCGACCGGAGCAACAGGAGCCACCGGTGCGACCGGAGCAACGGGTGCAACAGGCTCGACCGGAGCCACAGGTGCAACCGGAGCCACGGGCGCAACGGGTTCGACTGGGGCAACCGGCGCCACAGGTGCGACCGGCGCAACGGGCGACACCGGAGCCACCGGTTCGACCGGCGCCACAGGCGCAACCGGCGCCACAGGTGCGACCGGCGCAACGGGTGACACCGGAGCCACGGGCGCGACTGGGGCAACGGGAGCCACCGGTTCGACCGGAGCCACCGGCGCCACAGGTGCGACTGGAGCCACCGGCTCGACCGGAGCCACTGGCGCCACAGGTGCGACCGGCGCAACGGGCGACACCGGTGCCACGGGTGCTACTGGGGCAACGGGAGCCACCGGTTCGACTGGAGCCACCGGCGCCACAGGTGCTACCGGCGCAACGGGTGACACCGGAGCGACTGGCGCAACGGGTGCGACTGGATCGACCGGAGCAACCGGAGCCACTGGAGCAACCGGGGCCACGGGTTCGACCGGCGCCACGGGCGCGACTGGGGCAACCGGCGCGACTGGGGCAACGGGAGCCACCGGTTCGACCGGAGCCACCGGCGCCACAGGTGCGACCGGCGCAACGGGCGACACCGGCGCCACAGGTGCGACTGGAGCTACGGGCTCGACGGGAGCAACCGGCGCAACGGGTTCGACGGGCGCGACGGGAGCCACGGGTTCGACCGGAGCCACCGGTGCCACAGGTGCGACCGGCGCAACGGGCGACACGGGAGCCACCGGCGCAACTGGAGCAACGGGAGCCACCGGCTCGACTGGAGCGACGGGAGCCACGGGTTCGACCGGAGCCACCGGCGCCACAGGTGCGACCGGCGATACGGGCGCCACAGGTGCAACCGGAGCCACGGGCGCAACGGGTTCGACTGGAGCCACCGGCGCCACAGGCGCGACCGGAGCCACCGGCGCCACAGGTGCGACCGGCGCAACGGGCGACACCGGAGCGACTGGAGCCACCGGCTCGACTGGGGCCACCGGCGCGACCGGAGCCACGGGCGCAACGGGTGACACCGGAGCGACTGGAGCCACGGGCTCGACTGGAGCCACCGGCTCGACCGGTGCCACGGGTGCAACGGGTTCGACCGGAGCCACAGGTGCAACGGGTTCGACGGGAGCCACCGGCTCGACTGGAGCGACCGGCGCGACCGGGGTAACCGGCGCCACGGGTGCGACTGGGGCCACTGGAGCCACCGGCTCGACGGGCGCCACCGGAGCCACGGGTGCAACCGGAGCGACCGGAGCCACGGGGTCGACCGGAGCCACCGGCCACACCGGATCGACCGGCGCGACTGGTTCCACGGGCGCAACGGGCTCGACCGGAGCCACCGGGGCGACTGGAGCCACCGGCGCAACCGGGGCGACCGGCCACACCGGCTCGACGGGTGCGACTGGATCCACGGGCGCGACGGGTCACACCGGCGCGACTGGACCCACTGGACCCACGGGGCCGTCCGGGCCGACGGGCGCGACCGGCGCCACGGGTGCGACCGGGCACACGGGAGCGACCGGAGCCACGGGCTCGACGGGAGCAACCGGAGCCACCGGGGCGACGGGCCACACCGGCGCGACGGGCGCCACCGGGGCAACAGGCGCAACCGGGGCAACAGGCGCGACCGGGGCCACCGGCTCAACGGGAGCGACTGGAGCCACCGGCGCGACAGGCCATACAGGCTCGACGGGCGCCACCGGATCCACGGGCGCGACCGGAACCACCGGCGCAACCGGGGCCACGGGCTCAACTGGAGCTACTGGGGCCACGGGAGCCACGGGAGCCACGGGCCACACCGGCTCGACGGGCGCCACCGGGGCCACGGGTTCGACCGGAGCAACAGGGGCAACCGGCTCGACCGGGGCCACTGGAGCCACGGGCTCGACTGGGGCAACGGGAGCCACGGGCCACACCGGCTCGACAGGCGCCACCGGGGCCACGGGTTCGACCGGAGCAACGGGTGCGACCGGCTCGACCGGGGCGACGGGATCCACCGGCTCGACCGGGGCCACTGGAGCCACGGGCTCGACTGGGGCCACCGGATCCACCGGAGCGACAGGTTCGACCGGCTCGACGGGCGCCACCGGCTCGACCGGAGCAACCGGCGCGACTGGAGCAACCGGGTTCACCGGCGCAACGGGAGCCACTGGCTCGACCGGAGCGACTGGAGCAACTGGATCAACGGGCGCAACAGGAGCCACCGGTTCGACCGGAGCAACCGGGTCCACTGGAGCCACCGGCTCGACCGGAGCCACGGGCGCAACAGGAACCACCGGGTCGACCGGAGCGACGGGGTCGACCGGAGCCACCGGCTCGACCGGAGCGACAGGAGCCACGGGCGCGACCGGCGCAACCGGCTCGACGGGGTCCACTGGAGCAACGGGCGCGACGGGTGACACCGGAGCGACTGGAGCAACCGGCACCACAGGTGCGACTGGTGCAACCGGCTCGACTGGAGCAACCGGCGCCACGGGTGACACCGGAGCAACGGGCGCGACTGGAGCCACAGGAGCAACTGGAGCGACCGGGGCTACTGGCTCGACTGGAGCAACCGGCGCCACGGGTGCGACCGGAGCCACGGGTGACACCGGAGCAACCGGCGCGACCGGAGCCACCGGCACGACCGGAGCGACGGGCGCAACTGGAGCCACCGGCTCGACAGGGGCAACGGGTGCAACCGGTTCGACGGGCGCAACTGGAGCCACTGGAGCCACCGGCTCGACTGGAGCCACAGGCGCAACTGGAGCCACCGGTTCGACCGGAGCGACTGGAGCCACCGGCTCGACTGGAGCCACCGGTTCGACCGGAGCAACGGGTGCGACTGGAGCCACCGGCTCGACCGGAGCCACAGGTGCAACTGGCTCGACTGGAGCCACAGGTGCGACGGGAGCGACCGGTTCGACCGGAGCCACGGGTTCGACCGGAGCCACCGGCGCTACGGGTCACACCGGCGCGACTGGGGCGACTGGAGCCACCGGGTCCACCGGAGCAACGGGAGCCACGGGCGCCACCGGCCACACCGGTGCGACAGGCGCGACCGGGGCGACTGGGTCTACCGGCGCAACGGGGGCGACCGGTCACACGGGCTCGACTGGAGCTACCGGGGCGACGGGCCACACCGGGCCGACGGGACCGACAGGACCCTCGGGGCCGACTGGCGCCACCGGGGCTACAGGCCACACGGGCGCGACCGGCGCGACGGGTCACACCGGAGCGACTGGCGCGACCGGCTCGACTGGAGCCACCGGCTCGACCGGAGCAACGGGTGCGACTGGGGCAACCGGCCACACCGGAGCCACCGGCTCGACTGGAGCCACGGGCACAACCGGAGCAACGGGTGCGACCGGAGCCACCGGCTCGACTGGAGCCACCGGTTCGACCGGAGCGACGGGCGCGACTGGGGCCACCGGCGCCACAGGTGCGACCGGCGACACTGGAGCGACTGGGGCCACGGGTTCGACCGGAGCCACGGGTGCAACTGGGGCCACCGGCTCGACCGGAGCGACGGGCGCGACTGGGGCCACCGGCGCCACAGGTGCGACCGGCGACACTGGAGCGACTGGGGCCACGGGTTCGACCGGAGCCACGGGTGCAACTGGGGCCACCGGCTCGACCGGAGCGACGGGCGCGACTGGGGCCACCGGCGCCACAGGTGCGACCGGCGACACTGGAGCGACTGGGGCCACGGGTTCGACCGGCGCCACGGGTGCGACTGGGGCCACCGGCTCGACCGGAGCGACAGGCGCAACTGGAGCCACGGGTGCGACCGGCGACACTGGAGCGACTGGGGCCACGGGTTCGACCGGAGCCACGGGGTCCACCGGAGCGACGGGCGCAACTGGAGCGACGGGCTCGACCGGCGCCACGGGTGCAACTGGAGCCACCGGCACGACCGGAGCCACGGGTTCGACCGGAGCCACGGGTTCGACCGGAGCAACGGGCGCGACTGGAGCCACGGGCCACACCGGAGCGACTGGAGCGACGGGTGCGACTGGGGCGACGGGTCACACCGGGGCCACGGGCCACACCGGGCCGACAGGACCGACCGGACCTTCGGGTCCGACGGGCGCCACCGGCGCGACGGGCCATACGGGGGCCACAGGTGCAACGGGGGCGACCGGCCACACCGGCGCGACCGGAGCCACTGGGTCCACCGGAGCAACGGGCGCGACTGGAGCCACCGGCTCGACCGGAGCAACAGGTGCAACTGGAGCCACCGGCACGACCGGAGCAACGGGCGCGACTGGAGCCACCGGGTCCACCGGAGCAACGGGCGCGACTGGAGCCACCGGCTCGACCGGAGCGACTGGAGCGACTGGGGCCACGGGCTCGACCGGAGCCACGGGCGCGACTGGAGCCACCGGGTCCACCGGAGCAACGGGCGCGACTGGAGCCACCGGCTCGACCGGAGCAACAGGTGCGACTGGAGCCACCGGTTCGACCGGAGCGACGGGCGCAACTGGAGCCACCGGGGCTACAGGACCGACAGGGCCTACAGGTCCGTCCGGCCCGACCGGAGCGACCGGCGCAACTGGAGCCACCGGTCCGACCGGAGCCACGGGTGCAACGGGAGCCACCGGCTCGACCGGAGCGACTGGAGCGACTGGAGCGACTGGGGCCACGGGCTCGACCGGAGCCACGGGCGCGACTGGAGCCACCGGCTCGACCGGAGCGACAGGTGCAACTGGAGCCACCGGTTCGACCGGAGCGACGGGCGCAACTGGAGCCACCGGGGCTACAGGACCGACCGGGCCTACGGGTCCGTCCGGCCCGACCGGAGCGACCGGCGCGACTGGAGCCACCGGTTCGACCGGAGCCACGGGTGCAACGGGAGCCACCGGCTCGACCGGAGCGACTGGAGCGACTGGGGCCACTGGGTCCACCGGAGCAACGGGTGCAACTGGAGCGACCGGGTCCACCGGAGCGACGGGCGCAACTGGAGCCACCGGCGCAACTGGAGCCACCGGTTCGACCGGAGCGACGGGCGCGACCGGAGCCACGGGCCACACCGGAGCTACGGGTGCGACTGGGGCGACGGGTCACACCGGGGCCACGGGCCACACCGGGCCGACAGGACCGACCGGACCTACGGGTCCGACGGGCGCCACCGGCGCGACGGGCCATACGGGGGCCACAGGCGCAACGGGGGCGACAGGCCACACCGGCGCGACTGGAGCCACCGGCTCGACCGGAGCGACTGGAGCGACTGGGGCCACGGGTTCGACCGGAGCCACGGGCGCAACCGGAGCCACCGGGTCCACCGGAGCTACGGGTTCGACTGGGGCCACGGGTGCAACTGGAGCCACCGGGTCCACCGGAGCGACAGGCGCAACTGGAGCAACCGGCTCGACCGGAGCAACGGGTGACACCGGCGCGACCGGGGCCACCGGCCCGACCGGACCCACAGGAGCGACCGGCCCGACGGGACCGACAGGTCCGAGCGGACCCACCGGCCCAACCGGAGTTACGGGACCCACGGGCCCGACCGGACCCACGGGCGTGACCGGCCCAACCGGCCCAACCGGCCCAACGGGCGTAACCGGACCGACTGGCCCAACGGGCGTAACCGGACCGACTGGCCCGACGGGCGTAACCGGACCGACTGGCCCGACGGGCGTGACAGGCCCGACTGGACCCACGGGCGTGACTGGACCGACAGGCCCAACGGGCGTGACAGGACCGACTGGACCGACAGGCCCAACGGGCGACCCCGGGGCTAACCAGGGCAGTACGGGCGTGACCGGCTTGACCGGAACCACCGGTACGACCGGAACCACCGGCTCGACCGGCGCCACGGGCACGACCGGACCGACGGGTCAGAGCGGACCGACCGGACCGACGGGCAAGAGTGGCCCGACCGGTTCGACGGGCTCCGGGCCGACCGGCCCGAAGGGCGGCTCTGGACCGTCCGGCGGGTCAGGCGGTACGGGTCACCACGACTTCGGCTTCGGCGGTCTGATCACGACCACGACCACGACGGTGCCCCCGGGCATGGCGACGTTCGAGACCTGGGTGAACGACCTCTTCGGCAACCTGCCGAAGTTCGGGAGCTTCACCTGGACGATCGGCGGCTTGGGCGGGACGTTTGGCGGCTCGTCCGGCGGCGGCTCGCAGATCCAGCTCTTCGGCGTCACGACGACGAAGAGCCCGATCGGCGGCTCGACGCTCGGCTCCGGAACGCCGGCGGGCGGCGGCTCGGCGCCACAGCTCTTCAGCTTCACGAAGAGCACGCTGGGCGGGGTCTTCACGGTCCAGAACTTCCTCGGGACCGCTGGAGGCGCCGGCGCGCCGACCACGTTGCAGTCGCTGACCGGCGGCAGCCTGACGACCACGGGCTCCGGCATCGAGCTGGAGAGCGCGAAGTTCGGCTACCCGGTGATCGCGCCGCACAACCCGCACGGCTAGGGCGATACCCCTCCGCGGTCAGAGTGATTGACCGCGGAGGAACCGCTCTCAGGTTTAGTGGTCGTTGAAAGAACCAGCCCTCGGTGCCGGAGTGATCCGCAGCGGGCGTCCTATTCGTGATCGGGGGGTAACGGACGCGCGGTATCGCGTCGGGATACTGAACGGCTCCGTCCTTCGGCCGCTTGCGTATCAGCTGCCGCGTCCCCAAAGGCGACCCGTTTGGCTAGCTGTTGCAGCAGTCTCACGGGTCGCTCCCAGCAGGCCGGACGCCTCGCTCGAGGTCACTCCTTTCTAAACGGCGCCCGGAGCGGCTTGGCCGCGATACTCCGTCCACCAGTCGGGCCATCGGACTTTGTCAGGCGTGTGCGTTGCGCCCCAGACTTTGCGTTGCTCCTCCGCACTCAGCCGCTGCGGTCCGCGCCGCTTCAAAGCGAGCTGCACAATCCACGGCTTCAAGAGCCAGCGGGCGCGTTTCTCGTCCCGCCGATGGGTCTTAACGGCAAGCCCGAGCGGCTCCAGCACGCTGGCGAAGATATGCACGGTCCACACGATCCGGAGCGGTTCGATGACGTCAGGGGGCCCCCGCCGGGCGCGGGCAGCTTCAAGGGCGGCGAGCAAGTCGCGAGCGGTGGCAGTGTCGCCCTGCAACCCTTTGCGTGTGAGATAAAGAAGGAAGGCCTTGTCCGCGTCCTCGCGCCGCTCTCGCCCATCCTCGCGGATCGTCACCTTCTGGCCCAGAACGGCGTCATAAGGGAGCGCGCGGCGCCGGTTCGGAGGCCGTCCCCTTTTGTTGCCGCTCTCGCCTTTCTTATACCGGGTCGATGCCGGCGGGCGGCCATAGCCTGCGCCGTCATCCTTATCCGTTGGGCTCATTCGAAAGCCTCCTCGAAAATATGAGCCGTTCGGGCTCAAGGGTAGCCTGCTCGATCGCCGCGACGCTGGCTTGCGAGCGGCGGCGCCCTGGCCGGCTAAGCGCCGCTTGCGTCACCCAGGTCTCAAGCTTGACCGTCTTGTGGTGCGGGTTGGGGTTCGGGCCTGTTATGCCGAGTATGCTCATCGCCTCGTCCGCGTTGCGCGGGTCAAACTCGTGCTCGATAGGAGTTCTCTGGGAACTGCGGCCGGAGCGCGCGGCGCGCCTTATCACGCGTCTCGATCCAGCCCAGGACAGTGCGGGTCGGTTGGCGCTTGCCCTTGAACGCGGCCGTGAGGGTTTCATGCTGCAAGGCCTCGTCGACCGTAAGCTCGCGCGCGACGCCGTTTTGAGTCACCGTGATCCTTTGGTCTATGATGACGTCGAACGCCGAGACCGCCCCGGGCGGCGCTTTGCGGGGACGCCCTCGTAGATTGCCCGACTGCCCTTTGGGGTAGCGCGTATCACCTCCTCGGCTCATGCCGGCAGCCCCGCGTCGGTGCGGCTCAAGCGCCGCGGCTCTTTCCCGGTGAGCGCGCGCCAGCGCTCGATCGCGACGTCGACGTAGGCCGGGTCGATCTCGAGCCCGCGGAAGCGGCGGCCGACCCGTTCCGCCGCGATCAGGCTCGTGCCCGAGCCAAGGAAGGTGTCGAGGACAATCTCTCCTTGGCGGGTGACATCGCAGAACGCGTCGGCGACCATGGCCACCGGCTTGACTGTGGGATGCAGCGCGAGGTCCTCGCGCCGGCTCCCGCGCATCGAGTTGACCGAGGCATAGTCCCAGACGTTCGTGCGATTGCGCCCGTGCCGACCAAGCTCAACGGCGTTGGTGTGAGGGGCGCCCGGCACTCGATAGACGAAGACCAGCTCGTGCTTGGAGCGGTAGAGCGAACCCATGCCGGCGTTGCTCTTGTTCCAGATGCAGATGTTGAGAAGTCCGTCGTAGAGCCCGTCCGCCACGGTCTGAACGTCGATGTTGTGCCGCCAGTCGATGGTGATGAAATGAACCGCGCCAGGCTTGGAGACCGCGACACAGGAGCCCAGGCTCTCCGTAAGGAACGCCCTGAAAGCCTCAGGTGTCATCTCGCCGGACGCCATAACAAATTCGCGGTGACGGCCCTTGGCGTTGGCGTGGCCGTTAATCTTGACGTTGTAGGGCGGGTCCAGGAAAGCCGCGGCGACCCTCTCGTCCTCGCCGACCACGGCGCGAAGGAACTCAAGGTCTCGCCCATCGCCGCAGCCGATGCGGTGTTTGTCGAGCTGGTAGATGTCGCCGGGCCGCGTCGTCGGGTTCGTCGGCGTCGGCGGGATCACCTCGTCGTCCGGGTCGGGACTGCCCTTCAAGATGACGTCGATTTCGCCAGTGCTGAAGCCGGTCAGGCCGAGATCGATGTCCACCTCTCCCAGCGACAGTTCGGCCAGCTCAAGCTTTAGGATCTCGACGTCCCATCCGGCGTTGAGCGCGATCTTGTTGTCGGCGAGGCGAAGCGCCTTCTTCTGAGCCTCGCTGAGCTCGGCGAGAAGGATCACCGGGACTTCGGCCATCCCCAGCTCTCGCGCTGCGATCAGTCGCCCGTGACCGGCGATCAGCCGTCCTTCCGGGTCGGCGAGAATAGGGTTCGTGAAGCCGAACTCGGCGATCGACGCCTTAATCTGATCGATCTGGCGCCTGGGGTGCGTCCTGGCGTTACGGGGGTCGGGAGAAAGACCCGAGATAGCCTCGTAGGCGACCGCAAGCCGGCGGCCAGTCAGATTCGTTCCGTGCCCAGATTCATGCGTCATCGCGCAGCACCTGTCCCACAGCTGTCAAGACAAGGCCGCTGGACCTTCTGGGCGTAAGCCCAGGTGAGCCCGGCTAACCGGGCTCGCGGCGGTAGAAGATCAATGCGCCCCCCTTGAACCTCGAAGCTTGTAACTTTGCAATCACAAAGTGTGCTTAAGCTTACCGATTGCGCTGCTGGACTGACCGGCCGGGCGGCGTTCTGCCGGGGCCGCCTGCTTCAACCTCGACGGTTGGAAAAAGAGCGAGATCCTGCACGCCTGGGCCGCCAACGCCCGATCCTCGACGGGCGGCGGCGCGAGCCTGTTACCCCGCAAAACGGCGTCTGAAAGTCGATTTCCGCGCCTGTTACGGGCGATTTTCCGCCTGTTCCGTCGATTAACAGGAGCGAGCTCGCAACTCTGATCAACATACTGAAATAGCGTGATAATTCCAGCTCGCGGCTCCGCTCGGCTTGTCCAGACAGCCTGTTATCGGGCCCAAAATGCTGGTTTTTCCCTGTTCTCGGCAAAATGCACGCCCCAAGCCGCCTTAACGACAGGGCCAGCGCGCCGGCCAACTCGCTGCCTGTGACGCCGGCTCCAGAGCGAGGCACGCGCGCTGGAAAATTTATTAACGCAAGCTGGTTACTCTTCAGCCTGTCCCACGCGGTAGCGGCCGCGACGGTCATGAGATGCCGCACGGGGTTGTGGGTAACGATTCCAGAACGGAGGGTGGGGTGAAATCGACTGCTGCATTGGCGCTGGTGTGCGCCGTTCTGTTCTCCGCGGCCTCGGCGTCGGCGTCGATGTCCGCATTCGTCGAGCGATCGGGGCGCTCGTATCACGTCCAGGCCTGTAACGGGGGCGACGTCGCCGGGGCGGCGCGGTGCCATGCCCACCTCGTGAGCGACATCACCGGTCGGCCCCTCCGCATGATCGCTCGCTCGCGCGGCGCCAGGCCAGCCGCTGCGGCCGCCGTATCCGGCGGGCCTTACTGGGCAAGCCAAATCCGCGCGGCTTACGGCGTGACCGGCGTCGGCACGCCTCGCACGGTCGTGGCGATCGTCGACGCCTACGGCTATCCCAACGCGGCTGCCGACCTCGCGACCTATCGTTCGGCCAATGGTTTGCCCCCGCTGGCGTCCTGCGCATCGTGGTCGGCGGGGACGCCTTGTCTGCGCATCGTCAACCAGACCGGTGGAACCCGTCCGCCGCAAGCCAACGCCGGCTGGGACGAGGAGCAGGCTCTGGACTTGGACATGGTCAGCGCCATGTGCCCCAACTGCAGCATTCTGCTCGTGCAGGCGAGTTCCAACGGCTACGGCGCGCTTGGCACGGCGGAAAACACGGCGGTGAGCCTCGGCGCACTCGCAATCGGCAACAGCTACGGGGGCGGCGAGGGCGGCACGACGTTCTACAGCACAGCCTATTTCACCCATCCCGGGGTGAACATCACGGCGAGCGCCGGCGATAGCGGTTACGGCGTTGAGTTCCCGGCATCGTCGCCCAGCGTGATCGCGGTCGGCGGCACCAGCCTGGTCTATGGGAATGGTCCTCGGGTCGAGACCGCCTGGTCCGGCTCCGGCAGCGGCTGCAGCGCCGTCTACCGGCAGCCGTCCTGGCAGACGTCCAGCAACACCGACATGGCCAACGACACGGGCTGCCCGCGCCGTATGCTGAACGACGTTTCGGCGGTGGCCGACCCCGACACCGGAGTGGTGGTCTATATGAACATCCCGCCCAACGCGCCGGGCTTCTATATCTTCGGCGGGACGAGCGTCTCCGCGCAGATCATCAGCGGCATCTACGGCGAGAGGGGCCTGCCCGCGCCGTCCTCGCCAGCCGTCTATTCGCTGCCGTTCCCATGGGGCGTACCCGGCCTGCCCGCGCGGCTCAACGACGTGAGATCGGGCAGCGATGGCGCTTGTTCTCCGGCGTATTTCTGCACCGCGGAAGCCGGCTACGACGGCCCTTCAGGTCTCGGCACGCCCGTTGGTGATAGCGCGTTCTGAGTGGGCGACCGCCCCCGCGCCGCCTGGCGGCGAGCGCGGGGCGGTTGCGCACGCGGGGGTAGTGTCTCAGTTTCCCAAGAAGCGCGGCGCCCGAAAGCGGCGCCCGGAAAGCGCGGGCCACGCGGGCCTTACAAGAAGGGCGCTACAGCATAGACTGCCGGCATGCGCTGGAAGACAGCCTTCCCCTACTTGCTGACCGTGGTCGCGTTTTTCCTCGTTCCGCTTGCAAGCGTGATGACGTGGCCCGGCAACAATCAGTGGCTGACCCGCTGGGCGGTCGTCGGTCCGACAATGGGGCTGTATATCGGCCTCTGTCTGCCGCGCCTCTTCCGCTAGATTTGGGAAACTGAGACACTACCCACGCGGGCGCCGCGACGACATTCGGACCGAACGGCGCCATAGTTGCGATTCGATCCGCGGGTGCGCCTTCACCCGTTTCGATCGGGGGTGCGTCTGTCGATGATTGCTCAACCCGGCCGCGGAGAGCGGTGCGGACTGGCCCTGGTCCGGCGCTGCCTGCTGGCTTTGTTGGTGCTTGCGACAACCGGCTGGGGGCAGCACGCTCGCGCCCAGACCCCCACGTTTCCCGCGGTCCTGACCGCCGTTTCCGCCACGGAGCAGCCGGGCGGCCAGACGCTCGTCCTGCTGACATTCCAACCGCTCGCGCCAAGGTTCTCGATCATCAACAATGACTCGACGAGCCCGTCGATCGCGCTCGCCTTGAGCTCGCGCGGACTAACCGCAAGCGCGCCGCAAGGCTTGCATGGCCTGCTGCGTTTCGTCGCCTTCGACCAGCAGAACAACCTCGAGATCCTGCACTTTTCGACGTCGGTAAAGGCGCGCATCACGGCCGCGCCTGTCGGGACCACCGCCATAAGTCTCACACTTGCGCCGTCGACCCTGGCCGCTCCGCCGCCCGTCACGGCCGGTCCCGTCGGACTGCCTCAGTCTGTCGACCGCTGCGCCGGGCGAGGATCGGATTCGAGGTCGTGTTCCTGAAATACGCCGACGTCAGCGAGGTCGTCGGCCTTCTGACTGAAGGCTTGAGCGTAAAGTCCAACGACGTTTTCGTGCCGCACGAACCGGCGTTCGGCTCCGCGGGCATGGGCGGGGCGACCTACGCGCCGGCCCCCGAGCAGACCGACGAGGCCTCGAGCGACCCTCTGGCTCAGTCGGTCGACAACTCGATCGCGGTCGATCGGCGCCTGAACGCGATCATCCTCAAGGGGTCACCCGAACGTATCGCAAGCCTGAAGGAGAGGATCGCCCAGATCGACGTGCCGGTGCAAAGCGTGCTCTTGGAAACCGAGTTCGTCGAGCTGGACGAGACCGGGGCTAAGAACGTCGGCCTCGACTTCAACAACACCAGCAGCCAGCTCGCCGTCGCCACCTTCCAGACCGGCGCCTTCATCCCGCCGGGGGTGACGGGCGCCCACTCGCTCACCAGCGTCTCGCTGCAGGCGGCCATCGCACGCCCAGGTCCAGTCCGGCCACGGACGCATCGTCTCCAAGCCGCGGATCTCCGCCCAGAGCGGCTCGACCGCGAAGATCATCACTGGCGACGCCCTGCCGATCCTGACCTCCATCGCGCTTTCCGGGGTCAACGCCGTCTCGCAGCAGGTCCAATACGTCAACGTCGGCGTAACGCTGCAGATCGCCCCCAGGGTCAGCGACGACGGGTTCGTCACCTCGCACGTGTTCTGCGTGGTCTCCAGCGTCACCGGCACGTCGCAGGGCTACCCGACGATCAGCCAGCGGGAGGCGGAGACGTCCGCCACCGTGCGCGACGGCGAGACCTTCGTCATCGGAGGCCTGACCGAGGAGAGCGACATCGCCTCCCGCACCGACCTTCCGGGAGTCGGCAAGGTCCCGGTGCTTCGCGACCTGCTCGGCTTCCAGACCGACACGCGCTCGAAGACCGAGCTCTATATCGTGGTCACGCCTCACATCGTGCAGCGCCCGCCCGCGGTGGTGGCCGCCAGCGACACGCTTGCGCCATAGGCGGCTGTTGAAGGCATCGGGCAGCCGGGAATGCGCTGGTTGCTCTCAACCGGCTGATGGCGCGCATAATGCTCGTCGATTCGTGGGCAGCCCTAACTTGACGCGCAGACATTTGACCGGACGGTCGGGTCGGCTACCGGGCTCCAGCCGGCTTATCAAGTTGTCGCTGTTCGCCCTGGTGCTGGCCGCGCCCGTCGCCGCCTTTGCCCAGGCCGCCGGGCAGGGGGCGCCGCCCGCCAGCGTTCCGCCGCCGCCTCCGGCCGAGCCGGCCGCGAGCGGCGCCGGCTTCGCCGTCGTGTTCTTGAAGTATGCGGACGTGAGCGAGGTCGTCGGCGCCCTGACCGATGCGCCGGGCGTGAAGTCCAACGACGGCTTTGTACCGCAGGAACCTGCGTTCGGATCCGCCGGCATGGGCGCCTCGAACCTGGCGCCTCCTGCATCGCAGGCCAACGAGGCCTCGACCGACCCGCTGGCTCAATCCGTCGACGATACGATCGCGATCGACCGCCGGTTGAACGCGGTCATCATCAAGGGATCGCCGGAACGGATCGCGCGTCTGAAGGAGAAGATCGCCAAGATCGACGTTCCGGTCCAGAGCGTGCTGCTCGAGACGGTGTTCGTGGAGTTGGACGAATCCGGGGCCAAGAATGTCGGGCTCGACTTCAACAACAGCAGCAATCAGATCGCCGTCGCCTCGGTGCAGACGGGGGCCTTCATCCCCGCCGGCCTGCCCTCGAACCATCCTTTGACCAGCGTGTCACTGCAGGCGGCGGTCTCGGCGCAGGTGCAGGCCGGTCACGGCCGGATCGTATCGAGGCCACGCATCTCGGCCCAAAGCGGCTCGACGGCGAAGATCATCACCGGCGACGCGTTGCCGATCCTGACCTCCATCGCGCTATCCGGCGTGAACGCCGTCTCGCAGCAGGTTCAGTATGTAAACGTTGGCGTGACGCTGCAGATTGCACCCAGGGTCAGCGACGACGGCTTCGTGACCTCGCATGTGTTCTGCGTCGTCTCCACCGTGACCGGCGTCTCGCAAGGCTATCCCACGATCAGCCAGCGCGAGGCCGAAACCTCGGCCACCGTGCGCGACGGGCAGACCTTCGTCATCGGCGGTCTGACCGAGGAGAGCGACATCGCCTCCAACACCGATCTGCCCGGCATCGGAAAGGTCCCAATCCTTTCGGACCTTCTCGGGCTCCGCACCGGGACGCGGTCGAAGACCGAACTCTACATCATGGTCACACCCCACATCGTGGCCCGACCCATCGCCGCCGGGGCGCCAACAGCCGCTTCGCGCGCGGGCAGCCAGGCGGCGCCCAGCCCCCCCACCGGGGTCACGCCCGAGGCTCAGCCCGCCTCTCCCATTCCGGCTCTCGCTTACGCTCAGCCGAGCGGGTTTACGCCGGTCACCTTCCCGGACGCCGCACCCGCTCGGCGCTCCTCGGCGCACGCAGCACCGCGCGCCCTCGGCCTTCGCGGGATGGAGCAGTAGGGAGCATTACAGCCGGGACGGCCGAAACCGACCCTGCCCGCGACGGGTGCCCATCGTGCCTCGTCGTTTCGCGGTGTGACTGCCCGACAGCGAGGTAGCGCCCTGCAGGTCGGGCGCCTCGCTCGAGGTCACTCCTTCCCAAACGGCGCCCGGAGCGGCTGGGCCGCGATACTCCGTCCACCAGTCAGGCCATCGGACTTTGTCAGGCGTATGCGTCGCGCCCCAAACTTTGCGTTGCTCTTCGGCGCTCAGCCGGCGCGGTCCGAGCCGCTTCAAAGCGGCCTCGACAATCCAACGCTTCAAGAGCCAGCGGGCGCGTTCCTTGTTTTGCCGAAGGGTCTTAACGGCAAGCCCGAGCGGCTCCAGTGCGCTGGCGAAGATCTTCCCGACGAACACGATGCGGAGCGGTTCGATGACGTCAGCCGGCCCCCGCCGGGCGCGGGCAGCTTCGAGGGAGGCGAGCAAGTCGCGAGCGGTGGCGGTGTCGCCCTGCAACCCTTTTTTTGTGAGATACAGTAGGAAGGCCTTGTCCGCGTCCTCGCGCCGCTCTCGCCCATCCTCGCGGATCGTCACCTTCTGCCCCAGAACGGCGTCATAGGGGAGGGCACGGCGCCGGTTCGGGGGCCGTCCTTTTTCATTGCCGCTCCGGCCTTTCCTAAAGCGGGTCGATGCGGGCGGGCGGCGATAGCCTACGGCGTCGTCATCATTCATCGTTGTTGCGCTCACTCGAAAACCTCCTCGTCCATCTGAGCCGTTCGGGCTCGAGGGTAGCCTGCTTGATCGCCGCGACGCTGGCTTGCGAGCGAGGGCGTCCTGGCCGGCTAAGCGCCGCCTGCGTCACCCAGGTCTGAAGCTTAGCCGTCTCGTGGCGCGGGTTGGGGTTCGGGCCTGTTATGCCGAGTATGCTCATCGCCTCGTCCGCATTGCTCGGGTCATGCTCAAACTCCAAAGTAATCTCCGGGAACTGTGGCCGGAGCGCGCCCCGCGCCCTTTCACGCGCGTCGATCCAGCCCAGGACGGCGCGAAATGCGCGGCGCTGGCCCTTTAACGCGGCCCGGAGGGTCTCATGCTGCAAGGCCTCCTCGACCGTAACCTCGCGGGCGACGCCGTCTTGAGTGACCGGGACCATCTGGTCGAGGATGACGTCGAACGCCGAGGCCGCCGCCGGCGACGCTTTGCGGGGACGCCCTGCTGGGTTGGGTGATCGCCCTTGGGTGAAGCGCCCATCAGGTCCTCGGTTCATGCCGGCAACTCCTCGTCGGTGCGGCTCACGCGCCGCGGCTCCTTCCCAGTGATCGAGCGCCAGCGCTCGATCGCGACATCGATGTAGGCCGGGTCGATGTCGAGCCCGCGGAAGCGGCGGCCGACCCGTTCCGCCGCGATCAGGCTCGTGCCCGAGCCCAGGAAGGTGTCGAGCACAAGCTCTCCTTGCCGGGTGACATCGCAGAACGCGTCGGCGACCATCGCCACCGGTTTAACTGTGGGATGCAGCGCAAGGTCCTCGCGCCGGCTCCCCCGCATCGAGTTGACCGAGGCGTAGTCCCACACGTTGGTGCGATTGCGCCCATGTCGGCCAAGCTCGACGGCGTTTGTGTGCGCCGCTCCCGGCACACGATAGACGAACACCAGCTCGTGCTTTGAGCGGTAGAGCGAACCCATGCCGGCGTTGCTCTTATTCCAGATGCAGATGTTGAGGAGCTCGTCGTAGAGGCCCTCCGCCACCGTCTGCACGTCTATGTTGTGCCGCCAGTCGATGGTGACGAAATGCACCGCACCGGGCTTAGAGACCGCGACACAGGAGCCGAGGGTCTCCGTAAGGAACGCCCGGAACTCCTCAGGCCCCATCTCGCCGGACGCCATAACAAATTCGCGGTGGCGGCCCTTGGCGTTGGCGTGGCCGTTGATCTTGACGTTGTAGGGCGGGTCCAGGAAGGCAGCGGCGACCCTCGCGTCCTCGCCGACCACGGCGCGAAGGAACTCTAGGTCTCGCCCATCGCCGCAGCCGATGCGGTGTTTGTCGAGCTGGTAGATGTCCCCGGGCCGCGTTATCGGGTTCGTCGGCGTCGGCGGGATCACCTCGTCGTCCGGGTCGGGACTGCCCTTCAAGATGACGTCGATTTCGCCTGTGCTGAACCCGGTCAGGCCGAGATCGATGTCCACCTCTCCCAGCGAGAGTTCGGCCAGCTCAAGCTTTAGGATCTCGACGTCCCATCCGGCGTTGAGCGCGATCTTGTTGTCGGCGAGGCGAAGCGCCTTCTTCTGGGTTTCGCTAAGCCCGGCGAGGAAGACCACCGGGATTTCGGCCATCCCCAGCTCTCGCGCTGCGATCAATCGCCCGTGACCGGCGATCAGCCGTCCTTCCGGGTCAGCGAGAACAGGGTTCGTGAAGCCGAATTCGGCGATCGACGCCTTGATCTGTTCGATCTGGCGCCTGGCATGGGTCCTGGCGTTGCGAGGATCCGGAGAGAGACTCAAGACGGCCACATAGACGACAGCGAGCCGGCGCCCGGCCAGAGCCGGCTCTTGCGCAGATTCAGACGTCATCACGCGTCCCTGTCCCACTCTCTCAAGACAAGGCCGCTGGACCTTCTGGGCGTAAGCCCAGGCTGAGCCCGGCTAACCGGGCTCGCGGCGGTAGAAGATCAGTGCGCCCCCGTTGAACCTCGAAGCTTGTAACTTTGCAATCACAAAGTGTGCTTAAGCTTACCGACTTATTGCGCTGCTGGACTGACCGGCCGGGCGGCGTTCTGCCGGGGCCGCCTGCTGCGAAGCTGCGAACGGTTGGAAAAAGAGCGAGATCCTGCACGCCTGGGCCGCCAACGCCCGATCCTCGACGGGCGGCGGCGCGAGCCTGTTACCCCGCAAAACGGCGTCTGAAAGTCGATTTCCGCGCCTGTTACGGGCGATTTTCCGCCTGTTCCGTCGATTAACAGGAGCGAGCTCGCCGACTCCGATCAACATACTGAAATAAGCGTGATAATTCCAGCTCGCGGCTCCGCTCGGCTTGTCCAGACAGCCTGTTATCGGGCCCAAAATGCTGGTTTTTCCCTGTTCTCGGCAAAATGCGCCCCAGGGAGCCTTAACGACAGGGCCAGCGCGCCGGCCAACTTGCTGCCTGTGACGCCGGTAGGCGCCGCCCCTAACGGGGCCGGTACGCCAGACTTGACCCTGTCCCATTCTGGCCCAGCATCTCCGCGAGATTCGCGCTGTCGGAGAGAGTGCGGTGCACAGTCCTGGACGCCCGGTATTTGGCCGCCGAACCTCGCCGCCCGGCGAGGAGGGGGCGTCGTCCGACGTCACGAGGCCGCAGGCGCGTCCGGAGGCGGTTGAGCGGGCGGCCGCGGGGAGCGAGGGGCAAAACGCCGTTGAGCAGCGGGCCTCGCCGAGAGCCCTCAGTCTGAAGCCGGGCCGGATCATCATGGACGGCGCGCCTAATGGCGTCGATTGCACCGTGCGGGACCTTTCCCTCGGGGGCGCCGGAATCCACCTTGCGGGTCGCGCCGACCTGCCGGCGGCGATGCAGCTCTTGATCGTCTCCGATGGGCTGCTATTCGACTGCGCCCTTGTCTGGCGCCAGGACGACCGCGTGGGGCTCCGCTTCACTAGCCGCCGCGACCTGCGCAGCGACGCGGACGGTTTCCAGGTCATTCGAACCCTGTGGCGGCAGCTCGCGGCGCGGCAGACTTAGGCTAAGCGCCGGGCCGTCTGCCCCCTTGCCGGTCACGCGATCGGCCAAACGGTCCTCCAGCGTGATGCCCGGTTTTTCGGCGAGCGTCGGTGTCCGGATAGAGCCGAACCCGCCGGTCAGTTCGCTCCGGCTCGCCTGTGGCGCGAACCTTGAGTCTCCGACAGGCGCTGGCCCGATATGGGATCGGGCGAACCGGGAGACCCCCATGACGGTCGCGATTGTCGCAAGAAAGAGCCCTCGGGGGCTCCAGTACCTGGCCGAAGTCGCGCCGGCGACACGATGGTCAACGGTCGAACAGCTCGCCACGCGCTTCGCGGATGTTCGTTCGGCCACCAGAGCGGCGCTCACCCTTGCACCGTCGAATCGCGCCTTCGCGCTGCCCACCGCCGGGCCGCTTGGCCCCTGCTAGATCAATGACAGTATCGGACAAATCTGACCGGCCCGGGACCGCGGTCGTTAGCCTCGTTCACGCCGCTGAGCGCGTTGCAGACCGAATTGGTCGCCTCCAATGGGAAGCGAAGGTGTTGGCGGCCGAGAACAGCGAGGGGTTCGCCACCGACATGCTTGCGATGGCTGCCCGCGCGCTTGAGATCGCCGACGGTGGCGAGGCTTATCCTCCTGGTATCCGCGATCTGGCGGCACGATTGGCCGCAAGCCTCGAGGTCAATGCCAAGTCACTGAAGGCGATTCTGCGTCAGGTTGGCCCGCGCACCTGATCGCCCGAGCGGGGGGTGGGCTGCTGTTCGACTCGCCCTTGTCTGGCGCCAGGATGACCTGCGGGGGCTCCGCTTCACTGGCCGCCGGGACCTGCGCAACGACGCAGACGGATTCCAGGCCAATCGAACCCTCTGGAGGCAGCTCGCGGCGCGGCAAACTTAGGGACGTCTGCTCAACAACCCATGCCCCGCGTCGGCGTGCTGGCCGGGTTAACGGAGTTGGAGCAAAGCTTGTCTATGCTCGCCGCATGGCGAGACAACCGCCGGCGATAGACGAAGAGGTCGCGCAAGCGCGCTCAGGCGGCGATGCGGCGATACGCGTTGTCGTGTTCTGGCTGGCTGTCACGGCGGGACTTACCGTCGTTGCCGCTCTCGCTCTCTTGGCGGCGTTTGCTCACTAGCTGCGCTCCTCGAAAGCACCTTCCTGCTCGCTCGGGCGGCAATCGGCGCCTAAACGCAGATTCTTGAAACACAGCAGTTGCGGGGTCCCCTCGCGCGGACTTAAGTGAGTCCGCGCGAAGGTAGAGAGACGACACAACGCAAAGGGCGCCTTCCCCCTCGGGCGCCGGGCCAGCCGCTGCCGGGGGGCTAGCGGCTGGCCCACCCATTGTCGGGGCCGAGCGCGATTCGATGCAATCCCAAGCGCGCCTAGCGGAACGCCGCTCTTCGCACCCGCGAACGACCCATCAGCGGGTGCTCGCTCCCCAGTCGCTCACGGGCAGGGCTGCGGAATCGTGCCTGAGGGTCTCGATCCGTGCGGCCCGGCCCCAACCTTGCATTGCAATGCAGCGGTGTGCCGAGACGGCACGCCATGATTAACGGCGCTGGTTGCTACGCTATGGGCTCCACGGTCGATGAGCATTTGGGCGCGTGCGTCCGCCGCCGCCGGCGCGCGATCGGCATGACCCAAAAGCAGCTCGGCGCAGCTATCGGCGTGCGCTTCCAGCAGATCCAGAAATACGAGTGGGGCGTGAACAAGATGTCCGCGGAGCGCGTCTGGGCCCTGGCTCAGGCGCTCGACGTGCCGGTAGGCTATTTCTACGAAGGCCTCGGCTCAAAGCGGGGTCTAGTTGAGCTTCAGGATCATCCTCGCTCACGGTGAGCTTGGCTGGTGGAGCGAACGGACTTCGCGTAATGGCGAACCGGCCTCCCACCACCTTGGCCGCGCATGTCGTGCTGACTAGGGTTGCGGTCTCAGGGCCTGGCCGTCTTGCGCTTCAAGCGCGAGCAGAAGGTCGACCGTCGCTGCTGCGAAGCTGACCATCGGGTGGCTCGCGCAGTAGGTGTCGTACCAGGCTTCGAGTGTCGCGGGATTGGTCGGCCCGGCTATGTCGCCGTCCGGGCGGATGAATGTGTCGTAGGCGGTCAGGTAGCCTTGCGTCCAACTGATCACTGCCGTGGTCGACGGGTCCTCGCCCTTTGAAGTGACCCGGCGCAGCCCAACCCAATCGCCGCAGGTCAGCCGACCCAGCCCGAGCACCCTGAACGGCTTTTCCATTGGTCGGATAGGCAGCTCGCGCACCGGATTAGCCAGGGACTCACTCGTTGCGGCGAGAGCTGTTATCGCCGCCAGGACTGCCAATGTTGCCGATGCTATCCGCGTCATGACCTCACTCCGGGTGTGTATGTCGTGCGAGCCGGCGTTTGGACGGCCCGCGGTTCTGTCCGCGTCGTATTGGAACCCGCTCCGAGCCTCGTTCCGCTCTGGGTACATCGACGGCATTAACAGGTGGTTCGCCGGCCGACGCGCCGGGGCATTGAGTTCGCAGTGACGCTTGGCGCTGGCCGCCGCTCGCGTCGGACCTACCCCTAGCGGCCAGAGCCGCGGCGATACAGCCAGGGGCTCGCTTCGCGCGACGTCGGGCTCGAAGAGCCTGGGTTAAGACCGAGGGCCGACTTGATGCACGATGGCGACCAGTGACTTGGCGGTGTGCTCGAGGTCGACGGCGATCCGCAAAGCGAGCTCTCTAACCCCCGGAGGGTAGGCGTCGCCACCATCTGCGATCTCGCGGGCCTGTCCTGCCAGGGCGAGCATTTCGGCCCCGAACCCCTCGGCGTGCTCAGCGGCAAGCACTTTTGCCTCCCATTGCAATCGTCGAATCCGCAGTGTGACCGGTTCGCTAGCGTCCGATAGTCTGACGACTTCGCGCGACTGAACCTGCTCGTCCCCATCGCTAGCCTGCAGGGTCTGGTCCTTAGCCATCCGCGCTTCGTCGCCTCAGAATTGCCGGCAAGCCCGCCGCTCACCCCGGTTAGATGGCTCGAAGCATACGCCGTACGCGAGGCACGAGAAACAGCTGGGGTGGAGTAGAGAGCCCCCCGAAGCGGATGTCGCTCGCTGGGCGAATGAGCTAGCGGCGAGACTCCAACCAGGCATAGTCCGAGACGGGTCGCAGCCTAGGGTCCAATGCCCGAACCGTGAGCGACAGCGCAACGGAGGCTCCGCGATGTCTCCCGCGGAGCCCCGCCGTCCCCTGATCCGCCGGGCCAGCAAGGAGTGCGAGTTGTGAAGGATCAAGTCGACGTTCGCACCCGTTCTGGCGAATGCTTCCGGTATGTGTTGCATCGGACCGGCCAGGCTTTACCGCGCATGTCCGGCAATTTCCTCTACGCGCGCGGTGATGCTGCAGCGCCAGAGGTCATTTATGTCGGCGAGACCGACGATCTCGCGACGCATGCGCAGGATCGCTGGACCGAGGCCGAGCAGAGCTTTGGCGCGAGCGCGCTCTACACGCGTCTGAACATCACCGCCGCTCAGCGCCGAACCGAGCTCGCTGAACTGCTGCAGACTTACGCGCCGCCGATGAACGAAAGAGAGGCGCGCTCCACCGGGCCGGCCGCTTCGGCCAGGGGGTAATGGAGGTCTGCAACGCGCATTTGGCTAGGCGGCGGGCCGACGCCGCCATACGCCGGAGCGCACGATAGGCTAGACTGAACGCATGGGCGCCTGGGGACCGGCGATCTTCTCTGACGACACGGCGAGCGACGTGCGCGAGGACTATCGCGACGCCATCGCCGAGGGCCTGACCTCCGCGGCGGCCACGGACAAGATCGTCGCCGAATATGCGCCCCGTCCCGACGATCCCGCCTATGCCGCGACCGTGTGGATCGCGCTTGCTGTTACGCAATGGACGCTCGGCCGGCTAGACGACCGCGTGCGAGACGCCGCCCTGTCGGTGATCGACGACGGGAGCGCCATCGCTGCCTGGTTGGGCGCGAAGGCTGAGGCGCCGCGGCGCAAGATCCTCGCCGAGACCCGCGCAAAGCTCCTCGCGCCGCAACCTGAGCCGCGTCCGGTACGTCGCAATCTCCCCTGCGCCTGCGACTGGGCGCCGGGCGACCTGGTCGCCTACCGGACCCTCAGCGGCGGCCAGATCATCCTGCAGATCCAGCAGCTGCATACCGACAAGGGCGGCGTGTACCCCTCGCTGGAGGTGCTGGATTGGCAGGGGCCATACCTGCCGGCCGTGAAGGTGATCGACGCGCTGCCTTTCGCGCGCGCCATGCCGGCCTATCTCGGCAGTCTGCATGGATCCTTCAGCGCGCCCGATCGTGTCCTCGACCTGAGCCGAATCATGCTCCTGGGCCTGAAGGCGCACACACAGAAAGGCCGGTTCCATCCGCTCGGTCGTCGCCGCTCGCCGCCCGAGCGACGTTGGCCCCGCTCGGGCAACGCGGTGCTCCTCAAGAACTTCGACGACTATCTGGGCCGCGTGTTCGGCTTTCGTTGATCCCTCTGGACAGCTCGGCGCTGGGGCGGAAAGCTCAACAGGTGATTCGCGGGGCTGCCGACCAAGCTGTTGGGATGGCTAGGAAACCACACACTCCGCCGGCGAGCGGCACGTCGCAGTCGCCCGTGCGCACCGCTAAGATCTGGCGGTGGCCCTGGGCGGCGGGCGCGGGCCTCGTCTGGGCGCTCGCCGGTCCAGCGCCGACGCAGAGCTGCCTCGTGGACTGGAAGCTGTTCGACGGAACGGCGGCGAACCTGCACCCGGCGGTCTGTTTCTTCGACGCGAGCGGCGTCACCCGAGGTCACGGCCGCAACGTCGGGGTGTGGACGAAGTGCATCGATCAGCGCGAAATCAACGCCATCGCGCCGACCGGTGCGACCGGCCGGGCGATCGCGGCTCGCAACGCCCAAGCGCTGATGGCCGGATATGTTCCCCCCGCCGCAAGCCTGAACGGGCTCGACAGCGACGGGCGGATGTCCGTGATCTCGTATGAGTCCGCCGCCGACCTGGCCAACCTCAAACCCCGAAGCGCAATCTACTACGAGCTCGACTGCGCCCGCGGCACGGTGCACGCCTTGAGGGTCACGGCCGTCGCCGCGAGCGCGGCCGGTTTCCGCGGCGCGCCGAGCGCGCTCGACCGCGCCACACCGCGAGGCAGTGGAACGAGTCTGCTCCAGCTCCTGTGCGGGCTGAATGTCGCTGCGAAGCCGCCGCCCGCCCTCGCGAGGCCGCCAAGGGTCGCCGTGCAAGCGCGCTCGCCCCGGCCTGCGCCTACGATCCACCTGGCGCTGGCGCACCATACGAGGGTGCGCATAGCCGAACTGACGCAGCGGCCAGGGAGTGCGCCGCGCCGGCCGCCCGCGACAAACCATGCTGCGTCGGCGTCGTCGCTGGACGCTACCCTGCGGCCCCGGCTGAGCTAGCCACTCGCCGGGCTCCGCCCGGTGTGGCGCGGCGCCCACACACTTCGCCGCATGGCAAACGGCGCCCGCATTCGCCTTCTTTGCGCCCAAAACGTTGCGCACACCTATCGGCGCGCCGTTGCGCCAGGAGCGCCTTTTCCCAAGCGTGTCAACGGATTGCGGAGAGAGCCGTGTGCGACTCTGCCTTTGCTCGTTCATCTCGAAGAACCCGACGCGGGGCTCAGGGCGGGCGTGCCGGCTGGTTCGTGCTGGCGGCGCTTGCGGCCATGCCGATGGCCGCGCGGGCCGGCGACGCGTCGGCGGCGGGGTTGGTTGGCGCGCCGATCGCGCTCTCCGACTACCGGTGGTCAACCGCGTCGGGCAGCGCATCGTTGTCCGGCGTCGCGACACTGCGCACGGTCGCGGGCGGGGCCCACACCTGCGCCGGCTTGAGCGTCGCCCTGGTGCCATCCGGAAACCCGACGGACGCTTACATCGCAACCGCCTTCGGCGCGCGCGATAGCGCGTTTCATGATGCGAGCGCCCCACTGCCGATACCACCGGCCGGCCTGCGTGATATTGACCGGCGCGCGACCTGCGACGCGCAGGGCCGCTTCTCGTTCAATGCGCTGCCCGCCGGCGCCTACTACGTGATCGCGCCGGCGCTTTGGATCGATGCTGCGATGGTGGGCCCGAACCAGGCGCCCGTCGTCCTCGGCGGCCTGATCATGCAAAAGGTATCGCTGAAGGAGGGCGAGGCCCGCTCGATTGCACTCACGCGCCAGCCCGTGGAGGCGGTCGCCCAGACGCGGTAGATTTCACCGCCGATCGTGTTCCTGCGACATCGTGGACCACGGGGCCGCGCCGCAAGGGACTCGGAACGGCGCTGGAATTGTCTTACTTAGTAAGACCGGGTCGGCGGCGTGCACGCCGACCCGTTCTGCAACCGGGGCGGCGGTGATAGGCTATCTAGCGGTCAACGCCCTCATTCGGCGCATCGGGTTCGACTAATGGCCGAAGGTACATTCACCGCGACATTCAATTGCAAGTCATGCGGCGGGAAGATCGCTTGGCCCGAGGGAACCGACGACGACTTCGTCATTCGCTGCGCCGCCTGCGACACCGACATCTGCAGTTATGGTGACCTTCAGGCGATTGCGCGCAAAGAGGCGGGCAAAGTAGCGCTGGCTGCCGCGATGCTCGGGCGCCTCCGGCGACGATAGCCTTACAACGATCCTGTCGATGTCCATCCTGCCGCCCCAGCGGATGAGCGCTGCCCCCAACGGATCGGCCAGCGTCCGTAGGAGCAGGTGCGTCTGTGACGACTTCGCGGTGGGTTTGTGACCTAAGTTTGACGAAAATGGCGGCCGGTTCGCCCTGGCGGAGCCGCTCTCTGCTATCGACCGCAGGCGGAACGCGGCATGCTGGCGAGACGCGCAGCTCCACGAGGTCTGCTCGAGCATGATGAAGCCAACACAATGCGTGTACACCACTGGGCGCGCGACGCGTTGAGGGCGCGGCTGGTGGGGTTCACGACGATCCGCTGATCGCCGCCCGAAGGCGCGCGAGCGCCGTGTCAGTGGCGGATGGTCCGGTTGGCGAGGTTGAGCGCCTCGCTGACGCGCACGCCGGTGTCGGCCGCCGGGCGCAGTTTCAGGTGGGCCCGAGCCTACTCAAGGATGGTCTACCAATTTCGGCGACGGACGATTCAGGCTGTTTGGTTCGTAGTGCGGTCTAGGATGGCAACATGGAGCTCGGCCATGCCCAAGCTCGCCGTTTCCTGGGCCAGACGGCCAGATCACGACGACAATCCCTTCCAGGTACTCTGGAGCCTGTTCTGTTGGGCGACCGCGTTTGGTGCGGTGGCGGTGACCACGGCCGCGCTGATGCGGTGATCAGCGCCCGGCCGGCACCGCCGTCACCTCGCTTCTCGGTCTACGGGTCGGAGACGAGAGGGTCGACGCGCTGTGACGTCCTCATCGCGCCTTCTTGCCCGACAGTCTGGCCTTGGTCGCTCCACGCTTCGCTCCACCCAGGCCCATCTGTTTGGCCAAGCGTGAGCGCGCCGCGGTGTAGGCGGGCGCAACCATGGGGTAGCTCTTTGGCAGTCCCCATTTCTCGCGATAGCTCTCCGGCGACAGTCCGAATTTCGTGCGCAAGTGACGCTTCAGCGATTTGAACCGAAGCCCGTCCTCCAGGCAGATCAGAAAGTCGTCGTTCACGGATTTCCTTATCGAGACCGCTGGCCGCAGCGCCTCGGCCCGATCCTCGACCGGCGCGCTCGCGCCCGCCAGGGCGCCGTGGACGGCCCGGATCAATCCGGGCAAATCGCCGGCCGCCAGCCTGTTGGCGCTGACATACGCCGAGGCGATATCGACCGTTAGCCCGACGAGCGAGACGTTCTGAGGTTCAGGTTCGGCCACGGTGTATTCCCCCCTCAATCGACGCAGTTTAGTGTCGCAAGATAGTTAATATCCCTTAAGTATTAGCTCTCGAGTTTGAATTCAAGAGCCACAAAAACGAGTCTTCACCGTGTATTTGTGACTTAAATTTGGCGCAAGCCGTTATCGTCGCTGACCGCGCTCGCGCGACGTTGCGTGAAGGTCAGTTGTTGTCCTGCTGGCGGGTTCGTGCACACCGGTCCGAGGCAGCGTCGGCGACCCGCTAAGCGCCGGACTGGGAGGGCCGAGCCTCCACCCCTTAGCCCCGCCGGCTATCGTAAAGAACATGGCCGCTGTCGAGAGGGCTCTTGCGCGTGATGGCCCTCACAAGGAAGTAGTCGCAGCCACGTTGCAGCGCGTGGAGCTTTCCCTCAGCCACCGCGTCAGCGTCGCTAAGCTCCCTCAGCTCAATTTGATCCACCGGCGTGGCCGGATCGATGCGAGCGTAACAATCGACCCTGTGATGCACATGGCCAGCGCGCGACATGGAAGTCCTCCGCGGAGTTGGGCCACCATCATGGAACCGGCACGCTTATCTGGGAAGTCTGCGACAGCAGCACCCTCAGCCCCGTTTTGGGAGCGGCAAAGCTGCGCAGCCAGCGATGAGCCCCCGTGGCGCGCGTCGCCCAGCAGTTGAATGGCGTAGCGGTGGCGCCGCGAGCTGCGATCATTCAGCGGGCGGTGGCGAGCGCAGCTGGCGTACTCGACACGTTGGAGGACTGCTGTCGACGCATGCGACAACGATCCCATCCCACTATCAACGTTCGCAGGGCCGCCGAACCGGAACACACTGCGCTCGAGAGCTTGATGTTCGCCGCTTCGATCGCGGTCGAGGCGCAGCGCGAAGCTCTTCTCGCCAATCCAGGCGTCATCCGTTTCCCAGCTGAACAGATCGCCGATGGACGTGTCTACGTCGCTGAGTGCGACGGCCAAATTGTCGGATTCAGCACCGTGCTGCCCCGCGACGACGGAAACGCCGAGTTGGAAGCGTTGTTCGTTCGCCCCGATGTGTGGAGAACCGGTGTGGGCACACGTTTGATGGAAGCCGCGGAGGCGATGGCGGCGCGCTGGGGCGCCGGGACACTAAACGTGGTCGCCAATCGTCACGCCGAGCTATTCTATCGAGCCTGCGGCTTCGAGCGCATTGGCGAGCAGCGGACTTTGTTCGATGTCGCGCTTCTCATGAAGAAGCGCATCATCGCCACGCGAAGGGGTTAGCTCCCAAACCCCGAATTCAACCCTCCGCCACACGGATTCTGCGCCCAGCGCTGCGGCGGCTCGGCCACCGAAGTCCAAAGTCCGCTATCGGCCCAAGGGTGACATTCATCCCCTGCCAATGCCGATGGGGAAAGGAGTTCGACGCTTGCGGTGTCTCGCCAACGCCGGCCCACTTGTCGCACTCTACTCGGACGCACGGTGTCGCCGCCAGTCCGCCGCCGCCCCTCAGGTTGGCTAGCCGGCGGCGTGACGGATGACCGGCAGCGCGAAGGCCCGGAGCCTGCCGGGCAGGGTCATGGCCGCACGGGTGGCGTCTCGCAGACTTCGAAAGACATCGGCGTCGCCCTCGGCGGCGATCCACTCAAGTCGATCGCGCCGACGGACGAGGAATTCCAGGCCTGTACGTCTCGACCTGGCCACGACCGCAACGCAGGACATGTAGAACCTCCGGTCGAGCCGGCGCCCATCTCATTCTGGCTCAGCCCATCCGGTCGGGTACAAGTCTCGTGCCTGCGCGTTTGGCGCCGCCTGCGGGGACCGCGAGACGATTCCGCTCGAGGTGTGGCGCGGCGTTCCACACTGCCTAACGGTGCTTGGCCGTCGGTCGCCCCGCTTGACGCCTACGCGGCAGCGTCGTTCTTCGCAGGGTCGCGCAACACATAGCCGCGACCCCAGATCGTCTCGATGTGGTGCTTGCCGTGGGTGGCGGCCGCGAGTTTCTTGCGCAGTTTGCAGATGAAGACGTCGATGATCTTCAGCTCGGGCTCATCCATGCCGTCGTAGAGATGGTTGAGGAACATCTCCTTGGTGATCGTCGTCCCTTTGCGCAGGGCGAGCAGCTCGAGCATCTGATATTCCTTCGGGGTCAGATAGACTCGCGCTCCGTTCGCATCGACGGTCTTGGCGTCAAGGTTGACGGTGATGTCGCCGGTCTTGATCACCGACTGAGCGTGGCCCTGCGAACGGCGGACCACGGCGTGGATACGGGCCACAAGTTCATGCTTGTTGAACGGCTTAGTCATGTAGTCGTCAGCGCCGCCGGAGAACGTCTTTACCTTGGTGTCGATCTCGGACGTACCGGAGAGCATTATCACCGGCGTGTCGATCTTCGACATGCGCAGGGCACGCAGAACCTCCATCCCATTCATGTCGGGGAGATCGAGGTCGAGCAGAATGAGGTCGTAATCGTAGATCTTACCCAGATCCACGCCCTCTTCTCCGAGGTCGGTCGTATAGACGTTGAAGCCTTCCGACTTGAGCATCAGCTCGATGCTTTGTGCGGCGGCGACGTCATCTTCAATCAGCAAGACGCGCATCGGTCCTCCTGCCGGCCGGCTCAAGATTAAGCGTGATCGGAAACGCCTTCCGATTGGTTAATCGGTTCAGGTCCGTTCAGGATATGACAGGTCGGCGCGGCCAGCTTTCAACGCGCCGGCCAATCCGGTCGATCGAGCATGCACGCGCCGTATGCCTCTTCGAGCACGCTTTTCGCGCGCGCGTGGCGCTCCGGATCACACGAAGCGAAGTCCATTGCGATCTTGCTCGCGAGATCGGTGAGGTGGAACTGGGCCAGCCGATGATGGCCGCCCTCGCCGGCGAGGGCGGCCCATTTGTGTCCTTTGGCCAACCGGACAAGCTGGAGGGTGCGATGCAAGACCCGGCGTCCCGTTGAGCGGACCTTTTCGCGCGGGTCGGTCAGGAGCTGCCGCATCTTGTCGATGAGGAGGGCCCTTTCTAGAGGGTCCACCGGCATGGGGACGGGCGCGCGGGCGATGCCCGGATCTTGTTCAGCGGTGCTCACGGCGGTTGGCTGGGGGCAAATCCCATGCCGGCGCTCGGCCGTCGCAAGCCGGGATCCGCGCGACCGTTAATGTTTCGGAGACAACTCTGAACGTTGTTGCTAAGAATGAAAGCGCGGCTTGCGGGGGCGGCGGCACGGCGGTCTTTCGCGTGTCGCCCTGGAGGCGACCCAATGGGGCGGCCGCACCGAGCCGTACTTGTCTTGGTGCTGTTGCTCGGACTTTGCGCCTGCGCTGGCGCGCCAATCGCGCAACGGCAATCCGCATCACCGCCGTGCCCAACGAGTGACGAACACCCGACAGCGGAGTTGATCTTCCCGCGGGTGGCGAGCGACCGCCCTGGCCCGGGGGTCAGCGAGACGGACTTCACCTCCTTCGTAAACAGCGAGATTTCACCGCGCTTTCGTGACGGCGTCACCGTGCTCGACGCCCAGGACCTGTCACCGAGGCCGGCTCTCGGCGCAGTCTATGGGCCGGCGAAGGTCGTGGTGATTATCCTGCCGCGCCGAGCTGACGACCCGGCCCAGATCGACGCTGTTCGTGCGGCATACCGCCGCCGCTTTGGTCTTCTTTCGCTTGTGGAACCGACACAGGGCTGCGTCGGCCCTTAGGCCGTCGCCGCGCGCCGCATTGTAGCCGTGTTTGGTCGTGAAACTACCGGAGGGTGGGGGACACGAAGATGTCCAAGAAAATGCAGTGGCTCGGCGCGGGCCCGCGCTTTCCGCTGGATCGCGCTGGCGTCGTCTCGCTCGCGCTCGCGGTGGCTTTCGTCATCATCGCCATCGAGCTGACCTACCTCCTCCTGTAGAGGCGACGGGGCCGAGTCCTTGGCCGGCCACAACGACTCCTTAACGATGCGCCGCGACCCTGAGACATTGGCGCCAAGAATCGGCGTCAGTGAGGAGCCGCCGTGAATCAGCAACGCCTCGTGGATGTGACGCCCGTATCGAATGTTCTCAAGCTGAAGGTGGGCGGCCGGTCCGGCGGCGTGGACCGCGTCTGCTTGGCGAAGGCCGAGAAAGCTCTGAAGGATCTCGGCAAGACCGTCGCCCGATCGATTGAGGACGAGCTCGATAAGCTCAACGTGGTCCGCGAACGCATCGACGCCGAAGGCTATAACGGAGAGACGGCGCAGATTCTGTCGATCCGTGTGAACGAAATCAAAGGGTTAGCTGAGGCTCATGACTACCCCGCGGTCGCCGCCGTCGCCGGGTCGCTGCAAAGAGTGATCGACGATTCGCGGACCTACCTGCGGGAACCTCTTCACATTCTGGATGCCCATATCGCCTGCGCCCGGGCGGCGATGCAACGCAATGTCCGCCGGCCGGACAGTGCCGCCGCTGACGCGTTGCTCTGCGACCTGGAGAAACGCGTTCACGCACACCTTTCTGGGTGACGGTCGGTCGAGGCTCAACACAACTCGTCGCCGGCGCTTGCGCCACGCGCCTGGTCAGGCGGCCGCGACGCTAAGACATGGGCGTTTGCACCTGCGGTGATCATGGAGCATCGTTCGGGGGCCGCATCGGACGCTCACGCCCAGCCGGATGCTCGGCGGGGTTCAACGAGCGTCTCGGCTGTTCCAGTGAGCTCTCCCGAGCCGCACAGCAAGCACAGTTTTGCTCCCGAGGTTTTCTTGCGCGTGATCGCATTCATCAGCCCGAAGGGGGGCGCTGGAAAGACCACGGCGGCATTGGTGCTCGCCTTGGGCCTCGCGGGGCGAGGCTGGCGTGTGGCGATGATCGACTCGGATCCGAACAAACCGCTGGTTCACTGGAGCAGCCTCCCTGGCAGGCCCGAGCGGATCACAGTGCATCCAGCGCCGGCGGTTCAGGACATCAGGGATGCGGAGCGCGACGCGAGACGGTTTGAACCCGATTGGATCATCCTGGACACCGAAGGCTCGGTCCGCGGCGCGATGGCGTTCACGACGTTACGTCCCGACCTCGCCATCACGCCATTGGGAGGCTCGCAATTGGACGCGCTTGAGGCGCTTAAAGCGGCCGAGATGATCCACGCATTCGGTCAGCGCGGCGGAAGCCCGCTTCCACATCGGTGCCTTCTGACGCGCATACCGGCCGCGATCAAACCGCGGTCGATCAAGGCGGTTGTCGCGCAGTTGCGCGAGCATCAGGTGGAACTCTTGCCGACGGCGCTCCTGGAGAAGGAGGCCTTCAGAGCTCTGTTCGCCGCCGGCGGTGATTTTGTGACCCTCGAGGCGAGCGGCGTCGGGGGCGTCGCGGCGGCCCGCGTGAATGCTGAGGCCTATGTCGGGGCCGTTCTGGACGTGATGGCGGCCCGCGGCAGCACGAAAGCAGCTTAGCCGCACAAAATGGACTGACCGCCTGTCTGGCGCAGCGAGGCGGCGAGCGCCGGGAAGACCTTGAGCGAAGCATCGGCCGGCCCGCGGGCAGTCGCAGGACCGCGGCAAGGCGCGAGGAAAAGCGCCTGGCAGGCCCGTCGCTGGCCACACACGCGCCGCAACCCGCTTCACGGCCGATCAGCCCCGCGCTATGGTTAAGCTCCGCCGCGTTCCGATCCACCGTTGCAAGCGCTGTGAACGATGTCGAACCTCCCCGTTCCGTTGTGGGCGAGTGAACCGGAAGCCGCAGCGACGCCTCTGGAGGTCGCCTGGCTCACCCTCGCCCCTCGCGACCAGCGGCGCGCCTATCAGAGCGAGCCGGACCACCTGCGAAGAGCGGATTTGGCGGCCGAATTGAAAGCCCATCTGGCGGCCTCGCTGAAAGCCGGGAGTGCGATCGCCTTCGGCGGCTACGAGTCGTCTGGGCAGTCGCACCGCGACGGCGAAATCCCCGTCTCTATCTTCAACTACCCTTTCTGCCGCATTGATTGGCGCGCGGGCACCGTCGAGGCCTTTGGCCTGAAGTATGAAGGCGTCGGCGTGGTCAGGCCCGCCGTCCCGGACGCCATACTGTAAGCGCCCGGCGACCGCCGCCTACGGGTCTACCCCGACGGGCTCGGCCCCGGAGACCGACGGATGCACCGGCTGCGGCGCGCCCGTGTCGAACGATACGGGTCGGGCGCCTGACGGAACTCCGATGCTGTCGATCGCCGCGACCACCCCTGTCCACGGCGGCGCATAGGGGTCCCCGATCCGCTTCGCCACGGCCTCGGGGTCATACGTCTTCGCGTCGGACCTCAGTCGCCGAAGCTCGAGCCGCCCCATCGAGGCCAGCAGGTTGGCGCTGGCGACGTACGCGTCGTGGCGGTTCTGGATCAGGCCGATCTGGGTGTTGGCCAGCTCCAGCTCGGCATTGAGCAGATCGATGTTCGAGCGCAGGCCTGCACGTTCCTCCACCCGATCGCCCTCGACCGCAGTGGTCTCAAGCGTGAGCTGCCTTGTCTGCTCGTCGCCGGCGTTCCGCAGGGAGACGAACTGGTCCCAGCTCTTTGCGATCTGCTCCACGACGCCGCGACGGGCGTCGTCGACGTCGAACTGCGCCTTGTTGTCGTCGTCCAGCGCCTCGCGGACCTTCGAGCTGTTGATGCCGGAGGTGAAGAGCGGCTGAGTGAACACCAGGCCGATCGTCAGGTCCTCGTTGTACTGTCCGCCGATGTAGGGCTCGTAGGGTGTCGCGCCGGCGGTGACCTGCAACGAGACCGTCGGGCCGAACGCCGATTTTGCTTGACGTACGCGGGCGTCGGCGGCGCGCTCGGCCTCGATCGCCGCGAGCACCTCCGGATTTGCTTGATCGGCGGCGGCGAATGCGTCGTCAGCGGTGGTCGGGACGCCAGGAAGGTCCGGTTCCGGCTCGAGCTCGCCCGGGCTCTGGCCCACGACGGCCACGTACTCGGCGTTGCTTGCGTTGAGCTGCCCCTTGGCGACGATCAGTTGGGCACGGGCCGCTGCCACGCGCGCCGCGGACTGGCTGACATCGGTCTTGGTGAGGTCGCCCAGCTCGCTGCGGGCTTTAGTCTCTTTGTACTCGTCGGTCAGCGCATCGATCTCGGTGTTCAACACCTTGATCGTCTCGCGATCGCGCCGGACGTCCTCATAGGCGGTTATCACATTGACGATCAGCTGGGCCTCGGCTTGGCGCAGTGTCTGGCGGCCGGCGCCGACGTTGGCGGAGGCGGCGTCCACCTGCGCGCGCACCGCTCCGGAGGTGAACAGGGGTTGCGCCAGCGTGACCGTCCCCGTGGCGGTGCTGGCTGAATACCGGCCGACGGTGGCGGGTGAGAAAGGGCCGGCCGGCTGATGGACCTGATAGGCGTTGTACCCGGCTTGGCCGGAAACGCTCGCCTGCGGCCCATAGCCGGCCTTGGCTTGGACCAGGCCCTCGTCGGTGGAGCGCAACTGAGCCTGCTGGGCGTGGAGCGCCGGATTGGTCTCGTAGGCCATCGTGATCGCGTCGTACAAAGACTCGGCCGAGCCGACGGCAGGGATCAGCGCCATGAGCGCCGTCGCCGCCGCGCCGCCCGACAGCCGCAGCGTCAGGTTCAGCCTCTCGCGCGACGATGGCGCACGTTCCGGCAAGGCTTCAACTCCACGGCCAACATTGACGAAGCGAAGGCGCCGATCCGCCCAGCGAAATCGATTTCACGTGGCGAGCCGCCGCAATCGTGAGCGGCCGGCATTGTCAATAGAATTGGTGGATGAATTCATAACTCACGCGCCGCCACCCTTGCAGGACTTGGCGTCGCGGCGGCCGATTAGGCTTAAGCCAGGCGAGATGGCGCGCCTGCCCCCGGCCCGAACCCCATCAAAGGGGACGACAGCGTCCAGACGAGGTGGGCCGAAGAGCATGCTCGTGCCGGCCCCGAATTCCCTGCTAACAGGGAATTGAACAGGGAACATGTGTGGATTCAGCCGTCTTGGGGCCGTTTTGGCGAGAGCGGCGGCCTCAATTTCGCGAGCTAAATCTGAGGCTTAGGCTGAACATGGCGTCAAATTCCCTACGCATCGGAACAGGGAAAGTTTGAGCCGAACAGGGAACGGCTGCGACTAAACAGGGAAGGGCTCCGCCTCGATCAGGGACCTCGCTTTCGGCCGCGTTGCGATCGAAACCCCTACTCCGAGCCTACAGGACCCCGCTCTCCGCGAGATATCCGACGAGCGCAGCCGCCGGCTCCTCGCCCGCATTGAACGCGCCGTAGAGGGCTCCGCAGAGGTCGAAGGGATCGACGCCGAGGCGACGGAAGAAGGCGGCCTCGGAGGTGCGGTGCTGGTCCTCGATGTGATGATGGACGCAGCCCGGCCAGGCGAAGGCGTCGTCCGCCTTGTTGGCGAGCCCGGGGTTGGGACGGCCAGGGATGGACATGCGCAGGTGACAGGCCTGGACGGGACCCTGGCAGCCGCCCTCGATCAGGCCGGCGAGGCAGGGGGCGCGGCGGAGCCAGGCGAGGTAGCCGTGGTCGTGGACGCGGGGCTGGCGCTGGCCCTTGGCGATCGGTCCGCGGCGGCTTGCTTCGCTGGGAGGCGGCCTCACGGCGCTTGCCGTCCTCCATGGCGCGCACGGCGGCGCGCTGCTCGCGCTCATCTTT
Organism: uncultured Alphaproteobacteria bacterium; assembly: GCA_963794315.1. Taxonomy (GTDB): domain Bacteria; phylum Pseudomonadota; class Alphaproteobacteria; order Caulobacterales; family Caulobacteraceae; genus Poindextera. Next base: position 2,262,587 of record CAWCDF010000002.1, read on the forward strand.
TGAGTAGCGGATCATGCCGCCGCGCCGGCGAGCATGAGCGCGGCAGGCTCGATGCCGAGGATGTCGGAGAGAAGCTCCAGGACAGCCCGCTTGCTCGCCTGGAAGGTCGCATGATCCATCGCCTCGAGCGACTGCGACATGGCGGTGAGATGCCAGATCGTGCGGCCTTCGACGGAGACGAGGGCATAGGCGTCATTGGAGCGGATGATGGCGGCGATCGATCTGGCCTCGGCTCTTGTGCGGCAGACGACGGAGCGGGCGTGGCAGAAGCCGGTGTGGATCAGCGCCCACTTGCGCAAGTGCTCCTCGGTCGCAAAGCGCTCGGCGTAGCCTTCCGGCAGGTTCACCCACGCCTCGCGCAGGGAGGCGAAGTAGTGCCTGTGGCTGGGAGAGGAGCGGTCCTTCGCTTCCGAGAAGGCGACGATCTCGCCTTGGCCCCAAGTCTGCTTGGCCAGCGTCCGGTCGGCCGAGAGCGGCCAGAACGCTTCCCCGTCCCAGGCGAGGCTGAGCGTCCTCATGCCGCTTGCGCCTCCGGCGCCAGGCTCTGCAGCTTGGCGATCACCGCATCGATCTCAGCGAGGAAGCGCCCAACCTCGCGCTCGAGCTCGGCGATCATCCGCTCGTCCCGCGCGATGCGCCGGATGAAGAGGCGCATGGGAAGCGGAAGCCTCGGGTCGTAGGAGACGAAGTCGCACCAGAGGCGGCCGGCGACCGCCATCTGCCACTGCATCTGGCTTAAGTATCGGCCGGGCGGCGCCTGGCCGAGCAGCGTCTCGATGTGGGTGGCGGTCAGCGGGCACTTGATCTCGACCAGGCCGTCATCGGCCGACGAGCCCGTCGGGGCTGGCGCCGGCCATGGCGATCTTCGGATGATCGAGGAAGCCGACCTGGGTGACGTCGGCGTCCTGCTCGAAGGCGTAGAGCTCGAGCGCTTCGCTCTCCTTCTCCACGCCCCAGCGCATGGCCGCGCTCTCGAACGCCTCGGCCTTCACCCCGGTCAGCCGCTCGCAGATGAGCTGGGCGGCGTAGTTGGCTCTGGAAGCCGCATAGCCGCTCTTGGTCTTGGCGATGACCTCGGCGATGCGCGAGGCGGTGGCCTTGCCGAGCCTGGCGCTCTCCCACTCGGCCGTGCGCTGTCTGACGATCCTCATGCCGCGGCCGCTCCTTGAGCGCGGATGCGGGCGAGCCGGGTGTTGTAGCAGCCGATCACCCGCTGGAAGGAGGCCGGCGCAAGCTCCCCCAGCCGTCTGCGGTTGGCGCGCTTCCAGGCGGGGAACGCCGCTTCGGTCTCGAGCGTGTTGATCTCGACGATGGCGTCCTGCTCGGCTTGCTCCGCCGGCCATCGGCCGTCGTCGTCTTCCTCGAGCTTGCGGCTGGCGAGGTTCAGGAGCAGCTTGGTGACATAGCGCTGGCCGTAGGAGAGGCTGGAGCCAACCGCCTGCACCGGGTTCTTGCCGCCGCTCACGTCGGCCGGCAGCACGAGCTCCGCCTCTTCCTTGTGACCCGCCTCGTGGCGAAGGACGCCGACCACCACCGGCTCGCCCCGAGCCGAGAGCCCCGGCCGGAAGCTCAAGGCGAAGCCGTGCCGGAAGAGGATCGGGCGGATCGTCTCCACCGTATCCTCCCAGGAGGCGTAGGTGGACTTCACCGCCCCGCTCTCGTCGGTGACCTCGCCGAGCTCGTCCAGGACCGGCAGCCGGCGCTGCATCTGGATCAGGGCGCGTGCGAACGCCTGCTCGGCCTCGCGCGCTGAGCGCGCGCTCGTAGATCACCGCGACGCGGTCGAGGCGGTCCAGGTCGGCGCTGGGATCGGCCAGCGTCCGCTCCATCAGCTCGAGCAGGCTCGAGGCGCCGGGGACTGCGATGCGCCTTGCATCGCTCGCGGCTCTCCTCGTGCTGCACCGTCATCGAAGACGCTCCGGCAGGCCCAAACCGCCAGCGACCGCCGCTGGCCTCCCACCGGAGCGAGCCCGGACACGGCCGGGCGAGCACATGCACTCACGCTCCAATGCGAGGGTGAGTCCAGTCGGAAGTCCTTGCCGGCAGTGAATTGGAGCTGCCCTGCCAAACCGGCCTCAGCTGGTCGTCGGGAAAGCAGGGCGCCCGCGGCGGAAAGCCGCGACAAGTTCACCCCCGCACAGCGTTTTCGGTTCTGACCGGTTAGATGTCGGTCGAGTTAGTTCAGCGGCTCATGACGACGAGCTCGCGAAACGCCGGCCTGTGGCCTGAACGTCGCTTAGTTCTCCCATGACGCGATTAGCAATCGCTTCTGCGGTGAATCTTGGTCAATTAGCCCCGGCTGGCCCCAGGTTACTTTGGGCCTCCAGCTGCACGGGTGAACAACGACTCTTGACGATGAGCATAGATCCTGCTCACGTGTGAGAACTTCTTGCTACGTCTTTGGGGGCAGGGCACTGATCGAGTTGTTGTCACTCGCCGCACGCGGTCGGCGCATCTCGACTGGGGGTGCGCTGCTGCTGAGCGCCTCGGCATGCGCGGTCATGGGACCCAGCGCTCCGCCTGTCCACGTCGTCAGCGTCCCTTTGCCCGCCTCGATCGGATCGCTCGACGAGTCCGAATATCAGTCCGCAGCGAGGGCGATCAAACAACGGGACTACGGACTCGCATTGGATCTGCTTCAGGACGCGCGGATCCGCGAGCCTAATGATGTCCGGGTAGTAAACGCCTTTGGCGTGGTCTACGACAAGCTCGGTCGCTTCGATCTAAGCGCGCGCTATTACGCCGAGGCGGCGAAGATAGACCCGTCGTCGGCAATTGTGCGCAACAATCTGGCGTATTCCAGGAAGTTACAGGGCTTGGCGGCGGACGCGACGCCACCGACGGACTTCGCTGCCCTGCCTCAGCCGACTCCGACCCCGCCTGCCACAGATGAGCGCGCGCCGGCGATCCCGAGCACGGTAGGGACCGCGCTGGCTTCCGAGCCGCGACCGCTGACGGCGCCTCCGGCGCTCACGGCCGCAGCGGCGCTCCCGGTGGTGCCGCGGCCCGCGCGCAGACAATCGAAGCGGCGTCGATAACCGCTGACGCCCCGAGCGTTCGACTGCAGCGGACGGCGGCTGCGGCGATCCCAGCGCCGCCGGCGTCTGCAGACGGTCGCAGACACGCAGATCGCTCTGACCGCCGCGAGCCCGGCGCTGGCAGTCGCCGCCGCCGCGACCCGCCCCCGGCGCCCATGACCAGTGCGCAGCCAGTCCGGCTGGCATCGATAGCAGCTGATGTGCCGAGCATGCGACCGGAGCCGGCGACCGCAGCGATCATGGCGCCGGCGACCGCAGCGATCATGGCGCCGGCGCGTCTACAGACGGTCGCAGACGCGCCAATGGCCGTGACAGCGGTGGCGCGGCCCGAGGGCGCGCCTTTGCCGGTGGTGGCTGTCGAGGCATCCGAACCGGCTCAGGCCGCGACAGAACTGCGGGATGCAGGGCGCGTTGTGGCGTCACCAGCATACTCGGCCCTTGAGATCTCGCCTGCGGCCTCGGTTCGGATGCCTCTGCAGCGGGTGGACCATCCGGGCATCGTTTACCTCACTGCGGCCACGCGGATGGCGGACACTCAGTCTTTGGTTGTAATCAACGCGTCCGGAGGCAGGTTCGGGCTTGCGCCGATCCGAGTTGCATTGATCCGCCGAGGATGGTCGCCGCCGCTGGTGTTGGCGTCACGTCGCTACCATCTGGCTCACACCACCATCCGTTATGCCCGAGCGGACCGAGCAATCGCGCGCTCCCTGGCCCGCACCCTGCCCGGCCGAACGCGGCTGGTCGCCTGTTCGCTAGGATGCCAAGGCGTCCGCTTGATTATCGGGGCCGACGCGGTGAACTGGCGCTTCAGTACCTGGGCGCGACACTTCGGCTAAGCCGGCTGCACGATCGAGGAGAACCCCCGTTCAGGAGGGTCGCCCCTCGCGGTAGGCTATCGCATGTTTCACCGGACGCCTTCGGACCGAAGCGGTCCGACGGCCCGATCATGCTCTGTGGGCGGCCGACGCTTGCCCGTCTGGGCCCCCGGAGCGTCCGATAGCCGACGCGGTGGAGAAAACGCGCGCGCTAAGGCGAGGATATGGTTACAATTCCGTAAACGGCGCCCATATCCAAGTCGCAGGAGGGTCTAGCGTCGTGATGCAATCACTAAAGCGACTTGCGCCATATATGCTGCTCGGGCCGATCTCCGGTCCACTGACGGCAGCGTCCGTGCACTATTTCAGGAAGGGCGAGCCCGTGATGGGCGCCCTCTATATGCTGGTGACCGCCAACGTATTCTTTCTGCTGCCGATTCTCCTGGCAAAGGCGTCGCTAAAGCTGCTGTGACGACGGCCCGGCGCGGACTTCGGCCAGGACCGGTCTATTTCTGGGGGCGTTTCCACGATCGTTGGCTTAGAGCCGCGAACAGAGTGACGACAAGCAGGACAGCCTGCCCCGCCGTGTCCCACCAGACCAGTTGTGGCGCATTCTGGGTGATCACCCCCGGCGCGCCTCGGAAGACGTCTCCGGACGAAACCAGGATCACCCCGCTGATCACGTTGTTGACGAGGTGCATGCCGAAAGTGAAGGCGATCCCGCCGGTCCGGATGGCGATGTAGGCGGCTGCGGCGCCGAACATCAACGCATTCAGGGCCTGTGGTCCGCCGTTGGCGAAGTGCGCCGCGGCGAAGATCGCGCCGCTCACCAAGGCGGCTAGCCAAGGTCGGCGGAGCCCGAGCAGCAGACCCTGCGTGATGTAGCCGCGGAAGACAAACTCCTCGGTGAAGGTCTGCAGCGCCAGCGCCGGGATGGCGGCGAGTGCAAGCATCGGTGTGGCGCCCGAGGCGGTGAACCTGAAGCCTTGGGGATCGAGGACGAAGTCGAGGAGCGCCGCGGCGACCTGGAGCCCCAGCCATATTCCGGCGCCGATTGCGAACAGCGGCCAGCGCCAGTCTCCAACGATGTCTTTGAAGTGCTTGCCCTGCACCCACCGGGCGGCGAGCGTGAAGCCCAGCAGAACAGCGGCGAAGCTCATGCCGATGGTGGCAAAGAAAACGGTCGGCCGTGTCGGCTCTGAGATCTGCCGGCTGAGGTCGGGCGGGGTCAAGCGCAGGATCACGACCGGCGCCAAGATGATGACGCCAAACACAACCGCCAAGACGAGCGCCAGAATGCTGGCGATCACATAACGCCACCAGGCGTTACGCCCCCTGCTTGCGTAATCGAGGAAGCTCGCCATCGAGTGTCGCTCCACGCTGCGTCGGATCACTTCGCCGCAGAGAGGCCAAATCTCGGGAACGGCGGCAAGGGGCGCGGATCGAGTCTCATTCCGCCGACCGCCATGCAACCGGCGAGGCCCGTCGCCGCGACCAGGAGCGCGCCGGCCAACAGGTCCGCGAGCAAGAGCCCTTGCCGGGGGGGCTCAAGCAGCAACACGAAAGGCGTGAACGGAGCGGCGAACCTTAGCCAAGCGAACCCGGCGCCCGCGCCGAGCGAGGTCGCGAGAGACACAAAAAAGACGACCAGCAACAATGTAAACATCGGTCGCGCAAGGTTCTGGGCGGCGGCGCTGTCCCGCGCCCTCGCGCCAAGCGCGATGGTGACGAGGCCATAGAAGGCGAACGCGAAGAGGTAGATCGCCGCATCGCGGGCGAGCGCGGCCGGGCCCGCGATTCGATGAAGCAACGCGGAAGCGATGCCACCGCTTGCAGGCGTCAGCGGCGCCAATGCAGCTGCCGACCCGAGCCAGGTTGCGAGGACGAGAGCAGAGACTGCACCCACGCCCAACAATTTCCCAAGCACAATGTCGGTCGCACCGGCGGCGGCGAGGAGACCCTCCAGCGAGTGATTGCCTCGCTCACGCACCACAGCCTGTAGCAGCATGCCCAGCGATCCGGTCAGCGTCAGCCACAGCATCATGACAGTCGCGATCCCACCCAGGGCATCGACGGCGCCGGCGTCCGCGCGCGTTGGGGTCGCGACCACCCGCGCCGGCGGCTGCCGCGCGCCGAGGCGCTGCCTGGCGGAATCCAGTTCCAGTGTTCTCGCCAAGAGTTCACGCGCCGCCGTGGACAGGCGCAGTGGTCCGTTGAGGCGTATCTCGACGGCGCCGTCTGTTCGAGCCAACACCTCGACGCGCGTGGCCGCGCCAGCCTGGCCGGGCTGCAGAAGGATGATCGGGTGACCGTCAGCGTTGGCCGCATCCGTCAACGCCGTCGCGGTCGAATTGGCGAGCGCCGAATTGGCTGCGAAGATCCTGACGGCCGTCGGATGAACGGGCGTCGCAGGCCGCGTCGCCAAGAGCATCACGACCATCAGAAGCGGTGTGACGATCAGGGCTGCCCAGAAGCTCGCCGTTCCGACATAGGCACGGAACTCGCGCTCGGCGATCAACCAGGCGCTCACGCCGCCCGTCTCGATTGAGCGCCTGCTGCGGGCGTCAGCGAAGCGGCGAGGTCCCAGAAGGCGCCCTCCAGGTCCTGCTTGATCGGTTCGAAGCCTAAGATTGGCACGCCTTGCTCGGCCAGCGCTCGCATCAGGGCGGGATGGGTGATGCTCGCGGGCAAGACCACGCGCCAGCGACCTGTCTCACCCAGCCTCGCCGCCATCAGCCGCGCCTCGCCGCCCAGAGCTGTCGCGGCGGCAATCAGTCCAACTTCGTCGGAGGTCATCACGACGGCCCCGTGCGACGCCAGACCGGAAGCCTCGGACAGCGGCCCCTCGAATGCCGTTCGACCGGCCGCAAGCATCACCACGTTGTCGCAAAGGCTCTCGGCCGCTGCCATGGCGTGGGTGGAGAAGAGGATCGCACCGCCGCGTGCACGGAAATCGGCGAGCAAGGCGACAATCTCACTCTGCGCGATGGGGTCAAGCCCGGTCAGCGGCTCGTCCAGCAAGAGAAGATCGGGATCATGCGCGAGAGCGCACAGGATCTGAACGCGCTGGGCGTTGCCTTTGGACAGCGCCTCGATCCGCGAGCGCTCTTGGCCGCCCAGGCCGACCCGCGCAAGCAGAGCGTCAGCGTTCGCAAACGCCTGCAGGCGAGGCACACCCTTAAGCCGTGCGTGAAAGGCGACCGCATCGCGAGCGCGGTCACGCGCGAAGAGGCCGCGTTCCTCCGGCAGAAAACCGACGCGTTGCCTGGTGGCGCGGTCGGCCGGCCCACCGAACAGGCAGACCTCCCCTGCGTCAGGCCTAAGCAGACCCAGGACGCAGCGCAGCGTCGTGCTCTTGCCTGCTCCGTTGACGCCGATGAAGCCAGTAATGGAACCGGCAGGGACCGTGAGGCTGACATCCTCGATCCCGCGTCCGCCCGCGAAGCGCTTTGCGAGGGCTCGTACTTCAAGCGCCGGAACAGCCATGACTGCACTTCGCTCGCGTTCGACTAAGCAAGAGCTAACGCGATTCGAATGATGAGGCTCGTCGCGGCGCTTACGATAACGAGCGGCCGATTTCCGCGGTTGCTGACGCCGATCTCCCGAGTGCGCGCCGCAACAGGTCTGCGACTGCGATGGGCGCTAGGGCTAGGCCTGTCCCCAGGAGCGGCGCGTATAGCTGGCCCCAGTAACTGGTGTTCGGGCGGCCCACGAAGCCGAAAGCGGCAAGATAGCCGCCAAGAACGAGAGCCGCTCTGGAGGCGCGCGGGTCGCGCCAGCCAACCAGCCCGGTTATGCCCAGTCCGACAGCCAGTGCGACCAGAGCGTCGGGCAGATAATACAGGGCTATGTTCCACCTCGCGGTCAGGATCATGAAAGGCAGCCCCCCGACATCGATCCAACCGGGGCTGACCAGATCGCCGGGACGATAAAGCGCGCTGGCCGCAATGAGATGCGCTGCGAACGTCAGGCAAAAGATCACGGCCGCGGTTAACCACGCGCCCAGCTCTTTCCATCGGCGCTCGCGTAAAGCAAACGCGGCCATCGCACCCAGGAACGGGACCGCGAGTTCCCGGAAGAGACATGCGACGAAGGCCAGCAAAACAGAGAGGATCCAGCGATCGCTCCGATAGGTCATGAGTGATAGCCCGATCAGCGCCGCCGCCCAGAGTTCGTGCAGAAACGAAGCCCCACTCATGCCAACCATGGCCACGCCGGTAAGGAATACAACGAACATTGCAACTCGCCTTGGCGTGCCCAATATTCCATTGTCTAGTTCTCTGTAAAACAGAATTGCCAAGGCAGCATATGGTATATAAACGGCAAAATTCTGAATAACCGGTAGCCTAAGAAGAGAAAGCATCCAGGCCAACCAGGGTTGTCGAAAAACTTCCGGCGGCGAGGTTGGATATTGATGAATTCGATGTTCCGCGGCGGCAGCTTGGTAGTAGTCCTCGCCCGCGACAAGGCGCGCAACGACGGCCTCATAAAGCCCGTTGTCGCGGAATATCGATGTTTCCGCGGGCGGCGGTGGAGGCTCCATGTGGTGACGGGGAAGCGCCACGACGCCGACCGTCAGCAGCAGCAAGGCGAACAACCAGAACCTGGCCGCCCAGGGCGTCCATCTCGCAAAGAACGTCACTTCTGCCGGTTCCCTGTTGGCTGTCCGCCACCGTTTCGCTGGCTCGTCGAGCCACCACGCCTCATCCGCGCCAGACCTACAGAGATCACGCCACTACGTTGGACCGCTGGTGGCGACCGGCAGTCCCAGCAGGCCATTCCAAACGATCAGCATCGCGCCAACGGCGATCGCCACCCCGTAAGGTATCCCCCGCCCGAAGTCGCCTTCGCCACGTAGCGTAAACATCGTTAGCGCGCGTTTGGGACGGCTGGCTAGGCTGACCACGGCGATCAGACCGCCTACCAGGGCCGTGGCGACACTCAGCGCGAGGAGATGCCCGAGGCCGACGAAAAGAGCGACAGCAGCGAACAGCTTAGCGTCGCCCGCGCCGGTGACGCCCATGGCGTACAGGGCTACGCCGATAGTCAGTGCGATAGCCCCGGACGCCAGAGCCCACCCCACCCAGGCGCCCCAGTGCACGCACGCCCAAGGCAAGAACAGGCCGATCGTCGCCAGAACGGTCCAATTCGGAATCCGGCGCGTTCGGATGTCGCTGATCGAGGCCCATCCGAGGACCCCTGTGAGCGCGATGATGACGCTCCACTCGCCGATTTCAGGGAACGGCATCGGAGCTGGTGACGGCTTGGTTCTGGCGGGCAGCCAGCTCTCGGGCGATTTGCAGGTTTTCGGCCGCTCGGTTGTAGAACTGGCCCCTGGCGGCGATCGCTTCGTTCAACAACTTGTCGGCGGCGACATAGTCGCCACGCAACGCGGCGGCGACCCCGATGTTGTTCAGCACCGCTGCCCGGTCATCGCCGACGCCGGTCAGAGCGGCGCGCGCATAGTGGCCCTCTATCCCGAGTGTAAGCCGCAGATTGGTTCGCGCCTCGGCCAGCGATGGGTCCTTTTGCAAAGCCGCGACGAAGTCCGCCGCGGCCAAGTCGGTCTGGCGCTGGAGCAGCCGCGAATAACCCCGATTGTTCAGGACCGCCGCCGCATTGGCTCCGGGCGCCGCCAGAGCCTTGCCATAGGCAGTCTGGGCATGCTGCCAGTCGCGACGGAGATCATATTCGACGCCGAGCCCGCTCCAAGCTCGCCACAAGGTGGGGTCGAGCTCCGTCGCCTGCTTCAGGTCCGCGAGCGCCTCGTCGGAGCGGCCCAACAACGAAAGCGAGAGGCCCTCGCCCTCGAGTGCGCGCGCCTTCTCTGCCGGATTGGCGACCAGCACGCGGAACACCGACAGCGCATCGGCCGTGCGGCCTCGCGCCAACAGAAGTTCGCCGGTGAGGCGGGTAATTTCAGGTGAATTCACGCCCTCGGCGACCGCCTGGTCGAGCAGGGCGCCGGCGTCGAGATAGCGACGCTCGTCCAGCGCCTGGCTGATCGCAAGCACGTGCGCGGTTATCTGCGCGTCGTCGTGTGTCGGCTTGGGCTGAGTGTTCGGGAGCAGGTGGGCAAACAGACCAGCGGCCACGCATGGGCGCGTTGCGACCGTGAGCGTCCCGCACAGGACCGCAATGGCTGCCAGTGCACGGACCATTCTTAGTCGGAGTGTCATGGTGAATCCCTTATCCGCCTTTGGTGAGGGCGGGCAAAAGGTGTCGGGAGGCGTCGATCATCGCGGGGAGCATGGCGGAGACGACGATGACCGGCAGAATGCAGGCGACGAGGGGTACGGTCAGCAGAACAGGAATTCGCATGGCCTTCTCTTCGGCCTTGAGCATCCGGTGCTGTCGCATCTCCGTCGAATAGGTGCGCAGACTCTGGGCGATCGACACGCCCAGAGCGTCGGTCTGAATGAGCAGCGCGACGAAGGACTTCACCGCATCCACTTGGGTGCGGTCCGCCAGGCTGCGCAGCGCTTCCTCGCGGGTCCGCCCGGCGCGAAGCTCCTGGGATACGATGCGGAACTCCGTCGAAATCCGCGGATGTGACTCGACTGTCTCGTCGCCGACCCGGATAAAGGCCGACTCGAAAGCCAGGCCGGATTCGACGCAGACGACCATCAGGTCGAGGGCGTCGGGGAATTCATGCTCGAGTTCGCTGCGACGGGCCCCGGCTCGGCTGTTTAGGAATACCCGTGGGATGATCAGCGCCATTCCGCAGAGGATCAGCGGGATGAAGATCGACTGCAGGCCCGTCGCGGGGTGCGTGACGAACTTTTGGGACACCACGAAGGCGATCGGTAGTCCAACCGCCAGGCCGAACCGAATGACAACATACCAAGCCGGCGCCGACGGCGACGGGAATCCTGCCTGGATCAGAGCGACTCGGAGTTCGCTGCGCTCCTTGGGATCGTTGAGCGACGCATCCTGCACCCAAGCCAGCACAGGGTTGGGAACGTTTTCGCTACGCAGAACGGAGCCGGCGGCGACAGAAGGTTTTGGTCGCGGCTTCGCCACGAACGCGGCGGCGCACAGTGAAGCCGGCTTCCATTCGACGCTCGGCAATCATCACCCCGAGCACCACGGTCGCGAAAAGGGCAACATCGAGAAGTATCGTCAGGGTCAAAATGATCGTCTCCTTCAATATTTGAAGTTGATGATCCGATGGATCATGACTTGACCAATCAAATACAGAACAACCACAATCCCTACCACGCGGCCAGAAAACCGGATCGCTGAATTTGCTCGTGTAGAATGTCGGCTCGATGAAAAGAAACCACCCAATGAGCAGAATCGGCAACACGCTGAGTATCTGAGCCGACATCTTTCCCTCGCTGGCTAGCGCCTTCACGCGCAGATGTCAGGCTCTGACGGTCGCGGATCACGTCTGCCAGGTTTGTGAGGATTTCGGCCAGATTGCCGCCCGTCTCCGATTGGATCCCAACGCTCACCGCGAAGTAGTGCGCATCCGGCGACCCGGTGCGGCGGGCGAAATTTAGCAGCGCGTCCTTGAACTCAAGGCCATAGCTGGTCTCGTCGACGATAAGTCCGAACTCCGAACCGATGGGGTCGCCCATTTCTTCGGCGGCGAGCTGAACGGCGGAAACGACGGGATGGCCGGCGCGGAGCGCCCGCGTGACGATGTCCAGCGCCAGCGGCAGCTGCCCCTCGAACACCTTCTGCCGGCGGGCTTGTGCGCGGCTGGTCAGCCAGACGTACGACGCCAACCACGCTGAAGGAGATGGCGCCGGCAAGCGACACCAGCGCATTGATCAGGACCGCGCGCGCCGGCGAAAGCCGTCAGAAGCACAAGGCCGACGACCCAAAGCACCAGGGCGACAAGCGCGACGATGATGGCCAGTCGCTGCGGCGCGATCGCGACACCGGCCTGGCGGCAGTAGAGGCCGACGCTGTTCGTAGAGATCCGGCGCGGCAGCGCCCACGCGGCTCGCGGCGGGCTTGCGCACGAGGGTCGCATAGACTTCGTCGGGCGACATCGCCCTGCTCAAGCAGCGTGAGGCGCCGGTTCACCCGCTCGGTGCGGTCGCGCGCCGGCGAACACCAGCCGACGCGCCGGCTCTGCACGGCGATCACCACCGCTACAAACGCCAGGACCAGCGCGATGGGCGATCACATGGTCTCACGCCGACCTTCTGTGGGGACGAACAATCCCGGCTGGCAGCTCGATACCGCGGGCGGTCAGTTCCTCCATGAACTTGGGCCGAACCCCGGTGGTCTCGAATTCGCCCAGCACCGACCCGTCGGCGCTCTGCCGAGGCGGCGGAAGCGATAGATCTCCTGCATGGTGATCACGTCCTCCTCCATGCCGATGATCTCGGCGATGGAGACCACGCGCCGCTTGCCGTCGTCCATGCGCTCGGCCTGGATGACCACGTTGATCGCCGAAGCGATCTGCTGGCGGACGGAGCGCGGCGAGATCTCCAGGCCGGCCATGCCGATCATCTGCTCGACCCGGCTCAGCGCGTCGCGCACCGAGTTGGCGTGAACGGTGGTCATCGAACCGTCGTGGCCGGTGTTCATGGCCTGCAGCATGTCGAAGGCTTCGCCGGCGCGCACTTCGCCGACGATGATCCGATCGGGCCGCATCCGCAGCGAGTTCTTGACCAGCTCGCGCTGGGCGACCTCGCCCTTGCCCTCGATGTTGGGCGGCCGCGTCTCAAGGCGGCCCACGTGAGGCTGCTGCAGCTGCAGCTCGGCGGAGTCCTCGATCGTAATGATGCGTTCGCGATGGTCGATGAACGCCGACAGGGCGTTCAAGCAGCGTCGTCTTGCCCGAGCCGGTGCCGCCGGAGATGAGCACGTTCCGGCGCGCCTGGACGATCGCCTGCAGCGACCTTGGCCATTTCAGCGGTGATGCTGCCGAACTCGACCAGCTCTGTCGATGCCGATCGGCATGCGGGCGAACTTCCGGATCGAGACCAGCGGTCCGTCCACCGCCAGCGGCGGGATGATGGCGTTGACGCGCGAGCCGTCGGCCAGGCGCGCGTCGACCATCGGCGAGGACTCGTCCACCCGGCGGCCCACCGCGGAGACGATCTTGTTGATGATCCGCAGCAGGTGGCGCGTGTCCTGGAACTTGACGTCGGTCGGCTCCAGGCGGCCGCCGCGCTCCACGTAGACGGCGTCGTGGGTGTTGATCAGGATGTCGGTGACGCTGTCGTCCTTCAGCAGCGGCTCGAGCGGCCCGAGGCCAAGGATCTCGTCGAGGAGGTCGTCGATCAGCTGGTCGGTCTGACGCGGCGTCAGCAGCCGCTTCTCGTCGGCCAGCAGTTCGACGACCGCGCCGCGGATCTCCAGGCGCAGGGTCTCGCGCGGCGTGCGGTCGAGCACCGCGAGATTGAGCACGTCGAGCAGCCGCCGGTGGAGGCGCACCTTGAGCGCGGTCGCGCCCTCGATCTGGACCTGCGAGCGATGGTCGGATCGGCGCGCGGGCTTGGTGTCGGACCACAGACCGGTCATCGCCAGAGCTTCCTGCTTCGTTCGGGTTGCGCCGCGGTCGCCGGCACGATGCTGCGCGGCCAGGTCGCCGATCGCTTTCGCAGCTTGGAGCCCGCGCGAATGGTCGACAGCTCGCGGCCTTGGGCGATCGCTTCGTTCATCAGCCGGCGATCCTCCGGGATGACAACGTCAAAGGGTCGCCCGATCGCTTTCTCGGCCGTCTTCAGCGACACGACCGCCTGTTGATCGGCGCTGAGCTGGTTGCACACCAGCGTCAGGGGAATGCCGCCGAGGTTCTGCGCCGACAAGACCTTGAGCTGGCGCTTGACCAGGTTGATGTGCGGCACCGACAGCTCGGTGACCAGCACGATCCGGTCGCTGAGCTGCAGCGCCTGATTGGTCCACGCGGTCCAAACCGACGGCAGGTCGAGAGGCGTGATGCGCGAAATCGCGCCGCAGGCGCTGAACAGGCCCTCGATGTCTGCCGGCCCAGCGTCTCGAGCGGCGTCAGCTCGCGGGGCGCGGCCAGAAGCCGCGCGCCGCTGCGATGGCGGGCGATGGCCGAAGCCAGGGGCGCCTCTTCCAGCGAGCCGCCGCCGCCCAGGATGTCGGTCAGGGTCATCGCGTCGGCCAGGTCGAGGTAGAGCGCGCCTAGGCCGAACTGCAGGTCCAGGTCGGCGAAGCAGACGCCGGCGTCGTCGCCGCGGCGGGCGATCATCGACGCCAGCTGGGTTCCGATCGCGGTCGCGCCGATCCCGCCGCCCGCCTTCAGCAGGGCGATGACCTGGCTGGCCGGCCCGCGTTGGCCGGCGACTGCGTGCTTTGGCCAGCAGGCGCTCTAGGCTCAGCGCCAGCGCCGCCTCGTTGACCGGGCGCGGTCAGGATGTCGGCGGCGCCTGCGCGCATCAGCCGTCGGGTGGTCGCCACATCGGCGTCGCGCAGCGCGACGATGACCGGCAAGCTGTTCCGGCTGCGCGGCAAGCGCGTGAGGCGATTTCGTCGACTTGGCTTGGCTCGGCGCCGACGATCAGGGCGGTCAGACCCGCGGTCGGACGCTCGGGCCAAGTCCGCCCCAACGCTGACGAACTCGACTTCCGGGAACAGCGCGCCGAGCGAAAGCGATCTTCTCAGGGCCGCCGATGGCGCCCTCGACATAGCCCACGCGCGTCCGCGTCGCTGCGGCATCCGAGCGTTTGATTCAAGGACACGACCCGCAATTGCGCTCCGAAATCGTTCATGGCGCACGTCGCTGCAAGTGGCGCGCGCCGAGAGCGGCGCTGCCACGCAAGAGTGTCGGTCAGCGTCGGCCCGCTCTCGCCGGAACTCCAGAGGCTCGGCTACGCATAGGCTACGGACCTGATGTCGGGTTACTCATCGGGCGTGGCAGGCGGCGGCAGGGCGCTTGGCGTCTGGCGACGCCGGAGATACCCGTGGCAGCGTTGCCGGACGCGCCCGCCGTTGAGGGCGGCGTCACGGCGTCTTGCCGATAGCGTGTCATGTGCCAGGGCTGCGCGCGCGCCGCTCGACGGCGGCGGCGGGCCGGCTTGCGGCCAGCGTCCGGATCGGCGATCTGGGCCGCGAGATCCTGGTTCACCGCCCGGCCGAAATCATCCTCGATGCGAAGGCGCGTCTGCGCGCACGCCGACAACATGACGTCCCGCCGGCGAGAACCGCCACAAGCAAGCCTGGTTTCATCCGCAGGTCTCATTGGTCGCCTCCGTCCATCAATAGAGCACATGGCCGAAGGGCCCTTCGACGCCGCCCTTGGTCGGATCCTGCGAGATCAGCACGCGGTCCTCGGGCGCTACATCGCCGGCCTCCCGGTTTGCATACCGAACAGGAAGAGCTCCAGGTCCGAAGGCGGCACGAACTGGTCCGTCGGCAGGGCGAGCGGCCCGCGGGTCGGGACGACAAGGTGCGGCGTGACCATGATGACCAACTCGGTCTGGTCGCGCTGGTACTGCGTCGAGCGGAACAGCGCGCCAAGGACCGGGATGTCACCGGCGAAGGGGAATGCATTGATGGTATTGGTGTAGTTGTCGCCCAGAAGGCCGGCGATCGTGAAGGATTCGCCATCGCGAAGTTCGACCGTGGTGTGCGCCTTGCGGATCTTGATGCCAGGAATGGTGAGGCCGTTCTCGACGATCGCATTGGTCTGATCGATGCTGGAGACCTCTGGGTTCACGACCAGATTGATCATCCCGTCTTGCAGGATCGTCGGAGTGAACGCGAGAGAGATGCCGAATTGCTTGAATTCGATCGTGATCAGCGGGGCGGACCCGACCCCGGTGGAGGTGGTTTCAGCGACGGGGATTGGAAACTCACCGCCGGCCAAGAAGCTCGCAGTGTCGCCCGACATCGCCACCAGAACTCGGCTCGGCTAGAGTTTTCACTGCTCCTTTTGTTTCGAGGGCGTCGACGAGCACGTCCAGGTTGGCGCTGCCTGACTGGAAGAGCAGCGCCATCTGACCGAAGGTGTTGGTGGCGCTCGCCGCTGCGCTGGCAAGCGTCAGGCCGGTGTTCAGAGAAAAAGCCGGATTTCCAGTTGCTCCCGCGTTGAGCATCCGATTTACATTCAACCCGAGCCGGTTTGCGGAGGTCCGCTCCATCTCTACGAATCGGACTGACAACATCACCTGTTGGGTGCCCTCGACGCCCAGCATGTTGACGACCTTGCCGGGCGAGTATGTGTCGGCCAGCGCCAGAACCTGCTGCGCGGCAACGGCATTGCTGACCGTTCCCGAGATCAGCAGCGACTGATTGGCCGAGCGCGCCGAGACGTCGCGTTCATTGGGCAGGACCTCGTGCAACCGTTCCTTGAACCCATCGATGTCGGCGCCGACCACCACGTCCACGATCGCGATCAGGCGCTTCCCGGGACCGAAAATCGTACAGCGCCGTCGCGCCTTGAGCCTTCCCGACAATATTGATTGAGTGGCCCGTTAGCGGCACCACGTCGGCGATCTTCGGATCGGCGACCATTAGGTCAGTATAAGGCCCCGGTACGTCAATAACTTGCGACTTACTGACCCCAATCTCAACCTGGTAGCTGGCTTCCGAACTGGACGTAGCGTCGGCGGCTGCGTCCTGCGCTGACGCCGCCATCTGCGCGGGCTGGGCGTCATCAACCAAAAGCGCCGTACTCTGGGTGGAGGCAGGATTTTGCCCAGTGGCAGCGTCCTGCGCGAACGCTGGGCCGATCCCCGCGAGCACGAGCACGACCGCCGCCGCGGTCGCTCCAATCCATGATCGGATCATTACATCACTTTCCTGCCGGCCGTGTGCCGGCTCGGCGTTGCAGATCATGTTCAACGCCCACCCAATCGATAACCGACCGTGTCGGTCACACGAGTGACACGGACGATTCCGGGCCCATAGAGTGGTACGGCGTCGGTCTTGCCGGCGTCAGCGACAGTGGCCGCGACCGCGGGAGTCCGAACTATCTGCGGCGCAAACCCTAGGTCGGCCACCGTGGTGGCGCGCTGGGTGAGCACCTCTGAATCCGCAGCGTGGCGGAGAGTCAGAGACACGGTTCCCACGACCTGGCCGAGCGCGATCGCCTGCGCTTGGGCCGGAGTCACCTCAAGGGTGATCGCCTTGGCCACAGTGGGTTTGTTGTCTTGGTCGTCGTCTGATTGATCGACCGCGAGCACTTTGACATTCTCGGCGACAACCTGGGTGACCGAGTTCTGGGCATCGTTGCCCTGGCTGATCGACCGCGTCAGGAGGACGTCGACCTGGTCGCCGGGGAGAACGAACCCACCAACGGCCGAAACATCGCTCGCCCTCAGCGCCACCGCCTGCATGCCGGGGTCCAGCACCGCGGATAGCGTCGCCCGCTCTCCCGGACCGCTGACTTCCGCCGCCAAAACCGGTTCGTCCGCACTCAGATCACGGAGAGCGACCCGCTGCCCCGGCCCGCCGACAAGCTGCGCTACGGTCGCGAAGCCGCTCGCCGGCGTCGAGCCCTGCGGATAATTTACCACTTTGAGCTGGACCGGCTGCAAAACCATTCCGCGCGTGATGGGCATGGCGGCGACCACGACCGGCGTGCCCCCTCCAGCGGCCACCGCCGCCGGTTGCGCGCGGCGCGACGCGCCGAGGTAACTGTTCAGGATGAGGACCGCGATGAGGCCGAGAACGACCGCCGCGGCCAAGGTCGCTATGGTGCGGATCGACATCTCGGCCCCCTCTAGGCCGCCGCGATAGTGCCGGCCACACCGCTGATGAGGCCGCTGATCGAGCTGCCAAGCGTAGTGGCCGCCGCAATGATCACGCCGGCGACAAGCGCAATGATCAAGGCGTATTCCGCAGCGTTGGATCCGGCTTCATCTGTCAGGAACTTAGCAAGATTTCGCATCGAAGCTTCCATCTGTAGATTGATGCGGCCGTCACCTGATCAGGACGCGCAGAGTCTGCGCGCTAGCTAGGTCGAACCGCGTCGATGATTGAGGTGCCCGCCCCGCGGAAGCGGCATGCGCGCCTAACTTCTTAGGACGCGCATGCAATCCTCCGTATACCCTGCAGCTTAGGCCGCCGCGATGGTGGCTGCGATGCCGCTCAGCTTGGTGCTGATGTCGGTGCCCAGCGTGGTCGCTGCAGCTATGATCACCCCCGCGACGAGCGCGATGATGAGGGCGTATTCGGCTGCGTTGGAGCCGGATTCGTCCTTCAGAAAGTTGGCGATGGTACGCATAGAGATCTCCGTCATTGTCATGTTTGAGCACGATAAAAACTGCGCTCGACCCGAGGTAGAGCCGAGACGCGAGAGATGAAATGCAGGTAGCACCCATCACCCCACCCTTACGGCGTACAGAACCACTTCGTTAACGGTTTGTAAACTATTTTGCTTGGTTAACGCCGAGTCGGCCGGTGTTCGCGAGACACACACTCGCGTGAAAGAAGCCTTTTGCTGCCAAACCCACTCGCCCGACAGGAGAATCGCGCGACTCTACTGAAGTGATAGGAGGCTGACCCCTCGTCTGTCGCAAAGGTGCTATCAGGCATTCAGGGGGAAGCTACTCAGCACGCGAGAGCGGCAGTGGTAATAAGTTACTGTTGTAATGTCGCTGACTGTCGCGACGATCGGTCGCGCCGTTTCTTCCTATTCGCGCGCCAATGCCGAAGATCCCTGGTTTTGCCTTCGGCCCTTTTTTGGGAGGCGCGAGCTTCGACCTGTGAGGCTGCGGACGGAGGATCTTGGTCGTCCTTACCGCTCGCGGCTCATGGTCCCGGCCGGCGCAAGAGGCCTCGGACCGGCCAGGTGATCAGGTCGAATGGACGCTCGACGCGCACGTCCAGGCCTGTCGCGGGAACGACATCGCGCTCGGGCCTGAAGTACGAGCCCGCCATCAGGTCGAAGATCGGAAAGAGAGCGGCGAAGTTGGCGTTGTGGTGCCTCGCCTCGCGGGAGTGATGCAGGCGATGGTATCGCGGCGAGTTGATCAGCCAGGACAATGGGCCAAATCCCAGCGGAACATTGGCGTGACTGAGGAGATTGTAGGTTGTCGCCACGGCGTAACTGGCGAGGATTCCGCCGTCGACTTTGAACACCAACGCCGCGGCGGGCCAGATCGACACCGCCTTGATCGCCGGTTCCAGCCAATAGTGGCGCTGCGCTGTGGTCACGTTGGTAGCGCTGTCGCTGTGGTGCAGCGAGTGCATCGCCCATAGCCAGGGGATGGCGTGCTGAGCGCGGTGGAAGATGTATTCGCCGAAGTCCATCGCCAGAATGAAGATCAGTGCGCCGACGCCCCAGCCGAGCCGGCGCAGATCGATGAAACCGCCGCCAAGGCCATTGACCAGGCGGGTTACATAAATGGCGACGAGGCCGGCGATCACGGTTTGCGAGGCCAACGTGAGAACGAGGGCGGTTGCGTTCGTGAGCCATTCCCCTCGCTGCGTGGAAGACGCGGGCCACAGGCGCTCGCATCCAAGCAAAACCGCCATGCTCCCTCCGAGCAGCAGATAGGCTGCAAAGGGTCTCATGCGCCCCTCAGAACAAGCCGGGCGCGAGGCGGAAGCGCACGCTCGTCATGAAGTCCGAATAGTCGCGATCGCGTTTCAGGACACGCTCCTCCGCCAGCACGCGATAGACCATCAAGGCGACGGTCAACAGCAGTATGCAGGCGTTCCAAGCGAGCGGATTGACCAGAAAGAACCCCAGATAGACCAGGATGTAGCCGGCATACATCGGATGACGCACGAGAGCATACGGGCCCGACCGAACAACGCCTCGGTTGGCGGCGGCGATGCCGAAGCTTCGCCGCAGGGTCAACTTGGACCAAACGCCCACGATCAGTCCACAGAGTATGATGCCGGCATCGACGCCCGCCGGGGCTAGCGGTATTCCTCCGCTGTGGACCAGGAGGGGCGCGACCGTGCCGCCTAGCGCTGCGATCCAGTCCACGGGTCGATGCGTAACCACGATCGAGCGGCGGCGGATGACGACGAATAGGACGACCAGCCCTTCGGAGACAAGCATCAGGCCGTTCACGGGCTGGGATCCCAGGCCGGGCGCGAGACGCGCGACAAGAGCGGAGAACAACACAACGCAGAAAGCCCGCTCGCCCAGGTCTAGGACCCGATCCAAGAAACGACCGGCGCTTGGCTCGACAGCGATGGCGTCCGGCGCCTCCGCGCCGGGCTCTGGAGCTTTGGGGTGGTCCTCGCTCGCCCTAACCATGAATGATCGTAGTTACGCCTCGGTTTCGCAAAGCCTAAGGACGGGTCAGAGGCTCGGCGCTAGCCCTGGCCGTGCGGCAAGCGGCGTGCGGGGCTCGCTCCCGCGGCTGGCGACGATGATCTCGGCGTCGGCGCCGTAGAGACTGCGCGGCATGACCTCAAACGCGACGCCAGCGTCGCGCAGCGCGCCGATCACGAGCTGTTCGGTTCGAGTTAGGCGCCCCTGATCGACGACGCCGACACCTATCCCCGGAAAAGGCGAAGCCGGCAGCCTTGGATAGCGCTCATCCACCACGTTCCAGCCTGGCGCGGCGGCGAACGCGTCCACGAAGTCGTGCGCATAGCGATCGATCTCGGGGGAGGCGGGATCATAGATGACGATCAGACGAGGAGCCTCATGCGGCGGGCAGTCGGCAGCCGATATGGCCAGCTTCTGTTCTTCGCTCAGGCGGCGAGGCGGCAGCATGGCAAGATGATGCTCAGCACGCTTGAGCCGGGCGGTGACCTCGGCGAGCGTCGAGCCACCCAGGCCATCTTCATGGGCCGTGATCTGCGCCTGTGCGACCTTCAGCCGCTTGCGAAGGGAGGAGACGAGCACGCCGTAGCGCCAGTCCATCAGCAGCCAGATCGCAAAGAACGAGAGGCCGAGCCCAATCGCCAAGATCAGCGCTGGCGCCGAGATTCTCGCCCAACTCTCTAGCAACAGCGATTGGATGCTGGACCAGCCCATGACCGAACCATGCCTCCCAAGTGCGGCGAAGTGTCCGAGTAAGAATCTCCGCCAGCGCAACTGAATTCGCCTCGCAGGCGTAATCTGTACTCTGAGGTTCAGACTGTGTTAACACGTTTTGAACGGCGGGGTGCTGGACAACGGACATGATGGCGATTGGGGCGAGCGGGCGACGATTGGGCGTTTGGCTCATGCGAGCAGCGCAGAACCGGGGGGCAATGGCGGTCGAGTTCGCTCTTGTGCTGCCGGTCCTGCTGACGATCCTGTTCGGAATCCTGCAGTTCGGGCTGACGATGAACAACGACATCCAACTGACCGACAGCATCCGCGAAGGCGCCCGGTCGTTCGCGATCAGCCGCGCTATCGGAACCCCGGTGACGTCGGCAAAGGCTACGATCACCAACGCCGCGCCGAGCCTCACGCTCACTCCGACGTTCTCGGTCAATGGCTCGCCCTGCACCACGGACACCCAATGCACGACTGATATGGGCACCGGCGGCGTCCCGGTGACCGTCACTGCCACATACAGCTGCAATCTGACGGTGATGGGGGTGAATTTCGCCCCCGGCTGCA
Source organism: uncultured Alphaproteobacteria bacterium (assembly GCA_963794315.1). Lineage (GTDB taxonomy): Bacteria > Pseudomonadota > Alphaproteobacteria > Caulobacterales > Caulobacteraceae > Poindextera. The sequence continues at coordinate 2,283,892 of CAWCDF010000002.1, forward strand.
CCCTGACCGCAAGAACGACGGACCTTGTCGAATGAAACGCGCAACTCTGACCGGCCCTTTCAGCCGCTTCTGGCGCGACCAACGGGGCGTCAGCGCCGTGCTCTTGGCCATCCTCGTTCCCGCCCTGGTGGGGATGGCAGGAATGGTGATCGACTTCGGCCACGTCTATTGGGTCAAGCAGAACATGCAGGCCGCCACCGATGCGGCTGCCATAGCGGCGGGCTGGGAGATTCCGAGCGGCAAAGCCGTTATGACGGCGGCGGATTATAGCTCCGCGGCGGGCGATAAGAACGCGAACTCGGGCATCACCGGCGTGACTGAAACCGCCGCATTGCAATGCATAGCGGACCAGACAGCCAACATCGGACAATGCATCGGCACCGAGAAGACCGGCGGCGCCAACGCGATTAAGGTAACGGAGACCGATGCAGTCCCCACCTATTTCCTTGGGCTGGCCGGCATCACGACCTTGAACGTGACGACCACAGCGATGGCGAGCGCCCGCGGCGGGCCTGGGACCGCACTGAACGTGGAGATTGTCCTCGACGCAACGGCGATCAATGGGCAGTGGCATCGACAACGGTTGCGGGCTTGGCAACAACGCCACACGGGAGCAATGCGCGCTCGCCGGAATCAAGGCGCTGTTACAGGGCTTAAATCCCAACATCGACTACGTCGGCCTTGTGGTCTTCCCCGGTTTCGTCAACGCAAGCGACGCAAGCCAGGACTATAGCTGCGGCGGAAACCTTCCGAGCTCAGACAACTCGCCCTACAACGCCAATCCATTCTACGACGTGGTCCCTATCAGCACGAGCGCACCCCCGTTTAAGACCACGCCCACCGGTTCGACATTGAATCCCAGCTCGAACATTGTCGGAGCCGTCGGCGGGGCGGGCTGCAGCTCGGGCGTACAGCCTGTGGGCGGCCAGGGATCCTACTTCGCCGAGGCGATCGTCCGCGCCCAGGCCGACCTGGTCAATCTGCCCCCTCCTGCCCATAGCCAAAATGTAATCGTCGCTCTCAGCGACGGCGGCATGAGTTCCACCAAAGTCCAGGTCGACTTCAACGGGACGGTCGCCTCGGTGACCACCAAGGGCGTTACCACCACCACGCTTACGGTCTCGTCGGTGCAGTCCGGCACCGGATCTCTGGCCGTGGGTCAGACGATCGTCGGCAGCGGCGTGACGGCGGGCACCACTATAACCGCGCTCGGTACGGGCAGCGGTGGTGCGGGAACCTACATCCTCAGCACGCCGTCGACGGTGAAGAACAGCACCAGCATGACGGCGGCGAACAACGTCACCCTGAACGGTACGTCCTACACCCAGAATATCGACCAGTGCCAGCAGGCGATCTCCGCGGCGAAGGCTGCGGCAGCGGCTGGTACCTGGGTCTATTCGGTCGCCTATGGCTCGGAGTCGTCAGGGGCGACAACCTGCACGACCGACACGACCGGTGCGCTTGCGGGCCTATCTTCTTGCACGGAGATGCAGGACATCGCTTCGGCGCTGACGGGCCAGCCGACGCCGACGTTCTACTCCAGCGGCGATAATGGCCAAGTTTGTCCCCCCCGGCCGCCAATATCAATAATCTGGTGGCGCTGTTCGAGAACCTGTCGGTCAATCTGACCGAGCCGCGCTTGATCCCGGTCAACACCACTTAGGTTTTTGGCGCTCGCGACCTTGACCCGCCTCCAGACAGCCACCTTGTTCGTCGGCGCCGCGTACGCCGCTGCGGCCGCCAGTTTCCTGGTCTTCCGGCTCAAGAAAACCGCGGTCGTGCTGGCGGTTGGCGCCCTCATCGTTTGGGCGGGCGCCATGCTCGGCGCTCGCTTGGTCTCCTGGCAGGCGGGCCTGGCGGCGCTGCCATCATTCGTGATCGCGATGGTCTATCCGCTGACGTGGGCGATCATGTTGCGCGCCTGAGCGTGCAAAACCGGCGATGCGACAGCCGAGCGAACTGGTGTAGGACGCCACCGTGGATAGGCGCCTCGAGCAGGTCCGGGGCAGCCGAGCGGTTCGGCCAGCCCGTTCCGCTTTACCGATTCGGAGAGCCAGCTACTGGACGGCAGTTCGCCGGCCACGCAACAAAGCGCGAATGGGGGCCTCGTAGAATCGCTCGATCATCGCCGCGATAATGAGTGTGGCCGCTGCGCACATCCACCAGCCAACTATCCTCGGGCCGCTCGGGAGGTAGTCCAGCAGCAGCCGGAAACCCATTAGAAGAGGGTAGTGCACCGCGTACAGCGGGTACGATATTGCGCCGAGCCAGGTTACGAATCCGATCAATCGATTCGGCACTTGTGATGGAATGGCCAGGGTCACCAGCGCGGGCAGCACCACGAGCACGATGACGAGCTCTCGAAGTCGGAATAATCCGAATCTGCTGAAGACGCTGACTAGACAACCGACAAGCGCGACTACGACCACCCAATAGGGCAGCCTCGGGGCCTTTAGGCCCGCGGCGTTCGCACGGTAGATCAGTAGCCCTGCCCCGAAACTGTAGACAACGCGGGGACCCCCTTCCCAAAAGTCATCAGGGTTCCACCGATAGAGTAGCGACGCTGCCGCTACGATGACGAGCACGATTAGAGGTTGAACGGGCCATCGCCGAAAAACCAGGGCATGAGCCCCGTTGATGACCAGTTCCCAGAATAATGACCATTGTGGCGGGTTGAGCGGAAACGGCAGCCCTTGAAGCGCTGGCAGCAGCAGAAATTGCAAGGCGAGTACGGGGTAGATTTTCTCCCCGCTGCAGGCTGCAACAACCAATCCGATCACCGATCCGGCGAAGATCGCCGGATAGAGTCGGGCTAATCGCAACCACATGTATCCAAACCATGAGAGGTTGGTTTTTAGGCGGCCCTCATAAGCTTGAGCAATCACGAAGCCGCTCAGGACAAAGAAGAAGTCGACAGCCAATGGGCCTTGTCGAAAGTACGTCCGACCGACACCACTCAGATCCCCGAAATGATGCAAGAACACCGCAATTGCGGCGATGCCGCGCAGGCCGTCGAACGATGTGAGATGCTTTGAAGGTCGATCATCACTGCCTCGTTGGCCATAGGTCGGCTCAGGTTCTGGTTCATCCAGCTCTTCCGGCGAAGATGTGTGAGTTGGGGTTGTCAAACTCCGGTAACCCGCTCGCGCGTCCGGCGCTGCGCCACGGCGACCTGATCGCGGCGCCTGCCAATCATGCGACGGCCCGCGTCAGCGACCAGGACATCACCGCTATTGACCGTTCTGGACCAGTGGAGGGCCGCATTTGCGTCCTTGGCGGTCGAGTTGTGGAGATTGATCGAGCTTGATGAGACGCGCTTGAGCCTTTGCCCGGCCGAGGCGATCGACCCGAGCGGTCATGGACAAGGCCACCCGGGCGGGGTGCGGCGCCCCGGGCTTCTCCATTCGGCGCTTCGCGCCTGAGCGCGCGGCGCGCGGCGATGGAATCAATCTGGCGAGGCCGAGCACGAGGCCAGCTGAGGGTTGCGCCTCCCGCCGACGACTTGCATGTAAATTGAATTGCAGGAAACCCGGGCCACTGTGTTGGCCGCTCGGATCCGTTGGGGGAACCGCGCGATCGGGAGTAGATCGTTGGCCGCCGCGAAGCCCGCCACGTTGATGTGCAAGTGAGCGCCCTCGGGTCCATGCGCACCTTCGACAAACGCCTGCGCGAACTCAGTTCCAGAAGCTCGAAGCATGCTGGCGGCACGTGTCAGCGATATCCCATAGACTACGGCGTCATAAGCGCCAGGCGCGTCCGGGGTTCCCCGGGAGTGTGCTGAAAGCTGGCCCGCGGCGACAGTTCCGGCCCCCTCCAAACGCAACCGGTTCTCTTCGCCCGGCGAGCGGAAGCCACTCGTTTCGCGCCAGCGGCCGGGGCCGAAGACCTGGTCCATGGTTGTGTGGAAGCGGTCGTTCTGCGTCCATCGCGCCGAGGGGTGCGCCGAGGCCGTCAGGCCATTGGCTCGACCAGAGTCCGACGCGTGCGCGCGCGCGCCCGCAACCAGCCATACGGTTGCGAGAACTGCTGCCGCGATCGGCCCGCACGCTCCCCGCATCTGTTGCCCCGCATTGCGCCCCGACGGTGACGCGCACTCGCCAGCGTTATCGCTCTCACCCTACAGATGCTCTGCGAGATTTCCGCAAAGAACTTCGCCTCTTCCGCGAACCCTTCGGCGCAACGACAGGGAACGGGAGCGGCTCCGCCGGAGGAGATCAGCAGCCTGTCAACGGCCCGCGGCCGCCGAAAACCTAGAGGCCGCCAAACGCTGCTTCGTCAGTCGGCGAGTCCCATTCGCTGAACGCTTTCAGCGTGTCCTCGCCCCGTTCCGCCGACGGCAGTTTGTCGATCGCCACACCCGCGTCCACCTCGCGGTATCGGATGACATCGCCTGGCTTGAGGTCAAGAAGCACTCGAAGCTCGCGCGGTATCACGGTCTGGCACTTGCAGCTGAGCTTGGAGATGAAGGTGGCCGTCGCCGTTTCCTTCTTGGCTCGCGCCGCGCCTTTGCTGGCGACCGAGGGGCCTATCCTCTCGACTTTTTCCTGATTCGCCGCCGCGGCCCAGCGACGACCTCGCACCACTGTTTGCAAGCGGGTGTACCCTCGCGGCTCCTCGATCAAGCGGACGTTGATCAGCGGTAAGTTGCGTTGCTAGGTGACGCTTCACCCAGGCTTCAGTACGAAGGCCGTCTGGGAGCGAGCCGTGTCGCCGTTGAATCCCCTTCGAATCCTGGCGGCGGCGACCGCCATTGAGATCGCCCTCGCCGCCGCGATCGCGGCGCTTGCGGGTCTGGCCGGTTTTCGCAACGGGTGGTTGGACGTCATAAACAACTTCGCGCCGATGATCCTCGCCCTGGGGCTGGTCGCGATCGTTCTTGCCCTGCCTTCGCTCCAGGGAGCGACTCGCGTCGTCACGATCGCGGTCGCCATGGTCGCGGTCGTCTACGGCCTGGCCCTGATCGCGCCTGAGGTTGCAAGAGCGTTGACGTTGCGGCCGCGCGCTGATGGCGGCCTCCGCGTGCTGACGGCGAACGTGTGGACCGACAACCCAACCCCCGACGCCGCCATCGACAAGATCCTCGAGCGCAATGCCGACGTCGTCTTCCTCCAGGAGGCGGACGGGACCGTTCAGCCCCTGCTTGTCAGGCTGAGGCCTCGCTATCCATTTTCGAGCGATTGCCCCGGCTCGGGCGTCCAGATCTTCGTGAAGACCCCGATCATCGCGCACGGCTGCGGACTTCAGGGCGCGCCCGGACTTGATTTCGCATGGATTCAGACAGAGTCGTCGAATGAGCCCTTGGTGCTCGCGACAACTCACTTCGGCTGGCCGTTTCCGCCCGATGGCCAGCGTCCCCAGCGCATTCAGCGGGCGAGCGTCGCCAGAGAAATACATGAACTTACGGCCGATGCTCTGATCCTCGGTGGGGACTTCAACACCACGCCCTGGTCATTTGGGATGAGAGACCAGGACAGACTGTTCGCGCCGTTGAGGCGACAGACCTTTGCGATGTTCTCATGGCCTGCGCGCCTCAACCAGCTGCATCGCCCATGGCCTATCCCCATTCTGCCCATCGATCATCTGTATTGCGGTCGCGATTGGCGGCTGTCGAAGATCAGCCGACTTGCTGTTCCGGGGTCGGACCACTTGGCGATCGAAGCCACCTTCTTGCGGCAACCCTGACTCAGCCGGGACGTGGCGGTGTGCGCCGACGTTGCCACATTTTCACCAGTATTTCCGGGGACCGTTTCATCAAGTGATTCGACGAGTATTGCGTGAGGCTGTCGGGGCGGTTTGCAAGTGTCGTCAGTTTCACCTGAGCATTGGCCGTGCAGAGTGAGCGCCGGCCAGGGGGAGGCTGAGTGCTCATGGCGTATACAAACGAAGTCGTCGAACGACGGCCGGTGGAAATCGGCAGGTCGTCTGGATCCATCTCGCTCGTTCGGCAGATCGTCGAGGTGTTGCTCGAGATGGGCGGATCCGCCCATCGCGACGCCGTCATCGACCGGATCGCCCTGCGCCAAGGCGCGGCTCGGGCATCGGAGCGTCTGACGGAGGAGGTCGTGGGCGCCTTCGAGCGGCACCGCGCCAGAGCAAGGAGGCGCAATGAGCCGCCTCTAGTCTACCTGCCGTTTGGAGAGGGCTCGCGCCGCTGGGGCGTGGTCGTCCGGCCGCTTGCGCCACCGGTTGCGCACGCCGTGATTGTCGACCGACCGATCGAACGCTCCCCGGACAACGACGATGCAGCTATCGCGGTGAGCTCCGCGATGGGACAGGTTCCGCCACCCGCGCTCCACGTCGCGCTGCTTGAGGCGATGTCAGGGGACCCCTAGCGAGGGGGCCCCGCGGCTCTCGGGGTGCTGGTAGGGGCGGTGGCTCGGCTCAGTCGCCTGTTATGCGAGAGCACGCGGCAAGTTGTGGATTGATCCGCATGTTGACGACGCGGAGGTAGATCGAGTCACACGCCACGGCGTGAGCGGCGACCGTTCTTACCCGCGCGATCGGAACGCTTGCAGTCTCGAAGCCCAAGAAACGGGGCTCGATATGCAAATGGGGACCCTCCGGGCCGTGTGTACCCTCGGCGAACACCCGCGCGAACCCGGCTCCGGACTCCCGTAGGACATCTGCCGCCCGAGCCTGCGACATGCCGTAGACGACAGCATCGTAGGCGCCAGGGGCGTCGGGCGTTCCAAGGGAGTGGGCTGAGAGCCGCCCCTCGGGCACCGCTCCGGCGCCCTCCCGACGCAGCCGATCCTCCTCGGCCGGCGATCGATAGCCGCTCGTCTCGCGCCAGCGCCCGGGGCCGAAGACGCGGTCCATCGTCTCGCGAAAGCGATCGTTCTGGGTCTCCGCCGCCGGGGAGCGAAATTCCGTCGCTTCGTTTCGGACTTGGCGGGCCTCGGACGCGCCGCCATGTGTGATGATCGCCGCAACGAGCCAGGCCGCAACCAGCGCGACCGTTTTGCTCGACGGGTGGGGCGCCAGCCGCCGTAGGTCGTCTCGCGTAGAGATCGTCATGCCGCGAGCCCCCAGCGTCTCTCGAAGCCGCCAAGCCATAGGCCGGGCCTCGTCGCTCCGAAAGCGAGAACACCAACGGCGCGAAATAGCCGGCCGAACAGCATCATCGTGTCGGGCGAAATCAGACGCCGCCAAAGCGTCTTAAGACGACGACCGCCGCGATGATGGCCACGATGCCGGCCGATGGCGATCCAATAGAAGTAACGGTCGCTGATCGCTTTCGCTCTCGGATGCTGCAGCAACGCGGCCTCGAGGAAGAAGCGGCCGCCGCGGGTTGCGACTGACGCGGCGACGAAGACGGGGAAGCTGAAGTGGGCCAGGCCCGAGGCCAGCGTGACCAGCATGTAGGGGACCGGAGTCAGGCCCTTGATCAGGATGACCGCGAGCCCCCACTGAGCGAACCAGGCGTGGAAGGCGGCCAGCGCGTTGGCGTGGCCGGAGAGCGCCAGGATCTCGTTGCCGACGCCCGCCAGATAGAACCCGATTGCGTAGCCGATCATGCCGCCGGTGACCGAGCCGGCCGTGCAGATGGCGGCGTACGCCCAGGCCCGCTCGCGCCTGGCCAGCACCATTGGGGCCAGCATCAGGTCGGGCGGCGCGAAGGGGAAGGTCGCCTCGACCATCGCGACGCCGGCCAGCGCCGGAATGGCGTAAGGCGTGGCGGCGAGCCGGAGAATCCACTCATAGAGACGGCGCAACATGGGTTGCGGGTCAGGAAGCCTCGCGCCGAAGACCGTTGCCGGTTGGCTGAAGCCCCCAGCACGTCGGCGGGGCAGAGCCGTCTGGCTCTTTGAGCGCTCAGCCACGCCCGCACAGCACGACGCCGCCGACGACCAATGCCAGGCCGGCGAGACGGCCCGGACTTAGCGCTTCATGGAAAATCAGCCAGCCGGCGGCGGAAGTGATCATAAAACTGAGCGCAACGAAGGGATAAGCCAGCGACAGGTCGGTCCGCGACAGCACGGTCAGCCATGTCAGCGTCCCGACCGCGTACAGCGCCAGTCCGCCAAGCACGCCGGGGTTACAAAGCGCGACGATGATCGCCGCCGATGGCGGCGTCGCGAAGGCGTTGCGAAACCCCGGTGTCGAAACGCCGAACTTGAACGCCACTTGGGCCAGCCCGGAGAGCGAGACGCTGAGCAGAGTGAGGAGCAAAATCCTTGGGGGCATGGATCGGTCAGACCTTCACGGAGTGAGCCGCAACCAGCAGCGCGGCGACGAGCCCTCCCGATAGCCAAGAGACCCAGTCGCGCGCCGAGTAGACGATCGGATCGTCATGCATGTAGCCCCGCGCCGTGGAGAGCCATAAGCGGCACTGCCAGAAGAGCATGATTGGCACCGTCGCCCAGAGCAGGATCGGCGACGCGTATTGCGCCGCGGTTGCCTCGCGCTGGACGAAGAGCGCCATCACCAGTGTCGATGCGAAGCTTGCGGCGCAACCAAAGATCAGGAGGATTTGCAAATCCTGTCTGGAGTACCCGCGGCGGCTCATGAGCCCGACCGTCTTGGGTTGCGCTTCAAGCTCGGCCACGCGCTTGAGGATCGCAAGGCCCAAGAACAGGAAGCCCGAAAACCCGAGCAGCCAGAGGGACAGTTCGTGACCCGTCACGACGCCGCCGGCAAACACGCGGATCGTGTAGAGCGCCGCCAGCGTGAACACGTCGGCCAAAGGCATCTCCTTCAGCTTCAGCGAATAGGTCAGCGACAATGCGGCATAGGCGACGATCACCCAAAGGCCGCCGCACTCGGCGCCGAGGCCTAACCCGCACCCGAAGAGCAGAGCGGAGGCGATCAGCCCACGTGAGAGGGGCAAGGCGCCGCTGGCGAAGGGTCGATTTCTCTTGCGGGGATGTCGACGATCGGCGGTCAGATCGGTCGCGTCGTTGATGAGATAGATCGCGGAAGCCGTGGAGCAGAGAGCTGCGAACATGATCCCGGCGCGCACCCAGGAGTGGCCCTCAGTCAGCGCATGGGCCGTAAGGATTGGCACGAACACCAGCAGGTTCTTGACCCACTGGTAGGGTCGCATGGCCCGCAGCAAGCTCGTCGCCGCGGCCCACGGGGCGCCGGGCATGATCGCCTCGATCGGAACGAGGCTGGCAACTCGCCGCGACAGCTGCGCCGACGCGCCCACCAAGACCGCTGCCGCAGCGACGCGCCACACGTGCAGGTCGGTTCCGTCGTTGCCGGCGTAGGCGAAACCACCCTCGCCGAAGCGCGCGCATAAGGCCTCGGCCTTCGCGCGACCCCTCAGGTTGCGCTTTTCATCAGAAGCGATGATCTCGTCGAAGAGCCCAAGGTGGGCGGCGACCGCTTCGGCTGTTCGCTTGGTCGCGGCGGTCGCGAGCACAAGTCGGCGCCCTGCAGCTTTCTGCTCTTTCAGGTAGGCAATGAGGTCTTCATTGTACGGAAGCGTCTCGGCCTCAACGCTCGCCAGCTCTGCGACGCGCCTCTTGAGCGCGGCCCGACCGCCCGCGGCGAAGGCAAGCAACGCCGAAACGAGCCGGATGTCGCCGCCGAGCGTCACGACGCCCTCAGCGAGTGTGTCAGAATGGGCCAGGGTCCCGTCGAGATCCACGCAAAGGGGGAGTGCGAGCGCGTTCAGGTCAGACTGGCCGTCCGGAAGCTGCTGGATGTTCATGCGCAGTCTTGTCTTTCGCGGCCCCGCAGGTCCTGCACGGATCGGAACTTGGAGCGATCGGCCCGCGCGGCCCGTCCCAACTCGACGTGGGCGTTCGCGCTCTTGCACGTCTCGTGCCCTCACAGCGAAGGCCGCCGGAGAACGCGAAGCCACACCGAGCCGCGCTCGGTAGGTCAGATCCTCCGCGACGGCGCGCCACTTGCTAGCTCGCCTTCCGTCCTTACGCACCCGCTCAGATCGATACGGCATGTCATCTGAAACGATCACCGGCCGTGGCGCCGAACGAGGCACTGAATTGTCTTCCGAACGCGCCGCTGCCATGCGTGTGCTATTCGCGCGCGTTTCCCGAAACGCCCGCGCTATCGTGCCGATAAACGAAGCGGCCGCGGATCCGAAGTGCCGGAGCCCGGCCTTCTTCTGTGTCCATTCGCTTTCTGGCGCGGGGGGCACAGACTTCGTCGCTCTCGCGAACGTAGTGGGCGCGGACATACGGGTCTTCGGCGTGCAGGCCCCGCCGAAGCGGATGGAGGATCCCGCATTCGGCGCTGACGTCCAGCCGATGGCCGCGGTCTATGCCGAGGCGCTGGCGGAAGCGCAACCAGACGGTCCGATCCGACTGGGCGGGTGGTCCGCGGGCGCCCCCATCGCGCTGGAGGTTGCGCACCAGCTCAGGCGTCTGGGCCGCGAGGTCGATCTCCTTGTCGCTATCGAAGGCGGTCCCGAGATTCCGCACGACGGCCTGCGGTGGTGGGACCCTCGATACTGGTTGGGAGTCCTGGCGAACCTACCAGCTTGGTACCGCGACAGCGTTGCGCTGAAGCCCGACTTTCCGCTTGGCGACGCGGTTCGTTTCGTCAAGGCGCGTGCAGCGCGGCTTCGGCCAGGACGCGCGGGAGCGGATGCAAGGCTCAGGGCGAAGGAGCACATAGAGCAGTTCGGTTCCATGGATCATTACCCGCCGTCGCACCGTCAGTTCATGATCCGCCTCTATGACGCCATCATGCGCTACCGGCCGGAGCCCTGGAACGGACCAGTGGTTGTCTACGAGGCCGCGATCACGCCTGCGATCACGCTGCCACAGTATTTCCGGCGATGGCGAATGGTTGCATCCGACGCCGAGCGAGTCCGCCTTAGAGGAAACCACCTGACTATCATGCGTGATCCTTTGGTCGCGCAGTTGGCTGAGGATCTGAAGCGACGCTTAGCGGCTAACCACGGGGCCTAAATCAGATCATGCGAGCAGCAAAACCAACGCTAAGCGGCGCCAGTCTCGGCTCGATTATCTGGGTGTGGACCGCGTTTGGCGCGGCGGTTTGCTTGGCGGCCGGCACTCTGGCCTGGTTCGGCACTGGCCCGGACGCAGTCACGCTCGCTGTGCGCATGACGGCAAGGCTTGCCTTTCTGGCCTTCTGGCCAGCCTACGTCGGGGGTGCGCTGGTCGCGCTGTTCGGGTCGGCGTTTGAGCCCATCAAGGGGAGGGGGCGCGAACTTGGGCTCGCCTTCGCGGCGGTTCTGTTTGTTCATCTATCGCTCGTGGCATGGCTCAGCCTGTCCGGCCATCCGCCCTCGAGCCGCACGTTCGTGATCTTCGGTATCGGCGTCCTGTGGGTCGGCGCGCTGTCGCTGTTCTCCATCGGGCGGCTCGGGAAACTTCCGGGACCCCTCGGGTGGTGGACCTTACGAAACGTCGGGATGAACTATCTGTTGTTCGATTTCGCGCTCGATTTTCTTCGTCCGCAGCCCTCAGGACGGCTCGCGTCCCTTGCCTTTTACCTTCCGTTCCAGGCCCTGGTCGTCGCCGCGGTCGCCCTACGGGTGTCGGCGTTTGCTAAGCGGCACTTGCGTCCGCCCTCAGCGCAACCACCGTCGTAGCCGTACACGGTGTTCGACGTGACTTGGCGCGATCCGTTTCGGAGGTGTTGGGCCCCGCCGGGCTCAGCGTCGGTTTGGCTTTAGCTTCTTGTCTGGAGTTCGACACCCTAGCCCACTGGGCGCGTGAGAGCGCGTCGCGTTTGATCCTCACGGTAACCGGGCCATAACGCATGTCGCCGGTCATCTGCCCATCGAGCGCAGCCTTCTCATCGTCGCTGAGGTCGCCCCACTTGCGAATGTGGTAGGCGCCCAGCAGAACGCCGCGGGGCGCGCCCCGTTGGGCCGCGCCAAATGCAAAACCGCGATCTTCGAGAAAGCGCTCGGCCGAGCGCATCGCGCCGAAGGGCTTGTCGGACTCGAACACCGCCGTTTCCAAGTCGCCGGCTGGCTCAGGGCTTGCTGTTTGCAGATCGTGCAAGGCCTCGTCGCGCGCGCGACAAAGATCAGCCATGGCGTCGTGCGATCCCGACGGCCGGTCTGGGTGGTGGTTCTGGGCGAGGCGACGGAAGGCTGCCGCCAGTTCGTCAGCTGTCTGGACGTTCCCGAATACCGCTCGCCACGACTGTCGGCGCGAACGCTCGCGACACGCGTGGGCGGCGAACGCTTCCTCAGCAGACACAACCCCGTGGTCGAGGAGAGCCAAAGTCGCCTCGATGTGCCGGGCGATTGCCATAAGGTTGGCGCTCACCGTCGCGAACCGATCGCATGGAATGGCGAAACCTTGGTTGCCGAGCCGGAAGCGGACGCAGGCGCCGGGATCATCAGGCTCGGCCCCGCCGCCCGACGATTCCACGCCGCGCCCAAGCGCGAGATCGGATGAGACAACAGTCGCGCTTGCCCCCAGACGATCCAGTGCCCGCTGAATGCGGCGGACAGCATAACTCGCAGCGCGGGTATTGGCGTTCTCGGCTGTCCCGATCAAACGGGCTACAGCCGACGTCCGCGGGCGGCCCTCCGGCCAGTCAAGCCGCCCCTGAGCGCCGTTCTCGCTAGCCACGCTGTCGCGTTCGCGTTTGCCGGACCTGTATTGCGTTCTTCTGGATCAACGGTTGCTAACCTTTAGTGCGTTAGACCTTGCGGAGATGAGTCCGCGGGTGGGTTGTGATCGAGCTTGTGCGCTGGGGCCGCTTGGCCACGACCGCGTTCCGGGCCGCCAGCTTTGGGCGTCTCGCAACGATACAGCGTACATGAACAGACCGCTGGAACGGCACTTGCAAACTAGGCGCCAAGACGCGTCGCCTGTGCCGACGCAGCAAATCGATAGAGGCATCCATGAAAGCGCTTCTCAAATTGTCATTGGCTGTCGCCATGTCGCTCGTCGCGCCTATGATCGCGTTAGCGCAACCCGCGGCCTCGGCGTCTGACCAAGCGCCCGTGCCGGCAGCCGCCGACGCCAGCACCTACATCATCGGCCCGGGCGATACCCTGCACATCTTCGTTTGGAAGAATCCAGACCTGTCAACAGAGGTCCCGGTCCGCCCCGATGGCAAGATCACGGCGCCTCTGGTGCGAGACATCCAGGCTCAGGGCAAAACACCGACGCAGCTCGCCGACGACCTGCGCACCGCCTTGTCTACCTACATCCAGGATCCGGTCGTCACGGTCGTCGTGAAGACCTTTGCAGCCCCGGACAACGCAGCGGCGATCCGCGTGATTGGCGCGGCGGTCACTCCGAAGACGGTTCCTTACCGCGAAGGACTTACTGCTCTCGATGTGATCATCGATGTCGGCGGCTTGACCACGTTCGCCAACGGAAACGGCGCCGAGCTCCTTCGTAAGGAGAACGGCGTGTACAGGTCGCACCCGTTGCACTTAAATGACTTGATGCGTTCCGGCGATCTTAGCGCGAACATCGAGATGAAGCCAGGCGACATCATCCGGATACCGGAACGCTGGTTCTGACGCCACGCCCGGCTTGATTTGCGTAACGTTCACCCAACTGGAAGTCGTTCATGATAACCACGTTACTATCGTTGATCTATGACGAAGTCCGGAGGATCTGGTATTACCGGTGGACGTTTGCAGTCACTTGCACGGTAATCCTTCTTGCAAGCTTCCTTTACGTCTCAAGGCTGCCAAATGTGTATGATGCTTGGGCGCAAGTACTTGTGAGCAAGGACACACCGCTCACGGCGGCGACCCAAGCGGCCGGGCTCGGCCGGGAGGACGACCCGAGCGCGAGCGTCGGCGTGATGGAGAAGACGCTGCTGAGCGACCAGAACCTAACGCCGGTTGTTCGCGCGATTTATCCAACGGCCGCCTCGATGAACCGCGTCGCCATGGCGCAGGCGATAAACGGTCTACGGAGCCGTATCCGCATCTCGCCTGATCAAGACGATGGTCTCGTCGAGTTCCACTACGCCGACACAAATCCGGTGCGTGCCCGCGACGTGGTTCAGGGCGTCCTGAACGCTTTTATCTCGGCGAGCATGAACAACCGTCGCCAACAGCTCGACCAAGCTGCGAAATTCCTCGACCAGCAAGTCACCGTCTACCAGGGGCTGCTGTCGGACTCCGAAACGAAGCTGGAAGCCTATCGCAAGCAACATCCGGTCGTGACAGTTCTGCCGGTGGAGCCTGTCACGAGCGGCGACATCGACGGCGCCGCGACCCACCCGAACTCCGGCAGCCCCGGCGGCAGTTTCGCCGGCCTTGGCGGCGACAAACGAAAGGGTTCAGGCGCTGCAGTCGCAGCTCGTCAATCTGCGCACTCAGTACACCGACCAGTATCCTGATGTCGTTTCGGTGAAGCGGCAGCTCGATGACGCGATGGCCGAGCGGAGCCGTGAGCAAACCCTTACTCCGTCGCTCTCGTCTGCGACGCCAGCCGCATCCGCAACGCACGTATTCCGCGTGCGCCATCGATCACGAGCCGTCGCAGTCCCGCCGGAGGTTGGCTCGGCGTGGGCGGGCCTGCAAAGGGACGACGAAGTCCTGCACGTCAGTTTCCAGCAGCTGGTCGCGCGCAGAGACGGCGTTCGCATGTCGCTGGCGGCCTATGGCGCGGATGGAGCCAACCGGTTCCAGCTGTTGCGTCCGCCGGTCGTCCCCGTGCTCCCGATCGGGCCTAATCGCGGGCTCTACGTTGCGTTGGCGGCAGTGTTCGCGATCGGGGCCGGGCTGGCCGCGGCCTACCTGCGCGGGGCCGTGAGCGGTGTGTTCGTATCGCCACGCGAGCTCGAGGACGCATTTCAGCTTCCGGTGATCGGCACGGTTTCATGGGAGCCCGCCTGGGATACTGGCGAGACGAAGCGCTCTCGGCGCCGTGCGTTGCCGACGTATGCGGGATATAGTCTGGCCGCCTTGCTTGCCCTCGTCGCTCTGGCGCTGGTGGCCAATCTGCAGGACATCTCGCAGTTCGGCGACGACGATTCAGGGCGGCGCGGCCTCTGCCCTGCAGAGCATCACTCAACGCTGACAGGAGGACACGATGAACGCCAACTCACCCTTCCTGCCAACTCTGCTGGGCACAGAGCCGGATGCAGTCGATGCATCCGCATCTGAAACCCAGAAGGTCGCAACGCGTGGTGGCGAACTCAAGACCATCGGCTCTGTCCGTACGCCGCACTTCGACGAGTCGCGCACGCGCGAGGAGTTCCGGGCTGTAAAGCGGCACCTGTTGTCGCGGATGAAGTCGGGGTCCAGCGCCGACGGCCCGACTGATCCGCGGACGATACTGGTAACCAGCGCGAGTCCGCGGGATGGCAAGACGACAGTGTCGCTCGGGCTCGCCATGAGCTTCATGTTCGAGCGCGATTGCCGCGTCGTCCTGATCGATTCCGATATGCGGAATCCGGACCTGTCTCATCGCATGAAGCTTGGCGATGAACTCGGCCTGTTGGATTACCTCGACACGGACGAGCTGGAAATGGGCGACATCGTCTATCCGACGAGCATCCGAGGCATCTATGCGGTGCCGGCGGGGCGGCCGCGGATGAACGCGCCTGAGCTTATCGCCAGCGATCGAATGCGCGACTTATTGGCGGCGTTTCACGGGGGTAGCCAAAACCAGATCGTCATTATTGACTCCGGCTCGATTCTTTCGTGCAGCGAGACGATCGCCCTGGCGGGCCAGGCCGGGCAGATACTGCTTGTCGCCGCTAAGGGTCAGACCAAGCGTCTCGATATCGACGAGGGACTTGGTATTCTCCACCGACAAGCAGGCCCGATCGACGAGTCGCGCGTCGTGATCGTCCTCAACAAGACCGACGAGTCTCAATCGCCTGTTCGATATTCAAGGCGCTAGCAGCGAGGGGGCGGAGCGTGGGGCTAAACTCAAGGATGCATGGGGCGCCTGCGCGCAGTCGCGCTGTCTGGCTTGCGGGCGTGGTGACGGGCACGGCCGGCTGGTGCACCGCAGGCGCTTGTCTGGCGGATCCGCCCCCGGGAGTCCCTGGCGATGTGATCGTGGCGACGGCCCCGCCAGCGCCCGGTGTCGGCGCGCCGCCGTTCTTCCTGGCCCCGACTTTGGGCATCCAAGAGCTGTATACTGACAACGCCCTGTTGACCTCCAACGATCGGCGTTCGGACTTTGTCACCCAGCTGCTCGCCGGAGTGCACGCCAATCTCGACGACGGGCCGACCGTAGCGACGTTGAATGGTCAAGTGTCTTACGACGCGTATGCGCGCAACACCCGCCTCAACGGTTGGTCGTTTCAAGCATACGGGCTTGGCTCCGTCACTGCGGTAAAGAACCTCCTGTCGATCGATGCCGAGGGCACCGTCGTCAATGGGAACGTGGCGCAGTTCGGCACGCCGGCGATAGATCGTTCCGGCGTCGCTGGCCGCACGCAACTAGCGACCTATGCGGTGGGTCCGCATCTTAAGACCACGGTGGCGGGCGTGGAGGATGTGGAGGCCGTCGCGCGGTGGGACCAGGTCTTCTACACCGCGGCGAACGGCAGCGCGGTCAACAACCTTCCAACCAATTCCAACATCGTTCAAGTCGCCGGACAGGCCGATACGGGCAACAGGCTCGGGCGACTTCGAGCTGTTGACATCGAGCCAGTACGAGAGCGACGACCACGGCTTTCGCACCGCCGACGGCGTCCAATCCTTCTACTTCGGTGTCCTCGAGCATCTCCGGCTGATCGGTCGAGCGGGATACGAATACGTCTACGTGCCACGTATCGTTGATATCAGGTCAGGAATCTTCACCGCAGGATTCGAGCTTACGTTGAACGACAAATCGCGGATCACTTTCGAAGGCGGAGAGCGCTACAATCGGGGGACCTGGGCCGCCAACCTAAATTTACAACTGTCTGACCGAATTTACGCGACAGCGGATTACTACGAGGTTCTTGAGCCGGACCAAGTCTACTTCACCAATTCGTTCCTCAATTTTGCCCAACTCACGACACAGCTGCCGACTCCGATCGTGCCGACGAGTTTTACCGTGAACGGCAACCTTTATAACGGAGCGTCGCTCAACAAGACCGCCGACGCACACGTGGTCTATGCTTGGCCAAGGCAGAGCCTGGACGTTTCTGCTTACTGGATCGACCAGGCCTTTTTCACCTCGGCCGTGCATGATCGGACGCTGGCGACGGAGGCGACCTTTAGCCGCCGGCTCCAGCCCGACTTAACCGCCGCGGCGACGGCCGGCTACGTGCGCACCTTCTCGAGCCCCGTCTTCGGTCAGAGTGAAATCTATGTCGTCGAGGGCAGGGTGACCTACAACGTCAACTCGACGGTGGACCTGAACGCCGAATATGCGTTCGATCACCAGCAGCAGCTGACCGCCCCGCGCCAAACGATTTACGAAAACGTTGTTTTCGTGAGCCTGCAGAAGCGGTTCTGAGGACCGGAAGTGGCCGCTTCTGGTGTCACGAACGCCTTCTCGATCGATGTCGAGGACTACTTCCAAGTCCAGAGCCTCGAGTCGGCCTATCCAAGGTCGAGTTGGGTGTCGTGTGAGTCCCGGGTGGAGCGCAATACCGAGTGCCTCCTGGAGCTCATGGCCGAGGCAGGGATCAGCGGCACCTTCTTCATGCTTGGGTGGATCGCGGAACGCCATCCAATGCTGGTCCGACGGATCGCCGCTGCCGGCCACGAGCTCGCCAGCCACGGGCTTTGTCACGTGCGCGTCGATCGACAGACGCAAGACGAATTCCGCGCTGACGTGCGCACGGCGCGCGCGATCGTCGAGGACATTGCCGGCGAGCGAGTGCGCGGCTACCGCGCGGCAACGTTCAGCGTCGGACCGGGCACGCCTTGGGCATGGTCCGTGTTGGAGGAGGAAGGGTTCACATACAGCTCGAGCGTCTACCCGGTCGCCCGAGATCTCTACGCCTTCCCCGACGCTCCGCGTGCGCCGTTCAAGCCGGACGGGACCGTCGATCTCGTGGAGATCCCGATCGCAACCGTCCGCTTCGCCAATCGTAACTGGCCGGGCGGCGGCGGCGGCTTCTTTCGCATCCTTCCCTACGGACTGTCGAAGGCGGCGATCAGCCGCGTGAACCGGGTCGATCAGATGCCGGCGGTGTTCTACATCCATCCGTGGGAAGTCGATCCCGAACAGCCCCGCGCTGCGGGCATCCCTCTGAAGTCTCGCCTTCGCCACTACGCCAACCTCTCGACAACCCGGGATAAGCTCGCCCGCTTGGCGCGAGACTTTCAATGGGATCGCATCGATCGGGTGTTCTCGTGCGGACAAGGGTCGCCGTACGAGCGCGCGAGAGCGGTCCAATGACCCCAGCGCATGCGCTTGAGTGGGATCAGTTTGTCGACGGCCACGCTAACGCCACCTTCTTCCATCGCTCGGGTTGGCGCGACATTGCCCAAGATGTATTCGGCCATCGGACCCACTACCTTGACGTCCGGCGCGACGGAGCGCTGAGCGCCGTTCTGCCGCTTGTGGAGATCAAGAGTTGTCTGTTCGGTCATGCCTTGATCTCGAACGCATTCTGCGTCGGTGGTGGTCCCCTCGCCAACGACGAAGTCTCGCTCGCCGAGGTGGTCGGACAAGCCGAGCGTCTCGGCCGGAGTTCTCGCAGTCGACTACGTCGAACTGCGCGACGCTCCGGCGGCAGGGCCAAACTGGCTGGCGCGCGATAATCTGTACGCAGGCTTCGAGGGGCCAATCGCGGCTTCGGAAGAAGAGAACCTCAAGCAGATCCCGCGCAAGCAGCGCGCCGTCGTTCGCAAGGCGCTGGACAGAGGGCTGACGACCAGCATCGATTTGGGGCCAGAGTCCTTCTTCGATCTCTACGCCCGCACCATGCGCGATCACGGCACTCCGGCGCTGCCAAGGCGCTACTTTGAGCAGCTGTTCGCCGTGTTTGGCGTCGATTGCGAGATACTCACGGTGAGCTCGGAGGGGCGTCCGGTCAGTAGCGTGCTCAGCTACTTCTTCCGTGATCGCGTCTTGCCGTACTACACCGGGAGCCGGCTCGAAGCGCGAACGCTGGGAGCAAATGACCTTATGTATTGGGCGTTGATGCGCCGGGCGGTTGAGCGCGGCTGCACCGTCTTTGACTTCGGCCGCAGCAAAGTTGGGACGGGGCCTTATAGCTTCAAGAGGAATTGGGGGTTCGAGCCCCGCCCGATCGCTCACCAGTATCGCCTGCTGGGACGTAAAACGTTGCCGGACGTCAATCCGAACAATCCCCGCTACGCCTTGTTGATTCAGGCTTGGCGGCGGCTTCCGATTCCTGTCGCCAACGCAATTTCGCCGATGCTAAGCCGGAGCCTCGCCTGACCGCCACTCGGACAGGTCCGCTATGAGCCTGTCGAGCGCCTCGAGTTGGGCGTCCCATTGAAAGTGCTCGACCACGTATTGCCGCGCTCGCGCCCCGAGTTCGGCCGGCGCCGCGCCGGAAAGCACGTCGCTGACTGCGGCGGCAAATCGATCGGCATCGGCGGCGACGAGCACCTCGCGCCCGATCACAGCGTCGATGCCTTCCAGGGCCGCAGGCGTGGCCACGACCGGGCGGCCGAACGCCATGCCCTCCAAGACCTTGTTCTGGATGCCACGTGCGATGCGCAGCGGAGCCACAACAACCGCAGCGCGTGCGACGTACGGCCGGACGTCCGGAACCGCACCCGTAACCTCGACCCCCGGCAGGTGAGCGAGCGCGAGCACCCGGCTGGGCGGCTGGGCGCCGACAATACGGAAGACCGCATCAGGATGCGTCGTGCGCACTTTCGGCAGGATCGAGTGCGCGAACCACAACGCCGCATCAATGTTCGGGCGATAGTCCATCCGCCCGCAGAGGACGATGCTGTCCGGTTCCTTGCTCTCGGAGGTAGGTTGAAAGTAGTCCGTGTCAACGCCGTTCGGGATCACCCGCAGTTTGGACTCAACTCCAGCCAGCCCGGCAAACAAGGCTCGCTCGACGTCGGAGATGAAGATGCCGGCCTTGGCCGCGTCGATCACCTGACGCTCGAAACGCGCGAGGCGATCGTGCTCGGCGGCGTACACCCACCGAAGCGGCGGCGCGGCGGCAGCGGCGTAGGCGCGCCACTTCTCGGTATCGGCGTCGACGAAATCGACGACGAGGCGCGTGTCGGCCGGCAGGTTGCCGATCACATACTGCGCGAGCGCCGAGGAGTAGACGAACACGAGGTCAGGCTGCACGTCGCGCAGGACCTCGTCGATCCAACACGCCAGTCGCGGATGGCGGAAGCGGGCCACGCTCAGCGGCGCGCCCGACGCCGCTCCGACCGCCATGTTGAGAGCGCGACGCACCGGGTGGAGCGGAACGACGCAGACATCCTCGCAGTGCGCTATCGCCTCATCGAGCAGCCGCAAGTCTTCGGGCTCGTCGGCGCAGGCGCCGAGCCAGACATCGTGCCGCGCCCAGAGGTGGCGCAACATGTGATAGGCGCGGATCTTGTCGCCCTTGTTCGGCGGGAAGGGGAAGCGGTGTGCGAGGAACAGGATCTTCGCCACGCCTCCGGTGCTCCCCACGTCCTGACCAAGTCGGCCGCCGCAGCCGATTTCCCACTCATGCACGAATCTTGCCGCTTGGGCGTCAGGTTCGACAGCGGGACGCGCCCATGTGCGGGATAGCCGGGCTTTTTGATATGACCGGATCGAGGTCGTTCGACCCGGCCGTCATCGATGCAATGACCGACGTCATTGCCCATCGAGGGCCGGACGGCTCCGGCGTCCATCTTGAGCCAGGGCTTGGCCTTGGCCACCGTCGGCTGGCGATCATCGACCTCGCAGGCGGCGCTCAGCCGATGCAGAGCGCCGATGGCGCACTCACGGTCATCTTCAATGGCGAGATATATAACTTCCTCGACCTGCGGGGCGAGCTGCAGGGCAGGGGCGCACAATTTGCGACCGTCAGCGACACCGAGGTCCTGTTGCTCGGCTGGCGGTATTGGCGCGAGGGGCTCTTGGCGCGCCTAAGCGGCATGTTCGCCTTCGCTCTGTGGGACGCCAAGGAACAGACGCTGGTCCTGGCGCGGGATCGATTTGGCAAAAAGCCGCTTCACTATGCCGCGTTGGCCGACGGAACCCTCGCGTTCGGGTCCGAGATCAAGTCGCTGCTCCGCGTTCCCGGCATCGGACGAACACTCGACCACGAGGCTGTCGAGGACTTCTTCACCTACGGGTACGTGCCGGACCCGAAGAGCATCTATCGCTCGATCCGCAAGCTCCCGGGCGGCCACATGCTTGTCGCGCGTCGTGGGCGACCGATGGTGCTCAAACAATATTGGTCGCCGTTGGAGAGGCTGGGTGAGCGTTGCGAAGCAACCGACGAAGCCCTTGTCGCGCGGCTCGGCCATGCGGTGAAGAGCCGGCTCATCTCCGACGTCCCGCTGGGGGCGCTCCTATCCGGCGGGGTCGATTCCAGCGCCGTTGTGGCGCTCATGGCGGGCCAGTCGGATACACCCGTCCGCACCTTCTCGATCTCGTTCGGTGAGCGGCGCTTCGATGAAACGGCCTACGCCACGGCGGTCGCCGAGCGATACGGGACGGAGCACGTCGTCCGCCGTGTCGATGCCGACGATTTCAGCCTAATTCCGCGGTTGCCCGAGATCTACGACGAGCCGTTCGGCGACATCTCGGCCATCCCGACATTCGCCGTCTGCGCGCAGGCGCGGCAGTCGGTGACGGTGGCGCTCTCCGGCGACGGAGGCGATGAGGTTCTCGCGGGCTACCGCCGCTATCCATTCCATCTCGCCGGGGAGCGGGTTCGTCGCGCGTTGCCGCAGACGCTCCGGCGGAGCCTGTTCGGATCGCTGGCCGGTCTGTATCCCCGCGGCTCCTGGCTGCCGCGCACGTTGCGCGCCAAAACGACCCTCCGCGAGCTCTCGCTCGACTCGGGGAGCGCCTACGCCCGCATCGTCGCGGCGCTTCCCGACGAGGTCCGGGCAAGCCTGCTCACGCGCGACTTTCGGGCGAGCTTGGCGGGTTATGATGCCAGCGACGTCGTGCGCGACGCCTTCAACGTCGATGCGCCTCTCGACCCCCTGCAGAGAGCGCAATACGCCGACCTGATGACCTATCTGCCGGGAGACATTTTGACCAAGGTGGATCGTGCGAGCATGGCGAACTCGCTGGAGCTGCGGGCGCCGATGCTTGATCCCGACTTCTTCGTCTGGTCGTTCGGCCTGACTCCCGCCGCCAAGCTCTCCAGTCGACGCGGCGGCAAAGCCATCCTAAAGCGCGCGATGGAGCCCTATCTGCCGCACGATTTGCTCTATCGCCCGAAGCAGGGCTTTACCGTCCCGCTCGCGGCTTGGTTGCGGGGGCCGCTGCGCCCGGATCTCATGGCGCTGGCTGAGAGTTCGCGGTTGCGCGACAGCGGTGTCGTGGACCTCGCCTCAGTCGACGCCATGGCGCGTGCTCACCTGGGCGGTTTTGCCGATCACTCCAAGGCGCTTTGGCTCGTCTGGGTCTTCGACGCTTTCCTACGCCACGACGCGGCCCGGCCGGGTCAGATCAGCTGGAATAGCAGGTAGACGAGACCCCATCCGGCGCCAGCGAGTGCGGTCCAGATGATGATGCAGACCCCAAGGGGAAGGGGCGCGTCGACGTCGAACTTCTTCTGTTGGCTGCGGGCGTCGTGCAGGTCAACGACGGTCAACGGCTCGGGCTTGTAGATGGAACTCATGGGTCGTTTCGGAGGGTCATCGAGGTTACGGCGCCGTTCCACCTACGCCCCCCAAGGCCTAACAACGGGTTAGCAGGAATTTGGTTCCGCGGCCCCCGTCAGCTGGGCGCGAGCTTCGCCGACAATTTTGTCATCAAAGCGACCGGCGTAACCGGCGCGCGCGGCGGCGGTGAGGAGCGTTCTGTTTGCCCGCGCGATCGGTTCCCAACTGAACTGCTCGGCGTAGCTTCGCGTGTCTTGGCGGTGCGGCAAGTCGCGTCGAAGATCGTCGAGCGTATCGATGATCGCCTCCGGTGTGCGGCGGGGAATCAGCCGCCCAGCGGCGCTTGAGCGCACGACTTCGGACGTGCCGTTGACGTCGGTCGCGATGACCGGTGTCCCACAGGCCATCGCCTCCAGGAGGACGTTCGCCCAGCCTTCGCGTTCTGATGCCAGGAGGAGGACATCAGCCGCAGCATAGAGGCGCGGCAGGTCCCGATGTGGGACATCTCCGAGGAAACGAACTCGCTCATCCACGCCAAGACGGCGAGCTAGAGCCTCAAGTTCGGCTCTCTGCGGTCCACCGCCAGCGATGAGCAAGGCGCAATCGGCGCGCAGAGCGATCGCCTCGATCGCGAGATGGTGCCCCTTGCGGGGGATGAGACTGCCGACCGAAAGCACGGTGAATGTGTTGATGTCGAGCGCAGTCCGCGCCGCCTGTCGATCGGCCTGTGTGAAGAGTTCGAGGTCGACGCCGTTTCGCAGGACGATCGTCCGCTTTTCCGACGCGCCGAGCGCGACCAGCCGCCGGCCTAGGTCGTTGCAGACTGCGACCGAGGCGCTGGCGTGCTGGATCGCCCATTTGATCCTGGCCCTCGGGCCGGCTTCGGTGGGGATGAGTGTCAGATCGGTGCCCCTGGCGGTGATCACGACCGGTAGCTGCAAGGCCTCGCCGAGGAGGGCGGCGGCTACCCCGTCGGGGTAGAAATAGTGTGCGTCGATGACGTCGAAGGTGAGTCCGCGCCTCGCCAGATTGCGCACGGCGGAAAGGCCAGCGCGATAGAGGAGGTCCGGCGCCAGGCCCGCTCCAACACGCGGAATCGCGAGATAACGGGGGTGCCAGACCTCAAGCCCGCTGCGGATTTCATGCTTCGGCGCTCGCGCGAACGCGGCGTAGCGGCCGAAGATCGGATGCGCGACGGGAAAGTACGGCACGGGCGCCAGGACGGTGGCGTCGATGCCGCCGAGGCCAACAGTCTTCCTCAGTCTATTCTCGACGAATACGCCATGATTTCGCTGGGCCGCGTTCGGATAAAGCGTTGAGAATACCAGAACCCGAACCACAGAACTCTCCCCCGGGAGACGTCGGACGGGCTAGGCCGCCGTTCTCTTCATCTTCTGGCGCCCCGCCGACGACGCGGCGGCGATGCACTGTATCACGTCCGAAAATGACGGCGCTCTCTGCCATGTCTGCGCTGATGGGGCCAGCCGCCTCAATGTCGCGGTTGTTCGCTGCCGTCTAGGCGGGAGGCGGTCGCCCGATCTTACTGCGGCTATCGCGAACACACCCGCGGCCACCGCTCAAAAGGTCCCCGCTCGACACACGATCAGGCTCACAACGCTGAAATTTGGTCCGTCTGCGACCTATTGTCCTTGATCCCATGGCACTCTTCTTGCCTAGCTGACACCGTACGCGGATGAGACGCAGGCTAGCGTGCTTTTCCGGGGCGGTGACTGGGTTTGAGCGCCGCAGGCTGGGAGTCCAGAGTGAAGCTATTCGGTCACTATGTGGCGCCGTTGTTTCTGTTGCTTGCCGCCCTGGACGGCGGGCTGTTTCTTGCCGTCCTCTACAGCTTGAGCCTGAGCTATCATTGCCATCACTGCTACTTCGGCTCCCTGGTCAATTTGAGACTCTACCAGGCTGTCCTGCTGACCGCGGCGTTCCTGTTGGTCACCGCATCGGTGGGACTTTACAACGATGATGCGCTCAAGGACTTCCGCACGTTCCTCGCGCGTTTCATCACGGCTGCCCAACTCATTTTCATTCCGACGGTGATCGTCGTTGGCGTCACAAAAGCAGCCGCCGGCATGCCGTTCGGCTGGTACATGGGCATACTGTCGCTCGCTATCCTTCTCTTCTTGGCTGTGCTGCTTCTGTTTCGCGTTCTGCTGCTTCGATTTGCTCGCAATTCGTTCCTGACCCGGAGGGTCGTCGTGCTCGGCGAGGGTCCGATAGCGGAGGCGGTAACCGAGTTCCTCAACGGCGCCGGGCGAAGCCACCTGCGCCATGTGCAGACGATCAAGAACTCCATGCTGCAGGAGAACTACCTCTTTACCAGCAACAATGTGGTTCTGCGGATTCGCCGCGAAGAGCCTGTCACCCTGTCGATTGTCGCGCAGGCCCTGCGCGCCGACGAGATCGTCGTTGCGGTAGAGGATAAGCGGGGGCTGCCGGTCAACGAGCTCCTGGAGTGTAAGCTCAAGGGCATCGATGTGGTTGATGCGCTTACCTTTTGGGAGCGCGAAGCTGGGCTAATCGACTACTCCAACGCTGGAGTTGGCTGGCTTACGTTCTCAAGCGGATTCGTTCTGAATCAGCCCCGGCGTGCGCTCAAGCGCACCGTCGACTTCCTCGTCAGCCTCGCCTTCCTCATCGCGATGCTGCCGGTGACGTTGCTGGCGGCGGTGGCAATCAAGCTCGAAAGTCGCGGCCCAATCTTCTACCGGCAGGAACGCGTTGGCCTAAATGGCAAGGTATTCCGGGTCTGGAAGTTCCGCAGCATGCGCTCCGACGCTGAATCGGATGGCGTACCCCGCTGGGCCGCCTCTAGCGATGACCGCGTCACTCGTGTCGGCCGCTTCATTCGCAAAGTGCGGATTGACGAAATCCCGCAGATCTTCAACGTGCTCGCGGGCGACATGAGTTTTATTGGGCCGCGGCCGGAGCGGCCGTTCTTCGTCGAGCAGCTTAAGGAACACATCCCATATTACGACCTGCGCCATCGCGTCCGGCCGGGCATCACTGGCTGGGCTCAGGTCAATTACCCCTATGGGGCGTCGATTGATGACGCGAAGCGCAAGTTCGCCTACGATCTCTACTACGTGAAGAACAACGACGTGCTGCTCGACTTTGTGATCCTTGATGCAAACCGTCCGCGTGATTCTGTTTGCGCAGGGATCGCGATGAGCGGCTGGAACGCCGACACCGCACCCCTCATCGACCTGTTCGGAGCCGGAGTGGGGGCCGCACGCCGTTCCTCACGGCGCGCCGATGAAGCCGCCGGTGCTGACCATGCCGCCGCTTCAGTCAGCCGTCCGAGGCTGCTTCACGTCTTTCCAAGCTTCGATGTTGGCGGGGTTCAGCTGCAATTCACGGCTTTGGCGCAGGGCCTTGCCGGACGGTTCCGGCACACGATCCTATCGTTGAACGGCTCCTTAGGAGCCGCCGAGCTCGTGCCGTCAGAACTTCCGGTCGCCTTCGTTCGCGCGCCGCGCGTCGGCGAAGGTCTGCCCGCGCGGCTCGCGGGCTATAACCGGTTTCTCCATGACGAGGCGCCGGATCTCCTCGTCACCTACAACTGGGGCGCCATTGAGTTCGCGCTCGCGAACGCGCTGACCCGCCTTCCACACCTGCACTACGAGGACGGCTTTGGTCCTGAGGAGGCCGTCCGCCAGCTCCCGCGCCGCGCGTGGACCCGCCGCCTGGCGCTCAGACAAACCGATGTCGTCGTTCCGTCTGAGGCGCTTCGAGATATAGCCATCCAGAATTGGCGCCTCCGTGCGGAACGCGTGCATCACATCCCGAACGGTGTCGCGCCGCAAACCACCTTCTCTACGAGCATCGATAGTCTTGGTCTGGGATTGCCGCCGGACCTGCCACGCATCGTCTGGGCTGGCGCGCTCAGGTCGGAAAAGAATCCGCTGAGGCTGGTGCGCGCCTTCGCACCTCTCAGCGAGCTGGCCGTGCTGATCATCGTTGGCGAGGGCCCGGAGCGGGCGGCGATCGAGCACGAGGCGCGTCGGCTGGGCGTCGATGCCCGCGTTCATCTTCTCGGACTGCGCCCCGACAGCCGCGACCTCATCATGCAGTGCCAGGTGCTGGCGTTGTCGAGCGACACCGAGCAGATGCCGATCGTTGTTCTCGAGGCGATGGACGCCGGCCTCCCCGTCGCTTCAACCGACGTGGGCGACGTTCGCCGCATGTTGGCGGAGGAAAATGCGCCGTTTGTCTCCGACCTTACCGACCACAGCCTGTCGTCGGCGCTGCGCGCGCTCGTGTGCGACGCCGCCCTTCGGACGCGGCTTGGCGAAGCTAACCGGTGTCGGGCGCGGGGGTTCTACACGCACCGGGCCATGATTGAGAGTCATGAGGCCTTGATCAACGGTCTAACCGCTGGCGGTGGGCGGCGCCGATGATGCTGACGCAACCTGCCGCTGGGGCGAGCGGCCAGCACTCCCAATAGTCGCGAAGCCTGATCTGTTGACGGCGCTCTGAGGCCGGCGTCGGCGTGTTGTCCGATGATCGCGTTAGGTCCGCGTCTTGCATCCAAACGATACATGTGGTGGGCACGCGAGCCTGGGGCCACGCGTCAGGCCATTTTGGGGCGGTCATGAACACCTATGCGGGTCAGAGCGTCGGCGTCGTGGTCATAAAGCCGCGAAAGGGTCTCGCCACGCTGGACCTGCAACTGCTCTGGCAGTTCCGCGACCTCTTGTTCGCCTTTGCCGAGCGAGACATCCGTCTCAGGTATCGACAGACGGCTCTCGGCGCCGGCTGGGTCATTCTGCAACCGCTCTTGGGCGCTTCGGTCTTCGCGGTTGTCTTCGGCGTGATCGCACGGATCCCCAGCCACGGGGTTCCGTACTTCCTCATCTCCTATTCTGGGCTACTCGGCTGGACGCTCTTCTCCGGCTCGATCTCACGTATGAGCCTCTCGCTCGTGGCGAATTCTAACCTCATCCGGCGCGTGTTTTTCCCCCGGCTCTTGGTCCCGCTGGGCGTCGTCCCGTCCGTGTTGCTGGACTTCCTGGTCAGCGCAGCCGTTATGCTGATCTTGATGCTGATCTATCGAGTCTCACCGACTTGGGCGCTACTGATCGTCCCTGTCTGCGTGTTCTCTATACTGTGTCTTGCTGTCGGGATTGGGCTTACCGCCGCGAGTCTTGCCGTTCGGTTCCGGGATATTCAGCACATTGTGCCTTTCGGCATGCAGTTGATGATGTACGCGAGTCCCGTCGGCTATGCGGTAGCCGCCGTCCCTTCCAAGTTCCGCGACTACTACTTGCTGCTGAACCCGGTCGCGGCGCCGATCGACATGCTCCGATGGGCTCTAGTCGGTCACGGCGAACCGCACTTCTGGTACCTCGCCTATGCGTGCATGATGTCGGTTATCTCGGTCGTAATCGGGCTCTTCACGTTCCGCAGCTTCGAGCGCGAGTTCGCCGATGTCATCTGACGAGATTGCGATCGCCGCGCGGGGTGTCGGCAAGTCCTATCGTATCGAACACCGGCTGGAACACTCGACCGCGGCGGAGGCGGTCGTTCATCGTGTGCTGAACGCGTTCAAGCGGCCCAGCTCTGAAGTGCTCCGCGCGCTGCAGGACGTGAGCTTCGACATTCGTCGCGGCGACATCGTGGCGCTCCTCGGCCGGAACGGCGCCGGCAAGAGCACATTGCTAAAAATCCTAAGTCGAATCACCGAACCGACGACAGGCGAGATCCGGCTGGCTGGCCGCGTGGCGAGCTTGATCGAGGTTGGCACCGGGTTCCAACCCGAGCTAACGGGTCGCGAGAACATCTTCCTGAACGGCGCCATTCTCGGCATGCGCCGGAGGGAGATTGCCCGAAGGTTCGACCAGATCGTAGAGTTCGCCGGTGTCGAGCGATTCCTCGACACGCCGGTCAAACGCTACTCGAGCGGCATGTACGTGCGACTGGCGTTCGCCGTCGCGGCCCACCTCGACGCCGATATCCTGCTTGTCGATGAGGTTCTTTCGGTGGGCGATGCGGACTTCCAGAAGAAGTCACTGGGAAAGATGGAGGAGGTCGCTGGCAGCGGGCGCACTGTGCTGTTCGTCAGCCACGACACGGCTGCCTTGGAGGCGCTTTGCCACACTGGCTTCGTGTTCAACTCTGGCCATCTCGTTCTGCAGGCTCCCCTCAAGGAGGCCCTGGGCGCCTACTACCGGATGGCGAGGAAGAGGGACGCCGCCGGCGATCGTCCGATCGAATTCGGCCGTGACTACCGCTATTTCCGCCAAATCGATCTCGTAGACGAGGCCGGACGGTCTACGAGGGTCATTCCGCTGGGCGGCGAACTGCATGTTCGCATGACGCTCGAAGCGGACGACCCCTTCGACTTTCCAATCCTCATCGCCAAGATCGACAACGAGAAGGGTCAGCGAATCCTGTCGTTACACTCCCCGCGCAACGACAAAGCCATTCGCCGGCTTCACGGACGTTGCGAGCTCAGCTGCCAAGTGGCGACCCTGCCGCTCGCCCCGGGCGATTATCATCTCAGCGTCGCGCTGGCGCGGCGGTCCACCGAGGTCGAGACGGTCGATCGCCAGCTGAGCTTTTCGGTAAGGGACGGTGTCGCTTTTGGCGACGGCTGGGGGGCGCGATCGGGCGTCTGTGTCGCTCCCTCGTACTGGCGTCTCTCGGAGTCGGCCTTCGCAAGCGTCACAGACGACGCGGGCTAGAGCTGTCTTGGCGTCATCGCCCATAAGGCAACTTCAAGTTAATCGCCCTGACGCGCCTTCCAACCACGCCGGTTCGATTTGCGGAAGCTAGCGAGCTGAAATCGCGGCGGCCGTCTAGAGCCGCGAAACTCCTACTGAAGCGGTCCCGGCTCTCTCACGTCCGCCGCGGTAAACTCCAAGTCGGATACGTACGGCCGCGATAGGCCGCCAAGCGGGTGTCTTCCAGGAAGCTGCTGAAGCGACTCCCAGCACCCCGAGTTCGAGCAAGCTCCGCATGGGTAACAGCACGACGGCGACCTTTGTGCGATCCCCGCTCACGTTCCACATGGCGCGCACCCAAGCTCGAGGGTCGCAGCCGTCGCTGGTCTTCATGTACAGGGCGGGCCGGCCCGTCTCGACCCTTAGCACCCCCGGATTGTCTGAGACGATGACGGAGTCCGCTGAGATCCGCTTTAGGGCTTGAATCAGGGGGCGATCGTTGGCGACCGCAGTGTCCACCGAATAGTCGAAGCGCATTGCCGAGCTGATCGACGCCAGGTTCGCTGGGGTGGCGCCGGCCAGCGCGATCGAATGCTCGGCCTGGTCCATTCGAACCTCCTCGTAGGCATAGAACAAGCGGAAGCCGACGAGGCCGGCAAGGAGCAGCACCGCGAATGGCCAGCGTCGGCGGGCGACTAGCAGTGGGGTCAGTAGAATCGCAGCCGCGGCCAGCAACGGCCAGTCGCACTGCCATACGTACCGGTCGCCAATCAGGTCGCCCATCTCATAGCGCGCTCGCGCCGCTATCACGACGGCGGCCGCCGACACGAAGTACGCTGAGAGGAGAATGAGTAGACCCTTCGCCTCGGCGGAGAGGCCGCGCCAGACGCCCCACAGCCTTTTGCGGAGAAGAGCGAATCCGAGGGCAGGCGCTAGAACCGCGGCCCCCAGGAATGCGCCGCGCCAGACTAAGAAATGGTCGAGACCGTGGACGGAAACGAAGTTGTTTACGAGGCTCGCCGCGAAGTATCGTATGTTTGCCCACACGCCCAAGTGTGATGGTCGCATGTGGTAGGGCTGTAGCTCGCGGAACACCCAGAGGTTGCGAATTAGCACCGGCGAGGCCGCGAATGAGGCGAATCCGCCCCACACGGACACCCGCCAAATCGCAGCTCTCACGGGGAGCTTTCCAAGGAGCGCCATCGCCACGAAGGTCAGGGCAGCGGCCATCGCGAGACCAAGCGCCGCATTGCGAAGGCAGTAGGCTAGTCCGGTCAGGACCGCGGATGCGACCAAGCAAGAGGTGGAGAGGCGGCGGTCGAGCGCGCGAGATAACAAGCCCAACGTTATGACGCTCAGCAGCAGGAACGGGCCGTCCGTCATGGGCTGCCAGGCGTAGTCGATCGCGCCCGGCGCGATTGCGGCGAGCGCGCCGACGGTCAGTGCGGCTGTATCGGACAGAGCACGCCGAAGCGCGAAAAGCGACGCTGCTGGGAGCAACGCCCAGCAGGCCCACGCAATCGGTGGCCCTAGCGAGGCTGGATCCACGCCAAGGATCCGCGAAGCGCCGGCGAGGAGCCATGGGAAACCTGGTGGCCAGAGCGAAATCGGCTCTGTGACGGGGCTCAGCATGTACGTTCGGCTGCTGATGGCCAGGCCGCGGCCGTCGAGTAGGTTTCGAGCGGCCTCGAGATAAGCGGTGGCGTCGTCCTCGCGGAATAGGTACACGTGCGGCAACAAGATCGCGAGGAATACTCCCGTGATCAACACGCCAACCAATAACGCCTTCGGGTAGCCCCAAGCCGAGCCGGCAGCGGCAATGGTCTGGCCGATCTCGGCGCGTTTCGCCTCGCGCACGGCCTGCGGCAAGGCCGGGTCCCCACGTCCTGCGCGGCTTAGCGTACCCACCCGATCAGTCATGGGGGCCTGCCATCGTCAATTGACGTGTCTCCAAGGGCGGTCTCTCCTGCAACGCCTCTTAACTAGGCTTCAAAGATCATTCAGCGGCAACAGTCCTCAACCCACAGGTGAGGTTCCATTCGACCCTCGCCCAACTTCGACTAAGATGTACTTAGGTAGGCCCTCCATTGAAGACGCTCAACGGACATGCCCGAATCGTATTCTTCCAAGCCGTCGAGCGACGCGGACCTGATGCAGCCAGCTGACAGCGGTCCCGCGTCAGTGAGGTCGCCGCCGCGTTTGATCGGGCGGGCTGTCAGGCGCGGCCGAAGAGCGCTGCAAACGCTCGTGGATCTGCGCAGGCGATCGGACCTGCAGAGGTCCGCGCGCGCCCCCCGCGAACAGTGGCTGGAGGACCCCGCATGCGGCGCCGCGCTCGTGGTGGTCGCCCACCCCGACGACGACGTTATCACCGCGGCCGCCTTGCTGAGCCGAGTCAAGCGGGGTGGCGTCATCTGTGTGAGCGATGGCGCTCCACGCGCACATCGGTACTCGGAGAGCGCAGGACTTCCAGAGTCGCTTCGACTTAGGCGTCGTGCGGCGTCGAGAGGGCGCAGCGGCGCTTGCTCTCATTGGGCGCGCAATCGAGCCGCAGACCAACCTCGGCGTTGTCGACCAAGAGGTCACGTACGAGATGGTCGCTCTGGCGCGCTATCTAGTCGGTTCCCTGCAGGCGGGCTTCACGCACGTCGTGACCCACGCTTACGAAGGAGGCCATCCCGACCACGACGCCGTCGCGTTCGCCGTTCACGCCGCCGCTGCCCTGATGCGGAGAGGTGGTGCCGTTCCTCCAACGATTCTCGAGGCTCCCGTTTACCATGGCGCCGGCGGGTCCTATGCTCTGCAATCGTTCCTTCCGCACGGTGACGCCGGGCCAGTGATTTCGCTCGAGCTGACACGTGAGGAGCGCGACTTGAAGCGGCGCATGTTCCAAAGCCATGTCACGCAGCAACACGTGTTGGGCAGTTTTGAAGTGGTGCAGGAGCAGTTTCGTCTAGCGCCCCGGTATCACTTCTCTGTACCGCCACATGAGGGACGGCTCGGACTTGATGAATTTCGATGGCGGTTGACAGGGAAGGCCTGGCGCAAGGCGGCTTGGCGCGCCATGCGAGAACTGGAGCTCATTGACGAACTCGCGTGATCGGCCGGCGGGCGCGCGCGAAGTCACCCGCCGCTCGCCGTGCGGACAGGCGACGGTTTCGCACGCTCGCTTCCCGTAATAAGTCTCGCATAGGGCTTGATGCGGGTTGGCCGGAAGACGTCGAGCAAACTAGGCCGCGGCTGCCTGAGGGTTGCCTGATATTGCGCGACCATGTCATCGGCGACACGGTCGGTCAGGAATAGGGCTCGGGCGCGCGCCCCGGCGGCCTGCCCCATGCATCGGCGGAGTGCGTGATTGGAAACGAGGGTGGCGATCGCCGCCGCGATCGCAGTTGGAGACTCCGGGTCGACGAGCAGGCCGGTCGAGCCCTCCTCGATCGCCTCGGGAATGCCCCCGACGCGCGCTCCGACCGCCGGAATGCCGGCAAGCGCAGCCTCAATGATGACCCGGCCGAATCCCTCGTGGCGGGACGGTGTGATCAGAAAGTCCGCTGCATCCCGGAAGACGGCGCCGACGTCAGTTCGATGGCCGAGAAAGTGTACCGGGAGGCCCGAGGCGAGTTGTTCCAGGCGCGCGCGTTCTCGTCCCTCGCCGATGACCAAAACATGAAACGGTTGACCGAGAGGAGCAAGCTCCCGCATAGCCGCGAATAGTAGGTCGTGGCCCTTTAACGGGACCAGCCCGCCGGCGATTGCGCCGACGACCGCGTCACGTGGAATCTCCAACTCAGTCCGCAGGCCGACTGCGTCGCCGGCCAGCACCGCGGCGGGGTCGAAGCCATTATAAACCACGGCTAATCTGTCGCCTCCGACGCCATCCGACCGGAGCGGATCAATCATGGCATGCGACACGCCCACGACCCGATCAGCGAGATGAAGGCCCAGGACGTAGCGACTGCGGCGCAGGTAGCGACCATGCAGATGCACCAGCATCGGCTTCCGTTTGAGCCAACACGCCAATCGCATCCATTGCGCTGGTTCCGCGCTGTTGCAATGGACGAGGTCGGGCTGGAATTCAGACAGCAGCCGCAGCCCATTACCGACAGCGCCCAGGTAGGCTTTGAGTGAGAATGCCGGAGATGAATAGTCAAAGTAGGAGGCGTATTCACCCCGAGAGACCGCGATTGACCGTTGCTTGGCGGCGCTCTCGATTAAATCTGTGTTGCAACGCAGACAAACGTCAACGCCTCTGTTCGACAAACTGCTCATCATTTGCAGAACTGAGAGTTCACTTCCACCGATGGTGCCATCGCCGAAATGAACGAAGAGAACCCTCACGGACCTTTGCCTTCTGAGCATTTATGCCTAGGCGCCGCAAGAACTGTGCCGCGCACGGTTGGTTGAACGGGCGCTGTGCCTACTCTCTTTTCGCGCGTCGCGCGCGAGCGCTGGGGTTGCTCTGATGTGTCTCGTAGGATCGAGCGGGTCCCAGGACTGGTTCGCAGGAGCATGAGAGATGGTCGTAGAATGCGATGACCGAGGAATGCACCGGCAGTCACGCGCCCAAACACTTTCCGCTCAAGCCGATCACCTCGCCGAAAGAGCGCCCTATGAATAGCGAAGGAAATTCCGCCGTATCGACGGGGCGGATCACCCGACGAGGCACCCTCGCCGCGTTGCCAGCGGCCGTCCTGCAGTTGATCTACTCCGGCGAGGCCCAGGCGGCCAACCCGAAAGCCTATCCAGCGCTGAAAACGAAGTCCTACGAGGTGTTGGATGTTGGCCCCGGCAGGCGCTTCCGCTCATTGACCGAAGCAGGCTGCTTCATGAACGGGATTCAACGGTGGAACAACGGCTACGCCGAACCTGAGCAGATCGCGCGGATGGGGTTTCGCGTCATCGTAAGCCCCGGCCCGCCCGGTTATTATACGAACGACAGCGGCTCGCACTCCCGCAGATGGCCGTCGCTGGTTGGCTGGCCGCCGTATGAAGGCAACCTGCTCGGGCCGATCATCATCGAAGGCGAACCCGGAAAGCCGGCGCCGGTGTTGGACACCGACGGGTACGGCGACGGCGTATTATATTACCAGACTGGGCTTTTTGCCACCGGCAGCTGCGATGCTACCTTCCGTCGCCTGATCTTTCGAGGTTTCAGGCGTCGCGACGGTTACGGGAATTATGCTGCTGTCAGGCTTGGACAGCCGACGCCGAAACTACCGATGAATAGTCAGGTGTTGTTCGAAGACTGCGAAATCAGCGGTTGCGACAACGGTGTGTTGGGCGGTGCCGTCGGCCAATCGCTTACGCTCCGCCGATGCTACTTCCATGACAACGGGAACGACACGGGACTGGCTCACAACATCTATTTCAGCAGCGGCGATACGCTCACGATCGACGATGTCCTTTCAATCCGGTGCACCATCGGGCATTTGCTAAAGAGCCGTGCGGCGAGCACCGTAATCAACAATTCCCGGCTGCTCGGCGACGGTGGGACAGAGAGCGCGTGCATGGACGTGCCCGATGGCGGCGTCTTAGCCATCAAGGGGCTGGTCTGCGAGAAGTCAGCTGGTTCGGACGCTACTTGGCTGATCCACTACGCCGGAGAGAACCAGGACAGGGGCAACGGCGTACCATTTCACATCCCGTCGAGTGTTGACATTCACGACCTTACGCTTGTTGCCCCCTCTGCTCTCGCGAGGCATCCCAAGTGGACCCGGATCGTTGGGTTTGCCAATGAGAGCGGGGCGGGCGAGGCAGACTCTGGCAAAGGATCGTTTTTGGTTCGACCGCGGGCTGATGAGGTCGTCGCGTTTGGGCTACTGCCGCAGAACGTTGGACTGCCGTGCCGCGTGCTGGCGGTCAGACCGGAACTCAATCTGAGCTCGCCGGTCGCGGTCGTTAGCGGCTGATCGGCAAGGCAGCTTACCGAACGATGCGCCGCCGGGGCTCTGGCAATAGCCGTCGGATCCGAAGCATGGGCTTGGCCAGCGGCGGACACACGCGCATCATGAGCGACGCAACCCGCCAGCGAAGTGACTCCCTGCCTGCTCGACGCAGCAGCGCCAGTCCCTGCTGAACGTCTCCGGCGAGCAGCAAGCGCTCAGCCTCAAGCCGAGTTTGCATTTCCGCTATCCGCTTGAGCTCTTCAAGCACGATCGCGTGCTCGGTCCGCCTCTCGAGGCTCGCCGCGGCCTTCTCATAGACGCCCCGCCTTCCCGCCAGCAGCGCCCCGGGGTCCGCCGACAAGGAGTCTGGCCGCCGTCGGTAGCGCACCAGGGGTCGGGGTACATAGCCGGCCTCGTATCCCCGACTGAGAAGTCGTATCCAGAGGTCCAAGTCCTCTGCAAATCCAACGGATGGGTCGAACCCGCCGATCGAACTCGAATGCGTCCTTCCGAATGGCCGATCCAACAAAGACGTTGAAGCTTCCAGCCAGCACTCGGCCAAGTGTTATCTCGCCGGTTTGCTCGTGAGTATCGGAATACCGACGGCCGGCACGGCCAGTCTCCCCGAAGTAGGTAGCGTCACATGTTACGAAACCAAGGGTAGGGTGCCGCGCGTACACAGCTAACATTTCTTCGACATATGTCGGATAGTAGGCATCGTCGCCGTCGAGAAGACTCAGGAGGGACGACCGCGCTGCCGCGGCACCGCGGTTGCGGGCAACCGACGGACCGCGATTATCCGTCTGAAGAAGCCGGAACCGAGGGTCCTCCATGAACGGCCGGAGCGCGCCTTCGACATCGTCCGGAGCTCCGTCGTCCACAATGATCGCCTCCCAATTTGGGGACGTCTGTGCTTGAAGAGATGCGAGGGCCTCTCCGACGAAACGAGCGACGCCATACGCCGGTACAATGATTGAAATCCGCGACTTCGGGGAGGGGGACCGCCGTTCCGGTGTCTGACAACATGGACATGTCGACCTAGTCGCATTCGCTTGCATCGTCCATCAACCGGAGCGTGGGTCACTTCGCTCGTCGGCTGTGCGGAGCTTAGCGGTTACGCGTCTGCTATTTCCTCGCGATTGCGCATATTCCGAATAGTCCTTCGGCGATCTTGTTCTCGGTAAGTGCGGTGCGCACGCGCCCCGGCAGAACGCTGAGGGCAACCTCGAACAACGACAGCGCCCGAGCCGGGATTGGGATCAGCCGCGTGGCGCGAATGAGGTAGAATCGTACTCGTCTGAACCCGGCGGCCAAGAGGAGGGCCCGAATAGACCGGTAATCATACTCCTTCAAATGAAACCCTTCCGATGTGTAGCTAAAATAAACAGAAATATCATGTGGCCCTGTAGTCTTGCTCGGAGTTACCAGAAGATAGCTTGCGCCTCGCTTCATGACTCGGAAGATCTCGGACAACTGAGCTTCAGCGTCCTCTGGATGCAAATGCTCCATCAACTGATCGGAGTATGCGAAGTCGATGATCTGGTCGTCTAGCGGTATCGAGACGCCGTCGGACCTGAGGAACGAGAAATTGGCGGGTGCCCTCGATGCATCGATCAGCAGCTCGGTGACGTCGAGCCCATAGATGGCAAGCACGTGTGGCGCCAAATGAAAAGAGAACTGGGCGTCTCCGCAACCGATCTCCAGCACCGAACTCTGCGGTGGTATATACGGCTGGATCGCTGAAATTCTGGCCTTTGTGATTTCGGTGCGCGCAGTCGGGGTCCTCAGTCGCTGCGGATGGTCATGCAAGGTCGTGAACAGCTCGTTGTAGAGGTCGCTGTACAAGGCCGTGCGTTCTTGCGCAGAAGAGCGAAGCAGCCGCTGCGCGAGGCTGCGCTCTAGTGCATAGTGCGCGCGAAGGCGATCTGGTGAGCGTTTCTCGCCCCGCCGGATCGCGATGCGTGCTGCGTCGGGTCGGAGGGAGAATCTGTCCACGGATTTCACATTAGGGCAACTAGCGCGAGCGGCGCCAGCCCTGACGCTAGGTGGGCGACGCTGTCGGGCTAAGCACTGAAAGTTGCGCATTTTGAGGCCGTGACGAGGTTCGACAAGGCAGTGTCTTTGCGCATCCTCTATCATCACCGCATCGCCGCCTCGGACGGCATGCGCGTTCATATCGCCGAGTTGGTGCGGGCCCTTCGCGACCGCGGACACGTCGTGAAGATTGTGGGACCCGGTGCGGAAAACGGTCAGCAGACAACGAGCCATCGGCTCGAGGGCGCCGCCGATGCCCTTCGCCGGCTGCTGCCGGCGTTCGCGTTCGAGCTTGCAGAGCTGGCTTATAACTTTGCCGCCTACCTCAGACTTCGTCGCGAGGTTCGGGCGTTTCGGCCCGAGATCATCTATGAGCGGTACAATCTGTTCCTTCTCGCTGGGCTTGTGCTGAAACGGCGAAGGCGGATTCCCCTGATCCTCGAGGTCAATTCGCCGCTCGCATCCGAGCGAGCGGCCTTCGGCCGGCTGAGCATGAGGGCGGTCGCTCGTTGGTGCGAGCGCGCGCTTTGGCGCGGCGCCGACGCAGTGCTCCCCGTCACCCGCGTTCTCGCCGACCAAGTTGTGGCGGTTAGGGGCGAAGAGGCGGACGTCTATGTCGTCCCTAACGGAGCGGATCTTCACGCAGCGCCCAAGGCCGCTGCCGTGGCGGAAGTGCGGAGCAATTTGGGTCTGCCGACGGACGCGATCGTGCTCGGCTTCGTCGGCTTCGTGCGCGCTTGGCATGGTGTGGGGTGGGCGTTGGAGGCGCTTGCGCACCTGCCCCGCCGCACCCACTTGGTCGTCGTTGGTGACGGGCCGGCGTTAGCGGACTTGGGGGCCCGGGCGGCCGCGATGGGCTTGGCGCCACGCGTACATTTGACCGGGCGCGTCGTTCACGAAGCGGTCGCGGCCTATACCGAACTCTTCGACGTCGCGTTACAGACAGCGGCTGTGCCGTACGCTTCGCCGCTCAAGCTGTTTGAGTACATGGCGCGCGGTCGCGCGATCATCGCCCCCGACCAGCCCAATATCCGAGAAGTGCTGGCCGACGGCGAAAATTCGCTTCTCTTTCGTGAAGGCGATCCAGAGTCTTTCCAGCAAGCTCTTAGTCGCTTGGTCCACGATGAGCCGCTTCGCGCCCGGCTTGGAGCAGGTGCGCGCCGCACCGTGGAGCAGACCCCATTTACTTGGTCGCACAACGCCAAGCGCGTCGGCGAACTGGGGCGACGACTGAAAACGGCCTACGGTCGCCGATAGTTTGGCAGCCTGTGTGGCGGCCTCAGGCGGCCCCGCGCCGGTCCCGGGCCACGTTTCGGCCGCGCGTTCCCCGTCACGCCGCGCTTCCATCTTGCGATGCGCGGGCGCGTGGCCGCTCCTCCACTCGAGAGGTCCTTCATCGCGAGGATGCCCTGCTCGCCGGCTCCCAGCTTGAGGCGATCGTTCGTGTAGGTCCAATACGCGACCACCACAAACGCGATCACTCCAACAAGAAAGACGATGCCTGTCATCGATACCTCTTATAGGCGTCTCGCAAATAACGGGCCAGCGGGCGCCGTCCCGCTCAGAGCCCGCGCCGCCCGCTGGCACGGATTCTGCGACCCTGCCCGGTAGGCGCCGAATGTGGTCGTCGTCGGGACAGAAGCTTGCGTGACCTCATCCTCCTGGGCGCCCTGGTCGGCATCCTTCCCCTGATCTGGCGCGCGCCTATCGTCGGCGTCATCGCGTGGATTTGGATCTCTCTGATGAGTCCCCAACGCGAAGTCTACGGCTTCCTCCGGGACTTTCAGATCAACCTTGCGATCGCGGGGTTCACGGCGCTGGCCTGGATCGCGTCGCGGGAACGCAAGTTTGTTCCACCCAATGCCATGACGCTGCTAATCGTCCTCTTTGCGCTCTGGACGTGTCTCACAACCTACTTGGCGCTCGACACTGCGTTTTCCAGTGACATCTGGCAGCGGACGCTGAAGACGCTCGTCTTGGGCCTTGCCATCATCACGCTGGCGAACACCAAGCTGCGGATACAGGCAGTCGTTTGGACCTTAGCCATTTCGCTGGGGTACTACGCGGTGAAAGGCGGCGGCTTCGTGCTGCTGACCGGCGGCCGCGCCCATGTCTACGGCCCTGACAACACCATGATCGGCGACAACAACGCGCTCGCGCTCGCGCTAATCGCCCTTATCCCCCTACTCCACTACTTGCGGGTCACGAGCAAGACGGCCCTCGCTCGGTGGGCCTGCCTCGGGACGATCGGGTGCTCGCTGCTGGCAATCCTCGGCACCTATTCGCGCGGAGCGATGTTGGCTCTCGTGGCGACTGGCGCCGCATTCGCCACGCGGTCCCGGACCGGCCTTGCCGCTCTCTTCGCCGGCGGCATTATCGCAATGTCCTTGCCGGCACTTCTGCCGACCAGCTGGTTCGACCGAATGGCGACGATTCAGGCCTATAACGAAGACACTTCGTTCGAGGGCAGGGTGCAAGCTTGGCAGACGGCCATAAACATCGTCGAGCAACGCCCGCTGGTCGGTGGTGGGTTCTCTTCCACCAATCTTGATTGGGTGGCGAGGGCCTACCACACGCCGGGCAGCCTCGAGGCGGGGAAGGCCGCGCACAGCATCTACTTCGAGGTCCTCGGCGACCACGGCCTCGTCGGGTTGGCGTTGTACCTCGCGATCCTTGGGGTAGCGACCTTCAATACATTCTTGGTCCTCGCCATAGCGAGAGACCGAGAGGACCTCGCTTGGGCCCGCCAGCTCGCGCGTATGCTGCAGGTGAGCATGTTCGCCTTTCTCGTCGGCGGGGCCGCGCTCTCCATGGCGTACTACGACGGTTTCCTCATCCTTGTGGCGCTGACGACCTCGCTGTTGCTCGTGGTGCGGCAGCCTCTTGGGGAAAGCGTCGGCCAGGACAAACCCGAGCCGCGCTGGAAGCAGCTCGCCGCGGCGGGATCCGCCACCCTGAGCTTGACCTACAAGCGCGCCACAGCACTGCAACAGCGTGGCGGCTTAGCCTCGGCGGAGGTCGCCTAGGGTGTCCGTTCTTGTCACCGGCGGCGCTGGCTACATCGGAAGCCACATGGCTCATGCCCTGCTGGACCGGGGTGAGGACGTGGTCGTCCTGGACAATTTCGTTACGGGCGTGCGCGAGCTTGTTCCTCCGGCAGCCTCGCTGGTCGAGGGTGACGTAGCCGATCGCGAACTCGTCGAGACGATCTTGCATCGCCACAACGCCCGCGCGGTCCTGCACTTCGCCGGCTCGGCCGTCGTACCGGACTCTGTTCGCGACCCGTTGTCCTACTATGAAAACAACACGTCGGCCTCCCGCAACCTACTCGAGGCGTGCTGCCATGCAGGCGTCGAACGGTTCATTTTCTCGTCCACGGCTGCGGTCTACGGTGCGTCGGGAGAGGGAACAATCAGCGAGGACGCGCCAAAAGCTCCTTGGAGCCCTTACGGTCGTTCCAAGCTCATGACCGAGTGGATGCTGCAGGATGCCGCCACCGCTACCTCGATGCGCTACGCCGTCTTGCGCTACTTCAACGTCGCAGGCGCGGATCCTCAAGGCCGTACCGGACAGTCCACGCCGAACGCCACGCATCTGATCAAGCGCGCTTGTCAGGCCGCGCTGGGGCAGATCTCCTGCCTCGACGTATTCGGCGCTGATTGGCCGACACCCGATGGGACTGGCGTGCGCGACTACATCCACGTCAGTGATCTTGTGTCCGCGCATATCCTCGCCCTCGACCACCTGCGTGGGGGAGGCGAGTCCACCGTCTTCAATGCCGGCTATGGCCGCGGGTTCTCCGTGCGCGAGGTCATCACGGCCGTTGAGCGAGCTTCCAACGCCCGGCTTCCAACGCGCGAAATGCCCAGGAGGCCTGGAGACCTTGCGGCAGTCATCGCCGATACGCGAAGTATTCGCGAGCGTCTCGGGTGGCGGCCGCGGTACGACGATCTCGAGGTCATCGTCCGGCACGCGCTGGATTGGGAGAGGCGCCTGGAACTCGCGCGAGCTGGCGGAAGTTGAACCGAGGGCTCAGCCGAGCCGGGCGGTCAAGGGCTCGCCGTACGAACTAGTAGCCCGCTCGCTTGAGAGAGGCCCAGAGCATCGTCGAGATTTCAGAAATCGCTTCGGATCGATAGCTGCTGTTCAGACGGTAGAAGAGCCGCTCGCTCCAAAATCGGACAGCCTGGCGCGCAGCGCGTTCGAGCAAACCTGGACTTTGGGCCGCCAGGCTGTAACGCGCGAGCATGCATCCACCGACCCAAGGGGCATACGAGCTCAGGATCGCAAAGTCCCAGGCCGGATCGCCTAGCCCCGCCTCCCCGAAGTCCAATACACCGATCCTGTTGTGGAGATCGAGGAGCAAATGATTCTGCACAAGATCGCCATGCACAACGCACTGAACCGTGGGAGTCGGGGCGTTCGGGGTAGCGAAGAAGCGCGCCATGGCGTTGACGAGCTGACGGTCCACGCGACCCTGAAAATAGGGCAATCTCCGCTCGAAGTCGCAATCTGAAAATCGAGGGTCGCCCTGGCGGTCTGGGATGGTCCCGTCCGGCCTCGCGAGAATGGTGGCAGGCAATGCGTGCAGGGTGCTTAGGAAGTCTGCGACTTGGACGACGACGTTCTCTTGTGTTGGTCGGCTCAATTGCCTGAACAGCGATGGCCTTAGATCCCGCCCCTGGAGCATCTGGTACCCACCGAACTTGCCGGAGCGGGGCAAGAAACGATATTCCGGAAGACAAACGGTGCTTGCTTTCTGAAGCGCGCTCAGTAGTCGGATCTCACACAACAAACCTGTGCGATAGTATTCGTGACGTGGAAATCGGAAGACATAAGCGTTGTCGAGGACGATGACCGCGTGATCGAACCCCGTTTGGGCAAGTCGTGCCTGGCCAAAGGCGAGCTCTGGAAAGCAGTGCCGAATGTCGGCCAGACACTGATCCAGCAAGGCGCGATCGGACATCGCTTTGGCCCGACCCGACCGCACGCCTCGCACCAGGTCGAAGGCAAACTGCGGCGTCACTCGCTTCAGGTGCTTCAGCGGCTGCACGGGCGCTTGCTTCGCGACATAGATCTACCCTTAGGCGGCGGCGGTTTGGTGCGCCGCGGGCGGAAATACGCAACTATCGTGCCTCGTTCCCGAGAGTGGCAACGACGGCGCTACCGGACGGCGCGAGTTCGAGACTGTAAACGCCGCGTCTTTTTGCACGTGCGGCGCGCTCGGGCGCCTGCAAAGCGGGATCAGCTGGGAGACGTCGCAGCGATGCCGGCGAACCCGGGCGGCTCCGCATTGCGGCCTAGAGCCGCCCTTAGTGGACCAGGGCCTCGATCGCCGCCGCGAGGCCGGCCCAAAGAAGTCCGCTGACGAGAACAATCAAGAGCAGTGATGCTCGGACCGAAATGCGATCATCGCTGGGGCCGCCGGCAAGCTGCGCAACCCCTTCATCCACGACGCCGCTTGGCCTGAAAACACTGCTTTCTTTTGCGCGCCGCGCCGCGCCAAGGTCGATAACGTCCACGCCGGGCTCCCCGAATGAGGGAAGTCGGGACGGTGGCGCCAGCTTCGAGTCGCTTCCAGCCGACCACTGGGCTCAAGCGGTGGATAACCGAAATCAGCTGTGGATCGTTGGCCGTTCTTATCTGACGCTAGTGGCTGAGGCGCGCGCCGAACGCGAACACGCGGTTCTTTTTC
Source organism: uncultured Alphaproteobacteria bacterium (assembly GCA_963794315.1). Taxonomy (GTDB): domain Bacteria; phylum Pseudomonadota; class Alphaproteobacteria; order Caulobacterales; family Caulobacteraceae; genus Poindextera. Next base: position 2,326,765 of record CAWCDF010000002.1, read on the forward strand.
TCCCACACCTCGACGCCCAGGTGGTGCGGTGACTCTCGATAAATGCTTTCGGCCAGCTCGCGCGCGCTGTCCTGATCGTTGGCCGTGACCAGGCGCAACGTTGGGATCGAGTGCCGATCGTCGTTGATGTAGAACTCAAAAACCTGCACGAGCGCCCCCCGGCAACATCGAATTCCAGCAGCGCGCCGCCCCAGCGCCAACCTGGTCGGCGACCGCCAACAAGGTTATTCACAGGTTAATCCCAGGCACATTGCGAGTTCGAGCGAATCACGACGCGGCGCGCCGGCGCCTGATGTCTAGAACCTCGACGTCGTTCCCGGCGTTTGCCTTCAAACCACGCCCCACGGCGAAATACTCGAAACCCGTCATTTCCTCAGCTCGATAGACGTTGCGCAGATCGACGACGAGCGGTCGGCGCATCAGGGACTTGACCCTGTCGAGGTCCAGCGCTCGGAACTGGTCCCACTCCGTTAGGATCACCATACAGTCGGCGCCCGTCACGGCCTCGTAGGGGCTAGGCTTGAAATCGACGTCACTGAACAGGCGGCGCGCGTCGTGACCCTCGGGGTCGTAGGCCTGGATTGTGGCGCCCATCGCCTGCAGCGCCGGAATGATCTTCAGCGACGGGGCTTCTCGCATGTCGTCCGTGTTCGGCTTGAAGGTCAGGCCCAAGACGCCGATTATCTTGCCGTGTGCGTCGCCGCCCAGCGCCGCGGCCACCTTGCCGGCCATCGCCTGTTTGCGCGCCTCGTTCGCCTGCACCGTGGCTTCCACCAGTCGCAGCGGGGCGCCCGCCTCGGCCGCCGTGCGCACCAGGGCGAGCGTGTCCTTAGGAAAGCAAGAACCGCCATAGCCCGGGCCGGCGTGCAGGAACTTCGGTCCAATGCGCTTGTCCAGCCCGATGCCGCGGGCGACGGCTTGCACATCGGCGCCGACCGCTTCGCATAGGTCCGCCATCTCGTTGATGAAGGTGACCTTCATCGCCAGGAACGCGTTGGCGGCGTACTTGATCAGCTCCGACGTGCGACGATCGGTGAACAGGATTGGGGTTTCGTTGAGATTGAGCGGCCGGTAAAGCGCGGACATGACCGCGCGCGCCCTCTCGTCTTCGATCCCAACGACGACGCGATCGGGCCGCTTGAAGTCTTCGATTGCAGCGCCTTCGCGCAGGAACTCTGGATTGGAGACAACGGCGAACTGGGCGTCCGGTCTGACGCGACGAAGGATCGCCTCGATCTCGTCGCCGGTGCCTACCGGCACGGTGGACTTCGTCACGACCACGGTGAAGTCTTTCAGGAACGGCGCGATCTCCTCGACCGCCGCGTAAACGAAAGACAGGTCAGCATAGCCGTCGCCCCGACGCGACGGGGTTCCCACGGCCACGAACACCGCGTCCGCCTCGGCGACCGCCTTGCCGCCGTCGACGGTGAAGGTCAGGCGGCCGGCCTCGACATTGCGTGCGACCAGAAGCCCAAGGCCCGGTTCGTAGATGGGCATCCGGCCGGCTCTCAGCTGCTCGATCTTCCCGTCGTCCTTGTCGATGCAGACGACATCGTGCCCGAAGTCCGCAAAGCAGGCGCCGGAGACCAGCCCGACATAGCCCGTTCCGATCATCGCGACGCGCATTAGGGCCTGCTTTCTTGGCTGACTATGAAGGATCCGCACCCGGCCAGAGCAAGAAGCGGACCGGCCGTCCCCAGTGGAGCGGCCGCCCACAGGGCTTGCGCCTGGCCGCATCTTGCGTCACTCCCTCGAGCGAGGGCAGGAGGGCGCCGAGCCATAGCGCATGCGCGTTCTCGTCACCGGCACGGCCGGCTTTATCGGGTTCCACCTCGCCCGCCGGCTGCTCGCCGAGGGCCATCAGGTGACGGGTCTCGATGGCTTCACCCCCTACTACAGCGTGAAGCTCAAGCACGCACGTCACGCCCTGCTCAAGGCTGAACCGGGCTTCACGGAATGTATCGCCATGTTGGAGGATGCGGCCGCCCTGACGGCCGTCGGAGACGTGTTCGAGCCGGAGGTGATCGTCCACCTCGCGGCCCAGGCGGGCGTTCGCTACAGCCTTGAGGACCCTGCAGCCTACGTGAGCGCCAACCTTGTCGGTTCGTTCAACGTCATGGAGCTCGCGCGCCGCTCGGCCGTTCGCCACTTCCTCTGCGCGTCCACCAGCTCGGCGTACGGCGCAAATGCCGAAATGCCGTTCGCCGAGACCGATCGGGCCGACTATCCGCTGACGATGTACGCGGCGACCAAGAAGGCCATGGAGCTGATGACCCACAGCTACAGCCACCTGTGGGGCATCCCAACAACGGCCTTTCGCTTCTTCACCGTCTACGGCCCGTGGGGCCGCCCCGATATGGCGCTGTTCAAGTTCGTCCAGGCCATGCTCGAGGGCCGCGCTATCGATCTGTTCAACAACGGCGACATGCTGCGCGACTTCACCTACGTCGACGATCTCGTCGAGGCGATCGTTCGGCTCACCGGCGTTTCGCCGCGCCAGGGGGAGCCGATCGCGGGCGTCACCGATTCCTTGAGCCCGGTCGCTCCCTGGCGCGTGGTCAATATCGGGGGCGGCGCGCCCGTGAAGCTTCTCGACTACGTCGCCGCGATCGAAGAAGCCCTGGGGCGACGCGCCAAAGTCAACCTTCTGCCGATGCAGCCGGGCGACGTTCCCGCGACGTTCGCCGATACCCGCCTGCTCGAGGCGCTCATCGCGTACAAGCCCTCGAACTCGGTTGGAAGATGGCGTCAGAGCCTTCTGTGAGTGGTACCGCGAGCATCAGAGCGCCATCGCCTGACCGCTCGGCCGCGGGGCCTTACGCAGCTATCGCCGGCGGCCGGTCCGCTCTGTCGTAGACCGACTCCAAGCCTAACCAGCGTGCGTGACGAGCGGCAGGGCGAACGCCCGCAACCCGCTGGGCAGCGTCAGAGCCGCGCGGGTCGCGTCGCGCATGCTCACGAAGGTGTCGGCATCGCGCTCGGCCACGATCCACTCAAATCGATCGCTGCGACGGACGACGAATTCGAGGCCCTTGCGTCTCGACCTGGCGATGACAGCATCGCAGGACATGTGGAACCTCCCGGCCTTCAGGCCGGCCCATCTCATTCTGGCTCAGCCCACCCACCCTGCGGCCAAGTCCCGTGCCCGAGCCGCGGCGCCGTGCGCGCTGGCGGTCGCGACGAAGACGGTCTGGGCGTTACAGGCTAGCCGTGAACGGCGATTGGAGTGATCCGGCTTAGCGGTGTAGCGTTGCGCCATGTTAATGGACGCCGCCAAGGACGCGTTTCGACAGAGCAAGGTCCTGGAGCTTCGCTACGCCGGCTTCAACCGCCTGGTCGAGGTGCACGCGATCGGTTATAGCCGCGACGGGCATGCGATCATGCGCTGCTGGCAGCTCAGCGGCGGCGGTAAAGGCAAACGGGTCGGCTGGCGGCTGATCCGCCTCGACGACGCGGCCGCGGCCCACATCAGCTCGGATGGGTCGGCGGCGCCGCGACGCGGCTACAAACGCGGCGATCGCGACATGGAACGCATTCTTCTCGAACTCTAGCGCGGCGCCCCGCGGCCTCGCCCAGAATCGGTGTACCCCAAGAGCGAGACACGGAGCCGGCTCGCGGAGGCGGATCGCGCGGAACGCCGTCGTCAACGAGCTGGCTCGGTCAACACCTGCAATGACGAGGTGGCGACATGACTCGCTTATTGGCGGCCCTGCTGGCGGCGACCACGGCGCTCGCCGTGGCGACTGCGGCGATAGCCGACCCGCTGCCGACGCTCCCCAGACGGCCGGTGGACAGGCCGTTCAAGGTGCTTGGCGTTGGCAAGCTGACCTGCGGCGAATGGGTTGGGTTGCGCAGCCTAACCTCCAAAGGCGAGGACCCGTCTACGACGGCGGTGATCAGCTGGACGGAAGGCTTCCTAACCGCCTACGACACATTCATCTGGCAGGACGGCGACGTGGCGGGGCCGAACGACGCTGCCGCGCTCGAGGCCTGGTATGACAACTATTGTGCCAGCCGTCCTCAAGTGAGCTTTGCACGCGCGACGGTCGACCTCTTGATCGCGCTCGAAGCGCAAGACGGGCAGCACCTCGCACCGCAGCCCTAGGCGCAGCGGTCACGCTTCTTCGCCGGCCATCGAGCGGGCTCAACTCGCTATGCGAGCAGCGGTCCCGGTCCGCATCCTTCCCTCGGGCCATCAGCCGTTGCCGCGTTTTGGCCCTTATTAACCAATACCGGGTCGATCGGCCGTAGCCGTGTAGCCCGGCCGCGTCTGAAGAATAACGACATCACAGAAGGTGAACCCATGTCGAAAGCAACGATTGTAGGGTTGGTCTTGAGTGCTGGATTTTCGCTTAGCGCGTGCGCCACCCAAGACTATGTCGACAAGCACGTGGCCACCGTCCAGACCCAAGTGACCGCAGTGCAGACCCACGCACAAGCCCAGGATACTCAGCTCAGCCAGCTCGATCAGACGAGCCGCGACGCCCTCGAGCGGGCCACAGCGGCCGGAAAGCTCGCAGAAGGCAAGTTCGTGTATTCGATGGTGATGTCGGACGACAGCGCCCACTTCGCCCTCTCAAGCTCGACGCTGTCGAGCGACGAAACCGCGCGCCTGGACGATCTGGTGAATCGCCTGAAGACCGACAACAAGAACGTCTACCTCGAAATCCAGGGCTACACGGACTCGACCGGCTCGCCGGACGCCAACCTGCGCCTCGGCAGCGATCGCGCCGAGGCTGTGCGTCGCTACCTCAGCGAGCAGGGCGTAGCGCTCAATCGAATGTCGACCATCTCCTATGGCGAAGACAAGCCTGCCGTGCCCAACAACACGCGTGCCGGCCGAGCGCAGAACCGCAGAGTGGTTGTTGTCGTCCTGAACTAGCCCTGACGGGACGGCCCGGCGTGGGCCCCGACAAGGTGAAGGCTCCGCCTGGAGAAAGCGGAGCCTTCTGTCGTCGCACACCAGGGCCGCGCTCTGGGGAAAGAGCGTTGTCCGACCCAAATCAGACGATGATCGTTCGACGCAGTCGGCGCTAGCGCTTTCAACCGATGCGCGATCCGCGCACGAGCGAGACGCCGGGCGCCGAGCCGTTTGGGACGCAAAAGACGGGCTAGAGACCCTCGCGGCTGAGCAGCGCGTCCCGGCGCGTCCGCGCGCCGGTCGGCTCGCCGCTCAAGCGCCGGGCCGTCTCGCGCACGCCGCCCAGATAGGACTCCCCGCCTTCGGCGATGTCTAGCGCCAGCGCCTCGAGCTCAGCGATCGCGCTTACCAGGACCAGGCGGTGCTCGCGGGCATGCGTCGGGGCCCAATCGCAGCCGTCGCACCGTCGCTGAAATCGACCCGACGGATGTTCGACGATCCACGCTGGTCTGAGCGGCAATTGGAATCCCCTGGCGCAGCCCACAGCGAATCGTGCGGCGGTCTAACAGACGCCTGTCGCAACGTGCTGATGACGCTTGAGATTTACGACGTCGCCTACCGGAACCTCACCGAGCAGGGCGAGCCGCTTGCGGGCGCCGTCACCGTTCAGCGCGTTGGGTGAGACCCTGGGCGTCATCGAGCACATCGTAAGCTTCTGGCGCTTCCGCTTCCCGGACGCAGCGGCGTGCTCGATGACCCCGGACGCCTTGGAGGACATCTTCAAGGACTTCGAGAGCTTGCGGTCCGAGAGCCGTCCGCTGCTGCGCACGCCCAAGATTATCGTCGCGGCCTGACCGCCCAAGGGCCCTACGCCGCCGCGCTTGGGCGCGCGCTTACCCGCGCGTGCCAGCCGCCGAGTTTCGTCAGCGCGGGATCGAGCGGCAGGCCGATCCAGGTCGCGAAATCGACTGTCGACAGCGCGCAGATGTCGGCCATCGAATAGGCCTCGCCTGCGATGAACGGCCGACCCTCGAGCTCGCCGTCTAGCCAAGTCTGAGCCGAGCCATAGGCCGCGCGGTTGGACTCGCCGAAGTCCTTGTACTGGGTCAAGAGCGCTGCGGTGCGCGGATGCGCGTGGCGCCAGAAGTTGCCAACCGGCGTCATCAGCCGAAACTCGATCCGCCTGACCCACATGTCGACCATGGCCTTCTCCGCCGGCGAGCGGCCGAACAGGCTGGGGCCATCCGCGTTGGCCTCCTCGAAGTAGCGGCAGATGGCGACCGTCTCCGAGATCGTCGTCCCGTCGTCCAGTTCCAGCGTCGGCACCTGCCCCAGCGAGTTCCGCGCCAGGTGCTCGGGGCTCTTGTGCTCGCGCTTCATCAGGTCGACCGGAGTCTCCGCCATCTCGATGCCCTTCTCGGCCAGATAGATGCGCACGCGCCTCGGATTCGGCGCCGGCATCGGCGCGCCATAGAGCTTCATGGGTGGGGCCCTCCGTCCACCGCCCATAGATCAGAATTTGAAACGGAAGTCTCCGCGCCGCGGCCGGCCCAATATGCCCGTCTGTAGCCGCTCGAACGCGCCAACGCTTCAGCCTCTGCCTGCGGGCCGTCCGAGCAGCCCGTCATCAGCTGCGGGCGGCGGGTGTTCTCCGGTCTCGCTCTCCGCTGCTTGCCCAGCTCCGGCGGTGGAGAACCGTGGCTCAGCTTGCCGCCATCGCCTTCGCCCGCACAGGTTTTGGCGCGGCTTCGCGGTGGCGCTCGGCGTGGCGGTCGAGGATCTGCTTCAGGTAGCGGCCGGTCCAGCTCGTCTTGTCGGCTGCCACGTCCTCGGGCGTGCCCTGGATCAGCGATGATCTCGCCGCCGCCGTCGCCGCCCTCGGGGCCGAAGTCGACGATCCAGTCGGCGGTCTTCACCACGTCGAGATTGTGCTCGATCACCACGACGGTGTTGCCGTGGTCGACCAGTTCGTGCAGCACCTCCAGCAGCTTGCGCGTGTCCTCGAAGTGCAGTCCCGTGGTCGGCTCGTCGAGGATGTAGAGGGTGCGGCCGGTCGCCCGGCGCGACAGCTCCTTGGACAGCTTCACCCGCTGCGCCTCGCCGCCGGAGAGGGTCGTCGCCTGCTGGCCGACCTTGATGTAGCCCAGCCCGACCCGCTTCAGCGTCTCCATCTTGTCGCGGATCGCCGGCACGGCCTTGAAGAACTCGGCCGCCTCCTCGACGGTCATGTCGAGCACGTCGGAGATCGACTTGCCCGGAACAGGATCTCCAGCGTCTCGCGGTTGTAGCGCTTGCCCTGGCAGACGTCGCAGGTGACGATAGACGTCGGGCAGGAAGTGCATCTCGATCTTGATCAGCCCGTCGCCCTGGCAGGCCTCGCAGCGCCCGCCCTTGACGTTGAACGAGAACCGCCCCGGCCCATAGCCGCGCGCCTTGGCCTCGGGCAGGCCGGCGAACCAGTCGCGGATCGGCGGTGAAGGCGCCGGTGTAGGTGGCCGGGTTCGAGCGCGGCGTGCGCCCGATCGGGCTCTGGTCGATGTCGATGACCTTGTCGAAGTACTCCAGCCCCTCGATGCGCTCGTAGGGCGCCGGCGCGTCCGAGGCGTTGTTCAGCCGCCGCGCGGCGGCCTTGTAGAGGGTCTCGACGGTGAAGGTGGACTTGCCGCCGCCGGAGACGCCGGTGATGCAGGTGAAGACGCCCACCGGGATCTCGCCGGTGACGCCCTTCAGGTTGTTGCCGCGCGCGCCGATCACCCGCAGCGCGCTTGGTGTCGGGAACGCGCCGGCGCTGGGTCGGGAACGGGGATCTCGCGCGCGCCGGTCAGGTACTGGCCGGTCAGGCTGCGCGGCGTCGGCCATGATGTCGGCGGGCGTCGCCCTCGGCGACGACCTCGCCGCCGTGGACGCCGGCCGCCGGGCCCATGTCGATCACATGGTCGGCGGTGAGGATGGCTTCCTCGTCGTGCTCGACCACCAGCACCGAGTTGCCGAGGTCGCGCAGGCCCTTCAGCGAGGTCGAGCAGGCGGGCGTTGTCGCGCTGGTGCAGGCCGATCGACGGCTCGTCGAGCACATAGAGCACGCCGGTCAGGCCCGAGCCGATCTGGCTGGCCAGGCGGATGCGCTGGCTCTCGCCGCCGGAGAGCGTGCCCGACGCCGCGCGACAGGTTGAGGTACTCCAGCCCGACGTCGACCAGGAAGCGCAGGCGGTCGTTGATCTCCTTCAGGATGCGCCGGGCGATCTCCATCTGCTTGTCGGTCAGCTCGGCCTCGAGCGAGGCGAACCAGTCGCGCGCCGGGCGGATGGCCAGCGTCGAGATCTCGGCGATGTTCCTGCCGGCGATCTTCACCGCCAGCGCCTCGGGCTTCAGCCGCGGCGCCGCCGCAGACCTCGCACGGCGTCTCGGACTGATAGCGGCCGAGCTCCTCGCGCACCCAGCTCGAGTCGGTCTCGCGCCAGCGCCGCTCCAGGTTGGGCAGCACGCCCTCGAAGGTCTTGTTGACCTCGTACTTGCGGGCGTTGTCGTCGTAGACGAAGTGGATCTTCTCGCGCGCCCGAGCCGTGCAGCACCACCTCTTGCGCCTGCTCGGGCAGCTTCCACCACGGCTCGTCCATCGAGAAGCCGTAGTGCCGGGCCAGCGCCTGCAGGGTCTGGGTGTAGAGCGGGGAGGGGCCCTTGGCCCACGGCGAGACGGCGCCCTTGTGCAGGCTCTTGTCCTTGTCGGGGACGACCAGGTCGGCGTCGAAGGCGAGCTTCATGCCCAGCCCGTCGCAGGCCGGGCAGGCGCCGGACGGGTTGTTGAACGAGAACAGCCGCGGCTCGATCTCGGCGATGGTGAAGCCGGAGACCGGGCAGGCGAACTTCTCGGAGAACAGCAGCCGCCGCGGCTCGGTCTCGCCCGGCGCCAGGTCGGCCCACTCGGCCACCGCGATGCCGTCGGCCAGCGCAGCGCCTGCTCCAGGCTGTCGGCCAGCCGCTGCTCCATGCCGTCGCGGCGCAACGATGCGGTCCACGACGACGTCGATGTCGTGCTTGAAGGTCTTCTCCAGCGCCGGCGCGTCCTCGATGGGATAGAACGCGCCGTCGATCTTCAGCCGCTGGTAGCCGGCCTCGCTGCCAGTCGGCGATCTCCTTGCGGTACTCGCCCTTGCGGCCGCGCACGACCGGGCGCCAGCAGATACAGCCGCGTCGCCCTCCGGCAGCGCGGTGATCTTGTCGACCATCTGGCTGACGGTCTGGCTCTCGATCGGCAGGCCGGTGGCCGGCGAATAGGGGACGCCGACCCGCGCCCATAGCAGGCGCATGTAGTCGTGGATCTCGGTCACCGTGCCGACGGTCGAGCGCGGGTTGCGGCTGGTGGTCTTCTGCTCGATCGAGATCGCCGGCGACAGGCCCTCGATCAGGTCGACGTCCGGCTTGCCCATCAGCTCGAGGAACTGGCGGGCGTAGGCCGACAGGCTCTCGACATAGCGCCGCTGGCCCTCGGCGTAGATGGTGTCGAACGCCAGGCTGCGACTTGCCCGAGCCCGACAGGCCGGTCAGCACCACCAGCTCGCCGCGCGGGATGTCGACGCTGATGTCCTTCAGATTGTGCTCACGCGCGCCGCGCACGCGGATGAAGCGGTGGGGATCGGACATTCAGACTCGCTCGGAACGGCCCACGCCTGCTCGCGGGCCAAGCCCCCTAATGTAGTACGCAGAGTCGCGGACACAGCAAGAACATTGTAAGAACATCCCCGACTTCCTGCCAGCGTCTGTCAGGAGCGGGACGCCTGCACCGAGCGCGCGCCGGTTCACCCCTTCGCTGCGTCCAGGGCTTCGTCGAGGTCGGCGAGGATGTCGTCGATGTGCTCCAGGCCCACCGAGAGGCGCACGTAGCCCTCGCTGACGCCGGTCGCGAGCTGCTCTTCCGACGTGAGCTGCGAGTGGGTGGTGCTGGCGGGGTGGATCGCCAAGCTGCGCGCGTCGCCGATGTTGGCTACGTGGTAGAAGAGCTGCAGCGCGTCGATGAACTTGCGTCCCGCATCGCGCCCGCCGGCGAGCTCGAAGCCGAGCAGGCCGCCGTAGCCGCCGGACAGGTACTTGTCGGCGCGCGCCCGCGTCTCGCCGGCCTGCACCGAGGGGTGGATCACGTTGACCACGTCCTTGCGCGTCTTCAGGTGCTCGACGACGGCTTGCGTGTTCTCGCAGTGGCGCGCCATCCGCAGCGGCAGCGTCTCCAGCCCCTGCAGGAACTGGAAGGCGTTGAACGGCGACATGGCGGCGCCGAGGTCGCGCAGCAGCACGACGCGGGCGCGGATCGCATAGGCGATCGGCCCGAGCGGCTTCACCGCCTGGCTCCAGACCGCGCCATGGTAGCCGGGGTCCGGCGTGTTCATCAGCGGCTGGCGCTTAGGATGCGCCTCCCAATCGACGGTCCCGCCGTCGATGAGCATGCCGCCGATCGAGGTGCCATGGCCGCCGATGTACTTGGTGGTCGAGTAGACCACCGCCGCCGCGCCGTGCTCCAGCGGCCGGCAGAGCACCGGGCAGGCGGTGTTGTCCATGATCAGCGGGATGCCGAGCGGCCGGCCGATCGCCGCCACGTCGGCGATGGGAAACACCGCCAGCTTCGGGTTGGGCAGGGTCTCGGCGTAGTAGGCGCGGGTGCGCTCGTCGGTGGCGCGCGCGAACGACTGCGGATCGGCGGGATCGGCGAAGCGGACTTCGATCCCAAGGTTCTTCAAGGTGTTGGCGAACAGCGCCCAGGTGCCGCCGTAGAGGTCGGTCGAGCTGACGATGTTGTCGCCGGCCGCGGCGAGGTTCTGCACCGAGAACGCGGTCGCGGCCTGGCCCGACGATAGCGCCAGCGCCGCGACGCCGCCTTCCAGCGCCGCCATCCGCTCTTCCAGGATGGCCGTCGTTGGGTTGCCGATGCGGGTGTAGATGTTGCCGAGCTCCTGCAGCGCGAACAGCTTCGAGGCGTGTTCCGTGCTTTGGAACTGGAACGATGTCGTCTGGTAGATTGGCGGCGCCACCGCGCCGGTCGCTGGGTCCGCGCGCCACCCGGCGTGCAGGACGATGGTCTCGGGATGGCGAGTTGGGCGGGTCATCGGCGTCTCTTCGTCGGCGCTGCCGGGTTGGCTCCAGCAGCCAGTACGCGCCGCCGTCATACCGGCAAGGCCGGGTTTGTCGATAGGCTAGCGCCCCTCGAACACCGGGGCGCGTTTCTCCACGAACGCCTTGGCCGCTGCGGCGTGGTCGGCAGTCATCATCGTGCGCACCATGTGCAGGGCCTCGAGGTCGAGCACCTCCGACAGCGTCGCGTGCTCGGCGGCGTTCAGGTTGCGCTTCATGTAGCCGACGGCGATCGTCGGCAGCCCTGCGAGATGGCTCGCCAGCGCCGCGCCGACCCCGGCCAGCTGGTCGGCGGGCACGGCCTTGTTGACGATGCCGAGCGCCGCGGCCTCGGCGCCGGTGATCACGTCGGCGGTGAAATAGAGCTCGCGCGCCTTCGCCTGACCGACCAGGTGCGACAGGAAATAGGAGCCGCCGTAGTCGCCGGCGAGCCCGACCTTCGAGAACGCCGTAGTCAGCTTGGCGCCCTCGGCGGCGATGCGCAGGTCGCAGGCGAGCGCGATCGAGAGGCCGGCCCCGGCCGCCGCGCCCGGGATCACCGCCAGCGTCGGCTTCGGCATCTCGTGCAGGATCTTGACCGTCTCCATGCCGGCGCGCAGGCCGGCGACCCGCTGCTCCATGGTCGGCCCCTGGCTAGATCCGACGCCGGCGCCGCGACCCGTGTCAGCCGCAAAGCCCTTCACGTCGCCGCCGGCGCAGAAGGCGCCGCCGGCCCCGGTCAGCACCAGGCAGCGCACCTGCGGGTCGGCCGCGCAGCGGCGGATGGCGAGCGAGAGCGCGGTGTTCATCTCTCCCGAGAGCGCGTTGCGCGCCTCCGGCCGGTTCATGGTCAGCGTGGCGACGCCATCGGCGAAGCTCTCGAGCAAATGGTCGGTCATGGGGCGCCTTCCTGAAGGGGGTTGCGCAAACCATAGCTCGGCTGACGCCCGGTCATCAAAGCCGTTTCACATTGGCAGCGCGCTGATCTAGCGTTGCAGAATGGCCGACGAATACATCCTCCACCACTACGACACCTCGCCCTTCTCGGAGAAAATGCGGCTGCTGTTCGGGATCAAGGGGCTCGCCTGGCGCTCGGTGATCCAGCCCACCATCATGCCCAAGCCGGACCTCGTCCCGCTGACCGGCGGCTATCGCCGCATCCCGGTCATGCAGATCGGCGCCGATGTCTTTTGCGACACGCAGGTGATCATGGCCGAGATCCTTCGCCGCACCGGCGACGCCGATTTCGCGCGCGGCGGCGGCTTCGCGGTGAACCTCTGGGCCGACCGGCTGTTCTTCCAGCCGTCGGTCGCCGTCATCTTCGGCGAGATCGGCGAGGCCGTGCCGAAGGCCTTTATCGAGGATCGCGAGAAGCTGTCGGGCCGCCCGTTCGACACCGCCGCGATGAAGGCCGCCGGACCGCCGATGCAGGCGCAGTGGCGCGCACAGGCCGCCTGGATCGACCGCGGGCTGGGCGACCAGCCGTTCCTGGCCGGCCCGGCGCCCGGTCTCGCCGACATCGCCGCCTACATGAACGTATGGTTCATGGCCGGCGCCGTGCCGCACGTCACCGACGCCCTGCTTGCCGGCCTCGACCGCGCCAACGCCTGGCGCGCGAGCGTGGCCGCGATCGGCCACGGCCAGCGCAGCGAGATGCGGCCGGCGCAGGCCCTGGCCGTCGCCCGGGCCGCCGAACCTGCTCCGTATACGGAACATGATCCACGCGACCCGCTGGGCGTGGAGCCTGGCGCCGCGGTCAAGGTGGTCGCCGACGACTATGGCCGCGATCCGATCGCCGGCGCCCTGGTCGCGGCCAACCCGGAGCGGGTGGTGATCGCGCGCGAGGACCCCGCGCTCGGCCGTCTGCACAACCACTTCCCCCGCGCCGGCTACATGATCATGCCGGGGTAGGCCGGCCGCGCGGCGGAAACACGAAAGCACCAAGAGCAGCCGAGCGCCGCCGTCGCCGTTCAACCCAAATCGTCATGGCCCGGCTTGTCCGGGCCACCCATGATCACCTGATCCATCTGGTGTGCATGGGTCCCCCGCATTCCGCTCCGCTCCAGCGGGGGATGACGGCTCAAGGGAGAGCGTTCGTGCTTTTCGTGTTTTTCGTGGCTTCTTGTTGCCGCGCTCGATCGCTGATGCCCTAGCCGACCGCGCGCTTCAGCCTGGTCTTGTCCCCCTGGCCGAACGCCCCTAACTCTCTGCGCTCGAGCAATGGAGGCCCTGATGGAACGCGCAACGAAGACATGCCTCGTCCTCGCCTGTTCCATCGCACCGGTCCTCCATGCCCGCCTTCGTCACCCTCGACTCCGTCTCCTACCGCGCGCCTGACGGGCGCACGCTCCTCGACAACCTGACGCTGGCCTTTGGGGGCGAGCGCACCGGCCTTGTGGGCCGCAACGGCGTCGGCAAGACCACGCTCATTCGCCTGATCCTGGGCGAGCTAGCGCCGACCTTCGGCGCGATCACGACCCTCGGCCGGCTGGCGCTGCTCCGCCAGGTGCTCGGGCCGCCGGAGGGCGGCGCAAGCCTGGCCGACATTCTGGGCGTCCGCGAGCGGCTCGAACAACTGGCGCGGCTGGAGGCCGGAAAGGGCGCGGGCGGCGACCTCGAGCACGCGGACTGGACCCTGCAGCAACGCACCGAGGCCGCCCTCGCGGACGTCGGCCTCGCCGGGTTCGCCCTCGACCGTCCGGCCGCCTCGCTCAGCGGCGGCGAAGCCACGCGCGCGGCGCTGGCGGCGCTCATCGTCGCCGAGCCCGACGTGCTCATCATGGATGAGCCGACCAACAACCTCGACTTAAGCGCCCGCGCGGCGGTCGCCGAGCTGCTGGGCGGTTGGAAGGGCGGGGCGATCGTGGTCAGCCACGACCGCGCGCTGCTTCGGCAGATGGACCGCATCGTCGAGCTGACCGGCCTGGGGGCAAACATCTACGGCGGAAGCTACGACCTCTACGCCGAGCGCAAGGCGGCGGAGGAGGCGGCCGCCGTCCGTGCGCTCGAGGCGGCCGAGCAGACGCTGGGTCGCGTGAAGGGCGAGATCCAGACCGCCCGCGGGCGCAAATGGAAGAGCGACGCCCGCGGGCGCCGGCTGAAGGCCAAGGGCGGCCAGCCGCGCATCGTCCTGAACGCCATGAAGGCCCGCGCCCAGGACAGCGGCGGACGGCTGACACGGCTGGCCGAGCGCCAGCGCGGCGAGGCGGAGCGCGACCGGGCCGACGCCGAGGCCAGGATCGAGCGGGTGCGCCGCCTGGCGTTCGAGCTGCCGCCCGCCGATCTCGCGGCCGGGCGGCAGGTGCTGGCGTTCGAGGGTGTCGGCTTCGCCTGGCCGGACGGTCGCCGCGTGCTCGACAAGCTCTCGTTCCGCATGGTCGGACCGGCCCGCGTCGCGGTCACCGGGCCGAACGGCGCCGGCAAGACCACGCTTATCCGCCTCGCCATCTGCGACCTCGAGCCTGACCGGGGCCATGTGCGCCGGGGCGTCGAGGCGGTGCTGCTCGACCAGCGCGTCAGCCTGCTAGAGGGCGACGAGACGCTGGTCGCCAACTTCCGCCGCCTGAACCCGGACGCGAACGACAACGACGCCCACGCCGCGCTCGCCCGATTTCTGTTCCGCAACGTCCAGGGCGGCAAACTGGCCGGGACCCTGAGCGGCGGCGAGCGCCTGCGCGCGGGCCTGGCTTGCGTGCTCATGCGCCCGCATCCGCCGCAGCTGATCGTGCTCGACGAGCCGACCAACCACCTCGACCTCGATTCGATCGCGGCCATCGAGGCGGCGCTCGCCGCGTACGACGGCGCCCTCCTCGTCGTCACCCACGACCCCGACTTCCTGGACGCAATCGACGTCGATCACGAGATCAGTCTGGGCTGAATCCGGTCTTGCAACGCAGGCGCCGCTGACGGTCAGGATTCGACCGCCAAGATCGCCAAGAGCGCCAAGGGTTGTGATAAGGCGTCAGCGCAGAAGCCAGTCTCTGCCTCTTGGCGTCCTTGGCGATCTTGGCGGTCCAATTGGACGGCGCCGCTGCGCGGCGCTTCAAGTATTGGCGCTCAAGCCCGCCTGTTCAGCGTCACTGCTGTCGCAGCATCACTCTTGCGGGGTTTGGAGCCTGCCGGACCGTAGGCGGCGTTCGAGGTGCGCTGGTTGGCGATCTCCTCGGCGATGGCGTGCACCAGGCCCTCGGTGACCGTCTTTGCGGCGTTCAGCGCCCGGCCCTGGCGGGCGATCACGGCGTCGAAGGCCTCGGTGGCGCGGATCAGGCGCAGGCGGTCTTTGCGGGGCGCGGCGGCGATCGCGTCGGGCCGCTCGCGCACGTCCTGCGCCTCCTTGCGGTAGACGTTGGCGAGCAGCGAGATCTCGTCGAGGTGTTTGGCGGCGTCCTGCGGGCGGCTGGCCTCGAACGCCTGCGCCTGCTCGGCGATCAGCGCCGTCAGCCGCTCGGTGAGCACGATCAGCTCGTCGATGCGGCCGGCGGCCGCCAGCCCCGCCTGTGGTGCTGTCGTCATGTCATCCCCTGCATCTTCATCATTTCGCGCTGCACGGACTGGGCGACGCCGATGCCGCCCGACTTCGAGACCTGCTGGCCGATGGCGTCCATCAGGAAGGAGCGGAACGCCTGCTCGCTCGATCCGCCGCCGAACGGCGGTTCACTGGAAATCCCCTCGAACATCGGCTGCAGCATCTGGGCGATGAACTGCGCCTCGAACGACTGGGCGGTGGCGGCGATCTGCGCCTTCGACGCGCCATGCGCGGCGGTCGGTGCGAGCGGCGCCGGCTGCATCAGGTTGACCGGCGCGGTCTGGATCGAGAGGTCGCTCATCACATCACCTCGATGTCGGCTTGCAGCGCGCCCGCCGTCTTGATCGCCTGCAGGATGGAGATCATGTCGCGCGGCGTGACGCCGAGCGCGTTCAGTCCCGCCACAAGGGACGAGAGCGACGCGCCTTCCTTGATCACGAGCAGCTTCTTGCCCTTGTCCTCGTCGATCTTGAGGTCGGACTTGGGCACGACCGTGGTCGTGCCCTGGCTGAAAGGCAGCGGCTGGCTGACGCTCGGCGTCTCCTGCACCGATATGGTCAGGTTGCCCTGGGCGATGGCGACGGTGGACACGCGCACGTCCTCGCCCATCACGATCACGCCGGCGTCCTCGTCGATCACCACCTTGGCCGGCGCCTCGGGCTCGACCTCCATGTCCTCGATCTGCGTAATGAACGTCATCATGTTCTCGCCCGCAGGCGCGTGGACGGCGACGATCGTCGGGTTCTCGGGCGCGGCGGTGTCGGGGTAGCTGGCGTTGACCACGTCGGCGATGCGCTGGGCGGTCGTGAAGTCGGGGTTGCGCAGCGAAAGGCGCAGGGTCTGCATGCTGTCGAGCTGGAAGCCCACCTCGCGCTCGACCGAGGCGCCGGCGGCGATGCGGCCGGACGTCGGCACGCCGCGGGTGATCGACGAGCCGGACGCGCCGGACGCCGACACCGAGCCGGTCTCGATCTTGCCCTGCGCCACCGCATAGGCCTCGCCGTCCGCGCCCAGGAGGGGGGTGACCAGCAGCGTGCCGCCCTGCAGGCTCTTCGCGTCGCCCATGGCCGAGACGGTCACGTCGATCTGCGAACCGGTGGCGCTGAACGCCGGCAGGTCGGCGGTGACCATCACCGCGGCGACGTTCTTGGTGTTGAACTGCGAGGCGGCGGCGGCGGCGCGCGTGTTGATGCCCAGCCGCTCGAGCATCGACTCCAGACTCTGCAACGTCATCGGCGCGTTCAGGAGGCTGTCGCCGGTGCCGTTCAGGCCGACGACCAGGCCGTAGCCGATCAGCTTGTTGCCGCGCACGCCCTCGAACTGGACAATGTCCTTGATCCGCGAGGCCGCCGCGGTCGGCCCAGCCAGGCAGAAGCTGGCGAACAACGCGGCGATCCAAAGCCAAACCCGAAGTCGCATGCCTGCCCCTGGCGGTACGTTTCACTACCCCGGTCGCCCACTGCGACGATCGTGCCAGTCCGCCCGCGACAATTTCCCTTTCAAATCAATGGGCTCTTTCCGTCTGGAGGCGACCGAAACTGCGCAGGCAAAATCTGCCCAGTCTTAACCATCCGGCAAGGCGCGCGGCCAAGACTGCGGCCGGTCAACGCATGACACATCGAGTCCCCACATGAAGGTCGGCGCCACGGGCGGCCTCGGCTCGGCTCAGCCGACAGCGCCGCGTGGGGCGGGCGCTCCCGCGTCCGGTTTCTCGGTCGGCGGCGCCGCGGCCGGCGACGTCGCGGCCGCCGCCCGGGTCGGCACGATGCTCGGCGTCTCCTCGATTGACGCGCTCTTGACCCTGCAGGAGGTCGGCGGGCCGATCGAGCGGCGCAAGAAGGCCGTCCGCCGCGCCAGCGTCATCCTCGACGTGCTCGACGATCTGAAGCTCGGCGTGCTCGAGGGGGGCATCCAGCCGCACACACTCGGCCGCCTCATTGAAGCCGTTCGCCAAGAGCGGATGCGCACCGGCGACCCCCGGCTCGAGGAGGTGCTGGACGAGATCGAGACTCGCGCCGCCGTGGAGCTGGCCAAGCTTGAGCGGCGCGCGGCCTGAGCAGGTCTGGCGCATCACTAAGCCTTTGTTTTACAGCGCCTGCGATTTGGGTATAAGCGGCTCGCTCCGACGAAACGGTGCAGGGTGGAAACGTGGCTACCTCAGTGAAGGCAACCGCGCTCTTGGTTGAAACTGAAGATTATCGTCCTTCCGAGGACGAAGAGTTCATGAACGAGCGTCAGGTCGAATACTTCAGACAGAAACTTCTCAATTGGAGAGAGGATATCCTGCGCAAATCGCGGGAGACGCTGTCGCACCTGCAGAGCGAAACTGAGAATCACCCGGACCTGGCCGATCGCGCCTCTTCGGAGACTGACCGGGCGCTCGAACTGCGCACCCGCGACCGGCAACGCAAGCTGATCGCCAAGATCGATGACGCGCTAAGGCGTATCGAAGAAGGGGTTTACGGCTATTGCGAGGAGACCGGCGAGCCGATCGGGCTGGCCCGACTCGATGCGCGACCAATCGCCACGCTTAGCCTCGAAGCCCAAGAGCGCCACGAGCGGCGCGAGCGCGTGCATCGCGACGAATAGCTTCGCCGGGCGGCGCGCCATATCTATGGCGCGATGACCGAACGCCTTACCATCGCGGCCGTTCAGGCCGACCCGACCGTCGGCGCCATCGACGCCAATGCCGGCCTGGCCGCGCGGCGCCTGGAAGAGGCCAGTGCGGCGGGCGCTGACCTTGCCCTGTTCTCCGAGCTCTTCCTGATCGGCTACCCGCCGGAAGACCTGGCGCTGAAGCCCGCGGCCGTCGCCGCCTGCCAGGCGGCGCTGAGGCGCCTCGCGCCGAAGACCAGGGGCGGCGCGGCGGCGCTGATCGGCCTGCCCTGGCCGAGCGGGTCCGGCGCGGGTCCGCACAACGCCTGCGCGCTCCTCGCCGACGGCGAGATCAGGGACGTCACCTTCAAGGTCGACCTGCCGAACTACGGCGTCTTCGACGAGAAGCGCGTCTTTACGCCAGGACCGGGCGCGAAAGCGTTCGATTTCAAAGATTTCCGCATTGGCGTTCCCGTCTGCGAGGATGTCTGGGGGCCGATTCCCTGCCGGGCGCTCAAGGAGCAGGGAGCCCAGCTCCTGCTCGTCCCGAACGGCTCCCCCTATCGCCGCACGGCTGCGGACGAGCGGATGACCATCGCGCGCCAGCGCACCGCCGAGGCCGGCCTGCCGCTCGTCTATGTCAACCAGGTGGGCGGCCAGGACGAGCTGGTGTTCGACGGCGGTTCTTTCGCGCTGCAGGCGGATGGCAGCCCCTGCATGCGGCTTCCGATGTTCGAGGAGACGCTCGGAATATCGCGCTGGGAAAAGGTGGACGGCGCTTGGGTCTGCGTCGAGGCGCCGATGACCCCGCGGCTGGACGAGCCGGAGGCGATCTATCGGGCGATGCTGCTTGGCCTTCGTGACTACGTGAATAAGTCCGGTTTTCCATCAGTGATCATTGGACTTTCCGGCGGGATCGATTCGGCGCTGACCGCGGTCGTCGCCGTCGATGCGCTGGGGCCGGAGCGCGTGTCGCTGGTCATGCTGCCCTCGCGCTACACCTCCAAGGAGAGCCTTGAGGACGCGCGCGGCCTGCGCCGAGGCGCTGGGCGCGCCCTACCGGATCATCCCGATCGAGCCGGCGGTGGGCGCCTTCGACGCCATGCTGGCCGAAGCCTTCGCCGGGCGGAACGCCGACGTGACCGAGGAGAACATCCAGGCCCGCATCCGCGGCCTGACCTTGATGGCGCTCTCCAACAAGACCGGCGCGCTCCTGCTCACCACCGGCAACAAGTCGGAGATGGCGGTCGGCTACGCCACCCTCTACGGCGACATGAGCGGCGGCTACAACGTCTTGAAAGACATCTACAAAACCGACGTCTTCGCCGTCGCCCGCTGGCGCAACGCCAACCCTCCGTTCCCCGGCGCGGCCGCCAATCCGATCCCGCGAGCGAATTCTCACCAAGCCGCCAAGCGCCGAGCTTCGGCCCAACCAGACCGACCAGGACTAGCCTGCCGCCCTACGCCGAGCTCGACGCCATCCTGCAGGGTCTGGTCGAGGAGGAGGCGACGCTGGACGAGATCGTCGCCCGCGGCTACGCGCCGGCCACCGTCGAGCGCATCCAAGGCCTGCTCTATGCCTCAGAGTACAAGCGCCGCCAGGCGCCGCCTGGCGTCAAGATCGGCGGCAAGGCCTTCGGCCGCGACCGCCGCTACCCCCTCGTCAACGCCTTCCGCGACCGCATCGGCGGGTTCGACGGCGCCTCTTGACCTCAACCATGCTTGAGGTTGTAGGCCAGCATTCCAAGTGCACGGGAGCGCCGGGATGACGCCGACTGGGACGACGAAGCCGGAGCTGGAGCGGGTGGGCCGCAAGCTCGTTCGGCTGGGCGGCAGGCAGGTGCTGCTGATCGGGCACGGCGGGCGCGTCTTCGCCATCGCCAACCGCTGCCCGCACGAGGGCTATCCGTTGAGCGAAGGAACGCTTGGCCAGGGCTGCGTCATCACCTGCCACTGGCACAATTGGAAGTTCGACCTTGCGAGCGGCGAGGCGTTGATCGGCTTCGATCCCGTCCGCACCTACCCGGTGTCGTTTCGCGGCGAGGAGATCGCGGTCGATCTCACCGATCCGCCGGCCGAGGCGCAAAGAACGCGGGCGCTGGCCGGGCTCGAGGTCGCGCTCGACTATGACGACCGCGCCCGCATGGCCCGCGAGACGGCCCGCCTGGAACGCGCCGGCTACGACGGTCGGCTGGCGCTCGCGCACGCCATCGTGCGCCAGAACGATCGCCTGGAAGGCGGCATGACCCATGCTCACGCCGCCGCTCCCGACTGGCTGTCGCTCGCGGCGCGCGCCCAGGACCCCGACCTCAGGCTCACGGCCGTCATCGAGCCGATCGCCCACCTCGCCCGCGACACGCTCGGCGCCGGCGCCTTTGCATACGCCGAGGGGTCGGCGGACTGGGATGCGGCGTCGTTCGCCGATGCGATCGAGCGGGAGGACGAACCTGGCGCCATCGCACTCGTGCGGGGCGCGATCGCGGCCGAAGCCGCCTTCGCCGACCTGCGGCCGGCGTTCGCGGCCGCGGCGCTCGCGCACTACAACGACTTCGGCCACAGCGCGATCTATGTGCTGAAGGCCGGCCAGCTGATCGAGGCGCTCGGCGAGGCGGTGCAGGCGCCGGTGCTGCTGGCGCTGACGCGCTCGCTGAGCCAGGCCAGGCGCGAGGATCTGATCCCCGAGTTCCGCGGCTACGCCGGCGCGGTGGCGGCCTGGGGCCAAGCCGGCTCCGAGCCGGTGAGCGCCGAAGACTTCCGGGGCGTTTCCGTGCCCGCGGGATTGGATCGGCTGCTCCGCTCCGGCGCGCGCCCGCCGGCCGAGCTGTTCGATGCGCTGCTCGCCGCCGCGTCCTGGACCATGGCGCATTTCGACCTCGGCTTCGATTCCGCGACCGACAACCCGATCGCCGACAATGTCGGCTGGCTCGACTTCACCCATGCGCTCACTTTCGCCAGCGCCACGCGGCGGCTGTGCGAGGAGACTCCGGCCCTCTGGCCCAAGGCGCTGGCGCAGCTGGTGCTCTTCATCGGACGCAACAAACCCTACGTGGACCCCGCGCTGGACAATCGCGCCTGGCGCGTCGACGAGACGGAACGCTTCGTCGCGGACCAGCGCGCTGCGCTCTACGACCACGGGATCGCCGAGCCGATCATCGCCTGCCACCGGCTGAAGGTGCTGACAGCGCTCGAGGACGAGTGGCTGGCCAGGCCGGACTCAAGCGCCCTGCCGATGATGGCGACGGCGGTGAACCGCTACCTGAACTCGCCGCTGAAGGGCCGCCACGCCCTGCGCACCGCCCGCCAAGCCCGCGCCTTCGTGGCGCAGGAGGGGTGAGAGGGGCGCCGATCGCAGAGGTAGTCTCGGGCGCCGTCACAATATTCTATCGTCATGGCCCGACTTGTTCGGGCCACCCATGATCACCGTCGCTCTCCGTGTTCATGGGTCCCCCGCATTCCGCTGCGCTCCAGCGGGGGATGACGGAAAAAGAGTGGGAGCGCTTCATCACGTCACCCGGGGCATCAGTTTGGGGATGGGGCTATGCTCGGCCGCCGCCATGTCCCGGACCGCGGGGAGGAGGTCTTCGACGCGGGTCACCGTCCGCCAGGCGCCCGCCAGGGCTTCCGGCGCCAGCTGCATCGCGATGGCCTGGTGGAAGAAGGCGAACAGATGATCCCAGAATCCCTCCGGGTTGAAGAACACGATCGGCTTGTTGTGCAGGTCGAGGCGGCGCCACGAGAGGAGCTCGATCGCTTCTTCCAGCGTGCCGATGCCGCCGGGAAGAACGATGAAGGCGTCGGACGCCTCGAACAGCGCCATCTTGCGCTCATGCATCGAGCGCACGACTTTGGTCTCGACGACGTCGTATAGGATCTCATGCTGGCGCAGGAACTCCGGCATCACGCCGAACACACGCCCGCCGGCGGCATGGGCGGCCTTGGCGCACGCCCCCATCAGGCCGACGCGCCCGCCGCCGTAGACCAGGCGCAGGCCCGCTTGCGCCAGCGCGCGGCCAAGCTCGGCCGCGGCGGCGAGCAGCGCGGGATCGACGGCGTCGGACGAACCGCAGTAGACGCAGATCGAGTCCATCGGCGGGGGCGTTGGCATTGACGGGATCACGCAGAAACGCGGCGAGTCGGGGACGGCGACGGTCGATCATTGCCGCGCCCGGAGCGAAAGCAAGCGCCGCCGCGCGCGCGGGCCTCATCGTCGCGATGGCCGCGCTCGCCGCGGCCTGCGGCCGCGGCGGCGACTGGCGCACGCCGGCGCAGTCCAGCCAGAGCGCTTCGGCCGAGGCGAGCTACGTCGCGCCGCCCCGCTTCACCGCCGCGGCCCGGCTGGGCGACGGCGACGTCGAGATCGTCGGCCGCGCGCACCGGAACGCGCACGTGCGCCTGACCTCGCCCGACGGATCGAGCCTGGCGGCGGTCACCGACAGCCGCGGCGCCTTCAGCGTCGCCGTGCCGCCGTCCGCCGCCGTGCGACTGTTCGGGCTGGCCGAGGACGTCGGCGGCCAGCAGGTGCGCGGCGTCGGCTACCTCGCGGTCGTGCCGTCGCCCGGACAGCCGGCGGTCGTGCTGCGCGCCGGAACGGGCGCAGAGGCGCTGGGCGCGCCATCCGCGGCGCCGAAGATATCGGCGGTCGACTTCGACGTGAGCGGGCTGGTCGTGGTGTCGGGCCTGGCCCGACCGGGGTCGGCCGTCCGGCTCTCGGTCGACGGGGCCGGCGGCGTCGATGGCCGTGCGAACACCCAAGGGCGTTACACGCTCACGCTTGCCGCCGCGCTCAAGGCCGGCGACCACCAGCTCGAGGTGCAGTCGCCGCTGGGCCAGGCGGCGGCGCGGTTCCGCATCAGCCCGGCGGGGCCGATCAGCGGTCTGCCGTTCCGGGGTCAGCGGCAATCGGACGGCTGGCGCATCGACTGGCTCACCCCCGCCGGCGGCGAGCAGACCACCCTGGTGATCGATTGATGGGGGAAGCCTAGGCGTGGCGGGCATGCGGGGCGGCGGGAGGCTTGGGGCAGTCGTTCCGACCGGCGTCAAGTTCAACTTCTGGAGCTCGATGGCGGATCTCGCCCGCCTGGTGATGCGCTCGCGCGCGCCAGGGCCTGAAGACCCGGCTCGTCGTTGCGCTGATCCTGGTGCTGGTCGGCAAGTGGACCGGCGGTGAACTGCGCCGATCTGGATCGGGCGGGCGATCGACGCGCTCAGCCATGGCCGCAGCGCCGCGGCGACCGTGTTCGCCGTCTTCATGGGCTTCGCCGTCTGCTGGGTGCTTCTGCGCTTCATCGCCAACGCCACGCCGCTGATCCGCGATTCCATCTTCACGCCGGTCTCGCAGCAGGCGCTGGCGCGCTCGGCGGTCGAGACCTTCGCCCACTCGCTGTCGCTGTCGCTCAACTTCCACCAGGGCAAGCAGACCGGGGGCCTGGCGCGCATCATCGACCGCGGCGCGCAACTCCACCGACATCCTGCTGCGCAGCGTGGTGTTCAATCTCGGACCGACCGTGTTCGAGCTGGCCATGGCGGCCTGGGTGATGACCAGCCGCTACAACTGGCGTGCTGTCGGCGGCGACCGTCGCCACCATCGTCGTCTACGTCGTCTTCACCTTCTCGATCTCCAACTGGCGCATCCAGCCACCGCCGCGCGCTGAACGAGGCCGACTCGCGAGGCGGCGGGCCTGGCCGTCGACGCGCTGATGAACTTCGAGACCATCAAGACCTTCGGCTCGGAGGAGCCGCGCGGTCGGCCGCTATCGACGAGGCGATGCGGCGACTACGCCGGCGCGGCGGTCAAGGCCAACACCTCGCTGCAGATGCTGAACGCCATCCAGTCGGTGGTGCTGAGCCTGGGCCTGCTGCTTCGTCACCGCTGCTGGCCGGCTTCGAGGTGATCCACGGCAAGATGACGGCCGGCGGCATCACCGCCTGCATCCTGATCCTGCAGACGGTCTATGCGCCGCTCTGCATCCTCGGCATCAACTACCGCATGATCCGCCAGGCGTTCATCGACATGGAGCAGATGCTCGACCTGCGCGCGGTCGAGCCGGAGATCACCGACGCGCCCGACGCCCGCGACCTGCCGCCGCGCCCGGCGCAGGGCGCCGACGCTGGTGTTCGAGCACGTCGGCTTCCAGCACACCGCCCGCTCGGTCGGCCTCAGCGACGTCAGCTTCCGCGTCGCGCCCGGAACGACGACGGCGCTGGTCGGCCCCTCCGGCGCCGGCAAGACCACCATCGCGCGCCTGGCGCTGCGGCTGATCGACCCGCAGGCGGGCGCGGTGATGCTCGACGGCGTCGACCTGCGCGAGGTGAAGCATCGCCTCGCTCCGCCGCGCGGTGGCGCTGGTGCCGCAGGACGTGGCCCTGTTCAACGACACCCTCTACGCCAACATCGCCTTCGCCGACCCGGAGGCCAGGCGAGGCCGAGGTCTGGGCGGCGGCCGAGGCCGCCGAGCTGGCCCGCTTCATCGAGGGCCTGCCCTACAAGATGGAGACCCGGGTCGGCGAGCGCGGGCCTGAAGCTCTCCGGCGGCGAGCGCCAGCGCGTCGGCCTGGCGCGCGCGCTGCTGGCCAATCCGCGCCTGCTGGTGCTCGACGAGGCCACCAGCGCGCTCGACGGCCGCACCGAGGCGGCGATCCAGGCGACGCTGCGCAAGGTGCGCGCCGGCCGCACGACCCTGGTCATCGCCCACCGCCTCTCGACCATCGCCGACGCCGACCAGATCCTGGTCATCCGCCGCGGCCGCATCGTCGAGCGCGGCGACCACGCCGAGCTGATCGCCCACGGCGGCGAATACGCCGCGCTCTGGCGCCGGCAGACCCGCGAACAGCCCACGATGCCGCCCGAACGCGAGCCCCGAGCGCTGCAACCTGTGCTAGCCTTGGGCGACGACGATCCGCCCGATTTCCCAGACCCGGAGACTTACGACCCATGAGGTATCTGCACACCATGGTGCGCGTGCCGACCTCGACGCCTCGCTCGACTTCTACGTGAGCAAGCTCGGCCTGGCCGAGGCCTAGCGGGTCGAGAACAAGGCCGGGCGCTTCACGCTGGTGTTCCTGTGCGCGCCGGAGCGACCTGCCGCAGGCGCGCGAGGCCGCGCGCGCCGATGGTCGAGCTCACCTACAACTGGGACCCCGAGGACTATCAGGGCGGCCGCAACTTCGGCCACCTGGCCTACGAGGTCGACGACATCTACGCGACCTGCCAGCGCCTGATCGACGGCGGCGTCACCATCAACCGCCCGCCCCGCGACGGCCACATGGCCTTCGTCCGCTCGCCCGACAGCATCTCCATCGAGCTGCTGCAGAAGGGCGGCCGGAAGGAACCCGCCGAGCCCTGGACGAGCATGCCGAACGTGGGGAGCTGGTAGGCGGCCCTGCCTTCCTCGCCGATAGCCGACCTCATCGCTGCGGCCGCCGAGCGTCAGCGCCGGGGCCGGCTGGACGAGGCGATCCGGATCCTGCAGCAGGCGGTCTCCCGCGCGCCGAGCGAACCCGAAGGCTGGGTCGCGCTCGCCGCCGGCCTCTGCGTTGCCCGCCGGCCCGAGGCGGCGCTCGCCGTCTGTGATCGCGGGCTGGAGCAAGCGCAGGCGAAGACCGACATCCTCTGCGCCAAGGCGCACGCGCTGCAGGCGTTGAGCCGCGTCGCCGAGGCCCAAGCGCATTACGAGCAGGCGCTGGCGCTCGATGGCGGGAACGCCACGGCGCGGATCGGGCTTGCCCTCGCGGCGTTGGAGCGCGCCGATTGGCCCCGGGCCGAGGCGCTCACCGCGCCGCTCACCGGGCCGGCGATCGACTGGATCCGCGCGCGTGCCGCGCTGGGCCGCGGCGAGCTCGAGGTCGCACGGAGGCTGGCGGCCAGTCTGTTGGAGCGGCCCGGCTTGTCGCCGGACCAGACCGCCGAGACGGCGCTCCTCTTGGGCGAGGCGCTGGATGGCCTCGGGCGCGCGCCGGAGGCGTTCCTGGCGTTCACCCGGGGCAAGCAGGCGCTGAGGGCCATCTACGCCGAGCGGGCCGGCGCCCGGGAGGGCGAGGTCGACCGGCTCGAGCGGCTGGCGGCCTGGTTCCGCGACGCCGATCCCGCCGCTTGGCGCGTCGCGCTGCCGCCGAGCAACCCGGCCGGCGTCAAGGGTCACGCCTTCCTCGTGGGCTTCCCGCGCTCGGGCACGACGCTGCTCGAGCAGGCCCTGGCCGGGCATCCAGACCTCGTCAGCCTCGAGGAGGCCCCGACGCTGGCGGAGGCGTCCGACGCCTTGATGACCAGCGCCGAGGGGCTTGATCGCCTCGCACGGCTGGCCCCTGCCGAAGCCGACAGCTGGCGCGCCGCCTATTGGGCGCAAGTCGCGCGCGCCGGGGTCGCTCCGCGCGGCAAGGTCTTCCTGGATAAGGCGCCGGCGGCAACGGCCTCGCTTCCGCTCGTCGCCAAGCTCTTCCCTGACGCGCAGCTAATCTTCGCTATCCGCGATCCGCGCGACGTGGTGCTGAGCTGCTTTCGCAACAGCTTTCAGATGAACGCGCTCACCTATGCTTTCACCGATCTTTGCGATACGGCGCGCTGCTACGCGGCCACGATGGCGCTCGCCGACCTCTACCGATCGGTCCTGCCATTGCCGATCACGGACGTGCGCCTCGAAGCGCTGGTCACCGACTTTCCCTCCGAGCTGGCGCGGGTCGCGGCCGCGATCGGTCTCGATGCCAGACGGACGATGCTGGACGTGGCGGCGACCGCCGGCGGACGATCCATCCGTACGCCCAGCGCCCAGCAAGTCCGTGCGGGGCTGAACCCCGAAGGGGTCGGACGCTGGCGCGCCTATGCCGGCGAGCTGGCGGCCGTTGCGCCGCTGCTTCAGCCGTGGGTCGAGCGGTTCGGCTACGGCGCGCCCGGATAGGCGTCGAGCACGGGGCCGAGTGCGGCCTTCAGCGGGTCGAGGAACGCCTCGTATGCCCGCCACTGGTCCTTCCCCTCGGCGAAAACGGGGCGTCGCACCTGCTCGGAGCTCGGCGTCGCGACCGCGCGCGTCGTCTCGAAGAACCGCAGGCAGGCGGGATCGAAGGGCAGGTCAAGGTAAGCGAGCATCCCGCGCGTGACGCCCTCGGTATCGTCCACCAGGTCTTCGTAGATCACGCGGTGGACCGCGCCGGGGATGACGGCCTCGAAGTGCGCCATCAGCTCCACGTAGTCGGCATAGTAACGGCCTAGCGTCTCCAGCTCGTAGGTGAAGTCGAAGCCGCTGGCGAAGTGCTGCTTGAACGCCGAGAGGCAGCAGGCCAGCGGATGGCGGCGCACGTCGATGATTTTCGCGTTCGGCATCATCAGCCGGATCAGCCCGACGTGCACGAAATTCCACGGCGCCTTGTCGGTAAAGCGCGGACGCCCCAGCCGGCGGCGTGGCCGGGTGCGGTCGAGATAGTCGCGTCCGAGCTGGGAGATCGCGCCGCGCGAGAGGCCGCTGACGCTATCGGGGTAGGGAAGGGCGGACTCTCGCGCCGTCCAGTCGGCCATCCACTGGACCTCCATCAGCTCCTGCAGGCCCTCCACCGCTGGATGGCTGGCCAAGATCTGGTCGACCAGCGTCGAGCCGGCGCGCGGCAGGCCGACGATAAAGATCGGCGCCGGGTCGACGGCGCCCCAGCCAGGGCGTTCGGCAAAGAAAGCCGGCGTGAACAGCGCCTTCGAGCGATCGACGAGCGCTCGCGTGGCGGCGGGGTCGTGGGGGCGCCGCGCGTGCTCGATCCGCGCCCCCTCGGCGAACTGCTCGAACGCCCGGGCAAAGGCGCCGGCGGCTTCCTCGGCCTGGCCCAAGGCGAAGTGGAAGTGAGCGCGCACCTCCGATGCGACGGCCGGATCGGCCACTGCCTCGCCCATGGCCGCACGCTCCGCCTCGGAGAAGGCGTAGGTCTTCAGGTTCGCCAACGCGAAGTAGGCTTGGCCGCAACGTGCATCGAGCGAAATGGCGCGCCGCCAGGCAGCGACGGCCGCCTCGGTGCGGCCAAGCGTGCGGAGCATGGCGCCGTAGAGCAGCCAGCCGTGCGGCTGGTCCGGGAAACGCTCGAGGACCTCGGCTGTCGTCTCCGCCGCCGCAGTATGGTCGCCAAGCTCGGCCAGGACGGATGTTTTCGCCATGAGCGCGCGGCCGTCGCCCGGATCGCGCCGGAGGAGGTCTTCGAGCTGGGCCAAGGCTTCCGAGCGCTGGCCGACCCGCTGAAGGGCGAGCGCGTAGGACATGCGAACGAGGCGCAGCTCCGGCTGGCGCCGCAGGCAAGCCTCCAGCACCGCCAGCGCCTCGGCCGCGCGGCCCAGTCGCGCCAGGACCTCGCCGAGCAGGTGGCCGGCTACCGCGTTGGCGGGGTTGCGGGCGAGGGTCGCCCGCAGCGGCGCCTCGATGGCGGCGCCCCGGCCCTCGGCTAGGGCGCCGGCCGCCGCGGCAAGGCTGGGGTCGGCGATCAGCGCGCTCAGCATGCGGTCATAGGCGAACTGCGCGGCGCGCGGATCGCCAGCGGCCAGCGCGATGTCGCCCGTCAGGCGCCACGCGGCCGCGAGGCCGGGGTTCAGCGCCGTCGCGCGTGCGAGCGGAGCCGCAGCTCCCCGGCTGTCGCCCGACGCGGCCAGGATCTGCGCCCACTCGAGCTGCACCACCCAGCTGTCAGGGGCTTGCTCGGCAAGCGGGGCCAGCAGGTCGCGGGCCTGGCCGGCGCGGCCGGTGGCGCGTAGGGCCGAGGCCAGCACGACCGCCGCATCGCGGTCGTCCGGCACGACGTCCAGCGCTTCCCGCGCCATCGCCTCGGCGCTCGCGGGATCGCCGGCGAGCGCGGCGATCGCGCGCAGGACGAGGGCGGCGGTGTCCGGCGAAGACGCCATCAGCATGGTCCGCGGTGCGGCATCAGGCGATCGATGCCGACCGCGCCGCTGCCTGGCAAGGGCGCCTGGACAAAGGAACGGCGGAGCAGGGGACCGCTCCGCCGCAGTTCAGGGAGGTTCGTCTGGTGTCTTCGCTAGAACTTCACGTGGATGCCCGCGTAGACCTGGGTGCCGTTGTCGTAGACGGCGCGCACCTGGGTCGGGTTCTGGGCGTAGTACTTCAACAGCGTGTTGGTGAGGTTGAGCGCGTCGACCGTAAAGGTGACGTTCTTCGTGACATTGAAGTTGAGCGAGGCGTCGAGCTCGCCGTAGCTGGCCTGGTTTTCCGGCGGCGCCGCGGTCGAGGCCGACGAAGTAGTGCGAGCGGTAGGTGTAGGCCAGGCGCACGCTGACCCACGTGGTCTCGTAGTAGCCGACCAGTTGTAGGTGATGCTTCGAGGTGCCGACGAGCGGCTTGCCGGTCGCGTCCTGGCCGTCGACGTAGGTGAAGTTGGCCTGGAAGCCGAAGTTGTAGGGCAGCGGCTGCTGCACCTGCATCTCGACGCCCTTGAGCTGGCCGGAGATGTTGGTGGGCGAGGAGATGGAGTACGAGTCGCGAACACTGTTCGGCTGCCCGGCACGTCGATCTGCGAAGCTGGTTGAGGTAGGTCCGCGTTCGAGATGCCGAAGGTCACATAGGACGACAGGTCGTCGTAGAACAGGCTGACCGCGGCGACGGCGGTCGGCACGTAGTACCACTCCAGCGCGGCGTCATAGACGCCGGCGCGTGATCGGCTTCAGGTTCGGGTTGCCGCCGTTGCCGGTGAGCGTGAGGTCGGTCAGCGTCACCGCTGCCGCCAAGCGCGCTGTAGTCGGGCCGCGACATGGTCTCGGCCGCCGACACCCGCAGCAGCAGGTTCTTCTGCAGGTCGAAGGTGAAGTTCAGCGCTCGGCAGCACGTCGAAGTAGTTGTGCGTCACGTCGTTGACGTAGTAGTCGCCGAAGGCCGACGTCGTGATCACCGGCCGGAGCGCGGCCCGGCGGCGTCTGGCAGCGTTGACGTACGAGTTCTCGTCGGTGTCGACGAGGCGGACGCCGAAGTTGCCGCGCCAGCCGTCGCCGCCGACATGGGCCATGACGTAGCCCGCATAGTCGGTCTCCTGCACCTTGAAGCGAGCCGAGCCAGTAGTAGTTCTGCGGCGTGACGATCGACGAGATCGGGCCGTGCACGCCGTCGTTGATGCTGTTGAGGATGTTGCCCGATCGTGCTCGGGTTGCCGGCGATCGGGATCAGCAGGCCCGGGATGCCCAGCGCGCCGGCGTTGAAGCCGCTGGGATAGGGCACCGGGTTGGTGGCCGAGAACGGCATCGTCGGCGAGGTCCAGCAGGCGCCGTTGGCGCCGAGCGTGCAGCCGCGGTCCCAGCCGTCGACCTGGCGGGTGTGGTCTGAGCGATGGAAGCCGAACGCCACGTCCTTGAAGATGCCGTCGTCGATGTCGTACTCGCCGTCGACCTGGCCGTAGATCTCCTTGTCCTTCGACGGTGAACACTTCGTTCCAGGCCCAGTCGTTGGCGAGGCCGGCCGGGCTTTGCGGGTTGATGTCGGTCGGCGTGACCTGCCAGCCGTTGCCGGAGGGCGCGTAGGAAATCCCGGTCGGCGCGTCGACTTCGAACGAGGGCGCTCCGTGGGTGTCGCCCTGACCTTGGGTGTAGCCGATCTGGCCCTTGATGCGTCAGCTGGTCGGTCGGCCTGAACTTGCCGTCGAGGTTGATGTACGTAGGTGTAGGCGCTGGCTCCGGGCCGCGATGATGTTGTCGACGACGAGGCCGTCGACCGGCGTCGCCCGCCGGCATTGTTGGTCGGGCCAGACCGGCCGAGGTCAGCGTGTTGTTCTGCGACGGTGAAGCTGGTCGGCAGGTTGTTGTCGAACTCGTTGCGAGCCCCAATACATGTAGTTGTCGTTGACGTTGTTGCGTTCAGGTGCGAATAGAAGCCGCTCAGGTTGAGCTCGAGACTGGTCGTTCGGCTTGCCATTCGCACGTCGAACGTGGCCGCCTTCGCGCGTCTTCTCCTGCTCGAACAGGGTCGAGCCGATCAGGGTCGGCGCCTGCGACCCCGATCAGGTTGACGGATTGGCCGCGCCGAGCGGCATGCGCGGCGGTGATCGTGGTGTAGCCCAGGGTCTCCTGGCCGTAGCGCTCGACGCTGCGGTCTTCGTAGAAGCCCTGCACCAGAACGCCGAAGGTGTCGTCGGCGTTCTTCCAGCCGATCAGGCCGTTGAACTGCGGCTTGCCACTGCTGCCGGTCAGGTTGTTGTAGGCGGCCTCGGCCGAGCCCTCGAAGGTGAATCGCCTTGCCGAGGCTGAGCGGCGTTGCGCGTGTGGATATCGACCACGCCGGAGACGCCGCCCTCGAGCAGCGAGGCGTCCTGGGTCTTGTAGACCACGGTCGATCTGGACCATTTCCGCCGGCAGCAGGGTGAAGCTGACGCTGCGGCCAACGGCTGGATACTGGTCGAGGATGAACCAGTCGCCGGTGGCGATCGCGTGGCCGTCGACGGTGACCTGGGTCAGGCTGGGCGAGGTGCCGCGGATGCTGACCCGGTCGTTCTCGTCGAAGCCGCCTTCGCCGCTGGCCGCCGACTCGGTGTTGACGCCCGGGATGCGCTGCAGAGCGTCGGCGACGTTCTTGTCGGGCAGCTTGCCGATGTCGGTGCGCGGAGATGGCGTCGACTTGGTCGTCGCTGTTGCGCTTGATCGCGATCGCCTGCTGCAGGGACTCGCGAATGCCGGTGACGACGACTCGCTGGACTGGAGGTCGGAGTCTGTCGGCGTCCGCAAAGGCCGGCGCCGCAGCCGCCCAGGATGGCGACGATGCTCGCCGAGCCGATGCAGGACGCATCCTGCGATGGGTCATGGTGCTTCTCCCCCGTCTGAGCCGCCGCAAAGCGGCGCCCCGTCCCGAAGTCCAATTGCAGTACCAATCTCTCCAGAGGCCCTCGAATTTGGAGAGCCTATGGTGCCATACGATTGTAAAGCTGTCACAAAATTCGTAACCAATGCAAGCCCAAAATCGACACCAATCGCATACCAATCAAATTATTGGTATGCAAATGGTACGGTCATGTGGCACAAATAGCACGACGGGCCGGACGGGACTCGCGTCCCGCGGTAGGGGCAAAGGAGGACCAGAGGCTTGGCGTCGTTCACCGAGGTGATCGGCAGTCTGGACGAGCAGGCGCCGCGCGCCGCTGTACCAGCAGCTGCAGCGCGCGCTGCGCGACGCCATCGCCGACAACCGGCTGGCCGCCGACGAGGCGCTGCCGCCCGAGCGCGACCTGGCCGAGGAGTTCGGCGTCTCGCGAATCACCGTGCGCAAGGCGCTGGACGCGCTGGTCGGACGAGGGCCTGCTCACTCGCCGGCAGGGCGCCGGCACCTTCGTCGCCGCGCGCGTGGAGAAGAGCTTCTCCAAGCTCTCGTCGTTCACCGAGGACATGATCTCGCGCGGCCGGCGGCCGGAGAGCGTCTGGCTCAGCCGCTCGGCCGGCGCGGTGACGCCGGAGGAGTCGCTGACGCTGGGCCTCAGCCCCGGCGCGCTGGTCTATCGCTTCAACCGCATCCGCTACGCCGACGGCTCGCCGATGGCGCTGGAGTATTCCACGGTGCCGGGCTTCTGCCTGCCGTCCGAGGACGCGGTCGAGGAGTCGCTCTACGAGGCGCTCGACAAGCACGGCCGCGGCCGGTGCGGGCGCTGCAGCGGCTGCGCGCGGTGCTGTTCACCGCCGAGCGGGCGCGGCTGCTCGGCGTGCCGGACGGCTCGCCCGGGCCTGTTGATCGAGCGGCGCGGCTTCCTGCGCGACGGCCGGCCGGTGGAGTTCACCCAGAGCTACTATCGCGGCGACGCCTACGACTTCGTCGCCGAACTCAGCACAGCCGCTTCGTAGAGCCGCCGGGGGGCCTGCGCTTGAGTTCCATGGCGCCTCCGACACCCGCCCCGCAGGCGACGCAGCTGTTCCGCGAGGCCGCGCGAGGCCCCG
Source organism: uncultured Alphaproteobacteria bacterium (assembly GCA_963794315.1). Taxonomy (GTDB): domain Bacteria; phylum Pseudomonadota; class Alphaproteobacteria; order Caulobacterales; family Caulobacteraceae; genus Poindextera. The sequence continues at coordinate 2,359,720 of CAWCDF010000002.1, forward strand.
GCGGTCGTCCGCGCGCAGCTGGGCGCTAACGGCCGGCGGTGCGCGGCGCTCGCGGAGCGCCTGCGCGCGCGACCCGCCGCGGGCGGTGGCGACGCTGGGCCGCGGCAGCTCCGACAACGCCGCCACCTTCGCCCGCTACCTGATCGAGACGCGGCTGGGGGTGATGACCGCCTCGGCGCCGCCGTCGGTGAGCTTCGGTCTACGACGCCGCGCCGCGACATGGACGGGACCCTGTGCCTGGTGATCTCGCAGTCCGGCCGCAGCCCCGACCTGCTCGCCGCCGCCGCAGCGCCGCGCGCCGCGGCGGCGCGCTGGTGGTGGCGCTGGTCAACGACGCGGCCTCGCCCCTGGCCGAGCTGCGCCGGTGGTCATCGCCGCTGCTCGCCGGGCCCGAGCTCAGCGTCGCGGCGACCAAGTCCTTCATCGCCTGCGCTGAGCGCCATCGCGCAGCTGGTCGCGCACTGGAGCGGCGACGCGCCGCTGTCGAGCGCGCTCGAGCGGCCTGCCGGACCTGTTGGAGCGCGCCTGGGCGCTCGATTGGAGCGCGGCCGTCCCGCTCCTGAAGGACGCGCAGAGCCTCTATGTGGTCGGCCGCGGCGTCGGCTTCGGCATCGCCGAGGAGGCGGCGCTGAAGCTCAAGGAGACCTGCGGCCTGCACGCCGAGGCGTTCAGCGCCGCGGAGGTCCGCCACGGGCCGATGGCGCTGGTCGGGCCGGCGTTTCCGGTGCTGGCCTTCGCCCAGGACGACGAGACCGCGGCAGGCGTCGAGGCGCTGGCCGCGGCGGCGCCGCGCAGGGCGCGCCGGTGATCAAGGTCGGCGGCGACGCCGCGCCGGTGCGCTGTCGCTGCCGACGGCTCGGGCCTGCCCGGTCCTGGAGCCGATCGCCTTTGCGCTAAGCTTCTATCGCCTGGTCGGCGCCCTGGCGCTGGCGCGCGGTTTCGACCCGACCGGCCCCCGCACCTCGCCAAGGTCACCGAGACCCTCTGATGGACCTCGCTGCTGGTCAACGGCCGGGTGATGACCGAGCGCGGGCTGGTCGAGGGCCTGGCGGTTCGCTTGCGCGGCGACGCGCATCGCCGCGGTCGGCCCGCGCGACGAGCTGTCAGCGGCGGGCGCGCGTGCGCAGACCTCGCGGGCGGCCTCCTGCTGCCCGGCTTCATCGACACCCAGGTCAACGGCGGCGGCGGGGTGCTGTTCAACGATTCGCCGACGGCCGCGGCCATCGCGCGCGATCGGCGCCGCGCACCGGCGGTTCGGCACCACCGGCTTCCTGCCCACCCTGATCAGCGACGATCTCGGCCACGGTCGACGCGGCCATCGGCGCTGTCGCGGCAGGCCATCGAGCGCGGCGTGCCGGGGGTGCTCGGCATCCACATCGAGGGACCCTTCCTGAACGCGACCCGCAGCGGCATCCACGACGCCGAGCAAGCTTCGGCGCACCTGACGCGACAGCGTTCGCGCTGCTGACCTCGCTCGGGGTCGGGCCGGACCCTGGTGACCCTGGCGCCCGAAGCCACCAGCGCGGAGATGATCGAGCGGCTGGTCAACGCCGGCGTTGTCGTCTCGGCCGGCCACACCAACGCCTCCTACGCCGATGTCCGCGCGGCGCTTGGACCACGGCCTGACCGGCTTCACCCACCTTTTCAACGCCATGTCGCCGCTCGGCCAGCCGCGAGCCAGGCGTGGTCGGCGCGGCGCTGGAGGACTCGAACGCCTGGTGCGGCATCATCGTCGACGGCGTGCATGTCGATCCCGGTCGTGCTGAAGCTGGCGCTCCGGCTGCGACCGCTCGAACCGCTTCAACCTGATCACCGACGCCATGCCCTGCGTCGGCTCGGGCCGAACACCTCGTTCCAGCTGCAGGGCCAAGACGATCACCGTGCGCGACGGCGCCTGCTTCGACGATGCGGGCACCCTCGCCGGCTCCGCGCTCGACATGGCCGGCGCAGTGCGCAACGCCGTCGATATGCTAGGCCTCGACCTCGCCGAGGCGTCGCGCATGGCGAGCCGCAATCCGGCCGAGTTCCTCGGGCTCGACGGCGAGCTCGGCCGGATCGCGCCCGGATGCTATCGCCGATCTCGTGCTCCTCGACGATGACTTGCAGGTTCTCGACACCTGGATCGGCGGCCGCGCGACGGACGAGGCGGATCGCCCCGCGTCGGCCGGCTCGGCAGGCCGTGGCTAGAGCCGCGATCACAGCGGCGCTCGCGCTCGCTCAGCCTGGCCGCCCCACCGGCCCTGGGTCAGACGGTCATCCCCCGGCCGCTCTCGTCGGAAGCCATCATCGGCCGCGCGCCCGTGGCGATCGCCGACGGTGCAGCCATCGCGGTTCGGGCGGGTGACGCCAGGCGCACGCCGGGCGGCCGGCTTTCTCTCCAATGCTGTCCAGCGCAGCGGGGGCTTCGCCTACGCGTCGGCGCCGGCGGCCGCACGCCCACCATCGTCCTTGAGCGAGCCGGGGTCGCCGACGCCGGCGCCGAGGGCTACCGGATCGACATCGGCGATGGCCGCGTGGTGATCGCCGCGCCCACCGACGCCGGGCTGTTCTACGGTGCGGTGACGCTCATGGCAGCTGCTGACACCCGACGCCGGTCGCGGGCCGGCGACGCTGCCGCCTTCGCATCGTCGATCGCCCGCGGTTCGCCTGGCGCGGCCTGCTGCTCGACTCCGCGCGCCACTACCAGTCGCCGGCGTTCATCGAGCGGCTGATCGACTGGATGGCCCGCCACAAGCTGAACGTGCTGCAGTGGCACCTGACCGACGACCAGGGATGGCGGCTGCAGATCCGCCGCTATCCGCGCCTGACGGCGATCGGCGCGTGGCGGCACGCGAACCGGACCCCGCCGACCGGCAAGCCCAGGCGCTACGGCGGCTTCTACAGCCAGGCCGAGGTCCGCCGGATCGTCGCCTACGCCGCCACGCGGCACGTGACGATCGTCCCGGAGATCGAGATGCCTGGACACTCGCTCTCGGCCATTCCTGGCCTATCCCGAGCTGGGCTCCGCGCCGCCCCAGCGCGGCGTGCGCGACGACTGGGGCGTCTTCCCCGACGTCCTTGCGCCGGACGAGCGAACCTACGCCTTCCTGACCGGCGTCCTCGACGAGGTGATGGCGCTCTTCCCCGGCCCCTGGATCGCGATCGGCGGCGACGAGGCGGTCAAGGACGAATGGCGCGCCTCGCCGGCGATCCAGGCTGAGATGCGCCGCTTGGGCCTCAAGGACGAGAACGCCTTGCAGGGATGGTTCACCGACCGGATCGCCGCCTTCATCGCCGCCCATGGCCGCCGTGCGATCGGCTGGGACGATATCCTCGTCGGCGGCTCAGGTCTGCCGGCGAACGCCGCGGTCACCGTCTGGCGCGCGGGCGGCGCGGCGGATGCGGCGAAGAGCGGGCATGACGCCGTCACCGCGACCGATCCGCTGCTCTACTTCGACCACCGCCAGGCCGATATGCCGGATGAGCCGCCGGGCCGCAGCGTGGTTGTCTCGCTGAGCGACGTCTATGGGATCGACCCGGAGCCGCCCGCGACGGTGTCGGCCGCCGCGGCGCATGTCATCGGCGTGCAGGGCAACCTCTGGACCGAGCACATGCCGACCGAGGCGGACGTGGCCCTAATGGCCTTCCCGCGCGCTGCGGCGCTTGCCGAGGTCGCGTGGACCGCGCCCGAGCGGAAGGACTGGGCTGACATGGAGGCGCGACTGCCGGCGGAGCTGACGCGAGAGCGGACGCTCGGCCTTGGTCCGGACCAGGGCGCCGTCGCCGTGAAAGCCGACGTGCGCCGGACGGACGCGGGCGTCGAGGTTGCCCTTTCGAAGCAACTCGGGCTGGGGACGATCCGCTATACCCTCGATGGCGCGCCGCCTGGACCGACGTCTGCCGCCTATGTCGGTCCGCTGGAGCTGGGCGCCGCGACCCGCTTGCGCGCGGCGACCTTCGTCGAGGGCCGGGAGTTCTTGCCCGCGCTTGATCGGGCAATCGATCCAACCGGTCCGCTCCGCCTGAAGAGCCAGGAGTTGCAGCTGTGCTCGAACCAGGTCGCGCTGAACATCGAGGCGCCGCTGGCGGTGCAGCGTGGACAGCGCTACCTCGTCGACATCATGAACCCCTGTTGGATTTATCCGCAGGCTGACGATCGCGCCGGAGCGACGATCCGCGTGGCCGTGACGCGTTTGCCGTTCAACTTCCAGCTGGGCGCCGACACGGCCAAGGTGGCCAGGCGGCCGCCGCGTACGCGGAACGGCGAGCTGGATGTGCGGGCCGGCGGCTGCGACGGCGCGCCGGTGCTTAGTCTTCCGCTGGCTGCCGCAACCCGCAATCCGGGCGTCACCGTGCTTGCCGGCGCGCTGCCGCCGCTCGGCCGGCGAAGCGACCTGTGCCTGACCTTCACCCAAGCGCGGCCCGATCCGATGTGGGTGCTGGGCTGGGTCGAGGTCGGCCGGAAAGCCGCAGCGCAATGACCGCCGACCTGATCCTCGGCGCGCCGCTCGAAGGCTGGGCCGCCCCGCTCGATGAGACCGGCGATCCGGTCTTCGCCGAGCGCATGCTGGGCGACGGCATCGCTATCGATCCGCTGGTCGGCGAGCTTCGCGCTCCCTGCGACGGCGAGGTTATCGGCCTGCACGCAGCCCATCACGCGGTCACGCTGAAAGCGGCCAACGGCGCCGAGATCCTGATGCATATCGGGCTCGAGACCGTCGCTCTGGCGGGGGAGGGGTTCACGGCCAGCGTTGCGCTCGGCGACCGTGTGAGCACCGGCGCGCTGCTTCTCAGCTTCGACCTCGATCGGGTGGCCCGGGGCGCCAAGAGCCTGGTCTCGCCGCTGGTCGTCGTCAACGGTGAGACGGTGACCATTCGCGATGCCGTGGTCGGACGCGTCGTCCGCTTCGGCGAGCCGATCATGACCTTGCGCGGCGCCGCGGCGGCCTCGCGCGAGCCGTTGACCGGGAGCGGGCTCGACGTTCGCCGCACCGTCCGCGTCGCGTTGGCGCACGGGCTGCACGCCCGGCCCGCAGCGCTGCTGTCCCGCAGCGTCGCTCCGTTCAGCGCCGACGTTTGGGTCGCCCTCGGAGGCCGCCGCGCCAGCGCTCGTAGCCCGGTTTCGCTCATGACGCTGGGCGTCCGCCATGGCGACGAGATCGTTCTGACGGCAAGCGGACCGGATGCCGACGCCGCGTTGAACGCCGCGGCCGCGCTGGTCGCGACTGCCCAGCACGCGCCCGCGCCGGGCGTGGCCATCGCGCCGGCGCCGCCGTCGTCTCCGCCGCTTGCGCCGGCCGGCCGCTCTCAGAAGCTCTGGCAGGGCGTTGCCGCGGCGTCGGGCCTGGCGATCGGCACGGCGGTGAGGCTGATCGAGGCCGGAGGTCGCCCTTCCCCCGCACAGCGGTTCGGCTGCGGATGAGCACGCCGGGTTGGACGCCGCCCTTGCCGCCGCCCGCGACGCGCTCGCCGGGCGCCTGACGGCGACGTCGCCCCACGGGCGGGACATCGTCGAAGCACACCTGGCCTTCCTCGAGGATCCGGAGCTGGCCGCTGGCGCCCACGCGGGTATCGATGACAGCCGCAGCGCCGGCGCGGCCTGGCGCTCGGCGATCGAAGGCTACGTGACCCAGCTGCGCGCCACGGGCGATGCGCTGATGATCGAGCGCGCCGCCGACCTTGCCGACCTGGAGCGGCAGGTGCTGATGCAGCTGTCGGGCGACAAGACGTCGCCGATCGCCCTGCCGGACAATGCCATCCTGCTCGCCGACGACATCCTGCCCTCGCAGCTGATGGACCTGGACGCCGCGCGCATCGCGGGCCTCGCGATCGCGCGCGGGGGGCCGACCTCGCACGTCGCGATCCTGGCCGCGGCGATGGACGTGCCGGCGGTCGTGGCGCTCGGTCCTGGCTTGCTCGGCGTGCAGAACGGCGCGCTCGCTATCCTCGACGGCGACGCCGGTCGGCTCGCAGGTCGGCGCCGGACGCAGGTCGAGATCGCCGCCGCACAGACCCGGCTCTCTGAACGCCGGGAGCGGCGCGCGCGCGCCATGGCCGCCGCCGGCGGGCAGTGCTTCACGGCCGATGGCGTGCGGATCGAGGTCTTCGCCAACCTGGGGGCCGCTCGACGAAGCCGCTGCAGCGGTGAAGCAAGGCGCCGAGGGCTGCGGCCTGCTGCGCACCGAGTTCCTGTTCATGGACCGCGACCGCGCGCCCGACGAGGACGAACAGCACGCCGCCTACCAGGCCATCGCCGACGCGCTCGTCGGGCGGCCGCTCGTCATCCGCACCCTCGACGTCGGCGGCCGACAAGCCGGTGTCCTACCTCGCGATGCCCACTGAGGAGAACCCGGCGCTTGGCCTGCGTGGGGTTCGCGTCGGCCTGGCCTGGCCGGAACTGCTGCGCACGCAACTGCGCGCCATCCTGCGGGTCCGCCCGGCCGGTCAGGCGCGCGATCCTGTTGCCGATGGTGGCCAGCGTGAGCCGAGATCCGCGCCGTCGCGCGCCATCGTCGGTGAGCTCGCTGCCGAGCTTGGCGCGCCCGCGCCAGACCTCGGCGTGATGGTCGAGACGCCGGCCGCCGCGGTGACCGCCGACCTGCTCGCCGCCGAGGCCGACTTCCTCTCCATCGGCACCAACGATCTTGCCCAGTACGCGCTGGCCATGGACCGCACGCAACCCGCAGTTCGCCGCCGAGGTCGATGCGCTGCATCCGGCCGTGCTGCGCCTGATCGCGCGACACGACGGCCGGCGCCGGGCGCCAAGGTCGGCCGGTCGCCGTCTGCGGCGGCCTGGCGTCGGACATCGCGGCCGCGCCGATCCTGATCGGACTGGGCGTCGTCGAGCTGTCCGCCAGCCCGGCCGTCGTGCCCGAGCTCAAGGCCGCGATCCGGGCGCTGACGCTGGCGCAATGCCGCGACCTTGCGGCGCGCGCGGTGAATCTCGCGCTCGGCGGGCGAGGTGCGGGCGCTCGAGCTCGCGGCCGCCGATGAGAGTTCGGAAGGAGGGCGTCCATGAGCACGCTGAACGTCGGCCGTTCCGTCTGCCGCGCTGCAGCCGCTCGGCCGCGCGCTGATGCTGCCGATCGCCGTGCTGCCGGTGGCGGGCCTGCTGCTGCGCCTGGGCCAGCCGGACCTGCTGAACATCCCGTTCGTCGCCGCGGCGGGCGACGCGATCTTCCACAACCTCGGCCTGCTGTTCGCCATCGGCGTCGCGGTCGGCTTCGCCCGGGACGGCAACGGCGCGGCGGGCCTGGCGGGCGTGGTCTGCTTCCTGGTCGGCGAGCAACGGCGCCGAGGCCCTGATCGCCGTGCCGCCGGACGCGACTGCGCGGGCCTCAGCGGCAAGGGCGGTCGACCTTGGCCGTCGCCGCCTTCAGGGCCGCCGCGATGTTCAAGCTCAGCGTGCCGCTCGGCATCCTCTCGGGCGTCATCGCCGGCGAACTTCTACAACCGCTTCGGCGCGATCAAGCTGCCCGAATACCTGGCCTTCTTCGGCGGCCGGCGGTTCGTGCCGATCGTCAGCGGCCTGGCGGGCCTGGTCCTGGCGCTGCGCCTTCGGCCTCGGCTGGACCCGCCTCAGCGGCGGCATCGACGGCCTGAGCCACGGCATCGTCGCCGCCGGCCCCTTCGGCCTCTTCGTCTACGGCGTGCTCAACCGGCTGCTGATCGTCACCGGCCTGCACCACATCCTCAACAACGTCGCCTGGTTCATCATCGGCGACTATCACGGCGCGACCGGCGACCTGAACCGCTTCTTCGCCGGCGATCCGACCGCCGGCGCGTTCATGGCCGGCTTCTTCCCGGTGATGATGTTCGGCCTGCCGGCGGCGTGCCTGGCGATGTACCACAGCGCCCGGCCCGAGCGGCGCGCGGAGGTGGGCGGCATGCTGCTCTCGCTGGCGCTGACCGCCTTCCTGACCGGCGTCACCGAGCCGATCGAGTTCAGCTTCATGTTCCTGGCGCCGGCGCTCTACGCCGCTGCACGCGGTGCTGACCGGCGCTGTCCATGGTGGTGATGAACGTCCTGCGGCGTGCGGCTGGGCTTCAGCTTCTCGGCCGGGCTGTTCGACTATGTGATCAACTTCGGCAAGGCGACGCGGCCGCTGCTGCTGCTGCCGGTCGGGCTGGTCTATTTCGGCCTCTACTACGCGGCTGTTCCGCTTTGCGATCGTCCGCTTCGACCTGAAGACGCCGGGCCGGGAGACGCGCATGATGAGGCCGTTGCCGACGGCTCTGGCCGGCGCGGCCGCGCGCGCGACGGCTTCGTCGAGGCGCTCGGCGGGGCGGCGCAATCTGGTCTCGGTGGACGCCTGCACGACGCGCCTGCGGCTGGTGGTCAACGACCAGGACGCGGTCGACGAGCCGGCGCTGAAGGCGCTCGGCGCCCGCGGCGTGGTGCGGCCCTCCGCCCAGCGACCTGCAGGTGGTGCTCGGCCCGATCGCCGACGAGGTCGCCCGCGAGATTCAGGCGGCGCTGAGCGGAATCACGATGGCGCCGGTCGCCGCTGCTGCGGCCGGAACGATCCAGGTGTCCGCTCTGCTCGCTGCGCTGGGCGGCCGCGCGAACCTCGCGCGCGTGGAGGCGGCGGCGAACAGGCTGCTGGTTGAGCTCGCGGATCCCGGAAAGCTGGACGGCCCCGCGCTGATCCGCGCCGGCGCCCGCGGCGTCGCCGCGGCCGGCGCCAACCGGCGGCAGGTGCTGCTGGGCGGCGACGCGAGCGCGGTCGCGGCGAGGATGGCCGAGTTCTCGCGCCGCTTAGACCAGCGCCGGCGTGCAGTCGACGGCATCGGCGGCCGCGCGCAACATCGCCCGCGCGTCCGCGCCCGATCGCAGCGCCGCCCGCGCGGCGTCCAGTAGCTCGTCCAGCTCACTCAACGGTCAGGGGTTTCCGATGGAAGCCGCACCATGAGCGGCGGCCCGAACGAGCGTCAACGGGGCGGTTCAGCCGACGCGCCGCGGCCGCCCAACCTGCCCTTCGTCGCACTCCAGCGCCCCATGGTCCCAGCGGGCGAGGTCTGCCGCCGCAGCATAGGTGGACTGGAGGAAGGCCATGAGCGCTTCGTCGGAGTCGGGGGCGGTGCGGACGGCTTCGTAGGGGAGGAGGAATTCGCCGAGGGTTGCGTCGAAGCGGGCGGCGCGGGGCGCCACCGGCGCTGAGCCGAAGCCGTCGGGGGTCGGGTAGGCGTAGGAGTAGAACGACGGCTCCACCCCCTCGGCGCCGGGCCAGAAGCCGGCGGACGAGACTTCGTGCGAGTAGGCCTCGCGGGTGACCGCGTCGGGCAGGTGGGGGAAGCCGCCGGGGTGCCGCGGGGCAGGGCGGCCGGAAAAGCGGGTTACGGCCAGGTCGAAGCCGCCCCAGAACAGGTGGATCGGGCTCACCTTGCCGAGGAAACAGGAGCGGAAGCGGGTGAACACCCGCTCGGCCTGCACGAGCGCGCCCCAGTAGGCCTGTGCTACGGTCGGCTCGTAGGCGCGGGGTTTGACGTCGTCAGGGAAGGGGACGACGGGGTCGGGCAGCTCGCTGGGCAGCGGATCGATCGGCGTTGGGGCGCCGAGCGCCGCCAGTGCGTCCATCACCTCGCCGTAGAAGGCGGCGACGCTTCTGGCCCGCAGGGGAATCCGCTGCTCGCCGCCGTCCGTTGCGCGGATGACGAGCGCGTTGGCGACGAAGTCGAGCTCCATCGAAAACGCTGTCGCGCCGTTCGGAATCAGCGGGGTGATCAGGCCGCGCGCCGAGACGCGCAGCGTCACATGCCACGAGTGGTTGATCCACGGCCGGCGCGCCAGCATCACCTTGCCCACGATCTGGGTCCACAGCTGCAGCGTGTCGGTCGTCGCGCGCAGCTCAGTGCCGGGCGCGAGTTCAGGCCAGGTGTTCGAGGCGGGCATCAGGCGAGCCTTTGACGCGTCGCGGACGCGTCGAACGGGTCAAGTTTGACCGCGAAAAACACGAAAAGCACGAACGTGCAGGTCCGGAACGCGGGAGCGCTATAGTCAGATATTGTTCGTGTTTTTCGTGTTTTTCGTGGTTCTCTTCTGCGGCGTCCGAATCCCGATGCGCGAGCCGGAGAGGTCTGAGAGACCCCTCATCCGACCCCCTTTGAGGGCGCCCTTCTCCCCCAGGAGGGAGAAGGGCGCCAAAGAGATTGGCTCGCGCAATCTTGATCGCGGAGAGCACGTCAGACCCGCTCCAGCAGCGCCACCGTGCCCTGGCCGCCGTCGGCGCAGACGGAGACGATCGCGCGGGACCCGGCGGGCATCGCCGCCAGCTCCTTGGCCGCCTGGCTGAGGATGCGGGCGCCGGTGGCGGCGAAGGGGTGGCCGAGCGCCAGCGTGCCGCCGTGCGGGTTGACGCGGTCCCAGGGGAAGTCGCCGAGGTCGGCGTCCACATGCGCCCGCTCGCGGCGATAGGCGGGGTCGCTCGCCGCCTTGATGTTGGCCAGCACCTGGGCGGCGAAGGCCTCGTGGATCTCGTAGAGCGCGATGTCGGCGAAGCGTCAGGCCGTGGCGGGCGAGCAGGCGCGGGATGGCGCGGCCGGGCGCCATCAGCATCCCCTCGTCGAGGCGGAAGTCGATGGCGGCGATCTCCCAGTCGACCAGCTTCACCGCCGCCGCCGCGCCGAGCCGCTCCAGGCCCTCGGCGTCGCCGACCCAGATCGACGCCGGCGCCGTCGGTGACCGGCGAGGCGTTGCCGGCGGTGATCGTGCCGTCGGGGTCGAACGCGGGCCTGAGCGTCGCCAGCCGCTCGAGCGAGGTGTCGCGGCGGGGCAGGGCGTCGTGCTCGACGCCGCCGAAGGGGATGAGGAGGTCGTCGAAGAAGCCGGCGTCCTGGCCGGCGACCGCGCGCTGGTGGCTGCGCAGGGCCCAGGCGTCCTGTTCCGCGCGGGTGATGGCGAAGCGGCGGGCGGTGTCCTCGGTGTGCTCGCCTTGGCTCTTGCCGCTGACGCGATTGGCCCAGGCCTTCAGCGGCAGGTCGAAGTCGGCGGCGGTCAGGTGGGTGAGCATCGCCGCCGCGCCGGCCGGGATCGCGCGCGAAGGTGGCGACCAGCCGGTCGGCGACCTCGGTCTTGAGCGCGATCGGCACGTGGCTCATGGTCTCGACCCCGCCGACCAGGGCGAGGTGCGTCCCGCCGCGGCCGACCATGCCGGCGGCCTCGATCACGCCCATGAAGCTGGTCGAGCAGGCGAGCACGGTGGAAAACGCCGGGATGGTCGGCTCGAGGCCGGCGGCGAAGATCAGCTCGCGGGCGATGTTGGAGATGGTGGGGTCGGGGATCACCTCGCCCCAGACGACGAAGTCCGGCCGCGCGCGGGCGGCCATCGCCTTGGCGACCGGCGTGGAGAGGGCAAGGCCGTCGTAGGCCGCGAAGACGCCGCCGCCCTTCACGAACGGGGTGCGAACGCCCGGGCGCGATGAAGACGTCGCCCACCGGCTAGTCCCTGACCTCGGTGTCGGGGCGGTCGTCGCCTTGGTCCACCTCCTCGTGCCACTGGCCGCGCTCGTCTTCCCAGCTGATGGCCGCTTCGTCGCCGGAGACGCGCTGTTCGCCGGCCGCGCGCCTGGCCGCTGCTCGCGCCGCGTCGTGGGTGCGGAAGGTCTCGGAGTAGACGCCGTCGACCCGATAGGCCCAGCCGCCGTCGTGCTCGACGATCTCGTAGATGACCCTGGCCATGCGTCGCCTCCGCTGGATCTGCTTGTCAGCCCGCAGACTACCGCGCTGACAGGCGCCCGGGCGAGCGTCATTCGGCGGCGGCTTTTGTCACCGCCGCTAAGCGTTTTGCTGAGCGCGCCTCCGGGCGTGGATAATCCGTCTCAGTACCGCGCGCGTTCGATTGAGAAGAGTTCCCGGCTCGGCGAGCCACCCTGCACTCGGCAAAGCAGGGCTGATGATGATGATGACGATGATGATCCCGATCCGGGAGCCTTCTCGATCGAACGCCGCGGGCGCTCGCCCAGGGGCGGCGCTTTCGCTTGCGTGTTTGCAGATCCTCCCCCCAGGGCGGAGGATCAAGAGGCCGAAGCGCCCCGTCTCGGCCTGCCGCTAACGCACCGCGGAGACGCCATGGATGCTCGTGCTGATGGCGAAGCCGTCCTTCAGCGCCAGCGTCACCGGCGTGCGCTCGACGATGTCTCGCATCCGCTCCAGCCCCTCGTCCGGCACGCCGCTGACGTGTAGGTGGCGAACGACCATGTTCTTGCCGTCTTCGAGACGATGAGCGAACTCGCCGCTGATCGCCGCCTCCGCCCAGCCCTTGCGCTCGGCGTACATGCGAAGCGTGATCAGCGTGCAGGACGCGAGGCCCGCCAACACCAGGTCGAACGGCGCCGGACCGGCATCCTTGCCGCCGTGCGCGGCGGACTCGTCGCTGACCAGCGCGTGGCCGTTCGCGGTGATGTCGACCCGATAGGGGTCTTTTGCGAGTTTCGCATGGATCATGGCGGGCGCCTCCAGGGCCTGGCGTTGCAACTATACCCCCGGCGTCTGGAACCGAGCAGCCCCGGAACCGGTTCTACTGCCAAGCCGGAGACTGCGACGGCCGCCGCCCCGGCGGCGCGCGCCGCTCGGCGAGGGAGGATGACCATGCGTTTGCAGATTGCCGCGGCCGCGGCAGCGCTGTTCCTGGGCGGGGCTGGCGTCGCCAGCGCGGCGACCCTGCATTTCACCGCCGACCTGAAAGGCTCGAGCGAGGTGCCGGCGAACACGACGACCGGCACGGGCCAGGTGGCCGCGACACTGGACACCGCCAGCGAGGTGTTCACCTACCATGTGACCTACGGCGGCCTGACCGGACCGGCCATCGCCGCCCACTTCCACGGACCGGCCAGGCCCGGCGCCGACGCGCCGCCGGTCATTACCATGGCGAGCCTGTCGAGCCCGATCGACGGCACCGCGACCCTGACCGCCGCCCAGGCGGCCGACCTTCAGGCCGGCCGGTGGTACTTCAACGTCCACACGGCCGCGCACAAGGGCGGCGAGATCCGCGGCCAGGTCGAAGCCGCTCGTTAGCCGCGCCTAGCGCGCGAAGTAGAAGTGATGGTGGGTTCGGCAGCCGGGGTTGAACGGCGCGGCGCAGTTTGGGCAACGGTCGCCGCCTTCGAGATAGGCGCGGATGCTCAGCTCGGTCCCGCAGGCGCCGCAGAGAATGGCGGGCGTCTTCCATTCCGCGCGTGGCCACACCTCGATCGGATGGCCGGCGAGCGCCGCGTGGCAGTCCTTGCAGGCGTAGTAGACGCCGCAGCAGCGCATCTTGATCGCCACGATGTCGAGCGCCGAGCGCCAGTGGACGCAGCGGGTTTCCGGGTCCAGACCGAGGCCGCGCACCGCGGGGCAGGCTGAGGGCATGTGGGCGGCTTACCACGGACGCCGACCGCCGACCTTCCGTCTGTGGAGAAATTTGAACAAACTGCCGCGCCGGGCGTTTTGCATAAGCTTGACAGTGGGTTGGGGCTCCAATGGACCGGGAATCCATTGACGATGTGGCCATCGCCGCCGACGGGGCGGCCGAGGACTTGCCGTTCCGCGAATTGGCCAAACACCTGGCCACGCCCTGCTGGATCTCCGACGCCGAGGGCGTGATTGTCTGGGTGAACGACGCCTGGCTCGCCTACACCGGGGTCGACGTCGAGACCATCCGCGCCGAAGGCCTCAAAACCCTGCACGACCCGACCGTCTACGGCGACGTTGTGCGCAAATGGATGGCGATGAAGGCGGCGGGGGTCGCCGACGAAATGACCTTCCCCCTGCGCGGCAAGGACGGGCGCCTGCGCCCGTTCCACACCCGCGTCGTCCCGCTGCGCGACTCGACCGGCCGCATCACCCGCTGGTTTGGCACGAACACCGACATCTCCGCCCAGTCGCAGACCGAGGCCCAGCTCCGCTCGCGGGAGGAGCAGTGGCGCGAGGTGTTCGACCGCGCCGGCGACGGGATCTTCATCACGGACGCCGAGGGGCGGCTGGTCGAGGTGAACGACGCCGCCTGCGCCATGGCCCAGCGTACGCGCCAGGATCTGCTGGCGATGTCGGTCTGGGACCTGATCGACCGCGGGGAGCACGGCGCGCTGGCCGACGCGCGGCGCCGCGACGACTCGTTCCGCGACTGGCTGATCAAGCGCAAGGATGGGACCTTCCTCGAGGTCGAGGTCTCGAGCCGCCGGCTCTCGGATGGCGGCCGCATCGGCGTGGCGCGCGACGTGTCCATGCACCGCCTGGCCGAAGCTGCCGAGCGTCAGGCGCTGACCTCGCTCGTGCGCGAGCAGGCGGCGAGGGCCAGCGACGCCGAGCGCCAGCTGCAACACTTCTGGGACGCCTCGAGCGACCTCTTCGCCATCGTGTCCAACACCGACGGCGTGCCACAGCTGATCAACGACCGCGCCTGGGAGGCGACCCTGGGTTTCCCGGCCGCGCATATCAAAGCCACGCGCCTCATGGACCTGGTGCACCCAGACGATCGCGAGCGCACGCGCGACATGCGGCGCGCGCATCGCGACGGGCGAGCCTATTTTGGCTTCGAGAACCGCTACCTGCGCAGCGACGGCGGCATCGTCTGGCTGTCGTGGAACGTCATGCGCGAAGACGACCTGATCTTCTGCAGCGCGCGCGACATCACCCGCCAAAAGGCGGACCAGGAGGCGTTGGCCAATAGAGAACGGGAGTTGCGTCTCTTCGCCGCCAGCGTCGTCGACTATGCGCTGATCATGCTCAACCCCGCGGGCGAGGTCATCCGCTGGAACGCCGGCGCCGAGCGGATCAAGGGCTACACGGCCGACGAGATCATCGGCCGTCACGTATCGGTCTTCTACACCGAGGCCGATCGCGCGGCCGGCGCGGCTGACCGCGCGCTCAGCACGGCGGCCGAGCAGGGCCGCTACGAGACCGAGAGTTGGCGGGTGCGCAAGGACGGCGCCCTGTTCTGGGCGAACGTCATCATCGACGCGATCCGCGACGCGGACGGCCAGCTGCTTGGCTTTGCGAAGATCACGCGCGACATCACCGAGCGACGGAACGCCCAGCTCGAGCTCGAGCGCGCCAACCAACGGCTGGCCCAGTCGCAGAAGATGGAGGCGCTCGGCCAGCTCACGGGTGGGGTCGCCCACGACTTCAACAACCTGCTCATGGTCATGGGCGGGCAGTCAGAGCTGCTGCGCAGCCGCACCGCCGCCGACGAGCGCGCGGCCCGCTCGCTGGACGCCATCGCCACCGCGGTCAAGCGGGGCAAGGAGCTCACCAGCCATCTGCTCGCCTTCGCGCGGCGGCAACGGCTGAAACCGGCGCCCATTTCGCTCGCCGCCCGCATGGCCGATCTCGCCCCGCTTCTGCGCTCCAGCCTGGGCGGCTCGATCGCGCTCGAGGTCGACTGCGCCGAGGACCTGTGGCCCGTGGACGTCGACGCGAACGCCTGGGAGGTCGCCGTCCTCAACATGGCGGTGAACGCACGCGACGCCATGCCGGACGGCGGCCGTCTCCGCATCACCGCCCGCAACGTCACCCTGCCGGCGACTGAAGCGGGCGAGGGGCGACCCGGCGACTTCGTCGAGATGACCGTCGCCGACACCGGCTGCGGCATCCCGGCCGACATCATCGCCAAGGTGATCGAGCCCTTCTTCACCACCAAGGACGTCAACAAGGGGACGGGACTGGGACTCTCGCAGGTCGATGGCTTCGTGCAGCAGTCCGGCGGGCGAATGAGCATCGAAAGCGAGCTCGGGCACGGGACCACGATCCGCATCTGCCTGCCGCGCGCCGACATGGAGCCCGCCCACGAGGCGCCGGCCACGCAGAGCAGCGGCCCGCGCCGGCTGAACGTGCTTTGCGTCGAGGACAATCCCGAGGTGGCCGACGTGGCGGCCGGATTGCTGGAACAGCTGGGTCACGGCGTGCACGTCGTCGGCTCCGCCGCCGCCGCCGAGCGGTTCCTCGAAGAGAGCCGCCCGGTGGATCTGGTGTTCACCGACGTCGTCATGGCCGGCGACGTGAACGGCCTGGGGCTTGCCCGTCGCATTCGCGAGAAGCGCCCCTCGCTGCCCATCCTCCTGGTCACCGGCTACAGTCGTGAGGCCGAGGCCATCGGCGACGAGTTCCCGGTGCTCGCCAAGCCCTACGAGCTGAGCGACCTCAGCAGCGCCATCCAGGCCGCGGCGGAGTAGGCGCCCGTCAGGTCTTCAGCCGCCAGCCGGTGCGGAAGATGACGGTGATCGCGATCAGGCAGGCGGCCATGAAGCCGAGCGTCATGGCCAGGCTGAAGCCGACGCCGACGTCGGAGGTCCCGTAGAAGCTCCAGCGAAAGCCGGAGATCAGATAGACGACCGGGTTGAACAGGGTGAGCGTCCGCCAGGGGTTGGGCAGCATGCTGATCGAATAGAAGCTGCCGCCCAGGAAGGTCAGCGGCGTGATCACCAGGATCGGCACGATGGAGAGCTTTTCCCAGCCGTCGGCCCAGACGCCGAGAACGAAGCCGAACAAGCTGAACGTGGTGGACGTGAGCGCCAGGAAGAGCGCCATGACCAGGGCGTGCTGGATGCTGAACGCAACGAAGAGCCTCGCCGTGGCGAGGATGATCACACCCAGCAGCACCGACTTGGTCGCCGCCGCCCCGACATAGCCGGCGACGATCTCCAAGGCCGAAATGGGCGCCGACAGCACCTCGTAGATCGTGCCGGCGAACTTCGGCATGTAGATGCCGAAGCTGGCGTTGGAGATGCTCTCGGTGAGCAGGCTGAGCATGATCAGCCCCGGCACGATGAAGGCGCCGTAGCTCACCCCGCCGATGTGGGTCATGCGCGAGCCGATCGCCGCCCCGAACACCACGAAGTAGAGCGAGGTCGAAAGCACCGGCGCAAGGATGCTCTGCACCAGCGTGCGCCGCATGCGGTCCATCTCGAACATGTAGAGGGCGCGGATTCCGTAGAGGTTCATGGGCCTCGCCTCACCAGGCTGACGAAGATCTCCTCGAGCGAGCTCTCGGAGGTGTGCAGGTCCCTGAAATCGATCCCGGCGGCGGAAAGGCGGCGCAGCAGGTCGGCGACGCCGGTGTCCTCGGCCTGGCTGTCGAAGGCGTAGGTCAGCTCCTCGCCGTCGTCGGAGAGCGAAAGCGCGTAGCCGTCGACCTGAGGCAGCGCCTTAATCGGGTGTTGCAGGCGCAGCGTCAGCTCGCGCTTGCCCAGCCGGTGCATGACGACCGTCTTGTCCTCGACCAGGATCAGCGCGCCGTGGTTCATCACCCCCACCCGGTCGGCCATCTCCTCGGCCTCCTCGATGTAGTGGGTGGTGAGGATGATGGTGACGCCCTTCTCTCGAAGCCCGCGGACCATCGCCCACATGTCGCGGCGCAGCTCCACGTCGACGCCGGCGGTCGGCTCATCGAGGAACAGAATCTGCGGCTCGTGGCTGAGCGCCTTGGCGATCATCAGCCGCCGCTTCATGCCGCCGGAGAGCGTCATGATCCGCTCGTTGCGCTTGTCCCATAACGACAGGTCGTTCAGCACCCGCTCGAGATAGGCCTTGTCCGGGGCCTTGCCGAACAGGCCGCGGCTGAAGCCGACAGTGGCCCAGACGGTCTCGAACGAGTTGGTGGCGATCTCTTGTGGCACGAGCCCAATGAGCGAGCGGGTGGCGCGGAAGTCGCGCCGGATGTCATGGCCGTCGACCGTGACCGCGCCGCCCGTCGCGTTGACCAGGCCGCAGACGATGTTGATCAGCGTGGTCTTGCCCGCGCCGTTCGGGCCGAGCAGCGCGAAGATCTCGCCGCGCTCGATCGACAGGTCGACGCCCTTCAGCGCCTGGAAGCCGCCAGCGTAGGTCTTGGTGAGCCCGGAGATGGAGATGATCGGCGCCACGCGCTCCCTGATAGGCCGCGCCGGCGGCCTTGGGGAGGGGACGGCGAGCCGACTGCTGACAGCATGGCGCTGGAGCGGACGTCCGTGCGGCGTTTCCGCAAGCGGGCTTTGAGCGAGATCAAAGCGTCGCCGTCTCTCGCGCGTAGGATCAAATCATAATCGGAGGAGGCAGCGATGCCCGTTGACCAACTCACTATGATCGCCTTCGTCGTCGTAGCGTTTGGGTTTTTCATGGCCGTGCTCGGCTTGGGCTCTTGGCGGTCCAAGCAGAGATCGAAACGCGAACGCGCCAAGGCGAGGTCGTCGTCCATCACCGGCGGCGCGGCCGCTTTGTCGCAGGTGTCGAACGCGCACTAGCGGCCTGGCCCCCCGGAGAGGGAGCGAAAGTGCGGCGGCATGCTCTTGATCGGCGTCGCCCGTCGGCGGCGTTGCGCTCCGGCTGCAACCTGGCGAGGTTGTGGCTGGCGGACGGGTTCCGCGAGCGCGTGCTCCGTCCGACGGGCGGAGCGCGCCGCAGCGTCGCCCTATCTGCACGGACAGGCGCCGCCTCCGTAGCAGCCCTTAAGGAACCGACCCGAATAGCGCCGCCTGGCCGTCACGGTCTAAGCCTAGCGCTGAATAGAGGGCTCGACTGAGGAGCATTAGCGATGACGAACAAGTCCTTCCATACCCTTGATCTTTCCCGCCGCTCGCTGCTCCGTGGCGCGGCCCTGGCGACCGGCGCCGGCGTGGTGCTTGCAGTCGGCCTTGGCTCCCAGGCCCAAGCCGCGAGCAAGATCACCCAATCGGCCGCCAACTATCAGCCGATCCCGAAAGGCGGCCAGCGCTGCAACACCTGCAGCCAATGGCTGCAGCCGACCGACTGCAAGGTGGTGAACGGCCCGGTCAGCCCGACCGGCTGGTGCAGCCTCTACGCGGCCAAGTGGTAGGCTAAATCGCAGAATTGACCGCTCACGGGGGTGATACCGATGCGAGTTCTGGTTCAAAGGATCGCGGCCGGCGCCGTCATGGCGGCGGCTGCGATCGCTTTCAGCGCGACCAACGCGTCGGCCGTGCCGGCTTTTGCGGAACAGACGGGTCAGCCTTGCGCGGGATGCCACGTCGGGAGCTTCGGGCCGCAGCTCACGCCTTACGGGCGCGAGTTCAAGCTGCACGGCTACACCACGCGCACGACGAGCTTCAACGTGCCGCTGTCGGCGATGGTCGTCGCCTCCTACGTCAACACCGAAAAGGCCCAGAACCCGCCGCCCGGGAACTTCAAATCGAACAACAATGTCGCGCTCGATCAGGTCAGCCTGTTCCTCGCCGGCGGCATCGGCCAGCACTTCGGCGGCTTCGTGCAGGCGACCTATGACGGCATCGCCAGCGCCTACCACTGGGACAACACCGACCTGCGGGCGGTGACCACGATCACCATCAAGAAGGTGAGCGTTCTGCTGGGTCTCAGCGCCAACAACGCCCCGACAGTGCAGGACGCCTTCAACACCCTTCCCGGATGGGGCTATCCGTACACAACCTCGACTCTCGCGCCGACGCCGGGGACCGCACCGATCATCGGCAGCTTCGCCCAGACTACGGTCGGCGTGACCGGCTACGCCTGGATCGACGACAGTTTCTATGTCGAGGCGGGCGGCTATGGCTCGCCGGGCGCGAGCTTCCTGACCCACGCCGGGGTCGACCCGACCGCGCCTGGCGCCATCGACGGCGTCGCGCCTTACGTGCGGGTCGCCTACGACAAGAACTGGGGGGACCAGAACATCGAGGTCGGCGGCCTTTGGATGCATTCCAATGTCTTCCCCGGGCTCGATCGCACGACCGGTCTGACCGACCACTACGACGACTGGGTGCTCGACGCCTCGTACCAGCGCTTTGCGGCCAAGCACGACGTGTGGACCGTCAACGCCCGCTACACCAACGAGACCGAGGATCTGGCGGCCTCGCAGGCGCTCGGAAACGTCGCCAACGGCCGCGACACGCTGCAGGACGTCCGCATCGACGGCTCCTACTATTGGCATGACGCGGTGGGCGTGACGGTGGGGGCGTTCGACACCTGGGGCAGCACCGACACGCTGCTCTACGCCGGCAACCGCACGATGCGGCCGGACAGCTCGGGTTTCCTCGTACAGGTCGACGGCACGCCGTTCGGCCGTGCGCAAGCCTCGCCGCTCGGCTCGCGGTTCAACATCCGCGTCGGCGCCCAGTACACCGACTACGTCACCTTCAATGGGGCCAGCAGCAACTTCGACGGAGCCGGCGCCAACGCCAAGGACAACAACACCTTCCGGGTCTTCGTCTGGGCGGCCTACTGACCAGGCCGCCGCGCAGTCCGGGCAACGAGAGGGAGCCTCGCCGATGTTAGAACCGCTGTTTCCGCTCGCGACGTTCAGCCGCAAGGGCGCCGTCACCGAGGGTCGCTTCGACCTCATGCTCGACAACCACATCGAGGAGGTGTGGGACGCGCTCACCAAGCCCGATGTCCGTGTCCAGTGGCTGGCGCCCGGAACGATCGAGCCCAGGCTGGGCGGCGCCGCCAAGCTCGCGTTCGAGGACAGCGGCATCGTCATCGACAGCATGGTGACCGCGTTTGAGCCCATGCGGCTCATCGAGTTCTCCTGGAGCGGCCCGGGCGAGCCCGAACGGCCCATCCGCTTCGAGCTCGCGCCGGTCGGCGCGGAAGTCGAGCTGACCCTGACCGTCTCGGTTCCGGCCGACGAGGACGCGGGCCGCGCCTGCGGCGGCTGGGCCGCGCATCTCGAGATGCTCGTGGCCACGCTGGCGGGCGTGCCGACCAAATTCCCGTTCCCGCTATTTAAGGCCGCCAGCGAGCGCTACCGCACGCAAGTCGCGGCGCTCTGAGAGCGCGCCAAGCCGCTAGGGCAGGGCGCTATCGGCATCGCGGCGAAGGTCGTGGTGGGCGTTGAACCGAACGCCGATCTTATCGCCGTTCCGCCAGACGATCGTCGCATCGAACAACAGGTCCTCGCCCGGCAACAAGAGTTGGATCGAGGGTGGAAGATCCCCCGCGCCCGGCACGCGCACCTGCGCGCCGCGGACCGACAGATTGCGCACGATGCAATCCGTGAGCGTCTCGCCGATAAGGATCTTGCCCACGACCAGCGTGCGCGCGCGGAAGTCGGCGCGACGCTCGACGCCGCTGCGCCGGTCGCCGTCCGTTGCGGACGGGGTCGAGTCGTGCGCCGGGCCGGCCGATGACTCCCCGAACCCGTCGTGGGCCTCACGGATCATGGTCCTATTGTGACGCAACATGCTTGATCGATCGCTAACCGCGTTCCGGAGCGGCGCGCAGCGACCGCAGTTGCGCGATGGGGGGAAATGGCTCCCCGGGCAGGACTCGAACCTGCGACAAGTCGGTTAACAGCCGACTGCTCTACCAGCTGAGCTACCGGGGAATGCGCCGAAGGATGGCGGCTATACGCGTGCGCGCCTGCACGATCAAGCTGGCCGCCCTGGCGGCCGCGAGCTCGAAAAAAAGAGCCCGGCCGAAGCCGGGCTCGAAGTCGGTAATGGTGGGGTGTCTTCAGGAAGACAACGCTGAGGCTGAGCGTTTATGGTTAACCAGTGGTTAACGCCGGGGCTCACGGGATGAGCAGGACGCGCCCGACCGCCTGACGGCTTTCGATATAGGCGTGCGCCGCGGCGGCTTCCGAGAGTGGGAAGGTGCGGTCGATGACGACCTTGAGCTCGCCGCGCGCGGCCTCGTCAATCCGTTGCTGGATCATGTTGTAGACGCGGTCGGAGCCGATCTCGGCCCCCAGGAAGACGCCGGTCAGCGAGCGGTTGCCGCCCATCATGTTTCCGACGTCCACGACCATCGGTTCGCGGCCCGCCGCGCCGACCATCGATACGCGTCCGCGATAGGCGAGCGCGTTGATGCTGCCCTGCAGGGTCGTTCCGCCGACCGAATCGACGACCAGGTTGGCGCCCTTGTTGTCGGTGAGTCGCATCACCGACTTCACCACGTCCTCGGTCCGATAGTTGATGCCATGGTCGAGCCCGAGAGGCTTGAGCGCCTCCAGCCGTGCGTCGGAGGAGGCCGTGGCGAGGACGGTCGCGCCCGCGCGCTTGGCGAGCTGGATCGCCGCAACGCCGACGCCGCTGGCGCCAGCCTGCACGAGCACCGTCTCGCCGGCCCTCAGGCGGCCGAACTCGAACAGGCACTCGTCCGCGGTGCCGAAGGTGACGGGGATGGGGGCGGCGAGCTTCACGTCGAAACCGTCGGGGACGACCCAGCACGAACGCGCGGGGACCGAGCGCAGCTCGGCGTGCGAGCCGAACGCGCCCGACGTCGCGACCTTCTGCCCGACCCTCAATGTCGTCACCTCGTCGCCCACCGCGACGATCTCGCCGGCCGCCTGGTAGCCCACGATGTGCGGGCGGGTGACCAGCGGCCCGCGCAGCCGGTTCAGCGTGTCACCGCCCTCGATCGAAATCGCTTCGACGCGGACCAGGACTCCCTTGGGGTGAACCGTCGGATCCGGGACGTCCTCGTACTTGAGCACGTCGGGTGCGCCATTCTCGTAGTAGACCGCCGCCTTCATCGTCCTGCTCCTTCAAAACCTTACGGACGACCGATAACGAAAACGCGCATGTGCGAACAGGCTTCGATCAGCAGGGGCCTAGCTGGGATCGCAGGCAATCCGCCAGCAAGCCAGCGTCTGCAGGCGGGACCAGGATCAGGCCCGGCTCTGGCGCAAGCCCGCAGGCGGGGGTTGCGACGACGGGGACGCCGGCCGCCAGCGCTTCGAGCAGTCGGCGCGGCGCGTCCTGGGTCAATGCCGGATGGGCGACCAGCGAGACGCCGTCCAGCCAATGGCCGTCGGCAGGCGTTAGGTCCAGGCGGACGCCGTCCCAGAAGTCGGCGCCCTCCAGCATCGAGCCCAGCGGCCTGACGATGAGGTCGAGCCCGCGGGCGGCATCGCGCAGCTCGTATGCCCCCTTGCGCGCGATGGTCGGGCCGGGGAAGGCGACGACGCCGCGCGGGGGAGCGATGTGCGCCGGAGCCGGCGGTCTCGCCCAATCAAGCGCTTGCGCGCGCTCGCCGAAAAGGGCGGCGATCTCGGTATGCGGGGTCACGATGCGCTCGGCGGTCGCGAGCGCGGCAGCCTCCGCCTCCGCCACGGCGGCAGGCGCGCGGTAGTCGCCAAGGCTCTTGCGCTCGGGGTGGGCGGCCACGGCGGCGTCCAGCCGCGCCTGCAGCACCGCGATTGGCAGACGCGTCATCATGACGCTGAAGCGCCGCCCGCCCAGCCAGCCGCCGCGCCAGAGGGCCGGCAGCAACGACTGGGCGACGCAGAGCTCGACGACCTCAGGCCCGAGCTGGCGCGCCAACGCCAGGGCGATCGCCGCCGATGTGCGCGCCTCGGCGGCGCGGCGGAGCGGCCCCTCAGCCGGCGTTCGTCGCCAGGTCAGCGAGCGGTCGACGGCGGCCAGTGGCGCCTGGAGCACTGAATCGAAGCCCCGGGTGTTCCAGCGATAGCGCCTTAGGCCCCAGCGCGAGCCGTCGAGCGGCAGGCCGATGACGTCGCCCGGCTCGGCCGTGGCGTCGACGAAGGCGCGGAACTCCGGCCAGTCCTCGTCGACCAGGAAGGCGCGGCGGGTCCGCGCCGCCGCCGGCGCCGCCGACAGGCGTTCGTGCAGGTGACAGTCGGTCTCGCCGCAGGTCGCGCAGCTGCGCGCCGTGATGCGCAAGTCGGCGTCAGCGTCTAACGGGGTTGGCGATGCAACCGGGGCCTCGTCGCGCGTCGCAAGTCCGACTATCAGCTCGTCGCGGTCCAGCGCCACCGAGAGGCGCAGGTCGCGCGCGCTTGAGAAACGCAGGTCGACGTAGTTCCAGGCCACAGTCGCATCGCGGCCGGCGGCCGCGGCCGAGCCCGGAACGATGCGCGAGTGCGGGCGCCGCTCGAGGATCGTGCAGCCCGCCTGCAGCGCCACGTCGTAGAGGGCGTTCGACAGCTGGCACAGCCCGCCGCCGAGCGCCGGGATCATGCAGCCCTCGCGCAGCATCCGCCCGCCGACATAGCCGCGAGCGCGGGTCGCGCGCCCGAGCTGGCGCCAGAAGCTGAACACCGCGCCTGCCGGGATCAGCACACCGTCCAGGCTCATCGCCGCGCGGCGCAGGTTGTGGACCTTGCCAAGCTGCAGCGCCTGCTCGCCGGGCGCCGTCTCCGACCAGAGCGGCGTTCGCGAAGCAGCGACGGGGACATCGAACGCCGCGGCATCGTCGATCCGGCCCAGCCGTCGCGGCGCGCGCCCAAGTTCCGACAGCGTGCGGCGCAGGCGAAAGACGCTGGACTTGGCTTCCGACAGCGCCATCGCCAGCGGCGTCGGCGTCTCGAATGCCGTCGCGGCGGCCGGTCCAGGTTGGGATGGAGGCCTGGCCGAGAATCGAACTCGGGTACGCGGATTTGCAGTCCGCTGCGTCACCACTCCGCCACCAGGCCACGAGGCAGGTCTTTTAAGGCCGCGATGGCTAACAGATGCCCCGCTGCGTAACAATGGATGGCAGAGGCTCGATTGCGCTCACGTTAAGAGCCGCCCTATAAGCGGCCCGATTCCCGCCTCCCCAAGGCCCGCCGCGCCCGACACGATGCCGCCGCCCGACTTCGCCCCCCAGCGCCAGACGATGGTTGACAGCCAGGTGCGTCCAAACGACGTCACCATGCTGACGATCCAGGTCGCTATGCGCGCGGTCCCACGCGAGAGGCTCTGCCCGGCGGGGCGGGCCTATCTGGCCTACGCAGACGCCGAGGTGGAATACGCGCCCGGCCGCTTCCTCATGCGGCCACGAGAGGCGGCCAAGATGCTGCAGGCCGTGCGGCCGATGTCCGGCGAGCGGGCGCTGGCGATCGCCGCGCCCTATGCCGCCCTGGTGCTTGGGGCCATGGGCCTGGAGGTCGCCCGGCGCGACGACAATGACCTGGCCGCGCCGATCGAGGGCGCCTACGACGTGATCGTCTGCGAAGGCGCCGTCGAGGGCGCCCCGCCCAGACCTGGCTGAATGCGCTGGCGCCCGAAGGGCGGCTGGCGGTCGTGGTGCGCGATGGCCGCGTGGGCGCGCTCAGGCTCTATCAGCGCGGCGCTGATGGGGTCGGTTGGCGGGGGGTGTTCGACGCCGCGCCGCCGGTCCTGCCTGGTTTTGAGGCGAAGGCCAGCTTCGTGTTCTAGCGAGTGCAGCGGAGCGCGACGCCTGTCCACGCGAGGTTTGCAGGATCGCCCTAGTCCGCCTACGCTGCCGAATTCGGCGACCTCCTTTTTGCTAACCGCGGCAAGGCCATGTCTGAACCGAACGTCCAGGAACCGACCATGGAGGAGATCCTGGCCTCCATCAGGCGGATCATCTCGGAGGATGAGCCGCAGGGCGAGTCTGCGCCGGCCGCGGACGCGGCGCCCGCCGAGCCTGAGCCCGCCGTCGTAGCCGAAGTCGAGGCGGAGGAGGTGCTCGAGTTGACCAATCCGCTGCCGACGCCCGAGCCTGAGCCGGCAGTCGAGACCCATGGCGACATCGAGGCCCACGCCGCCGCGCCAGCGCCGGAGCCCGAGCCCGAGCCGGTCGCGTTCGCCCCGGCGGTCGACGACGAGCCTCTGGTCAGCGAGCCGACCGCCGACGAAACCGCGTCCGCTTTCGGCCAGCTCACCCGCTCGATCGGCATGCCGCGCGGCAGCCGCACGCTCGAGGACGTCGTGCGCGAGCTGCTCAATCCGCTGCTCAAGGCATGGCTGGACGAGCACTTGCCGGCCATCGTGCAGGCGAAAGTCGAAGAAGAAGTCGAACGCATCGCCCGCCGGCGAGTACGTTAGACTTTCTTACTTCGGGACTTGGAACGGCCGCATTCCGCGCTAGCGGACAGTCTGCTTTCTGATCGCCAAGCATGCTAAGGACGCCAAGGGGTTCCGACCCTGACCCCAGCGCTTCAGCTATCGCTCTTGGCGTCCTTGGCGACCTTGGCGGTTAAATTGGGCGCGCCAGCGACCACATCGTTTCGGGAAAACGCATCGGCCCGCTTTCGCGGGGGTGAGCGGATGTTTAATCGGTAGCGCGCGGACCATGGACTTCTATGCTCGACAAGACCTTCGATTTCAAAGCCGTCGAAACCGACCTCTATGACCGCTGGGAGGCGTCGGGCGCGTTCTCGCCTGACGGCGTGCTGGCGCGCAACCCCGCGGCCGAGCCGTTCTCGATCGTCATCCCGCCGCCGAACGTCACCGGCTCGCTGCACATCGGCCACGCGCTCAACAACACGCTGCAGGACGTCCTGATCCGCTTCGAGCGGATGCGCGGGCAAGGCGGCGCTGTGGCTGCCGGGCACGGACCACGCCGGCATCGCCACCCAGATGGTGGTCGAGCGCCAGCTGGCCGCCAGCGGCAACATCGGCCGGCGCGACATGGGCCGCGAGGCGTTCGTCGAGAAGGTCTGGGAGTGGAAGGCGGTTTCAGGCGGCGCGATCGTGCAACCAGCTGCGCCGCCTGGGCGCCTCCTGCGACTGGAGCCGCGAGCGCTTCACGCTCGACGAGGGCCTGTCGCGGGCGGTTCGCAAGGTGTTCGTGAGCCTTGCACAAGCAAAAGCTGATCTATCGCGACAAGCGGCTGGTGAACTGGGACCCGGAGATGCAGACCGCGATCTCCGACCTCGAGGTCGAGCAGCGCGAGGTCGACGGGCACTTCTGGCACTTCGCCTATCCGCTCGAGGACGGCTCCGGCGAGATCGTCGTCGCCACCACCCGGCCCGAGACCATGCTGGGCGACACCGCCGTCGCGGTGCATCCGCCGACGAGCGCTACAAGGCGCTGATCGGCAAGTGCGTGCGCCTGCCGATCGTCGGCCGCCCGATCCCGATCATCGCCGACGACTACGCCGACCCGGAGAAGGGCTCGGGCGCGGTCAAGATCACGCCGGCGCACGATTTCAACGACTTCCGCGTCGGCCAGCGCCATCGGCTGCCGATGATCAACATCTTCGACCCCCAGGCGCGGCTGAACGACGAGCGTTCCGCCGGAGTACCGCGGCCTCGACCGCTTCGCCGCGCGCAAGAAGGTCGTCGAGGCGATGGAGGCGCTGGGCCTGCTGCGCGGCGTCGAGCCCACGCGCCACAGCTGTTCCGCACGGCGAGCGCTCCGGCGCGGTCGTCGAGCCCTATCTGACCGACCAGTGGTACGTCGACGCCAAGGTCCTGGCCGCAGCCGGCGATCGCGGCGGTGGAGGAGGGCCGAACCGGTCTTCGAGCCGAGGGCCTGGGAGAAGACCTATCTTCGAATGGATGCGCAACATCGAGCCCTGGTGCATCTCGCGCCAGCTCTGGTGGGGCCACCGCATTCCGGCCTGGTACGGTCCCGACGGCGCGCATCTTCGTCGAGGAGACCGAGGCGGAGGCCATGCGCCGCCGCGCGCGAGCACTATGGCCGCGACGAGCCGCTGCGCCAGGACGAGGACGTGCTCGACACCTGGTTCTCGTCGGCGCTTTGGCCGTTCTCGACCCTGGGCTGGCCGGAGGAGACCGACGACCTCGACGCGCTTCTACCCGACCCACACCCTGGTCACCGGCTTCGACATCATCTTCTTCTGGGTCGCCCGGATGATGATGATGGGCCTGCACTTCATGGGCGAGGTCCCCTTCCGCCGCGTGTTCATCAACGCCCTCATCCGCGACGCCGAGGGGCGCAAGATGTCGAAGACCAAGGGCAACGTGCTCGATCCGCTGGAGCTGATCGACGACTATGGCTGCGACGCCCTGCGCTTCACCCTGACCGCGCTGTCGGGCCAGGCGCGCAGACATCAGACTGTCGCGGCAACGCATTGAAGGGTATCGCGAAATTTCGGCACCAAGCTGTGGAACGCGGCGCGCTTCTGCCAGATGAACGGCTGCGTTCCGGTCGAGGGCTTCGATCCCGGCCGCGCGCGCAAACGGCGCTGAACCGCTGGATCCGCGGCGAGGCGATGAAGACCGATCGCCGCGGTCACCGAGGCGCTGGACGCCTGCGCGTTCGCACGAGGCGGCCGGCGCGCTCTACCGCTTCATCTGGAACGTCTTCTGCGACTGGTACGTCGAGCTGGCCAAGCCGATCCTGGCCGGCGACGACGAGGCGGCGAAGGCCGAGACCCGCGCCATGGCCGCCTGGACGCTCCGCGTCTGCCTCAAGCTGCTGCACCCGATCAGCCCGTTCATCACCGAGACGCTGTGGGCGGAGTTCAGCGATCCGTCCGAAGGGCTCCTGATCGGCGCCGCCTGGCCGCAGGCGCGCGCCGACTGGACCGACGCTGAGGCGACAGCGGAAATCGCGTGGCTGATCGACCTCGTCGATTCCGTCCGCTCCATTCGCGCCGAGACAAACGTGCCGCCCGCGGCGCGGGCGCCGCTCGTACTGGTCGGCGCCGGCGCGGCCACGCGCGAGCGCCTGGCCCGCCATCGCGTGCTGATCGAGCGGCTGGCGCGGCTGGCTTCGATCGAGCTCGCCGACGCACCGCCGGCTGGCGCGGTGCAGTTTGTCGCCGGCGAGGCGACCGGCGCGCTCACCATCGCCGGGATCATCGACGTCGCGAGCGAACGCGCCCGGTTGGCGAAGGACATCGCAGCGCTTGCCGCCGACGCCGAAAGGACCGCGAAGAAGCTGGCCAATGCCGACTTCGTCGCCCGCGCGCCCGAGGAGGTGGTCGAAGAGAACCGCGAACGGCTGGCCGAGGCCGAGGCCGCGAGGGCCAAGCTCGAAGGCGCCCTCGAGCGGCTGGAGAGCGTCGGCTGAAATTGGGGACGGAAATCGGGGACATGTACGATTTAGGCGCTGACGCGCACGGGCAGGCTTCGCGAGTGGGAAATCGTACATGTCCCCAATTTCAGCCCACTCCATCTGGCTCGTTCCCAATCGCTCTGGCGCGACCTTTGCGCGGCTTCGCGACGTGATCGACGCGCTGGCGCGGCGCTCAGAAGGCGAGCCGTTCGATCCACACGTCACGCTCATAGGTTCGCTCGCGGCAGAGCCGACCGAGCTGCTCGCGCCCGCGCGGTCGCTGGCCGAGAGGCTGACGCCCTACGAGATCGTGCTCGGACAGATCGTCGCGCGGCCGCTGGATCCGAACCGCTACCGCCGCCTGTTCGCCGAAGTCGAACCGACCGAGCCGGTGATGGCGGCCAATGTCGAGGCGCGGGTGGCGTTCGGCGTCGAGCGCGGAGACGCCTATGCGCCGCACCTCAGCCTGGCCTATCCCGACGGGACGCCCGCGGCGTTCGAAGACCTGAAGGGCGAGGCGCTCGGCGCGGGCGTGGCCGGCATTCGCTTCGAGGCGCAGACGCTCGAGCTCTGGCGAACCGCCGGTCCGGTCGCCGAATGGCGCCGGGCGGGCTCGTTCCCGATGCAGGGGACCGGTTCAAGCGCGGCTTAGCGAGAGCTCATTAATGCTTGCGGGGTAGGCTTTCGCGCATGCGCAGCCTCGTCCTCGCCATCGTCGGATTGCTCGCCCTTGCGGGCTCGGCCTGGGCGGCCGATCCGCAGAACCCGCCCGACGACCACGCGGTGACGCTCTCGCCTGTGGCGCTGCCAGTCGTCGCCGACGGAAGGGTCGTGAACTACATCTTCGTCACCGCCAAGGTCATGCTCAGCCCCCGCGCCGACGACTTTGCACTCCGAGACAAGGAGCCCTTCTTCCGCGATGCGCTGGTGCGCGACGCCTATCGGACGCCGTTCGTGGTCGCCAACGACTACAATCGGATCGACGAGGCCAAGCTCGACGCCACCCTGTTCCGCGACGCGGTCGCCATCGCCGGCCAGGGTAACGTGCGCGGGGTCGTCGTCATCAGCCAGACGGCGCAGCACTTCGTCCGGGCGCCACACGCTGCCCCCTAGCTGATTTTCTTCGACTTTCGCGGGCGGTTGCGTAGCCAGCCCACATTTGGCACTTTCCGCGCGCTTTTTTCGGGCGTGTCGTTTCGCACGCCCTCGTCCATCCCGGGAAGGCGGCCAGGCCGGCGCGAATAGAGCGCGCCTGTTGGCCGCATGTCCCGTGTGCAGAAGAACACGAAGGGGCGCTTAGACCATGAGTTCCATTCTTTGGCTGGTGATCGCCGCCGGCGTGCTGGCCGTGGCCTACGGCGCCATCCAGTCGGCGCCGCTGATGCGGCTGCCGGCCGGCAACGCGCGGATGCAGGAGATCGCCGCCGCCATCCAGGAGGGGGCGCAGGCCTACCTGCGCCGGCAGTACACCACCATCGCCATGGTCGGCGTCGTGATCCTGATCGCCGTCTTCTTCCTGATCGGCTGGACTGCGGCGCTCGGCTTCCTGATCGGCGCGACGCTCTCGGGCGCGGCCGGCTTCGCCGGCATGCTGATCTCGGTGCGCGCCAACGTGCGCACCGCGCAGGCGGCCAGCGAGAGCCTGGCCAAGGGCCTCTCGCTCGCCTTCCGCTCCGGCGCCATCACCGGCATGCTGGTGGCGGGCTTCGCGCTGCTCGGCGTCGCCGGCTACTTCACCGTTCCTGACCGTGGGCCTGCGGGCTGGCCGAATACCAGCCGCGACGTGGTCGACTCGCCTGGTGGCGCTCGGCTTCGGCGCCTAGCTGATCTCCATCTTCGCCCGTCTCGGCGGCGGCATCTTCACCAAGGGCGCCGACGTCGGCGGCGACATGGTGGGCAAGGTCGAGGCCGGCATCCCCGAGGACGACCCGCGCAACGCCGCCACCATCGCCGACAACGTGGGCGACAACGTCGGCGACTGCGCCGGCATGGCCGCCGACCTGTTCGAGACCTACGCGGTGACCACGGTCGCCACCATGGTGCTGGCGGCGATCTTCTTCCGCGGCACGGCGGTCGTCAGCAACATGATGCTGCTGCCGCTGGCCATCTGCGGCGGTCTGCATCGTCACCTCGATCATCGGCGCCTTCTTCGTGCGCCTGGGCAAGAACAACAACATCATGGGCGCCCTCTACCAGGGCCTGATCGTCACCGGCGTGCTCTCGATCGGCGCGGTCTGGTGGGTGATCCACAAGCTGGTGCCCGGCCGCCGGCGTCACGGTCGGCGCGCACAGGCGGTCGGCGCCGAACGCGCTGTTCGGCTGCGGCCTGGTCGGCCTGGCGGTGACCGCCGCGATCGTGGTGATCACCGAATACTACACCGGCACCGGCTTTCGGCCGGTGAAGTCGATCGCCAAGGCCTCGGTCTCCGGCCACGGCACCAACGTGATCCAGGGCCTGGCCATGTCGCTGGAGTCCACCGCGCTGCCGGCGCTGGTGATCATCGCCGGCATCGTCGTCACCTACAATCCTGGCCGGCCTGTTCGGCATCGCCATCGCCACCACCACCATGCTGTCGCTGGCCGGCTTCATCGTCGCCCTGGACGCCTTCGGGCCGGTCACCGACAACGCCGGCGGCATCGCCGAAATGGCCGGCCTGCCGCGCGAGGTGCGCGTCTCCACCGACGCGCTGGACGCGGTCGGCAACACCACCAAGGCGGTGACCAAGGGCTATGCGATCGGCTCGGCGGGCCTCGGCGCCCTGGTGCTGTTCGCCGCCTACACCCAGGACCTGAAGTACTTCTCGCGCCAACGCCGCGCCAGTTCCCGTTCTTCGCCGGCCTGGGCGCGGTCGCCTTCGACCTCTCCAACCCCTACGTCGTCGTCGGCCTGCTGTTCGGCGGCCTGCTGCCGTTCCTGTTCGGCGGGCTGTCGATGACCGCGGTCGGGCCGCGCGGCCGAGGCCGTGGTCGCCGAGGTGCGCCGCCAGTTCAAGGAGAACCCCGGCATCATGACCTACGAGGTCAAGCCGGAGTACGGCCGGGCGGTCGACATCCTGACCACGCGCGGCGATCCGCGAGATGATCGTCCCGTCGCTGCTGCCGGTCGCCTCGCCGATCGTGCTGTTCTTCGTGATCCGCCTGATCGCCGGCAAGGCCAACGCCTTCTCGGCGCTGGGCGCGATGCTGGTCGGCGTGATCGTCACCGGCCTCTTCGTCGCCATCTCGATGACCTCCGGCGGCGGCGCCTGGGACAACGCCAAGAAGCTGATCGAAGAGGGCAACTACGGCGGCAAGGGCTCCGAGGCCCACAAGGCCGCGGTCACCGGCGACACCGTCGGCGATCCCTACAAGGACACCGCCGGCCCGGCGGTGAACCCGATGATCAAGATCACCAACATCGTCGCCCTGCTGCTGCTGGCGGTCCTCGCCCGTAAGTTCCGCTAGACTCCCGATTCCCGCGAACGCGGAGACTCAGCTTTTCGACCGCCAAGGACGCCACGAACGCGGCAAAGCGTCAGCTCGCGCCAAAGTTCTCGCGAGGGACGGCTAGGGCTGGCCCGGGCGGGAGCCGGGGTTTTGCTCTTGGCTGGGGTTGTTCAGCTGGCCGTTGCCGATCGAGCCGATCAGCTGCTCGATGACCGTCAGCTCGCGGCCGCGGGTCGGCGTGGTCGTGGCCATCGAAGGCGATCACCCGGCCGTCCTTCAGCGTCAGGTCGTCGACCTTGGCGACCATGTCGCCGCCCTTGTTGAACGAGATGGCCACCACGTCGCGGCGGATCAGCCGCTGGCGGTAGAAGCTCTGGTTCTCGGTGACCTGCGAGATGTAGTACCAGACGTCCGGATCGAAGGTGGAGACGACCGACGGCGTCCCCAGCTTGGCGCGGACGCTGTCGCGCGTGTCGACGCCGACCTTGCACGTCCTGCGGCTTGGCGTCGATCGCCTGGAAACCCTGGAAGCTGGTCGTCGGCGTGCAGGCGCCGACAAGCGCCGCCGATGCGGCGAGCCCGAGCAGGAACGGCGTGGCGCGGCGGAACATGCTTGACGGCCTCAACGCGAAGAAGCGAGGGCTTTGACCTATCGCCCCCGAACACCTAGTTCAATGGCCGCCTAGCCGCGGCCGACGGCGAAAGTGAGGCGACCCGTTGCTGCAAAGCCTGTTCCGCCCGCGTCGGACGAAGGCCATGGCGTCCAAGCTCTACGCCGCCGTCGGTCGCCCAGGCGCGCGCGCCGGCGTTCTACGCATCGCTCGGCGCGCCCGACACGATCGAGGGCCGCTTCGAGCTCTACAGCCTGCACGTGATCCTGCTGCTGCACCGGCTGCGCGGCGAAGGGGCCGAAGCGGCCGAGACCAGCCAAGCTCTGTTCGACACCTACACGAGCGCGCTCGACAACGCTCTGCGCGAAACCGGCGTCGGCGACCTGTCGGTGCCGCGCCGGATGCGCCGGCTGGGCGAGGCCTTCTACGGCCGCGCCAAGGCTTACGAAGCCGCGCTCGGCGGCGAAGCGGAAGCGCTCGAGGCGCTGATCGGGCGGACCGTGTTCGCTGGCGCGAGCGGGGAGGGGCGCGCGGTCCTGGCCGCCTACGTGAGGCGCTGCGAGAGCGCGCTCGCCGCGCAGCCGCTGGTCGCGCTTCTGGACGGCGAGGTCGCCTGGCCGGAGCCCGCAGCGTGAGCGCCGACGGATCGCCGTGGCCGGCAACGATTGAGCTCGGCGAAGCCCGGCGCGGCGCGACCCGCCGCTTGGTCGCCGGTGCGCGGGAGCGCGGGGCGATCGCCAATGTGCTGGACCTCGGAGCGCGTCGATGCGCTCGAGGCGGACATCACCCTGTCGGCATGGCTCGACGGCGCCGAGATCAAGGGCCGCTGGGAAGCCGAGATCGAGCAGATCTGCAGCGTGAGCCTCGATCCGTTCACGACGCTGCTCGCCGGCGACTTTATCGTCCGCGTCGTGCCCCCTGGCAGTCCGAACGCGCCGGCGGTCGAACAGGAGCTCGTCATCGACCCCGACGCCGAGGACCCGCCGGACGAACTCGTCGGCGAAACGATCGATCTCGGCGGCTATGTCGTCGAGCACCTGGCGCTCGAGCTCGACCCATTTCCGCGCAAGCCCGGGGCCGAGTTCGAGGCCCCGAGGCGCCGGTTGCGCCGTCGCCGTTCGACGTCCTGGGGCGCTTGAAGAACAGCTAGCGGCCGCTTTGCATCGCCAAAGGGGCCGCTGTATCGTCCGGCCGCCTTCGCCGGCGCCATCCACCTCTCAAGGGGGCTTCCCAAAGCGCCGTGCCCGACCCGACGGTGATCTCCATCGACGCCATGGGCGGCGACTTCGGTCCGCCCGTGATCGTGGCCGGCCTGGCCGCCGAGGCCGAAGCGTGGCGGGCGAGGAACCTCCGCTTCCTGCTGCACGGCGACCAGGCTCGGATCGAACCCGAGCTGGCGCGGCATCCAGGCGCCCGAGCGCTGAGCGAGGTCCGCCACACCGAGCAGATCATCGCCGGCGACGAGAAGCCGGCCCAGGCCATGCGCCGCGGCAAGGGCTCCAGCCTGTGGAACGCGGTGGAAGCGATCCGCGACGGCGAGGCCCACGCGGCCGTCTCCGCCGGCAACACCGGCGCGCTGATGGCCATCTCCAAGCTGATCCTGCGCATGGTCGGCCGAGCTCGACCGCCCGGCCCTCGTCGCGCCAGCTGGCCATCGCTGCACGGCATCACCACGGTGCTCGACGTCGGCGCCAACATCGACTGCGACGCCGA
This sequence comes from uncultured Alphaproteobacteria bacterium, assembly GCA_963794315.1. Classification (GTDB taxonomy): domain Bacteria; phylum Pseudomonadota; class Alphaproteobacteria; order Caulobacterales; family Caulobacteraceae; genus Poindextera. The sequence continues at coordinate 2,394,028 of CAWCDF010000002.1, forward strand.
GCGGCTGGTCGAGTTCGCCATCATGGGCGCGGCCTTCCACCGCGCCGTGCACGGCATCGAGCGGCCGAGCGTCGGCCTGCTCAACGTCGGCGCGGAGGACCAGAAGGGCCACGAGGAGGTGCGCGAGGCCCACCGCCTGCTGCGCGAGGGCGGCTTCGTCGCTCGACTACCGCGGGTTCGTCGAGGGCGACGACATCTACCAAGGGCGCGGTCGACGTGGTCGTCACCGACGGCTTCACCGGCAACGTGGCGCTGAAGACCGCCGAAGGGACCGCGCGCTTCATCCGCACCGAGCTGCGCGCGGCGCTCTCCGGGTCGGTGCTGGCGACGGATCGGCGGCTTCATCGCCCAGTCGGCCTTGCGCCGCATGCGCGCGCGCGTCGAGCCCGACCGCGGCGTGCCGTTCCTGGGCCTGAACGGAATTGTGGTCAAAAGCCACGGCGGCGCTGACGCAAGAGGCTTCGCCAGCGCCGTCCGGCTGGCGGCCGACCTCGCGGAAAGTGACTATCGCGGCGGAGATCGAGCCGCAACCTGCAACATCTGACCGCGGCGCTCGCCGAAACCGAAAGTCGAGCCCGCGGAGAAGCTGGCGTGAGTTCGGTTTTGCGCAGCGTCGTCACCGGCGTGGGCGGCTATCTGCCCGCCGAGATCGTCACCAACGACGATCTGGCCAAGATCGTCGACACCAGCGACGCCTGGATCGTCGAGCGCACCGGCATCCGCCAGCGCCGCCGCGCCGCGCCGACGGCGAGGCCACCTCCGACCTGGCCGTCGCGGCCGCGCGCGAAGGCGCTGGCGGCCGCCGGCCGCACGCCGGCCGACGTCGACCTGATCATCGTCGCCACCACCACGCCCGACCTGACCTTTCCGGCCACCGCCGCGCATCGTGCAGCGCAAGCTCGGCGCGCCGATCGGCATCGCCTTCGACGTCCAGGCGGTCTGCTCCGGCTTCGTCTATGCGCTGGCGTCGCCGACAGCTTCGTCGCCCGCGGCCTGCGCCAGCTGCGCGCTGGTCATCGGCGCCGAAGACCATGACCCGGCTGATGGACTGGACCGACCGCGGCACCTGCGTCCTGTTCGGCGACGGCGCGGGCGCGGTGGTGCTCGAGCCGCGTGAGGGCAAGGGCGACGCCAGCCGACCGCGGCGTGCTCGGGCTTCGCGCTGCGCGGCGACGGGACCAAGCAGGACCTGCTCTACGTCGACGGCGGCCCGTCGACCACCGGCACGGTCGGCAAGCTGCGCATGCAGGGCAACCAGGTGTTCCGCCACGCGGTGGTCAACATCTCCGAGGCCGTGTTCGGCCGCGGCGGCGACCGCCGGCGTCGAGCATGGCGGAGGTCGACTGGTTCATCCCCCACCAGGCCAACCAGCGCATCCTGGAAGGCGTCGCCCATCGCCTCGGCATCGACGAGGCGCGGGTGATCTCCACCGTGGCCGAGCACGCCAACACCTCGGCCGCCTCGATCCCGCTGGCCTGGGCGCAGGGCATCGACGACGGCCGCATCAAGCCTGGGCAGCTGCTGCTGGTCGAAGCCATGGGCGGCGGCCTGACCTGGGGCGCCTGCGTCATCAGGCTCTAGCAAAGAACCGCTGGAAGTCTTTGACTCTGCGCCCCCTTCGCGGCATGCAAAGTGGCGGGGACGGCTGGACGAATGCGGGGGCATGCGATGAAGGGCGAAACGGTCACGCGGGCGGACCTCTGCGAGGCCGTGCACGAAGAGGTGGGCCTGACCCGCCAGGACTGCGCCGGCCTGGTCGAGCGCACGCTCGACCTGGTCGCCGAGGCGCTCGCGCGGGGCCAAACGGTCAAGCTGTCGGGTTTCGGCGTCTTCCAGGTCCGCGCCAAGCGCGAGCGCATGGGGCGCAATCCGAAGACCGGCGAGCCGGCTGCCGATCGAACCGCGGCGGGTGATCGGCTTTCGCGCCTCGCAGGTGATGAAGGCGCGGGTCGACCGCGGCCTCGACGGCTAGCGAGCCAAGGGGCGAGGGCGGCGGTTGGCCAAGGGCCCGGAGGCGTTCCGCACCATCTCCGAGGCCGCCGACGAGCTCGGCGTGCCCCAGCACGTGCTGCGCTTCTGGGAGAGCCAAGTTCTCGTTCATCCGGCCGATGAAACGCGCCGGCGGCCGGCGCTTCTATCGGCCGCAGGACATCGCGGTGCTGCGCGGCGTCATGCGCCTGCTCCACGACGAGGGCTACACCATCAAGGGCGTCCAGAGGCTGCACCGCGAGGAGGGCATCCGCCGCGTGGTCGGCGCCGCCGACGCCGCGGCCGTCGAGAGCGCTGCGCCGCCCCCGGCCGCGCCGCCCGCCGGGCTCGCCGAGGCCCCGCCGAACCTCGCCCACCGCGAGGCGCTGCTCGACACGCTCGGCATGCTCGAAGCCGCCAAAGCCGAACTCGACCGCGTGCTGACCGGTCGATAGGCCGTCGGCGCACCCGTCACTCCGGGTGCTGATTCAGCCAGGCGGCCCGCTCGACCTCGCGGCGGATTTGCGGCGAGGCATTGGCGAACCCCGAGAACACCAGGATGAACACCTTTGCGCCGTTGATGGCCTGAACGATCGACTAGGCCCACTCTTCACCAGCAAGAACGTCGCGCGGTGCGATCCAACAGCGAGCGCCGTCGCGCTCGCGCGCCGCGCAGATCGCATCGGCCGTCAGCTTGTCCTTCGACGAATAGCTGATGAAGACGTCGTGCGAAGGGTCGTCCGCCAAGCCGATCTCCCACCGTCGCGAGTGGCGTGTTCTGGCCTATCAAGCGTCGCGACACTCGAACGGCGCGGCGCATGGCCAAGCCTTGGCGGCCTGATACCGCTGATTGCCGTGGCGCGACGCCGTCCCTATAACGGCGCTGCCTTGATGGCACGGAGCGTGGCGCAGCCTGGTAGCGCACTTGACTGGGGGTCAAGGGGTCGTGGGTTCGAATCCCGCCGCTCCGACCAAGGAAATCAATAGGTTAGGCCGCTTCCGCCAACCCTGTTGAGAGCCAAGCCGAGGGCCAGGTTCCGTTTCAGGTTCCGGGGCTGTTTTTTGATGGGCGATGCCAAATGACCGGCATTGAGGCGGCAGCATGGGCCCAGGCGGTCGCCGGCTTCCTAACGCTCGGGACAGCCGGGTTGGCTGTGTGGGCGGCCTTTCGGGCGCCTAGGCTGGCCGCGGACTTCGCCGAGCAGCTCCGGAAGCAGACACAAGCCGAGGAGAGAGAGCGCCAGCTGAAGACGCAGATCTTTGCAACGCTGCTGCAGCACCGAGCCACAATCGCATACGAGCAGTCGGTGAACGCGCTGAACATGATACCCGTGGCGTTTAAGAAGAGTCCCCAAGTCAGGGACGCCTTTGACCACTTCCTCACTGCAACGGAAGCCAAGCCGGCAGACAACAGCGTGATAGTCGAGCGATACCTTATCGTGATCGAGAAGATCGCACACGACGTAGGTCTCTCTGAGGAGATTTCATACAAGGATATTCGGCGTTACTACTCGCCTGAGATCCTCTCTAAGGTTCGAGCCATCCAGCAAAAGCAAGTCTTCGACCAGTTCGACCAGGCGTTCCCGTCCGAGCTGGCCAACACCGCGCCGGTGCCGGTGACGGACTCCCCCGCCAAACGCTGATGCCCAGCGCGTCCCTCCGCCACCTCGCCGAGCCCGACCGCGGGATCCTCGTCTGCTTCGGCTGTAGCGCGAACGTGGCGGTGCCGCTCGACAACGGCTTCAGCGGTGAGCTGCACAAGCTCAGCCGCCCTTATGGGCTGACGCTGAAGGCGACCGAGGCGCTGGAGCGCTGGGGCGCCGAGACGACGCTCGACGATTTGGAGCGCCGCGCGGCCTGCTCGATCTGCGGCGCGCGACGCCCGAAGGCTAGCGTTTCAATCCACGTCCCGACCAGCTTCGTTTCAGACGCCTCAGAACCGGGTCGGGCGCGGAACTGGGGCTTTGCGTCGCCACCTCGCAGGAAGCCACCAGCGCCGAGCGAGGGGGGGCGCAACAGCTGACCGACCGCAACCTAGCCCAGGCGCCCCATCCCGTCGTTCAGGACCTTCAACGGACGCTCGCCGCGGAGGCGGACGCGCTTGATCGCGAGGCAATCACAAAGTGGCTGATGCAATTCTCGGCGGGTCTGCCGTTGAAGCTCAACCACCCGCGGATGGGTGACGTCAACTATGCAGGCATCAAGTTTTCTGGTTCCCCGGTCGCAGTCTTCGACCGGTTTGTCCTCCTGAGCATCGAGGACTTTGTTGAGCGCCATGTGCATGCCACCGAAGCTGCGATGGAAGCGGTGGCGACCCCCGATCTAGCAATTGTCGCGAGACAGGCGAGCGACCTCATCGCCTCGAAGCGAACCCTGCTCCTCAACCGCGCGATGGCGGTTAAGGGCAAACTAGGCCAGCCAGGCGCGGTTGTCGGCGTGGTCGAGCGAGTCCAAGTCGCACAGCAACTCAAGGCGCGTGCTCATGAACTGAAGAGCCGCAGAGCCGATCAAACGGGAGGCCCGCCTCTGCTCCCCGGCCTCGAACGTTTCAGGAAGGCAAACCCGGCGCTGCTCGGCGTAGTCGGCTTCGTCATCTCGAACCTCGTCAGCTTTGCGATTGGTGTCGGCGTGGCTGTCGTCGCCGGGTCCTTCAAGAGGTAATCGCGCAGTGAGTGAGCCGAAGCCGTTCCACCGCAATTGGCGTGAGATGAAGCCCGGCCACCCCCAGTCGGGGTACAGCCGCTGGGCTTACATTCGAGACGGGGCATATGCGGCCGACGCTGAGCACTATGTGCGCGCGTTTGTGCTAATACAAGACGATCTGCGCTCAATATTCGAGTATATTGAACCGAGCAACGAGTCACGACAGACTTATTCCTACCGAATCCATTCGTTGCTTATGCGAGCCTGTATAGAGGTCGAAGCTAATTTCAAGGCGATCCTCGAAGAGACCAGGTTCACGCCACCGAGGCGGCCCCTCAATATGACGGACTACCGGAGGGTAGATGCGACCCATCACCTGTCGTCTTACGAAGTGATCCTGCCGATCTGGAACGGCATTCGACCGATCTTGAAGCCCTTCGAACCCTGGAAGGCGAGGCGCGGGCTCAGGGCTGCGCCGGACGATCGGATCGCTCTCCCATGGTACCAAGCCGCATCGCCTGGAGATATCGGCAAGACGTTCGCTCGTATTTGAGTACAAACCCGTGACAACGGCTGAAATAAACCGCGTTGTGGATAAGATAAACGATCATATTGGTCGATTTGACGATTTGGCCAGAACGGCAATACTGGAACTAGACCCGTCTAGACGTGAGCGCGTCGAAGCATATCTGAAAACGTTCCCGCCGGGAGAGTAGTGCCGACACGGCTCGCCGGGGACTTGGCGATCGACGCCGCGTCCCTGCAAGCGCCGATCGCCCGCTCACGCTGAGCTGGACCAGCACGAACCTCGTCAGCGCTACCGCATCGCCATCACAAGCGCTTGGCCGGTGCGGCTGGGCATCAACATGTCGACCGCCTCAAAAGACCCCAGGAATTTTGCGGAGCCCAAAGCGCGACCACGCGCGGCGTTGTGCTCGTGGAATTTGGTGCTCGCCAGGACGACCCGCGCCGGTGTCGGGTGCGGGCTGCGGACACCGTGGCGCGGCCCGGAGGTCGATCACGTCTCCTGCCGCCTGCCATGCCCGGGTAGACCGAGACTTAAACTGCCCGAAAGCAGACCTTCCGAAAGTCCGCAGAGGGGGGAAACCCGACATTGGCGCCCCCGCTCGAATTGCCGTTACGGGCCGCGAGTTATGACTGCTTTTGACTCAAAGATCCCATGGGGAGTGGATAGCGCTCCGCTCCGGCTCCTGCAGAGTGAGGTTGCTACCCACCCACTCTCAGGAGGCGATCGATGTCCGTGCATCATCACCAAGGCCAAGAGCAGAGCGCTATCCGCACTGATCTTGGAGCCGTTTTCGTTTCATTGGAACTGTCTCGCAGGATCTGGCTGATCACATCGCTGTCGCCAGGCGCAGGCGAGAAGATGTCCAAGCACGCCGTTCAGGCGGGCGACGTCGCTGGGTTGTTGCGGCGCTTCTGCGAGCTAAAGCGCAGGGCTGAGGCGCGGACCGGCCGGGACTTCCCGATCATCGTCATCCAGGAGGCGGGACTGGACGGGTTCTGGATCCACCGCGTGCTGGAGAGCGAAGGGATCGAGAGCCACGTGGTCGACGCGGCCTCGATCCTGACCTCGCGCCGGCGACGCCGCGCGAAGACCGACCGGATCGACGGCGAGACGCTGTTGCGCACGCTGATGGCCTACAAGCGCGGCGAGCCCAGGGTATGCTCGATGGCCAGGCCGCCGACGCCCGAAGAGGAGGACCGCCGCCGCCTCTGCCGTGAGCGCAAGACGCTGGTGAGCGAGCGCGTGCGGCACGTCAACCGGATCAAGGGTCTGCTCTTCGCCCAGGGGGTGTTCGGCTACGAGCCGCTGCTCCGGAACAGACGCTCTCGGCTGGAAGAGCTCGCGACGGGCGATGGCAGACCGCTGCCGACGCACCTGAAGGCGCAGATCGTCCGCGAGCTGGACCGGTTGGAGGTCACGCTGGCGCAACTGAAGGTCGTCGAGGCGGAGCGGGCGGCCTTGCTCGAGCCGGCGCCAAGTGAGACGGCCTCGCCGGCGTCCATGCTGGCGGAGCTGAAGGGCATCGGGCCCGAGACCGCCGCCGTCCTCTGGTCGGAGGGCTTGTTCCGCCACTTCGACAACCGAAGGCAGCTCGCCGCCTACGCCGGCCTGGCGCCGACGCCGTGGAAGAGCGGGTCGATCGACCACGAGCAGGGCGTGTCCAAGGCCGGCAACCCGCGCTTGCGGACTGCCATGGTCGAGCTGGCCTGGCTGTGGCTCAAGAACCAGCCCCGATCCCAGCTAAGCCTCTGGTTCCACGAGCGGGTCCAGCGCCTTGGCGGGCGGATGCGCAAGACGACCATCGTCGCCCTGGCCCGCAAGCTCCTCGTCGCCCTGTGGAAGTACATATCCGCCGGCGTCGTCATCGAAGGCGCCGTGATGAAAGCGGCGACCTAGCCCCCCATCCCGAAGGACCGGATCGGTCCTCACGGATCCAGGCGGACGAACCGATATGACCGATGGCCTCAACCGCCGGCTCAAAGAATGGTCCCGCCCTCCTGAGCCCCGCCCGCCGCACGCGGGATGTTGGTGCTGCCGCAAGCCGCGGCGACCGTATGTGAGCTTGATCTGGCGCCAACCGCGTCGGATCACCCAGACGGGCTCAGACCTCGGATCCGAACCAACCGCAGGAGCGCTGCCAATGCGCCGCTAAACTGACCCCTTGACCCCAGAATCCCCATGTGAGCGGTCATAGCGAAGGTCCGCTCTCCGGCCGCGAGCTAGAGTCCGCTAACGACCGATTGTGTTGAAGAACCCCGCTGGCGACGGCTTGGGGAGGTGATCTGGCGCAGCCGTCGGGGAGGTTGAGGAGGCCTTCTGACCTCAGGTGGCCATGACTGGCGCTGGGAACGGGATCAGCTTGGCCAGTTTCCTCAGGTTTTGGGCGGTGGCGGCGAGCAGGAACTCGTCGCGGGCGCCTTTGGGACCTCGCAGGCGTAGCCGGTCGAGCCTGAGGATGCGTTTGAGGTGGGCGAACAGCATCTCGACCTTCTTCCTCTCGCGGCGCGAGACGACGTAGGCCTCTGTCTTGGCGATGGCGCGGGCCCTGTCGCGGGCGGCCTCGTGGATGGAGCGCGGGACCTTGCGCGCCGGCTCGTGGGGACAGCACTTGGGCTTCAGCGGGCAGGCGTCGCAGTCGAGCTTGCTGGCGCGATAGAGCAGCGTCTTGTCCTTGGTCACGCCGGGCCGTGGCGCGGCGAACGGACGGCGATATCGCCGCAGCGGCTTGCCGGCGGGACAGATGTAGACGTCGCCTTCCGGGTCGTAGGTAAAGTCGCTGCGCGAGAAGGTCCCGTCCTTGCGCTCGGACTTGTCGAACACCGGGATGTGCGGCTCGATTCTCCGCTCGTCGACCAGCCAGGCGAGCATCTCGGCCGAGCCGTAGCCGGTGTCGGCGGCGAGTCGCTCGGGCGTGACCCCAAGCCGATCGGCGGTGCGATCGATCATGGTCTTGGCCGCGGTGACCTCCGCCTGGCGAACGGCGGTGGTGGCTTCGACATCCATGATCACGGCACACTTGAGGTCGATCAGGTAGTTGTCGGCATAGGCATAGACGGCTGGCCCGCCGCCGGCGGCGGTCCAGCGCGCCGCTGGATCGGTGGGCGAGATGAACTTCGGCTCGACCTCCGTTGCGCCGCCGAAGGCCGCGTCGTCGAGGACGGCCAGATACTCCGTGACCGCCCGGTTGGAGGTCGGATCCAGCTCCCCCGGTCCCGCCACGCCGCGCTGACGGTGGGCGTCGGCGACGACCATGCTGGCATCGACCGCGAAGCCTTCGCGGCCCACCAGCCCCTCGGCCATGCAGCGGGCGACAACGGTCTCGAACACCTGTCGCAGAAGATCGCTGTCGCGGAAGCGGCCGTGGCGGTTCTTCGAGAAGGTTGAATGGTCCGGCACGTCGCCGTCCAGGCCCAGCCGGCAGAACCAGCGATAGGCCAGGTTCAGGTGAACCTCCTCGCAAAGCCGCCGCTCCGAGCGGATGCCGAAGCAGTAGCCCACCAGCAGCATCCGGATCATCAGCTCCGGATCGACCGACGGACGCCCTGTGAAGCTGTAGTAGGGCGCCACATGCGCCCGCACCCCCTCCAGATCGACGAACCGGTCGATCGAGCGCAGCCGGTGGTCCCACGGCACATGCCGCTCCAGCGAGAACTGGTAGAACAAGGCGCCCTGATCGACCTGGCGATCACCCATCATCGACTTAACTCCGGCCTCAGCGACCAGAGTGAATCAGCGACACCGAGTCGCGGCAATGCCCGGGTTTTTCAACACAATCGACCCTAAGCGGACGTTCGGGGCCGTCGCGCATGGCATCCTATGAGCACGCCAGGCCCGGCCGAACGTCGCAGACCGGGGCGTCGCTTCGCGCGACTAAGCCACGCGATTGCTTTCCGCGCGAACCCGCTCGCCGCGCGATGGCCCCAAGCTATCTGTCCATTGCGTTCGGCGAAGTCCGCCGCCCTACGCGTCCTGCCAGAGCGCGGATTCAATCGAGCCGGGGAGCCACAGCCCTGCCGCTGCCGCGTCGCTGGCCATCTTCTGGAAGCCGGCGTCAGAGGCGTTCTTCAGGCGCGCCGCGTCCCATGCCGCGACGGTGTCCCAGCTGCTCACAATCATCATATGACCGACCGGGCCAGCCAGCTGGGTCAGGACCCGATAATCGTTACCATTCAAGCTCTTCAGGTGCGCGGCAACCTTGGCGAGGTAGGCTGTTGCTTCCGCATTCTTTCCGGGTGCGACCCGGAACTGCACACTTCCAACGACAGCCATGAGATGTCCTTTTCGCTGTTTCGCTCGCTCATTCGGCAAGCTCGAAACGACTAGGCGCTCCTTTTGTGACATTGGCGATCGCGGAGGCTGTTTTCTAATGTCGGCTTTCCGGCCGACGCCCTACGTCCGCTTCCGACCCATAGCGGACAATTGCGCGGCGGTCAGACGCTTGGTGGTGCGTCGCTGGCGTCTATCCCCTCGGCCAGCGCGACGCTGTTGAGGATGAACTTCAGAAACTCGGGTGGGTATGCGGACGCTTGCCGTTGCGCAAATTCCGTCGGCGTCAGCTTCGTCAGAGTTCGATAGCGAGCGAGCGCCTCGCGCACCTCGCGCGCCTGTCCCAGCTGCCCGTAAGCTAAGGCAAGGACAAAGTAGGGGTCGGGCACGTCAGGCCATTGTTGCTCGACCTCTTTATAGTGATGGACTGCCTCGCCGAAGCGACGCTGAAGGAACCGCGCGAGGCCCATATTCATCATCTGCGTGCCCCGGTCCGGCCCCACGGGATCCAAACGCATCGAGGTCTCGGAGTGCGCGACGGCGAGGTCTAGGTCGCCGGCCGCCAGCCGCAGAGCGCCGCTGATCGCCCAGACACTGGCGGAGCCGGGATTTAGGGCAATGGCCCGATCGACCATGCCGACCGCCGTGTCTACGTCTCCTTCGAGGTAGCCAACGACCTGAGAGGCAAACGCGACTACGATGGCATCGTCGCCCGCCGCGGCCAACGCCCGACGCGCTAGCTCGACAGCCTGACGCGTGTCGCCCTCCTGGTCATGGGACCATCCAGAAACGACGCTTACGAAGTGGCTGTAGGCCGCGAAGCCCAGCGCCAGGCCGTAGCCAGGATCGAGGGCGATGGCTCGGCTTAGAAGGTCGAGCGCCTCCAAAATCCCGGTCCTCGACCAGTTGCTGCGCGCAAGCGGGCTGGCTCGCAGGTAGAGATCGTAGCTGCGCATGTCCTCAGTCGGTCCCGCCGAAGCGCGCCGGATTTCCGCGGCTTGCACGGTCGGCTCGATCTTGCCTGCGACCGCCAGCGCCACCTTGTCTTGCAGCGCGAACACATCCTCGAGCGTGTCGTCGAATCGCTGGTTCCAAATCTGCACGCCGTCTTTGGCGTCGATCAGCTGAGCTGCGATACGCACGCGCGGCCCCCGGCCTTGCGGACGCTTCCTTCCAGAACATAGCGAACGCCAAGCTGTCGTGCGGCGTCCTGGGCGCCGACGGCCTTGCCCTTGAAGGTCAAAGCGGAACTGCTGGCGATGACGAAGATCGAGCGGATGCGCGAGAGCGCCGTCGTGATCTCTTCGACCATGCCATCGACGAAATAGTCCTGGCCTTCCGACCCCGTCATGTCGGTGAACGGCAAGACCGCGATCGACGGCTTGGATGGAAGCGGCGGCGGCCCGGCGGTGGCCGACGCTACCGCAACCGGCGTCCCACCGACCAGATCGGCGATCCTGGCGACCACCTTCTTCCAGCCGGGCGCCTCGGGGTCGCCCGTCCAGCCGCGCAGGTCCGCGCACTGGGTCTGGTCGAACGGCATGGGCAGGGGCGACTTGTCGAGGGTGAGCTGGACCAGGCTGTGAGCAGCGCGGGCGATGCTGGCCTCCGACCGCACCCACTCCGACTTCGCCGCCTCGGCAGACCAGATGACCACTACGGCCGTGGCCTCGCGCACGCGCTCCTCGATCACATCGGCATAGGCGCGGTGGGCCGGGAGCTCGTCGTCGAGCCACACCTCGTAGCCAAGCCCACGCAAGGCTGCGGCGACCGCTTGCGCCTCTCTCGCCGTCGAGCGGGCGTAGGAGATGAAGACGTCCGACATGAGTATGCGACTGGGTCCCCGCGCGCGGCCGAACCCTAGCTATGCCGTCGCGGGCGGAGCAAGGGAAAGGTGAACGGCTCGCGGGCCAGTATCCGCTTCTGGGCTGATCGGATAGGTCCGCTAACGACCGAGGCTGTGTAAAAACGCGGGCGCGGGTTAACGCGTTGGCATGAAGTTGCGCCTGTCTGGCCGGCACGCGTCGATCACTGCGTAGCGAGGGCTCGTTCGCTGCCTTCTCGCAATAAAATGCCCGCTCTAATCGCGCACGGCGAGTTTTCACACAGCCTGGACCCAGAGCGGGCATCGCTCCGCCTTGGTTTGGAGGGTCGACCTGACAGGCCGCGGAGGCAGCGCCCCTTCCTTTTCCTTGCCTTCTTCACCGCAAACCGATCTGGTTTTGAAAGGGAATTCAGGTTGGGAGGGAAGCATGAAGAACTGGATGGCGCTCAGGTGCGGCGCGGGCGTCGCCCTCGCGCTCGCGCTCGCGAGTCTGGTCCTAGCGATGTCGCCAAACGCGGCCCAGGCCCACAACTGCCCTAAGGGAACCGTGTGGACTAAGATTTGCCTGAAATCTATCCCGAGGTGTCACGGGCTCGGTGGTCATTGCGGAAAGTGGGAGTGGAAGTGCGCACTCCCCCCTGGGCCCTGTCGCTAGCAAAGGCGCATGTCGCCACCTGCCGGGCGGACCAACAATCCTTCGAGGGCCTGCTCGTTGGCCGACCGCCAGTGTCGCTTTCGGTCGGTGAAGCAGAGTCGGCTTCCGACCCAAAGCGAAAACTCTGCGCCATACTGTGAATGCCGCGGGCTCCGGCTCAGGTACTGATGCGCTTTTCTCTTGCCTTCTTAGCGACAAACCGATCTGCTTTTGAACAGGCAATCAGGCGGGGGAACAAATGATGCGTCGGATAGATCTTAGAGCCGGCGTTGGCGTCGCTTCTGCGCTAGCGCTCGCAGGCCTCATCTTAGCGATATCGCCGAACGCGGCTCAGGCCCACAACTGCCCCAAGGGAACGAAGTGGACTAAGGTTTGCCTCAAACAGGTAGGTGTTACCAAAGACAACCTTGGACATTGCGGAAAGTGGGGATGGCGGTGCGTACCGCCGCCGGGGCCACTCTAGGCGTGGAGCGAAGGTCCGCTAACCCCCGAGGCTGTGTGAAAACCCCGACGCAGCTTAGGCTTGCCTATCGACACAGCGTTGGGGATGTCGATGAAGCGCTTCGTCGAGGGTGAGGATCGCCGGCAGGGCGTTCTGCTTCCGGAGTTCCTGGACGACTGGGTGTGCGGAGGAGAACCCGGTCCGGGTGATCGACGTGTTCGTCGACGAGCTGGACCTGGGGGCGCTTGGGTTCGAGGGCGTCGTGCCGGAGGCGACGGGCCGGCCCGGCTATCATCCGGGCGTGCTGCTGAAGATCTACGTCTACGGCTACATCAACCAGATCGCGTCGAGCCGGCGGCTGGAGCGGGAGGCGCAGCGCAACGTCGAGATGATGTGGCTGACGGGGCGTCTGGCGCCGGACTTCAAGACCATCGCCGACTTCAGGAAGGACAACGGGGCGGCGATCCGGGCGACGTGCCGGCAGTTCATCGACCTGTGCCGGCAGCTGGAGCTGTTCGCCCATGCCGTGGCGGCGATCGACGGCAGCAAGTTCAAGGCGGTGAACGCGCGCGGACAAGAACTTCACCCGCGCCTCGATGCAGCGGCGGATGGAGCAGGTCGAGGCCAGCATCGAGCGCTACATGGCGGCGCTGGAGACGGCCGACCGTCAGGAGGGCGAACTGGTCCAGGCCAAGTCGGTGCGGCTGAAGGAGAAGATCGCCGCGCTGCGGGAGCAGATGCGGGCGTTCAAGGCGCTGGAGGCGAGGTCCACGCCGCGCCGGACCAGCAGATCTCGCTGACCGATCCGGACGCGCGGGTCATGGCAACCAGCGGCAAGGGGACCGGCGTGGTCGGCTACAACGTGCAGACCGCCGTCGACGCCAAGCATCACCTGATCGTGGCCCACGAGGTCACCAACGTCGGCAGCGACCGCGCTCAGCTGTCGAACATGGCCGGCCAGGCCAAGGCGGCCATGGGCGTCGAGGCGCTCGATGTGCTGGCCGACCGCGGCTACTTCAGCGGCGAGGAAGTGCTGGCCTGCGAGGCCGCTTGGGGTCACGCCCTATGTGCCCAAGCCGCTCACCTCGGGCGCCAAGGCCAAGGGCCGCTTCGGCAAGCAGGACTTCGTCTACGTCGCCGAGGATGACGCCTATCGCTGCCCGGCCGGCGAGACGCTGACCCGCCGCTTCACCTCGGTGGAGAACGGCATGAACCTACACGTCTACTGGACGACGCAAGTGCGCCGACTGCCCGCTGAAGCCGCGATGCACGAGCGGCAAGCAGCGGCGGATCAAGCGCTGGGAGCATGAGGCGGTGATCGACGCCATGCAGGAGCGGCTCGATCGAACGCCCGACGCCATGCGCATCCGACGAGCCACCGTCGAACACCCCTTCGGCACGCTCAAGGCCTGGATGGGCGCCACGCACTTCCGCACCAGGACCCTCGAAAAGGTCAGAACCGAGATGAGCCTGCACGTGCTGGCCTACAATCTGAAGCGAATGATCGCGATCCTCGGCGCCGCGCCGCTGATGCGGGCGATGCGGGCCTGAGGGCCAGCCGACAAGGGCCCGCTGCACGAACTCACACCTCGCGCTCCCGCCAACACCGAGCCCCGCACCACCGGCCGAGTTCTCACACAGCCTCGGGGGGAACCGGACATTGGCGACCCCCGCTCGAACTGCCGTTACAGGCCGCGCGCTATGTCCGCTTGTAACTCAAAGATCCCATGGGCGTCTGGATAGCGACCGGCGCTCGCCTGCAGAGTGAGGTTGCGAACCACCCACTTTGGAGGCGACGATGCCTGAAGACAGCACCTCGGCCTGCGCCGGCCGCTATCCGCACCGATCTTGGCGCGATCTTTGTCTCATTGGAACTGTCCCGCAGGACCTGGCTGATCACATCGCTGTCGCCGGGCGCAGGCGAGAAGATGTCGAAGCACTCGGTTCCGGCGGGCGACGTCGTCTGGGCTGCTGCAGCGGTTCGCGGAGCTGAGGCGCAAGGCGGCGGCGCGGACCGGCCGGGAGTTCCCGATCATCGTCATCCAGGAGGCGGGTCTGGACGGCTTCTGGATCCACCGGGTGCTGGAGGGCGAAGGGATCGAGAGCCACGTGGTCGACGCCGCCTCGATCCTGACCTCGCGCCGGCGCCGGCGGGCGAAGACCGACAAGATCGACGGCGAGGCGCTGCTGCGCACGCTGATGGCCTACAAGCGCGGCGAGCCGCGGGTGTGCTCGATGGCCAGGCCGCCGACGCCGCGAGGAGGAGGACCGCCGGCGGGTCTGCCGCGAGCGCAAGACGCTGATGGCCGAGCGCGGGCGGCACATCAACCGGATCAAAGGTCTGCTCTTCGCCCAGGGGGTGTTCGGCTACGAGCCGCTGCGCCGGACCAGACGCTCGCGGCTGGAAGAGCTGCGGACCGGCGACGGCCGACCGCTGCCGGCGCACCTGAAGGCGCAGATCCTGCGCGAGCTGGACCGGCTCGAGGTCCTGCTGGCGCAGCTGAAGGCGGTGGATGCGGAGCGCAACGCCCTGCTCGAACCGGCGCCGGACGAGGCGCGCCTCGCCGGCGGCGATGCTGGCGCGGCTGAAGGGCATCGGGCCGGAGATCGCGACCGTCCTCTGGTCGGAGGGTCTTTACCGCCACTTCGACAACCGAAGACAGGTCGCCGCCTACGCCGGCCTGGCGCCGACGCCCTGGAAGAGCGGGTCGATCGATCACGAGCAGGGCGTGTCCAAGGCGGGCAACCCGCGGCTGCGCACCGCGATGGTCGAGCTGGCCTGGCTGTGGCTGCAGAACCAGCCGACCTCGGCGCTCAGCCAGTGGTTCCACGAGCGGGACCAGGGCCTGGGCGGACGCAAGCGCAAGACCACCATCGTCGCCCTGGCGCGCAAGCTCCTCGTCGCCCTGTGGCGCTACACAGCGCCGGCGTCGTCATCGAGGGGGCGGTGATGAAGACCGACGACCTACCACCCATCCGCGAGGACCTGATCGGTCCCGCCGGATCCAGGTGGCCGAACCGAAATGTCAGATGGCCTCAACAGCCGACCGAAAGAATGGTCCCGGCCTCCTGAGCCCCGCCCGCCGTACGCGGGATGTTGGTGCAGCCGCCACGAGCGGCGACCGTATGTGAGCTTGATCTGGTGCACGCCATCGGGTCATCGAAGCGGGCTCAGACCTCGATCCGAACCAACCGCCGGAG
>CAWCDF010000003.1:0-107007 GCA_963794315.1 uncultured Alphaproteobacteria bacterium
GACGGGAAGATCCGCGCCCCGGCCGGCGCCATGGCGCTGATCGAGCGGCTGGGCTGACAGCGCGCTCATGGTTAACGCGGTCTTAAGGCGCCGGCGGCAGGCTTGTCGCCATGCGCCGATTTGCACGGCTCCTGCTGCTCGCGAGCGCGGCGATCTTCCTGATGGCCGCATCGGCTGGCGACCAGGTGCACCACCCCAGGCTCGCCGTCCCGCAGAACCCGCCCGTTCCGGCCGGACTGCGCGGTTTTCAGGGGCCTCCGCCAGCGCCACCGCCGACGACGACGCCCGCCAAGACGGCGCTCGGTCAGACGACGCTTGCGCAGGCTGGTCTGAGCGCCCAGCCTCCACGTACTGGCGCGACGGCGGCCCCCGTCGCGGCGATCGACCCGCAACAATGCCGCCTGGCGTGCGCTCAGCCCTACTACTTCTGCCTCGCCGGCGAGAATGCCGCGGTCTGCCCGGACGCCTGGAGCCGCTGCGTCGCCGCCTGCGACATCCCGACAGAACCCGAAGGGATGCCGGCGCCGTCGGCGGGCGCAACCCCAGCGCGATGAGCGGACGACGCGCACGATTCCTGCTAAGAGCCCAGGCGTGAGCGACATCGATCTGTTAAATCCGAGCCAGGCCGGCAAGCGCGAGCAGACCAAGGCGGCGAACCGGCGCGCCATCCTGGACGCCGCCCGGCAGGTGTTCGCCGAGCTCGGCTACGAAATGGCCAGCGTCCGCGACATCATCCGGCGCACCAACCTCTCGGTCGGCGCCTTCTACAACTATTACCGCTCGAAGGAGGAGGTCTACGAGGCCCTGTCCGACGACGGCGCGCGGCGCTTTCGCCCGATCCTCGCCGCCGAATACGAGCGGGCGAGCGACTTCGCGGGCTACGTCCGCGGCGCCATCGGCGCCTACTACGCCTTCCTTGTCGACGAGCAGGCCATGGTCGCGGCCGCGGCGCCGGGCGGAGAGCGGCATCCGCACGTGCGTATCGAGACCCCGGAGATGAAGGCGGTGTTCGACCAGGTGAAGGCCTCGTTCGCCGATGTGCTCGAGCGCGAGCGCGCGCCGCACGTCGATGTCGACTATCTGGCCGCAGCCGCGATCGCCATCGCGCGCGAAGTGGGCGAGCTGATGCTGGAGCGCCGGCCGATCGACGTCGCCGCGGCCGTCGAGTTCGCGGTGCAGATGATCCTGGGCGGGCTGCCGGCGCTGCCGCAAGTCAAGGCCTGAGCCTGAGCGCCGCGTGCCGGATCTGTCGCTTCAGAAGCTGGCGCTGAGCGCGGTCCTGTCCCTGCCAACGCCGATCCTGCGCGTGCTGGCGGGCGGAGGCGTCGTGTTCCAGGGCGGCAGGACCCTGGACCCGCGCATGCAGTACCTCGCCAATCTCGCGCAGCGCGCTCAGGGCGGCGCTTTCACGCCCGAGGCGCTGCGGGCGGCCAGCGCCCAGGCGCTGGCGTTGGTGGACGGCGGCCCGGAGCCGGGCGTGCGCCACGAGCCGCTCACCATCGCCGCGCCGCACGGCCAGGTGGTCGCGCGCGCCTACCGGCCGATCGGCCAGGACCCGGCGGCGCCGGTTATGGTGTTCGCCCACTTCGGCGGCGGGGTCATCGGCGACCTCGAGACCTGCCACGTGTTCTGCACCATCCTGGCCAAGGCCGCCCGCTGCGCGGTCCTGTCGGTAGACTATCGGCTCGCCCCCGAGCACCGGTTTCCGGCCGGCCTCGAGGACGCGCTGGCGGCGTTCCGCTGGGCCAGGGACAACGCGGAGAGCCTCGGCGGCGCCCCCGGCAAGGCCGCGATCGGCGGCGATTCCATGGGCGGCGCCTTCGCCGCGGCGATCGCGCAGGAGCTCAAGCATGCGGGCGAAGCGCAGCCGGTCTTGCAGCTGCTGGTCTATCCGTGCGTGGATTTGGCCAGCGAGACCCAATCCATGACCACCTATGCCAACGCCTACCCGCTTTCCCGCGGACTGATGGAGTGGTTCGCCGCCCAATATCTGGGCCCGGACGGCGACCCCACCGATCCGCGCGCCTCGCCGATCCGCGCCGAGGATCTGACCGGACTCGCGCCCGCCGTCGTCGTCACCGCTGGCTTCGACCCCCTGGTCGACCAGGGCGAGGCCTACGCCAGGCGCTTGCGCGGCGCGGGCGTGCACGTCGTCTATCGCTGCTACGACAGCCTCGCCCACGCGTTCACCGCCTTCACCGGCGCGGTTCCGGCGGCGGATATCGCCTGCCGAGAGATTGCCGGTCTGGTGCGCGAGGGCTGCCAAGGACGGATTGCCTGATGCGCGCACTCGTCGTCGAACGCCTTGCCCCCGACTATGCCGGCTGCGTGGTGAAGGAGATGGAGACGCCGCGGCCGGGACCTGGCGAAGTGCTGATCAAGGTGCGGGCCGCGGCGGTCAACTTCCCCGACCTGTTGCAGACCCGCGGCGAGTACCAGCACAAGCCACCGTTGCCGTTCATCCCGGGCCTCGAGCTCTCCGGAGAGATCGAGGCGCTGGGCGAAGGGGTCGATCGCTGGAAGGTTGGCGACGCCGTCGTCGGCGGCGCGCGCATCGGTGGCTTTTCCGACTATGCCCTGACCCATGCACTCGCGCTCCGCCCCAAGCCCGAGCGGTTGTCGTTCTCTGAGGCGGCCGCCTACGGCGCGGCCTACCTGACCGCCTACGTCGCCCTCGTGCGGCGCGCCGAGATCGAGCCCGGCGAGTGGCTCCTGGTGCACGGCGCGGCCGGCGGCGTCGGCCTGGCCGCCGTCGACCTCGGCAAGCTGCTGGGTGCGAAGGTGATCGCGGCGTCGGCCTCCGGCGAAAAGCTGGCAGTTGTCCAGCGGGAGTACGCGCCCGACGCGGTTGTGAACGTGACGGACGGCTTTCGCGAGCACGTCAAAGAGTTCACCGGCGGACGCGGCGCGGACGTGATCTACGACCCGGTCGGCGGCGACGTGTTCGACGAGAGCGTGCGCTGCATCGCCTTCAACGGGCGCCTGCTGGTGGTGGGCTTCACCTCCGGCCGCATCCCGACGGTGTCGGTCAACATGCCGCTGATCAAAGGCTTTTCGGTCATGGGCGTGCGCGCCGGCGAGTACGGCCGCCAGTTCCCGGAGAAGGGTCGCGAGAACGCCAAGGCGGTCTGGGACCTGGCCAACGAGGGCAAGATCCGCCCGCGCGTGCACGCCGAGCTGCCGCTCGACGCCTGGCGCGACGCCTTCGACCTCTTGGCCGAGCGCAAGGTCATCGGCAAGGCGATCATCCGACCGGACCTTTAGTCACCAGGCGCGAAAGAGGCTTCGCAATGCACGCTTCGACAATCGACGACTTCCGCCACGAGCACGTGTTCCTCGGCGCCAGCCACGAGCGCAACGAGCGGAGAACCTGGCTCGTCATCGGCGTCTGCGCGGCGATGATGGCGGCGGAGATCGGCGGCGGGGCGGTATTCAACTCCATGGCGCTGATCGCCGACGGCCTGCACATGTCGACGCACGCGGGCGCGCTTCTGATCGCGGCGCTCGCCTACGCCTTCGCCAGGCGGCACGCGCGCGACGAGCGGTTCAGCTTCGGCACTGGCAAGTTCGGCGAGCTCGCCGCGTTTTCGAGCGCAGTCGTCCTGGCGATGATCGCGCTGCTGATCGGCTATGAGAGCGTCCAGCGCCTGCTGCACCCGGTGCGGATCGCCCTGAACCAGGCGATCCCCATCGCCTTCCTGGGCCTCGGCGTGAACCTCCTGAGCGCCTGGCTGCTGCGCGACGATCACGAGCACCACCACCGCCATGGCCACGCCCATGAAGACGATCACGACCATCACCACGATCATGGTCACGAGCACGGCCACCACGACCGCGACCTGAACCTGCGCGCGGCCTATGTGCACGTGATGGCCGATGCAGCCGTCTCGGTCTTGGCGATCGTCGGCCTGACCTCGGCCAAGCTGTTCGGCTTTGTCTGGATGGATCCGGTGATGGGGATCGTCGGCGCGCTGGTGATCGCCAACTGGTCGTTCGGCCTCGTCCGCGCGGCCGGCGCGGTCCTGCTCGACATGCAGCCGGACAGCGGTCTGGCGCACGCGATCGAGCACAGGCTGGAGGACGGCTCCGACCGCATCAGCGACCTGCATCTCTGGCGCGTTGGCCCGGGCCACAACGCCGCGGTGGTCAGCCTGGTCTCCGACCGCCCGCAGGCGCCGCAAGCCTACAAGACCAAGCTCAAGGGGCTCGCGGGCCTGAGCCACGTCACCATCGAGGTCCAAGCCTGCCCTGGCGCGCATGCCGCCTGACCGCCGCGCAATTGACTTGCGCG
The DNA here is from genome assembly GCA_963794315.1 of uncultured Alphaproteobacteria bacterium. GTDB lineage: Bacteria > Pseudomonadota > Alphaproteobacteria > Caulobacterales > Caulobacteraceae > Poindextera. The sequence continues at coordinate 4,292 of CAWCDF010000003.1, forward strand.
TGGCCTTCGCCTATCCACCCCCGCTCTTTCGGACAGCCTTCGGACCCCACCCGTGAAGCGGACCTTTCAGCCATCGAGGCTCGTGCGCAAACGCCGTCACGGCTATCGCGCGCGCATGGCGACCAAGGGCGGCCGCAAGGTCGTGACCCGTCGGCGCGCGCGGGGCCGCAAGCGCCTGACCGCCTGACGAGACACCTCTCCCATAGGGAAAGGGAGGGGCCCGCGCGCGCAGCGCCGCGGGAGGGTGAGGGGTTACGGCGCCTCCGGCAAATCCCCAACTTCGTAACCCCTCATCACCCCCGCGCCTCGCGGCGCGGGTCCCCCCCTTCTCCCTATGGGAGAAGTTCGCGTGAGGCGCCGTGAGCTCGTCTTCTCCGCCAATCGAACGGATGAAGCAGCGCGCCGCCTTCCTGGCCGCGGCCAAGGGGGCGTCGGCCGCGCGCGGCGCCGTCGTTGTGCAATCGACACCCCGCGCCGATGGGCGCGAGGCGATCGGCGTCGGGTTCACCGCGACGCGGCGGATCGGCGGCGCGGTGGTGCGCAATCGCGCCAAGCGCCGCCTGCGCGAGGCCGCGCGGCGGCTTGTGCCCCTTCATGGCCGATCCGGGCATGACTATGTGTTGATCGCCCGGGCGGGAACGGCGAAGCGGCCCTGGGCGCGTTTGCTTGACGACGTTGAAAGCGCGCTGATAAGCCTCGCCGCCAACCAGGTCCCGGCGGCTGATCGCGCGGCGGCCGTCGACCGGTAACCTGATCCTCCATGGACCGAGACAGCCTCCGCAACACGATCACATTCATCGTGCTGTCGGTGATCATCCTGATCGCCTACCAGACCTTCGTGCTCGGACCGCAGGCCGCCAAGCGGGCGGCCGAACAGCGGGCGCACGCCGCCGCCACGCCCGCGCAAACGCTAACGGGTCCCGCCGCGAACGGATTTCTGACGCCGGCGCAGGCGTTGGCGGGCAGCCCGCGCATCAGGATCGACACGCCGAAGCTGTCCGGATCCATCGCGCTGGCCGGCGCGCGCTTCGACGACCTGTCGCTGAACTCTACTACCACGACACGATCGATCCGAAGTCGCCGCCGTCCAGCTGTTGCGTCCCTACGGCGCCGAGAGCGCCTTCTATGCGGCCTTCCCGTGGGTCGGCTCCGATGGAAGACCCGCGCCCGGCCTGCCGGACAGAACACGCCGTGGACAGCGCCGGCCGGGCGCGGTGCTGACGCCGGCGACGCCGCTGGTGCTGACCTACGACAATGGCCGGGGCCTTGTGTTCACGCGGACGATCTCGATCGACCACGAACTACATGTTCGCCATCGCCGACGGGTGACCAACACCGGCGCGCAACCGGTGTCGCTGGCGCCCATGGGCCTCGTCGCGCAGGTCGGCACGCCCGCCGACTTCCTCACCGTCGGCGGCAAGGCGCACCAGAGCTCGACCCTGGTGCACGAGGGCGGCATCGGCGTCATCGACGGCAAGCTGCAAAACCCGAGCTACACCTGTGTGTTCGGCCAGCTGTTCTGCAACGCCTGGAAGAAGGACCAGCCGATCGAGCAGACCAGCGACGACGGCTGGCTGGGGGTCACCGCAGAAGTACTGGTTGGCGGCGCTGGTCCCTGCGCAGGGCGTCCCGACGCACACGAGCTTCGCCGTGCAATCGCAGGCGAACGGGCCCGACGTCTACGAGGCCGCGTTCACCGGCCCGACGGCGACCATCGCGCCCGGCGCGCTCCGCCACGCGGACGACGCGTTTCTTCGCCGGCCCGAAGATCGTGCCGCTGCTGCAGGACTATCAGAAGACCTACGGCATCCCGCGGTTCGACCAGGCGGTCGACTGGGGGGTGTACTGGTTCTTCACCCGGCCGATCTTCCTCGCCCTGGAGTTCTTCAACGGCTACCTCGGCAACATCGGGCTCTGCGATCCTGGCGCTGACCGTCGTGATCCGGCTCGGTGCTCTTCCCGCTCGCCAACAAGAGCTACGAGTTGATGAGCAAGATGCGGAAGATCCAGCCGCTGGTCGAGGAGCTGAAGAAGAAGTTCGAGGGCGACCAGGCCAAGATCCAGCAGGAGACCATGGCCCTCTATCAGCGGGAGAAGATCAACCCGCTGATGGGCTGCCTGCCGCTGTTGATCCAGATCCCGGTCCTCTACTCGCTCTACAAGGTGCTCTCCGTCACCATCGAGATGCGCCAGGCGCCGTTCTTCGGCTGGATCCACGACCTGTCGGCGCGCGACCCGAGCACGATCTGGACGCTGTTCGGCCTGATCCCCTGGAACCCGCGCAACGGCGCCGCTGTCGGCGCCTATCTCGACGGACCGCTGCACATCGGCCTTCTGCCGCTTGATCTACGGCTTCACCATGTGGCTCTCGACCTCGATGAGCCCGCCGGCGCCGGATCCCGACCCAACAGCGGATGATGCAGTTCCTGCCGCTGATCTTCACCTTCACGCTGGCCCAGTTCACCGTCGGGCTCCTGGTCTATTGGACCTGGAGCAATGTGCTCACCATCCTGCAGCAGTACGTGATGATGCACCGCTTCCAGGTCGAAAATCCGATCGACAGCTTTATCGCCCGCTTCGCCAGGGCGAGGCCGTCTGGGTGAGCGACGAGGCGGCCTTCGCGCCGGGGGCGCTGGAAGCCGCGCGGGTGCTGTTCGCCCGGCCTGTCCGCTTCCTGATGGGCGCGGTGCGGATCGACGATCTGCCGCCGACCGACCTGCCCGAGGTCGCCTTCGCCGGCCGCTCGAACGTCGGCAAGTCCTCGCTGATCAACGCTCTGGTCGGCCGCAAGGCTCTGGCGCGCGCCTCGAACGAGCCCGGCCGCACGCGCGAGGTGAACCTCTTCCTGCTGGACGAGCGACTCAGGCTGGCCGACCTGCCCGGCTACGGCTTCGCGCGCGCGTCGAAGGGGACGAAGTCCCGTTTCCAGAACCTCAGCCGCGCCTATCTGCGCGGGCGGCCGAACCTCAAGCGCGTCTACCTCTTGATCGATGCGCGCCATGGGCTGAAAGCCGCGGACACCGAGGCGCTTGACGCCCTCGACCTGGCGGCCGTCTCCTACCAGATCGTGCTGACCAAGGCCGACAAGCTGAAGCCTGCGGATGTCGCGCCAATGATCGAGGCCGTGCTGAGGGCCGTTTCCCGCCGGCCCGCCGCCTTCCCGCGCGTGCTCGCCACCTCGGCTGAGAGCGGACTCGGCATCGGCGAGCTGAGGGCGGAAGTCGCCGCTGCGACGCTCACGCCGACGTGACAATCGGGGCGGCCTGCTCTATCGAGGCGCCCCCATGAACGACGCCAGTTCCGATCCAGAGGAAGCCGCCTGGGCGACGGCCAGCACGCTGGCCGAGGCGCTGCCGTTCATCCAGATCTACGACCGCGAGACGGTGGTCATCAAATACGGCGGCCACGCCATGGGCGAGGAGGCGGTGGCCAAGCAGTTCGCCGCCGACGCGGTGCTGCTCAAGCTGCTTGGGCCTGCACCCGGTGGTCGTGCACGGCGGCGGGCCGCAGATCAGCGCCATGCTGGAGCGGGCCGGGCGTCAAGTCGACCTTCGTCGACGGCCTGCGCGTCACCGACGCAGGCGACGATGGAGGTGGCCGAGATGGTCCTCTCCGGCGCGATCAACAAGGAGATCGCCAACTGGATCACCGCTGGCCGGCGCCGAGGCCGACGTGCGCGGCGTCGGCCTTTCCGGCAAGGACGCGCGGCTGATCACGGTCGAGAAGCTGCACCGCACCCAGAAGGACCCCGGCTCGACGGATCGAGCAGGCGGTCGATCTGGGCTTCGTCGGCGAGCCGACGCGCGTCGATCCCAAGCTGCTCGAGGCGCTGATCTACGCCGACCAGGACTACATCCCGGTCGTCGCGCCGATCGGCGTGTCGGCCGAAGGCGAGACCTACAACATCAACGCCGACACCGTCGCCGGCGCGCTGGCCAGCGCGCTCAAGGCCAAGCGCATGCTGCTGCTGACCGACGTGAAGGGCGTGCTGGGCGCCGACGGCGGGCTGATCGAGAGTTGAGCGTCGACGAAGCCAGAGCCGCGATCGCCTCCGGCGTCATCTCCGGCGGGATGATCCCCAAGGTCGAGACCGCCATCCACGCTGTGGAGGGGCGGGTCGAGGGCGTCGTCATCCTCGACGGACGCCGGCCGCACTCGATGCTGATGGAGCTGTTCACCCCCCACGGCCACGGCACGCTGATCTACGATCCATCGAGCCCGCGCAGCGCCCAGGCAAAGCTGCACGAACGCCGCCGCGCCCATGCGCGCTCCGACAAGCGCAATTGATGGCCGAGCCGCCGGCCGACCTTCGCCACATCGGCGTCTGGCTGTTCGATCTCGACAACACCCTCTACCCGGTCGGCAACGCCTTCATGGCCGCGATCGAGAAGAAGATGACCGCGTTCGTGGCCCGCGAGCTTTCGCTCGCCTGGGACGACGCCTGGGCGCTGCAGAAACGGTATCTGCACGAGCACGGCACGACGCTGGCCGGGCTGATGGCCAACCATGGCGTCGACCCCGAGCGCTACCTCGACGAGGTGCATGACGTCTCGCTGGAATCGCTCACGCCCGATCCCGAGCTGCAGGCGGCGCTTGCGCGGCTTCCAGGCCGGCGCCTGGTTTTCACCAACGGCGACGAACGACATGCGGCGCGGGTGCTGGAAAAGCTCAGGCTCGCCGACCATTTCGAGGCGATCTTCCACATCGCCGCCGCCGATTATGTGCCGAAACCGCACCCCGCGACCTTCGCGCGCATGATCGAGGCCCACAGAATCGAACCGCACCAGACCTGCTTCTTCGAGGACAGCGAAAAGAACTTGGCGCCCGCCGCCGGCCTCGGCATGACCACGGTCCTCGTCGGGCCGCATGCCGGCGCCTCGCGCGCGGAGTTCGTGCACTTCCGCACCGAGGCGCTCGCTGCCTTCCTGTCGCGGGCGCGGACTTCATGGGGGAGAGGCTAGCGATGGCCGGCGAACGCTGGACGCTCGAGGATCTGGAGCAGGCGATCGAACAGACCTGGGATGGTCGTGACGGCTTGCGCCATACCACCCAGGGATTCCGCCGGGAGACCGTCGAAGAGACGATCGACCTCTTGGATTCCGGCGCGCTGCGCGTCGCCGAGAAGATCGACGGCGAATGGGTCGTGCGCCAGTGGCTGAAGAAGGCGGTGCTGCTGCACTTTCGCCTGCACGCCAACGAGGTGATGAGCAATGGCCCGGGCCTGAGCCAGGCGCCCGGCATGGGTCCGTGGTGGGACAAGGTTCCCAGCAAGTTCGCCAACTGGGTGGCGCACGACTTCGAGGCGGCGGGCTTTCGCGCCGTGCCTGGCTCGATCGTTCGCCGCGGCGCCTTCGTCGGCAAGAACGCCGTCCTGATGCCCTCGTTCGTCAACATCGGCGCCTATGTCGGCGAGGGCACGATGGTCGACACCTGGGCGACCGTCGGATCCTGCGCCCAGGTCGGCGCCAATTGTCACATCTCCGGCGGCGCCGGCATCGGCGGCGTGCTCGAGCCGCTGCAGGCCAGTCCGACCATCATCGAGGACGGCTGCTTCATCGGCGCCCGTTCGGAGATCGCCGAGGGCGTGATCGTCGGCGAGGGCGCGGTGATCTCGATGGGCACGTTCATCACCTCGACCACCCCGATCATCGACCGCGCGACCGGCGAGACTCATCGCGGCGAGGTGCCCCCCTACTCGGTGGTGTTTCCGGGCGCCCTGCCCGACCCGCACGGGGTCGGACCGAGCCGTATCTGCGCGGTGATCGGCAAGACGGTCGACGCCCAGACGCGCGCCAAGACCTCGATCAACGACCTGCTGCGGGACTAACGGCGGCCGGCGCCGATCTGGCCGGCGTCGATGGCGATGGTCGCCTGGCCGTCGTCGCCGAGCGGGCCGGTCACGAGGCCGCCCACCTCCCGATAGCCGTTCGTGCCGACGCCGACGCTGATCTGGCCATGCACCTTGTGGTCACGGACCGGGGCCGCGTCTGACGCCTCGTCGCCCGAAGCGTCAGCTAGCCACTGGGCGATCTGGTCGTCGGCCTTGGCCGGCGCGGGCGGCGGCGCTGCTGACGCCGTCGAGATGACTTGCGCGGACGACGCGGCAGGCGCCGCCGGCTGCGCGCTCGCCGCAGCGGTGGGCGTCAGGAAAACGGCGATCGCCGCCAATCCGCCTCTCACCCATCGCATCGGCATGTACGTCTTTCAACACGCGCAGGACCCTCATCCTACACCCGGTTCTGCGTGAGGAGGTTTCACATTCGACACCGAACGCGCTTCCTCGACCTGCGCGATCCGCCGGTCACCGTCCCAGACCTCGACCGCGTAATAGTGGGACGAGGCGCCCATGCGCGCGAGCGCGGCAGCACGGGCCGCCTCGTCGTCGACAGCGCCGACAGCATCCAGAGAAGGCACAGAATAGCGGTCGTCGTGGATGAACAGAGTATAGGTCTTCACGCTCGTCCAATAGTCAGCCATTGAGCGCCTGCCCCGCGACAGATGGCGGCCAACAAGGCCATATACGCCGAAATTAGCGTGCAGTTGCGGAGAGTTTGTCGGCCAACCGACACTTGGGCGCGCGACTTTCCGGCAACCTGTGCGTTTCGGCCCCATGGCCGAATGGAAGCGCGACGCCACGGACGAGCTGGCGCCGACCCGAAACTATGTTCTGAGCGCGTTGAGCCGTGCGGATCGCGACGCTCTGGCCGCGTCGGCGCAGGAGCTGGCGCTCGCCTCCGGCGAAGTGCTCTACGAACCGGACTACCCGGTCGACTGGGTTTACTTCCCCAACACGGCGGTCCTCTCCGTGGTCACCGTGATGAGCGACGGACGCACGGTCGAAAGCGACACCGTCGGTTATGAGAGTGTGGTCGGAGTCCTGAACGCACTCGGCGACTGTGCGGCGGTCAACCGCACCTTCGCCCAGATTCCCGGCTCGGTCGTGCGCATCGCTTCATCGCGCCTGCGGCGGCAGGCCGACGATAGCCCGGCCTTCCGGCGGCTGCTCATACGCCACGCCCAGGCCAACCTCGCCCAGGCGCACCAGTCGGTGGCCTGCAATGCGCTGCACGACCTGAACCAACGTCTTTGCCGCTGGCTGCTGATGTCGCGCGACCGAACCGCGACCGACGGCGTGCATCTGACTCAGGCCTACCTGGCCACCATGCTCGGCGTGCAGCGGACCACCGTGACCGAGGCGTTGGGCGAACTGCGCGATCTCGGGCTGATCCGCCAGGGCCGCGGCCGGATCGACATCGTCGACCGGCGGCGGATGCTGGCGGCGGCTTGCGAGTGCTACGGCACGGTGCGGGCCAACCTCGAGCAGCTAGTCGGCGGCGAAGACCGGCCGGCGGGCTGAAGCCCGGCCGCTGCGTCGCGCCGGCATCAGGGCTCCGCGCGACCGGCCATCACGATCGAGAGCGAGACGGCGAGCGCGAAGCTCACGGCGATGAAGGCGATGCTCATCATGTTCCTCACTCGCAAAAGACGCGGACTTTCGCGCTGTCGTCATCGACGTCGACGGAGAAATCGTGGAGTTGCTCGATCAGCGCTTCGAGGTTCTCGGGCTTGATCTTGCCGATATCGATGTCGATGCCCTGATCGTGCAGCGCCTCGTTCACCTGCTCGCGCGCGTGGGTCGGGATGAGGCCGCCGAGGCGCACGCCGGCGCGCAGGAGCTGCATCGGCACGCGGATGTTGACCTTGGTCGCATGGCCCTCGTCGTTGGCGTCGACGATGACGCGCAGGTACTTGGGCGATCGGCGGGGCGCCTCGGATCGCTCGGCGCGCGCGGCGCCTTCGCCGGCCAGGGCGGCGATCAGCCGCTCGGCCTCGTCGGCAGTGATCTTGCCCTCGGCCAGAAGCTCCAGGATGCGCTTTCGGTCTTCACTCATGGTCTCATCCTTCAGATGACGGTGACCAGCACGACCGCTTCCGGCGACTGGATCTCGATGTGGGTTCCGGCCAGCGCCGCGAACACGCGGCAGAGGCGCCAGACGGTGGTGAACGGATTCATCCGCGCGATCAGGCAGGCGATAACGATCAGCGGCGAGAGCAGGACGCCGAGGACCACCAGCAGCAGCCAGACCAGAAAGAGCGGCAGCCAGAGCCGGATCGGCCGCCCGTGCTCAGGCTCGACGACGACGTGGGCCATGAGCGGGATCATTGGCCCTGCTCCAGCGAACGGATGGCGGTCTGGGCGTCGATCTCGCCGCGGCTCAGGCGCTCGAGCACGTCGCTCATCGGCGGCGCCGGATCGGTCTCAACGAAGGTGAGGCTGGCCGCGATGCGGTTCAAGCGCGCCTTGATGGTCGGATAGCTGACGCCGAACACCTGCTCCATCTCCTTGATCGAGCCGTGGCTGCGCACGAAGGCGGCGACGAACACCTGATCCTCGGCTGGAAGGCGGGCGAGCTCGGGAAGGGCGAAGGCGCCCTCGATGGCGATGTCCTTCTCGGCCAGCCGAACGCGCTCGACGACCAGCGTCTCGCCGCCGGTCAGGCGGGTCAGCTCTTGCCAGTCGCGAATGTCCTTCGGGTCCGCCATGTCCGCTCCTCCTATGAGCGGACCATATTTCATGATTTTTGATAAATCAAGTTCGAAAAATTGATTTTCTCAACATCATAGTTAAATCTTACGAATCCGGGGGTTTGGCGTTCGGCGTGCCTGACCGATCGACCGCCGGCCACCGCTCGGCCGGCGCCGGCAGCGGCGTGCGCTTGCCGGAGATCCGGTCGACGGCGATGGCGTAGACCGCGATCTGAGCGAGCCGGGGGAAGAACCCCTGCGGCCGGTCGTCTCCACCGGGCGCGTACTTGGCCATCAGCGCGCGGCAGAACGCCTCTTTGGCGGCGCGGTCGTCGACGACGCGGATCAGCCCAAACGCGACGACGCTCTCGTAGGCGATCGAGGTGTCGCACTCGAAGCGGCCGTACGGGAAGACCGGGCCTGGCTCGTCGACCTCGAAACAGACGCGCGGGTTGCCTTCGATGTTGGCCCGGAGATGACCTGGGACAATGGCGTTGTGCAGCCAGATCTCGCGGCTGTCCCACACGTAGAGCAACGGCGTCACGTACGGCCGCCCCTCGGCGTCCGCTGTCGCCAGACGCCCGACCCGCGCGCGCTCGAGCAACGCGCGGGTCTCCGGCTCCGACATCGCCTTGTCCGCCCTGCGGACCTCGGGCAGCGCGCTCATGCGGTGTTCTCCTTGTGCATCAGCCAATCCTCGCGCGTCAGCAGCCAGACCGTGGTCTCGCCGGCTCCGGACACGAATGCCGCCGGGACGCGGTCGACGATGCGCGCGCCCTGCTTCTCCTTGATGCGGTGCGAGCCCGCGTTCTCGACGCCGCTGCGCAACCAGAGGCGGGGCCAGCCCAGCTCGAGAAACGCGTACGCGGTCACCCGCTCGGCCGCTTCGGTCATGATCCCGCGACCCCAATACGCCTGCGAGAGCCAAAACCCGCGCATCTCGCGGCTCTTGCCGTCATCGGGCCAGAGCGAGATGCGGCCGATGAGCTCGCCGTCGCCGTCCTTGAGCGTGATCGCCCACTGAAACTTTTCCCCCCGCGCCATCTCGCTCAGCGTCTCGACCATGTTCGCGGCGGCGCCGTCCGCCGGGTAGGGCCACGGCACGCGCGCGGTCAGGTGCTTGACGACATCCCAGTGTGGGAAGCGGCGCTGGATCACCGGCGCATCTTCGGCTTGGATCGGGCGAAGGACCAACCGCTCGCTTTCCAGCACGGGCGTCGGCGGCAGTCGTTTTCGTCTTGGCACGGTCTCGTCTCCTAGCGTGGGAGGCGGGACCCTCTGACTTGCTGCTTCGCGGCCCCGACCTCAATTGGCGGGGCGGTCCAGGCTGCCTGTTACGACAGCCGACGCGCGCGCCCGCGTGCATCGCCCGAACGGGCGTTGGCGTTTTGCGGGTTGGCTTTGCAGCGGCGCGACATCGGCGCGGCTATAGCCGGCCGGGCGGCGCGAGTAAACGGCGGACTGCCGGCGAACGGCGCCGCGGTCAGCGCGGCGCCGTTGGAGCGTTCGTTCGTGCCTGCGCAGCGCCTTAGCGGCAGACCTGCACCTGCTGGTACTCGAGCTGGCCCCAGGCGTTGCGGTAGGCCTGGGTCTCCCAGCCGCACTGCGGGCCGTAGTAGGACTGTGCGTAGACGGGCTGGCTGTTGGCCGCGACCGCGCCCAGCACCAGGCCGAACAGGCCGGCGGCAAGCACCGCGCCGCCGTTGTCGCGATCGCCACGATAGCCGAAACCACGCTCGGCGTGGCCGCGATCGAAGTGACCGCCGTAAGGCTGCGCAGAAGCGGCGATCGGCGCGGCGACCATCGAAAGGCTGGCGGCGGCAATCAGAAGAGACTTGTTCACGGTAGACCTCATTTCGTCTTCCCGGTCTTGGACCCCCAATGGGCGGACCGGCTGGCGAGGCGAAGAGGTGGAAACGCCCCTTTGCATCCCGTCATTGGCGCCACGATGCGCCAGGGCGCCTGAACGCAAGCGGAGCGCTCCGTTGCCGGCGGTTCACCGAATCGGAACGCCGCTTCAGCCCCTGGTCACCCGCGCCATGGCCAGCGCATCGACGAAAGCGCCGTCGCGGAAGGCGTAGTCCCGATGCAGCCCCTCGCGCACGAAGCCGAACCGCTCGTAAAGGCCGATCGCCCGGGCGTTGTCGGCGTAGACGGTGAGCTCGATGCGGCTGAGGTTCAGCCAGCGGTCGGCCATGTCGGTCAGCGCCTGCATCAGGGCGCCGCCGGCGCCGCGGCCCTGAAACGCGTCGTGCACGGCCATGAAGATCGTGCCGACATGGGCGCGCCGGTTTTCGAGCCGGGTGAGGCCCGCCATGCCAATCAGCTTGCCTTCGACCAGAGCGCCCAGCCGCAGCAGGCCGGCCGGCGGCGGCGCCTCGAGGCGCTTGCGGCGGACGTCGCGGGTCGCGAACGGGAGCTGCAGGGTCCCGGCGATGACGGACGGCTGATCGAACAGCTCGGCGATGTCGGGCCAATCCTCCGGCTCGACGGCTCTGACTTGGATGTCGCCCATGGGAACTCTCCGATTTGACCGGCGCCGAGGGACAACAAAAAGCCCCGTCGGCGTCCGGCGGGGCTTGGGACCTGATCTTGGCTCGGCTCGTTCTAGCGCGCGCCCTCCATTCCCCAGCCGCCGCGGCGGTCGGTGAGAATAAGGCAAATCGCGTGTACGGGCCGGTCCATGGGTCAACAGCCTAGCAGCACCGCCGCGCCGCGCCAACGCTCGCTTCACGGCTGCGCTAAAGGTTGCCCGCGGCCTAGCCGCGCGAACCTAGCCTCGCCCGACGCGTCTAGAGACTCTCGCCAGTCGCTGCGTCCAAAATATAATAACCAGATGTGGGAATATTACCTTCATGGACCTTGCTGATGAATGCCGAGGCAAATTTCACCAGGAAGTCCGGATTATAGTCTGCGAATGGAATGGTTGTCAGTGTCAGCGTTGTATTGGGGTTGATTGCAAAGAATACGAGGTTGACTGGGCGAAGGACCGGTTTGGGCGCGGGCGGGACAGGTTCGGGGGCGGGCGCGGGAGGAACCGGCTTGGGCGGGCGTTTAGCGGCCGCTGAAGAGCCGGTCGCGGTTGCGACAGCCCCCACGATCGCCGCGCTTGCGATGACGGCCCTGCGATCGAAGTTGTCCATGATCGTATCTCCCTTTCAGTCGCCTTAAGGCCCCGGTTAACGGCCAGGGCTGCGACCGTAGAGGAGGTTCGTGGCAGAGCTTGGCCCGCTTTGGGGTCGAGAGCGGACACCGGCCCGGGCGGCGCCCGAACGGGCTAGCGGCCGGGCGCAGCCTGGGACGCGCGGGCGCTCGGAGCCGCGCGCAGCAGCGCGATCGATACGACCATCCTCGCCATCCGCGCGCCGCGCTGATCGCCTTCGATCACCAGGCGGTAGGGGCCGAGCCCGTCGGGCAACGGCGCGCCATCGGCTTTGTCGGCAAGGATGATCTGGTCCTTGCGCACCATGGGATCGGTGTCCGCCAGGCTCAGCGCAACCGCGTAGTTGTCCTTGGCCGTGATCAGGACGACGTCGGCGAGATCGGCGCCCTTCAGCGCCTTGCCCGCGGGCGCGCCGACGCGGGCCAGAATGTCGGTGAGGGGGACGCCCTCGTAGGTGTGGCTCTTGCCCTCGACACTGACGGCCAAGGTGACGTGTGGGAGTGAGGCGACGTCGGCGGCTGCGAGGGTTGTCGTCTGCCCGGACAAGCCGATGACGGTCAGATCCTGCGCCCACGTTGGTGACGATGCGGCCAGCACAACCACGAGCGCAGCCAGCAACGCGGGGGGCGCGGAAAGCTCGGGCATCGCTAGTCGCCTCACCGTCATGTAGTCCGATCACATAACGGCGCCGCCGCGACCGTGCAATCGAGGGGAAGGCGTAAGCTGGGCGCCCACCCCATCACGCCTTGCACCGCCCGGCTTGAGCGGGTTGTATGGGGCGCGCGGCGGCGGCAGGAGCAGCGGATTTCCTGAGCGTATGGATGGAGGCGGCGCTTGGATGATGCCGCGCCGCTAGGCCGGGGGTCAGCTCGGGCCGGGAGGGCCAAGCCGCCGAGCGTCGGGCGGCGGGCCGCGGGCTATGTTCGCCTGGCCGCGCTGCTGGTGCTCCTGGTTGGCTGCGGCGGCCAGGGCTCAGGGCGACAACCGCCGCCTGCCACGGTCGGCGTCGTCACCGTCGAGGCGCAGCCGGTGACGCTGACCACGGAGCTTCCCGGACGCACCAGCCCCTACGAGGTCGCGGACGTGCGCCCGCAGGTGGGTGGGATCATCGTGGCGAGGCTATTCAGCGAGGGCTCGGTCGTCCACGCCGGGCAGGTGCTCTACCAGATCGAGCCGGCGCCGTTCCTGGCCGCCTACGACCAGGCGAGGGCGCAGCTGGCCAACGCCGAGGCCAACCTCGTCACCACGCGGCTGAAGGCCCAGCGCTTCGCCGCGCTGGTCAAGCAGGATTCGGTCGCCGCCCAGGACTACGACGACGCCGAGGCGGCGTTCAAAGAGGCGCAGGCCACCGTCCAGCAGGACCGCGCGGCGGCGGAGGCGGCGCGGATCAATCTCGCCTTCACCCGTATCACCGCCCCGATCACCGGCCGGATCGGCATCTCGACGGTGACCAAAGGCGCGCTGGTCACGCGCCGAGCCAGCCGGCCGCGCTCGACACCATCCAGCGGCTCGACCCGATCTACGTCGACGTCACCCAGTCGGTCGCCCAGGTGGTGGCGCTGCGCCGGCAGATGGCCCAGGGTCAGGCTCACCGCCGGCGCGCAGGGCAGCGCCGAGGCGCACCTCACGCTCGACGACGGCACGAGCTATCCGCTCGCCGGCCAGCTGCAGTTCACCGACGTCACCGTGGACCAGACCACCGATGCGGTGACGCTGCGGGCGGTCTTTCCCAATCCGGCGGGCGCTCTTGCTGCCCGGCATGTTCGTGCGCGCGACGATCGTCGAGGGCGTCGACCCGGCCGGCCTGCTGGCGCCCGAGCAGGGCGTCGGCCACGACGAGAAAGGCCAGCCGACCGCGCTGGTGGTCAACGGCAAGGGCGTCAGTCGAGCTGCGCCAGCTGCAGGTCTCGGCAGACGGTCGCGAACAAGTGGCTGGTCACCTCGGGCCTCGCGTCCGGGCGACCGGGTGATCGTCGAGGGAGCCGCAGTCAGCCGAGCCCGGGCGCGCAGGTCCGCGCCGTCCCGGCCGACAACGTGCGCTAGGGCCGCGGTTGCTGTCGCGCTTCTTCATCGAGCGGCCGATCTTCGCGACGGTCATCGCCATCGTGATCATGGTGGCCGGCGCGCTGGCCATCCGCACCCTGCCGATCGAGCAATATCCGACGATCGCGCCGCCCTCGGTGGGCATCTTCACCAACTATCCGGGCGCCTCGGCCGCGACCGTCGAGACCTCGGTCACCCAGGTGATCGAGCAGCAGCTCACCGGCCTCGACCACCTGCTCTACTTCTCCTCGACCAGCAGCTCGGACGGCAGCGCGCAGATCCAGGTGACGTTCGCGCCGGGGACCAATCCCGACATCGCCCAGGTGCAGGTGCAGAACAAGCTGCAGTCGGCGCCTGCCGCTGCTGCCAGCGGCGGTGCACCCAGCAGGGCATCGGCGTGGCCAAGGCTCAGGGCGACTTCCTGATGGTCGTGGCGCTCTACGACACCACGCGGGCGCTACACCGTCGATCGACATCGCCGACTACCTGCAGGAGCCAGCTCGTCGACCCGCTGGCGCGGGTCAACGGCGTCGGCAACGTCCGGGTGTTCGGCGGCCAGTACGCGATGCGCATCTGGCTCGATCCGTACAAGCTGCAGACCTACAGCCTGATGCCGTCGGACGTGCAGCAACGCCGTGCTGGCGCAGAACGTCCAGGTGACCGGCCGGCGAGGTCGGCGGCCTGCCGTCGCCGCCCGGGCAGGAGCTGAACGCCACGATCACCGCCCAGTCGCTGCTGACCAGCCCCGACCAGTTCAAGGCGATCATCCTGAAGACCCAGCCGGACGGCTCGGTCGTGCGGCTCGTCGGACGTCGCGCGCGTCGAGCTGGGCGCCGACGACTATTCGACGCACGACCCGCCTCAACGGCCTGCCGGCGGGCGGCGTCGCCATCCAGCTTTCGCCCGGCGCCAACGCGCTGACCACCGCCGACCTGGTCAAGCAGCGGGCGACGCGAGCTTGCCGCCAGCCTGCCGCCCGGGCTGAAGCTGAGCTTTCCGGTCGACTCCACCACCTTCATCAAGCTCTCGATCCAGCAGGTGGTCGTCACCCTGATCGAGGCCATCGTGCTCGTCATCGCGGTGATGTTCCTGTTCCTGCAGGACTGGCGGGTCACGCTGATCCCCGCCGTCGCCGTGCCGGTCGTGCTGCTCGGCACCTTCGGCGTGCTGGCGGCGTTCGGCTACTCGATCAACACGCTGACCATGTTCGCCATGGTGCTGGCGATCGGCCTTCTGGTCGACGACGCCATCGTCGTGGTCGAGAACGTCGAGCGGATCATGAGCGAGGAGGGGCTGCCGCCGAAGGAGGCCACCATCCGCTCGATGAACGAGATCACCGGCGCGCTGGTCGGCGTCGCGCTGGTGCTGGCGGCGGTGTTCCTGCCGATGGCGTTCATCGGCGGCTCGACCGGCGTCATCTACCGCCAGTTCTCGATCACCATCGTCTCGGCGATGGTCCTGTCGATCCTGGTCGCGCTGATCCTGACGCCGGCGCTCTGCGCCACCCTGCTCAAGCCGGTCGAAAAGGGCCACCGCGAGCACCAGCGCGGCTTCTTCGGCTGGTTCAACCGCACCTTCGCCGGCGCCGTGCGTCGCTACCAGGCGACGCTCGGGCGGGTGATCGGCCGACCGCTGCCGGCGCTCATCCTCTACGCGGTGCTGATCGCCGCGCTGGTCGTGCTGTTCGTGCGCCTGCCGACCGCCTTCCTGCCGGTGGAGGACCAGGGCTCGATGATCGGCCTCTACACCCTGCCGGTCGGCGCCACCCAGTCCCGGACCGTCGCCGTCGGCAAGCAGATCGAGCACTACTTCCTCGTCGACGAGAAGAAGAACATCGAGGCGCTGTTCACCGTCGCCGGCTTCAACTTCGGCGGCAACGGACAGAACCTCGGCCAGGCCTTCATCCACCTGAGCGACTGGAAGGACCGGCCGGGCGCCGAGAACAGCGCAACGGCGATCGCCCAGCGAGCGACCCGGGCGCTGTCGCAGCAGGTCCGCGACGGCCAGGTCTACATCCTCGTGCCGCCGGCGGTGCCGGGCCTCGGCAGCTCGTCCGGCTTCGACCTGGAGCTGGAGGACCGCGCCGGGCTCGGCCACGACGCGCCTGACGGCGGCGCAGAACCAGCTACTGGCGCTGGCGGCGAAGGACCCCCTCCTCGCCGGCGTGCGGGCCAACAACCAGGCCGACACGCCGCAGCTGCATCTCGACATCGACCAGTCCAAGGCCGCAGCGCTGGGCCTTAATCTGAGCGACATCGACAACACCTTCGCCGCCGCCTGGGGCGGCTCGTTCATCAACAACTTCGTCGACCGCGGGCGGGTGAAGCAGGTCTTCATGCAGGGCGACGCGCCGTTCCGCTCTCGCCCCGAGGATATCGGCAGCTGGTACGTGCGCGGCGCGTCGGGCAGCATGGCGCCGTTCTCCGCCTTCGCCACGTCGCGGCTGGACCGTCGGTCCCTCACAGCTCGGCCGCTACAACGGCCAGCCGGCGCTCGAGGTCCAGGGTCAGCCGGCGCCCGGCAAGAGCTCCGGCGCGGCGATGCGCGAGATGGAGAAGCTGGTCGGCGAGCTGCCGCGCGGCATCGGCTACGAGTGGACCGGCCTTTCCTACCAGGAGCTGCTGTCCGGCTCGCAGGCGCCGTTCCTCTACGCGCTTTCGGTGCTCGTCGTGTTCCTGTGCCTCGCGGCGCTCTACGAGAGCTGGTCGATCCCGCTCTCGGTGATCCTGGTCGTCCCGCTCGGCGTCCTCGGCGCGGTGCTCGCCGCGACGCTGCGCGGCTTCTACAACGACGTCTATTTCCAGGTCGGACTGCTGACCACGATCGGGCTCTCGGCCAAGAACGCCATCCTGATCGTGCAGTTCGCCGACGTGGCCGAGAAGCGCGGCGCCGATCCGCGCGAAGCGGCGATGCAGGCGGCGCGCCTGCGGCTTCGCCCGATCCTGATGACCTCGCTCGCCTTCATGGCCGGCGTCTTTCCGCTGGCCATCGCGTCGGGCGCCGGCGCGGCGAGCCAGCACGACATCGGCACCGGCGTCATCGGCGGCATGCTGGCGGCGACCATCATCGCCATCTTCTTCGTGCCGCTCTTCTTCGTGGGCGTCAGGCGCATATCGGGCAGGAGAACTCGGCGGCAAGCGACGGACCCGCAGGGGCCGACAGAGCCCGGCGCGGGTTAGCGGAACCGTTCGCCCGCTCGGGGGCGGGGTCCGCATCGAGCGGCAGGTTGTGGAGAACGCTGTCGGTCTAGGAGGGCGGAGAAGGTCCTGGAGCGGGCGGCGGGAATCGAACCCGCGACATTCAGCTTGGGAAGCTGACGTTCTACCTCTGAACTACGCCCGCGACCGGCTTGGCCGAAGGCCAAAATAGCCGAAGGCGTTTCGCCGGCAAGCCGCTCCGCTCCTACCGCGCCGGCGCGACGGACGCTTCCTCATTGAGGCAGATCGCATAGACAGCGATCTTCGGCGGTTTGGAGGCGGACTTGGCCATGGACGGGCGAGGATTTCGGCGATGTCGCGCGCGGGCGCAAGAGTGCTAGCGCTCCCAATGACGTTCAGGGAGAAGGCGCTCTATCACCAGATCCACCCGGCGAAGCTCGCGACCGACATCCTCTGCGAGCCGGTGTCGCTTTATTTCTTCTGGCGCCATGCGCTTTGGCTCGGCCTGGGCAGCCATTTCCTGCCCCCGATCCTGGCGTCGGTCCTGGTCGTGGCGCTGGCCGACCTCGAGCCGCTGAAAGCCTCGCCGGTCGGCCGCTATATCGGCCGGCGCATGACGCGGCCGGTCGAGGCGGCGCGGCTGGCGGGCGACCTGGTGATGGTCGCCGGCGCCTGGCTGCGGCTCTGGTGGCTGATCGCGCTCGGGCTTGCGATCGTCGCCGCCGCTTGGCTGAGCGGGCGCGTGCTGGACCGCCGCACCGGTTAGGGCGGCGACGCCAGCGGTGCTTGACCCCGTCGCCCCCAACGCGTACCCACCCCGCCGGCGCGGGTGGCCCCCAAGAGTTGGTCCGCGCGACATCTCAGTCCGTCTCCTTGGCCGAGCACCTGTCGAAGGGGCAAGCGAGACCCGCCGGGCAGGTGAGGTCGCTTAAGCCATGGCCAACGTCACCGTGATCGGCGCCCAGTGGGGCGACGAGGGCAAGGGCAAGGTCATCGACTGGCTGGCCGAGCGCGCCGACGTGGTCGTGCGCTTCCAGGGCGGCAACAACGCCGGCCACACGATCGTGGTCGGCAACAACGTCTACAAGTTCTCGCTGCTGCCGTCGGGCGTGGTGCAGGGCAAGCTCTCGATCATCGGCAACGGCGTCGTCGTCGATCCCTGGTCGCTGCTCGACGAGATCGAACGGGTGCGCGCGCAGGGGCTGACGATCACGCCCGACATCCTGGTGCTGGCCGACAACGCCTGCCTGGTCCTGCCGCTGCACCGCGACCTCGACGCCGCGCGCGAGGCGCGCGCCGGAGCGAACAAGATCGGCACCACCGGGCGCGGGATCGGCCCGGCCTACGAGGACAAGGTCGGCCGGCGCGCCATCCGGTTCGTCGACCTGGACGACGAGCAGGCCCTGAGCGCGAAGATCGAGCGCCTCCTCGCCCACCACGAGCCGCTGCGCCGGGGGCTGGGCCTGCCGGACATGACGCCCGACGCCGTGTTCGACATGCTGAGCGAGATCGCGCCCAAGATCGCGCCATACGTGCAGCCGGCCTGGCGGGTGCTGAACGGGGTGGTGAAGTCGGGCAAGCGGGTGCTGTTCGAAGGCGCCCAGGCGGTCATGCTCGACGTCGACCACGGCACCTATCCGTTCGTGACCTCGTCGAACACGGTGGCCGGCCAGGCGGCGGCCGGCGCCGGCGTGGGACCCACCGCCGGCGGCTATGTGCTGGGCATCGTCAAGGCCTACACGACCCGCGTCGGCGAGGGCCCGTTCCCGACCGAGCTTACCGACGCGATCGGCCAGCGGCTGGGCGAGCGCGGCGACGAGTTCGGCACGGTGACCGGCCGCCCGCGGCGCTGCGGCTGGTTCGACGCGGTGCTGGTGCGCCAGTCGATCGCGGTGGCGGGGATCGACGGGGTCGTGCTGACCAAGCTCGACGTCCTCGACGGCCTTGAATCGCTGAAGATCTGCACCGGCTATCGGCTGGGGACCGAGCTGGTCGACTACCTGCCGGCCGGCGTGCGCGAGCAGGCGGCGCTGAAGCCGATCTACGAGGAGATCGCCGGCTGGAGCGGATCGACCAAGGGCGCTCGCTCGTGGCGCGACCTGCCCCCCGACGCCGTGATCTATGTGCGCCGCATCGAGGAGCTGATCGGCGCGCCGGTGGTGCAGGTGACCACAGGCCCGGATCGCAAGGACATGATCGTGATGCGCGACCCGTTCGCGGGCTGAACGCTAGAGTAGCATCAAGGCCGCGTTTACGTTTCGTGCGCCATATTTGGCCCGGGCTGACAACCGGGTCTGGGCGCGCGATGATCTTCACCGATGCACGGCTGGCGCGCCAGCTCGAGCCCTGGCTCGAGCGCGTGCTGATCGTCGAGCCCACCGCCGCTTCGGCCCGGCTGTTGCTCGAGCTCATCAAGGGCGGCGGCGGCAAACAGATCCAGATCGAACGCAGCTTCCAGGCCGCATTCGACGCCTGTCGCCGCGTCGAGCCGCAGCTGATCTTCACCGAGGTCGGCGGGCCTGACCTGGAAGGGCTGACCTTCGTGCGCAATCTCAGGCGCAGCGATCTCGCCTGCCGGCAGGCGGTGGTGATCGTGGTGACGGCCGAGGCCACCGCGCGGGTGATCGTGGCGGCGCGGAACGCCGGCGTGCACGAGTTCCTGCGCAAGCCCTTCACCGCCCGCGATCTGGCGCGGCGGCTCGAAGCGGCGGCCCTGCATCCGCGCGACTGGATCGAGGCTGTCGGCTACGTCGGTCCCGACCGGCGACGCTTCAACAGCGGCGACTACCAGGGCCCGCGCAAGCGCCGCAGCGACCAGGCCGCGTCGACGCCGGCCGAGCGGATCGAGCAGGCGCTGCGCATCGCCAAGGCCGCCATCGCCGCCGTCGAGGTCGACGCCGCCCAGGCGCTGCGCTCGCTGCAGGCGCAGGCATCCGAGCTCAAGGGCCTTGGCGCCGTGGGCGGCGACGCCAAGCTGGTCGCCGCCGCGGCCAAGCTGCAAAGCGCGCTGGCGGGCGCGACCGAGACGAGCTTGTCTCGCCCGGCGCTGGAAGCCGCGACCGCCGATCTTTGGAGCTATCTGCCGGGCGAGCCGACGGCCAAGGCGGTCGCCTAGGCTCCCCGGACTTCCGGCAGAGGCCTGCTAGGCCGCGTCGAGGTTGCGCTCGCTGGCGGCGGCTCGCATCGCCTTTTGCAGCTTCTCGAACGCCCGCACCTCGATCTGACGCACGCGCTCGCGGCTGACGCCGTATTGCGAGGCCAGCTCCTCGAGCGTGGTCGGATTGTCCTTCAGCCGGCGCTCGGTGAGGATGTGCCGCTCGCGGTCGGTGAGCTCGGTCATCGCCTCTTCGAGCAGCGCCATGCGGATCGAGCGCTCCTCGTCCTCGGCAAGCTGGGTTTCCTGGCTGACGGCGTTGTCGTCGGCGAGCCAGTCCTGCCACTCGCTCTCGCCGTCCGAGCGCAAGGGCGCGTTCAGCGACGCGTCCGGGCCGGAGAGGCGGCGGTTCATCGAGATCACCTCCTCGTCGAGCACGCCGAGGCGGTTGGCGATGTGGCTGACCTGGTCGGGCCGCAGATCGCCCTCTTCGAGGGCCGATATCTCGCTCTTGGCCTTGCGCAGGTTGAAGAACAGCTTCTTCTGCGCGGCGGTGGTGCCCATCTTCACCAGCGACCACGAGCGCAGGATGTATTCCTGGATCGAGGCGCTGATCCACCACATGGCGTAGGTCGCGAGCCGAAAGCCCTTGTCGGGCTCGAACTTCTCACAGCCTGCATCAGGCCGACGTTGCCCTCGGAGATCACCTCGACGATCGGCAGCCCATAGCCGCGGTAGCCCATGGCGATCTTGGCCACCAGGCGCAGGTGAGACGTGACCAGCTTGTGCGCGGCTTCAGGGTCGGCATGCTCTTTCCAGCGCTTGGCGAGCATGAACTCCTCGTCGCGGGTCAGCATGGGGAACTTGCGGATGTCCGTGAGATAGCGCGAAAGGCCGCCCTCTGGCGTCATCACGGCGAGTGAATGGCTGGCTGCCATTGTGGAATCCCCTCAAGCACTTGGAACTCGGCGCAACCGTTGCGCCGCCGTTTCCCCGCAATCCCCTAGATAGGGAGATGTTGCGTCGGATTGAAGACTAAACAGTGTTAAAATCAATTCCTAGCGGCGGGCTCGGCTATTTTTTCTAACGCCGCTTGCAGGGCCGCCATATCGGGCGGCAACGGCGTCTCGAACCGAAGGCGCTCGCCGGTCACGGGGTGGGAGAAACCGAGCACGGCGGCGTGCAGCGCCTGGCGCTTCAGCCCCGCTTCGGCGATCGCCTCTCGCACCCGCGGCGCGGGTGAACCGGCGCCGTAGAGCGGGTCGCCCAGGCACGGCGCGCCCAATGCCGCCAGGTGCACACGGATCTGGTGCGTGCGACCGGTCTCGAGCGTGGCAGCGCGACGCGAGCGGCCCAGGGCCGGGCTGGCGGGCCGAAGCGCAGCTCGATTGCATAGTGGGTGATCGCCTCGCGCCCGCCCGAGCGCAGGACGGCCATCTTCTTGCGGTCGCGCGGCGAGCGGCCGATGCGCGTCGCGATCGTCCCCTGCGCCTGCGCGGCGCGCCGCGGGTCAGCGCGATATAGGCGCGCTCGATGTCGTGCGCGGCGAACAGGGCGGAGAGGCCCCGGTGCGCAGCGTCGCTCTTGGCGGCGACCATCACGCCGGAGGTGTCCTTGTCGAGCCGGTGCACGATGCCGGGACGCGCGACGCCGCCGATGCCGGAGAGGGACTGCGCCGCAATGGGCCAGCAGCGCATTGACCAGGGTGCCGCGCTCGCTGCCCGGCGCAGGGTGCGCGGCCATGCCGGCGGGCTTGTCGACCACGATCAGGTGGGCGTCCTCGAACAGCACGCTGAGCGGGATCGGCTCAGGCTGCGGCTCCGCCGGCATGGGCGGCGGAATGGCGATGCGGTAGACGCCCGGCGCGCGCTCTGGCGGCGGAGTCGGTCGCGGCCGCCCCGCCCAGGCTGACGGCGCCGTCGGCGATCAGCGCCTGAATGCGGGCGCGCGAGAGGTCCGGCATCACGCCCGCGAGCGCGCGGTCGAGCCGGGCGCCCACGTCGGCGGCCGCGACCTCGACCTCGCGCACGTCGAGCGAGGGGTTGGCGAGCGCCTCCTCCTCGGTCTCAGTGTCGATCAAGCGCCAGCCTCGCGCCAAAGCCCAGGAAGACGACGCCGGTCAGGCGGTCCAGCCAGCGCACGACCGCGGTCCGCTGCAGCCAGCGCTTCAGGGGCGAGGTGGCGGCGATGAGGCCGGCGAACCAGAGCGCGCCGAGCAGGCCGTGGATCGCGGCGAGCAGCGCGATGAACGGCGCCGGCGCAACGTGCGCTTGGGCACGAACTGCGGCAGGAAGGAGACGTAGAAGACGCCCACCTTGGGGTTCAGCAGGTTGGTCAGGAAGCCGCGCAGCCACCAGTTGCCGCCGCGCGGCGCCGGCGCCGCGCCGAGGTCGAACGCGTGCGCGGCTTGAGCAGCAGGTTGACGCCCAGCCAGGCGAGATAGGCCGCGCCGGCCCACTTCAGGATCACGTAGGCCAGATGCGAGGCGGCGAGCAGCACCCGAGGCCGAGCGCGACCGCGACGCCCCAGACCAGGCAGCCGCAGATGACGCCCAGCGCCGCCAGCGCAGCCCGCCGCGGCCCCTCGACCGCAGCGGTGCGGAGCACGATCGCTGTATCGAGCCCGGGCGTGATCGTGAGCAGCGCCGCTGCGGCGACATAAGCGATGAGCGCGGTCGTCAGCGTCATCCTCCTACGCTCCCACTGTCGTCGAGGCGCGCGCTCGGACGAGGATGGGAGCTTCGGAAGCTTTGGCGAAGGAGGGTCATGGCCGCTCCACCAGTCGGCCGTCCTTCAGCACGCGGTAGAAGCAGGCGCGGTGGCCGGTGTGGCAGACACCGCCGTCGCCCTGCGGGTCGACCTTGACCAGCACAACGTCCTGGTCGCAGTCGACCAGGATCTCGACCACCTTCTGCACCTGGCCGCTGGTCTCGCCCTTGCGCCAGAGCGCGTTTCGCGAGCGGCTGAAGAACCAGACTTCGCCGTCATCCAGCGTTCGCCGCAGCGCCTCGGCGTTCATCCAGCCCAGCATCATGACCTCGCCCGTCGCGGCGTGCTGAAGCACCGCGGCGATCAGGCCGGCGTCATCGAAGCGCGGCGCAAGCACGGCGCCGTTTTCAAGCGCGTCGACGTCGCGCGCGGTCGGAAAAAGCGGCTCGTCCATGCGCGCCATATGGCCCTTTGACCGCCGGTCGCGCTAGCCTCCGCCGGTCGAGGGGGTGCGCGCGCCTTGAGTCTGAAGGACTGGATCAAGGGCCGCATCGCGGCGATGGACGTCGCGGTCCGCCCGTGGGCCGAGCGGTCCAGGCTCAATGCCTTCGCCTACGAGTTCCTGCTGTTCGGGCTGAAGCAGGCCTGGGCCTGCATCTTCGGCGGCGCGATGCTGGCGCTGATCCTCGGCACTCACCTCTATTGGCCGAGGCACGCGCCGATCGCGCGTTACGACTTCATCGTGCTGGGCGCCGTCGCGATCCAGGCGCTGCTGCTCGCGACGAAGCTCGAGCGTTGGTACGAGGCTCTGGTCATCCTGATCTTCCACGCCGTCGGCACCGCGATGGAGGTGTTCAAGACCGCGCATGGGTCATGGATCTACCCCGAGCCCAGCATCTTACGCATCGCCGGCGTGCCGCTGTTCTCGGGTTTCATGTACGCCTCGATCGGCAGCTACATGGCGCGCGCGATGCGCCTGTTCGAGATCCGCTTCAGCCATTTTCCGCCGCGCTGGACGCTCTGGCTGCTGGCCACCCTGGCCTATGCCAATTTCTTCACCCACCACTACCTGCCAGACATCCGCTGGGGCCTGTTCGCCTTCTCAGCCCTGATCTTCTGGCGCACCTCGTTTGCGTTCACACCCGACCGCGCGCCCAGGCGCATGCACCTGATCCTCGGCGCGGTCCTGGTTTCGATCTTCATCTGGTTCGCGGAGAACCTCGGCACCTTCGCTGGCGCGTGGATCTACCCGGCGCAGCGACATGGATGGTCGATGGTGCCGCTCGGCAAACTGGGCTCGTGGTACCTGTTGATGCTGCTAAGCTTCGTCCTGGTGACCACGGTCCACCGCCCGGCGGAAGGGGCGCAGACCGAAGAGCCGCAGGCCGACGCGGCGCGGCCCGCGGTCGAGCGCGCCGGCGGCTAGCCCTCAGCTGCGATTGCAGAAGCTGATGAAGCGACGCTGCAGCTCGGGGTCGGTCTTGAACACGCCGGTGAATTGGGTGGTGAGCGTCGACACGTCGCGATGATGCACGCCGCGGGTGGTCATGCACTCGTGCTTGGCGTCGATCAGGACGGCCACCCCGGCCGGCTCGAGATCGTCGGTGATAGCGTCGGCGATCTGCTGAGTCAGCGTCTCCTGCGTCTGCAGGCGGCGTGCGAAGATCTCGACCACGCGCGCGAGCTTGGAGATGCCGACGACCTTGTTGGTCGGCATGTAGGCGACGAACGCCTTGCCGAGAAAGGGCGCCATGTGGTGCTCGCAGTGGCTCTCCACCTCGATGTCGCGCAGCATGACGATGTCGTCGTAGCCCTGCACGTCCTCGAAGGTGCGGTCGAGCTCCTTGGCCGGATCCAGCGCCGTAGCCCTCGAACCACTCGCCGTAGGCCTCGACCACCCGCTCGGGCGTGCCGACCAGCCCCTCGCGGCGCGGATCGTCGCCGGCCCAGGCGATCAGCGTGCGCACCGCCTCGAGCGCCTGCTCGCGCGTCGGGCGCTGGACAGGGTGCAGGTCAAGCTCGCTCGCGCCGACCGGGCCCCGGTCCTTTGCAAAGGCGTCCATGTTCAAAAGTTCCCAGGGCTGAGTTGCGCCGGGGCGAGGGCCCCGGAAATGACGCGTGCCACCCTTTCACGATGGCGGGAGAAGTCCGATCGACGGCGCCAGCTGGCCGCCCATGGTCTCCCGCGACTCCCAAAGCTATATGGGAGCCGCCCGGGCGCCGACAACCGTTTCATTGCAGCCTTAGACGATGAATCTCGTCCTTTATGACACCATGACGCGGACCAAGCGGCCGTTCGAGCCGCGCGATCCCGCGCGCGTGACGATCTATGTCTGCGGGCCGACGGTCTACAACTACGCCCACATCGGCAATGCCCGGCCGGTCGTCGTGTTCGACCTGCTCTTCCGGCTGCTCGGCGCGCTCTACGGCGAAGAGCACGTGCTCTATGCGGCGAACGTCACCGACGTCGACGACAAGATCAACCAGAAGGCGGCCGACGAGGGCGTGCCGATCGAGGTGATCACCCGCCGCTACCTCGACGCCTACCACGCCGACATGTCGGTGCTGGGTGCGCTTCGGCCAACGTTCGAGCCCCGCGCGACCGAGACGATGGCCGAGATCATCGACATGATCGGCCGGCTGGTCCGCAACAACGCCGCCTACGAGGCCGAGGGGCACGTGCTGTTCAACACCGAGGCCTATTCCGACTACGGCAAGCTCTCGCGCCGGCCGCTGGACGAGCATGATCGCCGGCGCCCGGGTCGACGTGGCGCCCTACAAGCAGAACCCGGCCGACTTCGTGCTCTGGAAGCCGTCGAAGCCCGGCGAGCCGGTGTGGGACTCGCCCGTTCGGCCCGGGGCGGCCGGGCTGGCACATCGAGTGCTCGGCGATGATCGAAAAGACGCTGGGCCTGCCGATCGACATCCACGGCGGCGGCAACGACCTGATCTTCCCGCACCACGAGAACGAGATGGCGCAGGGGATCTGCGCCACCCACGACGCCGAGTACGCCCGCTACTGGATGCACAACGGGTTCCTGAACATGGGCTCGGAGAAGATGTCGAAGAGCCTTGGCAACGTGATCCTGGCCCACGATCTGGTGAGCAAGTACCCGGGCGAGGCGCTGCGCTGGGCGTTGCTCGCCAGCCACTACCGTCAGCCCCTGGCCTGGACGGCGGTAACGCCCGAACACGCCAAGAGCGCGCTCGACCGGCTGTATGGGGCGTTGCTGCGCGCCGCCGACGTCGAGGCGGAGCCGGCGGAGCCTGGCGCTGCGTTCATGGCGGCGCTGGAGGACGACCTCAACACGCCGCGCGCCTATGCCGAGCTGTTCGGCCTCGCCCAGCAACTGGAGGCCGCGACGGCGGCGGAGCGCGCGCGGCTCAAGGGCGAGCTGCTCGCCTCCGCCCAGCTGATCGGCTTTCTGAAGGCCGATCCGGCGGCCTGGTTTCAGGGCGGGGCCGACCCGGCGCTGAAGGCGCGCATCGAGGGGCTGATCGATGCCCGCGGCCGGGCGCGGGTCGCGCGGGACTGGCTGACCGCCGACCGCATCCGCGCAGAGCTGACCGCGCTCGGCGTCGAGGTGATGGATGGGCCAGACGGCGCGACCTGGCGCATGAAAGAACCAACGTAGGGTCGCGATGACGACGAAAGTTGAGCACAGGGTGGGCGTGAAGGCGCCGGCGTCGGTGGTCTGGGACATCGTCTACGACCTCGACCGCTGGCGCGAGTGGAACCCGCTGTACCCCGAAGTGGTGGGCCGGATCGGCTATGGCGAGACGCTTAAGCTCCGGCTCGTGCTGCCCGACCAGCCCGAGACCGAGCTGCTGGCCACGGTGACCGACTGGACGCCGAACGAGGCGATTCACTGGCGGACGTCGCACATCGGCGGCTTCGTGCGCACCGTGCGCTACCTGGAGATCGAGGCCATGTCGGACATCGGCTGCATCTTCTCCAACGGCGAGATCTTCTCCGGCCTGCTCAGCAGCTCGGTGGTGCGTCGGATGCGGCCAAGCCTCCGGCGGGGTTTCGAGGCGCTGGGCGAAGCGGTGCGGGAGCGCGCCGAGGCGCTCTGGCGCGAGCGGGCCTCAGGGGCCACCTTAGGGACGCCATGATCGACGACCTCTATTCCGCGCGCGTGCTGAAGCTGGTGGCCAACATCCCGCATACCGGCCGGCTTGCCGCGCCAGATGCGTCAGCGGAGAAGATCTCCAAGCTCTGCGGCTCGCGCATCCTGGTCGACGTCAAGGTGAAGGACGGCCGCGTCAGCGACTTCGCCCAGGAGGTCAAGGCCTGCGCGCTTGGCCAGGCGGCGGCCGCGGTGCTGGGCGCGCACGTCGTCGGCGCGACGGTGGAGGAGATCGAGATGGCCCGCGACGGCCTTCGTGCTATGCTGAAGACAAGTGGCCCCGCGCCAACCGGACGATTTTCGGAGCTCTCCGTGCTCGAAACGGTGAAAGACTATCCGGCCCGTCACGCCTCGACGATGCTCGCCTTCGAGGCGGCGGCCGAGGCCGCGCGCGCAGCGCTCGAGGCGCAGACGTCGCGAACTAGCCGCGCCGGCGCGGCTTGATCGGCGCTGATCGCGGAAGCGATAAGCAAAGCAGGCCGATATCGTTCGCAAACCCCGCCGGCATGAGCCTCTACGAACGCACCGTCAGATCGGCGCATCGCGCCTATAAGCTGACGCTCTCACCCCTGATCGGGGGGCACTGCCGCTATCTGCCGACCTGTTCGGACTATGCGGCGCAAGCCCTGATCACCCATGGCCCCTGGCGCGGCGGAGCGCTCGCTGTCAGGCGGCTGTGCCGATGCCATCCCTGGGGCGGTTCGGGTTTCGACCCGGTCCCGCCCCCGCCGCTCCCGAAGCGGCCCTGGACAAGTGAGACATGATCGACCTTCGTTTTCCCGACGGCCAAGTCCGTCAATTCGAAGCCGGGGACGAGCGGCCGCGACGTCGCCGCCTCGATCTCGCCCTCGCTCGAAAAACGCGCCGTCCTGGTCAAGCTGGACGGCCAGCTCCTCGACCTCGACCGTCCGCTGGAGGCGGGCGGCGCCGATCGAGATCCTGACCCGCGATGCCCCCGAGGCGCTCGAGGTGATCCGCCACGACACCGCCCACGTGCTGGCCGAGGCGGTGCAGGAGCTCTTCCCCGGCACGCAGGTCACCATCGGCCCGAACGTCGAGGACGGCTTCTATTACGACTTCGCCCGCAACGAGCCCTTCTCGCTCGACGACCTGCCGGTGATCGAGCAGCGCATGCGCGAGATCGTCGACCGCGACGAGAAGATCAGCCGCGAGGTGGTCGACCGCGACGCCGCGATCGCCGACTTCAAGCGCATGGGCGAGGCCTACAAGGCCGAGATCATCGAGACCATACCGCCCGGCGAGGCGGTCACCGTCTATCACCAGGGCGGCTGGAAGGACCTCTGCCGCGGCCCGCACCTGCCCTCGACGCGCCACGTCGGCAAGGCGTTCAAGCTGACCAAGCTCGCCGGCGCCTACTGGCGCGGCGACCAGCGGAACGCCCAGCTGCAGCGCATCTACGGCACCGCCTGGGCCAGCGAGGCCGACCTCGACGCCTACCTGAAGCGCCTCGAGGAGGCGGAGAAGCGCGACCACCGCAAGCTGGGCGCGGCCATGGACCTCTTCCACATCCAGGAAGAGGGCAAGGGCATGATCTTCTGGCACCCCAAGGGCTGGACCCTCTACCGCACGCTGGTCAGAACTACATGCGGCGAAAGATCGAGGCGGCCGGCTACGTCGAGGTGAAGACCCCGCAGATCCTCGACCGCTCGCTCTGGGAGCGGTCGGGCCACTGGGAGAAGTTCCACGCCGACATGTTCGTCTGCGAGACCGACGAGGGCGAGACGCTGGCGGTCAAGCCGATGAACTGCCCCGGCCACATCCAGATCTTCAACCACGGCCAGCGCAGCTATCGCGAGCTGCCGATCCGCATGGCCGAGTTCGAGGGCCTGCACCGCTACGAGGGCTCCGGCGGCCTGCACGGCCTGCTGCGCGTGCGCCAGCTTGCCCAGGACGACGGCCACATCTTCTGCCGCGAGGATCAGGTCGAGGCCGAGACGCGCCGCTTCGTGGCCCTGTTGAACACCGTCTACGCCGACCTGGGCGTCGAACTGCATTCGGTGAAGCTGGCGCTGCGGCCGGAGCTGCGCGCCGGCTCCGACGAGATGTGGGACAGAGCCGAGGCGATGCTGGACCGCGCGGCGCGCGATGCGGGCCTGACCTTCGAAGTGTTGCCCGGCGAGGGCGGCTTCTATGCCCCCAAGCTGGAGTTCCACCTGCGCGACGCCATCGGCCGCACCTGGCAATGCGGCACGCTCCAGCTCGACTATGGTGATGCCCGAGCGTCTGGATGCGACCTACATCGGCGAGGACGGGCACAAGCACCGGCCGGTGATGCTGCACCGCGCGATCTTCGGCTCGATCGAGCGGTTCCTCGGCGTGCTGATCGAGCACTACGCGGGCGCATTCCCGCTCTGGCTCGCGCCGGTGCAGGCGGTGGTGGCGACCATCACCTCCGACGCCGACGACTATGCGGTGAAGGCCCAGCGGCGCGCTGAGGAAGGCCGGCCTGCGCGTCGAGACCGACCTGCGGAACGAGAAGGTCGGCTACAAGGTGCGCGAGCACAGCCTCGCCAAGGTCCCGGTGATCGCCGTCGTCGGCCGCCGCGAGGCGGAGGAAGGCAAGGTGGCGCTGCGCCGCCTGGGCTCCGACGGCCAGCAGATCGTGACGCTGGACGAGGCCGCCGCGATGCTGGCCACCGAAGCGACCCCGCCCGACCTGCGCTGACCTCTCTTCATCGTCATCGCCCGACTTGTTCGGGCGACCCATGGACATCGGACTTGCCGGATAGATCCGTGTGCATGGGTGGCCCGGATAAACCCATCACGAGGGAGGGTTGGCTCGCTAGCGCGGCGGAAAGACCCCGGCATGGGTGAGCGCGGAGGGGACGGGTTTGCCGAGCTTTTCGCCGATCCAGCGGCCGGTGTCGATCAGCCGGCTTAAGTTCAGGCCGGTTTCGATGCCGCCGCGCTCGAGCATGTAGACCAGGTCTTCGGTGGCGATGTTGCCGGTGGCGTCGGGGGCGAACGGGCAGCCGCCGATGCCGCCGCAGCTGGCGTCGATCACCTCGGCGCCCGCCTCCAGGCTGGCATAGACGTTGGCGAAGCCGGTGTTGCGGGTGTCGTGGAAATGCATGCGGATGCGGGCGTCGGGGGCGACTTTGCGCACGGCCTCGATCCTGCGGCGGACGGTCCAGGGGTCGGCCACGCCGATGGTGTCGCCCAGTGCGATCTCGCCGATGCCGGCGCTCGCCGCCTCGGCTGCGATGGCGACGACCTGCGCTTCGCTCACCTCGCCGTCGAACGGGTCGCCGAACGCCACCGAGATGGTCATCGTGAGCGGCGGGCCCCCCGCGTCCGCGCGCCGCTCGGCGATGCGCACCATGGTCGCCACCTGCTCGGCGACCGAGGCGCCCTGGTTGCGGATCCCGAAGCCGTCGGACGCGCAGACGACGATGTTCGCCTCGTCGCAGCGCGTCGCCAGGCACCGCTCCCAGCCGCGCTCGTTGAGCACTAGCCCGATCCTGGAAACGCCAGGCCTGGCCGGAAGCGCCGCCATGATCTCCTCGGCGCCCGCCATTTGCGGCACGCGGCGCGGGTTGACGAAGGAAACCGCCTCTAGGCGCTTGACGCCACAGGCCTCAAGGCGAGCGATGAAAGCGAGTTTGTCGTCAATGGAGAGGATGGCGCTCTCGTTCTGCAGCCCGTCGCGCGGGCCGACTT
The DNA here is from genome assembly GCA_963794315.1 of uncultured Alphaproteobacteria bacterium. GTDB lineage: Bacteria > Pseudomonadota > Alphaproteobacteria > Caulobacterales > Caulobacteraceae > Poindextera. Next base: position 34,795 of record CAWCDF010000003.1, read on the forward strand.
CGACAATTTCGACGGCGATGGTCATGGCGCGCTCGCGTTGGTTTGGGGCCGCTGGTCCGACCTATAGATAGTGAGCTGCACCCAGCGGCCGCGCGCATAGTTGAAGCCGCGCACGGCGCCGGCCGGGGACGCTCTGAGCTTGTCGGCCGCGAGTTCTGCGTGGAACGCCGCGTCCCTGGTCTGCTCAACCACCGCCGGCCTCCCTTCCGAGATCGCTTCGGCCGCGTCGCTCACATCGTCGGTGATCTCGGTGTCCGTGCCGAGCGCAAACACCAGGCTGGGTTCGGCATAGCCGACCACGGTCACCGGGCCGGGGGTCAGCCCGCCCTTGGGATCGAGGCCGGCGCGGTCGAGCGTGCGGACAACCTGGCGAGACGTCCAGAGCACGTCGAGTCCCGGCAGGACGGCGGCCAGCGCGACCGCATGGGCGGCGACCCCGAGAAGGCCGGCGGCGACCATGGCGACGAGGCCGCGCCGGCTGAGCAGGACCGCCCCGCCGGCCAAGCCGGCGGCGAGCGCCAGCGCCGCGGCGAGGACAGCGGGGGCGACGCTGACCGGTCCGCCGAACAAGGTCGCCGCGACGACGACCAGCGCCGCCAGTTCGATGCCGACGACAAGCGACAAGCCCGCGCCGATCCAGCGGGTCCATGGCCCGAGCGGCCGGGTCAGCGCGTAGCTGGCGAGCCAGGCGAGCGCGCCGTAGAGCGGCAGCACATAGTGCGGCAGCTTGGTCGGCAGGATCTCGAACAGGACCCAGCAAGGCAGCAGCCACGCGAGCGCGAAGCGCACGCCGGTCTGCGCCCGGCCGCGCCAGCCCTCGGCGCCGATCGCCGGCAAGAGCGCCGTCGCCGGAAAGAACAGCACCGGCGCCAAGAGCAAGTGGTAGCCCGGCGGCGCGCCATGGCCCTCGCTGGCGCCGGCCAGCTTCGGGGCAAGGTCGCCGCCGATGGCGCCCCCCCAGAAGGCGCCGTCGGTGGTCACGGTGATCGCCGCCGCCCACGGCCCGACGATAGCGGCGACGAGGATCAGGCCCCAGACCCAGCCTAGCGACTTCGCCCACGGCGCTCCTCGGTCCCAGATGGCCAGCGTGAGGCCGGTGAGGAGCGCGATGGCCGGGCCGACCAGGCCCTTGTCCAGGATCGCCAGCCCAAGCCCGAGCCAGAACAACAACCGCGTTCGTGCGCCGGCCTGAACCTCACCCTTGGCCGCAGCGTAGAGTTCTGGCGAAGGCGGCCATCGTCAGCGTAACGGCCCCGGCGAGGACTCCGTCCGCCGTCGCGAGGTCGGCGTTCAGGACCAGGAGCGTGGTCACCCCAAGGACGGCGCCGGCCACCAGTCCGGGGCCAGCGCCGAACAGGGCCTCGGCGCCCCAGGCGCATGCCGCCGCTGCGAGCATCGCACCGAGCAGGGAGGGGATGCGGTAGGCCCAGATCGCGCGCGCGTCCGACGAGGAGGCGACCGCGACGCTGGCGGCCTGCAGCCAGTAGACCAGGACCGGCTTCTTTGCGCGCGGCGCGTCCTGGAAGTTGATGTCGACAAAGTCTCCGCTCTCGAGCATCTGCGCCGCAGACTCGGCGAAACGCGGTTCGTCGCGATCGATCGTCGGCGTGAAGATCAGACCAGGCAGTCCCGCGACGAGGGCGATCAGCGCAGCCAGCGCCGGGCCGCGCCAGCCGCGCGCCAACACCTCGAGGCGAGTTGGCTCCGTCATTGCACGGTTGATAGCACGATCACCGAGGCTGTAACCGAACGGCGGGAGGGCGAAGCTTGGCGCCCGAGATCTCCATCGTCGTGCCCGCCTTTGACGAAGCCGGCGCGATCGCCGGCCAGCGGGTCGACCGCCAGGATAGCGCCGCCAAGCGCCTCGCCTCGGCGCTGGCCAATGGGCTGCGCCGTCGTGTGCTTGGCGACGACGCCGTCAGCGGCTGCGGGCTGAGGGCGTTCCGCCGCGAGGCCTACCTCAGCCTCCCCTACTTCGACCACATGCGCCGCTTCTTGCCCGCGCTCTTCCGGCGCGAGGGGTTTGCGGTCGCCTATCGGCCGGTCAAGAGCCGCGCGCGGCGCTTCGGCGTCTCAAAATACAGCAACCTCGGACGGCTCTGGGTCTCGATTTGGGACTTGGCAGGGGTGGTCTGGCTGCGCGCCCGCGCCTGCGATCCGCGCGGCGCCGCCGAGCTATAACCCGCAGCTTTTGCGTCTTTCGCCGAATTAGGCCAGGGTTCTGCTCGGTGTGGGTGGCGCACGGCGTTGAGGGAGGTCGCATGCTGGCTGCGTTTCCCCTGCTGGCGCTACCGGTGCTGCTCTACAACCTCCTTATGCTGACGATCAGCGGAGGCTTCGGCGGCGGCGGAGCCGGCCAGCGCCTGTCGGCGCCCCTGATTAGCCTCAAGATGGCGTCCCACGCAGTCTGGCCGATCAGCCTGGGCGACGTCCTGATCGCCGGCTCCCTGTTGATCCTGTTCGCCGAGCTCTTGAAGTCGGCCGGAACGCGCCGGATCGCGATCCTCAATCACTCGCTCTCGATGATCCTATTCATCGTCTGCTTGATCGAGTTCCTGCTCTTTCCGGCGTTCGCGACGTCGATCTTCTTCCTGATCGGTCTGATGGTGCTGTTGGACGTGCTAGCCGGCTTCGTGGTGACGATCATCGCGGCGCGCCGCGAAGTGGACTTCCGCCCCGAATAAGGGGCGGGTCAGCCGAGCATGGTGAAGATCAGAACGACCACCAGCACGTCGAGGGCCCGGATCGAGAGCAGGGACGAAAGCGGCATGGGCGAGCTGACTCTGGCGGTGGATTCACCTTTCGCTAAGCAAGACCGGCGCCAGCCGCCGCCGTGAGCGCACGATGGCTCTGTTCTTCGATTCCGCTTGGTTCGAGGCGAGGCTCGCGGAGCGAGGTCTGACGCCAGCCGCGCTCGCCGCCGCGGCGGGCATGAGCGAGGTCGAGCTTGCTTTGGTGTTCAAGGATCAGCGCGAGCTTTCGGCCGGCGATGTCGCGGCGTTCGCCGAGCTGATCGGCGCAAGCCCTAGCGAAGTGGCCGAGCACGCCGGCGTTTCGACGCCGCTTCCCGGCGCGAATGCGCTGGAGGTCCGCCTCGCGCGAATTGAGGCGCGGCTTGCCGCCATCGAGGCGGAGCTACGCCGGCGCGGGACTTCCTAGACTTCCCGCTTGGCGATCCTGCCGCGGGCGTGCCGGCGATCGGCGCCCCCTGACCACTCGGTCTCGAGGTAGGTATGGCGCGCGTGGTCCAGCGTCTCAGGCCCGCCGCGGAGCCCTCGCTTCTGTCCGCCCTGCCCCATGAGCTGCGCTGCGAATGCCGCCGCCTCGGCAGGGCTTGCCGGGGATGGTTCGTTTTTTGGCGTCGCGCTTGGGTCCGCTGCGCGTTCCTCGTCCGCGCTTTGTGCACGCGGGACCGGCAGCAACGCGCGGCGGCCCACCCGGCGCGGGCGCGGAGGACGGGTGATCGGAGCGACAGGGTCGGACATGCGGCGACTATCGTCGGCCGTTGGTTAAGAACGCGTGGCCGCGGCGGCTAGCGCTTGGCGGCGAGCTTGGCGATCTGCGCCTGCATCTCGGCCATCTGCTTCTGCAGATCCTCGAGCGAGACCTCGTCACCCGACTTGGCCGCGTCGGCCGGAGCCGGCTCGTCGGTCTTCGCGTATGCGAAGGGCGAGAACAGCCTCAGCGCGCGGTCGAACAGGGCGAAGTTCTGCCGCACCTGCTCCTCGAAGAAGCCGCTCGCCGGCACGCCGCCGATCGTGCTGGCGATGTGGCTGCGCAACCGCTCCTGCTGGCGCGTGAAGGAGTCGAGCGAGAGCTCGAGATAGGTGGGCACGAAGGCCTGCATGGAGTCGCCGTAGAAGCGGATCAGCTGGCGAAGGAACTGGATCGGCAGCAGATTCTGCCCGTGGCTCTCTTCCTCGAAGATGATCTGGGTGAGGACCTGACGCGTGATGTCCTCGTTGGTCTTGGCGTCGTAGACCACGAAATCGACGCCGTCCTTGACCATCTCGGCCAGGTGTTCGAGCGTCACGTAGGCGCTGGAGCGGGTGTTGTAGAGACGACGGTTCGCGTACTTCTTGATCACCACGCGTTCGGCCGGGTTCGCCGGCCCCGTCTGTTCGGCTTCCGACACGGGGGCGCCCTCTAGTGATTCGACGCCCGCGCTGGCGGTCGTCTTCGGCGCCGCAGTATCGCGGATGCGTAACGAGAGCGCCAGCCGTCGAATTTGCCGCTGGCGCGTGGACGCGGGCGGTCCGTTGGGGCAATGGTACTCGGACTTCATGCAAGCCGCGGCCGGACGGGGGACCGCCGATCAAGGAGGCTAACGCCATGGGCGCCGTCGTCATCGTTTCCGCAAGCCGCACGCCAGTGGGGTCGTTCAACGGCGCGCTGTCCAGCCTGCCCGCGCACGACCTGGGCGCGGTCGCGATCAAGGCCGCGCTCGACGCAAGCCGGCGTGGACGCCGCCGAGGTCGAGGAGGTGATCCTGGGCCAGGTGCTGCAGGCGGGGGCGGGCCAGGGGCCGGCGCGCCAGGCGTCCATCGCCGCCGGCGTGCCGGTCGAGAGCCCGGCCTGGAGCCTGAACCAGCTCTGCGGCTCGGGCCTGCGGGCGGTGGCGCTGGGCGCCCAGCAGATCCTCGAAGGCGACGCCGGGATCGTCGTCGCCGGCGGCCAGGAGAGCATGAGCCAGTCGCCGCACGCGGCGAACCTGCGCAACGGCCAGAAGATGGGCGACCTCGCCTTCGTCGACACCATGATCAAGGACGGCCTGTGGGACGCCTTCCACGGCTATCACATGGGCCAGACGGCCGAGAACATCGCCGCGCGCTGGCAGATCACCCGCGAGGACCAGGACCGCTTCGCCGTCGCCTCGCAGAACAGGGCCGAGGCGGCGCAGAAGGCCGGGCGCTTCGATGCCGAGATCGCGCCGGTGACCATCAAGGGCCGCAAGGGCGACACCGTCGTCGACAAGGACGAGTACATCCGCCACGGCGTGACGCTGGAGAGCATCGCGGGCTTGCGCCCCGCGTTCGCCAAGGACGGCACGGTGACGGCCGCCAACGCCTCCGGCATCAACGACGGCGGCGCGGCGCTGGTGCTGATGAGCGAGGACGAAGCCGCGCGTCGCGGCCTGAAGCCGCTGGCGCGCATCGCCTCGTGGGCGCACGCCGGCGTCGATCCGGAAGATCATGGGCACCGGTCCCATCCCGGCCAGCCGCAAGGCGCTGGAGAAGGCCGGCTGGACGGTCGCCGACCTCGATCTGGTCGAATCCAACGAGGCCTTCGCCGCCCAGTCGCTGTGCGTGGTGCGCGAGCTCGGCTTCGACCCGGACAAGGTCAACGTCAACGGCGGAGCGATCGCCATCGGCCATCCGATCGGCGCCTCCGGCGCGCGCATCCTGACCACCCTGCTGCACGAGATGGGCCGGCGCGACGCCAAGAAGGGACTGGCCACGCTCTGCGTCGGCGGCGGCATGGGCGTCGCCCTCTGCGTGGAGCGCGACTGATCGCCCAGCGCGGCGCGGTTCGCGCGCCACGCGAAGCGATGCAGAGAAGCCACAAGGGAACGGAAACATGGCGAGAGTTGCGATGGTCACCGGCGGGACCCGCGGCATTGGCCACGCCATCACCGCCCGGCTGAAGGCGGACGGCTTCAAGGTCGCCGCCGGCTACACCAGCAACGACGAGGCCGCCAACGCCAGCGCCAAGGAACTGGGCGTCATCGTCGTGAAGGGCAACGTCGGCGAGTTCGAGGACTGTCGTCGCGCCGTCGCCGAGGTCGAGGAGCGGCTCGGTCCGGTCGATGTTCTGGTTAACAATGCCGGCATCACCCGCGACGCCATGCTGCACAGAATGACGCCGGCGCAGTGGAACGAGGTCATCTTCGTCAATCTTGCCAGTCTATTCAATATGACGCGCCAGGTAATCGACGGCATGCGCGAACGTGGATACGGACGAATCATCAATATCACTTCCATCAACGGCCAGAAGGGTCAGATGGGACAGACGAACTATTCAGCCGCCAAGGCCGGCGCCATCGGTTTTACGAAAGCTCTGGCGCAGGAAACCGCCAACAAGGGCATCACCGTCAACGCGGTCGCGCCGGGCTATATCGACACCGACATGGTGCGCGCGGTGCCCGAAGCGGTGTTGGAACGGATCGTCGCGGCCATCCCGGTGGGGCGACTCGGCAAGGCGGAGGAGATCGCCGCGTGCGTCGCCTTCCTCGCCCGCGAGGACGCCTCGTTCATCACCGGCGCCTGTCTGACGGTGAATGGCGGGCAATATATGCCTTGAAAAGGCGACTTTCAGCCTTCACCGTCACGTCCAAAAAGCGCCCTAGTCGCAGCGCATCCGGGGATCATGCGAGGCTGGAAGACGGCGAGCTTGGGGTTGGCCGGCGGGGTGGCGGCGGGGCTCATCGCAGGCGGGACGGCTCACGCAGGGCCATTCAACCTTGGCGACGAGCTTTTCGGCCACAAGCCGGCCAAAGCGCCACCGCTCGCCCTCTACCGTGACAACGCCGATGGCGACCCGGCCTTCACCCTCGACCGCTCGTCGTCGGTGGTGCTGCTGCGGTTCCAGGACAGCCCGGAGATCTGGCTGCTGACACCTCATCCGGCGCCGCGCGGCGACATCATCTACAAGAACGACGTGGGTGATCCCATGCTGCGGGCGACGCGGCTGGGTGGACTGACGCTCTTCACGCCGGACCGCCCCGACGGGATGCCCGCGGCGATGATCAGCGATGCGCCGCCGCTGCGGCTGCCGCCGGTGCCGACCGCCAGCATCTTTCTGTTACGCATGGCGCAGGCGAGCGCGCACGCCTCCCACGCGGTGCAGCGGCTGATCCTGTTCGAGGCGCGTGACCCGACGCCCGAGTCGGCGCCGTTGATCGCCGACGCCGCCAACGTCACGGCCGAGGCCGTGGTCATGACGGCCAAGCGCGCCGACGGGAAGCATCTGCTGATGCGTCTCGCCAAGGTCATTCTCACGCCGGGGCGCAAGGCTTCGGTCGCGCTGGCCAACGGGGTGCTTGAGATCGTAGTGGTGGACAAGGCCAGCACACTGATCGCGGCCATCGCCGGGCGCCCCTCTTCGCGCAAGATCGAGCTCGCGCTCGCCCAATAGGCGGTTGGCGTGCAATTCAGAGGGGGCGAACCCGGCTGAGTGCGGCGGCGGCGATGTAGCCCAGCCAAACCGAGGCAAGGCAGAGCCCGACCGAGGCGCCGACGTTGACGCCGGCGCGCACCACCTCGCCTTCCTGCACCAGAACCAGCGTCTGCCAGCTGAACGAGGAAAAGGTGGTGTAGCCGCCGCAGAGCCCCACGGTGACGAAGAGGCGAGCGTCGGGCGAGACAAGCACGCGCCCGTCGGGACCGGTTGCGGTTGCGAAAAACCCGATGATGAAGGAGCCCACGACGTTGACCAGCAACGTGCCGAGCGGGAACGTCTCGCCGAACGCGCGAGCGAGCAGGCTCGAGCAGGCATAGCGAGCGACGCCGCCTAGCGCGCTGCCGACGGCGATCCACACATAGGTGACGAAGCCCGCCATCAGCCGCGGAACGCGTCCTTCGCGGCGCGCACCTCGCCGAAGCGCTGGGCGCTCCCGGCTTTGAGGAACGGGTTGGTGGCGATCTCGCGTGCGATCGTGGTCGGCACCGTCGGTTCGCCGCGGGCGCGGGCGGCGAACACTTCTTCGGCGCGCGCCTTCAGCGTCGGGTCCTCGTCGATCGAGAGCGCAAACCGCGCGTTCGAGGCAGTGTATTCGTGCGCGCAATAGACCGCGGTATCGCCCGGCAGCGCGGCCAGTCTGGACAGCGACGCCCACATCTGCTCGGCGGTCCCCTCGAACAGGCGGCCGCACCCGAGCGCGAACAGGGTGTCGCCGACGAAGGCGATCTGGTCGTCGGCGTCGAAGTAGGTGATGTGGCCGAGCGTGTGCCCGCCGGTGTCGATGACCGAAAAGCGGGTCTCGCCGAGCTCGACCACGTCGCCGTGGCTCACCTTACGGTCGACGGGCGAGATACGCTCGACCTCCGGCGGACCGACGATCATGGCCCCGGTCTTCGCCTTGATCGCGCCATTGCCGCCGGCGTGGTCGGGGTGCCAGTGGGTGTTCATGATCAGATCAAGCCGCCAACCGAGCGCGTCCAGCTCGCGCAGTATGGCTTCCGAGTCGGGCGTGTCGATGCAGGCCGTCTTGCCCGTCGCATCGTCGCGGGCGAGAAATCCATAGTTGTCGGAAAGGCACGGGAACTGGCGGACAGTCAGCGGCATCTCTAAGTCCTTACATCCGGTTCGTGGGACCGCCTTAGGACAGCGTCCCGCGCGCGACCATAACGCAAATCGTCAGGGGCATGCGCCGAGACGTTCTAGAGCTTCGTGACTTCTACGCGAGCCGGCTTGGCCAGGCGGCACGCGCCGCCGTCGCGCGCAAGCTCGAGGAAGCATGGGGCGAGGCGGGCGCGCTGGACGTCCTGGGGTTGGGCTACGCCACGCCCTACCTCGAGGGTTTCCTCGGGTCGGCGCGGCGCGCCGTGGCGGCGATGCCGGCCGCGCAAGGGGTCGAGGTCTGGCCGGACCCTGACCGGGTCCTCGCTTGCCTTACCGACGAGGCGCAGCTGCCGTTCCCCAACGCGTTGTTCGACCGCATCCTGGTCATTCACGCCCTGGAAGAGGCGGACGATCCGCTTGAGCTCATGCGTGAGGTCTGGCGGGTGCTCGCGCCTGCCGGCCGCGTGATCGTGGCGGCCGCGAATCGTCGCGGCGTCTGGTGCAATGCCGAATCGACGCCGCTCGGCCATGGCGCGCCGTTCACGCGCAGCCAGCTGGAGGGCCTTGTCCGCGACGCCCAACTCGAGCCCGTCGCCTGGTCGCGGGCGCTGTTCGCGCCGCCGCTGGCGTGGACCGCCGGCTGGGCGGACGCGCTGGAGCAGGCCGGCCAGCGCCTATGGCCGGCGTTTTCCGGCCTGATCCTGCTCGAGGCCGTCAAACAGACGTTCGCGGTCAAGCCGCGCGGCCGGCGCGCGCCAGCCCGCGTGTTCGTGCCTGGCGTGCTTGCCCCGCAGCCGGTGCGCAGGGCCTTGAAGGACTCGGGCGCAGGCGGCGATCGGCCGAACAAAGCTTGGACCCTTACCGCCAAAGGCCTAGCCTAAGATTCTGGCCGCTTCGCGCGGGGAGGTTCGAGACCGATGAAGATGATCACCGCCATCGTGAAGCCTAGCCGGCTCGACGCGGTCGTCGAAGCGGTGACCGAGGCCGGGGCCTCCGGGCTCACGGTGACGGAGGTGCGCGGGTATGGCCGCCAGAAGGGCAAGACCGAGATCTACCGCGGCGCGGAATACGAGGTGAAGCTGCTGCCCAAGGTGAAGCTCGAGATCGCCGTCCCCGACGATCGGTGCGAGCCTGTGGTCGCCGCGATCCAGGCGGCGGCCAACACCGGCAAGATCGGCGACGGCAAGGTCTTCGTGCAAGACCTGGAGGCGGCGCTGCGCATCCGCACCGGCGAGCGCGACTCCGAGGCGATCGCCAGCTAGCCGGTGGAGCGGGCGGGGCGAACTTCTGCATCGCCACAGGCGCCCGGTTTCGGCTAAGGAGCGTCTTGCCTCCATCGTTGAGGTGCGTGAGTGTCGACATCAAGCTGACATTTTCCGCCTCGAAAAGGTCGGCCGGTCGCCTGGGGAGTGGTTGGGATGAAGCGTCTGTTGGTCGCCGCGGCGCTGGCGCCCCTGGTCTTTGCGGCCCAGGCGCGCGCCGGAACGATCACCGGCGCCGACAAGAACACCCACTCGACGTCAGCCGAAGGCGACATCACCGTCAACGCCGGAGCCTCGGTGACGCCACCGACCTCGGCAACGGCCGGCACCGTCGCCATCCTCTTGAACAGCAACAACAACGTCACGGTCGACGGCGCGGTCACAGTCACCGAAAAGACCACAGGCGATACGACCAACCAGGGCGTCACGTCCGGACCGTTCGCCAACGGCTCTGACCGGTTTGGCATCGAGGTGTCGGGCGCCGGACCGTTCACCGGCGACATCACGACCGCCGCTGGCGCGTCGATCACTGTCATCGGCGAGAACTCGGCCGGCATCGCCGTCGACACTGGCCTGAACGGCTTCATCCTCGACGACGGCACAATCACGATCACCGGCGGCAACGCCAACACGACAGACGTCAGCTACGGCCTTCTTATCGCGCCGGGCGCCTTCGTCACCGGCAACGTCTCGATCGGCGGGGCGATCGTTGCGACCGGCCAGAACGCCACCGGCGCGGCCATCAGCGGCAATGTCGGCGGGTCGCTCGATATCTCCTCTTCGATCACGGCGACCGGCTTCCGCTCGACCACCCCTTCGGTCGTGCCGAGCGTGCTCGCCGCGCTGAAGCCCGACCAACTCCTGATCGGCGGTCCAGCGCTTTCCATCGGCGCAAGCGTCGCGGACGGGGTCATCGTCGAAGGGGCCACGGCGGCGAGCGGAAACATCGCCGCGACGACCGGCGGCTCCTTGACGTCGCTGGGTTCGGCGCCCGCACTTCTGATTGGCGGCGCCTCACCGATAACCATCGGCAACAGCAGCAACGGCTTCGCGGTCACCATCGGCGGCTCGGTCGACGGCAACGGCGACTACCCCAACGTCACCGCGACGGGAATCCAGATCGGCGGCGTCAATCCGCTGGCCGTCTCCAGCGGCGGCGTCGCGCCGGGCGGTAACTTTTCGACCGTCGATCTCATCGGCGGGCTCGACATCACCGGCACGGTCACCGCGTCGTCGACGGCGACCACCGGCGGCGACGGCGGCGCCATCGGGATCGAAGTCGGGGCCGGCGCGACGGTTCCGCTCATCAGCGTCAGCGGTTCAGTCTCGGCCATCGGAGCCAACACGCTGACGCCGTCGGACGCGCCCCCCGGCCCTGTCTACGGGATCGAAATTCAACCGGGCGCTGCGCCGCACGCGACGGTGCTGATCAACTCGGGCACGATCGACGCGGAGGTTACGGGCGTGGCTGGCGTGGCCGGCGTGACGGAGGCCAAGGGCGGCGTCGTCGGCCAGGCGATCGCCATCTTCGACCCCGGCGGCGGCCTGGGCGAGATCGTCAACAAGGGCAATATCAGCGCGTCGATCACCCCCGCGATCAGCGGCGCGGCGACCGCCGGCAATATCGCATCGATCGTCGTCGACAACAGCGCGCCGTTGCTGATCGTACAGTGCGACGCCGTCGACGCGAACGGCGCCTGCGTACCAAGTGGGAACGCCACGCTGTCGCCCAACATTACCGGCAAGGTCGACCTAAGCGGCGGCACGGGAGCGGTGTCGTTCCTGCTCTGGGGCGGCAACGTCACGGGCGGCATCGCATTCGGCGGCTCGCCGGACAACTTCCTCGACATCGAGAACGGCGGCTTCGCCAAGGGTCCGCTTACCGTGGCGAACGGCGGCTTCGTCGACCTGAACGTGAACGATGGCGTGCTGTTCGACACGGCGCCCGGCAACGTGTCGGTGTCGTTCCTCCACATCGGCTCGCAAGGGGCGGTCGTGTTCACCGGCGTCGCCGCCGAACCGGACGGCAGCGTCTTCAACGTTGCAGGCAACGCCACGATCGATTCCGGCGCCACGGTCGGCCTGTCGCTCTCTGTGCCGCTAACCGGGCCGGAGACCTTTACGGTTATCCAGACAACGCCCGGCAATCTGACGGTCGGAAATGTCTCGTCGGCGCTGCTCGGGCAGCTGCCCATCCTCGAGAGCGGCGCGATCAACGTCACCAACGACAGCCTGTCGATCACCGCGACGCCCAAGACCGTGGCGCAATTGGGCCTGAACCCCGCCGAGGCGGCAGAGTTCGAGGCGTTCATCAAGGCGTTGCCGTCGGATCCGGCCGTGTCCGCCGACGTCCTGTCGAAGCTCACCCTTCCGGGGTTCATCCAGGTCTACAATCAGTTCTTGCCCGACTATTCCGGCGGACCTTTCGAGGACCTTGTGGTCGGCCAGCAGGAAGTCGCGCGCGCCATCGCCGATCCGCCGGCCAAGCTGGAGAACGAGGGGACTCGCGGCTGGGTGCAGGAAATCGGCTATATGAACCATGAGGCTAACAGCCCGCAGGTGAATGGTTACTCCGGCCTGGGTTTCGGCTTTGCGAGCGGCATCGAGCGCGTCATCGGCAACAATGCGATCGGCCTCACAGGCGTCTTCCTCACCACCGGAGTCCAGGACCAGACGCAGCCGAACGACCAAGCGCTGTCAGCGAGCGCGTTCGAAGCCGGGGCCTACTGGCGATATGGGGCGCCTCAGAAGGGGATCAGCGCCTACGCCGCCGTCAGTGGCGGGGTCGTGAGCTTCGGCAGCCGTCGGTTCCTGGTTGATGCTGCGGACGCCAACGACCTGCTGGCGACCACGGCGGGGCAGATCGTCAATCGCGAGGCCAAGGCGAGTTGGGTGGGCGAGATCGCTTCGGCGAACGTTGGCGTGTCTTACCAGGTCAACGCTGGTTGGTTCTATTTCCAGCCGGAGGTGGCGGCCGACTATGTCGCACTCTTCCAGCCGAGCTACCGCGAGCGTGAGGGCGGCACGGCCTTCGACCTGAACATCACGCCGGGGACCGCCAGCCAGGCGGACGTCCAGGCCGACATCGTGATCGGCATGAACCTCGGGCGGACGACCATCTGGCGGCCGCAATTCACCTTCGGCTATCGCGCCGTGGTGGCCGGCGGTCCGGCATCGACGATCGCCAGCTTCACCGGCGGGCAGAGCTTCACGCTCAATCCTCAGTTCACCAACAAGAGCGGCTTCCTCGCCCGCTTCGGCCTCCGGGCCAGTGGCCAGTACGCCGACTTCAGCGCCGACGCCGGCGGCGACTTCAGCACCGGCTACCAGACCTACAACGCCCGCGCCGCCGCCCGCTTCCTGTTCTAGCTAGAGGCGGCCGAGGACGAAGATCGCCTGTTCGGCGCGCCAGTTCTCGAGCGCGCTCTCCGGCTCGATCGGCCGGGCCCTGCGGCCGCCGCCGAGAGCGGCCGCTTCCTCGATGCGAAGGTCGAGATCGCGGCAGAGAAGCACGAAGTCCTTCAGCGTGCACAGATGGATGTTGTCCGTCGACCACCAGGGCTCGGCCAGGCTCGAGGTCATCGGCATGCGCCCGCGGGCCAGAAGCGAGAGCCTGACCCGCCAGTGGCCGAAGTTCGGCAGGGAGACGATGGCCCGCTCGGCGATGCGCAGCAGTTCGCACGAGCACCGGCCGCGGCTCGCGCACCTGCTGCAGGGTCTGGGAGAGGATGGCGTAGTCGAAGGCGTGGGTCGGGAAGTAGTCGAGGTCGCGGTCGGCGTCGCCCTGCACCACCGCCAGCCCGCGCGTCAGGCAGGCCTGCGACGCCCGCGCGGGCTGATCTCCAGCCCGCGCCCGTCGACCCCCTTCTCGCTGGCCAGGAGCTCGAGCAGGGCGCCTTCGCCGCAGCCGACGTCGAGCACCCGCGCGCCGGGCCGCACCAGCCGCACGATCTCGCGGAAATTCTCCGAGGGCTCGCCCAAGCTCACAGGCCCCGCGCCTGCGCCGCCGGCCTCGAGGAATCCGTCCAGCGCGCGCGTGCAGCACCGGCTCGTCGAGCAGGAAGGCGTCGTGGCCCTTGTCGGTCTCGATCTCGACGAAGCTGGCGCGCGCGCCGGCGGCGTTCAGCGCCCGCACGATCGCGCGGCTCTCGGCGGTCGGATAGAGCCAGTCGGAGGTGAAGGAGAACACGCAGAAGCGCACGTCGCGCGCGGCCGTGAACGCCTCGGCGAGGACGCCGCCGTGGCTGGCCGCGAGGTCGAAATAGTCGATCGCGCGGGTGATGTAGAGGTAGGAGTTGGCGTCGAAGCGGTCGACGAAGCTCGCCCCCTGGTGGCGCAGATAGCTCTCGACCTGGAAGTCGGCGTCGAAGCCCCACGACAGGCCGTCGCGCTGCAGCTCGCGGCCGAACTTGCGCTGCAGGGCGGCCTCGGAGAGGTAGGTGATGTGCGCGGCCATGCGCGCGACCGGCCAGCCCCTTTTCGGGGCGCACGCCGGCCTGAGCGTAGTCGCCGCCGCGCCAGTCCGGATCGGCCATGATCGCCTGGCGGCCGACCTCGTGGAAGGCGATGTTCTGCGCCGAGTGGCGCGGCGGCGGCGGCGATGCAGACGGCCGAGAACAGCCGCTCGGGATAGTCGGCCGCCCACTGCAGCACCTGCATCCCGCCCATCGAGCCGCCGATCACCGCGAACAGCGTCTCGATGCCCAGCGCGTCGATCAGCATGGCCTGGGCGCGGACCATGTCGGCGATGGTGATCATCGGGAAGCTCAGGCCGTAGGGCCGTCCGGTTTCCGGGTCGATCGAGGACGGACCGGTCGTGCCCATGCAGCCGCCGATCACGTTCGAGCAGATGATGAAGTGCTTTGCCGGGTCGAGCGGGCGGCCCTCGCCGACGACCTGGGTCCACCAGCCGGGCTTGCCGGTGAGCGGGTGGATCGAGGCGACGTGCTGGTCGAGGGTAAGCGCGTGGCAGATCAGGACGGCGTTGGTGCGCTCGGCGTTCAGCCGCCCGTAGGTGCGGTAGGCGATCTCGATCTCGGCTAACCTCGCCCCGGACTCGAGCACGAGCGGCCGGTCGCGGCCGAACCGGATCAGCCCGCCGTCCACGCCGACCATCTGCTGCAAGCCAAGCTCTCGGCCCATGACGCGCCTTGGACCGCGCTAGCCCCCGCCGTGTCAACCGTCGCTTCCGCACGGCCCGGACTTGTGTCTAAGAAGCGTGCGACCAAGCCGGGGGGCCAAAGCGTTCCGTAAGATGCACACGCTGATCCTGCTGCGCCATGGAAAGGCGGAAACCACCTCAGGAGCCGGCGGGGATTTCGAGCGCGGGCTGACCGAGCGCGGAAAGAGCGACTCCGCTCTGATCGGCCAGACGCTGGCGCGAGCCGGCATCGCTCCCGATCTCGTCCTCGTCTCCACTGCGCGGCGAGCCGTGGAGACCTGGGAGGCCGCGCGGGCGGCGTTCCCGAACGCCAGGGTCGCCCCGGCGCGCGAGCTCTACCATGCAGCGCCGGAAGCGCTCGCAGAGGCGATCGAGGCGGCCGGCGCAGCCGTCCTGAGCCTGATGGTCGTCGGCCACAATCCTGGCCTGCACGAGCTTGCGCTCGCTCTGTCGAGCGAGGGCTCGAGCGTGGCGGCGAAGACGCTGGCCGAGTCCTTCCCAACCGCCGCCGCCGCCGTGTTCGAAAGGAACCGACAGGGCCAGTTCAAGCTCGACCGCTTCCTCACGCCGCGGCGCGAGCGAGCTTGAGCGGCGGGAGAGCGGATTTGAGCGTCCTGCATGACGCCGCCGCCCGCGCGCTCGCCAGCCTGGAGCCTGAAACCGCGCATCGGCTGACCGTCGCGATGCTCCGCAGCGGGCTGGGGCCGCGGCTTGGCCCCGCCGATCCGGCGCTCGCCGTCGACCTGGCCGGGTTGCGGCTGGGCAGCTGCATCGGTCTCGCGGCCGGGTTTGACAAGAACGCCAAGGTTCCCGACGCGATGCTGGCCGCGGGCTTCGGGTTCGTCGAGTGCGGAACGGTGACGCCCAAGCCGCAGCCCGGCAATCCAAGACCGCGTCTCTTCCGCCTTAGCGAGGATCGGGCGGTCATCAACCGCCTCGGCTTCAACAATGAGGGCCTCGACGCCGCAGCCGTGCGCCTCGCCCGGCGCTCCATGCGCGGCGTTGTCGGGGCCAACGTCGGCGCTAACCGCGACTCCGCCGACCGCATCGCCGACTATGTCCAGGGGCTGAAGCGGCTTTGGGCGCACGCAGACTATTTCGTGCTCAACGTCTCGTCTCCGAACACGCCAGGCCTGCGCGCGTTGCAGGCGCCCGAAGCCTTGGGCGACCTCCTCAGCCGCGTCGCCGGCGCCCGCGAGGGCCTCGCGGCTGCTCACGGGCGGCGTCCCGTCTTCCTGAAGGTCGCCCCCGATCTGGACCCCGGCGAGGTCGGCGCGATTGTCGAGGCCGCGGTCGAGCACGGGATCGAAGGCGTCATCGTCGGCAACACCACGCTGAGCCGGCCGCCGACGCTCAAGTCGCCAGCCCGGATCGAGGCTGGCGGGTTGTCTGGCGCCCCGCTCATGTCGTTGTCGACCGAGCAACTCGGACGTTTCCACAAGGCGGCGGGCGGACGTCTTGTCCTGATCGGCGCCGGGGGCGTCAGCAGCGGGCGGGACGCCTATCTGAAGATCCGGGCTGGCGCGCGTGCGGTCCAGCTTTACTCGGCGCTGGTCTTCGAGGGGCCCGGCTTGATCGGCCGCATTCGCACGGAGCTCGCCGCACTGCTGGCTGCCGACGGTTTCGCCAACGTCGCAGAAGCGGTCGGCGCGGACAACGCGCACTAGGGCCGCGACGCGGGCGCCGCGCGTGAGCGTTGCCCGCACCTGCGGCGTGCAGTAACCCATTCGCTCATGGCGGACGCTGAAACTCCCGCGGACCCCGCGCGCGGACCTCACCGCCGTCCCGAGGCCGATGTGGCGCGCGCCGCCCGTCGGTTCTTCTGGCCCGGCGGACTGTCCTCCAGGCTCCTCATCCTGACCGTGCTTTTCGTCGCCCTGCTCGGCCTCGTCGCCCTGCCCGCCACGCTGACTCAGTTTGAGGACCGCTGGCTGTACGACCGCGTCCGGGCCGGCGAGCTCGCCTCGCTGGCGGTCGAGGTCGCGCCGAACCAGACCCTCTCCGACAAGTTCGCTCGGGAGATCGTGAAGGGGTCCGGCGTCGTCTCAATCGCCGTGCAGAGCGGCGGCGTGCGCCGGCTGCTGCTGGCCGCCCCGCGCATGGCGGTCGCGCCTTACCTCATCGACCTGCGCGAGGGCGCCTCGCCGCTGTCCTGGTCCGCGCCGTTCGAGACGCTGTTCAGCGGCCAAAACCGGCTGGTGCGCGTCATCGCCCGGCCGAGCTTCCGCGACGGCGACTTCATCGAGATCGTCGCGCCCGACGGGCCCCTGAAGGCGGCGTTGGCCAGCTACCTGCTGAGCCTCGTCGGCGTTGCCGCCATCTTCGCGGTCGTGATCGCCGGCTCGCTCTATCTGCTGCTCAACTTCTTCTTCGTGCTGCCCATGCAGCGAATCACGCGCTCGATGGAGCGCTTCCGCGCCGATCCCGAGGACGCCTCGGCGACGATCCACCCCTCGGGCCGCCGCGACGAGATCGGCCGCGCCGAGGCCGAACTCGACCGCATGCAGGCCGACCTGCGAACGGCTTTAAATGCCCGCGCACGGCTGGCGGCGCTGGGCGAGGCGGTGGCCAAGATCAACCACGACCTCCGGAACATGCTGACCAGCGCCCAGATCGCCTCCGAGCGCATGGCGCAATCCGGCGACCCGAAAGTCGCCCAGGCGTTGCCCAGGCTGGAGCGCGCGCTCGACCGGGCGATCAAGCTCGCGACCGGCGTGCTCGCCTATGGCAAGAGCGAGGAGCCGGAGCCGACGCCCGTCGTCCTTCGCCTCGCGCCCGCGATCGCCGCCGCCGCCGAGGACGCTGGCCTGACCACCGAAGGGGTCTGCCTGCACTCGACCATCCCGCGCGGCGCCTGCGTCATCGCCGACCCGGAGCAATTGCACCGGATCCTGGTCAACCTCATGCGCAATGGCCGCGAGGCGATCCAGAGCGACCCCGGCGCCGGGCGCAAGGGCGTGGTCGCGGTCAGCGTGATCGAGGAAGGCGGCCAGGCGATCGTCCGCGTGGCCGACAACGGGCCTGGCGTGTCCGAGCGCGTTCAGCCGAAGCTGTTCCAGCCGTTCGCCGGCTCCGGCCGTCCGGAGGGCGCCGGTCTCGGGCTCGCGATCGCCCGCGAACTGGCGCAGGCGCAGGGCGGCGATCTGACGCTCGTGGAGACCGGGCCCATGGGCGCAACTTTCCAGGTGCGCCTGCCTGCCGCGCCAGCGGCCCCGGTGGACGAACCCTCAGGCAAGGTGGCGCGCGCGAAGGGCTAGTGTGCTCTGATCTGACGTTGGCCTGCACGTGGGGTCGGCCCCCGAGCGCACTTCAGATCCGAGAAAGCACCCTAGAAACATCACCTTGCTAGTGTCCTTATCGATTCCGAAGTTCGCCCTCCCCCTCCACAAGCGGTCGCGAACTTCGGAATCGGGACACTAGAACCCGCGCGCGACGCCCTCGCGCCTCGGGTCGGCGCCGCCTTCGAGCATGCCGTCGTGGACTTCGATGCCGTGCAGGCCCGAATTCTCGCCGAAGCCCTTGGTCAGCTGCACACCGCGCTGGGCAAGGCCGTCGACGACGCCGGGGGCGAACTTGTCGGCTTCCGCGTTGAACGATGCCCCGCGCGCAATGAGGTTCGGCAGAGCAAGCGCGTCCTGCATCGGCAGATGCCAATCGAGGATGCCGACCAGCGCTTTCAGATTGTAGGCCAGGATGGCCGGACCGCCGGGCGAGCCCAAGGTGGCCACGAACCGCCCCTGCCTGTCGGTGACGATCACCGGCGCCATCGCCGAGCGCGGCCGCTTGTCGGCGGCGACGGCGTTGGCCAGGGGGACCCCGGCCGGCGTGGCGGGGCTGAACGAGAAGTCGGTCAGCTGATTGTTGAGGAAGAAGCCTTCCACCATCCGCCCGGTGCCGAACAGGCTCTCGACGGTGGTGGTCATCGAGAGCACGTCGCCGCGGGCGTCGACGATGACCATGTGCGAGGTGCCGCCCGGCTCGTGGGCCTGGGCGATCGCTTCCTTGGGCGCGCCTGGCGGTGCCCCGGCCGAGGGCGGCGGACCGGCTTCGGCGCCGATCAGCGCCGCACGGCTCGCCAGATAGGCGGGGCTGAGCAGGCCGTCGACCGGCACCTGCACGAAGGCCGGATCGCCGTCGTAGAGCTCGCGGTCGGCGTACATCAGCCGCTCCGCCTGGGCGAGCTCGAACCAGGCCTGCGGGTCCGCCGGCCCCCGCTTGTCGATGTCGGTTCGCTCGAGGATCCCGAGACCCTCGAGCAGCGCGGAACCCCCGGCGGGATCGGGCGCGGTGCAGACGACATAGGCGCGATAGGGCCGGCAGAGCGCCGGGGTGACCCGCGGGCGGTAGCTCGCCAGGTCGGCTGTGGAAAGCGTCCCCGGCAACGGATCGGCGTGCACGCGCGCGACGATCTCGCGCGCGACCGCGCCCTCATAGAGGGCCGCCGGGCCTTCCGCCGCCAGACGTCGCAGCATAGCCGCGTAGGCCGGGTTCTTCAGGATGTCGCCGGCCTTGACCTTCGTCCCGTCAGCCTTGGTGAAATAGGCGACGACATCGGGCTGGGTGGACTCTGCCGAGGGGTAGGCGAGTTCGGTCGCGAGTCTCGGGCTCACCACGAAGCCGTCGGCGGCGAGCCTCGCCGCATCGCCGAACAGCGCCGACCAGGGGAGCACGCCGTGCTTTTCGTGCGCCTCGGCCAGCATGGCCACCGCGCCGGGAACCCCCGTCGCGCGGCCGGACACCACAGCGTTGCGGAACGGCAGCGGCTTGCCCGCGTCGTCGAGGAAGAGGCTGGGGCCGGCGCCAGCCGGGGCCGTTTCGCGCCCGTTGTAGGAGATCACCTTCCGGGTCTTGGCGTCATAGTAGACCATGAAGGCGCCGCCCCCGAGGCCAGAGCTCTGCGGCTCGACCAGGCCAAGCACGGCCTGCACCGCGACCGCCGCGTCGATGGCCGAGCCGCCCTCGCGCAGGACCTTCACCCCCGCCGCCACGGCCAGGGGGTTGGCGGCCGCGACCATGGCATGCGGGGCCGTCGCCGCTTGCTGGACGCCCGGCTCCGTCTGCGCGCCCGCGACGGGGGCGAGACCTAAGGACAAGGCGAGAACGAGGGCTGTGGCTGAACGCATGGCGGGCGGCTCTTCGAGAGGGACCCCGCATAAATAGCGTGTTGGGCGACGCTTGAAAGCCGCCGGTGGACTTGATCCGCCGGCCGGGGCAAGCATCCGGCTCATGAGCGACAAGCCCGGCGCCGGCGCCCGCAACCTGATCACCGACGTTCCCGGCCTTGCGGTCGGGCAGGCGCAAGACGCCGACGCCCGCACCGGCGTTACCGTGATCCTCCCCGACGCGCCGGCGGTGGCCGCCTGCGACGTGGGGGGCGGGGCGCCCGGCACGCGGGAGACCGACGCGCTATCGCCGGAGAACCTCGTCGAGCATGCGCACGCCGTCGTCCTGGCCGGCGGCTCGGTCTACGGGCTCGCGGCCGCCGACGCGGTCGCCGTGGCGCTTGGCGCGCGCGGCGTCGGGTTCAAACTGGCGCCGGCCAGCCCGGCGCCCCCCTCGCCGATCGTGCCGGCCGCGATCCTGTTCGACCTGGCCAACGGCGGGGCGAAGGACTGGGGCGAGGACCCGCCCTATCGGCGCCTTGCCCAGGCGGCATTGGAATCGGCCGGTGAGGACTTCGCC
This sequence comes from uncultured Alphaproteobacteria bacterium, assembly GCA_963794315.1. Taxonomy (GTDB): domain Bacteria; phylum Pseudomonadota; class Alphaproteobacteria; order Caulobacterales; family Caulobacteraceae; genus Poindextera. The sequence continues at coordinate 55,180 of CAWCDF010000003.1, forward strand.
TTGGGGACGGCCGGAGCCGGCTTCGGCGCCCGGGTCGGGGGGCTGAAAGGCGGAACCGGCTCCGCCTCAGCGGTCACCGCGGATGGGATCGTCGTCGGCGCCATCGTGGCGGTGAACGCCGGCGGCGCGGCGACCGCGCGTGGCGCGCGCGCGTTCTGGGCCGCGCCGTTCGAGATCGGCGCCGAGTTCGGCGGTCTTGGCCCGGCGGCCCTGGCGGCGCATCCCGACGACTGGGCGGCCGATCGGCTGGCGACTTTGAGCCTGCGCAACACCACCATCGCCTGCGTCGCCACCAACGTCGCGCTTACCCCGGCTCAAGCCAAGCGCGTGGCGATCATGGCGCAGGACGGTATCGCCCGCGCGATCCGGCCGGCGCACGCACCCTTCGACGGCGACGTGGTCTTCGCGCTCTCGACCGCGCGGCGCGCGTTGGCCGAGCCGGTAAATTTCAACATCGCGCGCATCGGCGCCCTGGCCGCCGACTGCCTTGCCCGCGCCATCGCCCGCGGCGTCTACGAAGCGACCGCATGGTCCGGCGGCGAAGGCCCGCCGGCCTGGCGTGACCTTCCGACCTAGGCGCCGGCGCCGCTGGGCTTTAGAGGGCATCGGCGGAACTCGCGCCCGCGCGCGTTGAACGCGAAGGAGCTTGAGGGGTGACGCTAGTGAAGCGATGGAGTGCGGCCGCGCTTGGCCTGTTGTTCGGACTTGTGCTGGCCAGCGCCGTCGGCGCGTCGCCCGACCGGGTCAGGATCCATGACGGGCGCCTGCACGGCGTGGTCAAGGACGGGGTCGCCAGCTTCAAGGACATCCCGTTCGCCGCGCCGCCGGTCGGCGACCTGCGCTGGCGGGCGCCGCAGCCGCCCGCGCCCTGGAGCGGCGTGCGCGATGCGAGCGATTACGGTCCCGCCTGCCTGCAGATGACCACCTTCCTTGTCCGGCCGGGCGTTACGCAGAGCGAGGACTGCCTGACCATCAACGTCTTCACGCCGGCCCATCGCGCGCCCGGCGCCAAGCTGCCGGTCATGGTCTGGATCTATGGCGGCGCCTTCATCGGCGGCTCGGCCAACAACTACGACGGGGCGAAGTTCGCCCGGGACGGGGTCGTGCTCGTGACTTTCAACTATCGTCTCGGCCGGCTCGGATTCTTCGCCCACCCGGCGCTGGCCAAGACCAACCCCGAGGGCGCGCTCTCCGACTACGGCTTCGCCGACCAGATCGCAGCCTTGAAGTGGGTCAAGCGCAACATCACCGCGTTCGGCGGCGACCCGGACAAGGTGACGATCTTTGGCGAGTCGGCCGGCGCGATCTCCGTCAACTTCCTGCTCGTCTCGCCCAAGGCCCGCGGCCTCTTCGTCCGCGCCGGCTCGGAGTCGGGGTTCGGACGCACCGGCGGCCACACATTGGCCGACGCCCAGGCGACGGGCGCCGCGTTCATCAAGGGCCTGGGCGTCAGCGGCGACGATGCGGCCGCCGCCAAGGCGATGCGGGCGCTGCCGGCCAGCGCGGTGATGGCGCCGATCAGCGGCCTCGGCGACCCGGGGACAGGTCCGATCATCGATGGCGTCATCGTCTCGGAGTCGCCGGGCGAAGGTTTCGCCCGCGGAAATCAGGCGCGCGTCCCGTACCTGACCGGCGGCAACAGCTTCGAGGCCAGCCTGTTCGCCAGCACCCTCACCCATCCCGAGACGATGCTCGACCGCCTGGGCGCCGGCAAGGACGCCGCCGTCGCGCTCTATGGAAACGGCGATCCGGCCAGGGCCGTCGCGGCGTTGACGACGCTCCGCGCCGTGATCGAGCCCGACCGCTACCTCGCGCGCGAGAACGCCAAGCGCGGGACCCCGACCTACGTCTACTATTTCTCTTACGTGCCGCAGGCCGACCGGGCGACCTCGATGGGCGTCCGCCACGGCGGCGAGATCGGCTACGTGTTCGACACGCTGCCCAAGACGGACATGACCTACGGGCGCTACCACGTCTCGGCCGCGACGCCCGCCGACCAGGCGATCGCGCGGGCCGCGCACGCCTATTGGGTCGCCTTTGGCAAGACCGGCCACCCGGGCGCGGCGGGCGGGCCGCGCTGGCCCAGGTCCGAACCGGGCGATGTCGTGCTCGAGTTCGGCGACGACGGGCCGGTGGTGCGGCCCGACTTCGATCGCGCCAAGCTCGATCCGCTCACGGCGCGCGCCGAGGCCGCCGGGCAGTAACCGTTCCGCTGCGTCGCCGGCTTGCGCCCGCGCCCGCCCGCGACTAGGTTCCGCGCCTTCGCCGGTAAGGCCAGCGCGCGCCCGTAGCTCAGCTGGATAGAGCACCAGACTACGAATCTGGGGGTCGGGCGTTCGAATCGCTCCGGGCGCGCCATCTTTTCAATCACTTAGGCTGACGCGGCGAAGGGTCTCTGGCCTGGGGACACGGTTGGGGACACACATTCCCCACAGGTGCGCGATGGGACCCGCCGAGGACGACATACAGGGGAAGACCTACCCGGGCTTCGGGCGCTGCATCTACTGCGGCTGCGACGGCGGGAGCGCGGGTCTGCGCGATGAACACATCATCCCCTACTCGCTCGGCGGCAACGCCGTGATCGAGAAGGCCAGTTGTCGGGACTGCGAGGCTAAGACCAGCTACATCGACGGCTTTCTGGCGAACGCGGTCTTCGGCCGATACCGCGTTCAGGCGAAAGTCCAGACGAGACGGCCGAAGGACCGCCCGAAGACGTTCAACACGCTGGTGAATGTCGACGGGACTGTGGAAACCTTGACCATCCCCGTCGATGATCATCCGGCCATCCTGCAAATGCCGAACCTCTTGCCGCCCGACGCGCTGCGGGGGCGTCAACCGGAACTCGGCTTCACCGCGCCGGCGATGTTCATCTACCACCACGTTCCGCCAGACATCCGCGACCGCTTGAACCTAGCCCCCGAGGCCGATGTCGCTTTCGGTCTCGACACCCGCCTCAACCTCATTCCCTTCGCGCGGGCGATGGCGAAGATCGGATATTGCCACGCAGTGGCCGTCCGCGGGCTCGACGGCGTTCGACCGCTGGCCGTTCCGAGCCTCATCCTCGGGGACTATGCCTGCGCCTCCTATTTCGTTGGCGGCGACGGCCGAGACCCTCCGCCGCCGCCCAGCCCCAAGGGGCAACGCCACCGCATTCAGATCATGGACACTTCGGCCGGGCGGCTGCGGCTGATCACGGTCGCGATCCGGCTGTTCGCCGACAGCGGGACCCCCGACCACGGGATGCCGATCTATCACGTCGTCGTCGGCGCACCCTGCTAGACTGGTGTCCGGGTGGCGCGCCGGCCGGGCGCGGAAACCGCGGAGGCGAACCTCCGAAACCGCGGTCTCGAAAAAGTTATCCGCGGTCATCTTTACAGTTAACCGCGGTTAACGTAACGACTAGGGGCCGACTTCCTCTCGGAGGTCGACCCCTAGGGCGAACGGCGCTAGGCCGCTCTGTGACATGGCCATCTTAGCAGCTGTTTCGCTCTGGGGAAACCAACCCTCAGACTGGAACAGACATGACCTACACCGATGACATCGAACTGAACTGGGAAGACACGGAAGCGCTCGGGCAGCAAATCTCGGGCTTGTTCGTGGACGACAACCGCTTCGCGGCGGTGATGCCGTTCTCCCGCCTGGAACGCCTCGTTGACGACCCTCTGACCGCCTCCAACGCCAAGGTCCGGGACGCCAGCGCGCGCCTGAGCGAGTACTACGACTTGCATGTGGAAATTCAGCGTGCGTTTGACGCTGGCAAGCGCGGCAACGCCCAGGCGTACGCCGAGTACGTCCGGGCGCTGAACAAGGGCGCATTCGGCGACACCCCCACAATCGACCTGTACACACCGCAGAAGCTCCAGCTTCACCCATCGAAGACACGCCTTCTGTGGCCCTACGATCTCGTCGCCGTCCCCTTCGACGGCGAGACCCAGCTCGCGGCGCGCTTCCTGGCTGCGAAGCTTGACCCTCAGACGAAGCAGATGCCGGTGCTCATCACGATCACCCACGGCAAGTCGGTCGACTTCGCACGTCAGTGCTTCCACGACCGGAACGCGTTCCAGCGCCGCGCGCCGGTCCCGGTCTCGCTGGCGATGGACACCCGCGACCCGCTCATCCAGGTGGTGCGGGCGCTGGAGGAACGCATCCCGAGCGCCAGGGGTGCGATCCTGTGGAAGTCGCGCCAGATGCCGCAAAAGGGCCGCGACCACATCGGCGCGGCGTCGTTCGTCCGGACGGCCGTCGCCTGCTTCGGCCACGGGATCGGCGGCGTGCAGATGACCGCAGGCACGCTTCCCGAAGGGCTGAGTGCCGAGGACTTCACGCGGCGGGCCGTCATCTGGTTCACCAGGGTGATCGACAAGGTGGGCGACTACATGCGGGACCGCGAGGTCTACGTTGCCAGCTCGCCGGCGATCTGGGCCGCTCTGGGGGCGCTGGGCAAACCGTTGGTGGACCCCCAGGTGACCGACGACGGCACGCTGGCCTCGATGGCTGACGGTCTGATCGCCAAGATCAGCGGGGTGGATTGGGCGAAGGGGCCGCACTGGATCGGCGTCGCTGTGAAGTCGACCGGGCAGGATGGCGGCTACAGCTTCGCCGGGGGCGCGAAGGACAGCGGCTCCATCGCCTTCAAAGCGCTGTCGGAGGTGTCCGAGCACACCTATCGGCTCATCCGGCACGAGGTCGCGCCCGCGGCCTCGGCGGCGGCGTGACGGAGGTGGGGACGATGCGGTCGAAGCCGACTTCACCCACGCTCACTCCAGAGATGGCCAATGACATCCGCCGTCTGGCGTCAACCGGCACCCTGGCGCAACACCAGATTGCCGCCCTCCTGGGCATCAATCAGGGGCGCGTGTCCGAGGTGCTAAGTGGGAAGCGGTTCCCGGAGCTGACCAGCTAACGTGGGGCGGGGGCGCGGGGATCACTCGCGCTCCCGTCTGTTCGGTCAGCGGAGGACGGTCGCTGCTGTCCTAGTTAGGACACTCGCGAATGGGAAGGCCAATCACTCGCCAGGCCCCGGCACGCGCACGAGCCAGTCATCGACCAGCGCTGGCGAACTGCCGTCTTCAAGCATGTCCTCTTTGGCCTGGTTGATAAAATCGTCGTCGGTCGGCGCGGGCATATTCGCGTGCCCTAGGATGATATCGTATGAGGCGACCAGCCCGCCGTCGCTGTAAGCTTCCACTATGCGCCTCACTGTCGGCTCCCGCCTTAGGCGACTGCCTGAGTGGTCGCTAGCGCGTCGTGTAGCGCAACATCCACCAGCTCGCCAATCGTCCAGAGGTAATCGGTCACGCCGCGCTGCTTAGCTGCGAGCGCTGCCCGATCGGGTCCGGCCGGCGGTGTGGCGGGTCGACCAGCATGGCAGCCTTGTGCAAAGCCACGACCTTAGAGGTCTAGCCCCGGCTGTTCGGGTTCCTCGACGCCTGCGCGCCTGAAAGCCGCGCCGGCGTCAACGAAGGGGATCGCCGGCTTCAGGCCCCGCAGCGCCTGCTCGATGGTCATGATCTGAAGGCGCGGGTAGCGCCGGCCACCCAGCTCGTAGAAGCCCGCTGACGCCGCTTCGCTCACCATCGGTCCTGTCGGGGGTGCGAGCGTCATAAAGACGCCGATAGGGGCCCTCTCACGCTCGATGACGCCCTTCAGGTCGCGGATCATGGCCACGCTCACGTTGTCGCCGCCCTTGACGCTCACGATGGCGCGCTCCGTCGTCCTGGCATCGGACTTGAAGTAGATCAGCCCGTCGATCCCGCTGTCAGCGCCCTTCTTCTTGCCGCCGTAGGGTTGCGCCTCAACCAAAGAGGTCGCCCACCACTGGAATTGGTACTTGTCGCGGGTCGCCAAGTCGCGCGCGCCGTCCAAGTCCTTTGGCGTGCCGTGCACTTCAAAGGCGATGCCGGGAAAGGCGTCTTTCAGGCGTCGTTCGATGAGCGAGATCGCTAGGTGCGTCACGTCGATCCCAACCCAGGCACGCCCGAGCTTCTGGGCAGCGTGGACGGCGGTGCCGCATCCACAGAAAGGATCAAGGACGACATCGCCGGGATTGCTACTGCTGAGCAGGATGCGCTCAAGCAGCGCGGACGGCTTCTGGGTAGGATAGCCCAATATCTCCGCAGAGCCGGAGTTGGGCGCGTCGATGTCCGTCCACACATCCTGAAGCGGAGAGCCGCGATCAGGGTCGACGGGGCGCAGCACGCGCGGCATCCCCGTCTTCGAATACACTATGCGCCCGTCGGCTATGAGCTTGTCGCGCTCCTCCGGAGAGAAGCGCCAGTTGAAGGTGTAGCCGTTCCACTCATAGCGCGGCCCACGCCCACCCGGCGCGCGACAATCGCCCTTCCGATAGAGCTTCCCGTCAGCGTGCCGATATAGATCGTGCGTCTTTGGCGCGGCGTCGTCACGCTGATTGAACTGCACGTTGAAGAGCCAATCCTGGCCCTTGCTGTAATACAAAAGGGTGTCGTGAACCGATCCGAACCTTCGAATCTTCCGGTCGTTGTGAGCGCGGGTCCGTCGCCAAATCACCTCGTTTCGGAACCCCGCCGTCCCGAAAATCGCGTCGAGCAGAAGCTTAAGATAGTGGCTCGCCGTGGGGTCACAGTGCAGGTAGAGCGAGCCGTTCGGCTTCAAGACGCGGTGCAATTCGAGCAGCCGCACAGCCATCATGGCCAAGTACGCCATCATGTCGTTGTCGCCCAGAAACAACCGGACGGCCCTGAGCATATCGGCCGCGTTGGTGTTCCCCGAGCGTATCACCTGATCGAAGGCGTCTTCGGCCTCGCGGCCCCAGTGCCAGGTGTCTTCAAACGCCTCGATCTGAGCCTCGCTGCCAGCGCCGGCGGGCGACTTGAACAGCACGTTATAGGTGGCCTGCGAGTTGAAGGGCGGGTCGAGGTAGACCAGATCGACGCTCTCGCTTGCGATGCCCTCGCGCAGCACCGCAAGGTTGTCGCCGTAGTATAGGGCGTTCCCCATCACCGAGACGCTCCGCCGCCCTGTACAATCACAATAGCCCCCACACTCATCATCGTCGGCGACTGCCGCCGGCCGCGCGCTCTTGCGAGATTAGCCCTCTGGCAGACCGCAGCAAGGACAGGCTGCCCGCGGTAGCGGTACACCTCGAATTTCGGCGACGTTGACAAGCATGACGTCCGACCGCCTGCTATCGTAGCGTGGCGCTTTTTGGCGAGAGGAGTGAGCGGAAATGCAGGTGTCCATTAAGGACTTTAAGGTCAAGGGCTTGGAAATCGGAAACACCGGCGTCGAGATCGACGTCTACAGTCCCGATGGCAAGACGCATCACGGCGATATAGTGGTGACAAAGGCCAGTCTGATTTGGTGCAAGGGCAAGACTACGAAAGCCAAAGGCAAAAAGATAAGCTGGGATGCCTTTATGAAGTGGGCTGAGATGCAGCCCTAAGACGCCCCATCCCGACTGACTCGACAAACTGCATGGCAAAGCCGCCCACGGTGGCGAGCCGGGGCGGCTTTGGTGATGGCCATCACAGTCGCATCAGACGAGCTTCTCTAGCCGCATGGCCTCCCGCACTGTCTCGGGCAGGGTGTAGCGGTTGATGCCTGCTGCGTTGTCCCATACTTGGTCGAAGAACGTTGTTCCGTTGATGTAGCCAGGGGTGTGGGTCAGCCGTCGGCCGAACGCGCCCATGAGGCCGGTGAACTGCGGCCTCGTGTACTTTACCTTGGCCATGAGGTCGGGGGCCGTCACCCACGAGGGGTGCGCGTGATAGAGGGCTTTGAGCACGATCTTTTGCTCTGCCGCGAGCGGGATGCGGTTCAACACCGCCCGTGCGAGCTCGACGGTAATCGGCGGGGGCGACCCGGGCGGTAGTTCCGGATGAGCCGTTACCTCGGACACTTGAGCTGCCGCAGTTACCGGCACTACCGAGACGCTGGCGGACGCTTGCCCTAGCCGTTGTATGGCCTGAGAAACTTCGTCTAGCGTACCCTCTAAGATGATTGCTTTCATGTAGGTCTCTCCTAGTGATGCGACGGCGTTAGTGCCGCGGTTCACACTAGGTAGGGCGTGCTTTAGGGCTAGTCAAGGATACGTGAGCTATCGTTAGTATTTTTGTGTTAAACCGGGGTTCTGGAGTATCATCCTGGCTATATCAAGCCGCTGGCTAAGATCGACACGCTCGGTATGGCGAGCGAGATTGGCGGCCACGCCAAACTCGTCCAGCGCGCCAGAGGCGGCCAGCTTGTCCGTGAACGCTCGCGGCGCAGGCTTGATGGCGATCACCGCCACGGCCGCGCGACGGGTCGGCCGACGGTCTTCACCCCCGAGGGGTGAGCGTAAGTCCTGCTAGTGGCCTAGTTCGGGTCGCCTGTCGTATCGGGGTCCGGCGCGGTTTCGTGCTCCGGATATTCGGGGGTGCCGAACATCTGTTCATCGACCGCGGCGTTACGCGCGGCACGATCGTTGTCATCATTCACGCGCTGCCTCTCTGCCGCCGCTTGGTCGCGCTGTTCTTGCTGCCATCGCGCGGCGTCGTCCGCCTCCAGTTGGCGTTCGCGGGCGGCGTCGTCCGCCTGAAGTTGTCTCTCACCCGCAGCGGCTTGATCCGCCATCGGGTCCGGCGTCGAGGTGTCGTCGTACGACTGCGCTCGCGCGGGAAGGGCGAACGCCATGGTCAGCGCGGCCAGGGTGAGGGCGAGGGTCTTCATGCGCGGGCGGCCTCCATAAGGCGGATGGTTTGAGCCTACCGACCTATGATTGAGAGAGCCTTTAGACCCTGCCCCGTAGAAGCTGGCGGTCGGTATGATGCACTAGGTTCATTACCGCGCTCCAATCGTCCAATATGCCAGACAGGGCCAGCTTATCGGTGAACGCTTGCGGTGCAGCCTTGATGACCGCTTCCGCCTTGGCCAGCGCCAGCTCAACCTCTTCTGGGCCGCCAAAGTGGCGTTCGAACTGGGCGCGGTTCTCCGCCTTGAACATCGTACGGTCGGCCTCCGACATCCCCTTCCAGCGGTTGGCCAAGTCCAAATGGCGCTCGATCAGGTCGTTACCGATAGGTACGGGAAGGCCGACGGCGGCTAGCCACGTTCGCGCCTCTGCGTCAAAGGCTACAAGCTCCGCCTCGGTGCCCTCCCAGCGCCCCCTATAGGTTGGCGCATATTCGTTGGGTGCCGGCATGGGGAACGCTCTGTCCAGCTCGCGCCGGGCGTCGCTGCGGGTGTCAGGCTCGATCTTGATGCCATCGGCCTCCAGGGCGGCCTGTATGCGCTCCTCAGGCACGCCTGACGCCCTGAGCGCGTTGGCCATGGCGGCGGCTTGCTCGGTGGTCACAGGCGGCGTCTTGGAGGCCCCTACGACCTGTATGGCGTCGTCGTCTGGCCTCTGGGCTCCTCCGCCCATGGAGGCCGCTAAGGGCGCGCCGGTGGCGGCAGCGTCGAACGCGAAGGCATCGTGGCCCAGCCCTGTCCAGTGCTCGCGTGCGGACGCTATCTGCGCCGCGGTCAAGTCGGGGAATGGAGCGGGCGTCGGCGGAGCGGCGGCCGGCTCAGTGGTGGGGGCGTCAGTCATGTTTCACCTTTCAGGTTCAGGTCTGGGGGAGGGAGGCTCAGACGGCTGGACCTCCACAAACTCGGCATCGATTGGATCAGTGATGCCGACAGCGGCGAGCAGCTTGGGCGCGTCCAACCCGAAGTGCCCAGCAAGCGCGCGGACGCGCTCAACGAGGGCGGCGGTCGTCTGTTGGCGCTGACGCTCCACCGTCACATGGTGCTCAGTGTGCGGGTGCAGGCCGGAGCGGTTCAGCAGCTCGACGGCGGCCTTGAGGCGGTCGCGAGGCGGGAGGGTTCGATCCTGCGCGATGTCGGCAATGACGCCGATCGCCATGCCCGCGGTGTCGCGGATGAGCTTGCGGGCCTCCTCCTGGATGGCGGCTTGGACCCGATCGTCATGGGCGAGCCGCCAGCCGGTCGCCTTCAGCGTGGCGGCGTTGCCAGTGTAGCCGGCCAACTCGGCGGCCTTCGCCTGACTGCACCCGGTCTGAAGGATGGCCAGCACAAATTGGCGCATCATCGGGCTTAGCTCGGTCATGGCCGGCCCAAGTCTGGCGTCGCGGTCGATCGGGTAGGTTTGAAGCGCCCCGGTCATCAGCCAGCCCGGGTGCTATGGCACTTCGGGTCTTCGCCGAGCGCCGCGTGTGAATTTCGCTCATCACGATAAGGGATTTTGGGCTCGCGCGCGCCACGGCGCACCCGTACCCCCGGTCTTCTGGAGCGGGTGGTCACCGGGCGAATGCGGTGCGGTGAGCCGGCGGTCGCCCGGGCGGACGGTGCCCATCCAGCGGCGGCAATCCCTTGCAGAAAGCCGATTGAGCTTGTATAGAATTGCCTACCGTTCCTTAGGCAATTTGATACAGAGGGGTTTTCACCGTCATGTCCGCCGGCAAATTCGTATCTTACCTGCGCGTCTCGACGGATAAGCAGGGCCGTAGCGGGATGGGCTTGGAGGCTCAGCGCGCCGCTGTGGACGCCTTCCTTAATGGCGGGCAATGGGAGCTGGTCGCCGAGTTCGTCGAAGTCGAGACAGGCAAGAACGATGAGCGCCCCAAGCTCCAAGAAGCGCTGCACCGCGCCAAGGTCACGGGGGCGACGCTCGTCATTGCAAAGCTCGACCGGCTGAGCCGAAACGTCGGTTTCATCGCCAAGCTTCAGGACGCCAAAATCAAGTTTGTGTGCGCCGACATGCCAGCCGCCGACGAGATGACGATCGGCTTTCTTGCCGTCGTCGCTCAGCGCGAACGCAAGATGATCTCCGAGCGAACCCGGGACGCCATGCAGGCGGCCAAGGCGAGGGGCCGCAAGTTCGGCAACCCGAACGGCGCGAGGGCCCTTCGCGGGCTTGGCAACCGCCCTGCCGTCGAAGCCATCCACGCGACCGCCGACGCACGGGCGGCCGACATTCTGCCGATCATCGAGGACATACGAGCCGGCGGGGTGAGCACGCTCCGCGGGATCGCTGGTGAGCTGAACGCCCGCGGCATCCTGACGGCGCGCAACGGGGCCTGGCACGCGGCTACGGTGGCCAACGTGCTCCGGCGCGTGCCCGCGGGCGGGTAGCTCCGAGCGAACCTCTATAGGGGCCGCGTCGCTCACTCCGGAGGCTCCGACGCGTCGCCTCGCAAGATCGCGTTCAGGTGAGCGGACGCAGCCTTAACGACATCGACCAGGCGCGGGAGGTTCTGCGGCTGATCCCGATAGTTGAGGTCGTGCGGCTTCGCGCCCGGGAAGTCCCAGGCGTGTTCGACTGGGCGCGCGCCCACACGGAAAAGCTCGCGTTCGATCGCCCGCCGGAGTTCGCCGGTCGTGATCATCACGCCGAGCGGGTGTGCGACCCCGGGAACCGGTACCGCCGCCTTCTCGGAATAGTCGAGGAGGTCACGCCATGCGCCGCAGGCGATCTCCAGGGCGTCGGCCAAGCGCTCGGCGGCCACGTCCCTCTGAGCGAGGGCCGCGTTGATGCGAGCGATATTGTCCTTGCGAAGCTTCGCCTGGAGCTGGCGGCGGCCCCGCTCCTCCGCTTCCTGGGCGGCCACCAAGGCGCTTCGCAGCGTCGTGAGGCGGTTTCCTGCCTGGGCGAGCCGGTCGGCCTGTGACTTGAGCCGGTCCGCCGCTCCGGGCACGTCGGCCTCGGCATCGAGGGCGGCGCGCTGGTGTTCCGCCGTGAGCTGGGCGAGCGTCGCTTCCGCGGCGACGATCCGGCGCTCGATTTCGGCTGGGCTGATAGGCGGAGCGAGCGCACCGGCGGCGCTCCGCACGCGATCGATTAGCTTGGGCATTGGAAGTTCCTTTCGAGGAGGGGGTGAGGGAGAGCACCCGCGAGCGTCAGCACGATTTGGCCGACGCCCGCGGGACCACGGGCGGGCGTTCGCGGGCACCACCCCGCGGTGACGGCGCGGGGACCGAAGAAAACCCCGGCCGCTTGCCTGCTCATGGGAGGGTTAGCCGGCGCGACGCTGTGCGGCCGGCAGTCCTGGGAACCACAGTGCGACGACTGATGGTCAGATTTTGAAAGTAAGCTTTGTGTTGAGGCTAAGGCCCCGAATTTTGGACTGCCGGCCTTGGCCTTTCGCGGTCCGTTGCCGCGATACGCCGTCAACTGAACGATCAGCCCTCTCGCAGTGTGCGGCGACGCGTAAGCAGTCGCAAACACTCTGGGGTGTGGGGGATACGACGCGACGCTTTGCGACGGGCTCACGACGGGGATCCGACGCTTTGCGACGGCGCTTGCGACGCGCTCGCGACAGGGCTTGCGACGGGCCTGCGGAAGCCGGCCTTTTGGCCGCGGCGCACATTGCCGCCCGGTTGATACTGAAGCTTGCCTTGGCGCTCCAACGTGTTGAGGTGATCTAGGACACGCCTCGCCTCAAGGTCCATCCCGTGGCGGTCACGGATTGCTCGGGCGAGGTCGCTCGGCTTCTGTCCCGCGCCGTTCGCCCTGACGATCGCCACGCCCTGCTCCAGCAGCTCCAGGACCGTGGCCAAAACCACCGCGCGCTCGTCGGCTTCACTGTGGCCGGCCTCAGGTGCGGTAACGAACACCAAACCAGTTTGGTACAGCTCCAGGGAACCGCCCTCGCTGTAGTTGGCCTTCGCCACTGACAGGATGCGCTGCGAGCTGGAAGGTTTCGGCCATTCCAGGGTCAGCCGGTTGCGGACGGCGTTGTTCCAGGCGGTGCTGCCTGCATAGTGGGTTCCGTCCACCATTGCGCCCTTGCTCGGGTGCGCGTTCACCAGCAGCGTTGCGCCAAAGTCCCGGCACAGGCCCGTGAGGACGATCTTGCACAGCGTGTTCACGGGCAGCCGCTTGTTCTCGTCGAGCGTGGCGATGTCGCTCACCGTATCGAGCACCAGCAAGCAGGGGCCGCCCATGTTCGCTAGCTCCGCCCGCAATGGCTCGATGAACGCGCCTGGCTCGTAGCTCCCATTATCCGCGACGTGGGCCAGGGCGGCGTCCCAGCCCGGCAGGCACCACGTCTTGATCGGCAAGCCTGCGAGGTCGACGCCCAGCATTGCGCTTATCGTCTCCAAGCGAGCCTTGGTCTCGCCGTCATCGTCTTCGGCGAGGACCAGCAGAACAGGCTGGCGCTGGAGCACCCTCAAACCGAATAGCTGATTGAGACCGGCTGCGATGGCGACCGCGATGTGCTCCGCCAGCAGCGTCTTGCCGGTGCCACCATCGCCGTAGAGCAGATTGACGTGGCCGCGGAGGATGAACTTTTCCCACAGGTATTCCGCCCGGGGGAAGTCACCGGCGACCAGCTCGGCCGCCGTCTTCGGCGCGGGATAGCGTGTCGTGTCGTCCTGGGTCTGACCTTCTGGCTCGGCGGCTGAACCCGCGAGCAACGGTGCGTACACATCGGCTGTCGACCTGTCGTCGAGCCGCCCCGGGTAGCCGGCGGCATTGGCGTGATGCAGGATGGTCCCGAGCCCGATCGCCTGCCCGCCTGAGCGCCCGCCCCGCACGTCGTGCAGGAAGTCGGCCGCGTCCGCATAGCCCCAGGTCTCGACCCTGAACGCCGCATCGCCGGTCCGCTCGCGCCACAGGTCCCCGCTCGCCCACGCGACGGCTAGGTCCTCCGGGTCTGGGCCCTCCTCGTCAGCGGCGAGGCGAAGGGGAACGTCTTCGTCGAGGATGCACCGCGCGATGCCGTAGAACGTCGGGCGTTCATGTTTAAACGTCGGCTCGACCCAAGAAAGGACTTCGCGGTACTGCGCCGCGCTTATCGGCCGACCGCTAGCGGCACGGCGGACCTTCGGCGAGGTCGCGGCCGGAAGCTCGGCAACGTCGGCGAGCAATTGGGCCGCGCTGTATGGCCCCTTCCCCGCGGTCTCGACCAGCTCGACGCAGTGGGGCGTCGCCGGGTCCTTCAAGTGCAGGGTTCCGGCCAGGCGCATGACGCGAGACGGGTCACAAACGGTCGGGTCGGTGTTGTAGTGAGCGGCGAGCCGTCGCTGGCATGCTTTGAAGTCGGCTGGGGCGATGTCTGCCGCGCGCCAGTAGGCGTGCCAGTGTGTCGGGTCCCGCCGGACCGTGAAGTCGGGCGCGAGGTGCCACTCCCATTCCTCGGGCATGGGCGCGTCGTCCGCGTCGATGAACTGGGCGCGGATATGCGTGATGTCCTCGCTTCGATGTCCACCCCGGTTGATGACAAGGAAAACCCCGAAGCCTTCCGCCTGGGCGGCGACGATCCGTGGCCAATGCTGGGTCAGCGTTCCGTCGAGATTGACCGCCGTCGCCGCCCGATCGCTGTCATGGATCAGCCGGAGACAGACCGACGCGTCCGCGCTGCCGGTCAGCAACTCGACATGACGGCTGGCTTGATCCCGGCGAAGGGCGAGCGGGGTTGTCATCGGACTAGACCACTGCCGCCCAACCGGACGACGGGGAGGACACCCACGCGCTCCAGTGGCGGTCGGGCGCGCCGCATACGCAACGCGCAGTGTTCAGATTGAATTTGAGGGAGCACGCCACCCCATTTATGTGGGGCGGCGCATCGTTGGCCGAGTTCACTTCCTGATCCGCCGGGACTTGAGACGGTGGACCTCGCCCTGATGCCAGTCCAGCTGTTGGTTCAGGAAGGCTATGTGATCGAGCGCTGCGTCGAAAAACTGATCGAGGTAAGGCGCACGGGCCTGTCTGTCGCGAAAGTCGAACCGGACGTCGAACCGATCTGACCAAATCAGGAACTCCCCTAGGATGGGGGATATGTCAGTACGCGTCATTTTACTCTCTCCTCAGTGGGGCGAATGCCCTGGTGTCGGGCGTTATGCCCGGGGCCGAGCGACGACTGGGCCGCCGCGCGGATTGGTTTCGGAAGCCGTTGGGGTCTCGCGCGAAGCCCCGCTTCGTGCGCGGCGACTGCGCGGCTGATGTCCTCCCGAGTGAACGTGACGTTTAAACGCCGCTCGACGTCGGCCACGCGGGCTTGCCGGAAGCGAGACGCGCTGCGCCGCATCGGCGTGAGCGGGCCGAACTGACCGCGGTTGGCGCGGCGCTCGACCGTTGCCCGGCTCATACCCGTCAAGTGAGCAAGGGCAGCGATCGATACGAACTCTGGCTTGGAAGTGCGGGCCATAGTCCGCAATTTGGCCCTTGTTAGATGGGCGCGAAACGAATGGTGAGAAAGGGCATAATCCTTGAACGGATTAATACCCGCTCGCGCCTGTTTGGTTGCGCGCTGATAGCCTTGCAGCTAGCCAGGCGTCGACCTCAGCCTCCAAGAAGCGGACTGCGCTGTTTGGTTCGCACCCGAGCTTGATCGGTCGCGGAAATGTCCCGCCTCGGCAAAGGCGCATCAGATGTTCAGGATGAACGCCGACGAGCTGGGCGGTCTGTCTCTTCGATAGGAGCTGCTGCATCGCCGTCGCCGCCCTTCGTGGTGGGCCGCAATGTAAAGATGCTCCTAGGGCAGATCGACGAATGGGCGGAAATTGCGCGCTGCTCGCCTATGTTTCTGCCACGACGAAGCTGCCGAACGCCTCCTCGACAGTTCGGTAGGTCCCGCCCCACTCCGGGTGCGTCTTTAGGTCCCTCAGCGCGCTCGCCACGGTCTCAGGTTTGCACTCGATCGCCAGTGCTTCACCGATCACGGCCACGAATTCAGTGAACGGGCCCTTGGCCGGGCCGGAGGTGGTGTCGCCGTCTCGCTTGCGTCTGATGGCTCGCGAGCGGCCAGGCTCGCGGGCGTAGCGGCGATAGATGGGAGCCAGCTCCCACACCAGCGCGCGTAAGGCGGAGCCCCCGGGTCGACCCAGGGAAGGCTGCGCTTCGAACCTGGCTCGCTCCGCCCAATCGGCGAGACCTCCCAATCGTTCGAGTTCGACCCTGGCGTCCTCCTCGCTCCAAGCCAACTCCGCTTGCCAGACCGCGTCATCGCCGTCTTCCGAGAAGCAGACCGCATGCAGGGGATCGCTTGCTGCCGCGGACGCGAGGATCGCCCCGAGGGTGGCGTGAGCAGCGCGCACATGGACGACCAACTGTCGATACAGCGCCTCGATAGCTTGACCGGTTGGGGTGTCCAGCCGGCGCTGCTCCTGGGCGTCAGCCCGCGCAACCGCCGACTTGATGGCCCTCCAGACGGCGGGCTCATCAAGAGGATCGCTTTCGTGGTCGGTCCCGAGGCGCGCACGGCTAAGCGCGTGCATGATCTCGCTCTTGTGGTTCTCCAAGCTCATCACGCAGCCTCCTCGACAATCGCGGCGGTTCGCAGCCGCAGGATGTATGCCGTCCAAGTCGCCTCGTCGGCCTGGGCCATGCGCCGGAACTCATCCGTCCGCGCCGCGTCCGCTTCGGTCTCCGGGCGGAGGATCACAGCGACGGTTTCCCAGAGCGCGCCGCCCTCAACGATGAGACGGAGGAGCCGCGACCAGGCGACCAGGGCGCGCCGTCGCCCAAAGATCAGGTTGCCGCGGGTGTAGACGGCCGTAACGCCTTTGTAGCCGGCCGGCGCGTGGTTCAGGACCGACCCGACGATGTGGGGCGGGATACCTAGGGCGTCCTCCATGTGGGTCGCGACCGTTCGGCGCAGGTCGTGGAAGCGCCACGGCGCTGGCGGTTTGATCTCCTCCTCGCGGCAAATGTCGGCGACCGCCTTGTCCAGCGTGCGCTTCGCCTTACTCCACCCGGACAGCGGGCTCTTGCCTGTGGTCGTGAAGAGGTAGCCGCCGTTCGCGCCGTCAGCAGGGACGGGCTGCTCAGCGATGATCGCGAGGGCGAGGTCTGTCAGCGGGACAAGTTGCTCACGGCTGGCCTTGGTCTCCTCTGGCGTGAGGGTCCACAAGCGCTCCCGCTCAAGCGCCAACGCCTCGCGCTGGGCTCGCGAGCACTCCCCGCGGCGTTGGCCGGTGACCAGCAAGAACCGGGTGAACGGGCCGAACGGCTGGCCGATGCGCTCGGCGAGCGCCACACAAGCGCGATCTCATCGAAGGTGAGGAACCGATCGCGCGAGACCACGCCCTCGCGCGCCATGCCGGGAACGATCGGCGTCGTGTCGACCATGCCCCGAAGCACCGCCCAGTTGAACAGCTTGCGGACAGCGGCCAGCGTCGCGTTGGCGCGGTAGACGCTCGTCGCTTCGGCCTTGTCGAGGAGCCGAACAACGTCCTTGCGCGTGATCGACGCCAGCGGGCGGCCTCGCCATGCGGGCGTCACGCGTTGAGCGAACAGCGCCGCGGTCTCCCTCCAGCTCTTGTTCTTCTTCGCGTGCTTCTCGATGAACAGGGCGACGACGGCTTCCCACTTCAGGGCCTCGACCTCCTCCTTGGCCTCGCGCTCGGCGCGACGAACCACGCGAGGGTCCTTGCCGGCACGGCAGAGCTTGAGGAGTTCGGTCGCTTCGTCGCGCGCGGCGGACACCTTGAGGACGGTCGCGTCGCCGATAGTGACACGGATCGGAGCCGCTCGGCCCTTGATCCGAGCGCGGACAACGAAGGTCTTTGCGCCCCCCGACGTGACGCGGACGGCGAGCGCCGGGACGATGGCGTCGAATATCTCCCGGCGGCCCTTCGACGGTCTCCCGAGCTTCTCAAGCATCGCTTCGGTCAGTTGCTTACGCATAGCAGCCTCTTGGACGGGGACACGCCGGGGACACGGAATAGGCGCGCTTAGCCGCACGCATCTATGCTGCGCCGTGTTGAAGATGTTGTCAAATTTCGGCGACCAACCATAGATGTTTAAACGCTTATACCTCGAAGCGGGGTAGCGCCTTGTGGAACTATGTTGAGGCTTTACTTCGAACTACGAATTTGGGGGTCGGGCGTTCGAATCGCTCCGGGCGCGCCAACTTTCCGCGTACGTGCAATAGGTTAGCCCCCCCGGCGGGGACCCAGAAACCTGTGTGACGGGTCGAGTTAGCAATTAGTCAGCACGGGTGATCCGCAGGATTGCCCGTGGGTCAGGAAGTGGGCAGGCAGTCCTTGCATCGCCCTTGGTCAACCGCCGCGAGGGCGGCCATATCCGCTTCTGCGTCGGCGAGGGTCGCAAACGGCCCTCGCCACTGGGTCGGACCGCCCTCCACTCGGTGTTGGTTCACTTGGCCCTTACCGTCTCTGCAATGCATGCAGTCGCCTCTGTGGACACGAGCGCGTCGGCGAGGCGGACCGTAGAAGACGAAGAAGGCGGTCATGTTTGGTCCTTTCGGTGCGCTCCCTCAGGTCCTCAGCTGTCACACTCATCAGCTGGCCTCAACGAGAGCCCGTGACAGCGCCACCGGTCGGAACCGCAGGCACCGCTGATAGAACGAGTTCAACTCATCGCCGGTCGCCTTGTCAGCACGGCCGATGCCATCGATGGATTCCTCCCACGACAGCACGTTCAATCCGTCGCTTGCTTCGAGGCGGTCAACTAGCGGCAGCAAACTTTCCGCTTCCCACTTGCGCAGATCGACAGCCTCCGGCCGTCCCAACCGCTCGTATTTTGAGATGCGGTCAGCCACCGCCACCCGGATCGAAGCGGCGGTGACGAACTCCTCCAGATTGGAGCGCCCATGACCACGCTGCGACGTGGTGGGCGCGATCACGAAAAAGCCGACGCGCTCGATCTCGCTCACATGGACGCCGGCGACGGCGAGGGCCTCCGCCATGCAGGCCACGCTTCGTGCGGCCTGATTGTAGCCCGGAGCGTTCTTCGTTCCGGCAGACAAGTTGCTAAACATCTTCGCCTCGACGACGACGAACTGGCGACAGCCGGGGTTGAGCTGGAGACCAGCTTTGGTGGACGCGCGGAAGTCAAAGTCACCGATCACAGCATCGGCGTTGGTGAATCCCTCGGCCAGCGAGTCCGCCCTTGCTCTTGCCCTGAACGGCGAAGTCAGCAGGGCTTCGGAGTACCACTTCGACCCGTCCAGGAATCCAAGTGGACCGTCCTGGACACCCAGGCTCTGTATCGCATCGAGCACGAGCCGCAGCATCCAGCCTTCGTTGAAAATTTCGGTCGCGGGAAAGCGACCACCTTCATCGGTTTCACAGGTTCGCAGAATCCGGATCAGGCCAGCCTGAAGCCGGGGACGTCATCCACGACGATGTCCGTGGGACTCACTGAAGCGAGAGGTCCGACCGTCTGGCAGTCCGCGCTGCAAGCCCTGTCGTTATCCAGGTCGATCCGAAATCGCATCACGGTGCCATCGGTTGCTCCCGCGGGAATAGGGCCGTTGCTCGTCTGCGACGGGGTGCAAACCAGATCAAAGGGCGCCTCGGCATGCGCTGAGATTCCAAGCAGGATCGCAGCAGCGTTGGTGACCAGGCCGCAGTATCTTCGCATCGTTCGGCTTTCGTTGTCCGGACACGTATTCATAGTCCGTATTTTGCAGTTGATTGCAATGTAGATACCTACAGCTTCCCGGCGACACTGTTCACGTTCCTTGCGCACTCCTAATCCGAGTTGCGGCGGAATCCGTATGGCGACCCTCAAGGCGCAGGTTGGACAATTGGTCCGTCACCATCGCGTTCGACGTGGGCTCACCCAAGCCGCCTTGGCCGAAAAGACCGGCCGATCCATCGAAATGGTCAATCGGGTCGAGCGAGGGCTGACGGCACCGAGCTTCGACACCCTGGAGGCGTTCTCGGCCGCTCTCGACACTCCAGCACGCGAGTTCTTCGGTTCCGGCATTTACGAAGCCTCCGGCACGCGCACCGAGGGTAATCGTCCGCCAGGCGGGCACGTCCGACGACGGCGTCCACAAGGGCGGTCGACCAGCCCTGATGTTCGCCTTGATCTGGATGGCGCGCAGTCGGATAGCTTCGAGATCGAGTCGAGCACCCGAGGCGTCGACTCCGCAGTGCGGAGCCCAGTCCGCGAATGCAACACGCTTCTCCTTGCCCGCACCGTCTCTGGCGATCACTTGGAATCGTGGCTGCCCAACCGCCGGTACTCGGAGCGCAAGCCCCGGGGTCTTCACATCGAACAGCAGATCGAATCCAACCTTCGGCCTTGGCGGTAGGTCGAGAAGTCGATCTGTAAAGGCTCGCCTCGGCATACAGAACGCCTCGCGCTGCGTAGCCACTTGAAGACCACGCTGTGGGTCGAAAGCAGGTATCGAGCGATAGTAAAGAACGCCATACATCAGGGAGTCAAGAGCGTTTGCAAAGCAATGATATTGCAATTAACTGCACGCTGGTTGGCGATTGCAATTAATTGCACGGGACTTCGCGTGAAGTTAACTTCATAACCAACTCGGTCATTCTGCCTCCTTTGGTCCTCGGACTTTCGTTGAAGAGCTCGCCGGTCAGCAAAGTGTCAGCGTGAACTGTGTAAAGCACATCGTAGGGCGTTACCCAATGACAGGCACTCGCTGACCAATCGCAGTGCAATTAATTGCACTGGTTGACCTCGCTTTCTAAGCATCTGGATTCGTTAGAGCGCGGGCTACCGCCAAGATAGACTACGAATCTGGGGGTCGGGCGTTCGAATCGCTCCGGGCGCGCCACCTACCCTTCCAGCAACGCTCAGCCGGCGATCCAGCGCTCAAGGCCGAGCGAGAGGCTGAACGCCTCCTGCTAGATGGAGTATGGTCTCATGCGCCCCCGGTGCTGGTCGATGTCGGCCAGGCGGCGCTGGAACTCCTCGCGCCAGCGGTAGACCATGGCGAGTCGGCCCGCCGCGTGCGCCTTCTCGAGGTCGGGTCCGGCGCTGAGCAGGATCTCCGCATCGGCGATCTCGATGTTCGCGTGCGCCAGCATCTGGGCGACGTCGCGGCGGATCGGCGGCACGGACATCGCAACCGGCCTCCTCGGTGCGCTCGCCGCCGGGGCGGCCGACAGGCCAACGCGTGGCCCTGGCGTGTTTCGCCGCGCGCCGCGCTCTATGTCAGCAAGCGCACCGCCTCGCCTTGGCCGCTCACCAGTTTCGTGGCGGCCTTGTCGAAGGAGACGAACGCCTCGGCGCCGAGCCAGCGCCCTTCGTATGCGATGACGCCGTCGGCGAAGTCGCCGCCCGCATCCAGGAGCGCCAAGCCCGCCTCTGCGGCAGGGCGGTTGACGACCACGTTGGCGGCGTTGATCAAACGGCGGATCGTCTCGGCGACATCCGCCGTCGGGATCTTGTAGCCCTGCGACAGGATCCAGACCAATTCGCAGAGCGCCGGGATCGCCAGGGCGACGGTCTCGGCCGCCGCCAGCGCTTCCTGGGCGATCCTGCTCTGCCGCGCATGATCGCCGGCGATCGCGCGAACGAGGACGTTCGTGTCGGCCGTAATCTTCATTGCCGGCCGGTCCAGCCGCGCGCCGCGACCTCGTTGATCTCCTCGATCGAGAGGACGGGGCCGTTCCCGCGCTTCAAGAGGTCGAAGACATCGGATATCCGGCCGGTCGGCCGCGCGGCTTTCAACTCGATGCGACCGTCGGGAAGTTTCTCCAGGGCGACCATCTCGCCGGGCGCGACGCCCAGATGCTTCAGGAGATCCTTGCGCAGGGTGATCTGCCCTTTGGCCGTGATCGTCAGCGAGCTCATGCCGTTTGCCCATTTGTGCCTCGTCCAGAGGTAAGGCAAAACCACCTTACAATCAAGCCGACTCGATGTGCGGTCAAATTGGTGTTGCAGTGACATCAAAATAGTGTCACTCTGGCGCACATGGACATCACGAACCTCATCGACTCCCTCAGCCAGGACCTCAGCCGTGCGGCGGATGTGGGCGGGCCTGACACCAAGGCGGCGGCGGACAGGCTGCTCTTGGCGCTCGATCCGGCGCTCCGGCTCGTCCTGATGGACGCGCTGTCGCAGGCGGCGACGGAAATCGGCGAAGCGGCGCCCGGCCTCGTCATCGACGTGCGCATCAAGGGCCGCGAGCCGGTGTTCGTCGTCGAACGGACCGCCGAGGCGCAGACCGCCGACGAGCCGTTCGAGCCCGACGACGGAGAGAACAGCGCCCGCATCACCCTTCGCCTGCCCGAGGTGCTGAAGGCCCGCGCCGAGGCGCTGGCGGCGCGACGCGGACAGTCGCTGAACGCCTGGCTTGTCGCCGCAGCCCGCGCCGCGGCCTCCGACGAGAACCACGAACGCCACAGAGGCGGCCGCCATGGACCCGGCCACCGCATGCAAGGATGGGTGCGATGACTCCCGAAATACGCTCGCAAACGTTTCAAACCCCAGCGCCGGTCAAGCTGCGCGTCGAGATTCCGAAGGGCCGGATCAGCATCACTGCCGCCGAGACGGCCGAGACGACGATCGAGCTTGCCGCCGCCCCGAGCGACAGCCTGGCGCTCGACATGATCGCCGAGGCCGAGATCTCCCAGAGCGGCGACGAGATCGTCGTGCGCATCCGGCGCGAGCGACGGATCATGTTCGGTTTCGGCGGCGATGTGGAAGCCCAGATCCGCGTGCCCCTCGGCAGCGGCGCGCAACTCGGGACGGGCGCGGGCCGCATCGAGACGCACGGCCGCCTGGGCGCGGTCGAAGCCCAGAGCGGCGCCGGCGCCGTCCGGCTGGACGAAGCGGCAGAGGCGCGCGTGCGCACGGGCGCCGGCTCCATCTCGATCGGCGCGGTGACCGGCTCGGTCGACGTGAAGAGCGGCTCGGGCAAGGTCAGGGTGGGCAGGGTGGGCGCCGATGCGCGCATCTCGACCGGCTCGGGCAGCGCGGAGCTGGAGGGAGCAAACGGCGAGGCCAAGCTCACCACCGGCGCCGGCGATATCGATGTGGGCGCAGCCGGTGACGGGGTCGAAGCCTTCACAGCGGCCGGCTCCGTCAAGGTCGGGCGCGCCGACCACGGCCGCGTCCGGGCCAAGACCATTGCGGGGCGCGTTTCGGTCGGCGTCGCCGAGGGCGCGGCGGCCCTGCTCGACATTTCGACGATGAGCGGGCGGGTGAGCTCCGAGCTCGAGGCGAGCGGCCCGCCGGTGGAAGGCGACAAGCGCCTCGAACTCATCATCCGCACCATGAGCGGCGACGTGAACCTCGCGCGCGCCTGAAGGACATGCAAACCATGAGCCCCACAATCACCATCGCCTGGATCGCCGTGAGCTTCGCGATCGCGTTCTCGCTGTCCATTATAATGGCCGGACGCACGGAGCCCTGAGGCGCCGCAACGGCGGCGCAAGCCCTCTCGCAAGAGCGTCCGCGCCCTTGTGGTTGCGACGCCGGGTCGCCGCCCGCTCTGATTGGACAGCGCGCGCGGCGGCGCTACAGTTGACACATGCGGGAAGGTCCAACGGGGGCGCGGACCGAGGCGGATTTGCTCACCGATCGTGAGTGGGACTGCCTCTGCTATGTGGTCGAGCGCTACAGCAGCAAGCAGATCGCGGCCCGGCTGGGGGTCGCGCCGAAGACGGTCGACAGCTACCTCGACACCGCCCGGGTGAAGCTCGGCGCGCGCACCCGGCAGGAGGCGGCGCAGATGCTGGTCGCCCGCTATGGCGCCGTCTACCCCAGGAAAGGATTCCCGGGGGAATCGCTCCCGGGCGACGGCGTGCGCGAAACCGGCTCTGATCCCCGCTTCTTCGCCCAAGGAGCCGGCGGTGGACGAGCTTTCGGCCGTGAACCTGGACGCCCGCATCGCGCACGCGATTTCGCGAACAGCGCGGATCGAGGCGTTCCTGGCGCGGTTTCCGCCGCCCGATCCGAACCAGGCCGAGCTGTTGCCGCCGATCAGCTGGGAGCAGATCGCGCGGCAACTGCGCAGCCTGGCGGGCGCGGACTTCGAACGGGCGCCCTGCGAAGTGGAGGTGCTGAGGGCCTCGGCGCGAACGGAGCCGCCGGAGATGTTCTACCGCGAGCTCCTGACGCTGGCCTGGAGCCTGATCGATGGGGCCAAGCCATCGCGCGAGACGGAGGCCGCGATGGATTAGGCCCCGCCAAGACGCTGGCCGCGATCGGGCTCATCGCTGTCCTGTTCGCGCTGGCCGCCGGGGGCGTGCTCGCCGGCCTGGACGCGCTCGAGAACCTGCTCGATCGCCACGGCCCGCCGGCCCACGCCCACCCTCCACCTTTGTTTCAACGGCCGCACTCCTGAACCGAGCGCTTGCGGCCTCAGCTCTGAAGAGGACGTGAGATGCTTTCGAAACGCCGCACCGCCATGGAGGCCGTCGCGCCTGAGCTCTTCGCCATGGAGAGCGCCATCGACGAGGCCATCCTGCAATCCACCCGCCTGACCGCCTCGCTGATCAACGAGCGGCGCAACGCCGGGCTCTCCGCCACCGTCGGCCACGATGCGATCGAGCGCTCGGGCGCGACCTTCTCCACCCTGATCGCCGCGCGCCGCGAGGTCGTCGCCACCCATGCCGAGCTGGGCAGCCTGAAGCAAAAGGTCGGCCTGGGCGCGGTGATGGTGGGCGGGCTGGGCGACAAGCCTGACGTTGACGCCGGTGAGGAGGATGCAGGTCCGACCATCCGCGTGGTCGCGTAAGCGCGTCCTCAGCTCTTCCACGCCCAGCGCGTTTGGTTCAGCCTTCTAAGGGGGAGGTCGGGCCCGCGATGACCCTCGTTCAGCTGGTCAATGCAGCAGCCCTGGTGCTGGTCTGCGCTATCGCGTTCTGGCGCGGGCGCACGCCGGAACGAGTGGGGATGGCGATCATCGCCATTGCGTTCCTGGCCACGCCCTTGGTCGAACGACGCGACGGCTGGCTGGCGCCGCAGATCGGCATCCTCGTGGTTGACATCGCCACGTTGGTCGCGCTGAGCGTGCTAGCGGCCTGGTATGCCCGCTATTGGCCGGTTTGGGCGGCGGGATTCCAGGCGGTGGCAGTCCTGACCGACTTGGCCTTCCTGATCGATCCGAGAGCCGTCTACCGCGCCTATTACTTCGGCAACTTCTCGATCGGCTTTCTGCTGCTCGGCGCGATCCTGGCCGGCGTCATCATCGAACGGGAGCGTCCGTTTCGACGTCAGCCGCGTCGCCGCCGAGCGCATCGCTCGACGCCACGGCCCGTATAAACTGCAGGAGCGCCCGCCGGACCCTCGGCGACGGCACCGAGCAATAGGCGTTGACGACTTCGGCCGCGCCGCGCACGCCGCTAAGCTGGCTGCCCAGCCCCCCCGGGGCGCCTCGGCGGCCTCTGGCTGCGGCAGCAGCTCGACCGGCGTGATGCCGAGGAAACGAGCCGCGCGGATCAGCATCGACGTGGACAGGCGGTTGACCCCGCGCTCGTACTTCTGGATCTGTTGGAACGAGATGCCGAGCGCATCGCCGAGCTGGGTCTGCGACAGCTTGCGCAGCAGGCGCGCGCGGCGAAGGTTGAGCCCGACCTCGACGTCGATCATGTCCGGAAAGCTCTCTGGCTGCGGGCCGCTGCGCGACTGTCTCGCCACGTTGTTCCTTTCACGCTGGCCTAGCCGTAGGGGGCATCCATACGCGGCTTGCGCCGGCTGGCAACACCCCATGGGTCGCGGAGGGTTATGAGCCGGTTACGCGGCCCCGCGTCTGGCGCTGCGCGAGCGAGCGACGGGCGCCGTGGCGACGCGCGCCCAGGCCAGGTGCACGATCTCGAACAGACGGCCGACCTCGATCGGCTTGGCCAAGTGAGCGTCCATGCCGGCCTCGCGATAGGCCTCGACCTGGTGAGTGAGCACATTGGCCGAAAGCGCGACGATAAGCGTCGGCGAGCGCCCCTGCAGCGTTTCGCCTTCGCGGATTTGCCGCGTGGCCGTGAGCCCGTCCATGACCGGCATTTGCATGTCCATGAGGATCAGGTCGAACGCGCCGCTCTCCCACGCCTCCACCGCGAGTTGGCCATTCTCGACCAGCGTGGGCTTGACCCCGACCTGGGCGAGCAAGGTCTTGAGCACGAGTTGGTTGGTGGCGTTGTCCTCCGCCGCCAGCACACGCAGGGCGGCGAGCTCCGGCGCCGCCTGCCGGGGCTGCGCCGATGGGGCGGCGATGGCTTGCCGGGCGTCGCCGAGGCGGATCAGCGGCAGGTCGACCGTGAACGTCGAGCCTTTCCCGGGCAGGCTTTCGGCTCCGATCGCGCCTCCCATCATCTGGGTGAGCTCGCGGCAGATAGCCAGGCCCAGACCGGTCCCGCCGAAACGGCGTGTCGTCGAGGCGTCGGCCTGCACGAACTTGTCGAACAATCTGTCGAGCGCCTCGGGCGCGATCCCTTCGCCGGTGTCGCAGACCTGGACGCGGACGCCCGCCTCGAGCGCCCTCAGCGAGATGCTGACCTCGCCGGCGGCGGTGAACTTGAGCGCGTTGGAGGCGAGGTTGTGCAGGATCTGGCGCACGCGGGTCGGATCGCCCTCGTAGGTTCCGAGCGCGGCCTCATCGATCTCCAAGCTGAACGCCAGGCCGCGCTCCTCGGCGATGGCGCTGAAGACGGCGTGGGCGCCGCGGGCCAGCTCGCCCATGTCGAACTCGGTCGTCTCGAGGGTGAGCCGGCCAGCCTCGATCTTGGACAGGTCGAGGATGTCGTTGAGGATGGCGAGCAGCGTCTCCCCAGACTCGCGAACGACGGCGATGCGGGCGCGCTGGACGTCGCTGAGCTCGTCTGCCTGCATGGCCTGGGCCATTCCGAGCACCCCGTTGAGCGGCGTGCGGATCTCATGGCTCATGGTGGCGAGGAAGGCGCTCTTCGCTGCGTTGGCGGCATCGGCCGCCTGCTCGCCGCGTCGGGCAAGCGCGCGGGCCTCGCGCAACGCCGTCCGCGATTGATCGAGCTGCTTGCGTCCGTTGCGCAGGAAGTTGCCCAGCCCGATCGCGCCGGCGATGACGGCGACGCAGATCCACGGCCGGCCGGCTTGCAGCCGGTCCCAGGCCAGGCCCCCGGCGACCAGCGCCAGCGTCGCCAGGTAGGGTGCGATCAACGCCGCGAAGATCCTCGGCGTCGCATAGTACTGCATCAGGAGATAGGTGAAGCCGACGAAGACCATCACAAGCGCGAACAGCTGCGCCGCGTCATCGCCCGAGCGCCAAAGACTGACGAACCAGGCGGAATAGACGCAGCTTCCGAGAATGGTCACCAGGAAGAGGGCTCGCGCGGCGATGGTTCGCCGGCGGGCGCTGGCCGTCTTGTCGACGCCGTTTGCGATGCGCGAGGCCGTTAGCGTCAGCGCGGTCGCGGCGGCGAACCAGACGTAGGTCTCGAGTCCCTTCAGCAGGACCGCCGAGCCGACGAGCATGGCCAGCGCGTGCACCATCCGATTTCGGATGTTGCGGCTGGAAGCGACAAACAGGCGAAGCGACGCTTCGATGTCGGCGAGGAGGCCGTTCGGCGCGCGCGGCTCTGTGCTTGCAGCTGGATCCTGCGCCGTCGCCACCTGTCCTTCCCCCTAGGTCAGCCCAGGACAGTGCGGGCATATGATTAAAGATGACTTGCCGGCCCCCGCGGGCGCCGATCGGCGCGCTGGCCCCCCGATCGCGGCCGGATATGATGGGTCAGACAGCGACGCGGAGCGGCAAGGGATGCAGACAGTCAGACTCGGCCGCACCGGCGCCGAAGTGAGCGTCGCCGGGCTGGGCTGCGGCGGCGCCAGCCGGTTGGGCATGGCCCGCGGCGCGAGCGCCGAGGATGCCGCGCGGGTCGTCACCCGCGCGCTCGATCTTGGCGTCACCTTCATCGACACGGCGCGCGCCTATGGCACCGAAGACGCCGTGGGGCTGGGCATTCGCGGCCGGCGCGACGGGCTGTTCCTCTCCACCAAGGTCAGCCCTGGCCGCGGCGAACGGCTGCTGACGGCCGCCGAACTGGCCGAAAGCCTGGACCAGAGCCTGAGGCGCCTCGGGACCGACCACGTCGACGTCTTCCACTTGCATGGGCTTGCGCTCGATCACTATGAGCGGGCGGTCGAGATCCTCGTTCCGGAACTGAGACGGCAGCAGGCGGCGGGCAAGATCCGCTTCCTCGGGGTGACCGAGGGGTTCGGCCGCGATACCGGCCACGCGATGCTGACCCGCGCGCTGCCGGACGACCACTTCGACGTGGTGATGGTCGGCTTCAACCTGATGAACCCGTCGGCGCGGACGCGCGTCTTCCCCGAACTCTCGACCGGGATGTGGGAACGCTGATCATGTTCGCGGTGCGCCGCACGCTGAGCGACCCCGCGGCATTGCGCGAGGCGGTGGCGAGCCTGGTGGCGCGCGGCGAGGTGGACGCGGACGCCGTCGATGCGGAGGACCCGCTGGGCTTCCTGCGCCCCTACGCCGCGTCAGGCGCTCTGACCGAAGCCGCCTACCGCTTCTGCCGCCACGAGCCGGGCGCCCAGGTGATCCTGACCGGCACCGGCGACGTCAACCATCTCGAAGCCAACCTGGCCGCGATCGAGGGACCGCCGCTGCCGCCCGAAGCGCTCGACCGCCTCGAGCGCTTGCTCGGCGCGGTCGACAGCGTCTCGGGAAACTGAGCGTTCGCCGCCCCGACCGCGATCAGTCGGGGACGTATTCCAGCGACATGGCGCCGATTCCGGCCGCCAGGTTGAGGCCGTTCATACCCTCGACGCTGAGCGGCTGCAGAGCGATGGAGCGGTCAAGCCCGCCGACCAGCACATTGGCCGAGGCGCCGACGCCGACTGCAGCGCCAGCCGTGACCCCGGCGTAGTTGCCGTTCAGGGAGCCTGGCTTCGCGCCGTTGGTCGGCGCGACCACGGCCCAGACCAGCACGCCGCCGCTCTGGTAGCCGATGTCGACGCCGAACTTGTCGATGTGTCCCTTGTAGCGCGCGACGATGCGCCCGTTGGTGTCGAGCGTGCAGTGGATCTCGTGGCTCGAGCCGAAGATCACCCCCCAGCCGCTGGCCTCGTTGCAGGTGAGAACACCCACGCGGACCCCAGATTGGTCAGGTTGTTGAGCGTTGGCAGGCGCTGCCGTCGCCAGCGCCAACGCGCCGGCCGCCATTGCGCCCAGGATCGGGCGATGTGAAATTCTCATAGGTCGGTTCTCCCTGACACCCCGTCAGCTTAGCAATAACGACGCGTCCGCCGCGATGGTTCCGGCGGCGGCCTAATTTTGACCGCCGGGTAATCCGCTGAACGGGCGCAACCGCCTGTGCTAGGAACGCTTGGCCGCACGATCCCGTTTCCGCTGGCGAGCGCGGGCCGGCCTCTCTTGGGGCGTCGAGGACCTGGATTTCCCCATGCACGACACCGTCGCCGAGGTTACCGACCGCATCGCCCGCCGCAGCCGCGACCGCCGCGCCGACTATCTCGAGCGGATGAACGAAGCGCTGCGCGCCCAGCCGGGCCGCGCCAAGCTGTCTTGCGCCAACTGGGCGCACGCCTTCGCCGCGCAGGCGCCCGCCGACAAGTTCCGGCTCATGGATCCGGCCGCGCCGAATCTCGGGATCGTCTCGGCCTACAACGACATGCTCTCGGCGCATCAGCCGCTCGAGCGATTCCCCGAGCTGATCCGCGCCGCCGCTCGCGACGTCGGCGCGACGGCCCAGTTTGCCGGCGGCGTGCCGGCCATGTGCGACGGCGTCACCCAGGGGCGGCCCGGCATGGAGCTGTCGCTGTTCTCGCGCGACGTGATCGCAATGGCGACCGCCGTCGCCCTCAGCCACGACGCCTTCGACGGCGCGATCCTGCTCGGCGTCTGCGACAAGATCGTCCCTGGGCTGTTGATCGGCGCGCTGGCGTTCGGCCATCTGCCCAGCGTCTTCGTCCCTGGCGGCCCGATGGTCAGCGGCCTCTCCAACGGCGAGAAGGCCAGCGTGCGCGCTCGCTACGCGCAGGGGCAGGCGACTCGCGAGGAGCTGCTGGCGGCCGAGATGGCGGCCTACCACGGACCGGGCACCTGCACCTTCTACGGTACGGCCAACTCCAACCAGATGCTGATGGAGATGATGGGGCTGCACCTGCCCGGCGCGGCCTTCGTCAATCCGGGGACGCCGCTGCGGGATGCACTGACCATGGCGGCCGCGCGGCGCTTGGCCGAGATCGGCCCGCGCAAGCAGGGCTACACGCCGCTCGCGCGCGTCATCGACGAGCGGGCGATCGTGAACGGCATGGTCGGGCTGCTGGCGACCGGTGGCTCGACCAACCACACGCTGCACCTGGTGGCGATCGCCAGAGCGGCCGGATTTGAGATCGATTGGGACGATTTCGCCGACTTGTCGGCCGTCACGCCGCTGCTCGCCCGCGTGTATCCGAACGGCGCCGGCGACGTGAACCACTTCCATGCCGCCGGCGGCATGGCCTTCATCGTGCGCCAGTTGCTGGACGCCGGCCTGGCGCACGAGCCGGTCTCGACCATCGCCGGGCCGGGGTTGCGCCGCTACCAGCAGGAGCCGTTCCTGGATGGAGCCGCGCTGACGTGGCGGGACGGTCGGGACACTTCGCTCGACGGCTCCATCTTGCGGCCGCTGCGCGACCCGTTCGACAGCCACGGCGGCATCAAGCTCTTGCAGGGGGGCCTGGGCCGCGCCGTGATCAAGACCTCGGCGCTGAAGCCCGAGCACCGGCTGGTCGAGGCGCCGGCGAAGCTGTTCGACGACCAGGACGCGCTCCTGGAAGCCTTCCAGGCGGGCCGCCTTGTTGGCGACTTCGTGGCCGTCGTCCGCTTCCAGGGCCCGAAGGCCAACGGCATGCCGGAGCTGCACAGTCTCAGTCCGACGCTCGGCGTTTTGCTCGACCGTGGGCAGAAGGTGGCGCTGGTCACCGACGGGCGCATGTCCGGCGCCTCGGGCAAGGTCCCGGTCGCGCTGCACGTGACGCCGGAGGCGGCCGAACGGGGGCCGCTCGCCTATCTGCGCGATGGGGACGTCATCCGGCTGGACGCGGAGGCCGGCGTGCTGGAGGCGAAGGTCGACCCGGGCGTACTGCGCAGCCGCACCCCGGCGGCTGCCTCAGCGACCAGCCATGGCTTCGGGCGCGAGCTGTTCGGGCACATGCGGCGTGCGGTCAGTTCGGCCGAGGCCGGCGCCTCGGTCCTGGTCTGAGGCGCAGGATGGCGGCGGGGCTGAGCGGACTGGTCGGAGACGTCGGCGGCACCCATGCCCGCTTCGCCATCGCCACCCGCACCGATGACGATCGGCGCGTTCGGATCACCCAGGCCCGCGTGCTCGACGCCGCGCGCTATCGCACCGGCGATGCCGCGCTTGCCGCCTATCTCGCCGAGCTCTCGGTCGCGCCGCCCAGGATCGCCGTCATCGCCGCGGCCGGTCCGATCAGCAAGGGCGCCGTCAGCTTCACCAACAACCGGCGTTGGCGGTTCGATGAGCGCCGGCTGGCCAAGGTCGGGGGCTTTTCGAGCGTGAGCCTGATCAACGACTTCACCGCCCAGGCGCTGGCGATTCCGCGCCTTCGCCCAAGCGACACGCGCCTCGTCGGGCCGCGGCTGCGCGGACTTGCCCACGCCACGCGGGCGATCCTGGGGCCTGGAACCGGCTTCGGCGCCGCGGCGCTGGTCGACGACGGGCGCGCGCAGGCGGTGCTGACCGGCGAGGGCGGCCACGCGGGATTCGCGCCGGAGGACGACATCGAGGTCGAGATCCTGCGGCGGCTCAACAAGCGCGGCATCGAGCGGGTGTCGGTCGAGCACGTGCTGTCGGGCCCAGGCCTGCTCAACCTGTACAAGGCGCTCGGCGAAATCGGCGGCGCCTCGGCCCCGATCGACACGCCGGACCAGGTGACAAAGGCCGGGCTGGCCGGAGACGGCCTGGCGCGCCAGGCGCTGGCGCGATTCTGCGCGATCCTGGGCTCGGCGGCCGGCAACTTCGCACTGGCCACGGGCGCGCGGGGCGGCGTCTATATCTCGGGCGGAATTGCGCCGGATATCCTGGACTTCCTGGAAGCCAGCGACTTCCGTCGCCGGTTCGAGGCCAAAGACCGGATGGGCGACTACCTTAGCGTCATTCCGACCCGCGTCGTCGTGCAGCCGCACGCGGCGCTGATCGGGGCGGCCGCGCTGCTCGATCCGGCGGTGCGCCGGTGATCCGCAAACGCCGCGCCCGCATCGTGGCGACGCTCGGACCGGCGAGCGCCGCGCCGGATCGGGTCATCGCGCTCGCCCGCGCCGGCGCCGACGTCTTTCGCCTGAACTTCAGCCATGGCTCCCACGAGGACCACGCCAAGGCGCTCGATGCGGTCCGCGCTGCGGAAGCGGCGATCGATCGACCGCTCGCGGCGCTGGCCGACCTTCAGGGTCCGAAGTTCCGGATCGGGACGTTCAGGGGCGGCTCCGTAGCGATCAAGCCCGGCCGCCGCTTTCGCCTCGACCTCGACCCGACGCCGGGTGGGCAGCATCGGGTCAGCATGCCGCATCCGGAGCTGTTCGAGGCCCTCTATCCGGGCGCGGTGTTGCTCGTCGACGACGGCCGCGTGCGCCTTGCGGTGACCAAGCGCGGCCCGGACTTCGCGGAGACTGAGGTTCTGGCCGGCGATCATCTCTCCGACCACAAGGGCGTCGCTCTGCCGGGCGCGGTCATCCCGCACCCGGCGCTCACGTCCAAGGATCACGACGACCTGGCGTTCGCGCTGCGGCTCGGCGTCGACTGGGTGGCGCTCTCGTTCGTTCAGCGCGCGGCCGACATGGCCGAGCTTCGCCGGCTCGTGCAAGGGCGCGCGGCGGTCCTGGCCAAGATCGAGAAACCGGCGGCGCTGACCGACCTTCCCGCCGTGCTCGACCAGTGCGACGGGGTCATGGTGGCGCGCGGCGACCTCGGCGTCGAGCTCGAGCCCGAAGAAGTGCCCGTCGCGCAGAAGACCATCGTGCGCGCCGCCCGCCAGCGCGGCCTGCCTGTGATCATCGCCACGCAGATGCTCGAGTCGATGACCGCCTCGCCGTCTCCGACGCGGGCCGAGGCGTCGGACGTGGCCAATGCGGTCTACGAGGGCGCCGACGCGCTCATGCTGTCGGAAGAAACGGCGGTGGGCGCCTATCCGATCGAGGCCGTGGCGATGATGGATCGGATCATCAGCCGGGTGGAGCGCGACCCGAACTGGCCGGGGCTGATGGACGCCGAGCATGGCGGCGTGGATGATCAGGACGCCGATGCGCTGGTTGCCGCCGCGCGGCGGGCCGCGGAGTCCGGCTCGACCGCCTGCCTCGCCGCCTTCACCACCACCGGCATGACCGCGCTTCGGCTGGCGCGCGAGCGACCGCTGCAGCCGGTGCTGGCTCTCACGGCCAGCAAGAACGTCGCCCGCAAGCTGGCGCTGGTCTGGGGGCTCGAGCCCCGTCTGGCCGAGCAGCCGAAGGGCCTGGACCACCTGACCAAGAGCGCGGTCATGCTCGCCGCCCAGCTTGGGCTCGCGCCGGCAAACGGGCGGGTGCTGATCCTGGCCGGCACGCCGTTCGGCTCGCCCGGCGCCGCCAACCTGCTCCGCCTGGCGCACGCGCCGCCGCCCGGGCGGCGCTAGCCTGAAAACCTAACCAGATTATTGATTTAAAAGGGGGTCCGTACTCAATACCGCTCATCCCCGCAAAAGCGGGGACCCAGGTGTTTTTTGTTACTGAATTTGAACTGCCGAACCCGAGCCAGGCGGCCGAGAACACCAAAAAGCCTGGGTCCCCGCTTGAGCGGACCATAGAGCGGTTCGTCGAAAAGGGCTGCCGATACGTTTGGCTGTCGCTCACCCCGGCGTGACGGCGGCCGAGTTGGAGCCCGCGCCGGCGAACACGAACACCCGCTTGGGCCGCAGGCTCGCCGACTCGCCGATGGCGATCTGCGGAGGCGCGCCCGCCGGATAGTCGGCGTCGAACAGGCGTCCGTCGGCCGCCCGGCACTCGAACCGCACAAGCGCACCCTTGACCAGTATGTCGGCGATCGTGACTGCAAGCCCCGGCCCGTCAGCGGCGAGCAGGGTGTCGTGCGGCCGGAACCACGCCGTGGCGCGACCGCCGGCTCCGTTGGCGACCACCGCTGGCGCGTCGAAACCGTCGAACGCAACCCGCCCGCCGTCGCAAACGCACTCCAGGCGGTTGGCGTCGCCGAGGAAGTCGAACACGAACGCCGAGGCCGGCCGCTCGGCCAGGTCCTGCGGCGAGCCCACCTGTTCGATGCGCCCCTCGCGCAGCACCGCGACGCGATGGGCGATGTCCATCGCCTCCTGCTGGTCGTGGGTGACGAAGACGGTGGTGATCCTGGTCTCGTCGTGCACGCGCCGCAGCCAATGGCGCAGATCCTTGCGGATCTTGGCGTCCAGCGCCCCGAAGGGCTCGTCGAGCAAGAGGATGCGCGGCTCGATGGCGAGCGCGCGCGCCAGCGCCACGCGCTGCCGCTGGCCGCCCGACAGCTGCGCCGGAAAGCGGTCGCCCAAGCCCTCGAGCTGGATCAGCGCCAGCAGCCGCTCGACAGTCTGGCGGATGGCCCCTTTGGGCGGCCTTTCGCGGCCAGGACGGACGCTGAGGCCAAAAGCGATGTTCTTCGCCACCGTCATGTGGCGGAAGAGGGCGTAGTGCTGGAACACCATTCCGACGCGTCTCTCACGCGGCGTGAGCGACAGGAAGTCCTCGCCGTCGAACAGCACCTGGCCGGCATCCGGCGTCTCCAGGCCCGCGATGACCCGCAGGAGCGTGGTCTTGCCGGAGCCCGAGGGCCCAAGCAGGGCGAGAAACTCGCCGCTCTCCACGGTCAGCGAGACGCCGTTGAGCGCGGGGAAGCGGGCGAACCGCTTGGAGAGGCCGTCGACGATCAGACTCATCGGAACCTCGTCGTCGGGCGCACGTCCGTGCTGACCTCGCCCGCGAAGCGGCGCTCGAGCACAGCCTTCAGGACCAGGGTCACGAGCGCCAGTCCGGCCAGAAGCGACGCGACCGAGAAGGCGCCGACGTAGTCGTAGTCGTTGTAGAGCAACTCGACGTGCAGCGGCATGGTGTTGGTCAGCCCCCGGATGTGCCCCGACACCACGGAGACGGCGCCGAATTCACCCATTGCACGGGCATTGCACAAGAGGACTCCGGTGAGCAGAGCCCATGCGATGTTCGGCAGAGTGACCCGGAAGAAGGTCGAGAGCCCGCCGGCGCCCAGGGTGGCGGCCGCCAGTTCCTCCTCGTTTCCCTGCGCCTGCATCAGCGGGATGAGCTCGCGCGCCAAGAACGGGAGCGTGACCAGGATGGTGGCGAGCACGATGCCGCTGGTGTTGAAGATGATCTTGACGCCCCATTGATCGAGCAGCGGGCCGAACCAGCCGTTGGCGCCGAACAGCAGGACCCAGACCAGACCGGAGATGACCGGCGACATGGAGAAGGGCAGGTCGATCACGCTCACCAACATCGCCTTCCCGCGGAACTCGAACTTGGTGATCGTCCAGGCCGCGGCGACGCCGAACAGCGCGTTCAGCGGCACGGCGAAGGCTGCGACGAGTAGGGTGAGCCTGATCGCGGCCAGCGCATCGGGATCGGTGACGGCGGCGGCGAAGCCGGTCCAGCCATGCCGGAAGGCTTCGATGAAGACGGTGGCGAGCGGCAGGCCGATGGAGAGCCCGAGCCAGCCGACCGCAACGGCGATTAGCAGCCAGCCAATCGGCGACGGTGGTTTTGGCGCGACGCTTCTCATCGCTGCCCCCGGCGGGCCAGCGCAAGCTGGAACATGTTGACGATGAAGAGCGCGCCGAAGGAGAGGACCAGCATCGCGAGCCCGACAGCGGCCGCCCCACCGTAGTCGAATTCGTCGAGCTTGATGACGATGAGGAGCGGGGCGATCTCAGAGCGGCCCGGCATGTTGCCGGCGATGAAGATCACCGAGCCGTATTCGCCGACGGCCCGCGCGAAGGCCAGCGAGGAGCCGGTGACAAGCGCGGGCGCGATAGCCGGCAGGACGACCGAGCGCATCCGCCGCCAGGCGCCGGCGCCAAGCGTCAGCGCCGCTTCCTCGACCTCGGCGTCGAAGTCCTGCAGCACCGGCTGCACCGATCGCACGATGAACGGCAAGCCGACCGCGACCAGCGCCACCAGGATGCCGAGCGGCGTGTAAGCGATCTTGATCCCGAGCGGCGCGACGAGGGCGCCAATCCAACCCGTCGGCCCGTAAACGGTGGCGAGCGCGATGCCGACCACCGCCGTCGGCATGGCGAACGGCAGGTCGACGGCGGCATCCACCAAGCGGCGGCCGGGGAACTCGTAGCGCGCCAGCGCCCACGCCACGATGAGCCCCATGATCGCGTTGATGGCGGCGGCGAGCAGCGAGACCCCGAAGCTGAGACGGAGCGCCGCGAGCACGCGCGGACTGGTCACGGCGCTCCACAACGGCCGCCAGCCGTCCGCCCAGGGACGGAGCGCCAGCGCCGCCAACGGGATCAGCACGATCAGACAGAGATAGAGCAGCACGAAACCGAGCGCCGGGGCGAACCCCGGCAAGGGCGAGCGTTCGCGCCAGCGAGGCGCGCTCGAGATAGGTCCTGACACCTGGGGGACTTACTTCGCCGCGTAGATCTGGTCGAAAACGCCGCCGTCGGCGAAGAAGGTCGCCTGCGCTTTGCGCCAGCCGCCGAACTGCTTGTCGATGGTCGCCAGGGGGATCTTGGGGAACTTGTCGCCGAACTTCGCCAGCGCGGCCGCATGGCGCGGCCGGAAGTGGTGCTGGCCGATGAGATCCTGGGCGAGCGGGCTGTAGAGGAAGTTCAAATAGCCCTCGGCGACGATCCTGGTGCCCTTCTTGGCGACCACCTTGTCGACCACTGCCACCGGCGGCTCGGCCAGGATGGAGAGCGACGGGTTCACGATCTGGAATTTGCCCGGGTTCTCGCCCAGCATCAGGAAGGCGTCGTTCTCCCAGGCGATCAGCACGTCGCCGAGGCCGCGCTGGGCGAACGTATTGGTCGAACCCCGCGCTCCGGTGTCGAGCACCGGCGCCTGGCTGTAGAGACTCTGCACGAACGCCTTGGCCGAGGCGGCCGAGCCGCCGGGCTGCTTCAGCGCCCACGCCCATGCGGCCAGAAAGTTCCAACGCGCGCCACCCGACGTCTTCGGGTTCGGCGTGATCACCTGGACGCCGGGTCTTGTTAGGTCGCCCCAGTCGCGGATGCCCTTGGGGTTGCCCGACCGCACGAGGAGCACGATGGTCGAGGTGTAGGGGCTGGAATTGTATGGCAGCCTTGACTGCCAGTTCTCCGCGATCAGGCCCCGATCGGCGATGGCGTCGATGTCGTAGGCGAGCGCGAGCGTGACCACGTCCGCCTCGAGACCGTCGATCACCGCGCGCGACTGGGCGCCCGAGCCGCCGTTGCTGAGGTCGACCTTCACCGCCTGCCCGGTGTGGCTGTTCCAGTAGCGTGCGTAAGCCGCGTCGATGTCGGCGTAGAGCTCGCGGGTGGGGTCGTAGCTGACGTTGAGCAGCTCGATCGGCTGGGCGGCCCGAGCCGGGCCGGCGACCGTTGAGCGGGCGGCGAGGGTCGCGGCGGCGGCCAAGCCGAAGACGCCCCGTCGCGTTGAGGTGCGGTAGATCACGGTAAAGTGGCTCCTGATGATGCGCTGCGGCGGCCCGACCGGCCCAGGCAGGGCAACAGCTATACACCACTAACACCATAGAGATTATTTGGAATGGGGCTCAGCTTTGCTGAACACTGCCCAGCGCCCTACCCGGGGCCCTTCTCGTTCAGCGCCCGCCCGCGGGCCTATCCTATCCTCACTCCGCCAGGCGCGGCGCCCGCGCAGCAGGCTTCAGCATGTCTGACGGCCATAGCAGTTTATCTCTATCGAATTAATCTGCTTTATCGATAGATGTCGGCGGCTCGCCTTGATTTGGGAGCTCGGGGACAAGGATCACACCATGCTGAAGAGAGGCTCGCTGTTGGGCGGGGCCGCGCTCGGCGCGCTGCTCGCCGGCGGTCTGGCCGGCCAGGCGCGGGCCGCCGCGAAACATCATCATCACGTCGTGGTGGAGCGCGACGCCGACGAAGACGCGAAGATCGACAGCCTGACGGCGACCGTCAGCGACCTCGAAAATCGCCTCAACGACGCGACGAGCGCCGTGCAGCAGGCGAATGCCGCGGCGCAGGCGGCCTCGGCGAAGGCCGACCAGGCCGAGGCCGACGAGCAGGCCATGCGCGGCCAGCTGGAAGGCCAGATCCAGACGGTTCCGGGAGAGATTCAGCAGGCTGAAGCGGCGAACAAGCCCAAGCCCAGCTGGGCCGATAACACCAAGGTCGGCTTCACGATCTTCGACGACCTCTCGTACGTGAACCAGACGCCGACTGCGGTTTCGAAGACGAACGGGACGCCGATGGTCAAGGCCAACGGCTATGGCGACGATATCAAGCGCGCCTATCTGTCCATCGACCACACATTCAGCCCGATCTACTCGGCGAACCTGACCATCGATTTCGCACCGAACGGGATCATCCTGAACGGCCAGAGCGTCACCACCGGCAACGGCCTGCAGGGCTCGGAGGCGGTCAAGTACGCCTACATCCAGGGCGCCTATAACCCGGCGTTCATCGTCCAGCTCGGCGCGGCGAAGACCCCGTGGATTCCGTTCGTCGAGGAAATCTACGGCTACCGCTTCGTCGACAAGCTGCTGATCGACCAGAACAAATTCGGCAACACCTCCGACTGGGGCGTGAATGTCCACGGCGATCTTGGCAGCGGCCTGTTCGACTATTCGGTCTCGCTGGAGGACGGCGCGGGCTACAAGAACCCGATCCGCTCGAAGACCATGGACGTCGAGGCGCGCGCCAACGTCAACTGGCATGGCTTTGTGCTGGGGGTCGGCGGCTACGACGGCGACCTCTCCAACAACGTCGCGTTGCCGACCACCACGCCGCCGACGGCGCCGGTCTTCTCCCAAACCGCCAGCCGCTGGGATGCGCTGTTTGCCTACACCGACGCGAGGATCCGGGCCGGCATCGAGTATTTCGAAGCCAACAACTGGAAGGTCACGACGAAGACCACGCCGGACAAGGCGGAAGGCTGGTCGTTCTTTGCCTCCTACGTCTTCATGCCGCAGTGGTCGGTGTTCGGGCGCTATGACACGATTGACCCGAGCCAGGATCTCGACCCTTCGGAGCGCTACGAGCTGTACAATCTCGGCATCAACTACGAGCCGGTGAAGAACCTCGACTTCGCGCTTGTCTACAAGCACGAGGACATCCAGAACGCGATCAAGGGCGGTTACGCCGACGCCACGACGACGCTTGGCGCTCAGTCGCTGGCGACGTTCAGCCCGATCACCGGGTTTAACCCGCATGGGTCGAACACCGGCGGGGACTGGGACGAACTCGGCATTTACACCCAGATCAAGTTCTAGAGTTCAGAGGCGGACCCAACCCGGCCAATCTCCGGGTTGCCTGACGGTGACGGCGGGGCTTGCGCTGCTCGGCGCCGGATCGTCGTCACTAGGCCTAGGTTTGCTGAGCGGCGGCGAACCGTTAGGTTTCAGCCATGTCGTTGCTACCCGTGGACAGCGCCGCCGAGGAGCCGGCTTCCCTGGCTTTCGCAGCCCTGGTCGACAGCCTGCCCGATCCGGTCATGGTCATCTGGGCGCGGGATCCGGAGGACCCCTCCGACCGCCGGATCGTGTTCGCCAATCTGGCCGCTCGCGAGCTCTTGCGCATCGCCGCCCCGGGCGGGCCGCTGGTCTCGGCCATACGGCACCCTCAGGTCCTGGAGGCGGTCGACGAGAGCCTGTTTGGCAATCTGAACGGCGAGGCGGCGTACGAAACGGGCGGAGCGCAGGACCGCTTCTGGCGCGTGCTCACCCGCCCGCTCGCGCCGGCTGCCGATGAGGCGCGGCTGGCGCTTCTCGTCATCCGCGACGAGACCGATTCCAGGCGAAACGAGCGCATGCGCGCAGACTTCCTGGCCAACGCCAGCCACGAGCTACGCACGCCGCTCGCCTCGCTGACCGGCTTCATCGAAACCTTGCGCGGCCACGCGCGCGACGACCCGCAAGCGCGCGAGCGGTTCCTTGGCGTCATGGCGGCGCAGGCCGGGCGCATGGCCCGCCTCATCGACGACCTGATGAGCCTGAGCCGCATCGAGCTCAACGAGCACATCGCCCCGGCTGGCCGCGTCGACGTCGCGCAGGTGACCCGTGACGTGATCGACGGGCTCGCGCCCCTGGCAGCCGAGACCGGCGTCAGGCTCGAACCCCGGCTCGCCGAGCGCGGCAAAGCGATGATCACCGGCGACCGCGACCAAATGCTGCAGGTGGCGCAGAACCTGATCGACAACGCGCTGAAGTTCTCGCCGCCCGGCGCCTCCATCGAGATCGATGTGATCGACGACGTGAGCGCGGAGACGGCGCTGGGAGCGACGCGGCCAGGCGCAGCCAGATTATCGCTGCTCAATCCGGACCTGATCGGCGGCGAGCGGTTCGTGGTCTTAAGGGTCGCCGACCATGGACGCGGCATCGCGCGCGAGCACATGCCGCGCCTCTCCGAGCGCTTCTACCGGGTCGAGGGGCAGAAGAGCGGCGAGCGGCTGGGCACGGGACTCGGCCTTGCAATCGTCAAGCACATCATCAACCGCCATCGCGGCGGGCTGGCGATCGAGAGCCTGGAGGGCCAGGGCGCGACGTTTACGGCCTATCTGCCGCGGCTGTAACAAAACTGTCGCAGAACCGTCGCATAGCGACAGCAATCGCCGGGCAACGTACCGCTTGGCGCCCTTGAGTCGGCCAGTTGGCTTGCGGTGTGACGGATTGAAATGACCGATCCCTGGGTTAAGCCGAGCGCCGATCTGGTCGAACCCCTGGTCGCCGAGGTCGCGCGTCTGGGCGGCTTGGCTGAGGCGCAGATCGCCGACTGCATCGACGCCATTTCCCGCCGCGACGTGCCGCTGGCGCAGGCGGTGATCGCCCGCGACGCCAAGCTCGACGCCCTGCAAGCCGATGTGGAGCGGCGCGCGATCGAGCTGATCGCCACCCAGCAGCCGGTCGGACGCACGCTGCGTCGCACCGTCGCCGCGCTCAAGATCGCCATGAATCTCGAGCGCATCGGCGACCTCGCGCGCAACATCGCCAAGCGCTCTCTGGTGCTCAGCGAAAGCGACCCGCTGACACCGTTGACCCGTCCGATCGAGCGCATGGGCCGGCTGGTCGGCGGTCGCGTGAAGGAGGTTCTGGACGCCTACACCGCCGGCGAACTGGAGAAGGCGGCCGGCGTTTGGGCCCGGGACGAGGAGGTCGACGAGCACTACAACAGCCTCTTCCGCGAGCTTCTGACCTACATGATGGGCGACCCGCGTACGATCACGCCGGGCGCGCACTTGTTGTTCATCGCCAAGAATCTCGAGCGCATCGGCGACCACGCGACCAACATCGCCGAGATCATCCATTTCGAGATCACGGGCGAGGAGATGACCGGCGAACGGCCGAAGTGGGACGCTCTGCAGCGTCGCGGCGAGGCGGTTCCGCTGGAGGCGATCAGACCCACGATCGCTGGGAAAGAGGTTTAGGAGGCGACCATGGCCCCGCACGTGCTTGTGGTCGAGGACGAGGACGCGCTGTCGGCGCTCCTGCAGTACAATCTCGACAAGGAGGGCTACCAGGTCACCGTCGCCGCCGACGGCGAGGAGGCGCTGGTCGTGATCGACGAGGCGCAGCCCGACCTGATCGTGCTCGACTGGATGCTGCCGCAAGTGTCGGGCGTAGAGGTCTGCCGTCGGCTGCGCGCGCGGCCGGAGACGCGCAACATGCCGATCATCATGCTGACGGCCCGCGGCGAGGAAACCGACCGCATCCGCGGGCTCGACACCGGCGCCGACGACTACATCGTCAAGCCGTTCTCGATGAGCGAGCTTGCGGCGCGCATCCGTGCGGTGCTCCGCCGCATCCGGCCTGGCCTGGCCGAGGATCGACTCCATCACGGCGATATCGTCGTCGACCGCGTTGCGCACCGCGTGCGCCGGGCGAACCAGGAGATCCACCTCGGCCCCACCGAGTTCCGCCTGCTCGACTATCTGATGCAGCACCCCGGCCGGGTGTTCAGCCGCGAGCAACTCCTCGATGCGGTCTGGGGTTCCGACGTCTACGTCGAGGCGCGCACCGTCGACGTGCACATCGGCCGCCTGCGCAAGGCCCTGAATCGCGGCGGCGACGACGACCCGATCCGCACCGTGCGCTCGGCCGGCTACTCGCTGGACGCGGCGGCCTAGCCAAGCCCGGCCTGGCGGCGCAGAGTCCTCGGGGTCAGGGAGCAGCTGAATCATTGACTGAGCTTATTGTCGCGCGCGAGGCCGCCGCGGCGGCGAACCTCGCCCAGCGCGCCAGGCGGGCCGACCGGGGGGCCCTGCTGTTCAACGGCGACCGCGGTTTGCTCGCCGCGGCCGCGCTCATCTGGCTGCTCATGACCGCCTGGAAGGCGGTGCTGGCGGCCAACGTCGGCGTCGTGTGGGAGGAAGCGCACTTCGTCGTCGCCGGCATGCACCCGGCGCTCGCCTATCCAGACATCCCGGCCGGATGGCCGCTGTTCGCACGCGCCTGCATCGCGCTGTTCGGCTGGTCGCCGCTCGCCATCCGCCTGCCGGCGCTCGCGGTCACCCAGACGCTGCCGTTCGCCACCTATTTCCTCACCGAGCCAGTCGCCGGCCGCCGCAATGCGCTTTGGGCGGCGCTGATCTCGATGATCATGCCCCCGCTCGCCGCCTCCGGCGTGATCTTCTACTCGGAAGCTGCGATGCAGATCCTGCTGGCGCTGATGCTGGGAGGGTTGATCCGCGCCCAGCGCTCCGGACGCCTTGGCTGGTGGGTCCTGACGGGGGCTGCTGGGGGGCTTGGCCTCTTCATCCACTACCGCTTCGCCGTCGCCGGCCTTGGGGTCCTGGGCTTCGCGCTCGCGACGCGCTCCGGCCGCGCGCTCTGGCGTGCGCCAGGGTTCTGGCTCGCTGGCGGGCTGGCTGCCGCCGGCCTGGCGCCGTCGATCGCCTACAACGTCGTGAGCCGCGCGCCGGCGGTGACCTACCACCTGATGGATCAGCAGGGCTGGTCGCTGAGCCTCGCCAGCCCGCTGGGCTTTTTCGCCATCCAGGTCGCGGCCTGCACGCCCGCCTTCTTCGCCGGCATGGTCGGCGGCGCCTGGAGCGCCTGGCGGCGCGCCCGCGTGGGCGAACCGGCCAGCGCGCTGCTGCTCTGGGTCGGCCTGCCGCTCTTTGGGCTCTATGCCGTGCTGAGCCCGCTCGACAAGACGGTCGCGCCGCAGTGGCCGATCGAGTCCTACGTGGCTCTCATCCCCTTCCTGCCGGGCGCGCTGGCCGGCTTCGTGGACTCCGCGCCCACCGTCGCGCATCGGCGACTGCGCGAGGCGCTGGTCGCGACCAGTCCGATCATCATGCTCGCCGGCGCCGTTGGGGCGTCGCTG
This sequence comes from uncultured Alphaproteobacteria bacterium, assembly GCA_963794315.1. Taxonomy (GTDB): domain Bacteria; phylum Pseudomonadota; class Alphaproteobacteria; order Caulobacterales; family Caulobacteraceae; genus Poindextera. The sequence goes on from CAWCDF010000003.1 coordinate 98,309, forward strand.
TGGATGCTGGTCGGGTGGGCGCATCCCGAGCGCGTTCCGCTGGTCATCCGCGAGCAGATCACAGCCGAGCATGAGCCGTTCGCCCAGTTCGAGCCCGAAATCGCGCACGCAACGGCCTTGGCGGCCGTGCGGTTCGGCGCGCAACCGCTGCTCGCAACCGCCGGCCACATCGAGGCCGTGAGGTTGGAGTTTCCCGGCCAGCCTGGCCGCCAGGTGTTTGCACTCGGCGACCCGCGCGAGCACGCCGCTCGCTTCGATGTGTTCCGGCGCGCCATCGGACTGGACCGAGGCGCCCTGCTCGCCGGCCACCCGGGGGCGCCCGTCGTCATCCTGCTGCCGCTGCCGCCCTATCTGTACGACGACCCGGCCGAGACCGCCTTTCGCGTCCAGCTGTGCCAAAGCTTCAGTCGCGTCGAGCCCGTCGAGTCGGTCACGGCGGCGCCAGGCCGGCTCGTCATGCAGACGTTCATCGCCCGCGTGGGCGGCGCTGCGCCCCGGGCAGCCGAGCCCTGCCCCTTCCTTCCGCCGGTCTACATCGGCTGGCCAAGGCGCAACGCCATCCTCAGGGGCTCAGCCAGCCGTACGCTGAACGGGCTCGCCGCCGCCCCGAGCGGCGTCGGCCGGGTCGACATCCTGCTGGACGACCGCATCGTCGGCCCGGCGACACTCGGTTTGGCGCCGCCGGACGCGCCGAGCCCAGCGGCGCTCGCCTACGATCCCGACTATCCACGGCTGCGCTTCACGTTCGACCTGCCGAAGGCCGCGTTGACGCCTGGCGCGCACCAGCTCGCGGCGCGCATGACCGCGCGCGACGGTTCGGTGGCAACGACCGAGACGCGGACGATCTACGCCGGCGAATAGCGCTCAGATGTAGCGGCGGAGCGACCGCGTGAGCTCGGAGACGGCCGAGCGCTTGCGCGGCTGCTGCGGCTGGTAAGCGATGCGGGCGTGGTTCACGCAATACGGCCCGTCGCCGTCGGAGCGGCGGCCGCAGAAGGTGAAGCTATCGGTCGCCGGATCGCCGATCGGCCACTTGCACATGTGCGCGCCGAGGGTGAGCACCGTCGCCGATCCTGCCTCCTCGACGAAGTAGACCGGGGCCGGCATCGGGTGCGGCCTGGGTTCGAGCCGACGCGGCGTGGCATGGGTGATCGGGCGCGGCGGCCGCGGCGTCTTGAAGGTCGGGCGGCTCGGCTGCGACGGCGTCGCGCGGCCCGAGAGCCCCAGCCGGTGCACCTTGCCGATCACGGCGTTGCGGGTCACCCCGCCAAGCTGCTTGGCGATCTGGCTGGCCGAAAGGCCCTCCAGCCACAGCTTTTTCAATAGTTCGACGCGTTCGTCGGTCCAGCCCATTGCGCCCTCCAGCCTCAAAGCGAGTGCGCCGGCAACACCATATCTAGCGCCCCATGGTCGCGCCGGCGAACCATCCCTACTAAATATGGTAAACAAATGGTTAACGGACACAATGAGCGGGTGCGATCTATCCACAGAGATCAGTATTTCGAGTCAATTTGTCGCGGCTCCAGCGGCCGTTGGGCCGCCCCCGCTCATCTGAAAACCTGAGTTGACACGCCGGCGCCGCGCGGCGAAAAGCGCTGCCCTTGAAGTCCCCGTCGCCCAGCGGCCTCGGGGACGTTCCGCTTTTGGGAGGCTGCCATGGCGGACGGACAGGCCCCTTCGCCCGACACGCACATCATGGGCGTCTACAGCCGCGCGCCCGCTGGCGTTCGAGCGTGGCGAGGGCGTGCGCCTGTGGTCGACCGATGGCGAGGCGTATCTCGACTGCGTCGCCGGCATCGCGTCGACCGGCGCTGGGCCACGCGCATCCCAAGCTGGTCGAGGCGCTGAAGGGCCAGGGCGAGAAGCTGTGGCACGTCTCCAACATCTATCCGCATCCCCGACCAGGAGGCGCTGGCCGATCGGCTCTGCGCCGCGACCTTCGCCGACGTGGTCTTCTTCACCAACTCCGGCACCGAAGCGGTGGAGTGCGCGCTGAAGACCGCGCGCAAGCTATCACTGCGGCCAACGGCGAGCCGGAGCGGATCGAGATCATCGGCTTCGACGGCGCCTTCCACGGGCGCAGCTACGCGGCCGTCAACGCCGCCGGCAACCCGAGCTACCTCGAGGGCTTCGGCCCGCGCGCTGCCGGGCTATCGCCACGCTGCCGTTCGGCGACATGGACGGCGCTGGAGGCGGCGATGGGCCCGACGACGGCGGCGGTGATCATCGAGCCGGTGCAGGGCGAGGGCGGCGCGCGCGCGCTCGCCCGACGCCGAGCTCGACCGCGCTGCGCGCCCTGTGCGACGAGAAGGGCGCGCTGCTGATCTACGACGAGATCCAGTGCGGGCTCGGCCGCACCGGCAAGCCTGTTCGCCTACGAGTGGGCCCAGAACGCCGCGCCGGACATCATGTGCGTCGCCAAGGCGCTGGGCGGCGGCTTTCCGGTCGGCGCGTGCCTCGCCACCGCCGAGGCGGCCAAGGGCATGACGGTCGGCTCGCACGGCTCGACCTACGGCGGCAATCCGCTGGCCATGGCGGTCGGCCTGGCGGCGTTCGAGGAGCTGACCAAGCCCGAGACCCTGGCGCAACGTGCGCGACGTCGCCGGCTACTTCGGCCAGCAGCTCGCCGGGCCTGAAGGACCGCTTTCCCGACGTGATCGCCGAGATCCGCGGCAAGGGCCTGCTGATCGGCCTGAAGCTGATCCCCAACAACCGCGAGTTCATGGCGCTGGCCCGCGACCAGAAGCTGCTGATCGCCGGCGGCGGCGACAACTGCGTGCGGCTCCTGCCGCCGCTGCATCATCAGCCAGGCCGAGGCGCGCGAGGCGGTGCGAGAAGCTGGAGCGGGCCTGCGAGGCGGCGCGGGCCAAGGCCGCGGCCTGACCGACCGAGCCGCCGCATGGCCAACCCGCCCCGCCACTTCATCGACCTCTGGGACATCGAGCCGGCGAGCCTGCGCGCCATCCTCGAGGACGCCAAAGCGCGCAAGGCGGCGCGCGGCGGCTGGCCGAAGGGCGCGCGCGACGACGACACGCCTGGCAAGGACCGCACCCTGGCGATGATCTTCCAGAAGAACTCGACCCGCACCTGGTTCTCGTTCGACGCGGCGATCCGCCAGCTCGGCGGCGCCTCGATCATCTCCACCGACGCCGACATGCAGCTCGGCCGCGGCGAGACCATCGAGGACACCGCCCGGGTGCTCTCGCGCATGGTCGATGCGGTGATGATCCGCGCCAACACGCCACGAGCGACGTCAGGAGCGGTTCGCCGCGCGCGGCCAGCGTGCCGGTGATCAACGGCCTGTCCGACGCGGGCCATCCCTGCCAGATCATCGCCGACCTGATGACCTTCGAGGAGCATCGCGGGCCGGTGACCGGCCGGACGCTCGCCTGGGTCGGCGACGGCAACAACATCTGCGCCAGCTTCATCCAGGCGGCGACCAAGCTCGGCTTCCGCCTCACCATCGCCTGCCCTGCAGCCTATGCGCCGGACGCCGACGAGCTCGCCCGCGCTCACGCGCGCGGGCGCCGCGATCGAGGTCACCGACGACCCCAGGGCCGCGGTGCGCGGGCGCCGACGCGGTGATCGCCGACACCTGGGTCTCGATGGGCGACAAGGACGCCGATGCGAGGCTGAAGACGCTTGCGCCCTATCAGGTCGACGAGGCGCTGATGGCTCTGGCCGCCCCGGACGCGGTCTTCCTCCACTGCCTGCCCGCCCACCGCGGCGAGGAGGTGACCGCCGGCGTGATCGACGGCCCCAGCTCCATCGTCTGGGACGAGGCCGAGAACCGCATCCACGCCCAGAAATCCATCATCGCCTGGTGCCTGGGGGCGGTCGGCTAGGGGACGTTGAGATCAAGCCGACCCCGCCTACGCATTGTCCGCAATGCGCCAGAAGCGGTCATCGCCGCCAGCGAGCCGCCGCGCCCTAAATCAGTCGGATGTGATACTCGGGCCGCAGATCGGCGAGGGGGCGGTCGAAGTAGTTTGCTGGTGCTTCCCAGGGCCACTTCTTCGACATGCGCCACGTTTCCCCGATGGCCCGAACCAAGCGCGGGATGATGACGAGCGTCGCCCAGATCGCTCGGGCGTACCCCAGTTCCTTGAAGATCGCTTTCGCTTGCGGGTCGCTGGTCATGTAGCGGGCGTAGCGCCGCCACCCCACGTCGCACGACAGCAGCGTGCGGGCGTCCGCCATCCCCTCGTCCGCCAGAGTAGTGTCGAGGCCGAAGATCACGTGGCAGATGTCATGGTTGCGGAAAAGCGCCTGGCTCTCCGGCGGAAGTGAGGGTGGCGGAGAGACCCGCGCGCCGTTCACCGCGTAATACTCGGCGAGCCCCTCCGCCAAGGTTTGTCGAGTGTCCCGCGCCTGGTACCGACAGCGTGGGCTGCCTTGGGCGGACGGCGAAAGGGCAAGGGCCACCATCAGCAGGTCTCCTCAGGCAAGCCTTATTGTATCACGCAGTGAGGTAGGCGTCGCCGATGTCCGCTCTGCGCCAATTGCGGTCATGCCGCAGCAGCAAATCGGCTGTCGTCGGCCGCGCCCACCAGTGTCAGGAGCAGGGAGGATTTGCGCTCCAAATTGACGATCGCTTTAACCCCCGCTTGCGCAAGGATGACCGGAGAATAGATAGTCGATTCAAAGCGACGCCAACCCGTTGTCTCATCGCCGCTCAGCGCGCTCCTTGGCCTCCTCCGCCTCCCACTCCTCGCGCGTCAGCCCGAACAGCAGCTCGTCGTAGAAGCGGCCGTCGGTGAATACGTTGCGGCGGATACGGCCTTCCTCGCGGCAGCCGAGCAGCGTGGCGTGGCGGATGACCGCCGCGTTCGTCTCGAGACAGCGGATGTTGTACTTCTGTAGCCGCATCTCGTGGAACGCGCAGCGCAGCACGATCCGCTTGGCCTCCAGCGCGTAGCCCTTGCCGCGGTGCGCCGCCGAAAGCCGCGTCCCGCTCGAGAAGGTCCCGTTCCGGCGATCGACGCCGCCGAGGTTCAGGCTGCCGACGTAGTCGCCGCCGTGGGTCTCGATGGTGAAGATCATCGCCTCGTCGGCGTTCTTGAAGTCGGCGAAACGCTCGGCCCATTCCTCGGCTTGGCTCGGCGAGCGTGGGAGGCTGATCCCGAGGTTGAGCGTGCGGATCGCCTCCAAATCGTCGTCGAACGCCAGCCAGTGGATGGCGTCCGCCTTGGCGAGAGCGCGCAGCCAAATCCGCTCGCCGCTCCAGAACGGCGCCGTCATGTCGGGAGCCTGCATCGTCATCGTCCGCCCTGGCGCCGAGGCGCCTGCGCGCCTATCTTCGCCTCGACTTTTCCTCACCCTAGCGCGTTCGCGCGCTCCGCGCCGCGTCCGCCGAGCCACAGCTTGTCCCAGACCGACACCCGGCGCATCGATGACGACCTGGTCGCAGCCTTTCAGATCGAGGGCCGGCCGGTGCGCGGGCGGATCGCCCGGCTCGGTCGCGTTGTCGACGAGGTGTTGAGCCGCCATGCCTACCCCGACGCCGTAGCCAACCTCCTGGGCGAAGCCTGCGCGCTGGCCGCGCTGGTCGGCGCAAGCCTGAAGTTCGAGGGCAAGCTGATCCTGCAGGCGCAGGGCGACGGCCCGGTCGCCTACGTTGTGGCCGACTACGATACGAAGGGCGCACTGCGTGGCTACTGCCGCTACGATGCGGCGCGCGTTGCCGCGATTTCGGGCGGTTTCGCCCAGCCGGGCGCGCGAACGCTGCTGGGCGACGGCCTCTTCATCATGACCATCGACCAGGGCGACGACATGGAGCGGTATCAGGGCGTCACGCCCATCGAGGGCGAGACGCTGGCGCTGTCGGCCGAGCACTACTTCGCCCAGTCGGAGCAGACGCCCACGCGTGTGCGGCTGGCGGTCGGCCAGATCCGCGACGGCGGGCGGCCGCGGTGGCGGGCCGGAGGCGTGATCCTGCAGAACGTCGCCGCCGACGATGCGCGCGGGCCGACCGAGGATGCGTGGGAGACAGCCGAGGCTCTGATCAAGACCGTGGGCGAGGACGAACTGATCGACCCCGTCTTGGCGCCCGACCGGCTTCTCTACCGACTGTTCCACGAGCGCGGGGTTCGCCTGTTCGAGCCCAAGCCGCTCAGCGCTTTCTGCCGCTGCTCGACCGAGCGGATCGAACGGGTGCTGAAATCCTTCCCGGCCGCTGAGCGCGCCGAGATGGTCGAGGCAGACGGGATGATCCGCGTCACCTGCGAGTACTGCTCGCGCACCTACGCGATCGAGCCGACGACCGTCAGCTGACAATCAGTCCAGGACGACGTCGGGATCGACGATGACGCGCGCCGGATGGCCATGCCGGGCCAGGACGTCGGCCATGGAGCGCGCCTGAGTCAGCGCGGCGTCGAGCGACAGGTAGATCGTCGAGTTGGCCAGCTGTTCGACGCCGTCGATCCGCCAGCCTGCCGGCGAGCGGACGACGCGGAACGTGATCAGCTTGGCGGCGTCAGCTTCGTCTTTCGCGGCAGACATGGGAGCTCCTCGCGTGCGGCGGGCATCCCTACGGATGTCGAGCGGTCACGTCAAGATTAAAGTGCAATCACACCTAATGTAACTCGCAACTATGAGGCTTACACCTTGTGCATAGTCGCATAATCTGGTTCTCTGAAATCGACGAAGGCGGAGTGCAACCGCCGCCCAGGATCTCCCATGACGGACCTGAAACCCCGGCGCCCGGCGTCTACGACCGATCCCGAGGGGGAGTTCCCCTTCGACGTGATCACCTACGTTTTCCATTTGTTCGCCGTTCTGGCCCGCCACCGCGAGGCCGTGCTCGAAGAGGCGTTTCGCCCGCTCGGCTTGAACGTCGCGCGCTACCGCGCGCTCAGCGTCATCGCCCGGCTTGAACCGCTTGGCATGTCGGAGCTCGCGGACTTCAGCGCTGTCGATCGAACGACGATGACCCGCACGGTCGATCAGCTCGTCGCCGCCGGCCTCGTCAACCGCGAGACCCCGCCAACCGACCGCCGCCAGGTTGTGCTGCGGACAACCGCAGAGGGGCGGGCGGCCAACCGGCAAGCGCTGAGAGCCGTCTATCGGGTCAATCGGCGCGCGCTGGACGGGATCGAGGAAGAGGACCAGCGCCGGTTCGCCCGCACGCAGCAAGCCATGCTCGGCAACCTTGTCGCCGATGCGGCCCTGGTGCGCCGCCTCGTGCAGCACACCCGTGAAGGCGAAGGCTAGTTCAGATTGCGCCTGGCGCTGGGCAGGTGCAGCGAAAACGCCGGGACCTCGACCTCGAACACCGCGCCAGCGTCGGTGATCATCTGGTAGGCGCCGCGCATCTCGCCCGAAGGCGTTCCGAGCGGACAGAAGGATGTGTAGCGAAACGCCTGCCGCGCACTGAGCGTCGGTTGCTCTCCGTGCACGCCCTCGCCGACCACCGTCTCGGTGCGGTTCAGCGCATCGGTGATCAGCCAGCGCCTGGACAGCAGCTGGACGGTCTCCTCGCCGTGGTTCTCGATCTCGACCGTATAGGCCCAGACGTAACGGCGCTCGCGCTCGTCAGACTGCTCAGGAAGAAAGCGAGGCTCGACGCGCACGAGGATCTGGCCCGTGCGGGCCTCGTAGACCGCCCGGTCGAGCGCGGGCCGGCTCTCACGGAAGCTCGGGCCGGCGGAGGGCCGGGGGCCGCGGGTCATGCGGCAGCCAGCGCGCGCTCGAGGTCGCGCCAGAGGTCGCCGGCGCCCTCCAGTCCGACCGAGAGGCGAACCCAGCCGGCGGTCAGGCCGATCTCCAGCCGCTGCTCCTCGGTCATCGCGCGATGGGTGGTGGTGGTCGGATGGGTGGCCATCGAGCGGGCGTCGCCGAGGTTGTTGGAGATGTCGACGATCTTGAGCGCGTTGAGGAAGTTGAACGCCGCGCGCCTGATCGCCGAGGTCGAAGGCGACCAGGTTGCCGCCGCCGATCATCTCGTTGCCGCCGCCGGTCATCTGGCGCCGCGCGACCTCGTGCTGCGGGTGGTCGGTGCGGCCGGGATAGCGGCAGGCCTTCACCTTGCGGTGCGCGGCGATGCCGGTCGGCCAGAATGGCGGCGCGTCGCGCTCTGCGGCGCGGACCCGCAGGTCCAGCGTGACGAGGCCGTTCAGCAGCACCCAGGCGTTGAACGGCGAGAGCGCCGGCCCGGTGTGGCGGATGAAGTCGCGGTAGGCCTCGTCGAGCAGCGCCTTGGCGCCCAGCACCGCGCCGCCCAGCACCCGGCCCTGGCCGTCGATGTGCTTGGTGGCCGAATAGACGACGATGTCGGCGCCCAGCTGCAGCGGCTTCTGGAAGATCGGGGTGGCGAAGACGTTGTCGACCAGCACCTTGGCGCCGACCTCGCGCGCGATGGCGGCCACCGCGGCGATGTCGGTGATCTCCAGCAGCGGATTGGCCGGGCTCTCGATGAAGAACGACCTTGGTGTTCGGCCGCATCGCCGCCTTCCAGGCCGCGGTGTCGGTCGCGTCGACGAAGGTGGTCTCGACGCCGAAGCGCGGGCCCCAGTTGTTGAGGATCCAGCGGCAGGAGCCGAACAGCGCCTTGCCGGCCACCACGTGGTCGCCGGCGCGCAGCAGCCCGGTCAGCGCCAGGTGCACCGCCGCCATGCCCGACGCGGTCGCGCGGCAGGCCTCGGCGCCCTCCAGCAGCGCCAGCCGGTGCTCGAACATCTGCACCGTCGGATTGCCGTAGC
>CAWCDF010000004.1:0-762500 GCA_963794315.1 uncultured Alphaproteobacteria bacterium
CTGCCAATGCGCCGCTAAACTGACCCCTTGACCCCAGAATCCCCATGTGAGCGGTCATAACCGACGTCCGCTTTTGGGCTCGGCGCCGATGTCAGCTTCCGACCGAAAGCGGACAGGGACGCGCCAGCGGCCGGGTCACTGTTCGAGCGCCGCGGCGCTAGCGTTGTGAGCATCGACTGCCCCGGGATCCCGCCTTTGGCGCATTTCCTCCTTCAGTCGTCCCACCTCCCGTTCCAAGCGTTCGATTCGATCGAGCGCATAGTCGAAGCTGGACTCATCCAGCGATTGCAGGAAGGCCCAGACGGCCGCGAGGGCGCGGCGAAATTTCCCCTGCTCTGGGACCGAATGATTTGCTGTGAATGTCATTAGGAGCTCCTCCGAAGGTGGTCGCAAGGTTCGGCCCTATGCCGCCTACGCGTCGAATTCAGAGTTGTGTCCAACCGCCGTCGACAGGCAGTTCGAGGAGCATCTTCGCCGTCGCGAGTCCCATGCCGCTCGTTCCGCCGATGATCACCGTCCGCTTCGCTTCGTACCGTTCCATGCGTACTCTCCTGGCGACGCCGGGGCGCCTAGCTAATTTTGAACTGTTTTGTATGATAATGAGGCGCGGAGGCTTAGGTCAAGGTTTTTTTGAACTAGTTATTTCTAAATTCCGTAGGACCCCATGGACGACCACGTAGCTTCGGAGCGTAGACAGCAGTCATCGCCTCCTGCCCTGCGTTGTCTGGGAGTTGTCGCTTCTCCATGAGGTTCACCTACCGGTGGATCACTATTGCCGCGGCCGACGCTGCCGTCAGGACCGCAGCGACCGGCAGGTGCCCCCAGTCGTGACGACGGATCAGCGTCGCGACGGCGACCAGCATGAAAATGGCGCTCCCGATCGCTCCAACCCGCGAGGTCACCGGGATCAGCAGAAGTAAACCGACCACGACTCCAAGGCTGCCCGCCACCCGGTGAAATCCGGCCGGATAACCCCATTGCGCGAAGTTCTCACGGACTAGCGAAGGGCCGGCGATGGTGACCCCGCCATTCCCGATCATCACGACGCCAAGTGCAATCGGAAGCCCGACGGCGATGAGTTTGATCACCGGCATGGTGTGGTCCTCGCTATGTTAGCCGTTTGCCGAAACGGCCCAGCGAGCGTGGAGTCGGTTCGACATCGGCGCCCATTGCGCCGCGACCGGCGCTCCTTCAGGACACCGCGCTTAAGGATGCTGGGTAAGACAAGTCGACGCCGGAGACCTTGACGACGGCCTGCCACGCGGCTTCCTGGTTGGCGCGATCGTGGAGGTGTGGGCGGCGCTGCGCCTCAATTGGGCCTGTGAGCTTCCCGGCCGCCGAGGCGAAGAATTGCCCTGAGGCGTCGGTTCCGAACCCCGATGCCTGGAGGTACCGACGGGCCGCGGTCTCCGGCGTCTGATTCATGCCGGGAATGAGGCTCACGATTGGGATAAACAGATACTTCAACGCCGGGCCAGCGTTTCGCACCACCTTGGTGTCGGTCGCCGCACCGGGCGACACGGAGTATACGGCCATGCCGGAGGGCAGCCGGCGGGCCAGCGCCGCGGTCCACCAAGCGATGATCAGCTTCGCGTCGGCATACGCCCGGTTGGGCGCGTACTTCACGTTCGGCCCGTTGCGAAGCAGGGCTTCAACAGCGGCGGTTCGGTCACCCTGGTGGTGTGTGGCCGCGAAGGCAGGCACGTCGGTGTAGCTGAACATGGGCACGCCCCCTCGGGCAGGCTCCGCACCGGCGATAACAATGCGCGCGTTGGGGCTCAGCAGGTTGGCGCGGAGCAACCCGACAGTCAGTTGATGATGGCCGATCAGCGGGGCCTGAGCCGCCTCGACGCCCGTCGCAGTGATCACGCGCGCCTTGGTGGGGACCAACCCGGCATTGAGCAGTAGGAAGTCGATCGGCCGACCTCGCTTGACGAGCTCGGCGAGGGCGGACTGAACGCTGGCCGGCGCGTTCAGATCCAGCTCCAGCGGCGTGAAGACCTGGGTCTTGGTCTCAGCCGCGAGCTGAGCGGCCGTTTCCTGGACCCGGGCCAGGCTGCGCCCGGTTACTATGACCTCGCGGCAGCCCTCGGCGTCGAGCATGCGGGCTGCCGCATAACCGAGCCCGGAGGTGGCGCCGGTGACGAGAGCGATCGAATGTCTCATGGGTGGTTCCGTGGTGAAGGGAAAGGTCGAAGGAGCCCGCGCGAAGTCAGGGGCCGCCTTGTCATTTTTGAACTGTTTGATTATATATTGGCGAAAAGGTCGCGGTCAAGGAGTTTTGAACTAGATGTTTCAGAATGCCGCCAGGCCACGGGGACGTCCGCGAAGCTTCGACGAGAGTGACGCGCTGAAAAAGGCGACCCAGGTGTTCTGGTCGAAGGGTTACGACGGCGTGACGATCGACGATCTCGTCGCCGGGATGGGCGTGGGACGGCCGAGCCTGTATGCCGTCTTCGGGGACAAGCGGACGATATTCTTGCGCGTCCTTAGGGCGTATGCAGAGGCGAAGGGCGCTCGCGCTGCGAAGGCGCTCTTCTCGCCGCCGACTCTTCGCGACTCGCTCGCCGGCTTCCTGAGGCACGCCGTAGAAAGTGCGACCGAGGAAGGATCAGCCCCGGGGTGTCTTCTCGTGTGCGTCGCGCCGCTCGTGGACGATGCTGAGGTCAGGCAGTTCCTGAAGGACGCCGTAGCTGCCGGCGTGGCGCTAGTGGAACGCCGTTTCTGCGACGGGATCAGCGCGGGAGAAATCCCGTCTGACTTTCCCGTAGCCGCGCGCGCGAGCCAGGTCCTCGACCTTGCCCGCGGACTGACCATGCGTGCGCAGATGGGCACGCCGCGCAAGACGCTTCTCAAAGATGCCGAGGAAGCGGCCGACTTGGTGCTCTTGCCGCGGCGTGGAAATGCGACGCCAGAAGGTTGATGCTGGATGGCGTGGACGTCGAGGATCGCCGCATTGCGGCGTCCACAACGACGTCCCCGAGCGGCTTTGCCCTGTCCCCTGCAGGGCGGCGCTATCAGATCTCCACCTTGCCCACCCGAGTTGAAACTGGTCCGTCGCCGCACACTGTCGCCGGCGCTGACGGTTGTCCGCTTTCCCCCAAAGCTGACTCTCGGAGTGTCCGCTTCCGGGCGCGCGGCTTATGACCGCTCACATGGGGATTTTGGGGTCAAGGGGTCAGGTTAGCGGCGCATGGGCAGCGCTCCTGCGGTTGGTTCGGGATCCAAGGTCTGAGCCGTCTCGACGACCCGATGCTCGGCGCACCAGATCAAGCTCACATACGGTCGCCGCTCGTGGCGGCTGCACCAACATCCCGCGTGCGGCGGGCGGGGCTCAGGAGGACGGGACCATTCTCTTGGTCGGCTGTTGAGGCCATCGGTCATATCGGTTCGGCCACCTGGATCCGTGAGGACTGATCACGTCCTTCGGGATGGGGGATCAAGCTAGTTCGCCGCCTTCATCACGGCGCCTTCGATGACGACGCCGGCGGATGTGTATCGCCACAGGGCGACGAGGAGCTTGCGAGCCAGGGCGACGATGGTGGTCTTGCGCATCCGTCCGCCAAGGCGCTGGACCCGCTCGTGGAACCAGAGGCTGAGGGCCGAGGTAGGCTGGTTCTTGAGCCACAGCCAGGCCAGTTCGACCATGGCTGTCCTAAGGCGCGGGTTGCCGGCCTTGGATACGCCTTGCTCGTGATCGATCGAGCCGCTCTTCCAGGGCGTCGGCGCTAGACCGGCGTAGGCGGCGAGCTGCCTTCGGTTGTCGAAGTGGCGGAACAGGCCCTCCGACCAGAGGACGGCGGCGAACTCCGGGCCGATGCCCTTCAGCTGCGCCAGCATCGACGGTGGCGAGGCCGTATCGTGGCACACCGGCTCAAGCAGGGCGTCCCGCTCCGCCTCGATGGTCTTCAACTGCGCCAGCGCCACCTCAAGCCGATCCAGCTCGCGGACGATCTGCGCCTTCAGGTGCGCCGGCAGTGGCCGGCCATCGCCAGTCCTGAGTTCCTCCAGCCGCTCGCGCCGATGCTTGCGTAGCGGCTCGTAGCCGAACACCCCCTGGGCGAAGAGCAGACCTTTGATCCGGTTCACGTGCTGCACGCGCTCGCTCACCAGCGTCTTGCGCTCGCGGCAGACCCGCCGGCGGTCCTCCTCTTCGGGGGTCGGCGCCCTGGCCATCGAACACACCCTGGGCTCGCGGCGCTTGTAGGCCATGAGCGTGCGCAACAAGGTCTCGCCATCGATCCGGTCGGTCTTCGCTCGCCGACGCCGGCGTGAGGTCAGGATGGAGGCGGCGTCGACCACGTGGCTCTCGATCCCCTCGCCCTCGAGCACGCGGTGGATCCAGAAGCCGTCCAGGCCGGCCTCCTCGATGACGATGATCGGGAAGTCCCGGCCGGTCCGCGCCGCAGCCTTGCGCTTGAGCTCGGCGAAGCACTGCAACAGCCCAGCGACGTCCGCTGCTACAACGGCGTGCTTGGACATCTTCTCGCCTGCGCCGGGCGACAGGGATGTGATCAGCCAAGCTGATCGGCTCAGTTCCATCGAAACGAAAATGGCTCCAAGATCAGTGCGGATAGCGCTCTGCTCTTGGCCTTGGTGATCTAGGACGGACATCGATCGCCTCCTTAAGAGTGGGTGGGTAGCAACCTCACTCTGCAGGAGCCGGAGCGGAGCGCTATCCACCCCATGGGATCTCCTGGCGCATAGCGGACATAACCGGCGTCCGCTTTCCGGCCGGGCGCCGACATCTGCTCTCGACCCAGAGCGGTCGTTCGCTGGCTTGACCGATAGGGCCGACCTCATTCCTTCGCGCCGCCGCGGAGGCGCGACGCGCGGCCCCGGCTTTTGATAGGCTGATCCCGCACAGTCGAAAGGGTCCCCGATGCCTGACCAATCACTGCCAGCACCCGAGGCTGCGATCCCATCCGCCGGGAGCGCCTACACTATCCGGCCACTCGACGCATCGACTTGGGAATCGTTTGAGGAATTGGTCCTGCGAAACAACGGGATCTACGGAGGTTGCTGGTGCATTGCGTTTCACACCGCCTATCAGCGGCGGGTCAGTGATCCCCGCACGCTGAAAGAGCAGTTGGTGCGCACGAACCACGCGCATGCAGCGCTAGTGTTCGACGCGAACGGCCGCGTGCAGGGCTGGTGCCAGTATGGCGATCCGGAGGAGCTCGAGCTTCGGCACGCCCGGGCCTACCGGAAAGACCCGCCGCGCCGCGCCGAGTGGCGGATCACGTGTATCTTCGTCGACAAGCGCCATCGCGGTGAGGGCATTGCTCGGGCGGCCCTCGAGGGAGCGCTCGTATTGATTGCCGCGGCCGGCGGTGGGCGCGTTGAGGCAATCAGCGAAACGACCGCTGACCGCGAAGCTCAGGGCCGGTTCCTATTCAGCGCGACAGTCGAACTATTTGAGCAGGTCGCCTTCACGCGCGGGCGGCAGGTCGGCAAGCACGCCTGGACCGTGAGCCGCGAAATGCCCCCAGCGTAAGTGGCATGACCCAGGCTCACCAGATTGGCCTGAGCGTGTGGTTTTGAGATGACTGCTTATGGCGCATAGCGGACGTCTCTACCTGACGGCGAAGTGCGCGGCGAAAAGTGCGTCCGGATATGGATTCAGGAGATTCGACCACCCCGAGCATCAAATGGGTGAGACGGCTCGCCACGGAGAGAGTCGGGGAAGCCAGCGCGGCACATTGGCGCGATAGCTTTCATACTCGGCTCCGTAGCTCTCGCGGAGCGTCGGCTCCTCCAAGGCAAGTACCCAAATGTGGAAAAAGAGCCAGAGCAACACGCCGTAGCCGAGTAGACGTCGATCAGCGAATAACACAGCCTGACCAAGAATGACGGCAACAACTGAAATATAAATCGGATTGCGCACATAGCGATATAATCCGCTCACCACGAGATTGCGCGGTGGCGCAATCGGCGCGGGCGTTCCCAGGCCCTCCAGCGCAAAGCGCGCAAACAAATCCAACACGCCAGGCACGCCAGCAATAATCAATGCGACCCCGGCCAAGCGCGTCGCTTCGGCCGCTAAGAAGGGCGCCCGAAATTCCCAGTGGGTGATCAACCACGGGATGAGGCCCGCCAACATCGCCGGCGCAACGAAGAAAAACAGCGCTGAACCCAGGACTGCTGTGATCTTCGACATGCGTGCCCCCTTAATGTTTATGCAGGCGTATCGTGGGCAAAGGCGGACCCGGAGTTTCGACTAGTGCACCGACTTCGGGTCCGCCTTTCCCCACGCGGACGGGGCCGCTGATCGGGCAGGCGAGGCGGTTGCAGCCAGCCGAGCGGGGAGGGGTCGAGCTTCACATCAAACGCCCATCCTTCGTCGCTCCAAGCAACAGTGGAGAACGACCGTCTCGCGGAGCATTCGAGTCAAGTGAAGACGCCGTAATACTTCGCAGACGGGAGCCCGGTGGCGTCTGATGGCGCGGGCGGACGCTCAGGGCGTCGGGGCCCAGCCGGTCCACGGCGCCGAGCGGGGATAGTCCGCTCCTGGCGCTTAGCGGACATCGGCCACTTTGGGGGCTTGACCTAAACCTAGGTTGAGGTTGTACGCCCACCTTTCGATCGCTCTCTCTGTGAGAGGAGACCCCATGACCATCGTGCTCGACCACACCATCGTGCCCGCCCGCGACAAGGCTGCGTCGGCGAAATACTTCGCGGATCGGCTCTGTCAGACCAAACCGCAACGGCTCGGTAAGCGGAGCACTGTAGGCCGGCCGGATGTGCACGCCGCCCAAACGTCCGAAGCCGCCGCCCGACCCGTTCCGCTGGTTCGACTCCTCGCCCGAGGTGATCCGGCTGGTGGTGATGATGTACGTCCGCTACCCGCTGTCGCTGAGGAACGTCGAGGACCTGCTGTTCGAGCTTGGCATCGACATTTGCCACGAGACGGTGCGGCTATGGTGGAACCGCTTCGGCCCGATGTTCGCCGCCGAGGTCCGCCGCCGGCGGGTTCAGCACATGCGATCGTACACGCACTGGAAGTGGCACCTCGACGAGGTCTACGTGAAGATCAATGGCGAGATGCGCTACCTCTGGCGGGCTGTCGATCACGAGGGCGAGGTGCTGGAATCCTTTGTCACCAAGGAGCGGGACAAGGCCGCGGCGCTCAGCTTCATCAAGAAGGCGCTGAAGCGCCACGGCCGGCCGAAGGCGATCGTCACCGATGGCCTGCGCTCATACGGCGCAGCTCTGAACGAGCTCGGCGTCGCCGATCGCCAGCAGACGGGCCGCTGGCTGAACAACCGGGTCGAGAACAGCCACCTGCCGTTCCGACGACGTGAGCGGGTGATGGCCCGCTTCCGCCGCATGAAGACCTTGCAGAAGTTCAGCTCGGTCCATGCCTCCGTCCACAACCACTTCAGCCAGGAGCGCCACCTCATCAGCCGACAAGACTATCGAGAAAGACGCTCCGCTGCGTTGGCGGAGTGGCGGGCAGTCATGGCCTAAGCCCCACGTGGGTTAGGGGTTAGTGCGCCCAGCCGGAGACGGGTTGCCTTTGGACTGACAGCACCCTCCGGACACATGGCGAGGAAGCAGTGCTCGAAACGAGCGAGCCGAACCACACCACTCCCGCCATGTGGCCAGGCGAGCGGGCTCGTGCGCCATTGCCCCTCTAGCTGGTACGGTCAGGCCCTGCTCAACAAACCTCCGCTTTCCGGCCGGGTCCCAGCGTCCGCTCTCGACCCTAAGCCGCGTTCCAAGGGGCGCGCGGCAGCGAGACGCCCGCACTCGGCCTTGAAGTCGGGGGGGCGTCGATCTAGATGGTCGCGAGCTAAGCGGCAGAGCGCTGGGCTCTGCGGCCGGCGGCAAGGCAAGCGCCCACGATCTCGATGAAGCGCTCCGGCGCGATCGGTCGCCCATTTCCGGCCTTGCTGAAGTCTACGCCCAGTACCATCGCCTCGCCCGTTCCCAAGTGCACCGGCCACAAATCGAGACGTGAATTGTCGAACGGATAGGCGCCGGCTCGTGTCGGAGCCTGGTACTCGATCGCATATAGCGCCGCCTGTTCATCTGCGGATGCGATGGTCAGGGGACCACCGCTGCTTGCCACGAGCGCGACTCGGCCGTTGCGCTCGTGCAGGATGCCGGCTGGCGCTTCGAAGATCTGTCCCAGGGCCGCGGCCGCGGCTTGCAGGACTTCTCTGCGGGGCCGATCTTCGATGACCGTGTGAGCCAGCACTTGCAGTGCGCCCGCCTGCCGCGCAGCGCGCTGAGCGGCCATTGCGCGGCCTCGCGACTGGGACGCCACCGCGCTCACGATTGCGGCAATCACCAGGAGCAATACCGCGGTCCAAAGGTCCGTAGGACTGGTGATGGTGAACTGGTAGTACGGCTGGGTGAAGAAGTAGTCGAAGGCGAGCACACTGGCGGCGACAGTGCAGAGCGCCGAGCCGAAGCCGAACGTGGTGGCTGCTACGACCACCGGCAGCACAAAGATCAAGGCCAGGTTCGCGGGCGGGACAATCCGCTCCAAGCCCAACCCGAACACAACCATTATCCCAACCGTAACCAGGGGCAGCCCATAGCGGACTACGACAGGCGCGCCGCCCAGGGCCTCGGCCCAAGCTTCGTCAAAGCCGGCGCCGGCGAATGGGCCACGCTGAGCACCCTCAACGAATGAGCTGACCATCTGATGGCTCCGCTGCCGCTTTCAATCCCGACTTTACCCTCATGAGCATGACCCCTCGACAGGATTCGGGAAGCGATCGCTGAATCAGCCGTGGCCGAGGACATCGACCGGAGCGGCCGCGCCCAGGGGGCTGCGCAGGCAACACCCCCTTGGTGGACATCGCTGGCCAGCCCAGGCGGCCTCGAAGCGGCCCGCACGACCTGTCGCGGTCATCCTGCAGCCATCGCGGCGCGCGCCTGCAGGCCACGAATTCGCAGGTAGGGGACAATACCGCCGAACGCGACCGACGCGACGATGGCCAGCGGTCCGGCGAGCAAGCTGGTCGCGCTGATGGCCGGGTAGAGCCGGCCCGGGAGGCCCCATTGAGCAAGAAGGCCCTCGAGGTGGCCCACCCCGATGCCATGGATCTCGAACCAGAGAGCCGCGGCGCCGCCGATGAGGATGCCGAGCCCGACGCCAATCGCGGCCAGCAGCAGGAGCTCATACCAAAGCATTCGTCCGAGGAGATCCGGCCGCATCCCGATAGCCAGGAGCGTCCCGAATTCGCGGGTCCGCTCAAGCACAGACATCAGAAGCGTGTTGAGGATGATGAAAGCGACGACCGCCACCAGAGTTGCGTACAAGAGCATGCCGATCGAAAAGTCGAGAGCGATCGCCTCCCTTAGCGCCGGCTGCAGCGAGCCCCAGTCTTCGACGGTCAGATGGTCGGGCGCGGCGAGCGCGCGGATCCGCGGAAGGGCCGCGTTCACCGCCGTCAGGCTCGGTCCGGAGAGCACAAGCAGGGTAGCGTTGTCTCCCAGACCGAAGTCGCGCTGAAACCGACTCAAGGGCATCTCGGCGAGCTGACGATCCAGCTCAGGGATCCCGGTGTGGAACGCGCCGATCAACTTCAGTCGGTCCGCCGCGATCGTTCCATCGAGCCCAGATCCGAGCAGGGTGATGCTGTCGCCAACCTTCAGCCCGAGGTTGCGCGCGAAGACGTCGCCGAGAACAATCGCACCGTCGTCGCCAACGCTCAGGTAGCGGCCCTGCCGAACGGTCGCGTGCAGCGTCGAGACCTCCGCCTCTGCCGAAGGATCCACGCCCACAATCGCAGCCCCGTAGCTCTCATCGCCGCCGGCGAGCAAGACGTAAGCGACGCCACGGGGGGCTGCGGCGGTCACGCCGGGAATGGCCATCGCTCGCGCCGACAGCGTCTGCGCGTCACCGATGGTCTTGCCGACGTCAGGGTCGTCTGCGTAGCCGGAGGGCTGGATCTGCGCAAAGCCGTCGAACAGCCTGAGCGCGTTCGCCTTCATGGTGTCGTAGACCCCGAGCTGGAACGACAACGCGAAGACGAGCAGGCCCGCCGCGATCGTGATGCTCAGCACGCTGAGCCCGGTGCGGACCGGACGTCGCCATAGGTTGCGCCAAGCCAGGGTCAGCAGCACCGCGCTTCAGCTCCTTAGGCAGCTCCTAAGACTGTCGCCCAAATAGCGTCCGCGCGTCCTCTATCTCAATAGCCCGCAGGCGAACCGCGCCGTCGTCGCGTCGCCGGCGTGAATGATGACGGGGTGGCCTCTGAGTTCGGCGACATTGGTCAACCGGGGGGCCAGCAAGGTCTCGTTGTCGGTCCCGTCCGCCTTCACCGTAAGGGACGGCAGATCCCCTAGCGGCGCCGTCGCGCCAGCGCCCATGCTCATCCCGGCGGTCATGCCGTAGTGGTCGCCCGCCGCGCCCGCGGGCACGATCTTGCCATTGACCGGTCCCGGCGCGCAGGACGGGTTCTGGTGGACGTGAAAGGCGTGCAGGCCGGGCGTGAGCCCGTGCAGGCTGACCTTGATCTGCTCCCCCTTGGCGCTGTCAGACATCGTCACCGTCCCGATTTCGGCGCCGTCGCCTGACAGCGTGGCCTTGGCCACGTCGGCGTGCAGCGTGGCTCCAAATGCTGGCGGCGCACCGACCAGCGCTAACGAAGCGAGCAGCCCCAATCGAACGTTGATCAGCATCTGGCGTCCTCCATCATCGTGCCAAGCCTACGAAGCTATCCAACCGATCCACACCCGTCGATGGTTCAGCCACCGTCCCCATCCTCAAGACTTGAGATACCGAGTCAGATCGGCGGCCAAGTCGGCAGGCGCGCCGTCGATCCGGACCGGAGCGATGAAGCCGCCGTCCGGTCCCATCAGGTAGAGGATCGAGGAGTGGTCGATCGCCGCGTCCAGCTGTTCCGGTGTGCTCTCTGGGGAAGCATAGACTTTGTAGGCCTTCTCCACTGCCGCGATCTGGGCCAGCGAGCCCGTTAGCCCGAGGATGCGAGGACTGAAATTGGTCGCATACCTGCCCATGATTTCTGGCGTGTCGCGGCGGGGATCGACCGTGATGAAGATCGACTGGACGCGCTCGGCGCGAGACCCGAGTGTTTGGAGCGCAGCGGCGACCTTAGCCAGCGTGGTCGGACAGACGTCCGGGCAGTGGGTGTAGCCGAAGTAGATCAGCATGAACTTGCCTCGGAAGTCGCGGTCCGTGACCGGGCGGCCGGTCGGATCGATCAGACTGAAGGGCCCGCCGATCTGCGCTGTGCTAGTTGGCGGGCGCGGGCCTGACCCCGATCCGAGCCAGAAGTAAGCGCCGGCCGCGGCCGCAGCGGCCAACCAAAGAACAACAGCAAGCGCAAACCAAGCCCTCCGCCAAATCGGCGGACGGCCGCCTTGGCCCGAACCACTAGGCTCTTGGGCTTCGGATAGCTGGGCGGACATGGCGTAGGGCTTAGCGCCGCCAGCCAGTCAGAGGCAACGTCCGCTTTCCAGTATGAGCATCCGCGTCCGACCGATAGCGGGCGAGCCGCTAAGGAGATTGACGAGGCGAGAAACGCACCACGCGGCGCTGGCCGTCCCAAACGTTGATTTCGTGCGGATAGTCGAGGTCGCCGGCGTAGTCGATGGCCGCGATGTCGTCGTCGAGATCGTGTACGTCCCCTGAGACGACCTCTCCATCGCGTCCGTGGAGCTTGATGACGTAGCGAGCCAATCCGGCGACCTTGGTGAGAGGCTAAGAGTACTGCTTCGCCCCTTGCCCGGGTAGCCGCCCGATGTGGTGCCTGGACCGCCCGCCTGACTGCACGTTGCGCCTCGACCGGCGGGCCAATGCCACCCTGCCCGGCATCCAGGACCCGCATCGCCGGCGGTATCAACTTCCTAAGGCATCGAAGGCTCAAGAGAAGAGTTGTCTGAAGAACTAGCCTCTACGGCCATCCGATGCAGCCGAAGCGCCTCCGCCAGGAGCGAGGCTCGCTCCGTTGCGCGGGCCCGTAGTGTCTTGACGGCTTGTTCGGCGACGCTCTCGTCCATGCCCCGCATCCCCCAGACCGTGCCGGCTGCCCGACAGAACTCGAAGCCAGGCGGTCGGTTCAGGCGGTGTGCGAATTTTGTGCTCGGGAACTTATACGGACGATGGCCCCTAGCCTCCCGCGCAGGCCCGCCGAGGGTGCCGTGTCGGGGGTCTCCAATCGCTGCAAATCGTGCGAGCATCGCGCGATGCCGCTTGATCCGGATCACTACCAGGGCCTGGCCGGGTTCCGGCTAGCCATCAGACGCTTCCACGCCGCCAGCGAGGCGATCAGCAAGGCAGGCGGAGTGACCCAGCAGCAGTATCAGGCCCTGCTTGCCATTAAGACCTGGCCGGAGCCGGCGATGATGATGAAGGACTTGGCTGACCAGCTCCTGCTCACCCACCATGGCGCCGTCCAGCTTGTGGACCGCCTAGCGGCTGCAGGCCTCGTCGAGCGTCGGCGCTCGCCAAGCGACGGTCGCAGCGTTCTCCTCGGTTTGACCGGTCGGGGCGCCGGGCTGGTCGAGGTGTTGGCTGGGCAGCATCTGCATGAGCTGCTCAGCCAGGAGCCGCTCATCGCCCGTTCCCTGCGCCGCCTGCGCAACCTCGGGCCGGAGGGCCGCGACTAGCGCGGATAGATCTTCACGCTGTCCGCGACCGAGTCGGCCACATGCTCCTTGGTGATGACGCCGACCACGTCGCGGCCGCGCGGCACCCCGTGGCCGCTGACCACGACGGCCATGATCGCGCCCTTGCGCCACATGCGGCGGATGACGTCGAAGGCGATGTCGTTCTCGCCGACGACGGTGAAATTGCGGCTCGCGACGTCGCCGAGGGTGACGCCCGTATGCCGCCCCCTCGAGACCCCGACGGATGCCGGTGTTGACGCGGACAACGCCGAACAGGTGACCGTTGCGCGTGACCACGACGTGGCGCAGCCGGCCGGCGTGCTCCGGCTGGCGCAGGTAGTCTTCGAAGCTCGCTTCGGCTGGGAGAACCAGGATGTCGGTGTCCATCACCTCGCGCGCCTGGCGGACGAGGAACATGTTGGCGTGGCGGGCCTTGGGGATCGCCTGGCCGCGGCGGACCAGCTTCAGCGTGTAGATGGTCTCGCGCGACAGCACGCGGCGCACGCCGACGCTGATGGCGACCGCCACGATCATCGGCATGACGATGGCGTAGTCGAGCGTCATCTCGAAGATCATGGCGACGGCGGTCATCACCGCGCCGGTGCCGCCGCCGACCATTGCGCCCATGCCGACCATGGCGAAGGCGGGGACGCTGAGCTGCAGTGGCAAGCCCGGCGGCGTTGAACAGCGGCCGCGAAGGCCCCGCCCAGGGTCGCGCCCATGAACAGCGAGGGCGAGAAGATGCCGCCCGACGAGCCTGAACCGAGGCTCAGCGACGTGGCCAGCGCCTTCGCCAGGCACAACAGCCCGAGCAGCCAGAAAGTCGTGAGGCCGCCCGTCAGGACCGCCTGCACCGTCGCGTAGCCCACGCCATCGACGTAGTACTGGCCGTACTGGGCGAAGAGCGCGACCATCAGGACGCCTACCAGCAGCCATGCCCAGCATGTGGCGCAGGTAGCGGCCGCCGATCTTGTCGAAGAGGTCCTCGATCAGGTGCAGGCCGCGGATGAAGCCCGCCGCCGCGGCGCCGGTGAGCGCGCCGAGGACGGCGAAAAGAGCCAGCACGATCAGAGCGGAGGGGTCGGTGTTCAACGCCTGGATCGACGGGACCTGGAAGGCGGGAGCGTCGCCGAAGAACCAGCGGCCGACGAAGGTCGCCGCGCCGGTTGCGATCGCCACCGGCAGAAAGGTGTCGACGCTGACCTCCGGCATCATCAGCTCGATGGCGAACATCACCCCGCCGATCGGGGTGTTGAAGGTCGCGGCGATGCCTGCCCCGGCGCCGGCGGCCACGAGCGCGATCCGTTGCCCCGTCGGCATGCGGATGATCTGGCCCAATGTCGAGCCCAGCGCCGAGCCGATCTGGATGATCGGTCCCTCGCGCCCGACCGACGAGCCGCTGCCGATCGCGATCGCGGACGCGAGCGACTTGATCAGCGCGACGACCGGCCGGATGACGCCGCCCTTGTAGTAGATGGCATCCATCACCTCGGGCACGCCGTGGCCCTTGGCTTCCGGCGCGAAATTGTCGACCAGGAAGGTGACGATGACCGCGCCGACGACCGGGACGAGCACCACGCCCCAGCCCCAGGGCGATGCGCCGGTGAAGACGTTGGCGTCGTAGTGGACGGCCAGATGGCCGGTGAACATGAGGTTGTGGATCAGTCCGATCAGGTCGCGGAAGAGCACCGCGCCGAAGCCGGTGACAGCGCCCAGCACGAGTGCGAGCAGCGAGAGGATCGACAGCGGCAGGCGCTGCCGCTCCTCGGCTTCCGCGGCCGTGGCGGCGCTAGGGCCTTGGCTGGGCGCAGAGGCTGCGTGATCGGTCGGGGCGGCGTCGGTCAAGGTGACTTTCCAAAGTGTTGGCGATCCGCGGCACGATGCATAAGCAGGCCGGTCGGCGAGACCAACGGTGCGCGGTAGCACGTCGTGCAGGTCGTCACTATATCACTTGATGATATAAATGGGGGATCGCGTGGGTTGGGGCGAGAGGCTCGAAACGTGTCCACGACCATTGCCGCAAACGCCCCGACCGCCGCCGAAGAGCGCGACACGCGGCGCGACTTCATCGAAATCCTCACCGTCGCCGCTGCTGCCGGCGCCGCCACCGCGGCCGCATGGCCGCTCATCGACCAGATGAACCCCGGCGCAGACGTGCTCGCCTTGGCGCAGGTCGAGTTCGATTTCAGCAAAGTGGCGCTCGGCCAGATGGTCGTGGTCAAGTGGCGCGGCCGCCCGGTCGGCATCTGGCATCGGACGCCCGCCCAGATCGCCGCCGCGGTCGCCGACGACCAGGCGCCGATGAGGGACCCGGCCAGCGATGACTCCCGGCACAAGCCGGGGATGGCCGAATGGCTGATCGTGATCGATGTGTGCACCCACCTCGGCTGCGTTCCCACCTTCGGCGCCGGGCCTTACCGCGGCTGGCTGTGCCCGTGTCACGGCTCGATCTACGACACTTCGGGGCGCATCCGGGGCGGACCAGCGCCCAGGAACCTCTTCCTGCCCCCATATTCGTTCGAGTCGGACAGCAAGGTGAGAATCGGCTGATGCAAGCGCGGCCGCGAATCGCAAACTTCATCACGATATGATACAAACTGCGCATGAAGATCGCGATCAGCGGTTGCGGCGTGGCGGGACCGACCTTGGCCTACTGGCTCCTGCAGGCGGGCCATGAGCCGACGTTGATCGAGGCGGCCCCCGCGCTGCGCAGCGGCGGCTACATGATCGACTTCTGGGGTGTGGGCTTCGATGTTGCCGACCGCATGGGACTGCTGCCCGCGGTCCGTGCCGCCGGCTACGACCTCGAGCGGGTCTGCTACGTCGACCAACAAGGCCGCGTTGGAGGCGGCATCTCGGCCGAGACGATGCGCCGCGAGCTGCGCGATCGCTTTACGAGCATCGGCCGTGGCGACCTCGCGGCCGCGATCTACGGTCACCTGGATGGCCGGGTGGAGACGCGCTTTGGCGCCAGCATCACCGACATCCGCGAGCAACTGGACGCTGTCGAGCTGACCTTCGAGACTGGACCGCCGCAGAGGTTTGACCTCCTCATCGGCGCCGACGGCCTACACTCGAACGTCCGCCGGCTCGCCTTCGGGCCGCAACCTGCCTACGAGCGCAGCGCCGGCTACTACGTTGCGGCTTTCGATACGCTGGGCTACCGGCCGCGCGACGAGCTCGCTTACGTCAGCCTTGCGTTGCCCGGCCGGCAGATTTCGCGCTTCGCTCAGCGCGGCGATCGCACGATGTTTCTATTGGTCTTCGCCGCCGAGCGCCTCGGTGCGCTCGAACCCCAGGACCTCGAGAAGAAGAAGGAGGTTCTGAACGAGGTGTTCGCCGGCAGCGGATGGGAGTGGCCGGCGATCTCGGCCGCCTTGACGAGCGCCGAGGACGTCTACTTCGATCGTGTCAGCCAGATCGTGATGGATCGATGGTCGAAGGGCCGCGTCGCGCTCGTCGGCGATGCTGCCGCAGCCGTGTCCCTTCTGGCGGGCGAGGGCGCAGGGCTCGGCATGGCCGAGGCATACGTCCTGGCGCACGAGATCGACGTTTGCGACGGGTATTATCCAGCTGCTTTCGCGCGCTACGAGGCGCGCCTTCGGCCCTTCGTCGATGGCAAGCAGCGAGCGGCGCGCGCGTTCGCTTCCTCGTTTACGCCGCGCACGGCCTTCGGCATCTGGCTGCGCAACCTTGCGATCTGGCTGATGGCGCTCCCCGGGGCCCCCGCCCTTCTGCTCGGCCCCCAGCTACGTGACAGCCTCAAGCTGCCCGACCCAGGTAGCACCTCACGCCCTAGCCAGCTGGATCTGGCGGCGGGTGACTGAGACCAACCCGGGCATGATCCGAGACCGATCGGGACTGGGTTGGTAAATCAGCCGGCCATGAGCGAATCGACAACAAAGCGCAGAAGGTTGGCGCCGATCTGGCGCGCCTTCATCGAGACAGGATCGATCATCTTCCTGTTCTACTCGAACCTGTTGATGGGTGAGTTCACCCGATCAAACGGCAGGGGCAAGACGCTGGCGCTGGCGGTCGCTGATATCTTCACGGTCGCCAACTTCGCCATCGCTGTGGCTAGCGCGCTCGTCGGCTACTTGGTCGTCGAGTTCCTAAGAAGGCGCCTCTAGCGGTCTCCGCGCACTTGGCCCGTTCACGCCCAGCGGACCTTCAGAGCTTCGCTTCTCGGCGGCTGCCGCGATGATCGGCTTCCGGCCCGCGGCGAGGATTCGATTCCGGTTAAGACGGACGGTTAGCACGCGGGCGGACGAAGTCGCGCTCCGTCCGCCCGGCCGGCTTAGAACGTGAAGGTCACGCGGCCGTAGTAGTAACCGCCATTGATCCCCCACGGGGAGAACTGGGCGGGCTCGCCGTAGACGTTATTGCCGTCGGCGGGCTGCACGCCGCCCGACCCGTTCGGCACGTTCGGCACGCTGGGCGGCCGGGTGTCGAACAGGTTGTTGGCGCCGACGTTCAGCCGCAGCTGGGGCGTGACCCTGAAGCCGATGTCGAGATCGGTGATGGCGTTGGTCGGAACCGTGAAGTTGGTCGCGCCCCGACCGGTGCCGGTCTGATCGATGCTGATCCACTCCGACGTCGGGCCGTAAACCGTCTCGCGCAGGTTCACGCTCCAGCGGTCCAAGGTCCAGTAGGCGCCGAGCACGACCTTTTCCCTCGGCGTCATGGTGGTGAGCGCCGAGATGGCCTGCTTGGTGAGGAGGGCGGTCTGGCCGAACGCCACGTTCACGTCGACCGCCGGCAGAGGAGCGACCCTGGTGACGGTGGTCTGGTTCCAGTTGAAACCGGCTGACCAATCGACGTGGCCCATATCGCCGAAGTCGGACGAATAGGCGGCGGTCACCTCGGCCCCGTCGGTGCGCGTGTTCGCCCCGTTGGTGAACAGCTGGATGCCGGCGTAGCTGATGCCGGAGTCGAGCACGTTGCCGTGGGCCGTGATCGCGTTCAGCACCGCCTGCGAGATGATCTGGTTGGTCGCGCCGATCTGCTCGGAGCCGAGCAGGAAGCCGCTGCCGACGATGCGATCGGTGATGTCGATCTCGTAGGCGTCGGCCGTGATCTGCAGCCGATCCACGGGGTGCAGGACGAAGCCGATGCTGTAGTTGTCCGACTTCTCGGGCTTGAGCGGCCCGAACCCGGCCACCTTGGCCGCCGGCGAGTTCGGCGGCAGCTGCACCTGGGCGAAGCTCGGCGATACGTTGGTGCCGGAGTAGAACTCCTCGGCGAGCGTCGGCGCGCGGAAGCCGGTGCTGATGGTGCCGCGGATGGCGATCATCGGGCTGAAGTCGTAGCGCGCGGTGAACTTGCCGACCGTGGTGTTGCCGAAGTCGGAGAAGTTCGCGTAGCGCCCGGCGACGTCGAGGTGCAGGTGGTCCAGCGGGTCGCCGGAGAGGTCGATGTAGACCGCTTCGTCGGTGCGCGTGTGGTTGCCGGCGTCGGTCGGGCCATAGCCGGTGAAGGACTGGGCGCCGGCGCCGAAGTAGGACGAGGGCTCGCCGGCAGTGATCTTGAAGCTGTCCTGGCGATACTCGCCGCCGAACGCAACGTCCAGGGGCGAGGCCATGCCGACATTGAACTGTTTGTCGATGTCGAGGTCGGTCGTCCACTCGGTCGTCGCGAACTGGCCGTCGGTGAAGTCGCGCTGCGGGATGATCGGCGTCGCCGAGGCGGCCTGCAGAACAGGGAACAGCTGGGCGTTGGCCGAATCGACGGTCGCGATGGCGTCGGTGTCGCCGCCGTAGGTGGTCGACAGGTCCCAGTTCCAGCCGCTGACGACGCCCTTGATGCCGCCGGTGAAGGAGTAGTCGTCCTCGGTGATCTGCTCGCGCGGGTCGAAGCCGTTGGGCAGTGGAACCACGAGCATGCCGCCGGAAGTGTGACCCTCGACCTTGGCTGGGTTGCGGTAGTTCTCGAACGCCGAAATGTCGCGGTGGCCGTAGCTGCCGAAGCTGTAGAGCTCGACGTCGGGCGTCAGGTTATAGCCGGCGTTATAGAACGCGTTGTAGACGTTGTACTGCGGGTCGCCGTAGATGCGGTTGACGTCAGGCGCGCCCGGCGCGTGCACCACGCCGGCGGCGATGATCGGATCGAGGCCTGACTTCAACGTGCCGTTGGGGGTGAAGAAGCGCTGGTCGGCGCCGCCCTGCTGGCTGAAGCCGTGATAGCGCTCTTCCACCGTCAGGTTGATGAAACCGGTGTCGCCAAGGGGAAAGCCCTTGTTGATCGACCAGGAGCCCGTGGCGCCGTCGCCTTCGTAGTACTGGCCTGCCGTCGCGGAGGCGACGCCCGCGGATGGCGAGCTCTTCAGAATGATGTTGACGACGCCGGCGATGGCGTCCGAGCCGTACTGGGCGGCGGCGCCGTCCTGCAGCACTTCGATGTGGTCGATCGCGCCGACCGGGATGAAGGTCAGGTCGGTTGTGGCCGAGCCCTGGTAGGGGCTGCCGCCGTCAACCGCGAGATCGGCAGTGGTGTGGCGGCGCTTGCCGTCCACCAGCACCAGGGTGTCGTCCGGATTAAGGCCGCGGAGCGCCGCCGACAGGGTCAGCTGGGAGGTGTCGGCGCCGTAGCCCTGCGCATTGAAGGAGGGCAGCGTCTGCGACAGCACCTGCATGACATCCTGCTGGCCAACGACCTTGAAGGCGTTGCCGCCGACCACCTGAACCGGCGCCGGGCTGTCGACCGCCTTCAGGCCTGCCGTGCTGCGGGTGCCGGTCACGATGACCTGGGCCGAGGATGGGTTTGCGGCGGCGTCCGCCGCCAGGGCCGGCGCGGCGATCGCCGCGCTCAGTGCGAGTACGCTGGTTCCAAGGAGTAGTGACTTCGGCATGTGGTCCCCCGTCTTGCCAATAGATGCACCGAGCCTCCCCACGCCTTTATAATTTCTATATTTTTTACGGCGTACTGCGTAGCTCCATACACGCGCGCGAGAATAATGACACCCCGGTCGCTACTGTCACAGACCACACGGATCGATCAGAGTCCGGAGCGTTGCAAAAGTGTCGCACTGGCACGCCCGTTGGCGAGGCGAAACGTCGACCTCGCTGGAGAAGTGAGCGATCCAGACGGATCGCCGGCGGACTGCCGCCGTTCCCCGCGCGTTTCAGTTCGGATCGATGCAATCCCAGGCCCCACGCCAGCGACGGGATCAGGGTCGGGCGACACGGCAGCCATTTAGCTGTTACGAAGCTTGTCTCGGACTAACGCCGTCAGTAGGTCACGACCTAGCAGGCAAGGACATTGTGCCATGGTCCAGCTCACCGGCGCCGCATGCCGCGCCGCTAGGGGCATCTTGAAGTGGAGCACCCAAGACCTCGCCCGTGAAGCGGGGGTGTCACCGAATACGGTGAACCTGCTGGAGGCAGGGCGTCCGCCCCGCAAGGCGACGGCCGATAAGATCGTTCGCGCGTTCGACGTCCACAACGTCGCGATCGTCGGCGACGACAAGGCTTCCGGCGCTGTGCTGCGCCGAGGCGGGCTCGATCTGCACCACGTGCTCGCGGAGAGCTCTTCGCTTTCGGTCAGGTCGGCCGCCGAGGTCAGGCGGGTCGGGGAGTTGCTGATCCGGCTGGCGGAGGCGGTCAAACCGGCCAAGAAGCGCCCGATCACCCGGGCCGAGATACGACGTCGACGGCAACTCGCACCTGCGCCAACGTCGGTTTTCCCCCCTTAGCGGTCATTATGAATGTCTTGTGTGGATGGCTCCCGCGTTGCAAGGGGTCTGCTGATGTTGGCGCCGGGGTCGGATGCGGTCTTGTGTCCGGCCGGCCTGTTGACGCGGTCGTGGACCGCTGGCCCTGATGGTTTGCGCGGGGCGAGGTCCCATTCTGCTTTGCGGGCTTGCAGAAGCCCTGGACATTCGACGGGGTGTCCTCGTCTTGGTCAGACCTGGTTCGCCATCACCTCACATCGCTCTTGCAACCCCTGAAGCGCGCCCGCGGCGCTGATCGGATCGGATCGTCGGATCAGGCCGCCTGTGGCGCGCGGTAGACGCCGCCACGGGTCATGATCGCCCAGATCACCCGCGCGGTCCTGTTGGCCATGGCGACCGTGGCGACCCTGGCCGGCTTGCGCGCGAGCAGCTGGGCCAGCCGGGGATCGGTGGTCCCGGGTCCGCGTCTGGCCTGACGGACCAGCGAGGTCATGCCGACGATCAAGAGGCGGCGCAGGTAGCGGTCGCCCATCTTGGAGATCCCAGCCCAGTCGCTCTTTGCCGCCGCTGGAGTTCAGCCGAGGGGTGAGCCCAAGCCAGGCGGCGAACTGGCGACCGGAGCGGAACTGGCCAGGACCGCTGACCGTCGCGGCCAGGGCCGTGGCCCCCAGCAGGCCGACGCCCGGCACGGTGGCGATGCGTCGGGCAAGAGCGTTGTCGCGATACCAGGCCATCAACTCCCGCTCGAGGCGGCGGACCTCGTCCTGCACCGCTAGCGCCTGTGCGGCCAGGGCGCCCACCACCTTGGCGGCGAGCGGCGGAACCGCCTCGACGTCTTGACAGCCTCCACATTGGCGCTTCGACGCCGGGAGCGGGAGCCATCCACCCCATCTGCTTTAATAGCGGCAGTTTGTGGCGGCCCGCAGAAGCCGGGTGACCCGTTCGGCGGATGACTGCTTCTGACTCAAAGCTGCCATAACGAAGGTCCGCTTCTGGGCAGGTCGCTGATGTCCGCTTTCGACCGATTGTGTTGAAGAAGCCCGCTGGCAACCGGCCTGGGGCGTGATCTGGGGCGGCGGTGGCGGAGGGTGAGGAGGCCCCTTGGCCTCAGGTGGCCATGACTGGCGCTGGGAACGGGATCAGCTTGGCCAGTTTCCTCAGGTTCTGCGCGGTGGCGGCGAGGAGGAACTCGTCGCGGGCGCCTTTGGGACCTCGAAGGCGTAGCCGGTCGAGCCTGAGGATGCGTTTAAGGTGGGCGAACAGCATCTCGACCTTCTTTCGCTCGCGGCGAGAGGCGACGTAGGCCTCGGTCTTTGCGATGGCGCGGGCCTTGTCGCGTGCGGCCTCGTGGATGGAGCGCGGGACCCTGCGAGCCGGCGTGTTGGGGCTGCACTGGGGCTTTAGCGGGCAGACATCGCAGTCGCGCTTGCTGGCGCGATAGAGCAGCGTCTTGTCCTTGGTCACGCCGGGCCGTGGCGCGGCGAACGGACGGCGATATCGCCGCAGCGGCTTGCCGGCGGGACAGATGTAGACGTCGCCTTCCGGGTCGTAGGTGAAGTCGCTGCGCGAGAAGGTCCCGTCGCTGCGCTCGGACTTGTCGAACACCGGGATGTGCGGCTCGATCTTCCGCTCGTCGACCAGCCAGGCCAGCATCTCGGCCGAGCCGTAGCCGGTGTCGGCGGCGAGGCGCTCGGGCGTGACCCCAAGCCGATCGGCGGTGCGGTCGATCATGGTCTTGGCCGCCGTGACCTGCGCCTGGCGAACGGCAGTGGTGGCTTCGACATCCATGATCACCGCACACTTCAGGTCGATCAGGTAGTTGTCGGCATAGGCATAGACGGCCGGCCCGCCGCTGGCGGCGGTCCAGCGCGCCGCCGGATCGGTGGGCGAGATGAACTTCGGCTCGACCGCGGTTGCGCCGCCGAAGGCCGCATCGTCGAGGACGGCCAGATACTCCGTAACCGCCCGGTTGGAGGTCGGATCCAGCGCGCCCGGTCCCGCCACGCCGCGCTGACGGTGAGCGTCGGCGACGACCATGCTGGCGTCGACCGCGAAGCCTTCGCGGCCCACCAGTCCCTCGGCCATGCAGCGCGCGACAACGGTCTCGAACACCTGACGAAGAAGATCGCTGTCGCGGAAGCGGCCGTGGCGGTTCTTCGAGAAGGTTGAGTGGTCCGGTACGTCGCCGTCCAGGCCCAGCCGGCAGAACCAGCGATAGGCCAGGTTCAGGTGAACCTCCTCGCAAAGCCGCCGCTCCGAGCGGATGCCAAAGCAATAGCCCACCAGCAGCATCCGGATCATCAGCTCCGGATCAACCGACGGACGCCCGGTGGAGCTGTAGTAGGGCGCCACATGCGCCCTCACCCCCTCCAGATCGACGAACCGGTCTATCGAGCGGAGCCGGTGGTCTCCCGGCACATGCCGCTCCAGCGAGAACTGATAGAACAACGCGCCCTGATCAACTCGGCGATCACCCATCATCAACTCAACTCCGGCCTCAACCACCAGAGTGAATCAGCGACCCCGAGTCGCGGCAATGCCGGAGTTTTTCAACACAATCGACCCAAAGCGGACGCTCGCTGCAACCCGGCGCCGCTCCCCAACTCGCAACCGCGCCTTTCCGCTTCCGCCCTATCCGGCCGGAGGTGCCGCGCGGATGGACTGACCCATCAGGCTCTCGAGCCCACGCACAATCTGACGCGAAAGCTCTCGAGGCGACTCGCTGGCTGAGAGCGTGAGCGCCGCGATGCCGCGGCCGAACGCCCACAGGGCAAGCGCGCGATCCTCCAGGACCTCGCCTGACGGCTCACCGGCCGAAATCCCCTCAGCGAAGGTCTTGAAGGCAGCGACCTCGGCGGCCCGGAGTGTGGGAGCGATGCTCAGAAGCTTGTCGGTGTACATGACGCGGTAAAGCTGAGGGTGGCTGCGAGCGAACTTCAGATAGGCGTCGCCGCACAGGTGAAGCGGCCGGCGCCCCCGCGGGTCGCGCAGCGCTGCTTCGAAGGCGGCGCGCAAGCGCCGGAAGCCCTCCGCCGCCAGCTCCGCCATCAGCGCGTCCTTGTTGGCGAAGTGGTAGTAGAGGCTCGCAGGGCCCGTCTCGAGATCGCGCGCCAGATCGCGCAAGTTCAAGGACTCCGCGCCGAGCGCCTCGACCCGGATGAGCGCCGCATCAACCGCTCGGCCTCGAAGCCCGCCGACGCGGATCGCATCAGTTCTGGAGGCGGCGCCGCTAGGCATCCGGAGGGGGCCTCTCGCACAAGCGTGGATTGCTCAGTCCATTGAGGCACTAGGGACCCCTGACGCAAGACTTGCGGAACGTCGTTCGGGGGCAGCGGATCGCGCTGCGCTGGCAACCGCCATCTCGAACGGGGAGAGAACGCACTGCGCTGGGTCGATCGTCTGCTGGACGCGAACGCCTCGATCGCTGGGCTGGCGGCGATATTCGGTCGGGTGTGGCTCGCCGGATGTGCCTACGGACCGGTCAGCCCGATTGAAAACCCGCTGATGGCAGCCCGATACTATCGGGTGGCGGAGCCCGAGCCGCCTGCCATCGAAGATCCAGGCGCGTGCTACGGTGATCGTTGCGGCAGCGCGCGAGGCCGGGTTCAACACCGAGATCTGCGCGAGGCTCGGCCGCTCGCGCCCCGCTGGAGGGAAGACGATGACGAGCGGATCTGAGTTCGGTTCCGTCAGGGTGTTCGTCCCGATCGGGCAGCTCGGCGCCGGCGTCCGCGCTGCCGAGGTGAACGCCGCTCTGGAACTCGGCTTCGACGTGATGGCCATGGACGCCGGCTCGACCGACAGCGGCGCGGCCTATCTGGCGACGGGCACGTCGAAGAACAGCCGCGATGCGGTCAAGGCGGACCTGACGCTGCTGATGGCGGCGCAGAAACGGGCGAATGTCCCCTTGATCGTCGGGACAGCTGGCCAGGCCGGGGCTGACCCCAACGTCGATTGGACCCTCGACATCGTCCGCGAGGTCGCACGCGAGCAGGCATACCAGCCCCGGATCGCCGCCCTATATTCAGAACTCCCCGGCGAGTTGCTGAAGGCGAAGAACACAGCAGGCAAAGTGAAGCCGCTCCCGCCGCTGGGGCCCCTGACCGACCAGACGATTGACGCTTGTACGCACATCGTCGCGTTGATGGGCCCGGAACCCTACATGGCCGCCCTCGCCGGCGGCGCAGACATCATCATCGGCGGCCGCAGCACGGACACGGCCGTGCTGGCGAGCTATCCGCTATGGAAGGGCGCTCCGCCAGGCGCGTCATGGCATGCCGGCAAGACTGCCGAATGCGGCGCCCAGTGCACGGCCAACGTCGGCATGGGCGCCGGCGTCCTGCTGACGATCGACCGGGAAGGCTTCGAAGTCGAACCGCTCCACAACGCCAACCGATGCACGGTGCACAGCGTCTCGGCGCACATGCTGTATGAGAACAGCAATCCCTTCCGCCTGGTCGAGCCGGGCGGCAGTCCTCGACGTCACCGCGGCGCTCTACGAGCAGGTGACGGACGCCAGGGTGCGCGTGTCGCGGTCTGTTTGGGACCCGCGGCCCTACACTATGAAGCTGGAGGGCGCATCGGCGGGCCAGTATCAAACGATCATGATCGTCGGCATCGCCGATCCGAGCGTGCTGGCCAACCTCGATCTGTTTCACGACAAGATGCAGCACGCGCTCGTGCGCCGGATCGAGCGCACATTGGGCGCCGCGGCGGGAAGCTTCGATGTCTCGCTTCGCATCTACGGCTGGAACGCCGTCTCAGGCGAGCCCGTGCCGAAGGGCGCAACGCCGCCGCGCGAGGTCGGCGTGATGTGCGTTATCACGGCCGACACGCAGGACCTGGCCAACCAGATGGCGAAGGCGTGCAATCCCTACTTCTTCCACATGCCGCTGTTCGACGACGTCGAGTTGCCCAGTTACGGCTTCCCGTTCACGCCGGCTGAGATCGCGCGCGGACAAGTCTTCGAGTTCAAGCTCAACCATGTCGTCGAGGTCGATAGTCCGCTCGAGCTCGTGCGGACGACGTGGATCGATCTCTCCGAGACAGCAACGGAGCCGTCCCCGCATGCCTAAGCTCCGCGATGTCTGCCGCCACGTTCGCTCCAAAGTCGCCGGGCCATTCTGGGTCACGGTCGACCTCTTCTTCGATGGCGAGGACAGCTACCGGAAGTATCACGACAACCCCGCGATACAGCCGCGGGCCCTGGCCGGCGTCCTTCGGACCGAGCCCGATCTCGTGGCGATCTACCCGGTCGAGTCGTTGAAGATGGTCAAAATCTCCTATCCACGCGCCGCCGCCCAAGGCGGCGTCGTCGAGCGCGACATGCACTCGGGCCAGCAGTACGTCCGCCTGCTCGACTGCGAGCTGACCTAGTCGGCTGGGCGGCCGATCTTCAGACCCTCCGCCACCCGCGCGCTCCGGCATCGGACGCCCTCAAACTTCGACGTTGCGGAACGGAGTTCGAAAGGCCCGTCTGCGCGGTGACGGTTGCACGCGAGGGGACGGATGCGGCGAATTCTGAAGACAGTCGGGTTGGGCTTGCTCGGCGCGCTCGGGCTCCTGCTCGTCGCGGCGCTCGGTTTCCTCGTCGTTCTGGTCGTTCCCGGCACGCCGAAGCCGAATAACAGCTTGCGCTTCGTCGGCTTTGTCCCGCTGCCGAAGACCGGCGGCCCGCTGACGATCCTGGACTATCTCTCGGTCGACGGCGCCCGGCTCTACGTCACCAGCGAAAGCACCGGCGACGTCTATGTTGTTCCGCTGAGCGGCGGTGCGTTGCCGACGCTGGCGACGGTGCGGATCGTAGCCGGCTCTGGGGCGGCGCACCGCGTTGTCGTCGATCCGGCCAGTGGTCGCGCCTTTGTCACGCGCAGCGAGGCAAACCGTGTGGACGTCTTCGACACCGCCTCGCTGACGACGCTTGCTTCCATCAAGGTCGCCGACGACGTCGACGGGGCCATTTTCGATCCAGCAGATGAGCTCATCTACGCGGTCAATGGTGACCCCGGCCTCGCGACGTTGATCGATCCCGCGACGCAGAGTGTCGTCGGCACAATTGGTCTGGGCGGGAAGCCGGAATTCGCCGTCTTCGATCCGCAAACCCGGCTCATCTATCAGAACCTCGCCGATCGCGACGTCGCCGCGGTCGTGGACGTGGCCAAGCGCGCAGTCATCGATCGGTGGCCGCTCGTAGGGTGCCACGGCCCGAGCGGCATCGCGCTGGACCCGGCGGGTCGCCGCCTGTTTGTGGTGTGCTCGAAGAACGCTCAGCTGGTCGTCGTGGACCTCGCCACGCATCGGATCGTCGCGTCGCTTCCCACCGGCGGCGGCCCCGACTCAGTCGCCTACGATCCGGCGCTGAGACGGATCTACGTGACCGGGAAGTCCGGAGTTCTTTCGGTCGTGCAGCAGGAGGGTCCCGACGCATACCGCGCGTTGACCGCCGTCAACCTGCACTACGGCGCCCACACGCTGGCAATCGATCCGGCGACCCATCGTGTCTACGTCGCCTATGCGAGCCTGATCCTCCCGCCGCGGCTGGCCGTCTTTGAACCGCTTCGCTGAGCGTTCCGATGAGCGAGTTCATCCTGCGATACCGACTTGTCGTGCTCCTGGCCTGGGCGGCCCTTTCGATCGTTGGGGTTCGCGCCGTGGGTCTGATCGGCCCGCAGTTGGACTACACCTACACGACCCCCGGCCAGCCCGGCTTCGAAGCGGATCAGAGGATCACCGCACGCTTCGGAATTGATCCGACCTTCGAGGCGGAGATGCCGGTTTTGCACCTGCCGGCCGGCGTGACGATGGCCTCGCCGCAGGGTCAGGCGATGGCGGCTGCGACGTTCAACGCTGCGGGTCGGGCGGGCCCTGTCATCGTCCAAGACTATGCGACAACCCACGACCCACGCTTCATCCTCGACCACGGACAGGGCGCGTGGGCGCTGATCTCGATTCCGAATCCCGACTACGGGCCGGGCGCGGGGATCGAGGATCGTCTGCCGCGCGTGCTGGCCGCCGCAACGCCGGCGGGCGCGAAGCTGGTGCTGACCGGCTATGCCCAGATGCTTTCGAACCAGGGGCCCAACGCGGCCAACATGCTGAAGGGCGTCGTCCTCGGCGGCGCGTTGGCCTTGATGGTGCTTTTCTTCGTTTACGGATCCCCGATCGCCGTCCTGCCGGTCCTGATGGCCATTCCGGCCATCCTCTGCACCTACCTGCTCGCGCTCGGCATGACCTTCGTCACACCCGTCAGCTACTTCGTGAACTACACGATCGTTCTGCTCAGCCTCGGCATGTCGATCGACTTCTCGCTGATGGTGGTCATCCGCTGGCGAGAAGAGCGTGAGCGCGGCGCCGGCAATCGCGATGCCGTACTCGCGGCAACTCGACGCGCCGGGCGTGCGGTGGCGCTCAGCGGCCTCACATCGGCCGTGGGCCTGCTGTCCCTGGCGGTGCTGCCCGTGCCGTTTCTCAGGAGCGTCGGGTTCGGCAGCATGTTGATCCCGTTTGTCGCAGTCTCCGTAGCGGTCACGCTGCTGCCGGCCTGTCTGTCGCTATTCGGACCCGCCCTAGATCGCTTCTGCCTATGGCCGCGCGCGTCGACCACCTACAGCCGCGCTTGGGAGGGCTGGGCGAAGCTGGTCCTTAAGCACCGCTGGAAGGCCGCCGTGATTGGCCTCCTGTTTGTCGCTCTCTCCAGTCTGCCGCTGCGCGCGCTCAATCCTGGATTCGGCCTTATCGACGCCCTCGTTCAAACAGGTCCTGCGGCCGAGGCCTTCCATCACCTTGAGGCCAACGGCCTCCCGAGCGGAGTCGACTTTCCAATCTATGTCATGACCCACGGTGGCGAAGACGCGGCCGTGCAGGCTCAGGCCATCGCATCGACGACGCCGGGCGTTGACGCCGTGCTGGCGCCAGCCACGCCCGACTTCCGCAAGGAGGAGGACGCGCTGCTGACGGTCATTCCGGTGAGCGAGGGCGCTCTCGCGGGCGGAAAGGCAACGATCGAGCGCCTGAGTCAGCGGCTGGCCGCTTTGCCGGGCGGCGCGGCCGACGTCGGCGGCGCCACAGCGGAAGCCATATCTTTCAACCAGGCGGTCTATGGAAGTTTCCCGCTTCTGCTCGCGGTCGTCAGCCTCGTGACGCTAGCGATCCTCGTCGTGTCCCTGCGGTCGTTGGTCCTGGCCGTCAAAGCGGTCGCGCTGAATGTGGCGTCGCTCGGATGCGCGTTCGGCTTCATGGTCTTCTTCTGGCAGCAGGGTCACGGATCTTCGCTGATCTACGGGACGCCTGCTACGGGGGCGATCCGGATGTGGATTCCCGCGATCGTCTTCGCATCGTTGTTCGGCCTGTCGATGGACTACGAAATCTTCGTCATCTCGCGTATCCGCGAGGAATACGACCGGACAGGCTCAACTGACGCCGCGATCGTCGGCGGTCTCGCTAGGACGGGTCGGCTGGTCACCTGTGCGGCGCTCGTCCTTATGGTGACGTTCCTATCGCTCAGCATCGACCCCAATCAGATCGTCAAGATCCAGGCATCGACGCTCGCGGTCGGCATCATCATCGACGCCGTGATCATCAGGACTCTGCTCGTGCCTGCGCTGGTTTCCCTGATGGGCGCCCTAAACTGGTGGGCGCCGCCTTGGCTGCCTAAGCGCCGGCGAGCGCCGGCACAGCTCTGAGATGGCCATGTCCGCTTTCCCCCTTAGCGGACACTGGGAACGTCCGCTTCCGGGTATTCCGCCAATGACCGCTTCTGGCGCTTAGCAGCCACAACAGAGGTCGGCCGTTGGGCCAGGCGCCGTTGCCCGCCTTCGACCCAAAGCAGTCGATCCCCGCCGAGGAGCTCGCCCGACGCTGACGCAGATTGATCATCGACACAGCGTTGATGCAGGATCGGCGTATTCGCGCCGAGCCTTGAACATGACCGGACAGTCAAAGGACCCTAGCGCCGTTTCAGTGGGCGTGCGCACCCACTCAGCCCACGGTCGCGATGAAGGTGGCTGGGCGGTCTATGTCGTGTTGGGGGGTCGGGTAGCCGATCCGAGCATACTCTTGCGCGGTCGGATGCAGCTTTATGACTCCAAGGTCGAAGGGTCGAACCAACCTTTCCATAGGGTCGGAGCAACCTTTCCATTCCATCATGCCGAGCCGATGGACTTCGAGTTCGAGCGAGGCGTTCATCGAGCGGTGCAGGAAGTCCTCACAAGACCTGGCAGGCCGTGCACTGGAGGAAATCATCGCCACCCATGGCGCGCTGAGAGCCTGCTGCGTTCTGACGGGGCCGGAAAGACCTTTGCCGCCGCTTCGCGCGATCCTGGCTTCGCACTCGCTAATGCACGCTGCGGAACGCGAATTTTATCGCGAGGCGGTGCGCGATGCCGCCGTGCGGAAGGGAATCGTGACGGAGATGGTGAGAGAGAAAGACCTCCCGGCGTTGGCAGAGCGGCTACCTGGCACCCAAGCAAGTCGGCGTGACGCGCTCAACGCCTTCGGAAAGCAGGTCGGGTCGCCTTGGTCGCAGGACGAAAAGTTGACGGCGACCACGGCCTGGTTCGGTCTCGCTCTCTAATGACCGCTTCTGGCGCATAGCAGACATCCCGAAGGTCCGCGCTGCGCCACGGCGCCGATGACCGCTCTCGACCCAAAGCTGATATCGGCCGCGCCGCACTGCCGTTCGTTTCCGACGTCCGCGGAGGGTGGTCAGGAACGACCATATCCCAGGGCGGCCGGTGCAGATCTCCCTCACGTTATCTGGCTCTCGCGGAAGATGTCGGCCGCGACCTCTCTCATCGCGCTTCTCAAGCGCTCGACGCGGTTGTCGAGGTGAGGGTCGGCCAGGAAGCGGTTCGGTGCATAGCTGAAACTATAGCCGAGGCGCGTGTCCATCCACCCGACCGACCCCCCCGAGCCGCCCCATCCGTAGCCGTGAGCGGACGGGTAGTGAAAGCTCTCGCTGTTGGTTCCGAACCCCAAGCCCATCCTCAGGTCGCCCAGATAGGGGCACTGGCCACGAGCCTGCTCGCGGTGCGCCTCGCCGACGAGGGCCGCCGAGAGATAGCGCCGCCCGTCGAGCACGCCGGCGGCGGCGAAGATGGCGCAGCCGCGAGCGATGGAGCGGGCGTTGGTGACGCCGTTGGCGCTGAGGTTCTTCGTTGCTGCAGGTGTTGGGGCGCCCGGGCCAGCAAAGACCGACCCGACGAGCCGCGCGAGGAGACCCTCGGGAGGCGCCTCCGGTCGCGTCAGCGAACGCTTGACCTCCGCGACGCGGGTCGGGTCCGGAACCTCCGCGAGGCCGAGGTGAAAGTCGAGGCCGGCCGGCGCCGCCACCTCATCGTGGAAAAACCGCACGGGCGTTCGACCGTCCACGCGCCGGATGAGCTCGCCGCCGATCAGGCCGTACGTCGAGGCATGGTAGATCGTCCGCCGCACGCCGCCGAACCAGTGCGGCTCGGCCGCGACGCGCGCCGTCGACGCTTCCCAGTCCAGGAAGAGCGAAGCCTGCACCGGCGGTGTAAACCCCGGCGCGCCAGCCTGGTGGGTGAAGAGGTCGCGCACGGTGACACGGTCTTTGCCGCCCGCCGCATATTCCGGCCAGTAGGTCGCGATCGGCGCATCGAGGTCGATGCGGCCCGCATCGACCAGCATCAGCAGACAGAGCGTGACCATCATCTTGGTCGTCGACGCGACCGGGACCACCGTGTCGCGGTCCCAGGCGCGCGTCTCGGCCACGTCGGCCCAGCCGGCCCAAAGGTCGACGACCGGATGGCCTCGCCAGGTCGCGGCCACCGACGCGCCCAGCTCCAGCCCCGCGTCGAAGTTGGCGACGAAGGCGTCCTTCAGGGGCTGGAACCGCTCGTCGCAAAAGCCGTGGATCTCGACGCTCACGCCGCCGCCTCGGCCGCGCGCCTCATGACCTGCGTCAGCGCGCCCCAGAGGCGCTTGAACCGATCGTCTTCGAAGGGTTCCCCGGTCGCGATGAAGTTGTTCGGCGTATAGCCGAAGCTCAGGCATGTAGTCTGGTCGCCGCCAATCAGCGATCCGCCGTAGCCGCCCCAGTGGAAAGACGTCGCCGTCGGCGCCGGGAAGGTCTCGCCGTCGAGCGCAAAGCCCATAGCCATGCGCAGCGGGCCGAAGAGGGGGTCGGTAGCGAACACCTGCTCGCGCGTCGCCTCGTCGACGAGCGGCTTGGAGAGGTAGCGGACACCGTCGAGCGCGCCGCCGTTGGCCATGATGGCGGCGAGCCGCGCCAGCGCGCGTCCGTTGGCGTAGCCGTTGCCCGACGGGCCTTCGTAATGGCGCTGTTCCCAAGCAGCCGGGTCGGCGGGCGGAAGGATGCTCATGAACAGACGCAGCAGCAGGGGATCTCCCTCGCCGGTCCGCGGCGCTGGCGGCTCGAGGTAGCAGACCGGGGCCACGCGCTCGAGCTCGTCCGGCGTGCGGAGCCCGATCTGCAGGTCGACGCCGGCGGGCTCGGCGATCTCTTCGCGGAAGAATTGCGCCGGGCGGCGGCCGTCCACGCGGCGGATGATCTCGCCCAGGATGAAGCCGTAGGTCGAGAGGTGGTAGCAGAGCACGCTCTCGCCTCCGAACCAGTGCGGCTCTGCGGCGATGCGCGCGGTGACGCTGGCCCAATCATGCAGCGCGGTCGCGGCGACGGGTGGGTCGAATCCGGGCGCGCCGGCGCGATGGCTCAGCGCCTCGCGCACCGTGACCCGGCCCTTGCCGCCTTGCGCGAACTCCGGCCAGTAGGTCGCCACCGTCGCGTCGACGTCGACCTTTCCGCGCTCGACCAGCAACAGGAGGCTGGTCGCCGTTGCGATCTTGGTGCTCGACGAGATGAGGACGATCGTGTCCCGGCTCCACGGCCGCGTACGCTCAACGTCCGCATGGCCGGCCCAAAGGTCGACGACGGGTCGCCCGCGCTCGCAGAGCGCCAGCGACGCGCCGACCTCCAGCCCTTCAGCGAAGTTGGCGGCGAAGGCCTCCTTGAGCGGCGCGAACCGCTCATCGCAGAAGCCGTGGATGTCGATGGTCATGCCAGCGCCTGCTTCGCCAAGGGTTGCGCCAGGAAGGTCGCCTTCCAAGCGTCGGTCGGGATCGCCTCGACGAGTTGTTCGAGCAACGCTTCAGCCGCGGCGCGGTCGGCGCGGGCTTCCTTGTCCGCGCCGAGGCCCGCGTGGGCGGCGGCGCGGTGGGCCAGCAGCCGCCAGAGGAGGTTGCGGTAGCCCGTCTCTTCGCAGAAGGCGATCGCCGCGCTGGCCTGGTCGCGCGCCTCGTCCCAGCGCCCGAGCGCGATCAGCGCTGCAGCGGCCAGCTCGGAGGCGTCGGCCTCGAGCAACAGCAGGCCGTTGTCGCGGGTCGTTTTCTGCTGGCGCCGGGCCGCCTGAAGCGCGGCTTCGGCGTCGCCTTCGGCCAGCGACAAATGACCAGCCGCCAGCGTGTGCGGCTTGGACTCGGGCACCGCCTTCGCGACAAGCGCCCGAGCCTCGGTCTGCAAGCCGGCGCGCGCGGCGGCGGTGCTCAGGATGTCGACGATGCCGTCCACCATCCACACGCGGTTCAGAGCGCGCTCTTCCGCGATCAGCGCCTCTGCCTCGTCCAGCATCTCGCGCACCGCCCCGAGCTGGCTCTTGAGCGCGAAGTATCCGTAGCGCTGCAGGGCGGCGCCAAAGCGGTAGCCGCTGTGGGTGACCTCCTGGGCGAGTGAGTCCGAGGCGTCTCCGTAGCGGCCCAGCGCGATCAGCGCCGCCGACTTGAAGGTCGGGTACTGCACCGGCGGCACGTCGAGGCGTGCCGCAAGCTCGATCGCGCGGTCACAGATCTCGATACTGCGCCGGAGCTGCCCGGCATTGCGCACCGGGATGATCATCCAGAACAGATGCTCCTTTGTGCGGATCGGATCGCGCCGGGCCTCGAGCTGTTTGAGCACCTCCTCGGCGCGGTCGTTGTACTGATTGACGGTGAGCAGTCGGACCCGCAGCTCCATAGTAGCGACGTCGAGGAGCAGGTCCTGGTCCTTGAGGTCCTCGGCGATCGCCTTGGCTTCCTCGACATTCGTCACCGCGGTCGGCCGGTAGTCGGCCCAGTAGTCGACGAAGTGCGCGGTGAGCAGGAGCGCGCGCGCCAGCGCCGGCTTGTCGCCTGCGGCGCGGGCGAGCTCGATGGTTCGCTCGCAGGCGTCCCGCGTCAGCTGTGCGTGTTGCGGCTGGTCGAGCGAGAGCTTGTAGTGGGCGTCGGCGAGCAGACGCTGGGCGGTGAGCTCCAGCGGCCCGTCGCTATTCGCCTGGGCGATGGCGAGCAGCTTCTCCAGGTCCGGCAACGCTTCGGCGCCGCGGTAGAGGTCGACATAAAGCGCCGCACGCTGATGCAGCAGCGGGACATAGCCCTCGACATCCTCGCCGAGCGCAAGTCCCGCGGTGAGCGCCGCCAGCGCATCATCGATACGCGCCGCGCCACGTAGCGCCAGGCCCCGCATGAACTGAACACGTGCGAGCGACGTCCGATCGTCCTCCGTCGCCACTTCGACGGCCATGTCGAGCAGTTTCATCGCGTCCTCGAACGCGACGGCGTCGATTGCCCGCTGGCCGGCGGTCAGGAGATGCTTAGCCGTCCGCTCAGGGTCCGCCGCGGCGCCGGCCTGATAGAGGTGAAACGCGATCTCGCCGACATTCTTTTCCACTTGGGCCGAGGGACCCAGCTCCAGCGCGTCGGCGATCCGCAGATGCAGCCGCTGGCGCCGCGGCAGCGACAGCGCGCTAACCAGGGTCTGGCGGATCTGTTCGTGCACGAACTGATAGCGCGCCTCACGCCCGACCCGGATCTCCTCCATGACCGACGCACTTGCCGCCTCGTCGAGCGCGTCGAAAAGGGGATCGTCGGCAAGGTCGCCGATACGGGACAGCAGCTCGAAACTCACGACCCGACCGGCGACAGCGCCGGCGGTCAGCAGCTTGCGGCATTCCTCGCTGACCTTGGCGAGCCGATGCTCGATGATCAGCCGCACCCCGCGCGGCACCTCGGTGTCGGCGATCGAGACGCCGGACCGGAACTTGCCGTCTTCCGTGAACAGCTTGTCCGCCTCATCGAGGTGCCGGTAGAGCTCCTCGACGAAGAAGGGGTTGCCCTCGGTCTCCGCATAGATGAGCTGGACCAGCTCTTTCGGCGGCGTCTGGCCGGCGCGACCCTCGAGCAGGGCGGCGACGTCGGCGGCCGAGAGCCGCTGCAGGGTCATGTCCTCGACCAGCCGTTCGCGTAAGAGCTCGTGCATCGTCTCGGCGAAGGGCTGGGTGGGATCGAGGTCAGTGGCGCGGTAGGTGCCGATCATGAGCACCGGCGAGTCGCGAAGACGCTCGGCGAGGTGGCGCAGCAGCCGGCAGGTGGACTCGCCCGCCCAGTGCAGGTCCTCGTAGACGAGCAGCATCGGCTGCACGCGGGCGGCGCGGTCGATGAACTCGCCGCAGCCATGCAGCAGAAAGCGGCGTTCCTGATCCGGCGGCAACGCCAGGGGCTCAGGGATGTCCGGGAACTGATGTTTCAACTCCGGCATCAACTTGGCGAGCTCGGGCGCATTCTCGCCCAACGCTGCGCGCAGGTTCTGCGGCGGCACGAGCCTGGACGCCTGCTCGATCTGCTCGATCAGCGGCTGGTAGGGCGTCGCCCCC
Source organism: uncultured Alphaproteobacteria bacterium (assembly GCA_963794315.1). Taxonomy (GTDB): domain Bacteria; phylum Pseudomonadota; class Alphaproteobacteria; order Caulobacterales; family Caulobacteraceae; genus Poindextera. The sequence continues at coordinate 34,924 of CAWCDF010000004.1, forward strand.
TCGGCCAGGACGCAGCGGCCGGAGAGCGCCAACATCCCCTCGTTGCGGGCGTGGGCTTCGGTCTCATGCACCAGGCGGGTCTTGCCGACGCCAGCTTCACCGGAAAGCAGGAGGAAGCTGCCCGAGCCCTCGCGGGCGCGCGCGACCAATCCGGTCAGCCGGCCGAACTCGGCGGCGCGGCCGATGAACGGCGACTGGTTTCGCCCAGCGCGCAGGCCAAGCGGGCAGAACTTGCGGATCGCCTCCAGCAGCGGCTCGGCGCCTGCGTCGGCGGCGGTGAGGTCGACGGTCTGGGTGAGGCGGAAGGCAAGCGGAGGGCGCACCGCGTCGATCGACACCGGCGCCAGGATGCCGCGCGTCAGGCCCTCATGCGCCTCGCTGCGCACCCAGTCGGAAGCAACGGAGTTCGTCGACCAGACCACGACGATGCACTTGGCCTCGTCGATCGCGGTCTCGATCTCGCGGTCGAAGGTGGTTCCCGCGTCGATCTTGCGGTCCCACCACACGCTCCAGCCGCGCTGCTCGATCGCCTCGACCAGCGGAATGACGCGTTCCCGGTCCTGGGAGGAATAGGAGACGAAGACGTCCGCCATTGCGACTGTAGATCTCTTCTCATGTTGGCATTCAGGCAAAACAAGCTGTTAGGCGTCCAGGCGGGCGATAGGTCGACGCGACACTCCAACCGAGCTACCCGCTTGAGCTTCAGCATGGAGGCGCGGCGACCCGCCTTGTCAACGGGAGCTGGGTGTTTCGTCCCGCCGCCCGCAGCAGCGGCCTTCCTTGCTAGGTCTGCTTTGGGTCGCAAGCGGACGTCAGCGACCTGCCCAAGAGCAGACCTTGGTTATGGCCGCTTTGAGTCATTAGCGGTCATTGGCCGTTCGAGCTTAGCCTGGGTCGGAGAGACGCGACGAACGTCGGCTCAAGGTCGGTAGCAGACATCGGGTCAGCGCCTGAAAGCGGACAATCCCGGAGGGCTGACCGCCGGCGAGGCTCCGAGGCACGCGTGGCTCTTAGATGCTACATCTGGTAGGGAAGAGCGCGTGGGCTGCCCGCAGCGGCCCATCGGGGCCCGGACGCGAGAAAACTGGACTGCAGGAATTTTGTGGGCGCCAACGCGCGCCGGGGTGTCGAATGATTGGCGCCTAAAGTGGTGGTCGCAGCGGCGTCATGCGACGGCCTCCGCGCGCCGGGCCTTGCCTTCGAGGTACGCGTGCAGACCGGCGGGCGCCGGGGCGGCCTTGCACTTGGCCGCGGCCAATCGATCGAGCGCGGCCAGCTCGCGGCTGAGCCTGCCCGTGATCCGAACCAAGTCTTCGTCGCTGACGACGTCAGCCGCGCCGCGCGCGACAGCGGATCGCAGCTGTTCAACTCGGCATGAGACCAGGGCGCAAGCCTGCACCCTCAGCTTCTCTCCCGGCGAGAGCGACGCCATGCCGCCGAGCGTTTCGGCAAGGTCACGCTCGCGGTCCCGCAGCAACCGCGCGCCCGAACTTCGCCCATCGGCCGAGGCGAACGGCCGCTTCCCGTTGCTGACCGCCGAGCGAGTTGACGGCAGCCGGGGGGCGATTGAGGGGCGGTCAGCGGGCATCAAAGCGAAACCTGAAGCGGAACCTGGCGGCCAGGTCGGCGACAAGGCTGGCCTGTGTCGCCTTATCCGTCAACGGTCCTGACAGTCACGGCACTTGAGTACCGATCACGGGGTCATGTCACCCGCCCTCAGCCGCCGTGCCGTGAAAAGCTCGCCGCGACGGTCACTGCAGACGGTTGGCCTTTTGGCGCGACAGTCGCTCAGCTGCTCGCCACACGAGCCGAAGGACGCGGACAAGAAGGACGGACGAGGACACTCCTTAGGAGTGTGTCCTCTTTCGTCCTCTTTTGTCTGTCCGATACGTCCTCATACATCCTCGTTTGTCCTCGCTGCCGTCCTCTCGGCGTCCTCATTCGTCCACGAACGCCGAGACGGCGGCGTAAGGCGCCCAGACGAACTCGTTCTCGAGCCGCAGCTCGCCGCCGAAGGGGTCGGTGGCCGCCTCCAATCCGCGCGTGAAGGCGTGGTCACGGCCGTTGCGCCATTTGTCCTGTTCCTTTTGGTCGGCGTCCGCGGCGGGCTTCGGCTTGGAGAAGATGCCGAGCGATGTGGCCACCTCGCGCAGATCGGCCAGCGTGACGGCGCGGGTTCCTAGCCGAACGCCGGGGACGGGTGGCGCGGGGTAGGTCTTCTGTTCGTCCACGAGCCTGCCGTAGGCGGCCATGATCTTCTGCTCGGTCCGGCTCCGCGAGCGCCGCTGATGCGCGGTGGTGGGCTTAGCGGCCGGGACGACGATGGGCGCGGTCGTGACCTTGCCCTTGTCGTTGCCGACCTCGACGGACTTCAGGGTGAAGGCGATCGCAAATTCCTCCGGGCCGTCGTTGAACGCCTTGGAGCCGATGACCATGGTGCGGGTCGTGCCTTTGCTTTCCTTTCGGATCAGAAAGGAACCATCGGCGGCGGCTGGAAGCGCGCCGCTGCCCTTCATGCGCTCTGGCGCGCCATAGGGAACGTGGTCGACGAGGGCGACGTGCGCCCCGTCGAGGCCGGCTTGGATGCGCCTCACGTTGGCGGCCAGGGCGTTGATGTCCTTGTCGCGGTCGGGGTCGCCGCCGCCCATGACCTGGGCCTTGGGGTCGATGATCACCAAGCCGACCTTGATCTTGTAGCGGACCTCCACCGCGCGGCCGATCCGGATGATCTCGTCGGCATGCGCGGGACTGGAGACCAGGTCGACGGCGCCCTCGACCACGGCGAGGGGGAGCCGATCCTCGATCTTGTTTTCCTTGGCCCACGCCCTCAGACGTCGTCGGACGAGGGCGGGGCGTTCAGCGGCGACGATCAAAACCGCGCGCTGCTGGACAGGTTTGCCGAACCAAGGAAGGCCGGCCGCCACGTGGGCTGCAGCATCGCCTACCAGCCCCGACTTTCCGTCGCCGGGGAATCCGTACCAGACGGTAAGCTCGCCGGCCGCCAAGACGTCCTCGACGATCCAGTCTTTGTGCTGTTCCGGCTTGATGTCGCCGAAGTCGGTGACGCGGAACGGCGAGTCGGCCGCCTGTCCGCGGGCGGCCGGCTCTGGCCTGCTGATCGTGCCTCCGGCCGCCACGAGCTCGTCCATTTCGGTGCTCATGGCACCCGCCATGCGCGGAGCGCGACGTTCCAGTCTCCGTCGCCGCGGGGCTGAACGACGCGCACCTCCGCGCCGGCTGCGATCCATTGTTCGGCGCAGGCCCTCGCGGCCCGCCCGCCGCGCTCGCCAGGATCAGCCAGGATGGTGAGAGCCTCGACCCCCGAAAGCGGGTCGAAGCACGCCATGGCGCCAGCGCTGCCGAGCGCCCAGACCGGCGCCCAGCCCAGGCAGCGGGCCACCAAGCCGTTCTCGATGCCCTCGCTGATGAAGAGGCCGCCGGTGACCGTGTCGAAGCCGTCAAGCATCACCGCGGCGCCGGCTGCACGGCCCAGCATCTTCTTGGCCTTGTCGTCCTCGTGCAGCTTGGCCTTCGAGCCGTCCGGCGCGATGTAGGTCCGATGGATCGCGGTGATCTCGCCCGTGGCGATCGAGCGCATGGGCGCGATCATCGCCGGGACGCGGTCTTGGCCGCGCGGGCACCGCGGGTGAAACCGGAGATCGACGCCGTCGGGTACGAACAGCCCGCGGCGCTTCAGATAGGTCTCGCCGAGCGTGCCCTTGATGGGCCAGCTTTCGTTCAGGATCTTGATCGCGAGGTCGATCTTGCGCTGCTTGTCCGCAGGATCGGGAGAAGCAGCCTTGGCGCGGGCCGGGACCGGCGCCGCGCAGCCGCCGACGAACTTCACCGCCTCATCCAGCGCCTCAACGAAGCCGCAGCCGCGTTCGCGCCGGATCAGGTCTAGCAGGTCGCCGCCTTCATCGGCCCCGAAGTCCCACCAGACGCCGGCCTTGTCGCCCGCGATCTCGACCGCGAGCGAGCCCTTGGCGCCGAAGCGCAGTTGGGCGCGCGTGCTCATGGCTCGGTTGGGTTTGCCGAGATAGCGGCGCGCGAGCTCGCCAGCCCTGGCCTTGAGCTGGGCTCGGATCGCCTCGAGGTCGAGGACGCCCATGAGACTATCCCCCTGGCGCTCTAGGGTTCAGGCCGTAGCGTGGGCGCGTCGGGTCTCTAGCCAGCCCTCGATCTCGAACTCGGTCCAAACCCTGCAATTGGCTGACAGCAAAAAGCCCTTTGGAAACTGGGCGTTGGCGACCAATCGTGATAGCTGAGTTCTGTTGCGGACAATTCCGCGGGACCGCAAATCTTCGAAGCGAAGATGAACTTCAACGGGCATGGCGCACCCCTGTGCTTGCGTGTGGACACAGGTGGAGCATTCGTGACGGACGCCTGTCACAGCGACATTCGCTGGTCTAGGGGCTGATTTGCTCCGCGATCTCGCGTCGCTCGCTCGCGAACACCGCCCGGCACGCTGCCTCGATGCCGTCGCCCTTGCGAACGGTCCGACCAGTCAGCGCTCTAAAGATGACTTCGGTCAGACGAAAAAAGGGGGCTTCCGCCGTCGTGGTCGGGGTGACTCCGTGTCGGCACAACAACGAATAGGCCGCCTGCGCCGAGCCCGCCTTGGGCCCGGACACACGTGTGCGGCCCGGCCCAACTAAGACTAGGTCTTTGAGCTGCTCCGACCCTGCCCTCCACCACGCGATCTCGCGCGAGAAGGCCTCGACTGCGCCCGGTGAGAACAGCGACCGATACTCGTCCGGGGGGTGGACCGGCGGCCAATGAAAGAAGAGGTCCGCTGAACCTTCGAGCTCGCGTTCCACCCGCCGAAACGCCTTCGCCAGCCGGTCGAACCAATCGCGCGCCTGTGCCGGCGTGAGTTTGAAAGCGCGGGTGGCAGCCTCCGAGAAGAAGCCAAACCTTTCCACCGTTGCTATGAAGTCAGCCTCGAAAGCGGGCTTACCAGCGGTGTCGATGCCGGCGGCATCTACAGCGTCGGCCACCAACTCTGCGTCGACCTTCACGCCCGCGCGCCCTTCATCGGCACGACGTTGAGCCCCGTGATCATCGCCAGCCTCTCACCCCACGCCTGGAGGGCATTGACGGCTTCCCGATCGAACCCGTAGACGGTGTAGGTCGCCGTTTGTGAGCGGCCGTCGCCTTCGGCGTGGTTCAGGATCCTCGAGATCACCTGCTCCGGCACGCTGAGCGGCGGCTTTTGGAGGTGGGTTGCACAGGTTCGCCGAAGGTCGTGCAGGTGCCACGGCGCGAGCTTGTGGCGTTCGGCGTCGTAGGGTTCCTCAGCTTCCTCGGCGATCATCCTGCCGATCGCTTCGTCCAGCGCCACCTTGTAGCGGCTCCAGCCGCTGACGGCCTGATCGCCCCGGGCGCCGCTTGCCAGGATATGGTCGAAGCGCTTGCCCTCGGCATCCGCCAGCGCTGGCGCGCCGTCGATCAAGGCCCGAGCGAGCTTGCTCAGCGGAACGGCGTGCTCGACCTTTCGCTTGACCCTGTCCTCCGGAAGAATCCAAGCGTCACCTTCGACCTCCATCGTCTTTTCGCGGCGTGTCTTCGGGTCTTTGACGGTGGTGGAGTAGGGCAGCTTGCCGAGTTCAGAGCGCCGCAAGCCGGCCACTTCGCCTCTTCGCTGGCCCGTCGCCAAACATAGCTGAAAGATCCGACCGGGCGGGTCGCCGAGCCCGTCGCAGGCCTTCCAGAAGATCCTGATCTCTCGATCGTCGAGGTAGCGGTTGCGGCTGTGTTCGTCGCCGGGCTCGCGGATGCCGCGGGCCGGATCGGAGTCGACCTTGTCCAGCGCCGCCGCCCACCCGAACACCACCTTGATGAAGCTGAGCAAACGGTTCGCCGAGATGGGCGAGGTTTGGGCCTTGGCCCGCACAAGGTCCCGTATCTCAGCCTTGGTGATCTCAGTGATCGGGCGGTCATGCCAAGCCTTCAGGTCGACATCGAGCTTGCGCTGCAACTCGGGCCGGGTCCGCAGCTTGGCGCCGCCGCCCTTGAGCTGGTCGGCGAGGTAAGCCTCCGCGACCGCCTTGAACGTTTGGCTGGCCTCAGCTTCGGCCGCGCTCGACGCCTCCGCGGCTTCGGCCTCCGCGCGCTGCAGGGCTTCCTCCGCTTCGGCTCTCGGATCGATCCCGCGGGCGAGTTCGGCAAGCACGTCGCGAGCTCGGTCCCGCGCGTCCGCCACCGAAAGCTCGCCGGGCGCGAGCGGGCCATCCCCAATGTGCGCACGGGCGATCGTGCGGCGGACCATCCGGCCGCTGACGCGGCGCATGACGAAGTAGGTTCGGGCGCCACCGGAGGCGATCCGAAGGCCGAATCCAGGGAGGTAGGCGTCCCGCAATTCGATCTGGCCGGCGGCGGGCGGCTCCCGCCGAATCGACCGTTCGTTGAGGGTCACTTTCGGCATGGATCAGGCTCCCAGGTTCCGTTTCAGGTTCCGCTCAACCCGTTCTCTGACGTCATGCGCGGTTACACGGTGTCCCACGAATCCCTTTACCACTCAAGGGAAATGGCCTATCGAGCGTGTAACACGGGATCACGCCGGAGCACTTGATGGGCGACTGGGGGTCAAGGGGTCGTGGGTTCGAATCCCGCCGCTCCGACCATTCCGCCTTCGCTGATCTCGGCGGAGCCAAGATCTAGCTTCGGCGCGACGCGCCGGAGCGCCGAAGGCGAATGCCGCGCGCGGTAGCGAGACGAAGGCGGGCAGCTGCGAGCCGCCCCTTACTCCCCCCGGTTCATCCACCCGATCAGCGGAATAAGCGGCAGGCCCCAGGCGATTCCGGCGGCGGCGTAGTAGGCGAGGCGGATGGCCCATTGGTTCGGCAAGCGCATGCCGATCGACGAGGCGATCCAGAGGTAGACGCCTAGGAAGACCAGGATGCCCAGGCCGCCGATCGCCTTGCGTGCTCTCGCCTTCATGGGCGCAACGGCATAAGGCTCAGGTCCAGGCGCTGCAAGGCGGCGCCGGAGCAGGCGAGGGCTATTCGTGGCGCGCGACGTCGCTCCCGACCAAGCGAGACCGGTCGCCATCTGGCTGTTCGTGACAGCTGTGCTCGTCTTTGCGCTAGTCGTCGTCGGCGGCGCGACCCGGCTCACGGGCTCGGGCCTTTCGATCACCGAGTGGAATCCGATCATGGGCGTGATCCCGCCCTTGAACGACGCCGCCTGGCAGGACGCGTTCCACAAATACCAGCAGACGACGCAGTACCGCGACGTGAACAGCGGCATGCCGCTGGAGGCGTTCCAGACGATCTATTGGTGGGAGTGGACGCATCGGCTGCTCGGCCGGCTGGTCGGGGTGGTGTTCGCGGGCCCGTTGATCGCTTTCCTGGCGCTGCGCATGATCCCCGGCCGGCTGATCGTCCCGGTGATCGTGCTGCTGGCCTTAGGCGCGCTGCAGGGAGCTGGTCGGCTGGTGGATGGTGGCGAGCGGGCTCGAAGGGCGTGTCGCTGTCGCGCCGGAGCGGCTGGCGGTCCACCTGGGCCTGGCGCTTCTGCTGTTTGCGGCCCTGATCTGGGCGGGCCTGGAGGCCTGGTTCGGCCGCGGCAAGCCGCCCGTGCCCACCATCTGGCGTCCGTTGGCGAGCTTGCTGGCGGCGCTCGTCTATATCCAGTGCCTGCTGGGCGCGCTCGTCGCCGGCAACCAGGCGGGGCTGGTCGAGAACGATTGGCCGCTGATGGGCGGCCGTTTCTTCCCCGCCGACTACTGGTCCGGCGGCTTGTGGCGAACCCTGTTGCACAGCCAGGCGGCGGTGCAGTTCAACCACCGGCTGGTCGCCTACGCGGTGCTCGTCGTGGCCATGGCGCTGGTGCTCGACGCCATGCGAACCCGCATCCTGACCATCCCCGAGCGGCTGATCGCCTTCCTCACCGGCGGGCTCGTGCTGGTGCAGGTGCTGCTGGGGATCGCGACGCTGATGGCTTATGCGCCGTGGCCGCTCAGCCAGCTGCACCAGGCGCTGGCCACGGCCGTGCTCGGCGCGGCCGTCCTGCAGGCCTGGCGCGCGCGCCGCGCCTGAGACGGTATTATAATACCGATATCGCCGACGCCTTGCATGATAAGGCGTTGCGACGCTGGATCGCGCTCAATTTCGATTGACATGCGGGTCGGGCGCCGGTAATCGCCGCGCCTTCGCGTTTTCTGAAGAACAGACCGTCATGAACACCAGGACCACCGTCGCGCTGAAGCCGGCGGACGTGGACAAGAAGTGGGTCGTGATCGACGCCCAGGACGCCGTCGTCGGCCGCCTGGCGAGCTTCATCGCGCTTCGGCTGCGCGGCAAGCACCGGCCCGACTACACCCCGAACGTCGACTGCGGCGACCACGTCGTGGTCGTCAACGCCGACGAGGTGCAGCTTCACCGGCCGCAAGCTCGAGCAGAAGACCTACTACTGGCACACCGGCCATCCCGGCGGGATCAAGGAGCGGCACGGCCGGCGCCATTCTCGGCGGCCGCTTTCCCGAGCGCATCCTGATGAAGGCGGTCGAGCGCATGCTGCCCAAGGAGAGCCCGCTCGCCCGCGCCCAGCTGACCCACCTGCGCGTCTACGCCGGCGCCGACCACCCCCATGCGGCGCAGAGCCCCGAGGTCATCGACTTCAAGGGCGATGAACCCAAGAACGTGCCGGAGTCAGTAGCGATGGCCGAAGGTCTGGAAGCCCTGCAAGCGCTCGCCCCGCAAGCTGCAGCGGAGGCCGCCGCGCGGGAGCCGGTGATCGACGCGCAGGGCCGCGCCTACGCCACCGGCAAGCGCAAGAACGCCATCGCCCGCGTCTGGATCAAGCCCGGCCGCGGCAAGATCACGATCAATGGCCGCGACCAGGAGATCTATTTCGCCCGGCCGGTGCTGCGCATGATGATCGCCCAGCCGCTGCAGATCGCCGACCGTCTCGGCCAGTTCGACGTCACCGCCACGGTGAAGGGCTCGGGCCTCTCCGGCCAGGCCGGCGCCGTGCGCCACGGCATCTCCAAGGCGCTCACCTACTACGAGCCGGCGCTGCGGGCGCTCTTGAAGCCGCACGGCTTCCTGACCCGCGACAGCCGCGTGGTCGAGCGCAAGAAGTACGGCAAGGCCAAGGCCCGCCGAAGCTTCCAGTTCTCGAAGCGCTAATCCTCCCCCAACGGGGGAGGGGGACCGCGAAGCGGTGGAGGGGGCGAGTCGCCGCTCCACCCGTTCGAAGCCTATCCTCTATATCTAGTCCGGCGATCGCCGAGGCGCGGCAGGCCCCCTCCACCACGCTTCGCGCGGTCCCCCTCCCCCAACGGGGGAGGATCGGGAGCTGATCATGGCCTTCAAGGTGTTCATCGACGGCGAGGCGGGGACGACAGGGTTGCAGATCCGCGAGCGTCTGGCGACGCAGGGCGACCTGGAGCTCATGGCCATCGACCCGGCACGGCGCAAGGACGCCGGCGCCCGCGCCGAACTCCTGAACGGCGCCGAGCTCGTCATCCTCTGCCTGCCGGACGAGGCGGCGCGTGAGGCGGTTCGGTTGATCGCCAATCCGGCGGTGAAGGTCATCGACGCCTCGACCGCGCACCGGACGGCAGCCGGCTGGACGTACGGCTTCCCCGAAATGGCCAAGGGCCAGCGCGCCGCGATCGCGGCCGCAACGCGGGTCGCCAACCCAGGCTGTTACGCGACGAGCGCGATCGCGCTCCTAAGGCCCCTGGTCTCGGGCGGCCTCGTTCCGGCCGACTGGCCGGTCACCATCAACGCCGTCTCCGGCTACTCGGGCGGCGGGCGGGCGATGATCGCCGAGTTCGAGGACAGCCACGCGGCGAACTTCACTCGCGTTCCCTATCGCGTCTATGCGACCGACCTCGACCACAAGCACGTGCCGGAGATGCAGGCGAACATCGGGCTCGTCGAGCGTCCGTTGTTCGCCCCCGCGGTCGGCCGCTACGCCCAGGGCATGATCGTCGAAGCGCCCTTGCAGCTCTGGGCGCTGCCCGGGGCCCCGTCGCCGGCTGACATCCACGCCGCGCTCGCCAGCGCCTACGCCGGCGAGCGGTTCGTCGAGGTCGCCAGCCCAGAAGAGGCGAGGGCGGTCAGCACGCTCGATCCCGAGGGCCTGAACGGCACGAACCGGCTGCGTCTCTTTGTCTTCGCGTCGGCGGATGGACGGCAGGCGCGGCTGGCCGCCCTGCTCGACAACTTGGGGAAGGGCGCCGCCGGCGCCGCGGTGCAGAACCTGAACATCATGCTGGGCCTGCCGGAAGAAGCGGGGCTCGGCTGATCCAGTCGCGCTTGGCCATCGTACTCTAAGAAAGTGTCCGCTCTACCTGTGGACGCAGCGCCTTCCAGCTACTAAGTCGAGGCCATGAAAACGTCCGCCTTTTCCCTAACCCGCCGAACCGCCCTTTTCGCCGCCGCCGCCACCGGCTTTGTCGCCGCGGCCCCGCTCGCCCGCGCCAACAACGAGCAGGCGTTCGCGGGCTCGCCCTGGCGCAAGCTCAGCGACGCCGAATGGAAAAGCCGCCTGCCGCCCGAGGCTTACCAAGTGCTCCGCCACCAGGGCACCGAGCAGCCGTTCACCAGCCCGCTCCTGAACGAGCACAGAAAGGGCGTCTTCGCCTGCCTTGGCTGCGGCCTGCCACTGTTCAAGTCGGACTGGAAGTTCGATTCCCACACCGGCTGGCCGAGCTTCTGGACCGAGATGCCGGGCGTACTCGGCAAGCAGGCGGACTTTGCGATCGGCATTCCGCGCACGGAGTACCATTGCGCGCGCTGCCTGGGCCACCAGGGCCACGTCTTCGACGACGGTCCGCGCCCCACAGGCCTGCGCTACTGCGACAACGGCATCGCCCTGAAGTTCATCCCGGCTTAGTCCGGCGAGTCCTTGCCGGTGTCAGGGGCCGATTTGGACCGCCAAGGTCGCCAAGGCCGCCAAGAGCCAACCGCCAGCGTCGACGCGCTCGCGAGGAGCGTGGTGGACGCTGCCCTGAAGGTGCACAGGGCTCTCGGCCCAGATTTGCTTGAGACGGCCTATGAGCAGTGCCTCGCGCACGAACTCCTGACGCGCGGGGTTGCCGTGCGTCGCCAAGTCGTTCTGCCGGTCGTCTATGACGGGGTGACCCTGGACGCAGGGTATCGTCTCGATCTCGTCGTCGGCGAGAGCGTCATTGTCGAAGTCAAAGCTGTCGAGCAACTCTTGCGCCTGCATGAGGCGCAAGTTCTAACCTACTTGAAGCTTTCGGGTCTTCCGCTCGCTTTCCTTATCAATTTCAACGTCGAATTGCTCAAGGACGGAGTGCGCCGCTTTGGTTCTCTCCCGCTGAATCTTGGCGTCCTTGGCGACCTTGGCGGTCCAATTCGGCCTCGCCGCCTTGCAGAACTGCGTAGCGGGCCGTCTTATCCGCTAATCTCTGCAACGAGTCTTTCGTGGAGCGGCCTGGATGAGCGACGGATCGATTGACCTGAAGAGCGCGCGCGAGGCCGCTTACGCCGAGCCGCTCGAGACGCTGAACCCGGCCCACCCCGCGCTGTTCCAGGCCGACGCGATGTGGCCCTACTTCGAGCGGCTGAGGAAGGAGGACCCGGTCCACTTCACGCCCGAGGGCGAGGTCGCGGCGCATTGGGCGATCACCAAGTTCAACGACATCATGGCCGTCGACACCAACCACGAGGCGTTCTCGTCTGAAGGCGGCATCACACTGCCGCCGAGCCAGGCGGTCGTCGACCGGATGACGGCCGAAGGCGGCGGACCAGGGAACGACGGCAGCCCGTTCGGAGGACCGGGACAGGGTGGCGGCCCGCGCATGTTCATCGCGATGGACCCGCCCAAGCACGACGTGCAGCGCAAGACCGTGAGTCCGGCCGTTTCGCCAGCGACGCTCGCGGTCATGGAGCCGCTCATCCGCGAGCGGGCCGCCGCGATCCTCGACTCCCTGCCGATCGGCGAAGAGTTCGATTGGGTCGACAAGGTCTCGATGGAACTCACGGCGATGACGCTCGCCACCCTCTTCGGCATGCCGCAGGAGGACCGTCGCCGCCTGACCCGTTGGTCGGACATGGTCATGACGCGGCCGGGCCACGGCATCGTCGACAGCTGGGAGCAGAAGCGCGCCGAGATGTTCGAGTACGGGACCTACTTCCTGAACCTGTGGAACGAGCGGGTGAACGCCGCGCCCACGGGCGACCTGATCTCGATGCTGGCGCACGGTGCGGCGACGCGCGGCATGGACCAGTTCGAGTACCTGGGGAACGTCATCCTGCTCACCATCGGCGGCAACGACACGACCCGCAACACGATCAGCGGCAGCGTCTACGCGCTGAACAAGTTCCCGGACCAGTACGCCAAGCTGCGTGCGGATCCGTCGCTGATCCCGTCGATGGTGTCGGAGACGATCCGCTGGCAGACGCCGCTCGCGCACATGCGGCGCACGGCAAAGGTGGACACCGAGGTCGGCGGCAAGATGATCCGAGCGGGCGACCGTGTCGCCATGTGGTACGTCTCGGGCAACCGCGACGACGAAGTGATCGACAACCCGAACGCCTACCTCATCGACCGCGAGCGCCCGCGCCATCACGTCTCCTTCGGGTTCGGCATCCACCGCTGCGTCGGAAACCGGCTAGCCGAGCTGCAGCTGCGCGTGATCTGGGAAGAGATCCTGCGGCGCTTCCCCGAGATCGTCGTCGCCGGCGAGCCGAAGCGGGTCTTCTCGACCTTCGTGAAAGGCTACGAATCCCTGCCGGTGGTCATCCCCACACGGCATTGAGAGCCGGCGCTAGGCTAGCGCGGCAAATTCTCGATGGGGATCTCGGGCAGGTCGTCGGCGGGTTTGAAACCGAAGACGCGGCCGTAGAAGTAGAGTTCCGCCTCCTTGGCCGCGATCAGGTTCTCGGCGCGGCGGAAGCCGTGGCTCTCGCCGGCGAACTCGATGTAGGCCACCGGCTGCTGCCGTTTGCGCAGGGCCTCCAGGATCATGTGCGCCTGGTTCGGCGGCACGATCGGGTCCTCCGACCCCTGGAAGATGATCAGGGGCGTGCGGAAGCCGTCCAGATGGTTGAGCGGCGAGCGCGCGTCATAGACCGCCTTCGCCTGCGGCCAGGGGCCGACGAGGTTGTCGAGGTAGCGGCTCTCGAACTTGTGGGTGTCGCGGGCCAGCGCTCCCAGGTCGGCGACGCCATAGAAGCTCGCGCCCGCCTTGAAGACGTCGCTCTGGCTGAGCGCGGCCAGGACCGTGAAGCCGCCGGCGCTGCCGCCGTGGATGGCCGTGCGGTTGGGGTCGATCAGGCCCTCTGCGGCCAGGTGCTTCACCGCCGCGATCACGTCCTCGACGTCGACGATGCCCCATCGATCGTTCAGCCGCTGGCGATAGGCGCGCCCGTAGCCGGCCGAGCCGCCGTAGTCGACGTCGACCAGCGCGAAGCCGCGCGAGGTCCAGAACTGGTTGGCGAGGCTGAAGGACGGCCGAGGCCTGCCCGGTCGGCCCGCCGTGCGCCTGCACGATCAGCGGCGGCTTCTCGCCGGCGGGCGCGGCGAAGTCGGGATTGGTCGGCGGGTAGTAGAGCGCGTGCACCGGCAGGCCGTCGGCGCTGGCGAAAGTGATCGCCTCGGCCCGCGACGACGCAGGCCGGCGCAAGCGTCGTCGGCGACGGGTGGCGCACGATGGTCGCCTCGCCGGTCTCGATGTCGATCGTCGCCAGCACCCCGGACTCGAGCGCCGAGCCGGCAAGCAGCGCTACGGTGCGATCGTCGAGCCTTTGCAGGCTGCTCAGCGAAGAGAACGGCCGTCGGGATCTCGCGCGCCTCGGCCCCGGCGATGACGACCAGGTGGTCGCCGTTGGCGTCGCCGTAGCTTGCCACGATGCGGCCGTCGCCCAAGATCACGTAGTTGGACTGCCCGAGCCCCCAGAGAGGGCCGGCGAACTCGGCGTCCATCGGCAGCAACGGCTGAGTCTCGCCGTCGCGCAGCGCATAGAGGTTCCAGAAGCCGGAGCGGTCCGAGATGAAATGGAGCGTCCCGTCTGGCGCCCAGACCGGCTCCATTGCCGACTCGCCGACCCCGCCGGCGACGGCCGCGACGTTGATCACCCGCTCACCCTCGAGCTCGCCGACATAGAGGGTGGTGTCGTCCCACGGCATATTCGGGTGGTCCCACGCCATCCAGGCGAGCCGCTGCCCGTCCGGGCTGAGCCTCGGGTAGGCGACAAAGTCGCTGTCGCCAAAGAGGACACGGCCCGCATCGCCGGGTTCACCCGACAGCGCGACGATTGCGTTCTTCACGTCGGTGGGATCCGTGTGATCCTCGCGCACGCCGATCAAGCAATGGCCCGGCCGCTCGACGAGGTCGGCGTAGCGGTAGCCTTCGGGCGTCAAGGCGACCGGCGCGGCGTCGCCAACCTGCGCGTAGAGCCGCTGGTCGGCAAAGTTCGCAAAGTAGAGGGTCCGGCCGACGATCGTGTACGGCGCGCCGCCGTACTCATGCACCCGTGTGCGGACGTTGAAGCCTTCCGGCGTCAGTTCGCGGAAGCCGCTGGCGTCGCCGGTGATCGCCACCAGCCTTCCGCTCTGTTCGGGCCTGTTCTCCAGCCAGTACAGCCGGCCATCGACCGCGCGCGGAGACGAGACCCCGATAGCGCCTTTGGCCAGGCTCTGGGCAGAGATGGATGACGCCCAGGCGCCATAGGGGGCGACAGTGGCCATCGACGATCACTCCAACGGTTTCAACGACGCCTGCTTACTTGCCGCCTGCGCCGATGTGGGTGGTGATAGCGCTGCGGAAGTCCAACGGGCCCTCGATCCCGACGATCGGATCCCAGCGTGAGCCGACTCCGTGGATGGCGACCGTGCCGAAGCCGAACATGCGGCCGAGCAGGCTCTGGTCCACATCGACGCTCTCGACCTTGTCGAGATTCATCTCGATCGTGTGCAGCGACACGATGCCCCGCTTCTGCACAACGCGGATGTTGGTCACGCCATACTCGGTCGTCGAGCGGGTGAGCGAGCGGGCTATGAGGTGCAGCAGGCCGCCAACGCCCAAGATGACGGCGATCCCATAGCCGATGAGGGAGAGCTGGGTGTGCGGGAGCGCCACGAAGGTCGCGATCGCCGCGATGGCCGCGACGACGAGCTCGGCGATCGGGGCGAGCAGGATGATCCAGTGCGGGCGCGAACGGGCAAGGAGGGTCTCGCCGGGCTGCAATAGGCTGTCGAGATACGCCAACGATCCCCCCTTCGCGAAGCTCTTAGGACTTCACCTTCACGTAGCTTCCTGGCGCATCCTCGAGCGGCTGCAGCGGGCCCTTGCTCGGATCGCGCGCGGGGACCTTGCCGCCCGACCGCTCGGCCAGCCACGCCGCCCAGTCCGGCCACCAGGAGCCGGGGTGTTCCGTCGCGCCGGCCGATCCATGCCTCGACGCTGTCCGGCAGGGCCGTCGTTGGTCCAGTGCTGGTACTTCTTGCGCGTCGGGCGCGTTGATCACGCCGGCGATGTGGCCGGAGCCGGCCATCATGAAGCTGCACCGGGCCGCCGAACAGCCGCGCGCCCTTGTAGACCGAGCGGTAGGGGGCGATGTGGTCCTCCTTGCGACGACTGCACGTAGATCGGGGTCTTCACCTTCTTCAGGTCAAGCCGCACGCCGCCGAGCTCCAGCTCGCCCTTGGCCAGCTCGTTCTCGCGGTAGAACTTGCGCAGATAGAACAGGTGCAGCGCCTTCGGCATGCGCGTCTGGTCGGCGTTCCAGAACAGCAGGTCGAACGGGCGCGGCTCCTTGCCCATCAGGTAGTTGTTGACGAAGAACGACCAGATCAGGTCGTTGGCGCGCAGCGCGTTGAAGGTGTCGGCCATGGACTGGCCGGACAGCACGCCGCCGCCCGCGTCCATCTTCTTCTCGAGCATCGTCGAGCCAGTCCTCGTTGGTGAACAGCAGCAGGTCGCCCGCCTCGGAGAAGTCCTGCTGGGCGGCGAAGAAGGTCGCCGAGGCGATCGGCGCGTCGCCTTGGCGGCCATGTGCGCCAGGGCGCAGGAGAGCAGGGTGCCGCCGATGCAGTAGCCGACGGTGTTGACCGCGGCGACGCCGGCCTGGCGTCATCACCGCCTCGGTGCCGGCGTAGATGCCCTCGATGCAGGTAGTCCTCGAAGGTCTTGGTCGGCGAGCGCTGCGTCCGGGTTGACCCAGGAGGTGACGAACACGCGTGAACCCCTGGCCGGTCAGCCAGCGGATCATCGAGTTCTCGGGCCGCAGGTCGAGGATGTAGAACTTGTTGATCCAGGGCGGGAAGATCAGCAGCGGGATCTCGTAGCACGTCCTTCGTGGTCGGCGAGAACTGCAGGAGCTGGATCAGCTCGTTCTGGAAGATCGACCTTGCCGGGCGCGGTGGCGACGTTCTCGCCGACCTTGAACGGGGCGAAGTCGGTCTGGCTGATCGACAGCTGGCCGCCGCCGCGCTCGAGGTCGGCGGCGAAGTTCTCCATGCCCCTGACCAGGCTCTCGCCGTTGGTCTGCGATCGCCTCGCGCAGCGCCGCCGGGTTGGAGAGCAGGAAGTTCGACGGCGAGAAGGCGTCGGTCAGCATCTTGGTGAAGAACTCGACCCGCCGCTTGGTCATGCGGATCGACGCCCTCGACGCCGGCGACCAGGTCGTTCAGCCAGTCGGACGTGATCAGGTAGGACTGCTTGATCACGTCGAACACCGGATTGTCCGACCAGTCGGGGTCGGCGAAGCGCTTGTCGCCCTTGGCCGGCTCGACGACCGCGGCCGGCGGTCTCGCCGCCGAGCGCGCTGGCGGCCGACCGCCACAGGTCCATGTAGCGGCTGAAGAGGTCGGCCTGGGCGCGCATCAGCCGGTCGGGCTGGGCGGCGAGCTGGCCCATCACCTCGGTCAGGGCCGGCGCGACGTGGAAGGGGTCGGGACTGAGCGCCGCCGGCCGGTCGGCCTGCGCAGCGCCGCCTCGGCGATCGCGCCCTGGGCGGTCATCGCCGCGCGCGCGAGGTTGAGTCGACAGGGTCTCCAGCGCCTCGCGCTGGGCGCCGGTCAGCGCGCTGAACGCGGCGCCGGCGCTTATGCCGGCGCCGTTGCCGGGCGCGGCGGCTTCGGCCTCCGGCCTTGACCTCGGGTTTCGGACGGCGGCTTGGAGGCTTCGGCGGCGGCGCGCGCCGGCTTCGGTCTGCTCTTGGCCCCCTTTTCAGCCATGGCGGCGCTCCCAAGGTTCTGGTCGGCGGCGAGCGGGCGACCTTTCACCGACAGGCATGATCGCATAAGACGCTCGCGAGCAAGCCTTCGGACCTCAAAGAAGTGTACGTCAAACCCCTGGCCGAGACGATTCTGGCGATCCTGCCCGTCGGCGCCGCAGTCGCGGGCTTGAGCCTTTGCGGCTGCAACACGCTGGCCAAGAACAACTACTATCTGCCGGGCGGGGTCGATCAGCGCTCGGCGGTGGCGGCGCAGGTCGAAGCCGCGCGGCGCCAACCAGGGCCGATGCCGCAATTTACCGACATTCCGCCCGCGCCGACCGACGTTCGTCCGCTCTCCGCGTGGCGCCAGACGGTCGGCGAGACGCTGGCCGACAAGCAGTCGACCGACGCCGAGATCCGCGACCACCCGTTCATGCTCGAGGGGACCGAAGCGTTCGCGGCCAGCACGCGCGCAGAGATTCCGCCCGAAGACGCCGCGCCGCCGACCGACGCGACCGCCGAAGCCGAAGCTTTCGCGGCCAGCGTCCGCCCGGGCGCGGCCAGCCACCACCGCGCGCGCGCCGCACGAGCTAAGCCGCCCCCGCCGCCTCAATAAGGGGCCGGCGGGGGCCGATCAGCACCGCCTTCGCCATGGAATAGGCGCGCGCCCGCGTCTATCCATCGCTCCAATCCGACAATTCCCGGCCCCCCTAAGGAGGGCCTCTGGCCAATGACCCCCGACTTCCACCGCATCCGGCGCCTGCCGCCGTACGTCTTCGAGGAGGTGAACCGCCTGAAGGCGCGCCTCCGCGCCCAGGGCGTCGACATCATCGACTTCGGCATGGGCAACCCCGACATGCCGACCCCGCAGCACATCGTCGAGAAGCTGATCGAGACGGCGCGCGAAGCCCAAAACCGGCCGCTATTCGGCCTCGAAAGGCATCCCCGGCCTGCGCCGCGCCATGGCCGGCTACTACGCGCCGCCGCTTCGGCGTGAAGCTCGATCCGGACACCGAGGTGGTCGCCACGCTGGGCTCGAAGGAGGGCTTCGCCAATCTGGCGCAGGCCGCTGACCGCGCCGGGCGACGTGATCATCTGCCCCAACCCGGCCTATCCGATCCACGCCTACGGCTTCATCATGGCCGGCGGGCGTGATCCGCCACGTGCCGGCGCTCATCGCCGGAGGAGTATCTGTCGGGCGTCAGCCGCGCGGTGCACAACTCCTCGCCGCCGCCGAGCGTGCTGATCGTCAGCTACCCGTCGAACCCCACCGCCCAGTGGGTCGACCTGGACTTCTACAAGGACGCCGTCGCGCTGGCGAAGAAGCACGACATGCTGGTGCTGTCGGACATCGCCTATTCGGAGATCTACTTCGACAACAATCCGCCGCCGTCGATCCTTCAGGTCGAGGGCGCGCGCGACATCGGCCGTCGAGGTCAATTCGCTCTCGAAGACCTACGCCATGGCCGGCTGGCGGGTCGGCATGGTGGTCGGCAACGCGCGCATGTGCGCGGCGCTGGCGCGGGTGAAGTCCTATCTCGACTATGGCGCCTTCACGCCGATCCAGGTCGCGGCCGCCGCGGCGCTGAACGGCCCGCAGGACTGCGTCGACGAGATCCGCGGCCACCTACAAGTCGCGGCGCGACGTGCTGGTCGACGCCATGGCGCCGGGCCGGCTGGGAGATCCCCTCGCCGCCGGCCTCGATGTTCGCCTGGGCGCCGCTGCCGGAGGCCTTCCGCGAGGCGGGCTCGATGCTGTTCTCCAAGCTGCTGATCGAGGAGGCGGGCGTCGCCGTCTCGCCCGGCGTCGGCGTTCGGCGAATACGGCGAGGGCTATGTGCGCATCGGCCTGGTCGAGAACGAGCATCGCATCCGCCAGGCGGCGCGCAACGTGAAGAGATTCTTACAACAGTCGGGGCAGATTCTCAGCCGCGTCCGCGACGACGCACCTGTGCCGGCGCAGTAGGCTCGCGATGCCGAAGAGCGTTATGCGCATCGGGGTCGCGGGCCTGGGCACGGTCGGCGGCGGCTTGCTGAACCTGCTCGCCGAGCGGCCCGACTTCGCGCCCGCCGGGGCCATCCCGGTGATCGCCGGCGTCTCGGCGCGCTCGCGCAGTCGCGCCGCGCGCCGGCGACATCTCAAACCTGCCCTGGTTCGACGATCCGGTGGCGCTGGCCGCTTCGCCGGACAACGACCTCTTCGTCGAGCTGATCGGCGGCTCGGACGGGCCGGCCAAGGCGGCGGTCGAGGCGGCGCTGGCGCGCGGCAAGCCGGTGGTCACCGCCAACAAGGCGCTGATCGCCGAGCACGGCGCCGAGCTGGCCGCCCTGGCCGAGGCCAACGGCGCGCCGCTGCTGTTCGAGGCGGCGGTGATGGGCGGCACGCCGGCGGTCAAGATGCTGCGCGAGGCGATGGTCGGCGACGAGGTCGAAGCGGTCGCCGGCATCCTCAACGGCACCTGCAACTACATCCTGACCGAGATGGAGGCGACCGGCCGCGCGTTCGCCGACGTGCTCGCCGAGGCCCAGCGCCTCGGCTACGCCGAGGCCGATCCGACCATGGACGTCGGCGGCTTCGACGCCGCGCACAAGATCACCATCCTGGCCGCGCTGGCCTTCGGCTGCGCGCCGACCTTCGCCGCCGCCGAGGTGGAGGGCATCGACGGCGTCGAGCTGATCGACATCCGCCTCGCCCGCGACCTCGGCTACCGCATCAAGCTGGTGGCCAGGCGCGATGCGGTCGCGAGGCCGGTGTCGCCGTCCGCGTGCACCCGGCGCTGGCCCCGCTCGGCCATCCGCTGGCCGCAGGCCGGCGGGGCGCTCAACGCGCTGTTCATCGAGGGGCGGACGCATCGGGCGGATCTTCATCCAGGGCCCGGCGCCGGCGCCGGGCCGACCGCCGCGGCGGTGGCCGCCGACATCGCCGACGTCATGACCGGCGCCGCGCGGCCGGTGTTCCAGGCCGCCGGCCGGCCGAGCTCAAGCCCGTTCACGCCGCGTCGACGCCGTCCCACGCGATCGGCGCGCGCCTACCTGCGGCTGCTGGTCAGGGACGAGCCGGGCGTGATCGCCGCGGTCTCCGAGACCCTGGCCGAGGCCGGCGTCTCGATCGACAGCTTCCTGCAGAAGCCGGTTGAGGATGCCGGCGGCGTGCCGATCGTGCTGACCACCCACGCGGCGCCGGAGTCGGTGCTCATCGAAGCCGTCCGGCGCATCGGCGCGCTCCCGGCCGTGCTGCGAGCCGCCCCGCATGTTGCGAATCGCCCGCATCTGAAATCCGCGAGATGGCCAGGCAGGAGCCTGCTCGCATGAGCGCGAGCGATCTCGACCGCAGCCTGGTGCTGGAGGCGGTGCGGGTGACGCGAGGCCGCCGCCATCGCCGCCTGGGAGCTCGCCGGCCGCGGCGACGAGAAGGCGGCCGACCAGGCCGCGGTCGACGCCATGCGCACCGCGCTCAACACCCTCGAAATCGACGGCGAGATCGTGATCGGCGAGGGCGAGCGCGACGAGGCGCCGATGCTCTACATCGGCGAGAAGGTCGGCCGCGGGAAGGGCGCTCGCGATCGACATCGCGCTCGATCCGCTCGAAGGCACGACGCTGACCGCCAAGGCGATGGCCGACGCGCTGGCGGTGATGGCCTGGGCGCCGAAGGGCACGCTGCTGAACGCCCCCGACACCTACATGGACAAGATCGCCTGCGGGCCTGGCTACACGGACGGTGTCATCGATCTCGACGGCGCCGGCGGGCGACAACGTCAAGGCGCTGGCCAAGGCCAAGGGCGTCAAGCCGAACGAGATCACCGTCTGCGTGCTCGACCGGCCGCGGCACGCCGAGATCATCGCCGGCCTGCGCGACGTTGGCGCGCGCGTCCGGTCTGATCACCGACGGCGACGTGGCGGGCGTAATCAACACGTCCGATCCGAGGACCGGCGTCGACCTCTACATCGGCCAGGGCGGCGCGCCCGAAGGCGTTCTGGCCTGCGCGGCGCTGAAGTGCGTCGGCGGCCAGTTCCAGGGCTCGGCTGGTGTTCCGCAACGCCGACGAGCGGGGCCGCGCCGCACGTATCGGCATCACCGACTTCGACCGAAGTCGATTCCCTGCACGAGATCGTCCGCGCCGACGCCATCTTCGCCGCCACCGGCGTGACCACCGGTGCGCTGTTGGACGGCGTGCGCAACGAGGACGGGTTTGTCCACACCCATTCGCTGGTGATGAACTCCGCCAGCCGCACCGTCCGCCAGGTCCGGATGCAGCGCCCGGCCTGACGTGGACTGGTCCAGTCGCCCACGGCAGACTTCGACGCGCCGAGCCCAATCGCTGCGCCGGCGCACGAACCGCACGGAACAGCGGCTATGGGCGGCGCTGCGCAAGCATGGTCTCAACGTCCGCCGTCAGGCGCCGATCGGCCCTTACGTCGCTGATTTCGCCTGCCATTCGGCTCGGCTGGTGATCGAGGTGGACGGCCCGATGCACGACCTGTTCGACGTCAACGTACGCGATGCGGTGCGGACCGAGTGGCTGCGGACGCAAGGCTACGCCGTCATCCGTTTCAGCGCGGCCGAGGCGTTCAACGACCCCGAGGCGGTCGCCGAGAAGATCAGGTTGGAAATCGAGCAGCGGACAACGCGCCGCACGCCGGCTCGCCGCACCGACGGCGTTGCCGGAAAGGACGCCGCCCTCCCCCTCGATGGGGGAGGGTTGGGTGGGGGTGTAGCCCCAGAGACGAAAGAAGAGGCTCGCTTCGGCCCCGAGAGCGACCCTTCCGGCGGCGCAGCGCAACCACCCCCATCCCCGACCCTTCCCCCATCGAGGGGGAAGGGTCGGGCGCTAAGTTTGGCCGCCCTGCGGTCCTGACTTGCGGCGCTTCAGGTCCCCAACCATTGCCTGACCGGCCCGACGTCGACGTGGACGAAGTCGGATTGCGGATAGAAGCCGACGCCGCCGGCGCTCGAGGCTCAGCGCGGCGCGGTGCAGGTCGCGCAGGTCGACCCCGCCGATGCGAATGTCCGAAGCCTTGCCGAGCAGGTGCTGGCTATGCGCCGCCACCTGGCCGCTCTCGGCGTGCAGCATCGCGTTGGTGGCCGCGGAGCGGTAGCCGCTGACCAGCTGCACCGGCCGGTTCACCTCCAGCTTCAGCTGGACGGCATGCAGCAGGTCGAACAGGCGCGGGTCCATGGCGTGCTCCTCGCCGTTTCGCCAGTCGCGCATCACCCGCATGGCCTCGGCCAGGGCGTTGGGCACGTAGCGCCCGGATTCCCAATAGACCGCGTCCAGCACTTCGCCCGTGTGCAGGTTGTGGACGAACGCCCGGCGGACCGGATCGGCCGATAACGCAGCCGCGACCCGCGGCCCGGGCAGGACGCTTCTATCGAAGGCCTTCAAGGCCGCGCTCGGCCGAGCGATAGCCGTCGCCCCCGCGCTCGCCGCAAGGGCAAGGAAAGTCCGCCTTCCAACTGACATCAAACCGCTTTGCTCCCGGCCCCCGCCGTTCGCCGTCCTCTCGATAGCGGCCGCAGGTGCTTACGCGGACGTCGGTTTTCAACGGTGTCGGCCGGTCATGCGGCCAGAGGCCGCAGCTGGCATGGCCGACGGCAAGACGGCGCCGGCGTCTACGACAGAGGGCGAATACGGCCGAGGTTGTCCGCTATCGCCGCCAAGAAGTTCGCCTGTCGGGCGAAGACGATCGGGAAGGGGTTCAATCACCCGGCGACGAACCCGAGGTAATCGAGGTTCTGGTGTTTCAGCTCAAGTCGCCGGGCTCATCTGCATTGCCGTGTTTTGGCCCAAATTAACCAATACGCGGCCCCGATAGGCGCGGGCGGTACCGCCCTGCCGCAAAGGCAAATCTCTCAGAAAGCAGGGGTGGACGAGATGTGGAAGACGACGGCAGTAGGCCTCGTGATGCTCGCCGGACTGGCGGTCACGGGCTGCGCGACGGAAGACTACGTCAATCAGCATGTGGCGACCGTGCAGGGTCAGGTGACCGATCTGGCTGGCCACCAGAAGGACCAGGACACGCACCTGGGGCAGCTCGATCAGACGACGCAGGACGCGCTCAGCCGCGCCGATGCGGCCGGCAAGCTCGCCGAGGGCAAGTTCGTCTATTCGATGGTGATGTCCGACGACAGCGCCCACTTCCCGATCAACGGCGCGACGCTGTCGGCCGACGAGACCGCGCGGCTTACCGATTTCGTCAACCGAGCTGAAGAGCGACAACAAGAACGTCTATCTCGAGATCCAGGGCTATACCGATGCGACCGGCTCGCCGGCCGGCAACCTCCGGCTTGGCCAGGATCGGGCCGA
This sequence comes from uncultured Alphaproteobacteria bacterium, assembly GCA_963794315.1. Classification (GTDB taxonomy): domain Bacteria; phylum Pseudomonadota; class Alphaproteobacteria; order Caulobacterales; family Caulobacteraceae; genus Poindextera. Next base: position 58,374 of record CAWCDF010000004.1, read on the forward strand.
GGCCGTGCGGCGGTTCCTGAGCGAGCAGGGCGTGGCGCTGAACCGGATGTCGACCATCTCCTATGGCGAAGATCATCCGGTGGCGCCCAACAACACCCACGCCGGCCGCGCCCAGAACCGCCGCGTCGTGGTGGTGGTGCTGGACTAACCTCTTCGGCGCCGCGGAAGCGGCGCCATCGTCCTTGACCGCCAAGTTCGCCAAGGACGCCAAGGTCGAAGCTTTGGCGCGGGAGATTCGGTTGCGCCTTGGCGATCTTGGCGACCTTGGCGGTCGAAATGGGCGGCTGCCGCCGCCCGGAAGCTGAAGCTAAGGCGCGCCGGCGCCGGGGTGGGGGACGAGGAGGTCGGACCAGCGCCAGGCGCCTGACCCGACGACCAGTCGGGCGCCGCTGTTCGCGGCGATGACCACGAGCCCGTGCATCGGCTGGGCGCGGCAGGCCTGCGGCGAAAAGGCGATGTCCCACATCATCGCCTGGCGGACAGCGGTCAGGCCCTTGCCGTCCTCGCCATCGATCCACACCCAGTCGCCGTTCCAAACCATGACCGCCTTGCCGGCGAAGCCGGCGACCGCGCCTTGCACCAGGTGGTCGTGGCCGAGGTCTTCCTCTAGCCGCCGCGCCATGTTGCAGCCGCCCTCGCCGCCGGAGGCGGCGGTCGCGGCGCCGGCCAGCGCCGCGTTGCTGAGGCCTGGCACGACATCGGTGCTCAGCCCTGTCTCCGCAGCGGCCAATGAGGCCGCAGGCGCCGGCCTCGGCGTCGGCCGCACAATGCTCGCCTGCGCGTGCGCCGCGGCAGGCGCCGTCTTCGGCCGCGCTCGGCGGGGTCGGCGTGGCGGCGGGCGGAGGCAACGTGACCAGCGCCACCGTCATCGCCGGCGGGTCATAAGCCGGCGGCTCGGGCCGCGCCCAGGCGGCGAACAGCGCCAGCCCGACCACGAGATGCCCCACGATGCTCCCGGCTGCGATGCCGAGCGCGCGCGATCGCCTCGCCGGTCGCCGGCGAGCCGCCAAGGCGCGCTCTGCGTAATGTTCCTGACCCCACCGCATTGATTTGTCTGGCCGAACCTAGCCCTAAGACCCATTTACCAGGATCATGCATAAAGCGTCAGGATCGTGGCGCCGGGTTACTCTTCCTGCTCGGCGTGGCCCGTTTGCAACAGCACTGCTTCGACCCGCCGGTCGGGGATCAGCCACATGAGCGCGACCAGCCAGTAGGCCAGCTGCGCCGCCAGCGGACTGACGAAGCAGAGCCCGATGCCCACGACATAGATGAGCAGCGAGAGCTTGCCCTTCAGGTCGCGTCCCAGCGCCTGTCCGAGGGCCGAGTCCGGGCCCTGCCGGCGGACGATGACGCCCTGCATGATGTACCAGGCGATCGCCGGCATCAGCAGCGAGACGCCGTAGAGGGCGGTCGGCGCGGGGGCGAAGTCGTTCAAGCCCATCCAGGCGGTCGCGAACGGCACGATCGAGAGCCAGAACAGCAGATTCATGTTGGCCCAAAGGATCCCGCCGTCGACCGTGTGCACAAGGTGGAAGAAGTGGTGGTGGTTGTTCCAGTAGATGGCGACGTAGACGAAGCTCAGGATGTAGCTCAGGAAGACCGGATAAACTGTTACCAGGTCAGAGAAATGCGTGCCACGCGGCGGCCGCATCTCCAGCACCATGATCGTGATGATCACCGCCAGCACACCGTCGGTGAACGCCGTGAGCCTGTCGCGAGGCATTCGCCCTCTGCTGCCGCCTCCTGGCAGCATGCCGTAGCTCAAATGGCGAAGCCAGCTTCCCCCTTGGCGCCGAAGGGGTGACAACCGTGGAGTGGATGATTCGGACAACGCGGCCTTCCTTGGCGTCTCGCGCTCGCTGACCGGGCGGCCGTGGCGCGAGCGGGCGGCGGACGCGGCGCTGGCGCGGCGCCATGCCCAGGCGCTGGACCTCAGCGAGCCGCTGGCCCGGGCGCTGGCGGCGCGTGGGGTCTCGGCCGAGGGCGCGCAGGACTATCTGGCCCCGACGCTGAAGGCGCTGTTCCCCGACCCGTCAAGCTTCCTCGACATGGACCGCGCGGCCGAGCTCCTCGTCGACGCCGTCGTGCGCAACAGACCCTGCGTCGTGTTCGCCGACTACGACGTCGACGGCGCGACCAGCGCCGCCCAGCTCGTGCGCTGGTTTCGCGCCATGGGGCGCGAGCTGCCCATCTACGTTCCCGACCGCATGACCGAGGGCTATGGCCCGAGCCCGGCGGCGTTCCAGCATATCCGCGCCCAGGGGGCCGAGCTCGTCGTCACCGTCGACTGCGGCGCGGCGGCCTACGACGCCATCGCGGCCGCGGCCGAGATCGGGCTCGACGTCGTCGTCATCGACCATCACCTGATGCGCGAGACGCCGCCGGCGGCGGCCGCTGTCGTCAACCCGAACCGTCCCGGCTGTCCCTCGGGCCAGGGCGTGCTCGCCGCGGCGGGCGTGACCTTCGTGCTGCTCGCGGCGCTGAACCGGGAAGCGAGACGGCGGGGCCTGTTCGCGGCGGCGGCCGAGCCCGACCTTCGCCAGTGGCTGGATCTCGCGGCGCTGGGAGCGGTCTGTGACGTCACCGCCTTCACCGGCTTCAACCGCGCGTTGGTCGGCCAGGGGCTGAAGGTGATGTCGGCCTGGGGCAATCCGGGCCTGAAGGCCTTGCTCGACGTCGCCGGGGCGAAGGGCCCGGCCAGCGTCTTCCACGCGGGCTTCATCCTCGGGCCGCGCATCAATGCCGGCGGGCGCATCGGCCGCTCGGACCTCGGCGCGCGGCTGCTGTCGACCGACGACGCCGACGAAGCGCGCGCGCTGGCGCTCGAGCTCGACGCCCTGAACCGCGCGCGCAAGGACGTCGAGCGCGGCATCTTCGACGAGGCGATCCGGCTCATCGATCGGGAAACCAACCTCGATCCGGCCGCCCCGGTCCTGCTCGTCGCCGCCGACGGTTGGCATCCCGGCGTGATCGGCATCGTCGCCAGCCGTCTGCGCGAGCGCTACCGCAAGCCGGCGGTCGTGGTCGGCCTGGATCCGGTCACCAACATCGGCAAGGGCTCCGGCCGCTCGCAGCCCGGCGTCAACCTCGGCCGCGCGGTTCAGGCGGCGTTCGACGAGGGCCTTCTGATGAGCGGGGGCGGCCACGCGATGGCCGCCGGCCTGACCGTCCGCGGCGACGCCGTCCCCGATCTGCGCGCGTTCCTGTGCGAGACGCTCAAGGACGAGCGCGTGGAAGCCGAAGCCGCCGAGGCGGTCGAGATCGACGCCGTGCTCACCGCCCGCTCGGCCACGCGCCCGCTCTGGCAGGACTTCGAGCGGCTGCAGCCCTTTGGCCCCGGCAATCCGGAGCCGCTGTTCGCGCTCGCCGACGTGCGCATCGACGAGCCCACCCCCATGCGCGGCGACCATATCCGCTGCCGGCTGGTCGACGCCTCGGGCGCGCGGCTGCGCGCGGTGGCCTGGCGATCAGGCGCAACCGAGCTCGGCAAGCGCCTCGCCGCCGGCGGCCAACTGCACGTCGCCGGCCGGCTCAAGCCCGACGACTACAACGGCCGCGCCGGCGTGCAGCTGGAGATCGAAGACGCCGCCGATCCGCGCCAAGCGGCCTAGCGCCGCTCGCCTTGCGAAGGCAGGATGACGCGGATATATCCGCGCTTCCCGAACGACCTGCGGTCCCTTCGTCTATCGGTTAGGACACCAGATTTTCAATCTGGGAAGAGGGGTTCGACTCCCCTAGGGACTGCCACTTCTGGACCGCACATTGCGGGCTCGGGGCTTCCGGCCCGCTGCTCAGGCGCCCGCGCCGATCAGGCGGCGGACTTCGGCGTGGGGCAGGGCATGGACGACGTGGTCGTCGGCGCCGGTCATGGTCTCGTTGGCGACGAGGGCGTTGAGCACCGCTTCGTCGATGCTCTCGATGGTCGCCGCGAAGAAGGGATTGAGCTCGAGGTCGGGGATGAAGGCGGCGCTGGTCACCGCACCCGACGCCCCCAGGGCCTCGGCGTTCGCGGTGGAGAAGGCCAGGAAGATGTCGCCGGAGCCGTGGCCGCTGATCGCTCCGCCGCGGCCGATGCCCAGCGAGACGCGGCGGGCGAGCCGCTGCAGCTGATGCGGCAGGAGCGGCGCATCGGTGGCTAGGATGGCGATGACCGAGCCGGCCTCGGCCCCGCCTCGTGCGTCTGGCTGCCAGTCCTTCAACGCCTTGCCCACACGCACGCCAGCGATCACCAGCTGCTCGCGGGCGCCGAAGTTGGCCTGCACGAAGGCGCCGAGCGTGTAGGTCTGGCCGCCGAAGGCAACCTGGCGCGACGCCGTGCCCGATCCGCCCTTGAAGCCGTAGCAGATCATGCCGGTCCCGCCGCCGACGCTGCCCTCTTCGATCGCCCCGCCGGACGCACCGTCCAGGGCGGCGAAGACGTCCTCGACGGTCACATGGAAGCCGTTGATATCGTTCAGCCACCCGTCGTAGGTCTCGCCGGCCACCGGCAGGCTCCACTGGTTCATGCCTTCGAACCGGGTCGCGAGCCAGCGGATGGTCGCATCGTGGGCGAGCCCGACCGAATGAGTGTTGGTGATGGTGATCGGCCCGTCGCAGCGGCCGGTCTCGGCCGCCCAGTGTGAGCCGGTGAGCTCGCCGTTGCCGTTCAGGCTGAACATGCCGGCGAACACACCCCGGTCGGCGCCGGTGCGCCCGCGCGGCAGGATGGCGGTGACGCCGGTGCGGACCGGGCCTTCGCCCACCACCCGCTTGCCTGAGCCGCGGATCAGCGTCCGATAGCCGATCTCGAGCCCGGCGACGTCGGTGATGGCGTTGAACGGGCCCGGCTCGCCGTCGAACGGGATGCCGATGGCGCGGGCGCGGGGTTTTCCGGAGGGCGTCGTCAGCATGGGGGCTTGCTCACGGGATCGGCCGTCGCTTCGACCGTCGCGCCTCCTACACCTGATCTGGCGACGAAATAACGCTTTTCAAGAATGGCGCGGGTTGCGGCGTTCGGTCATGGTCCGCGCCCTCTCTCGGGGAGGGACGCTTGAACGACATCGCTTCCACTTTCCTGCCGGCGTTCAAGAGCGAGGAGGGCAGGGCGCGGTATCTGGCGGCCTACGACGCCGTGCTCGCCGATTGGCCGGTCGCTTATGAGGAGATCGACATTCCAACGCGGCTAGGCTCGACACATGTCGTCGCCAGCGGCCCTAGGGACGCGCCGCCGCTGATCCTGCTGCCCAGCTTTGCGGGGACGGCCACCGTCTGGCGGCTGAACGCCGCGGGCTTGAGCGGCGACTTTCGGACATATGCGGTCGACGTCATCGGCCAGCCCGGCAAGAGTCTGGCGGTTCGGCGCCTCGCGAACCGACGCGACTACGCGGACTGGATGGTCGATCTGCTCGACGGACTGGTCGTCGCGAGGGCGTCGCTGGTCGGATGCTCGTTCGGCGGCTTCATCGCGCTTGAATCAGGCCGCCATGACGCCGGAGCGTGTCGCCAGCGTCGTGGCGATCAGCCCTCCTGGCGTGTTCGGCTCGCAATACTGGAAGCTGACCTACGCCATGCGGATCAGGGCGCCGCTCGCGCGGCTCGCCCGCCGCCTGATTGGGCGCAAGCGCGCGCCAAGCATGACCGATCTCGTGCGCCGCCCGCCGCGTGATCGTCTCTGGAGCGCGCTGATGGCGGTGACCATGGCCGAGCGGCCCGAGCTCAGCGTGATCAATCCGCCGGTGTTCAGCCGCGCGGAGCTGCGCGCGATCCGCTGCCCCGCGCTGCTGCTGATCGGGGCCGAGGAGACGCTTTACGATCCGGCCGCGACTCTCAAGCTCGCGCAGGCTCGGATGCCCCAGCTCGAGGCCGCCATCGTACCCGACGCCGACCATATCGCCGCGATGGCGCAGCCGGACGACGTCGACGCCCGCATCATCCAGTTCTTGCAGAAAGGAACTCAGGCCAGCGCGTAGCGGATCGGCAGCGCCTTCGGGCCGTTGACGAAGTTGGCTTCGGACAGCTTGGCCTCGCCAGCCAGCTCGACGGATGCGAGCCGGGGCAGCAGCTCCTCCCAGAGGATGCGCATCTCCATCTTCGCCAGGTGTTGGCCGAGGCAAAGGTGGGCGCCGTAGCCGAACGCCAGGTGCCGGTTGGGGCTGCGGTCGACGCGGAATTCGTAGGGGTCCTCGAACACCTCCTCGTCACGGTTGCCGGACGGGTAGCACAGCATCAGCCAGTCGCCTTTGGCGATCGCCTCGCCGCGCAGCGTGGTGTCGGCGGCAGCCATGCGCATGAAGTGGCGCACCGGCGTCGTCCAGCGGATGGATTCATCGACGAGCCCCGGGATAAGCGCCGGGTTGTCGCGCACCTTGGCCAGCTCGGCCGGGCGCTCGGCCAGCGCCCACATGGCGCCGGCGGTGGACGAGGAGGTGGTGTCGTGGCCGGCGGTCGCGATGATCAGGTAGTAGGAGACGGCGTCGAAGGCGGAGATCTGTTGCCCGTCGATGGTGGCGTTGGCGATGGTCGACGGCCACGTCGTCGCGCGGATGCGCACGCCGATCGTCGGTCAGGGCGTTGAAGTAGTTGAAGAAGTCCATCATCGTCGCCTGCATCTCCGCCTGCCGCGCCTCGGGCGTCGCCCCTTCGGTCTTGCGGCGCAGGTCCGGATCGGTGGCGCCGAACAGCTCCTGCGTCAGCTTCAGCATGCGCGGCTCGTCCTCGCGCGGCACGCCCAGGATCTCCATGATCACCCGAGCGGGTAGTGCAGGGCGACCTCGTTCACGAAGTCGCATTCGCCGCCGGCCGCCTCCATCCGCGCCACCGCCTCGCGCGCCAGCTCGCGGATGTGGTCCTCGAGCTTCCTGATGTTCTGCGGCATGAACCAGGCCTGGGTCAGGGCGCGGTATTTCATGTGGTCGGGCTCGTCCATCTGCACGAGCGTGTAGAGCAGCGGCCGGCCCGCGGCCTTGGCCTCGCGGCCGCGCATCACCGCCTGGTGCGGCGCCAGCGTCGAGGGGAAGTCGCCGTAGGGGAAGAGGCTGTTGTCGCGGCTGACCTCGAGGATGTCGGCGTGCTTGGTCACGATCCGGAACGGGTCGAAATCGGGAAGCTCGGCCAGCGCCACGGGCTCGTTCCGCCTCAGCCAGGCGAAAGCGGCGTTCAGCCGCGGCGGGTCGGCGTGCGCCTTGGGATCGACGACCGCGGCGATAGCCGCCTCGCGCGTCATGGTCATGCCTGGCTCCAGCGTGAGCGTCATCGGTCGCCTCCGTCTCGATTGTGTTCAGCGAGCGCCGCCTCGAGCCGGCGCAGCCGCTTTGTCAGATCCGCGGCGACGTCGCCCGCCGCATACGCGCGCAGCGCTAGAGCGAACCCGTAGCTCGCTTCGGCGGCCAACCGCTCGGCCGAGATCACGCCGCCGGCCCATTCGGAGAAGGCGCCGCGCAAGATCTGCGTCAGGGTCACGCCAAGGATGTGCGCGTCGGCTTCCGGGCCGAGGCGCCCTTGCGCCCGCGCTGCGGCCACCATACGGCGCCAGAATCCGATCCGGGGCTCGCCGATGGCCGGATACGGCGCCGAGCCGCGACGAACCTGCGCCATGGCGCGGTAGAATCCTGGATCCTGTCGGTAGAGCGTGGCTGCGATGTCGATCGCCTTGAAAATCCGGTCCAGCGCGTCGCCCGCCGGCGCCGCTTCGACTAGCCGCTCGTATTCGCTCAAGTCCCGGTCGAACACCTGCTGAAAGACCGCGGCCTTGGTTTGGAACAGGTTGTAGACCGTCGCCGGGCTGACGCCGGCCCGCTCGGCGATCTGCAGCATCGAGACGCTGTCGAATCCGCTCTCGCGAAGCAGGGACGCCGCCGCCTCGACGATCCTTGAGCGCCGCTCCGCCTTGCTGAGCTCGCGCCGTGTGGTCGGCGCGGTGGTCTCCAACATTCGCTTTACTCACCGTCCCGATTGACATTCTTAGAGTGCGCTCCAAGAATTGTCGACAGCCGCGGAGGACGCCCATGAATGCGACTGCCGCAAAGCCCCGCCCGAAGCGCGAAAGCGAACTCCCCGCGCCGACAAACGCGGTGGAACAGGGTCTTCAGGACATCCGCGAGCACGGGCTCGCCGTCATCGCGGACGTGCTGACCGGCGATGCGCTGAAGCGGACGCGAGAGGCGCTCTACCGGGCGGCGGAACAGGATCGTGCGCGCCGCCGCGAGCAGAAATTCGGGCTGGACTATGCCCACGACGACACCAATCAGCGGGTCTGGAACGTGCTCAGCCGCGACCCGCTGTTCGAGGACCTCGCCTTCCACGCCACGGCGGTGGCCTATGTGAAGGGCGTGCTGGGATGGCCGGCCTTGCTCGGCAACATCTCCGCCAACATCACCGGTCCGGGCGGCGGCGAGATGGTGCTGCACGCCGACCAGATCTTCGTGCCCGAGCCCTGGGCCGAGGCGCCTCAGGGGCTGAACGTCACCTGGTGCCTCGACGACTTCACCGAGGCCAACGGCGCGACCCGCTTCGTGCCCGATAGCCACCGGCTGAACCGCGCGCCCCGAGCCGAAGACCGCATGGCGGAGACGGTGGCGATGGAGGCGCCGGCCGGGTCGGTGGTGGTGTTCGAGAGTCGGCTCTGGCACCGGACCGGCCACAACGGCACGGCCGCCGAGCGGCGCGCCGGCGTCTTCGCCTGGTACACCAAGCCGATCTACCGGACGCAGGAGAACTGGTTCCTCTCGCTCAAACCCGAGATCCGCCAGTTCGCCAGCGAGGAAGCGTTGGTCCTGCTGGGCTACAAGACGCACGGCCTCGGGCTGGTGAATGGTGCCTCCCCGGCATGACGTTCCGTAGAAAGCACCGAGGCAGCAATCGATGACCACGCCTTCGTCCGACAAACCGCCAGTCGCGTTCCTCGGCCTGGGCAAGATGGGCCACGCCATGGCGGCCAACGTGCAGCGGGCCGGCTATCCGCTGGTGGTCTGGAACCGCTCGTCCGAGAAGGCCCAGCCCTTCCGCGCGGCCGGGGCAATCGTCGCCGACACCGCAGCCGCGGCGGCGCGGGGCGCGGACATCGTGATCTCCAGCCTGGCCGACGATGCCTCGCTGAAGGCGGTGGTGACCGGGCCGGACGGCATCCTTGAGCGGCCTGCGGCCCGGGGCGATCCACGTCGGCACGAGCACCGTCTCGCCCGATCTCTCGGACGAACTGGCTGGCCTGCACACCGCGGCGGGCGGCCGCTATGTCGCCGGGCCGGTTGTCGGTCGCGTGCCGGCGGCCGAGGCGGCCCAGCTCGTGACCTTCGTCGCCGGCGACGCCGACGCGATCGAGACCGCGCGGCCGGTGATCACCACTTATGCGCCGCGGATGGTGGTGGTCGGCGAACGACCCCGGCTGGCGGGCGTCGCCAAGCTGATCGCGAACTTCCTCCAGGTCTCGGCCATGGACTTGATGGGCCAGTCCCTCGCCTGGCCGAGCGGTCGGGCCTGCCGCCGGACCTTGCCCCGCAGTTGCTGGCCGCCTTCTTCGGCAACCCGGGGACGCGGGAATACATCGCCAAGATCGGCCAGCGCGACTTCGACGACGTCGGCTTCACGGCGGCTGGCGGACTGAAGGACGTCACGCCTGATGATCGCCACCGCCGACGACGGTCGGCTTGCGCCTATCGAGCGCCGAGGCGGTGCGCGCCAAGCTGGAGGCGGCCGTCGCGCGCGGCTGGCGCGACAAGGACTGGAGCTGCTTCACCGACATCGACCGCGCCTGATCGCGAGTCTAGGCTACTCACCAGGAGACAGTCCCATGTCGCTCAGCCCCTTTGTGCCGACGCCAAAGTTCGACGACTACAGCGAGCGCTTCAAGGACCACTTCAAGCTGGAGCGGCGCGCGGACGGCGTTCTTCTGGCCCAGGCGCACACGCTCGGCGGCTCGATCCAGCTCAGCGTCGAGAACCACCGGGCGCTCGGTCAGCTGTTCAAGACGATCGGCGCCGATCCCGAGAACGAGCTGCTGATCCTCACCGGCTCAGGCGAGCATTTCATGGCCGCGCTCGATCCCGAGGGCTTCGCCCTCGAGCGCGAGAACCTGCAGCACTGGGCCTACGAATACGCCTACAAGGACGGGCGGATAAACGTCAGTTCACTGATTAATGACCTGGAAATCCCGACCATCGGCGTCATCAACGGTCACGCCGCCCACGCCGAAATCTGCCTGATGTGCGATCTCACCCTGTGCGCCGAGGAGGCGGTCATCTTCGACCCCCACTTCACCATGGGCTCGGTTCCGGGCGACGGCATCCACAGCTGTCTGCAGGAGCTGCTTGGCGTCAAGCGGGCCGCCTACGCCATGCTCACCGGCCAGCGCATCGACGCCAGGACGGCCCTGGCGTGGGGCATGGTCAACGAGGTGCTGCCGCGCGAGCAGCTGCTCGACCGCGCCTGGAAGCTGGCCGACCACATCATGACCCAGCCCCGCGTCACCCGGCGGTTGACCACACAAGTCCTGCGCCGGCCGTGGAAGCGCCGCATCACCGACGACCTCGACGGCGGCTTCGGGATCCAGATGTTCGCCCATCTGGCCAAGAACCAGGCGATCCACGACGCCGAGCACGCGGCTGCCGCGGCTGCCGCAGCGCGCAAGGTCTTGGAGTAACCGGGCCTGAGCGCGCGGAGACATCGATGGCGGCGAGCCGAGCCAGGACGGGGGGACGCTGGGCGCTGTGGGGCCTGGCGGCGCTCGTCCTGATCGGGGCTGGGCTTGCGGCAGGCCTGATCTATCCCGGGACGCCGAGCGCGGCGCGCAGCCTCAAGTTCGAGGGCTATGTTCCGCTGCCGAAAGAGGGCGCGCTGAACATCCTCGATTACCTCACCATCAGCGGCCGGGACCTGTTCGTCACCAGCGTGAGCAGCGGCAGCGTCCATAAGGTTTCATTGGCCGAGCCCCCGGCGGCAGGGGCGCTAGCGACGTTCGCGGGACCTCCAGCGGCGCACGGCGTTGTCGTCGATCCGGTGGCCGGCTTGGCCTACGTCACGCGCAGCGAGGCCAACACCGTCGACGTCTTCGAGCCGGCGACGATGCGGCTGGTGAAGCGCATCCCGGTCGCCGCCGACCCTGACGGGATCTTCTACGATCCAGCGAACAAGCTGATCGACGCCGACAGTGGCGATTCAAAGCGCGCGACGATAATCGATCCGGCCACCCAGTCCGTTGTCGCGACAATACCGCTTGGCGGCGATCCAGAGTTCGCGGCGTTCGATGGCGTGACAAAGCTGCTCTATCAAAACCTGAAGGACACCAATTTGGTGGCTGCGGTCGACCTCGCGAAACAGGCCACGATCGGGCGCTGGACCCTTGAGGGATGCGCCGGGCCGTCGGGAATGGCGATCGACACGCCGGCGCGGCGGCTCTTCGTGGTCTGCTCTGGCAACGCCGAGCTGGTGATCTTCAGCCTCGACACTCATCAGGTCATCGGCTCGCTGCCGATCGGCGGCGGTCCGGACTCGGTGGCGTACGACCCGGTGCTGCGCCGGCTCTACACGACCGGGCTGACGGGCGTGCTCGTCGGTGATCCAGCAGGAAGTCGCCCGACTGCCTACCGGCAGCTCGACCGGATCCGCCTGCACTTCGGCGCGCATACCCTGGTCGTCGATCCCGTGACCCACACGGTCTATGTCGGCTACGCCAGTCTGCTCCTCCCGGCCCGGCTGGCCGTCTTCAGTCCGGTGGAGTAGCTCGCCGCGCGGCGCCCGAGCATCCCGATTGCCGCGGCGCGCCCCTCATGCTTGGAATGCGACCGTAGGGGACGTCGGCATATTCCTCTGAGCGGTCGCGAAACGGTGCTGCGCACGGCCTCCGCAGGAGGCGCGACGGCGCGCGCGCCATCGGCGGCGACGCCTGTCGCTGTCTGGGCCATCGCGATCGCGCTCTTCGTCGTCGGCGCCGCGGTCCTGCTGACGCCACACGAACGCGCCGCGTACTGGCTGCGCGATCTTCCGGTCTACCGGACCGCGCTCGCGACCTTCGCCGCCGGCTCTGATCCCTATCGCGCGGCGCTGGTCCCGCGCGCCCGCGGGCTCTTCTTTACTGGCCCGCCGTTCGTCTGGGAGCTCTACAAGCTGGCGGCGGAGAGCTCGTTCCGGCGCTTCGTCGGCCCGGCCCTCGTCGTCGCCGGCTTGGCCTCGTCGGCGGTCATTCCGCTTGTGCAGAGTTGGCTCTTCCTCGGCCGCCGCGCGGAGCGGATGGCGCTGGGCTGGTCATTCTTCTTCACCGCCTTCGCCGGCGCCGGCTTCTTCGCCGCAATGGCGACGAACAACGGAACCCCGCTCTATGCCATGATCACCGTGGCGCTCGTTCCCGCGGTCACGCGGGACCGGTGGTTCTTCTTCAACGTCGCGGTCGCGCTGGCGACCGCGTTCAAGCCCTTCTATGCGGCCTTCTGGCTCGTCCCGTTGTTGTCGAACGGGAGCTACACGCGCCACCTCGTGGGCTCGGTCGTCGGCATGGCCGCGGCGGCGCTGGCCTATCTCGCGCCGCTGATGGCCGCGCCCGCGCTGTTCCACGAGTGGCTGCGGGCTCTGTCCAAGCAGACTCTGGTCGATGGCCTGCTGGGCAGCGGGTTGTTCGCGGCGGTCTTCCATCAAACGTCGGCGCGTCTCGCGCCCTACGAGGCGCAGCTTGCCTTGTCGGCCCTCCTGATCATCGCGTCGCTGGCGCTGCCGCAGGCGCGCAGCCAGCGGATCGCGGGGTTGACGCTGGCGGCCGTGTTCCTGAACCCGCGTCTGATGCCCTACGACATCTGCGTCGCGGCGATACCGCTTGTGGCCTGCATCGCCGGGACCGCGAACGGGCTCGCTCAGGCGGCCTGGGCGGTCGTTCTGGCGGCCGCGATGATCGTCTGCGACCGCAACACGCCCAGCCTCGATGGCTTTCTCTACTCGGCGCTGACCCTGCTCGCGCTGCTCGTCGCCGTCGCATTGCGGCGTCGCCCGGACACGGTCTGAGTGGGCGCGGTGGCCGACGTGCGGCTTGTGGCGCCGGAAGCCGATGCGGGCCGCCCGGCGGATTGGCGCCTGCTGCGGTGGATCCTCGTGCTGGCATTTGTCCTGCGCGCGGCCGTGGCCCTGTTCACAGACGCCATCGTGCAGCCGGACGAGATTTACCAGTACGTCGAGCAGGCGCATCGGCTGGTCTTCGGCTGGGGCTTCATCCCCTGGGAGTTCCAGCATGGCGCGCGCTCGTGGCTAATCGCCGGCGCCATCGCCCCGATCCTCAAAGCCTGCGCGCTCGTCGGACTCGGGCGGCCCGACATCTACCAGCCGGCGGTCAAGATCGTGCTCTGCGCGGTCAGCGTGACCCTTCCCCTCAGCGCCTATCGCATAGGCCAGGCGACGATCGGCGAGGCGGGCGCGCGCGTCGCGCTGGTCGGGACTTCGATCTGGTACGAGCTGGTCAACATGGCCGCGCGGCCGTTTCCCGATGCGCTCGGGACATATGCCTTGATCGGGGCGCTCTCGGTCATGCTCGCGCCGCCCCGCCGCCGCGCCGGCAAGTCGTTCGGCGCCCTCTGCGGTCTGGCGCTGGCGCTGCGCTTCCAGTTCATCCCGGCCGCCGCGGCCATGCTGGCGGTCGCGGCGATCCTGGGGCGCGGGTGGATCGTGCGCGCGGTCGCGGCGTTCGCCGTCGTCGCGATCTTGTCGGGCGCGCTCGACGCCGTCACGCTCGGCGAATGGTTCGGCTCGGTGATCGAGAACGTCCGCTTCAACATCGTGGACGGCATGGCCAGAACCTTTGGCGTCGCCCCGCCGTATCAGTATCTGACCTGGCTGGCGGCGGCGTCTTTCGGTTTGGCCGCCGCCGGCGCGCTTGGCCTCGCGCTAAGCGTCCGGCGAACTTGGCCGGTCAGCTTGCCGCTCTTGATCCAATTCGCCGCCTTCTCGGCCATTAGCCACAAGGAGCCGCGGTTCATCGTCTTCATGGCCCCGCTCTGGCTGCTCGGCCTGGGCGCTTTGGTCCCCAAACCCGATGGTAGGAGGATGGCTGCCGCCTGGATGGCCGCGATCACGATCGTCTCCCCGCTCGGTCTCTTTCGCCTGCTGCCGTTCGAGAACCGCGTCTATCCGCATCCGCTCGTGGCGCGGAGCGACGTGCGGCAAGCTTATCTGGTGCTGTCGCGTCGGGGCGACGTCACCGGGCTGATCGACGCCAGCGGGACCAATTGGGGCGAGACCGGCGGCTACTATGACCTGAACCAGCCCGCGCCCATCTACCGGCCCGACATCCCGGCCACCGCGTTCCGGCGGGCCGTGCGCGCGCCTGACCTCTACGCCGACTACTGGCTGGCTAGAGCCGGCGCCCGGCCCCCCGGCGGCTTCGGGCAGCCCGAGCGCATCGGCGCGCTGGTGCTCTGGCGCCGCGCGGCGCCGATCGGCGCGGTCGCGACGCCGCCCGGCTATTCGACGCGCCTGCCGGATTTCGCGGTCACCCGCCGGCCGCCCAGGGGGAGCAGGCCCGGTCTGTGAGGTCGGCGGGCCGCCCCTCAGGCGTTCCTCGCCATCAGCCCGCCGTCGACGGGGATGGTCGCGCCGGTGATGTAGGAGGCGGCCGGCAGGCAGAGGCTCAAGGTCATGTGCGCCACCTCCGCCGGATCGCCGTAGCGGCGCAGCGCGGTTCGCCGGTTGGCGAAGGTCTCCTTGTCGGCCGCGGGGATCGCCGCGGTCATGCCGGTGTTGATCGGGCCCGGGCAGATGCAGTTGACCGTGATCCCCTCCTTGCCGAGCTCGACGGCGAGCGCGCGGGTGAGGCCGGTAACCCCCGCCTTGGCCGCGGCGTAGATGGAATCCCGCGCCGTCGCGCCCAGCGCCTCGGTCGAGGCGATGTTGACGATGCGCGGGCTCTCCGACTTGCGCAGGTAGGGCAGCGCGGCGCGGATGATGCGCTGGTGGGCGTCGAGCAGGATCGCGAACGAGCGCGACCAGAGCTCGTCGTAGGTCGGGCTGTCGATCGGCGAGAAGCCGCCGACACCGGCGTTGTTGACCACGATGTCGAGGCCGCCGAACCGCTCCGCGACCTCGGGGATCACGCGCGCGATCGCCGCCGGATCGGCGACATCCAGCGTCCACGCCTCAGCCCGGCCGCCTTCGGCGCGGATGGCCTCGGCGACCGCCTCGGTATCGGCGGCGCGCACATCGGTCGCCGCCACCTTCGCACCCTCGCGGGCGAACACATGCGCGGTGGCGCGCCCCATGCCGCTTGCCGCGCCGGTCACCAGTACCACCTTACCGTTGACCGACCGGGAAAAGCTGACGACCGGGTCCATGGCGCATCCTCCGGGAACTACGGCCGGAAAGTGTCAGATTGCGCCGGCGACGCTAGAGAAAAGCATAGACGCGATCGACCGCGCTCGCCCCTTAAGATTCAAGGCGCTGCCGCAAAGGGTGCGACGCAATAGCGCAAGGCTTGATGCGTCCGCCGCGAAACAATGATTGACGCTGAGACATAGCGAGAACAGTGTTATCCTCGCGTGCTTGTCCGCAGCGGAATTTGGACGGGCAGAGGGGCGGCATGTCTAGTTTCGGGGTCGAGGAGGAGAACGAAACCCACGAAGAATCCGTCCGGATCACCGGACGCGTGAAATGGTTCGACGTGGGCAAGGGCTACGGCTTCATCGTCCCTGACGATGCGAGCCTGACTGGCCTGAAGGACGTTCTCCTGCATGTGACGAGCTTGCGCCAGTCCGGCCGCGAAAACGCGCTGGAGGGGTCGCTGATCACGTGCGACGCGATCCGGCGGCCGAAGGGCTGGCAGGTCTCGGAAATCGTCGAGCTGGACGAGAGCACCGCGCAACCGGCCGAGCGCCCGCATCGGCCGTTCGACCGCGAGGGGCCTCGGCGCGACTACGACAGCCAACCGCGTGGCGGCGGCTTCCGCGACCGGCCGCCGCGACGGCCGCCGCAACCGGCAGGCCCGCCCGAGCGGGCCAAGGTCAAGTGGTTCAACCGCGCCAAGGGTTACGGCTTCGTCGTCCGCGAAGGCGAGCCGGGCGACATCTTCGTGCACATCGAGACCCTGCGCCGCAGCGGAATCGAGGACTTGCAGCCGGGCGAGGGCGTCATGGTCCGCTTCGCCGAAGGCCCGAAGGGTCTGGTCGTCGCCGAGATCTCGCCGGACATCGGCTGATCCCGCCGCCGGCCAGGCGGCGTTCCGATGAGCCAGCTTCGGTCTCCTAGTGCGGCGACGGTATCAAGGCTTGCAATTGGTTTGAGGGTCCCAAGACCCAGGCGGAAAGTTTGGCGATGGTCGCGAAACCGAGGCTCGCGTACAGCGGCCCACCGGCCTCGGTGGCGGTCAGGAAGAAGCGCTCCACGCCGCGGCTCCGATAGTCCTCTATCACCTGAGTGAGCAGGGCGCGGCCCATGCCCTTGCGTTGGTGCTCCGGCAGCGTGGCCATGAGTGAGATTCCCGCCGTGTTTCCAGCAGGCGTCACG
This sequence comes from uncultured Alphaproteobacteria bacterium, assembly GCA_963794315.1. GTDB lineage: Bacteria > Pseudomonadota > Alphaproteobacteria > Caulobacterales > Caulobacteraceae > Poindextera. The sequence continues at coordinate 74,817 of CAWCDF010000004.1, forward strand.
GAGACAGTGCTCATCGATCCGTCGTCGCCCCAGGCGATATGGGTCTCCACGCCTGCGGTCTCTGTCATCCCCACATCGATGCACCTGGCGACGGCGTCGCGCGGCACGTCGAACGCGGCGGCGACCAGATCGCCAGCGATGCCGACCAGCTCGGGGCCTAGCGCGCGGATGACTTTCACCGAGCGGTCCGGCTGAACGAGCGTCCCGGCGCGCAGCACCATCAGCGGCGCCGTCCCCACTGCCGTCAGACCCAGTCGCGTGGCGACGGGCGCCAGCGTCTGCGCCACATGGGGGCTCATTGTGGCCAAGAGCGGCAGCCCTCGCGCCTTCGCCCGCGATATCGATCGGGTGAGGAAGGCCTCTGCGTCGGGGTCGGGGCCGAGGGTCAGCATATTGAAGTCGGCCAGAGGCTCGTCGGTCAGACCCAAGACGCAGTTCCGCGTCATGTGCAGTTCGAACCCGGGCGCGGCGCTCATCTGGGCGACGAGCGCGCGCACGCAGAGCCGGATCAGCTCTTCGGTCTCATCCATGCGTCTCGCCCGCCCGGCCCTCGGCCGAGGTTGGCGAAGGAAGGCTGTCGTCCGCGTCGCTCAAGCGGTCAAGATCAATGATTTCCATCGTCCTATTCGGGCGCCGCCAGGAACCGTTTCCAGAACAGGATCATCGCCAGCGCGGCGTAGTCCAGGTTTTCCTTGCGCACGAAGCCGTGCCCTTCGTTGGCGGCTGTTACGCTCCAGACTTCGCGGCCGTTCGCGCGCACGGCGGCGATGATCTGGTCGGCCTCGGAGGCCGGGACGCGCGGGTCGTTGGCGCCGGTGATCACCATCAGCGGAACGGCGATGCGGTCGACGTGGGTGAGCGGCGAGATTTCCAGCAGCTTGGCGCGCTGGACCGGGTCGCGCTCGTCACCGTATTCGGCGCGCCGCAAGTCCCGCCGATAGGCCTGGGTGTTCTCCAGGAACGTCACCAGGTTCGAGATGCCGACGAGCTCGCAGCCAGCGCGCAGGCGGTCCGAATAGCGGACGAGCGCGGCTAGCGTCATGTAGCCGCCGTACGAACCGCCGGTGACGCCGATCCGCGCCCGATCGACGCCTACATCCGACGCGAAATGGTCGATGAAGGCGCCGATGTCCTTCACTGAAGTCCTCGCGCAGGAACGGGCCGTCGTCGAGCGCCAGGAATCGCTTGCCGAAGCCGGCCGAGCCGCGAACGTTGGGGAAGAAGACCGCGAGCCCCATCTCGTTGATCAGGTAGTTGATCCAGCCCAGGAAGGTTGGCCTGGCCTGGGCTTCCGGGCCGCCGTGGATGTTGATGATCAACGGCCGCGGGCCACTGAACCGCGCGCGATCCGGCCGGAAGAGGAAGCCGGTGATCGTCTCGCCGTCGAAGCTCGCGACGCGGACGAGCTCCGCCTCCGCGTTCAGCGCCGGGTCGAGCCCGCCGCTCTCGCTTTCGGTCCAGCGGGTCACGGCGAGCGTCGCCGGATCGACGACGAAGGCGTCGGCCGGGGTCTTCGGCCCCGTCACCGTCACCGCCACGTCGCCCCAGGGCGCGATCTTCAACGCGGCGATAACGCCGGAAGGGAGGCCGCTGACCTCGCGGTCGCGTCCCGACTCAATGTCGAGGATGTGCAGGCGCGAGACCCCGGCGTCGTTGACCGCGTAGGCGATCGTGCGGCCATCGCTCGAGAGGTCGAACATCTCGACCTCCCATCGACCGGGCGGTGTCACGGCGTTAATGGCCCGGGTCGCCGGATCCAGCCGGACCAGCCGGAGGACGTCGGACTCGGCGTCGCAAATCGCCCAGACCGTCCCGTCCGGCGCCGTGCGCGCCATCCGCCAGGCGATGCTCGCCGCCTCGTCGGTGATCGGCGAGAGCTCGGCGCTTTCGATGTCGAGCAGGTAGAGCACGCTCCGCGACGCGGCGAGGTACTGCATGACCAAGAGCCGGCGGCCGTCGGGCATGAAGTCCAGCACCGCCCACCCGCCGCCCTCGACCTCGAGCACCCGGCGATCGCTGGCCGGCTGGCGCGGGTCGACGACGTAGAGATCGGAGTCGACGCCGTTGCGGCGGTTGGAGCTGTAGCCGAACAGGCGCCCGTCCGGGCTAAAGGCGCCGAACAGGTTGCGGCTCTCGCCGTCGGTGATCAGCGAGAGCCGGCCGTTCGCCAGCGTGTAGAGCTGGAAGAACTCGCTGCCGCCGACGTCCGCCTGCACGACCAGCACATCGTCGGACGGCGAGGCGGCCGCCCCGGCGATCCGATCGGCCTCGAACGTCAGCTGGCGCCGGGCGCCGAGCGGGAAGGCGACCGCGTGCAGCTGCGGCGTCGCGGCGAAGCGCGTCAGGATGAGCAGCGAGCGATCGCTCGCCCTCCAGCCGGCCACGAGCGCGTTTCGCGCCTCGAGGTAAGGTCCGACCTCGGCCGCCAGCGCCGCGGGGATCGGCGGGGCGCCGTCGACCGTTAGCGCCTCGGGTTTCGTCGGTCTCGCCATCGTCTCTCCGACACGCAAATGAGGAATAGCCGCCTTACGGCGCGCGACGGGGCCGCGTACAACGGCGAGCGGGGTTATCGTCGAAGGAAAATGTGGCTGAACCCGTGATCCACCACGATCTCGAGCATTCCGGCATGCCCAGACGGGCGTTGGGCGTGGTCGCCGCGCTCCTGGCGCTGTTCCTCGCCGCCCCGGCGCTGGCGGCCATCCCGGTGTATGGCTACGAGGTCGTCAAAGTCTATCCGCACGACCCGAGCGCCTTCACCGAGGGGCTCTTCTACCGCGACGGCTATCTCTACGAGAGCACCGGGTTGAACGGGCAGTCGGAGATCCGCAAGGAGGAGCTCGCCACCGCCAAGGTGGTCATGCGCCACGAGCTGCCTTCCGGCTTCTTCGGCGAAGGCATCGTCGATGACGGCAGGCGGCTGATCCAGCTCACCTGGCGCAACCAGGTCGGCTTCATCTACGACCTGAAGACCTTCGCGCCTGAGGGCCAGTTCGCCTACACGGGCGAGGGCTGGGCGCTCACCAGCGACGGCCGGCGGCTGATCATGAGCGACGGCACGTCCGCGCTCCGCTTCCTCGACCCCAGAACGTTGAAGGAGATCGGTCGCGTAACCGTCACCGCCGACGGCCGGCCTGTGCAGAACATCAACGAGCTCGAGTGGGTGAAGGGCGAGGTGTTCGCCAACGTCTGGATGACCAACTGGATCGTGCGGATCGACCCGCGGACGGGCCACGTGGTGGGCCTGATCGACCTGACGGGCATCATCTCGCCGGCGGAAGCCGGGACCGACAGCGACAACGTCCTGAACGGCATCGCCTACGACGCCGCCCACGACCGCCTGTTCGTCACCGGCAAGCGCTGGCCAAAGCTGTTCCAGATCAAGCTGGTGCGGAAAGCCGCCGTTGCGACCCTCCAGCCTCGCTGAGGTCCGGCTACTCGATCCGGCGGCGGAGACCGTTCGTTTCGAGTCGATTGACGGTCGATCCTACAGCCGTAGACTTGCGAGACGATGGCCGCCCGGCGTCTCTCCCTGCAGACCTTTGCCGTCGTATCGTACCGCTGAATCCCGCACGGGGCCGATGCTATGACTCCTGTCGCGCTCGGATTCCGCGCCGGCCGCGGCGGCAGCGTGGTGGTTGGCGTCGCCGTTGACCGGCCATGGCCGCGGGTGGTGCTGTCCACGTTCCTGGCCACCGCGGCCGAGGGCGACCGCCTGGCGTTCGAGCCATACCAGGTCGCCTACGAGATGCCCCGCGCCGAGGGCGGCGGGCCGACGGCGGAGGCCGCCGCCGCTGTCGCCGAGGGGCGCCGGCGCCAGGCGGCGCTCGCGTCGACCGCGCTCGCCGGCCTGCTGGAAGGGCTGAATAGCGAGGGGTTCCGGCCGGCCGTCGCCGCGCTTCTCATCAACCGGGCCGGCTGGATGACTGACCTGCTCGATCACAGCCTGTCTGCGCCCGAACACCCGCCCGTGGCCGAGGGGTTGGCCGTGCGCGTCGCCCTGCGCGCCGCTTTCGCTGGCGCCGGCCTCGATGTCGTCGAGATGGACGAGAAGTCGCTGCGCGAGTCGGCGACGCTCAAATTGCCGCTCGCCCCGGGCCAGATCGACGTCCAGCTGAACGCCCTGGGCGCGAGCGCCGGCCGGCCCTGGCGCAAGGAGCAGAAGGCGGCGTGCCTCGCAGCGTGGGTCGCGGCCGCGGGGTTGTGACTGGGGCGGTCCCACGGTCCCTGGACGGATGCTTGGGAACGAAGCTGCAACAAGCCCTGCAAGACTCCGGCGGTCTCGCCGGGGCGGAAGCTCCGCGAACCCTTACTGTTGGATGGTCGGGGCGAGAGGATTCGAACCTCCGACCCTCTGCTCCCAAAGCAGATGCGCTACCAGGCTGCGCCACGCCCCGTGACCATCGAGAGGGGCGTCCTATTGCCATGCCGGCGGCCGGGCGGCAACGAAAGTGAAGGCGGCGGGTGGTTGTGCTAGGCAGGGGCGGACTCAAGGCCCTTCGCGAAGGAACCTATCGAATGCTCGCGCGCATCTATCGTCCGGCCAAGACCGCCATGCAGTCAGGGAAGGCGAAGACCAAGGACTGGGTGCTGGAGTTCGAGCCGCAGTCGGCCAAGCTGCCCGACCCCCTGATGGGCTGGCAGCAGTCGAGCGACATGGACGGCCAGATCCGCCTGAGCTTCGAAACGCTCGACGAGGCGGTCGCCTACGCCAAGGGAGCCGGCATCCCGTTCCAGGTGCTGGAGCCTGCGCCAGTGAAGCGGGTGATCAAGGCCTACGCCGACAACTTCGCCTTCAACCGCAAAGAGCCCTGGACCCACTAGCTCGTTAGAGGCCGCGAAAGACCCCGTAGCTCAACCGGATAGAGCATCCGCCTTCTAAGCGGACGGTTGCTGGTTCGAATCCAGCCGGGGTCGCCAGGCCGGGGCGGCCGCCGTCAGTGGCTCGCTTCGCCTGCCTTGATCTCTTCAGCGATACGCGCTGGGTCGCCCTGCGCGGCGCGGACGCGGGCGATGAACTCGGCGCGGCAGTTTTCCGACGGGTAGGGCTCGCTCGGCACCGGAACGCCAAGGAAGGCGCACAGCGGCTCCCAGCCCGATCCCACCTGGTAGACCAGCAGGCGCTCGGGCGCGATCGCCGCCTTCACCTCCGCGTCGTGCTTGCGGAAGTAGTCGGTCATGTAGGCGCGGTCGGCCATGTGCTCGCGGATCGGCCCGACGAAGCTGGCGAAGAACTCGGCCTGCACGCCGGACGCTTGTCGCGTCGCCGGACTGTCGGGCGAGAGGATCGTCGAGTAGGCGGAACTCGTACCACTGGTCGGCGTCCCGCGTGGTGTGCAGCACCTTGGCGTCCGGGTACTTATCAGCGAGTTGGCGCCAGTACGCGGCGGTCGGATAGTCGACCGCCGACTTGTAATCCTTGAAGATCTGGTCCCAGACGTCCTTGCCCTTCGACGCCTCGATCCACAGCGCCATGCTCTCCGGGTGCTGGAACACCTCGATCATGTGGTGGCAGGGCCCGAAGCCCAGCATGTTGAGCGCCGTCTGCATCGACTTGGTGCCCGTGCGGCCAAGGCCGGAGCCGACGATCTTCAAAGCCATGGTGGTTCCCCCGGTTACCGCTCCAGCCTAGGCCCGGCCCGCCAGCGCGTCGAGGCCGTTCCGCAGATCGGCGATCAGGTCGGCCGGGTCCTCGAGCCCGATTTGCAGGCGCACGAGCGGCCCGGCGAGGTGGGTCGGATGCTGGCGCTTGGGCAGCTGGTCGCCCGACGAGATGGCCAGGCTTTCGAAGCCGCCCCACGAGAAGCCGAGGCCGAAGAGCTCTAGCCGGTCGAGCATCGCGTCGACCGCGTTCTCGGGGGCGGGCTTGAGGACGGCGCTCAAGAGGCCGTTGCCGCCGGTAAAGTCGCGGCGCCAGAGAGCGTAGTCGGGCGAGCGCGGCAGCGGTGGGTAGAGCACATCGGCGACCTCCGGCTGCTCGAGCAGCCAGCTGGCGACCGCCATCGCGCTCGCGGCATGCCGCGGCAGGCGGGTGGCGAGGGTGCGCAGGCCGCGCAGGCCCTGGTAGGCGTCGTCGGGCGAGACCGACCAGCCGAAGTTCCACACCGCCTCGTCGAGCGCATGCGCCAGCGCCGGGTCGTTAGTGGCCGCCGAGCCCAGGAACACGTCCGAGTGCCCGCACACGTACTTGGTCAGCGCCTGCACGCTGAGATCGACGCCAAGCGCAAGGGGCTTGAAGAGGAGGCCGGCGGCCCAGGTGTTGTCCATCAGCGTCTTGACGCCGCGCGCCCGGGCGAGGCGGGCGATTCCTGGCGTATCCTGCATCTCGAAGGTGAGCGAGCCCGGCGATTCCAGCACGATCAGCCGGAGCGCCGGCCCGCCGGCCGCCAACACCTCGTCCGGCGTTGCGCGGGGCGGGTAGTAGCCGACCTTCACGCCGAAGCGGCCCATCACCCGGTCGAAGTAGCGGCGGACGGGGGCATAGACGCTGTCGACGACCAGCACCTCGTCGCCGGCGCGCAGCACCGCGGTGGCCGCGGCGGTGACGGCGCCGAGGCCGGAGGGAAAGAGGCGCACGTGCCCCGCGCCCTCGAGGTCGCACAGCGCCTCGGCCAGCGCCTCGTGCACGCCAAGGCCGGCGCGGCCATAGGTGACGTTCGAATGGTCGTAGAGCGAGGCGGCGTCGGGCAACAGCACGGTCGATCCGCGCTGGATCGGCGGCCCGACCGTCTTCCGCGGCGGCCGCTCGCCCCCGCCGGCGCGGACCAGGCGCGTAGCGTCGCCTCCCTTGGCCCCCTTCGCCATCAGGGTCCCGTGACGATGGGGGTGTCGTCGAGCGCGCCCCACTCGCTCCATGAGCCGTCGTAGACGGCCGTCCGCCAGGCGCCAAGCCGGGCCAGCGCCAGCGCCAGGACCGAGGCGGTGACCCCGGAGCCGCAGGTGGTGACGACCGGGCGTCCAAGCTCGACGCCGGCGGCGGCAAACCGTCGCTGGAGCTCGCTTGCTTCCAGCAGCCGGCCGGTCTCCAGCACCTGGTCGAATGGCAGGTTCAGGGCGCCGGGCATGTGGCCGGAGCGCAAGCCCGGCCGGGGCTCTGGGGCTTCGCCGCGGAAACGCGCCTCGCCGCGGGCGTCGAGCAGCTGCTCCCCGCCGCCGCCTAGCGCTGCACGCACGCGGCTGAGGTCGCGAACGAGTCCGGCGTCCGGCCTCGCCTCGAATACCCCCGGCGCGGGCGACCGTTCGCCGGCTTCGAGCGAATGACCGTCGGCGATCCACGCTGGCAGCCCGCCGTCGAGCACCCTTACGGCGGCGTGGCCCATGGCGCGGAAGCTCCACCACACCCGCGCGGCCGAGAAGAGGCCGTGCGCATCGTAGACGACGATCTCGGAGTCCGGGTTCACGCCCAAGCGTCTCGCGTGCGCCGTGAAGACCGCCGGCGAGGGCAGCATGTGCGGCAGCGCGCTCTCGTCGTCGCTGATCTCGTCGATGTCGAAGAAGACCGCGCCCGGAATGTGCTGCCGGGCATGCTCGGTGCGGGCGTCGCGCGGGGTCCCGGGCATGAACCAGGTCGCGTCGATGAGCACGAGGCCCGGGGCGCCCAGCCGCGCGGCCAGGGCGGCGGTCGAGATCATCGGATCGGGGTACGTGTCGGTCATAGCCAGGGCGGCGTCGGCAGCCCGCGCTCCTTCAGGAACGCCGGGTTGAACAGCTTGCTCTGATAGCGCGAGCCGCAGTCGGCGAGGATGGTCACGATGGTGTGGCCGGGACCGAGGTCGCGCGCCATTGCGACGGCGCCCGAGACATTGATGCCGGTCGAGCCGCCCATGACCAGGCCCTCGTCAGCGAGCTCATAGATCGCCTGCATCATCGCCACGTCGTCGATGCGATAGGGGTAGTCGACCTTGAGCCCCTCGAGGTTCTTGGTAATGCGGGCCTGGCCGATGCCTTCGCTGATCGAGGTCCCTTCCGCCTTCAGCTCTCCGTGCGCGTAATATTCGTAGAGCGAGGCGCCGCCGGGATCGGCGAGGCCGATCGCGATGTCGGGCTTCTCGGCGCGGAGCGCCACTGCCACACCGGCTAGCGTTCCGCCGGTGCCGACTGCGCAGATGAAGCCATCGATGCGCCCTTCGGTCTGCCGCCAAATCTCGGGGCCGGTTCCTTCGACGTGCGCCTGGCGGTTGGCTGTGTTGTCGAACTGGTTGGCCCAGATCGCGCCAGCCGGCTCTTTTGCGTTAAGTTCCTCGGCCAAGCGTCCTGAATAGCGGATATAATTGTCGGGATTGGAGTACGGAACGGCGTCGACCTCGACAAGCTCGGCGCCTATGAGCGTGATGGCGTCCTTCTTCTCCTGGGACTGGGTGCGCGGGATGACGATCGTCGAGTGGTAGCCCAGCGCGCGGGCGACCATCGCCAGCCCGATCCCGGTGTTGCCGGCTGTGCCCTCGACGACGCGGCCGCCTGGTTTCAAGAGGCCCCGCTGCTCGGCGTCGCGGACGATGAACAGGGCCGCGCGATCCTTGACCGATTGGCCCGGGTTGAGGAATTCGGCCTTGCCGAGGATCTCGCAGCCGGTCGCCTCGCTCGCCCGCTTGAGCCGGACCAGAGGCGTGTTTCCGATCAGCTCCAGGACGCTTTGCGCGGTCATGGGCGCTACATCGCGGGCGAAACCGGCGCGCGCAAGCCCCTCTTGCTCACTCCGCCGCCGGTCGCACGCGCGAGAGCCACATCTCGACGCCGGCCAGCGTCACGTCGGCGTCGTTGTAGCCGCGGGTGACCGGATCGTAGCTCCCATCCGCGTTCGGACCGACGATCAGCGTCGGGAAGCCGGTGACCCCGGTGCGCTGGGAGAGGGCGTAGTCGCCCCAGGTCTCCTCCTTCAGCGACGGCTGCCCAAGGCCGGCCAGGAAAGAGTCGCGATCGAACCCCTGGTCGGCGGCGACGTCGGCGAGGACGTCGCGGTCGGTCACGTCGCGGCCCTCGGCATAAAAAGCGGTGTGCAGCCGCTCCAGCATGTCGAGCCCGTCGTCCGTGCTCGTGCGGCGGGCCAGGACCACGGCTTGGGCGGCGGGGTCGGTGTCGTAGACGAAGCCTTCGCGCTCGGCGAGCGCGTGGGAGAAGGGAACGCCTGCCATCGCCCCGATCTCGTCCCAGTGGCGCACTAGGTTGCGGCGCGCCGCCTCCGGCATTGGATCCGCCGTGCCTGGCCGCAGGCCGCCCATGATCAGGCGCATCGGCAACACCTCGCCGAACCGCTGCCGCATAGCCCGCACCACCGGCGAAAAACCATAGCACCACGAGCACATGGGGTCGGCAAAGTAGATCAGCTGCAAGCCGTCCATCGGAGGCTCCCGCGCCATGGCACCCCGCGACTATAACCCCGTCGCACGGCCCGTGGGCGCCGCAAATTCGGTGGCGAGGGCCTCAGACCTTCGCCAGGCTGAGTTGCACGACGTCGGTGCGGCCGGAGCGGAAGCCGGCCTCGCAGTAGCTCAGGTAGAAGCGCCAGAGCTTGTGGAAACGCTCGTCGAAGCCGAGCGGCCGGACCTCGTCCCATGCCGCCTCGAACCGCTCTCCCCACCGCTTCAACGTCTCGGCGTAGTGCTGGCCGAAGCGGTTGACTCCGGTCCAGGCGAGGCCCGCCCGTTCGGTCACCGCCTTCAGCCGCTGCTCGCTCGGCAGCATGCCGCCCGGGAAGATGTACTTCTGGATGAAGTCGGCGCGGCTCCGATAATGCTCGAAGACGTCGTCGCAGATGGTGATGATCTGCAGGCCGGCGCGCCCGCCAGGCGCGAGCGCTGTCCTTATCTTGTCAAAATAGGCCGGCCAGTAGCGCTCGCCCACCGCCTCGAACATCTCGATCGAAGCGACGCGGTCGAACGACCCCTCGACGTCGCGATAGTCGACCAGCCTGATGTCGGCTTTTTCCGCCAAGCCTTTGTCATAGAGGCGTTTTCTGGCGAAGGCGTACTGTTCGCTGGAAATTGTGATGCCGGTCACCCGCGCGCCGACTTCGGCCGCCGCGAACTCGGCGAACCCGCCCCAGCCGCAGCCGATCTCGAGCACATGATGCGAGGTTTCAAGCTCCATCGACCGGGCCAGGGCTTCGTACTTGTGACGCTGCGCCTGCTCCAGCGGCTGGTCGTCGCGCTCGAACAAGGCCGACGAGTAGGTCATGCTTGGATCGAGCCAGCGCTGATAGAACGCGTTACCGAGGTCGTAGTGGGCGTGGATGTTCTTCTTCGCCCCGCTCCGCGTGTTCGGCCGAAGCAGGTGGGTCAGCCGGTGGATAGTGCGCATCACCAGGTTGCCGCCGACGATCTCGTGCAGCCGATCGAAGTTCAGGCCGACACACTCCAGGACAGCGGTCAGGTCCGGCGTGTCCCACTCGCCGGCCATGTAGCCCTCGGCAAAACCGATATCGCCGGCCGCCATCACCCGGCGCATGCAGCGGAAATCGCGGATCACCACGCGGCCGTCGGGGCCGGGCTGGCTGCCGCGGATCGGAACCTCGCGGCCGGACGGCAACACGAAGGTCAGCGATCCCCACAGCCAGTTGCGCGCGGCGATCCTGATTGCGGAGCGGAAGACCGCCGGCGCGGATCTCAGATCCGGCCAGTCGGCGAAAGCGCCTTCGGCGGCGCGCGAGCGGGCTATTTCGCTCATGACGCCTTTCCCTAGAGACTTAACCCCAATCCAACATGTCACGAAGCCGCGCGCGATGCACGACCTACGCTCATGCCGCTCTTCGGCCCTGGCGGCCGCGCGCCGAACGGCGCCCGTTTGAGCCAGAGCAGCAAAGCCTGCCAGTGAATCGCAAGAACCACGCCCAAGGTCATGAAAGGCATGGAGAAGAAGAGCTGGATCAGAGCCCCGTCGGTGAGCGGCCGGCGGGCCGCGCTAAGCGTCGCGGTGAAGTCGGGCGCCCCGTCGACGATCTTGGTGATGACAAGGTTGAAGCGGTCGGTCGGCGGGGTGACGCTGAACCGATAGCCGCCCTCGACGCGATAGAAGGGCGAGACATAGAGGCGCTTGTCCGCCTCCTGCCGCTCGCAAGCGCGCCCTGTCGCCGGAACCACGTAGGCGTGGGTCTGCCCGAAGGTGTTGTTGACCTCATAGATCACCGCTTCCAGCCGCCCATCCGCGTCCTCGATGAAGAAGATCGAGAGCGGGTTGAACACGAAGCCCAGCACGCGCGGAAAGCAGAGCAGGCGGATGCGCGCGGCGCTGGCCGCAACGCCGGCGGTGCTCAGCTGACGCTCGACCCAGCCGCGCAGCGGAGCGCCGTTGCGGTCGCCGTGGTCGCGCTCGGCGAACGAGAAGGCGCCGAAGCGGCCGCGCCGCATGAGCGCCGTCGCGCGTGCGGCCTCGGCGATGCGGTCGACATCGATCAGCACCTGGAACACGCCGTAGACGAAGCGGTGTGGGCGCGGGCTGGCGCGGGCGTGGGTCGTGCGCCCGACGTAGAGGCTGACCGCCGGCGTCACGCCGCCGCCCTCCGGCTCGCCAGGTCGATCACGTTCGCCCGCGGAAGCGGCCCGCCGGGGATGCGGTGGTCGACGAAGCGCCAGGGGACACGGCCGCCCAGGTTCAGCGCGGCGCGCAGGCCGGCGGTCAGTCCGTCCTCGTGGAAGCCGTGGCCCAGCCATGCGCCGGCGTACCAGACCCCGCCGCGGCCCTGGATGCGGCCGAGTTGGCGCTGGGCGGCCAGCGCCGCGGCATCGAACTGCGGGTGATCGCACGCGAAGGTCTCGTAGGTGAGCTCGCGCGCCGGCGGCTTGGCCGGGTTCAGGCTCACGAATAGCGGCGTGCGGCAATCGAGCTTCTGCAGGTTGTTCATCCAGTAGGTGACCGCGCCGCCGCCATGCACGTCTGCGATCGCGTTCCAGCTCCCCCAGGCCGCGCGGCGCTTGGGCATCAGGCGCGCGTCCCGGTGCAGATAGCCGATGTTCGGTGCATAGCGCACCGCGCCGAGCAGCGCCCGCTCCTCCAGATCGGGCGCCTCCAGCAGTCCAAGCGCCTGGTTCGAATGGCAGGCGAGGATGACGTGGTCGAAACGCTCGTTCCGGCCCTGTTCGTCGGTGATCTCGACGCCGTAAGGCGAGCGCCGGACCCTGGCGGCGCCGCAGCCAAGACGGACGCGGTCTCCCAGGCGCCGCGCGACGGCGTCGACGTAGGCGCCGCTGCCGCCTTTAACCGTGCGCCAGAGCGGTTGCACGAACTGCAACAGATTGTGGTTGGCGAAAAAGGAGACGAACGCGGCGGCCGGCGTGTCGCCGATGCCGGTTGAGCTGGTCGACCAGATGGCGGCCGCCATGGGCAACAGGTAGCGGTCGCGGAACGCCGGCCCGAAACGGCGGCGCTGCAGATATTCGCCAAGGGTAAGACTTTCCAACTCGCCGGCGGCCAGGTCGGCGGCGGCGAGGCGGTTGAAGCGGCCGATTTCCGCCAGCATGTGCAGGAAACGGGGGCTCGCCAGGTTTCCGGGTTGCGCGAAGACGCCGCGCGGGAAGTTCGAGGACCACTCGAGCCCCTGGCTGGCGAAGGCGAAGCTCATGTCGGTCTCGACGCTTTCGACCCCGAGCGCCTCGAAAAGGCGGACCAGATTCGGATAGTTGCGCGTGTTGAAGACGATGAAGCCGGTGTCGACGTCGAGCTGGCGGTCATCGTGGGTGATGGTCACGGTGCGCGCATGGCCGCCGAGCCTTGCGTCCTTCTCGTAGAGGACAACCTCGGCGCTGTCCTTGAGCGCAAAGGCCGCGCCGAGGCCGGCGACGCCCGAGCCGACAACCGCGATCCGCATCGTTCCGTGTTCCTTGCGCACTTGTGCGGCCACCGCGGCCACGCCAGTTGTACGGACCGCAACCCGGGTCGGATCAGGCTGGGCGGGGGGCGGGCGGCGGAGTCTTGCCAAATGGCCAAGCTAGTTCTGAAGCAGTGGGACCTGGCGATCGGCGATGGCCAGCCGCTGATGGTCATCGCCGGGCTGAACGTGCTCGAGGATCTGGGCCTGGCGCTGGAGACGGCGGCGGAGCTCAAGGCGAAGACCGCCGCGCTCGGGCTGCCCTACGTATTCAAAGCGAGCTTCGACAAGGCGAACCGCTCGTCGCTGCAGAGCTATCGCGGTCCCGGCCTGGAGGCGGGCCTTAAGATCCTGGCCGAGGTGAAGTCCCGCATCGGCGTGCCGATGGCGACCGACTTCCATGAGATCGATCAGGCCGAGCCGGTGGCCGAGGTCGCCGACGTGCTGCAAATTCCGGCTTTCCTCTGCCGGCAGACCGACCTCGTCGTCGCCGGGGCGCGAGCGACGAACCGCCGCAACGGCTGGCTGCACGTGAAGAAGGGCCAGTTCCTCGCCCCGTCCGACTGCCGCAACATCCTCGACAAGATCAAGGAGAGCGTGGAGGCTGATCTCACCATCCTCTGCGAGCGCGGGGTCGCGTTCGGCTACAACAACCTGGTGGTCGACATGCTCGGCATCCCGGAGATGCAGGCGATGGGCGCGCCGGTCACGATCGACGCCACCCATGCGGTCCAACTGCCGGGGGCAAACCCGCTGACGAACGGCGCATCGGCCGGCGGCCGGCGCGAAGGGGTGCCTGTGATCGCCGCGGCCGCGGTCGCCGCCGGCGCCGACGGGGTCTTTCTCGAGTTCCACCCCAACCCGGAACGGGCGCTTTGCGATGGCCCGAGCTGTTTGCCGCTGTCGTCCGCCGGCGCGCTCCTCGCCAAGCTGAAGGCGATCCAGACGGCCACGCGGGCCGCGTGATCGGTCTTGGAGGGTCGCGTTCTTTGGCGCATTCTGATCGACGTTGAAAGAAACGCCTCGGGTGGGGCACGATGATCAGGCGCTATCTTCTCGCCGGTGCGGCGCTGCAGTTGCTCTTTGCCTGCACGCCGAGCGGCAACAACCAGGCGTCCAGTCAGGCGCAATCGACGGCCGCGCCGGCGGCGATGACCGTGCAGCAGGCTGCGCAAACATTCGGCCTGATCGGGACCTGGGCGCCGGACTGCAGCCAGCCCCCCTCGACCGACAACGAGCACGACATCTACGCGCTCAATAGCGACGGCACGGTCGGGCTGCAGTACAACGACGGACCGGGCTTCGAGCCCAACACCTACAATTGGACCCAGGCTGTCCTGGTCGATCCCGACACATTGCAGATTGACGGTATCTTCAGCGGCGACAACACCGCCCAGCACACGGTGCTGCAGAAGAACAGCGCCGGCCAGATGCGGGTGTTCGGCAACGTCGACGGCACGGGCAAGATCCTGGTGCAGAACGGCACGTTCGCCAACAGCTCGGGCGGACCGCCCTGGGTGACCAAGTGCTCTTCTTAGCGATCGGGCAAGCGAACATGAGGACATCGGCGATCGCCGCCGGCCTCGCGGGCGTCCTCGTCGCGGGCGCGGCCCAAGCGACGCCGGTGCAGGACGCCATGACCGCGTTCGGACTGATCGGAACCTGGGCCCCCGACTGCAGCCAACCGCCGTCCGGCGACAACGAGTACGCTGTCTATCGGGCGGACTCCGACGGCTCGGTCAGTATGACGTACATCAGTGGGTCGGACACTGCGCCCAACCGGTATCGCTGGGACGAGGCCCAGATCGTCAGCCCGGACCGGATCCGGCTGATCGGCGTCTTCTTCGGCGACAACTTGGAACAGGACACGCTGCTCGACCGACGCGACGGGCGCATCCGCGTCTGGCGCAACGTGGACTCGTCCGGGCGCGTGCTGGTGCAGGACGGCGCCTTCCCGGGTGGCGGCGGGCCGCCCTGGGACCGGAAATGCAGCGACTGAGGGCTTTGCAGACTCGGGGCCACAGCCTGGTGGTGGCGGCTTGACGCCCAGGCCGGCAAAGCAGACACCCGCCCTCGTCATGGACCTGATCAGCCTCCAATCGCTCCTGGCCGCCGCCCGCGCGGGCAAGGTCGCTTGCGTCGGCGACCTGATGATCGACCGGTTCGTCTACGGCGAGGTCAGCCGCATCTCGCCCGAGGCGCCCATTCCGGTGATGAGCCGCGCGCACGAGATTGTCATGCCGGGCGCGGCCGGCAACGTCGCGCGCAACACCGCCTCCATCGGCGCCGCGACCCGGCTGGTCGGCGTGGTCGGCGATGACGCCGCCGGCCGCGAGGCGCTGCGCCTGCTTGGGCGCGAGAGCGGGATAGAGGGCTTCCTGGTCACCGCCGCCGACCGCCCGACCACGGTGAAGACCCGCTTCGTTTCCGGCAATCAGCAGCTGCTGCGCGTTGACCACGAGACGACGGCGGCGATCGACGGCGAGACCGAGGCCAATCTCGTGCGCGCCATCGCCGACGCCGCGCAAGGGGCGGGCGCGATCCTGCTCTCCGACTACGGCAAGGGGGTCGTGACTGCGGCGGTGATCGAGGCCTGTCACGCCGCGGCCGCGCGCGAAGGCGCGGTCTTGATCGTCGACTCCAAGGCCCGCTCGTTCGATCGCTACGGCCCAGCCGACGTTGTGAAGCCGAACGCCGCCGAGCTCGCCCACGCCACCGACATGCCCACCGGCTCCGACGCCCAGGTGGAGCTCGCGCTGGCCCGGGCGCTGGAGATTTCGCCCTGCAAGGCCGTGCTGGTGACCCGTGCGGCCGAAGGCATGTCGCTGGGCGCCCGCGGCCGCGGCGTCGCCCACCTCCGCCGCCCGGCGCCGCAGGTGTTCGACACCTCGGGCGCCGGCGATACGGCGCTGGCGGCGCTCGGGGTCGCGTTCGCGGCGGGCGCGACCATCGACGACGCGGTGGCGTTCGCCCTTCTGGCCTCGCACGTGGTCGTTCAGAAAGCCGGCACCGCCACCGTCTCGCCCGACGAGCTGATCGAGGCCGAGTTGGCCGAGCACCAGGCCCCGGCGGAAGCCAAGATCGCGACGCCCGAGCGCATGGCGCGGGAGGTCGCGGCCTGGCGGCGGCTGGGGTTGAAGGTCGGCTTCACGAACGGCTGTTTCGACATCATACACCGCGGCCATGTCGCTTACCTGGCCCAGGCCAGGGCGTGGTGCGACCGGCTGATCGTCGGCCTGAACAGCGATCGCTCGGTGCGGGCGCTGAAAGGCGAGGGAAGACCCGTCAACGACCTTGAGTCCCGCGCGCTGGTGCTGGGCGGGCTTGGCTCGGTTGACCTCATTGTGCCCTTCGATGAGGACACGCCGCTGGCGCTGATCGAGGCCGCGCGCCCCGAGGTGCTGATCAAGGGCGCCGACTACGCCAAGTCCGAGGTCGTGGGCCATGCGCAGGTGGAAAGCTGGGGCGGCGAGGTCAGGCTCGCCCCTATCGTCGAGGGTTACTCGACCACGGCGGCGATCGCGAAGATGACGCGCCGGGCGTGATGGGCGGGCGGATCGTCTTCGTTACCGGCGGCGCTGGCTTCATCGGGTCGAACATCGTGGCCAGGCTGGCCGAGGACCGGTCCCTGGACGTCGTGGTCTGCGATTGGCTGCGCCAGGTCGAGCTTGGCAAGTGGCGCAACATCGCCAGGCATCCGATCGCTGACTTCGTGCCGCCGGAGGCTATGTTCGAGTGGCTGGAGATACGCGGGCGCGATGTCGAGCTGGTGATCCATATGGGCGCTATCTCGTCGACCACTGAGCAGGACGCGGACAAGCTGATCGCCACCAACTTCGGCCTCTCGCGCGACCTCTTCCGCTGGTGCGCGGAGCGCCAGCGCCGCTTCATCTACGCCTCGTCGGCCGCGACCTACGGCGATGGGGCAAACGGCTTTGTCGACCACGACGACCTCGACTCGCTGATCGCCCTTCGGCCCCTCAACGCCTACGGCTGGTCAAAGGCGTTGTTCGACGTCTTCGCCGCTCGCGAGGCCGCCCGCGGGGCCGCGCCCCCGCAATGGGTGGGCCTGAAGTTCTTCAACGTCTACGGGCCAAACGAAGAGCACAAAGGGTCGATGCGCTCGGTCGTTGCGCAGATCTGGCCGAAGGTCGCCGCGGGGGAGACGGTGCGCCTGTTCAAGTCCGCCCGCGCCGACGTGGCGGATGGCGAGCAGAAGCGCGACTTCGTCTATGTGCGCGACGCGGCCGACGTCGTGGCGTGGCTAGCGGCCAACCCGGCCGTGAACGGGGTCTACAACCTGGGCTCCGGCAAGGCGCGCTCGTTCAAGGACCTGGCGCTGACGGTCTTTCGCGCCAGCAACCGCGAGCCCAACATCGAATATGTCGATCCGCCGGGAACGATCGCCCGCCACTATCAGTATTTCACCGAAGCCGACATGACGCGGCTGGCGGCCGCCGGCTATTCGGCCCCGCTGACCAGCCTGGAGGACGGCGTCGCCGACTATGTCACCAGCTACCTCGCAACCGCCGACCCCTATCGCTGAGGGCTGTGAACGGCTCGCGGTCCAATGCTGCATCGCCGGCGGCGGTCCGGCCGGCATGATGGCCGGCTACCTCCTGGCGCGGGCGGGTGTGAGGGTCGTGGTCTTAGAAAAGCACGCGGACTTCCTGCGTGACTTCCGCGGCGACACCGTCCACCCCTCGACCTTGCAGGCGATGCACGACCTCGGCCTGCTCGAGCGGTTCTTGAAGCGTCCGCACACCGAGATCACCCAGGTCGAAGGCAAGGTCGGCGACGAGACGATCCATCTCGCCGACCTCAGGCATCTGCCGACGGCGGCGAAGTTCGTCGCGCTGATGCCGCAATGGGACTTCCTCGACTTCGTGGCCGAGGAGGGCCGCCGGTTCCCCGAGTTCGAAGTGCGGATGTCGACCGAGGCGGTGGACTTCACGCGGGCCGACGGAACGGTCACCGGCGTCGTCGCACGATCGGATGCGGGCCGGCTCGAGATCGCTGCCGATCTGGTCATCGCCGCCGACGGGCGCGACTTTAAGCTGCGCGACCGCGCTGGGCTGGCGGTAAAGGACATCGGCGCCCCGATCGACGTGCTTTGGATGCGCCTGCCGCGACATTCCGACGACAAGAACGCCGTGCTCGGCCGCATCGGTCCAGGCTACGTGCTCGTGCTGATCGACCGAGGCGACTACTACCAGGCGGCGTTCGTGCTCCGGAAAGGCGGTTTTGAGACGATCAGGGCCGGGGGGCTGGACGCTTTCAAGGCGCGCCTGGTGAGGGCCGACCCCGAGCTGGTCGACCGGGTCGAGGCGATCGCCAGCTGGGACGACGTCAAGCTGCTCACCGTCACCGTCGACCGGCTCGAGCGTTGGTCGAGGCCGGGCCTCATCCTCATCGGCGATGCGGCGCACGCCATGTCGCCGGTGGGCGGCGTCGGCATCAACGTCGCCATCCAGGACGCCATCTGCGCGGCGAACATCCTGGCCGCGCCTCTGAAGGCGGGCCGGCCGCCCGAGGCGACGCTGGCGCGCGTGCAACAGCGGCGCCTAGGCCCCGTGCGGGCGATCCAGGCCCTGCAGGTCTTCATCCACCGCTTCGTGCTGACGAACGCGTTGAACAGCACCAAGCCCTTCCGAGCGCCCTGGCCGGCGAAGCTCTTCAACATCTTCCCGGTCCTACGGCGCATCCCGGCGCGCGTGATCGGGTTGGGCTTCCGCATGGAGCGCGTGCGCACCCCAGACGCGCACGCCGGCTGAGACCCTCGCGGGGGCGCGTCGGCCGGTGTAGCGTCGCGCGCCATGGCCGGGCCAAGCTTGAGCGTCAGGGATTGGTTTCGATTGAGCGGGCTGCTCATCCTGGCCCTGGTGATCATCGCCGCGTTCCGCTGGCGCACCGACATCCTGCAGACGACGCTGGACCCCAAGGTCCCGTTCCAGACCTACCAGCCGCCCGCCGCGCCGGACTATGCCCTGTCCAGCGCCTGGGCGCTCCTGCCCCAGCACCCGGACGCGACCTCGGCCGACGATCCCGCGGCCGATGTCTTTTTCGTGCACGCCACCACCTACGACGGCGGCCGCAACTGGAACGGCCCGATCGGCGACGCGAAGTCGGTGCGTTTCCTGACCCACGTCATCCTGCCCAACTATGCGGGCCCGTTTGCGCGGGTCGGGCGGATGTTCGCGCCCCGCTACCGCCAGGCGTCGGTCTACACCGCGCTCACGCTGCGTGACGATGCGCTCGAGGCGCGGCAGTTCGCCTACGGCGACGTGCGCCGCGCGTTCGACTACTTCCTCGCCCACTTCAGCCAGGATCGGCCGCTGGTCGTCGTCGGCGTCGAACAGGGTGGCACGCTGGTCGACCGGCTGATCGACGAGGAGTTGGCGGTCCACCCCGATCTCATCCGCCGGCTCGCGGCCGTCTACATCATCGATGCAACGGTGCTGGCCGGCGCGCACGGGCCGCGGTCGCCGTTGCCGGCCTGCCTGACGCCTGGCGAGCCCCATTGTCTGATGGCCTGGAACCAGGCGTTCGCCTTCGACTCCGCCGACATCCGCGCCGTGTTCGAGCGCTCGCTGGTCTGGAGCCCGAGCGACGAGCTCGAGGGGGTGGACGGCCGCCCCATCCTCTGCACCAACCCGCTCCTGGGCGGCGAGACCGGCGCTGTGGCGGCGGCGAATCTCAATCGCGGCGCCGTGGCGGCCGCCGACGTTGAATGGGGCGTTCGCCCCGCCTTCCTCGCGCGCCAGGTGTCCGCCCAGTGCGTCGACGGGATCCTGCACGTCTCCGTGCCCCGCTCGCCGACGCTGAAGGAGCAGGGGGGCTGGCTCGACCGCCTGAAGGAGCCGGGGTTCAACCTGTTCTACGCCGACGAGGAGGCCGATGCGGAGGCGCGCGTGGAGACGCTGCTCAAGTCGATGCCCGCGGCGCCGAAGGTGGCGCGATGAGGGCCGCGCCCTGGCGCGCCGCGCTGATCGCCTGCGCCGTCGCGACCGCGGCGCGCGCCCAGGAGGCTGTCGGCTCCCACCTCGGCCGCGCGCCCGCGCCGGCAAGTCGGTCCGCCGCCCAGCGTGACGCTGCGTTGGACGAGCTCGTGTCGGCCTATCCGGACTTTCTCGCCGGCCATCAAGGCGACGTCCTGGTCTGGCGCGACGGAACGCGGATGCCGACCTTCGACGGCAAGAGCGCGAAGACGCCCCTCCAGGTGGTCGAATCCCCGGACATCCAGGACATCTTCGCCTGGCCCTATCCCCTGGCCAGCCAGCCGGTGACGACGCCGGTCACCGACCCGGGGCGGGAGCGCCCGGCCGCCTTCTTCCGCAAGATGTACGGCGACTGCCACGGCGGCCAGGTGACTGCCAACCTCGTCAGCGTCCGCTGGGTCGACGGATCGACCGTGCACATCACGCGCGTGAACGGCGTCTCGACCGCGCTCGCCGCCGTGGTCGCCGACCTGAAGGCGCTGGGCCCCGCCTACACGAAATACCTCTCGCCCATGGGCGGCACGTACGACTGCCGCGCCATCGCCGGCGCCTCGCTCGCCTCCATGCACGGCTACGGCGCGGCGATCGACGTCAATGTCGCGAGCAGCGATTACTGGCAGTGGGCCGACGCCGCGGCGCACGGCCTCGGTCGCTATCGCAACCGCATCCCGATCCAGATCGTGCAGGCGTTCGAGCGCCACGGCTTCATCTGGGGCGGTCGCTGGGCCGATTTCGACAGCATGCACTTCGAATACCGCCCGGAGCTCATCGCCGTGGCGAAGGCGGCTGCCGGCCAGCGGTAGGCCGGCCCCAACGGCCCGCCCTTGCCCGCCCCTCCGTTCCCCGTCATATCGGCCGCCTTGCTTTCCCGCGGATGTGGCGGAACTGGTAGACGCACTGGATTTAGGTTCCAGCGGGGTGACCCGTGGAGGTTCGAGTCCTCTCATCCGCACCATGACTCTTGAGGCGTCGCCCAGGCCCGTGACATAAGGGCGCTCGCTTTCCGCCGCCGCCCCGTCGGCGGCGGCTTGGTTTTGCGCCGACGGCCATAAGCTGAACGCGCGTGGACTGGTCAGAATGCCGATGCAGGTTACTGAAAAATCAGGTGAAGGCTTAAGCCGCATCTATGGCGTGCTGGTGCCGCGGACGGACCTCGGCCAAAGGCTCGAGGCCCGCATCGCCGAGATCGCGCCGCAGCTGAACCTGCGCGGATTCCGCCCCGGCAAGGTGCCGCCCGCGCACGTGCGGCGCCTCTACGGGCGCGCGCTGATGGGCGAGGTGGTCGAGCAGACGCTGAACGAGACGAGCCAGAAGGTGCTCGACGAGCGTCAGCTGCGCGTCGCCTCGCAGCCAGACCTGAAGCCCGAATCCGACATGGAGCAGGTGCTGTCGGGCAAATCCGACCTCGCCTACGAGCTCGCGGTCGAGGTGATGCCGGAGTTCGAGCCGCTGGACCCGGCCAAGCTGAAGCTTACCCGCCCGGTGCACGAGCCCACGGCAAAGGAGGTCGACGCGGCGCTGGACGACCTCGCCGATCAGAGCCGCACCTATGAGCCCCGGACCGGCAAGAGCGTGCAGGCAAAGACGGGCGACCAGCTGGTCATCGACTTCGTCGGCCGCATCGACGGCGAGCCCTTCGAGGGCGGCTCGGCGACGGACGCGCGGCTGGTGCTGGGCAGCGGCCAGTTCATTCCCGGTTTCGAGGAACAGCTGGTCGGCGCCAAACCCGGCGGCGAGGTCACGGTCAAGGTCAGCTTCCCGGCCGACTATCCGGTCGCCGCCCTGCGCGGCAAGGACGCCGAATTCGAGGTCACGGTGAAGGAGGTCGAAGCGCCGGTCGAGGCGGCCATCGACGACGCCTTCGCCAAGCGCATGGGCATGAGCGACCTCGCCGCGCTCAAGGAGGCGCTGAAGGGCCAGCTGACCTCGAGTTCGCACAGACGTCGCGCTATCGGCTCAAGCGGGCGCTGCTGGACGCACTCGATAGCGGCCACGACTTCGGCCTGCCGCCGCAGGATGGTCGAGGCCGAGTTCGAGGTGATTTGGCGCCAGGTGCTGGCCGACCAGGCCGAGGGCGGGGTTCCCCCGGAAGACGAGGGCAAGAGCGAGGACGAGCTGAAGGCCGAGTACCGCAAGATCGCCGAGCGGCGCGTGCGCCTGGGTCTGGTGCTGGCCGAGATCGGCCGCAAGCATGCCGTCACGGTCTCCGACGACGAGCTCGCCCAGGCCATGCGCGCCGAGGCCATGCGCTACCGCGGGCGCGAGCAGGAGGTGTTCGACCAGCTGCGCCAGAGCCCGAACGCCCAGGCCAGCCTGCGTGCTCCGGTCTACGAGGAGAAGGTCGTCGACCTGATCTTTGGCCTGGCGCAAGTCACCGACAAGCCGGTCTCCAAGGACGACCTCCTGAAGGAGGACGACCTGCCCGAGGGCTACGCCGCCTCCGAGGAGGCGAAGCCGGCGAAGGCCAAAAGCGGCAAGGCAAAGACCGCGAAAGCCAAGGACACGCCTGTGGCCCCCGCGCCGAAGGCCGAGGCCGCGCCCAAGAAGACGGCCCCAAAGGTGAAGGAAGCCAAGGCCGCCGCTGAGCCGGCGCAGGCGAAGGCGAAAGCGGAAAAGCCCGCTCCTCCAGCGAAGGCCGCGGCCAAGCCAAAGCCAGCCAAGCCGAAAGCCAAGAGCTAGCGAAGACGGGCGCTTGCGTCCTCGCACCCCGTTTCGGCCGCCTTGCAACTGGGAGGCGGCCACGCGATATCCACGCGGACATCATCGAGGGCGAGTCCGCGCTCGCCTCGCACCAAGGAAAAGGTAGCCCACTTATGAGCGATCCCGTCAGACCGGCCATGAACCTCGTGCCGATGGTGGTCGAGCAGTCGAGCCGGGGGGAGCGCGCCTTCGACATCTTCTCGCGCCTGCTGCGCGAGCGGGTCGTGTTCCTGAACGGCCCGATCGACGACGGCGTTTCGGCACTGATCTGCGCCCAGCTGCTGTTCCTGGAGGCCGAGAACCCGAAGAAGCAGATCGACCTCTACATCAATTCGCCCGGCGGCCACGTCCACTCGGGTCTCGCGATCTACGACACCATGCAATACATCAAGAGCCCGGTCTCGACGCTCTGCATGGGCATGGCGGCGTCGATGGGCTCGTTCCTGCTGATGGCCGGGGAGCCTGGCCAGCGCATCGCGCTTCCGAATGCCCGCATCATGCTGCACCAGCCGTCGGGGGGTTTCCAGGGCCAGGCGTCGGACATCGAGCGCCACGCCGAGGACATCGTGCGCACCAAGCGGCGGTTGAACGAGCTCTACGCCAAGCACTGCGGCAAGACCTACGAGGAGGTCGAGCGGACGCTGGACCGCGACCACTTCATGAGCGCCGAGGAAGCCAAGGAATGGGGCATCGTCGACCGCGTCGACTCCGCCCGCACCGACGGCAAGGAGGAGTAGCGAGGAGCGGCCTCGCCCGGCGCACGCTCGTCTGGTGCGACGGCATCAGCATCACCGCGCTGGCCTATGGCGACCCAGTGCAGCTCGCCATGCGCACCAATTGAAGTCGCAGCCGACGATTATGCGAGGGTCTCGCTGGTGGCCTTTGGCCTGCCCGAGCCTCCGCCGCCGGTCCCAGCCCCAGCGGCCCCTAGAGCCCCGGCCGGGCGCTCAACGCGGCCAGAACAACCTCCGCCTGCGCAATCAGGGCGTCCTGTTCGGCCGCCGTGTCGACTTTTAGGCGGCGGTCGTCGCGGCTGTCGACCTGGCGGAGGTCGGCAAACATGCCTTTGGGGTCTTCGTGGAAATGCAGGAAGCCCTTGGCCATGAAATAGAAGCAGCCGCGCTTGCGCTCCTTGAGCGCGCCCAGCGCGCGCAGGCGCACAAGCAGCGGCTCGATCCGGTCGAGATCCTCGGTCCGCGCGTGCCTCACGGCGCGTCCTCGAACACGCGGTAACCGACCTGGTCGGCCAGCGCCAGCATCTCCTTGTCGCCATCGGTGTCGCCATAGGCGGCTTCCAGCCGCACATCGTCGCCGAACGCCTCCCTCAGACGCCTGACCTTCTCCGGGCCCGCGGCAGTTCTCGCCCTCGAGCTCGCCGGTCAGGCGATCGTTCGTCGTCGAAAGCCAGCCGGGTGCCGATCAGGCTGTCGGCGCCCAGTCCGCGCGCGAACGGCGCGA
The DNA here is from genome assembly GCA_963794315.1 of uncultured Alphaproteobacteria bacterium. Classification (GTDB taxonomy): domain Bacteria; phylum Pseudomonadota; class Alphaproteobacteria; order Caulobacterales; family Caulobacteraceae; genus Poindextera. The sequence continues at coordinate 98,769 of CAWCDF010000004.1, forward strand.
CGATCTCCTCGGGCGAGGCGGTGACGATGACCAGCCGAGCGCTCTCGGCTCTGCCAGCGCCGCCAGGCGCGCAGCGCGTCCGGGCGCAGCAGGTGCGCGGCGCGCTCGCTCGGCAAAGCGCCTGCGCGGCGGCCTCCAGCTCGGCGCTGCGCCAAGCCCGGCCAGGAAGCGGCGCACGGCTGCGGCCTTCAGCCGCCCCCGGTCGTGGTCGCGGAGATAGCGGGCGCAGATCGGGAGCCAGCGCGCGAGCCCGGCGCGGTAGCGGACAGGCCGGCGCGCCAGGCCAGAAAGGCGGTGAAAGCTATCGCGGATCGTCAGGGTTCCGTCGAAATCAAACGCCACGAGCGGCCGGTAGATCGAGTCCTGCGCTGGCGAAAGTCGACCGGGTCGCCCATCTCGTGTCTCTGATCGTCCGCAGGTGAAGTGTTGCGATTGAATGCCGCAGTGGACGGCTACTTACCCACCGCGAGTTCGCGTCGGGAGGCTTGTGATCCGCGGCGGGATCGGGGAATGTCAAGAATTAGACAACTCGCGGCGCGTATCCTGCATGGCCTTGCCGGAGCGTCGCCGCGGGGGTGACCGTGCGGCCGCAGAACCCGGCTCGCGCCGCCTTCGAGAGTGAGACAGAACCATGACCAAAGCCGCGAGCGGCGACAGCAAGAGCACCCTCTACTGCTCTTTCTGCGGCAAGAGCCAGCATGAGGTGCGCAAGCTCATCGCCGGCCCGACCGTGTTCATCTGCGACGAATGCGTCGAACTGTGCATGGATATCATCCGCGAAGAGCACAAGATCGCCTTCGTCAAATCCAAGGACGGCGTGCCGACGCCGCGCGAAATCCGCGAAGTTCTCGACGATTACGTGATCGGCCAGGATCACGCCAAGAAGGTGCTTGTCCGTCGCGGTGCACAATCACTACAAGCGCCTGAACCACGCGCAGAAGAACAACGACGTCGAACTGGCCAAATCGAACATCCTGCTCATCGGCCCGACCGGGCGTCGGCAAGACGCTGCTGGCCCAGACCCTGGCCCGAATCATCGACGTGCCGTTCACGATGGCCGACGCCACGACGCTGACCGAAGCGGGTTATGTCGGCGAGGACGTCGAGAACATCATCCTGAAGCTGCTGCAGTCGGCCGACTACAACGTCGAGCGGGCCCAGCGCGGCATCGTCTACATCGACGAAGTCGACAAGATCAGCCGCAAGTCAGACAACCCCTCGATCACCCGCGACGTCTCGGGCGAGGGCGTGCAGCAGGCGCTGCTGAAGATCATGGAGGGCACGGTCGCCTCGGTGCCGCCGCAGGGCGGCCGCAAGCACCCGCAGCAGGAATTCCTGCAGGTCGACACCACCAACATGCTGTTCATCTGCGGCGGCGCCTTCTCGGGCCTGGAGAAGATCATCTCCAGCCGCGGCAAGGGCACCTCGATCGGCTTCTGGCGCCAAGGTCGCCGATCCGGACGAGCGGCGCACCGGCGAGATCCTGCGCGAGCGTCGAGCCGGACGACCTGCAGCGCTTCGGCCTGATCCCGGAGTTCATCGGCCGCCTGCCGGTGATCGCGACGCTGGACGACCTCGACGAGGAGGCGCTGGTCACGATCCTGACCGAGCCGAAGAACGCCTTCGTCAAGCAGTACCAGCGCCTGTTCGACATGGAGAACGTCGGCCTCACCTTCACCGACGACGCGCTGAAGGCGATCGCCCGCAAGGCCATCGCCGCGCAAGACCGGCGCGCGGGGCCTGCGCTCGATCATGGAGAGCATCCTGCTCGAGACCATGTTCGAGCTGCCGACCTACGAGGGCGTCGAAGAGGTGGTGGTCAACGCCGAGGTGGTCGAGGGCCGCGCCCAGCCGCTGATGATCTACGCCGAGCGCCGCAGCGAGAAGGGCGGAGCCGCTTAGAGCGAGCGGGCGCTATAGCGCGCTCGTCAGCCCATCCTCGCCGCATAGCGTCGGTATCATGACGCGACGTAACATTGTAATCTCCTAGTCGAATCAAACGCGTAGCCGTTGAAGCTGCGCGGTATGGCCAACTGGGGATTGCAATGGCGGAAGCTGGGCTGCGCGCCCTGCGCGTGCTCGTGATCGACGACAGCCGCGAGATGTGCACCATCGTCGGCACCGTCCTGTCGGCCGCCGGGGTCGGCCATCTTCACTATGCCTCGGACGGCCGCCGCGGCCTCGACGTGATGGCCGCCTATTCGATCGACGTGGCTTACGTCGACCACGAGATGCCGGGCATGAACGGCATGGCCTTCATCCGCGCGGTGCGGGCGATGGACACCTCGGCCCGCTACATCCCGCTCATCATGCTCACCGGCCATTCGGACGTGAAGCACCTCTATGAGGCGCGCGACGCCGGAGTGACCGAGTTCCTCTGCAAGCCGGTAACCGCCAAGGCCATCCTTAGCCGGCTGAACGCGGTGATCATGGAGCCCCGGCCCTTCACGTTGTCCGAAAGCTACTTCGGCCCCGACCGGCGCCGCACCCAGCCGGCGGACTATGTCGGCCCCCTGCGGCGCGCCGGTGATTCCGAGCGCAAGAGCCGAGCCGGCTGACCGGTCTCCGCGGCCCCCTCGGCGGGTCCGAGCCGCGCCGCTTGAAACACAGCTTCAAACATCCACATAAAACCCCTGACAAACCGCCCTTGTTGGGCGGCCGCGACGTCCGAACTCGGCGCATCGTCGAGTGACCGCGTCACGGAAAGGCCGCTCGTCCAAGTCCAGACGCCGGCCGGGAGCAAGCATCATGTCCGAGAGTCCTTCTGCGCAAGACCCTGGCGACGCCGCCCGCATCGTGCCGGCGCTGCCGCTGCGCGACATCGTCGTCTTTCCGCACATGGTCGTGCCGCTGTTCGTCGGCCGCGAAAAGTCCGTCCGCGCCCTCGAAGAGGTGATGCGCGGCGACAAGCAGATCCTGCTGGTCACCCAGAAGGACCGCGACGAGGACGACCCGACGCCCGAAGCACATCTTCGACGTCGGCGTGCTCGCCAACGTCCTGCAGCTGCTGAAGCTGCCCGACGGCACCGTCAAGGTGCTGGTCGAGGGCACGCACGCGCGCCGGGTGCTGCGCTACACCGGACGCAGGCCGCCTTCTACGAGGCCGAGGTCGCCGCCATCGAGGAGACCGGCGGCGAGGCGCACGAGGCCGAAGCCCTGTCGCGCGCCGTGATCGAGCAGTTCGAGAACTATGTGAAGCTGAACAAGAAGGTGCCGCCGGAGGCGCTGGCCTCGATCCCGCAGATCACCGAGCCCGGCCGAGCTGGCCGACAACATCGCCGCCCACCTGGCGGTGAAGATCACCGACCGCCAGCAGCTGCTGGAGATCGTCAACGTCGTGAAGCGGCTGGAGAAGGTCTTCGCCCTGATGGAAGGCGAGATCAGCGTGCTGCAGGTCGAGAAGAAGATCCGCAGCCGCGTCAAGCGGCAGATGGAGAAGACCCAGCGCGAGTACTACCTGAACGAACAGATGAAGGCGATCCAGCGCGAGCTGGGCGAGCAGGACGACGCGCGCGACGAGCTGATCGAGCTCGAAAAGCGCATCAAGAAGACCAAGCTCTCCAAGGAGGCCCGCGACCAAGGCCGAGAGCGAGCTGAAGAAGCTGCGCAACATGAGCCCGATGTCGGCCGAGATCCACGGTCGTGCGCAACTACCTCGACTGGCTGCTGTCGATCCCGTGGGGCAAGGCCAAGACCAAGCCGATCGACCTGGTCAAGGCCGAGGAGATCCTCGAGGACGACCACTACGGCCTGGAGAAGGTCAAGGAGCGCATCCTCGAGTACCTGGCCGTGCAGGCCCGCACCGGCTCGCTGAAAGGGCCCGATCCTGTGCCTGGTCGGCCCGCCCGGCGTCGGCAAGACCTCGCTCGGCCGCTCGATCGCCAAGGCGACGGGCCGCGAGTTCGTGCGCCTGTCGCCTGGGCGGCGTGCGCGACGAGGCCGAGATCCGCGGCCACCGGCGCACCTACATCGGCTCGATGCCCGGCAAGATCGTCCAGTCGATGAAGAAGGCCAAGACCACCAACACCTTCTTCCTGCTCGACGAGATCGACAAGATGGGCGCCGACTGGCGCGGCGACCCCTCCAGCGCCCTGCTGGAGGTGCTGGACCCGGAACAGAACTCGACCTTCAACGACCACTACCTCGAGGTCGACTACGACCTCTCCAAGGTGATGTTCGTCACCACGGCCAACAGCCTGAACATGCCCCAGCCGCTGCTGGACCGGATGGAGATCATCCGCCTCCCCGGCTACACCGAGGACGAGAAGGTCGAGATCGCCAAGCGCCACCTGCTGCCCAAGCTGGCCAAGGACCACGGCCTGAAGGAGGGCGAGTGGATCGTGCCCGACGAGGCGATCCGCGACCTGATCCGCTACTACACGCGCGAAGCCGGCGTGCGCTCGCTGGAGCGCGAGCTGGGCAACCTGGCCCGCAAGGCGGTGCGCGACATGGCCGCGAGAAGATCCTGTCGGTCACCATCGACGACGAGCGGCTCGGCCAACTACGCCGGCGTGCGCAAGTTCCGCTATGGCGAGACCGACGAGGAAGACCAGGTCGGCATCGTCACCGGCCTGGCCTACACCGACTTCGGCGGCGACATCCTGACCATCGAGGCGGTGAAGATGCCGGGCAAGGGCCGCATGTCGATCACCGGCAACCTCAAGGAGGTGATGAAGGAGTCGATCGCGGCGGCGGCCTCCTACGTCCGCTCGCGCTCGACCGCAGTTCGGCATCAAGCCGCCGATGTTCGAGAAGACCGACGTCCACGTGCACGTGCCGGAAGGCGCGACGCCCAAGGACGGTCCCTCGGCCGGCGTGGCCATGGCGGTCGGCCATCATCTCGGTGCTGACCGGCATCCCGGTCCGCAAGGACCTGGCCATGACCGGCGAGATCACCCTGCGCGGCCGGGTGCTGCCGATCGGCGGCCTGAAGGAGAAGCTGCTCGCGGCGCTGCGCTCGGGCGTCAAGACCGTGCTGATCCCGGCCGAGAACGAGAAGGACCTGGCCGAGGTGCCGGAGAACGTGAAGGCCGCGCCTGAAGATCATCCCGGTCTCGACCGTCGACGAGGTGCTGGCCAGCGCCCTGACCGGGCCGCTGACGCCCGATCGAATGGACGGCCGAGGACGACGGCCGCGCGACCCCCCGTGGCGGTCGATGACGTCGGACGGCGACTGCGGTCGTCACCCACTAAATCGACATGATCAGCGATAATTGGGCGGCGGCGGGCATTCCGCCGCCGCCTGGCGTTTGACGTCAAGCTTCCAGGGCCCCAATAATCCCGATCTCGGCGCGTGTCGAACGGGGAACGCCGCCGATGCAAAGGGTTGGGAGACATCAATGACCAAGGCCGAACTGATTTCCGCGATCGCGGAAAAGGCGGGGCTCAGCAAGAACCAGGCCAGGGACGCCCTGGAGGCGTTCTTGGGTTCGGTGACGGCGTCTCTGAAGTCGGGCAAGGAAGTGCGGCTGGTCGGGTTCGGCAGCTTCGTGCCGGTCGCCCGCAAGGCCGGCACGGCGCGCAACCCGCGCACCGGCGAAACCGTCAAGCGCCCGGCCTCCAAGACGGCGCGTTTCCGCGTCGGCGAGGGCCTGAAGACCGCCTTGAACTAGAGGGCGGTTCCAAGTCACAAGATTAGGGCGGCGTGCGGGGACGGCTCGCGCGCCGCCCTTCTTCGCCTAAACGGCAGAGCCGCCGGCGGAGCGGGCAGGGCGGCTAGCTCAGCTGGTCAGAGCGTCTGGTTTACACCCAGAAGGTCGGGGGTTCGAACCCCTCGCCGCCCACCAGTCTTGCGAGTTCCAGGTTGCTGTTGGGCGAATATCTGCTTTCGCGTCGCCTGCGAATTTACGGCATCGACCCCAAAGGGACACGTTCCTACAGCTCTGAGGTCTAGGCCGCGGCCCGCAGCTCCTCGCTGACGATCTTGAAGCCGACCAGGGTAGCCGGGCCGAAGGTGTTGGAGATGGCGACGTCCGTCGCGTCCCGGCCCCGGGCGATCAGGACGCGGCCGATCCGCGGGATATTGTTGCGGGCGTCGAAGGCGTACCAGCGCCCGCCGAGATAGGCCTCGAACCAGGCGCTGAAGTCCATCACGCCGACGATCGGCACGCCGATATCGCCCAGGTAGCCGGTGCAATAGCGCGCCGGGATGTTCATGCAGCGGCAAAGCGCGATCGCCAGGTGCGCGTAGTCGCGGCAGACGCCCCGTCTCTCGGCGTAGGCTTCGAAGGCGCTCTTGGTCGGCCGGGCGTGCTCATAGCCGAAGGCGATGTGGTCGTGCACGATAGTCGCAGATCGCCTGCACGCGCGGCCAACCCAGCGGGGTCGCGCCGAACAGCGACCAGGCGAGATCGGTCAGGCGGTCGGTCTCGCAATAGCGGCTTCCGAGCAGGATAGATGAGCACGTCGTCGGGCAGATTGTGCGGCGGCGATCTGGATGGCGTCCGGGGCGTAGTCGTCGGCGAGGCCGGAGTCGCGGATGACGAAATCGGCCGAGATGACGAATCGGCCCGGCGGGCGCCAGGATGCGGCTGCAGAGGTTGCCGAAGCCGTCGAGGTACTGACGGACCTCGAGCGACCGGATCGGTGCGCAGCCAGTCCGGGGTCTCCAGGTCGGCCGCGCCGCGAAGGGTGGACGCTCAGCATCAGCAGCATCGGGACCGGCGCGCGGACAGTCGTAGGTGATCTCGAAGCCGGCGCGTATGCGCATCGCAGTGTTCCCTGCATCGCGCGTCTAAGCCCGCCATGCCAACGCGTCCTAGCGGCGAGGAGTCTGCGTCACGCGATCATTTCGCCGTTCGCGGACGTCCACCTCGACATCCATGCCGAGGTAGTCGGCCGCGACGCCCGACCACGTCCCGTGCAGCGGGCACGGCCTGCCGCGGGTCGCGCGCGACGGCGACGCGGACCAGGTCGGCGTTGCCGACGATGCCGTTGGTGGGGTCGAACTCGACCCAGCCGCAGGCCGGCAGGTAGACCCGCGCCCAGGCGTGGGTGTGGCCCGCCCCCGATGCCGCCCGTCGCCGCCCGAGCCGCGGTGCGGGCTGTAGACGTATCCGGACACGAACCGGGCCGCGAGGCCGAGGCTGCGCACCGCCTCGATCATCAGGACCGCGAAGTCGCGGCAGCTGCCGCGCCCAAGCGCCAGCGTCTGCAGCGGGCGTCTGCGCGCCGTTCTCCAGGCGCTTGGATATAGCGGAAGTCGGCATGGATGGCCTGGGTCATGTCGTGAGCAGGCCTCTGCAGCTGGTCGTGCCGCCGCCGTCGCACAAACCGCCGCGCCCAGCGCGTCAACGGCGCCATGCGGGTCGGGATGCTGGCGCTGCCATCGAGCTGCAGCAGGTCCGGCAGGTCCTCGGCGCTGTAGGCGAAGGGCATCACGCCGGTATAGACCTCGACGTCGCCGTCCAACCCGGCGAAGGCCGGCAGCGGCGTGTGCTCCAGGCACACCGAGCTCTCGAAGGCGAGTTCGCCCGCGCGGCCCGCAAAGCTGGCCACGCCGACGCAGTTGCCAAACACGTCCTGCACATAATGCAGGCGCGCCGGCGCCGGCTTGATGTACAGCTCGCAGCGAGACAGGCGCTGGTCGTAGCTCTCTCGCGGTCGGAACATCATACGATGTTCGCCAAGCGCGACCGGCTCACGGTATCGATAGCGCGTCGATGTGGCGGATCGAGAGCATCGGCATTGAACGAGCGTTGCACCGATTCACTGAATCCGTCGAACCGGTTGCTCGGGCGCAGCGATCCGTCACCTGTTATTGTCACGAATCCGGGCGGTTCCAGCCCGATCGTGTTGCTCGGCGATCATGCTGGGCGGCTGATCCCGCAGATTGCTGGGCGATCTCGGCCTGCCGCCTTCTGCGATGGACCGGCACATCGCTTGGGACATCGGGGTCGCCGGGCTCGGCGAGCGCCTGGCCGAGGCGCTGGATGCGGTCTTCATCCGACAGGCCTATTCACGCCTCGTGATCGACTGCAATCGGCGGCCGGGCGCTGCGGATTCCGATCCCGGCGATGAGTGACGGCCAGCCCATCCCCGGCAACGTGAGCCTTGCCGCCGCCGACCTCGACGCGCGGCGCGATGAGATCTGGACGCCCTACCAGTCGCGGATCTCCGCAGAGCTGGACGAGCGCGCGCGGCGCGGCCAGCCGATCGTGCTTGTCTCCCTGCACAGCTTCACGCCGGTGTTCCAGGGACACGCGCGGCCCTGGCGGTACGGCGTGCTGCATCGCGGCAACTCGGCTCTATCCAGCCGCATGTTGGCATTGCTGTGCGGCGTCATGGGCGCGGAAGCGGGTGATAATCGGCCATACGCCATGGACGCCAATGACACGACCGTGCCGCTGCACGCCGATCCGAGGGGGCTCGACTATCTGGAACTGGAGGTGCGGCAGGACTTGATCGCGAGCCCGGCAGAGCAGAGCGCTGAGGCCGGCCTGATCGCAAGGCTTTTGCCGCGCGCGCTCCACGATGAGCACTGAGATCGCTCGAGCGCGGCCGCTTGCACGCCGCCAGGCCCCTTGTGCGGGCGGATTCAGTCCGGATTTCGGTCCAGCAAATCGCGCTGCGAGGTTCCGGGGGCCTCGGTGGTGACCGCGAGCGCATCGCGCGACCATGCGCCTGCCCGACGAGTTCCGGTATCCGCCGATTGCCGCGACGTCCGCGTCAAAGTCGTGGCGCGAGTGACGGGACTTGAACCCGCGACCTCCGGCGTGACAGGCCGGCGCTCTAACCAACTGAGCTACACCCGCATCTGACGGCATCTGCTCGCCGAAGGCGGCCGCTCGCGCGAGGCGCGCTGACATAGGTCGCGCCGGCTTTGACTGTCAACAATTTGGGCGCGCAGCGCGGAACCTGCGCGAATGCGCGCCCACCGCGTTTGAACCCTTGGCGCCCATGGTCTAGAACGGCCCGCCGACTCTCGCTCGGAGATGGCGCCCGCTCCCCGGACCCTAATGAACGCGTTCCTGCTGCAGTATCTGCCGATCGTGATCTTCTTCGCCATCGCCGCGGCGCTGGGCTGGCTGTTCATCGTCGGCTCCGCTGGTGCATCGCGCCGCCAAGGCGCCCGACCCGGAGAAGATCTCCGCCTACGAGTGCGGCTTCAACGCCTTCGACGACGCGCGGATGAAGTTCGACGTGCGCTTCTACCTGGTCTCGATCCTGTTCATCATCTTCGACCTGGAGGTGGCGTTCCTGTTCCCCTGGGCCGTGGCGCTGACTGAAGCTGCCGCACGCAGACGGGCGACTTCGCCTTCTGGTCGATGATGGTGTTCCTGGGCGTGCTGACCGTCGGCTTCATCTACGAATGGAAGAAGGGCGCGCTGGAATGGGAGTAGCCGCGACGCCCCCGCGCAGGCGCGACCCGTTCTTCGACGGCGTCTCGAACCAGCTGGCCGACAAGGGCTTCTCGTCACCACCGCCTGACGACCTGATCACCTGGGCGCGCACCGGCTCGCTGATGTGGATGACCTTCGGCCTGGCCTGCTGCGCGGTCGAGATGATGCAGGCCGCCATGCCGCGCTACGACCTGGAGCGCTTCGGCTTCGCCCCGCGCGGCTCGCCCGCGCCAGTCGGACGTGATGATCGTCGCCGGCACCCTGACCAACAAGATGGCTCCGGCCCTGCGCAAGGTCTACGACCAGATGCCGGAGCCCGCGGTACGTGATCTCCATGGGCTCCTGCGCCAACGGCGGCGGCTACTACTATTTCAGCTATTCGGTGGTGCGCGGCTGCGACCGGATCGATGCCGGTCGACATCTACGTGCCCGGCTGTCCGCCGACCGCCGAGGCGCTGGTCTACGGCGTGCTGCAACTGCAGAAGAAGATCCGCCGCACCGGGACCATCGAGCGATGAGCTTCGCCGTCGCGGACGATGTGCTGGCGGAGCTCGGTGAGCGGCTGATCGCCGACAGCGCCGGCGCGCTGACCGACGCCTCACGTCGCGTTCGGCGAGCTGACGCTGCACGCCGCCGCGCCGCGCATCGTCCAGGCGCTGACGCACCTGCGCGACGATGCCGGCAATGCCATTCCAGCAGCTGATCGACGTCTGCGGCGCGTCGACTATCCGCAGCGCGCGGAGCGTTTCGACGTCGTCTACCACCTGCTGTCGATGACCAGGAACCGGCGCGTGCGGGTGAAGGTCGAGGCCGACGAGAACGACGGCGGTGCCGATCGGCGACCGGCGTCTATCCCGGCGCCGACTGGTTCGAGCGCGAGGCGTTCGACATGTACGGCATCTTCTTCGACGGACATCCGGACCTGCGCCGCCTGCTCACCGACTACGGCTTCCACGGGCACCCGATGCGCAAGGACTTCCCGATGACCGGCTACGTCGAGGTCCGCTACGACGACGAGCTGAAGCGGGTGGTCTACGAGCCGGTGAAGATCGGTCGAGTTCCGCAACTGGGACTTCCTCTCGCCGTGGGAGGGCGCGAGCTACGCCAGCCTGGCCAGGGCTATCCGAGAAGCTGCCGGAGCCGACGTAGATGGCCGACGACGCCCGATCCCGTTCCGCCGGCCTCGGACTCCGCGGCCACCGAGAGGCCGGCGCAAGTTCATCGTCAACTTCGGCCCGCAACATCCGGCGGCGCATGGCGTGCTGCGCCTGGTGCTGGAGCTGGACGGCGAGCTGGTCGAGCGCGTCGATCCGCACATCGGCCTGCTTGCACCGCGGCACCGAGAAGCTGATGGAGGCGCGGCCCTACCCCAGAACATCCCGCTACTTCGACCGCCTCGACTACGTCGCGCCGATGAACCAGGAGCACGCCTTCTGCTGGCCATCGAGAAGCTGCTCGGCTGGAGATCCCGCGCCGCGGCCAGCTGATCCGGGTGCTCTATTCCGAGATCGGCCGCATCCTCAACCACCTGCTCAACGTCACCACCCAGGCGATGGACGTGGGCGCCTCACGCCGCCGTTCTGGGGCTTCGAAGAGCGCGAGAAGCTGATGGTGTTCTACGAGCGCGCCTGCGGGCGCGCAGGCTGCACGCCAACTACTTCCGCCCCGGCGGCGTGCGCCAGGACCTGCCGCCCGCGCTGGTCGACGACATCGAGACCTGGTGCGGGACCTTCCCGAGGGTGCTCGACGACATCGAGGGCCTGATCACCAACAACCGCATCTTCAAGCAGCGCAACGTCGACATCGGCGTGGTGACCAAGGAGCAGGCCTTCGCCTGGGGCTTCACCGGCGTGATGCTGCGCGGCTCGCGGCGTCGCCTGGGACCTGCGCCGCAACCAGCCCTACGAGTGCTACGACGAGCTCGAGTTCGAGATCCCGCTCGGCGTGAACGGCGACTGCTACGACCGCTACCTCTGCCGCATGGAGGAGATGCGGCAGTCGATGAAGATCATGCGCCAGTGCATCGAGCTGCTGCGCAAGGCCGACGGGCCGGTCATGGTCGACGACCACAAGGTCGCCCCGCCCCGCCGCGCCGAGATGAAGCGGTCGATGGAAGCGATGATCCACCACTTCAAGCTCTACACCGAGGGCTTCCGCACGCCGCCCGGCGAGGTCTACGCCTACGTCGAGGCGCCCAAGGGCGAGTTCGGCGTCTATCTGGTCTCCGACGGGACCAACAAGCCCTACCGCTGCAAGATCCGCGCGCCGAGCTACCCGCACCTGGCGGCCATGGACTGGATGAACCGCGGCCACATGCTGGCCGACGTCGCCGCCGTCCTCGGCTCGCTCGACATCGTCTTCGGGGAGATCGACCGGTGAGCGTGCGCCGCCTGGCCAAGGATCAGCCCGCGTCAGCTTCGCCTTCACGCCGCGAGACGCTGGAGAGGCGCAGGTGGTGGATCGCCAAGTTCCCGGACGGCCGCCAGCAGTCGGCGGTGATCCCGCTCCTGTGGCTGGTGCAGAAGCAGGAAGGCTGGGTCTCCGAGCCGGCGCTGCGCGTGGTCGCCGAGCTGCTCGGCATGCCGGTGATCCGCGTGCTCGAGGTCGTCGACCTTCTACACCATGTTCCAGCTGGACCCGGTCGGGACCGACGGCCCTCATCCAGGTCTGCGGCACCACGCCCTGCATGCTCCGCGGCGCGGACGAGCTGATGGCGTCTGCAGGAAGAAGATCGGGCCGAGAAGGACCACGCTCCGCCGACGGCAAGTTCTCCTGGGAGGAGGTCGAGTGCCTGGGCGCCTGCGCCAACGCGCCGATGGCCGCGATCAACGACTACTACTACGAGGACCTGACGCCGGAGACGCTGGCGCAGATCATCGACGACTTCGCCGCCGGCAAGACGCCGAAGCCGGGCTCCTACGCCGGCCGGCACGCGGCTGCGAGCCCGCGGGCGGCGCGCAGACGCTGACCGATCCCGCGCTCTACGACGGCTCGCTGGCCAAGCCGATCAAGACGCTGCCGAACGCGCCGGAGCCGGCGTCGTGACAGGCGACATCGAAACCTTCCGCGCCGCCTTACGCGCCGCCGGCCAGCCTTGGAGCCGGCGCGGCGTCGCCTTCGCTGGCACGGGCATCATCCTTCTGGCGCTATTGCAGAGCGTGCTGCTGGGCTTCGTCCGCCTGCCGCCGGCCATAGCCGCCTCGGCGCTGCTGTTGGGCGGCCTCTCGCTCGTCCTGATCGCGGTGGGCTGGGTCTTCCTGATCGTCGCGGTGGTTAAGCGCAGGCGCTGGGCGAAGACCCACGACCTCACGATGCCTTCGATGGGCGAGGGGAGGGGCTGATGCCGGGCGTGCTGGAGGACAAGGACCGCATCTTCACCAACCTCTACGGCTTGCAGGACTGGCGCCTGGAGGCGGCGAAGCGGCGCGGCGCATGGAACGCCACGGTCGAGATGCTGCAGATGGATCGCCGGCTGGATTTGCGACCAGATCAAGAACTCGGGCCTGCGCGGCCGCGGCGGCGCCGGCTTCGGCACCGGGCTGAAGTGGACCTTCATGCCCAAGGTCAGTCGACCCGGCCCGGCCGCACTACCTGGTGGTCAACGCCGACGAATCCGAGCCCGGCACCTGCAAGGACCGGGAGATCATGCGGCACGACCCGCACCTCTTCATCGAGGGCTGCCTGATCGCCAGCTACGCGATGCAGGCGCACACCTGCTACATCTACATCCGCGGCGAGTACGTGCGCGAGCGCGAGGTGCTGGAGGCGGCGATCGACGAGGCGCGCGCCGCAAAGCTGATCGGCCCAGAACAACGTCCACGGCTGGGACTTCGACGTGCCACGTCGCCCACGGCGGCGGGCGCCTACATCTGCGGCGAGGAGACGGCGCTGCTCGAGAGCTTCGAGGGCAAGAAGGGCCAGCCGCGGCTGAAGCCGCCGTTCCCGGCCGGCGCCGGCATCTACGGCTGCCCGACCACGGTCAACAACGTCGAGATCGATCGCCGTCGTGCGGCACGATCCTAAGGCGCGGGGCCGGCTGGTTCGCCGGCTTCGGGCGGCCGAACAACACCGGCACCAAGCTGATGTGCATCTCGGGCCACGTGAGCACGCCGTGCAACGTCGAAGAGGTGATGTCGATCCCGCTCAAGCAGCTGATCGAGGATCATGTCGGCGGCGTGCGCGGCGGCTGGGGGAACCTCAAGGCGGTGATCCCCGGCGGCTCGTCGGTGCGCATGATCCCGGCGCAGGAGGCCGAAGAGGCGCTGATGGACTTCGACAGCCTGCTGGCGCTGAAGTCGGGGCTCGGCACGGCGGCGGTGATCGTGATGGACAAGTCGACCGACCTCGTCCGCGCCATCGCCCGACTTTCCTACTTCTACAAGCACGAGAGCTGCGGCCAGTGCACGCCCTGCCGCGAGGGCACCGGCTGGATGTGGCGGGTGATGGAGCGGATGGCCTCCGGCGAGGCCGAGCCGTCCGAGATCGACACGCTGCTGGACGTGGCGAGCCAGGTTGAGGGCCACACCATCTGCGGTCTCGGCGACGCCGCGGCCTGGCCGATCCAGGGCCTGTTCCGCCACTTCCGCCCCGAGATCGAGGAGCGGATCAACGCCTACCGCTCCCGCCGCGCCAACGTCCAGGGCGCGAGCTTCGCCACGGCGGCGGAGTAGGGCGATGCCTTCGCGCGCATCCAATATTCGCGTCATCCCCCGCTGGAGCGGCCTTTGCCGCGGAATGCGGGGGACCCATGCACACCGGATGAATCAGGTGTTCATAGGTGGCCCGAACAAGTCCGGCCATGACGAAGAAAAGAATGAGCGGAGAGCCGGCTGATGCTGGCCGACAAGGACCGCATCTTCCTGAACCTCGATCGACGTCACGACTGGCGGCTCGAGGCGGCGCGGGCCCGGGGCTGCTGGAACGGCGTCGACCTGATGGTCAGGGCCGGGCCGGAGTGGATCATCGAGCAAATCAAGGCCTCGGGCCTGCGCGGCCGCGGTGGCGGCGGGTTCGTGACGGCGACGAAGTGGTCGCTGATGCCGCCCGAGGACGGTGGCGCGCGCTACCTGGTCGTCAACGCGGACGAGTCCGAACCGGGCGCCTGCAAGGACCGCCAGATGATCGGTGGCGATCCGCATCTGGTGATCGAAGGCGCCTTCCTGGCCGCCTACGCCATCCGCGCCCACACAGCCTACATCTATATCCGCGGCGAAGCGGTGGCCGAACGCGAACGGCTGGAGGCGGCGATCGTCGAGGCGGAAGCGGCGCGGCTGCTCGGCGAGAACAACATCTTCGGCTGGGACTGCGATGTCATCGTCAGCCATGGCGCGGGCGCCTACATCTGCGGCGACGAGATGGCGCTGCTGGAAAGCCTCGAAGGCAAGAAGGGCCAGCCGCGGCTGAAACCGCCTTACCCCGCGATCTCTGGCCTCTATGGGCGTCCGACCACGCTCAACAATGTCGAGTCCATCGCCGTCGTCGGCACGATCCTCAGGCGGGGCGCGGACTGGTTCTCCAGCTTCGGGCGACCGAACAATGCGGGGACCAAGCTGTTCTCAGCTTGCGGACATGTGAACCGGCCCGCCGTGGTCGAGGAGGCGATGTCGACGCCGATCAAGACGCTGGTCGAGACCCACTTCGGCGGCGTGCGCGGCGGCTGGGGGAACCTGAAGGCGATCATTCCCGGCGGCGCGACGGCGCCCATGATCACGGCCGAGCAGGCCGAGACGATGCTCATGGACTACGACTCGCCGCGCGAGATGCGGTCGATGATGGGCACCGGCACGATGATCGTGATGGACAAGTCCACCGATCTCGTCCGCGCCATCGCCCGCATCAGTCGCTTCTTCATGCACGAGAGCTGCGGCCAGTGCACGCCGTGCCGCGAGGGCACGGGCTGGATGTGGCGGATCATGGAGCGCATGGCGGTCGGCGACGCCGAGCCCCACGAGATCGATCTTCTGCTCGAGGTGGCGTCGAACATGGAAGGCGGCCACGCGATCTGCGGCCTCGCCGACTCCGCCGCCTGGCCGATTCAGGGCCTGTTCCGCCACTTCCGCCACGAGGTGGAGGAACGGATAACCCGCTACCGCGTGCGGCGGCCCCACGTGCAGGGCGCCGCCCTGATGGCGGCGGAGTAACCCCGAGATGCGCGGCAGGGTGCTGGGATATGATCATGTGAGCGGCACGGGCCTGATCAGCGGGGACGACGGGCAGCGGTACCGCTTCACCCAGGCCGCGCTGCAGGGCGGCTATAGCTCGGTCGCGCCGGGCATGCAGGTCGACTTCCAGATCGAGGACGGGGCCGCGACGGGCGTCTTCGTTGTCTCGAACGGTTTGGAGAAGAACCGCATCGTGGCCGCAGTGCTCGCTCTCTTCCTCGGCCATTGGGGCGTCCACAAGTTCTATCTGGGCAAGACCAACGCCGGCATCATCATGCTGCTGATGGGCACGGTTGGCTGGCTGCTGGTCATCCCGGCGCTCGCCAACTGGGTTATCGCGATCATCGAGTTCATCATCTATCTGACCAAGTCGGACCAGCAGTTCTACCAGGACTATGTGGTGGGAGACCGGACGTGGTTCTGAGCGGAGTGTGCGCCTAATGCCCACCGCCAAGGTCAACGGCGTCGAGGTCGAGTTCGAGCCCGGCATGACCGTGCTGCAGGTGGCCGAGCTCGCCGGCGAGGAGATTCCGCGCTTCTGCTACCACGAGCGCCTGTCGATCGCCGGCAACTGCCGCATGTGCCTGGTCGAGGTGAAGCCGGGGCCGCCGAAGCCGCAGGCCTCGTGCGCGCTGCCGGCCGCCGAGGGCCAGGAGATCATCACCAACATCGCCGATGGTGAAGAAGGCGCGCGAGGGGGTGATGGAGTTCCTGCTGATCAACCACCCGCTGGACTGCCCGATCTGCGACCAGGGCGGCGAGTGCGACCTGCAGGACCAGTCCATGGGCTACGGCCGCGACGCCACCCGCTACGAGCGAGAACAAGCGGGCGGTCGAAGAGAAGTACATGGGTCCGCTGATCAAGACGGTGATGACCCGCTGCATCCAGTGCACCCGCTGCGTGCGCTTCATCACCGAGGTCGCCGGCCAGTCCGGAGATCGGCCTGATCAGCCGCGGCGAGGACGTGGAGATCACCACCTACCTCGACCAGGCGGTGACCAGCGAGCTGTCGGCCAACATCATCGACCTCTGCCCGGTCGGCGCGCTGACCTCCAAGCCCTACGCCTTCAACGCCCGCTCCTGGGAGCTGACGAAGACCGAGAGCGTCGACGTCATGGACGCGCTGGGCTGCGCCATCCGCGTCGACTGCGCGCGGCACCGCGGTGATGCGGGTGCTGCCGCGCACCAACGACGAGATCAACGAGGAGTGGATCTCCGACAAGACCCGCTACGCCTGCGACGGCCTGACGCGCCAGCGCCTCGACCGGCCCTATGATGCGGCGGGACGGCAAGCTGCAGCCGGCCACCTGGCCCGAGGCGTTCGACGCCGTCGTCGCCAAGATCAAAGGCGCCGCGCCCGACCGCATCGGCGTCATCGCCGGCGACCTGCAGGACGCGGAGTCGATGAAGGCGGCGCTCGACCTGTTCGGCAGGCTGGGCGTGAAGAGCCTCGACTGCCGGCAGGACGGGGCCAAGCTCGGCGCCGGGCCGCGCGAGAGCTGGCTGTTCAACTCCACCATCGCCGGCCTCGACGAGTGCCGACGCCCTGCTGCTGATCGGGACCAATCCCGCGCCTCGAAGCGCCGGTGCTGAACGCGCGCATCCGCAAGATGCTGGCTCTGCCGGCAACCGCCGGTTCGGCCTGATCGGCGAGCCCGCCGACCTGACCTACGGCTACGAGCACCTGGGCGCCGGCCCGGCGTCGCATCGCCGAGCTGATCAAGGTGCGCGGCGGCTTCGCCAAGGCGCTGCAAGAGCAGCCAACGGCCGATGATCGTCCTCGGCGCCGGCGCTCTCGCCCGCGAGGACGGCGCGGCGGTGCTGGCGCTGGCCGCCGAGCTGGGCGCCAAGGTCGGCGTCGTCGCCGATGGCTGGAACGGCTTCAACGTGCTGCACACGGCCGCCGAGCCGCGTCGGCGGCCTCGACCTGGGCTTCGTTCCTGGCGACGGCGGGCTCGATGCGCCGGCGATGGTGAAGAAGGGCGCGCTCGACGTGCTCGTTCCTGCTCGGCGCCGACGAGATCGACCTGTCGCAGCCGGACGCCTTCGTCATCTACCTCGGAACGCCATGGCGATCGCGGGCGCCCACCGCGCCGACGTCATCCTGCCGGGCGCCGCCTACACCGAGAAGGACGGCCTCTACGTCAACACCGAGGGCCGGGTGCAGCTCGGCGAGCGGTCGGTCTTCCCCAAGGGCGAGGCGCGGGAGGACTGGGCGATCCTGCGCGCGCTCTCCGATCGCCTCGGCGCGACGCTGCCCTACGACACGCTCGACCAACTGCGCGACGTGCTGTTCGCCGACCATCCGAGCTTCGGCCAGATCGACTACGCGCCCGGGCTCGGCGCCGACCAAGCTCGATCTCTCGAGGCTCGGGCGCCGAGGGCGACGTCTCCGACGCGCCGTTCGCAAGCCCGATCAAAGACTTCTACCTCACCAACCCGATCGCCCGGGCGAGCGTGACCATGGCCGAGTGCTCGGCCGCGTCGCCGCCGCGCGCGCCGGCCAAGCATGGCGGCGGAGTAGCCGGCGATGGTTGCGCACGCCTTCTGGGCACGCCCGCCGGCTGGACCGTGCTGACCGTCGGCGCAGATCCTGGCCGTCACTGGTCGGGGTCCTGCTCTCGCTCGCCTTCCTGTTGCTGGCCGACCGCAAGGTCTGGGCTGGCGTGCAGATGCGCAAAGGGCCCAACGTCGTTGGCCCGTTCGGCCTGCTGCAGTCCTTCGCCGACTTCGGCAAGTTCGTGCTCAAGGAGATCGTCATCCCGGACGGCGCCGACAAGATCGTCTTCCTGCTGGCGCCGGTCCTGATCAGCTTCACCCTGGCCTTCGGCGCCTGGGCGGCGATCCCGCTCGCGCCCGGCTGGGTGGTCGTCCAACATCAACGTCGGCATCCTCTACCTGTTCGCCATCTCCTCGCTCGGCGTCTACGGCATCATCATGGGCGGCTGGGCGTCGAACTCGAAATACCCGTTCCTGGGCGCCTGCGCTCGGCGGCGCAGATGGTCAGCTACGAGGTCTCCATCGGCTTCGTCATCGTCACCGTGATCATGCTCGCCGGCTCGATGAACCTGCAGACCATCGTCGAGCCGAGCAGGCGCGGCGGGTTCTGGAACTGGAACGTGCTCGGCGGCGGCGGCCTGAAGGGCCTGCCGATGGCGCTGGTCATGATCCCGATGGCGGTGGTCTTCTTCGTCTCGTCGCTGGCCGAGACCAACCGCCCGCCGTTCGACCTGCCGGAAGCCGAGTCCGAACTCGTCGCCGGCTACCAGGTCGAATACTCGCTCCACGCCCTACCTGCTGTTCATGATCGGCGAATACGCCAACATCGTCCTGATGTGCGCGCTGATCAGCGGTGCTGTTCTTCGGCGGCTGGCAGGCGCCGTTCCCGACCCCGTTCCTGAAGACCTGGAACCCGAGCCTCGCCAGCTTCTTCGGCTTCGTCTGGTTCATGGCCAAGATCGTTTTCTTCTTCTTCCTGTTCGCCATGGTCAAGGCGATCGTGCCCCGCTACCGCTACGACCAGCTGATGCGTCTGGGCTGGAAGGTGTTCCTGCCCACATCTCTGCTCGCCGTCGCCCTCGTCGGCGGCTGGCGCGTGTACATGGGCTAGCTGGAGAGCGCCGATGAGCTTTGCCGAACGCGTCAGCCAGGCCGCCAGAGGCGCGGCGCTGATGGACTTCGTCGGCGCCTTCGGGCTGGCCTGGAAGCACCTCTGGGCCCCGAAGGCCACCGTCCAGTATCCGCACGAGCGCAATCCGCAGTCGCCGCGCTTCCGCGGCGAGCATGCGCTGCGCCGCTATCCCGAACGGCGAGGAGCGCTGCATCGCCTGCAAGCTCTGCGAGGCGATCTGCCCGGCGCAGGCGATCACCATCGAGGCCGAGCCGCGCGAGGACGGCTCGCGCCGCACGACCCGCTACGACATCGACATGGTCAAGTGCATCTACTGCGGGCTGTGCCAGGAGGCCTGCCCGGTGGACGCCATCGTCGAGGGGCCGAACAGCGAGTACGCGGTCGAGACCCGCGAGGAGCTCTACTACGACAAGCAGCGGCTGCTCGATAACGGCGACCGCTGGGAGCGCGAGATCGCGAAGAACCTGGAACTGGACGCGCCCTATCGCTAAGAGGCAGTCCTTGAGTCGACACGGAAAAGCGTGGGCGCCGATCGCCCCGCTGGGGGTTGAGTTTTAAGGGGAGCGTGGACGGCGCAATGGCCTTGCAGGCGATCGCCTTCTACATGCTTGGCGGCCGCCACGTTGGGGTCTGGCGCTGCTCGTGATCAGCGCGCGCAACCCGGTGCATTCGGTGCTGTTCCTGATCACCGCCTTCTTCTCGGCCGCGGGCCTCTTCGTGCTGCTGGGCGCCGAGTTCCTGGCCATGATCCTGGTGGTCGTCTACGTCGGCGCCGTCGCGGTCCTGTTCCTGTTCGTGGTGATGATGCTGGACGTCGATTTCGCCCAGCCCTGCGGCCGGCTTCGCCCGCTATCTGCCGATCGGGCGGCGTCGTGGCGGCTGATCCTGGTCGTCGAGATGGCGGCGTCGCCGTCGGCGTGGCCAACCGCGGCGCGGCCGCCGGCGCCCGTTCCGCTGCAGCCCTGGCTCGGCGTGACCAACGCCGAGGCGATCGGGCGGGTGCTCTACACCGACTACGTCTACTTCTTCCAGGCCGCCGGCCTGATCCTGCTGGTGGCCATGATCGGCGCGATCGTGCTCACGCTCACGCCACCGCACCTACGTGCGTCGGCAGAGCGTCGCCGACCAGGTCGCGCGCACGCCGGCCGCCGGCATGCGGGTGGTCGAGATCAAGAGCGGGGAGGGGATTCGCGGAGTGATCGTCGGCCTCGCCCACTATCTCGCCGTCGCGGCGATCCTGTTCACGATCGGCGTGCTCGGCATCTTCGTGAACCGCAAGAACGTCATCGTCATCCTGATGTCGATCGAGCTGATCCTGCTGGCGGTGAACATCAATCTGGTGGCGTTCTCGGTCTACCTGCACGAGGTGACCGGGCAGATCTACGCCATGTTCGTGCTGACCGTCGCCGCGGCCGAAGCCGCGGTGGGCCTGGCCATCCTCGTCACCTTCTTCCGCAACCGCGGCGACATCGCCGTCGACGACGCCAACGTGATGAAGGGCTAGCGAAGGTGGCCGCTGCACTCGTTCCCGATGCGGATTGGCGGCGGAGCCGCCCATTTGACCGCCAAGGACGCCAAGAACGCAAAGTGGCTCCGTTGCCAGGGCTTCTTGGCGAACCTTGGCGTCCTTTGCGTCCTTGGCGGTTAAATACCGACGCGCTGCATCGCTCCGCTTCAGGCAGGAAAACGTCGGTCCCCGCTTTCGCGGGGATGAGCGGATTTGGACTGAGCAGCATAGGGGCCTGCGCATGAGCCCCAACCTCATCATTCAAGCCATCGTGCTCGCGCCGCTGCTCGGGGCGGCGATCGCGGGGCTGACTCGGCCGCCGGCTCGGCGATCGAGTGTCCCAGAGCATCACCACCGGGCTGCTGCTGCTCGGCGTTCGGGCTCTCGATCTACGTGTTCTACCAGGTGGTCTATGGCGCCTGGACCAAGCCGTTCATCGCCGAGCTCGCGCCGTTCATCCAGGTCGGCGCATTCCAGTCCGACTGGGCGGTGCGCATCGACAGCCTGTCGGCGGTGATGCTGGTCGTGGTGACCACCGTCTCGGCGCTCGTGCACATCTACAGCTGGGGCTACATGGCCGAGGACGACTCCAAGCCCCGCTTCTTCGCCTACCTGTCGTTCTTCACCTTCGCCATGCTGGCGCTGGTGACGGCCGCCGACTTCATGCAGCTGTTCTTCGGCTGGGAAGGCGTGGGGCTGGCGAGCTACCTGCTGATCGGCTTCTGGTACAAGAAGCCCACCGCCGTCCGCCGCCGCGATCAAGGCCTTCGTCGTCAACCGCATCGGCGATTTCGGCTTCGTGCTCGGCATCATGACCACGTTCTGGATGTTCGGCT
Source organism: uncultured Alphaproteobacteria bacterium (assembly GCA_963794315.1). Classification (GTDB taxonomy): domain Bacteria; phylum Pseudomonadota; class Alphaproteobacteria; order Caulobacterales; family Caulobacteraceae; genus Poindextera. The sequence goes on from CAWCDF010000004.1 coordinate 120,246, forward strand.
CGATCCGCTTCGCCGACGATCTTCCCGCGGTGGCGGCGCACGCGAACCAGGTCTGGAGCTTCGCCGGCCAGCAGCTGGAGCGGCATCGACCTCGCCTGCGCGCTGCTCTTCGTCGGCGCCATGGGCAAGTCGGCGCAGTTCTTCCTGCACACCTGGCTGCCCGACGCCATGGAGGGCCCGACCCCGGTCTCGGCCCTGATCCATGCCGCGACCATGGTCACCGCCGGCGTCTACATGGTCTGCCTGCTCTCGCCGATGTTCGAATACGCGCCGGTGGCCAAGCGCGATCGTGACGGTCATCGGCGCGGTGACCGCGCTGTTCGCCGCGACCGTCGGCCTGGCCCAGAACGACATCAAGCGGGTGATCGCCTATTCGACCTGCTCGCAGCTCGGCTACATGTTCTTCGCCGCCGGCGTCGGCGCCTACCAGGCCGCGATGTTCCACCTCTTCACCCACGCCTTCTTCAAGGCGCTGCTGTTCCTGGCCGCCGGCAGCGTCATCACCGCCATGCACCACGAGCAGGACATGCGGGCCATGGGCGGGCTCTGGCGCAAGCTGCCGCTCACCTACGCGGTGATGCTGGTCGGCACGCTGGCCATCACCGGCGTCGGGCTGCCGGGCCTCGATATCGGTTTCGCCGGCTTCTACTCCAAGGACGCGATCATCAACGCAGCCTATGCCGCCGATGCGCTCGGGCCCGGCGTCGGCGCGTTCGGCTTCCTGATCGGCGTGCTCGCCGCCGGCCTGACCTCCTTCTACTCCTGGCGGCTGATCTTCATGACCTTCCACGGGACGCCGCAGTGGGGCGCGCACGTCCAGACCGAACCCGGCGAGACCCACGACGAGCCGCTCGAGCACGACGCTCATGGGCCAGGCGGCCACGACCTCGATCCGCGCGAGCCCAGCTGGTCGATTCGCTTCCCGCTGGTGATCCTGGCCATCGGCGCGGCGGTCGCCGGCGACCTGTTCGTCGAGCAGTTCATCGGCGAGGGCCGGGCGGCGTTCTGGCGCGGCGCGATCTTCAGTCGGGCCGACGCAACCACGTGCTCGACCAGATCCATGACGCTGCCGGCCTGGGTGGTCTGGGCGCCGCTGACCGTGACGGCCGCTCGGCTTCCTGGTCGCCGCCTACATGTACCTGCTGCACGAGGGCCTGGGCGCGCGCATCGCCGCCCGGCGCGGGCCGCTCTGGACCTCTTCCTCTACAACAAGTGGTTCTTCGACGAGCTCTACGACGCTTGATCTTCGTGCGCGGCGCCAAGGCGCTGGGCGACCTGTTCTGGAAGGGCGGCGACCAGAAGATCATCGACGGGCTCGGGCCCGACGGCGTCGCCTGGCTTTCCTACCCGGCTCGGCATGCCGCGTCGGCCGGTTCCAGACCGGCTACGTCTACCACTACGCCTTCGTGATGCTGCTCGGCGTCGCCGGCCTGCTCTCCTTCGCCCTCTAGCCTGTCGCGGTGAGGGGCGAGATGAGCGGGATCCTCAGCCTCACCACCTTCTCGCCGCTGATCGGCGTCGCCGCGATCCTGGCCATCCGGCTCTTCGGCCGCGAGGGCCAGGAGGAAGCGGCCGCCCGCGCAGCGCGCTGGATCGCGCTCGTCACCACGCTCGTCACCTTCGTGCTCTCGATCGTGCTGGTCGTCGCCAACTTCGACGCCGCACCAGGCCGGCTTCCAGTTCGTCGAGAACCAGCCCTGGTTCGCCGGCCTGCGCTACCGCATGGGCGTCGACGGCATCTCGGTGCTGTTCGTGCTGCTTGACGGCGTTCCTGATGCCGCTCTGCATCCCGCCAGCTGGACGCTCGATCAAGGAGCGCGTGCTCGAGTACATGATCGCCTTCCTGGTGCTCGAGACCCTGATGATCGGGGTCTTCTGCGCCCTCGACCTGATCGTCTTCTACCTGTTCTTCGAGGGCCAGCTGATCCCGATGTTCCTGATCATCGGCATCTGGGGCGGCCAGCGCCGCGTCTACGCCGCCTTCAAGTTCTTCCTCTACACGCTGCTGGGCTCGGTCCTGATGCTGGCGGCGATCCTGGCCATGATCGGCATCGCCCACACCACGCTCGATTCCGGACGCTGTTGGCCTACCACTTCGATCCCGAAGCTGCAGACCTGGCTCTGGCTGGCCTTCTTCGCCTCGTTCGCGGTCAAGCTGCCGATGTGGCCGGTGCACACCTGGCTGCCGGACGCCCACGTCGAGGCGCCGACGGCCGGCTCGGTGATCCTGGCCGGCATCCTCCTGAAGATGGGCGGCTACGGCTTCCTGCGCTTCTCGCTGCCGATGTTCCCGCAGCGCCAGCGCACACGTTCGCGCCGCTTGATCTTCGCCCTCTCGGTGATCGCGATCGTCTACACCTCGCTGGTCGCCTTCCGGCAGACCGACATGAAGAAGCTGATCGCCTATTCCTCGGTCGCCCACATGGGCTTCGTCACCATGGGCATCTTCTCCGGCAACGCTGCAGGGCGAGCAGGGCGCCATCTTCCAGATGCTCAGCCATGGGGTGATCAGCGGCGCGCTCTTCCTCTGCGTCGGCGTGGTCTACGACCGCATGCACACCCGCGAGATCGCCTTCTACGGCGGCCTGACCGACCGGATGCCCTGGTACGCGGCGGTCTTCATGCTGTTCACGCTGGGCAACGTCGGCCTGCCGGGCACCCGCGGCTTCGTCGGCGAGATCCTGAGCCTGGTCGGCGTCTATCGCGCCTCCACCTGGACCGCGATCCTGGCCGCGACCGGCGTCATCCTATCGGCGGTCTACGCGCTGACTCTCTATCGGCGCATGATGTTCGGCGCGCTGACCAATCCGAAGCTCGACGACGATCACCGACCTCGAGCCGCGCGAGGTGGCGATCTTCGCGCCGCTCATCATCGGCGACGCTCGCGCTCGGCCTCGCGCCGTCGCTGGTGCTCGAATCTGACCACGGCCTCGGCCGCGAAATACTGGTCGCCGCTCTACCAGCTGCTCGGCGGCGGGTGAGGCGGCGATGAACCTCGCAACACGCGATGACGCTCGCCCTGCCGGAGATGTTCCTGGCCTTGAGCGCGCTCGCACTGCTGCTCGTCTGGGCGCCATGCTGCGCCCGAGCGCAGTCACGGTCTGGCTCGCGTCCGGCGCAGCGCTGATCGTCGCGGCCGTGCTCGCCGCCATCGGCCCGCTCGGGACGCGCGTTCGCCGGCGGGTTGATCGCCGACCAGGCCGCGGCCTTCGCCAAGGTGGCGATCTATCTGCGCCAGCGCCGTCGCGCTCTTCCTGGGCTACCGCTGGCTCGGCCGGCTCAAGGCGCGGCACGCTTCGAGTATCCGATCCTGATCATGCTCGCGGCGCTCGGCATGGGGATCATGGTCTCGGCCGGCGACCTGATCTCGCTCTACGTCGGCGTCGAGCTGCAGTCGCTGGCGCTCTACGTGCTGGCCGCCTTCCGCCGCGACGACGCCAAGGCCTCGGAGGCGGGGCTGAAGTATTTCGTGCTCGGCGCGCTCTCGTCCGGCCTGCTGCTCTATGGCGCCTCGCTGATCTACGGCTTCGCCGGCTCGACGCAGTTCGCCGACATCGCCGCCGCCGCCCACGCCGGCGCGGCGAACGGGCGTGTTGTTCGGCCTGGTGTTCCTGATCTGCGGCCTGGCTTCAAGGTCTCGGCCGCGCCGTTCCACATGTGGACGCCGGACGTCTACGAGGGCGCGCCGACGCCGGTGGTCGGCTTCTTCGCCGGCGCGCCGAAGCTCGCGGCCATGGTGCTGTTCGCGCGCGCTGCTCGCCGACGCCTTCCGCGGCGCCGCCGACCAGTGGCGGCAGGTGCTGATCGTCATCGCCGTCATCTCGCGTGCTGCGTCGGCGCCTTCGCCGGCCTCGCGCAGAAGCAACCTCAAGCGCCTGTGGGCCTATTCCTCGATCGCCAACATCGGCTACGCCCTGGTCGGCCTCGCGGCCGGCGGCGCGGCCGGCGTGCAGTCCATGCTGGTGTTCATGGTCCTCTACATCATCGACGTCACCGGCTTCTTCGCCTGCCTGGCGGCGCTGAACCGCGACGGCCAGCCGATGGAGACCATTCGACGACTTCGCCGGCCTGATGCGCGAGCGGCCGGGCATGGCCCTGGCCATGACCGCCTTCTGCTCTCGGCCATCGGCCTGCCGCCGTTCTCCGGCTTCTGGGCCAAGGTCTACGTGTTCAAGGCGGCCATCGACGCCGGCTCTGGCTGCCGGTCGCGGTGGTCGGCCTGGTCGGCAGCGTCGTGGCGGCCTTCTACTATCTGCGCCTGATCAAGGTGATGTGGTTCGACCCGCCCGCCGGCGCGGTCGACGCGCCGCCGGGCGACGCCGTCGGCGTCGCCTACGCCGCGGCGCTGTTCGCCTTCCCGGTGGTGCTGGTCGCGCTTGATCGGCCTCGATCCGCTCGCCAGGACCGCTGCATCCGCCTTCGGGCTGGGCTAAGCTGCTGTCATGACGTCGATCCGCACCGCGCCGGCATCGTGGCGTTGGAGGAGATCGACTCCACCAACGCCGAGGCGCGCCGCCGCGCCGAGGCCGGCGAGGCGGGGCCGCTGTGGATCACCGCCACGCGTCAGACGGCCGGGCGCGGCCGACGCGGGCGCAGCCTGGGAGACCGGCGCCGGCAACCTGGCCGCGACCCTGCTCATGGCCACCGACCAAGCGCGCCGGCCGAGGCCGCGCAGGTCTCGTTCGTCGCCGCCCTGGCCGTCGCCGACCTCGCCAGCGCCTGCGTGCCGCCGGCGCTGGTCAGGCTGAAATGGCCGAACGACCTGCTGATCGCCGGCACGAAGGCTCGCCGGCATCCTCGTCGAGTCCGGCGCGCGGCCGGACGGCGGCCTCTGGCTCGCCGTCGGCGTCGGCGTCAATCTGGCCAGCGCGCCGGCGGCCGCCGAGCGGCCCGCCACCGCCTTCGCCGAGCACATGCGCACCCCGCCGCCGGAGCCGCTCGACGCGCTGACGGCGCTGGCCGAGCCTTCGACCGACTGGCGCGGCGTCTGGGACGCGCGCGGCTTTCGCGCCGATCGCCGAGGCCTGGACCGAGCGCGCCCATGGCCTTGGCGAGCCCTGCGCCGCCCGCCTCGCCGGCGAGACCGTCGAAGGCGTCGCCGAGGGCCTGGATCCCGACGGCGCGCTCCGCCTGCGCCTGCGCGACGGACGGCTTGCGCCGGATCACCGCCGGCGACGTCTTCTTCGGGGCGGTCTGAGCCGATGCTGCTGGCCATCGAGCAGGGCAACACCAACACGCTCTTCGCCGTGCACGACGGCGACGAGCTGGATCGCCCAGTGGCGCGCGGCGACCGAATCCGACGCGCACCGCCGACGAATACGCCGTCTGGCTGGTCGCAGCTGCTGGCCATGGCGCGGTCTGACGCTCGGCCAGCCTCGACGCCTGCATCATCTCCAGCGTGGTGCCGCAGTCGCTGTTCAACCTGCGCAACCTCGCCCGCCGCTATCTGCACGTCGAGCCGCTGGTGGTCGGCGAGAACGTCGACCTCGGCATCGAGGTGCGCATCGACAAGCCGTCCGAGGCCGGCGCCGACCGCCTGGTCAACGCCATCGGCGCCCACGTCGCCTACCCGGGCGACCTGTTGGTCGTCGACTCCGGCACCGCCACCACCTTCGACGTGGTCGCCGGCCGACGGCGCGCTTCGAGGGCGGCGTGATCGCGCCGGGGATCAACCTCTCCATGCAGGCGTTGCACGACGCGGCCGCCCGGCTGCCGCGCGTCGCCATCCGCCGGCCGGCGGCAACCGGGTGGTCGGCCAGGACACCGGTCGGGCCATGCAGTCGGGCGTCTTCTGGGGCTACATCTGCCTGATCGAGGGGCTGGTGCGCGCGCATCAAGGCCGAGTGCGGCGAGCCGATGACCGTCGATCGGCACCGGCGGCATCGCCTCGCTGTTCGAGGGCGCCACCGACGGCCATCGACCACTTCGACCACGACCTCACCATCCGCGGCCTGCTCGAGATCGACCGGCGCAATCCCAGGCCTGCCGGCCGCGATGACGCGCGCAGCCCGGACGACGAGCTCGTCTTCCTGCCGCTCGGCGGGTCGAACGAGATCGGCATGAACTTCAACCTCTACGGCTACGGGCCGCCGCATGCCCGCAAATGGATCGTGGTCGATCTCGGCGTCACCTTCGGCGACCAGACCACGCCGGGCGTCGAGATCATCCTGCCCGACCCCGAGCTTCATCGAGGAGCACGCCAAGGACATCCTCGGCATCGTGCTGACCCACGCCCATGAGGACCATATCGGCGCCGTCGCGCTGGCTCTGGCCGCGGCTGCGCGCGCCGCTCTACGCCACGCCGTTCACCGCCTTCCTGCTGCGCGAGAAGCTGCGCGAGGCGGGCCTGCTGGACGAGGCGCCGATCACCGAGGTTCCGCTCAGCGGCGACGATCACGCTCGGCCCGTTCGAGCTCACCCTGATCACGCTCACCCACTCGATCCCCGAGCCGAACGGCCTGGCCATCAGCACGCCGCTCGGCGTCGTCCTGCACACCGGCGACTGGAAGATCGATCCCGACCCGCTGCTGGGCGGCGCCGACCGACGAGGGCGCCATCCGCGCGCCTCGGCGACGAGGGCGTGCTGGCCATGGTCTGCGATTCCACCAACGTCTTCGTCGACGGCGAGGCGGGCTCCGAGGCCGACGTGCGCGAGACGCTGGGCGAGCTGATCGGCTCGCTGAAGGGCAAGGTCGCCGTCGCCTGCTTCGCCTCCAACGTCGCGCGCATGGAGACTCGATCATCCGCGCCGCCGAGGCGAACGGCCGCCGCGTCTGCCTGGTCGGCCGCTCGATGATCCGCATGGCCGCCGCCGCCCAGTCGGTCGGCCTGCTGGACGGCCTGCAGCCGTTCCTCACCGACGCCGAGGCCGGCCTGCTTCCGGACGACAAGGCGTCCTCTACCTGTGCACCGGCAGCCAGGGCGAGCCGCGCGCGGCGCTGTCGCGCATCGCCGACGGCGACCCATCCGCACGTCGAGCCTGGGCGCCGGCGACGCCTGCATCTTTTCCTCGCGGATCATCCCCGGCAACGAGGTCCCGATCCGCAACCTGCAGAACAAGCTCGCCGACCGCGGCGTGCGCCTCTACACCGAGCGTGATCATCCGGGCATCCACGTCTCCGGCCACCCCTGCCGCGACGAGCTGCGGCGAGATGTACCAGTGGGCGAGGCCGCAGATCGCCGTCCCGACCCACGGCGAGCGGCGCCACCTGCTGGAGCACGCGGCGCTCGCCCACGACCTGCAGGTGCCGCGAGGCGATCGCGCCGCGCAACGGCGACATGGTGCGCCTCGCGCCCGGCCGCGCCGAGATCATCGACGAGGTCCCGGCCGGCCGGCTCTACGTCGACGGCGGCATGGTCACGCCCGAGAACGGCGAGGCGCTGCGCGAGCGCCGGCACGCATCCCACTCCGGCGTGCTGACCGTCGCGGTGGTGCTCGACGGCGACGGCCGCATCGCCTCCGGCCCGCAGGTGCGGGCGATCGGCCTGCCCGGCGACGAGGACACGCCCCTCGACGAGGCCCTCGACGACCTCGCCGCCGCCGCCGAGGGCGCCATCCGAGGCTTGAACGACTACGAGCGCGAGGACGACCACCTGGTCGAACAGGCGCTGTTGCGCACCCTGAAACGCCCGCCTTCCGCATCTGGGAACGCCGCCCGATCGTCACCGCAACGGTGATGCGGGTGTAGGGCTGATGCCGCTTGCTGACCACGCGACCCGCACACTGAGCGGCGCGATATGGATCGCCTCGCGGCCGGTGGCGGGCAGCCTTGGCTGGCTCGCGCTGGCGCTCTCGATCCCGCTTGTCGCCCTGATGATCTGGCGATTTCCGGCGGACCTCTCCGCGCGGCGACGATTGCCGTGGATCGCCATCCTCCCAGCGCCCTGGCTGTTCTGCGCGTTCTGGGGAGCGTGGTTCTGGGTGACGGCGCCAAGCCCGACCTGGGTCGCCTGGCCGCTCGTGGGCGCCCTCGGGCTTCAGCTGGCGTTGATCCTCGGCCTGGCGATCGTGCTCCGAGGGAGCCGGGTGGTTGCGGTCGCCTTCGGCGTCGGCAATCTCTACCTGACGCTCTGGTGCGCCTTCGTCGCTGGCATGGCGGTCACGGGCGACTGGATCTGAGCGCCGGCGCAAGGAGCGCCGCCCGTGAGTCGGGGCGGCCAAGCCCGTTCGAGGCGGGCGAGGACGTGCGCGCGGGGCTTGTCAGGTCGTTACGAGCGCCGATATGGCATCGCGGGACCCCCATGATTTCAAGGATGTGATCGATGCCGGATGTGGTTTCCATCGGCGCGCGGTTGACCGAGCTGGCGCCGGAGCGGCCCGAGCGGCCGGCGATCACCGACGAGCATCGCACCGTCACCTGGGCCGAGCTCGACCGGCGCACCAATCGCATTGCGCGGGCGCTCGAGAGCCTGGGCGTCAAACAGGGCGACCTGGTCACCGTCGGCCTGCAGAACAGCGTCGACTATCTTCGAGGCGTGTCTATGGGCTCTGGAAGGTCGGCGCGACGCCGCAGCCGATCTCCTGGCGCCTGCCGGCCGCACGAGGCGCGAAGCGGTGATGGCGCTGGCCGAGACGCCGATCCTGATCGCCGGCGAGACCATCGAGAGCAGCCGCCCGCGCTACGACGTCGACGCGCTGCTGGCGCTTTCCGACGACGACAGCCCGGTCGAAGACCGCATCCGCGCCCATCTTCAAGGCCCCGACCTCCGGCGGCTCGACCGGCCGGCCGAAGCTGATCCTCGTCCGGCCAGCCCGGGCGTCGTCCTGCGCAGCCCGCCGGCGGCACCGGCGGCTACCGCGCTGACGCGCGAGGACGTGATGGTCATGCCGGGCCCGCTCTACCACAACGGGCCCGTTCACCTGCGTCGTTCACCGGCCTGAACCTGGGCGCCCACCTCGTCATCCTGCCGCGCTTCGACGCCGAGGAGACGCTGGCCGCCGTCGAGCCGCACCGCGGCGACCTGGCTCTACGTGGTGCCGACGATGATGAGCCGCATCTGGCGCCTGCCCGAGGAGGTGCGCGAGGCGCTACGACGTCTCCTCGCTGACGACCGTCTGGCACATGGCCGCGCCGTGCCCGCCGTGGCTGAAGGAGGCCTGGATCGACTGGCTCGGGCCCGACGTGATCATGGAGCTCTACGCCGGCACCGAGGCGCAGGCGGCGACCATCATCACCGGCGCCGAGTGGCTCGAGCACCGCGGCTCGGTCGGCAAGGTGGCGTTCGGCGAGATGGCCGCCTTCGACGCGGACGGCGACCGCCTGCCGCCCGGCGAGATCGGCGAGGTCTACCTGCGCCGTCCGCCCGAGTTCGCCGCCCTCCTACCAGTACCGCGGCGCCGAGGCGCGCACCCTGCCCGGCGGCTGGGAGAGCCTGGGCGACATCGGCTCGTTCGACGAGGACGGCTACCTCTACCTGGCCGACCGGCGCACCGACATGATCCTGGTCGGCGGCTCCAACATCTATCCGGCCGAGATCGAGGCGGCGCTGGACGAGCATCCGCTGGTGCAATCGAGCGCGGTGGTCGGCCTGCCCGACGAGGAGATGGGCAGCGACCCTGCACGCCATCGTCCAGCCGCGCGAGGGCCTGACCGAGGAGGCGCTGCGCGAGCACCTGCGCGACATGCTGGTCACCTACAAGCAGCCCCGCACCTACGAGTTCGTGCCTGACAACATCCGCGACGACGCCGGCAAAGTCCGCCGCACCCAACTCCGCGACGAACGCATCGCGCGCATGAAGGAGTCGGCCGGAGTTTAGGCGCCGCGCCAGCGGCGTTGTCCTATTCGACCGCCAAGGACGCCAAGTTCGCCAAGAAGAACGCTGACCCTCGGCGCGCTTGGCGGTCCAAAACTCACGCCTGGGCCAAGGCGGCGTGGCTGGCAGAATAGTACCGCCAGAGGATCCAGCCGGAGGCGGCGATGGCGGGCAGGGCCAAAAGGATCGGGACGGCGAGCGAGCCGCCGGCGGCGACGATGGCGGCGGCCGAGAGGCAGGCGAAGAAGCAGCCGACGTCCCAGCCGCCCTCGGTCGTCATGTGGAAGCGGAAGCTGCAGGGCGAGGCCTTGGCCAGGTTGTAGGTCGCGGTCCCCAACGTGGGCGACAGCAGGGGGATCAAGAGAGCGCCGAGCGCGTTCGCGCCCACCGCCAGCCACGGCAGTCCAAGGCTCGCCGCGCGCGAGACCACGATCACGGTCGCCAGGCCGTACGTCGCGATCACCGCGCGCCGGCCGCCGCCGAGGTCGATGTGACGGCCGAAGCCGAGCGCGCAGACCGCGCCGACCAGGCCGGCGAGCGCCAGCGCGCCGCCGTAGGCTGCGAAGCTCTCGCGCAACGTCACGAAAAGGGCGATCTGCCAGATGAAGAAGTAGCTGGCGTCGAACCAGCCGTCGCTGACCATCAGCGCGCCCGCGACCCTCGCCGCCCGCCAGGCTCCCGGCGCCGAGGGTGGGACCGGGATGTTCGGGGCGCCGAGGATGGGCAGGATAGCGGCCAGCTGCACCAGCCCTACGCCGCCGAACATCCAGCGCGGACCAAAGGCGATCAGCGCGCCGGCGCCGATCAAGGGGGCGGCGATGCCGATGATGGCGACCACGGCCTCGCGGGCGCCGATCTGGCTGCCGCGGTGCTCGACGTCTCCGATCTGGGCGAAGTAGGCGTTGTAGGCGACCCAGTAAACCATATCGCCGAGGGCCGAGACGACGCAGAGCAGGCCGAGCATCAGTCCGACGCCGTGCACTTCGGCCAGCAGCGGGTACTCGGCCGCCATCAGCGCCGTGCCGGCGATGAACATCGGCTTCACGCCGAACCGCTTGGCTGGTGCGAGCAGCAGCGGGCGCACGCAGAAGCGGCCGCCGACGATGGCGGCCTCGGCGAGCAGCGTGATCGGCACGGGGACGCCGGCGCGGAGCAGGAAGACGAAGAAGAAGACCCCGCCTGCGCCGGCCGCGAGCGCGCGGACGCCGGTGTGCAGGTTGACGCGGTTGACCGCGTCGTTGGTGAAGAACGGCATGGGATATCCGAGAAGGGCGTTGTGGGGCGAGTCGGGCCTGTCCAGCCCGCTCAGGCGTCGCTTAAGCGCTAGGTGTCCGGTCCCACATGGCTCGGCCGCTCCTCTGTCGGTGGTCGAAGTGTGCCGGCGCGATTGTCCATTGGCAAGGCTGCTGAGCGTGCGGGACAGCCGCGCCTCCCTTGTCATGTCACGTCCGAAAACCGCGAGACGAGGTCGCGCGGAGGTCGCACAAGCACGGCTGTTCGAACCTGCCGGAGGCAAGCCCCTCGTGAACGCCGAGACAGACGCTCTGGAGCGCGCCTACCGCCATGCGCTCGCCTATCTCGCCGGCCTCGACACCCGGTCAGTCGCCGCGACTACATCCCCGGCGACAATGCGCGCGCGCCTTTCGATGCCGCTTCCCGAGACCGGACTCCTAGCCGGCGCCGTTGTCGATGAGCTCGTCGCCGCGACCGACGGCGGCCACGTCGGCTCGGCCGGCGGGCGCTTTTTCGGTTGGGTGATCGGCGGCGCGCTGCCGTCGGCGCTTGCGGCCGACTGGCTGACCTCGACCTGGGACGAGAACACGACGATTGCGGCCAGCGGGCCGGCCGGCGCCGTCGTCGAGGAGGTCGCCGGCGCCTGGATCAAGGAGGTGCTCGACCTGCCGCGCGAGGCCTCGTTCGCGTTCACGACCGGCTGCCAGATGGCGCACGTGACCAGCCTGGCGGCGGCGCGCCACGCCGTTCTCGCCCGAGAAGGCTGGGACGTGGAGGAGCAGGGTCTGTTCGGTGCGCCGCCGATCCGCGTGCTCGCCAACGACCAGCGGCACAGCTCGGCGGTGCGGGCGCTGCGATTTCTGGGTCTGGGCGCCGGCGCCGTGCAGTCGCTTCCGACGCGGCGGGGGCGCCTCGCCGCCGCGACGCTTGAGCGGGCGCTGGCGGGCGGCGGCGGACCGACGATCGTGCTCCTGAACGCCGGCGACCTGAACCTCGGCGCGTTCGACGACTTCGCCGCCCTGACCCCGATCGCCAAGGCCGCCGGCGCCTGGGTGCACGTCGATGGCGCGTTCGGCCTTTGGGCGCGGGCGAGCCGGGAGCACCGCCACTTGGCCGAAGGTGTCGATCTGGCCAATTCCTGGGCCACCGACGCGCACAAGTGGCTCGGCACGCCGAAGGACATCGGTGTGGCGATCGTGCGCGACACAGCGGCGCACCGGGCGGCGATGACCCAGACCGCGAGCTACATCGCGAGCGACGGCGAGGTCCGCGATGCGATGGACTGGACGCCCGACTGGACCCGCCGCGCCCGCGGCCACGCCGTCTACGCCGCGCTGCGCGAGCTCGGACGCGACGGCGTTGCCGACCTCGTCGATCGCTGCTGCAGACACGCGGCGGCGATGGCCGAGGGCATCGCCGCGCTGCCCGGCGCCGAGCTCGTGGCGCCGGCGACACTGAACCAGGCGTTAGTGCGCTTCCCCGACCCGGACGCGCGGGACGACGCGGACCACGATCGGCGCACGCTTGCCGTGATGCAGGCGGTGAACACCAGCGGCGAAGCCTACTTCAGCGGTACGGTCTGGCAGGGCCGCCGCGCCATGCGCATCAGCGTCTGCAACTGGCGCACGACCGAGAACGACGTCCAGCGCGCCATCGCGGCGGTCGCCGCGGCCCTGGAGCAAACGCAAAGAAGCCACCCCGCCCGAACCTGAGGCAGCTAGCGCCTCCGCCTTCATTCCGGCCGCCGGCGGTGCTACCCACGCTCCCATGATCGGCAAACTGAATCACGTCGGCGTCGCCACCCCCTCGATCGAGGACTCCTGGAAGCTCTATCGCGAGGTGTTCGGGGTCACCGACATCACCGAAAAGCGCGCCCTGCCGGAGCAGGGGGTGTGGGTGAGCTTCGTCAACCTGCCCAACGCCCAGATCGAGCTGATCGAGCCCTACGGCGAGAACTCGCCAATCGCCCAGTTCCTCGAGCGCAATCCGCGCGGCGGTCAGCACCACGTCTGCTTCGAGGTGCCCGACATCATCGAGGCGCGCGACGAGATGCGGGCCAAGGGCGCCACCGTGCTCGGCACTGGCGAGCCGCGCATCGGCGCCCACGGCGTGCCGGTGATCTTCGTGCATCCGAAGGACATGGGCGGGGTGCTGGTCGAGCTGATGCAGGAGCCGGCCGCGGCGCACTGATGGGTCCGGGCCTCACCTTCGTCGTCTACCTGACGCTCTGGTGGATCGTCTTCCTGGCCATCCTGCCGATGGGCACGGTCAGCCACGCCGAGGCCGGCGTCGATCGGGGCGACGGCGGCGATCCGGGCGCGCCGCTGGAGCCGAAGATCTGGCGCAAGGCGCGGACCGCGACCTGGGTCGCGGTGATCCCGCTGGCCGTCATCTGGCTCACCGTCTTCTTCCACCTGATCACGCTGCCGAGCCTGGCCGGCGCCGGCGGACCGTCCATCGGATGACCGCCGACGCCAAGCCCGCCGGGCCGTTCAGCTTCTGGGAGCGATCGGTGGCCCTGCGCTACCTTCGCGCCCGCCGCAAGGACGGCGGCGTGGCGCTGATCTCCACCATCTCCTTCATCCTCATCATGCTGGCGGTGGCGATCCTCATCATCGTCATGTCGGTGATGAACGGGTTCAGGAGCGAGCTGCTCGACCGCATCCTCGGTTTCAACGGCCACATGCACGTGACCGGCATGGTGACGAACGAGCCGGAGCTCGATCTGGCGCTCACGCGCATCCGCGCCGTGCCCGGCGTTGTGCAGGCGGCGCCGATCATCGACGCGCAGGCGCTGGTGCAGGGGCGCGGCCAGTCGTCCGGCGCGATCGTGCGCGGGATGACGCCCCAGGATGTGCGCGCGACCCCCTTCATCGCGAACAACATCAAGTCCGGCTCGCTGCAGGGGTTCGGCCAGGGCGACGACGGCGGCGACCTGATCCTGGTTGGCGACCGGCTGGCCGCCGCCATGGGGGTCGAGCCGGGCGATACGCTGGTGCTGACCTCGCCGTCGGCCGGCGCGACGGTGCTGGGCTCGGCGCCCGTCAGCAAGGACTACACCGTCGCTGGGACCTTCAGCGTCGGCATGAGCCAGTACGACAAGTCCTTCATCTACATGCCGCTCGCCCAGGCGCAGCTCTTCTTCGGGCGCGGCAACAGCGCCGACTCGATCCAGATCATGGTCGACGACCCCGACCGCACCGAGGACATGCGGCCGGCGATCCAGCGCGCGGTCGGCCCCGACGGGGTCGTCAGCGACTGGCGCGACCAGGAGCAGGCCTATTTCAACGCGCTCGAGGTCGAGCGAACGACCATGACCCTGATCATGGGCCTGCTCGTGCTGATCGCGGCCGCCAACATCATCTCGTGCCTGATCATGCTGGTGAAGAACAAGGGCCGCGACATCGCCGTCCTACGGACGCTTGGGGCGGGGCAGGGGGCGATCCTGCGCATCTTCTTCCTCGCCGGCGCGATGATCGGCGGCCTTGGCACCGCCGCGGGGCTGCTGCTCGGGTTGCTGTTCTGCGCCAACATCCAGACCATCCAGGCGATCGTGGAGTGGGCGACCGGAACGCAGGTGTTCAACGCCGAGATCTATTTCCTCTCCCACATCCCGGCCAAGATCGACTGGGTGGAGGTCGCCGGCGTCACGGCGTTCTCGCTCGGCGCCTCCTTCCTCGCCACCCTGCCGCCGGCCTTCCAGGCGGCCCGGCTCGACCCGGTCGAGGCGCTGCGCTTTGAGTGAGCCGATCCTGAGGCTTGCGGGGGTGACGCGCGACTATCCCTCCGGCGACAAGGTGCTGCACGTGCTGCGCGGCGTCGACCTCGACGTGCGTCCCGGCGAGGTGGTCGGCCTGATCGGCCCCTCCGGGTCTGGCAAATCCAGCCTGCTGCACGCAGCAGGCCTCCTCGAGCGGCCCACGTCGGGGCAGATCGTGATCGACGGGCGCGACTGCTCGAAGCTCTCGGACGCCGCGCGCAGCCGCGTGCGGCTGGGCCTGATCGGCTTCATCTACCAATTCCACCACCTGGCGCCGGAGTTCAGCGCCCTCGACAACGTCGCGCTGCCGCAGATGATCGCCGGCCGCTCGCGCCCGAACGCGCGCCGGCGCGCCGAGGCGCTGCTGACCCACCTGGGCTTGGGAGAGCGGCTGAACCACCAGCCCGGCCAGCTCTCTGGCGGAGAGCAACAGCGGGTGGCGATCGCCCGCGCCCTGGCCAACGAGCCCCGGCTGTTGCTGGCCGACGAGCCCACCGGCAACCTCGATCCGGAAACTTCCGGCGCGGTCTTCCAGAACCTCTACGAGCTCGCGACCGCGACCGGCGTCGCCGTCCTCATCGCCACCCACAACATGGACCTTGCCTCCCACATGCAGCGCGTCCTCGCCATCCGCGACGGCCGCCTGGAACCCCGGTAGAGTTCGGCGAGGCTCTATTCGACCGCCAAGGTCGCCAAGGACGCCAAGCGGTGAAGCTCACGCCCCGCGCCTTACCACTCACCGTCATGGCCCGGCTTGTCCGGGCCACCCATGGTCACCGTGCAGCGTGAGTGTGCATCGCTTCGCTTCAGCGGGGGATGACGGCCGGGAGCGCGCGCTCAGGCCGTCTCAGACCCCCTTGGCGAGCTTGGCGTTCTTGGCGGTCGAAAGCGGCGGTTCCGCCCCTACGAGCGTTTCCTTCGATCACTCGGTTATGATGGTTAAGCCAACTCGTTTCCGGAGGAGCACGACCCATGAGTGACGCCGCCGAGCAGCCGAAGCCCGCCTGGCCGGCGATGTCGATCGCCCAGGCGCACGCGCTCCTGACCTCGCCCGGGTCGCCGTTCGAGATGGAGAGCTCGATATCCGCGGCGTGCAGACCCGCGCCTGGAAGAACGCGCCGCCGACTCTGCGAAGCGTGCTCGAAGCCGGCCGCGGCCACGGCGACAAGATCTTCCTGGTCTACGAGGACGAGCGCGTCGAGCTTCGAGGCTTTCTTCCGCGCGACCTCGGCGCTGGCGCACGAGCTTCGCGCCCAGGGCGTCGAGAAGGGCGATCGGGTCGCCATCGTCATGCGCAACCTGCCGGAGTGGCCGGTCGCCTTCTACGCCGCCGCAGGCGCTGGGCGCGATCGTGACGCCGCTGAACGCCTGGTGGACCGGCCCCGAGCTCGAATACGGCCTGACCGATTCCGGCACCAAGGTCGCCATCGTCGACGCCGAGCGGCTCGAGCGCCTGGCCGAGCACCTGCATAACTGTCCGGACCTGAAGCGCATCTACGTCAGCCGCGAGGCCGAAGAGGTCGCCGACCCGAAGGTGATCAAGCTCGAAGTCGGTGCTCGGCGCGACCGCCGACTGGGCCAGCCTGCCCGATCGGGCGCTGCCCGACGTCGAGATCGGCCCTGAGGACTACGCGACCATCTTCTACACCTCCGGCACGACCGGTAAGCCCAAGGGCGCGCTGGCGACCAACCGCAACATCAACTCCAACATCCTAGCCGGCGCGATCGGCGGCCCGCGCGCGTTCCTGCGCCGCGGCGAGCGACCGCCGGCGCCCGATCCGAACGCGGCGCAGATGACGATCCCTGCTCTCGGTGCCGTTCTTCCACGCCACCGGCTGCTTCGCGATCCTGAACCCCATGCTCATGGGCGGCGCCAAGATTGTGATGATGCGCCGGTGGGACGTCGGTCCGCGCCTTCGAGCTGATCGAGCGCGAGAAGGTGACGATGGCCGGCGGCGTGCCGACCATCGCCTGGCAGCTGATCGAGCATCCGCTGCGCGAGAACTACGACCTGTCCTCGCTAGAGATCGGTGGCCTACGGCGGCGCGCCGTCGGCGCCCGAGCTGGTCCGCAAGATCAAGGAAACCTTCCCGAAGTCGTCGCCCGGGCAACGGCTGGGGCATGACCGAGACCTCGGCTGGCGTCACCGGCAACGCAGCGGAGGACTATGAGGACCGGCCGGACTCCTGCGGCCTGCCCGTGCCCGTGAGCGACCTGAAGATCATGAGTGTCGAGGGCGACCGCGAACTGCCGATCGGCGAGGTCGGCGAGCTCTGGTGCCGCGGGCCGCAGGTCGTCCGCGAATATTGGAACAAGCCCGAGGCCACGGCCGAGACCTTCGTCGACGGCTGGGTGAAGACCGGCGACCTCGCGCGGCTCGACGAGGAGGGGTTCTGCTACATCATCGACCGCGCCAAGGACATGCTGATCCGCGGCGGCGAGAACATCTACTGCATCGAGGTCGAGAACGTCCTCTACGACCACCCGGCGGTGATGGACGCGGCGCTGGTCGGCATCCCGCACAAGCAGCTCGGCGAGGAGCCCGGCGCGGTGGTGACCCTGAAGCCCGGCGCCGACGCGACCGAACAGGAGCTGCGCGCCTTCGTCGCCGAGCGGCTGGCCGCCTTCAAGGTGCCGGTGAAGATACTGTTCTGGCACGAGACCCTGCCCCGCAACCCCAAGGCAAGATCCTGAAGAACGAGCTGAAGAAGCTGTTCGTGGAGGAGGGCTAGTCTGGTTGTCTCGCGGAAGCCGAACCGCGGGTGTCTCTGAACCACGAAAAACACGAAAAGCACGAACGGGCCGCCTGTCAGCCCACGCGGCGCCGATCCAAAGTCGTCATGGCCCGACTTGTTCGGGCCACCCATGAACACCTGATCGATCTGGTGTGCATGGGTCCCCCGCATTCCGCTTCGCTCCAGCGGGGGATGACGGATCAGGGAGAGCGTTCGTGCTTTTCGTGCTTTTCGTGGTTCAAGCGGCCAGGTCCGCTCTTGCGGAGGTGGGCGGAGGAGCTGGGTGTCGCAACCGCAAACCACCGGCGAGGTCGTTGAGCTCTGGATCGAGCGCGTGGGCGCTCGCGGCGATGGGGTCGCGGCGGGGCCGGTGTATGCGGCTCTGACGCTGCCGGGCGAGCGGGTGCGGGCGAGCGTCGCGGGCGACCGGGCCGAGGTCACTGAGATCCTGGAGGCCAGCGCCGAGCGGATCGCGCCGCCGTGCCCGCACTTTGGCGATTGCGGCGGTTGCGCTCTGCAACACTGGGCGCACGCGCCTTATCTCGCGTGGAAGGTGGAGCAGGTACGGGCGGCGCTTGCCTCCGTCCGCATCGAGACGAAGATCCTGCCGCCGTTTGCGTCCCCGCCGCACTCCAGGCGCCGCCTTGCCCTGCATGCGCGCAGGCTCGGCGCCCGCGCCGCGGTCGGCTTCAAGGCGCGCCGCTCGTGGCGGCTGGTGGAGATCGGGGTCTGCCCGATTGCCGACCCACGGCTCGAGGCCGCGCTGCCGGCGCTCGCCGAGCTCGCCGCGCCGTTCTTCGAGCACCCGAAGTCGGCCCCGACGCTGCACGTCACCCTGACCGAGACAGGTCTCGACATCGACGTCACCGGCGTCGAGCGGCGCGCGGGCGGCCTTTCCGCCGACGCGCGCGTGACCGTCGCCGAGCGCGCCGCCGCCCTCGACTTCGCCCGCGTCACCCTCGCCGGCGAGGTGCTTTACCTGGCGCGACAGCCGATCGTCCGCCTCGGGCGGGCCATGGTCCCGCTTCCGCCGGGCGCGTTCTTGCAGGCCGTTCCGGCCGCGGAGGCCGCGATGGCGGCGTTCGTCGCCAAGGCGGTGGGCGACGCAACCCAGGTCGCCGACCTCTACTGCGGCGTCGGCACGCTGACCTTCAAGCTGGCCGAGACCGCCGCGGTCAGGGCGATCGACCAGTCGGCTGCGGCGCTGCGGGCGCTCGACGCGGCCAGCGGGACTCTGTCCGGGCTAAAGCCGATCGCGACCGAAGCGCGCGACCTCGTCCGCCGCCCGCTGCTCGCCGCCGACATGAAGCGGCTGGACGCCGTCGTCTTCGACCCGCCGCGCGCCGGGGCGGCGGAACAAGCGCGGGAGATCGCCCGCTCGGCGGTTCCGCTCGCCGTCGGCGTTTCCTGCAATCCGGCCACCTTCGCCCGCGACGCCCGCACGCTCGTGGATGGCGGGTTCGTCCTCAGGACCGGTGTTGCCCATCGACCAGTTCCTCTGGTCGCCGCACGTGGAGCTCGTCGGCGTCTTCAGCCGCTGATCGATCGCTCGCGCCATGCGGCGATGAACGGTGCGAAGTCGGCCGGCTGCTCGTCGTAGCTCAGCATGTCGGCCTGCACCGCCCAGGGCTGGGCGCTCGAGACCCAGATCTGCGCGACGGGCCGCAAGTCGCCGGCGTCGTCCAGCGCCCCGCCGCGCACGTTGACGACCGCCGCGCCAGTCCGCCGCGTCCAGAGCCGGCTGTAGCAGGCGCCGCAGAGCGAAGAGACGCTCTTCAGCCCGCCGCCCAGGTCGCGCGGCAACTCGAACGGCTCGCCCGCCGTGACCTCGAGTGCATCTCCCGGGAAGACCACGTTCATTGCAAACGGGCTGCCCGTGCGCTTCTGGCAGAGGTGGCAATGGCAGAGATACGCCGTCAGCGGCGCGGCGCGCAGGCGAAACCGCACCGCGCCACAGTTGCACCCGCCGTCCCGGATCTCTTCAGTCATGCGCCGAGTTTGACGGCAATCGGGGAGGTCGACAACGCCCGTCGCTAAGCCGTTTGCTGAGCGGGTCTCTGGGTGTGGTCTAATCCCTCTCAAGTACTGCGCGCGTTCGATTTGAGAAGAGTTCCCCGTTTGGCGAGTCACTGTGCTCGTCGAACACAGCTGCCCGACCTCCGCCCCCCACCGCCCCTCCGAACGGGGACCTTCTCGAATCGAACGCCCGCGGCGCTTGCCCCGGCGGCGCTCTCGCTCGCGCGGATTGGGATTGCTTTGAGCCGCCGACGCTCTTTGGTGGTGCTTCTCCCCCAAGCGGGAGAGGGGACCTAGGGATATGCCCGTCGCCTCAGCGAACGCCCAACCGGCTCTAGCGGCTTGTCAGCAACAGCCGCTCCCGGATGGCGGGCAGGTGCTCCTTACCCCAGAACAGCTCGCCGTCGATGACGAAGCTCGGCACGCCGAAGATGCCGAAGTCCTCTGCCGCCGCTCGGATGGCGTCGTGTTCCGCGCGGCCGGGGCCGGCGAGGAATTCGGCGAACCCCGCGACGTCCGCGCCGGCTTCGGCCAGAACACCCTGCACGACCGCCGGGTCTTCGATGTCGAGCTCGCGCCGCCAGAAGCGCTCGAATGTGCGGTCCGTGTAGCCGCGCAGGATGGCGTCGCCCTGACGCTTTGCCCACAAGAGGCCGATGGCGGCGATCGAGGAGTCCCAGATCTTCTGGGTTCCGCGCAGGGTAAGCCCGCGTTTGTTCGCCTCGCGCCGGCAGTCCATGTAGGCATAGCGCACCTGCCGCCACTGATGCGGGGTGCGGTTTTCCCAAATGACCTTGCCGGCGTCATCCACCTCGGCGGCGCCGCGATAGCTCGGGATGTCGAGCGTATAGGGCAGCCAGTCGAGGGTCGCGCCCGTCGCCTGCGCCATCTGGTAGATCAGATCCTTGGCGATGAAGGCGTAGGGGCTCTTGTAGTCGATATAGACGCTGACCGTTGGCATGGAACCCTCGAGTTCGAGCTTGACGGTCGCCTCTCCGGGCTCGAAGGGCAAGCCATGCAGAGCTTTCCCGAAGACATCTTCACCGAGCCCGAGGACGTCGATCCCGACACGCTGGCCAACCTTGGCCCGCTCGCGCCGCTGGCCGGCATCTGGGAAGGGACGAAGGGTCTCGATATCAACCCGGGGCCGGGGGCAAAGCGCCAGGTGTTCATCGAGCACATGGAGATGCAGCCGATCGACCCGCAGACCAACGGGCCCCAGCTGCTCTATGGGCTCCACTACGTTACGCGCATCGTCAAGCCGGACGCGCCAGAGACCTACCATCACCAGACCGGCTATTGGCTGTGGGACGCGGCGAACGAGACCGTCTTCCAGACGCTGGCCATCCCGCGCGTGCAGGTGGCGCTGGCGTCCGGACATGTGACGAACGACGCGAAGCAGTTCGAGCTGAGCGCAAAGCGCGGCTCGACCGAGGCCGGCATCGCTTCAGGCCCGTTCCTCGAGTACGCCTTCCGCACCGACTCCTACCGTATCACCGTCACCTTCCACGACGACGGCCGCTGGTCCTACGACGAGGAGACCGTGCTTGTGATCCGCGGCCAGGCCCGGCCCTTCCTGCACAAGGACTCCAACACGCTCACCCGCGCCGCCCCACCCACCCCGAACCCGCTGATGCGCCGAGCGTAGCCTAGACTGGTTCGTTCCTTCGCCTGCCCGCGGCAGCGGGAAGGCAGCTCTTGACCGCCAAGGTCGCCAAGTTCGCCACGGGGCCGCGATTGGCCTCAGCTCGTGATCCACCCGATCCTTGGCGTGCTTGGCGACCTTGGCGGTCCAATGCTGCGGCTCCGCCGCAAGAGACGGTCGGGAGCATCTACCCCGCCGTCTGGCCGCCGTCAGGGCGCCAGTCGAACAGGGCTTGCAGGGTGCGGACGGCCTGGCCGCGCGGGCTGGTGAGGTCGGGGTCGCGGCTCAGCAAGAGGCGCGCATCGTCGGCGGCGACGGCGATCAGGTCGCGGTGGGCGACGGGGTCGGCCACGCGATAGGCGGGAAAGCCGCTCTGCTTCAGACCCAGCGGATCGCCGCCGCCGCGCAGCTCCAGGTCCTTCTCGGCGATCAGGAAGCCGTCGTCGGTGCGCCTCAGGATATCGAGCCTGGACTGGGCGAGCGCGCTGAGCGGCGGGTCGTAGAGCAGCACGCAAGCGCTCTCCGCCTGCCCGCGCCCGACCCGTCCGCGCAGCTGGTGCAGCTGGGCCAGGCCGAACCGCTCGGCCTGCTCGATGACCATGATCGAGGCGGCCGGCACGTCGACGCCGACCTCGACCACCGTGGTGGCGACCAGCACGCTTGATCCGCCCCTCGGCGAAGGCGGCCATGACCGCGTCCTTTTCGGCCGGCTTCAGCCGGCCGTGCACCAGCCCGACGGCAGGGCCCGAGCACCCGGCGAAGCGCCTCGGCCCGGGCCTCGGCCGCGGCGAGGTCGCTGTCCTCGGATTCAGCGACCAGCGGGCAGATCCAGAAGGCCTGCGCGCCCTGGGCGACCGCGGCGCGCAGGCGCTCGACGACCTCGCCGATCCGCGTCTTCGGCGCGGCGCGGGTGGCCACGGGCTTCCGGCCCGGCGGCTTTTCGTCCAGCCGCGAGATGTCGAGGTCGCCGTAGACCGTCAGCTCCAGCGTGCGCGGGATCGGCGTCGCCGACATGGCCAGCACGTGCGGCGCCGGCGCCCTTGTCTGTCAGCCGCTTGCGCTCGGAGACGCCGAAGCGGTGCTGCTCGTCGATCACCGTCAGCGCCAGCGACGCGGAAGGCGACGTCGTCCTGGAAGAGGGCGTGGGTGCCGACCGCAACGGCCGCTTGGCCGGAGGCGAGCGCGCGCCAGCTTCTCGGCGCGCGGCGCGCCGCGGTCGCGGCCGGTCAGCAGCACGGTCTCGACGCCCTGCGCGGCCAGCGGCCTCGGCGATGGTCTCGAAGTGCTGGCGGGCGAGGATCTCGGTCGGGCGCCATCAGCGCCGACTGCAGCCCGGCTCGCGCGGCGTCGGCCATGGCCAGCATGGCGACCACGGTCTTGCCGGCGCCCACATCGCCCTGCAGCAGCCGCGACATGCGCTGGCCGGATGCGAGGTCGGCGCGAATCTCGGCCAGGCTGCGCACCTGCGCGCCGGTCAGCCGGAAGGGCAGGGCGCGCTCTACGATCTTCGGCCAGCGCGCTCGGGCGGATGCGCGGCGCCGGCTCCGCCTTGCTGTCCCGCCTTGCGCTGCGCCAGCGCGAGCTGGTGGGCGAAGAGCTCGTCGTAGGCGAGTCGGCGCCGCGCCGGCGCGCTGGGCGCGAGGTCGGCGTCGGTCTGCAGGCGCGTGCATCGCCGCAAGCGCCGCGCGCCAGCCGGGCCAGCGCTGGCGGGCGAGCCAGGCCGGGTCCTGCCACTCGGGCAGCTCCGGCGCGCGCGCCAGCGCCTCCAGCGCCAGCTTGCGCACCGTGCGCGGCGTGCAGGTCGCCGCTGGCCGGATAGATCGCTTCGAAGCTCGGAATCTCGTCGACCTGCTCGGCCGGCAGGAAATAGTCCGGGTGGGCGATCGTGCATCTCGTCGCGAAATGCGCTCGACCTTGCCGCTGACCGCGCGGCGCGCGCCGGGCGGATGGCGCCGCGCCAGGTGCTCGCCGCCGCCGCGGAACCAGACCAGGAACAGGAAGCCGGTCTTCGTCGAAGGTGCGGATACGATAGGGCAGGTCGCGGCGGCCGGGCGGGAAGTGCTTGTCGATGGCGACGACGAAGGTTTGCGCCTCGCCGTCGCGAGCTTCGGCCGTCGTCGCCCGCGTGCGGTGCACGATGCTGTGGGGGCTCAGGAACAGCACGTCGCGCACGTGCGGCCCCGCCAGCCGCTCCAGCGTCGGCGCGAGCTTGGGTCCGACGCCCTTCAGCGAGGACGACGGCGCGAACAGCGGGAAGAGAATCTCCGGGCGCATGCCTTGCGCAGCATATAGTGCAGGTGGCGGCGGTTGCGCGGGCGTTCTATATGCGCCTTCCCATGCCCGACGCCCGCCTCGACAAATTGCGCTATCGCGCCTGGCGACGAGGGTTTCTCGAGGCCGACCTGATCCTTGGTCGCTTCGCTGACGCGCGGCTGACCACGCTCGAGCCGGCCGAGATCGATGCCTTCGAGGTGCTGCTCGACCAGCCGGATCAGGACGTGTGGGATTGGCTCATGCTGAATACGCCGACGCCGCGGTTCATCGACGCCGGCCTGCTCGAGCAAATCCGCGCCTTCGACGTGAGCGGGGCGCTACGCCGATGAGCCTGATCGAGCGAGAGCGGGTGGATCTCGGCAGCGTGGCGTTCGCGCCAGGAGCTCTCGAGCTGACCGGCGCGCCGGAAGGGTTCGACGCGCTGGCGGTCGCCGACATCGCCCGCGCGCGGAGCGGCCTGATCGTCTTCGTCGCCCGGGACGGCGCGCGCGCCCAGGCCTTCGCCGACGCGTTCGACTTCTTCGCTCCGGAGATCGAGCTGATCGGTTTCCCCGCTTGGGATTGCCTGCCCTACGACCGCATGAGCCCGTCATCGGGCATCGCAGCGCGCCGGGTGGCGGCGCTGGCGCGGCTGGCCAAGGGCGACGGGGAGGGACCGCGCGTGCTTGTCACCCCGGCGCACGCCTTGATGCAGCGCGTGCCGCCTCGGGCGATCCTGGGCGAGGCCGGCTATGCAGCCCAGGCCGGGCAGGAAGTCGACCTTGCTGGTCTCGAGCGCTACTTCGCCGTCAACGGCTACCAGCGCGCCTCGACCGTCAGCGAACGCGGCGAGTTCGCCATCCGCGGCGGGGTGATCGACGTCTTTCCGCCGGGCGCGGACGAGCCGGTCCGTCTCGACCTGTTCGGCGACACTGCTCGAGACCATCCGCGCCTTCGACCCGGTGTCCCAGCGCTCGACCGGGCAGCTCAATTCGATCGACCTGCTGCCGGTATCGGAGGTGCTGCTCGACAAGGACTCCATCGCCCGCTTCCGCCTTGCGCTATGGCGCGGCGTTCGGCGCGACCTCCGAGGATCCGCTGTACGCGACGGTCAGCGAAGGCGGCCGGCGCGGCGGTATGGAGCACTTCCTGCCGCTCTTCTACCCGAAGCTCGAGACCCTGTTCGACTATCTGCCCGGCGACGCCCTGATCGCCCTCGACCACCTCGCCAATGCGGCGCGCGACGAGCGCCTGGCGATGATCGAGGACGCCTTCGAGGCGCGGATCGAGGCGGACCGGGCGCGCGGCGCCTATCATCCGCTGCCGGCCGACGCGCTCTATCTGACCCCCGACGAGTGGGACGGACGCATTGCCGCCCATCCGTCGCGGCGGTTCACTCCCTTCGAGCACGAAGGGGCCGCCGACAAGGTCGACATGGGCGCCAAGCTCGGGCGCACCTTCGCCGCCGAGCGCGCCGCAGAGACAGCGTCAACCTGTTCGAGGCCGACCGCCGACCACGCGCGGCGCCTGAGCGCGGCGGGCAAGCGGGTGCTGTTCGCCTCCTGGTCCGACGGCGCGTCCGAGCGGCTGGGCGCCATGCTGGCCGACCACGGGCTGAAGGACGTGCGCGCTCGCGCCCTACTGGCAGGCGGCCAAGGCGAGCGGACGCCCAAGCAGCCGCAGCGCGTCGTGCTGCCGCTCGACGCCGGCTTCGAGACCGACAGACCTGGCCGTCATCTCCGAGACCGACATCCTCGGCGACCGCCTGGCGCGCTCCGGCCGCCGGCGCCGGGCGCAGAACTTCCTGGCCGAGGCCACGTCGCTCACGCCGGGCGACCTCGTCGTCCACATCGACCACGGCATCGGCCGCTACGCCGGCCTGAAGACGCTGGAGGTGCAGGACGCGCCGCACGACTGCCTGGAGATCGACTACGCCGGCCGAGTCCAAGCTCTACCTGCCGGTCGAGAACATCGACCTCCTGACCCGCTACGGCGCCGACAGCCGAGGGCGTGCAGCTCGACCGGCTGGGCGGCGCGGCCTGGCAGGCGCGCAAGGCGCGGGCCAAGGAACGGCTGCGCGAGATGGCCGAGGGCCTGATCGCCATCGCCGCCGCCCGCGCGCTGAAGGCCACGTCGAGGAGTCGACCCGCCGCGCGGCGTGTTCGACGAGTTCTGCGCCCGCTTCCCCTACGAGGAGACCGACGACCAGCTGAACGCGATCGGCGACGTGCTGGCCGACCTGGCGCTCGGGCCAGCCGATGGACCGGCTGATCTGCGGCGACGTCGGCTTCGGCAAGACCGAGGTCGCGCTGCGCGCCGCCTTCGTGATGGCGATGAGCGGCCGGCAGGTGGCGGTCGTCTGCCCGACCACGCTGCTGGCGCGCCAGCACTTCACCACCTTCACCGAGCGCTTCCAGGGCTGGCCGGTGCGCGTCGGCCGGCTCTCGCGCCTGGTTCCCACCGCCGAGGCGGCCAAGACCCGCGAGGGGCTGAAGAAGGGCGAGATCGAGATCGTCATCGGCACCCACGCGGTGCTCTCCAAGCAGGTGCAGTTCAAGGACCTCGGCCTGGTGGTCGTCGACGAGGAGCAGCACTTCGGGGTCAAGCACAAGGAGGCGCTGAAGGCGCTGCGCGCCGAGGTGCACGTGCTGACCCTGACCGGCCACGCCGATCCCGCGCACGCTGCAGATGGCGCTCTCCGGCATCCGCGAGATGTCGATCATCGCCACCCCGCCGGTCGATCGCCTGGCGGTGCGCACCTACATCACCCCGTTCGACCCGGTCGTCATCCGCGAGGCGCTGCTGCGCGAGAAGTACCGCGGCGGCCAGGCCTACTTCGTCGCCCCGCGCATCGCGCGACCTGCCGGAGATCTGGCCAAGTTCCTGCGCGAGCAGGTGCCGGAGGTGAAGTTCGTCACCGGCCACGGCCAGATGGCCGCCGACCCAGCTCGAAGACGTCATGAGCGCCTTCTACGACGGCCGCTACGACGTCCTGCTCTCGACCACGCATCGTCGAGTCCGGCCTCGACATCCCGACCGCCAACACCCTCGTCGTCCACCGCGCCGACATGTTCGGCCTGGCCCAGCTCTACCAGCTGCGCGGCCGGGTGGGGCGGGCCAAGGCGCGCGCCTATGCCTACCTGACCACGCCGTTCGAGACCGCGCGATCACCGCCTCGGCGGAGAAGCGGCTGGAGGTGCATGCAGTCGCTCGACAGCCTGGGCGCCGGCTTCCAGCTGGCCAGCCACGACCTCGATATCCGCGGCGGCGGCAATCTGCTTGGGCGAGGAACAGTCCGGCCACATCCGCGAGATCGGCGTCGAGCTCTACCAGCAGATGCTCGAGGACGCGGTCGCCGAGCTGCGCGCCAAGGCCGGGGCCGAGCGAGATCGTGCTCGACCGCGGCTGGTCGCCGCAGATCAACACCGGCGCGGCCGTGCTGATCCCCGACGCACTACGTGCCGGACCTGAACGTGCGCCTGGCGCTCTACCGCCGCCTTTCCGACGCCGAGCGGGCGGAGGATCGCGAGGCGCTGGCGGCCGAGATGATCGACCGCTTCGGCCCGCTGCCGCCGGAAGCCGGCCAGCTGCTGAAGGTCGTCGCCATCAAGGGCCTCTGCCGGCAGGCCAACGTCGCGAAGATCGACGTCGGGCCGAAGGGCGCCGCGATCAGCTTCCGCGACGACCACTTCGCCAACCCCGACCGCGCCTGGTCGCCTACATCCAGAAGAACGCCAACACTCTGGCGCATCCGCCCCGACCAGACGGTGGTGGTCAAGCGGCGAGTGGGAAACCCCCGACCAGCGCCTCGGCGCCGCCGAGCGCATCCTGAGCGAGCTGGCTCGGATGGCGGGTGCGGCCGAGTAGCGGCCGTCCTGAAAACAAACCTGCAGCTGGGCATCTGCCTGCAGGAGTTCAGCGAGAGCCCCGCCGACCCGCAACCCATCGAGGTTGGTTGGCGCGCCGGTTCTTGGGCGCCTAGCTGATGATCTTCGGCATTGGCGGCGGGGCCGGCCTGGGCGCCGGCCTTGGCGGCGATGGCTTCGGCGAGCAGGCGGCGCGCACGCAGCCACATCTCAAGGCCTTGCACGACCATCATGCCCACCGCCAGCAGCACGAAGGCGTCGGCGATGGCGATGATCGAGAGATGCACGACGGACGCGCTCTCGAGCGCCGCGCCGCGAAAGGCGTAGCGGACCACGAGCAACCCGAAGATGAAGACCAGGCCCAGCGGCGAAGCGCGCGCGCTGAGATCGTGGGTCTCCGGATGCACGTGGATGTGCATGGACTTGCCGCGCAACCACCCCAAGCCGCCGCCAACGGCGAGCGCCACGACCAGGAGGGCGATGTTCGGCACATCCAGCGGCGGCGCCGAGGCGGTCAGCGCCAGCGCCATCATCGCCATGAAGATCGCCGGCCGGATCCACAGCCGCTCGATCTTGAGCGGTCGGGGCCGCGAATTTCGAAGGATCAGGATCGGGATGACGATCGCCAACGGAACGAGCAGGCCGATCAGCTGCGGACTTAAACTCATGGGAAGCGTCTCTTACCCGGCCTTGAGCTGCAACGCTGTCGCCGCCGCGCGTTCGAGCGCGCGGGCGGGGCTTTCGCCGGCCTCGACCTCGGCGACGCCGATGTCGAACTCGATCACGAACGGCGCGCGGTTCTCGCCGGCGTCGAAGGCAGTGCAGGCGATGACGGCGCAGATGCGCTCGCCGGCGGCCTGGGCGGCCGCCTGGCCGGTCGCCGGCAGGGCGAGCGCGAACACCTCGGGCCCGAGCCTGGCGGCGGTGTCCTCGACGCGGACCAGCCGCCCGATCATCGAGCCGATCTGCGGCGTCGCCCGGTCCAGCCAGCCACCCTTGCGCGCCAGCGTCAGCTCCGGCCGGTCGGAGACGCGCAGCACGCAGAGCGACAGCGGCCGCCGCCGCTGGCGGCTCGCATGCACCAGCCGCGCGAGGTGGGCGGCGAACAGATCGCGCGTGAAGAGCCCGGTCGCCGCGTCCATCAGGCCGGAACTGCGCGCCTTCTCCAGCGCCTGGCGGATGGCGGTCTGCCTCCGATAGGCGGAGGCGAGCTCGATAACGCGCTTGGCCGTCTCCAGCGCCGGCGTCTCGGGCGTCGCCAGGTCCGAAATGCCGCGATGGTAGGCCTCGGCCACGCCGATCTGCGCCGGGCTCTGCAGGTAGAGGAGGGCGGGGATGTGGTAGAGTCGGGTGTTGCGTCGCATCCCGGTGGCGATCGAGAGCGCCTCCGACTGGTTTTCGCCGGCCCAGAGCGCGACCGCATCGAACGTGCGCTCGTGCAGGTAGTCGAAGGCGGTGTAGGCGGTGAACGCGCCGACCACCTCGGCCCCGGTGCGGGCCAGCGCATTCGACAGCGCCAGAAACTCGGGCGCCGGCTCGCCGACCGCCAGGATGCGCAACGGGCTCGCCGCCTCGGGCGGCGCTTCGAGCCGGCGTCCGCGTTCGGCGAACGTCTCGCGCCGGAGCTCGAACTCTTCCTCGGCGATCGCCATGCGCACCAGGGATTCGAGCCTGAGCGCGGCTTGCGCGGGATGCAGCGGCGGCGCCAGTGTCAGGTCGAGGTTGTCGGTCGGCGCCCCGGGCTCCGGTTCGCCGATGGCGATCACCGGCAGGCGACGCGGCGCGTAAGCCGCCTTGAGCCGCCGCGCCAGCGTCGGCGCATCCTGCGGCCCCGTGGTGGCGTCGACGATCGCGGCCTCGATCTCCATGTCGGCGAGAGCGGCCAGCGCGGCGTAGGGGCCGCGCGCGGTCAGCGTGCGCCAGCCCAACCGATCAAGCCCTTCGGCCAGCGGCCCCGCAAGGGCGTCATCGCGGGCGACGATCAGAACGCGCGCTCGGACCGACAACAGCTTCCCTTCCGTCTTGACGTTGCGGCGCCGTTTTCGCCGCAGCGCAACTGGACTAGCGTGGACTCAGAGGGCCCGCCGCCACCATAGCAGAGGCGCCGCAAGGCGGTAGCGATTCGGCGGCCCTCAGCAAGGTGGGAGCGCCAGCATGGGCCAGGGGCCTTTATCGGGATTGAAGATCGTCGAGTTCGCCGGCATCGGGCCGGGTCCGTTCTGCGGCATGCTGTTGTCGGACCTCGGCGCCGACGTGGTGCGCATCGACCGCAAGGGCTCGGGCCGTGGCTCGAAGTTCGACGTCACCAGCCGCGGTCGCCGTTCGGTCGCACTCGACCTCAAGACGCCGCAGGCCGTCGAAGCCTGCCTGAAGCTCCTTGAGCGCGCGGACGCGGTGTTCGAGGGTTTCCGACCAGGCGTTATGGAGCGCCTCGGCCTTGGCCCTGAGGTCGCGCTCAGGCGCAACCCGAAGTTGGTGTATGGCCGCATGACCGGCTGGGGACAGACCGGCCCGCTGTCGCAAGCCGCCGGGCACGACATCAACTACATCGCGCTCACCGGCGCGCTGGCGGCGATCGGCACGAGCGAAAAGCCCGTTCCGCCGCTCAATCTGGTCGGCGATTTCGGCGGCGGGGCGCTCTACCTCGCCTTCGGCCTGCTTGCCGGCGTCATCCATGCGCGGGCGACGGGCGAAGGGCAGGTGGTCGACTGCGCCATGACCGACGGGTCGGCCTCGCTGATGGCGATGTTCTACGGGATGACGGCATCGGGCATGTGGCGTGCGGGGCGCAGCGCCAACCTGCTGGATGGCGGGGCGCAGTTCTACGACGTTTATCAGTGCAAGGACGACAAATGGATCGCACTCGGATCGATTGAGCCGCAATTCTATGCACTACTCCTTGAGAAGACGGGGATAAATGATCCGCAATTCACGGCGCAGATGAACCGTGATGACTGGCCCGAGCTCAAGCGCAAGCTGGCCACGGTGGTCCGGACCCGCACCCGCGACGAGTGGGAGGAGATCATGGGCGGCTCCGACGTCTGCTTCGCGCCCGTGCTGGGCATCGACGAGGCGCCCAGCCACCCGCACAACGCCGCCCGGCAGACCTTCGTGACCGTCGAGGGCGTCGTGCAGCCTGCACCGGCCCCGCGGTTCTCGGCGTCGCCGTCCGGCCCGCCCGCGCCGCCGCCGGCGATCGGCGCGCACAACCGAGAGGCCCTGGCCGACTGGGGCTTCGATACCGATGCGATCAGCGCGCTGGAGGCGGCTGCGGCGCTCTGACGCAGCAAAAAAGAGGCGCCCTCTTCAAGCTCGATTCAGCATGCAGCGCGCATAGTGGCGGCATTGTCGGCCGCGGTTCCTCCCTGTCCCTCCGGCAGCGGCCGACCTTAAGCGAAGGACGTTCCCCTGCGTCCCGGCGGCGGCGCGCTGTCCCTAACCGGTAGCGCGCCGTTCTTTTTCGCGTCGACAAAGCGATGCGGGCGGCTATGTCGGGGCGTGGACCAGCCCGCCGATGAGGGGGCCGCGCACGGCGTGGGCCGTTGGGGGATCAGGCTCTTTAGCCTGCTCTGGCGGACGCTGGTCCGGATGTGGGGCCGCGACGTCATGCTCTACGTCGGCGGCGTTTCCTTCTTCGCCATGCTGGCGGTGTTCCCGGCGCTGGCGATTGTGCTCGGCGTCTATTCGGTGCTGCTCACGCCGGAGCAGGCCCTGGTCCAGGCCAGCGCGTTTGCCCAAATCCTGCCGCCCGCGGCGCTGACGCTGTTCCAGTCGGAGCTCCTGCGCCTGTCGCAGGCCCCGATCCGCGCCATCTCGCTGCAAAGCCTGCTAGCGCTGGTGATCGGGGTCTACGCCGCCCACCGCAGTTTCAAGGCGCTTTTCGCCGGGCTCTCCTTCATCCACGACGAGGAGACGCCGCGCGGCTTTCTGAGCTTCAACCTCTTGGCCCTGTTCGCGCTCCTGGCCGCGTTCGTGCTTCTGACGCTGGTGTCGGGCGTCTTCATCGCGCTCCGCTTCGCCCGCACGGAACTCCACCTTCCGCTGCATCTCGGCCTATTCCTGAACGAGTGGACCTGGGCCTCGGTAGGCATCAGCATCGGGCTGACGCTGATCTATCGCTACGCCATGTCGAGCGAGCCGGTCTCCTGGCGGCTGGCGGCGGTCGGCGGCGTCGCGGCGGCGGGCCTCTCGCTCGCGGCGTCGTGGGCAAGCGCCGTCTATGTCACCCAGATCGCCAACTTCGGCGCCACCTACGGCTCGATCGCCGCGGTGATCGTGCTGCTGATCTGGCTCTCCTGGAACGTGAACGCGATCTTCTTCGGCGCCTCGCTCACGACCGAGATCGAGCTCCTGACCGATCCGGCCGGCGGCAAGCGCCTCAATCACCTGGTCCGGCCCAGGCGGCCTTCCTGACCACGAAGGTCAGCGTGCCGGCGTCTTCCGTCATTTCAATGAGTTCGTGACCGGCTTCTTGCACGAAGTGCGGCGCATCGATCCGCGCCATCGGGTCGTCGGCGACGAGCCGCACGACATCGCCGGCGGCCATGCTCTCAAGCGCCCGGCGCAGGCGCAGCGTCGGCACGGGACAGCGGTGGCCGCGGGCGTCGACGGTCAGCGCGCCCATCGGGTGCTTTCCATTGGCAAAGGCGTTATTCCACTAAGTTGCTGGGTTTGGCGCCCGATGACCAATGAACACATCATAGAGACAAATGCGCCGGCCAGGCTCGACCGCCTGCCGTGGAGCCGTTTCCACTGGCAGGTCGTGACCGCGCTCGGGGTCGCCTGGATCCTCGACGGGCTCGAGGTGACGCTGGTCGGCGCCCTGTCGGCCGCGCTGAAGGATCACCGAGCGCTCGGCCTGACCGAGAGCCAGATCGGGCTGACCGCCAGCGCCTACCTGGTGGGCGCGGTGATCGGCGCGGTGGTGTTCGGGCGCCTCTCGGACGCGTTCGGGCGACGCCGGCTCTTCTTCGTCACGGTCGGGCTCTATCTGGCCGCCACGGTCGCCACCGGGCTCTCGTGGAACTTCGCCGCCTTCGCCTTCTTCCGCTTGCTCA
The DNA here is from genome assembly GCA_963794315.1 of uncultured Alphaproteobacteria bacterium. GTDB lineage: Bacteria > Pseudomonadota > Alphaproteobacteria > Caulobacterales > Caulobacteraceae > Poindextera. The sequence continues at coordinate 152,565 of CAWCDF010000004.1, forward strand.
CCGGCGCCGGTATCGGCGGCGAGTACGCGGCGATCAATTCGGCAGTGCAGGAGCTGATCCCGGCCCGCCGCCGCGGCGTGACCGACCTGACCATCAACGGCAGCTGGTGGGTGGGGGCGGCGCTGGGCTCGCTCGGTTCGGTGGTCGTGCTGAATCCGTCACTTTTTTCCGCCCGCAGTTGGCTGGCGCGTGGCCTTCCTGCTCGGCGCCGTGCTCGGCGTCATCATCATTCTGCTCCGTCGTTACATTCCCGAGAGCCCGCGCTGGCTGATGACCCACGGCCGCGCCGCGGAGGCGCACGCCATCGTCTCCGAGATCGAAGGCAGGGTGACCGCCGATGGACGCTTGATCGAACCTGAGGGAACCGCGCGCTCGCTCAGGTTGATGGCGACGCGGCGAGGCGGCTGGCTCGACATCGCACACACGCTCGTGGTCGCCTATCCGCGGCGCACCCTGGTGGGCTTGAGCCTGATGACCAGCCAGGCCTTCTGCTACAACGCGATCTTCTTCACCTACGCGCTGATCCTCAGCCGTTTCTACGGCGTGCCGGCGGCGCTCGTCGGCTGGTACTTGCTGCCCTTTGCGCTCGGCAACTTCCTTGGGCCGCTGCTGCTCGGACATTTCTTCGACTCGATCGGCCGCCGGGTGATGATCGCCGGGACCTATGCGATCGCCGGGCTTCTGCTGGCGCTCACCGGCTGGCTCTTCGCCCAGGGGTTGCTCACCGCTGTCGAGCAGACCGCGGCCTGGACGGTGATCTTCTTCTTCGCCTCGGCGGCGGCGAGCGCCGGATACCTGACGGTGGGCAAGTCCTTCCCGATCGAGATCCGCGCCGTCGCAATCGCGCTGTTCTACGCCGTCGGAACGGCGGTGGGCGGCGTCGCGGCGCCGGCGGTGTTCGGTCGCCTGATCGAGAGTGGCTCGAAGCCAGAGCTCTTCGTCGGCTACCTCGTCGGCGCCGGAGCGATGCTCGCTGCGGCAGCCATCGAAGGCGTGCTCGGCATCGACGCCGAGCGGAAGTCGCTGGAGGAGGTCGCCGCACCCCTGTCGCTGGCGGACTAGGCGAAGACGCTGGCCACCTCGGAGGCTATGCCGTCACTGGCGCGGCGGAGGGTCACGTAGGCCACCGCCGATCCGGTCGCGCCGATTGCGTAGGCGACGCTGGAAATGATCACGCCGACCAGGGTCGACACGACGAGCTGGAGGGCGGGGGCCGCCTGCGTCAGGCCGACCACGAGCGCCAGAACGCTGAAGAGCAGGACCGCTCCCGCTACGTAGAGAGCGAGCAATCCGCCGAGCATCCAACGGTGTCCTTGCGTGAGCCGCCACGCTCGGCCCAGGGACGCGGTGACGCCAAGTCGTTCGACAACCACGACCCCGGTCAGCGGCATCCAGGCCGTCATCAGGAACAGACCAGGCACTATGAGGGCGAGCAGCCCGCCCAACACCGCCAGCCCACTCAGGATGTTCGCGCCAAAAAGGACGCCGAAACGGCTTGCGGCCGCCGAGAACGCCGCCTGGGCTCCGATCGGCGCGTCGCCAGCCAGCTCGTGGTAGACGATCAGGGCGACGGCGCCGAAGTAGAAGGCGCCCAGCACGCTCGACGCGACGTTCAATCCCGAGTTCATCGACGCCGGCAGGAAGGCGATGAGGAGATCTGGCGCGCAGACCAGGAGCAGCGTCAGGACAGCGATGCCGGCAAGGCGCCGGCCGATGACCGCGAAGGTCCGCGAGACAATCCAGCCAAGGTTCGGTGCGGCTCCGACGTCGCCTGCAACGCTCACGTCTTGGTCCAAACCATCAGTCAGGGTCTTCCAGGTTGAACTGGTCCACGTCTTCGTGGAAGGCGAACACTTCGGCGTAGCGGCCCCAGGTGATCACCGCATCGAGGGTTTCCTCGGCATAGGCCTCGCTCATGAAATCCTCGAGCTCGTCTCGGAAGCGCCTGGCTGGGGCCTGGTGCGAGGCGCGGTCGTCGAGCACGCGGCGAATGTGGGCGGCGAGCGGCACATAGGTGAGCAGGTGCTGAGCGAACAGCTGCTTGCGCTCGTCGACGTCGGCGTTGGCGTAGCGGCGTCCGGCGACGGTGAGGCGGATGCTGCCGCCGTCGATCTCGGCGAAGCGCATCAGCTGCAGCGTCTCGGCGATCGGCAACAGCTCATCGGCCTCGAGCTGCAGATCGTTGGCCAGATCCGGCAGCTCCGCCTTGCCGTTGTTCGGCGGCGCGAACACCGACTCGATCATGCCGTTCAGCGTGTTCGTGGAGATGTGGGTCAGCGCCATGCCGATGCCGGTGCCGGCAAAGCCGGTGATGGCATGGACAGCCGCCGTGGTCGGACGCGCCGTCATCCGCGCATAGATGTCGTCGACCAGCGCGCGAAACGCCGGATCGAGGCGCTTGCTCGGCTGCGGCAGGTCGACCTTGATCTCGGCGATGATGTGGCCGGGATTGGAGGCGAACACACAGATGCGGTCGCACATCAGGACCGCCTCCTCGATGTTGTGCGTCACCATCAGGATCGAGCGGATCGGCATGCGCCCCTCGCACCAGAGGTCCAGAAGGTCGGTGCGCAGGGTCTCGGCGGTCAGCACGTCGAGCGCCGAGAACGGCTCGTCCATGAGCAGGACCGACGGCTGCACGACCAGCGCGCGGGCAAGGCCCACCCGCTGGCGCATGCCGCCGGAGAGCTCCTTCGGATAGGCGCTCTCGAACCCGTCGAGACCGATCAGGTCGATGGCGGCGATGGCGCGCTTGCGCCGCTCGTCCGGCGCGACGCCCTGCGCCTCCAGTCCGAGCTCGACGTTCTGCAGCACGGTGAGCCAGGGAAAGAGGGCGAAGCTCTGGAACACCATGGCCACGCCGTGGGCGGTGTCGTCGCCGGGGATGTCGCGCACCATGACCGTCCCCTCGGTCGGGCGGATGAGGCCGGAGATGGCGCGCAGCAGCGTCGACTTTCCCGACCCCGAGCGGCCGAGCAGGCCCACGATCTCATTCGGCTTCAGCGTCAGGTCGACGTGGTCGAGCACGAGCAGATTGGCGCCGGCGCCCTTGCCATAGACGTGGCGCAGGTCGCGGACCTCGACCAGGTTCACGTCGTCCCGCGCCGGCGCCTCGATCACGGTCATGGCGGGTTTCCCTCTCTAATCCAGACGCAGACGCCGCGCCGCGAAACCGTAGAGCGGCCGCCAGAGCGTGCGGTTGATGAGGATGACGAACACCGACATGACCGCGATGCCTAGCGCAACGCGCGGATAGTCGCCGGCCGTCGTCGCGTCGGCGATATAGGAGCCCAGGCCAGCCGCCTCGACCTTGGTGTGGTTCCAGGTGACCACCTCGGCGACGATGCTGGCGTTCCACGAGCCGCCGGACGCGGTCAGGGCGCCGGTGACGTAATAGGGGAAGATGCCGGGCAGGGCGACCTGCGCGCCACCACTGCCAGCGGCGCACGTGGAAGATCGAGGCCGCCTCCTTCAGGTCCGTGGGCAGGACGCTGGCGCCGGCGATGACGTTGAACAGGATGTACCACTGGGTGCCCAGGATCATCAGCGGCGAAAGCCAGATGTTGGGCGCCAGATGCAGCGCCACGATCAGGCCGACGGCGATCGGGAAGAGCACGTTGGCGGGGAAGGCGGCCAGGAACTGGGCGATCGGCTGCACCCGCTCGGTCCAGACAGGGCGAAGGCCGATCCAGACCCCGATCGGCACCCAGATCAGGCTGGCGATGGCGATCAGCACCAGCACGCGGATCAGGGTGATCAGGCCGAGCCCGAAGGCGACGAAGGCGTCGTGCAGCGTCAGCGTCTCGCTGACATAGCGATAGACAAGCCAGGCGCCCGCCAGCGCCGCGACGATGACGACAGCCAGCCAGGCCCAGTCGAGCGCGCGGCGAGATGCGCGGGTGGAACGGCGGCGGCGGCTGGATTCTGATGCCGGGCAGGGGTGGCAGGTTGGTCAGCGTGCGCGAGACCGGGCGGAAGAGACGCGGAATGAGCCGCATCCGCTTCAGGAGCTCGAAGAACCAGGACTTCGGCGGATCCTGCGAGGCGGTCTGCTCGAAGCGGAACTTGTCGGCCCAGGCGACGATCGGACGGAACAGCAGCTGGTCGTACAGGAAGATCACGACCGCCATGGTCGCCACCGCCCAGACGACGGCGCGGGTATCGCCGCGCTCGCCGGCCAGCGCCAGCCACGAGCCGATGCCGGGCAGGGTGACGGTCGTGTTGCCGACGGTGATCGCCTCCGACGAGACGACGAAGAACCACGCTCCCGACATCGACATCATCGTGTTCCACACGAGCGCCGGCGTGGCGAACGGCAGCTCGAGCCGCCAGAAGCGCCGCCACGGCGAGAGGCCGAATCCGCGCGCGGCCTCGTCCAGGTCGGCGGGCAGGGTCTTCAGCGACTGGTAGAAGCTGAACGCCATGTTCCAGGCTTGGGCGGTGAACACGGCGAAGATGGCCGCGCCCTCCGCGCCCAGCTCGTTGCCGGGGAACAGGCTCATGAAGAAGGTGACGGTGAAGGTCAGGAAGCCGAACACGGGGATCGACTGCAGGATGTCGAGGGCCGGGATGATCACCAGTTCGGCCTTGCGGCTCTTGGCGGCCAGAGTCGCGACGACGAAGGTGAAGAGCAGCGACGCCGCCAGCGCCGCGAACATGCGCAGCACCGTCAGCAGCGCATAGCCGGGCAGCCGGGCGGGGTCGAGCGTGACCGGCGCGATCTGCAGGGCGGTCAGCGGCCGACCCATCTGCTGGGCGCCGTGCACGGCCAGCACGGCGATGCCGGCGATCATGAAGATGGTGACGAGGTCGCCGCGGGTCGGCGTGAACTGCCGCCGCGCGAAGCGGGCGAGCAGCGTCGGGCTCATGCGCTCAGGGAACTGAAAAGACATGAGCCGATCCTCGCGTCGCGGCTGCTGGTAAGCACCGCCGCGCGATTTTGTCCATCACGGGGACGTGACAGCCGTCAGGGGCTGCCGGGGACCGGCAGATTGAGCCACTTCGCGGCGGGCTACGGCGCTCCCAATGACTGTGTGACCGAAGGTACGTTGTCGAGCTGTTTCGCCCTCGCCTGCATCGTCTCTGGCGAGGGGCGCCGCCCAGCTCACGGCCGAGGAGCCGGCTGGCCTGAAGGGCTACTCGGTCGGAGTCAATCAGCGTCTGAAGAGCGGGCCAAGGTCCGCTCGCCCCGGTTCATTCGGGTGCTGCGGATCGGGTCGTAAGCGCCGCCGCTAAGCATTTTGCTGAGCGCACCGGGCGCCGGGTTAGACTCCCCTGATCAAAGAGAGCGCGAGGGGTTCGCCCCTCGCAACAAATCCGGCGCCACGGCGCTTCAGGCTCGCTCGTCGACGGCGGCCTGGGCGCGGGCGCAGAAGCCAAGGGAGTGATCTTACGTTGAGCGAAAAGACAATCGAAGCCGGGGATCTGGTCCGCGTGCGGAGCGGCGGTCCCGTTATGGTCGCCGACTCGGTGGCCAGTCACCCGACGCCGGACGTGCGCTGCGTTTGGTTCGACGAGCGCAATGAGTTCCACGCCGCCAAGATACGGGTTGCCGCCCTGGAGCTGGCCCAGCGTCCGCCGCCTTAGGGCTCCTTCTAGGAGCTCTCGCCGCCCTGCCCACCGGCAAGGATGGCCGACCCCGTTTACTGCTACTTCTGCTTCTTCTTCTGTGATGTCGGCCATCCTTTCCCGTGTGCAGAGCGCCCCTGCCCGCGCCTCGTTCCCACGCGCCTCCAGTGCGCCGGCCCCCGGCCGGATGCGCGAGCCGCGTGGGGCCAAGGGGCTTTGGGCTAGCGGGCCGTGGCGGTCTCGTGCTCGAGGAACCAACGGTAAGCGTCGGCAAGGCCATCGGGCAACGGGATGCGCCGACGCCAGCCCAGCGCCTCCAGCTTGCTGCAATCCAGCCGCTTGCGCGGCGTGCCGTCGGGCTTGCTGAGGTCGTGGATGATCTCGGCGTCGAGACCGACCGCCCTGCTGACCATGTTGGCGAGATCGAGGATCGAAACCTCATCACCGGTGCCGACATTCACGTGCCCTTCTCCGGAATAGCGCTTCATCAGGAACACCAGCGCATCGGCGCAGTCGTCGACGTGCAGGAATTCGCGCAGCGGGGCGCCGGTGCCCCAGACAGTCAGCGTCCGCTCGCCGCCCGGCCTTGGCCTCGTGCGCCTTGCGCATCAGCGCCGGCAGGACGTGGCTGGAGGCCAGGTCGAAGTTGTCGCCCGGGCCGTAGAGGTTGGTCGGCATCGCGGAGATGAAGTCGCAGCCGTACTGGCGGCGGTAGGCCTGCGCCAGCTTGAGGCCGGCGATCTTGGCGATCGCGTACCACTCGTTGGTCGGCTCCAGCGGCCCGGTCAGCAGCGCCTCCTCGGCGATCGGCTGCGGCGCCAGCTTGGGGTAGATGCAGCTCGAGCCCAGGAACAGCAGCTTGGCGACGCCGGCCAGGCGCGCGCCCTCGATCACGTTGGTCTGGATCACCAGGTTGTCGTACAGGAACTCGGCCGGATAGCTGTCGTTGGCCAGGATGCCGCCCACCTTGGCGGCGGCGAGGAAGATCGCGTCCGGGCGGTGCGTCGGCGATCCAGGCCTCGCGTGCGGTTCCTGGCGCCGAAGGTCGAGGTCGGCGCGACCGACGGTCAGGATCTCGCAGTCCTCCCGCGCCAGCCGCCGCACCAGCGCCTGGCCGACCATGCCACGGTGGCCGGCGACCCACACGCGCTTGCCCTCCAGCGGAAACACCGCCTCAGTCGGCATTCGCGCCGCTCTTCGTTCGGCACGACGACCATGATCCTCGGCGACCATCTCCTCGCAGAGGGCGCGCCAGTTGGTCTCGTGACTGCCAGCCGAGCTTGGCCTTCGCCTTGGCGGCATCGCCGATCAGGAGGTCGACCTCGGTCGGGCGGAAGTAGCGCGGGTCGACCTCGACCAGCACGCGGCCGTTCTTGGCGTCCAGACCCTGTTCCTCGATCCCGCCGCCCGCGCCAGTCGATCGCGATGCCGATCTGGGCGAAGGCGTGCTCGACGAAGTCGCGCACCAGCGTGGTCTCGCCGGTCGCCAGCACATAGTCGTCGGGCTCGTCCTGCTGCAGCATCAGCCACATGCCGCGCACATATTCGCGCGCATGGCCCCAGTCGCGCTTGGCGTCGAGGTTGCCCAGGTAGAGCTTGTCCTGCAGGCCCAGGTGGATGGCCGCGACCGCGCGGGTGATCTTGCGCGTGACGAAGGTCTCGCCGCGCAGCGGGCTCTCGTGGTTGAACAGGATGCCGTTCGAGGCGTGCAGCCCGTAGGCCTCGCGGTAGTTCACCACGATCCAGTAGGCGTAGAGCTTGGCCGCGCGCGTAGGGGCTGCGCGGATAGAACGGCGTGGTCTCGTTCTGCGGCGACTGCTTGCGCCTTGCCGTACAGCTCCGAGGTCGAGGCCTGGTAGAAGCGCGTCTTGCCGCTCAAGCCCGAGGATGCGGATCGCCTCCAGCAGCCGCAGCGTGCCGAGCGCGTCGGCGTTGGCGGTGTACTCCGGCGTCTCGAAGCTCACCTGCACATGGCTCTGGGCCGCGAGGTTGTAGATCTCGTCGGGCTGAGTCTCCTGGACGATCCGGATCAGGTTGGTCGCGTCGGTCATGTCGCCGTAGTGCAGGAAGAAGCGCTGATTCGCGCTCGTGCGGGTCCTGGTAGAGGTGCTCGATCCGGCCGGTGTTGAACGAGGACGAGCGGCGCTTGATGCCGTGGACGACGTAGCCTTTGTCCAGCAGCAGCTCGGCGAGGTAGGCGCCGTCCTGGCCGGTGACGCCGGTGATCAGCGCGATTTTGCCGTTGCCGTCCTTCTGCATGTCGGCAAGCTATCGCGTCGCTGGAAGCTGGAGCAAGCGATGACCCGAGACGACATCCGCCGCCTGGCGCTCATGCTTCCCGAAGCCGAGGAGGCCGGCCACCACGGCATTCCATCGTTTCGCGTGGCGGGGAAGATCTTCTCGACCATCCACATCGAGCATCCGCGGATGATGGTGAAGCTCGCGCCGGAGGATCAGCACAATCTGAGCGCGGCTCATCCGGGGGTGGTCGAGCCGGTCCCAGGCTTCTGGGGCCGCAAGGGCTCGACGTTCGTCTTCTTCGAGGGAGCAGACGAAGTCCTGGTCAAGCTCGCCCTCGACCTAGCCTGGCGCAACGTCGCCCCGAAACGCCTGGCGGCCGCTGGGGGCGCCTAGTGAATGCCGCAGAGAAAGCGGTCGGGGATGCAGCCCTTTCCGCAGTGGAAGCTGCCAGGCGGACAAGCCGGCGGGAGGTGGCATGCCTTGTCGTATGGGATGCACCTGGTCCCGCAAGGCTTGCTGTTGAGGCAGGTCAGCGCCGCCGATGAGGACGCGCCGAGGGCGAATGCAAGCACGGCGACGACAGCCAGCGCTCGGCGCATGGCGGTGCTCCTAGATCGTTGCGACACCACCTTCCATCCGACGTGCGGCACAGGCAACCGCCGGTATCGGTCAGGAGCGCCCGGTCGGCTCCATCGACCGCTTTGGGAACCACAGGCGATTTCCATCCGGATCCTCGACGATTGCGAGTTCGTACCCCCAGGACCCCGATTTCAGTTCAAAGCCCCGGCTGGCAGCCTCGGACACGAGCCCATCGAAATCGACCGGGTCGAGGGAGATGAACAGCCGTCCTCGTCCGGCTTCGTCTGGCCACTGGTCCGAAAGGATGATCTCGCAGCCAGCGCGAGAAACCTGCGCGATGCGCAGCCGGCCGGCGTCTTCGTAACGCCAGTCCTCGCTGAACCCCAACTTCGTCGAATAGAAGTCGAGCGATGCGGGGGCGTCCCGGACAGCCAGGACGGGACGGGCATACCAGTTGGCCATCAGTTTCCCCTCTGCCAAGACGGCCCGCAATTGCGCTTCCTTGAATCCGCGCGGCCTTTCGGGCATAGAGCCGCGCTCACGCGGGACGGCGCGGCCGCTTCGCCAGACTATCAGCAAGACCGAAGAAGCGCTTCCCATGGCCGTTCCCAAACGCAAAGTCTCTCCCTCGCGCGCCGGCATGCGCCGCTCGCACCACGCGTTGAAGGCCAACAGCTTCATCGAGGACAAGGAAACCGGCGAGCTTCGCCGGCCGCACCACATCGACCTGAAGACCGGCATGTACAAGGGCCGCCAGGTCCTCACGCCCAAGGAAGACTAGCCGCCGCTCGCGGGGGATGACAGCGCCAGCCGAGAGCGCCTCTTGACCGAAATCGTCGACATCGTCGGCCGCGAGATCCTCGACAGCCGCGGCAATCCGACCGTCGAGGTGGACGTGACCCTCGAAGACGGCTCGTTCGGCCGCGCCGCGGTTCCCTCCGGCGCCTCGACCGGGGCCCACGAAGCGGTCGAGAAGCGCGACGGCGACGCCAAGCGCTATGGCGGCAAGGGCGTGACCCACGCGGTCGACGCGGTGAACGGTGAGATCTTCGACGCCCTCTCCGGCTTCGAGGCCGAGGACCAGCGGCGGATCGACGGCATCCTCATCGCCCTCGACGGCACGGCGAACAAGAGCCGGCTGGGCGCCAACGCCATCCTCGGCGTCTCGCTGGCAACCGCCAAGGCGGCCGCCATCTCGGCCCAGCTGCCGCTCTACAAGTACGTCGGCGGCGCTCGGCGCCGCCGTGCTGCCGGTGCCGCAGATGAACATCATCAATGGCGGCGTCCACGCCGACAATCCCATCGACATCCAGGAATTCATGATCCTGCCGACCGGCGCGCCGACCTTCGCCGAAGCGCTGCGGATGGGCTCGGAGATCTTCCATAGCCTGAAGTCGGCGCTGCACGCGGCCGGCCAGGCGACCAACGTCGGCGACGAGGGCGGGTTCGCGCCGAACCTCAAGTCCGCCGAAGAGGCGCTGGCCTTCATCGTCAAGGCCGGGGAGACGGCCGGCTACAAGCCGGGCGCGACTTCAACCTCGGCCTCGACCCCGCCGCCAGCGAGTTCTTCAAAGACGGCAAGTACGAGCTCAGCGGGGAGGGGAAGAGCCTAGATGCGGCCGGCATGGTCGACTACCTGGCCGCGCTTGCCGCTGCGTTCCCCATCGTCTCCATCGAAGATGGCATGGCAGAGGACGACTTCGCGGGCTGGAAGCTGCTCACCGACAAGCTGGGCGGCAAGCTGCAGCTGACCGGGGACGATCTCTTCGTCACCAACGTCGACCGGCTGGCCGAGGGGATCGAGATGGGCATCGCCAACTCCATCCTGATCAAGGTCAACCAGATCGGCACGCTCACCGAGACGCTGGACGCGATCACGCTCGCCCATCGCGCCGCCTACACCGCGGTGATGTCGCACCGCTCCGGCGAGACCGAGGATGCGACCATCGCCGACCTCGCCGTTGCCACCGGCTGCGGCCAGATCAAGGCCGGCTCGCTGTCGCGCTCAGACCGCCTGGCGAAGTACAACCAGCTCCTGCGCATCGAGGAAGAGCTGGGCGACCAGGCCGTCTATGCCGGGGCCGATGCGCTGAAGCGGCTCTAAGGCGGCCGTCAACCCTTCGTTAAGCACGCCGCGGCACGCTCCAGGCCGCAATGCGCCGGACTCTCACGTCATACGTTCCGACCGCGATCCTGGCGGCGCTGATCTTCTATTTCGGCTTCCAGGCGTTTACCGGCGACCGGGGCCTGCTCGAGCGCGCGCGAGCGTAACGCCATCCTCGCCGAGAAGACTCAGGAGCTCGCCAAGCTGGACGCCCAGCGCCAGGATCTGGAGCGCGAGGCGCGCCTCTTGCGCGACGACAGCCTCTCGGCCGACCTTCTCGACGAGCGCGCCCGTTCCCTCCTAGGCTTGGCCGACCCCAGGGACTATGTGATCCGCACCGACCGCTGAGTGTTTGCGACTCGGACGGTGGCTGGATCCAGGACGGCGATGGCGCGCGCGGCGGTTGCCAGGAAGAAGACCAAGGCGAAGCCGACGCCGAGCACCTCCGACAAGGAGGCGCTGCTCGGCTTCTACCGCCAGATGCTGCTCATCCGCCGCTTCGAGGAGCGGGCGGGCCAGCTCTACGGCATGGGCCTGATCGGCGGCTTCTGCCACCTCTACATCGGCCAGGAAGCGATCGCCGTCGGCATGCAGGCGGTGAAGACGCACGGCGACCAGATCATCACCGCCTACCGCGACCACGGCCACATGCTGGCCTGCGGCGTCGATCCGAAGGCGGTGATGGCCGAGCTGACCGGCCGCGAGCCGGGTGTCTCGAAGGGCAAGGGCGGCTCGATGCACATGTTCGCGCCGAAGAACGACTTCTACGGCGGCCACGGCATCGTCGGCGCGCAGGTGTCGCTCGGCACCGGGCCTGGCGTTCTCCAACCGCTACCGCAAGAACGGCAAGGTCGCCTTCGTCTATTTCGGCGACGGCGCGGCCAACCAGGGCCAGGTCTACGAGAGCTTCAACATGGCCGAGCTCTGGCGGCTGCCGGTCGTCTACGTGATCGAGAACAACCAGTACGCCATGGGCACCAGCGTCGAGCGCTCGTCGTCGGAGACCCACCTCTATCGGCGCGGCGCGAGCTTCAACATCCCCGGCGACGAGGTCGACGGCATGGACGTGATCGCCGTGCGCGACGCGGGCGCCAAGGCGGCCGAGCACGCCCGCTCCGGCGAGCGGCCCGTTCATCCTGGAGATGAAGACCTACCGCTACCGCGGCCATTCGATGAGCGATCCGGGCAAGTACCGCACACGCGAGGAGATCGACGAGGTGCGCAAGCACCCGCGACCCGATCGACCACCTGCAGGAGCGCCTGATCGGCGCCGGCTACGCCGACGAGGCGCAGCTGAAGGCCATCGACGCCGAGATCCGCCGCACGCGTCGCCGACGCCGCCGAATTCGCCCGCACCGCCCCCGAGCCCGACCCGAGCGAGCTCTACACCGACGTCTACGCGGAGAGCGCGGCTTGACCGACGTCCTGATGCCGGCGCTGTCGCCCACGATGGAAGAGGGGACGCTCGCCAAGTGGCACGTGAAGGCGGGCGACAAGGTGCGCTCCGGCGACGTGATCGCCGAGATCGAGACCGACAAGGCGACCATGGAGGTCGAGGCCGTCGACGAGGGCGTGGTCGAGGAGATGCTGGTTCCCGAGGGGACCGAAGAGGTCAAGGTCAACACGCCGATCGCGCGGCTGAAGGGGGAGGGGGTCGCCGCCGCCCCGACGGCAAAGCAAGACGACCAACCAAAGCCCCTTCCCCCTCGCGGGGAAGGGGTTGGGGATGGGGGCGCCAGCTCTGAATCCCCGACCACGGAGCGACACCCCCACCCCTAGCCCCTCCCCGCAAGGGGGAGGGGAAGCGTCCCCGGCAAAGACGGAGCCTGGACCCGCGCCGGCCGATCCCGACATCCCGGCCGGGGCCAAGCTTGTCCGCCTCTCCGTCCGCGATGCGCTGCGCGATGCGATGGCCGAGGAGATGCGGCGCGATCCCGGCGTCTTCCTGATGGGCGAGGAGGTCGCCGCAGTACCAGGGCGCCTACAAGGTGAGCCGCGACCTGCTGCAGGAGTTCGGCGCCCGACCGCGTGGTCGACACCCCGATCACCGAGCACGGCTTCTCCGGCCTGGGCGTCGGCGCGGCGTTTGGCGGGGCTGAAGCCCATCGTCGAGTTCATGACCTTCAACTTCGCCATGCAGGCGATCGACCAGCTGATCAATTCGGCCGCCAAGACCCGTCTACATGTCCGGCGGCTTGATAGAGTGCTCGATCGTTTTCCGCGGCCCGAACGGCGCCGCGGCCCGCGTCGCCGCCCAGCACAGCCAGGACTACTCCAGCTGGTACGCCCACGTGCCGGGCCTGAAGGTCGTCGCGCCCTACGACGCCGCCGACGCCAAGGGCCTCCTGAAAGCGGCGATCCGCGACCCCGATCCGGTCATTTTTCTCGAAAATGAAATGCTTTACGGCCACGAGTTCGATGTGCCAGACGTCGAGGATTGGCTCGTCCCCATCGGTCGCGCGAAGGTGCGCCGGACCGGCGCGGACGTCACGCTGACCGCGCATTCGCGGCTGGTCGGCTTCGCGCTTGAAGCCGCCGAAGAGCTCGCCAAGGAGGGCATCGAAGCGGAGGTGATCGACCTGCGCACGCTCCGCCCGCTGGACGACGCCACCATCATCGAGAGCGTGAAGAAGACCAACCGCCTGGTCTCTTGCGAGGAAGGGTGGGGCCCGATGGGCGTCGGCGCCGAGGTCGTCGCGCGCGTCATCGAACAGGCGTTCGACTGGCTGGATGCGCCGCCGGCGCGCGTGCATCAGGAAGACGTGCCCTTGCCCTACGCCGCCAATCTGGAGGCGCTGTCGCTGCCCTCGGTCGAAAAAATCGTGCGGGCGGCCAAGGCGGTGTCCTACCGATGAGCGGCGATGCATGGCGCGCCGGCGGGTGCCACTGCGGGGCGGTGCGCTTCGAGGTCTCGTTGCCCGACGACGTCGAGGCGCAGAGCTGCAACTGCTCGATCTGCGAACGCACGGGCTTCATCCACATCATCACGCCGGAGAGCCGGTTTCGGCTGACGAAGGGCGCCGAGGCGCTGACCAGCTACCGGTTCAACACGGGCGTCGCCGACCACCTGTTCTGCTCGATCTGCGGCATCAAGAGCTTCTACCGCCCGCGTTCGAACCCCGATGGCTGGTCGGTGAACGCGCGCTGCCTGGACGATGCCGATGCGCTCGCTATCAAGATCGAGCCGTTCGACGGGCGGAACTGGGAGGCGCACGCGGCCTCGCTGGCGCACCTGACCCGGGACGAGGCGTCATGAGCGTCTACGAGGGCCGCTGCCATTGCGGCGCGGTCAGCGCCTGCTTCGAGACCGAGATCGCGCCAGAGGCGATCGACGTGCGTGCCGATCAATGCAGCTTCTGCCGCCGAAACGGGGCCAAGACGGTCAGCGACCCGGCCGGCGCGTTGATGCTCAGGTTCCGTGAAGGGGAGGTCGAGCGCTATCGCTTCGGCACCCGCAGCGCCGATTTCATCATTTGCCGCCGGTGCGGGAGCTTCGTCGCCGCGATCATCGACGGCTATGGCGTGCTGAACGTGGTCGGCGCCGGCATCGGCGCGCTGGCCGAGCGCCCGGCGCGCCCCGTGGATTACGACGCCGAGACGCCCGAGAGTCGCACCGAACGGCGTCGCCAGCGCTGGACGCCGCTGACGCTGGAGATCACGGCGTGACCGACGTGCTCATGCCGGCGCTGTCGCCGACCATGGAAGAGGGGACCCTCGCCAAGTGGTTCATCAAGCCTGGCGACACGGTCCGCTCGGGCGACGTCATCGCCGAGATCGAGACCGACAAGGCGACCATGGAGGTCGAAGCCGTCGACGAGGGCGAGGTCGCCGAGATCCTGGTCCCCGAGGGCACGGAAGAGGTCAAGGTCAACACCCCCATCGCCAGGCTGAAGGGGGACGCGGAGGCCGCCGGCGCAGCTCCGCTGCCATCATCAACAGATCCGGCCGGTCGCAAAGAGCCCCTTCCCCCTCGCGGGGAAGGGGTTGGGGATGGGGGCGCCGGCACAGAAGTCGCGGAGTCCAAACCGGCGGCGCCCCAACCGGAAGCTCGGAGCAGCACCCCCACCCCTAGCCCCTCCCCGCAAGGGGGAGGGGGACGAGTGGATCGTCCGGCCGAACGTGTGTTCGCATCGCCTTTGGCGCGACGGCTCGCCCAGGAGGCGGGCGTCGACCTAAGCGCCGTCAAGGGCTCCGGGCCGCACGGGCGGATCATCAAGCGGGACCTGGAGGGGCTGAAGGGCGCACCAGCGGCGACGAGGGCCCCCGCGGCAGCACTAGTCGACGTCCCCCCAACGCCAGGTTCTTTCGCTCGAACAGATGGGCATACCGCCCGGCTCCTACGACCTGGTTCCGCTGGACGGGATGAAGAAGACGATCGCGCGGCGGATGACCGACAGCTTCCGCGACGTCCCGCACTTTCCCCTGACCATCGACCTCGAGATCGACCGCCTGCTGGAGGCGAGGGCGCGCATCAACGCGCTGCTCGAGGGCGAAGGCGTCAGGGTCAGCGTCAACGACCTCGTCATCAAGGCCGCGGCGCTGGCGCTGAAGCGTGTGCCCGATGCCAACGCCTCCTACACGCCCGAAGGCATCGCCATGCACCACCACGCCGACGTCGCCATGGCGGTCGCGGTCGACGGGCGGGCTGATCACCCCGATCATCCGGGCCGCCGAAACCAAGGGCCTCGCGGAGATCGCCAAGGAAACCAAGGATCTGGCGGAACGTGCTCGCACGCGAAAGCTGAAGCCCGAGGAATACCAGGGCGGCACCTTCTCGGTCTCCAACCTCGGCATGTTCGGCATCAAGAGCTTCGCCTCGATCATCAACGAGCCGCAAGGCGCGATCCTGAGCGTCGGCGCGGGCGAAAAGCGGCCGGTTGTGCGCGGCGATCAGCTCGCCGTCGCGACCGTGATGAGCGTCACTCTGACCTGCGACCACCGGGTGGTCGACGGGGCGATCGGCGCGCGCTTCCTTGCCGCATTCAAGGCGATGATCGAGGAACCCGTCACCATGATCGTCTAGGGGAACTTTATGAGCGTCTATGACTTCGAAGCCGAAACGCTGGATGGAAAGCCAGCGGCGCTGGCAAGGCACCGTGGCGAGGTGCTGCTGATCGTCAACACGGCGAGCAAGTGCGGATTCACGCCCCAGTACACGGGGCTCGAAGCACTCTATCGCCGCTACAAGGATCGCGGCTTCACGGTCCTCGGCTTCCCCTGCAACCAGTTCGGCGCCCAGGAGCCCGGCGATGCGGCGCAAATCGCCGAGTTCTGCGAGTCGAACTACGACGTCACCTTCCCGATGATGGCCAAGATCGAGGTCAACGGGCCGAAAGCGCATCCGCTCTACGCGTACCTCAAAGGCGAGAGGGCGGGCATGCTGGGGACGCAAGCCATCAAGTGGAACTTCACGAAGTTCCTTATCGACCGCCAGGGTCGGGTGGTGCGCCGTTTCGCGCCCGTGCACACGCCGGAGACGATTTCCGCAGCCGTCGAAGCCTTGCTCTGATGGCCGATGCGTTCGACCTGGTGGTGATCGGCTCCGGGCCGGGCGGGTATGTCGCGGCGATCCGGGCGAGCCAGCTCGGCATGAAGACGGCGATCGTCGAGCGCGGAAGCGCTTGGGGGCGTCTGCCTGAACTGGGGCTGCATCCCGACCAAGGCGCTGCTCAAGTCCGGCGAGCTCTACGAGACGCTCGGGCATCTGGGTGACTATGGCCTGTCGGCGAAGGACCGCGGCTACGACTTCAGCGCGGTTATCGAACGCTCCCGCAAGGTGGCCAAGCAGCTCTCGTCCGGCGTGGCCTTCCTGATGCGCAAACACAAGATCGAGGTCGTCGACGGGGCGGCGCGGCTGGAGAAGGGCGGCGCCGCGCCCAAAGTCGTTGTCGTGCTCAAGGACGGCAAGTCGCGGGCGCTCGAGGCCAAGGCGGTGATCCTCGCCACCGGCGCGCGGGCGCGCACCATCGCGCCCATCGGCCTGGAACCGGACGGCGAGCGCATCTGGACCTACCGCGAGGCGATGGTCCCGAAGTCCGCGCCGAGCTCGCTCGTCGTGATCGGTTCCGGCGCCATCGGAATCGAATTCGCTAGCTTTTACGGGGCACTGGGAGCCGATGTTACCGTCCTGGAGGCGCTCGACCGCATCCTCCCGGCAGAGGACGAGGAAGTCTCGGCGGCGGCGCGCAAGGCGTTCGAGCGGCGGGGGCTCAAGTTCCACGTCGGGGCGACAGTCTCTAGGCTCGCGAAGACCAAGACCGGGGTCTCCGTTGCCTTCGAGATGGACGGAGAGGCGCAGACGCTTGAAGCCGACGCCGCCATCGTCGCGGTTGGTATCGCCGGCAATGTGGAGGATCTGGGGCTCGAAGAGCTCGGCGTGACCGTCGAGCGGGGTCACGTGGTCGTCGACGCGAACGGCGCGACGAACGTCAGGGGCCTCTATGCGATTGGCGACGTGGTTGGCCCGCCGTGGCTGGCCCACAAGGCAAGCCACGAGGGCGTGCGCTGCGTGGAGCACATCGCCGGCCTCGCCCCCGACAACCTGACCGCGCCAATCCCCGGCTGCACCTACTCAGACCCGCAGATCGCCTCGGTCGGCCTGACCGAAGCCCAGGCGACTGCGGGCGGCCGCGAGGTCAAGGTCGGGTCGCTTTCCGTTCCGCGCCAACGGCAAGGCCATCGCCGCCGGCGAGACCGAGGGGTTCGTCAAAGCGGTGTTCGACGCAAGGACCGGTGCGCTGATCGGCGCGCACATGATCGGGGCCGAGGTCACCGAGATGATCCAGGGGTTCGCCCTCGCCATGACCCTGGAAGCTACCGAAGCGGAGCTGATCGCCACCGTCTTCCCGCACCCGACCATGAGCGAGGCCATGCACGAGGCGGCGCTGGACGCCTTCGGACGCGTCCTGCACATCTAAGCTCCTCATGGCCAGGGTGATCCTGATCCGCCACTGCGAATCCAGTGGGCAGGCGCCGGACGCGCCGCTGACCGAGGCGGGAGCCCGCGCCGCCCACCTCCTTGCCGACCGGCTGGCGGCGCTCGCCCCCGACGCGGTCTATTCCAGCCCCTACCGGCGGGCGCGAAGCACCATCGAACCGTTCGCGGCACGGGCGGGGCTCCCCATCGTCGAGGACGCGCGTCTGCGTGAGCGGATCTTGTCCACCGCGCCGCTCGACGACTGGCTGGAGCACATCCGCCGCTCGTACGAGCACGTCGACCATCGCGCCGGGCCGGGCGGCGAGACGCTGCGCGAGATCGAGGCGCGCGGCTGCGCGGCCCTGGCCGACATCGCCAGCGCCGGACATGGCCTGGCGATCGCCGTCAGCCACGGCAACCTGATCTCCGCCATCCTGCGCGCCGCGGACCCATCCTTCGGGTTCGAGGACTGGCGGGCCCTGCGCAACCCCGACCTGTTCGAGATCACCATCGCGGCGGGCCGCCCGGTCGCCTTCGCTCGGATTGCGTAGCCGCGGTCAGAAGGCGCGGGTCAGCACCACCTTGAACAGCTCGTGCGCGATCAGCTGGTCGCCGTTGTTGTGGATGTAAACAGGAAACTCGACGTCGCCGTAGACCTTCCACGCCCCCCGCGTCACCTGAACGCCCGGCGAGAGCAGGATGCGGTTGTAGCCGCTGTCCCCCGGGTCGGCGTTCACGCCGCTATCGCGGTTGCGGGTCGAGGCGATCATCTGCAGCAGCGGCGTCACCGTCACCTTCCCGCTGTCGACCGACAGGCCGTTGTAGGTGACGCCGACCGCGCCATCGAGCTCCTGGCCCGGGCGATATCCGCCCTGCGCGGCGACAGGAACATCCCAAAGGACATGGGTGAAGTAGCCCCAGTCGCCGGCCTTGCCGATCGTTCCGGTGTGGTAGCCGCCGATGAGCAGGTTGGTGCTGCCGGTCCCGATCGAGGTATCGCGATCGAAGTTGGGATAGCGCCAGTCGCCAGTCGGAAGCTTCACGCCGAAGACCAGCCCGGTGGACATGTCCTTCGACAGGCCCGTGTAGACCCCCATCAGCCGGATATCGCCGAGCGCGGCGTGGTTGAAGGTGTCGACGGCGGTTCCGGCGTCGTTTTCGGTGCGGAACGTCCGGTCCCAGACCGGGACCTGCACGATCACCCCCCAATTCTTGTTGAAGGTGTAGGTGACGCCGGCCGTGAAGAAGTTGGTCCTGATCTCCTTGTCGGAATTGGCGGAAGCCGGCGCGGCTTTCGTGCTGGCCCAGTTCTGGTTCTGGTCCATGTAATTGTATTCGAGGAAGACCTCGCCGCCGCCCATCGGCGGCAGCATCTGGTCGCCGCCGACGTCGAAAACGTCGCAGCCGCAGGCGCAGGCGAGGGCGCCCGTTGGCAGAAAGAGGCCCGCCGCAATGGCGGTCGCAAGTAGGACTTTCATACTTCATCCGATGAATCGAAGTCGCGCGCGTGGGCGCGGGCGGGCGCGAGCAGGCAGGCGCTCACGCTCGGGCGAAGGATCAGACGAACGGAGCTGGTGGGGCCCGCGAGGGGGGCGGCGGCGCGGCGAGGCCGTGGCCGGGGCTGACGGCGGAGAGTCTCGGCGCCGGCGCGGCGAAAGCCCCGAAACGAACGAAGGCGATGGCGAGAGGCGCCGGCGCAACGGGCGCCCCGCCGTGGCCGGCGAAGGGGCACATCGGCGCGGGCTTGCCCTTCGGCCCCGGCGCAGGGGCGCCGTGCGCATCGACCTGCGCCAGCAGCGGACCGTGGCCGGTGCAGATGACGATCGCCGGCCCGCCGGCCGCCGAAGCGACCATGAACCCCGGGGGGACCGCTAGCTGGAAGATGAGGGCGATGAGGGCAAGCGCGCCCAGCGCCGCCCGTCCTTCACCATTCCTCGCGCCAGGCCCGGTCATTTCACGCCCCCTCTACCAGGAGTCGACGGACGGAGCGCCCGATTTGTTCCCGATGATGAGCGCGTTCAGGCCGCCCTGGCCTCGCTTTCGGCGATGCGCTGGATGGCGACATAGTCGGTTTTGCCCGTACCGAGCACCGGCACCTCGGGCGCGCGGACGATGCGGCTTGGCACCAGAAGCTCCGGCGCGCCGATTTCGCGCGCGTGGGCGATCAGCGTCGTCATCTGCGCATCGAGGCGGTCAGTGACCAGCACGAGCTTTTCGCCCTTGCGCGCGTCGGGCACAGCGATGACGGCGTGGCGCGCATCGGGCCAGGCGCCGGCCGCCAGGTTCTCGGCAGCGGTCAGCGACACCATCTCGCCGGCGATCTTGGCGAAGCGCTTGACCCGGCCATGGATGCGGATCCAGCCATCCTGGTCGATGGTCACGATGTCGCCGGTGTCGTGCCAGCCATCTCTCGGCGGCGTGAGGACGCCGCGTTCGTCGAGGTAGCCGGACATGACGTTCGGCCCGCGCACGAACAGCTGGCCGCCTTCGGCGATGCCCTCGACAGGGTCGATCCGCGTCTCCATGCCCGGCACGAGATCGCCGACCGTGCCGCGCCGGTTGTCCTCCGGCCGGTTGACCGCGATCACCGGCGCCGCCTCGGTCGCGCCGTAGCCTTCCACCAGCGGCACGCCGCCGAAGCGGTCTGCGATCAGGTCGTGTGTCTCGTTGCGCACCCGCTCGGCCCCGCAGACGACGAACTTCAGACCCGATAGGTCCTCCGCCTCCGCCTGCCGGGCGTACTGGTTCACGAAGGTGTCGGTCGCAAGCAGGATCGAGGCCCCGGTATCGCGTATGAGCTGCGGGATTTGCTTCACGTGCAGCGGCGAAGGGTACTGGAACGCCTTCATGCCCGTCAGGATGGGAAGCAGCACGCCGCCGGTCAGGCCGAAGCAGTGGAAGATCGGCAGCGGGTTGAACATCACCCACTCCGGATCGAGCGCGATGTGGGCGGCGATCTGCTCGACGTTGGCGACCAGGTTGCCCTGGCTCAGGACCACGCCCTTGGGCGCGCCGAAACTGCCCGAGGTGAAGAGGATGACGCCCGGGTCCGATAGGCTCGCCGGCGCGCGGAAGGCGCGCGGCAAGGCGCCGGCAAGCGCGGCGAACGCCCGGTCGGCGAAGCCGACGCTGGCGCGGACGTCCTCAAGGTAGGTTATGGCGTGGTCGGCGGAGAGCGCATCGATAAGGTCGTCCAGCTTGCCCTGGTCGACGAAGCGGTGCGCGGTCAGGATGCGCTTCACGCCGGCGACCTTGCAGGCGGATCGCAAGTTGCGAATGCCGGCGGTGAAGTTGAGCATCACCGGGACGCGGCCAAAGGCATGCAGCGCAAAGAAGGTCACGACGCCGGCCGAGCTCGAGGGCAGCATCACGCCCACGTGCTCGCCGCTCTCCGTCATCGCCGCGAGCTTCCGCCCGAGCGCGAACGCCGCGCGGATCAGGTCGGTGTAGGTTAGAGGATTGCGCTCCTGGTCCTCCAGAACTGGCTTCTTGGCGCCGTAGGCATCGCGCGCATCGATCAGGGCGTCGAAGATCGCCCGGTTTCCGGCCTTCGGGTCGTAGGCGCGCGGCATCTGCTTCCTCCACCAGCCTCTTCGCGGGCTTTCCCTTGGGCGGTAAGGCTATAGCTCACGCCGGCAATATGGAAGGGACCTCGCCGGCGGGCGGGAAATCGCGCCGGCCCTCCGTCTGTGGCAGAGACCGGGTCCATGCCCTTCCTGATCCGACTGGGGCGCCGTGACGACGCCGAAGCGTTACCCGATATCGAGCGCGACGCTGGCCGGCGCTTCCTCTCCATCACCGACCTGGCCTGGATCGCGGGTGACACGGTCATGCCGTCCTTGGCGCACGACGCGGCGGCCGCGGCGGGAACGCTCTGGGTGGCCGAGGATGCCGGCCGTTCGCCGGTCGGCTTCCTATCGGCGGAACGAGCCACTGACGAGCTGCACATCTGGGAGATGGCGGTCAGGGTCGAAGCGCAGGGACAGGGCATCGGCGGCCGGCTGCTCGCGGGCGCCGCCCACCACGCTCGCAGCCAGGGCCTCCTCGCAGTGACTCTGACGACCTTTCGCGACGTGCCGTGGAACGCCCCCTTGTACGCGCGCCATGCCTTCCGAATTCTCGACGCGGTGGAACTCGGCGATCGGCTCGAGACGGTCCTGAAGCGGGAAGTCGCGGCTGGTCTCCCAGCAACTCGCCGTTGCGCGATGCGTTTGACCGTTGGGCGTCACACGGTTGTTCAGCCAGACAGTTGACCATTCGGCGACGCTCCGTCATGCTCAACTTGATGGTTGAGTTCGCACCTCCCGCCCTCGACTCCGTCTTTCACGCCCTCGCCGACCCGACGCGCCGCGCCATGCTGCGCAGCCTTGCAGTCGGTGAACGAAACATCGGCGAGCTCGCGGCGCCGCATGCGATGTCTTTCGCAGCGGCGTCGAAGCACGTGAAGGTGCTGGAGCGGGCGGGGCTCGTCCGCCGGCGGGTCGTCGGGCGGAGCCACATATGCCGTATCGAGCCAAAACCGCTCGCCGCCGCCCACGTTTGGCTGCGGTTCTACGAGCGGCTGTGGGTCGAGAGCTTCGAGGCCCTGGACGATGTTTTGCGCGAAAAGCCGGCGCCAACCGTTAAATCCGATGGAGAAAACCGATGACCGACGTCGTGCTGCAAACGCTGCGCCTCACCCGTCGCTTCGAGGCTTCGCCGGAGCGGGTCTTCGATGCCTGGCTCGATCCGAAGGTGGCCGCGCGATGGCTGTTCACCACGCCAGGCAGCGAAAGCCACACGATCGAGCTCGATGTCCGCGTCGGCGGCGCGTGGGAGATCACCGACCGTCGCGAGGGCGTCGATTTCACGGCGCTCGGTGAGTACCGCGTGATCGACCGGCCACGCCGGCTCGTCTTCAGTTTCGGCATGCCGCAGTTTTCGCCCATGGTGTTCGACGTCGTCGTCGAGTTGGAGCCAGACGGCGGCGGCTGCCTGATGACGCTCTCGCAGGACGAGGTGCACCCGGACCACATCGCGCCCGCGACCGCCGGCTGGAACGACATGTTCGACGCCCTGGCCGGGCTGCTCGCCGCTTAGGGGCGCTGAACGCGCGCGGTTGATCTCGTCGCCGCGAAGGCCGATCTACCGGGCATGACCACGGTCATCAATTCACGCGCGCTCAGGCATCCCGAGAAACGCGAGCGGCCGGAGACGCCGCTCTTGCGCAAGCCGCCGTGGCTGCGGGTGCGGGCGCCGGGCTCTTCCGGCTATGTCACCACGCGCGCGATCGTGAAGGCGAACGGGCTGGCGACCGTCTGCGAGGAGGCGGCTTGCCCGAATATCGGCGAGTGCTGGTCGGTCGGCCACGCGACGATGATGATCATGGGCGAGGTCTGCACGCGGGCCTGCACCTTCTGCAATGTGGCGACGGGCCTTCCCGGGCCGCTCGATCCAACCGAGCCCGCGCGCGTGGGTCGCGCCGTCGCGCAGATGGGCCTGAGCCACGTCGTGATCACCTCGGTCGACCGCGACGATCTTAGTGACGGCGGAGCCGAGCATTTCGCTGCGGTCGTGCGCGCTATCCGCGCGGCGGCGCCGGCGACGACCATCGAGGTGCTGACGCCCGACTTCCTGCGCAAGGGAGACGCCGGGGACAGGGTGATCGACGCTAGGCCAGACGTGTTCAACCACAACCTCGAAACCGTGCCGCGGCTCTATCTCTCCGTCCGTCCAGGCGCGCGCTACTACGCCTCGCTGCGCCTGCTCGAGCGGGCGAAGACCCGCGATCCTGCGATGTTCACCAAGTCGGGGCTGATGGTTGGCCTCGGCGAGGCGAAGAGCGAGGTGATGCAGGTCATGGATGACATGCGGGTCGCCGGCGTCGATTTCCTCACTATCGGGCAGTACCTGCAGCCGACGCGTCGCCATGCCGCCGTCGAGCGCTTCGTGACGCCCGAGGAGTTCGCAGGCTATGAGGCGATCGCGCGCGCCAAGGGCTTTCTGATGGTCTCGGCGAGTCCGCTCACGCGCTCCTCGCACCACGCCGGCGAGGACTTCGCCAAGCTGAGGGCCGCCCGCGCGGCTCAGCCGCCGGGGCGCTAGCGCCGTTGCGCCACCGCCTGACGCGGGTCCTGCCCTACACGCCGGAGCAGCTGTTCCAGCTGGTGGGCGAGGTCGAGCGGTACCCTGAGTTCGTGCCCTGGATCACCCGCATGCGCGTCTTCAACCGGCGCGAGGTCGCGCCCGGCGTCGACGAACTGGACGCCGAAGCTTCGGTCCGCTTCGCCTTTCTGACCGAGCGGTTTTCGACCCGCGTGCGGAGAGACGCACGCGCCCGCGAGATCGGCGTCAGCCTGATCCACGGGCCGTTCCGTAAGCTCGAGAATCGATGGCGGTTCAGCCCGCAAAGCTCTGGGACCTTGATCGAATTCGAGATCGACTTCGAGTTCAGCTCGCGCCTGCTCGATGCGCTACTGCGCGCCAACGTCGGCTATGCCATGAACCGCCTGATCGGCTGCTTCGAAGACCGCGCACGGGCGCTCTACGGGTCCGCGACCTAGCGCATCCGGTCGCGGAGCATCTCCAGGGCGATCTCGACGGCGGCGAGTTGGATCTCATTGCGGCCGATGTCGCCGAACCGCTCCACGCGGTGCATGATCGACTGGTTCGCCCGAGCCGTGGCGAAGTGGACCAGACCGACGGGCTTCAGCGCGGTGCCGCCGTCGGGCCCGGCGACGCCGGTGATGGCGATCGCGACGTGGGCATTGGAGTTCTCCAGCGCGCCTTCGGCCATCATGCGCGCCACTGGCTCTGAGACCGCACCCACGTCGGCGATCATGTCGCCCGGGATGCTGAGCAGGTCCTGCTTGGCCCGGTTCGAATAGGTGATCAGCCCGCGGTCGAAGACGGCGGACGAGCCCGGTATGGCGGTGATCGCGGCCGAGAGCAGGCCGCCTGTGCAGCTCTCCGCGGCGACGATCCGGAGACTCCGCTCGCGCGCCTCATCGATCAGGAGGCGCGCGTTGGTTTCGATCTCCAGTGAAAACATCCGCGCGTCCCTTCAGCTCTATAGCGGCTCTCGAAGGCCAACATTCCCACCAGGCCGTCAAGCTGGCAGTTGAACGACGGCGATCGCTTGCGCCGCCAGGCCCTCGCCGCGACCGGTGAAGCCCATCTGCTCGGTCGTGGTCGCCTTCACGCTGACCGCGTCCAGCGGCAGGTCGAGCAGGGCGGCCAACCGCTCGCGCATTGCCTGGCGGTGGGGTGAAAGCCTGGGCTGCTCGCAGATCAGCGTCAGGTCGACGTTCACAACCGCCCCCCCGCGCCCGCGCACCCGCTGCAAGGCGTGGGCGAGAAAGACAGCCGAATCCGCGTGCCGCCACCGCCCGTCCGAGGCTGGGAAGTGCTCGCCGATGTCGCCGTCGCCGATGGCGCCGAGCAGAGCATCAGTCAGAGCGTGCAGACCAGCGTCGGCGTCGGAGTGACCGACCAAAGCCTGGAGGTGGGGAATCCGCACGCCGCAGAGGGTGATATGGTCGCCCGGGCCGAACCGGTGTGCGTCGAAGCCGTGACCGACTCGGGTGATCGAGGCGGAGCGGGCGAGCGCTTCGGCCATGGCGAAGTCCTCCGGATAGGTCAGTTTCATCAGCATCGGATCGCCGGCGATGAGGGCGACGCGGCCGCCCGCCCGCTCGACCACCTGGGCGTCGTCGGTCGGCTCGCCGTCGCCCGGCCTCCAGACTGCGTAGGCGTCGCGGAGCGCACTGAGCCGGAACGCCTGCGGCGTTTGCGCCCGGCTGAGGCCGTCGCGCGCCGCCGTGCTCGTTTGGCCCACTGCGTCCGCGCGTTTCAGGGTGTCGGAGACGGGCAGCGACGGCACGGCCCCGTCCGCCGCCTCGAGCGCAGCGAGCAGCGCGCGGACATGCCGCTCGGCCACGAACGGGCGGGCGGCGTCGTGCACGAGCACCACGCTGTCGGCTGGCGCCTCGAACAGCGCAACAAGCCCCGCGCGCACCGACTGGGCGCGGGTCAAGCCGCCGACCACGACAGCGCAGCGCTCGGCCGAGCTGGCCATCTCGGCGGCGAGGGGCAGGTCGTCCGGGGCGACCACAAGCACAAGCCGGTTCGCGCCGGCGGCGCCCAGCGCATCAAGCGACCAGCGCGCGACCGCGCGGCCGCCCAGCCGCCGCCACGGCTTGCGCGGGCCGTCGCCGGCGCGCGAGCTCGCCCCAGCCGCCACTATCACCGCGTTCCACTCCATCGGCCCTCTCTGTCGGCGCGGGGCGTCGGGATGTCCAGACTGGACGCAGGCCCGGTTGTTGCCTAAAACTTGGTCGAATTGGGTGTCTAATATTTGTGCAGCAATGACAGAATGGCGACGGCCAGTGGCGGACTCTTCGGTCGCTGACAGCGGGCCAGCGATGGAGTCGCTGCGTTCGGCGGCCTTCGAACTGGCGCCCGATCCCGCGTTCATCTTGGAGCCGAACGGCGGCCTCGCCGCCGCCAACGCCGCGGCCGAGCGGCTGTTTGGCCAGAGCCTTTCGGTCCTGAACAACGCGCGTTTCCGTGACCTTCTGCCGCTCGGCTCGCCGCTTGATGTGCTCTTGGCTCGCGCTTCGGAGGAACAGGCCCAGGTGCGCGAGCACGACTTGGCGATTTCGCTATTCGGAATGCCGCCGTTCGCGGCCGACGGGGCGGCGGCGCCGCTCGAGGGCGGCGCGATGCTGCTCACCCTCCAGGTGCGTGGAGCCGGCTTGGGCGCCGAGCGCGGCCTGGACGGGCCGGGCTTGCGCTCGGTGATCGGGCTCGGCCACATGCTTGCCCACGAGATCAAGAATCCGCTCGCCGGCATAAGGGGCGCGGCGCAACTCCTGAAGTCGGGGCTGAAGGCCGAGGACGCGTCGTTGGCGCAGCTGATCGTCGATGAGACCGAGCGGATCCGCCGACTCGTCGACCGCATGGAGGCGTTCTCGGACGAGGTTAGCCCGGTGCGCGAACCGGTGAACATCCATCAGGTGCTCGACCGGGTGCGCGCGCTCGCGGCCAACGGCGTCGCCGAGGGACTCGAGCTGCGCGAGACCTACGACCCGTCGCTGCCCGCTGCGCTGGGCGACGAGGACATGCTGATTCAGGTATTCCTCAACCTGGTGAAAAACGCCGCCGAAGCGGCGCACGCGCGCGGCGACGGGCGCGGCGAAGTGGTCGTTTCCACCGCTTACCGGCATGGCGTGCGCGTGCGCGTGGGCGAAGGCATGGGGTGGCGAGCGACGCCGCTCGAGGTGCGCGTGCAGGACAATGGACCCGGCGTGCCGACGCGGCTGCGCGAGCATCTCTTCGAGCCCTTTGTCACGTCGAAAAGCTTCGGCGCGGGGCTTGGACTGGCGCTTGTCTCAAAACTGGTCGCCGCCCAGGGCGGGCTGGTCGATTTTGAGTCAGAGCCCGGACGAACCACCTTCCGGGTCCTGCTGCCGATCGAAACCCCAGGGGGCAACGGATAAGGCCGATTGAGCATGACGGTGCAGCACAAGATTCTCATTGCCGACGACGACGCCTCGATCCGGCTCGTCCTGAGCCAGGCGTTCGGCCGGCTGGGCTATCAGGTCCGCGCCACAGGTAACGCGGCGACCCTGCTCAAGTGGGTTTCGGAAGGCGAGGGCGACCTCGTGATCACCGACGTCGTCATGCCGGATGAGAACGTCTTTGAGGTCCTGCCTCGCATTCGCAAGCAGCGCCCGAAGCTGCCGGTGATCGTGATGAGCGCGCAGAATACCCTGCTCACCGCCGTCAACGCCGCGGAGATCGGGGCGTTCGAGTACGTCCCAAAGCCGTTCGACCTCGACGACATGACCGCCGCCGCCAAGCGTGCGCTGGCCCGGCCGGTCGACGCCGAGGCGAACAAGGCGCAAGCGCGGGCTATGCGCGACGAGCGACTGCCGCTAATCGGCCGCTCCGCCCCGATGCAGGAGGTCTACCGCACGATCGCGCGCCTAGTGGGCGCCGACCTGACGGTCTTGATCCTGGGCGAGTCCGGCACGGGTAAGGAGCTGGTGGCTCGCGCGCTCCACGATCTCGGGCCCAGGCGCGACGGCCGCTTCGCCGTCGTGAATCTCGCCGCCGTGCCGCGCGAGCGGGTCGAGGCCGAACTGTTCGGCAAGGGCGAGGGCGATGCCGGCAAGCTGGTCGAGGCCGACGGCGGGACGCTGTTCCTCGATGAAATTGGCGACATGCCGCTCGACGCCCAGACGCGGCTATCGCGCATCATCGACGGCTCGGAAGCCGCGACCAATCCGCGCACGGGGCGCCGGCCGAACGTGCGCATCATCGCTGCGACCAACCGCGATCTCCGCGCCTTGATCCGCGAGGGCCTCTTCCGCGAAGACCTGTTCTTCCGTCTGAACGTGGCGCGCATCCGCCTGCCCCCGCTGCGCGACCGCACTGACGACATCCCGGAGCTCGCCCGCGCGTTTTTGCTGCGCGCGAACCGCGAGGGACTGCCAGCCAAGGCGATCGACGCCGCCGCGCTCGAGCGGCTGAAGGCGTACGAATGGCCGGGCAACGTGCGCGAGCTGGAGAACCTCATCCGCCGTATTTGCGCCCTCTACGCCGAGGAGCTGATCACTGCGCGCATCGTCGAGCGCGAGCTGCAGGACCAGAGCACCGCGCCCGCCGAGGCAGGCGGCCCGGTGACGCTGTCGGGGCTGGTCGAGCGCCATTTGGCGCAGAGCTTCGCCGACCAACCCGACGGTGTGCCCGCGGCCGGCCTCTATGACCGCGTTCTGCAGGAGGTCGAACGGCCGCTGATCAGCCTCACGCTCGCGGCGACCCGTGGCAATCAGGTCCGGGCCGCCGAGATCCTCGGTCTCAACCGCAACACGTTACGCAAGAAGATCCAGGACCTTGGGTTGGAGGTCAGTCGCGGCCGGCGGTGATGATTCCGCAACATGGCTGTTGAAATTGGGGCACAGTCCCTCGTAGCTTCCGGCCATGGCCGTCGACGCGTCGCGCTCAGAGGACGATTCGAGTCCCGACCATCCCCGCGGCCCAGGCGGCTGGCGAGCCCGTCTGCCGGGCGGCTCGGCCCTGGGCGCCGGCTATGCGCTGGCGGCGGCGCTGATCGGCATTGCCGTCTGGATGGCCTCCTCAGCGCCGGTGACCGGCCCGGTCGGGCCGCCAAGCCAGGCCATCCTGGTCGTTCTGGGCTTGAACCTCGTCTTGATCGGCGGCCTCGCATTCGTGGCGGGCGGCCGCGTCCTCCGCCTGGTCGTGGCCCAGCGGCGCGATGCCGGTGCGCGCCTGCACCTGCGGTTCGTCGCGGTGTTCGCGACCGCGGCCGTGGCCCCGGCGATCGTGGTGGCCATCGTCTTTGGGGTGCTGGTCAACCAGAGCGTCGACAGCTGGTTCAGCCATCGCGTCGCCACGGTGGTCGAAAACTCGGCGACGGTCGCCCGGTCCTACGTCAAGTCGCAGATGGACTTCATCCGCGACAACGTCTCGTTGATGGCCGAGGATCTGAACCACGCCGCGCCGGAGCTGAAGCAGAATCCGATCCGCTTCAGCCAGTTCCTGGCCGTGCAGGCGTCGCTGCGCGGGTTTCCCGCCGTCTACCTTCTCGACCGCGATGGCCGTGTGCTGGCGCGCGCCGAGGTCGATGCGCCGCCGGACTTCCTCGCGCCGCCGCCGGCTGCCTTCGCCGCCGCCGACTCGGGCGTGATTGACGCCGAACGCTTCGATTCCACTGATATGATCCGGGCGCTCTATAAGCTGAAGGGCTTCGATGACGCCTATCTCTATGTCGCGCGGCCGGTGGAGCGGGGCATCCTGAACCACCTGAGCGAGACCGACTCCTCGCTCGCAGCTTACCGCGATACTGCCACTAACCGCGACCGCATCGAGGCGGCGCTGGAGCTTTCCTACATCGAGACGGTGTTGCTCGTGCTCGTCGGCGCCGTCTGGATCGGCATGGCTGCTGCGAGCGGCATATCGGGCCCGGTTGCCCGGCTGATCCAGGCGGCCGACCGCATCTCTGCCGGCGACCTCACGGCGCGCGTCAATGTTGGCCCGGGCTCGCAAGAGATGAGCGATCTTGCGAAGTCATTCAATCGGATGACGGGAGACCTTCAGGCCCAGCAGGCGGCGCTGCGGGCGGCCGGCGAAGAGGCTGAGTCGCGACGCCAGTTCATCGAACTCGGTTCTCTCGGGCGTAAGCGCCGGCGTGATCAGCGTCGACGGCGAGGGCCGTATCTCGGCCGCCAACCGCCAGGCGCTGGTCCTGCTCGGCCTTCCCGCGAGCGGGGCGCACGGCAAGCGGTTGAAGGATGCCGCGCCGGAATTCGCCGATGTCATCGCCGAAGCGCAGGAGTACGGCGGCGACGCCGAAGCCGAGATCGACGTGGTGCGCGAGCGGGAGACGCGACGGCTGCGCGTGCGCGCCAGCGGCCATGCGGATGGCGGCCTGGTGCTGACCTTCGACGACATCACCCGTCTGGTCACCGCCCAGCGCAACGCGGCCTGGAAGGACGTCGCGCGGCGGATCGCCCACGAGATCAAGAACCCGCTGACACCGATCCAGCTCTCGGCCGAGCGGCTGCGGCGGAAGTATCGCAAGGAGATCACCAGCGACCTGGAGACCTTCGACCGCTGCACCGAGACCATCATCCGCCAGGTGGGCGACGTGAGCCGCATGGTCGACGAGTTCTCAGATTTCGCCCGCATGCCGGCGCCGAAGTTCGAGCGCGCCGACGCGGCAGAGCTGCTACGCCAGGCGGTCTTCGCTCAGCGCGTCGCCCATCCGGAGACCGAAGTCGAGCTCGTCGAGCCCTTGGAGTCGGCGCCCGCGTTTTGCGATGAGCGCATGATCGGCCAAGCGCTTGCGAACGTGCTGAAGAACGCCGGCGAGGCGATCGCCGCGCGCAAGCGGACCGAGCCTGGGCTGAAGGGGCGCATCCGGGCGCGCCTCGTCGCCGACGGCGACGATCTCGCCTTCGAGATAGAGGACAACGGCAAGGGACTTCCTGCCAAGGATCGCGACCGGCTGACCGAGCCTTATGTGACGACGCGCGAGAAGGGCACGGGCCTCGGACTCGCGATCGTGAAGCGAATCATGGAGGACCATGGCGGCGCGCTGCTGCTCCTTGATGCGGCAGAGCGGCCGGGCGCGAAAGCGGTGTTGCGGCTGCCGCGGATGAAGACGCTCGATGCGCGGGCGAAGACGGACAGCGAAGCGGCGTGAGAGGTTCCATGGCGACCGACATCCTCGTGGTCGACGACGAAGCCGATATCCGCGACCAGGTCGCGGGCATTCTGTCCGATGAGGGCTACGCGGTGCGCACCGCGCAGGACTCGGAGTCGGCGGTCGCCTCGATCGGCGCGCGAAAGCCGGCGCTGCTCGTGCTCGACATCTGGATGAACGGCGGGGGGATGGACGGGCTCGAGCTGCTCGACCTGGTCAAGTCGCTCGATGGCGACCTGCCCGTGATCATGATCTCCGGGCACGGGAATATCGAAACCGCCGTCAGCGCCATCAAGCGCGGCGCTTATGACTTCCTGGAAAAGCCATTCAAATCCGACCGGTTGTTGCTGGTGGTGGAGCGGGCGCTCGAGCAGGCGCAGCTCAAGCGCGAGAACCGCAGGCTCCGGACGCAGGCGTTCTCGCCCGACACCTTCATCGGCAAGTCGCCCCCCGCCCAGCAGCTCAGGCAGCTGATCGCCAAGCTCGGACCGGCCAACAGCCGGCTCCTCGTCTCCGGGCCGCCCGGGGCCGGCAAGGAGCTGGTGGCGCGGCTGATCCACGCCGCCGGACCGCGCGCCAAGGGCGAATTCATCGCCATCGGCGCCGCCGGCATGACGCCCGACCGGATGGACCTGGAGCTGTTCGGCGAGGAAGGCGAGGGCGGTCGCCCACGTAAGATCGGCGTGTTCGAACGCGCCCATGGCGGCGCGCTCTACCTGCACGAGGTCGCCGACATGCCGCGGGAGACCCAGGGGCGCATCCTGCGGGTCCTCGTAGAGCAGCGCTTCCGACGCGTGGGCGGCGACCAGGAGGTGCAGGTCGACGTCCGCGTGATCTCATCGACGTCTCGCGACCTGCGCGAGGAGATCGTCGCCGGCCGGTTCCGCGAGGATCTCTACCACCGCCTGAACGTGGTGCCGGTGCATGTGCCGGGCCTCACCGAACGGCGGGAGGACATCGCCCAGCTGGTCGAGTACTTCATCGATCGCATCTCCGAGGCGACGGGTCTGCCGCGCCGGCGGCTGAGCGAGGACGCCATCGCCACGCTGCAGGTTCACGATTGGCCCGGCAACGTCCAGCAGCTAAGGAACAACGTCGAGCGCATGTTGATCCTGGCCGCCGGCGACCCTAACGAGCCGATCACCGCCGACATGTTGCCGGCCGAGGTCGCGGCCGCCGGCCAGGTGGGGCAGATCGGCTCGGAGCGCATCCTCGCCCGCCCGTTGCGCGATGCGCGCGAAGTGTTCGAGCGCGAGTACCTGAACGCCCAGATCGTGCGGTTCGGCGGCAACATCTCGCGGACCGCCAACTTCATCGGCATGGAGCGCTCGGCCTTGCACCGCAAGCTCAAGTCGCTGGGCGTGGCCCCCGCCCGCATCGACGAGGACGAGGAGGCCTGACATGGGGCGCATGGCCTACGTGAACGGCCGCTACGTGCCGCACGGCGACGCCGTCGTGCATGTTGAGGACCGCGGGTTCCAGTTCGCCGACGGCGTCTACGAATATTTCGCCGTCTTCTCCGCTCGGCTGGCGGACGCCGAAGGGCATCTCGAGCGACTGTGGCGCAGCCTGTCCGAGCTCAGCATCCGCCCGCCGATGAGCGAGGCGGCGCTACTCGTCGTCTTGCACGAAACGGTCAGGCGCAACCGGATCAAGGATGGCGCGGCCTACGTGCAGATCACCCGCGGCACGGCGCGCCGCGACCACGCCTTCCCGCACCCCTCGACCCCGCCCAGCGTGGTGGTGACAGCCAAGACCGTGAACTACGCCGCCGAGCAGGCGAAGGCCGCAAAGGGAGTCGCGGTGCTGACGCGACCAGACAACCGCTGGGGTCGGTGCGACATCAAGACGGTGGGCCTGCTGCCCAACGCGCTGGCCAAGCAGGCGGCGCGCGAGGCCGGCGCTTACGAGGCCTGGCTGGTCGACGAACTGGGCTTCATCACCGAAGGCGCATCGACCAACGCCTGGATCGTCGACGCCGATGGAACGATCCGCACCCGCGACACCAACGCCAACATCCTGCGCGGCATCACGCGAAAGAGCCTCATCGATCTGGCGACGGAAGCTGGGTTCAACGTCTCGCAGCGGCCCTTCACCGTCGAAGACGTGAAGCACGCCAAGGAGGCCTTCATGACCGCGGCCTCGGCGCTGGTGCTGCCGGTCGTCGCCATCGACGGCGCGACCGTCGGCGACGGCAAGCCCGGCCCTGTCGGGATGAAGCTGCGCGTCTTATATGAGCAGAACGCGCGCGCGACCGCGCGCTGACGATCACGCCCATTGCGAGCGTCGGTCGGGCCGGCCTACATCAAGGGCGTGTGTGTGAAAGCGTTGGCTTTCGAACAAAAAAGGAGCGCGAGAGGCGCCATGTCAACAACGATCGAAAAGAAGCAGAACCTGCAGGACACCTTCTTAAACTCCGTCCGCAAGTCGAAGACGCCGCTGACGATCTTCCTGGTCAACGGGGTCAAGCTTCAGGGGGTGGTTTCCTGGTTCGACAATTTCTGCGTGTTGCTCCGGCGCGATGGGCAGTCGCAGCTCGTCTACAAGCACGCCATCTCCACCATCATGCCGGCGCAACCGGTCCAGCTGTATGAGCCCGGCTCCGACCAGGACAGCGATTGAGCAAGCGTCAGATCGACCATAGGTCGCCCATCGAGACGGCCCTTGTTCTTCACCCCGTCAGGCCCGGCGCCGACGCGGCACGCGATTCCACAGCCCGACTCGCCGAAGCGCGTGGCCTGGCCGAGGCGCTCGACCTGGCGATCGAGGGCGCCGAAACTGTGCCGCTGCGCGCGCCAGCGCCCGCGACGCTGCTCGGCCGCGGCAAGGTGGACGAGATCGCCGCCCGCTGCGCCGGCGCCTCGATCGACGTCGTCGTGATCGATGACGCGCTGACTCCCGTACAGCAGCGCAATCTCGAGCGCGCCTGGAGCGCCAAAGTGATCGACCGCACCGGGCTGATCCTGGAGATCTTCGCCCGCCGCGCCCGCACGCGCGAAGGGCGGCTGCAGGTCGAGCTCGCCCGCCTGGCGTACGAGCGCTCGCGTCTGGTCAAGACCTGGACCCATCTCGAGCGCCAACGCGGCGGGCTGGGGGCCATGAGCGGGCCAGGCGAGACGCAGATCGAGACCGACCGGCGCCTGCTGGCCGTCCGTATCGCACGGCTGAAGCGCGAACTGGCCGACGTGCGCCGCGGCCGCCGGCTGCAACGTGACGCGCGACGGCGGGCGCCGCATCCGACGATCGCGTTGGTCGGCTACACCAACGCCGGCAAGTCGACCCTGTTCAATCGGCTGACCGAGGCCAAGGTTGGCGCGGGCAGCCGCCTGTTCGAAACGCTCGACCCCACCGTCCGCGCGGTTCGCCTGCCCGATGGGCGTCCGGCCATGCTGTCGGACACGGTCGGCTTCATCTCCGACCTGCCGCACGAACTGGTCGAGGCCTTCCGCGCCACGCTGGAGGAGGTCCGCGAAGCTGACGTCATCGTACACGTGCGCGACATCGCCGGGCCTGACAGCGACGCCCAGGCCGAGGATGTGGGTAAAGTGCTGGCGGAGATCGAGGCCGGGCCAGATGCGGGGCAGGTGATGGTCGAAGCCTGGAACAAGATCGACCTGCTCGATGCGACCGAGCGCGGCCGCCTCGCCGCCCGCGCGCGGCGGTCCGGCGAAACGCCGGCGTTCCCGATCTCGGCTGCGAGCGGGGAGGGGACCGGGGCTCTGCTCGGCGCGCTCGCCGCCCTGGTCGACTCCAGCGAGCCGGTCGAGGCGGTGCTCGGCGCGGACGATGGGCGC
Organism: uncultured Alphaproteobacteria bacterium; assembly: GCA_963794315.1. Taxonomy (GTDB): domain Bacteria; phylum Pseudomonadota; class Alphaproteobacteria; order Caulobacterales; family Caulobacteraceae; genus Poindextera. Next base: position 186,977 of record CAWCDF010000004.1, read on the forward strand.
GCGCTCGCCTGGCTTTACCGCCACGGCCGTATTGTCGCACGTCGCGACGAGGCGGATGGCCAGGTGAGACTCTCCGTGAAGCTTGACGGCCCGGCGTTGGGCCGCTTCGAGCGGCTGTTTCCCGAAGCGCTGTTCAAGGAAGCGGCGCAATAGCGCCGAGCGTTGTTCGCTATTTGTTCTTGACAGCGTATGGCTGACCGAGGAGGCTTCGCGCGGCGAGGGGAGGACCAGCCCAGCCATGGCCAGCCGATTGTCGAGCGCGGGATTCGCGCGAGCGCGTGCGTTCGTCGAGGCGACCGGTCGTCCGCTCGACCGGGCCCTGCTCGCCTTCGGCCTCGGCGAAGCCGGACCAGCGCCGGTGCTGAACGCGCTGGTCAGCTATCAGAACGGCGACGGAGGCTTCGGTCATGGCCTCGAGCCGGATCTCGCGACCCCGGCGTCGAGCGCGATCGCGACCAGCGTGGGCTTGCGGGTCTTAGGCGAGGTCGACGCGGACGCAGGCCATCCGATGGTGCGCGCTTCGCTGGGCTGGCTGGAGCAGGCGTTCGACAGGGACGCGGGCGTCTGGCCGATCATCTCGCCGGATGTGGATCTTGCGCCGCATGCGCCCTGGTGGAGCTGGTCGAAGGACCTGGCGGAGAACTGGAACGGCTTCGCCTTCAACCCGAGCGCCGAGCTGCTCGGCTACCTCTACCGCTGGCGCGAGGCCGCTGCGCCAGAGTTGCTCGGCGCCGCTGAGGCAAGCCTTAGGCGTACGCTCGCCAATGTCCGTATCATTGAAGGCGCCTATGACCTCAAATGCGCCGCTCGGCTTGCACAGGCGCCGGGCGCGCCGGGCGATCTTCGAAAGCAGCTCGTCGAGCGCGTCATACGCTCCGAGCTCGCGCACGATGCCGGTGACGAGCACGGGTCTTCGCTGGACCTTGCGCCGACGCCGGCGAGCCCGTTCGCCGAACCGCTGGCCGGGCGGATCGATTTGGCTATCGACGCCCTGATCGGCGCGCAAGAGGCCGACGGCGGCTGGCCGCTGTTCTGGGACTGGGGTTTTGTGGACGCCGACGCCTGGACGAAGGCGAAGGCTGATTGGAGGGGCTGGCTCACCCGCGAGGCGATCCAAACACTCGCGGCCTGGCGGCGTGCGGAAGGGCTGCGGGCTAGGGCAGCAGGCTAGGCTCCGCGCCTTCGGCGTCCTTCATCACGCGGAGCGTCCCCGCTGGAGCCGGTCTCAGAAGCTCTGCCTCGGGCCGCGACAGATAGAGCCAGTGAGGCCAGTCGGCGTGCTGCAGGAGCACGACCTGCCGGTCGTGGTAGGGCTTGATGTCCTCGCCGGGCGCGGTGGTCAGCAACGTGAAATCGCCCGCCACTGTGTTGTCGTTCGCCGGCCGCCAGATCCCGGCGATGCAGAGGAAGTCCTCACGCGCCGAGGTGAAGCGGTAGCGCGTCTTCGGGTACTTCGCGCCTACGTACTCGAAGAAGGCCGAGACGGGGATCAGGCAACGGCGGCTGTCCTTAAAGCTCCGTCCCTCGGAGCGGAAGTTGAAGACTGGGCTCGCCTTCGGTCTGGGCGGTGGGAAGCCGAACCGCATGGGCGCAAGCTCGACGCCGTTGGCTGCAAGCCGCATAACTGCAGCGATCTCGCTGATGTGCACGTGCTCGCGCGGCGGCAGGTCAAGCTCGCTTTGCTGAGTTGGCATTCCCCACTCGATAGCCTCCATCGCCGCGCAGTAGGCGCGGTAGGCGATGTCCTGCTCGAAACCATTGCACATGCGCTCTAGCCGCGCTCGGCGCGCTTCGCCGCGTCCCAGAGCCCGTCCATCTCGGCCAGGTTCGACTCCTCAGGCGTGCGGCCCCGCGCCGCCAGCGCCTGCTCGATCGCATGGAAGCGGCGGGTGAACTTGGCGTTCGCCGCGCGCAGCGCATCCTCCGGATCGACCTCCAGCATCCGCGCCAGGTTGGCGCAGACGAAGAGCACGTCGCCCATCTCCTCGCGCATCTTGGCTGCATCGCCCCCGGCGGTCTCGGCGGCGAGCTCGCCCAACTCCTCGTGCAGCTTCTCGATGACATCCTCGGGCTTTGCCCAGGTGAATCCGACGCGGGCGGCGCGGCGGGTGAGCTTCTCGGCGCGCATCAGAGCGGGCAGGGCGGCCGGCACGCCGTCCAGGATGCTGGGCTGGCTCGCCTTGGCGGCGCGCTCCTCGGCCTTGATCTTGTCCCACGCGCGCGTTTGCTCGGCGGCGTCACGATGGCTCGCTTCGCCAAACACATGAGGATGTCGTCGGATCATTTTGTTACATATCGTCTCTACGACGTCTGTGAAGGTGAAAACTCCGTCCTCCTCGGCCATGCGCGCGTGGTAGACGACCTGCAGCAGAAGGTCCCCCAGCTCTTCCTTCAGCTCGCCCAGGTCGCGGCGGTCGATCGCTTCGGCCACCTCGTAGGCTTCCTCGATAGTGTAAGGGGCGATGGTCGCGAACGTCTGCTCGAGATCCCACGGGCAGCCGCTGTCGGGATCGCGCAGCCGGGCCATGATTGCGAGCAGGCGGGGGACGGGGTCGACGTCGGTCGGGGGGCCGTTCATGCGCTGCGCTTCAGGACGTCGGGGTTGACGACGTTGATCGGCCGGCCAGCGGCGTAGGCGAGGATCTGGTCGAAAATGTCGGCGAATTGCAGCTCGTATTCGTCGCGGGTCACGTAGCCGATGTGTGGAGTCGCGACCACGTTGTCGAGCTGGAGCATCGGATGGCGTGGGTCGCGCAGCGGCTCGTCCTCGAACACGTCGACGGCGGCCAGGCCGGGCCGCCCGGCCTCCAACGCGGCGACCAGGGCGCCAGGCTCGACCAGCCCGGCGCGGCTGGTGTTCACGATGAGCGCGGTCGGCTTCATGCGGGCGAGGTCTTCGCCCGTGACAATGCCGCGTGTGGCAGGCACGAGCCGCAGGTGCAGGGAGACGACGTCGCTGGTCTCGAAGAAGGCCGCCTTGCTGGCCGCAACCGCGTGGCCGTCGGCGAGGGCGCGCGCGCGGGAGGCCTCGCTCGCCCAGAACTGAACGTCCATGCCGAAAGCCCGGCCGTAGGCGGCCACGACTGTCCCTATGCGGCCGTAGCCGTAGATTCCCAATGTCTTGCCGTGCAGGCTGTCGCCCACGCCCATCTGCCACTCGCCACGCCTGAGCGACGCCATCTGCTGCGGGATGCGCCGCATCGCCGCCATCACGAGCGCCCAGGTCAGCTCAGCAGCGGCGTAGGAAGGGGTGTCGGAGTGCAGGTTCGACGACACGATAACCCCGGCGCGGGTGCAGGCGTCGATGTCGATGTGCGGATAGACGCTGCGCTGGCTGATGAGGCGAAGTCTGGGGAGCCGCGCGACTAGATCCGCGCCGACCTTGGTGCGCTCGCGGATCAAGACCAGCGCCTCGGCGTCTTGCAGACGCGTCGTAAGCGCGTCCGTGTCTTGTACATGGTCAGTCCAGATCGTCACGTCGTGACCGGCAAGCTTCCCAAAGCAGCTCAGCGTGCGCAGCGTGTCGAAATAGTCGTCGAGGATCGAGACCTTCACGGGGCGGCGCGCTCGATGGCCAGAGGGGCGGCGAACAGCGGAGACCTAAGCGCCGCCCCGCCGAATGTCTACGGCCGGCTCACGGACACCCCTCGAGCTTCACCCAAATTGCGTCTAAGATAGATTATCAGCAATTGGTGGGGGCCACGAGCTAGGCCGCGCATGGCGCAACGAACCGCAGGCCGTCGTAGGCCGGCTCAACGCCGGCAGGAAGTTCCCGAGATAGCCGATTGAAATCCAGGTCGATATGCATGTTCGTCAAGATGGCCCGTTCTGGTCTGACCTGCGCGATCCACTCGAGCGTTCGCTCGAGGTGCGCGTGCGTGGGGTGCGGTGTGTAGCGCAAGGCGTCGACGATCCAGACGCTGACGCCCGTGAGCGCGACGAACGCTTCCTCCGGCAAGCTGACGACGTCGCAGGAATAGGCAACGGATCCAAAGCGATAGCCGACGCAGCGGACGCCGCCGTGGTCCTGGTCGAAGCTCACGATCGGAATCGCGCCCGATGGCCCCTCGATGCTCCAATCGGCGCCATGCGGCGGCAGGAGATGGTCGTCGCAGATCGCCGGATAGCCGCCCTCGCCTCGGAAGATATAGCCAAAGCGGCGCATTAACGTCGCGTGGGTCGCGGCATCCATATAGCAGGGCGTTCGGCGTCGGTTGCGCAGCGCGAAGGCGCGAACGTCGTCGATGCCGTGCACCTGGTCGGCGTGGTCGTGGGTGAAGAGGATCGCGTCCAGCCGCTTCACGCCGGCCGCCGCCGTCTGCAGCCGCAGATCCGGCGAAGTGTCGACCAGGACCGTGGTCGCTTGCTCCGCGCCGGCGGCTGACAGCCGGCGGACGAGGATCGAGCAGCGGCTGCGGTGGTTGCGCGGTTCGGCCGGATCGCAGGCGCCCCAGGCGCCGTCCGCGCGAGGCACGCCGGCGGAGGACCCGCAGCCGAGAATCGTGAACTCGAGCCCGCCGGTCACGGCCGCGGAATCCGATCGAAGAGCGTGAAGAAGGCGTCCTCGGTTCGCGCCTCGGCGTCGGTCAGACTCCAGCCCCGAATCTCGGCCAGCTTGGCCAGCACGTGAGGCAGAAAGGCGGGCTCATTGCGTCGTCCGCGCATCGGGACCGGCGCAAGGTAGGGACAGTCGGTTTCGACCAGAATTCGCTCGGCCGGGAGGTCGCGGACGACCGCCCTCACCGCCTCCGCCGCCTTGAATGTCGCGATGCCCGAGACCGAGAACCACGCGCCTATCGCCGCGGCCCGGCGAGCCAGCTCGGGGCCGCTTGTGAAGCAGTGCATGAGCAGCTTGAATGGACCTCGCGCGTACTCTTCTTCAAGGATTTCCGCTATTTGAGTATCGGCATCGCGGGCGTGGACGATCAGCGGCAGGCCGCTCACACGCGAGCTGCGGATATGTGTACGGAAGACCTGGACCTGGGCTTCGCGGGGGCTATGATCATGGAAGAAGTCCAGTCCTGATTCGCCGATGGCTACTACGCGACCGCTGATGCGGTCGGTAAGATCGTTAACAAAAAGTGTAAGAAAATCTTTCGATTCGTGCGGATGAACGCCGATCGAACACCAGATGTCGCCGTGCGTCTCGGCGATCTCGCGAACCGCCGCAAAGCGGTCCATCCGATCACAGATCGTCACCATGACGCGGACACCGGCGGCCCGTGCGCGGGCGATGACGTCCTCTCGATCATGCGCGAATTGGGTTGCATGAAGGTTGACGTGACTGTCGATCAGCATAGCCGCGGTCAGACCCTCGCCGCGGCGCGCAGTTCGCCGATCGCCGTCCAGAAGGCGTCGGCGCGGTCAAGGTTCAAGCCGTCGACCTCGGCAGGCAGCGCAGCCAGCCGCGTGGCGAGTTCGGCCCAGCGTGCGCTTTCTCGCGCCCCATCCGTGGCCGCGGCGACGGCGCTCCCGAGCGCCTGATCGCTGAGGCGCTCGATCAGCATTGCGAAGCGCTCGGCGCCCTCGCCCCCGCGGAATCCGTCCGCCAACGCCTGCAGTGCGGTCAGGTCGGCGTCGGGAAGACGGCCGATCAGCGTTCGCGCCGCTTCGTCGGCCGCGATCCCGCCTCGCGCAAGCCGTTGCAGCGCCTGGCCCGGCGCGCCGTGGGCCATGCGCGCCAGATGCAGCGCGTCCTCCCCCGAGGCCTCAGTCCGGCGGCGGACGAACTCGGCGACCGCCTCGTCTGGCCAGGGACGGAACGCCAGCCGCCGGCAGCGCGAGCGAATGGTGTCCAGCAGGGCGCCCGGTGCGTGACTGATTAGCAGCAAAACCCCGCGTTCAGGCGGTTCCTCCAATATCTTAAGTAATGCATTGGCGCCACTCACATTCAGGTCGTCGACCGCATCGACGATGGCAACGCGCCAGCGGGCAAGACCGGGCGCTTTGGAAAAGAACTCGGGCAGCCGGCGCGCCTCCTCCACCGGGATGACCTTTCGCGTCTTGCCATCATCGCTCCAGCGCTCGATCACCAGAAGGTCCGGGTGCGAGCGCGCGGCGACCAGCTTGCACACCGGATCCTCTGGCGACGCTCCGAGCTGGCCAAATGCCGCGTCGGCGGCCGCGCCCAGCAGCCGGCGGGCGGCGCGATAGGCGAAGGTCGCCTTCCCCATGCCCTCGGGGCCGGTGAGCAGCCAGCCGTGGTGCAGGCGATTGCGCGCGAGCGCGGCGAGGAACGCCGCCTCGACGCGCTCGCCGCGCTCGTAGCCGTGGACGGCTCGCGGGTGGGGGATGGCCAGGGCTTCAGCCACGGGCGGGAATCCCGAGGCGCTCTTCTACCGACCGCCAGACGGCCGCCTCTACGGCCCCGACGGCGGCGTCGGCCGCAATGACCGTACAGCGCGCCGGCTCACGTGCGGCGATGTCGAGGAAGGCCTGGCGCAGCCGTTCGTGGAAGGCCCGGCCCTTCGCCTCGAACCGGCGTTCGCGCCCGGCGCGGTCCGCCGCACGCTTCAGGCCGAGGTCGACCGGCAGATCCAGGACGAGGGTGAGGTCGGGCATGCAGGGTCCGACCAGGTCCCGCTCAAGCGCGGCAATCAGGTCCATCGACGCGCCGCCGCCGGCCCCTTGGTAGGCTCGGGTCGAGTCGAGGAAGCGGTCGCACACCACCCAGGCGCCGCGCGCGAGCGCCGGCTCGATCACGCGTTCGATGTGGTCGCGGCGAGCGGCATACATCAAAAGCGTCTCGGTCGTCGGCGACCAGCGGTCGGGCGCCCCCTCGACGAGCAGCGCGCGGATCGCCTCGGCCCCGGGCGACCCGCCGGGCTCTCGGGTCGCAACCACCGCGCGGCCGGCGGCCGTCAGTCGCTTTGCAAGCCGGGCGGCCTGGGTCGACTTACCGGTCCCCTCCCCGCCCTCGAGCGTGATGAAGCGTCCGTGGCGCATGCCGCTCAATCGGCCGGATCAACCGTCTGCGCAAGACCGCGCGCCCCGCCCCCCGCTGGAGCCGGCGGCGGGCGCCTGTTAAGAGGCCGCGGCCAGCGGACGGGTGGCCGAGTGGTTGAAGGCAGCGGTCTTGAAAACCGCCGTGCGTGCAAGCGCACCGTGGGTTCGAATCCCACCCCGTCCGCCACTACGTATTGAAGTTATTGGTAATTTTGTCTTATCTACCAGAGCACCCATCATCCAGACCATCAATAGATCAGGGCTCCTTTCAGCTCATGGCTCCAACACTTCTTCAAGTCTTTCCCGAACCTAGCGACCTGTTGGCCCTTGGGCCGGAGGATCTGGCAGGTGTGCTGATCGAGGTGATTCCCGGTGTCTCCCAGAGCTCCGGCTTCATGCAAGAGAATTCTGATCTCGCAGATCGATAGCGGTCAGGTGGCCGGCGGCTATCCGCGAGGCTCGCTTGCGCCAGTCGAGCTTGCCGTCGCCGAGGCGATTTCGTGGCTTCAAACTCAGGGGATCATTGTCCGCAACCCCAGTCAGGGCGTTAACCCGTGGTACTTGTTCACTCGGCGGGGGCGCGAACTGAAGACTCTGCGTCGACGTCGAGACGTATAGGCTCGGCCGAACGCTCCCGATCGAGCTCTTGCAGCCCGAGCTGGCCGACAAGGTGCACAACCTTTACCTCCGCGGCGACTACGAGACTGCGGTGTTCCAGGCCTTCAAGATGGTCGAAGTCGCGGTGCGACGCGTCGGCGGCTTCGACAACAGCATGTATGGCCGCGATCTCATGATGGCGGCTTTTCGCGAGGCTCCTGACCCGAGCAAGTCGAAGGGTACTGAGCTGCCTGCGGGGCCTCTGACCGATACGACGGCTTTGAGGGGTGAGCAGGACTCCATGAAGTTCCTCTTCTCCGGCGCCATCGGCCACGCGAAAAACCCGCCGAGCCACCGAGACGTGCGCCACAATCGTCAGACCGCCGCGCGGCTGATCGTCTTCGCAAGCCATCTGCTCGAGATCGTCGCCATCCGCGCGCTCTTCGTTTGACCGAAAAGGGTGGCGCCCTCGCCTACCGCTCGGGGCCGCTCAAACGCTGATCGCGCCCGTTTGCCCGCCGGCGCGGCGCGTGCGACGGATGGCTCTGAAGACGGAGGACGAGATGCCCCACACGTTCAAAGCCGGCAAAACCGAGCTGAGCGTCTCGAATGCGCGCCTCGTTCGCCATGCCGACCGCATGTTCAGCTGGTCATCCGAGCGGCGCGCCCTGGCCGTTGAGGCTGCAAAGGCGCGGCTCGGCGGTAAGCGTCCGACGAAGCGCGACGCGGCGATCGCCCTGGCGGGCGGCATGGTCGGCAACGGTGAGCCGGCGTGGCCTGCTGCCATGGTCGAGCCGAACTACTACTGGAAGTTTCGCGCCGCCGCCGAGGCGCTCGCGACAACTGGGGGCCCACTGCGGCAACGCATCCTCGGTTCGCTGTTGTCTATGGTCGGTCTCTTCGAGCGGGACTTGCCGAGCGAACTCCACGAGACCTTTCGCGAGCTGCAGGCGCAGGTGACGTGGGTGCAGGGCGGACCTCCGACCAAGGGGACCTGGGAGAACACTCTTCGAGGCGATGTCCGACCGCGAAGCTAGGCGAGCAGCGGAGCAAATCTTGACGCTCTTCGAACGCAGCGCGCGGCTCTGCGGGCCTTGGGAGCCGGACGGACTAGGATGACCGAGCCCGCGCGCCCCGACCTGTTCGCCGTTGCGACGAGTACGTCGCCCCCGCCATCGCCCTCGCGGTCTTCGCGCTCTGCCTGCCGGTTTGTGCCCACGCTGCGGCCTGGCCGCAGCCGGAAATGAGCGACGCGGCGCTGCACCTCGACTGCCTCGAATATCAGAAGGCCGCGAGCGGACACCAATCTGACCCCGTTCGCGCCGAAGCCTGTCGCGCCTTCATGGCGGGCTACATGTATGGTTGGCTCAACGCCCAAAACACGCCGCCCGGCATTCTTCCAAAGTCGTGCGCGAAGAGCGTCGACGCCTTCGTGCGCACCTATCTGACTGGCGACGACGGCCGCGGGCCGATGCCGCCCGAGCCCGCGCTCATGGGCGCGCTCACGATGAAGATGGGTTGCCGATAGCAATGCCGAGCACCACCCTCCGCCGCCTCGCCGAGCCCCTTCTGGTCGCACTCGCGGCAGCGTTCGCGGCGACGACGAGCGTCTACGCAGCGCCCGTCCCGACAGTGCTCGGGATTCAGGTCGGCTCGCCGCCTGCCCTTCCCGAATGCCCGCGGAACACGTCCGGCGGATATGACATCGTCCCGATCCCGTTTGACTGCTGGGCGCTGGATCGGGACATCAAGGACACTCGTTGGCTCTGGCTGAGCGACACTACCGAGGCCCACGCTGAATTTGCTAAACAGCCGATCAGTCTCATCATGGATGGCGACAACGTCGCGGAGATTGTGATCCGGACCACCGGGATCGAGAGCCAGCAGGACGCTCTCCAAGCGCTCGTCGCCAAGTTCGGCAAGCCGACGCACTACAACGTCGAGCGGCTACAGAACCGCATGGGGGCCCGGTTCGTGGGCGTCCGGGTGACTTGGGCGAGGCCAGATGTGCACGTGTACTTCGACAGCACGAGCGACGACCTCGACAACGGCTTGATCGACATCGAGACGCCCGCCGAGGACCGGAGAGACGCTGCAAGCCAACGGCCGCCGAGCCTGTAGCCGGGATGCCCAGCGCGACCCTCCGCCATTTGGCCGAGCCCGAGCGCGGCATCCTCGTGCACTTCGACTGCAGCGCGAGCGTGTCGGTCGAGATGGAAAACGGGTTCTGGGGTGAGCTCCACAAGCTGCGCCGCCACTACGGCTGGACCGTGCCCGCGGCCGAGGCGCTCGAGCGCTGGGGGCCGGACACGACGCTTGAGGAGCTGGAGCGGCGCGCGGTCTGTTCGATCTGCGGCGCCCGCAGGCCTAAGGCGCGGGTGAGCATCCACGTCCCGACAGGGCCCGTTCCGGAAGCCTCATCCGGCCGGGCGCCGAACTGGGGCTGAGCCGAACCTCCAAAAAGGCGGCCGAGTGAACGGTTTGGAGACCATGGAGCGCCTATGCGTTGCAGCCATGACGTGGAGAGCCGCATGAAAACCCTCCTGATCGCCGCCAGCGCCTTCGCCACGTTGGTCCTAGCAGCGCCGGCCGTACACGCTCAGTCGAGCTATGATGACCCGTACAGCGACCACGGCGATGGCGATAGCGCCGAGAACGCCGCGGATCGCGCCATCGAAGCCGATATAGCCGAGCGCGACCGCCAGGTGCAGGAGGATGACGCGATCCGCCAGGCGAAGGAGGAGCAAGCCGCCGACGATCAGCTCCAGCAGTCGTACCGGGATCAACAGCGCGACCTCGACGAGCAGCGAGACATCAACAACGCCGCGGCTAGGGCTCGGGACGACGAAGACTACGACGAGATGATCTATCACCAAGGCATCTATTCTGACCCGAACTGAGCCCGGGGCAATCGTCGAAGCCATGGCGCCCGATTAGCGACAGCGTCGCCTCGTCAGGCTTCCCCACGCTACGGGAACTCCCTGCTCGACCTAGCGGCCGCCGCGGACGGGCTTGGTCACGAGGGCGTAGTGGTGGCCGGGCATTGGGGGCTTCAGCTGCCGGCCGGAGCCAGGTCGGCCTCGGTCAGCAACCTGACGCCGTCGGGGTCGCAGATCTTGAAGATGCGCCAGTCTTTGGCGTTGAAGAGCCGCTGGAGGCCCTTGTTACTTACGCCACCGACCTCGCGATGACATTCGTCCTCGTTCTCGAGAACCGTGGGTTCGATCGTATATCCGGCCGGCCACTCCCCGTCTTCGATCTCCAAGAAGATCGCTGGCTCGCCTCCGACCCCTTGATAGAATTGGCGAATGTGCTCGCAGATCAGGCCACTTCGAGCGACCGCGCAGTCGACCTCAACAACCGAAAGTCCCCCGTCGCTAGACTTCTTGAACGCCAAATCAGAGAATCGGGCGCGGGTGGGGTCCCAGTGCCGAGGGTGGATAAGGCGGATGTGCCCCATATCTCTATCGCGACCTTGTTGATGGCGTCCTTCACATCCGGCCAGACAACCCCGTCCTCGTAGCAACACTCCCGGCCGTCAGCCTCATGACGCACGTCAAAGCTGCCGTCGGTGTTGACGTCAACTGAAAGGAAGTTGCCCCCGTTATACCCGGTGACCTGCACTTCGCCACCGACTCCGGGAAATGCGTCGGTACGAGAAAATCCGCTCATGACGAGGTAACGAACCACCTTTTCGGCGTTCGTGAGCACGTCGTTGGCGATCGCGTCACCCTGTCCGTAGTGCCACCCTTTCGGCAGACTCCTGAACGAGTTGAGCTTCGCGGAGGCGCGCGGCACGGTCATTGTCAGTGGGGCGTATTGCATTATCGGCTCTTCTCTTCGCTGGCGAACATGCCTTCCAGGTCCTTTGTGGTGAGCATGTCTCGCTCGGATATCTTCTCTAGGGCTGCGACGACGCCGCCGAGCGACACTGAGAGGCTCTTCGCGACCGTGAACGACATATTCAGCAGGCCAACCGGCAGCCCGTTCCGCTCGAGCACACACACGACGTCGCCCGTCGACAGCGTGCTTACGAAGCCATTAAAATATAGGTGTGGCACCGCAGCTGTTTGAGCTGCCTGGACGCGTGCCTGGACCTGGAAGCTGTCCGCCGCGGGCGCCTCGCGGCCCAAATCCCTCGTCCGTGTGGATCTCTTCGCCAACTCACGCGTCTCCGCGGCCGGCGGCCAGACGAGCGGAAGGGCTCGCCGCGGCGCGCTGGCGTCTGCTAGGCCCTTCGCCTCGTTCGGGCAATCGCGCGCTTCCTCCCGGGCGAACGTCGTTCTTTCGCGTTCACCTCGCTGCCGACTCGATCCTACGCGGCGGCGTTTACGAATTGCACCCATGGCGAGCCGTTTCCTAGCCCGAAAGTGCTGCCGGTCGGTCAGATGGCCCCGCTGCGCCTGCATTTAATTGCTCGCCGTGTACCCAACGAGGTCCGGCACGATCGCCGGCGTGAGCGGCGTCCCCTGCGCCAGGCAAATGAGCTGATCCAGTAACGAGCGGAGCTGGTCCGGTCCGGCCCGCGGGCGTCGCCCGCCGTGATTTAGGCCGGCAGCACGTCACCGACGACCAGCTCGCGATCGACGGTGACCGCGGCCACGGCGTCCAGACCGTGCTGACGGATCAAGCGCAGTGACGCCATGTCCGCCTCGCCGCGCGAGGGGTACTCGGTCGCGCGCTCGATCAAGCGACCGCCTCGGGTCTTCTTCGAAACGATGGTGTAGTGGTGTCGGGCCATCTGTGGACAACCCTTAACTGATCGGCGTCGCGGGAGTTGAATCGGGCGGAGCGAGGACCTACAACGGTGTGCAATTACTTCAGACACAAGAAGTACGGCCTGCGCGACTGGACCGAGGACTTCAGCCAGACACGCATCGAGTTGCACTTGCCGTTGGATCTGCCGAACATCCGCGACGGCGTGCGTCCGACCGACCCCACGCCGATCATCCGCCCCGTCAACGCCTACGACATAGCGGCCGGGCTGGAGGTCGCCGTCGTGCGTTGGGACCTGGTCCCGGGGTCATGGGTCCAGCCGATCAAGGCGAAGAAGTTCCTGGCCACCAACGCCAGGTCGGAGACCGTGGCGACGATGCCGGCGTTCCGCGACGCATTTCGTCGCCGCCGCTGCCTGATCCCCGCCGACGCCTTCTACGAGTGGACCGGCGAGAAGGGCGCCAAGACCATGTGGGAAGTGACCGTGACCAATCAGCCTTGGTTCTGCTTCGCCGGCCTCTGGGACCACGCCGACACCGCCGACGGGCCGATCGACAGCTGCACGCTGCTCACCACCGCCGCCGGGCCGGACATGGCACCGTACCACAACCGGCAGCCCGTAATCCTACCGCGCGACCAGCGCATGACCTGGCTGGACCTGGAGGCCGACCCGACGCCGTTCTACGCGCCAGGGCCGCCGGGGACGCTTGCCTTCGCCTGCGCAGACGCTGACGCCCAACGCACCTGGCGGGAGCGATAGGTGATTCAGACCATCGAGGAAGCACTGGCGAACGGCTTCGAGTGGAACGAGACCGAAACGTTTCCCGACGGATTTCGGGACTTCCTAGTTGTCCTCGCCCACCTGGAGCGCGACAAGCTGCCCGTCCCCGTTGGCACCGGCTTCGTCATTCGCGGCGCCGGCAGACGCGCCGTGGTCCTGACCGCAGCCCACAACATCAGCCATGGGATCAAACGCCTCCAGCATCCCTATCCGCGACACCATCCTTCCACTCCTCGCGAGTTCCTCGTTCCCGACGAAGTGTCGGCCGCCTCCAACGTCTTCAGGATCATCTCCCAGAACCATGGTCGCGTCGACATGTCTCGCGTGGGCTATTTGGCTTGGGACGACCACGCCGATCTGGCCGCCCTCGGTGTGCTCGCGCAGGATGACGCGGACGAGTCGTTGTTCGGCGCCACCCTTCTGCTGGCTGGCGCGAACCCCGCCGTTGGCGACATCGTTGCGACTTTTGGCTTCGCAGAACTTGAGCAGCACCTACCGCGAAGACCCGCCCGATCAGTTTGAAGTTAAGATGCGTCCCCTGCTTCGTGTTGGGCGCGTTGTCCGTGTTTGCCCGACCGGCGACGAACGTGTCCAGGCACCCTTCGTAGAGACAACGATTCCGGTTTTCCCTGGGATGAGCGGAGCACCCGCGCTCCTGAAGCCGGAGCCGAACATGCCGCCACTGGCGTTCGGCATCGTATCCAGTGATGAGGGATCATCGTCAGACCCAATGGAAAACGATCCGAAGAAGTACGATCGAAGCATTCCCGGCCGTTCGATTTTTCGGCTTATCCCCCGGACCGTGACACCGCTCGCCAGCGGCGAGGCGCATGTTGATCTTCGGATCACTATCTCCGGCAGCGCGCGAAACCCGGAAGTCGATTTTGATCAATTTGCGGGCGAATGGGGGTGGAGAGAACTTACCGGCACGTCCATTGGCGGAACCGCTAGATGACGTCGGCCGTCGAAGCATACCCGGTGCTGCACCGCTACTTCCTGCAGGCGATGGTCAACCGGCGGCACTTTCTCAACGAAATGGACGCCGGGCGTACCGAAGAGCCGGCGTGCTGGACCTATCTGCTGCTCTGGTACGGGTGCCTTTTCGTCGTAGTCGAAGGCTGGGTTGCGGAGGGTCTCGACGACCCGCAGGTGTCGGCGGTCCTTGCGGACAGGGACAAGCTCGACCTCTTGAGGCGCTGCCGGAACGCCGTGTTCCACTACTCCGCGACTTACCTCGATCCCCGTGTCCGGGTGCTGACGGACGAGCAAGGCTTCGTCGAGTGGGTGCACTCGCTCTATGACCAGATGAGCGCCTACTTCCTCGCGCCGGCTTGACTATGTGGGGCGCCAGCTCAGCGCTCTCTTCATCCGCTCCAGCTCCGCGAATGCGCGGTCGCGGAGCGCGGGCATCTGGCTGAGCATCGCGGCGCGACTGTCAGGCGAGAGGCCATCTGCCTGGAGGTTGTTGCGGTTCCGCAAGGTGGCTCTCGCCGCTCCGGTGACGCGGACGAAGGCGTCCAACGCCTCCGCACGGTCAACATTGTCCGAGGGGAAGGCGTCCGCCCGGTCGAGCAGCGCAGGAAGGTTCAGCGTCACGATGGCGTCGTCGATCTTCTCGATTGGCAGGCGTCGCTCCGCACCCGAGATCGCAGCGATGGCCTCGGTCGCTTCACAGATGAGCTGCGCCAGGCGGACAGCGGCGGCCCGGCGGCGGCGGCGATCTATCCCGGCCGCGATGTACGGCGTGGCGATGGCGGCGCCGATCGCCATGAACGTTCCGATGGCGGCCCAGTCGATCGAGCAAGCGCACGGCATGCGGCGATAGGGAGCACGATTCTGGCCCACGGGCGTCTCGCGCTTAGGAGCCGAGCCCGATCTGCCGCAGGGCGTAGGCCTTTAGGAGTTCCATCCCCACGGTCTTGATGATCGCTAGCGGCATGCTCGCCAACTGGGTTGGGGTGAAGGTCTGCTTGATCTTCGTCCAGACGCCCTCATCGGCCAGGGCCGCGAGGAAGTCGTGACCCTCCCAGGTCAGGTCTCGGATCGTGATGATGAGGCCGTCCTCCGTCGGGAGACTTCCCGCGGCTTGGAGAAGCCCAGCATCGGCGAGCATTTCCGCGTGACGGTTCACCACCCATTCGGGATAGCCATCGATCTTCACCTCCTCCGCCTCGACGCTGTCTCGGTCTTGGACGTTGCGCAGGATGGTGCGGACAAGCTCCATGTCCCGCTTCATCATCGCTCTCCCGTGCGGGTTGAGAGCGACGATAACCCGAGAACGATGGCTCAGGCCAAGAGCATGCGCGGTCATGTCGTGGCCTTCCCGCCTCCGACCTCCAACTTGGGCACTGGCAGCGTCTCCAAGAGTATCGTCGACCATATGAGCGACTAGCTCGAGCGTTGCCGGGTCGCCGCGGCTCGTTCCGTCCCGCGCTCCTTGAGGAAGCGGGCGAGCCCAGCGCCGCGCCCGGCGCCGACGCGGCGCTCGGGCGCGGAGCCGGATCTTCGCGGCCTGTCTGCACCCCTCCCACGGCGCGCACGAAGATGTATGCGAAGAGCGGCCCGGCGGCCGTCGGGGACCGCCGGGCCATGGTGGCGCAGACCGCCGCGGCGAAAGGAGCAGAGCCCGCTCGATCTGCTGCCGGTGTTACGGGGAGCAAAACCCGGCCACTTTCCGGCTTGGCCAGCGCGGTTCGGCCGGCGAAGTGGCCCCGCCCGCGCCAGGCGGTAAGGAAAGGCGGCGGCGGTCATCGCTCACCGCCGCTAGCTGAACAGCCGGCCTTCGGCCGCGTCCCATTCGCGCCCGATCACGACGGCGGCATGGACGCGACACTCCAGCGGATTGATCATGCCGCACGGGCCATTGAGGACGGCGTCCCGCTCTCGCTGGCCAATCCTGCCCGACTGCTGTTTCTTCAGAAGTTGGGCGCCGGCCTTGCAGATGCCGCGCGGCTCTGGCCGTTGATTCGTCATGTCTTTTTCCTTTAGTCCCCGACCAGCATGGCGACGGGCGCGTAAGTCGCCGCGTCACCGACGCTGTGATTGGTGATGTCCTCCCGCCGCGTGCCGCGCAGCACCACCTGGTCCTGGTCCATGTATCGGTCGTAGCTGGTCGCCACGATGGTTCCGGCTCGGTGCTCAACGATCACTGACGAGAGGCGCAGGTCGCCGAAATACAACATAGGCTTGCCGCTGAGGCTCGACGTCGCGTTCGGAAGTTGCGAGGAGAAGACCACCGGGTGGCCCAGGTAGCTCGCCCGGATGGTCCCGTCCGGCAGGATTTGGGACACCAGGCCACCGGACACGCCGGCCAGGCGGCAGAGCGCTTGGCCATAGCAGACCGAGCTCACGTACCACTTGGCCCCTGGGATGCCGACCGCCAGGATGCCGGCCATCAGCTCCGCGATGTCAGTGTTGTCCAACGTGAGGTAGGTGTTGTGGCCGCTCTGCGCGCTGATGGCCGAGAGACTGCCCGTGAGCGCGGTTCCTAGTCCGACGACCCCACCATAGGTCGACGTTCCGTTACCGTTAAATCCGCAGTTGTCCTCGGTCGCGGCGAATGCATACCCAACCTCGGTGGCCACGAATTCCGCGAGGTCGACGGCCTCGTCATCCCAGAGCTCCGAGCTGGTCCTGACGAGGATGCCCAGTTTCTTAAGCGTGGCGCTCACGTTGTCGAATTCCATCTGGCTCTCGGGGATCGAGGCGCCCTCGGCAACGAAGTTTGCCGTCAGCCCTCCGACCCGGCGCGGGCGCACCCGATTGTCTGAGCGTGACGGCCGCGCCTCGGCGTTGCGAAAGGCCGCGACAGTGTCACGGACGGCAATGATCGCATTGTCGAAGTCGATCGGCGCCAGAAACCCGCCGATAGAGTCGCCGCCTTCGCCAGTCGCCTTGGTCAGCGGGGTCCTGTTGCGGATGCACCATTCGCGGGAAGAGTCACTGCCCGCCATGGCCTTGAGCCAGTGGCCGACGCGCTCGGCGCGCTGCTCGGCCCCTGGACCGGTAAAGGCCTTACCCCTTTGCATGCTTTGCCTTTCGGATTTCGGCTTCGGTGACGATGCCCTCGGCGACAGCCGCCGCGAGAAAGTCCGCCACGTCCCTGCCCGCGGTGGCGCCGCTGCCGACGAACAGGCTCATCGGCAGGGCGATCGCTACGTCGTAGCCGACGGTCTCGAGGAATTTCTGTGCCTCAGCTTCGCCCTCGGCGACAGCCGCCATGCGTAGCGCCTGCTTGCGCACGAGCGCTTCCCAGGCGGGCTTTTGCTGCTCGACGCGTTCGAGCGCCTCGACGGCCTCGGCCTCGAGGCCGGCTTTCGTCAGCGCCCGCATTATATTTTGCGTCTCGTCGAGTTCGACTCTGATTTCGGCGAGGCTGCCACCGCCGAGCCCCCTTGGCGGCGCCAGCAGCTTGTCTGAGTGTCCATTGAGCATCAGACGGGCCCGTGCGCGGGCCTTCTGTTCATGTTCCAAGGCAGGGTCGGGGAACGACGCGGCGCCCCCGGCTTTCTCCAGGGCAATCACACGCGCCAGCAGAGTCCGTTCTTGCTCCGCATAGCGGGCATACAGAGACCGGATCTCCGCCCTCGCCATGCGCCCTGCGTCTGTGGGTCCGTCGATGGTCATGGCGCAGCGTCTAGCCGACAAAATTCGGCGGCGGCGTCACGCGTGACAGAGCTTCGCGATAAGCCCGGCAAGCGCCGCCTCGACGGCCTTGCGATCGTCGGTCTGCTGTGGGTCCAGATGGCCTTCCGCGATCAGCATCTCCTCGGTGTCGACCTGGTTGACTTCGACTTTCAGCACAACGACGCCCTTCGCCCAGCGCGCCCGGCGCTTGCGCTGCCGCGCCGCCGTACCGGAGATGACGGCCCGCCTGACTTCCGACTGCAGTTCATCGTCATCCCGGGCGCCGGTCACGCGCCCTCTCCAGCACCCGAGCGGCGTCGGCGCGAGCTGGAGGGACGTGGGGAGATTCCCCACATCTCAACTCGTCGCCGGCAGAGGAGCGCGCTGCCGCGGTCATGGGACGTCACGCCTCGGGCGCGTTGGCGCTCGGCAGCAGTTTTTGAGGCCGGACCCCTTTTTATGGGCGTACCAGAAACCTCCGCGATGCAGGACGCGGCTCCGCCTGGCGGAAAGGTCCGGCCGGGTGCCTCGAGCATCGCCGAGCGCGCTTCGGCGGGCGGTTTCTTGGGCCAGACGCCTTTTAAAGGCGTATGCGAAACCTCCTCCGGGGGACGGCTCGAGTGGGCGACTAAAATCAAACGGCGCACGACTAAAATCAAACGAGCGCGGCGCCGGATGGTCGATGGAAGCCGTGGATTTCAAGCGATTGCGCCCCTTTTCTTTGGCGTTTTCGCGGTTTCCACCGAAAATCGTACGGCCAAAGAAAAATCTCTGGATGGCGATCCACGGGGTGCACGGGGTCGAAAGCGGCCGGTGCCTTAACCCCATACCCTCTGGGGTGGTAGGCCGAGCGCGGCCACAACCGCAGCCCCCTGATGGCAATTGAAAACCCCAAATTTCTATTCGCGGCGTTTCGCGTTCGACGGGCCACCGGGTGGCGGTGCCGGAAGCCCGTTCGCGCGATACCGGCCTTTACCGGGGGGGCGCGGCTACAACCGAGGCCGCTTGCCCTGGATCGATCGCGTGTCGCGCTTTGGCAGGTCGCCGACGCTGCCTTGGTGTGGTGACGCGCTGCTCGTGGTGGCCCCGCGGCGCACACCCCCGGCTGGTAGATTGTAGATGTGTCCGAAACGAGGGGACCGTTCATCGGCCGAAAACAGCCTGACGGTCCGAAACGAGGGGACCGTGAGAGCCTTTTCGGGTGCTCACAGTCCGAAATGAGGGGACCGTGGTGGCCTGATTTCGGACTGTTGTTTGCACTTCGGGACGCCAAGCCCGGAAGGCTCGCGACGGCAGCGCGCCGGTTTTGTCGCACCTGAAGGCGGTCAGACGCCACTCGGTCGCGATGCGGTCCTTGCGGCTGAACCCGCTCGGCGTCGCCACCTCGAGGAAGCCACGCTCGACGAGACGCGCGAGGCACTTCGCTGCCGTGTCCTTGTTGACGTGAGCGCACCTTGCCGCGTCTCGGACGCCCAGGAACAGGCATCCATTGTTGCTCCCGTCGTATAGACGGCCGACGGCGATGTAGATCGCTTGGTCGGCCGCGGTGAGCGATGCCCAGGCCTCGGTGTCCATCATGTAGTGGTGGAGCTGAAAGAACCGGCCACCGCCGCCTGAGCGCTTCCGCTTGGCCATGCGAGCTACGCATCGCCATCATCGAGCAAGCCCGCCGCTCGCGCTTCCTCTTCGGCTTTCTCCAGCAGCCGGATCAGGGCTGGCAGGTGAGCGATGTTGAGAGAGACACCCTTCTTCGTCGCGAAGAAGACGTTGGCCGTCGTGAAGCTCGAGTGGATCCGAACGTCGATCTGGACCTGACCGCGATACTCCTCGATGCCGACCCGGACCTCGTCCTGGCTGTTCTTCCGGATCGAGCCGAGCGTGATTGGAAGTTGAGAGACGTAGGCTTCGGGACTATCTTCCCGCCGATCGCTGCCCAGCTGATCGACTTGGGAAGGCCCGCGCGGCACGCGCGGGTCTTTCTCGTTGGTGGCCATCTGCGATCACGCGGCCTCGGCCAGAGCGGCGAGTTTGGCGCGCAGATCACCGACACGCCACGCGGTCGAACGCGGCCCCAGGTGAACCGGCTGCGGGAGATCGCCCGAACCGACACGCCGCCAGATAGTGGCTCCGTGACAGGCGAAGAGGGCCGCGACGGTCGGCAGGCGAACGAAGGCCGAGTCGGGAAGGTCGTCGAAGTCTTTGAGGGCCTGATTTTGCGCCACTTGCCGCGCTCCTTTGCAACGTGTGGCGAAGGATTGCGCTGCTCCGGGGGCGCCGCGTAAGCGGCGCAATCAGATTAAGCCGCCCCGCGCCCGGCGGCGCTGCGCGGCCCGGCGTACGTTGATGGACGCACCCAAACGCTCGAGTTCCTTGATCAACGGGTTCAGCGGCGGATCGATGCCGTACCTGGGGCGTAGGTTCGCCAAAGCCTCTCGCGTGAGACTGGTCAGCTCGGGGTCCCTGCCTCTTCCCCCGCTCAGCGGACGCAGCCCGAGAAGCATCGTCACTGCGTCGCTGGTGGGCCAATCGCTCGCCGCGATCAGTTCGGCGCGCCGGCGGTTCTCCGGATTCCGGGATTGCTGATAGGCGGAAAGCACCGCGAGCGACTTCTCGAACCGCTCAGCGAAGCCCTCGACCTCGACCTGTTCAGCAGCCCGCGCGATCTCTGCCCTGTCTTCATCGGTCAGGCGAACTTGCTTCATATCCTGGCGCGCCCGCGGATTGGGCTAACTACGTCGGTCGCGGATTCTGGTCGCGCGAGGAACCGCGCCCAGTCGTCCATCATCCGGCGACGCTTTTCGAGCTGGTCGCCCCGGCGGTAGGCGGCCTCGGTTTTGTCGCCGATCGCATGCGCCAGGGCCATCTCAGCCATGTCGCCCGGATAGGCGGTGCGCTCGGACACCCAATCACGGAATGTCGAGCGGAATCCGTGTGGAACGGCCGGAACCTCCATCCGGCGGAGCACCGCCGACAGGGTCATGTCGCTCAGCGTGCCGCCGCGGGCAGCTGGAAACACGAGGTCGACGCCGGCCATCCGAGGCAGCTTTTCGAGGAGGTCAACGGCCGCTTGGCTGAGCGGGACGCGGTGCTCCTTGCCAGCCTTCATCCTCGCGCCCTGGATCGTCCATGTGCGCGCTTTGAGGTCGATCTCCGGCCAGGTGGCGCCGCGGACCTCGCCCGAGCGCGAGGCGGTTAGGATCGCGAATTCAAGGGCCCTCGCGCCCATGCCCTCGGCCTGTCGCAGCTTCACCATGAAGGCGCCGACGTCGTCGATCGGCAGCGCGTCGTGATGCTCCGGCTTGGCGATCTTCGACGGCCGCGCCAGCAGCTTGTCGAGGTGGCCGCGCCAGCGCGCCGGGTTGAGCCCTTGGCGGTAGCCGCGCGCGGCCGCCCAATCGAGCACGACCTCGATACGTCCTCGCAGGCGCTTTGCCGTCTCCGTCTTCGTGTTCCAGATCGGTTCGAGGATTTCGAGCACATGGGGCAGCTCGATGGCCGAGACGGCGAGCGCGCCAATCTTGGGGTATGCGTAGGCCGTCAGAGTGTTCGCCCACTGCTGGCGGTGCCGCGAATTCTTCCATGACGCCTCATGCGCGGCGATGTAGCGCTCGGCGGCCTCCTTGAACGTCAGCGCCTTGGCGCCGCTGGCCCGCAGCGCGAGCTGGGCGGCCTTGCGGGCTTCAATGGGGTCGACGCCCTTGCGGATCGCCTCACGGGCCTCACGGGCCGCCGTCTTCGCCTCAGCGAGTGTCACGCCGGGGAAGCCGCCGAGGCCCATGTCTCGCCGCTTGCCGCCGACCATGGTCCGCAGCACCCAGGTCCGGCCGCCGCATGGAGCGTCGGGGTTGGACTTCGGCGCCGGCAGCACGTGGAGGGCCAGGCCGGGGACTTCGCCGACGGCATGGAAGCCGGGGGCCTTGAGGTTCTTCACCGCGACCGGCGACAGTTCTTTGGCTACGCGTGGCATGTGTCCGTCGAACTCCGAAGTCCATCAACGCGCCCACCATAAGCGATGCGCTGTTATGCGACAACATGCGATGTGGCGCAGCGACGGATTTTCCGGTTTTCCCTTACGTAGAAGGAAAAATGCGACGTAGTGCGACGCTACGCAGTTCTACGGACGCAGACACCCCGTCCGCCACCTGAGCCACCGCCTCGCTGCTGTGCATCGATCGAGGCGCGCCGCGACGCTTGGACGCGCCTGCACCGCTTCGCGGAGGCATCTGTGTGAAAACGGTGCGTTACGGCCGGGGCCTTTATGCGGAGTTGATGCTGGGGGCTGTCAATTTTACGCGGACTTGATGGCGCCCGGCTGGTAAGTTTACACCGTGCGCCAACTCAATTCTGGCGGGGGGAGCGTTCCGATTGGACGTGGACCAGACCCGGATCATGACGGCCGCCGACCGCGCGGAGTTGGCGATCGACCGCGCGCTGCACAGTCTTGAGCTCATCGACGGCCTCTATCTGGGGCGGCGATACCTAGTCGCTCGCGCCGGCGCGACGCTCGGCCGATCGGCGCCGGCGGACATTGTCCTGCCCGAGTCCGAGGTCTCCCGCGCCCACTGCCGCATCACCGTCGAGGGTGACGAGCTTGTGGTGACGGACCTCGGCTCGACCAACGGCACCTTCGTCGACGGGGCACGGGTCGCGCAGCCGACCATCCTGCCGGTGGGCTCGGTGCTGACGGTCGGACGCCAGTCGCTGCGCCGCCTCGGCGGTGAGGATGCGCGCGCGCCCGTAGCCGCGCCGGACATCTTCCTCTCCTACAATCGCGAAGACCAGGCGACGGCGCGTCGCTTCGCCGAGGCGTTCACCGCGCTCGGATTCGATGTGTGGTGGGACGTGACGCTGCGCGCGGGCCAAGCCTACGACGAGGTCACCGAAGCGGCCCTGCGCACGGCCAAGGCGGTGGTCGTGCTCTGGTCGAAGCGCTCAGTGGCCTCCCGTTGGGTGCGCGCGGAGGCAACCCTGGGCGACCGCAACGGCACGCTGCTGCCGGCGATGATCGAAGCATGCGAGCGTCCGGTGATGTTCGAGCTGACCCAGACCGCAAACCTCAGCCATTGGCAGGGCGAACCAGACGATCCCGCGTGGCTCGCCTTCCTCGAGGACGTGCGACGGCGCCTTGACGCGAGTGCGACGGAGAGCAGCCGCTAGCATGGCCGCGCAGCAGGCGGCGGCCGTGCATGCGCCCGCGCCGCCTTCGGTACGGCTGAGCCTGGCGCTGACCGGCCATCGGGTCGACAACCCCGGCTATGCCGCAAACGAAGCGACGATCGCCAAGGTGCTTGCCGCGATCTTCGACGGCATCGACGCCGCGGTCGCCGCCGAGCCCCCGCTGCTCGGGCTAGGGCCTGTTGCGCCGACGCGGCTGCACAACCTGTTCGCCGACGGCGCCGACCAGCTCGCGTCCGACCTGGCGCTGAAGCGCGGCTGGGAACTGGTGGCCCCCCTCCCCTTCGGCCACGCGCTCAACCGCGCGATCAACGCCAAGCCCGTCGATGCCGCCGAGGCGCGCGCCATCTTGGCTGGAGCCGGTGACCTGAGCGCCGAGACGAGGGCGCGCGCCGATCGCATCGCGACGCTGGAAGCCCGGGCGCGCACCTTCGCGCTCGCCGATCAGGACGATGCGATCACCACTCTTTACCTGGCGAAGCTCGAGCGGCCCGACGACGGCCGCGCCGGCGACACGTTCGCGGCACATTGCTCCGAGCGCGTCGGCATGGCCGCGCGAGTCATGATTGAGCAGTCGGATATCCTGATCGGCATCTGGGACGGCGCGTCGCACGTGTTCGTCGGCGGCACCGGCCACACGATCGCCGCGGCGCTCAAGCTGGGAGCGCCCGTGATCTGGATCGACGTCAACGCGCCCGAGCGTTGGCGCGTGCTGCGCACCTTCGAGGCGCTCGCCACTCTACACGAACCCCCGGGCGATCGCGCCGGCGCGCTGCCCGCGCTGGTGCGAGACGCGCTGCGGCCGGCGGCCTCGAAAGAACCCGCCGCGCGCCAAGACATTGCGGTGCTCGACACCGAGTCCTGGCGTGCGCGCAGCGACCCGCTCTGGCACGCCTACCGGCGCGTGGAGGCCCTGTTCGGCGGCGAGGGCCGAGCCTTGCGGGACCTTCGTCAGACTTACGAGTTGCCGGAAGCCATCGCGACGGGGTCGAGCGCCGAACTCTTGGGGACTTTGAGGGCGCTGCCGGGCGCGGACCCAGACCTGACCGCCAAGATCGAAGTCGATGTCCTGCAGAGGTTCGCCTGGTCGGACGGAATCTCTGCAAGGCTGTCCGACGCCTATCGGGGCGGCATGATCGCCAACTTCGTCTTCTCCGCGCTCGCGATCGTGAGCGGTATCGCCTACTTGCCGTTCTCGCTCTCGAGGCACACGGCGATCTTCGCCAGCGTCGAAATCCTCTTCCTCGTCGCCATTCTGGGAGTCACCTGGCTGGGACAACGCCGACGCTGGCACAAGCGCTGGTTCGAGACGCGGCGGGTCGCCGAATACTTCCGCCACAGCCCGATCCTGTTGGCGCTGGGCGTCGCCAGAGCGCCGGGCCGATGGCCTGCCGGCGCGGAGACGTCCTGGCCGGAGTGGTATGCCCGCTACGGGCTTCGCGACGTGGGCCTGCCGAAGGTCGCGGTGACGCGGGCCTACCTGCACAAGGCCCTGACCGAGCTGCTCGACACCCACATCACCCGCCAGCGCGACTACCACCAGGCGAAGGCGCGCAGATTGACCAACGTGCACCACAATCTCGACGCCCTCTCCGAGCGCCTCTTCGCGCTGGCCGTGCTCTCGGTCGGCTGTTCGCTCTTGCTGGTCGAGGCCGGCGCAACGGCGGTGGTCTCGCATGCGACGGTGCAGGCGGTGTCCAAGTGGCTCACCTTTCTCGACGTGCTGCTGCCGACCTTCGGCGGCGCGATTGCCGGCGTGCGCTATTTCGGCGACTTCGAGCGCTTCGCGGCGATTTCGGAAGTCACCGCCAACAAGCTCGAGGGCGTGCACGCTCGCATCCGGCCGCTGCTCGCCGCCCCGGAGGCAGCTCTCGACTACCGCCTCATCGCCGACCTCGCCCACGCCGCCGACGATATCGTCGTCACCGAGATCGAGAACTGGCAGGCGGTGTTCGGTAACAAGAACATCACCGTGCCGGTCTAGGGGCGGCTGTAGCGGGTGGCGGAGAGGTCGTCGGAGACGGCGGACACCTTGGTGTCCCGATAGCCGGCCTCTCGCATGAGGCGGCGGACCGGCCCCTCACCGAACGGGGCGCGCGGTCCCTTGCCGTGCACGATCCATATTGGGATCCCGCGCGGCATGGTCGCGTGGGCGCGAAGCGCACACTCCAGCGCCGCCGCATCGGCGACGACTGCGAGGCTCAGGCGCGCTTCGTCGGTGGAGGCCGCAGTGCCGCCCGCCAGCGCCTCCTGAAGGGCGGCTGAGCTTACTTGACCGATCACCAGCGCTCTGGACGACGGCCCAACGCCGAGTTTTTTGGCCAGCGAGGGCGGGGGCTCGCCGATCTTCTTCGCCCACCGCCCGGCGCGAGCGGCCCCTAGCGCGAGAGCGACGCCCTCGCCGCCGCTGGTGAAACGCAGGTCTTCGCCAACCACACTCACATCGGCCATCGCGACGAGGGCGTAGCGGCGCTTGAAGTCCCCCCGCAGGATCAGCTCATGCGTTTCCAGGAGCGCCTTGACCTCGCCGGCCCCGCCCTGCCAGCGGCATAGACATCGCGCCTCAAGGCCCATAGCGGCGGCTCCGCAAGGTGGCGGCGTTAGCAACCGCCGCAACCACGCCCACATGCCAATGCCGACGCTCTCCGGCAACAGGAACATCGCCATATCGGCTTGGCGCGGCGACGCGAACGCTCCAGCCCGCCGGCCTTGCGACGCCGCTCAAGGCGTGAGACGGGGCGGTGGGGAGGAGAGCGCAATGGCGGTTCGCACCTTGCGAGGACGTGTCGCCGTCGTGGGCGTTGGCGAGACGGGTTACTACCGGCATGGCCAGGCTCCGGAGCCGGAGTTCAAGCTGTGCCTGGAGGCGATCCTGGCGGCCTGCGAGGATGCAGGCATCGATCCCAAGAACATCGATGGCTTCGCCTCCTACAGCAACGACCGCAACGATCCCCCTGCCCTGGCGGTCGCACTCGGCGTGCGCGAGCTGCGCTTCTCGAACATGCAATGGGGGGGCGGCGGCGGAGGCGGCGCTGGCGCTGTGGCCAACGCGGCGGCGGCCATCGCCGCCGGGCTTACCGACTGCGTAGTCGTTTATCGCGCGCTGGCGCAGGGCCAGTTCGGCCGCTTCGGGCAAGGCCCGCGCGCGCGGGCGGTCTACGGCGACGTCGCGCTTAGCGCGCCGTACGGCCAGATGTCGCCGGCCCAGTGGTACGCTCCCAAGGCGATGCGCTTCATGTACGAGCATCACATCGGCCAGGAGGCGTTGCGGGCTATCGCCATGGCCTCCTACCACCACGCCCAGGCGAATCCGCGCGCGATCATGTACGGCCGCCCGCTGACCGAGGAGGCGTATGACGCCTCGCGCTGGATCACCGAGCCGTTCCACCTCTACGACTGCTGCCAGGAGAACGACGGCGCGGCCGCCCTGATCCTGGCGCCGGCCGAGCGGGCGCGGGAGTTCAGGCAGACGCCCTCCTACGTGCTGGGCGCCGCGATCGGGGCTGGCTTCCGGGTGCACTCGACACCGGCCGGTTTCGCGACGCCGGACCTGGCGAGCTCGCACTTCCAGACACTGGCGCCGCGCCTCTACGAGATGGCGGGCATTGGCCCCGGCGACGTCGATGTGGTGCAGGCCTACGAGAACTTCACCGGCGGCGTGCTCATGAGCCTGGTCGAGCACGGGTTCTTCGCGGCGGAAGAGGCCATGGATTTCCTCAAGCTCGAGAACCTGATCGCCCCTTCAGGCAAGCTTCCGCTCAACACCAGCGGCGGCAACCTGGCCGAATGCTACATGCACGGCCTGGAGCTGGAGATCGAAGCGGTGCGCCAGCTGCGCGGCCAGTCGACCAGTCAGGTTCCGGGCGCCCAGGTCTCGCTCGCCATCGCCGGTCCGATGGTGACTCCGGTCTCGACGGTGCTGTTCGGCGCGGAGGCCGTGCTCTGATGCCCGACGGTTACCTCCCCAGCGGCCTTCCGGTCCCCGTTCCGGAGCCAAACGGTCTCTCCGCGCCGTACTGGCAAGGCCTGAAACGAGAGGCTCTGGTTGTGCAGCGCAACGCGAAGACCGGCGTCTTCCAGTGGCCGCCGCAGTGGATCGCCTACGACACCCAGACCTTCGACGTCGACTGGGTCGAGGTCGAGCCGAAAGGCGTGATCTACAGCTGGACGCGCGTCTGGCACCCAGTCCACCCGGCGCTCGCCGACGCCTGTCCCTACATCGTGGTCGTGGTCGAGCTGCCGCACGCTGGCGGGGTTCGCATGCTGGGCAACCTCCTGGGCGACGCCAGGCAGGAGGTAGTCATCGGCGCCCAGGTCGAGTGCGTCTTCGAACACCATCCGGATGCCGAACCGGCCTACACGCTGGCGCAGTGGCGCGTGATCTAATTCGCCGCGCCGCGCCAGCGGCGCCATCGTAACCGACCACGAAGGACACAAAGGGGACAAAGGGCACAAAGAGTCGGCGGCCGGCTGTAACCGCGGCGGCCAAGCCCGTCTTCGTATTTCTTCGGGTCCTTCGCGCCCTTCGTGGTTCAATCGAGCTGCGCCGCTCGCGCGACGCGGCAAGGTTAGCCTGCCGCGTAGGCCTTGGGATCGAGGCGGAAGAGGCGGGCGGCGTTGAGGCCGAGGATCTTGGCGCGGGACTCCTCGGTGATCCCGCCCATGTTGCGCTCGATGGCGGCGGCGGAGTGCGGCCAGGAACCTTCATGGTGCGGATAGTCGTTGGCCCAGAGGAAGTTGCCGGTCAGGTCGTAAGCCTCGACCATCTTCAGGCCCGCCGCGTCGTCCTGGAAGGTCGCGAAACAGTTGCGGCGGAAGTAGACGCTCGGCAGCTCCTTGAGCTGCGGCCGAACCCAGAAATGGTGCGCGCGGGCCGCGTGGTCGAGCGTCTCGAGCAGCCAGGGCACGAATCCCACGCCGCTCTCGACCAGGCCGGCGTTCAGACCAGGATGCCGCTCGAACACGCCTGAGGCGATCATCTGGACCAGGGGCTCGATCGTCGTCTCCATCGAGTGGCACGCGTAGTTGATGATCGCCCCGCCCGCGCCGCCGACGGCGCGCGGATCGCGCCCGGTCGAGACGTGGAAGGTGACGACGAGGCCTGTCTCCTCGATCAGGCTCCACATCGGCTCGAAGCTCGGGTTGTTGTACTCGAGCTCGCCGTACCGCTTCGGGCCGTAGATGACCGAATTGCCAAGGCAGAGCGCGCGGAACCCATGCTCGGCCGCCCAGACGATCTCGGTCATGGCGCCGGCCCGATCACCGGCGGCGATCAACGCTGCCGGCAGCATACGGGGGTTCGCGCCCTGCATATGCGCCCCGCAGAAGCCGTGCGCCCAGCGGTTCCATTGCCGGCACATGGCCATCGCGAAGACCGGGTCCGGCGTCGCCCACCCGATCAGACCACGGTTGGGGAACATCAGCTCGGCGTCGACCCCGTCGGCCGCATGATCGGCGAGGCGTTGCTCCACCGTGCGTCCGGTCGCGTTGCGCAGCGCGTCCTCCTCGTCCAGCGGACTGAAGACAGCGGCTGCGCCACCGGCCGCGCCCGCGCCCGCACGCGCATCCACATTCTGGGCGCCGCGGACGCGCTGCGGCCGGTTGCCCTCGGTGATCAGCCACTGAGAGCCATCCGGGCGGGTTTCCAGCTTCGGGGTGCGTTCGCGATACTCGGGCTCGATATCCTTCAGATAGTCCGCCGGCTCGACCAGGTGCGTGTCGGCCGAAAACATGAAGTACTTGTTCTTCGCGCCCGGCCTCGCCGAGTGCGGCCAGCCGGCGGCGCCGGGCGTCTCGCGACGCCAGAGGTTGTGCGGCGTGCGTTCCGGGCTTTCCTTAAGGGCCTGCAGCGTGTCGGTCATAGGGCGCCTCCGCGGCCGAGACGCTCGCACGCGCGCGATCGACCCGTCAATTCACGCCGCCGCGCCTCCTCAGATCCGCCGGTCCAGACCTTCCCAGTAGGGCTCGCGCAGCTTGCGCTTGAAGATCTTCCCGGAATCCTCGCGCGGCAGCTCCGCGTGGAAGTCGACCCGCTTGGGCACCTTGTAGGAGGCCATGTGGGGTTTGAGGAAGGTCTTGACCTCGAGCTCGCTGAGCTGCGCGTCGGGCTGCGGCTGGACGACGGCGCAGACCGCCTCGCCAAACTCTTCGTCGGGGATTCCGAACACCGCGCAGTCGGCCACGCCGGGCATCTTGTGCAGCTCGGCCTCGATCTCGGCCGGATAGATGTTGGCCCCGCCGGAGATGATCATGTCCTTGGCCCGGTCGCAAAGGTAGAGGAACCCGTCCCGGTCGAAGTAGCCGACATCACCAGGTGTTATCAGTCCGGCCTTCTCCGACGCGCGTCGCTTGGCGTCGTCGCCGTGGTAGGTGAAGTCGGCCATGCCTCTGATCCGGGCGATCACCTCGCCCATCTCGCCGAGGGGTAGTGCGTTTCCTTCGGCGTCGACCACGCGCACGTCGGCCCCATCGATAGCGCAGCCAACCGTGCCAGGGTGCTTCAGCCACTGCTCGGCCGTGCAGTAGGTGACCGGTCCGATCTCGGTCGAGCCGTAGTACTCGTTGATGACGGGCCCCCACCATTCGATCATCGCTCGCTTGACCGGCGCCGGGCACGGCGCGGCCGCGTGGACGACGAACCTCAGCGACGAGACGTCGTACTTCGCCCGCACCTGTTCCGGCAGTTTCAGCAGCCGGGCGAACATGATCGGCACCATGTGCAGGTGCGTGACCTTCTCCTGCTCGATCAACGCCAAGAGACCTTCGGGATCGAAGCGGGGCTCAAGGACGACCCTGGCGCCGCTGCGAACGCCGAGCGAGCCGTAGGCGTTGGGCGCCGAGTGGTACATCGGACCGGTGACGACCGTGACGATCTCGGCCGGCGGCGCGGCGCGGCCGTCGAAGCCCATGACGCCGAGCACCACGCGGCCATAGATAGCGGTCTGTTCCGGAGTCGGCGCCGCGCGGCGCACGCCCTTCGGATGCCCCGTGGTCCCGGAGGTATAGATGATCGTGCCCGGCGCGGCCTCAGGCGGGCCCTTGTGGGGCTCGAAGTTCTCCAGCCAAGTGGTCCAGTCGGTCATGCCGGCAGGCACCAGGCAGGCATCGGGCGAGATGCCGTATGCCGCGGCGACCTCGGGCGGGGTCGGGACGACGAACACCGGCACGCCCGGCGGCAGCACGCTCCGGATCGGCTCGACCAGGTCGGCGTGGATGATGATCGCCTGGGCGCCGGAGTTCTCGAAGAGATAGCGGGCCTCGTCGGGCGCGTAATGCCAGTTGACCGGGGTCGGATAGGCGCCGATGAGCCCGGCGGCGAAGCTGGCCTCGAAGAAGGGAAAGTCGTTCCTGAGGTAGATGGCGATCAGGTCGCCGCGGCCGACGCCCAGGGACTTCAGCCCCGCCGCCGCGCGCGCCGCCCGCTCGTCCAACACCTCAAGACTGATGCGCCGCCGGCCGCTGATGACCTCGCCCATGCCTTCACGCTCCTTCCGCACGGGCGGGTGGCGCGGCTCTGATTTGGGCCTATCCTGGCGCCGGCGCCCGCCCGCCGATCGAAGACCGAATAAGGCCACATCCCATGAGCACCGTCGACTACGAGGTCCAGGACGCTGTCGCCACCATCACGCTGAAGCGGCCGGAGGCCATGAATACCATGAGCCCGGACCTGCTCGCCGGCACGCTCGATGCGCTGGAGGCGGCCGCCTCCGACGACGGCGTGCGCGCGGTGATCCTCACCGGCTCCGGCCGCGCCTTCTGCGCCGGCGGCGACCTGCAGGGCATGGCCGCGGCCGGGCGCGGCGCCAGCGCGGCGCGCACCAGCGGCCCAGTCCCGGTTCAGCGCAGCATCGCCGACCTCAGAAGCCGCATGCGCAGCTCGCAGCTGCTGCGCGACATGCCGAAGGTGACCTTCGCCGCCATCAACGGCGCCTGCGCCGGCGCCGGGCTCGCGTGGGCCTGCGCCTGCGACATCCGCTATGCGGCCGATACCGCCGTCTTCAACACCGCCTTCATGACCGCGGGCCTCTCCGGCGATTTCGGCGGCACCTGGACCCTGTCGCGCATCGTGGGACCGGCGAAGGCGCGCGAACTCTACCTGCTCGCCGAGCGCTTCCGCGCCGACGAGGCCGAGCGCATCGGCCTCGTCTCGGCGGTGATGCCAGGTGATCAGCTGATGGATTTCGTGCGCGAGAAGGCCAAACGCGTGGCGGGTTTCGCCCCGCTGACCTGCGCGGCGATCAAGGCGAACATGAACGACGCCATGCGCCTCGACTTTCCCGGCATGCTCGACGTCGAGGCCGAGCGTCACACGCGCATGGGTCGCACCGAAGACGCGCGCGAAGCGGCCCGCGCCTTCCTCGAAAAGCGCCCGGCCGTCTTCCACGGTCGATAGGCCGGTTGCGCGGGGCGCCAATTTCATCGTCATGGCCCGATTCATTCGGGCCACCCATGCACACCTGATCCATCCGGTGTTCATGGGTCCCCCGCATTCCGCTTCGCTCCAGCGGGGGATGACGTACATTGTTGAGCCAATCGCGGAGGATGACCGCTATGGACGACGCCTCACCTCGTGCTTCGACCGCTTACGGCGGATTCGACTTCAAGGACTTTCGCGCGGAGCTGTCGCCTCCAGGCATCCTGGTCATCACCTTCGACGCGCCAGACCGCATGAACGCGCTCACCCAGGGCATGAAGCGCGACCTGATCGAGCTCATCTCGCGGGCGCAGATGGACGACGCCGTGCGCGTGGTCGTCTTCACAGGGAGCGGCCGCGCCTTCTGCGCCGGCGACCACATGGGCGGCTACGCCGAGCATGCGCCGGCCAGCGTGGCGAAGATCGGGCGCGGGCACACGACCGGCATCGGGACCGCCAACGCACTGCGCGTCTATTCGCAAGGCCTGAACCTCGCGGTCCGTAACCTCGACAAGATCACCATCGCGGCGATCAACGGCCACGCGATCCAGACCGGCCTGTCGCTCGCCCTCTGCTGCGACTTCCGCATCGGCTCGACGGCCGCGAAGCTGGGCAGCGCGACGCTCAGGTTCGCGCTCCTGCCCGACGAAGGCGGCCAGTACCTGCTGGTGCAGCACCTCGGCCTCGCCAAGGCGCTCGACTTCTGCCTTCGCAAGCGCATCGTCAGCGCCGACGAAGCGCTCTCGCTCGGCCTGCTGAACGAGGTGGTGGAACCCGATGCGCTGATGCCCGTGGCCATGGCGCTGGCCACAGAGTTGGCCCAAGGCCCGCAGGTCGCCATGCGCATGCTCAAGCGCTCGCTCTACAACGCCACGGAGTCGAGCTTCGCCGTCGCGCTGGACGACATCGCCGTGCGCACAGCCGTCACCGATCACCACGCCGACGCTCGCGACGGCGGCCGCTCCTTCCGCGAGAAGCGCGCCCCGGTATTCAACAAGTGGCTGGAAGGCGGCGACCGCGACGGGGGCTGACGCGGGGTCAGCATGGCCGCCACGCCGCTTTTGGCATAAGAAGTTTTGGGTCCACAGGGAGTTCAGTCGCATGAGCGAAACCCAAGTCGCCGCCAAGCCCCTGCCCGTCGTCGGCTTTCTGAAGATCCCGGAGAGCGGCGATCCCTATC
Source organism: uncultured Alphaproteobacteria bacterium (assembly GCA_963794315.1). Classification (GTDB taxonomy): domain Bacteria; phylum Pseudomonadota; class Alphaproteobacteria; order Caulobacterales; family Caulobacteraceae; genus Poindextera. The sequence continues at coordinate 219,410 of CAWCDF010000004.1, forward strand.
TCGAGGGCTACCGCTGCGAAAACTGCGGCGAGGTGTTCCTCGCCGATCACCCGTCTTGCGCCGCTTGCCGCAAGCGCGGGACGCTGAAGGCCTCTCGCCTCTCGAACAAGGGCAAGCTCTACAATTTCACCGTCGTGCACCGGAACTTCCCGGGCGTGCCGGTGCCGTTCATCTCGGCGATCGTCGATCTCGACGGCGGCGGCACGCTGAAGGGCAACCTGGTCGATATCGTGCCCAGCCCCGAGGCGCTGAAGTTCGACATGCCGGTCAACGTCGTCTATCGGGACGCCGGCCGCAAGGACAAGGACGGCAACTCCTACCTCGCCTATTTCTTCACCCCCGCCAAGGCTTAAGGAGCCTTTTCGCCATGACCGAAGTCTACGTCGTCGGAACCGACATGATTAAGTTCGGCCGGTTCCCGGATCGCACCGTGCCCGAGCTCGGCGCCCAGGCCGCGCTTGATGGCGCTGGACGATGCGGGGCTGACCATCGACGACATGCAGGCGCTCTACTGCGGCAACCTCGGCGAGGCCGGCGCGATGGTCGGCCAGCGCGTGCTGCGCGAGATCGGCCAGACCGGCATTCCGGTGGTCAACTGCGCCAACGCCTGCGCCACCGGCGCGACCGCCTTCCGCGAAGGCTGGACGGCGATCAAGGCCGGCATCTACGACGTGGTGCTGGCGGTCGGCGTCGAGCAGATGGGCACGGGCCTACTGGGCGGCGGCGGCGGCGGCGCCGGCATCCCGACCGAGGGCCTGCTCGGCTCGGGCACCATGCCGGCGGTGTTCGCCCACGTCGGCATGGAGCACACGCGCAATTACGGCACCACCTTCGAGCAGTTCGCCAAGGTCTCGGTGAAGAACCACCACCACTCCACCCTGAACCCCAAGGCGATGTACCAGGTGGAGACGCCGCTGCAGGAGGTGATGGGCGCGGAGATGATCTCCTATCCCAACACCAAGCTGATGTGCTCGGTGAACGTCGACGGCTCGGCCGCCGCGGTGCTGGCGTCCGAAAGCGCGGCCAAGCGGCTCGGCCTGATGGGCCGCGCCGTGCGGGTGCGCGCTTCGGCGATGACCAGCCGATCCCTACACGCCCGCGCAACATCGGTCATGCCCGACTTCAACGCCGTCACCCGGCATGGCGGCCAAGGCGGCCTACGAGATGGCCGGCGTCGGGCCCGAGGACGTCAACCTCGTCGAGCTGCACGACTGCTTCGCCACCGCCGAGATCGTCCACTACGAGAACCTCGGCCTCTGCGCCGACGGCGAAGGCGGGCGGCTGATCGACTACCGGCGAGACCGCGCTCGGCGGCCGCGTGCCCGGTGAACGTCTCCGGCGGCCTGCTCTCGAAGGGCCATCCGCTGGGCGCCACCGGCATCGCCAACATCTACGAGATCACCACCCACCTGCGCGGCGAAGCCGGCGCCCGCCAGGTGGAAGGCGCCCGCATCGGCCTTACCCACGTGGTCGGCATGGGCTCCGCCTGCGCCATCCACGTGCTCGAGAAGCCGTAGTCGCGCTCAGAGACCGCGGCGTCCGAACGGGACGGCGGCGGCTGGCTGCGCGGCCGCCGGGTTCGCGGCAACCCGGGCCGTGATCGGGGCAGACAATGGCGCCGGCGTGGCTGGAGGGCTCGGCAGTTTCACGTTGTCGGCCCAACTTCTCAGCGGCTGCGCGTCCTGCTGCCGGCCGGGCCAGAACAGCAGCGCCAAGCTGTAGGCTAGGTCGACCATCATCGATGCGACGGACGCGAGCGACCCGGCCGGACCTGTGGCCATGCTCGTCCCCATGGCCTGGAGGATGGCCTGGAAGACGATGTAGGCCGGGATCACGAACAGGGGGTTCAATCCGATGTCGCGGATTCGGCGCGCCTGAAGCGAGAAGCTGATCCAGACCCAGACCGGCAGGACGATCAACGCTATCAGCAGGACCGGCAAGACCTTCGCCGGCGCCTGCTGGAGTTCGGACAAGTCGCCGAGGCAAAGGAACGCCAAAACGCCCGCAACGACGAACGAGACAAACAGCCCGACGAGGCCGCCGAAGTATTGCAGGCGATTGATCCTGCCGCGAAAGCTGAAGATAGACGCGAGCATTGCACCCTCCCTTGGTCGCTCGAGGATTGCAGCCAAGACTTGTGATTCCGAAAAGCGATAGGGTTAATGCGCCGGGCCGCAAACGCCCGAGCGGAGGGTGACATGTCCGATCTGGTCTTGCGCGAGAACCACACAAGCGCGGTTCACCTGATCCTGAACCGCCCCGACAAGCTGAATTCGCTCAACGTGCCAGTGTTCGAAGCGCTGGAGACCCACGTGGCGAGCTTGGCTGCCGATCGCGGGGGAGCCAGCGTGGTGGTGCTGCGCGGCGCCGGCCGCTGCTTCTCCGCCGGCCACGATCTCGGCGACATCGCCGCCGGCGAGCGGCTGCCGCGGCCCAACTACCAGGCCAAGGTGATCGAGGCGCTGGCGACGCTGCCGATGCCGGTGATCACGGCGGTGCACGGCCACTGCTACACCGGCGCTCTTGAGCTCGCGCTCGCCGGCGACATCATCCTCGCCGCCGAGAGCGCCAAGTTCGCCGATACCCACGCCAGGTGGGCGCTGACCCCGGTCTGGGGCTTGAGCCAGCGCCTCCCCCGCCGCATCGGCGGCGCCAAGGCGCGGGAGATGATGTTCACCTGCCGCACCTATTCCGGCCGCGAGGCCGAGGCGATGGGTCTGGCCAACGTCTGCGTGCCGGACGCCGAGTTCGATGCGGCGATCGACGCGCTGGTCGAAGAGATCGCCGCCAATTCACCGCACAGCCACGCCGCCAACAAGCGCCTGCTCGAAGCCACCGACGGCATGACCCTGGACGAAGGCCTGGCGCACGAAGTCTTCCGCGGCGAAGGCGTCGGCCCCGACATGCGCGACCGCATCGCCGCGTTCGCGAACCGCAAGCGGGGCTAAAGAGCCCTACTCCGCCGTCGGGAGCCGATAGACCGACACGTGCGAGCGGGACTCGGAGGTGAACTCCGAGCCGACCCAGTCGGAGTGGCGGCTCTCGAGCTCCATGCCCGCGAGCTGGGCCATCAGGTCGAGTTCGGTCGGCCAGACGATGCGGTGCTGCGAGCGCCACAGACGTCCGCGGCCGTCCTCTTCGCGGAAGTAGAAGTGGTGCGACACGCTGAGCTGGGTCTTCAGATCATAGGTGTCGAAGCCCAAATAGCCCGGCTTGGAGCCGAAGATCACCGCGTCCTGACCGGGCGGCATCCGCCTTAGGTCCGGCACGACGCTCTCGATCACGAACCGGCCGCCCGGCGCCAGATGGCGCGCGGCGTTCTTGAAGCAGGCGACCTGATCAGCCTGTGTCTGCAGATTCGTGATTGTGTTGAACACGAGGTAGACGAGCGCATAGCGCCCCGGCGCCGTGGCTGTCGCCATGTCGCCCTGAACGACAGGCAGTGTGGCCTCGTCCATCTTCGCGCGCAGCTGTGCAAGCATGGCTTCCGACAGCTCGATCCCGCTCACGGGTACACCACGCTCGCGCAACGGGATGCCGACACGGCCAGTGCCGATGGCGAATTCGAGCGCCGCGCCATCGCCGGCGAGCGTGGCAAGGCGGTCGATGGTTGGGCCCAGCACCTCGGGCGCGAACATGCCTTCGCCGGGCGTGTCATAGCGGCGCGCCGCCTCTTCGTTCCAGATTTCCTTCTGATCCATCGTCGTTGTTCCGATCTGTCTTGCGAACGGTTGGGGGCGTGCGGGCGCCCGTTGCGCTACGCCACGTTTCGCGCGGCGCTCCGAGCGCCAGCGGTCGTGTGATTTTGTCATGGACGGGACTCACGGATTCCAGGGGTGCGCGTCGCCCGTAGGCGTGCGCTTGCTCGGGTCTGGAAATCAGCGGGTCATAATGGGCGTGGCGCTACCATGCCCGGCATGAGCGCGCAACCGAACGGGCGTCAGCCGGCGGTCGAGACGACGACCTCGCGATAGCGGTCGTGGCGGCGAGGGTCCTTGACTGGCGCGGCGGTGACGAGACGCAGGTTCGGCCAGCGGTCGGCGATCGTCTCGATCGCTAACCGGGCCTCGAAGCGGGCGAGCGCCGAGCCGATGCAGAAGTGCGGGCCTGCGCCGAACGCGAGCGGCGGAACACGCATTTCGCGGCGGATGTCGAAGCGGTCGGGATCGGGAAACGCCGACGGGTCGCGGTTGGCGGCGCCGAGGCCGACGCGCACCGTATCGCCGGCCTTCAGCGTCTTGCCGCCCATTTCAACGTCGATGGTGCAGCGGCGGTTGGTCGACGTCGACTGCGTTGGGTGGTGGAAGCGCAGGATTTCCTCGATCGCGCCTGCGACCAGACTTCGGTCGGCGACGAGAGCGCGCCACTGGTCCGCGTGGGACAGCAGCAGGTAAAGGCCGCTGGAGATCATCCGCTCGGTGGTCGTGCCCGCCGCGGTGTAGATGGTGCTGAGCGCCGACGAGAGCTCCGGACCGGTGAGCGAGCCCTTCCCGTCCTCTTGGGCGATCAGCGCGCTCACCAGATCGTCCCTGGGTTCGCCGCGCCGCGCGGCGATCAGATCGCGCATGTAGCGGCCGACGAAGCGGCCGGCTTCGACCGCCTCGGTCCAGGATTCCTCGGAGCGTTTCGGCGCCATGAGCGCGGCGGTCTTCTCGAACGCGCTGCGGAACCTCTCGCGGTCATCGGCCGGGATGCCGATGATCTCGCTGGCCACTATGATCGGCACGTGAAAGCCGAAGTCGGTGACGAGGTCGAATTCGCGCTTCGCCGCAGCCGCGTCCAGCAGCTCGTCGATCACCGCCTGGATGCGCGGCCGCCGCTCCTCGATGTTGCGGCGCGAGAAGGCCGAAACCACCAGCCCGCGAATGCGCGTATGATCCGGCGGGTCCATCTGGTTGAAGGAGACGGCGAGGTTGCGGCTGATGCCCTGCTCGTCCGTCGACTGGCCCGCGCCGTCGCCCTTGCGCGCCAGCGGGTTCTCGCCGCCCCAGCCGGCCGCCACGCTCGAAAAGCGGACGGGGTCCTTCAGCACCGTGGCGCAGTCCTCGTAGCGGGTCAGGTACCAGAAGCCGTGCCTCGACCAGTGTACCGGGTCCTCGGCGCGTAGCCGATTTAGCGTCGCGATCGGGTCGTTCTCGAAGTCGTAGTCGTAGAGGTCCGGTTGCAACGCCGATGTTTCGACCGTCGCGCTCATGCCCGGCCGCCCGCGCAGATGGACATCAGTGAACGGACGTCCGGCTGTCGCTCCAGGTCGCGGAGGATGGCGATGACCTGCTCGCTCGCTCCCTCCCCGATCGCCGGGACGGCCAGATGGCGGAACTTGTGCTCAATCTTCGCCTGCTGGGCGGCGAGGTCGCGCATAGGCTGGGAGACATCGCCGGTGCGGGAGAGGGTCCGGCCGTCCTTCAGCCGCACCGTCACCACGCACCCGCGACCCACCTGCGTCGGGTCGATCGCGACCCTTTCGCGCAGCGCCACGAGGTCTGGCCGGTGCGCGGTCTCGTCGGTGAACAGGCCATCCTGGAAAGTGTCCTCGCCGGCAAGCGCCAGAGCGGTGGTCATGCGCAGTGAAAACTTGCACTCGAGGCCGGTCTGCGGGTCCTGGATGTTGCAGACGCCGAGGTGGCCGGCAGGAACTCTTACATTCACAGACTCAATGGCTTCCGGCGATATCTTCTCCTCGACGCGCAGCGCGCTGGCCGCCTCGACCGAGTCGTGGGTGAGATAGCAGGCGGCGTGGTACTTGAAGAGCGCCTCGACAACCCACGGCTGGGCGCGGTCCTCGAGCGCAGAGTCGGCGTTCGCGGTCGACGACTGGGTGTCGGCGAACCCCTGCTTGGACTGAAGGATGTCGACGTCGCTGGTGAACCCACGTGCGGCCAGACGCGCCGCGAGCAGGCCGTTCGCCGCGGCCTTCCCCGGATGCAACGGCTTCGACATGGTCCCGAACACGCTCTTGAGGCCGGCCGCTTGCGTGCCGGCGATCCCGAAGGCGTGGGTGAGGGCCTCGCCCTCGACGCCCAGCAAGCGCGCGGCCGCCATCGCCGCGCCGAATGTCCCGAGCGTCGCCGTGGCGTGCCAACCCTTGGCGTAGTGGGAAGGCCCGACCAGCCGCGCGATGCGGCACTCCGCTTCGACGCCCGCGATGTAGGCCATCAGCGCCTCCGCGCCCGAAGCGCCCCTGTGCTCAGCCAGGGACAGCGCGACCGGCGCGACCGGCGCGGTCGGATGCCCCATCGGCATGATCACGTCGTCGAAATCGAGTGCGTGGCCCATCGCGCCGTTGATCAGCACCGCATCGTCGAACCGCGCCCGCCGGCCGCGCCCGATCAGGCTCGCCCCGCCCGCGACGTCCTCGGGCGCGAGCTCGTCGACCAGGATGTCGACCAGACGCTCGTTCCGCCCGGCCAGCGCCACGCCGAGCCAGTCCAGCAGGCATTGCTTGGCCACGGTGAGCGCCTCGGGCGACATAGCCTGCAGGCTCATGGCGGAGAGGCGCTCGGTCAGGGCTCGGGTGATTGTCCGCTCAGACGCGAGCGTCGCGTCGCCTTCAGCCGTCAGGAGCTCGGTCATCGCAGGATCCTCCGCGTCGACGCTAAGCCCGGCATATCGTTGCGACAAGGCGGGCGCGGGCGACCGTACCCCGCCTCGTGCCTCCGGGCATCCGCTCCCTGTCACGCGACCTTGGCTGTGCGGGTCAAACGATCGACGACAGCTCGAAGGAGTCGCGCCCGGTCGCGACCGAGGCTGGGCGCTTTGAGCTCCTCGATCGCGCCGGCCAGCGCTTCGCCGCGATGACGGCCCCCGAGGAAGAAGATCTCGGAGCGGATCGCGTCGGGCGACGCGCGTGGGGCGAACAGACGGGACAGTGAGGCGAGCAGGCTCATCTAGAAGACACCTTCGACAGCGACCGCCACGTGGGCCGAGGGGCCGTCGGCGTTGAAATCGGCACGGGCCGACTCCAGCGAGACCAAGTCTATCTCGATCTCGCGACCGTCGTCCAAGCGCAGGCGACAGGCGGTTGCTGGCTCGCCGTCGCTGGCGGCGGGCCGTTCAACGAGGGCGGTGAAGTCGCCTTCCATCTGGCCGCTGACGGTTTGCACGGCGCCGCGCGCGAAAACGTCCAGTTCATACGTGGCGCTTATCGAGCCGCCGGACCAAATCAGAGCCCCCCTGCCACGAAGGGCGGCTAGCAGCTTGAGTTGCGCCGCCCGACCAGAGCGCCACAGGCGCCTCGAGTGCGATCCATGCGGCGACAGAGGGCTGCCGGCGCCCTCGTCGGCGCCTTGAGGGCGTTCGCCCATGTCTGGCTTTCGGGAGCGGCGAGGAAGACGCGCGGAGCGCGGCGGTTTCACACCTTGTCCGGCGGAGAGCCGGCTTTCCCTTTGAAAAGCAAGCATAGCACGTCGGCCTCCGCCGCGCGCTGACATTCGCGAGGCGCGATCCTAGCTAGTTCGAGCCCCGGATCGTCGGCTTGCCCAGGAGCGCGTCGGCGATGATGCGCTGCTGGATCTCGCTGGTGCCCTCGAAGATCTTGGTCAGGCGGGCGTCGCGCCAATAGCGCTCGATCGGGTAGAGGGTGGTGTAGCCGGCCCCGCCGAAGATCTGCAGCGCGTCGGACGTCACCCGCTCGCTCATCTCCGAGGCAAACAGCTTGACCATCGAGGTCTCGACGCGCCCGGCGCGGCCGGCGTCGATCTCCGAGCAGCAGTAGTACATGAGCTGGCGCGCAGCCTGGATCTCCGTCGCCATGCTGGCGAGCTTGAACCGGATAGCCTGGAAGTCGCTGATCGGCTGGCCGAACTGCACCCGCTCCTTGGCGTAGGCGATGGCGTCCTCGAGCGCGCCCTGGGCAAGACCGATCGAGCGGGCGGCGGTGTGGGCGCGGGCGAGGCCGAGGCCGAAGGCGACGCCCTGCACTGCCCTCCCCGCCTCCGGATTGCCCGTCCCGATGGGCCGCGCCGGGACGCGGACATTGTCGAAGTGCAGCTCCCAGGTCTCGCCAGCCGAAATAGCCGATCTTTGGGATGGGGCTGCCCGTGCACTCCCTTCGGAAGCTCGCCCTTGGGCTTTTCGACCGAGATCGAGATCCGGTGGCGGCCCGGCCGCCGGGAGCCGCTGAATCGTCGATGCGGCAGAGCACGCTGATGTAGTCGGCGCCGTCGGCGAAGGTGCACCAGTACTTCGAGCCGGTGAGCACCCATTCGTCGCCCTCGCGTCGGGCGCGGCAGCTGCACGCTGCCAAGGTCCGAGCCCACGCCGGGCTCGGAGAGGGCGGCCGCGCCCAAGTACTGGCCCTTGGCCATGAGCGCGATCTTGCGCTTCCGGTCCTCGTCACTCTCGCCGGGAATCGAGCGGTAGAAGGAGTTGCCCCGCGCGATGATGGAAGCGACGCTCATCCAGCCGCGGGCCAGCTCCTCGGCGACCAGGCAGTATTCGAATGCGCCCAGGCCCAAGCCACCCAGCTCTTCGGGGATGAGGATGCCGAAGAAGCCGAGCTCGCCCATTTTGTCGATCAACTCGCGCGGCATGTCGCCCTTGACCGGATCGAGCCGGTTCGCCGCCGGCAGCACCTCGTTCCTGACGAACTCGCGCGCCACGTCGCGCATCATGATCCGCTCGGGCGTGAGGTAGCCTTCGGGTGCGGCGGTCAGCGTTGCAGCGTCGGCCATGGCGGCCCCTCCTCACATGCCGATCAGCTCGGCCTTGCGCACGGTGTTCATCACGATGCGGATGGAGGCCGCGTCGACCATGGTCCCGTTGACGTTGACCGAGCCAAGGCCTTCGGCGAGCGCCTTGTCGTAGGCCGCGGCGAGCTCGCGGGCGCGGGCGACCTCGTCGGCGCCGGGTGAGAAGATCTCCAGCGCCGGCGCGATCTGCGCCGGGTGGATCGCCCACTTGCCGGCCATGCCGAGCATGTGCGCGCGCTTGGCTTCGCGGCGGTAGCCATCCTCGTCGCGGAAGTTGGCGAACGGCCCGTCGACCGGGTCGAGGCCGGCCGCCCGCGCCGCCATGGTGATGCGGAAGCGCGGGTAGTGGAAAATGTCGCCGGGATAGCCCGTCACCGCCCCATCCGCGCAGGTTCATCTGCTGGCTGGCGGAATAGTCGCCCATGCCGAAGATCAGCGCCTCGAGCCGGGGCGAAGACGCGGCGATCTCTTCGACGTGCTGCAGGCCCGGCCGCCTCCTCGATCAGCACCTCGATCCCGATCGGCCGGGTAAGCTTGAGCTTGGCTTCGAGCTGGTTCAGCAGAAGGTCGACGAACTGCGACGTCGGCGGCTCGCGTCGCCTTGGTGAGCATGAAGCGTGTCGAGGTTCTTGCCTGCCCCTTCCACCACCTCGATCACGTCCTCGAAGCACCATTCGGTCGTGACGTCGTTGACCCGCACGCAGCGGGTCTTCCTGCCCCAGTCGAGGCCGTTCAGCGCCTCGACGATGGTCTTGCGCGCGCCGGCCTTCATCGAAGGGGCGACAGCGTCCTCAAGGTCGAGGAAGACATGGTCGGCCTCGGAGGCGACCCCTTTGGCGATCATCTTCTCGCTGACGCCGGGCACCGAGAGCTGCGAGCGGCGAAGGCGCATGGGTCGGGTGCTCATGAGGTCTCCTTCGCGAATGGCGCCGGCGCCGGCCCAGCCCTCGATCTCGTCGGACGTGGCGCCGTGCTCGGTCAGCACGGCGAGCGGTATCGGCGCCGAGATCGGGGCCGCGGCGATCGATGTGGGTCGGCGTGCCGGCGAACTTGATCGGCTGGCCGGCGATCTGCATCGGCTCGGGGAAACCCGGGATCTCGATCTCGGCCAGCATGTCGCGTGCGGCGAAGTGCGGGTCGGCGGCGATCTCGTCGATGGTCATCACCGGTCCAAACGGCACGATGCCGCCCAACTTCGCGCGGAGCTCGGCCTTGGTCAGCTTCCCCGTCAAGGCGGAGAGCCGCTCGATCACGAGCGCGCGGCTGGCGTGGCGGGCGCGGCGCGTCGCAAACGCCTCCTCGTTCAGCATCGCCTCCGCGCCCAGCGCTTGGCAGAGCGCGGCGAAGAAGGCGTCGGTGGGGCAGGCAATGGCGACGAAGCCGTCCTTGGCCGGATAAACGCCAAAGGGCAGCAGGAACGGGTGGTGGTTGCCCTCCGGCCCCGGCGTCTGGTGGGCGAAGGAGCGCTGGTGGACGATGCGCTCGCAAACGCCGAGCACCGCGTCGGTCATCGCCACGTCGAGGAACTGGCCCTCGCCGGTCTCGCGCGCGTGCAGGACGGCGCTGACGATGCCGAGCGCGGCATAGAGCGCCGGCACGGTGTCGCCGACGCCCGGGCCGATCTTGATCGGCTGACCGCCGGCCAGGCCCGTGATCCCCATCATCCCGCCCATCGCCTGGGCGACGACGTCGAAGGCCGGCCAGTCATGTAGGGGCTTGCCCCCGTGCGCGGGTCGCCGAAGCCGCGGATCGCCGCGTAGACAAGCTTGGGGTTTAGCGCCGCCAGCGTCTCATAAGACAGCCCAAGCCGGTCCATCACGCCGACGCGGAAGTTCTCGGTCACGACGTCGAAGCCCGGGACGAGGCGCTTGATGATCGCAACGCCCTCCGGCGTTTTCAGGTCGACGGCGATCGAGCGTTTCCCGCGGTTGATCGACTGGAAATAGCCGGAGTAGCGGCGGTCGGGGTCGGCCTCGTGGAAGGGGCCGGAATTGCGGACAAGGTCGCCGCCGTCGAGCGCTCTCGACCTTCACCACCTCGGCGCCGAGGTCGGAGAGCTGCTGGGTGCAGAACGGGCCGGCGAGCGCCTGGGTGAAATCCAGAACCTTCAGGCCGGCCAAAGGACCGCTGGCTTTCGGGCCGCTCACTTATCGCCCCAGTGGCTGCGGCGCTTGATCAGCATGCGCCGCTCGCCCTCGAACACCAGCTTGTCGTCCTGATTGACGCCCTAGTGGCGGAAGGTGACGACGCCGGCGTCCTCGCGGTCGGCGTCCTCGGTCTTCAGCACCTCGGAATAGGCGTAGAGCGTGTCGCCATGGACGACCGGGTTCAGCAGCCGGATGTTGTCCATGCGAGAGCTCGGCCAACGCGTTCTCGCCGGTGTCCTGCATGGCGAGGCCCATCGCCACCGAGAAGTTGACCCCGCCGTAGGAGAGCCGCCCGCCATAGGGGCTGAGGCGCATCGAGTCCTCGTTGAAGTGCGCCTGGGCGGTGTTCATGACCAGGTTGGTGATCAGCACGTTCTCCAGCCCCTCGATGGTCTTGCCGCGGGCGTGGCGGATCACCTCGCCGACGGTGAAGTCCTCGAAGTAGTTCGTCTTGCCGGTGAGGTCGGAGAGCTTCACGCCTTGCCCTCCCGCGGCGGCGGGTTGCGCAGCCGCACGAGGTTCGAGCGCTCGAAGTCGATAACCAGCTCGTCGCGCTGGTTGAAACCCTCGGTCCGCCAGGTGACGATGCCGTTGGCCGGGTTGCTGACGCCGAGAGCCGCGCCGCCCGCGTGGTCGAGCGCGAGACGAGGGTGTCGCCGGGATAGACCGGCCGGTGATGGGTCAGCTTGCCGACGCCGACGAACGGCCCGCCGATCTCGCTGTTGTCCTCGACCGACAAGCCCAGCACCACGTTGAAGACCAGGAGCGGGTTGACGACGATGTCGGGATGCCCGTGCGCCTTGGCGAACTCGCGGTTCGAGTAGAGTGGGTTGAAGCTGAGCGTGAGCGTGGTGAAGAGCAGCGTGTCGGACTCCGCGATCGTCCGGCCCCAGTGGTGGATCTTCACTTCGCCGACGGTGAAGTCCTCATAGAGCCGCCCTTTGGGCCAGGGCTTGGCCCGGGCGCGAAAATCCTCGGCCATCCGGCGCTTCCTCGTCGCTCCTTTCGAACCTCAATCACGCCCCGCTGCATAGAGCAATGCTCGGCGCGGCGCCCCCCGACAGCCTGCATCCGGCTCGGCGGAACGGCGACTTAACACTTCAGGCGGAGGGTATCGCGCTTGGGAAAATGAGGACGTGACGATGCCGCGTCGGCGCAAAGCGGGCGGCGAGACCTCATTCGGAGGGCCAAATCCCTTCGGTCTGCCACTCTCCATGGCCGTCTTCGACCGCGCGACCCGACTTGCCCGCAGCATGTTCCCGCAGGCCGACGCGACCGTCGTCCTCATGCAGGACGGACGCGCTTGGCGAAACCGCTACTCCGCAGACGAGATTCCCCCGAAGAGCCCAGCCGCCGAGATCGTCATGCGGACCGGAGAGCTGCTGTGGATTGGGGACGTCAGGCTGGATCCGCGTTTTGCCGACAGCCCGCTGGTGACTGGACCACCGTTTGCGCGACTTTGCGTCGCCATCCCCATTCGCCTCGAGGACGGATCGACGCCCGGTGCGCTCACCGTCGTCGGCCTCGCGACCGAAGCCTTCGACCCGTCGAAAGCCGCGCGGCTCACCGACATAGCCGATCTCATCGCCGACGAGTGGGCGCGCGCACGCGGCGTGCGAGCACACCGCGAGTCGACAGAGGAACTGGACGCCACGCGCACCGCGTTCGCCGCTGTGGTCGAGGCGATCCCAATCTCCCTGGTGTTGACCGACCTCGACCTGTGCGTGCGAGGGGCAAGTCGGGTCTGGAGCGAGAACCTCGAACTGGGCGGCGAGGTCGTGATCGGTCGAAGTCTGTACGAGATCGCGCCGGCGCTCTACGAGTTCCTGGCGCCCCACCTTTGAACGGTGCCTCACGGGCGAACGCGACCGTGGGCGTCGCGTCAAGGCCGTGCGGCCCAGCGGGCGGGTCGTGTGGCTGCAGATCGAGGTCACCCCCTGGCGCGACGCCGCCGGCGCCGTCGCCGGACTCGCCATTTCGGCCATAGAAGTCAGCGAACTCGTCGAAGCGCTCGAGCGGACCGGACGATCGGAAGAGCGGCTGAACATGGCGCTGGCGCTGGCCGACCTGCACGTGTTCGAACTGGACTATGTCCGCCACGAGTTGTTCAAGGCCGGCGCCGAGGACACCTTCTTCGTCGAGCCGCAGACCTACGAAGGGCTGTTCAGAGACATCTATGTCACGATCGATCCACGCGACCGGGAAATGGTCCGGGAGGCTTGGCGTCGCCATGTCGAGGAAGGCGCGCCCTACCGTCCGGAATATCGAATTGACCGATCCGACGGCAAGGAAGTGTGGGTCGAAGGCGTCGTCAAGTTCATCGCCGACGACGAAGGGCGTCCCCAACGCCTCGTCGGCGCCATCCAGAACATAACAGCCCGCAAGCACGCGGAGCGCGACCTGCTGCAGGCCAAGGACGCCGCCGAGGCCGCGAACCGCGCCAAGAGCGCGTTCCTGGCGACGATGAGCCACGAGATTCGAACGCCGTTGAACGGGGTCCTGGGCATGGCGCAGGCCATGGCGGCGGAGGAGCTGCCGGACGTGCAGCGCGGACGGCTCGACGTGATCCGCCAGTCGGGCGAGACGCTGCTGGCGATCCTCAATGACGTCCTGGACCTGGCGAAGATCGAGGCCGGCAAGCTGGAGCTTGAGGAAGGCCGCTTCGACATCGGCGACCTCGCGCGCGGCGCCGTGGCCGCCTTCACTGGAGTGGCCGAGGAGCGGGGATTGGCATTTGAATTGGGGGTCGAGGCCGCAGCCGCCGGTGTCTATCTGGGTGACAGCACGCGCGTGCGGCAGATTCTCTACAACCTGATCTCCAATGGGTTGAAGTTCACCAAACGCGGGGGTGTCAAGGTCAGGGTCAGCCGATCCGAAGGCGATCTGGCTCTGCAGGTCAGCGACACCGGCATCGGCATCTCGGAAAAGCAACTGGGGAAGCTGTTCCAGAAGTTCGAGCAGGCGGACACCACCACGACGCGCCGATTTGGTGGCACGGGCCTGGGCTTGGCGATCTGCCGGGAGCTTGCCGAGCTGATGGGTGGCGCCATCACCGCCGACAGCATCGCCGGCAAGGGGGCTACATTCACCGTCCGACTGCCAATTCTCCGGGTCGCCGATGTAGAGGCCAAGGCCCCAGCCGCTCGCGCAGCGGTGGACGAGCCGCCCTCGCCCTCCGCAGCCCCGCCGGTGCGGGTACTGGCGGCGGAGGACAACGCCATCAACCAGCTTGTGCTCAAGACCTTGCTGGATCAGGCCGGAATTGATCTCACGGTCGTGGCCGACGGAAAGGCGGCGCTCGCCGCCTGGGAGGCTGGCGCCTGGGACGTCATCCTTATGGACGTGCAAATGCCGGAGATGGACGGGCCGACCGCCACCCGGCGCATCCGCGAGCGGGAGGCCATCACCGGCCGCGCTCGCACCCCGATCGTGGCGCTTAGCGCCAACGCCATGTCGCATCAGGTGGCCGAGTACATGCAGGCGGGCATGGACGGCTTCGTGCCGAAGCCGATCGAAGTGGCGCGTCTGTTCGCCGCTATCGAAGAGGCGATCGACACACCCGCCGAACACCCGCCCGCGGCGATTGCCGAGACAGTGGCGGCCGCCCCGAGGGTTCGCGCATCGCACGAGACCCCACGCCGCCGTTAGAGCGACCTTACGAACTGTTGGCGAGACGGCCGCCAACCCCCACCTGCAGATGATACGGAGAAGGAAACGGCCGATGGCTCTCAAGGTCGCAGTTCTGGTCGGGAGCCTGCGCAAGGCCTCGCTGACCCGCAAGATGGCCAAGGCGTTGATCGACCTCGCGCCGGCCGCGCTCTCGCTCTCGATCGTCGAGATCGGCGATCTGCAGCTCTACAACGAGGATTTGGAGACCGACGCACCGCAGGCGTGGGTCGCCTTCCGCGAGGCGGTCCATCCGGTCGATGGGCTCCTGTTCGTGACGCCGGAATACAATCGCTCAGTCCCCGGCGGCTTGAAAAACGCCATCGACGTCGGCTCCCGGCCCTACGGAAAGAGCGTGTGGTCCGGCAAGCCCGGCGCCGTCGTCAGCGTGTCGCCCGGCGCCATTGGGGCCTTCGGCGCCAATCATCACCTTCGCCAGTCGCTCGTCTTCCTCGACGTGCCGACGATGCAACAGCCGGAAGCCTACATCGGCGGGGCCGCGACGCTGTTCGACGAGCAAGGCGGGATCGCCAACGAGGCGAGCAAGACCTTCCTCGCCCGCTTCATGGCGGCGTTCGCCGCCTGGGTCGAAACGCATCACGGCCATTGATCCGTTCGCGGCAAACGGCGAGGTTGGCGCCCGAGGGAGGCGCGACGTGGCCACAAGAGTGAAGACGCCGGTGACGTTGACGCGCGCGGGCCGCGTGGCGGTCGTCACCCTCAAGCGCGGGGACCGATTGAACGCCCTCTCGCGCGAGGTCATGGAGGGTTTGACGACGATCGCGCGCGAGCTGCGCAGCGACACCTCGACCAGCGCCGTGGTGCTGACCGGCGATCCGGTGTTCTCGGCCGGCGCCGACCTTAGCGACCGCAGGCTCGGCATAGGAGCCGACGTCGCGCTCATCGACCGGCGCGAGGCCCTGAGGGTCGGCCCGGACATGTGTGCGGCCTGGGAGGCGATCGACCAGGTCACCATCGCGGCGGTGGAGGGCTTCTGCATCGGCGGCGCGGTGTCGCTCGTCGCCGCTTGCGACTTCCGCATCGCTGGTCGCGGCGCGCACTTCCGCCTTCCGGAGATTCCACTTGGCATGAACATGAGCTGGGGCACCCAGCCCAGGCTGGTCAGCCTGATCGGGCCGGCGCGCGCCAAGCGGCTCGTCATCTTCGGCGAGCGGGTGCACGCGCTCGAGGCGGAGACCTGGGGCCTGGTCGATGTCGTCGCCGACGACGGCGACGCGCTGGAGATCGCCAAGGAGTGGGCCGCAAGGGTCGCCGCGCTGCCCCCGATCGCGGTCCGCATGGCCAAGCGGGCCATCACCCAGATCGCCGCCGCCAACCACGCGGCCGCGACCTACATGGACGCCGACCAGTACGCTCTGGCGGCGACCAGCGAGGACCATCGCGAAGCCGTGGCCGCTTTCTTTCAGAAGCGCGCGCCGCGTTTCACCGGCCGGTAGGCGCGGGCGGCATGACGACAATCGAGTTCTTCTTCGACTGCTCCAGCCCCTGGACCTACCTGGCGTTCGAGAACATCCAGCCGATGGCGGCCGAGTTCGGCGCGGCGATCACCTGGCGGCCGATCCTGGTCGGCGGCATCTTCAACACGATCAACCCGAGCGTCTATGAGGGCCGCGAACGGCCGGTGCCGGCGAAGGCGCGCTATTCGGGCAAGGACCTGCAGGATTGGGCGCGTGTCGCCGGGCTGAAGATCAAGATGCCGCCCTCCGTCTTCCCGGTGAACAGCGTCAAGGTCATGCGCGCCTGCATCGCGCTGGAGGCGCAGGGCAAGCTCGTCGACTTCGCCCGCGCCGCCTTCCAGGCCTACTGGAGCGAGGACAAGGACATCTCGAAGGACGAGGTGATCGCAGCGGTTTGCGCGCGCGCCGATGTCGATGCCCCTACCCTCTTCGCCGCCATCGCCGAACAGGGCCCCAAGGACGCGCTGCGCGCCAACACCGACGAGGTCATGGCGCGAGGCGGGTTCGGTTCGCCGACCATCTTCGTGAATGGGGCGGACATGTACTTCGGCAACGACCGCCTGCCGCTGGTCCGGGCGGCGCTGGCGCGCGCCGGCTAGCTCTGCCGCTCGAACGCAGCGCTTACGATGATGTCGACTTCGTCGCTGACCAGCGGCACGAACGCCTTCACGCCGAAGTCGCTGCGCTTCAGCTTGCCGGTGGCGTCAAAGCCGATCGTGTAGTGCCGATCGAGCGGATTGAGGCCGGCGGCGTTGAAGCTGACGTCGAGCGTGATGGGATGGGTGGCGCCGTTCAGCGTGAGGTCGCCTTCGATCTGAGCCGTCTTCGCGCCGGTTCGCGTCACGTGGCGCGAGACGAAGGTCATGGTCGGATACTTGGCGGAATTGAACCAACTCGCGCCTTTCAACTCGCCGTCCAGTTGGGCGTTGGTGGTCGAGACCGACGCGGTCGGGATCGAGACGCGCACCTGCGCCGCATCAAGGTGCTTGGGGTCGAGGTCCAGCGTGCCCGAGGCCCCCGTGAAGTCGCCGTAGTAGTGGGTGTAACCGAAGTGCAGGACCGAAAAGAGCACGCGCGTGTGTCGGGGCTCCACCCCATAGTGGCCCGCCTGCACGAGCTCGGGATCGTGGGTAAGGTCCTCCTGCGCGAGCGCCGAGCCTGAGAGCACCGCCGCCGCAAGGACCACGCCAGCCAATGATAGCGTCTTCATCCAGGATTCCTTCCGCAAAGTCGGCCGCCGACTCGCGCGCCGGTTGATCGCGCAAATGTGGCGCCGGCCGCCTGAGCGCAACATGAACGAACGACTAGCCGCGCAGTTGCTTCAGCACCTGCGGTGCTAGGCCTGGCAGGTCCTCGGCGATCAGACCCACGCCGTGGATGACCGCGGCCTGGGCGTGAATCCAGACCCCGGCGCAGGCGGCGTCGAAGCTGTCCATGCCCTGCGCGATCAGCCCGCCCACGAAGCCCGCGAGCACGTCGCCGGAGCCGGCGGTGGCGAGCCAGGGCTGGCCGTTCATGTTGACCGCACAGCGCCCGTCCGGCGAGGCGATGACCGTGTCAGGGCCTTTGAGCAGTACGACAGCGTGCGCCTTGGCCGCAGCTTCGCGCGCCGCGGTGATGCGCTCGGGCGCGCTCTTGAGCAGGCCGGGAAACACCCGCTCGAACTCCCCGGGATGCGGCGTGAGCACATCGTCGCGATCGAGAACCTGGAACAGCTCTTCCGGTTCATCGCGGAAGACGGTGAGCGCGTCGGCGTCGATGACGATCGCAGCCCCGGTGCGCACGAGCGCAAAGAGGTTGGAGATGGTCGCATCGTCCACGCCGGCCGCCGGCCCGATGACCGCCGCATCGGCGTCCTCGGCCGCCGCCTCCAGCTCCGCATCGGTCTCGAACGGTTTCAACATCACCGCCTCGAGGTGGGCGGCGTTGACCACGAGCGCGTCGGGCGGCGAGAGCAGCGTCACAAGCCCCGCGCCGATCCGTAGACCGGCGCGCGCGGCGAGCCTGGCCGCGCCGGTGCGCGTCATCTCGCCTGAGACCACGATCAGCCGGCCGCGCGCGTGCTTGTGCGAGGCGGTCGTCGGCCAGGGGAAGCGATGGAGCCAGAGCTCGGGGGTGTTCTCGAACAGCCGGGTCGGCTCGGCGATCAGGCCGATGTCGGCGACCACGACTTCGCCGCACAGCGATCGGCCGGGTTCCAGCACATGGCCGATCTTGCGGCGGTGGAAGGTGACGGTGAGGCGGCACTGCGGCGCGTAACCGAGCGGTCTGCCGGTGTCGCCCGAGAGGCCTGAGGGCAGATCGATGGCGATAACGGGCGTTCCCGACGCTTCCGCCGCGCGCAGGGTCGGGGCGACGACCCCGCCAACCGGTTTCGAGAGGCCGGCGCCGAACACCGCATCGACGATCAGCGCCGCGCCGTCGATGACGGACGGCGCGAGCGGCGCGACCAGGCCCGTCCACGCCCCAGCCGCGGAGGCCGCATCGCCCTTGAGCTCGTCCTGCTCGCCGGCCAGCGCGACGGCGACGTCGTAACCTGCCTCCGCCAGCGCCTTGGCGACGACAAAGCCATCGCCGCCGTTATTACCGGGTCCGCAGAGGACGATTGTCCTGCAGGGCCCCCAACGCGCCGTGATCGCTTCGGCGACGGCGGCGCCGGCCCGCTGCATCAGGGTGAGCCCCGGCGTTCCGGCCTCGATCGTGCGCCGATCCGCCGCCGTCATCTCGGCGACCGTCAAGATGTCGGCGACCGGCATGGCGGCTAGAGCACCTGCGTCTGCGCTTCGGGGCCGCGGGCGACCAGGCCGAGCCGCCCGCCTCTGAGCTCGAAGACGCTGATCGACGCATGGTCGGGACGAAAGGTCAGCACCCGGCGCTCGCCGCTGACGCAGCTCAGGGCTGCGTTGATCGCCACGAAATGGCTGAAGATCGCTGCGTTGCCGGTCTGCTCGGCCAGCGCTTGGCCCACTGCGCGCCGCCACAGGTCGTAATCGATGTCGCCCTGAACATCGGTCCAGTTGGACTGGAAGGCATTGCGCAGCCAGGGCCCGCGCTCGGCCGGCGTGAGCCCCGAAGGCGTGGGAATCTCGCCGAAACGGGGCTCGATCTCGACCGTCGCGCCTATCGCGGCGGCGAACGGCTGGGCGGTCTCGCGGCAGCGACGGAGCGGCGAAGACATGACCTTGAGCGGCCGCTCGGCCGGCGGCAGCGCCATTAGGGCCTCGGCCGCGGCGCGCGCCTGCGCCTGGCCGGCCGCATCGAGGCCCGGATCGGGGTCGGCGCGTTCGCCCCAGGTAGCTGACGGGCGGCCGTGGCGGATCATGTAGAGTCGAGGCATGTGGGGCTCAGTCCGGGGTAAAGAGATTGCGCTGTCCGTCCGGATGCGGCCCGACCTGGCCCGTGCGACCGACCGACTCTACCGCCTCAAGGCCTCGCAGCGTGGCCTCATCTTCTGGCGTGTTGGCGACAAAGCGATGACCGCTCGCGTCGCGCCCGATCACGATGCCCCGCGCCGCGCCCTCGCGCCGGTGGACGACGGTGTAGGTCTCGATCGTCGCCGCGCCGGTAGGATGTTCGGCTATCGGCGGGTGCGGCAGGGCGTCGATCACGGCCTGCAGGCCGTGCGGGTCGGCGCGTTCCCAGGCGCCTTCCACCGGATCGGTCGAATAAATGCCCACCGCCTGCTTGGTCAGGAACCAGCCGTTCGCCGTCACCAACCCCTTCGACCCCGGCCGCTCGCGCAGTTTCCGCATCATCACCGCGACGGAGTGCATGGCGTAGTTGTTGCCGGGTCCGCCCATGTACGGAAGGCCACCGGTGACCGTAAAGCCGCGCGGGTCGTCAAGGCCCAGCCCCAGCTCCAGCGCGGCGATCTCCACCGCGCTCGGAAAGCAGGAATAGAGGTCGATGAAGTCGATCGCTCCAATCGTCGTGCCGGCCATGTCCAGCGCTTCCTTGCCGCTCAGGCGGATGGCCGGGCTGGAATAGTAGTTCTGCCGCTCCAGCGGGAACCAGAGATCGGCCGCCTCCGAGCAACCGCGCAGATAGACCCACCTCGTCTCTGGCACGCCGAGCGCCCGCGCTGCCTTGACGCTGGCGATCATCACGCCGGCCGACTGGTCGACCTCCATGATCGCGTTCACGTACTTGGGGTAAGGAAATCCTACCATGCGGTTCTGGTCGGAGACGGTGACCAGCTCTTCCGCCGAACGCGCGGTTCGGAACCAGGCGTCGGGGTTGGCGGCGGCGACTTTGGTGAATGGCGCGAACAGGGCGCCGATCTGAAGCTGGTGCTCCTCCAGGGAGTGACCCTGGTGCGCGCGCAAGGCGTTCTCGAACAAGGGATAGGTGTTCACAGGCATATTCAGCCAGTGGAGCTGTTCCTGGGGACTCACACCGGGCCGGCCATCGCCGAAACGCTCCGGCTCAGGCGCGCCGACGTCATCCTCCCAACCCGCGAAATTCGAGCCCGCCGCCATGCGCTTGCGGAGCGAGCCTAAGAATTCAGCGCCCACGGCGAGCGCGAAATCGCTCTCGCCGGCCGCGATGCGCGCGCAAAGCGCGTTGATCAGCTGCTGGGGGGTATTGCCTCCCATGTGGGTTGACGTGGCGTAGCGAGGCGCCGCTCCGAGCGCCTTGGCCAGCGCTTTGGGCGCATTCCTGAGCTTGGGGAAAGGAGCGCGCGACAGGCCACCGCCAGAGTCGATCGCGGAGGCCACCACCGCGAGGGTGTCGAGGCCTGCCAACGCCTCGATGGCCAGCCCAGCGTCAGCCGCCGCGCGCTCGGTCGCGGTGCGGAGCAGCGCGAGCGGCGACGGCGAAGCGAGAGGATCGCCGCGGTAGGTAAACTGACCGGCGCCGATGATGACCGGCGTGTCGTCGTGCATCGAAATCCCTTCTGGCGGCGGCCCTTGGCCGATCGTAGGGGCGCAAGCGCCGACGACAAGCGCTTTGATGGGCTGTTTAACAATTGGGCGGGGGGCGCCTTGAATTCGGGCGCCCGCTCGCGTACGGGCGACGGGCGGGCGGAGCGGCCGTCCATTCCCTTGTGATCAGGCGCTTGGGCGTGCTGCTAGCCGGGCGACCGGTGCGGCCTCAGCGTCGAGCCTTTTTAGAACCGCCGATGAAGAAAATCGAAGCCGTCATCAAGCCGTTCAAGCTCGACGAGGTGAAGGAGGCGCTCCAGGAACTGGGCGTCCAGGGCATGACCGTGCTGGAGGCCAAGGGGTATGGCCGGCAGAAGGGCCACACCGAACTCTATCGCGGCGCCGAGTACGTCGTCGACTTCCTGCCGAAGATCAAGATCGAGGTGGTGGTCGTCGACGATCAGGTCGCCGCCGCCGTCGAGGCCATCCAGACCGCCGCCCGCACCGGGCGGATCGGCGACGGCAAGATCTTCGTCTCGGACATCACCGAAGTCATCCGCATCCGCACCGGCGAGACGCGGCGCGGCGGCGATCTGACAATCAGCATCATCGACTAGTCCAAGGGGATACAGAACACATGACGACGTTCGAAAGACATCCTCGACGAAATCAAGGAGAAGGAGGTCAGGTACGTCGACTGTCGCGCTTCACCGACATGCGCGGCAAGATGCAGCACGTCACCTTCGACATCAGCCTGGTCGACGAGGACTTCCTGACCGACGGGCACGATGTTCGACGGCTCGTCGATCGCCGGCTGGAAGGCGATCAACGAGTCCGACATGAAGCTGCGGCCGGACCTGTCGACGGCCATACATCGACCCGTTCTACCAGCAGACGACGATGTTCCTGTTCTGCGACGTGCTGAACCCGGACACCAACGAGCCCTACAACCGCGACCCGCGCTCGATCGCCAAGGCGGCGCTGACCTACGTCAAGTCGATCGGGCGTCGGCGACACGGTCTATTTCGGCCCCGAGGCCGAGTTCTTCATCTTCGACGACGTGCGCTGGTCCACCGCGCCCGCACAACACCGGCTATTCCTTCGATTCGACCGAACTGCCGGCGAACACCGGCAAGGTCTACGACGAAGGCAACATGGGCCATCGGCCCGGGCCCAAGGGCGGCTACTTCCCGGTCAACCCGGTCGACTCCGCCCAGGACCTGCGCGGCGAGATGCTGGCGGTGATGGGCGAACTGGGCATGGAGCCGGAAAAGCACCACCACGAGGTCGCCCCGGCCCAGCACGAGCTCGGCCTGAAGTTCGCCGACCTGCTCACCATGGCCGACCGGCTGCAGCTCTACAAGTACGTCATCCACAACGTCGCCGCCGCCTACGGCAAGACCGCCACCTTCATGGCCAAGCCCTATTTCGGCGACAACGGCTCGGGCATGCACGTGCCACCAGTCGATCTGGAACGAGCGGCAAGCCGCTGTTCGCCGGCGACAAATACGCCGGCCTTTCAGACACTTGCCTCCACTACATCGGCGGCATCATCAAGCACGCCAAGGCGATCAACGCCTTCTCCAACTCGACCACCAACTCCTACAAGCGCCTGGTCCCCGGCTACGAGGCCCCGGTCAAGCTGGCCTACTCGGCCCGCAACCGCTCGGCCTCGATCCGCATCCCCTACGTGTCGAGCCCCAAGGGCAAGCGCATCGAGGTCCGCTTCCCGGACCCGATGGGCAACCCCTACCTCACCTTCACCGCCATGTTGATGGCCGGCCTCGACGGCATCGAGAACAAGATCGATCCCGGCGGGCCGCTGGACAAGAACCTCTACGACCTGCCGCCGCGCGAGCAGAAGAGGGTCCCCGAAGTCTGCGGCTCGCTCAAGGAGGCGCTCGACAACCTCGACAAGGACCGCGCCTTCCTCAAGAAGGGCGGCGTCATGGACGACGACTTCATCAACGCCTACATCGAGCTGAAGCACGGAAGAGGTCGCACGGCTGCAACTCCACCCGCACCCGGTCGAATTCGACATGTACTACAAGTGTTAGCGTCAAAATCCTAAGAGCGATGCAAAGGGCCGCGAGAGCCGTCTCTCGCGGCCCTTCTGCTCTGATCCGAGCCGCGAGCGGCACGTGTTACAAGCAATTCACTCGGACGCGCCCTGCGCTCGCCGTAGAGAAGATTGCAACTCTCGGGAGGAACGATTTGGACCGGCGAGCAATGTTGGGCGGCCTCGTCGCCGCTGGCGCGATCACACTGCCAGCACGAGCCGTGTGGGCCGCGACCCAATCGGTGAAGCTCACGCAGGCGTTCGCCTATCTGCAGGACTACCTCACGCTGGCGCCGGGCAAGCGCGACCGTTTCCACATGGCCTACTACGCGGTGCGCGATCGCAAGTTTGCGCCGGACCTCAAGGCCGTCATGGTCGGCGCCGACGGCAAGCGGACGCCGCTCGTGCTCGAGCGCGATGCGCGGGTGGCCCAGCTGCCGAGCATGGCCGAGCTGCGCTCCGGGGCGACCCTCGAGGCCGACGCGGCGCCGGGCGAGAAGGTGGGACTGGCCCTTCAGCTCGAGCCGAACCTGTCCGTGGCCACCCACATCGACGCCGCCGCGCTGAGCGCGGCGATTGCGCAGTGTGAAGCGGCGGTCGCCAGTATTGCGGGCGTCCTCAGCTTCGCCGCGCCGAAGATCGTGTGTGCGCTCTTCCCAGGCGCTGCGTCCGGGCAGGCGCTGCTCGACAACGGCCGCGCCCAGCCGTTGCCGACCTCGGACAGCCGCTTCTACGGTCTGCTGCCGTACTTCGAGCCCGCTTCGCTCACGGGAGCGCGAACGCTTGCGCTCGCCCGCGCGCCGAGCCGCATTCTCTTGAGCGGGCATCCGAAGTAGCGTGCGCCGCCTCTTCGCGAGGCGACGCGTGAACCGCTGGATGTCGAACGCCGCAGTCTGCGCCAGAGCGTTTGCGCTCGCCGCTGTGCTGGGCGCGGCGGGCTGCGCGCCTCTGGTCCAGCGGCCGGCCGTGCCCGCCGCAGGGTTCACCGGCCCGAGGCTGGAGCCGGACGCTTTCGTGAGCTTCGACGGCGCGCGGCTTGGCTTGAGCCGCTGGGGGCCGGTCGACGACGATCCCTGGGCGGTGATCATCGCCTTGCACGGCATGAACAGCTACGCCCGCGCCTTCCACGCGGCGGCGCCCTACTGGGCGAAGGACGGCATCGCCGTCTACGCCTACGACCAGCGTGGCTATGGCCGCTCGCCTGACCGCGGCGTCTGGGCCGGCGACGCGCTGCTGACCGAAGACCTGAGGACAATGGCGGCGCTCGTGCGGGCGCGCTATCCGCACGCTACGGTCGCGGTCGTTGGCACGAGCATGGGTGGATCGGTCGCGATCGAGGCCTTTGCGTCCGACCGCCCGCCGGCCGCCGATCGGCTCCTGCTGTTCTCGCCGGAGGTGTCGGGTTGGTCGAACCGCTCGTTCGCCTATCGCGCCAGCGTGTGGCTGGCCGCCCACCTCGCACCCGGCGAGCGCTTCACGCCACCTGCATGGCTGATCAAGCGGCTGCAGGCGTCTGACAACACCGAGGAGCTGGCCCAGGCGCGGCAGGATCCGGTGATGACCTGGAACATGCGGCCGGACACCTTCTACGGCCTCGCCGATCTGGCGGAGCGCGCCCGGGGCGATATCGGCAAGCTCAAGGTCCCAACGGCCTACTTCTATGGTGAGAAGGACCGGATCGAGCCCCGGTCGGCGACGGAAGCAGCCGCGTCCGACCTTCCGGCCGGAGACCGCACCGCGGTCTACGCCGATGGCTGGCATCTGCTGCTGCTGGACCGGCAGGCGAAGGCCGCCTGGGAGGACGCCGAGGCATTCATTCGCGACCCCGCCGCGCCCCTGCCCTCGCACGCGCCGCCGATTCCGCGGCCCGGGCGTTAGCACACGCCGTTCGAATCGCTGCTAAACGGAGGCATGGCCCGCGCTGCCCGACCAACGCGAGATCTGTTCGACGACGATGCTCTGAACCCCGCGCCGGCGTCTCCGCTCGCCGAGGCGCGCGAGCCTACGGCGTCGTCCAGCTACTCGGCCAAGGACATCGAGGTGCTGGAAGGCCTCGAGCCGGTGCGCAAGCGGCCGGGCATGTACATCGGCGGCGTCGACGAGCGCGCCCTGCACCACCTGTTCGCCGAGGTGCTGGACAACGCCATGGACGAGGCCGTGGCCGGCCACGCCAAGGTGATCGAGGTCACGCTCGACGCGGACGGCGCGCTGACGGTCGCGACGACGGCCGCGGCATGCCGGTCGATCCGCATCCGAAGTTCCCCGACAAGTCGGCGCTCGAGGTCATCATGACCATGCTGCACTCGGGCGGGAAGTTCTCCGGCAAGGCCTACGAGACCTCCGGCGGGCTGCACGGCGTCGGCGTCTCGGTGGTCAACGCGCTCTCCGAGCGGGTCGAGGTCACCGTCTGGCGCGACGGCTTCGAGTGGCGCCAGGCCTTCTCGCGCGGCAAGCCGACCGTCCAAGCTGGAGCAGGTCGGGCCGTCGCGCAAGCACGGCACGCCAGGTGCGCTTCCTGCCCGACCCGCTGATCTTCGGCGAGGACGCGGCGTTCAGGCCGGCGCGGCTGCTACCGAATGGCCCGCGTCCAAGGCCTACCTGTTCCGCGGCGTCGAGATCCGCTGGCGCTGCGCGCCCGAGCGCGATCAGCGACGCAGACGCCGGCCGAGGCCACCTTCCGCTTTCCCGAACGGCCTCGCCGACTTCCTGGCCGAGACCGTCGAGCGGCTCGGACGACCGTGACCCGAGACCGTTCGCCGGGCGGATCGAGCGCCAGGGCGAGGCCGGCGCGGTCGAATGGGCGGTGGCCTGGACGCCGGCCGGCTTCGGCGAGGCGGACGGCTTCATCTCGCTCCTACTGCAACACCGTGCCGACGCCGGAAGGCGGCACCCACGAGGCCGGGCCTGCGCGCGGTGCTGACCCGCGGCCTCAAGGCCTACGCCGAGCTGGCCGGCGAGAAGCGCGGCGCGATCATCACCGCCGACGACGTGATGGCCCAGGCCGGCGCGCTGATCAGCGTCTTCGTCCGCAATCCGGAGTTCCAGGGCCAGACCAAGGAGCGGCTGTCGTCGGTCGACGCCCAGCGGCTGGTCGAGGCCGCGCTGCGCGATCCGTTCGACCACTGGCTGGCCGCGCAGCCGCAAGGCGGCCAGCGCGCTGCTCGACTTCGTCGTCGAGCGGGCCGAGGAGCGGCTGAAGCGCGGCGCAAGGACAAGGAGGTCGCCCGCGCCTCGGCCACCCGCAAGCTGCGCCTGCCCGGCAAGCTCGCCGACTGCTCCGGCCAGGCGACGCGACGGCGACCGAGCTCTTCATCGTCGAGGGCGACTCGGCCGGCGGCTCGGCCAAGCAGGCGCGCGACCGGCGCACCCAGGCGATCCTGCCCCTGCGCGGCAAGATCCTGAACGTCGCCTCGGCCAGCCTCGACAAGACCGGCGGCAACAAGGAGCTGGCCGACCTGATGCTGGCGCTGGGCGTCGAGGGCGGCGCTGCGCTTCCGCGACGAGGAGCTGCGCTACGAGCGCATCATCATCATGACCGACGCCGACGTGGACGGCGCCCACATCGCCTCGCTGCTGATCACCTTCTTCTACCGCACCATGCCGGAGCTGATCCGCGCCGGGCGACTCTATCTGGCGCTGCCGCCGCTCTATCGGCTCAGCCACGGCGGCAAGACCGCCTACGCCCGCGACGACGCGCACAAGGACGAGCTGCTGGCCACCGTGTTCAAGGGCAAGAAGCCGGAGATCGGCCGCTTCAAGGGCCTGGGCGAGATGATGCCGGCGCAGCTGAAGGAAACCACCATGGACCCGGCGACGCGCACGCTGGCGCGGGTGACGCTGCCGCGCGCCGAGGAGCAGGTCGAGGAGCTGGTCGAGACCCTGATGGGCCGCAAGCCCGAGCTGCGCTTCCGCTTCATCCAGGAAAACGCCCCGTTCGCCACGGCCGACCTCGACGTTTAGGCCCGCAAATCCGCGATCTTCATTTGACTTTCACGCGTCGCGACCCTATCTACCGGGTGCAAATTCGGGCGGAATGGTTGCGCTGCGTCGCTCGTCCCAACCGCCGCCCCCCATCTCATAGCGAATGACTGATTTTTCCGAGCTGGGGCTGAGCCCCGAAACTCTGCAAGCGGTTGCCGACAGCGGTTACACCGACCGCCACGCCGATCCAGGCGCAGGCCATCCCGGTCGCCCTTGCCGGCCAGGACGTCCTGGGGATCGCCCAGACCGGCACCGGCAAGACCGCCGCCTTCACGCTGCCGATGATCGACACGCTGGAGGCCGGCCGCTCCAAGGCGCGAATGCCGCGCTCGCTGGTCATCGAGCCGACGCGCGAACTGGCCGACCAGGTGGCGCTGGCCTTCGAGCGCTACGCCAAGGGCACCAAGCTCACCTGGGCGCTCCTGATCGGCGGCGTTTCGTTCGGCGACCAGGAGACGAAGCTCGACCGCGGCGTCGACGTGCTGATCGCCACGCCCGGGCGGCTGCTCGACCACTTCGAGCGCGGCAAGCTGCTGCTCACCGGCGTGCAGATCATGGTGGTCGACGAGGCCGACCGCATGCTCGACATGGGCTTCATCCCCGACATCGAGCGCATCTTCAAGCTGACGCCGCCGAAGAAGCAGACGCTGTTCTTCTCCGCGACCATGCCGCCGGAGATCACGCGGCTGACCAAGCAGTTCCTGCACGATCCGGTCCGGATCGAGGCCTCGCGGCCGGCGACGACGGCGGAGAACATCGCCCAGCACCTCGTGCGCATCCCCTCCTCCGACCCGGCGGCCAAGCGGCTGGCGTTGCGCGCGCTGGTCGGCGCCGGCGAACGTCAAGAACGGCATCGTCTTCTGCAATCGCAAGAGCGAGGTCGACGTCGTCGCCAAGTCGTCTGAAGAGCCACGGCTTCAACGCCGCCGCGATCCACGGCGACCTGGACCAGCAGACTCGCATGCGGACGCTGGACGCCTTCCGCGAAGGGCGAGCTGAAGCTGCTGGTCGCCTCCGACGTCGCCGCCCGCGGCCTCGACATCCCCGACGTCAGCCACATCTTCAACTACGACGTCCCTCACCACGCCGACGACTATGTCCACCGCATCGGCCGCACCGGCCGGGCGGGCAAGTCGGGCGAGGCGTTCATGATCGTGACGCCCGCCGACGCCCGCTCCCTCGACAAGGTGGTCAAGCTGATCGGGCTGAAACCGGACGAAGTGACGCTCGACCTTGACTGGAGCGAGGCCAAGTCCCGCCCACGTCCCGAGCGTGGCCGCGATGGCCGCCGAGGGGGGCGCGAGCGGCCCGCTCGCGAGCACAACCGGCCGCATCGCGAGCCGAGCCGGCATGAGCAAGCCGCCACGGTTCCCGCGCCGGCATTCGTCGCGCCGCCGACACCTCAGCCGCCTGCGCCGTCCGCCACGCCGCCCGTCGCCGCCGCGCCGGCCGAAAAGCCCGCGGCCAAGCCCGCCCGCGAGCAGCGGCGCCCGGAACCCGAGCCGCGGCCCCGGCGCGCCGAGCGCGAGGATCGCGGCGTCCGCGGGTTCGGCGACGACACGCCGGCGTTCCTCCTGCGCGGCGCCCCGCGCGGGGACTAACCCGCTAGCCCCTTCCTCAATCAGCCTTAACCCATCGTTTCGACTTGCCGCCTTAACGTTGCGGTCGCGTGCAAGCCGCCCGTCGCAAGGGCGCAGACGAATACACGAGGACGAACGCGGCCATGGCTGACCCGGTCGAGTCGGAGCTTCGCGGGCCGAAAGCTTTTGGGCTTGCGCGTGAAGCGCTCGAAGACATGGAGCGGCGCGGGGTCTGGCCGACTCCGCTCAACTACGAGCTCTGGCTCCACGCGCTCAGCGATCCGACCTGCGAACTCGCGTCCGAGATCGAACGGCTGATCGCCGCCGGCGAGCCGATGACGGACGCTATAGGCGAAGCGCTGGCGGCCGTTCACCTGCCCAAAGCCCGGCTCAACGACCAGATCCGTGACGCCGGCGCGCGCCTGAACCGCGAACTGGCGGAGGTCGCCGAGGCGATCAAGCACGCGCACGAGTCGAGCGAACAATATGGCGAGACGCTGGCCGGCGCCGGGCGCGAGTTGGCCGAGCACACCGAGACCGAGGCCATCGAAAAGCTCGTTGTCACCCTGTCGGAGGCGACCCGCGACGTGCAGCTCGAGAACAAGACCCTCGAGCAGCGGCTGGAGGAGTCCACCGCCGAGGTGAGCCGGCTGCGCGACCACCTCGAGCAGGTTCGCCGCGACGCGACGATCGACGGGTTAACCAACCTCGCCAACCGCAAGGCCTTCGACGAGACGCTGGAACGCGCGGTCGCCGGCGCCCGCGCCCGCTCTGAGCCGCTGGCCCTGGCCGTGCTCGACATCGACCACTTCAAGATCTTCAACGACACCTGGGGCCACCAGACCGGCGACCAGGTGCTGCGCTATGTTGCCAGCGTCATCGCGCGCATGGCCACCGCGCCACGATTCGCCGCCCGTTACGGCGGCGAGGAGTTCGCCTTGATCTTTCCCGGCGAGACGCCGGGCGCAGCGCTGGAGACGCTGGAGGAGATCCGCCAGGCGGTCAGCTCTCGCACCCTCAAGCGGCGCTCGACCAACGAGGACTTGGGCTCGATCACGATTTCCGCCGGCATGGCCGAACTGCGGCCGCATGACGAGACGGCCGCCCTCATCGAGCGGGCGGACGAAGCGATGTATGCGTCGAAGCGCGCCGGCCGTGATCGCGTCACCGCCGCCAACCCGATCGCCGACGCGGCCTAGTCGATCAACAGGTCCTTGGCGGCCGCGTCGAAGGCACGATGGGCGACGAACGCCAGCGCGCCGCCGGTCGAGACGCGCCTGACGCCGAGATCGCGCAGCTCGGCCAACGACAGCCCCTGGGGCCGCAGCAGGATGTTTACCGGCCGCGGGGCGAGCGCCTTTACGATGGCCACGATTTCGTCCTTGTCGCGGGGCCCGGGCGGATAGAGGCAGTCCGCGCCCGCCTCGGCATAGGCCTCAAGGCGCGCGATCGTCTGGCCGAGATCCGCCTGACCGACCAGGTAGCCCTCGCAGCGACCCACTAGCACTACGCCGCTGTTGTCGCGGTCGATCTCCGCCCGCGCGGCCCTTATCCGCGCCGCGGCGAGGTCGAGGTCGAGCAATCCCGGCTCACCGCCGAGCACGCGATCCTCGATCGAAAGGCCAGCCACGCCGGTCTCGATGGCCAGGCGCACGTTGGCCGCGACCCCCTCCGGATCGACGGCATAGCCGCCCTCGAAGTCGGCGTTGTACGGCACATCGATGGCGGCGGACACGTCACGCAGATGCCCGAGCAGCTGGTCGCGGGTCACCCCATAGTCGCCCTTGCCGAGCGTCATGGCGAAGCCGCTGCTGGTCGAGGCCAAGGCCTTGAAGCCCATGCGCTGCAGGTGCAGGGCGCTGCCGACATCCCACGGGTTGGGCAGGACGAAGAAGCCGTCCTCGTGCAGGCGGCGAAATGCGGCGCGTTTTTCGGCGGCGGTTGGCATGGCGCGACGTCCTCTGGATCGATGGCGCTCCAGCCATAGCATCCGGTCGCGCCCGAATCTGGCGGTAAGTGGACCCTTTTCAGGGGTCGCGGGCGGCGGCCGGCTCGATGGTGACGCTCTCGCCGCAGCCGCAGGCGTCGGTCTCGTTCGGATTGTGGAACACGAACTTGGCCGCGAGCTTGGTGGCCTCGAAATCGATCTCCGAGCCGAGCAGGAACAGCACCGCCTTGGGCTCGACCAGGATGCGTGACGCCCTTGTCCTCGACGATCTCGTCGAGCGGGTCGGCGGCCTCGGCGTATTCGAGACGTACTCCTGCCCGGCGCAGCCGCCGTTCTTCACGCCCACGCGCAAGCCCGCGTAGGGCTTCTCGGCCCGGGCCATGATCTCGCGCACACGCGCGGCGGCGCGCTCGGTGAGGGTGACCACCTTTGGGCGCGGCCGGCGCGGCGAGGCTGTGCAACGGGTTCCATGATCAGAACATGTTCAGTTGCGAGCTTGGCCTCGTCGGACATCAGCGACGGGTCCCAGGGCGGATCGAACACCAGGTTGACGGTGCAGGAGCTTGACCCCCTCGATCGCCATGCACCGCCTCCTCGCACCCAGCCCGGCATCTCGCCGGCCACCGGGCAGCCCGGCGCGGTCAGGGTCATGTCGATGGCCACGTCCTTCTCGTCGGAGACGTCGACCTTGTAGATCAGGCCGAGCTCGTAGATGTCGACCGGGATCTCCGGGTCGAACACCGTCTTCAGCTTCTCGACGAGCTGGTCGGTCAGCGCGTCGAGCTCCGCCTGGCTGAGGGCCGTGGCGGCGTTCGGTCGGGCGTGCGGGCATGGCGTCGTCCATCACGCGAAAAAGGTCCGGGTTTGTCGAGGGCGTCGACGAACGAGTCGGCTTCCTCGAGGGTGTTATATAGGGCGAAGGAGGCGCGCGCGCTGGCGGTGACGCCGAAGCGGCGCATCAGCGGCTCGGCGCAATGGGTGCCGGCGCGCACGGCGACGCCGTAGCGGTCGAGCACCTGGGCGACGTCGTGGGCGTGGGCGCCTTCCACGTTGAAGGCGAAGATCGCGCCCTTGCCCGGCGCCGGCCCGAGCTCGGTCAGCCAGTTGGCGCCGTTCAGCCGCGTCCTTCACCCGGTCGTAGAGCGCGTGCTCGTGGGCGGCGATCGCGGCGCGGTCGAGCTGCTCGAGCCACTCGATGGCCGCGCCCAGCCCGATCGCCTCGATGATCGGCGGCGTGCCGGCCTCGAACCGGTGCGGCGGCTCGGCGTAGGTGATCGTCGTCCAGCGTCACCGTGCCGATCATCTCGCCGCCGCCCTGGTAGGGCGGCAGCGCGGCCAGCCGCTCGGCCTTGCCGTAGAGCACCCCGATGCCGGTCGGGCCGTAGAGCTTGTGGCCGGAGAAGGCGTAGAAGTCGGCGTCCAGGGCCTGCACGTCGACGCTGGCTGTGCACAACGGCCTGGCAGCCGTCGATCAGCGCCGGCGCGCCGGCGGCGTGGGCCGCGGCGATGATCTCGGCGACCGGATTGACCGTGCCCAGCACGTTCGACATGTGGCTCACGCGCGACCATGCGCGTGCGCGGGCCGATGCAGCGCGTAGAGCGCCGCCAGGTCGAGCCGGCCGTCGTCGGTGATCGGGGCGAAGCGCAGCACCACGCCCTTGCGCTCGCGCAGGAAGTGCCAGGGCACGATGTTGGCGTGGTGCTCCATCTCGGTGAGCACGATCTCGTCGCCGGCCTTGAGCGCCGAGCCCGAACGATGAGGCGACCAGGTTGATCGCCTCCGTGGCGCCTTTGGTGAAGACGATCTCGGACGGCGCTCGCGGCGTTGATCAGGCCGCCGGACGCTCTCGCGGGCGCGCCTCGTAGGCTTCCGTGGTTTCGTTGGCGAGCGTGTGCAGGCCGCGGTGCACGTTGGCGTAGGAGCGTCTCCATCGACCCGCGTCATCGCCTCGATCACCGCGCGCGGCTTCTGCGCCGAGGCGGCGTTGTCGAGATAGATCAGCGGCTGGCCGTTCACCTCGCGCTTCAGGATCGGGAACTCGGCCCGGACGGCGTTGCGGGTCGAAGCGTCATGCCAGCCCTCAAGCCGCGCAGCCACCCAGGCCCGCGACGACCTCGCGCGCGCCTTCGTGCTCGATCCGGTCGACCACCTCGCCGACGAAGGCCTCGGTCAGCATGGCCCGCGCCTCGACCTCGGGCATGCCGCGCTGGCGGGCGTAGAACAGCGCTTCCTCGTCCAGCGCGCCGACGCGTGTTGCCGTGGACGCAGGCCACGTCGTCGGCGTAGATTTCCAGCTCCGGCTTGGCGTCCACCTCGGCGCGGTCGGAGAGGACCAGCGCGTGGTGGCCCATCCGGGCGTCGGTCCGGTCGGCGCCGCGCGCGACAACGATGCGGCCCTGGAACACGCCGCGCGCCTGGTCGCGCACCACGCCCTTGGTGAGCTGCTCGGTGGTCGCCGCCCGGCCGTGCGTGGATGACCACGGTGGTCAGGTCGGCGTGGCGCTCGGCGTCCAGCACGATAGACGCCGTCGAGCCGGACTGCTGCGCCGCCGCCCGGATGCTCCACGCGCGTCTCGATGCGCTGCCGCTTGGCGCCGCGCGTCAGCACCGTCTGGGCGAACTCGCGCCTTGCGCCGAGCTGACTTCGGCGGTGCTGACCGCAGATCGCATCGACCGGCATCGTCGAGGAGCACGATCCGCTCGCATGCGCGCGCCCTCGCCCAACCGCACGTCGACCGCGACATCTGCGACGTAGCCCGCGCCGCAGCCCTCGTGGCTCTCCAGCAAGACGAGCGATGCACCCGG
Organism: uncultured Alphaproteobacteria bacterium; assembly: GCA_963794315.1. Classification (GTDB taxonomy): domain Bacteria; phylum Pseudomonadota; class Alphaproteobacteria; order Caulobacterales; family Caulobacteraceae; genus Poindextera. The sequence goes on from CAWCDF010000004.1 coordinate 252,630, forward strand.
CTGCGACATCGATGGAGAACCCGGCGCGTATGAGCTGTGCCCGTCGCATGCGAGAGAAACCGCAAGGCGACACTGCGCCGCGCGCCTGCCGCGACGGTCAGGCCATCGGCGTTGGCTAGCGGCGGCCGTTCAGGAAGACGACCTCTTCGTCGGCCATGCCGTCGAAGGGCCCGCGCCGCAGCGCGGCCGCATCTGCGGGCGGCGAGCGCGGCGGGATCGTGCGGAGCAGACCGCGCAGGTCGGTCCAGCGCCAGTCCTCGTCGCGGCGGGACGGAAGCTCGGCGAGGTCGCCGGTCTTGATGGCGCGCGGCCAGGCTCATGCCGCGACCTTGGAGTACTTGTCGTAGCCCTCGCGCTCGAGCTCGTGCGCCAGCTCCGGGCCGCCGGAGGCGACGATGCGGCCGGCGGCCAGCACGTGCACCCGATCGGGGCGGATGTAGTCGAGCAGGCGCTGGTAGTGGGTGATGACCAGCATGCGCGCGGTCCGGCGCGCGCATGCGCGTTGACGCCCTCGGCGACGATCCGCAGCGCGTCGATGTCGAGGCCGGAATCGGTCTCGTCGAGAATGAGCCAGGCGCGGCGCGAGCATCGCCATCTGGAGGATCTCCATCCGCTTCTTCTCGCCGCCGGAGAAGCCGACGTTGAGCGGCCGCCGCAGCATGTCGAAGTCGATCTTCAGCGCCGCTGCCTTCTCGCGCGCCTGCTTGAGGAAGGCCGGGCGCCGGGACCTCGTCCTCGCCGCGCGCCTTGCGCTGGGCGTTCAGCGCCGTGCGCAGGAAGGTCAGCGCCGGGCACGCCGGGGAGCTCGAGCGGGTACTGGAACGAGAGGAAGACGCCCCGCGCCGCCCGTTCGCTCGGGTGCGAGCGCCAGCAGGTCCTCGCCGTCGTAGGCGCACATCGCCGCCGGTGACCTCGTAGCCCGGCCGTCCGGCCAGGGCATAGGCAAGCGTCGACTTGCCGGCCCCGTTCGGCCCCATGATCGCGTGCACCTCGCCGGCGGGCAGATCGAGCGACAGCCCCTTGATGATCTCCGCTTCGCCGACGCGGACGTGCAGGTCGTGGATCGCGAGCATCAACGGCCGAACTCCAGGGGTTTCAGGAACTCCAGCCGGTTGCCGAACGGGTCGTAGATGTAGATGCGCTCGTGGCCCTCGAGCAGGTCGTCGTCGACGACCTCATAGCCAGCCAGCCGCGCGCGGGCTGCGAGGTGCTGCACGTCATCGACGCGGAACGCGATGTGCGCTTTGCGGGCTGGGGCGAACGGCGTCTCGACGCCGCAGTGGACCTTGACCTGCTCGCTCTCGAACCAGCAGCCGCCGCGCTTGGCGAGCTCGGGCGGCTTCGGCTGCTCCGGCAGGCCCAAGAGGTCGCGATAGAAGGCCCGCGCCCTCTCCTCCTCGCCTGCCGGCATGGCCACCTGGGCGTGATCGATCGTCTCGAGGGTCATTCGTCCGCACCCGCCCCTAGCTTCTGAGGCGTCAGCACGCCCCGCCCATAGTAGGTGGCGGCCGTGTAGATGTTTCCGCGCGTTCCGATGACGACGCTGACCTGCCCGTCATCACGTTCGACCACGTCTGCGTCCCCGATGTTGGAGACTCCGAGGTAGCGAAGGTCATCGGCGCCGGTGTTGACGATCTGATGCGCCTTCCCACCGGCGGGGGCGCCCAGGCAATCGCCAGGCCCGACGGCAACCACATCGTCGCCGATGCGGTATTCGCCCGTGCCGGACAGGATGAAGAACAGCTCGTCGCACCCGTGGTGCCGGTGGACGCCGAACGCTGACTTGCCGGCCGGAACGACGTGCAGCATGCAGCCCAGCCGGTAGAAGCCGAGCGCGCGGCCGACTTCGCCAAACTGCGCGGCGTAGCGGCCATTCTCCCTTCTCTCGGGCGCGAGGTCGTGCAGCGGCAGGTCGGCCAGGTTGACGACGGCCTTTGCTTCTTCGCTCACCCCACGCTCCCCTCGAGGGAGATGGCGACCAGCTTCTGGGCCTCGACGGCGAACTCCATCGGCAGCTCCTGCAGCACCTCCTTGACGAAGCCGTTGACCAGCAGCTGCACCGCCTCCTCCTGGCTGAGGCCGCGCTGCATCGCGTAGAACAGCTGGTCTTCGGAGAGCCGGGTGGTCGTCGCCTCGTGCTCGAACCTGGCCGAGCCGTTGCGGGCCTCGATGTAGGGCGATGGTGTGGGCGGCGCAGTGCTTGCCGATCAGCAGGCTGTCGCACTGGGTGAAGTTGCGCGCGCCCGGCGGCCTTCGGGTGGGCCGAGACCAGGCCGCGGTAGGTGTTGGACGAATGCGCCGGCCGAGATGCCCTTGGAGATGATCCGCGAGCGCGGTGTCGCGCGCCCAGATGGATCATCTTGGTGCCGGTGTCGGCCTGCTGGCGGTTGTTGGTGATGGCGATCGAGTAGAACTCGCCCGACGAGCCGTCGCCGCGCAGCATGCAGGACGGATACTTCCAGGTGATGGCCGAGCCGGTCTCGACCTGGGTCCACGACACTTTCGAGCGGTCGCCGCGGCAGTCGGCGCGCTTGGTGACGAAGTTGTAGATGCCGCCCTTGCCCTCGGCGTCGCCCGGGTACCAGTTCTGCACGGTCGAATATTTGATCTCGGCGTCGTCCAGCGCCACCAGCTCGACCACGGCGGCGTGCAGCTGGTTCTCGTCGCGCATCGGCGCGGTGCAGCCTTCGAGATAGGAGACGTAGGCGCCCTTGTCGGCGATGATCAGCGTGCGCTCGAACTGGCCGGACTCCGGCGGCGTTGATGCGGAAATAGGTGGAAAGCTCCATCGGGCAGCGCACGCCCGGCGGCACATAGACGAAGCTGCCGTCGGAGAAGACCGCGCTGTTCAGGCAGGCGAAGTAGTTGTCCGAGACCGGCACCACCGAGCCCAGGTATTGCGCGCACCAGCTCGCCGTGCTCGCGGATCGCCTCGCTCATCGAGCAGAAGATCACGCCCGGCCTCGGCCAGCTCCTTCTTGAAGGTGGTGACCACCGAGACGCTGTCGAACACCGCGTCGACGGCGTACTTCGGCGCGCCCTCGACGCCGGCCAGGACTTCCTGCTCCTTCAAGGGGATGCCGAGCTTGGCGTAGGTCGCCAGCAGCTCCGGATCGACCTCGTCCAGCGACTTCGGGCCCGACCTTCTTCTTCGGCGCGGCGTAGTAGTAGGCGTCCTGGTAGTCGATCGGCGGGATGGTCGACCCTCGCCCAGTCGGGCTCTTCCAGCGCCAGCCAGCGCTCGAAGGCGCCCAGGCGCCATTCCAGCATCCACTCGCGGCTCGTCCTTCTGGGCCGAGATGAAGCGGACGGTGTCTTCGGTCAGCCCCTTGGGCGCGAACTCCTGGTCGATGTCGGTGACGAAGCCGTGCTTGTAGCGCTCCAGCGTCAGCGACCTGCTCGACGGTTTCTTTGACGGCGGCCACGGCGATCAAGCCTCCGCCAGCGTGCGTAGGCGCACGCGCGCATGCGCCGCGAGCCAGACATCGACGAAGCGCTCCCAGTCGGCCTCGACCGTTGACCAGCCGCCGCTGACGCGGATGGCGTTGCCGGCCTCGCTCGCAAAGCCCATCGCGGTCAGCACCTGGCTCGGCTTGACCTTGCCGGACGAACAGGCCGCGCCGGCGCTGAACCATGACGCCCTCCAGATCGAGCGCCATCACCTGCCGGTCGGAAGCGAACCCCTCGGTCGCGAAGCAAAGCGTCTGCGGCAGCCGCGGCGCGTCGGCTCCGAAGCACCGTCACGCCATCAACGGCGGCGACCTTGGCCTGAGCGGCGTCGCGCCACGGCGCCTGACGCGCGGCGGCGTCGAGCTCAGCCGCCGCGACGGCTGCGGCTACGCCGAATCCGGCGATGCCGGAGACGTTCTCGGTGCCCGCCCGCAGGCCGCGCTCCTGGCCGCCGCCGTGCAGACGGCGGGAGAGGATCGCCCTCGGGCCGGCGACGAGCGCGCCCACGCCTTGCGGGTCCGCCAAGCTTGTGCGCGGAGAGCGCCAGCGTGTCGGCGCCAAGCGCCGTGAAATCCACGGCGATCTTGCCGGCGGCCTGCACGGCGTCGACATGCAGCCAGCCGCCGGCCGCGCGGACCAATTCGGCCGCCTCGGCCACGGGCTGGATCACGCCGGTCTCGTTGTTGGCCGCCGACAGGACCGCGAAAATGGGGCCGTCCTTCGCCGTCCACACGCTGAGCCGTGCGGCGAGCCAGTCGAGGTCGGCGGTTCCGGCCGGTGTCACCGGCCAACCTTCGACCATCCGGCCGCTGGCGAGCGCCGTCTGCATGGCGCTGGCGTGCTCGGCGAGCGCCGACCATGGGGCGGCGCACGCCGGCGGCGATGGCGCTCTCGATGGCCAGCGCGTTGGCCTCGGTGCCGCCGCTGGTGAAGGTGACGGCCTCGGCCTTGACGCCGACCAGCGCGGCCACTTCGGCGCGCGCGCGCTCGACCGCGGCCCGCGCCAGCCGGCCAGCCGCGTGGACCGACGACGGGTTGCCGCCGATCGCGAGCGCGCAGGCGCCGCTTCCGCGGCTTGCGGGCGGATCGGGGCCGTCGCGTTGTAGTCGAGATAGACCTGCCTCATCCCGCGGCGCTCGCAGCGGACTCGAAGGGCCGGCGGATGCCGCCTTGGCGAAGGCGGGCGCTGAGGTCGCGGACCGCAGATGGCCGTTCAGAACGTCCGCCAGCGAGACGCTGGAAAGGAAGTCCTCGATCCGGCGGCCGGTCTCTTCCCAGAGGTCGTGGGTGAGGCACCGCGCGCCGCCGCTTCATGCAGCCGATCAGGCTGTCGCCGCCCGCGCAGCGCGTCGCGCGCAGCGGCTCGTCGACCGCAGCGACCACTTCGGCGATGGTCGTGAACTCCGCCGGCCGCGCCAGCCGATAGCCGCCGCCCGGCCCGCGGGCGCTGACCACCAGACCCCGCCGGCGCAGGCGCGCGAACAACTGTTCGAGGTAGGGCTGCGAGATCTGCTGCCGCTCGGCGATCTCGGCGAGCGCGACGGTGCGTCCCTCGCCGTTGGCCGGCGAGATCGGTCATCGCCATCACCGCGTAGCGGCCTTTGGTGGAGAGCTGCATGGCCTAGCGCCTTGCTTCGCCTCGGGATTGAGAATTCGCGCGCATCAAACGTCTGCTGTGCTAAGAACCGCGGCCTTCCGGACGGCCCACGCGCTCAGCAGGGCTGATCTAGGAAGACCGAGTAATTTAGTCAAGTATTCGAGAGAGCGCGGACGCGCTTGAGGCTGGAGAGATTATGCCCGAAGTGGTTCTGACCGGAGCGGCCGGTCGGATCGAAGGACGTTACGCGTCCGGCAAGAAGGAGGGCGCGCCGATCGCGCTCATCCTGCACCCGCATCCGCGCGCTGGCGGCAACATGAACCACCCGGTCGTGGCGCAGCTCTTCCTGCTGTTCATGAAGCGCGGCTTTTCCGTCCTGCGCTTCAACTTCCGCGGGGTCGGCCGCAGCCAGGGCGAATTCGACGCAGGCATCGGCGAACTGGCCGATGCGGCCACCGCGCTCGACTGGCTGCAGGCCACCAATCCGGCCGCCTCGCAAACCTGGGTCGCCGGCTACAGCTTCGGCGCCTACATCGGCATGCAGCTGCTGATGCGGCGGCCCGAGACCGACGGCTTCATCTCCGTCTCGCCGCCCACCAATACGTATGACTTCAGCTTCCTGGCCCCCTGCCCGGCGTCGGGCCTCTTCCTGCACGGCTCGGCCGACACAGTGGTGCCGCCGGCCGAGGTCGAGCGGGTGGTGACCAAGCTGCGCACGCAGAAGGGCATCGTCATCGACTACGACGTGATCGAGGGCGCCGACCACTTCTGGACGCAGAACCTGCCCGACGTGGAGAGCCACGTCGCCGACTACCTCGACAAGCGCCTGGCCGCCGAGCCGGCCTGATTTCCTCCAGTTCGCCTTGGCGTTGCAGTCCGCGGCGTGCGAGAGTCGCCGTCGGTCGGGAGTAGGTCAGGAAGGATTGAAAACCATGGATTATGTGACGCTGGGCCGTTCGGGCCTTAAGGTCAGCCGCGCCTGCCTGGGCGCGATGAATTTCGGCACATCGGAGACCGCACCCTGCGACGAGGCGGAGGCGCACCGCATCATCGACGCCTTCCTCGATGCGGGAAACAACTTCATCGACACCGCCAATGTCTACACCGGCGGCCAGTCGGAAGAGGTGGTCGGCCGCGCGGTCAAGGGCAAGCGCGAGAATGTCGTCATCGCGACGAAGGCGCGGGGCGCGCAGGGACCCGGTCCGAACGACGTCGGTCTCTCGCGGCTGCACCTGACCCGCGCGCTGGACGCAAGCCTGAAGCGGCTCGGGACCGACTACGTCGACCTCTACCAGATGCACCACTTCGATCCGGACACGCCGCTGGAAGAGTCGATGGATACGCTCGCGGGCTTCGTGCGCGCAGGAAAGGTGCGCTACATCGGCTGCTCCAACTTCACCGGCAGCCAGATCGTCGAGTGCCAGTGGGCCGCCGAGAGGATGAATGGCGTGCCGCTGACGAGCCTGCAGCCGCGCTATTCGCTGATCGCCCGCGACATCGAAACTGACGTTCTGCCGACCGCCGAGCGGCACGGGCTCGGCACGCTCATCTACAGCCCCATCGGCGGTGGGATGCTGAGCGGTAAGTACCGGCGCGGCGAAGCTCCGGCGGCGGACACGCGGCTTGGCCGCCGCATGGGCGGCCGTCCAGGCATGGCCGGCATGATCCTCACCGACCGCAATTTCGAAATCGTCGAGGCGGTCGAGGACGTGGCGGCCGAGCTTGGAACCACCCCGGTGGCGGTGGCGATAGCCTGGTGCCTGACACGGCGCGGGGTGACGAGCGTGATCATCGGGCCAAGGACACTGCAGCAGCTGAGGGACTATGAGCCCGGCTTCACGCTGCAGCTGCCGGAAGAGGCCGTGAAGCGGCTGTCGGACGCCTCGCGTCCCGGCGGCGCGCGGCCGGCCGCCACGCCTCATGCGGCGCCTGCTCGCGAGCGCGTACCGGCTGAATAGAGCCGCCCAGCTTACGCCGCGAGGTAGCGGGCGAGGCTGTTGAGGCAGGGGAACCACCCAGCTCCCGAACGCCACGCCTGCTCGCCTTTGCTCACGAGCACGAGCTGAGTGCGCCCGTCGCCGAGGTCGATCAGGTCGAGCTCGATCAGCTCGCCATAGTCCGTGTCGGCGCCCTCGAGCGCGACTTCCGCGATCCAGGCCAGGCGGGTCATCGGCGTGACCTCGCTGTAGCGCCCGGTCTCGATGTAGGGCGTTGCGCCGGGCCGGCCGAAAGCGACACGATATGTCCCGCCGACGCGCACGTCGGCCTCGGCAAAGTGGATCACGTGGTCGTCGTCGGCCATATACCACTTGCCGAGCGCCTCAGCTTCGGTCCAGGCGCGCCAGATCCGCTCGAGCGGCGCGTCGTAGATGCGCTTGAGGACCAGGATGCACTCGATCGTGTGCGGCTCGGCCATCGGCCCCTCCATCACTTAAGTCATTGCTTAAGTATCTTCGACTACGCGGTCAACCCCCGTCCGGCCCCGGCGGCTAGGGCTGGACGATGCGGCCGCCGGTCATCGGTTCGGCAATGCCCGTCGTGCGCGGGAACGAGATCGGGAGGCCGTGCAGGCAGCGCGCCGCGAGGAAGGCGAAGGCTTCGGCTTCGATCGAGTCGCCACGCCAATGGACGTCCTCGGCGCTCAGCAACGGGAACGGGAGCCGTTCGCGTATCGCCTGCATGAGAGCCGGATTGTGCCGGCCGCCGCCGGTGACGACGAGGCGGAGCGGCATTTCCGCCAAGGCGCGCAGTCCGCGCGTCGCGCTCTCAGCGGCGAAGGCGGTCAGGGTCGCTGCCGCGTCCTCGAGCGACAGCGAACCGACCGGATCGAGGGCGAAGTCGAAGCGATCGAGCGACTTCGGCCCGCTCCGCTGGAAGTAGGGATCGGCCAGGTAGCCCTCTAGCACGACTTCGTCGACCCGGCCGGCGCGCGCCAGCGCCCCGTCGGCGTCGAACCGCCCCCGCCCGCACGACTGGACGAGCAGGTCGAGCATTCCGTTCGCCGGACCGGTGTCGAAGGCTTCGAGCGCGGCGTCCGACCCGACCAGAGTGACGTTGGCGACGCCGCCCAGGTTGAGCACCGCCGTCGGAGTGGAGAGCGTCGAGTAGCGGACGAGCGCCGCGTGATAGACTGGGGCGAGCGGCGCGCCCTGCCCGCCCGCGGCCACGTCGTCCGAGCGGAAGTCGTAGGCGACGGCGACGCCGAGGCCCGCGCGCCACCGCTTCGGCGTCGATCAGCTGGATCGTGCGCCCGACCGGGCGGTCCGGGCCTCGGCGGCGCGTGCAGCACCGTCTGGCCCTGCACGCCGATCAGGTCGAGGTCATCCGGCAGGAGCCGATGACGGCGCATGAAAGCCTCGCCCGCGGCGACATGCTCTGCGGCGATCGCGGCGGCTGCCGTCGCGAAGCTCGCCGGTGGTCGGCTCGCCCATCGGCCAGCCGCAGCGCGTCGGCGATCGCCGCTCGACCAGCGCTCGGGCGGCGGGATCGAGCTTCTGCTCGCCGGCCGGGCCGAGCCGGCTGATCTCCTCGCCGTCGGTCTCGATCACCGCCATGTCGACGGCGTCGAGCGAGGTGCCGGTCATGAAGCCCAGGATGCGCATGGCGGCTTGACTGCCATAGGCGCGCGCGCCGTAGCCAGCGCGCCGATGACCGGAGCGCGCTCGCCTTCAGCCGCCGCTACTACCGCTCGCACCTCTAGCGAGCGGCCGGTTCATCTCTGCCTCGCCGCCCGCAAGGTCGGCGACGGGCTCTTGCCAAGAGACGGTCTCCGGCCGAAAGCCAGCCTCAAGGAGCCCGTCCGATGCCCGCCGAGCCCACGCCATCAGACTTCAAGCCGAAGTCCGACCTCGTGCGCGACCCTGATCAGGAGCGCGGCCACATCTACCAGGCGACCGACCTGGCCGGCCTGGACGCCGCCGCGGCCAAGGGGCCGATCACCGGCCTACATCGGCTTCGACGCCACTGCGTCGTCGCTGCACGTCGGCAGCCTGGTGCAGATCATGACGCTGCGCCGGTATGCAGGAAACCGGCCACCGACCGATCGCGCTGATGGGCGGCGGAACAACCAAGGTCGGCGACCCGTCCGACAAGGACCAGTCAGCGCCCGCTGCTCACCGACGCGGTGATCGCACGCCAATATCGCCGGGATCAAGCGCGCCTTCGTGCCGTTCCTCACGTTCGGCGAGCGGGCCGACCGACGCGGTGATGGTCAACAACGCCGATTGGCTGGAGACAGCTCGGCTACGTCGAGTTCCTGCGCGAGTTCGGCGTGCACTTCACCATCAATCGCATGCTGGCGCTGGAATTCGTCCGTTCACGGATCGAGCAGCGAGCAGCCGCTGACGCTTGCTCGAGTTCAACTACATGCTGATGCAGGCGGCCGACTTCCTGGAGCTGCACCGGCGGTTCGGCTGCACCCTGCAGTTCGGCGGCTCCGAGCAGTGGGGCAACATCATCAACGGCATCGACCTCATCCGCCGCCTCGACGGCGCCGAGGCGTTCGGCGTGACCGCGCCGCTGGTGACCACAGCCTCAGGCGCGAAGATGGGCAAGACGGTCGAGGGAGCGGTCTGGCTGAACGCAGACCTCCTGGGCGCCTACGACTACTGGCAGTTCTGGCGCAACACCGAGGACGCCGATGTCGGCCGTTTCCTGCGGCTGTTCACCGAACTTCCGCTGGACGAGATCGAGCGCCTGGAGCGGCTTGGCGGGGCCGAGATCAACGAGGCCAAGAAGGTGCTGGCCAACGAGGCGACCGCGCTGCTGCACGGCGCGGAAGCCGCCGAAGACGCAGCGCTCACCGCTCGGGCGGCGTTCGAGGGCGGCCGTGCAGGCGACGCCCTGGCTGGCCTTCCCGCCTTCGGCCTGAGCGCGACCCGCTTCCGCCAGATATCCAACGCCGAGCTGATGGTGGCGGTCGGGTTCGCGACCTCGAACTCCGATGCGCGGCGGCAAATCGCAAACGGCGGCTTCCGCATCAACGGCGCGAAGGTGGACGATCCCAACGCTGCGGCTGCGATCGACGGCGGCGAGGCGGAGTTGCGCAAGGGGAAGACCCGCATACGTTTCTTTCTCTATCCCGAGGAGGCGAAGACCTGATGCCGAACGACCTTTCAGTGGGCGACCCCGCCCCGGACTTCGACCTGGCCGCCGACGGCGCCACACGCGTGCGTCTGGTCGACTTCAAGGGGCGGACGCTGGTGCTCTACTTCTACCCGAAGGACGATACCTCCGGCTGCACCACAGAGGCCAAGGCGTTCGCGGCCGCCTCGAGCGACTTCAGGCAGGCCGGCGCCTCGATCGTCGGGGTTTCGAAGGACTCGGTGAAGAGCCACGACAAGTTCAAGGCCAAGTACGACCTGAACTTCGCGCTGGGTTCGGACGCCGACGGCGAGGTTATGGAGCGCTACGGCGTCTGGGTCGAGAAGAGCATGTACGGGCGCAAGTACATGGGCACGGAGCGCACGACCCTGCTGATCGACGGCAAGGGGCGGATCGCCAGGATCTGGCGCAAGGTCAAGGTGCCCGGCCACGCCAAGGAGGTGCTCGAGGCCGTCCGCTCGATCTGAGAGCAAGCAGGGCCAGGGTGGGCGACCAGCGTGGCGCGTACGGCAGCGCTAGCGGTTGCCTAAGCCATCGTTAATGGGCCATAAGTTTCGGACTACGCTCGACAAGGGGTTCCGTGCGGATGGTCGCTGACCAACTGACCCGGCTGCGACGCTTCCTCGAGGGCGTGTTCCCAGAGCGTCACATCTATGTCCGCACCGGCGGCGGCGAAGTGCGCGGCATTGTCCTGACCACGGCGCGTCAGGCCGCCTTCGGCGCTGGGGTGTCAGTGCTCGCGCTTTGGCTCATCTTCTGCACCGGGGCCATGCTGGTGCAGGCGACGTCGCCGAACCCCGCTGACCGCGCCGCGGCCCACATGGAGGCCTACTACGAGCGGCTGACCGCCGACCGGCAGGCCAAGTTGAACAGCGCGATGGCCCAGCTGAGCGATACGAACGGCGCGCTGAGCGAGCTCGCCCGCTCGGTCGAAACCCGTCATGAAGCGCTGGCGCTGCTGTTCAGCGAGGCGAAAGGCGAGCCCGGCGCGGCCCAGGCGCTCGCCCCGGCGCCGGTCAGCACGCTGGCCAACGCCAACCCACTGTCCGGCGTCCGCGCGGTCGAACAGGACCAGGACCGGCTGATCGCCCGCGCCGAGACCTACGCCAAATCGCGCGCCGACCGGCTGCGCCTGGCGTTCCGTCTGGCCGGGCTCGACCCGGCCTCGTTCAGCCCGGTCAGCGACGACAGCCTGGGCGGGCCGCTGATCGACACCAAGGACCCGCGCGCGCTCGCCGCGATCCTCGACGTCGATCCCGACTTCGCCCAGCGCATCCAGAGCGCCGCGACCGACCTCTCCGACGCGCGCTCGTTGACCGGCCTTGCCCAGGCGCTGCCGCTGGCCGCGCCGACGCTGGCCTCGCAGACACACCGCACCAGCGGTTTCGGGGCGCGCATCGACCCCTTCACCGGACGACCGGGCTTCCACCCGGGGGTTGACTTCGCCGGGCCGATGTACACGCCGGTCCACGCCACCGCGCCCGGCGTCGTCTCCTTCGTCGGCCAGCGCAACGGCTACGGTAATGTGGTCGAAATCGACCATGGCCACGGGCTAAAGACACGGTTTGGCCACTTGGCTGCTGTCTACGTCACGGTGGGCCAGCACGTCGCCATCGGGACCAAGCTGGGCGGCATCGGTTCAACCGGCCGCTCCACCGGACCTCACCTCCACTACGAGGTTTGGGTTGACGGACGACTGCAAAACCCGGAACGTTTCTTGGAGGCCGGTCAATATGTTCAGCAAGCAACCGAGTAAGACGCCGACGAGCACGCCGGCCAGGACATCAACCCCGAGCATCGTGAGCGAGATGAATACAGTTGCCGATCCTAACTCCTTCCGCAAAACACCGGCGTCGCCGAAGGTGGCCTCGCTCATCGCAGCCGACACGACCATCGACGGCGGGGTCAGCGGCGACACCGAGCTGCACGTCGATGGCGTGATCCGCGGCGATGTTGGCGTCGCCCGGCTCTCCATCGGCGAGAGCGGCTCGATCGAGGGCGCGATCCAAGCCGAGACCGTCGAGGCGCGCGGCCGTGTCGTCGGGTCGATCACCGCCAAGCAGGTCCGGCTCTACGCCAGCTGCCACATCGACGGCGACATCACCCATGAACAGCTGACGATGGAGGCGGGCGCGTTCTTCCAGGGACGCAGCCTGAAGTTTCAACGCACGTCGACGCCCGTCGCGGCCATCACTGGCGAAGTGATCGAAATCAGCGCCGCGGAATAGCCCGCGACTCTCTTAAGGGTTCGCGCGCTCACGCGTGGCGCCGACGCGCTGCGAGAGCGCCGCGCCCATGAAGGCGTCTAGGTCGCCGTCGAGCACGCCGGACGTGTCGGACGTCTCGACCTCGGTCCTCAGGTCCTTGACCATCTGATAAGGTTGCAGGACGTACGATCGGATCTGGTGACCCCAGCCGATGTCGGTCTTCTGGTCCTCCAGCGCCTGCTGGGCCGCCTCCCGCCGCTGCAGCTCGAGCTCGTAGAGCCTGGCGCGCAACATCTTCCACGCCTCATCGCGGTTCTGGTGCTGTGAGCGGCCGGCCTGACAGGCGACCGCAACCCCGGTCGGGATGTGCGTCAGCCGGACGGCGGAGTCGGTCTTGTTGATGTGCTGGCCGCCGGCGCCGGACGACCTGTAAGTGTCCGTGCGCACGTCCGCCGGATTGATCTCGATCTCGATTGTCTCGTCGACGACCGGATAGACCCAGACCGATGCAAAGCTGGTGTGGCGCCGGGCGTTGGAGTCGAACGGCGAGATGCGCACCAGCCGATGGACGCCGCCTTCGGTCTTCAGCCAGCCGTAGGCGTTCGGCCCTTTGACCTGTAGCGTGGCGGACTTGACGCCCGCCTGCTCGCCCGGGGTCTCCTCGATCACCTCGACCGTATAGCCGTGGGCTTGAGCCCAGCGGGTGTACATGCGCACGAGCATCTGAGCCCAATCGGCCGATTCCGTGCCGCCGGCCCCCGAGTTGACCTCCAGATAGGCGTCGTTTGCGTCGGCCTCTCCCGACAGCAGCGCCTCGAGCTCGGCGCGGCCGGCGCGCGCCTTCAAACGCGCGAGCTGCTGGCTCGCGTCCTCAAGCGAGGCCTCATCCCCCTCCTCGTCGGCCAGTTCGGCGTAGTCGAGGGCGTCGGACAGGCCGCGCTCGAGCTCACGAACCGCCTCGATCTGGTCGGCAAGGCGGGTCCGCTCGCGCATAAGGCCCTGCGCCTGCGCCGGCCGGTCCCACAGCCCGGGGTCCTCGGCGCGCGCGTCGAGCTCGTCCAGCCGCTTTAGCGCCGGCTCCCAGTCAAAGGCGCCTCCTGAGCAGCTCGATCGACTGCTCGATGTCAGCCTTGGCGGCCTCGACATCCGGTCTCATTGGAAAACTCCTGAACGCGCGTGTTCGCGCCTAATATAGGCCGTTCAAATCGGGCGGCGCCTTTTTCGGGGCCGGCGGCGCGCCGGCGGCGGCAGGCCCGTTCGCCGGGCCCTCGGCGCCGTTGTTGGGCGTGATCGCCGCCGCCGGCGGACCGCCGGGGACCGCTGGCTGCGGGCGTGTTGGTTCTGTGCCCGGCCGGAAGACTTCGCGGTTGCCGTTCACGATGGCGTACTTGGCGTCCGGCGGCGGAAGGAAGTCGCGGACGGGCGTGTCCTTCAGCGCGTTCTGCATGAAGTCGATAAAGATTGGCACGGCATCGACCGCGCCGGTCTCATTGGGGCCGAGCGAGCGGTTGTCGTCGAAACCGACGAACACGCCGACCACGATGTCCGGCGAGAATCCGACGAACCAGGCCGAGCGAAAGTCGTTGGTGGTGCCGGTCTTGCCGCCGATCGGACGGCCGATGACGTTCGCCTGATAGGCGGTGCCGTGCTGCACCACCCCCTCGAGCAGGCTGATCATCTGGTAGGAAGCGATCGGGTCGAGGATCTGCGTTCCACCAGGATCGACATGCGGCAACTCCTCGCCGTCGAAGGGCTGTTCGCAGCGCGAGCACGACCGCTGGTCGGCGTCGAGTATCGGGTGGCCGTCGCGGTCTTCCACCAGTTCGATGAGGTGCGGGGTAATGCGCTTGCCGCCGTTGATGAAGGCCGAGTATGCGGCGGTCAGGCGAAATGGGGTCGTCTCGCCGGCGCCTAGCGCCATCGCGAGATCGGGATCCATCTTGTCGACCACGCCGGCTTTCACCGCCGTGTCGACGATCTTCGGCATGCCGACCTGCATCGCCAGCCGCACGGACATCGTGTTCAGCGACAGCGCTAACCCGGTCCTCAGCGTCTGCGGGCCGGATATGCCCTTGTGGAAGTTCTCCGGCGACCAGTCCTGCCCGCCGAAACCCTTTAGGGTCAGCGGACCGGCATCAACGGTCGAAGCCGGCGTGAAGCCGTTCTCCAGCGCCGTCACATAAACGAACGGCTTGAAGGCCGAGCCGGGCTGCCGCATCGCCTGGGTGGCGCGGTTGAAGTTGGAGAGTGAAAAGCTGTAACCGCCGACCATGGCGAGCGTTCTGCCGGTCCAAGGGTCGATGGCGACCAACGCGCCGTTCACCGCCGGCACCTGCTTGAGATTGTATTGGCCGGCGGCGACAGGCTCGACGAAGACCAGGTCGCCCTCCTTCAACCCCTTGCCTGCCCGCGCCCAGGCCATGTCGGCGCCGACGATGACGCCTTGCGATCCGTCCGCCAACTGCACCCGGCCGCCGTCCCCCAGCACGCGCGCCGCTCGCCAGGTGCGCCGCTCAGAGGGCGCGTGCGCCTGCGGCCCGTTCTGCCAGTTCGTGGCGTCGTCGGTGTGGCCCCAGGCGCCCCGCCAGCCGTGCCGCCGATCGTAGGCCTCCAGCCCGTTCATCAACGCCTCGCGCGCGATCGTCTGCAGCCTCGGATCGAGCGTGGTGCGCATGTAGTAGCCGCCTTCGTTGACCTTCGGCCCAAGCGTCTGGATCGCGCGCTCGCGGACCTCTTCGACGAAGTAGTCGGCGTCGTGGTATTTGGCCCGTTCGGGCGCCTGCTGGACCGTCAGGTCCTCGGCCATCGCTGCACTGGCCTGCGCGCGGCTCACCCAGCCCAGGTCGGCCATCTGGCCGATGATCCAATTGCGGCGGCGGATGGCGGCAGCCTTGTTGCGCACGGGCTGGTAGTTGTCCGGACCCTTGGGCAGCGCCGCCAGATAGGCGCACTGGGCCAGATCCAGGTCGCCGAGCGATTTGCCGAAATAGTTGTAGGCGGCGGCCGCGACGCCATAGGAGCGGTAGCCCAGCCAGATCTCGTTGAGATAGAGTTCAAGGATCTGCGGCTTGGTCAGCGTCTTCTCGAGCCGCTGGGCGAGGATCGCCTCTTTGAGCTTGCGGCCGAACGTCGCTTCGTTGGTCAAGAGCACGTTCTTGGCCACCTGCTGGGTGATGGTCGAGCCACCCTCCAGCCGCCGTCCATGCATGACGTTGACGATGTCCTTGCCCATGGCGCGCAGCATGCCGGCCGGATCGACCCCGCCGTGCTGGAAGAAGTTGCGGTCCTCGGCGGCCAGGAAGGCGTTGATCAGCTGTGGCGGAATCTGGTCGTAAGGGACGTAGATTCGCCGCTCGCGCGAGAATTCGCCGATCAGCGTCCCATCCCAGGCATAGACGCGCGTGGCCGTCGGCGGGCGATAGTCCGCCAGCTGCGATGCATCCGGCATGTCGTGGAACAGCCAGGCGGCGTAGACCGCGAGCGCAAAGCCGGCGATGGCGATGGCGCTCAGCGCGACCACGCCCGCCGTCGCGATCCATCGTCCTGCAAACCTCAACGCCCGATAACCTCCGGCGGCGCGCCCCTTAGGGCTCAGGGTCTAGCGTGTGTCGCGCCGCGCGGGAAGGCTCACAGAACCGCCAACCGACGTGTCCTTCGTGCCACGCTGAGCACGCCCCGGCGCCTTGCCCCGGGCGTTCGCGTTGTATCGCTCCGGCATTCGCGGGACAGTGAGCGTTTCCGCGACTCTCGGGGCTGCCGTGCGGCTGAAGGCCGTCATCTTCGCTGCGCTTGCGGTCCTACTCGCCTGCCCGGCGGAGGCGGCGCCGGCGGCTGCGCCCTCCCCTTCCGCCGCCACGGTCACCAGCTATGAGCCGAGCTTCTTTGCGGGCATCCGGCCGAACACGGCTCTCGACATGATCAACGCGTTGCCCGGATTTGCGCTAGACACGGGCGACCAGGCGCGCGGCTTCGCCGGCGCGGCCGGTAACGTTCTTATCGACGGCGACCGGCCGGCGACCAAGAACGACTTCCTGGGCGATATCCTTCAGCGCATCCCAGCGAGCTCGGTCGAGCGCATCGACGTGATCCGCGGCGGCGCGCCGGGCATCGACATGCTCGGCAAGACCATGATCGCCAACGTCATCCGCAAGCCCAACGCCGGCCTCGAGCTCACAACCGAGGTCCAGGGCCTGGTCGTCGCCAACGGCATCGTCGAGCACGATCTGCGCGTCGAAGGGACCCGGCGTGTAGGCCAGGTGTCGGTCGAGGGCTCGCTGCAGATCTCCAGCGGTCCCGACGACGCGACCGGGAATGGCCCTCACAGCGTGGAGGCGCCGAACGGGGCGATCCTGCAGACCGACGAGGAGCACTATTTCGGCTGGGCGGAGACGAACAAGATCACCGCCGCTGTCGAGGCCCCGCTGGCGGGGGGTACGCTCCGACTTGAGGGCTCTTTGGTCGCAAACCCTTACTGGTCTCGCAACAACGACCTGTCGCCGCTGCCGGCCGCCCAGCAGACCGAACTCTTCCGGCAGATTCAGAATACCGGCGAGACAGGCGCCCGGTTTGTGCGCCGCTTCGGCCCCCACCTCGGCCTCGAGGTGTATGCGCTGCAACAACTGAGCGACGCTTCCGAACGGGACGATCTTGCCACGCCCTTCGACGTCACCCTGTTCTCGCTCGGCAAACGCCAAGGCGAGAGCATCCTGCGAGCGACCCTTTCTTGGGATGTCGGGCCTCAGCTCACGCTCCGTTCGGGCCTCGAGGGCGACTACAACTGGCTGGTCAGCCGCACCGTCGAGACCGACCAGGGCGCGCCTGTGTTCGTCCCGGCGGCCGACGTGCGGGTCAACGAGCTTCGCGGCGAGGCGTTCACCGACCTGACGTGGCGGGCCGCGCGCGATCTCGTGCTGGAAGCGGGCATGCGCGTGGAGGGATCGGAGCTCTCGTCGCGGGGCGACGTGGTGGACAACCAGACGTTCGTGTTTCCCAAGCCTCGCATGGTCCTGACATGGACGCCGGACGCGGCGGATCAGCTCGAGCTTCGCTTTGAGCGCGACGTCACCCAGCTCGACTTTAGCGACTTCGCGGCCCAGGGGTCACTGGAGCAGGGCGAGCATGCCGGCAATCCCCAGCTCACCCCGCAGCAGGATTGGGTGGCCGAGGCGACTTACGACCGGCGCTTTTGGAGAGGCGGCGACCTCAGCGTCGCGTTCCGCGACTATTGGTACACCGACGTAATCGACTTCGCCGCCGTCTGCGGCGATCCGACCTGCGCGCCCAGTCTGGAGTTCGCAGCTCCAAGCAACATCGGCGCGGGCGAGAAGCGCGAACTGGCGCTTGCGCTGACCATGCCGACGGACAACCTGCTCCTCAAGAACGGCCAACTGATCGTCCGCGTCACTTGGCGCTACTCGCGGGTCGTCGACCCGAGCACGCTCGCGCCTCGCGAGATCTCCGGCTTGCACCCGCTCGATGCAGAAGCGCATTTCACTCAAGGGCTGTCATCACTGAAGTCCATCTGGGGGTTCGACGTGTTCGCTGCGTCCCGTCAGCGCGAGTACCTGTTCAGCGAGATCGACACGCAGGCGCTAGGCCCCTGGCTCGATGTTTTCTTTGAGTACAAGCCGCGGACCGACCTCAGCATCAGGTTCGAGGGCGACAACCTGACCACCCACGGGCTTGAGCAGGCGCGGGCGTTCTACGATCCGTTCCGGAACGTCGGCGGAGGCGCGCCTAGCCTAGTCGACCGGCGCGATCCGCACTTCGGGCAGGAGTTCCAGGTCCGCATCCGCAAGACCTTCGGCTAATCAGCCTCACCGTTCGGCGACTTGCAGGCTCTGGTGGAAGTAGTCGTCGATGGCGGCGGCGACCTCGCCCATGAAATGTTCGCGCTGGGCGGGGCTGTTCAAGAGGCGCTCGTCATCGGCGTTGGTGATGAAGCCCATCTCGAGCAGGACGGCTGGCACGTCGGGCGCGAGCAGCACCATGAAGCCGGCGTCGCGGTGGCTGGCCTGCGCCTGCGCCCGGTCGCCGATATGGTCGAGCAGCGCCTCGGCGAACGCGTCGGAACGGTTGCGCGTCGCGCGCTGCGTCAGGTCGTGCAGGATCTGGTTCACCGCCTGCGTTTGCCCCGGCAGATCGGCGTTCATGAGCCAGTCGTCGCGGTCGGTGACCCCGCGCACCACCCGCTCCGAGCCCTTGTCTGACAGGGTGTAGATGGTCGCGCCGCGCGCAGCGTCGGCCGGCCCGGAGTCGGAGTGAAGCGAGATGAAGAGGTCGGCGTTGGCGCGGCGGGCAATCTGCACGCGCTCGGGCAGCGGCACATAGACGTCCGAGGTCCGCGTCATGACGACGCGGTAGCGACCGGTCGCCTCCAGCCTGGCCCTGAGCACGCGCGCGGCGGCCAGGTTCAGGTCCTTCTCCCGGCTCATCGAACCCAGCGCGCCGGGGTCGTGGCCGCCGTGCCCCGGATCGATCACGATCACCTTACGCGCGTGGCCGAGCACTGCGCGCGCGGGGGCTAGGCTGCGGGCCGGCGTGATTCGCGGCGCATAGGCGCCCGGTTGCGCTGACGCGCCGCCCTGCGCCGGCTCCAGGTCGATCACATAGCGGTACATCGGCTCGCCATCGGCGGGCGGCAGAAGGAAGCGACGGCGCACATCGGCTGGCCGGGCGAGCGCCAGGCGGACGCGGGCGGCGCCGGCCACGCTGTCGACGCTCCAGCCGGAGACGAGGCCGAGCCCGCGGCCCTGAAGATCGTTGTCGACACTAAGACCCGGCAGCGCCAGCACGACCGGCGCGCCGGTGGTTCCACCAGGGCCGATCAATCGTCCCTTCGCGGTCTGATTGAGCTCGACCACGACACGGGTCATCGTCATATCGCCGCCCAGGCGAACGCCGAGCACGTTCTGCGTACCGACCGGGCTCTGGGATGCGGCGGCTGCGAGGCAGAGCACCGCGCCCAATGCGGCCGCTAGCCGTCCCCATGCCGATCCGATCGCGCCAGAAAGCCGCGCGGGCATCCGAGGCCCCCGATTACTGAGAATGTCTTTTAAGTCTGACGGTAACGTCTGTCCTGTAGCAATTCCGTTAACCGAGTGGTCGAACCTAGCCTTTCTTTTCTCGCGCGATTGTTGCAGAGTCGCCGGCGCGGGTCACGCCGCCCAGACCATCGGGCGCGCCCGCAACGAAGGCTGCCTCGGCGCCGCCCTTCCAGGTTCGTTTCTTAACAAGGCGAGCTTGGCGTCTGGCGAGACTCAGAGGCGCCTGAACAGGACCCCGCGCTCGCTTGCCGAGCGCGATTTGGACGAATGATCCCCATGGGCCGCGTCGCTCACGCCCACCACCGGCAGCAGGTCGCATTTGCAGCTTTGCAAGCGCGCGACAGGTCGGCGCACGCCCGCATGAACAGCAGGCCCCCGGGGCATCGCCCCGGCGCGCGCCTCGGAGACCTCCTTGATGCCAAAGAGAATGCTGATCGATGCCGCCCACGCCGAAGAAACGCGGGTGGTCGTCGTGGACGGAGCCCGTATCGACGACTTTGACTTCGAAAGCCAAACAAGGAAGCAGCTGCGCGGGAACATCTATCTCGCCAAGGTCACGCGGGTAGAGCCCAGCCTGCAGGCCGCCTTCGTCGACTACGGCGGCAACCGGCACGGCTTCCTGGCCTTCAACGAAATCCACCCCGACTACTACCAGATCCCCCTCGCCGACCGCGAAGCGCTGCTGCGCGAGGAAGCGCAGGAGGCCGACGAGCCGCCGTCCGCCCGCAACGGCGCCGGCGTCGAAGACGACGAGGCCGACGACGACGAAGGCGACGACGACGGGATCGGCGAAGAGGCCGCCCGCCGGCGACGGCGTATCGCGCGCCGCTACAAGATCCAGGAAGTGATCAAACGCCGGCAGATCATGCTGGTGCAGGTGGTCAAGGAAGAGCGCGGCACCAAGGGCGCGGCGCTGACCACCTACCTGTCGCTGGCCGGACGGTATGGCGTGCTGATGCCCAACACCGCCCGCGGCGGCGGCGTCAGCCGAAAGATCACCACCGCGACGGACCGCAAGCGGCTGAAGACGCTGGTGCAGGAGCTCGCCGTGCCGGACGGCATGGGCCTGATCGTGCGAACGGCGGGCGCCAAGCGCACCAAGGCGGAGATCAAGCGCGACTACGAGTACCTGATGCGGCTGTGGGAGAACATCCGCGACCTGACGCTGCACTCGATCGCGCCCGCGCTGATCTACGAGGAGGAGGACCTCGTCAAACGCGCCATCCGCGACATGTTCGACAAGGACATCGACAGCGTCCTGGTCGAAGGCGACGCCAGCTTCCGCGAGGCGCGCGACTTCATGCGCATGCTGATGCCGAGCCAGGCGAAGAAGATCCAGCACTATCGACGAGCCAACGCCGCTGTTCACCCAGGCCAAGGTGGAGAACCAGCTGGCGCAGATCTATTCGCCGGTCGTGCCGCTCCGGTCCGGCGGCTATCTGGTGATCAACCAGACCGAGGCGCTGGTCGCGGTCGACGTCAACTCCGGCCGCTCGACGCGCGAGCGGAACATCGAAGTCCACCGCGCTGAAGACCAACCTTGAGGCCGCCGACGAAGCGGCTCGCCAGCTTCGCCTGCGCGACCTGGCCGGCCTGATCGTCATCGACTTCATCGACATGGACAAGTCGAAGAACAACCGCGCGGTCGAGAAGCGCATGAAGGACGCCCTCGCCGACGACCGCGCACGCGTGCAGATGGGCAAGATTTCCGGGTTCGGGCTGATGGAGATCAGCCGCCAGCGCCGTCGTACCGGTGTGCTCGAGGGCACGACCCACGTCTGCGAGCACTGCCTGGGCACGGGCCGCGTGCGCTCGACGGAATCGAGCGCGTTGGCGGTGCTGCGCGCCATCGAGATGGAGGCCGTGCGGCTGGGCGCGGGGGCGATCACCCTGCGGGCGCCGTCAGCGGTGGCCCTATACCTGCTCAACGAGAAGCGCGCCCACCTAGAGAAGCTGCAGCAGGCGCAGGGGCTCGCAGTGACCGTTGTCATCGACGACAGCCTTGCGCATGCCGAGTTCGCGCTCGATCGCACCGAGGCTCGCGGTCATGAGCCGGCGCCGTCGCCCTCGGCCGTCAGCCGCTATCAGGTCGAGGAGGAGTTCGAAGCGTCCGATGAGGCGGAGGTCGAAGAGGAGGACGTCGACGACGACGAACCGGTGGCCCGCTACGAAGCGCGCGAACTCGGCGAGGACGGCGACGGCCAGCGGCGATCGCGCCGGCGCCGGCGCCGTCGCGGCGGACGGCGGGACGATGAGGCCGAACCCGCGGGGGCAGCCGCCGAGGAGGAAGCGCCAAGAACCGCAGAACTCGGCGAGCACGACGATGGCCAAGGCCAGCGCCGTCGTCGGCGCGGCCGCCGCGGCGGTCGCCGCATGCGCGAGGAGGTCGCGACCGGGGACGATCCTTACGTCTGGTTCCGCCCCCGCGTCCCGGAGGGCGATCCCTATATCTGGATGGAGCCCGGCCAGCCAGGGCGGCCGCAGCCTCGAGCCGACGCGCCCGCCGCCCTCGCCGAAGCCGCGCCCGCCGCCGTCGCGGTCAGCGAGGGAGCGCCCGCACCAAGCGTGACGGTCGCCGAGCCAGCCGCGCCGGCGCCAGATGCCGACGTATGGGTGGAGCTTCCGGCAGAGCTTGAGCCCGCGGGAAAGCCGCCTCGCGCGCGACGCTCGCGCACCAAAGCCAAGCCGGCGGAAGAGGCCGCCGTCGCCGAAGCGCCTCTCGCCCCGGCAGCCAAGCCCACTCCCCCAGCGCTGGATGAGGTCGCCACAGAGGCAGCCGAGCCCGCCCCCTTCGCCGCCGCGGAACCCGAGCCCGCACGCCTGGCGGTCCCGGATATCGCTGAGATTTCGAGCCCGCCCCCCGCCCCGAAGCGCGGTTGGTGGCGGCGGAGCGGTTGAGACATCGACGCAAGTCTGCGTTATGGATGGCTCCAAGGGCTGGGCCTGTCGCCAACGATCGTTGGAGCCATTTGCATGAGCAATCGGCGTGCGAGCCCCCTTGGTCGAGCCGCGCTCGGCGCTGTCGGCGCGGCGGCGCTCCTTCTCACGACGCTCGCCCCGATCTCCCCGGTCATCGCCCAGGACAGCGGCGAGGCCCCGACCGCCGGCCTGCTCAGCGACACCGAAATCGACGAAACCATCCGCGCGGATGCCGACCCGATCTTCGCGGCAGCCGACCTCAATCCAAAGTCGGTCAGGGTTTTCGTCATAGGCGATCTCAGCAAGGAGAACATGAACTCCTTCGTCACCGGCGGGCAGAACATGTTCGTAACCGGCGGCCTGATCCTGCAGACCAAGACCCCCAACCAGCTGATCGGCGTCTTCGCGCACGAGACAGGCCACATGGCCGGCGGCCACCTGATCCGTTCCGACGAGGGCCAGAAGCAGGCGCTCGCCACTTATCTGCTCACCCTTGGGCTCGGCATCGCAGCCGCCGTCGCCGGCGCGCCCGACGCCGCGGGCGGCCTGCTCTACAGCGCCCCCGAATTCGCCTACCTGACTGGCGCCGGGTTCACGCGCACGCAGGAGGCGTCGGCCGACCAGGCGGCAGTCACCTATCTCGAAAAGTCGGGCCAGTCGGCCCAGGGCCTGATCGATTTCTTCGACAACTTCCGCTACGAGGAGGTGTTCTCGGAGGCCAAGCGGTATCGCTACTTCGACGACCACCCGCTGACCGGCGACCGTATTGACGCCCTGCAGACCCGCGCGGCCCAGCAGCCCCACTACACCGTCGTCGACACGCCAGAGGCGATCGAGCGGCACCAGATCATGATCGCCAAGATCCGCGCCTACCTGGAGCAGCCCGAAGAGGTGCTGCTCGACTACCCCGAAACCAATACCAGCTTTCCGGCCCGCTACGCCCGCGCGATCGCCTATTCGCGCAACGTCGAGATCGACAAGGCGGCGAAGCTGTTGGACGCGCTCATCGCGGAGCGACCGGACGATCCTTACATCTATCAGGTGAAGGGCCAGATGTACTTTGACGTCGGTCGTCCCGCCGACGCCGAGGCGCCGCTTCGACAAGCTCTGGCGCTGAAACCGAGCGCCCCGGAGCTCCTGATTCTTCTTGGCCAGACCTTGCTCGCTGAGGCCAGCACCAAGGCAGACGACCCCAAGGTGGACGAGGCCATCGTGCACCTGCACAAGGGTCTCGCGGTCGATCCGGACGGCCAGTTCGCGCCCTTTGGGTGGCTCTATCTCTCCCAGGCCTACGACAAGAAGGGCGAAGACGGGCTGGCGCGGCTTGCCGCCGCGGAGGAGAACTTCGCGCTCGGCCAGGTCGGCGACGCCAAGATGTTTGCGATGCGCGCGCGGATGCAACTGCCGAAGGGCAGCCCCGAGTGGCGCCGCGCCACCGATATCGTGCTGGTGTCGAAGCCGACCAAGGACGATTTGCGAATGCTCGCCCAACAAGGTGGAGTCGGCGGTCCGGAGACGCGCTAGACGCGGACCTGTTTAAGGAGATCTCGTCCCCGATATGACTACTGCTCTTCGACTCTTCGCGGCGCTCGCCGCCGGGGCGCTTCTTGTTAGCGCCTGCAGCAAGTCCGACGCCGGCTTCGACGCCAAGGTGCATGACTACATTCTGGCGCATCCGGAAGTGATCCAGCAGGCGATGGCCAAGCTGCAGGCGCAGCAGGATCAACAGGCCGCGGCGCAAGCCAAGGTCGCCATCGCCCAGAACCGCCAGAGCCTCGAGCACGATCCGCGCGACTTTGTCGCCAATCCGAACGGCCGGGTGACCGTCACCGAGTTCTACGACTATCGCTGTCCGCATTGCATCAACGCCGCGCCGGCGGTGCTGAAGCTCATCCACGACCAGCCCGACGTCCGCTTCGTGTTCAAGGAGTTTCCGATCTTCGGCGATGTCTCGGAGCATGCCGCCGCCGGTGCGATTGTCTTGAAGCAACAAGGGGGCGACGTGCTCTCCCTCTACGGCGACCTGATGGCGACACATCCCCTCGACGACCCCGCGATCGATCGCATCTTGCGCGCCCACGGCGTCGATCCGTCCAAGCTCAACGATCCGGCGGTGCACGCGCGGGCAGAGCAGGAGATTCTGGCGGTGCGCAAGCTGGCCATCGATCTGGGCATCGAAGGCACGCCGGCGTTCGTCATCGGCGACACGATCGTGCCCGGCGACGATACGGACGCCGTCACCGCGGCGATCAGCCAAGCGCGCGCCCACAGCAGCTAGCATCGGACCGGGCCTTGACCTCCATGGTGCGCCGCACCATATGAGCGTCAAATTGTTGCGCCGCACAACTCGCGAGCGGCGCGCCGGCCTGGAGAGAACCGATGTTCACGACCTTGATCCGCTGGATCAGAGAAGCCTTCACCGAAGCCTTCGCTATGTTGGCGAAGCTGCCCCCGCAGGCGATCCGCCCGAACTACCCGTTCTAAAGACACCGCTCGCGCCGCTCCGGTGGCGCCAGCTTCGAGGTCGCGCCGCCCCGTCTTTCTGGAGATGGGGCGGTTTGCGTTTGTGCGCCTAGATCAAGCCCGATAGTGGCGACGATGGGTCGGCGTAGAGGCGCTTGGCCATGCGGCCGGCGAGGTAGGATTCACGGCCGGCGATCACTGCGTGCTTCATGGCGCGGGCCATGCGGACCGGGTCCTTCGCCTCTGCGATCGCGGTATTGGTGAGGACCGCATCACAGCCCAGCTCCATCGCCACCGTCGCGTCGGAGGCCGCGCCGACCCCCGCGTCGACCAGCACCGGCACGGTCGACTGTTCGACGATGAGCCGGATGTTCACCGGGTTTTGCACGCCAAGGCCCGACCCGATCGGCGCGCCCGCCGGCATGATCGCGGCCGCGCCGGCGTCCTCGAGCTTGCGACAGAACACCGGGTCGTCCGTACAGTAGGCCATCACCGAAAAGCCGTCGTTCACCAGCGCCTTGAGCGCCCGAAGCGTCTCTTCCATGTCGGGATAGAGGTGCTTGGTGTTCGAAAGCACCTCGAGCTTAACGAGATCCCAGCCGCCCGCCTCGCGCGCCAGCCTCAGCGTACGCACCGCCTCCTCGGCGGTGTAGCAGCCGGCCGTGTTGGGCAGGAAGGTGAAGCGGTCCGGCTTCACGTGATCGACCAGCATCGGTTGGCTCGGGTCGGAGAGGTTCACGCGACGCAGCGCCACCGTGACGATCTCGGCGCCAGCGGCCTCGGCCGCCGCCGCGTTGAGCGCATAGTCTTTGTACTTTCCGGTGCCGATGATCAGCCGCGACCGGAACACGCGCCCGGCCAGCGTCCAGACGTCCTCAAGCGCGGCATCTGGCTTCAGCGCAACCTGGGTCATCACCCGCCTCCAATGAAATGCACGATCTCGATCCGGTCCCCGTCGGCGAGGCGCGACTGGCCATAGCGTGAGCGGGGAACGATCTCGAGGTTGCGCTCAACGGCGACCTTGCGCGGATCGAGCGCCAACGAGGCGATGAGCGCAGCGATGGTCGAGACCTCGGAAAAGGCCCGCTCCTCACCGTTCACGAACAGTCGCATACTTGTCTCTCCCTTCGCCGGCATGACCCGGATCAGGTTCAGCGGGTCGCCGCGCCCGTCTCGTCGAAGCAGACGTCTGCGGCCTCTCAGTCCCTTGGCGCCGTCGGCGGGACTCCCCGGAGAATGCCGGGGACCTAAGGCCCGGCGCGACCGGGGTCAAGCGGCGAGATGGCGCGGCGCCGTCCGCTTGTTCGCCCCGCCGCGCAACGATAGAAGACCCGGACTCGCCCGAAAGCGCGCGACGCACCGGAGTTCATGCCCAAACCGATCTACGTGCTGAGCGGGCCCAATCTCAATCTGTTGGGAAGGCGGGAGCCGGACATCTACGGCGCCGCGACGCTCGAAGACATCAAGGGCCTCTGCGAGGCGCGCGCCAGCGCGCTTGGCCAATCGATCGTCTTTCGCCAGACAAACCACGAGGGCGAACTGATCGACTGGATCCAGGAAGCGGGCCGCGAGGGCGCGGCGCTGGTGCTGAACGCGGCCGGCTATGGGCACACGTCGGTTGCGCTGCACGATGCCTTGCGGACGCTCGCCGTTCCGATTGTCGACTGCCACCTGTCAAACCCGGCCGCCCGCGAGGCGTTTCGGCATGAGAGTTTTGTGGCCTCGACCGCCACCGGCGTGGTCTCGGGCTTTGGACCGACGAGCTATGTGCTGGCGATCGAGGCGGCATCCGCCGCCGTCACCGCGCGCGCGAAGACCTAGGAAGGGCCAAATCGATGCCTGAGCCGAAAGCTCCGCCTCGCGCCAGCGCCGCGATCGACCCGGAGATGGTGCGGACACTGGCCGACATCCTGCTCGAGACCGGCCTCTCGGAGATCGAGGTCGAGCAGCATGGCCTGAGGATTCGGGTGGCGCGCGCGCCCGCGCCGGCGGCGACCACTGTCTATGCGGCCCCGCCGACCATTGCTTCCACGCCAGCGGCGCAGGCGCCGGCGACCTCGGCGGCGGAGGATGCGCTTGCCCGCGGCGAGACGGTTCGCTCACCGATGGTCGGGACCACTTACCTAAAGCCCCAGCCGGAGGCGGAGCCCTTCGTGCGCGTCGGCGACCGGGTGAGCGCGGGCCAGACGCTGCTGATCGTCGAGGCGATGAAGACGATGAATCCCATCCCCGCGCCGCGGGACGGCGTCGTGCTGGCGATCCTGGTCGACGACGCTCAGCCGGTCGAGTTCGGCGAGCCTCTGGTCGTCATCGAGTAGTCGCGCCCGTGTTTGAAAAGATTCTCATCGCCAACCGCGGCGAGATCGCGCTCCGCATCCACCGGGCGTGCAAGGAGATGGGCATCGCAACCGTCGCCGTCCATTCCGAGGCCGACGCCCAGGCGATGCATGTTCGGCTGGCCGACGAGAGCGTCTGTATCGGCCCGGCCTCGGCGGCGAAGAGCTACCTGAACATTCCGCAGATCATCGCTGCCTGCGAGATTACGGGCGCGCAGGCGGTGCATCCCGGGTACGGCTTCTTGTCGGAGAATGCCCGCTTCGCCGAAATCGTCGAAGCGCACGGCTATACCTTCATCGGCCCGAAGCCGGAGCACATCCGGCTGATGGGCGACAAGATCTCGGCCAAGCGCGCGGTGAAAGCCGCCGGCCTGCCGGTGGTCCCCGGCACTGACTGCGCCGTCGAGGATCCGAACGAGGCCCTGGCCGCCGCCGAGGCGATCGGCTTTCCAGTGCTGATCAAGGCCGCTGCCGGCGGCGGCGGGCGCGGCATGAAGGTCGCGGTCGACCGGGCGGCGCTGCCCGAGGCGCTGGCCACCGCCCAGGCAGAGGCAAAGGCGGCGTTCGGCGACGGCTCGGTCTATCTCGAGCGCTACCTGAGCGGCCCCCGGCATATCGAGATACAGGTGATCGCCGACGCGTTCGGCGCGGTCGTGCACCTGGGCGAGCGCGACTGTTCGCTGCAGCGACGCCACCAGAAGGTGCTGGAGGAGGCGCCCTCGCCGGCCATCGACGCGCCGACGCGCGAGCGCATCGGCCGGCGCGTCACCGAGGCGATCGCCAAGTTCGGCTATCTCGGCGTCGGCACGGTCGAGTTCCTTTACGACAACGGCGAGTTCTATTTCATTGAGATGAACACCCGACTGCAGGTCGAGCATCCAGTGACGGAAGCCGTGACCGACATCGACTTGGTTCGGGAGCAGATCCGTATCGCCGCCGGGCTGCCGCTCTCCTTCCGACAGGAAGAGGTCGTCTTCGAGGGGCACGCCATCGAGTGCCGCATCAACGCCGAGAACCCGCGCACCTTCACCCCGTCGCCGGGGCTGATCACGGACTTCCACGCACCCGGCGGCCCCGGTGTACGGCTCGAACTCGGCGATCTACGCTGGCTATAATTTTCCCCATGATTACGATAGCTTGGCTGGAAAACTTATCGTTCATGGCCGAGATCGGGCGGAGTGCATCGCGCGCATGAAGCGCTGTCTCGGCGAGATGGTCATCGGTGGCATCGAGACCACCATTCCGCTGCTGCAGGACCTACTCGCCCAGCCGGACATCGTGGCCGGCGACTACGACATCCACTGGCTCGAGCAGTGGATGCAGGCCGAGGGTTAGGCGCTTGCAGACGGGCGCGCGCGCAACCGGGTTTGCGGTCGACGACCTGATCGCTTGCTACCAGCGGGGCGTCTTCCCGATGGCCGATGCCCGCGAGGACGAGCGCATCTTCCTGATCGACCCGGACCGCCGCGGCGTCATCCCCCTCAACGACTTCCACGTCCCGCGACGCCTTGCCCGCACCGTCAGGCGCGACCTCTTCGCCGTGCGCGTCGACAGCGACTACGACGCAGTGATCGAAGCCTGCGCCGAATCACGACCAGGGCGGCTGGAAACCTGGATCAACGCGCCCATCCAGTCGCTCTACGGCGACCTCTACGCCCGGGGGCTCGCCCACAGCGTCGAGTGCTGGGACGGCGAGGCGCTGGTCGGCGGCCTCTATGGTGTAGCAATCGGCGCTGCATTCTTCGGCGAGAGCATGTTCTCGATCGCGCGTGACGCATCCAAGGTCGCGCTCACCCATCTGGTCGCCAGACTGATCGTCGGCGGCTACCAGCTCCTCGACACCCAGTTCCTGACCAGCCATCTCGCTCAGTTCGGGGCGCAGGACATTCCGCGCGCCCAGTATCGCAAGCGCTTGACCCAGGCGCTGGCCGCGGAGGCCGATTTCTTCCGGATGCCCGCCTATGCGCCGGGTGCGTCGGTTTTGCAGGCGATCAGCCAGGCGTCGTAGACCGGGTGCTCGAAGGGGTGGACGCCGGGTCCGTTGGCGAACATCCAGCCGCGGAACACCTGCCGGGGCGCCGGCGGCGGTTTGCCGTCGGGCGGAATCGGCTGGGAATCGATCTCGACATAGCTGGCAGCGTCGGTGAAGCTCTCGTCGGCGGCGGTGGTCTCGCAAGCGCGCACCACGAAGATGAGGCTCTTATAGCGGATGGGCCGGTTGATCGGCGCTTCGAACCGAAGCGTCTCGGCGGTGACCTTGTCGAGCGCTTGCAGCACGGCGGCCTGGTAGCGCGGCCGCTTCATCGGCGGCGCCGGCTTGGCCGAAGAGGCCTCGCTCGAGGACTCGGACGTATCTGGCTGCACGTTGGCGGCTTCGCTCGGCGGCGAAGGCGGAACGACCACCGCGCCCGACAGCGCTGCGGCCGGCGGAGGCGGCGCCTCCTCACCGGCGCTCGGCGGTGCGCTTGAGGCGGCTTGCTCGGCCGGCGGGCTCTGTTGCGCCCTGACCAACGCCCCGCCCGTCAGCCCGGCGGTCAGCACCAGCGCCACGGCGAGCGCGATGGGTTTGCGCGGTACGGGCACGCGGCTACTCCGGCCGCCAAGCCTGATAGTCGCCGGTGGCGGGCGGCCGCTCGCCGGTGCGCGAGATCGACCCCGGCGGTCGCCACGCCGCCAGCGTGCCGGTCAGGTTGGGGATGTGTTCCTTCTCCCAGGACCGTCGCTTCAGCGGCGCGACGGTCGGCGGATCCTCAAACGTGTAGTGCAGCCAGCCGTGCCAGTCGGGCGGCACCTTGGAGGCTTCCGCATAGCCGTTGTAGATCACCCAGCGGCGCTTGCGGGCGTCGTAGCTGTCGCGGTTGTCCTTGGCCTCGTAGTAGCGGTTGCCGAAGTCGTCTTCACCGATGAGGCGCCCACGACGCCAGGCGGTGAAGCGGATGCCGATCGTGGCGCCGTTCCACCAAGTGAAGATCGATTTCAGCATGAGCGGGACTATAGGCGCCGCGCCACAGCGCGTCCAGGGCGGGACTCGGCAGCGGCCGACCCTTCATCCACAACATGTTGTGGAAAGCGCGCGCACCTGCCTCAAGATGTATTGCGAGGATGCCTGTCGCCGCCTAGGCTCGCTCGTCGGAGGCACTAATGCGCTTTTCGTCGAGGTTCGCGGGGTCCGTCGAGCGGCCGGGAACGCTGGCGATGCGCGTCGGCGAGTGTAACGGCCGCGCCATGGAGGCGCTTGCGCCCGTTCGGTGGACCCAGGCGCAGCTCGATGCCTGGCTCGAGTGGGCGGCGGTGCTCCCCGCCCTGCCCGCCGACGACGAGGCCGCTCCGGCCGCCGGCCCTGCGGAGGCCTTCCTCGGCGGCGCGCCCGCGCGCTATGCCCAGCGGCTGGCCGCGCGGGGTTGGTCGCTGGGGATCTTCGAGACCCCGGCCGATGCCGGCCGTTTCGTCGCCGAGCTCATGGCCACCCTGATCGACGGGATTGCCGCCGCCGCCCCCCCGCGGCCCGCCTCGCCCTCGCCGGTGGTTGCACTCGGTTCGCCGTCGGCGACCGCCGCACTGGCGGCCCACGTCGCAGAGGCCAGAGCCGTAGCGCTCGCCGCCGATGCCGTCGCCGGTGCGCAGGCGCGGCTCGCCTCGGTCAGCGACGCGGTGGCCCGCTGCGAAGGCGACGCGGAGGCCTGCCTGGATCCAAACCGCAACCCCGCGCTCGCCCGCGCGGTTCGAGCGGCTCGAGATGCCGGCCTTTCGGACGCGACGATCGCGGAGGCGATCGCGCGCGCACCCGCCGTGGAGACCCGGCTGCTGGCGCCGACGCCGCCCCCGCTCGGCCGCATGGTGCTGCATGCGCCCCGCGACCTCACCGCGCCGGAGCTCGCCGACGCCGCCTGGGAGACCGGCCGGATCGTTGCGTTGTTCGACGCGCATGACGCGGCCAAGGCGGCCGCGCTGGAGGCCGCGCCTCGGCTTGCGATCGACATCAATGCCTTCGGCTTCGGGACGGCGCTCGACGCCGACGGCCTCGTTGCGGCGGTTCGGCTCTGGGCGGTCGCGTTGGAGATCGACCGCGCGATCGCTGGCGCGGAGGCAGCTCCCGGCGCGGTCACCCTGTCCGGCGTTGGCGAGTGGCTGGTCTGTCAGGGCCTGGCTTACGACAGCGAGGCCGCCCGCAAGGCCGCCGCGGAAGTGTACGCGCTGGCGACGGCGGCGACGCTGCGCACCTCAGCCGAGCTGTCCGAAGTGCTCGGGCCGGGCGCCGGCGCCGCCGAGGGTCGCGACGCCCAGGCAGCCGCCATCGGCCGGATGGCGCAGGCCGGCGACCGCGATAGCCCGCTCGGCCGTCGCACAGCGCTGATGCTGGCCGAGGCCCTGGCCGTCGCAACGCGCAGCGTGTTGCGGCCGAGCGCGATGACCGCGCTTTTCGATGATGCCGAGCTCAGCTTGCGCCTCGGCCGCGGCGGCCTGGGCGCGGCTCCCTGGGCCGGAGCGATCGCGCTTTCGGAGACCGAAGATGGCGAGATCGTCCGCTGGCTCGCGGCCGACGCCTTCACCGGCCTGCAGGCGATCGGCGTCGATCCGGACCTCGCAGTGACGGCGCTGCTTGGCCACCGAGAGTTGGACGACGCGCCAGGGGTCGACCTGGCGCGTCTGAAGGCCCGCGGATTCACCGATCACGAGACCGAGGCGGCGCTGGCGGCCCTGGGCGAGGCCGGCTCGCTCAAGCGCGCGTTCGCGCCGGCGGTGATCGGCGAGGGGTTCGTGCGCGACGTGCTGGGCGCCCCCTCGGACGCCCTCGCCGACGAGAGCCTCGATGTGCTGGCGCTGGCCGGATTCTCCGCCGCAGAGATCGCCGAGGCCGACCGCTACGTCTTTGGCGCACCCGACCTGGCCGCAAGCGACCTGCCGGCGCCGGCGAAGGCGCTGCTTGCCGGCGCAGACGAGGTCTCGCCGGCCGCGCGGCTAGCCATGCAGGCGGCGTGCGAGGCCTTCACCTCGGCCCCCGCGCTCAACCCGATTCCGCTCGACTGGGAGACGCGGCCGGACGAGATCAGGCAGTTGATCGCCGAGGCGACGGACGTTGGGACCCGGGGCGTCTGGCTGCAGCGGGCCGGCCCGCCAGCCGGCTTCCGGCTCGACCTGCTTTCGCTCGACGAGCCGGAGCGGAAGCCAACTGCCGCGCCGGCGTCGATCGTCACCGAGCGGATCGTCGAGACGGTGATCCAGCGCGACCCGATCCGCCGCCGCCTGCCCGACCGACGCAAGGGATACATCCAGAAGGCGGCGGTCGGCGGTCACAAGGTCTATCTGCACACCGGGGAGTACGACGACGGCGAGCTGGGCGAGGTGTTCATCGACATGCACAAGGAAGGCGCCGCCTTCCGCTCCTTGATGAACAACTTCGCCATCGCCGTCTCCATCGGCCTGCAATACGGCGTGCCGTTGGACGAGTTCGTCGACGCCTTCGTCTTCACCCGCTTCGAGCCGGCCGGTCCGGTGACCGGCAACGACTCCATCCGCTCGGCGACCTCGATCCTCGACTACCTGTTCCGCGAGCTGGCGGTCTCATATCTGGACCGGGACGACCTGGCGAACATCGATGCGAGGGAACTGCACGCCGACGGCCTGGGCGGCGGCTCCGCGGAGGGAACCGCTGCCGGCGCGGAGACGGTGGCGGGGTCCGAGCCGATACCGGTGCCCGCCTCGCGTTACATCTCGAAAGGCTTCAGCCGCGGCTCCGCCCCTGACAACCTGGTCTTCCTGCCCACCGCCTCACGGCGTCCGCAGCCCGAGCGCCCCGAGCCGAGCCACCCACAGGAAGAGGTCTGCCCGGCCTGCGGAGACTTCTCCCTGGTGCGCAAAGGCGGCCTCCTCGTCTGCGAAAGCTGCGGCGCCGCGCCCGAACAGGCGGGCTAACCCCTCGACGCCGCCGACGTGAACGGCGATATCTCGCTGATCACAACCGTTGGGGCTTGCCCATGCTGACCGTTCATCACCTCGGCGTTTCGCAATCGGAGCGCATCGTCTGGCTTTGCGAGGAGCTGGGCATCCCCTACGAACTCAAGGTCTACGATCGGGACCCGGTCACGCGGCTGGGACCGCCCGAGTACAAGGCTCTGCATCCCCTGGGCACCGCGCCGATCATCACCGACGGCGATGTGGTGCTGCCTGAGTCGGGGGCGATCATGGAATACATCATCGGCAAGTACGGCGATGGGCGGCTGAGCGTCGGCCCGGAGGCGACGAACTACGCCGATTATCTGTTCTGGTTCCACTTCGCCAACGGCTCGATGATGCCGAGCCAGATGCGGGTGATGTTCTTGAACATGGCCGGTGGCGATCAGGACGATCCCCGCGCCCGCTTCATGCGCGAGCGGGCCGAGACGCCGTGGCGAATGGTTGAGCAGCGTCTGGGCGAGGTCCCCTACTTTGCCGGCGAGGAGTTCACCGCCGCCGACATCATCATGGGCTTCATCCTGACCACCATGCGCGCTTTCGTTGCCCGTGATCTCGCCGACCAGCCGAACATCCGCGCCTACCTGAAGCGCATCGGCGAGCGGCCGGCCTATCAGCGCGCCATGGCCAAGGGCGACCCCAAGATGGCGCCCATGCTGAGCTGAAGCCACTTGGCCCCAAGCTTGCGAGCGCATGGCAGACCGCGGGTCAAACCGTCTTGAGGTGTGCCGAAATGAAAACCGCTGCGCTCGTGATCGCGCTCAGTCTCGCCGCCGCGCCGGCGGTGGCGCAGAACGCCGCCCAGGTCAGCCGCGCCGAAGCCGGCGCCGACTGCCCGCGCTGCAACCTGTTCCAGGCCGATCTCGGCAACAAGGAGCTGAAGGGCCGCGACTTTGCCGGCGCCCGGCTCCGCCAGTCCGACATGAGCCTGTCGGTGTTCAACCACACGACCTTCGCCGGCGCAGACCTGCGCGACGTGAACGGCTATGGCGCCCTCTTCACCGATACAAACTTCGCCGGCGCCAACATGACCAACGCAACGCTGGTCGGCTCCTACCTCCAGGGCGCCAACTTCCGCGGCGCCCGGCTCTCGGGTGTAAACTTCTCCGGCGCCGAAATGGACCGGGCCGAGGGCTTGAGCCAGGGGCAGCTCGACGAGGCCTGCGGCGATGAATCCACCCGCCTTCCCCGCGGCCTCCGCCTGCCTGACTGCCGCTAGGCGCTGACCCGCTAGCTCCTCGGCGGCGCGACCAGACGGATGTGCAGTTCCTTGAGCTGGCTTGCTCGCTCACCTCCGACGGCGCGTTCATCATCAGGTCCTGCGCCTGCTGGTTCAGCGGGAAGGCGATCACCTCGCGGATGGCTCTGCGCGCCGGCCAGCAGCATGACGATGCGGTCGATGCCCGGCGCCATGCCGGCGTGCGGCGGCGCGCCATAGCGGAACGCGTTCAGCATGCCGCCGAACTGCGGTCTCGACCTCGCTCGCGGAGTAGCCGGCGATCTCGAACGCCTTGACCATGATCTCGGGCCGGTGGTTCCGCACCGCGCCGGAGCACAGCTCCACGCCGTTGCAGACGATGTCGTACTGGTAGGCCAGGATCTCGAGCGGGTCCTTGGCCTTCGAGCGCCTCCATCTCGCCCTGCGGCATCGAGAACGGGTTGTGCGAGAAGTCGACGTGGTTGTCCTCCTCGTTGAACTCGAACATCGGGAAGTCGACGATCCAGCAGAACTCGAACTGGTCCTCGTCGATCAGCTCGAGCTCGGTGCCGACCTTGGTGCGCGCCAGGCCGGCGAACTTGTAGAAGGCCTTCGGATCGCCGGCGACGAAGAAGGCCGCGTCGCCGACCTTCAGGCCAAGCTGCTGGCGCGGACGCCTCGGCCCGCTCGGGCCCGATGTTGCGCGCGACCGGCCCTGCGCCGCCCTCCTCGCCTTCGCGCCAGAAGATGTAGCCAGGCCCGGCTGGCCCTCGCCCTTGGCCCAGGCGTTCATGCGGTCGCAGAAGGCGCGCGAGCCGCCGCCGGGCGCCGGAATCGCCCAGATCGCCGTTCTTCGGCTCCTCCAGGATGCGCGCGAAGAGGCCGAAGCCGCCGCCGCGGAAGTGCTCGGAGACGTCCTGCATCTCGAGCGGGTTGCGCAGGTCCGGCTTGTCGGTGCCGTACTTGGCGATCGCCTCGCGATAGGGGATGCGCGGGAACGGGTACGGGCGTCACCGGCTTGCCGTCGGCGAACTCCTCGAACACGCCGTGCATGACCGGCTCCATGGCGCCGAACACGTCGTCCTGGGTCGCGAAGCTCATCTCGAGGTCGAGCTGGTAGAATTCGCCGGGCGAGCGGTCGGCGCGCGGCGTCCTCGTCGCGAAAGCAGGGCGCGATCTGGAAGTAGCGGTCGAAGCCCGAGACCATCAGCAGCTGCTTGAACTGCTGCGGCGCCTGCGGCAGGGCGTAGAACGTTCCCGGGTGCAGGCGCGACGGCACCAGGAAGTCGCGCGCGCCCTCCGGCGACGAGGCGGTCAGGATCGGCGTCTGGAACTCGAGTGAAGCCCTGCTCGACCATGCGCCGGCGGATCGAGTCGATCACCTTGCGAGCGCAGCACGATGTTGCGGTGCAGGCGTCTCGCGGCGCAGGTCGAGGTAGCGGTACTTCAGCCGAGATCTCTTCCGGATAGTCGGGCTCGCCGAACACCGGCAGCGGCAGCTCGGCCGCTTCCGACAGCGCCTCGAGCGCCGCGCACCCGCACCTCGATCTCGCCGGTCGGCAGGTTGGGGTTGATGGTGTCGTCGCGTGCGGGCGACCACCTCGCCGTCGATCCTGATCACGCTCTCGGCGCGCAGGCGCTCCAGCGAGCGCGAAGCCGGGCGTCGCCCGGGCTGAGCGACCAGCTGGGTCAGGCCGTAGTGGTCGCGCAGGTCGATGAACAGCAGCCCGCCGTGGTCGCGCTTGCGATGGATCCAGCCCGACAGGCGCACGGGCTGCGCCCGCGTCCGCCCGCGCGGAGGTCGCCGCAGGTGTGGGTGCGATAGGCGTGCATGCGCGGATCTTCCGCCGACTAGAGGGGCCAATTTCGAAAGGCGCGGAAGGGACATGACCCGCCGAGCATGTCAAGGTCGCGGCTGGCGCGCTCAGCCGCCTTGCGCCGGAACCTCCAGGTCGCAGGGGTCGAAGTTGTCGCCCTTGACCGCGCGCTGCCTGGCCGCTTCGGCCCTGAAATAGGCGCTTCCCGTGTCCAGCACGCGCAAATCAGGGCGAATGCCTGCGGGGATGTCGGCCAGCACCTGCACGCTCACCATCCGGTCCTTGGGATCGGCGACCGGATCGCCGGTCTTGATCGCGCGGACGGCCGCAAGGCCCGAGACTACACGCCCGATCGGCGTGTACTTCTCGTTCAGGCTGGGCTGCTCGCCGCGCATCAGGAAGAACTGGCTGTTGGCGCTGTCCGGGTCCTGGGAGCGGGCCATGCCGATCACGCCGGAGCAGAACAGGCCAACGCCCCGCACCTTGCCGTCGACCGTCAACGCCGCCATGGCGTCCGGCTGGCCGACAATGGGAAGCGCTCCAACGAAGCCGATTACCCCGCCGGGCACGGGCATGAGATCCATGACGTCCGAACCGGGGCCAGGCGCGTAGCGGAAATCGAACTCCGCCTTGATGTTCGGCAGGCTCGACGACCCTTTGCCGTTGTTCTGCGGGTCGCCCGTCTGGTCCATGAAGCCGTCGATCACACGGAAGAACGTGAGTCCGTCGTAGAAATGCTGGCGAACGAGCGTCTCGACCTGGGCGACGGCGGCCGGCGCCACCTCGGGATAGAGCTCGACGATGACGCGGCCCTCGCTGGTGTCGATCACCAGCGTGTTCTGCGCATTGACCGGACGCCAGTCGGCGGCGCTCGGACCGGCTGGGGCGGCGGTGGCTGAGGCGGCCGCCAGCGCCGCGGCCAGGACGGCGCTCGCGGCGCTACTTCGCAGCATGTCCGAACTTGGCGAGCAGGCGTTGCTGGACGCGGGCCGTCACGAAGGGGGAGACGTCGCCGCCCATCTGGGCGATCTCCTTGATGTAACGCGAGGCGATGGCCTGGTAGACCGGGTCGGTCATCAGGAAAATCGTCTCCAGCTCGCGGTCCATCTGTTGGTTCATCGCCGTCTGCTGAAACTCGTACTCGTAATCTGAGACCGCCCTCAGGCCTTTCACGATCACGCTGGCGCCGACTTCGCGCGCGAACTGGATCGTCTGCGTCTTGTAGGCCCGCACGTCGAGCTCGCCGTGGGCGGCGAGATGCGGCAACTCCTCATGGATGATCGCCACCCGCTCTTCGAGCGTGAACAGCGGCCCCTTCGCCTCATTGATAGCGACGGCGACGACAAGCTTGTCGACCACCTTGGAGGCGCGGCTGATGATGTCCAGGTGGCCATTGTGGATCGGATCGAACGTGCCTGGGTAGAGGCCAATGCGCGCCATGCGGTCGCCGCTCCGTGATGGTTCAAGCGCCGCCGATGGACTTGGAAAACGCCCGGCTGTCAATCCGCTTGCCGTGCGGCGTCATTCCGCCGCGTCGTCGCCATCCGCGTAGCCCAGGTCGTCATCGCCCGGATCGGCCCCGCCTTCGCCTTCGAGGCGCTCGACGCCGACGACGTGCTCGTCCTCGGCGGTGCGGAAGATCGTGACCCCGGAGGTGTTGCGGCCAGCGATGCGGATTCCGGCCACCGGTACGCGGATGAGCTGTCCCTGATCGGTGACCAGGAGGATTTCATCGCCGTCCTCGGCCGGGAAGGAGGCGACCAGCCGGCCGCCCTTCTTGGAGAGGTCGTGGGCGATCAGCCCCTGCCCGCCGCGGCCCGTGCGGCGATACTCGTAGGCCGAGGTGCGCTTTCCGAAACCCTTCGGTGGAGACACTGAGGATGAACTCCTCGGCCGCGCCCAGCTCCGCGATGCGCTCCAGCGAAAGGCTGATCTGGTCGCCGTTCGCCTCTTCGTCATCGTCTTCGGGAACGGCGGCTGGCGCCTCGTCCTCCGCGCCTTGCGCGGCGCGCACGGCGTTGGCGTGTCTGAGATAGGCTCCCCGCTCCGCCGGCGTCGCGTCGACCCC
Source organism: uncultured Alphaproteobacteria bacterium (assembly GCA_963794315.1). Lineage (GTDB taxonomy): Bacteria > Pseudomonadota > Alphaproteobacteria > Caulobacterales > Caulobacteraceae > Poindextera. Next base: position 290,786 of record CAWCDF010000004.1, read on the forward strand.
ATGCAGGATCGCCATGGAAATCACCGTGTCGCCCTCGGCCAGGCGGATCCCGCGCACGCCGGTCGAATCGCGCCCGGCGAACACCCGAACCTCGTCCACCGGGAACCGGATGCAGCGCGCCGAGCGCGGTGGTCAGCAGGATATCGTTGGCGACCGTGCACAGGCCGACCCCGATGATGGAGTCGCCCTCGTCCAGCTTCATGGCGATCTTGCCGCCGCGATTGACCTGCACGAAGTCGGATAGCTTGTTGCGGCGAACCCCGCCCGAGCGGGTGGCGAACATCACGTCCAGCCGCTCCCAGCTCGCCTCGTCCTCCGGCAGGGGCAGGATGGAGGTGATCGTCTCGCCAGGCTCGATGGGCAGGAGGTTGATGAAGGCTTTGCCGCGTGACGTGGGCAGCCCGAGCGGCAGGCGCCAGACCTTGAGCTTGTAGACCTTGCCGCCGGAGGAGAAGAACAACACCGGCGCGTGGGTCGAGGCGGAGAAGACGCGGGTGACGGCGTCCTCCTCCTTCGTCGCCATGCCGGAGCGGCCTTTCCCGCCCCGCCGCTGGGTCCGGTAGGTGGCGAGCGGCGTGCGCTTGACATAGCCGCCGTGGGTGACGGTGATCACCATGTCCTCGCGGGTGATCAGGTCCTCGTCATCGACGTCGGCCTCGCCCTCGACGATGGTGGTGCGACGCGGAACCGCGAAGTCCTCACGCACTTCGACCAGTTCGGCGCGGACGATGGCCATCACCCGCTCGCGCGAGGCGAGGATGTCCAGATGCTCGCGGATGACCCTGGCGAGACCCTCCGCCTCCTCGAGGATTTCCTCGCGGCCAAGGCCGGTCAGGCGCGAGAGCGTCAGCGCCAGGATCGCGCGCGCCTGCTCGTCGGTCAGGCGAATGCGGCCGTCGCCGACCAGCATGCTGTGCGGATCGGCGATCAGCTCGATCAAGGCCATCATGTCGCCGATCGGCCAGTCCTGCGCAGCCAGCCGCTCGCGCGCCTCGGCAGGGTCCTTGGCTTGGCGGATGATGCGGATGACCTCGTCGATATTGGCGACCGCGATCGCCAGGCCCACCAACACATGGCCGCGATCGCGCGCCTTGTTGAGCTGGAACTTGGTGCGCCGGACCACGACCTCTTCGCGGAAGGCGACGAAGTGGCCGATCATCTCGCGCAGGCCCATCTGCTCGGGCCGGCCGTGGTTCAGCGCCAGCATGTTCACGCCGAAAGACGTCTGCAGCGCCGTGAAGCGGTAGAGCTGGTTCAGCACCACCTCGGCCGAGGAGTCGCGCTTGACCTCGATCACGACCCGCAGGCCGTCGCGGTCGCTCTCGTCGCGCAGGTCGGCCACGCCCTCGATGCGTTTCTCGCGCACCAGCTCGGCGATGCGCTCGACCATGGCCCACTTGTTCACCTGGTAGGGCACCGAGGTGATGATGATCGCCTCGCGATCCTTGCGGATCTCCTCGACGGTGGCCGAGCCGCGCATGATCACCGACCCACGGCCGGTGAGCAGCGCCTGGCGGGCGCCGGAGCGGCCGACGATCTCGGCCCCGGTGGGGAAGTCCGGCCCCGGCACGATGTCGAGCAGCGCCTCGGCGCTGACCGCCGGATCGTCGATCATCGCCAGGCACGCGTCGACGATCTCGCCCAGATTGTGCGGCGGGATCTTGGTGGCCATGCCGACCGCGATTCCGTCAGAGCCGTTGACCAGAAGATTGGGGATGCGCGAGGGCAGGACCTCCGGCTCGCGCTCTTTGCCGTCGTAGTTCTCCTTGAAGTCGACGGTATCCAGATCGAGATCGGCCAGGATGGCCATGGCAGCCTTGGTCAGGCGGCACTCGGTGTAGCGCATCTGCGCTGGCGGATCGTTGTCGATCGAGCCGAAATTGCCCTGCCCGTCGATCAGCAGCAATGCCATCGAGAACGGCTGGGCCATGCGCACCAGGGCGTCGTAGATCGCCTGGTCCCCGTGCGGATGGTACTTGCCCATCACGTCGCCGACGGCGCGGGCGCATTTGACGTGCGGCCGGTCGGGGGTGTGCCCCTGCTCGTTCATCGAGTGCAGGATGCGGCGGTGAACCGGTTTCAGCCCGTCGCGCACGTCCGGCAACGCTCGGCTGACGATGACGCTCATCGCGTAATCGAGGTACGAACGCTTGAGCTCGTCCTCCAACGCGATGGGTGAAACCGCGCCGCGCCGGCTGTCGTCCGGCGGCCTTGTCTCGTCGTCGCTCAACGGATTTTCAGGCGCGAGAATCGGGCGCGAAAGTCATGAAACTGTTTAGCATCCGCTGCGTTGCAGCGCAAAAAATCTCGGGCCGAGATCGCAAGGAAACGCAGCTTCCGCGCGCGGCCATCCCTTACAGGCTCGTAATGTTGCGGAGCCGGGCGGCGGTGTAAGGTCGCCAAAGGCCATTCCTTGATAGGCGGGGGATATGTCGAAGGGGCTGAGGCTGGCTGGGACCCGCCGGTGTGCCGGTGCGGCGGCATCGTGCGGATGAGCAACGAGACGCTGTTAAGCCAGCTGCGGATCGACCGGGACGGGCCAACCAAACGCCCGCCCAGGCGTGGGCGGCGGCCATGGTTGCTCATCATCAGCGGGGCCCTTGTCGCCTTTACGGCGATCGCAGCGCTGGCATGGTACCTGATCGCCCAGCCCGACCGGACTCCGGTGCGCGAAGCAACCGCCGCGGAGGTCTCCTCGGCCGGCGCCCCGGCGGGCGCGCCGCTTCTCGATGCCTCCGGCTATGTCACCGCCCAGCGCGAGGCGACCGTTTCCGCCAAGATCCCGGGCAAGGTGCTGGATGTGCTCATCCAGGAGGGTCAGCGCGTCGCTGCGAACCAGGTTCTCGCGCGCCTCGACGATTCGAACGCACGCGCGGCGGCCGACCAGGCGCTGGCGCAGGTCGGCCAAGCCGAAGCCAACGTCCGCCTCGCCCAGGCGGCGCTGGCCAACGCCGACGTGAAGTACCAGCGCTACCGCAGCCTGGCCGGCCAAGGGGTGGTCGCCGACCAGGCGATCGACGATGCGCGAACCAGCTTGGACAACGCGCGCGCCAGCCTCGGCGTCCAGCAAAGCGCCGTCGGCGTCGCCAGGGCCGGGCTCGAGATTGCTCGCCGCAACCTCGACGACACGGTGGTGCGCGCTCCGTTCGCAGGCGTGGTGACCGCCAAGTCGGCCCAGCCGGGCGAGATCGTGGCGCCTGTCGCCGGCGGCGGTTTCACCCGCACCGGCATCTGCACCATCGTCGACATGGACTCGCTCGAGGTCGAGGTCGACGTCGCCGAGAGCTTCATCAATCGCGTCAGCCAGGGAATGCCGGCCGTCGTGCGCCTGAACGCCTATCCCGACTGGGCGATACCGGCGGAGCTAATCACAGTCATCCCGACAGCCGACCGCTCGAAGGCGACCGTGACGGTCCGCGTGGGTTTCAAGGTCAAGGACCCGCGTATCGTGCCCGAGATGGGTGCGCGGGTGACCTTCCTCAGCCCTCTGCCCGCCAACGGCGGCGCCGGCGCGCCGGAAGGCGGCGTCAGCGTGCCCGACGAAGCGGTGAAGACCGGCGACGATGGCCAGTCCGTCGTCTTCGTGGTCGGCGACGGCCGCGTCGAGCGCCGCGCTGTCCGCCTCGGCCCGCACGAGGGCTCGAACCAGATCGTCATAGCCGGCTTGCGCCCCGGCGAGGTCGTCGCCATCAGCGACAAGACGCTGAACGACGGCGACAAGGTGCGCGTGATCAAGGGCGACGCATCGTCGGACTAACCCAAGGAGGCGCCCCGATGGCGGCCGTTGTGAGCCTGAAGCATGTGATCAAGCGCTACCGACGGGGGCGTCAAGTCATCGAGGTGCTGCACAACCTTGACCTCGAGGTAGAGGCCGGCGAGTTCCTGGCGCTGATGGGGCCGTCGGGCTCCGGCAAGACGACGCTGCTCAACCTGATCGGCGGCCTCGACCAGCCGTCCGAGGGCGAGGTCGTGGTGGCGGGCGAGGAGATAGATCGCCTTTCGGGCAGCGCGCTGGCCCGCTGGCGATCGCGCCATGTCGGCTTCGTCTTCCAGTTCTACAACCTGATGCCGACGCTTTCCGCCGAGCGGAACGTCGAGTTGCCACTGCTGCTCACGCCGCTCACGGCCGCGCAGCGCAAGCAGAGCGTCGATACGGCCCTCGCGCTCGTTGGGCTGACGGACTGGCGCAAGCATCGGCCGAACGAGCTCTCCGGCGGTCAGCAACAGCGGGTCGCCATCGCCCGGGCCATCGTCGCCGACCCCACGCTGCTGGTCTGCGACGAGCCCACTGGCGACCTCGATCGCGAGACGGCCGAGGACGTTCTAGGCTTCCTGCAACAACTCAATCGCACCCAGGGAAAGACCATCATCATGGTCACCCACGACCCGAAGGCGGCCTCGTTCGCGTCACGCATCGTCAACCTGGACAAGGGTGCGCTGGTCCCGGCGCCGGCGATGGCGGGCGTATGAAATTCCTACCATTGGTCTGGGCTGGGATCTGGCGCAAGCCCGGCCGCGCCATCCTGACGCTGTTGTCGGTGGCGAACGCTTTCCTGCTGTTCGGCATCCTGCAAGGCTTTGCGAGCGGGCTGAACCACGCGGTCGCCCAGACCCACGCCGACGTCCTTTTGACCTTCAGTCGCGTGAGCCAGGTTGAGCCGCTGCCCCTGTCCCACGTCAACCAGATCCGCACCGTGCCTGGCGTGCGCGCCGCCACCCCGGTCATCCCGATGATCGCCACCTATCGGACGCCGACCCAGTTCGTGCCGGCGGAGGGAGTTGACCCGAAGCAAATCCTGGCTGTCGATCCCGGCCTCGTCATCCCGCAGAGCATGATCGACGCCCTGGTCAACACCCGCACCGGTGCGCTCGTCGGGCGCAACATGGCGACCCGCTACGGCTGGAAGGTGGGCGACCGCGTCCCGTTGCGCGCGCTGCAAATCCAGAACCGTGACGGCTCGCAGACCTGGCCCGTTGATATCGTCGGCATCTTCACCTCCAAGGGAGGCACCCTGTTCGCCAATGCTGTGCTGGTGAACTTCGACTACATCGACCAGGGCCGCGCGAGCGGAACGGGAACGGCCAACGTCTTCTTCGTCCGCGTCGACGACCCGAACCGCGCCGCCCAGGTCGCGGCCGGCATCGACCGGCTGTTCGCCAACTCGCCCAATGAGACCAAGACCGCCACCGTCCGGCAGATCGCCCAGGATCAGATCAAGCAGCTGGGGGACATCGGGTTCGTGATCGACGCCATCGTCGGCGCCGTCTTCTTCGCGCTCCTGTTCTCCGTCGGTGCGCTGATGATGCAGTCCGTGCGCGAGCGGACGCCGGAGCTTGCGGTGCTGAAGACGCTTGGCTTTACCGACGGCGGCTTGATGGGGTTGATCCTCTCGGAGTCGCTGATCTTCTGCGTCGTCTCGGCGGCGGTGGGCCTCGGCCTTGCGGCCCTGCTGTTCCCGGTGGCGCGCCGCACCATCGGCTTCGACGTGCAGGCGGGCCCGTTGATGCTGGCCGGCTTCGGCCTCGCGGTCGCGCTTGCCCTGATCAGCGGGCTGCCGCCGGCCATCCGCGCCATGCGGCTCGAGGTGGTGGACGCGTTGGCTGGCCGGTGAGCGGGAGGCGGCAATGAACCTCTTCGCGCAGATCTGGGCGGTGACCGCGATGAACGTCCGCGCCATGCCGCAACGCGCCGGCGCGTCTGTCGTCACCGTCGTTGGCGTCGCCACGGTCGTGGCCGTGATGGTCTCGCTGCTCTCGATCGCGGCCGGCCTGATGCAAATGGTGGACAAGAACGTGCAACCCGAGGACGCCATCGTCCTCTCGTCGGGCGCGCCGGCGATCTACCTCGGCTCCATTTCCCGCGCGGCCGCGGCGATCATCGCCGATGCGCCCGGCATCAAACGCGATCCGGACGGCAAGCCCATGCTGCAGCCGACCGCCATAGTGATCGTGGAGGTGACGCGCAAAAGCGACGGCGGAAGCGCCAACATCGCCTTCCAGGGTTCTGGACACGAGGGCGAGCTCATGGCGGCGCACGCCCATCTGATCGCCGGACGCCGCTTTCGACCGGCCGTGCACGAGCTGATCGCCGGACGGACGGCCAGCGCGCAATACCGCGACCTGGGACTCGGCGACCACATCACGTTGCGCGGGACGGATTGGACCGTTGTCGGGGTCTTCGCGGACAACGGCGCCACCGACGAAAACGCGCTGATCGGCGATGCCGACACGGTCATGACCGCCTTCGACCGGCCGGCGTTCCAGAGCGTCGGCGTGCGTCTAAGCTCGCCCGCCATGTTCGAGCGCTTCAAGGACGCGCTGACCTCGAACCCGCAGCTCTCGGTCGAGGTGAAGCGCACCAGCGACTACGCCCGCGACCAGCTCAAGCCGATCACCGGGGTGCTGAACTTCGTCGGCTATTTCGTCGGCGTCGTGATGGCGGTGGGCGCGGTGTTCGGGGCGATCAACACCATGTACTCGGCCGTCGACGCGCGCACGCGCGAGATCGCCACCTTGCGCGCGATCGGGTTCGGCGGAACCGCGGTGGTGATCTCCGTGCTCGTGGAGTCCCTGATTGCTGGCTGTTCCCGGCGCCCTACTCGGCGTGATCATCGCCTGGCTGTTGTTCAACGGCCATGCGATCTCGGCGCTCGGGCTCACCTTTCCGCTCGCGGTCACGCCGGCGCTGTTCGAACTCGCCATCGTATGGGCGCTCGTCATCGGCCTGATCGGCGGTCTGGCGCCCTCCTTCCGCGCCGCGAGGTTGCCCGTCGCGACGGCGCTGAGGGCGACCTAGAACGGGATCTCGTCGTCCAGGTCGGCTGAGAAGCTCTCGGCCGCGCCCTGCGGCTGCAGGCGCTGGCCCGACGGCTGGTAACCGCCGGCGGCGGCGTATCCGCCGCCCTCCTCGCGCTCGGCGTCGCCGCCGCGGCCGTCGAGCATGGTCAGCTCGCCCCGGAACTTCTGCAGCACGATCTCGGTGGAGAACTTCTCGACGCCCGCGTTGTCAGTCCACTTGCGCGTCTGGATCGCGCCCTCGATGTAGACCTTCGAGCCCTTCTTCAGGTAGCTCTCGGCCACCTTCACCAGGTTGTCGTTGAAGATCACGACACGGTGCCACTCCGTCCGCTCGCGACGTTCGCCCGACTGGCGATCGCGCCAGGTCTCCGACGTCGCCAGCCGCAGGTTCGCGACCCGATCGCCTGAGTTCAATGTGCGGATCTCCGGGTCCGCGCCCAGGTTGCCGATCAGGATCACTTTGTTGACGCTTCCCGCCATGTCGTCCTCGCCTCTTCCGTAGCTGGCCAATCGATATCGGCGACCCTAGCCGAGCTTGACGGATCGCACAATGTTCTTGTTATGTTCCCGGCGTTATTGGCCCGTCGAGAGAGCCGAGGCGGTCGCCAGCCGGCCGTCGGCCGTGCGTCCGAGCAGGAAATAGCGCGGCCCGTTGAGATCCTGGCTCGTAAAGATCCCTTCCTCGTTCAAAAAGAGGAAATTCCCCTGGTAAGCACCTGTTATCTCAAGGTGACTTCCGCCGATGCTCAGGAAGTGGTCGCGCATCGCTTCGAGCGCAGCCGCGCAGGTTTCGATGGTCGGCTCACCGATGCTGACCTTGTTGAAGCGCATCTGCCCGTTCGACAGTTGGGCCATGTGCCAGCAGACGCCGCGGTCCATCGGCGCCTCGACCTGTTTGGCGCAGCCGCTCAACGCCATCGCGGCGAACGCCGCGGGGAGGATCCAACCCGGGTGAAGGCGCATCTCAGGCGTCCTAAAAGTCAGCGATCGCGCAGTCGGGGGCCGACTGCGGAACGAGCTGGTGAAAGTCCTTGTCGTCGTTGGAGATGTCTATCTCGCCCGCGGTCTGGCGCAGCGTCTGGCCCATCCAGCGCCCGTAGGCGGTCGCGCCGGCCTTGGCGCAATGGCCCTCGAACAGGAGCTTGACGCACCCCGAGAGTGACATCCCTGCCCCCGCCTCTCGCCAGGCCGCCGCCGCGTAGCGCAGGCAATCGCCCGTGCCGCTGGCGGCGTCAGCCGCGTCGGGCTGAGCGCTCACCGTGGCGACCTGGCTCTGCGGCAGCGGCGCGAGCGGCGTGGCCATTTCGTTGCTCTGGTTCGCGGCGGCGAGCTGGCCGGTCTGGTCGACGCCGATGTCGAGCGCTTCGGTCGCCACGCCGTTGCGTTTGGCGCAGTCGGCCAGCGTCTCTACCCCGACCAGCTGGCCGTCCACGAAACAGCGCAGCGGCTTCTGCGGGTCGAGTTTGCCTTGGTCGGCGGTCTGCGTCACCACAAGGCCGCCGGTTGACGCGGGCGGCGGGGCGGCCGGGCGCGGTCCGCCGAGCAGAATGATCAGCCCAACAGCGACCGCGAGCACGGCCACAAGCAGGCCGCCGCCGACGGTCACCCAGAGCCTCCGGATCGTCGCCGCGTCCATCGACGTTCAGCTAAGCCCCGCCGGTCGATGTTGCAACCGGCGCGCCACGGCGGATTTTGCGTCCAAAATTAAGCAAGTCGCAGTCATGTCAGGGGAAACTAACTCTAACGGAGTGCGAACCGCGTCATGGTCATCGCGATCGATTCGAGCGTGCTGCTCAGCTACTACGACTTGAAGGCCGGCGTGCCGCAGTCGCAGACCAGCACCGGCTCGGGCGTGGTGTCGACCAGCGCGCCCACGCAAGCCACGCCTTGGGCCAAGACCCCGACCGCAACACAGACCAGCGTGTTGGTGCAAAGCGCGTTGAGCGGCCGCCCGCTGTTCAACCCGAGTGCGGTCAGCCTCAGCCTCGCGCCCACGACGCCGAACTACGGCAACACCAAGCAGTTGTTCGCCCTCTATCAGGGACTGACGGCGCTTCAGGACATCGCGACGCAGGCGAACGCAACGTCTGGCTTTCAGCTCACCCAGCTGCAGACGACGTTCGCGAACGGGATGCAGCAGCTCCAGTCCTACCTGAACGGTTCGCCGTTCGCCGGCTTTCAGGTGGCGCAAGGGTCGGTTGCCGCGAGCGACCAGACCACCGCTGGCGTCCCGACCGAGACCGACACCTACACCACGCGACTGCTCGTGAGCGGCGATCCGACGACGCCGGTTCCCGCATTTTCCGGCAACGTGCAGTTCGCGATGACCGTAACGCTGCCGTCTGGCGCGCAGACGGTGGTGAACTTCAATCTCGCCGACATGGGCTCGACCCCGCGCAGCCTCGCCAACGTGATCAATTACTTGAACGGCCAGCTGCAGGCGGCTGGCGTCTTCACCCGCTTCGCCGACGTGCTGACCCAGGGGACCTCGACCACCTTAGAGGTGGGCGGCCAGACCATCACCAGTCCGCCAGGCCCAAACACCTATGCGCTGCAGGTCGTCGGCAACCCGATCGAGCAGATCAGCCTCTCGGCGCCGACCACCAGTCCGGCGGTCTACCTCACCCAGCAGGATGGCGCGTCTGCGTCGAACACGCCCACCGGCGCCCCGGCTGCCAGCGGCAATACGACGACGACGGGCGTAACCCAGCAACTTCTGAAGCTTACCACCGACCCGAGCGCGACCGACGCGCGGGTGTTCAGCGACACGTTCGGCCAGGCCGTTCAGGACGCCGTCGCCACGGCGACCGCACCCGACGGGTCCGTCTATGTGTTGGCGAACATCACCGGCCCCACCCAGACCGGGCAGCTGACGGCCTCGCACGGGATCAGCGGACAGCAAGACGTCGCGCTGATGAAGTACGACTCGGCGGGCAACCTGATCTGGACCCAGACCCTGGGCTCGACGCAATCGGCGTCCGGGCTCGGCCTCGCCGTCTCGGCCGACGGCGCCCAGGTCGCGATCGTGGGCCAGGGCACCGGCCTCAGCGACAACAGTGGCGGTCCGCCCACCGACACGACCGATCCGACGGGGTTCGTGCAGGTCTACTCCAGCGCGGGCGCCGCCGTCTGGAGCCAGTCTGTCGACGGCTGGACCGCGGGCCAGGTGTCCAGTGTGGCGTTCGGCGGCGACGGCTCGCTGTACGTGGCCGGGGCGACCCAGATCGGCGGCGGCCCCTCAGACGAGTTCCTTGCCGGCTTCTCGCCGAGCGGCCAGCCGACATTCTCGACCACGCTCGGCCTCACATCCTCGAACGGCGTCTCCGGCATCGCGGTCGACGGCTCGTCGCTGATCACCGCCGGCGACCAGAACGGCCAGGCTGTCGTCCAGAGCTACGCCTTGCAGCCCAGCGGCGCGCCGACGCTGTCGGCGAGCGAGACCCTCGGCCAGGCCGACGTCGCTGGCGTGGCGGTGAACACCGACGGTTCGATCGTCGTCGCCGGCTCGACCAATAACGGCGCGCTCGATCCGACAGCTACGGTCGGCAGCGCCTACACGAGCGGCGAGAACGCCTTCGCCGCCACCCTCAACGCCGCCCTCACGCCCTCGAGCTCCGACACGCTCGCCTATTTCAACGGCGGCGCAGACACCACAGCGACGGCGGTGACCGCAGCAGGCGGCCAAGTCTACATCGCCGGCCAGGTCGCCGCGACGCCGGCGCCTGGCTCGGGCGCGCTCACCGCCTCCGACGGCTTTGCGGCGCAGATCAACCCGGCCACCGGCGCCGTGAGCTGGTCGAACATCATTGACACGAGCAACAACCAGTCGGCTCCAAACTCGATCGCCGTCGACCCTTCCGGCGCGTCGTCGCTGGACGCGCTCGGCCTGCCGTCGGGCGCGATCTCGTTTGCGCCCTCCCAGGACCTGACCATCAACACCGGCGTCCAGCCAGGCGATCAGTTTACGATCCACTCGAACTTCAACCCGCTGCCGACCTCCATCACTATCCAGGCGACGGACACGCTACAGTCGCTGGCCCAGGAGATCGAGCAGGCCACGGGCTTCGCCGCCAACGCCCAGGTGGTGACGGCGAACGGTGTCCAACAGCTCAAGCTCACGCCCATCAGCTCGAGCTTCCAGATTACCCTCGGGGCGGGGCCGGCGGGCAAGAACGCCCTGCCAGCGCTCGGCCTGGCCCAGGGATTGATCACCGATAGTGCGACCGCCAAGGCGAAGAGCGCGATCGGGGTGAACGGAGGCCCGGCGACCACCACGCTGAATGCGAACTATGGTCTCGGCGTGGAATCGAGCCTGAGCTTGAATTCAAAGCTCGACATCGCCAACGCTCTCGCCCAGCTCGGCGGCGCAATCACCACGGTCAAGCAGATCTATTCGCAGATGACCACGCCACCCTCGGTCGGCGTAAGCGGACCAGTTCCCGCCTACTTGACAGCGGAGATCGCCAGCTATCAGGCCGCGCTCGCCAGGCTGACGGCGGGCTGATCTCAGGCGGCGATCAGATTGGCCGAGCTCAGCGCTCGACGAAGCGCGTCACGCCGCGCGCGCCACTCGGGCGCCAGAATTCCGAGCAGCACGACGTCGCGCCGCCGGCCGTCCTTTACGACATGTTCGCGCAGGTAGCCCTCGCGGCGAAAGCCCGCCGCCGCCTGCGCCTTTAGCGCCACGTCGTTGTCGGCGAGCACCTCAGCCTGCACCTTCTCCAACCCCAGCGCGTCGAACGCGAGGTCGAGCCCGAGCGCCTGCGCCGCCCGCCCGGCGCCGCGCCCGCGCGCGGAGGCCTCGCCGATGTACCAGCCCCATGACGCGCGGCGATGCCGGCTCGTCACGCCGGTCAGGGTGAGAAACCCGGCAGGCTCGGCGTCCACGCTAATGATCCACCCACGCCGGTCCGGATCGAGGCGGAGGTCCTCGAACCAAAGGCGGTTCTCCTCCGGCGTCGCGGCGGCGTGATCGCTCATCCAGCGGTCGACATCCGGCAAGAGCCGCCAGCGGAACAGGCGGTCCTGATCGCCGTCCTCCAGGTCGCGTAGCTCGATCATGCCCGCATCCTAACCTGCGCCCGACAACGCAGCATGAACGTCAACTCCGCTGGCGTCCGCTCGTGGCGGCCCAGACGAACTCCCGAATCGATAAGGACGCTCGCAACGTATTGTCTTCCAATGCGCCGCTTCCGATTTGATGCTCGCTCCAAAGCCGACCCCCTGTGCAGGCGAACCTCAATTCCACACTAGCGGAAGAGCGAAAGCACCAATTGCGGCGACTGGTTGGCGATCGGCTGGCCTTGGGCGCCCAACTGTTGCTGGACCTGCAACGCCAGCAGGCGGGCGCCCTCGGCGCCGGCGTCCGCCGACGACGGCAGGCCAGCCTTCAAAGCGGTCGACAGCTGACCGACGATGGCGCCGTGGGCCGAGATCTGGCTCGCCTGATCGGCGAGCGCGCCCATCGCCTGGTCGAGATTCGTCGCCGACGTATTGACGTCGGCAAGGGCCTGGGCGGCAGCGCCGGCCGCGCCGAGGGTGGTCGTCGGAGACAGCACGAGCACCGGCCCGCCCAGCGTAAGGTCTTGCGGCGTCAGGCTCCCGCCGCCGGGAATCTTCAGGCCGCCTGACGTGCCGTCGAGAAGGTTCACGCCGTCGAAGCTCGCCTGTTGCACCGTCGTGGTGATCTGCGCGAGCGTGGCTGTGAACCCGGCGCTCAATGCACCGCGCGCGGCGGGATCCAGCGAGGGTTCCTGCGCGGCGGTCGCCTGCCCTTGCAGCGTCGTGAGGAGACCCGCGACGGTCTTGCCCGCGCCGATCGCGAGGTCGGCGATGCCAGCGGCGCTGTTCAGGCCGAGCGCGAGCGCGTCGACCGTCCCGACATCGAGGCTGCCGTTCTGGCCAATGGCGACCGCGGCGCTCGGCGTCCCCTCGCCATCGAGCTGTGAGGGCGACGCTCCGCCGCTGGCCGCGCCCTGGCCGGGGGAGTTCAGATCCTGCAACGCGGGCGAAATCGGCCCAGCGCCGCTCACGCTGATCGCCAAGGCGGCCTCCTTCGAAAGCCTCGCGCCACATCCGCTCGTCGGACGCGCCTGAGCGCTTCCTACCGAGCTTGCGGCTGGCGAAGTGTTAAGAGGCCAAGCTCTATTTATGGTTAACGGAAGACCAACGCCCCGTCCTTCACGCCCTCGCCTTGATCAGCGCCCCGGCCGCGTAGTCCGGCGCCTGGCCGAGCGCGAGCAAGCCTGCCCTCGGCATCCGCCGGATGACGGCGCCAGTCCGTCGATCGATCGTGGTGTAGGTGAAGCCGTCTCCGGCCTCGTCACCCTCGATGATGAGGCGGACGTCGTCGGTCGCATCGTTGACCGTCGCCTCGGCGGGCGTCTCGTTGGGCTGCGCTTGCCCCTCGCCTTCACGTGCGTAGGCGCCATGGCTGTGGTCGCCCACTGCGCCGGCATTGCCGACGATTTGTGTCATGATCGCCTCCGGTCGCGCGCCGGCGTCGGGCCGGTTTCCCGGCCCGCCGCCTCACGCGTTTGGGGAATTACCGGAAGAGACTGAGCAGCGCGGCGCTCGACTGGTTGGCGATCGACAGCGCCTGGATGCCAAGCTGTTGCTTGGTCTGCAGGGCGGTCAGCTGAGCGCTTTCCTTGCCGAGATTGGCGTTGACGAGGTTGCCGATGCCGGTGTCCAGCGTGTCCTGCAGGTCCTGAACGAACGTCAGTTGGTTCTGCAGGGCCGTGGCCCCGTTGCCGAACACGCCAAGCGCGCTGTTGACCTTGGTGATGGCCGTATTGACCGTAGCCACCATCGCCGTCGCCAACGCAGTCGTGCCGATCGACGCGTGCGCCGAGACCGCGCCCATGTTGCCCCCGCCCAGGGTCAGGCTTTGCGCCAGGACCGTGATCTGGCTGCCGGAGGCGGTGGCGAGCGCCATGATGTTGGTGCCGCCGGTCTTGATCATGTTGACCCCGTTGAAGTCGGAGTTGTTCACGATCTGGGTGATCTGGGTCAGGATCGACTTGAACTGGGTGTTGTCGGCCGCGAGGCTGGTCGCATCGAGCGAGGGGTCCGAAGCGCTCAGAGCCAGCGTCTTCAGCTGGTTCAGAAGGTTCGAGACGCTCGTCCCGGCCGCCGTGGCGACCTGAATGGTCGACCCGCCCCGCTGCAGCGATTGGATCACCGCATCGAGCGAGCCCGCCGTTCCCCGTTCGCTCTGGGCGATGGCCCAGACGGCGCCGTTGTCCTGCGGGGTCGCGACCGCAAGGCCGGTGGAGACTTCGTTTTGGGTCTGTTGGAGTTCGCTGGCGGTCTGGGTCAGGTTCTGCAACGCGACCAAAGCGCCAGGATTGTTGTTCACGCTAAGCATGACAAGACGTCCTTTTCATAGGTGTCCGGCATCGTTCGTACGGCCGGGGGCATTTTGCCCAATCGTCATCCAGGCAAAGGCCGGACCAAGCCGTCGGGTTGGCGGGCGAGACCGCTAAGCCTTATTATTTCAAGGGGCTATAGATCTACCGGCCGGCCGCGGCCGCCATGCCGGCCATGGTTACCGGGAAATTTCTACCCGGCGCTGGCGGGAAGTTGCCGGGGAGCGCGGACGCCAAGGCCCTGCATCATAATCCGATTGACTTCGATCAGCGGCTCGATCGGCTCTTGTTGCTGTATGACCCCGTTGGTGTGACGGCCAACCCACATGCTGAGCGAGATGATCTGCGCGCGGAGCTCGGGGGAAAGAGCGTTGTCCGGCCGGGCGCAGTCGGCGGCGAGCGTCATCCAAAGCCGCCGGTTCCAGTCGAGAGCCTTGATGCGAGGGACAAACGCATCGCTCGGCAGCGCGGCGGCGTCCATCAACGCCCGCGTCACTTCGCCGAACACGCGGTACTCCGAATCGCGCGGGTGCTCAGCCCGCTCGGCCGCCTGCTGATAGGCTTGGAGCGACATGGCCCAACCTCTCGTCTTCGTACTCGATAAGCCGCCGACACAAGACCAGCGCCTTGTAGTATTCCCGCTGCAGCACGTGCCTTGAAACGTTCACGCAGTCTGCCAGCACGTCGGGATTGGCGATGGCGCCCATGAACTCCTGCAGGCGTCGCACGAACTCCTCGTGCCACGCGCCGGCGTTCGACTCTTCAAGGTACATCATCATCACGGGGAAGTAGATCCGCCGCGATGGCGTGTTCGCCTCGTCGGCCTGCATGATGTCCTTTTCGCGCAGAACCGATGCTTTGTTCTGTAGGAGGAGCACGCCGCGCCGGTCGCCGTTCTGCACAACGGCGCCGTTCAGAACGAACTTCTCGCCCGGCTTCAGTGACAGTTTCAGCGGCATCTCGCGCCCGCACTCCTTGTGGCCGCGTGGACGACTAAGCCGGTTCAGTTAATGCGGCGTTGCGCAACCGCGCACGCTTAGCACTCCCTTAAGCCTGCTCGGCCCACTCATGGCCCGTGCCCGAGTCCGTTGCACGGTCGGTGTTGGAGGCGACTTTTCGATGTCCGTGGCGCGAAATCTGAAACCAAGCCACGCCATCGCCGCCGCATTGCGCGATGATCCGCAACTGCCGCTCGCCGGCGGACTCGCCGACGTCGAGATGGGCGACTCGGCCTCGGACGCGGCGCTCGCTCGGCTGGACGTTGCGATCGCCGGGCTGCGCGCCTTGCGGGTTGCGCCGTTGCTGCAGGACGCCGTGGCCGCCATCCGCGTCGGCGACAGCGCCCGCGCTTCCGAATGCGCCATCGAGGCGTTGGGGATCGACGAACGTAACGGCCACGGCTGGCACGTCCTGGCGATTGCGCGCGAGCAGTGCGGCGACTTCCGCAGCTCCATCGCGGCCTACGAGTCCGCGCTGGCGCTCCTGCCCGACCATGGCGACGTGGCCAACGATCTCGGCCGCCTCGCATTTCGCATGGGGATGACCGAACTCGCCGTGCAGCTGTTCACCCTGTACCGTCAAGCGCACCCCGAGTGCGCGCAAGGCGCCAACAATCTCGCCTGCTCGCTCCGCGACCTGCACCACTACCCGCTCGCGATAGAGGTGCTGAAGGAGGCGATCGGGGCAAACCCGGAAGTCGCGATGCTGTGGAACACGCTCGCAACCGTCGTCATTGCCGGGGGCGACACGGCCGCGGCGATGCCATTCCTCGAGGAGGCCGTCCGGCTCGAGCCTGATTTCGCCAAGGCGCGCTACACCCGGGCGATGGCCCGGCTGGAGTTCGCCGACATCGACGGCGCGCTGGACGATTGCGACCGCGCCATGGCCTCGGCGCAGCTCGAGAGCGATCTGGCGATGATGCGTTTTGCGCGCGCCCAGATGTTGCTCGTTGGCGGTCGGATCGTCGAGGGCTGGGACGCCTACGAGACCCGCTTCGCGCCACAGTTCGCCGGGCGGGCCAGCTTCGTCGTCAACCGGCCGGTTTGGACGCCGGAGGCCGACCTGGCTGGCAAGTCGATGCTGATGATCGGCGAACAGGGTCTGGGCGACGAGGTGATGTTCGCCAACTATCTGCCCGACCTGATCGCGGCGCTCGGTCCGGCCGGCCGTCTTTCGGTCGCGCTTGAGCCCAGGCTCGTGCCGCTGTTTCAGCGATCGTACCCGATGGTTGAGTTCAGCGCCCATGCCTCATACAAGCTCGACGGCTACAACCTGCGCATCGCCCCCGACGTCGACGAAGCGGCGTTCGACCTCTGGACGCCTCTGGCCTCGCCGCTCCGCCGATTCCGCCCCTCGGTCGACACCTTCCCGGCGCACGAGGGATATCTGACGCCGGATCCGGACCGGGTCGCGCACTGGCGCACCGCCCTCGGCGAGCTGCCTGGCCGCAAGGTCGGCATCCTGTGGAAGAGCCTCAAGCTGGACGGGGCGCGGCTGCGCGAGTTCTCGCCGTTCGAGCGCTGGCGGCCGGTGCTTGAGGTTCCCGGCGTCAGCTTCGTCAATCTGCAGTACGGCGAGTGCGAGGACGAGCTGGCGCACGCGCGCGAAGCGTTCGGCGTCGACATCTGGCGCCCGCCCGGCATCGACCTGAAGGACGATCTCGACGATCTGGCGGCGCTGTGCTGCGCGCTGGACCTGGTACTGGGGCCGGCGAACGCGACCACCAACATCGCCGGCGCCTGCGGTGCGCCGGTCTGGTTGATCTCCACCCCCGTCGCCTGGCCAAAGCTGGGGACGGACCACTACCCCTGGTACCCAGCCACGCGCGTGTTCGCGACCCACGCTTTCGGCCAGTGGGCCGGCGTGATGAGCGAGATCGCCAGCGCGCTTGGTCAGGGCGACTAAGCTCCCCTGGCTGTTGTCGGGTGCGGCTCCCTTTTCGGCGAGGGCTTGGACGAGGTCGCCGACGCTGATTCGGTCGAGGGGGTGAGGATGACTTCGCCAACTTTCAGTCCAAGACGCTGAGCGACGCGGACCTCGGCGCTGGGCTACACACGCGGCGAGCCTTTGCGCCGCAAGCTGTAAGCGCTCGCTCTCTCGAGGCGCGCATCCCCTGCCGCGCCGGTCCGCGACGCTAATGGCGCTTGCAACGCGCGGCCCCCACTCCTTACTGTGCAGCAAATCGAACAGTTGTTAGAGACGCGCCGTCGCGCGCGCCCAGAGGAGATGTATGAGCCAGCAGCGTTTTGAAGGCACCGCAGACTATGTCGCAACCGACGACCTGAAGGTCGCGGTCAACGCCGCGATCGCGCTGGAGCGTCCGCTGCTGATCAAGGGCGAGCCCGGCACGGGCAAGACCGTGCTGGCTTATGAGGTGGCCAAGGCGCTGAACGCGCCGCTGATCACCTGGCACATCAAGTCGACGACCAAGGCAGCCCAGGGGCTCTACGAGTACGACGCCGTGACCCGGCTGCGCGACTCCCAGCTCGGCGACGAGCGGGTCAAGGACGTCAAGAACTACATCCGCCAGGGCAAGCTCTGGGACGCGTTCGAGGCGGACGAGCGGCCGGTGCTGTTGATCGACGAGATCGACAAGGCCGACATCGAGTTCCCGAACGACCTCCTGCAGGAGCTCGATCGGATGGAGTTCTACGTCTACGAGACCAACGAGACGATCCAGGCCAAGATCCGCCCGGTGGTGATCATCACCTCGAACAACGAAAAAGAGCTGCCCGACGCCTTCCTGCGCCGCTGCTTCTTCCACTACATCCGCTTCCCGGACGCCGACACGATGGAAGCCATCGTCGACGTCCACTTCCCGGGGATCAAGAAGAAGCTGGTCGCCGAGGCGCTGCGCATCTTCTACGACATGCGCAAGGTGCCGGGCCTGAAGAAGAAGCCGTCGACGTCCGAGCTGCTCGACTGGCTGAAGCTGCTGCTGGTCGAGGACATCGACGACGAAGCGCTGCGCGAGAAGCGATCCGACCAAGCTGATCCCGCCGCTGCACGGCGCGCTTCTGAAGAACGAGCAGGACGTGCAGCTGTTCGAGCGCCTGGCTTTCCTCGCACGACGCGAAGGCGCCGGAAACCGGCCCGGACAGCAGTAGCGTTTAGCCTGGGCGCTCGACCTCGACGCCGGCCCGCTCTAGGCTCCGCCGCCTGCAACCAGCGGTCGGAGTCGCGCACATGAGCAGCCTACCCACCCTCATGCCAACGACGGCGACGGCCGAGACATTCGGCGGTGTGACCTACCATATCGACGGCGAACTGGTGCCGGCGCTGTCGGTCGACGTCACCCAGATGTCGGTCTACTTCGAGCACCATATCCTGCTCTGGAAGAACCCGACCGTGCGCGTCCAGCTGAAGGCGCTGAAGGGCGCGCTCAAGCGGATGATCGCCGGCATGCAGGTCTTCGTGACCGAGGCAAGTGGTCCGGGAATCATAGCCTTCAGCCGCGATGGACCGGGCCACATCGTGCCGATCCATCTGAAGCACGGCGAAGAGCTGCACGTGCGCGAGCACCAGTTTCTCGCCGCCAGCGGCAACATCGACTACAGCTTCGAGCGCGTGCGCGGGCTAGCGACGATGATGTTCGGCCAGAGCGGCTTCTTCATCGACAAGTTCCACGGCCACACCGGCGAGGGCGTGCTCTGGCTGCACGGCTACGGCAACGTGTTCGAAAAAGTGCTGGCGGCGGGCGAGCAGATCGACGTCGAGCCGGGCGGCTGGCTCTACAAGGACCCGACCGTGAAGATGGACACGGTGGTCGATCGGCTGACCAGCGGCATGTTCGGCGCGGCGGTGAACTTCGTCGTCAACCGCTTCACCGGCCCGGGCCGCATCGGCATCCAGTCGATGTACCTGCACATGCCGAGCGAGGAATGAGCCGCGCGCGAACCCGTCGCGTTCTGGACCGACAAACCCGAGACGCTGGAAGGGACCGTTCATGAAGACGACGCTTGCCGCCGCCCTGATGACTTGCGTGGCGCTGCCTGCGAGCGCCGCTGTGGTCACTGGAGCGCAAGCTTATGGCGATTGGCGCACGGATGCACCGGGTGTCGTGCGCAAGATCACCGTCGCCGACCTGCCGAAGACCGGGACCTCACCGATCGGCGTGGCGCCGCCAAGTGTCGACGCCCGCCCGGCCGGTGCGGAGCTGAAGACCCCGCCCGGCTTCCGGGTCAGCGCCTTTGCCAAGCTGGATGCGCCGCGGCTGATCCGCGTGGCGCCGAACGGCGACATCTTCGTTTCCGAAGGTGACGTTGGGCGCGTCGATGTGCTGCGGGCGGCGGCCGGGGCCGACGGGGCCGCCACGGTCTCGACCTTCGCCGAGGGCTTGTCGCAGCCCTTCGGGATCGCCTTCTATCCGCCAGGGCCGAACCCGCAGTGGGTCTATGTCGCCAACACCAACTCGGTGGTGCGCTTCGCCTATAGCAACGGGGACCTGAAGGCGCGAGGCGCGCCCGAGACCGTCATCGCCAAGCTCACGCAGACCCACTCGGACCACTGGACGCGCGACATCCTCTTCTCGCCGGACGGCAGGCGTATGTTCGTCTCGGTGGGCTCCGGTTCGAACGTCGCCGAGGAGATGCCGAGGAAGACCGGCGACGAGGTGCGCGGCTGGCAGGCGGACCATGCTCTGGGTGCGGCGTGGGGCATCGAGGTCGGACGAGCCAACGTGCTGGCCGGCGATCCCGACGGCAAGGGCATGCACGTGTTTGCCGCCGGCATCCGGAACTGCGTCGGCATGGCGCTCCAGCCGAGGACCCACGACGTCTGGTGCTCGACCAACGAGCGCGACCTTTTGGGCGACGACCTGCCGCCCGACTATGTGACTCGCGTTCGCGAGGGCGGCTTCTATGGCTGGCCCTGGTACTTCATCGGCGATCACGAGGATCCGCGGCACAAGGGCGAACGGCCGGATCTGGCCGGCAAGATCACCGTGCCGGACGTCCTCATTCAGCCCCACTCCGCGCCGTTGGAGATGACCTTCTACGACGCTCGCGGCGGGCCCGCCGCGTTCCCGGCTGAGTATCGCGGCGACGCCTTCGTGGCGCTGCACGGCTCGTGGAACCGCGCAAAGCGCACCGGCTACAAGGTCGTGCGCCTGCGCCTGAGGGACGGCGTCCCGGACGGGACCTACGAGGACTTCCTCACCGGCTTCGTCATTAGCGACAAGAGCGTCTGGGGCCGGCCCGTTGGCGTCGCGGTCGCCAAAGACGGCGCGCTTCTTGTGGCCGACGACGGCTCGGACGAGATCTGGCGGGTCGCCTATGCCGGCAGACGTTAGCGTGCGCGCCGTAGCGGCCGGCGTGCTTGCCGGGCTTCTGTTTGCGGCCAGCCCAAGCCTCGCGCAGGACGCCGTCAAGGGGTCGGACGTCTTCCAATCGCGCTGCAGCCAGTGCCACGTGCTGAACGGCGTCGGCCAAGGCCCAAGCCTGATCGGCATCGTCGGACGCAGGGCCGCGGCCCTGCCGGGCTATCCCTATTCCGGCGGGCTGAAGGCGTCCGGCCTCACCTGGACGCCGAGCAATCTTGACGCCTTCGTGCAGGGGCCGACCAAGCTCGTCCCCGGCACCGCCATGCGGGTCGTTGTCGCCGACCCCAACGACCGCCGCGACCTGATCGCCTATCTGGCGACGTTGAAGCGCTGAACGACCGTCCTCAAGCCCGGCGGACGTCGGTCACCTTGTACGTCAACAGGCGCCCATCCTCGTCGGTGATCGAGACGTACTCGCCGACCGCGAACCGATGTTCGCCGAGCCGGTAGAGCGGCTCCTCCGCATCGCCCTGGTCGCCGTAGTCGAAGAACCATCGGCTGTTGCGGTGCACCAGCTTGCCTTCCTGCGGGTCCTCGTCGGGCGCGAAGCGACGCACGGCGCACTCACCCTTGGCGGCGCGGAACGCCGCCTCGTCCAGCTTCCCGTCGGGCGTCAGGGGCGCCACCAGCGAATAGCCCCGATGGTCGTCGCCCTCGGCGAACTCGCTGCCGGGGTTTCGCGCCAGGCGCACTACGATGCGGCTAAGGGCCATAGGGTTCTCTTTTTGGTTTGAACTAGTGCGACAGGAAGAGGGACGGCGCGTCGGTCGCGTTCAGGAAGGCGCGGGTCGTACCGCCGAAGATGTACTCCTGCAGCCGCGGGTGCCCGAAGGCGCCGGCGACGAGCAAGCTCGCGCCCGCCTGTTTGGCCGCGCGCATCAGCGCCTGGCCCGGATCGCCCGGCTCGGTCAGCGTTTGCAGCTCGGAAGCGATGCCGCGCACCTCGAAGAACGACTGCAGGCGGGCCGGATCGAAATAGCGCGCCGAAGAGGCCGGCGCGGCCAGGATCACGACGCGGGAGGCGCGCTGCAGCAGCGGAAGCGCCGTGCGCGCGGCGCGGCTCGCCTCCTTGCCGCCATCCCAGGCCACGGCGACCACGCCGTCCACGCCGAGGCCGGGCCGAGCGACGATCGTCGGCCTCTGCTCGTCGGCCACGATCTGCTGGAAGCTCTCGGCCAGGGGCCCCTTGCCTTTCGCGGTCGCATCGTCGAACAGCACCACGTCCGACAGCCGACCCTCCATCGAAAGCGCCGACCAGACGGGCGAAGCCAGCGCCGTGAAAGTTTTCTTGCCGTAGTCAGCCGCCTCGCAGGCGACCCGCGCCGCCCGCTCGCCCTCGGCGGCGGCGTCCTTCAGGCTCTGCACCGCTGTCACCTGCACGCCGCCCATGAACCCCTCGCCCATCCAGGGCATCAGGTCGGCGACGTCGGCCGGCGCGTAAACGCAGGCCAGTTCGGCCTCGAACGGCGCGGCCACGGCCTTGGCGGCGGCAAGCACGCCGGCATCGGCGTCGCCGCCGGCGACGGGCGCCATGATCCTCGCCCAGCTCATGCTCAAGCCCGCCATCGTTCCTCGCGCTCCTAAGGCTTTCTTGACGTCAATTCGCGCCGTTGGAATTACGATAGATCAAATTGAGGCCGGTCCACAGCAAGGGAAAGCGAACGGTGCCGAAAGGACCGCCCCGCGCCGCGCGCGCCCAGGCGATCCCGCGCGCCTGGCAGCGGATGCTGTCCGGCCGGCGGCTCGACCTGCTCGATCCCTCGCCGCTCGACATCGAGATCGAGGACATCGCCCATGGGCTGGCGCGGGTGGCGCGCTGGAACGGCCAGACAACCGGCGAGCACGGCTTCTCGGTCGCGCAGCATTCGTTGGTGGTCGAGGAGATCGCCGCTCACATCCAGCCGGGCCTCGCGCCGCGCTGGCGCCTGGCGGCGCTGCTGCACGATGCGCCTGAGTATGTGATCGGCGACATGATCTCGCCGTTCAAGGCGGCGCTCGGCCTCAACTACAAGGCTTTCGAGGAGCGGTTGGAAACGGCGATCCACCTCCGCTTCGGCTTGCCGGCGCACCTGCCGGCGTGGATCAAGGCGCTGATCAAGCAGGCCGACCGCGCCTGCGCCTTCTTCGAAGCGACCCAGCTCGCCGGCTTCACGCGCGAGGAGTTGCTCGCCTTGTTCGGCGCGCCGCCCAAGCGATACCTGTTGACGCTGGAGCCGCTGAGCCGCGACCGAGGCGCAGAGCCGCTATGTCGACCGCTTCCACGTGCTCTCCGACGCGGCGGGATTTGCGGCGCGCCGAGCAGGCGTTCGATACGGAGTAGCCATGACGCTGATCGTCTGTTCACTGGCGCTGATGCCCGAGGTGGTCGCCACGCGGCGCCCGTCGCACATGATCACGCTGATCGACCCGGCGACGCCGGTCCGGCGTCCGCTTGGCCTCGATCGACGACGGCACCTCAGGCTCGAGCTCGACGACATTGCCGAACCGATCGCCGGTTACGTCGCTCCGGACGAGCGCTCGGTGCGGCGCATCCTCGAGTTCAGCCGCGGCTGGGACGCCAGGCGCCGATGGTGGTCCACTGCTACGCCGGCATCAGCCGCTCGGCCGCCAGCGCCTTCGTCATCGCCTGCGAGCGCAACCCCGACGTCGACGAGTTCGAAATCGCGCGCGCGCTTCGCCGCGCCGCGCCGCACGCCTATCCCAACCGCCGCATCGTCGCGCTGGCCGACACTGCTCGGCCGCGGCGGGCGGATGATGGACGCCGTCGAAGCCATGGGCGGCAACGACTTCGCGCCAACCGGACCGGCCTTCGACCTGCCGATCCGCTACCGGGCGCCCGCATGACCGACCGTCGTCATCGGCCTGTCGGCGGTGGTGGTCGCGGTGCGCGACGGCGACGCGGTGGTCCTGACGGTCCGCGCGCACGACCCGCGGACCGGCGAGGCGTCGCGGCTGCTCGGCCTGCCGTTCGGCCCGTTCGACCCCGACGGCACACCGCACGTTCGAGCTCGCCATGCGCGCGTTCGTGACCGAGCAGACGCGGTTCGAGCTCGGCTACGTCGAGCAGCTCTATACCTTCGGTGACCACGGCCGCGACGCGCCGCAGGGCCGACGTGGGCGCGGGCGAAGCCCGCGTGATTTCGGTCGGCTATCTGGCGCTGGCGCCGAAGGCAGTCGAGTCGCTGGCACCCGACACCGTCTGGACGCCCTACACGCGCTTCTTTCCGTGGGAGGATTGGCGAAATGGCCGGCCGCAAGTGATCGACGACGTGATCGCGCCGCGGCTCGCGAAATGGGCCGCGCTCGGACGAGCGGCGCGCCCGCGCGCGGCTGCTGTTCGGCCTGGACGGCGCGCCCTGGAACGAGGAGCGGGTGCTGGAGCGCTACGAGCTGCTCTACGAGGCGGGCCTCGCGCCCGAAGCCCAGCGCGACCGCTCGCGTGCGGCGACGGAACCAGAAGCCGGTCGACGGCGGACTGGGCGAGCCGATGCTTTCGGACCACCGGCGCATCCTCGCCACCGGCCTTGGCCGTCTGCGCGGCAAGCTGAGGTACCGGCCGGTCGCGTTCGAGCTGACGCCCCCCGAGTTCACCCTCTCGCAGCTCCAGCGCACAGTGGAGGCGATCGCCGGGGTCGCCCTGCACAAGCAGAACTTCCGCCGCGGGCTCGAGCGCACCGACCTGGTCGAGGGCCTCGGCCGCTGGCACGCCGAGACCGGCGGGCGCCCTGCCGAGCTGTTCCGCTTCCGCCGCGAGCGCCTGCTTGAAGGGCCGGCCCCGGGCTTGGCGCTTCCGCGATAAAGGTGGCCCCCTCTCCGCGCCGCGGAGAGAGGGTTCCGGAGAGCTAGAACTTCCTGACGTAGGCCAGCGACCAGACGTTGGCGTCCAGGTTCGAGCGATCGGCGGTCTCGCGGGTATAGTCGGCGCGGACCCCGTCCTTGCCGTCGAAGAAGTACTGGCCGCCGACGCCGGCATTCCAGCTGGTCACGGAGTCGTGGAAGCTGCGACCCGGCTGCGAAAGGTTGAGGTCGGTGGCGCCATAGCCGATCCGCGCCAGGAGATCGGCGTTTGGCGTGACGGGCAGGAAGCCCACGGCGTAGCCGGCGTACTGGTCGTTCACGTGCACGCCGGTGCGGACACCGCCGAGATCGATGTGGTCATCACCCACGCCCGCCGACAGCTCCCCTTCGACGCCGACGTAGGGGATGAAGCGATAGCCCACGCGCCCGGTGATGGCGCCGACATTCGCCGAGTCGCTGTTGAGGTCCGCGCCGCCGAGCGTGCCGTACGCGCCAGTCGACTGCGCGAACGCCGGCGCCGCGCCGACGAAGGCGGCCAGTGCGGCCGCCGCGAAAAACAGTGATTTCATGCGGTGTTACTCCAAGAGATGAGAGACTTTGTTCTCACCCTCCCAGCCGCCGTCGACCCTGGAACGCGCAGGTGGCCGCTTCGGGTCAGCGATGCGGCCGGAATGTGGGCTGCGTTGCGCCGCGGCAACGTCGACGACGGAGGCGTCTGTCTACCGCTAGCTAAGGTATGCCAGCGCCGCCACGATCACGCCCGCGCCGCCGAGCAGGCCCGAGCCGATCCACGGCCAGCGACGCTTGGTGATGATTGCGATCGTGGAGATGGCGATGCCCATCTCGAGCAACGTGGCCGCGATCGAGAGGCGGTGGTGACGCGCCTCGTGCGCCTCGCTGAGCGCTAGCGCCTGGTCGCGGGCATGCTCGAGGCTCTTAGCGTCGGCCTGCGCTTGATCCTGGCCGTCGCCCTCGGTCTTGGCCTTCTGGCGATAGCCGTCGGCGCGCGCGCCACCCTGGTCGGCGGCGATCGAATAGAGGTTCTTCTTCAGGCTCTTGGCCTCATAGAAGTTCCACTGATCGGTCGCCCGCTCCTGCGCCAGCACCGCCTGGTTCGCCGCGATGATGGCGCCGGCGCTTTCAAAGGTCTCGAGGCTGGACGCGATGGCGGCGACGACGGCCAGTACCGCGATGGTGATGGACACCATGGACGTGAACGGGTCTCGCTCGTGCGAAGCGTGCTCGGCGTGTTCGGCATGCTCGTGCGCCTCAAGCGTCGGGTCGCTCACGCGGTGATGGATCCCTCTCAAGTCCGCCTGGCCAGCGCCGCCTGCGCGGCCGCGAGCCGCGCGATCGGCGTTCGATAGGGCGAGCAGGACACATAGTCCAATCCCACCTCCTCGCAGAAGGCGATCGAAGCGGGGTCGCCGCCGTGCTCGCCGCAGATGCCGAGCTTGATGTCCGGCCGCACCGCCCGCCCGCGCTCGGCTGCGATACGGATCAGCTCGCCGACGCCGTCGACGTCGAGGCTGACGAACGGGTCCTTCTCGAAGATGCCCTTGTCGATGTAGGCGCCGAGGAAGCGGGCGGAATCGTCGCGGCTGATGCCGAAGGTGGTCTGGGTCAGGTCATTGGTGCCGAAAGAGAAGAACTCGGCCGTCTCGGCCAGCTCGCCGGCGCGCAGCGCCGCCCGCGGCAGCTCGACCATGGCGCCGACGCTGTAGGCGACCTCGCGGCCATGCTCGTCCATGACCTGCCGGGCGACGCGATCGGTCAGTGTGCGGAGGAAACGCATCTCTTCGACCTTGGCGACCAGCGGATGCATGATCTCGGCGATCGGCGCCGGCGCGCCCGAGCCCGTGACCTCGAAGGGCCGCCTCGATGATCGCGCGCACCTGCATCTCGTAGATCTCGGGATAGGAGACGCCCAGCCGGCAGCCGCGGTGGCCGAGCATCGGGTTGGTCTCGCGCAGATCGCGCGCCCGCCGCATCAGCTTGCCCGCGTCGAGACCGGTCGCCTTCGGCCACCGCTTCGACGTCCTCGCGCGTATGCGGCAGGAACTCGTGCAGCGGCGGGTCGAGCAGGCGGACGGTGACCGGCAGGCCCTCCATGATGCCGAAGAGCTCGACGAAGTCGCGACGCTGCATCGGCAGCATCTTGGCCAGCGCGTGCGCGGCGGCCCGGCCTCGTCGTCGGCGAGGATCATCTCGCGCACGGCGGCGATGCGGCTCGTCGTCGAAGAACATGTGCTCGGTGCGGCACAAGGCCGATGCCCTCGGCGCCGAACTGGCGCGCGACGCGGGCGTCCAGCGCGGTCTCGGCGTTGGCGCGCACGCTTCAGGCGCCGGAACCGGTCGGCCCAGCCCATCAGGGTGGCGAAATCGCCGGTCAGCTCCGGCTCGACCATCTTGACCGCGCCGGAGAGGATCTCGCCCTTGCGCGCCGTCGATGGTGATGACCTCGCCGGCCTTGAACGTCCGTCCGCGTGCGCTGAATCGTCGCCCTGCCTTGGCGTCGATCTGCAGCTCGCCGGCGCCGGACACGCACGGGCGGCCCATGCCGCGCGCGACGACCGCCGCGTGGCTGGTCATGCCGCCGCGGGCGGTGACGATGCCGCGCGCCGCATCCATGCCGCGGATGTCCTCCGGGCTGGTCTCCTCGCGCACCAGGATCACCGCCTCGCCGGCCTGACCGAGCCGCTCGGCCTCGTCGGCGGTGAACACGATCTTGCCGGTCGCCGCGCCGGGCGAAGCCGGCAGGCCCGGTCGCGATCACGTCGCGCGGCGCGTCCGGATCGATGGTCGGGTGCAAGAGCTGGTCGAGCGAGGCCGGCTCGACGCGCATCACCGCCTCGTCCTGGCTGATCAGGCCCTCGTCGGCCATGTCGACCGCGATCTTCAGCGCCGCCTTGGCGGTGCGCTTGCCGTTGCGCGTCTGCAGCATGTAGAGCCGCCCGCGCTCGACCGTGAACTCGATGTCCTGCATGTCGCGGTAGTGGCGCTCGAGCTGCTCGACGACGCCGCGGAAGCTCGGCGAACACCTCCGGCAGCGCCTCCTCCATCGACGGCGCCTTCTCGCCCATCTCCTCGCGCGCGGCCCGGGTGATCGACTGCGGCGTGCGGATGCCGGCGACCACGTCCTCGCCCTGGGCGTTGATCAGGAACTCGCCGTAGAGCGCTCGCCTCGCCGGTGGAGGGGTTGCGGGTGAAGGCGACGCCGGTGGCGCTGAAGTCTCGCCCATGTTGCCGAACACCATCGACTGCACGTTGACCGCCGTGCCCCAGGCTCTCGGGGATGTCGTGCATGCGGCGATAGAACTTGGCCCGCTCGTTCATCCAGCTGGCGAAGACCGCGCCGATCGCGCCCCAGAGCTGGTCGTGCGGGTCCTGCGGGAACGGCTGCGCCGCGCTCGCGCTCGACGGCCGGCCTTGTAGTCGGCGACGACCGCCTGCCCAGTCCTCGGCGTCGAGGGCGGTGTCGACGGTGACGCCCAGCGCGGTCCTTGTGGTCGTCGAGGATCTCCTCGAACATGTGGTGGTCGAGGCCCAGCACCACGTTCGAGTACATCTGGATGAAGCGGCGGTAGCTGTCGAAGGCGAAGCGGCGGTCGCCCGGCGAGCTTGGCCAGGCCCTCGACCGTCTCGTCGTTCAGGCCGAGGTTCAGCACCGTGTCCATCATGCCCGGCATCGAGGCCCGCGCGCCGGAGCGCACGGAGACCAGCAGCGGGTTGGCCGCGTCGCCGAAGCGCTTGCCGGTCAGCGCTTCGACGCGCGCCAGGGCGTCCGTCGACCTCCTCGCTTCAGCGTCGGCGGATAGCTGCGCTCGTTGGCGTAGAAGTGCGTGCAGGCCTCGGTGGTGATGGTGAAGCCGGGCGGCACCGGCAGGCCGAGCGCGCTCATCTCGGCCAGGTTGGCGCCCTTGCCGCCGAGCAGGTCCTTCATCGAGGCGTCGCCGTCGGCGCCGCCGCCGCCGAAGGCGTAGACCCAGCTCATCCTCGCCGCGCCGTCGGCCGCCATCGGCTCCTCGTTCCTATCCCGCGACTTGCGAGAAATCGGCGACCTTGCCCATCAGATCGCGCACCTGGATCAAGCAGCGACAACCGGCTCTCCCGCGTTGCAGCATCCGGATCGTTCACTAGCACCTGGTCGAAAAAGCCGTCGACCGGCGCGCGCAGGCCGGCCAGCGCCCGCATGGCGGCGGCGAAGTCCTCCTTGGCAAGATCGGCCTCGACGCGGCGGCCTGATCGAGGCCAGGGCGTTGATCAGCGCGGTCTCCTCCGGCGGCGCGACCGGCAAGCCGTCTGGCCGCGCCCGAGGGGCAGCGGGCCTTTCTTCTCCTCGGCCCTCAGAATGTTGCTGGCTCGCTTGTAGGCCGGCGAGCAGGTTTGCGCCGTCTTCGCTGGTCAGCAGGAATGCTCCAGCGCCTCCACGCGCGCGACGATGCGCAGCAGGTCGTCGTCGCCAAGCGCGAAAACGGCGTCGACCAGATCGTGCCGCTTGCCCTGCTCGCGCAGCGCAACCTTCAGTCGGTCGGCGAAGAACCCGGCGAGATCCTCGGCGATGACCGGCTTGAACCGCGCCCGCAACGGAAGGCGAAGGCCGTTGGCCAGGACGATGCGGATCACGCCCAGCGCGGCGCGGCGCAAGGCGAAAGGGTCCCGCGAACCGGTCGGCCTCTCATCGATCGCGAAGAAGCCGGCCAGCGTGTCCAGCTTGTCGGCCAGCGCCACCGCAACTGACACCGGCGCCGTCGGCACGTCGTCGCTGGGCCCCTGTGGTTTGTAGTGGTCGCGGATGGCGTCGGCAGACGGCGTCGCCCAAACCCTCCTCGCGGGCGTAGTAGCCGCCCATGATCCCCTGCAGCTCGGGAAATTCGCCGACCATGCCGGTGGCGAGATCAGCCTTGCAGAGATGCGCGGCCTGTGCGGCGAGGTCCGGGTCGGCGCCGACAAGGGGCGCGAGCTCGCGCGCCAGCGCCTCGACGCGCTCCACGCGCTCGTACATCGTGCCGAGCTTGGCGTGGAAGGTGACGCCCTTGAGCCGCTCCAGCCGTTCGGCGAGCGGGACCTTGCGGTCCTCGTCCCAGAAGAAGCGGGCGTCGTTCAGGCGCGCCGACAGCACCCGCGCATTGCCCGGCCGCGATGGCGCTTGCCGCCGTCGCTAGCCTCGATGTTGGCGATCGACGATGAAGTGGGGCGCGAGGCCCGAGCCCAGCGGGTTGCGCACCGCGAAGTAGCGCTGGTGCGTGCGCATGGAGGTGCGGATCACCTCGGGCGGTAGATCGAGGAAGCTCGCGTCCATGTCGCCCAGCAGCGCCACCGGCCATTCGGCGAGGCCCGCGACTTCGTCCAGCAAGCCCTCGTCCTCGACCAGCTCGAGACCGCGGGCGACGGCGAGCTTGCGCGCGCCCTCGAGGATGCGCGCCTTCCGCTCGTCGAGCGTCCAGTACGACGAAATCGGCCGCCAGCGCTTGCGCGTAGGCGTCGAAGCTTCGCGCGCACGGAAGGGCTGCTTGGAGCCCATGAAGCGATGCCCCTCGCTCAGGTCCTCGCTTGCGACCTCCTCGACGTTGAAGGGCACGACCTCGCCGTCGAAGACGCAAAGGATGCGCTTGAGCGGCCGCACCCAGCGCGACCTGGCCGCCTCCCCACTTCATCGACTTCGGCCAGGGGAACTGGCGCACGATGTCCGGGACCACCTCGGCGATGATCGCCGCGGTCGGCCGCCCTTTGATCTCGATCGGGGCGAACCAGACGCCGTCGCGTTCGACCAGCCGCTCGCGCGTCAGTCCGGTGGAGCGCAGGAAGCCGTCGATCGCCGCGTCCGGCGCGCCCGACGCGCGGGCCTTTGCGCTCCTCGCTCCGGTCCGGCTGGGCGGCCGGCAGGCCATCGACGACCAGCGTCAGGCGGCGTGGCCCGGCGAACGCGCGCACAGCTTCCGGAGGCAAGGGCAGCCGCGGCGAGCCGCTCGCCGCGCCATGCGCTCGAGATCGCGCGCGGCTGCGCCCTGCATGCGCGCGGGAATCTCCTCGGAGAAGAGCTCGAGCAGAAGCTGGGGCATCAGGCGCCGAGCGCGGGGACGGCCGCGTTCTCGCCCTCGACGGTCAGCCAGGCTTCCGCGCAGGCTTTGCAGAGGTCGCGGATGCGGCCGATGTAGCTCTGTCGCTCGGCGACGGCGATCGCGCCGCGCGCATCCATCAGGTTGAACAGGTGCGAGGCCTTCAGCACGTGGTCATAGGCCGGCAGCACCAGCGGCTGGCCCTGGCGGCCGCTGGCGGCGAGCAGACGCGGCACCTCGCGCTCCATGTCCTCGAACTGGCGCTTCAGCATCTCGACGTCCGCCGCCTCGAAGTCGAAGGCGGAGAACTCGCGCTCGCTCTCCAGGAAAACGTCGCCGTAGGTCTTGAAGTCGGCGCTCTGCGGGTCGTTGAAGGCGAGGTCGCAGACGTCCTCGACGCCCTGGACGTAGAGCGCCAGCCGCTCGAGCCCGTAGGTCAGCTCGCCCGCAACCGGGTACACGTCCAGCCCGCCGACCTGCTGGAAGTAGGTGTACTGGCTGACCTCCATGCCGTCGCACCAGACCTCCCAGCCGAGGCCCCAGGCGCCGACGGTCGGGTTTTCCCAATCGTCCTCGACGAAGCGGATGTCGTGCAGCGCCGGGTCGATGCCGATAGCCTCCAGCGAGCCCAGATAGAGGGCCTGCATGTCGGGCGGATTGGGCTTCAGCATCACCTGGTACTGGTAATAGTGCTGCATAGCGGTTGGGATTCTCGCCATACCGGCCGTCCGCCGGACGCCGCGAGGGCTGCACGTAGGCGACGCGCCAGGGCTTTGGCCCAAGCGCGCGCAGCACCGTCGTCGGGTGCAAGGTGCCGGCGCCCACCTCGACGTCGTAGGGCTGCAGAATCACGCAGCCCTGGCGGCTCCAATAGGCGTGCAGCGCCAGGATCATGTCCTGGAAGGATAAGGGGGTGCGGGTGGTCATGCGGGGGCTGCGCGGGCGCGAAAAAGCCGGCGGACCATAGGGTCCGCCGGCTTCGCCTTCAAGCTTGACGCTGGCGCTTAGCGCGTCGTCGCGTCGGCCGGAGCGGCCGAAGAGGCGGCGGCGGCCGCTTGCGGCGTCAGCACCTTGTCGACGGCATAGACGTCGCCGTTCGATACGGTCGCCTGACCCACGATGTCGGCATCGTTGGCCTTAAACGGCGTTGCGCTGCCGTCGATCTGCACGTCGGGGCCAGCCGCGGTCGGGATCGGACCCTTGGTTCCCTGCACCTTCGAGGGCGGCACGCCGACGGCGATGATGTGGTAGGCGAGCAGCGCCTGCAGTTGGGCGGCGTTCGCTGGCTGCATCAGGCTGTCGAGCTGGCCAGCGGGCAACGCCTTGAACGCATCGTCGGTCGGCGCGAGCAGCGTGTAGGGGCCCGCGCCCTGCAGGAAGGCCGTCAGATTGGCCGCATCCAGGGCCTTGAGCAGGATAGTGAACTGCCCAGACGCCTTGAGCGTGCCGATGATGTCGCCGCTAGGCGTCAGCTGCATCGAGGGCGCGGCCGACGCGGCGGCGGCGGGCGGCGGCGGCGCGGCCGGCGCCGCCGGTTGGGCGTCCTGGGCCAAGGCGGGCGCGGCGAGCACGAGCGCAAGAGCGCCCGCCAACATCAGTCGGTGCATCATCGGTGTTCGGGGTCCTCGTCTGGCTAGAGCCGCACCCGCGTTATCAGGCCGCCTTGTGTCATTTGTAAGAAGGCCGTTGGGGTCGGGTCTGGTGGGGCGGAAAAAAGCCGGCGGACCATAGGGGCCGCCGGCTCGCGCATCAAGCGCGCTCAACCGTCCGCCCCGACGGTCCTGCGCCTCCGGTTCAGTCGCCCGAGGCGGCGGTGTGCCGGCCGGCGTTGCTCATCGGGCCGCCGTAAAGGTGACGGTTGGCGGGCGTGTCGGGTACCGGGTTGTTGCTGACAACGTTCGGGTCGCCGGCCTTCAGTTTGTATGCCTCGTCCGCCGGGGTCGGAGACGATGTGACGCCGCCGGCCCCGATGGTGGCGGACGCGGGCGTCGCTGCCTGTGCGGCCGCGGGCGCGGTCGCCGTCGCTTGATCGTTCATGCCGCCCGACGTCGGAGTCTGTGCGGCGGCGGCGCCCGCGGCAAACGCCGCCACGGCCGCGATGGGTAGGAGGGGAGCAAAGCGCATTAGAACCTCTTGGTTTGAGACAAAGCACGCCCCCAGCACTGAGGTTACCAGCCAGCTATACGCCTAGCGTGGCTATAGGTTGCCGCGGCAGGATCACGGCTCCGTGATCTGTCGTCCTTGGCGCGGAGCCGCCGACTTCCACGGTTGCCTGTTCGGCAGGCGCCGGTGAGCTGCCTTGCCGTTTTTCTAGGCGATTGCCGGCAAATCCGTGTCGCACCGCAGCGGCGCGGCCGACGGGCGCCAGGGCGGCCCCTTAAGGCTGCCTTCGCCGCGAGGGGATCGGGGGCGTTCTTTGAGTCTCTCCTCTCGCGACGAGCCGCAACATGAGGCGTGCGTGGCGATCAACGGCGCGGGAGCGAGCGAATGAAACTGATTATGGCGATCGTCAAACCATTCAAGCTCGACGAGGTGCGTGAAGCCCTCGTGCGCCGCGGGCGTCGAAGGGATGACGGTTTCGGAAGTGAAAGGCTACGGCCGTCAGAAGGGCCAGACCGAGATTTACCGCGGCGCCGAGTACGCAGGTGAACTTCGTGCCCAAGGTCGAGGCTGACGGTCGTCGTCGACGACGGCGGCGTCGCCGAGACCGTCGAGGCGATCAAGACCGCGGCCGCCACCGGCAAGATCGGCGACGGGAAGATCTTCGTCCTCAACGTCGAAGAAGCCGTGCGCATCCGCACCGGCGAAACCGGCTCGGCGGCGCTTTGAACGATCACATCAGCAAGATGAGGGGACTTGAGAGAACGATGAAACGCGTTGGCATTCAGCGATTGGCGGCGTTCGCGTTCGCCATGGCAATCGTGGGGACCGCCTTCGGCGGCGCCGCGTTCGCCCAGACCGCATCGCGGCGCCGAACGCGGCGGCGGCCGCGGCGGCATCATCCTCGTCATCGTCGGCGGCTCCCGCGGCGTCAGCGGCCCCAGCCGCGTCGGCCGCTCCGGCGGCTTCCGCCGCGCCCGCGCCGGCCTCGCCCTGCGTGGCGACCAACAACTGCGCCACGCAGACCTATCCGAAGGACTCGGTCAACTCCGGCGACACCGCCTGGATGCTGACGTCCTCGGTGCTGGTGTTGATGATGACCATCCCGGGGCTGGCGCTGTTCTACGCCGGCATGGTGCGCAAGAAGAACATCCTCGCCACGCTGGCGCAGAGCTTCGGCGCGACGTGCGTGATCACCGTGCTGTGGATGATCATCGGCTACTCGATCGCCTTCACCGGCCACGGCCCTTACATGGGCGACTTCAAGTACATCCTGCTCGCGCCGCTTGAACGCCGACATGAACATCGCCAACACGGATCTGGCGCCGACCATCCCAGAGACCGTCTACATGTTCTTCCAGATGACGTTCGCGATCATCACCCCGGCGCTGATCGCCGGCGCGGTGGCCGACCGGATGAAGTACTCGGCGTTCCTGCTGGTTCATGGGCGCTATGGCTGTCTTCTGGTCTATTGCCCGATCGCTCACTGGGTCTGGTCGGCCAAGGGCTGGCTGGGCGCGGGCGGCATCGGCGCGCTCGACTTCGCCGGCGGCACCGTCGTGCACCTGAACGCCGGCACCGCCGGCCTCGTCGCCGCGCTGATGCTCGGCAAGCGCAAGGGCCTCGGCACCGAGAACTTCGCGCCGTTCAACCCGGCCTACGCGCTCATCGGCGCCTCGCTGCTGTGGGTCGGCTGGTTCGGGTTCAACGCCGGTTCGGCGGTTGAATCCCACGACGGCCAGGCGGGCATGGCCGCGGCGGCGACCCAGATCGCCACGGCCGCGGCCGCACGCTGGCCTGGATGTTCGCCGAGTGGCTGATCGCCAAGAAGCCAACCGTCATCGGCATGGCCTCCGGCGCGGTCGCCGGCCTTGTCGCCATCACCCCGGCCTCGGGCTTCGTCAACCCGACCGGCGCGCTGATCATCGGCACTCGCCGCCGGCGTCGTCTGCTACATCGCCTCAGTGCACGTGAAGAAGTGGCTGGGCTTCTACGACGACGCGCTCGACTGCTGGGGCGTGCACGGCGTCGGCGGGGCGCTGGGCGCGATCATGACCGGCATGTTCGCCTCCAATGCGATCAACTCGCTCCTCCAAGGGCTTGGCTGATCGACGGCAACTTCGCCCAGATGGGGATGCAGTTCATCGATGTCGGCGGCCGTCTTCGTCTACTGCGGCGTCGTCACGTTCCTCATCCTGGCCGTGCTCAAGTACACGATCGGCATCCGGGTCAGCGAGGAGGTCGAGGTCGAAGGTCTCGACATCAACCTCCATGGCGAGGTGGTGCAGGGGTAAGCGTGCGGAGAGGCCCGCCCTCTTCGGCGGGCCTGTTCCGTTCTGAGAGCGTTCCGGGCGGGGCTCCAGGGCTCCGCCCGCGTGCTATCGGGGCGCGCGCCCCAGCTTGCAGGACCGAACCCACCAGCCGGGCTGGGCGCTGGCCAGCCGCGCCGCCAGACGGGCGGCCTCGCCGCCGTCTGCGCAGAGCGCGAAGACCGTCGCGCCCGAGCCGGTCACGCGGGCGGCTAGCGTTTCGGACTCCGCTCGCAACGCTTCGAGCGCGGCGCCGATGGCCGGTTGCAGCAAGGCGGCCGGCGCTTCGAGGTCGTTGCGGGTTGCGTTGACCAGCGCCGCGACGGCCTCCGCATCGGAGAGGACGTGGTGCAGCGTCGGCATGTCGGCCGCGGCGCTTGCGCCGCTCGCGTCGAAGGCGCGGTAGACTTCGGTTGTCGAGGACGGCACGCCGGGGTTGACCAGCACCGCCGCCAGCACGGGCATCGGCGGCGCCGGGGCCAGCCGGTCGCCCCGTCCGCGGGCCAGCACCGGGCGGCCATCGAGACAGGCCGCGACGTCGGCGCCAAGGACCCGCGCGAGTTCGGCCAGCCGCGCCGCCGGGACCGGGACCGCGAGCGCCGCATTGACCAGCCTGAGCGCGGCGGCGGCGTCAGCGGACCCGCCGCCGAGGCCAGCGGCGATCGGCAGTTGTTTGTCGAGCGCCAGCGCGAGCGCTTCGCCGGGCGCCAAGGCCGCCCGCGCGCGGGCGACGAGGTTGTCATCGCCTCCGGAGAGGTCATCCGCAAACGGCCCTGTGATGCGCAACGACGGTGCGACAGCGCGCGGCTCAAGCGTCACCCGATCGCCGACATCGGCGAACACCATCAGGCTCGCAATCGGATGGAAGCCGTCCGCGCCACGCGGCCCGACGTGCAGGAAGAGGTTGATCTTAGCCGCAGCGAAGGCCGCACGCGGCCGACCTGCGATCATTTCTCGGCGATTGCGGGGCGCGGGCCAGCGTCCGGCCCCTCCTTGAGCTTGGCCTCGACCTCGGTGCGCAGCTTGTCGCTGGGGCCGAGCGATAGCACCTGTTCCCACTGGAAGCGCGCCTCGAGCTTGCGGCCGACAGCCCAATAGGCGTCGCCAAGGTGGTTGTTGATGTCCGGGTCGGCAGGCTCGAGCTCGGTCGCGCGCTCGAGCTGCTCGACGGCATCGGTGTAGAGACCGAGCTTGTAGTCGGCCCACCCCAGCGAATCGACGATCGCGCCGGAGTCCGGCTTCGCCGCAACCGCCTTCTCGATCATGGTCTTGGCGTCCTTCAGGTCGACGCCGCGGTCGATCCAGGAATAGCCGAGGTAATTGAGCACGTCGGGCTCATCTGGGCTCATGGCCAGCGCCTGCTTCAGGTCCCGCTCCGCGCCCGGCCAGTCGCCCGCCTGATCCAGCGCGACGCCGCGCATGTAGTAGAGGCTCCAGCTCGCCTGCGGGCCGAGCTGGGCGATCAGCTTGTCCAGCACCTGGGCCGATTCCTGGTAGTGCGAATTGATGCGCAGCGCATCGGCCAACAGCTCCATTGCGTCCGGGTCGCTCGGCGCCGCCTTGGCTGTCGCTTCGGCGAGCGCGAGCTCGGTCGGCGCGTCTTTCGCGCTGTCGTCGTAGGTGGCGATAAGGCGCGAGCGCGCCGGAACATAGGCCGATGAGCCGGGTTGCGGCTCGGCATAGGCCTCGCGCGCTTCGTCGACCTGGCCGCCGGCGCTCAGCGTATCGCCGATCAGAAGCCACGCCTCGTCACGCTTGGGGTCGAGCCGAAGCGCCAGGCGCAAGTAGTCCAGCCCGAGCTCGGGCTGCTTCTCGGCCAGCAGGAACGCCGCCGGCGGCAAGAGCGCGTTGGCTGCGCCCTGCTGCAGGGTCGGCGCACGCGGCGGCGCATGGCCCGCCTGCGCGCTGGTCAGTGCGTCTTGCAACAGCGCGTTCGATGGCTCGGTCTTGAGCCCCGCCTGAAAGAGGCTGATCGCGGCTGGCGTGCGGCCATGGCGCTCAAGGAACTCGCCGTACGCGGCGGTGTAGAGGCCGGCGCCGTCGCTGATCGCCAACAGCTTGCGGAACGCCTGATCCGCCTCGTCGGTCTCATGCCGGTTCTCGAGCAACAGCGCCTGGTCCAACAGCGCGATCTGGCCCACCAGATGGTCGCCGCCGTTGTCCGGCGCTGCGAGCGCGGTCTTCCAATCGCCAGCCGCCGCCGCGGTCCAGGGCGACAGCAGCTTGCCGGCGATGTCGAGCGGCGGCGTCAGGGGATGGCCGCCCAGCAGCGCCTGGGCCTCGCGGCCGCGGTCCTCGGCCAGGTCTTCGACCGCCCGCGTCAGCTGGCCCAGCTCGACAGCGCCAGCCGATCCCTCTCCCGTCGCCGGTGCGAGCTGCGCGGCCCGGCGCACGTCGCCCGAGAACAATGCCGCCTGGAAGGCGCTGTCCTTCAGGAACGCGGCGTCGGAATCCTCATGCGCCGCCTGGGCGAAATAGCTGGCCGCGACATCGCCCTTTCCTTCGCCCAGCGCCGCCTGCCCGGCGAGATAGAGGCCAAGCGGCGAGGCGTGGCTGCTGACGACCGGTGCTGCTGCGCCGCCGTCGCCGGCGACGTCGGTTGGCTGCCCGCTTCCCGAGGGAGACGCGCAGGCGGCGAGCGCGGCAAGCGAGGCGCAGGCGGCGAGAAGGCTAAGTCGGGGCATCGCTAGGAACCCTTGGCTTTAAATATGGCGACGACAAGGGCG
The DNA here is from genome assembly GCA_963794315.1 of uncultured Alphaproteobacteria bacterium. Lineage (GTDB taxonomy): Bacteria > Pseudomonadota > Alphaproteobacteria > Caulobacterales > Caulobacteraceae > Poindextera. Next base: position 328,265 of record CAWCDF010000004.1, read on the forward strand.
CCGGCGCCGCAACCCCTCACATGTTGGGGTAGTTCGGTCCTCCGCCGCCCTCGGGCGTGGTCCAAGTGATATTCTGCGACGGATCCTTAATGTCGCATGTTTTGCAGTGGACGCAGTTCTGCGCGTTAATCTGGAAGCGCGGGTTCTGCCCGTTCTCGTCGTAGAGCACCTCGTAGACCGCGGCCGGGCAGTAGAGCCTGGCGGGCTCACCATACTCCGGCAGGTTGATGGCGATGGGAACCGTGGGGTCCGTGAGCTTCAGATGCGCCGGCTGGTCCTCCTCGTGATTGGTCGAGGAAAGGAAGACCGACGAGAGCTTGTCGAAGCTGATCACGCCATCCGGCTTGGGATAGACGATCGGCTTGTAGTCCGCGGCGAGCCCCGTCGAGGCGGCGTCGCTCTTGCCGTGCTTTAGCGTACCGAAGAAGGAGAACCCGCCGGTCAGCAGGTTCACCCACATGTCGAAGCCGCCGAGCGCGACCCCAATCAGCGTACCGAACTTCGACCAGAGCGGTTTGACGTTGCGCACCAGTCTGAGCTCACGGGCGACCCAGGAGGCCTTGTAGGCCTCTTCGTATTCCGCCAGCTCGTCACCGGCCCGGCCGGCCGAGATGGCGGCAAACGCCGCTTCGGCCGCCAGCATGCCGGTCTTCATCGCGTTGTGGCTGCCCTTGATGCGCGGCACGTTCACGAACCCCGCCGAGCAGCCGATCAGGACGCCGCCGGGGAAGGTGAGCTTCGGCACCGACTGGTAGCCGCCTTCGGTGATGGCCCGCGCGCCGTAGGCGACGCGCTTGCCGCCCTCGAGCACGGAGCGGATCGACGGATGCTGTTTGAAGCGCTGGAACTCGTCGAACGGCGAGAGCCACGGGTTCTTGTAGTTGAGGTGCAGGACGAAGCCGAGCGACACGTAGTGATCGCCGAAGTGGTACAGGAAGCTGCCGCCGCCGGTGTCGTTCTTCAGCGGCCAGCCGAACGTATGCTGTACGACGCCGGGCCGGAAATTCTCCGGCGCGACCTGCCACAGCTCCTTCAGCCCGATGCCGAACTTCTGCGGCTCGCGCCCGTCGGTCAGCTTGAACCGCGTCTGCAGCACCTTGGCGAGCGATCCGCGCACGCCTTCGGCGATGAAGACGTACTTGGCGTGCAGCTCCAGCCCCGGCTGATAGTCGGCCTTCCGCTGGCCGTCCTTGCCGACGCCGAACACGCCCGCGACCACGCCCTTCACCGAGCCGTCTTCGCGGAAGACGAGATCGGAGGCGGCCATGCCGGGATAGATCTCGACGCCCAGCGCCTCCGCCTCGCTCGCCAGCCAGCGGCAAACGTTGGCCAGCGAGGCGACGTAGTTGCCGTGGTTGTGCATGAACGGTGGCATCAGCGGGCCGAGGATGCTGAAGTCGATCTCGGCCGCAGGCCCGAGCCAGAGGAACTGGTCCTTCGGTGACCGGCGTCTCGAGCGGCGCGCCCTTGTCCTTCCAGTCCGGGAATCAGCTCGTCGAGCGCCTTGGGGTCGATCACCGCGCCGGAGAGGATGTGGGCGCCGACCTCCGAGCCCTTCTCCAACACCGCAACGCTCAGGTCGCCGCGACAGCTGCTTCAGACGGATCGCGGCAGCCAGGCCAGCGGGCCCGGCGCCGACGATGACGATGTCGTATTCCATCGACTCGCGTTCGACGTCTTCGCTCATCGCCTCACCGTCCAGGCCCGCGATCGCAATCGTTGAGCCTTATTCAGAGGCCCGGCCGCCTGGGTCAAGACTTGTCCGCTTGCGCGCGATCGGGTGCTAAGGGTTGGCCTATGCCTTCTGATCCGCGCGCCATCGAGAGTCTGCTCGGCTTCTGGGCCGAAGCCGGCGTCGATGCGATCGTGCTGGACGCGCCGGTCGACCGCTTGGCCGAGCGGCCGCGCGCAGCGCCCCAGCGCATCTCGCCTGCAGCCGTGAAGCCACAAGCCGGCGGCGGCGGCCTGACCTCTCCGGCGCGATCGCCGAGGCCCGCGAGCGAGCGGCGCAGGCGCCAAGACATCGAATCGCTCGCCGCTGCGATCGCCGCGTTCGACGGGTGCGGGTTGAAACGCGAGGGCGCGCGGCAGGCAGTCTTCTCCCGCGGCGCGGCCGACGCGCCGGTGATGCTGATCGGCGAGGCGCCTGGGGCGGACGAGGACATGCAGGGCGCGCCGTTCGTCGGCCGCGCGGGCAAGCTCCTGGACCGCATGCTTGCCGCCGCCGGGCTCGAGGGCCGCGTCTTCATCACCAACACGGTCTTCTGGCGGCCGCCAGGCAACCGCAATCCGACGCCGGCGGAGCAGCTGCTCTGCGCGCCATTCCTCGAGCGTGCGATCGCGCTGGTGCAGCCGCGGCTGTTGGTGCTGGCTGGCGGCGCCGCGGCCAAGGCGCTGCTGCAGCGTCCCGAAGGCATCCTCGCCTTGCGCGGCCGCTGGTTCGACTGGACCTCGAGCGATGAGACGATCGCGCTACCGGCGCTGCCGACGCTGCATCCCGCGTTCCTGCTGCGCCAGCCGGCGGCGAAGAAGCGCGCCTGGGCGGACCTGATGCTCCTCGCCGAGCGGCTCGATCGCGCCGAGCGGCCCTGACGGTGCGCGGACGGCTTGGCCTCGCCGGTGCTATCACAGCGCTGCTCGCGTTCGTTGCGCCAAGGGCGGCGCTGGCGGGACCGCCTTTCATCACCGACGACCCCGAGCCCGTCGACCCGGGGCACTGGGAGGTCTACGCCTTTTCCGATGGGGCGTCGGAGGGCGCCTCGGCGACCGGCGTTGGACCTTCGATCGAGGTCAACTACGGCGCGGCGCCCGGACTGCAGCTGCATTTCATCGGCAGCATGGCGTACGACGCACCGGGTGGACAGCCGCGCCAGTACGGGCTGGGCGACACCGAGCTCGGCGCGAAGTATCGCTTCATCAATCCCGGCAAGGACGACTGGTATCCGCAGGTCGGGATATTCCCCTTGGTCGAGCTGCCCACCGGCGACGCCAGGCGCGGGTTGGGCGGCGGCTACGTGGCGGCCTTCATCCCGGTCTGGCTGCAGAAGGACTTCGGCGACTGGACCACCTACGGCGGCGGCGGCTACTGGATCAATCCTGGGCCGGGCAACCGTAACTACTGGTTCGCGGGCTGGCTGTTGCAGCGCCAGGTCACCAAGCAGCTCGCCCTCGGCGCCGAGGTCTTCCATCAGACCGCCAGCATGGTCGGGCGGCGCGACTCCACCGGCTTCAACTTTGGCGGCCAGTACGACTTCACCGACCACGACCACCTGCTGTTCTCGGCCGGCCGCGGCGGCCTCGCATACGCCGTAGACGCTGGCGCGGTGAAGTATCCGACGACCTATTACCTGGCGTTCCAGTACACGTTCTAAAGCGCCGTGCTTTCCGCCAGGATGCGCGCCCGGACGTGGCGCAGGGGCCGCGCGCGGAGCGGCAGCGCGACAAGCGCGCCGGGCGCGGACTGTGCCTCGTAGAGGCGCCGCGAGATGAGCAGGCCCTGCTCGGCGCGGAGGCGGCCGAACAGCCTGGCCCCGAGATCCACCCTCGCCTCCTCCAGGCGCGCCGCAAGCCCACTCGCCTTCAGTGACAGTCGAAACCAGCCGGCGCAGTCGCTATGAGCGTTGATGTGCAGCCATGCGGCCTGCTCCCAGCCTCTCTCCAGCCGCACGCCCGACCGCAGTAACAGCAGCCAGGCCCCCCTCGCCTCGGCGCACGCCTGGGCCAGGGAGCGCTCGCCGGCGCTGACCGGGCGTGCGCCCGCCTCCTCCGCGCTCGCCGCGATGGCAAGCGAGCCGCCCGGATCAGCGACGATCACTTCCCGCACGAAGCCGTCAGTTGCGGCGCTAACGAGCGAGGCGAACGTAGGGTTCGGGTCGAGACCGTTGCCGACGTCGATGATGGCCGAGAGCATGCGCGCATCAACCGGGCCGTCTCGCCGGCGTCAACAGTTCTTGTTTTGTTCTCTCGTGCGGTCTAGGGTGGAGACATGGCCCAGCTTCCGGTCAACGCGCGCGGACGCGCCTCGCGATCGAACGAGTCCAGCCGCTACGAGGCCTTCACGCGCGCCGAGTTCGATGACGGCTGGACGGCGGAGGACGGCGGGCCAGCCCAGCTCGAGACCACGCTCACCGCCGAGACGGCGCGCGTGATCATCAGCCGCAACGACAGCCCCGACATCGGCTTCGACCGGTCGATCAACCCCTATCGCGGCTGCGAGCACGGCTGCATCTATTGCTACGCCCGTCCGACGCACGCTTACCTGGGCCTCTCGCCCGGCCTCGACTTCGAGACCAAGCTCTACTTCAAGCCCGAGGCGGCGCACCTCCTGGAGAAGGAGCTTGCCAGGCGCAGCTACCAGCCGGCGCGCATTCAACTCGGCGCCAACACCGATCCCTATCAGCCGGTCGAGCGCAGGCTGAAGATCACCCGCGCGATCCTTGCCGTGCTCGCCCGCTACCGCCATCCCGTCGGCATCACCACCAAGAGCGCACTGGTCACGCGCGACATCGACATCCTGGCGCCGATGGCGGCGCAGAACCTGGCGGCCGTTTCCATTTCGGTCACTTCGCTCGATCGCAAGCTCGCCCGCGCCATGGAGCCGCGGGCCTCGACGCCGGAGCGGCGGATCGCGGCGATCCGCGAGCTGGCGGCCGCCGGCGTGCCGGCGATGATCGGGTTCGCGCCCATCATCCCCGGCCTGAACGACCACGAAATGGAAGCGGTGCTGGCCAAGGGGGCCGAGGCCGGCGCGGTCTGCGCCCATTTCACGGTCCTGCGCCTGCCGCTGGAGATCAAGGACCTCTTCCGCGAATGGCTGGAAGCCGAGCGGCCGGATCGGGCGGCGCGGGTGATGTCGCTGGTGCGCCAGATGCGCGAACGGCCGCGACTACGACCCCGAGTGGGGCAAGCGCATGCGTGGCGAGGGCCCGGTGGCGGACATGATTGCAACGCGCTTCCGCTTGGCGGCGCGCAAGCTCGGCCTGAACCAGCGCCTGCCGCCGCTCGACGTGACGCGTTTCTTGCGGCCCTCGGGCGACCCCAATCAGATGGAGCTGTTCGGCTAAGGCGGCGGCGATGCTGAACCGCGGGCTTGCGCAGCGGGCCGACCCTGGGGCACTGAGGGCGCCGGCAAGGGCGGGAGCCTTGAACCATACGTGCCTCGCGGACCCCTGAAACGACAGACCCTCGCGGTGTTGCGACAACGACAGGTGCCGGTCGCCACGGTTATCGACGTCGGCGTGCTGAGCGGAACGCCCGAGCTCCTGGAAGCCTATCCGGACCGTCCGCACTTGTTGTTCGAGCCGGTGGCCGAGTTCGCCGCGGCCATCGAGCATCACTACCGCAACGTTCCGCATCGCCTGATCCAGGCGGCCGTCTCCGACAGCTCGGGCGATACTCATCTGCGCACGGTCGGCATGATCGGCGGGGTGGCGATCTCGCACAGTTTCATGACGGATGCCGCCGAGCAGGCCAGTCGCACGGTCCCGCGTGTCTCCCTGGATGACTACCTCAGCGCCAACCCTGCCGAGCCGCCCTACTTCCTGAAGATCGACATCGATGGCGACGAGCTGAAGGTGCTCGCCGGTGCGAGCGAGACCCTGAAACGCACGTCGATCATCATGATCGAGGTGACCGTCCACACCATGATGCCGCGGCTACAGTGGCTCATGGACGCGGGCTTTCAGCTCTTCGACCTCACCGAGCCCGCCTACTATGACGACAGCCTGTGGCAGTGCGACGCCGTCTTCGTTCGCGGTGATCTCCACGAGCGCCATTTCGAAGCTCTGAGCGAGCAGCTCGACCTGGCGAAATACTCGGTGTTCGGCGCCTGAAACGCCGCCTTTAGGCGACCGGCTCCTCCGCCGACGCTCGCGCGGTCCGGCCATTGCTGAGGCTCGCGAACGCGGGCCGGGTCGGCGCGGGGGCGTAGCCTTCGAGCAACTGGGCGAGACAGGTCAGGAAGACCGTGTCGTCGCGCCGATAGAAGATGATGTCGCCGAACCCGTCGCCGCGCTCTGTGAGCCGCTCTGCGTCGAAAGCAACATGACCAAGCTCATGGTTCGATGCGGCGACGGGCAGGCCCTGCGGCCGCCGATACTCGAAGACAACTGCGCCGTAACCGCTTGTCTCCATCGCCGCGACCGCCTTCGCGATCCCCGCCGCCGACTGTCCCGGGAACGCGACGTCGAACTCGACCATGATCGTCTTGACCCGAGCGGCCGACAGATCGAGGGCGCCCACGATGCCCAGCCCCGCGCCGTCGGCGCCGATCTCGATCAGGTCGACCTCGCCCGGCTCCTGGCGCAGATGGTCGCCGAGCCCGGCGGCCGGAACCTTGGCCGCAGCCCATGGGATCGTGCTCCGCTTGTCGCGGCTGTCGATGACCCGTCCGTTGGCGGCGCCCTCGGCGGCCAGCGTCGCGAGCCAGGGCGCGAGCAACTGGCGGGCTAGTTCTGCGCCGTGCAACCCGAGGAAAGCCGGGGACGGCGCGGCGAACGCCGCGGCGGCGGCCCCGCCGATATCGGCCTTCAGGGCCTTGGGCGAGCTCTGCCGCTGCGCGTCGATGCGGTGCTGCACAGCCCGCGTTAAATCAACGCAGAAGGCGGAGAATCGCTGAGCAAACGGCGATGTGTTCAGGCAGGCGAGCCCCGCCGCGGACGCGCGGCGCACTCGGTCCGCCTCCTCATTCCGGTAGGCTGGGTCCCGCGCCAGGCGGACGGCCCGTTCGACGTAGGCCGCGGCATCGGCGCATACGGCGCCGTCCAGACCCTCGGCGCGCAGCAAGCTGCCGCCCTGTGCGGTTCTGAGCCTGATCCCGGCGCGCGCGACGATCGGCAGGCCGATGATCAGCGGATCGACCAGTGAGCAGGCGCCGGAATAGGGAAAGCTGTCCAGGTAGACATCCGCCAATCCCATGATGGCCAGCAGGTCGGCGCGTGTCGGCACCTGCCTGATGAGACGCACGCGGCTGGGCGCGATGCCGAAGCGGACGAGGGCGCGGTTCAAGCGACGCATGAACAGCGCCAGAGGGTAGTTTCCGCCCCAGTTCGGATTGAACGGCATCAGACCGAGACTTGAGCGCGGTGTGCGGGCGAGGATTTCTGCCCAGATTTCAAGTATTTCCGGCTCTATCTTGTAATAGTTGGCGCCAGAGAAGAAGAAGACGTCGTCGTCGGGCACGCCGAGGGCTTGCCGAGAGCAGCTGATCGTCGGCGGGTCGACGTCGTGCGCAAAGCCGAACCGCCCGACCGCGCCCGGCAGGAACACCAGTCGCTCCACATAGTCGTCCTGGCCGTCCGGCGAGGGGTCGTTGCCTTCGCTGGAAAGGAAAAGATCCGAGGTCGAGATGCCGGGCGTCGCCGGGCAGGCGCCGCTCACCACCTGCACCCGCGCCATCCGGTGAGACGCTATCATGGTCTCCCGCGTCAACCCCCAGCCCAGATTGTTGGTGATGAAGCAGACGTCGAGGCCGTCGGCGCGCATGCGGGCGACGGCGCCGGGGATGTCCGCCGGCAGCTGGACGACCTCGTCGACCCATGGCCCGAGCGCCTCGGTCATGGCGTTCGGCGCGGCGTCGAGGATGTAGACTCTGACCTCTGCCGTCGCGCGGTCGCGGCCCTCCAGATGGGCGAGGAGGTGATAGGTCTCTGTGCCTGGCGAGAGCGTCCGGTGCAGAACGCCGATCCGAGGCTTGGCGTTCGCGGCTAGGGGAAATCCGAACCCGAGCTGCTGGCCCTGGCGCAACATGATCCACTCGGCGATCCGCGCCTTGTCGCGAAAGTATGGCTTAAGCGACTGGCCGCTGAAGTAGATCAGAGTGCTGTCGGCGAAGGCGGCGATCCCGGCCAGCTCAACGGCATCCGGCAGCCTGTCTTCGAAGACGGCGGCATGCACAGCGGCCATCGCCTTGATCCCGTGCGTGGCGTAGCGGTCCGCCTCGCCGGGGTGGAGGAACAACGGCGCCCGGGCAAGCAGGTAGCGAACGTAGGTGGGCCGCAGCCACTGCGGCGCCAGCGCGAGCCGCGACGGGGCCGGAAAGTGGTGCGCCGGCGCCAGCGCGATGGCCGCCATCAGCACACTCGGCGCGGGGGTCTCGGCCTGCCGCAAGCCTTCGAGGATGGCCTGGGCGAGCTCGTAGTCCTCGGGGGTCGGGTCCCATGGAAAGCCGCTCGCCGCCAGGGCTGCGACCTCCGGGATGCGGCCCGCGAGGCCCTGCTCGGGGACGGCTGAGGTCAGGAACGAGCGCGCAAGGCCCCGACGGTGATCCTCCAGCATCTTGATCGCTGCCGACGCGCCGTCGCCGCCGCCGAGCGCAGCCTGGATGACTTCAACGATCGTGGGCAACTGAGGGAGTCTCGCGTGTGACGGCCGGACGCGCGGCAACAAGCCCTGCCGGTTCCCAGGGCGTCAAGGCCGCTGTTGGGCGAGCGCACGCGCGCCCACAAGCGCGTAGAGCAGGTAGAGCTGCACCTTGTCCTCGTCGGGAATGCTGCTCAGGAACAGGTTCCGCTGTCGGTCGGCTTCCTGGCGGTCGTAGCCGGACCCGCCGATGCGGTGGTGAACCTTCACCCCCAGGTCGCGCACGACGCGCTGCTTGTTGGCGTGCGCATGGGCGATGGCCGCCCAGTCGATCCCCCAGCCGAGCGGCGTGGCGGAATAGTCCAGCGTTTTCAGAAACTCCACGATCGATCTTCGCATCGCCCATACGATGCAGTCGGTCTGCACCACGCCGATCAGCGTCGGGTCCTGGGTCTGGTAGAGCATCACCCGCTCGTTCGGCCAGGTGGTGCCGTCGATGTCGGGTGTCCAGACGCCGAGGATGGGGTTGGACTGGAAGCGCTGGGCGCATTGCTGTGCAAGCGCGCCCCACGACGCCGTGGTGGTGTCCGCCGCGATCTGCAACAGGATCTCGCCGTCGAAGACCTCGATGGTCTTCTCGAACTGCTGGCCGAAAAAAGCGCTGTTATCGAGCGGGAAGACCTCGATCTCCGGATCGTGCACGAGCGGCCCGTCCGTGCAGGCGACGACGGACACCCGCGCGGCGTGGCCCGCGAGCGCGGTTGCGATCGCGAACGCGTTCTCGTGCACTTTCGGCCAGGAATAGATGATGGCGTGGACCTTGGGCGCCTCAGGCGCAAGTGCGACCCCGGTCACACCAGGCGGCTCTTCGTCTTCGCGGCGCCGATGAAGCTCGCATAGAGCGGATGCGGCGCGAACGGGCGGCTCTTCAGCTCCGGGTGGAACTGCACGCCGACGAACCAGGGATGGTCGCTCGCGCTCGACGGTCTCGGGCAGCACCCCGTCGGGCGAGAGGCCGGTGATATGCAGGCCCACGCTGCTCGAGCATGTCGCGGTAGCCGATGTTGACCTCGTAGCGGTGGCGGTGGCGCTCGGTGATCGGCTGCCGCGCCGTAGATCTCGCGCGATCATCGAGTCCGGCGTCCAGCACCGCGTCATAGGCGCCCAGCCGCATGGTGCCGCCCAGGTCGTCGCCTTCCTGCGCGTTCGTCGCGCTCGTTGCCCTGGGTCCACTCGGTCATCAGGCCGACGATCGGCTCGGCGTGTCGGGCCGAACTCGCTCGACGAGGCGCACGCCAGACCCGCCAAGGTTCCGCGCCGCCTCGATCACCGCCATCTGCATGCCGAAACAGACGCCGAAATAGGGCACGTCGTGCTCGCGGGCGAACTGCGGCGGCGCGGATCTTGCCGTTCGCGCCCCGCTCGCCGAAGCCGCCCGGCACCAGGATGCCGTCCGCCGCCCTCCAGCCGCTCGGCCGCCGCCTCCGGATCGGCCTCGAGCTCCTCGATCTCCACCCAGTCGATATCGACCTCGACGTTGTTGGCGACGCCGCCGTGAATCAGCGCCTCGATCAAAGACTTATAGGCGTCTTTTAACACCGTGTACTTGCCGACGACGGCGATGGTCACCTCGCCGTCGGGGTGGGTCAGCGGTCGGCGATCGCCTCCCAGCGCGACAGATCCGGCGCCGGCGCGTCGGCGATCCCGAACACCGCCAGCACCTCGGCGTCGAGGCCTTGGCGATGGTAGTCCAGCGGCACGGCGTAGATGTCTGGCGCGTCCATGCGCTTGGATCACCGCGCTCTCTCGCACGTTGCAGAACAGGCCGATCTTGCGCTTCTCATCCGGCGGGATCGGCTGTTCGCAGCGGCAGAGCAGGACGTCGGGCTGGATGCCGATCGAGCGCAGCTCCTTGACCGAGTGCTGGGTCGGCTTGGTCTTCATCTCGCCGGCCGTCTTGATGAACGGCAGCAGCGTCAGGTGGACGAAGCAGGCGTGGCCGCGCGGCAGCTCCTGGCCGAGCTGGCGGATGGCCTCGAAGAACGGCAGGCCCTCGATGTCGCCGACCGTGCCGCCGATCTCGACCAGCACGAAGTCGAGCGCCCGGCCTCTCCGTCGCGCGCATCGGAGAGGACGAAGCGTTTGATCTCGTCGGTGACGTGCGGGATCACCTGCACGGTGGCGCCCAGGTAGTCGCCGCGCCGCTCCTTCTCGAGGATGGTCTTGTAGATGCGGCCGGTGGTGATGTTGTCGGCCTTGGTGGCCGAAACGCCGGTGAACCGCTCGTAGTGGCCAAGGTCGAGATCGGTCTCGGCGCCGTCGTCGGTGACGAACACCTCGCCGTGCTGGTAGGGGCTCATCGTGCCCGGATCGACGTTGAGATAGGGGTCGAGCTTGCGCAGCCGCACCTTGTAGCCGCGCGCCTGCAGAAGCGCGCCGAGCGCCGCGGAGGCGAGACCTTTTCCAAGCGAGGAGACCACGCCGCCGGTGATGAAGATGTACCGGGCCATGGGCGCTCAGGTTAGCGCTGATTCGCCGGGGCCGTCCGCCTCTTTGCCCTGATCGGCCCCCGGTCGCACGGGCCTACTGGTTGGCCGGCGCGGCTGGCGGCGGCGGCAGCACGACGGCCGGCGGGTTCACGATCGGCGCGGGCGGGGCAGCCGACGACGTGACCGGCGCCGGGGCCGCGGGCGCGACCTTTCTGGGCTGGGCCCTGGCGGTCTTGGTCGCCTTGGCGGTCGGGGCCGGCTGCGGCGCACCGGGGAGCACAAGCTGCTGGGCCGGCGCGGGCCGAGCCGCAGGTCCGTTGCCGAGCAGGTTCAGCGGGCTGCCGGCAGGCGGCGTTGCGAAGTTGGGCGCTGCCGTCGGCAGGCCGAGCGGCCCGGCCGGCGCCGCCGACTGCGCCGGATTGACCGCCGGCGCCGCTGCGGGCGGCGTCGCCGAGATGGTCGGCAGCCCCTTCATCTTCTCGATCAGGGCGCTCGCCGCCCGTTCACGGCTGCTGATGATTGTCATCAGCAGGCAAAGGCCGAAGAAGCAGGCGACAAGAATCTCGGTGGTGCGGGTCAGAAGGTCGCCCGTACCGCGCGCGGTCATGAAGGCGCCAGGTCCGCCGCCGCCCATGCTTAGCGCGCCGCCCTCGGACCGTTGCAATAGGATGACCCCGATCAGGGCTACGCAGACGACCATCAGGACGGCAAGGAGAATGCCAAGCAGCATGGACGGAGGAACTCTTTGCTTTCAGCGCGCGCAGCTCGCCGCTGGCGCCCGTTCGAACAGCCGCGCCCTCTACCACCTCGGCGCTGGCGGCGCTAGGGACAGGGGCCGCCTCGCCCATCGCGCGCCTGATTCGGTCAATGATCCTCAACACCGAACGCCTGCTCTTACGGCCGCTGAACCCCGGCGATGCTCGCGCCGTTCACCTGATGATGAGCGACGCCGAGGTGTTGGCCTACTGGGATGTCGGCAAGGTCGAGGACCCCGCGGTGACCGGCGACATCATCCGGCGGCAGCTGGCCGACATGGCCGATGACCGGGCCGCATACTGGGCGATGGAGCGGCTGGAGGATCGGACGTTTGTCGGGGTCTGCGACCTGTCCGAAATCGACTGGCGGCACGCGCGTTCGGAGGTCGGCTTCATGGTCGGCCGTGCGTTTTGGGGCGAGGGCTATACCTTCGAGGCGATGCACGCGGTCATCGCGCACGCCGCGCAGGCGCTGCGCCTGCGGCGGCTCGAGGCGCGCACCCATATCGGCAACGTGCGCTCGATCAGGCTTCTCGAGCGTCTGGGGTTCAAGCGCGAGGGCCTGATGCGCGGCTATGTCGATCGGGACGGCGAGCGGCGCGACTGCCTGCTTTTCGGGCTGTTGCTCTAAGCCCTCAAGCGGCGTTGACGATCGCCAGGAAGTCGGCCGCCTTCAGCGACGCGCCCCCGACCAGAGCCCCTCCGACATCTGCGATGGCCAGGATCTCGGCCGCGTTGCCCGGGTTGACGGAGCCGCCATAGAGGATGGGCGCGGCCGCCCCGCGCCCGCCTGCGCAATCGATCAAGGCGCCGCGCAGCGCGGCGTGCGCTTCGGCGATCTCCGCCGCCGTCGGGGTCACGCCGGCGCCGATCGCCCAGATCGGCTCGTAGGCGATCGCAAATGCGCCCGCCGCCAGCGGCAAGGCGACGCAGCCCGCGACCTGGCGCGCAGATCACATCAATCGCGCGTCCAGCGTCCCGCTCGGCGCGGGACTCGCCAACGCAGATGATGGGCTCCAGGCCCGCACGCCGAGCGGCCAACGCCTTTGCCGCGACCGTGGCGTTCGTCTCGCCGTAGGCCGCGCGCCGCTCCGAGTGACCGACGATGACCAGGCTCGCGCCGGCGTCCGCAAGCATCTCGGCGCTGACGTCGCCGGTGAAGGCGCCCCTCGGCTGGTCGTGGCAGTCCTGACCGCCAACGAGGACGGGCGTTCCCGTGAGCACCGTCGCCATGCGCGCGAGCAGCGTCGCGGGCGGACAAAGCACCACGCGCGCTGTCGATGCTGCGCCGACGCCGGCGGCGACCACCTGCGCCTGATCCAGGTCGGCGGCGAGGCCGTTCATCTTCCAATTGCCGGCGATCAGCGGCATCGACATCGGTCCCCCCGCGTGAGCTCCCCCGATCATTCACCTGGACCACGCTGGCACGGCCGATGTCTAGCGGCCAGCAGCCGCTTGCTCCGGCCTAAGGCGTTCCACTATACCGCTTTTCCCGCTCCGCCCCGGCGTGGCGTCTGGTCCGGACCAACCTTCCCATGCTCGCCATCATCCGCAAGTTCGCGCAGTCCTGGGTCGCGATGCTGTTGTTCATTCCCCTGACCATCAGCTTCCTCGTCTTCGGCGTGCGCGACGTGTTGCACCCCAAGTTCACCGACGCGGTGGTGCAAGCCGGCTCGCACGAGGTGTCGCCGTCCGCCTTCAAGCGCGATTTCGAGGTCGCGCTGCAAGGCGCCAAGCAGCAGACCGGCCAGGATGTGACCGTGAGCGACGCGATCGCCGCCGGCTACGACGCGCAGATCCTGAGCGAGATCGAGGGCCAGATCGCCTTGAACGAGTACCTGACGCGCGCCGGCGTCGTGCCCGCCGAGCACCTCGTCGACATGGAGATCAACGAGGCGCCGCGGTTCGCCAACGCGCTCGGCCAGTTCGATCAGACGCTGTTGGACGAGTGGCTGGGTCAACAGGGACTCACGGCGGTCGATCTGAAGAGCGACATCCGCGACGACATCGCGCTCCGCCAGACCGCGGCAGGCCTTGCCGCGGGCCTGCAGACGCCGAAGATCTACGGCGCGCTGCTCGCCAGCTACAATCTCGAGGGCCGCTCGATCAGTTACTTCGTGCTCGATCCGCACAGCGCTCCGCCGCCGCCGCTGCCGACCGACCCGCAATTGCAGGCGTTAATCGACCAGCACGCGGCTCAGCTGACACGGCCGGAGATGCGGACGCTGAGCGTCGTGCGCTTCAGCGCCGCCGCCCTCGCGCCCAGCATGCCGGTCGACGAAACCAAGGTTCAGGCGCTCTACGATGCGGCCAAGGCGACCCAGTCGCAGCCGGAGAAGCGGTCGCTGATCGAGTTCGCCACGGCGGATGCCGGCAAGGCGCAGACGATCGCTGCGCGGCTCAAGGGCGGCGATAGCCCCGATGCGCTCGGCAAAGCAGTCGGCGTCACGCCGACCACCCAGGATGACAAGGAAAAGGGCGACGTCGTCGATCCCGCGGTGGCCGGCCCCGCTTTCGCGGCAAGCCAAGGCGAGGTGCTCGGGCCGATCAAGAGCGGGTTGGCCGGCTACGCGGTGGTCAAGGTCGTCAAAATCACGCCGGCGATCACGCCGACGCTCGCGCAGTTGCGTCCCCAACTGGAGGCGCAGGTCCGCCAGAACGCCGCGATCCAAAAGGTGTTCGATGCGGTCAAGACCTACGAAGACGCCCACAATTCGGGCGCCAACCTGGCCAACTCCGCTCGCGCGGCGGGCGCGACGCCGGTGACGCTCGGGCCGATCACGGCCGACGGGCGCGACCAGCAGGCGCAAGCGGTGGCCGGAGTGTCGCCCAAGCTCTTGAAGGAAGCCTTCTCTCTGTCGCAAGGGGGCGAGAGCGAGATGACGGACGAGGGCGAAGGGGAGTATTTCGCCGTTCGCGTGGTCAAGATCACGCCGCCCGCGGTCCCGGCGCTGGCGGAGATTCGTCCGCAGCTCGTCCAGGCCTACATGCAGCAGGCGATGCTGGAGCGGCTGAACGCGCTCGCAACCCAGCTCACGCAGAAGATCCAGCATGGCGAGAGCCTCGAGGCCGCCGCGGCGAGCGCGCACGGCCAGGTCAAGGCGCTGCCGGACGTGACCCGCGCGGCGCTGGTGCAGGGTCGGCAAATGGACCCGCAAGTGATCTCGGCCCTGTTCAACGCCAAGAAGGGCGACGTGGTCAGCGGCCGGGTGGGACAGGTGCAGGTGATCGTCGCGCGGATCGATGGCATCCAGCCGGCAACGGGCGAGCAGGCCGCGCGCCAGACCGTGCTGGCGTCGCAGCAATTCAACGACGCTCTCCTGCAGGACATGATCGCTGCGGCGCGCACCCACGCCGTCGCCGTCGTCAAGCCGGTGGGCGACATCGCCGCTGCGCGCCAGGCGCTCGGCGTGAGCCAGGACGAGACGGCTCAGAGCGGCGCCCGGCCCAAACGCGGGCCGGCGCTTTGAGCGCTGAGCCCTGTCTCGACGACTTCCGCGTCGCCTACGCGACCGGGCGGCCGCAGATCGTTTGGCGGCGCATCGTCGACGACCTGGAGACCCCCGTCTCGGCCTATCTGAAGATCGCGGCCGGCGAGCCTTACGCCTTCCTGTTCGAGTCCGTCGAGGGCGGCGCCTGGCGCGGGCGCTACTCGGTCATCACCCTTCGCCCGGAACTCGTCTGGCGCTGCCGTGGCGATCGCGCCGAGACCGCGCGCGGCGCCGACATCGCCGCCGGACGCTTCACGGCCGGAGCCGGGCGGCGCGCTCGACAGCCTGCGCGACCTGATCGCCCGGTCGCAGGCTCGACTGCGCCGAGCGGCCTGCCGCCCATGGCGGCCGGCGTCTTCGGCGCGATCGGCTATGACCTGATCCGCCTGGTCGAGCCGCTGCCTGGGCTCAATCCCGACCCGCTCGACCTCCCGGACGCCATCCTGACCCGCCCTTCGATCGTGGCGGTCTTCGACGGCATCGCGCAGGAGATCATCCTGTCGACCACGGCCTGGCCGTCGAGCGCCACGGCCGAGGCCGCGTACGCGGAGGCCTGCGGGCGGCTGGAGGCGATCGCGTCCGCGCTGGCCAAGCCGGCGCCGCCGCTGACGCGACCGAGCAGCAAAGCCGGAGCCAGGCCTGCAATCGCCCGGTCTCGCGCGAGGCCTACTGGGCCATCGTCGAGCGGGCGAAGCGCTACATCGAGGCCGGCGACGTCTTCCAGGTGGTCCCCAGCCACCGCTTCCGCACGCCGTTCACCAGCGACCCGTTCGCGCTCTACCGCTCGCTTCGCCGCACGAACCCCTCGCCCTTCCTGTTCTATCTGAACTTCGGCGACTTCCAGCTGGTGGGCTCGAGCCCGGAGATCCTGGTCCGCCTGCGCGACGGCAAGATCACCATCCGCCCGATCGCCGGCACGCGGCCGAGGGGCGCCACGCCCGAGCAGGACCAGGCGCTCGAGGCGGAGCTGCGCACCGACCCGAAGGAGCACGCCGAGCACCTGATGCTGCTCGATCTCGGCCGCAACGACGTCGGACGCGTGGCGATGCTGGGCCAGAGCGGCCGAAACGCGCCGGAGGCGCGCGCGCGGCGCCCGAGCGTGCGAGTGACCGACTCCTTCTTCGTCGAGCGCTACAGCCACGTGATGCACCTGGTCTCCAACGTCGAGGGCGACGCGCCCCCGGGCGTCGACCCGGTGGATGTGCTGATGGCGGCGCTGCCGGCGGGCACGCTCTCCGGCGCGCCGAAGGTGCGGGCGATGCAGATCATCGACGAGCTGGAGACCGAAAAGCGCGGCGTGGCGTACGCCGGCGCGGTCGGCTACTTCGGCTGCGACGGCAGTGTCGACACCTGCATCGTGCTGCGCACCGGGCTGGTGAAGGACGGCATGCTCTACGTGCAGGCCGGCGGCGGCGTCGTGGCCGACAGCATCCCGGACGCCGAGTACGAGGAGACCGTGCAGAAGGCCGCTGCTTTAAGTCGCGCCGCCGCCGAAGCCTGGCGCTTCGAGTAAGAACATCTTACGGCTAGGCGGGCCCGCGCACCTCGGTGACCGGCGTCAGCTGCGCTGGCGGGGCGAGGATCGCGGCAGTCGCGAACACCATCGCCGAAACTGCGAAGAGGGCCGCGGCCGCGACCGCCGGCCAGGCGCGGGCCTTTCGCAGCGGCGGCTCCAGACGGGCGCGCGCCCGCTCGAGCGCCTGGACGAACGCCTCGTGCGGATCGAGCGACTCAGTCTGGGTCATGGGGCGAAGGATAGGCGCTGAAGCACGCCCGACCGGAACGAATTTCGCGCCGGACCCACCTGGCTTGCTGTGCCGCGCTTCGGAAACAACGTCGCCGTCTGACGTTGTTGGCATCGGGTGCGGTTGGGGCGCCTGAGCCTAAGGAGGCGATCTTGACGAAACCTGTTCCCATTCTGGCGGCTGCCTGCGCCGCGAGCGCGCTGCTCTTGGCGGGCGCCAGCGCCGAAGCGCAGCTCATTGGCGGCGGTGGCGTAAGCGGGGCGCTCTCCGGCGGCGTCGACGGCTCGCTTTCCAGCGCCACCGGCGCGCTCGGCGCGAACGCCAACGGTTCGCTGCAGGTCCAAACCAACGCTAGCCGGCTGAGCTCATCGGGGCAGGATACCGCAGCGCAGACGGACGCCGCCGGCATGCGGAAGGTCAAACACACCGGCGGACAGGCGACGCAGCCCGCCGGCGCCGCGGCCAATGCAGCCGGATCGGCGGTCGACACCGCCGCATCCTCCACGCCCGCCGCGGGCGCCAACGCCAGCGGCGCAACGAGCACGTCCGCTGGTCGCGCCAGCGTGACCGGCGCGGCCGCCGACCAGGGCGCGAACGGCTCGGCCACGGTCGGCCGCTAGCGTTCGGCGAGCGCGCAAGCGTAACCGATTGTGCGGCGCGCCCGCCGCCCGATATGATGGGCTCACAAGGCGCGCCGCATGATCCTGGTCATCGATAACTACGACAGCTTCACCTACAACCTCGTCCACTACCTGAACGAGCTTGGGGCGGACACGCGCGTCGTTCGCAACGACGCCATCGCGGCGGCCGACGCGCTTGCGATGTCGGCCCGAGGCCGTCCTGCTCTCGCCTGGCCCTTGCACGCCGAACGAAGCCGGCATCTGCCTGGAGCTGATCGCCAGCGCGCCGGACGATCTGCCGATCCTCGGCGTCTGCCTCGGCCACCAGTCGATCGGCCAGGCGTTCGGCGGCGAGGTGGTCCGCGCCAAGACGCCTGATGCACGGCAAGACCAGCCCCATCCACCACACCGGCGACGGGCGTGTTCGCCGGCCTGCCGAACCCCTTCACCGCCACCCGCTATCACAGCCTTGCGGTCGCGCGCGAAACCCTGCCGAAGGTGCTCGAGGTCACCGCCTGGACCGACGACGGCGAGATCATGGGCCATCCGGCATCGCGACGCGGCCGGTGCACGGCGTGCAGTTCCACCCCGAGTCGCATCGCCACCGAGGGCGGCCATCACCTGCTGGCCAACTTCCTCGACCTCGCCGGCGTCAAACGCTGGGCCGCGGCCTGATCGGCCAGGGCCATGTCCGACGCCTTCAAGCCGCTGCTCGCGCGGCTGGCCGACGGCGCGACGCTCACCGAGGCCGACGCCGACGCCTTCTTCGCCGCCTGCTCTGCGGGGCGAGCCGACGCCGGCCCAGATCGCCGCCGCGGTCACCGCCATGCGCCTGCGCGGCGAGACGGTGGGCGAGATCACCGCCTGCGCGCGGGCCATGCGGCGCGCGGCGGTGATGCTCGACGCACCCGTACGAGGTGATCGACGTCTGCGGCACCGGCGGCGACGGCCTGCACACGCTGCAACATCTCGACCGCGGTGGCGTTCGTCGCCGCCGGCGCCGGCCTGAAGGTGGCCAAGCACGGCAACGCGCGCGATCTCGTCGAGGTCGGGCACCTCCGACGTGCTGGCCGCGCTCGGCGTCAACATCGCCGCCGACCGCCGACCAGCAGCGGCGGGCGCTGGACGAGGCCGGCATCTGCTTCCTGTTCGCGCCCGGCCCACCACGGCGCCATGCGCCACGTGCTGCCGATCCGCCAGGAGCTGGGCTTCCGCACGATCTTCAACCTGCTCGGCCCGCTGTCCAATCCGGCCGGGCGCGAAGCGGCAGGTGCTCGGGCGTGTCCGCGAGCCGCTGGGTCGAGCCGCTGGCGCGGGTGCTGGGCGCGCTGGGCGCCGAGCGCGCCTGGGTGGTGCACGGCGAGGGCCTGGACGAGATGACCACGACCGGCGAGACCCAGGTCGCCGAATGGCGCGACGGCGGACGTGCGCCTCTTCCACGTCACGCCGGAGGCGGTCGGCCTGCCGCGCGCGAGCGTCGAGCGACCTGCGCGGCGGCGAGCCGGCCGACAACGCCGCTGGCGCTGCGCGCGCTGCTGGCGCGGCGCAGACCGGGCCCTATCGCGACATCGTCCTGCTCAACGCCGCCGCCGCGATGCTGGTCGCCGACAAGGTCGAGACCCTGCAGCGAGGGCGTCGCGCTCGCCGCCGAGGTCATCGACGACGGCCGGCGCATCGGCGGCGCTCGACCGGCTGGTCGCGATCACCAACACGCCATGAGCGACATCCTCGTCGCGCATCGCCGCCTACAAGCGCGACGAGGTCGCCGTCCGCGCGCCGCGCGCGGGGCCAGGCCGCGATCGAGGCGCGATGCCGCGCGCAGCCTCGCCGCCGCGCGGATTTCGGGCCGCGCTCGACCGCGCCGCACGCGCCCGGCCGCCTGGCCCTGATCGCCGAGATCAAGAAGGCCTCGCCGTCGCAAGGGCCTGATCCGCGCCGACTTCGACCCGCCGGCGCTGGCCGGGGCCTACGAGGCGCGGCGGCGCGGCCTGCCTTTCGGTGCTGACCGACGCGCCGAGCTTCCAGGGCGCCGACGCCTACCTTCAGCCGCGGCCCGCGACGCCGACCGCCCTGCCCTGCCTGCGCAAGGAGTTCCTGCTCGATCCCTGGCAGGTCGCCGAATCGCGCGCGCTCGGCGCCGACGCGATTCTGGTGATTCTCGCCCTGGTCGACGATTCGCTCGCCGGCGAGCTGATGGCCGAGGCGCGCCGGTTCGGCATGGACGTCCTGGTCGAGGCCCACGACGAGGCCGAGATGGCCCGCGCGGCGGCGCTCGGCGCCGACCTGATCGGCGTCAACAATCGCGACCTGCGCACCTTCGTCACCGACCTCGCGGTGACCGAGCGCCTGGCCGCGCGTGCGCCGGCAAACGCCTTGCTGGTCACGGAAAGCGGCATCTCCACGCCCGCCGACGTCGCGCGCCTGGAAGCCGCCGGCGCGCGCGCCATGCTGGTCGGCGAGAGCCTGATGCGCCAGGCCGACGTCGAAGCCGCGGCGCGCGGGCTGCTGGCGGACCCCGCTTCGTTATCTTGACATTAACGAAGAACACCTAGAGAACATCGCTAACGTTGTCGGTTTGTTCCCCAGGGTCTTCAGGGCCACTATCATGCTCACGCGCAAGCAGCACGAACTGCTCATGTTCATCCATGAGCGGATCAAGGAGACCGGCGTTTCGCCGTCCTTCGACGAGATGAAGGAGGCGCTCGATCTTGCGTCGAAGTCAGGCATCCACCGGCTGATCACCGCGCTGGAGGAGCGCGGCTTCCTGCGCCGCCTGCCGCACCGCGCCCGCGCGCTGGAGGTGGTGAAGCTGCCGCAGCAGGCGACCGCCGCGGCCCCGCCGCAAGGCCGCGCGCCGTTCAGGCCCCAACTGGTGGAAGGCGACCGATCGCTGGCCCCGCCGATTGCGGCCAACGACGCTCGCGAACTGCCGGTGCTCGGCCGCATCGCCGCCGGCACGCCGATCGAGGCGATCCAGCAGGAACGCGACCGGATGATCGTGCCGGAGAGCATGCTGGGCGCCGGCGAGCACTTCGTGCTCGAGGTGCAGGGCGACTCGATGATCGACGCCGGCATCTACGACGGCGACTACGTCATCATCCGCCGCGGGTCAGCCGCCAACTCCGGCGAGATCGTCGTTGCGCTGGTGATGGGCGAGGAGGCGACGCTCAAGCGCCTGCGCCGCAAGGGCGCAGTCCATCGCGCTGGAAGCGGCCAATCCCGCCTACGAGACCCGCATCTTCGGTCCCGACCAGATCCAGGTGCAGGGCAAGCTCGTCGGCCTCATCCGCCGCTATCACTGAAGCTAGCGACCGACCACGGCCGCGCGCCGCGCAGCGGCTGCGCCCAGACCAGCCTCCAGCCGCTCCGCGCGGCATAGATCTCAGCGGCCCCTCCCCGCGCGACATCGTCAGGTCCGACCACGAGAACGTGCGCGCATGACGCCGGCGGCGCGACCGCCGCGCGGATAACCAAGATCGTGCTCGCGCGGCAGAGGGCGTCGAGGTCGCCCGGCTTCGGCGCCCGCGTGCTCCACCATCCGCCGAGCGCCGGCGCGGTTCCGGCCTTCGGCGCGCAGTGCTTGCGGTCGCAGTCGAACAGGGCCTGCTGACCCGGCGTCGGATCGGCCGCCAGGGTGAACCCCCGCCGCTGGGCCCAGAGCTGGGTCGCATATTGGCGCATGGTGGGCCTCAGCGGGATCTCCTGACGGCCGACCACGATCGCCGCATCGTCGCCGTCGGAGGCGATCCAGGCCACAGGCGGCTCGCCGCGCGGCCAGAGCGCGACCGCCGCCGCCAGCGGCAGGCCGAGCCAGCGCAGGCGCCCGCGCCAAAGGCAGGCGAACACGATGCCAAGGAAAGAGATGACGAGCGCGATCAACGGCGCGCTTGGGAAGGCAAGACCGCTGCCGGGCGCCAGGGCGAATGTTCGGGCCAGGCCCAGGACGGCCCGAGCGGCCCATCCGGCGACGAAGAGAGGCGGGTCGGTGAACAGGTGGGGTAGGCCCAGGCTCTCCGCGGCCACCCCCAGCGCCAGCGCCGGCATCATGACCACGCTGGCGACCAGGTCGGCGCTCAGGTTCGCCGGCACGCCGTAGTTGGCGACGCGGTTGAAGTGCTGGATGGCGAACGGGCCGGTCGCCGTGCCGGCGACGAAGCTCACCATCAGCGCGGCGATCGTCCAGTCGCGCACCCGCTGCAGGACCACCAGCGGCCAGGGCAGGCCGATCGCCGGCGAACGGATCGGCCAGGCTTCGGCCAGCGCCACCAGGGCGGCGGTGGCGCAGAAGGACATCTCGAAAGCCGGGCTCGGCGACCGCCTCCGGCTGCGCCAGCAGAATGAGCAGGGCCGCGATGGACAGCGAATGCAGGCTGATCGCCCGCCGGTCGAGCAGGATGGCCAGGAAGGCCACGCTGGCGGTGATGGCGGCGCGCCTGGCCGGCGGATGCGCGCCGGAGAGGATGAGGTAAAGCGCGACCACGATCAGACCGCCTGCCGCGGCGATCTTCTTGCCCGGCACGCGCAGCGCCAGCCACGGCCAAGCCGCGACGCCAAGGCGGATCGCGAAGAAGGCGAAGCCGCCGACCGCAGCCATGTGCAGGCCGGCGATCGCCAGCATGTGGGCGAGACCCGAGGCGCGCAGCTCGTCGCGCGTGTCGTTGTCGAGCCAATCCTCGTGGCTGGTGGTCACCGCCGCCGCAAGCCCGCTTGCGCCGTGGTCGTTTGGTCCCATGACGCGGGCGACGTCGGCGTGCAGTTGCTCGGCCAGCGACCAGCGCCAGGCGTTGACCGCCATGGCGAGCCGCAGCCGCCAGGGCGGCTCGGCGAGGGTGATGATCTGCGGGGGCTTCATTGCCAGGCCGACCCCGCCGACGCCCTCGAACCAGGCGTCGCGCGCGAAGTCGAAGGCGCCCGGGCGCGGCCGGCCCAGGCGGCGGATCAAGCAGGGTCAACACGCGGATCGCCGCGCCCGGTCCAAGCACGGCGCCAGTGGGCACGACGATGCGCAGCCGATAGGGCATGCGCTCGGGCGGGAGGCCGGCGATGCGGACTGGGGCGATGACCAGCCGCTCGCCGTTGGCGCTGGGATTGGCGACGTCCGTCACCCAGCCGTCGACGCTAGCCACACCGAAGCCCTGCGCGATGACCGGCGCGGCCACCTGGTCGGTGCGCATTTTGCCACCCAGCGCGCCGCACGCGGCGACGGCGACCAAGGCCGCGACCGCGGAGGCCGGCCGGTTGCGGGCCAGCCGACGAACCGCGACCGCTGCGGTCACCGCAACCGCGGCAATGGCGAGCAGGGGCCAAAGCGGCGGCTCGACCTTCAGGCCGAGGTAGCTCGCGGCCCCGATGCCAAACGCGACCGGCGTCCACAGCACCAGCCGGTCGAGTTGCGCTGCCGCTTCGCTCTTCACCCCGACGCCAAGCGCGCGCCAGCTAGGAAGCCGGCCAAACCGCGTGCTAAGACCCCGCGCCCAGCCCGGCGAACGGGCGGGCTGATCGTCCAGCGGTATATCGATGTCCGACCCCTCCCCGGCCGCCCGGCCCGTCGTCACCCGTATCGCCCCCTCGCCTACTGGCCTGATGCATATAGGCAACGCTCGCGCTGCGCTTTTCAACTGGCTGTATGCCCGCCACACGGGAGGGACGTTCCTCCTTCGCATCGAGGACACCGACCGCGAGCGCTCAACCGAAGAGGCGGTCGGCATGATCTTCGACTGCCATGGCCTGGCTCGGGCTCGACCATGACGGCGAGCCGGTATTCCAGCACGCCCGCGCCGATCGTCACCGCGAGGTGGTGCACCGGCTGCTCGAGACCGGCCGCGCCTACCGCTGACTACATGACCGCCGGAGGAGCTAGCCGCGGAGCGGGAGCTTGCGCGGGCCGAGGGCCGCGCCATCCGCTCGCCGTGGCGCGACCGCGAGCCGCCGCCCGGTTCGAACGCGCCGTTCGTGGTCCGCTTTCGCGGGCCGCTCGAGGGACGAGACCATCGTCGACGACCTGGTCAAGGGGCCGGTCCGGTTCGAGAACAAGGAGCTGGACGACCTGATCCTGCTGCGCTCGGACGGCTCGCCGACCTACAACCTCGCCGTCGTCGTCGACGACCACGACATGGGCATCACCCACGTCATCCGCGGCGATGACCACCTGAACAACGCCGCGCGCCAGACCCTGATCTTCCAAGCGCTCGGCTGGGCGCTCCCGCGTTCGGCCACCTGCCGATGATCCACGGCCCGGACGGCGCCAAGCTCTCCAAGCGGCACGGCGCGCAGGCGGTGCAGCGAGTTCGCCGACATGGGCTATCTGCCCGAGGCGATGCGCAACTACCTGGCCCGGCTCGGCTGGGGCCATGGCGACGACGAGATCTTCTCCGACGCGCAGGCGATCGACTGGTTCGACGTCGCCGACGTGGTCAGCGCGCCGGCCAGGCTCGACTGGGCCAAGCTCGGCCACGTCAACAACCACTACATCCGCCTGGCCGACGACGCGCGGCTGCTCGCCCTGGTCGCAGAGGTGCACGCGAGGCGCGGCGTGCATCGTCGGCGCGGACAAGCGCGGAGGCGCTCGCTGCGCACGATCCCGCTGGTGAAGGAGGGCGCCAAGACCATCCTCGAGCTCGCCGACCTGACCGCTCTTCGTGCTGCAGGTCCCGCCCGTTCGAGCTCGACGACAAGGCCAAGGGCCTGCTCGACGAAGAGACCCGCGCCCGGCTCGCGCGGCTGGCGACCCGGCTGGACGACGAGCCCGAATGGATCGCTGCGGCCATGAACACGGCCCTTCGCGCGTTCGCCGAGGGCGAAGGCGTCGGCTTAGGCAAAATCGGCGCCGGCGCTGCGTGCGGTTCTGTCCGGCGGCGCGGTAGCGCCGGACCTCGCCAGCGCGCTCGCCGCCCTCGGTCGGGAGGAGAGCCTCGGCCGGATCGCGGATGCTCTTTCGCAAGTGCAGTAAGCCGCTATAAGGCGTGGCAAGCGCCGACTTGGCGAGCCTTGAACGCACGGACATCTGCATGCCCAAAAGCGCGACGCTCATCATCGACAACAAGAGCTACGACCTGCAGATGATCGAGGGCACCGACCGGCCCCGACGTCATCGACGTCCGCAAGCTCTACGGCGACGCCGACGTGTTCACCTTCGATCCGGGCTTCACCTCCACCGCGAGCTGCGAAAGCAAGATCACCTACATCGACGGCGACGAAGGGGGTTTTGCTGCACCGCGGCTACACCATCGAAGCAACTGGCCGAGCACTCGAGCTTCCTCGAGGTCTGCTACCTGCTGCTGAACGGCGAGCTGCCGACGGCGGCGCGAGTTCGCCGAGTTCGAGCACACCATCACCTACCACACGATGCTGCACGCGCAGTTCGACCGGTTCTTCACCGGCTTCCGCTCGGATGCGCACCCGATGGCGATCATGACCGGCGCGGTCGGGGCGCTGTCGGCGTTCTACCACGACAGCACCAACGTCGATGATCCCAGAGCAGCGCGAGATCTCCGCGCACCGGCTGATCGCCAAGATGCCGACCATCGCCGCGCGGGCTTACAAATATTCGGTCGGCCAGCCGTTCGTGTCGCCGCGCAACGACCTGCTCCTACGCCGAGAACTTCCTGCGCATGGCCTTCTCGGTGCCGGCCGAGGACTGGAAGCCCAATCCGGTGCTGACCCGGGCGATGGACCGCATCTTCATCCTGCACGCCGACCACGAGCAGAACGCCTCGACCTCGACCGTGCGGCTGGCCGGCTCGTCCGGCGCCAATCCGTTCGCCTGCATCGCCGCCGGCATCGCCTGCCTCTGGGGCCCCAGCCACGGCGGGGCCAACGAGGAAGCGCTGAATGATGCTGCACGAGATCGGCACCGTCGACCGCATCCCCGAATACGTCGCAGGGCGTGAAGGACCGGAAATACCGGCTGATGGGCTTCGGCCACCGCGTCTACAAGAACTACGACCCGCGCGCGACGGTGATGCAGAAGACCTGCCACGAGGTGCTGGACGAGATCGGCGACAGCGACGATCCGCTGCTGAAGGTCGCGCTGGAGCTGGAGAAGATCGCGCTGAACGACCCCTATTTCATCGAGCGCAAGCTCTATCCGAACGTCGACTTCTATTCGGGCATCACGCTGAAGGCGCTGGGCTTTCCCTCCGACGATGTTCACCGTGCTGTTCGCCGTCGCCCGCACGGTCGGCTGGATCAGCCAGTGGAAGGAGATGTTCGAGGACCCCCAACGCAAGATCGGCCGCCCGCGCCAACTCTACACCGGCCCGACGGCCCGCGAGTTCGTCCCGATCGACCGGCGGACCTAGACGCGCCCTGCGCTCGCCCAGCATCTCCAGCACCACGTCGGCGGCCCGCTCGGCGGGGTCGGGACCGCCACGGCCCATCGTCTCGAGCGCGGCGTTCTGAGCCGCGATCTGCCGGGTGCGCAGCTCCGGGTCATCCAGCCGCGCCGCGACGGCGTTGGCGATTTTCGGCCCCGTGCAGTCGTGCTGGAGCAGCTCCGGCGCGACCTCTGCGCCGGCGGCGATGTTGATCAGCGTAATGTACTTCTGTTGCAACAGCGCCCACGCCACCTGGAAGGTCACCTCGGCCAGGCGGTAGGCGACGACCATCGGGCAGCCGGCCATGGCGAGCTCGGTGGTCACGGTGCCGCTGCAGGCGATCGCGACCGTCGCGGCCTGCATGGCGTCGAACTTGAGCGTCTGGCCCTCGACGACGTCGACGCGCGTTCGCCAGGTCGCGAGCTTGGCCCGCACGAGCTCGACCACCGTCTCGGCGGCGGGCGCGACCACGCGCAGGTCCGGTCGATCGGCAACCAGGCGGGCCACCGCATCCTCGAACGGCGGCGAGAGGCGCTCGATCTCGTTTGGGCGGCTGCCCAGGAGCACGAGCAGAATGCGCTCGTCCGGTCCGGCCCCGACCGCGCGCCGCAGCCGCGAGGGATCGGCGCTGCGGAAATCGAGCGAGAGCGACGAGTTGCCGACGAACGTGGTGGGCAACCCAGCCGCTTCGAAATACGGAACCTCGAAGCTGTGGATGGCCAGCAGCCGATCCACGGTCCTGGCCAGTGTCTTCGCGCGGCCGGGACGCATCGCCCAGACCTGGGGTCCGACGTACTTCAGCAGCGGCAGGGCCGGATTTTGCCGCCGCAAGCGCCGCGCCACGCGCAGGGTGAAGCCCCACGAGTCGATCAGGATCGCGATATCCGGCCTTTCCGCCGCGGCCAGGCGCGCCGTGTCGTCCGCCCGCCGCACGATACGCGGATAGGCGGCGAGGCCTTCGATCAGGCCGGCGACCGAGGTCTCGGCGATATCGAATGCGCTCTCGAGGCCTTCGCGCGCCATCGCCTCGCCGCCGACGCCAACGAAGCGCACGCCGCTATCGCCCAGTCGCGTGCGCAGCACGTGCGCCAGGTTGCCGCCGAGGACGTCACCGGACGCCTCGCCCGCGACCAGCATGATGGTAACCGGGCGGTTCAAGACCCCGGAACGCCGAAGACGAACAGGCCGAGATCATCCGCCGTCTGAATAACCTGATCGCGATCGACGATGAGGAGCGCGCCAGCCTCGCCGGCGACGCCAACCAGCCCGGCGCGGGCGGCGGCCTCGATCGTCGCCGGCCCGATGGTCGGTAGGTCGACGCGGCGATCCTGGATCGGCTTGACCGCTTTGGCCAGCACGCCGGCGGCCGCAGCGGCGTGCGAGCGCAGCGCTCGCGGCAGATCGGCGCAGCGTTGCAGCATCGCGTCGGTGCCTTCCTGCGCCTCGACGGCCAGCACAAGGCCGTTGGCCACCACGACCGCCTGGCCGATGTCCAGCGAGCCCAACGCCCGGGCGACGCGCAGCGCTTGGTCGATGTCGGCGGTGTCCGTCGGCCGCGGCGCGATCCGGCCGAGCGGTCCATCGCCGATGGTAAGGCCGCTGATGACCGTGTCGGCGCCTTCGACGACGAACCCTTCCTGCTCGAACTCGTGCATCACCTGGCGCAGCAGCGCATCGTCGCCCTTGCGGGCGGCGGCGAGCACGCGCGGCAGCGCCGCGATCCCACGCAGGTCGGGCTTCAGGTTGGCAAAGTCCGGCCTCGGCACGCCGCCGACGAAGCAGATCCGCTCGCAGCGCTGGCGCTTGAGCGCTTGGAACATCTTGCCCCATTCGGCCAGGCCGACGTCGACGCCCGGCGCGGCGTTCGCCAGCGCCGGGTCTGCGAGCCCGAGCAGCCGAAGCACGAACACGGGACGCTCGGCAGCATTGCAGGCGCGAACGAGCTCCCCCGGCAAACCACCGGCGCCCGCGATAAGGCCGAGCTTGGCCATGCGCTTGGCTCTTTGTCAGTCCCGCGCGGGCATGCAGATGGCCCGGCTGGAGTCGGAGCGGATGAAGTCGATGATCTCCATCACTTGCGGCGATCTCGCGTAGCCGTCGGCGACGGCGGCGACGCGATCCTGGAACGATCCGCCCTCGCCGAACAGTTCGCGATAGGCGGCGCGCAACGTGTGGATCTGGTCGCGCGAGAAGCCGCGCCGCTTCAGGCCGACCAGATTGAGGCCGTCGAGGTGGGCATGGTTGCCCCAGGCCATGCCGAAAGGGATCACGTCGCGCGGCACGGCGGCGAGCGCGCCGACGTAAGCATGGCGGCCAATCCGCACGTGCTGGTGCACGCCGGCAAGCCCGCCGAGGATCGCAAAATCACCCACCTGCACGTGGCCGGCCAGCGTGGCGAGATTGGTCAAGAGGACGCGGTCGCCCACGACGCAGTCGTGGCCGACATGGGCGCCGGCGAAGAACGTCACGTCGGACCCGATGCGCGTCACGCCCGCGCCGAGGCTGGAGCCGACGTTCATCGTCACGTGCTCGCGGATCAGGTTGCGATCGCCGATGATCAGGCGGGTCTCGTCGCCCTTGTGCGACGCATGCTGGGGCGGTCCGCCAAGGCTGGCGAACGGATGGACGACGCAGTCCTCGCCGAGCTCGGTCAACCCCTCGATATTGACGTGCGAGAGCAGGCGCGTGCGGGCGCCAAGCGTCACGCCCGGGCCGACGATGCAGTAGGGTCCGATCTCGACGCCCTCGCCCAGGCGCGCGGCGGTGTCGACGACCGCCGTTGCGTGAACTTTCGCCATCAGGTCCGCTCGACGACGACCGCCGTGAATTCGAGCTCCGCCGCGAGCTTGTCGCCGACCAGCGCCCGGCCCTTGAAACGCGCCACCTCCGGCCTGGCGCGCAAGACCTCGACCGGCATGCGCATCACATCGCCCGGCCTCACCGGATAGCGGAAGCGGCAGTTGTCGACCGACATGAACAGAATGCCCTTGCGCTCCAGGTTCAGGTTCATCGACTTCGACATCAGCACGCCGCCGGTCTGGGCGATCGCCTCGACAATCATCACGCCGGGCATCACCGGATAGCCTGGAAAGTGACCGACGAAGAAGGGCTCGCTGATCGTGACGCTCTTGATGCCGGTCATCGAACGGTAGGGCACGAAGTCCTCGCCGCGGTCTATCATCAGGAACGGCGGCCGGTGCGGGATCAGCTTGAGAATCTCGTCGATCCCGACCGTCACGTGCGATGGCGCCTCGACGACCGCGTCGTTCAACCGTCGGTCCTCCGGCTGCCCATGCGGCTGATCCAGGCGACCTGGCGCCAGAACTGCCGCCTGGGAACCGCCGGCGCGCCGCCCCAGGCCTCGCCCGCCGGGATGTCGTGCATCACGCCCGAAGCCGCCATCACCTGCGCCCCGGCGCCGATCGAGACGTGATCGGCCACCCCGGCCTTGGCGCCGAACTGCACGCCGTCGCCTACAATCGTCGAGCCGGACAGGCCGACCTGGCCGCACAGCACACAGCTTCGCCCCAGGTGGACGTTGTGGCCGACCTGAACCTGGTTATCGATCTTGGTGTTCTCGCCGACGACGGTGTCCTCCCAGGCCCCGCGATCGATACAGCTATTGGCGCCGACCGTCACGCCATCTTGCAGGAGAACCCGCCCGAGCTGCGGCGTGTCGAACGCGCCCTCGCGGCTTGCCTCCACGCCAAACCCGGCCTCGCCGATCACCGCGCCCGCGTATATGCGCACGCGATCGCCGATGAGCGCGAAGCCGATGGTGACGTTGGCGCCGATCACGCACTCGCGCCCGATGGCGACCCCAGGCCCGACGGCCGTATTGGCCCCGATCTGCGTGCCGGCGCCAATCTTGGCGCCAGGCCCGACGACGACGCCGGGCGCTAGCACGACGCCCTCCTCGAGCATCGCCGTCGGATGGACGAACTCCACGCCAGCGGCGAGCCGCGGCTTGTGCAGGCGCGTGGCGGCCTTTGTGTAGGCCAGCTTCGGTTCGGGGGTGACCAGCCGGGCGCAACCCGCCGGTGCGAGCTCGGCGTTGGCGGCGCTGACGAAGCAAGCGCCGGCTTTGGTCGACGCCAGGTCCGTCCGGTAGCGCCGGTCGGCGAAGAAACTGACCGCATTCGCCTCGGCGCGGTCGAGCGGCGCGACCAGCTCGATCACGCGCGCGCCGTCGCCAGCCAACGCCGCGCCGGCCAGCGCCGCCAGTTCGGCGACGGTGACCGGCCCGAGGTTCTCGAAGAAGCGCGAGTCCGGCATGGGCCCTCCCAGGCGTCGCCGCGGGCCTGGCCCGCCAGACGCTACTGCGCGGTGGCCTGGTCGAGGTGCTCGCGCTCGAAGGTCAGCTGTGTGATCCGGGCGTTCAGCCCCTGGATGACCTGCGGCGTCAGGTCCATCCCCGGCGCGACGGCGAGCACCGACTGGCCGTCCACCAAGATCGAGCAGTTGTGCTGCTGGAAGGTCTGCTGCATCACCGGCTGGGCGTCGTTCAACACCTCGTTGAACCGCTTCTGCTGCGTCTGCGCCATCTCCTGCCGGCGGACCTCCACGAGCCGCTCGAAGTCGCGCTCGCGCCCGGCGAGCGCCGTCGCGCGCGCATTGAACTGGTCGCTGGACAGGCTCGCCTTGGCCTCATTCAGCGCCTTGGCGTCGTTCTGCAGACTGGTCTGCTGGGCGCTGAGCTCGCTCTGCACCTGCTGCCCGAGTTGGTTCAGCCGCTCGACGACCGCCTTGCCGACGGTCGAGCCGGCGATCAGGCCGTCCCGGGAGAAGACGCATAGGCCAGGGACGGCCGGGCCGTACTGCACCTGGGGCGTTGTGGCGCTCTGCCCATAGGCGACCGGGGCCAGGGCGGCCGCGGCGAGGAGGATCGCGGCGGCGGTCAGTCTATTCATCATAATCATCAGAACCTGGTTGAGGTGGAGAAGTTGAAGACCTGGGTCTTGTCGTAGGATGTCTTAACGACGGGCACGGCCAGGTCGATGCGCAGCGGCCCGAGCGGGGATTTCCAGTAGATGCTGATACCCGCCGACACGCGAAGCGCCAGATCGTCGCGCACGAACGGATCGGTGACCAGGCTTCCCGGCTGGCGCTTGTCGGCGTTGTCCAAGAGGCCCAGCGTTCCGAATTGGGTGAAGGCGGAGGTGTGGATGCCGTACTGCTCCGGCAGGCCGTTAGGGAACGTCTCCTCGACGGCGCCCACCGCGTAGAGCTTGCCGCCCAGCGCTTCCCCGCCAAGGCCTGGCGTGGTGTCGCGCGGACCGATGCCGGCCACCTGGAAGCCGCGGAAGATGGCGCCGCCGCCGTTCCCTCCGCCCGCGAAGAAGCGGTCGTTGATGCGGACCGTGTCCCCGCCCCACCCGCCGACATAGCCGGCCTGGCCGGTGACGCTCAAGATCCAGTTGGCGCTAAACCCGTGGTACCAGCCGCCGTCCAGCGACGTCTTGACGTAGCGCACGCTGCCGCCAAGTCCGGCGAAATCCTGCGAGAGCGAGAGTTCAAAGCCCCGCGTGGGGTTTTGGAAGTCGTTTCTATGATCCCAGCGCAATGTGTAGCCCGGCGCAGCGGTCAGCGTCGTGCCCTGCTGGTCGCAAATCAGCGTCGAAAGCGTTGGCGTCGGCCCACATTGCACCGAGGACACCGCCACGCTGTCGGTGTGCAGCGCATAACGTAGCTGCATGCTCAGATAGGGACTCAAAGGGAACCCGACGTGCACATCGCCGCCGATCGAAGATGTTACGTAGCCCGCATACTGAGTGAAGTCGTAGCGGTAGCCGTAGAGATCCCAGCCGGCGCTGAGATCGCGGCCCAAGAACCGCGGCTCGGTAAACGCCAGGCTAAGCTGTTGGCGGATCGACCCCAGGGACAGCTCGGCGCGCGCGTCCTCGCCGCGGCCGGCGAAGTTGCGCTGCGAGACGCCGATGTCGGCCACCAGCTTGTCGACGGTCGAATAGCCGGCGCTGAATGACAGCTCGCCGGTCGGCTGTTCGGTGACCTTGACCTGCAGCACGGTCCGGTCCGGCGCGCTGCCGGGGACCTGGGTGATGTCCACGTCCTTGAAGAAGCCGAGCGCCTTGACCTGGTTCTTCGAACGGTCGACGAGCACACGATTGTAGGCGTCGCCCTCCGACAGCAACAACTCGCGGCGGATGACGTAGTCGAGGGTCTCGTTGTTGCCGACGATGTCGATACGCTCGACGTAGACCCGCGGGCCTTCCTTCACGTCGAAGGCCACGTCGACCGTGTGTTTGTCGCGGTTGGGCGTGAAGCGCGGCTCGACCTCGACGAAGGCGAACCCGGCCGCGCCGGCGGCGAAGGTCAGCGCATCGGTGGCCTGCTCGATCTTGTCGTCCTCGTAGAGCTGGCCCTGGCGGATGGGCAGCAGCTGGCGCAAGACCGCGCCGTTCAGCTTCTTGAGTTCGGTGTTCACCGTCAGCTTGCCGAACCGGTACTTTGGCCCCTCGTCGAGGGTGTAGGTGACCACGAAGCCGTTCTTGTCCGGCGCGAGCTCGGCGATCGCGTTGACGATCCTGAAGTCGTAGTAGCCGCGGTTGCGGTAGAACTTGCGCAGCTGCTCCTGGTCATAGTCGACCCGGTCGGGGTCGTAGATTGTCGTTCGAGCTCAGGAACCGATACGATGCGGCTCTCCTTGGTCGACGATCACGCCGCGCAGGTCGTTGGACGAAAAGTGTTTGGCGCCGAGGAACTCGATGCGCTGGATGCCGCTCTTCTTGCCCTCGACGATGTCGAAGATCAGGTCCACGCGTTTCTGCGGCAACGCGACGATCTGGGGTGTCACGGTCGCCGAGATGCGTCCCTCGCGGCGATAGAGTTCGACGATGCGCTGGACGTCGCTCTCCACCTTGGCCTTGGTGTAGATGCCGCGCGGGACGGACCGTGACCTCGTCCTTCAGCTTTTCGTCCTTGATGTTCGAGTTTCCCTCGAACACCACTTGGTTGATGATCGGGTTTTCGACCACCGAGACCACGAGGTCGCCCCCGCGCAGCTCGACCGCGACGTCTGAGAACAGGTCGGTGGCGAACAGAGCCTTGATTGCGGCGTCGATCTGGGCCGCGCCGACGGTGTCGCCGACCTGCATCGGAAGATAGGCGAGGATCGTCTCGTTCTCGATACGCTCGTTGCCCTGGATGACGATCCGCTGCACGACGCCCGTCTGCGGGACCACCGGCGCCGGCGGCGCCGGCGGTTGCGGCTGGGCGCTCGGCGGCGGCGGCGGTTGCACGGTCGATCCGCCGGCTGGCGCCTGGGCCAGGGCGCCCGTCGCCAGCGCGGTGGTCGCGAGCAGCGCTGCCAGGCCGGAGCCGGCGCGCGCGCAGGCCCAGGAACGGCGAACGGTGGAGGAAGCCATCGATTGGGCCATCGGCAAAGGGCGGATGCTCACGAGAACGGGCCGCCGAGGAAACGGAAGACGTGGATGCGCTGCAGGTCGTTGGTCGTGGCGAACAACATCAAACCAATCAGCAAGGCAAGCCCCACCCTGTAGCTGACAGCCTGCACACCGGCGGACAACGGTCGCCTGGCGATCGCCTCGTACGCGTAGAACAGCAGGTGCCCGCCATCGAGGACCGGGATCGGCAACAGGTTGGCGAAGCCGATGCTGACGGAGATGAAGGCGACGAGGCTTGATACGGTGACCAGGACGCCGACCAGCTGGTCCTTAAGGCCGTGCTCGTAGCGCGCGCCGTCGACGACCGCCATATGCGAGACCTGGGCGATGCCGATGAAGCTGGTCAGCTGCTTCGGCGACTCCTGTCCCTGTACCAGCCGGCCAAGATATTCGACTGTCGTAGAGATGATGTCCCAGGTTTGGCGAACGCCGGCCCCGATGGCCGCGACCGGCCCATAGCGAATACGCACGTAGTCGGCTGGGTCCTGAGTTCGACCGGATCCCGAGCTCTCCGCCGTCCTCTTTCCTCGCCGGGGTCGCCCGCAGCTCGACGAGCCGGCCGCCCCGCTCGACGGTGAACGTCATCTCTGCGCCGGCCCGCAACGCGACGATGCGGTGAAGCTGCCCGAAGTCCGTGACCGTGCGGCCGGCCGCGCTCGTGATGACGTCCCCGGGTTGGAAGCCTGCGGCTGCCGCCGGCGTCCCGGCGACCACATCGCCGACCTTGGGCCGCACAGTCTCTTCGCCTATGGTCATGAACAGGACGGAGAAGATCGAGATCGCCAGCAGAAAGTTCGCCGCTGGACCCGCCGCCGCAACGATGGCGCGTTGCCAAATCGGTTTGAACGGCAGGTACTTCCGTTCCGCTCCCGGCCCCTCGCGCGCCACGATTTCGCTCCGCAGGGCGGCAAGGTCGTGCTGGTCGGGGATGCTTGCGACATTCTCGTCGCCGGCGAACATCACGTAACCGCCGATCGGGACCCAGCCGATACGCCACTCGACGCCGCTCTTGTCACGCCGGCTCAACAGAGCGCGGCCAAACCCGATGGAGAACCGTTCGATCGCAACGCCGAACAAGCGCGCAGCGAAGAAGTGGCCGAACTCGTGCACGGTGATGACAAGCAGCAACACGAAAAGGAACGGCGCAATATAGCTCAGCGCGGTTTGCACGAGGGCGACCATCGAGGGGGCGTCTTCCTTTCCGCCTAGAGCGAGGGTTCGAGTGCGGCGAGCACGTCGGTCGCGACGCGGCGGGCGGATCGGTCGGCGGCCATCGCGGTCTCCAGTGCGCCGTTCGCGTTCGCCCCCGCCCGCAGATCCCCCGTCCGCTCCATGCGCTCGAGGGTCTCAGCCACTGTCGCGGCAATATCGAGAAAGCCGATGCGGCGGTCAAGGAAGGCGGCGACAGCGGTCTCGTTGGCCGCGCTCATCGCCGCCGGCGCGAGCCCGCCGCTCGTCAGCGCCGCGCGAGCGAGCGCGATCGCCGGGAAACGCTCAAGATCCGGCGCGGCGAAGGTGAGCGCGCCGATCGCCGCCAAGTCGAGCCGCGGCGCCGGCCAGGGCAACCGATCGGGCCAGGCGAAGGCGCAGGCGATCGGCGTGCGCATGTCGGGCGCGCCGAGCTGCGCCAGGGTCGAGCCGTCCTGGTACTCGACCAGGCTGTGGATCACCTGCTCGGGATGGATCAAGACCTCGATCCGGTCCGGCGGCATCGCGAACAGGTAAGAGGCCTCGATCATCTCGAGGCCCTTGTTCATCATCGTCGCCGAGTCGACCGAGATCTTGGCGCCCATGCGGAAGTTCGGGTGCGCGACCGCCTGCTCAGGCGTGGCACGGGCCATGGCCGTTCGGCTCCAGTCCCGGAACGGGCCGCCAGAGGCGGTGAGGATCAGCCGCTCGACCCGGTCCCGATGCTCGAAGTCGCAGCACCTGGAAGATCGCCGAGTGCTCGGAGTCGACCGGGATGATCGCGCCGCCGGCCAGCCGCGCTGCGTCGAGCAGCGCCGGGCCGGCGCAGACCAGGCTCTCCTTGTTGGCGAGCGCCACGACTGCGCCGCTCCGGGCAGCGGCGAGGGTCGGGCCGAGCCCCGCGGCGCCGACGATGGCGGACATGACCCAATCGGCGCCCATCTCGGCCGCCTGGATAACCGCCTCCGGTCCGGCGCCCGTCTCGATGCCCGCGCCGGCCAGGGCGTCGCGGAGCGCGCCGAGGCGCGCGGGGTCGGCGATGGCGACGAACTTCGGCCGCCAGGCCAGCGCCTGCTCGGCCAGCAGCGCGACGTTGCCGCCGGCCGCCAGCGCGACGACCTCGACGTCCGCCGAGCCATGGGCGCAGGCCTGAGCGAGCAGGTCGAGCGTGGAGGTCCCGACCGATCCGGTCGAGCCCAGGATGGTCACCGACCGGGCCATGCTCAATGCACCCAGCCCGACTGGTGGATGTAGCGCGCGCCGGCGATGGCCAGGACGGCGACGATGAAGCCGTCCACGCGGTCGAGCAGCCCGCCGTGGCCGGGGATGAGGTCGCCGGAGTCCTTCACCCCATAGCGGCGTTTGAGCATCGACTCCCAAAGGTCGCCGCCCATCGTGGAGGCCCCGCCGGCCAAGCCGATGAAGGCGGCGGCCAGCAGGCTCAAGCGCGCCGTCGACAGCTCTGCGGTGGCCATTGCGGCTCCCATTGCGCCCAGAAGTCCCCCGACAAATCCCGACCAGGTCTTGTTTGGCGAATAACGGGGCCAGAGTTTAGGCCCTTTCAGGGCATTGCCGACCAAAAAGGCGCAAATGTCGGCCGACCAGACGACCGCGAACAGCAGGATCGTCCAGCTGATCGGATTGGGCTGGGCGCGAATCCAGCTGAGCGCCACGCACGGCGCGGCGATATAGACGACGCCGAACGCCCCATCGCCCGGCCGGCAGCCAAGCGCGCTGGCGACAAACGCCGTCGCCAACGCGCCGGGCAGGATGAGCGACCAGGCGAGCGGGAATGCAAGCGGGAATCGGCCCCACCACCCGAGTGGAAACGTGCCCAGATTGGCGCAGACGACCGGAACCAGGACGGCGATGGCCACCGCAACGGCAAGCCTGATCGGCGCCGGCGGCGCGCTCATGCGGGCCCACTCGGAGGCGAGCACAGCCACGGCAACGGCGATCATGATGAAGAACAGGGGCTCGTAGAAGACCGCGACCAGCACGACGCCAATCAGGACGACCGCGGAGATCGCCCTTTGGCCGAGGTTCCTCCAGCCGGATCGCCTAGCCGACGGCAAGGACGTCATCGACGCCGACGCCGCCATAGCGCCGCTCGCGCTTGCGAAACTCCTCGACGGCCGCCGCCAGGTGCTCAGGCCCGTAGTCGGGCCAAAGCACGTTCTGGAAGATCAGCTCGGCGTAGGCCGCCTCCCAGAGCAGGAAGTTCGACAGCCGAAGCTCGCCCGACGTGCGGATGATCAGGTCGGGCGACCCGACGGTGGAGAGCGCGGCCTGAAAGACGGTCTCGTCGATGGCCGACGGATCCAGCGTCCCGTCGCGCGCCGCCTCGGCTAGCTTTCGCGCCGCATCGGCGATGTCGGCGCGTCCGCCATAGTTGAAGGCGACCTGCAGCAGGAAACGATCGTTGTGGGCGGTGCGGTTCTCCGCGCGCTCGATGATGTCGAGCACGTCGCGGCTCAGGCCCTCGCGGCGGCCGACGATGCGCACGCACACCCCCTCGCGCGCCAGCCGCGCCAGGTCGGTCTCGAAGTAGAGCTTCATCAGCGCCATCAGCTCCGACACCTCGTCGGCCGGGCGGCGCCAATTCTCGGTGGAAAAGCCGAAGACGGTCATGCGGTCGACGCCGAGCGATCGGCGCGGCCTCGACCGTGCGCTTGAGCGCGTTCACGCCGGAGCGATGGCCCAGCGATCGCGGTCAGCCCGCGCGCCTTCGCCCAGCGGCCATTGCCGTCCATGATGATGGCTACGTGCAGGGGTGGCGGATTGGGCGGTTCCGTTTCGGCTTGCGCGCCGGACCGCGACATCGCCGTCAAGCTGAGATCGACGTCATGGACGTTCCCTTGAGGTGACTCGAACCGGCCCACGCGCCCGTCAAACCTGCATGATCTCATGCTCTTTGGTTTTCAAGGCTTCGTCGATGCGCTTGATCGCCTCGTCGGTCAGCTTCTGTACATCGTGTTCCATGCGCTTGTGTTCGTCCTGGTTGATAGCGCCGTCCTTCTCCGCCTTCTTCAGATCATCGTTCGCTTCGCGGCGCACGTTGCGCACGGCGATGCGCTGCTGTTCGGCGTAGCGGCCGGCGAGCTTGGCCAGGTCGCGACGGCGCTCCTCGGTGAGCGGCGGGATCGGCACCCGCAGGTTCTGGCCCTCGACGACGGGATTCAGGCCCAGGCCGGCGTTGCGGATCGCCTTTTCCGCCGAGACGACAAGACCGCGGTCCCAGACGCTGACCGTGATCGAGCGGGGATCGGGCACGGATATGCCGCCGACCTGGTTCAGGGGCATGGTGGCGCCGTAGGCCTCGACCATCACCTGCTCGAGCAGCCCAGCCGAGGCCCGGCCGGTGCGCAGGCCGACGAACTCCTCTTTCAGAGCGGCGACCGCCTTGTCCATGCGGTCGTGATAGCGGCTGAGGACAGGCTTTTCGGCGGCGGCCATGGTCTTAAGCGTCTCCCTTCTAGTTGGCGATTTCCGGGCCGATCACGGTGTGCAGCCCTCCCCCGCCCAGCACCTCAAGGAACGCGCCCCGCTTGCGGATGGAGAACACCACGATCGGAATTCCGTTGTCACGCATCAGGCTGATCGACGAGGCGTCCATCACCCGCAGGTCGCGTGAGAGCACGTCCATGTAGCTCAGCCGTTCGTAACGCTCAGCGTTCGGATGGAACTTGGGGTCGGCGGAATAGACGCCGTCGACGCTCGTGCCCTTGAACAGCGCCTCGCAGCCCATCTCGGCGGCGCGCAGCGCCGCCCCCGTGTCGGTGGTGAAGAAGGGCGCGCCCAGGCCGGCGGCGAAGATCACCACCCGCCCCTTCTCCAGGTGCCGCAGCGCGCGGCGGCGGATGTAGGGCTCGCACACCGCGTCCATCGGGATGGCCGACTGCACGCGGGTATCGACGCCGATCTTTTCGAGCGCGCTCTGCAGAGCCAGCGCGTTCATCACCGTGGCCAGCATGCCCATGTAGTCGGCGCTCGCCCGCTCCATGCCCCTGCCGGCCATGGAGAGGCCGCGGAAGATGTTGCCGCCGCCGATGACCAGGCAGAGCTCGACGCCGCGCGCGGCGACCTCGGCGATGTCGGCCGCGACCGCGTCCAGCGTGGCGAGGTCGATGCCGAAAGGCTGTTCGCCCATCAGCACTTCGCCGGAGACCTTCAGAAGCACGCGTCGATAGAGCGACTTCTGCCGTTGCGCTTCATCGGCGGAGCGGGGTTGCAGCGACGTCATGCGGCTGACCTAGCGCGAAACGAGTCGGCGCGCACCATAACGCCAGAGCGCCCGCTGGCCCAATTCCTGCCCCCGATGGCGCCGAGCGACGCCACATTGGGACTCCGATCATGTTCGAGGTTCGCCCAGGCGAGGGCCTCACGAGCAAGCCCGCCTATCCGAGGGAGATCCAACCGCTGATCTCGCTCGGCTTCATCGCGCTCGCCTGGATCATCCTGAACCAATTCCGCCTGCACCTCGGCCTACAGGCCGGCGACCGCAGTGGTCTCGTCTTCAAGGGCTATCTCGGCGCGCAGCTCTATTTCGTGCTCGGCGGGTTCCTCGCCAGCCACCGCTGGATGACCGACAGGGCCGCCGGCCGGCTGCGCTACGGGCGCCTGCTTTGGACCCGTCTGAGCCAGGTTTATCCGCTGCATGTCGCGATGATCGCGCTCATGGCCGTCCTCGTCGCGGCGGCGTCGGCAATCTTTGGCGCTGCTCCACGCGGCGTTTTCGACCTGCGCGGGCTGATCGCCAACCTCGCGCTAGCGCAGGCGTGGGGCGCTACGCCAACGGTCACCTGGAACTTCCCCTCCTGGCTGATCTCGGCCGAGTGGCTCGCGCTCCTGGGCTTCCCCGCGATCGCCTGGTTCGCGCTCGGCCGCCGCTGCCCGCCGTGGCTGATCATCGCCGCCGCCTGGCTTGCGTTCAACGCCGGCTATCTGCTCGCCGGCGCCGCGGGCGTGCTGTTCACCGACATGACAGCCCAGTTCGGCGCGCTGCAGACGATCCCCGCATTCCTAATGGGCGCCGGCCTCTATGCGCTCGGCCGCGAAACCACGCTGCCGGGCGGATGGGCTCGGACGGTCGCCGCGCTCGCCGGAGCTTGGATCTTGACGGCCTCGCTGCTGCGGCTCTCCGACCTGATGATCTGGCCTGCCTTCGGCGCGTTGGTGTTCGGCCTCGCCGAGACGGCGAAGACGCCGGCGCCGGCGCTCACCTGGCCGCCGCTCCCCTCCCTTGGGCGGATCGCGATCAGCGTCTACCTGGTCTATCTGCCGGTCGACATCGTCTACTTCCACCTCGCTGAGCGACTGATCCCGCACCCGGCGGGCGCCGTGGCGTGGACGATCTGGGCCGGGGTCTTCCCGGTGATCCTGGCGGCCGGCATCGCCGCGCACGCGCTGATCGCCGCGCCGGCAGGTGCGTGGCTCGCAGCCCACAGACCTCTCCGCGATCCGGTGGCTGAAGCCGGCCGGTTTCGCGAGCGGCTTCAGGCGGCCGCGCAGGGCCGCAGCGCCCCTTGGCGCGGCCTGCCGGCCGGCGAGCCGGCGCTAGCTCGGCCGGCCCTGCACCAGCATTGACCAGTCGAGGGGTGTACCCCTGGCGAGATCGCGGTTGGCGACCTGGCCCAGGACCTCGGGCAGGTGCCTGGGCGCCAGCCCGTGGCCGGGCCGGATCGAGCGCACGTTCGCATCGGTGATCGGCGCCCCCTTCGGGATGTCGGCGACGACGTAGAGCGAGCGGCGAAGGTCACGCTGCGCCTTCTCGCTCTCGACCTCGCCGTAGTGGACCTCCCCCAGCGCCTCCCAGGCCGTCCGGCAATCGTCGACCAGCTGCTTGAGCTCGTCCGGCTCAAGGGAAAACGCCGAGTCCGGGCCGCCATCGGCGCGGGCCAGGGTGAAGTGCTTCTCGATCACCGGCGCGCCCAGCGCGACCGCGGCGACCGAGACCGCCGTCCCCAACGTGTGGTCGGACAGACCGGCCAGCACGCCGTGCTCCGCGGCCAGATGCTGCATCGTGCGCAGGTGCATCTCGCGCGCCGGGGTCGGATAGCCGCTCGTGCAATGCAGCAGAACGAGCGCCTCGGCGCCCGCGCCGCGCGCGGCCGCGACCGCCTCGCCGATCTCTGCCGGCGAGGCGAGGCCGGTCGACATGATCATCGGTTTGCCGGTCTTCGCTACGCGCTCGATCAGCGGCAGGTCGACCAGCTCGAACGAGGCGATCTTGTAGGCCGGCGCCTGCAGGCGTTGGAGGAAGCTCACCGCTGTCGCATCGAACGGCGTCGAGAAGATGATGACGCCAAGCTGGGCCGCGCGCTCGAACAGCCGTGGGTGCCAGTCCCAGGGCGTGGCCGCCTCCTGGTAGAGCTCGTACAGCCGCCGGCCCTTCCACAGCCCGGA
The DNA here is from genome assembly GCA_963794315.1 of uncultured Alphaproteobacteria bacterium. Taxonomy (GTDB): domain Bacteria; phylum Pseudomonadota; class Alphaproteobacteria; order Caulobacterales; family Caulobacteraceae; genus Poindextera. Next base: position 368,995 of record CAWCDF010000004.1, read on the forward strand.
TTCGATCACGAAACCCGGCCCACCGTGGTCGATCGTGATCGTGTCGGCTGTATAGGTCTGCAGCTTGATCGCATCGGCGCCCGCCGCGTGCGCGGCGTCGACCATCCTCAGCGCCCGGCCGATGTCGCCGTTATGGTTGCCCGACAGCTCGGCAATGATGAACGGCGGCTCGTCCGGCCCGATCCGGCGGCCAGCGATCGTGATCGTGCGGCTCATCTCGCCCTTCCGATAGCAGAGCATGTCGTCGCGTTCGCCGGCGAGGACGAAGCCGGCCCGCTCGAACAGGCGCCGGCTCGCCGTGTTCTCGCGTTTGACCTCGGCGACGAGGGGGCCGTCGCGGCCGGCCAGCGCCCTCGACAAGAGCTCGCCGCCGCGCCCCCGACCACGCGCCAGTGGATTGATATTGATAGAGATTTCGCAGGTCTCGCCGCGATCGATGCGGACCAGGCCGACCTTGTCGCCGCCCACCTCGCCAATGAGCAGCAGCCGATCCGGATCGCCCAGCGCGCGCTCGAACCAGGCGAGGTGCTCAACTTCGCCAACGACGTCGCCGTTGCGCGACATCGCCCGCGTTGTCGGGTCGTTGCGCCAGGCCAGCACATCAAGCGCATCGTCTGGGGTCGCTCTGCGTACGATCATGGCCTCGGAGCCTAGGTCCGCAGGTCTTGCGATTCGCTTAGAAATACGCCCCGACGCCATCCCGACCAAGCGCCGCGCGGCGCCTCCCGGCCGTCCGCGTCACGTTGCCAGCCTCCCTCGAACGCGTTATCCGGACCCTCCTCTCCAAGAGGGTGACGTGGCCGAGAGGCTGAAGGCGGCGGTTTGCTAAACCGTTATACGGTGTAAAGCCGTATCGAGGGTTCGAATCCCTCCGTCACCGCCACCCTGCACCGCCGGCTTGGGGTGCAGGCCGCCCCCTCCGAAGCGCCGCCCCGGCGCGCGCCGTTTTCTGGCATGGTTGATGCGAGCCGGGGTCTGTAGCGCCCGATGACTCTCGTTCTAGAACCACGCCCGGCGCCCCAGTGGGATGCGCCTCCCGCAGTCGCCGACCGCGCCGCGGCCGTGCGGCCGATGCCGGTTCCGGCCCAAGAGCGCGCCGACCGGCGCGGGCCGCTGCGCCCTGGGCGCCTGATCGCCACCCGCTCGCGGTTGAACGGCGAGGTGTTGGCTTACAGCTTCAGGGCCGTCGATCTTCTGACCATCGGGGTGCTGGCCTGGCTGGCCTGCGACCTCGCCAACCCCGCCGGCGTCTGGGCGAGCCCGGTCGCCGCAGTCGTTCCTTTTGCCTTGGCCACGGGCGTGCTCGGCTTCTTCCTCCACGCCGTCGGGGCCTATAGCTTTCGCGCGCGGGAGACGATCGCCGCCCATCTCGGCCGTATCGCGGCGGCGTTCGGCCTGACGCTTGGCGTCATGGTCGCGACGCTGATCGTGCTGCCGCCGGCCGAGCGCCCCTGGAATGCCGGTGGGACCTGGTTCTGCCTCGCCTTTGCCGCGGTCTACTTGCTGCACATCTGGTGGTGGTTCGCGGTTCGCCGCATGCGTCGCTCTGGCCGGCTCATGCCGAATGTGGTCGTCGTCGGCGCGACCGCGAATGCCGAACGGCTGATCGAGAAGGCGCTTCGGAGTCGCGAGGTGGCGGTGCTGGGCCTTTTCGACGATCGCCGGGCGCGAGCGCCGCAGAGCGTGCGCGGCGTCCGCGTGCTGGGCGACACCGCCGCCCTCGTCGGCCACCGCATCATGCCCTACGTCGACCGGATCGTGATCACGGTCACCGCCTCCGCCCAGGCCCGCGTGCGCGACCTGGTCGCGCGGCTGCGCGTCCTGCCCAACGAGATCACGCTCTTCGTCGATTTCGGCGGCGAGGAGGCGCGCGGCGAAGTTCTGTCGCGGCTGGCTGACCTGCCGCTCGCCACCCTCTCCGGCGCCCGCATGGACGCGCGGCGGGCGCTGGTGAAGCGCGCCCAGGATCTGGTGCTGGGCGCCGTTGCGGCTGTTCTGGCCCTGCCGGTTTTGCTCGCGGTCGCCATCGCGATTCGCCTCGACAGCCCGGGGCCTATCCTGTTCCTCCAGCGGCGACAGGGCTTCAACAACGAAGAGATCATCGTCTGGAAGTTCCGCTCCATGCGGGTCGAGACCTGCGACGAGCGCGCGACCCGCCAGGTCGGCGTCGATGACCCGCGGGTGACCCGCGTCGGCGCCTTCATCCGCCAGACCAGCCTGGACGAACTGCCGCAGCTCCTGAACGTGCTTCGCGGCGAGATGTCGCTGGTCGGGCCAAGGCCGCATGCGCCCCAGATGAAGACCGGCGAGGTGGAATCGGCCAAGCTGGTCGCCGAATATGCGCACCGACACCGCATCAAGCCGGGCATGACCGGCTGGGCCGCCATCAAGGGCAGCCGCGGCCCCGTCGATACGCCCGAGCGCGTGCGGCGGCGTGTCGCGCTGGATATCGAATACGTCGAGCGCCAGTCGTTCTGGCTCGACCTCTTCATCATGGCGATGACGTTGCCCTGCCTGCTCGGCGACCGCCGGGCGGCGCGCTAGCGAGCGGCCCGGATGTTCTGGCGTGGCGTGATCGGCTACCTGCCGGTAAACATCGTGCAGGGGCTGGCCGGCTTTCTCGGCATCATCGTCTTCACCCGGCTGCTGAGCCCGGCCGACTACGGCGCTTACGCGCTCGCCTTCTCGGTCATGAGCCTCGCGCACATGCTGAGCTTCACCTGGATCGAGGCGGCGATGGCGCGCTTCTACGCCGAGCGCACTGTCGCGGGCGCCCTGCCTGACCACTTCGCGACCCTCTACAGGACCTTCGCCTGGTTGGCGGTTGGCCTGCCTGCGCCCACCGCCTTAATTCTCTGGGCCTGGCCGATGGCGACTGGGCTCAAGGCCGCCATCGCCGCTGGCCTGGCCAGCATCGTGGTGCGCAGCCTCTTGAGGCTCGCGCAGGAGCGCCGGCGCGCGGCTGGCGACGTCCGCGGCGCCGCTGCGCTGGACGTCGTCTTCACCGGCGGCGGCTTTCTGATCGGCGCCGGGCTCGCGCTGGTCGGTCTCGGCGGCGCCGCGCCCCTGGCCGGCGCCGGCGCGGCGGCGGCCATCTGCCTGATCTTCGCGCTCCCCGTCGAACTGAAGAACCTGAGGGGCGGGCGCTTTCATGCTGCCCTGGCCAGCCGCTACTTCGCCTACGGCGTGCCCGTCTCGTTGTCGCTGATCCTGGCGCTGGCTATCGCCACCACCGACCGTTTTGTCATCGCGGCCGACCTCGGGCAGAGCAGCGTCGGCGTCTACCAGGCCGGCTACAGCCTCGCGAGCCGCACTCTGGATGTGATGTTCATCTGGCTGGGGATGGCCGGGGCGCCGGCGGCGATCGCCGCCCTCGAGCGCGGCGGCAGGGCCGCGCTCGACGCCATCGCCGGCGAGCAGTCGGCTTTTATGGTCGCCATGACCTTGCCGGCGGCGGTCGGGCTCGCCCTCGTCGCTCAGCCGCTCTGCGCGGTGATGATCGGGCCGGCGCTGCGCGACGGCGCAGCGCAAGTGACGCCCTGGATCGCCGCCAGCGCCTTCTTCGCCGGCGTGACCACCTACTATCTGCTCACGGCGTTCACGCTTGGACGGCGCACGTCGCTGCTTCTTGTGTCCATGGCCATCCCCGCCTCGGCCAACCTGATCCTGACGCTGGTGCTCATCCCGCGCTTCGGCCTGCAAGGCGCCATGTGGGCGACGCTAGCGAGCTACGCGCTGGGGGCGGTCGCCGCCTACGCCCTGGGGCGGCGCGCGATGCCGCTTCCCCTGCCCTGGGCCACGATCGGCAAGGTCGCCGTCGCGTCACTGGTCATGGGCGAAGCGGTTCTGCTCACGCCTCCGCTCGGCGGCGGGGTCGTCGAGCTCGCCGCCAAGACCGGCGTTGGGATCCTGGTCTATGGCATGGGCGCGCTCGCCTTCGACATTGCCGGCGCGCGCAGCCGCGGCCTTCGCCTCGCGCGCGCCCTGCAGCTGAGGCTCGCATGACCGGGCTTCGTCTCAGCGGCAATGTCGCCTGGGCCGGCGCGGCCCCCAGCCTTTCGGTGCTGATCCCCTTTCTGGGCGACGATCCGTACCCCCTGCTCGCGGCGCTGGAGGTGCAAGCGCCGCGCGGCGCGGTTGAAATCCTCGTCCTAGACGATGGCGGCGGCGATTCGGCGCTGACCCGTCGGGCGCGGGCGGCCATCCGCGCGCTCCAGACGCCCGCGCTCTTCATTCGCGCCGCCGAGAACCTCGGCCGCGCCAGGGGACGCAACCAGCTCGCCGCCCACGCACGTGGTGACTTCCTGCTTTTCCTCGACGCCGACATGGTCCCCGATGGCCAAAGCTTCCTCTCGACCTACCTGGCGCTGATGGCGGCCCAGCGCCCGGCCGTCGCTTTCGGCGGCTTTTCCCTCGACCAGGCGCCGGACACCGCCGAGTTCGCCCTCCACCGGCGCATGGCGCTGGCCTCCGACTGCGCGGCCGCCGACGTGCGGCAGCGCGAGCCGGAGAAGCACGTCTTCACCTCCAACCTGCTGGTTCGGCGCGACGTCTTCGCCGCCCACCCCTTCGACGAGTCGTTCCAGGGCTGGGGCTGGGAGGACGTCGAGTGGGGCATGCGGGTCGCCCGCGACCATTCGATCCTGCACCTCGACAACACCGCAACCCACCTCGGCCTCGAGCGGCCGGAGACGATCGCGGCCAAGTACGAGCAGTCGGCCGGCAACTTCGCCCGCGTCACCAGCCGTCATCGCAGCCTGGTCCAGCGCTATCCCAGCTATCGCGCCGCGTGGCTCCTGAGACGGCTGCCGTTCCGCCCGGCGTGGCGGCCGATGCTCAAGCGCCTGGCGCTGACCGACGCGGCGCCGCTCTTCGCCCGCGCGTTCGCCATGCGCCTCTACCGCGCCGCGCTCTACGCCGAAGCCATATGAGCTAGCGCGTCGAGCGCTTCAGGAACGGCGGCGCGTCGTCGCGCGCTTTGTTGAACACCAGCCCCGCGCAGCGCCCGCCGGCGTTCTGGATCGCCTCCTTGAGCGCCGCGGCGGCGCCGGCGTCCGGGGCGTCTGCGGCGACGACGATGGCAGTTGCGTCCATCCGCGGCGCGACGGTGAGCGCGCTCGCGGACTGATCGAGCGCCGGCGCGTCGACGACGATCAGCTCGGCGTGATGCCTCAGCGCCTGCCAGTACCCGTCGGTCGGAAGCACATGCGGCGTCTGATCGGCTTGCAGCGCCTCGCGGCGAAAGCGCGTGACCCAGAGCCTGGCGCCGCCGACCGCATGGGCGACGATGAAGCGGGCGTCCGGCCAGGGCGGGCCCTGCAGGGTCGGCATCGGCGGTTGCACCGTGAAGAAGGCCGATCCGTCGGGGGAGGCGGCGCTTTGCCGTCCCAGGACGCCGTATCGGCCCGGGTCGGCGCCGATGGCCCGATGCTGGGGAGCATCCAGCAGGTCGAGGTCGACCAGCCAGACGCCGCGACGTGCGCGCCTCGAAGCGAAGAAGGCGAACTCGCGGGCGACGGTCGAAGCGCCCTCGCCGGTGGTCGCGGCGACGAACTGGATGATGCGCGTCGCTCCCACGCTCGGCGCGCCGAGCGCCGTCCAAAGGTCAGCCATTTCAGAGGTTAGGTCGACCATCGTCCGAATCGCCGCCGCACCTGACGCGTACGTTGTGTCTACCACACAAACGGCGGGCCGGTCGGCCTCGCTAGCGGGCCGGCTTCAGCTCTGCCGAGGCGAGCACGGGAAGGTCGAGCGTCCGGCCGGCCGATGCCGGGGTTGGGAAGCCTGGGCGGGAAAGCCCGCGCGCCAGGCCGGCGCATACCGCGGCGAAAGCGGCCAGAACCAGGGCGAGCAGAGCCACAGGCGCCTTCAGGCTCTTCCCCTGCGCTGGCGTGACGGCGCGCTCGATGATGGCGATGTTGTCGTTGCTCTGCCGCGCGATCGCATCGGCGGCTTCCGCGTCCTGCTCCTTCTGCGTGAAATCCTTCACGTTGCCGGAGAGCACGTCGCGATCACGGCTGAGCGCGTCGTAGCGCGGCTCCAGCTGTGCCAGCCTCAGCTGCCGGTCGGTCACCTGCTCGATCTGTTGGGCCAGCGTCGCGGAGGCCTGCTTTAGCGCCGCGACTTCGGCGATGAGCTGAATGCGGTCGGTCTGCACGGTCTGGTAGACTGGGTTGGCGCCGACGCGCCTGGCGCCGTCACCCTGCACGCTGCCGGCGCCGATCGCTTGCTGCAGAGTCGCGATCTGGTCGTCGAGATCCCTCACCGGCTGGGCGTCGGGGCGGTAGCGGCTGAGCAGGTCCTCACGCTGGACCTTCAGTTGCGAGAGTTTGTCCTGGGCCGTGTGGTCGACGTCGCGATAGAGCCCGACTTCCTGCGGCAACGCGCTCGCCTGCGCGCTCAGCGCGGCCACGCGGCCCTCGCGATCGGTCAGCTCGGCGTCGTTGGCGTACTTCTGTTGCTGCAGCGTCGCCTGCAGCTGCGCCAGCGAGCTCTTCTCGGTCTCGAAGTCGCCGATGTTGTTCGAGCCCAGGAAAGATTCGTACGCCTCATCGGCCTCCGCGAGCCTGGCCTCGAACGCCTTGCGCTGCTCCTCCAGCGGCGCGGTCGGGTCGAGCAGGATCGCGCGGCGATAGATCAGGTACTCGTCCATCAGCGCGTTCAGCACCTGCGCTGCGGTCTGCGGGTCGTGGTCGATGTAATCCAGCCGGATCACCGGCGCGCCGGGCGTGGTGGCGATCTTCAGGTTGCGTTCCATGGCCACGACGGCCTTGCCCTCGCGGAGCCGGCGCTCGTCGGGCGTGGCCGTGTCGTAGCCGCGGCCGAGTGCTGGGAACACGCGCGCCAGGCCGAGGCGTTCAAGGACGCGCTCTTTCACCTGCGCGCTCGACAGAATCTCGACTTCAGACTGCAGCACCTGGTCCGACTCGGGCACCGCGCCCTGCGCGGCGTTGCCGGCCGGCGGCTGGTAGACGTAAGCTTGGCCCAGCCGCACCAGGATGCTCGATTGCGCGTCGTAGGTGGTCTTCATCATGAAGGCGACGGCCAGACCGATGGCGAAGACGACGATGAACACCGTCAGCGCCAGGAACCGCTCGCGCCAGAGCAACGGAACGACGTCGCCCGCGCCATAGCGCGGCCGCGTGCGCATGCCGGTTCGCGAGGCGCGCCCGTTCGTCGTCCCTGCGGTCCAGGCGCTATCCGACATGAGAATCCCAAACGCCGCGCGGCATGAGGCGACCCTGGCGCTCCGCGATTAACGCTTGGTTACCCATTTTCGTTAACCCTTGGGTCCGGTCCCAAGCTTGGTTCTGGAAGCCTCGAAATGCCCCTTTCCCCGGCGCGGCGCGCCTTCGTTCTCGGCTTGGCCCTCAGCGTCGGCGGCTGCGCAACCGGCGGTCCGGACATCTTCACCCCCAGCCCGCGGCCGAGCGCCGACTTCCCGGACATCCGCTACGCCAATTGGACCGACACCGAGCCGCCCTACCGGCTCTATCCCGGCGACGAGGTCGACCTGACCGTGCCGGCAGCGCCGGAGCTCAACAAGACACTGACCGTCCAGCCGGACGGACGACTCTACTTGACGCTGGCCGGCTCGGTGATGGTCGCTGACCGGACGGTCAGCCAGGCCGAAGCGATGATCACGCGCGCCTACGCGAGCCAGCTCATCCGTCCGGACGTCTCGCTGTCCATAAAGGCCCAGACTCTGAAGGTGTTCGTCGGCGGCGAGGTGAGCAAGCCCGGCATCTACGACATGCCGGGCGACATCAACGCCTTGCAGGCAGTCATCCTGGCCGGCGGGTTCACGCCGATCGCCAAGCGCAGCCAGGTGGTGATCATCCGCCGAGGCCCCGATGGATCGGCCATGCTGCGGACGACCGATCTCAGAAGAGGTATGACCGATCCGGCCGTCGATCTCGTGCCGCTGCGTCGATTCGATGTCGTTTACGTGCCGCGCACCAGCATCGCCGAGGCGGGGCTGTTCGTTCAGCAGTACTTCAAGGACGTCTCGCCGGTGCAGCTGGGCTTCCAGTACACCCACGGCGCCGCCTTCATCAGCGGCGTCAACTGATCTAGCGTACCGGATTTGAAGTTTGCTGGATTATGGGATCGGGCGGAGAGCGAACTTCGGAATCGGGACACTAGCCGTGGCTGAGCCACTCGCGGGCCGCGCGTTGCGCCTCCGCCACGTCCTGCGGGTCCATCTCCTGGCTGATCTCCTTGCGGTAGATCTTCGCCTCGAGCGAACCGCGCATGGCGGCGAGGTTGAACAGCATGTGCGCCGAGACATAGTCGAGCGGCGCGCCCCCTTGGCCGGTTGAGTACAAGAGCCCCATCTTGAACAGCTCGTCGCCCGACGAGTTTGGTCCTGGCAGCGGCAGGTCCCGCTCCATCACAGGCTCTGGCGCGACGGGCTTCTCCCGATCTGCCAACATACCTAAGCACCCCCATCTTCGCGGGTGAACCGCCTTCACGACGCAGGCGTTCTCGCCCTGGCTTCGATGAAAGAGCCGGTGAGATAAACATATAGTTAAGCTGGCCGTTAGCCATTCTCGACTTGCGACCTCGTTCGGCTGTGCTGCCGGAAGTCCCTATTGCCGCCGGCAATTCGGCCGCGACAACTTGCCGCTCGATCAGGCCCGGGCGCGCTGGCCGAAGAGGATCTTGCGCGCCTCGGCGGCCTCGCGTCCGCCGGCCTGCAGTCCGCCGCCGGCGCGGACCTGGGCCGCCGCGGCCAGCGCCCGCTGCACCGCTGGCCGCTCGCCGACGCGTGCGTGCCAGTTTTTGATGTGTGGGAAGTCGTCGATCATGATGCCCTGGCCGTCGCGGGCGAACACCCAGGGCCAGGTGATCATGTCGGCGATGGTGTAGTCGCCGGTGATGAAGTCGCGACCCTCAAGCTGGGTATTCAGGACGCCATAGAGTCTGCTCACTTCGTTGGTGTAGCGGCTCGCGGCATAGGCAATCTGCCGCTGGTCGAAGATGAAGGTCGGCGCATAGTTGCGGAAATGATTGCGCTGGCCGGCGTTGGGGCCAAGGTTGGCCATCTGCCAATGCACCCACTCGTCGACCTTCACGCGGGCCCGCTCGTCGCTCGGATAGAACTGCCCGGTCTTGCGGCCGAGGTACTGGAGGATGGCGCCGGACTCGAAGATGGCGATCGGTCCGCCACCGGGGCCGTCGGGATCGACGACGGCGGGCATGCGATTGTTCGGGCTGATGGCGAGGAATTCGCCCGTGAACTGCTCCCCGCGGCCGATGTTCACCGGCTTGATCGCATACGGCAGGCCCATCTCCTCGAGCGCGATGGTGACCTTGTGGCCATTCGGCGTCGGCCAGTAGTGGACTTCGATCGGCTCCTGCACCGGCTGACTCCGTGCTGCGTGCGCTCGGACGCGACCATGGCGGCGTGGCTACGCGACGGGCAAGCGGAAATCGCCCGCTGCGTGCGTTCAGTTGACGTTCAGCCACGGCCCCGTACCGCGGTTGGATCGGGAGAGCGGAGTTGAGCGCCGCGAACGCAGAGCACAGACGAGAGCAGCAGCGCCCGAACGCATGGCCGGGCCTGGCGCTGCTTGCTGTCGCGCTCGGCCTGCTGGCCGCCTCCGCCGCGGCGGGCCATTCTCGCGCCCCGTCCCCGGAGCGACTCGACGCCGCGCGCGGCGAACACGGGCAAGACTTCGCTCAGCTGCAGTTCGAGCCGCCGCGCGACCGACTGCGCCCGCCGCCGCCCGACGCCGGCGGGCGCTATCATCCCCACTACGGACGATGGTGGCCCGGCCAGACGTTGCCGCCGGACGCGCCCGCGACCGTGCTTGCCGACCCGGCGCGCTTCCACCTGCGCCCCGCGCCGCCGGGCTACATCTGGCTGCTCTGCGATGGCGACCTGATGCTCGCGTCCAGCGCATCCGGCCTGATCGTCGAGGTGATCCCGGCCGGCGTCTACTGACCGCTACTCAACGCCGAGCTTGGCCTTCAGGATCGCGTTCACCGCGGCCGGGTTGGCCTTGCCGCCGGTCTCGCGCATCACCTGGCCGACGAACCAGCCGATCGCCTGCGGCTTGGTCTTCACCGCCTCGGCCTTGTCCGGGTTGGCGGCGATGATGGCCTCGATCATGGACTCCAGCGCGCCGGTGTCGCTGACCTGGCGCAGGCCGCGCGCCTCGACGATCGCCCCCGGCTCGCCCTCCCCGGCCCACATGTGGTCGAACACCTCCCGCGCGATCTTGGACGAGATCACGTCCGTCCTCGATCAGCTCGCACCAGCGCGGCGATGTCCTTGGCGGCGATCGGGCTGTCGGCGATGTCCAGCCCGGCCTCGGCCAGGCGGGCCAGGAGGTTGTTGGTCGTCCAGTTGGCGACCAGCTTGGCGTCGCGGCCCGTGGCGGCCGCCTCGAAGAAGTCGGCCCGCGCCGCTTCGGTCGACCAGCACCCCGGCGTCGTAGGGCGAGAGCCCGTACTGGCTCTCAGCCGCTGGCTTCTTGGCGTCCGGCAGCTCCGGCAGCGTGGCCTCGATCGCCTTCACCCAGGCCGGGTCGAGCTCCAGCGGCAGCAGGTCGGGATCGGGGAAGTAGCGGTAGTCGTGCGCGTCCTCCTTCGAGCGCATCGAGCGGGTCTCGCCCTTCACCGGGTCGAACAGGCGGGTCTCCTGCGCGATCTTGCCGCCGTCCTCGAGGATCTCGATCTGCCGGCGCGCCTCGTACTCGATCGCCTCGCTGGATGAAGCGGTAGGAGTTGACGTTCTTGATCTCGCAGCGCGTGCCGAGCGCGCCGCCGGGCCGGCGCACCGAGACGTTGACGTCGGCGCGCAGGTTGCCCTTCTCCATGTCGCCGTCGCAGGTGCCCGAGGTAGCGCAGGATGGTGCGGAGCTTCTTCACATAGGCCGCCGCCTCCGCCGAGCTAGCGCATGTCCGGCTTGGAGACGATCTCCATCAGCGCGGTGCCGGCGCGGTTCAGGTCGACGTAGGTCCAGTTGGGGTCGAGGTCGTGGATCGACTTGCCGGCGTCCTGCTCCAGGTGCAGCCGCTCGATGCCGACGACGAAGCTCGTGCCGTCGTCGCGCTCGACCTCGATCTCGCCCTCGCCGACGATCGGGTGCTTGTACTGGCTGATCTGATAGCCCTGCGGCAGGTCGGGATAGAAGTAGTTCTTCCGGTCGAAGCGCGACCAGTGGTTGATCTTGGCTTTCAGCCCCAGGCCCGTGCGCACCGCCTGCTCGACGCAGTAGCGGTTGATCACCGGCAGCATGCCGGGCATGGCCGCGTCGACCAGGCTGACCTGCTCGTTCGGCCCCGCGCCGAAGCCGACCGCGGCGCCGGAGAACAGCTTCGACTTCGAGGCGACCTGGGCGTGGACCTCCAGCCCGAGCACGATCTCCCACGGGCCGGTGCGGCCCTCGATCAATTCGGCATGGTCGCTCATGCGCGCTCCTTAGCACGGCGCCTTTCGCCGAAGTAACGAGCTTGAGGCTTGTATGGCTCGGCAAAAGCGGCTTTGGTCGCGCGCTTTCCTTTTCCGCTACCCTATGGGGAGACCTTGCATGCGTAGACTCCTGTTCCTTGGCGCGCTCGGCGCCGCGTTTGGCCTTGCCGCCGCCGCCGTCAGCGTCGCACAGGGTCAGCCCGCCGCAAGCGGCGCGCCGGCGGCCGAACTCCAGCGCGCCGGCAGCGGCGAGCAGCGGCCCCTCGGTCGACTCGACGATCAGCGACCTCCTGGGCAACCCGACGACGAAGGCGGTGCTGGCGAAGGACCTGCCCGCGCTCCTGACCTACGACGGCCTCGACCAGATCAAGGGCATGAGCATCCGCCAGATCTCGCAGTTCCCGCAGGCCAACATCGATGCGGCCAAGCTGGCGCAGATCCAGACCGACCTGCAGGCGTCAGGATCAGGCGGCGCCGCGCCGGCCGCGGCCTCGGGCGCTCCGGCGGCCGCCTCGAGCGCGCCCGCCGCGCCACAATAGGCTCACCACCAACGCTCGGGCTTGGCCGCAAATCCCGCGGCCTGCTCGAGCGCGTAGCCCAGCGAAAACAGCGTGCCCTCGTCAAGCGGGCGGCCGATCAGTTGCAGCCCGAGCGGGAGCCCTTGCGCGTCCAGGCCGGCCGGCACGCTCATGCCCGGGCAGGCCCGCCAGGTTCACTGTCACCGTGAAGATGTCGTTCAGGTACATGGCGACCGGATCGCTGGTGCGGTCGCCCAGCCCAAACGCGGCCGAGGGCGCGGTCGGGGTCAGCAGCGCATCGACGTCTTCGAACGCGGCGGTGAAGTCGTCGGCGATGCGCCGCCGCACCCGCTGCGCCTTCAGATAGTAGGCGTCGTAGTAGCCGTGGCTCAGCACATAGGTCCCGATCAGGACGCGGCGCTGCACCTCGGCGCCGAACCCTTCCGCGCGCGTGCCCTCATAGACCTCGTTCAGGGCCTCGCCGTCGACGCGCAGTCCGAAGCGCATTCCGTCGTAGCGCGCCAGGTTCGACGACGCCTCGGCCGGAGCGATGATGTAGTAGGCCGGTAGCGCGAAACGCGTATGCGGCAGCGAGACTTCTCTGATCTCGCAGCCGGCGTCCTTCAGCCACCGGACGCCATCGGCCCACAAGGCCTCGATCTCGGCCGGCATGCCGTCGACCCGGTACTCCTTGGGCACGCCGATCTTCAGGCCCTTGATGGACTTGCCGACGAAGCTCGAGAAATCCGGCGCCTCGACGTCGAGGCTGGTCGAGTCCTTCGGATCGTGGCCGGCCATCGAGGTCAGCAGGATCGCGGCGTCCTCGACCGTGCGCGCGATAGGCCCGGCCTGGTCCAGCGACGAGGCGAAGGCGACGATGCCCCAGCGCGAGCAGCGGCCGTAGGTGGGCTTCATCCCGACCGTGCCGGTAAAGGCGGCCGGCTGGCGGATCGAGCCGCCGGTGTCGGTCGCCGTCGCCCCGAGGCAGAGCTCCGCCGCGACGGCGGCGGCCGAGCCGCCCGACGAGCCGCCCGGCGTCAGCGGCTGGTTCGACCCGCGGCTGCGCCACGGGTTCACCACCGGCCCGTGCGCCGAGGACTCGTTCGACGAGCCCATGGCGAACTCGTCCATGTTGAGCTTGCCCAGCATCACCGCCCCGTCGCGCCAGAGATTGGCGGTGACGGTCGACTCGTAGGTCGGCTTGAAGTTGCCGAGGATGTTGGAGCCGGCGGTCGTGCGCACGCCCTCGGTGCAGAACAGGTCCTTGATCCCGAGCGGGATGCCCTCGAGCGGGCGCGCCTCGCCGCGCGCGATGCGCTCGTCGGCCCGCTTCGCGCCGGCGAGCGCCGCCTCCGGGGTCTCGAGCACGAAGGCGTTCAGCGGCCGCGCCTGCTCGACGGCGGCGATGTGCGCCGCGGTCAGCTCCTCGGCCGACAGGGCCTTGGCGCGCAGGCCGTCGATTGCGGCTTTCAGGGTCAGCGTCGTCGCGGCGGCCACTACTCGACCACCTTCGGCACGACGAAGAAGTTCCTGTCGCGCTTGGGCGCGTTGGACAGAACGCGCTCCGGATCGCCGCCGTCGGTGACGGCATCGTCGCGCCTTGGCAGCGTGGCGGCGACCGCCGAGGTCATCGGCTCGACGCCCTCGGTGTCGACGTCGTTCAGCTGCTCGATCCAGGCGAGGATGCCGCTCAACTCCTCGGCCAACAGGCGCAGCCGCTCCTCCTCCACCCGTAGTTTGGCCAGGCTCGCGACCTTCTTCACCGTCGCCGCATCGATCGCCATGGCCAGCTTCTCCGAAAAGAGGCGTCGGTTAGCCATCCCGCCCCGGTTTTGACAAGGGGCGCTCGTGCGCCGAAAGACGGATCCCATGCCGGTCTTCGAGCTTACCGAGCTGCCGGACGCGATCCCCAGGGGCGCGCCGATCATGGGCCTGGACCTGGGCGAAAAGACCATCGGGGTCGCCATCTCCGACGTCGGCCTGATGATCGCGAGCCCACCCACCTCTTCCGCAAGACGAAGTTCACCACCGACGCCGAGGCGCTGCTCGCGCTGATGCAGGCCCGCGACGCCGCCGCGCTGGTGATCGGCCTGCCGGTCAACATGGACGGGACGGAAGGCCCGCGCTGCCAGTCGGTGCGCGCCTTCGCCCGCAATCTATTGCGCCTGCGCCCGGACCTGCCGATCGCGTTCTGGGACGAGCGCCTCTCGACGCCGCAGTGAACCGCATGCTCGTCGACGAAGCCGACGTCAGCCGCCACCGCCGCAAGGAGCTGGTCGACAAAGCCGCCGCCGCCTGGATCCTGCAAGGCGCGCTCGATCGGCTGCGCGGCGTCTGAGCTTGGCTCAGGCGCCGATCCCGCCTAGAACGGCGCTTTAATGGCCAGGAACGCCCCTTGGGATCGACGACGTCCGCGCGCGGACCTTCCCGTTTCCGGCCCGCCATTTCATCTCCGCCGCCGATCTCGACCGCGACGCGCTCGCCGACCTGCTCGATCTCGCCGACGGCTTCGTGGCGCTGAACCGGCAGAAGGCGAAGAAGCTCGACCTCCTGAAGGGTCGCACGCTGATGAACCTTTTCTTCGAGAACTCAACGCGCACCCAGAGTTCCTTCGAGCTGGCGGGCAAGCGGCTGGGGGCCGACGTGGTCAACATGAGCCCGCGCGCCTCCTCGATGAGCAAGGGCGAGACGCTGATCGACACCGCGGTAACGCTGAACGCCATGCGGCCGGACCTCCTGGTCGTGCGCCACGCCGCGTCCGGGGCCGCGTCCCTGCTGTCGCAGAAGGTCGGCTGCAGCGTGATCAACGCCGGCGACGGCCAGCACGAGCATCCGACCCAGGCGCTGCTCGACGCGCTGTCCATGCGGCGCGCGTTCGGCCAGGTCGAGGGGCTGACGTCGTCGCGATCTGCGGCGACGTGCTGCACAGCCGCGTGGCGCGCTCCAACGTGCTGCATGCTGCAGGCGCTCGGCGCGCGCGTGCGCCTGGTCGGGCCGCCGACGCTGATGCCGGTCGGCGCCGAGCGCTGGGGCGTCGAGGTGTTCCACGACATGACGCCGCGGCATCGCCGGCGTCGACGTGGTGATGATGCTGCGCCTGCAGCTGGAGCGCATGCCGGCGCGCTCGTCCCCTCGACCCGCGAATACTTCCGCTTCTATCGGCCTCGACCGCGAGAAGCTGGCGCAGGCCGCGCCGGGCGTGCGGGTGATGCACCCGGGGCCGATGAACCGCGGCGTCGAGATCGACTCCGACGTCGCCGACGACCTCGGCATCAGCCTGATCCAGGACCAGGTGGAGATGGGCGTCGCCGTGCGCATGGCGGTGCTGGCCAGCCTCGCCGCGCGGCTGGACAACGACTGATGGCCGAGGCTCGTCCGATCGCCTTCGTCGACGCGCGGCTGGTCGACCCAGCCAGCGGCTACGATGGTCCAGGCGCGCTGATCGCGCCGGTGGTGCCTATCGCCGAGGTGGTGCAACGGCCGGCGCTCGAGGGCCTCTCCGCCGACATCGAGCTGGTCGACTGCGACGGCGCCATGCTCGCCCCCGGCCTGGTCGACATCCGCGTGAAGACCGGCGAGCCGGGCGCGGAGACCAAGGAGACGCTGAAGTCGGCCGCCCGCGCGGCGGCGGCGGGCGGCGTCACCTCGATCGTCGTGCAGCCGGACACCGAGCCGGTGGTCGACGAGCCCTCGGTGGTCGACTTCATCCTGCGCCGCGCCCGCGACATCGGCTGGTGCACGTCTATCCGGCCGGCGCGGCGACCAAGGGCTTGGCCGGCGAGCAGATGGCCGAGATCGGCCTGATGCGCGAGGCCGGCTGCGTCTACGTCACCGACGTCGACCGTCCGATCGTCGACTCCCAGGTGATGCGCCGGGCTGCTGGCCTACGCCGCGCGGCTTCGGCGTGCTGGTCGCCCACCGGCCGGCCGATCCGTGGCTCGGCGGCGCCGCGAACGCCAACGAGAGCGAGTTCGCCGGGCGGCTTGGGCCTGCCCGCCGGCCCGGCGATCGCCGAGAGCATCATGCTCGAGCGCGACCTGGCGCTGGCCGAGCTCACCGGCGCGCGGCTGCATGGTCGACCAGCTCAGCAGCGCCGACGCGCTGGAGAGTCTGGCGCGCGCCAAGGCCAAGGGCCTGCCGATGTCTCGCCACCGTCTCGATCAACCACCTGAGCTTCAACGAGCTCGACATCGGCGACTACCGCACCTTCTACAAGCTCGACCCGCCGCTGCGCGGCGAGGACGACCGCCAGGCGCTGATCGAGGCGCTGGCGTCCGGCCTGATCGACATCGTCGTCTCGGCCCACGCCCCGGCGCCGGCGGAGGACAAGCGGCTGCCGTTCGACGAGGCCGCGCCCGGCGCGGTCGGGCTGGAGACGCTGCTGCCCGCCCTGCTCAGCCTGCACCACGAGCGCCGCGCGCCGCTCGTCGACCTGATCGCGGCGGTGACGTTGAAGCCGGCGCAGCTGCTCGGCCTCGACGCCGGCGCCCTCAAGATCGGCGCCCCCGCCGACCTCGTCCTTTGCGACATCGGCGCGCCTGTCCGCATCGACGCCGACAAGCTGATCTCGAAGTCGAAGAACTCCCCCTTCGACGGCCGCAGCCTGCAGGGCAAGGTGCATGCTGACCCTGGTCGACGGCCGCGTGGTGTTCGACGCCAGGGTCTAGGCGCGTCCCGCGACCTCACCCCTCCGGCTGTGCGAAAGCCCGCCCATCATCCGGGACCGCCCGGCGACCCATAGTCCGTTTCCGTCTCCAGACTGCTTCACCGTGGCGGCGCTGCCGCTTGGCACACGGCCACGACAGTGTCGCGCAGCCATCTGTGGGCCGGGTCGGCGTCCATTCGCGGATGCCACATCGCCGAAATCGCGATCGGCGGCGTACGAACGGGAAGGTCGAAGCCGACAAGGCCTTGCACTGTCGGGTCAACGCTTGCGGGGCTGGCGAGACCCGAACGTGGCACAAGCGCGACCAGGTCCGTGTCGCGCGCGATGCGCATCGCATCGGGGAAACCGGGCACGACGGCGACGATCTCTCGTCTGAGCCCAAGCTCCTCCAGGGCGTCGTCGACCGGCCCGGTGAAGTTCCCCTTTGCGCGACGCCACGACATGACCGCACGCCGCGTAGCGTTCGGGCGTCATTGGTCCGTCCAGCAACGGATGTCCGATCCGGACCGCGCCGATGAAGGCGTCGCGGAACAAGAACCGGGTCCGCACCTCCGGCGCGGACGCTCCGAGCACCCCGATCTCAAGGTCGATCTGTCCATCCCGGAGTGGAAGAGCATCCTTGTCGGTCTTGGGCGCGAAGCGCAGGCGGACATGTGGCGCGGCTGCGGTGATCGCGGCCACCAAGGGTGCGGAGAACCGTTCGACGAACCCTTCGCCGGCGCGAATGGTGAAGGTTCGCTCGAGCGAGGCGACGTCCAGATGGCTGGCATGCGGACTGAGGACCGTGCGGACGTCACGGGTAAGCTGATGGACCCGATCGCGCAGTTCGGTGGCGTGCGGTGTCGGCACAAGCCCGCGCCCGGCGCGCACGAGCAGCGGATCGCCCGTCGCGGCCCGGAGCCGCGCCAGCGTTCGGCTCATGGCGGAAGAACTCAAGCCGAGGCGTCGCGCCGCCCCTGTCACGCTGCCCTCGGCGAGCAACGCGTCCAGCGCGGCAAGCAGGTTCATGTCCACAGCTGTCCATGAACCGAACGCTACTGGATCTGGACGATGAGCCATAGCGTCTGACGCAACTATCTTGTGCATGGGATGCGTCTGGCGCTCGCCGAAGGGTTCACGCACATTCGCTCCGACATCTCCGGCGAAGGCATCCTCATGCGTCCATCCGTATCTCGCGACACCAGCCCTACGATCCTCCTTGTCGGCGCATCGCGCGGTCTTGGCCTCGCGATGGCCGGCTGAATTCCTGAAGAGGGGGTGGAACGTCGTTGGGACGGTGCAAGGCGGCGCCAGAACCGAGCTGCACGATCTGGCGGATGAACATCCGGGCCGTATTGAGATCGAGTCCCTCGACATCACGGAGCCGGATCAGATCACGGCGCTGCACGACCGTCTCTCCGGCCGCAGCTTCGACATCCTGTTTCACAACGCCGGGATCGCCAACGCCAACCCGCGCCAGTCCGTCGCGGAGGTGTCGACGGAGGAGTTCGTTCGCGTACTGGTCACGAACGCCCTGAGCCCGATGCGCGTCATCGAGGGACTGCAGGACCTTGTTCCTGCGGACGGGCTCATCGGCGTCATGTCGTCGGGACAGGGGAGCATCAGCAACAACGAGAAGGGCGGGGCTGAAGTCTATCGCGGCAGCAAGGCCGCTTTGAACCAGTTCATGCGATGCTACGCCGCGCGTCATGCCGGAGAGCCGCGCGCACTGGTGTTGATGGCTCCGGGCTGGATCCGCACCGCCCTGGGCGGACCGGACGCGCCGTTCAGTGTCGAGGAGGCCATTCCGAAAGTCGTGGACGTCTTGCTCTCGCAGCAGGGCAAACCCGGTCTGCAATATCTCGACCGTGAGGGGCGCACCGTTCCGTGGTGATCCTGAGCCACGTTATTCTCCGCCGAGTCCCAGAACACCTGCCCTGCAACCTACCGGCTCGGCGCCCCTTCACCGGGACAACACCAGACACGCCTTGATCGAGACGGCGATCCCATCGCTCACGACGGCAAGGTGACGCTGACGTGTTGGGTCGACCGCATCGTCTGTTCGAGTGGGCCGATTTCAAGCCCGCGCTAAGCGTTTCCCTGAGCGCGTTTGCGCCGTGGTCTAATGCGTCTCAGTTCCGCGCGCGTTCGATTTGAGAAGAGTTCCCCGTTCGGGCGAGTCACTGTGCTCGTCGAACACAGTTGCCCGCCTTCCGCCGCCCACCGCCACCCCGAACGGGGACCTTCTCGAATCGAACGCCCGCGGCGCTTGCCCCGGGGCGGCGCTCACGCGCGTGCTCGGGACGCCTAGTCCCCCGTGGGCGTGACGCTTGCCTGTTCCACCATCAGCACGATCGTGCGGCCATGGGCATGCGGGAAGTGCATGCGCCCGCGCGGGACGGTGACGCCCTGGCCGGGGTCGAGCCGCACGGAAGGGCCGCCCTCGATGTCGATGGTGAGCGCGCCTTCCAGCACGTAGAAGAACTCGTCCTCGTTGTCGTGCTTGTGCCAGTGGAAGTCGCCCTCCATCACCGCCAGCCGCACGACCGCGTCGTTCACCTGCGTCAGGGTGCGGTTCCACCAGGGGGTCTGCGCGCCGGCGACCGCGCCCACGTCCATCCTCTCGAGCGCGCCGAAGAGGATCTCCGTGGAGATGTCGTAACGATCGGGACTCTCGCTCATCGGCGCTGGCTCCTTTATGGGGGGTGAGCGGACTCAGATTAGATCGCCACTTAGCTAAGTCACAATATGATTCAAGACGTCCAGGTCATCGCCGCGCTGAAAGCCATGGCGAACGTCCGCCGGCTGCTAATCCTCGAATGGCTGAAGGAGCCGAGGCGGCACTTCCGTGAACAGGTGGACGGCGATCTGGTCGACGACGGCGTCTGCGGCGTACTGATCGCCGAAAAGCTCGGCGTGAGCCAGCCGACCGTCAGCGAGCATATGCGCATCCTCAGCCAGGCCGGGCTGGTCGAGTCCAAGCGCATCAAGCAGTGGATCTTCTACCGCCGCAACGAAGCCAGACTGGCGGCGGTGAAGGCGGCGATCGCCAGCAGCGTATAGGGCTCACTTCGGCTTTGCCGTGACGCTCCAGCGACCTAGAGTGGCGCCGATGGCCGTCTCCGCCGCAACCGTTTCCATCGCCGCCGTCGTGGGCGGGTATCTCCTGGGCTCGATCCCGTTCGGCGTCATCGCGACGCGACTGGGCGGCGCGGGCGACCTCCGCCAGATCGGCTCGGGCAGCATCGGCGCGACCAACGTGCTCAGGACCGGGCGGCGGGATCTGGCGGCGATCACCCTCATCGGCGATGGCGGCAAGGGCGCCGCGGCGGCGCTGATCGCACTCGCCGCGGCGATCCATTTCGGCGCGCCCAGCCCGCCGGCCGTAGCGGCCGCGGTCGCCGGCGGCGCGGCCTTCGTCGGGCACATCTTCCCGGTCTGGCTCGGGTTCAGGGGCGGCAAGGGCGTCGCGACCTTCTTCGGCGTGCTGCTGGCGGTGGCCTGGCCGGTCGGGCTGGCCGCCGGCGCGACATGGATCGCCCTGGCCGCCCTCTTCCGCTTCTCGTCGCTGGCGGGGCTGACCGCAGCGCTCCTGGCGCCGGTCTACGCTTGGCTCGTCCACGCGCCATTGGCTGTGATCATCATGGCCGCCGGGATGGCGGTTCTGATCTTCATGCGTCACCATGAGAATATCCGACGGCTGCTGCGCGGCGAGGAGCCGAAGATCAGCTTCGGCCGCAAGCCGCCCGAGCCCGCCCAACCGATGGGCCATAACGGTGGTCCGCCCATGGAAGGGGCGTGACCTCGCTCTCCGAGCGGCGCGATCGGCTCCGCCTGGCGCGGGCCGAGAACGTCGGCCCGGTCACTTTCCGTGAGCTCGTGCGCCGCTATGGCGGGGCGACCAGGGCGCTCGCAGCCCTGCCGGAGCTTTCGCGCCGCGGCGGCCGCGCCCAACCCTTGCGCACCCCAAGCGTCGCCGACGCCGAGCGGGAGATCGCCGCTGGCGAGGCGCTGGGCGCGGTGCTGCTGACGACCGGCGAGGCGGCCTTCCCTCCCCTTCTGGCCGCGCTCGATCCGCCGCCGCCGCTGATCTGGGCGCGCGGGCGCGCCGAGCTCCTCGAACGCCCCGCCGTCGCCATCGTCGGCGCGCGCATCGCATCGGCCGCCGGTCAGCGTTTCGCGCGCGGTCTCGCGGCCGAGCTGGGCCAAGCCGGCTACGCCATCGTCTCCGGCATGGCCCGCGGCATCGATGCGGCCGCGCACGAGGGCTCGCTGGCGAGCGGCTCGGTTGCGGTCCTGGCCGGCGGCGTGGACGACGTCTACCCGCCCGAGCACCGCGCGCTCTACGCGCGGCTGGCGGCCGATGGCTGCGTGGTCAGCGAGAGCCCGCCGGGAACGGCGGCGCAGGCGCGCGACTTCCCGCGCCGCAACCGCCTGATCTCAGGCCTCGCGCAAGCCGTGGTCGTGGTCGAGGCGGAGATGCGCTCCGGCTCGTTGATCACCGCCCGCCTGGCCGTCGAACAGGGACGCGAGGTGCTGGCGGTGCCCGGCTCACCGCTCGATCCGCGCGCCAGGGGGACCAACGACCTGATCCGCCAGGGGGCGGCCATCTGCGAGGGCGCCGAGGACGTGCTGCGCGCCCTCGAGGGCCTCGCATCCGTGCGCGAGCCGCCGCGGGATGCAACGCCGTCGGGCGACGCGTGCGACGGCGATCTCGAGGCGCTTCGCGAGCGCATCGCGGACCTGCTGTCGCCGACGCCCATACCGCGCGACGAGATAATCCGCGCGACCGGAGAATCGGCCGCCATTGTGGCGGCCGCGCTGACCGAACTGGCGCTCGCCGGCCGCGCCGACCTGTTGCCCGGCGGCTTCGCCGTCAAGGCATAGCGCGCGCCGCTCAACGGCTGACGTTGACAGTGCGGGGGTCTCACCCCCACTTTCCGCGCCCTTCGCCCGCCCTCGCCTCTTGAGTCCAACCCCCGCATGAACGTCGTCGTCGTCGAAAGCCCGGCCAAGGCCAGGACCATCAACCGCTACCTCGGGCGCGGACTATCATGTGCTGGCGTGCTACGGCCACGTGCGCGACCTGCCGTCGAAGGACGGCTCGGTCGAGCCCGACGACGACTTCGCGATGACCTGGGAGGTCGATGCCACGCGCCGCCAAGCGGCTCACCGACATCGCCCAGGCGATGAAGGGCGCCGACCGGCTGATCCTCGCCACCGACCCCGACCGCGAGGGCGAGGCGATCAGCTGGCACGTGCTGCAGGCCCTGACCCAACGCAAGGCGATCAAGGACGCCAAGGTCAGCGGGTGGTGTTCAACGCCATCACCCGCTCGGCCGTCACCGAGGCGATGAAGCATCCGCGCGACATCGACATGGAGCTGGTCGACGCCTACCTCGCCCGCCGCGCGCTCGACTATCTGGTGGGCTTCACCCTCTCGCCGGTGCTGTGGCGCAAGCTGCCCGGCGCGCGCTCGGCCGGACGCGTGCAGTCGGTGGCGCTGCGCCTGATCGTCGACCGCGAGATCGAGATCGAGGCGTTCAGGACCGCAGGAGTACTGGACCGTCGACGCCGACGTCTCAGCCGGCGGCGATCCGTTCGTCGCCCGGCTGGTCAAGCACCAGGGCAAGCGGCTTGGCGAAGTTCGACCTCGCCGAACGAGGCTGCCGCGGCTGCGGCCAAGGCCGCCGTGCAGGCGGCGACGTTCAAGGTCTCGGCGGTCGAGAAGCGCCCGGCCCGGCGCAATCCGCCGCCGCCCTTCACCACCTCGACCCTGCAGCAGGAGGCCGCGCGCAAGCTGGGGTTCTCGGCCCAGCGGACCATGCAGGCGGCGCAGCGGCTCTACGAAGGCGTCGACATCGGCGGCGAGACCGTCGGCCTGATCACCTACATGCGCACCGACGGCGTCCAGTCCGCGCCCGAGGCGCTGACCGAGGCGCGCAGCGTCATCGGCGCGCCTCTATGGCGCATGCCTACGTGCCCGAGAGCCCTCGCCACTACCGCACCAAGGCGAAGAACGCCCAGGAAGCGCACGAGGCGATCCGGCCGACCAGCCTGGATCGCAACCCCGGCTCGCTGCGCCTCGAGCCCGACCTCGGCCGGCTCTACGAGCTGATCTGGAAGCGGATGATCGCCTCGCAGATGGAGGCGGCGCGCATCGAGCGGACGACCATCGACCTTGAGAGCGCCGACGGACAAGACCGGCCTGCGCGCCACCGGCCAGGTGGTGCTGTTCGACGGCTACCTCGCTGTCTACGAGGAAGGCCGCGACGACCGACCGCCGCATCGGACGAGGATGGCGGCCGCTTGCCGCAGGTGACTCAAGGGCGCGGACGCCCGGGTGCACGCCGCGCGCGCTGACCAGCATTTCACCGAGCCGCCGCCGCGCTATTCGGAAGCTTCGCTGGTGAAGAAGCTCGAGGAGCTCGGCATCGGCCGCCCCTCGACCTACGCCTCGATCCTCGCCGTGCTGCGCGACCGCGAGCTACGTGCGCATGGAGCAGCAACCGCTTCGTGCCCGAGGACAAGGGCCGGCTGGTCACCGCCTTCCTCGAGCAGTTCTTCGCCCGCTACGTCGAGTACGACTTCACCGCCGACCTCGAGGAGAAGCTCGACCTGGTGTCGGCCGGCGACCTCGACTGGAAGGCGCTGCTGCGTGACTTCTGGAAGGACTTCCACGCCGCCGTCGGCGAGATCGGCGCTCCTGCGCACGACCCAGGTGCTCGACGCGCTGAACGACGCGCTTGGGCCGCACATCTTCCCGGACAAGGGCGACGGGTCCGATCCGCGCGCTCTGCCCGACCTGCGGAACGGGGCGGCTGTCGCTGAAGACCGGCCGCTACGGCGCCTTCATCGGCTGCTCCAACTACCCGGAGTGCCGCTATACCCGGCCGATCGCAGCCGGCGAAGCCGAGAACGGCGCCGAGAGCGGCGACCGCGAGCTGGGCGTCGATCCGAAGACCGGGCAGAGCGTCTGGCTGAAGACCGGCCGTTTCGGCCCTTACGTCGGAGACGAGCCTCGACGCCAAGCCCAAGCGCGCCAGCCTGCCGAAGGACTGGCCGCCGGCCAGCGTCGATCTCGACAAGGCGCTGAGGCTCCTGCATCTGCCGCGCGAGGTCGGGGCGCATCCGGACGACGGCGGCATGATCGTGGCCGGCATCGGCCGCTATGGGCCCTACGTCCAGCACAACGGGACCTACGCCAACCTGCCGAACGCCGACGAGGTGTTCGACGTCGGGCTGAACCGCGCGGTCGCGGTGCTGGCCGAGAAGCGCGCCGGCGGCGGCCGGCCGCAGCGCGCGGCGGCGGCCGCGATCAAGGAGCTGGGCGCGCATCCGGCGGACGGCGGGCCGGTGCGCGTGCTGGCCGGGCGCTACGGGCCTTACGTCAAGCACGGGGCGGTGAACGCCAACGTGCCCAAGGGCGCCGACCCGGCCGCGCTGACGCTCGCCAAGGCGGTGGAGCTGCTGGCCGCCCGCGCGGGCAAGGCCCCGGCGGGGCGGCCGGCCCGGCGCGCGGCGAAGCCGAAGGCGGCGGCGAAGAAAAAGCCCGCGGCGAAGCGTAAGTAGGCCTGACGCAAGAGGGAGAGCGCGCGATGGCCGACCCGAAACACCTGGTTCGCACGGGCGCGTTCGGGCGCGCAGACGGGGTCCACGGCCGGCATCCGTTCAACCCCGACTCCGAAATGTACATGGCCCGGCTGAGCGAGCGGACGGGACTAACCCGCCTGCCGGTCAACCTCATGCGCCTGCCCCCCGGCAAGCAGAGCTTCATCCCCCACGCCCACTCGGTCGAGGAGGAGTACGTCTTCATCCTGAGCGGCCGGGGCACGGTGACCCTCGACGGCGAGGTCACGCCGATCGGCGCGGGCGATTTCCTCGGCTTTCCGACCGACGGCGTCGTCCACCATCTGACCAACATCCATCCGAGCGACGACCTCGTCTACCTGACCGGCGGCGAGCGGGCGCCGGTCGAGGTGGCCAAGATGCCAACCATCGGCAAGGTCGCGGTCTTCAAGGACAACGGCGTCACCTTCTACGACGAGGACACCGGCCAGCGCGTGACCATGGCCGAGTGGTTCGAACGCGCGAAGATCGCCGAGTAGCGTCAGGCGGCGGCCGGCTCGCGGGCGCGGGCATAGGTCACCGTCGCCTGTGCCGCGATCCGCTCCGGCGACTCCGTCCAGATCAGCACCTCGCAGACCACGTTGCGGCGGCCGAGCGCGAGTAGCCGACAGTCCACGTGGATCGGGCCGGGCCTGGCGGGCCGCAGGAAGTTGATGTTCAGGCTGGTGGTCACCGCCATCAGCTCCGCGCCGACGTGGGCGAAGATCAGCGCATAGGTCGCCTCGTCGGCGAGCGCCATCAAGGTCGGCCCCGATATCGCTCCGCCCGGGCGAAGCATGCCTGGGCTGAAGTCCTGCACGATCAGAAGACGCCCGGGCTCGAGCTCGCGGATGCGGTTGACCCTGCCCGCACCCTCGAACGCGAGCCCCCTCGCCGCGTTCACGCCGGCGGCGTCCAGGCGAAGCGTCCATCTGGCCATCGGCGAGCCCCTTCCTCTCGCCCGACTAAGCGATGTCGCGTGTGGCGGGACAAGCGGACCGCCCTTCAACTTAAGTTACCTTGACCGCATCCGGCGGCTTGCTACCCTCACGACATGTTGTCGGAGATTGTCTAGAGCGCGCGCCTGATCGGCGCTTCCGCCTGACCTGAGGCCCGCGCGGTCGCGCGGGTCCGCAACAACTCATCGAAAGCTCAAGCCTTGTCCAACGACGATCCCGCGGCCCTGGAAGGGACCGCCATGCCCGTGCTCGAAACAGTGCGGCTGACCATCCGTCCGCTTCACCGCGACGACCTCGCCGACTGCCACGCCCTGTTCAAAGCCGTCGGCTGGTTCGACCCGGCCATGCCCGAGACCGCGAACCTGGAGCGGCGGCGAAGCTGGCTCCATTGGGCGGTCGACAATACCCGCGAGCTGGCGCGGCTAAACCAGCCGCCGCTCGGCGAACGCGCCATCGTCGATCGCGCGGTCGGCCGGTTTGTGGGTCTGGTCGGATTCGTCCCCTCCACCGTCCCGCTCGGCCAGCTGCCCTCGTTCGGCGCCACCCCCAACGCGGCACACTGCCTCGAGCTGGGCATGTTCTGGGCGGTCCACCCGGAACGGCAGGGGAAGGGCATCGCCTCCGAGGCGGCCGCAGCCATGCTGTCTTACGCCTTCGACCGGCTTGGAGTACCGCGCGTGGTCGCCACCACTGAGAACGACAACCTCGCCTCGCAGGCCGTCATGCGGCGGATCGGCATGACCGTGGAGACCAACCCCTACCCAGATCCGTTCTACTTCCAGGCCATGGGCTGGGTCGACGCGGAACCGCGGCCATGAGCGCGGCGCTTCGCTACTACGAACGGGTCGAGGCCGATCATGTGATCCAGAATCCGATGTCGCCCGAGAAGCTCGACCGGCTCATCGATTATCTCGGGGTGCGGGACAGCGACCGCCTCGTCGATGTCGGATCGGGCAAGGCCTGGTTGCTCCAGCGGATCGCCGAGCGGCGGAAGGTCGATGCGGTGGGCCTGGAGCTGAGCTCACTCTTCGCCGCTGAAGGCCGACGGCGGCTCGCCGAGGCCCCGCTCGTCGGTTCTGTCGAGATCGTCGAGGGGCCGGCGTTGCAGTATGCGGCCGGCGACGGCGCCTTCGACATCGCTCTCTGCATCGGCGCGACCTTCGCGCTGGGCGACCTTGGCGGGACCGCCGAGTGGATGGCGCGCGTTGTGAGACCCGGCGGGCGCATCGCGATCGGCGAGCCGTTCGCCAGGCTGCCGTTCCCGCCCGAAGTGCGCCAGCGCTGGCCGCAGCACGACCGTTCGCTTGCGGAGCTGGTCGGGGCCGTCGCTGCGTACGGGTTCGCGCCCACGGGGATCATCGCGTCGTCGGAAGACGACTGGGACCATTACGAGTGTCAGCACTGGCGCGCCGGACTGACTTGGCTGAAAGAGCACCCAGGCCATGCTGAGGCGGACGCGTTCCGGCGCCAACTCGACGAGGAGCGGCGCCGCTACCTGGCCGAAGAGCGCGACGTTTTCGGCTGGGCCATCGTCGTCGCTGAGAGGCTGGGATCATGACCGAGCGCATGCTCGTCCGCGCCGACGACGCCGGCAACACGTTCGAAGACGGAGCCGATCGCGGCCGCGTGCTCGTCTTCGGGCGCGATGTCGCGGGCGCCTACGGCCTCATGGAGTGGAAAGTGGCGCCGGCGAGCACTCCGCCGAGCGGATATGGCGCACACCGGCACGCGGGCTGCGAGGAGACGTTCCTGGTGCGCCGCGGGCGGTTGGAGTTCCTGCTCGGAGACGAGGTCTTCACGCTTGGTCCCGGGGACTTCGTCCGCGCGCCGCCCGGCATACGCCATGGCTACGCCAACCGCTCCGGCGAGCCCGTCGATCTCCTGGTCAGCTTCCATCCCGGCGGATTGGAAGAGCTGTTCGTGAAGTACCGCAGCGACGGGGGAGACCCGGCCGGAGAGGCGGGGTTCAAGGCGGACGCCGAGCGCCTGTTCGGCTCGACCTTCGACCTCGACTAAGCAGGCTTCGGTTGACGGGCGGACCGCCGAGGGCGATTGCCGACCGCGAGCTTTCCGAGGAGGCGCCGGCTTGGCGTTGCCGTCATCGGTCGATGTCGTCGTGGTGGGCGCGGGCAACGCCGCGCTCTGCGCAGCCCTAGCCGCGGCTGAGCAGGGCTGTTCGGTCCTCGTCCTCGAGCGCGCGCCAGAGGCTGAGGCGGGCGGCAACAGCCGTTTCACCGCCGGCGCGTTCCGCTGCGTCTACGACGGCGTCGATGACCTGCGCGCCCTGATGCCGGATCTCACCGACGACGAGGTCGCACGGGCCGACTTCGGGACCTACACGGCCACGCAGTTCTTCGACGACATGGGCCGCGTCACCGAATACCGCACCGATCCCGAGCTCTGCGACCGCCTGGTGGGCGAGAGCCGCGCGACCATGCTCTGGATGCGCGATCAGGGCGTGAGGTTCCTGCCGATCTGGGGCCGGCAGGCCTATCGCATCGACGGCCGCTTCAGGTTCTGGGGCGGGCTGACGGTCGAGGCGGTCGGCGGCGGACCTGGGCTGGTCGAGGCCCTCTACGGCGCTGCGTGGACGGCCGGCGCCGAGATCGCCTTCGGCGCCCGCGCGATCGAGCTCCTGAGCGACGACGCCGGCGTGAGCGGCGTCCGTGTGCGGGCGGGGGGCCGAACGTCGGCCATCGCCGCGAAAGCGGTGGTCCTGGCGTGTGGGGGCTTTGAGTCGAACGCCGAGTGGCGCACGCGCTACCTCGGACCGGGCTGGGACTTGGCCAAGGTGCGCGGGACGCGCTTCAACACCGGCGACGGCATCCGCATGGCGCTGGACTTGGGCGCCGAAGCCGCGGGCAACTGGTCCGGCTGCCACGCCGTGGCCTGGGATCGGAACGCGCCGGACTTCGGCGATCTCGCCGTCGGCGACGGCTTCCAGAAGCACTCATACCCACTGGGCGTGATGCTGAACGCTCGCGGCCAGCGGTTCGTCGACGAAGGCGCGGACTTTCGTAACTATACCTACGCGAAATATGGCCGCGTGATCCTTGAACAACCTCAGCAATTCGCCTGGCAGGTGTTCGATGCGAGCGTCGCCCCGCTGCTCCGCGACGAGTATCGCATCCGTCAGGCGACCCGCGTGCGCGCCGAGACGCTGGAGGCGCTGGTCGGCAAGCTCGAGGGCGTGGATGCCGCCGCCGCACTGGCGACCCTGGAGGGCTTCAACGCGGCCGTGACCCGCGACGTGGCCTTCGACCCGAATGTCAAGGACGGACGAACCACCGTCGGGCTTGCCGTCCCCAAATCGAACTGGGCCAATCCGCTCGAGACGCCGCCCTTCGAGGCCTACCAGGTCACCTGCGGGGTCACTTTCACCTTCGGGGGTTTGCGCATCGACCGATCGGCGCGGGTCGTCAGCATCGATGGCGGTCCCATCCGCGGCCTTTTTGCCGCCGGCGAGCTCACCGGTGGCCTCTTCTACTTCAACTACCCCGGCGGTACGGGGCTGATGGCCGGCGCGGTGTTCGGCAAGATCGCCGGGGCAAGCGCCGCGGCTTGCGCGCTCGGAGAGGGAGGCTAGCAGCATGCCGATGGCGTCGCTTGGCGGGATCGAGCTCTACTACGAGCGTGCAGGCTCAGGCCCGCCCCTGCTCTACATCTCAGGCACCGGCGCCGACCTGCGCGTGAAGCCGAACATGCTGGACGGGCCGCTCCCGAAGGCGTTCGACGTCCTCGCCTACGACCAGCGCGGCCTTGGCCGCTCGGCCAAGCCGGACGTCGACTATTCCATGGCCGACTATGCCGACGACGCCGCGGCGCTGATGGGCTTCGTCGGCTGGCCGAGCGCGAAGGTGATCGGCGTCTCGTTCGGCGGCATGGTGGCGCAGGAGCTGGTGCTGCGGCATCCCGAGAAGGTCCAGCGTCTGGTGCTCGCCTGCACGTCGCCGGGCGGCGCCGGCGGCGCTTCCTACCCCTTCCACGAGATCCAGCACCTGAAGGGCGAAGAACGCGCCAAGCATCTGATCCCGATCTCCGACACCCGCCGCAACGTCGCCTGGCAGGCCGCCAACGCCGACACCTTCGCCCTGTTCGTCGAGCAGACGTCGGCACCGGACCCCTACGCCGCGGAGCCGGGGCGCGCGATGGGCGCACGTCGGCAGCTCGAGGCGCGAGCCGGTCACGACACCTGGGACAGGCTCGGGCAGATCGCGTGTCCGGTGCTGATCGCCGCCGGCCGCTACGACGGGATCGCGCTCCCCGAAACGCAGGAGCGCATGGCCGGCCGCATCACGGGCGCCGAGCTCGAGTTCTTCGAAGGCGGCCACCTCTTCATGCTGCAGGACCGCGCCGCCCTGCCCGCTATCGCAGCGTTCCTGAGCCGCCCTTAGGCTGCTCCCTGTTCGGCCGGTCGACCCCGCGCATGCAACGCCGGCGCATGTGGGCTATGGCAGCGCATGGCACGACCGAGACTCGAGAGGGAGCGTTTTTCGCGCCGCGGCGTGCGTGGCCGGCGCCGCGAGTTGGGAACGCCGCCGCCGGTGGCCGTGGTCGATGTCGTCGAGCGCGACGCCGACGGCGACCTCTATGTCCGCCCGACCAAGGGCGATCCGAATGCGACCCCGGTTCGTCTCGCGCCCGACCGGGCCGAGAAGCCCGCCGGCGCGCCAGGGCTTGGCGACCGGCTCCTGGTGCGCTTCGAGCGGCTCGAGACCGGCGAGAGCGAAGCGCGGCTGATCAAGCGGCTCGGCCAGAGCGCCCATCGCGTCCTCGGCGTCGTGCGCAAGGGCCGCGGCGAGGTCACGGTCGAGCCGGTCGACCGCAAGAGCCGCGAGCGCCTCAGCCTGACCGGGGCCGATGCCGAGGGCCTCAGCGACGGCGACCTGGTGCTGGCCCAGGTGGGCGCGGCCGACCAGCGCTATGGCCCCAAGCGCGGCAAGGCTGCTGGAGGTGGTGGGCCGCGAGGACGAGCCGCGCGCCGCCTCGCTGATCGCCATCCACGCCCACGGCCTGCCGACCGGCTTCTCCGCCGCGGCCGAGGCGGAGGCCGAAGCGGCCGAGCCGCCGGCGCTGGGCGGTCGCATCGACCTGCGCGACCTGCCGCTGATCACCATCGACCCGGCCGACGCCCGCGACCACGACGATGCCGTGTTCGCCCACGCCGACGACGACCCGGCGAACCGCGGCGGCTGGGTCGTCTGGGTCGCCATCGCCGACGTCGCCGCCTATGTGCGCGCCGGCTCGGCGCTCGACCGCGAGGCCCGGGAGAAGGCCAACAGCGTCTATTTCCCCGACCGCGTCGAGCCGATGCTGCCCGAGCGGCTGTCGGCGGGCCTTTGCTCGCTAAAGGCGGGCGAGAGCCGCGCCTGCATCGCCGTGCGCATGACTTTCGATGCCGGCGGCCGAAAGCTCGCCCACCGCTTCGTGCGCGGCTTGATGCACTCCGCCGCCGGAATTTCTTACGAACAGGCGCAGGGCGCCATCGACGGGACGCCCGACGCGGTCACCTCGCCGCTGCTCGAGCCGGTGCTCAAGCCGCTCTGGGCCGCGTACGCGGCTCTGAAGCTCGCGCGCGACAAACGCGCGCCGCTGGAGATCGAAAGCCTCGAGCGGAGCATCGTGCTCGGCGCCGACGGCCGGGTGCTCTCGATCACCCCGCGCGCGCGTGCTCGACGCCCATCGCCTGATCGAAGAGATGATGATCCAGGCCAACGTCGCCGCCGCCGAGACGCTGGAGCAGCGGCGGACGCCGTTGATCTATCGCGTCCACGACACGCCCAGCCTGGAGAAGATCAAGAACCTCACCGACTTCCTGGCTACTCTCGATATCCGCTGGAGCATGGGCGAAGTCCCGCGGACCGACCGCTTCAACCGCCTGCTGGGCCAAGTGCGCGGGGGGCCGCACGCCGAGATCGTCAACGAGGTGGTCCTGCGCACGCAGATGCAGGCGATCTACGATACCGAGAACATCGGCCACTTCGGGCTGAACCTTAACCGCTACGCCCACTTCACCTCGCCGATCCGGCGCTATGCCGACGTCACCGTTCACCGCGGCCTCATCCGCGCTCTCGGCCTCGGCGACGACGGGCTGACCGATCAGGAGATCGCGCGCCTGACCGAAACCGCCGAACACGTCACCCTGGCCGAGCGGCGGGGGATGGCGGCGGAGCGCGACGCGACCGACCGCTATGTCGCCGCCTTCATGGATGGACGCGAGGGCGCCGACTTCGCCGGCCGTATCACCGGCGTGACGCGCTTCGGCCTCTTCGTCCGCCTTGCGGAGACCGGCGCCGACGGTCTCGTGCCCGTCTCCAGCTTGGGCGACGAGTACTTCATCCACGACGACCGCACCCACGCATTGGTCGGCGAGCGCACCGGCCGTCGCTGGCGGCTCGGCGCTGCGGTCGAGGTTCGGCTGCGCGAGGCGACGCCGGTCACCGGCGGGCTCCTGCTCGAAATGCTCAGCGAGCCCGAGCCTGCAGATCCCAAGGCGCCGCGGCCCCGGCTGGGCCAGCGGCGGCGCGGGCGCCGCTAGGTCAGCCTTCCCCGGGCGGCTGCGAGCCGCGATAGTGCGCAACCATGGACCAACCGACCGCCCGACTCGCCGCTCGAGTCCCGTTCCGACACCCCCTCCAGGCCGGAGGGGACGCGCGCGGTGCGCCCGCGCCATGCCGCCACGCTGATCATCGTCCGCAAGGACATGGGCCGTCCTAGCGTGCTCATGGGTCGCCGCGGGGCCGGCCACGACTTCATGCCCGACAAGTGGGTCTTCCCCGGCGGCCGGATCGACCGCAGCGACTATCGCGTGCCGGTGGCGAGCGAGCTTCGGCACGAGGTCGCGCTCAAGCTCTCCGAGGGAACGCCGCCCAAGCGCGCCCGGGCGCTCGCGCTTTCCGCGATCCGCGAAACCTTCGAGGAGGCGGGGCTTCTGCTCGCCAAGCCGGCGCCGCCCCGCTCAGCGGCCGGACCCTGGCGCGACTTCCTCGCCATCGGCGCCCTGCCCGACCTGGAGGCGATGGACGTGATCGCGCGCGCGGTCACGCCGCCGTCGCGCTTCAAGCGGTTCGACGCGCGCTTTTTCGTCGCGGACGCGAGCCGGCTGCTCAGCCTGGAACGGCGGCCCGACTGCGGAGAGCTCGACGAAATCGCCTGGTTCGACCTGGACGACGCGTTGAAGCTCGACCTGCCGGACATCACCCGCTTCGTCTTGAAGGAGCTGGCCGACCGGCGCGACGATCCTCACCGGCCGACGCACTTCATGCGCTTCTGGCGCGGTCGCCGCTTCCTCGAGCAAGCCCGTCAGTAGAGGCCGGGGATCAATCGATAGCGCGTCTGGGCGCAGAAGGCGGCAAAGCCCGGATCATGCGCCAGCACCCGCTCCTCCGCCGCGATGCGGAAGATCTGCACGACGAGCCCCACGCTGTAGATCGCCGCGTTCCAGGGCGACGGATTGAGCAGGAAGAAGCCGATCTGGCCGATCAGGTAGGCCGCGTAGATCGGATGGCGCACGATGCGATAGGGCCCTGCGACCTTCAGCCCGCGGTTCGCCGGCGCCATGCCGAACGAGAGGTCTCAGCGTCAGCTTGGCGATCACCTGGAAGATGAGGCCGGTCAGCATCAGGCCGGCGCAGAAGCCGACCGGCGCCAGCGCGGCGACATGCAGGGCGGGCTTGACCAGGAGCGGCGCCGCCGTGGCGCCGACCGCGAGCAGCCAGTCGAGCGGCTTCAGCGAGAGCTCTCGCGCCGGCTTGCGCAGCAGGATGAGAACGACCGCGAGCCCCTCGGCCGACAGCTGCAGCAGATTGAGCCAGGTCCCGCCGGAGCCGATCGACTGCACAACGCGAGTCGTCATCAGCGCGAACAGGCCGAGGACGAACGCCTTTTCACCGAGGTCGGCCGCAGTCAGCACGCCCGGCCGCGTCGCGGCCTTGGCTGGAGCCGGAGCAAGCGTCTGATCAACCATGCGCCGGATTTGGCGCGCGGGCGGATAAGAATGGGTGAACGGGGGCCCAGGGCCTACCAGGCGTCGTTGACTTGAGCGCGGCTGTCAGTATGTTCCGCCGCCTCTCGAAAGCCCGAACAGACCCATGGCCAAGCCCGCATCGATCAAGATCCGCCTGAACTCGAGCGCGGACACCGGCTTCTTCTACGTGACCAAGAAGAACGCCCGCACCATGACCGAGAAGCTGTCGATGAAGAAGTACGACCCGGTCGCGCGCAAGCACGTCGTCTTCACCGAAGGCAAGATCAAATAGGTTTTGCGTCGGGCGGCCTTAGGGTCGAGACTCAATTGAGCTTTAGCAATATCAAAGACTTGATGGCTCTCTACACCCCGCTCATCCCCGCGAAAGCGGGGACCCAGGTGTTTTTTGTTACTGAATTGAACTGCCGAACCCGAGCCAGGCGGCCGAGAACACCAAAAAAGCCTGGGTCCCCGCTTTCGCGGGGATGAGCGGTATTGAGTACGGACCCCCTTTGAATCAATAAGCTGGTTAGGTTTTCAGCCTAGGCCGCTTTGGCGATCACCTTGTTGCGGCCGAGGGACTTGGCCTCGTAGACCGCCGCATCGGCGCGCTTGAGCAGCGCTTCGGGCGTGTCCGCCTCCCCCAGCGTCGCGGCGACCCCGATCGAGATTGTCACGGTGAGCAGTTCCTTGCCGCCGCCGACGCGGAACGGCGAGCCCGCCACGTGCAGGCGAATGCGCTCGGCGATCCGCTCGGCCGCCGAGAGCGGGGTGTCGGGCATGACGACGACGAACTCCTCGCCGCCGAAGCGGCAGGGCAGGTCGACCGCGCGCACATTCGAGGCCAGCCGCACCGCGAACTCGCGCAGCACCTCATCACCGATGTCGTGGCCGAAGTTGTCGTTGATCTTCTTGAAGTGGTCGATGTCGATCATCAGCGCGCCGACCGGCTCGCCGCCGCGCTTGGCGCGCGCCACCAGGGCCTCGAGCTGGCCCACCATATAGCGGCGATTGTGCAACCCCGTGAGCTGATCGGTGACCGCAAGCTCGAGCGAGTGGTCGAGGTTCTTGCGCAGGAAGTCGGTGTAGCGCTTCCGCTTGATCTGGGTGCGGGCGCGCGCGGCGAGCTCCTGCGGGTCGATCGGCCGCGGCAGCACGTCGTTGACCCCGATCTCCAGCGCCTTGACCATGCGGGCCCGGTCGTCCGGGTCGATGACGGCCAGGATCGGCACGTGCCGCGAGGCCTCGTCCGACCGGATCTGTGCGGCGAGCCTGAGGCCGTCGAAGCCGCCCTTGGCGTTGGCGCTGATGATCATCAGGTCGACCGGCCCGCGCGCCGAGAGCAGCGCCTTGTCCGGATCCTGCTCGATCAGCGGCCGGTGCTCGACGGCGAGCTCGGTTGCGATGCGCTGCGCCTGACGGACGTTGTCGTCGACGATGATGATGCGGCCGCCAGCTCCGGCCAGCCTCGACGCCGCGCCGGCGATCACGCCCATGCGCCGGCCGGATGCCTCGCGCTGGCGAAGCTCGTCGATGACCGTTTTCAGCCGGGTCAGGCTGCGCACGCGGCTGAACAGCATCACGTCGTCGATCGGCTTGTTCAGGAACTCGTCCGCGCCGGCCTCCAGGCCGGCGATGCGGTCGGCGCGCCCGTCGAGCGCGGTCACCAGCACGACCGGAATATGGCGGGTGAGCGGGTCCTCCTTCAGCCGCCGGCAAACCTCGAACCCATCCATGCCGGGCATCATGACGTCCAGCAGCACGATGTCAGGCTGTTCGGCCGCGGCCATGGCCAGCGCCGTCGGACCGTCGTTGGCGCTCAGCACGTCGTAGTACTCGGCCGTGAGCTTGGCCTCGAGCAGCCTGACGTTGGCCTCGATGTCGTCGACCACCAGGATACGCGCGGTCATGCTCGTCCTACCCTATGAACCGCCGGATGGTGTCCAGGAAGTGCGTGACGGAGATCGGCTTTGAGATGTAGGCCTCGCACCCCCCCTCGCGGATGCGCTCCTCGTCGCCCTTCATGGCGAACGCGGTCACCGCAACCACCGGGATGTGGGCGAGAGCCTCGTCCTCTTTCACCCACTTGGTGACCTCCAGGCCCGAGATCTCGGGCAGCTGAATGTCCATGAGAATCAGGTCCGGGTGGTGCTGGCGGGCGAGCGCGAGCGCCTGCAGACCGTCGCGCGTTTCCAGGGTTTCGTAGCCCTGGGCGTCCAAGAGGTCGTGAAAGAGCTTCATATTCAGCTCGTTATCCTCGACGATCAGGACCTTCTTCGGCATTCGAGACCCGGTTTGGCGCACATTGCGGCGTTTGCAGTCGTGCGCCTGATTATGGTTCGACTACGCACACCATATCCTTAAGTCCGCGTTGACTGGAAAGGGCCGCCTTGGACCCCCTCCCCCAACTGCACGACGTCGCCATCCATCCGGAGCGGCCGTTGCTCATCGTCGATGTCGACGAGGTGTTGGGGCTTTTCTTTCAAGGATTTGGGCGGTTTCTCTCCACGCGCGGCTACGAGCTCAGGGTCGAGCGATTCGCCCTCTTCCAGAACATTTATGCGCCGGGCGCGACCGAGCACCTCGACGTCGACCAGGGCCGCGTGCTGTTCAACGACTTCTTCCGATTCGCCTGCGGCGAGATGGAGCTCGCGCCCGGCGCGGGCGAAGCGCTGGCTGCGCTCTCACGCGACGCGAGCGTGATCGCGCTCACCAACGCGCCGGATCACGCGCGCGAGCCTAGGCAGCGGTGGATGGACAAGCACGGGCTCAACTACCCGCTCCTGCTCAACGCCGGCCTGAAGGGCGCCGCGGTGGCCGCGCTGGCCGAACGGACGCGGGCGCCGGTCGCCTTCGTCGACGACCTGCTGATCAACCTGGAGTTGGTCGCCGAAGCGGCGCCGACGGGTTCTGCGCTTCCAGATGAACGCAGACCCGCGGCTCTTCGCGCTCGCGCCGAGCGCGCCCGAGCGGCATCCGGCCTTCGACGCCTGGCCGGCGCTCGGCCGCGCGATCGCCAAAGCGCTCGGCTTCGGCGCGCCATGATCCGCATCGGCGTCGACTTCGGCGGCACGAAGATCGAGGCCGCCGCCCTCGACCGCCGGGGCCGCTTCCAGGCCCGCGTGCGGACCGACAACCCCGGCGCTTACGACGGGGCGCTCGCCGTCGTCCGCGATCTCGTAGCCGAGGCCGAGCGGCAGGCCGGCGGCACGGGATCGATCGGCGTCGGCATTCCCGGCTCGGTCTCGGCCAAGACCGGCCTGATCCGCAACGCCAACAGCCTTTACCTGAACGGCCGGCGCTTTCGCGAGGATCTGGAGACTGTGCTCGGGCGGCCGGTGCGGCTCGCCAACGACGCCAACTGCCTGGGGCTCTCGGAAGCCGCCGATGGCGCAGGCGCCGGCGCGGGCGTGGTGTTCGCCGCCATCCTCGGCTCCGGCTGCGGCGGCGGGGTCGTGGTGCACGGCCAGCTGATCGAGGGACGAAACCGCGTCGCCGGCGAGTGGGGGCACACGCCCCTGCCCTGGCCGACCGCCGACGAGTTGCCGCTCGAGACCTGCTGGTGCGGCAAGCCCGGCTGCCTGGAGCTCTACCTCTCGGGGCGCGGGCTCGAGGCCGACCACGTGCGTCGCGGTGGCGCGCGGATCAGCGCAGCGGCGATCGTGGAGCAGGCGCGCGCGGGCGATGCGCCGGCCACGGCGGCGCTCGACCGCTACGTCGACCGCCTGGCGCGGGGGCTCGCCGTCATCGTCAACATCATCGACCCGGACGTGATCGTGCTGGGCGGCGGCATGTCGAACACAACCGAGCTCTACGCGCGCCTGCCCACAGCCGTTCGGCCGCATGTGTTCTCCGGCGACTGCGATACGCCCATCGTCGCGGCCATGCATGGCGACTCCTCCGGCGTTCGCGGCGCTGCCTGGCTCTGGCCAGCGCCATGAGCACGCTCTGCCGCGACTGCTACTGGACCGGCGAGGCTGCGGCCGATCGGTGTCCGCGCTGCCGCTCCCCGCGCCTGGTCGCCCACGCCGACCTCATGCGGCTGACCATCGCGCACCTGGACTGCGACGCCTTCTACGCCTCGGTCGAGAAGCGCGATCGGCCCGAGCTGCGCGACCAGCCGGTGATCGTCGGCGGCGGCAAGCGCGGCGTGGTGACCACCTGCTGCTACGTCGCCCGCCTCTCCGGCGTCCGCTCGGCGATGCCGATGTTCCAGGCCAGGCGGCTCTGCCCGGAGGCGGTGATCATCCCGCCGGCGTTCACGAAATACCGCGCGGAAAGCGCGCGCATCATGAAGAAGCTCGAGGCCCTGACGCCGCTCGTGCAGCCGCTGTCGCTGGACGAGGCGTGGATCGACCTGGCGGGCTCCGAGCGCCTGCACGGCGGGACGGCCGCCGAGGTTCTCGCTCGCCTGCAGGCGGAGATCGAGCGCGAGGTCGGCATCACCGTCTCGATCGGGCTCGCCGCCAACAAGTTCCTGGCCAAGATCGCGTCCGATCTCGACAAACCGCGCGGATTTTCGGTGATCGGCGCCGCGGAAGCGGAGACCTTCCTCTCCACCCAACCCGCCGCGATCCTGCCCGGCGTCGGCCCAGCCTTCGCCCGCGCGCTCACGTCGGCGGGGTTTTCGACCGTCGGCGACCTCGCCCGCGCCGAACCGCAGAGCCTCTACAAGCGCTGGGGCGCCTATGGCCTGCGCCTGGCCGAGCTCGCCCACGGCCGCGACGTCCGCCACGTGAACCCGAACGAACCGCGGAAGTCGATCAGCGCCGAGACGACCTTCCTCGACGATCTGAGCGGGCTGGAGGCTCTCGAGGACCGGCTCTGGCCGCTTTGCGAGCGCGTCGGGCGGCAAGCGCGGAGCGCCAGCGTCGCGGGGCGCGTGGCTACGCTGAAGCTGAAGACGGCCGACTTTCGCCTCGTCACCCGCCGCCGAACGCTCGCGGTGCCGACCCAGGCCGCGCGTACGCTGTTCGAAGTGACGCGCGCGCTGCTCGGCGCCGAGGCGCGGGGCGCGGCGTATCGGCTGATCGGCGCAGGGCTTTCCGATCTCGTCGATGCGTCCGCGGATCTCGACATGTTCGCCGAGGACGAGCGCAAGGCGCGCGCCAAGGAGGCGACGCTGGATGCGCTGAGGGCGCGGTTCGGCCCGGACGTCGTCGTCAGCGGGCGAACATTGCGGTCGGAGGCCGATCGGGGGTGACGGGCCTTGGCCTCAGAGGCTATGACCCATGGGCTTGGAGGAAACGCGATTGTCCGAGGTTGAACAACGCTTGGCCGCCCTTGGCCTCGAGCTCGCGGCGCCGACCGCGCCGGTGGCCAACTATGTGCCGTTCGTCCGCACCGGCTCGCTGGTCCACATCTCCGGGCAGGTATCGATCGACGCGAACGGCGGCATCAAGGGCATCGTGGGCGTCGACCTCGACATGGACGAGTCGCGGGCGGCCGCGCGCCTCTGCGGTCTCAACCTGCTGGCGCAGATGAAAGTGGCCGCTGACGACGACCTCGACCGGGTCGTGCGAGTGGTCAAGTTGAACGGTTTCATCCAGGCGGGGCCCGAATTCTACGAGATCCCGCGGGTGTTGAACGGCTGCTCGGACCTGATGGTGGAGGCGTTCGGGGATGCCGGACGTCACGCGCGCTCAGCGGTCGGCGTCTACCGCCTGCCCCTGAACTTCGCGGTCGAAGTTGATGCGGTGGTGCAGATCAAATGACCCTGGCAGACGATGCAGTCTCGCCCCGCTCCCGCTTCGGCGAAGCCTGGGACCGCGTGTTCGATCCGCCGATCGCCCACCGGGGGCTCTGGCGCCCCGAAGGACCGCCCGAGAACTCGCTCGCCGCCTTTCAGGCCGCCTGCGCGCACGGATATGGCATCGAGCTCGACGTGCAGCTGTCCTCCGACGGAGAAGCGTTCGTTTTCCACGACACGCGGCTGGCCCGCATGACCGGCGCCGAGGGCGCGCTGATCGAGCACTCGGCCGCCGATCTCTCCAAGCTGCGCCTGGCCGGAACTGACGAGCCGATCCCCACGCTGGCCGAGACGCTGGCCGAGGTCGGCCACCGCGCCATGGTGCTGATCGAGTTGAAGACGCCGGCCGGCGAGGTGGGGCCGCTGGAGCGGCGGGTGCACGAGATCCTGATCGACCACAACGGACCGATCGCGATCATCGGCTTCAACCCTTACTCGCACGCCTGGTTCGCCCAGCATCACCCGGATATCCTGCGCGGGCTGGACAGCTTCAGCTACACCGACGACGGGTCGCGCAAGATGGCGCACGAGCAGCGGCGCTCCTATGCCCGGCTCGAGCACGTGGCGCTGGCCAAACCGCACTTCCTGGCGCTCGGCATGGACATGCTGCCCAGCGCGCGCGCCGACGAGCTCCGCGCCGGCGGCATGCCGATCGTGGCCTGGACGGTGCGCTCGCCGGCCGAGTGGGAGCGGGTGCGCGACCATTGCGACAACCTGATCTTCGAGGGCTACGCCGCGTGATCGGCGTCAAGCGCGCGGTCAAGGTTCATAGCCGCGTGAAGGAGATTGGGCGCGACGCCTGGAAGGCGTGCGAGCTGAACCCAGAATATCAGCGCAACCCTTTTATATCATACGATTTTCTTGACATTATCGAAGAGTCGAATTGCGCGGTCGAACGTACCGGCTGGGGCCCCAGACACGTCTCGGTCGAGGACGATTGCGAGCGCGTCGCTGGGGTCATGCCGCTTTATCTGAAGTCCCACAGCCAGGGCGAATACATCTTCGACGGCGCCTGGGCCGACGCCTACATGCGCGCCGGCGGCGCCTACTATCCGAAGCTCCAGTGCGCATCGCCGTTCTCGCCGGTGACCGGTCCGCGCCTGATCGTGCGCGAAGACGCCGACTCCGACGCGGCCAAGGAGGTGCTGCTCGGCGGCGCGCTCACCGTATGCGACCGCTTCGGCGCGTCTTCCCTGCACGTCACCTTCCCCAGCGAGGCCGACTGGCGCTTCCTGGGCGAACAGGGCCTGCTCCAGCGGCAGAACCAGCAATACCACTGGCGAAACGCCGGCTACGCGACGTTCGAGGATTTCCTCGGGGCGCTGTCCTCCGGCCGGAGGAAGACCATCCGCCGTGAGCGCCGCGACGCACAGGCCGGCCTCGAGATCGTCGGCCTGACCGGCTCGGACCTGACCGAGGAGCACTGGGACGCCTTCTTCGCCTTCTATATGGACACCGGGTCGCGCAAGTGGGGCCGCCCCTATCTCAGCCGCCGCTTCTTCTCCCTGCTCGGCGAGCGCATGGCCGACCGGGTGATGCTGATCATGGCGCGGCGTGGAACGCGCTGGATCGCCGGCGCTCTCAACCTCATCGGCGCCGACTGCCTCTATGGCCGCAACTGGGGCTGCATCGAGGACGTGCCCTTCCTCCACTTCGAGCTTTGCTACTACCAGGCGATCGAGCGCGCGATCGGCCTGGGCCTGGCCCGCGTGGAAGCCGGCGCGCAAGGCCAGCACAAGGTCACCCGCGGCTATCTGCCGACGCCGGTCTACTCCGCCCACTGGATCGCCGATCCGGCGCTGCGCCACCCGGTCGCTCGCTATCTGGAGCAGGAGCGCCAAGCGGTCGAGGGTGAGATGGAGTGGCTCGAGGAAGCCTATTCGCCGTTCAAGGCCTCTTAGCCGGCGCCGTCCCACGCTCTCTTCAGCAACGCCTCGATCTCGTCGTCGACCTCGGCGACGGACGCGAGCGGCGTGCGCGCCTTCAGCCGCTCGGACCAGGATTCGTTCCTCGGCGCCTCAAGCCGCTGGCTCGCGTCGGGCGCGACCGCCAGGCCCAGCATGACCGTGCCGCCGCGGAGCGGCCGCGCCGCGGCGAACTGGAACTCGCGCGACCAGGCGGTGTAGCCCTTGCGCGCCGTCTGGATCACCGCCTTGGGTTTGCGCGCCGCGACGTCGATCGCCTCGAAGATGGCGCGCGACCCCGGATCGACCCACAGCGCCGCCAGGAGCTTCTCGGGCTCCGTCCACGCCATCGACGAGCCGAACGCCTCGCTGAGCACGTGGCTCCCATGGTTCTGTAGCAGGCCGTAGTTGTCCTTCAGCCACCTCAGCCGCGCGCGAAGGCCGCTCTCGGGGCAGGCCCTGGCGATCACGACCCACTCGGCCAGCGGGCGGCCAGTATCGCGCTCGAGGCTGGCGCGCATCGAGTCGAAGTACCTCTGCTGGCGTGGGGTGAGGTTTGGGGCGGGCATGGTTTCGGGTCTCCGGCGTTCTTGCTAGGACGATGGTCCCTTGCAGCATCGGGCCGAAGACCATG
Organism: uncultured Alphaproteobacteria bacterium; assembly: GCA_963794315.1. Classification (GTDB taxonomy): domain Bacteria; phylum Pseudomonadota; class Alphaproteobacteria; order Caulobacterales; family Caulobacteraceae; genus Poindextera. The sequence continues at coordinate 410,400 of CAWCDF010000004.1, forward strand.
AGCCTCGACGGCGCCTACGACGACGGCAACATCTTCGCCAAGATCCTGCGCGGCGAGGCCCCGGCCGCGAAGGTGTTCGAAGATGACGAGGTCTTCGCCTTCATGGACGTCTTTCCGCAGGGTCGCGGGCACACGCTGGTGATCTCCAAGGAGAGCAAGGCGCGCAACCTGCTCGAAGTCGAGCCCGCGGCGCTCGAGCACCTGATCCTGGGTGTCCAACGCGTGGCGCGGGCGGTCACGGCGGCGCTGAAGCCCGATGGGGTCATGATCGCCCAGTTCAACGGCCAGGCCTCGGGCCAGAGCGTCTTCCACCTGCACTTCCACATCATCCCGCGCTGGAGCGGCGTTCCTCTGAAGCCGCACGCTGGCGGCCCGATGGCGGATACGGCCGAACTCGCCGGCCTGGCGCGCGAGATCGCCGCCATGATCTCCTGACGCCCGTCGAGGGCCGGACTCCGCATGGATCAGGTCATGACGCTCCGCTTCACGCGCATCGCGCCCGATCGGCACCGGTTCGAATATCGCCTGCCGAACGGTGAAGGCGAAGCGATCGAGCTCGAGACGAGAAGCACGCTCTATCACGACCTGCTGCACTATGCGGTCGAGAGCGAGGCAGGCTTACAGGGCTCGTTCTACGGCCTCCTGGCCAAGGTCGGCGGTTATGCCGAGCTCGTGGTGGGCGGCGGGGCGGCGCTTGGGGGCGAAGTGGCTATCACCGAAGCGTTGGTCGGCGCGCTGACTGGCGCGTTGAAGGCCGAAGCGCCGGAGCCGCCGGCGATCGTCGAACAGTTCAGGGACTACATCGCCCTGTTCGACTGGCGCATGCCGCCGTGGTTGACCGAGGCCTTCGTGCAGGCGGTGGCCGAGCGCATGCGCCAGCTCGAGGGCCGCTGGCGCTCGACGCCGTTCGGCGAGACGATGGAGCTGAGCTTTCCGCTCAGGCCATAGGGGGCGACAACTTGCGATCGATCCTGGTCGGAGCTGCAGCCGCTCTCATGATGGCTGCGGCCGCCGTGAGCGGCGGGCCTGAACACCTCGTCCTCAAGCCATATCCAGCCACGCCAGCCTGGCGCGAGATCACCAACCAGGGCGAGGGCGCCGGCGCCTGGATCTGGGAGTTCGCCCCGGCTGGCGCCGGCGGCCCGGACTACCCCGATATCGTGACCGCGCAATCGTTCCCGAGCGCCAGGACCCAGGATCCCTCCGCGTTCCTGCGCTCGCTCTTCGCGCGGACGGCGAGCGCCTGCGAGCAGGTCAGCCTGAACGGGCCTGCGGCCCGCACCGAGGGCGGCTTCGCCGTCGCCTACGGCCAGCTTTACTGCAACCACCAGAATGGCCAGACGTTCGGCGTCATCCTGGCGTTCAAGGTGATCAAGGGCGATGCCGCTCTCTATGCGATCAACCGTGACCTTCGCACGCCGGCGACCGCCGTCCCCGGCGTGTTCTCGTTCCCAAAGGATCAGGCCCGCGAGGCCACGGCGATGGCGCAGGCCGAGGCCGTCGCCAACCGCTATCTGAGCGACGACGTCTACGTGTGCGGCGGTCGATCGAGCGACGCCCGCTGCTCGCGGCGCTAAGCCTTCTCGGCCAGCAAGCGGAACGACAGCGGAAAAGTCGGGATGGTGGCGGGCAACCGCCAATAGTGCTCGTCGACCGGCTCCAGCTGCGCCAGCGCCTGCCACGGAACGCGGTCGAGCTCGTCGAAGCGGCGGATGACCAGGCCTGCATCGATCGCCGCGTTCAGGACGCGGCCGATGCCATGCATCCATTCGGCCGTGCGGTTGGCCTCGACCTTCGCACTCGGATCGGCATAGTCGCCGCCGTCCTCGATCATGATCGGCTCGTCGGTCTGGTAGGGATAGTGCGCCGAGAACGGCGCCGCGCCCTCGCCGGCCATCATCAACATCGCCGGGTGACCGTCGACAAGCACCAGTCGCCCGCCGGCGTTGAGGGCGTTCGCCGCCGTGCGCATCCAGGCGGGGATGTCGGGGATCCAGCAAAGCGCGCCCCAACTGGCGAAAACCAGGTCGAAACCGGTCAGGCCGGGCGGCGGCTCGAGCACATTTGCTTCGATGAAAAGGCCCGGAACCCCGGTCTCGGCCGAAAGCGCGCGGGCCTCCTTCAGCGCAGGGACCGAGAAGTCGAGACCGGTAACGTCCGCGCCCAGCCGGGCGAGCGACAGGGTGTCGAGGCCGAAGTGGCACTGCAGGTGGAGCAGCCGCTTACCCTTGACGTCGCCGACGCCCTCGGCCGCGATCGGGTCGAGCACCATCGCCCCACGCTTGAAGGCTTCCGTCCGGTAGAACGGCGAGGCTACGTGGATACCCGTCACCTCGTCCCAGTGGGCGCGGTTGAGCGCGAGGTAGTCGGACATCGGCCTTAGAATCCGGTCAGGCGGGCGCGCTTGTTAGCAGCACCGCCGGCTGAGGCAAGCGTCGGATGCGAGCGCTGTGGGCGCTAGCCGGCCAGCTCGGGCTCTTTTTCGCCCGAGGCTGATTCGTCGGCGCCGCCGGAGGTGTCGAACTCGAAGGCCAGCTTGCCGTCCTTGAGCGTCACCATCACGTGGCCGCCGCGGGCGAGCTTGCCGAACAGAATCTCGTCGGCCAGCGGCTTCTTGATGTTCTCCTGGATCACCCGCGCCAGCGGTCGGGCGCCGTAGAGCTCGTCGAAGCCGTTCTTGGCAAGCCAGTCGGCGGCGTCCTCGGTCAGCTCCACCGTCACGTGCCGGTCGGCGAGCTGGGCCTCCAGCTGGATGACGAACTTGTGCACGACCTGGCGGATGATCTCCGGCGTGAGCGCCTTGAACGCCACGGTGGCGTCCAGCCGGTTGCGGAACTCGGGCGAGAAGATGCGCTTGATGGCTTCCTCGTCCTCGCCTTCGCGCCGTCCGCGACCGAAGCCAATCGAGTTGCGCTGGCCCTCCGAGGCGCCGGCGTTGGTGGTCATGATCAGAATGACGTTCCTGAAGTCGACCTTCTTGCCGACCGCGTCGGTGAGTGCGCCGTGGTCCATCACCTGCAGGAGGATGTTGTAGACGTCCTGGTGCGCCTTCTCGATCTCGTCGAGAAGCACGACGGCGTGAGGATGCTGATCGACCGCGTCGGTCAGGAGGCCGCCCTGGTCGTGGCCGACGTAGCCAGGAGGCGCGCCGATCAGGCGGCTCACCGTATGCCGCTCCATGTACTCGCTCATGTCGAAGCGGAGCAGCTCGATGCCGAGCGTCTCGGCGAGCTGGCGGGCGGTCTCGGTCTTGCCGGTGCCGGTGGGGCCCGAGAACAGGTAGCAGCCGATCGGTTTTTGCGGGTCGCGCAAGCCCGCGCGCGCCATCTTCATGGCCGCGGAAAGCTGATGGATCGCCTCCTCCTGGCCGAACACGGCGCGCGTCAAATCGCCCTCGAGCTGCTTGAGCGCCTCGGTGTCGGACTTCGACACCGACTTCGGCGGGATGCGGGCGATCTTGGCGACGACAGCCTCGACCTCCTTCAGCCCGATCGTCTTCTTCCGCCGCGATTCGGGCAGCAGCATCTGCGAGGCGCCGGCCTCATCGATGATGTCGATCGCCTTGTCCGGCAGCTTGCGGTCGGTGATGTAGCGGGCCGACAGGTCGACCGCCGCCTTTAGCGCCTCGGCCGTGTAGCGCAGCTTGTGGAAGTCCTCGTAGTAGGTCTTCAGCCCCTTGAGGATCTTCAGCGTGTCCTCGATCGTGGGCTCGTTCACGTCGATCTTCTGGAAGCGACGCACGAGCGCCCGGTCCTTCTCGAAGTGCTGGCGGAATTCCTTGTAGGTGGTCGAGCCCATGCAGCGCAGCGTGCCGGAAGCGAGCGCGGGCTTGAGCAGGTTCGAGGCGTCCATCGCTCCGCCGCTGGTCGCGCCGGCGCCGATGACGGTGTGGATCTCGTCGATGAACAGGATGGCGTTGGGGTGGTTCTCCAACTCCTTGATCACCTGCTTCACCCGCTCCTCGAAGTCGCCGCGGTAGCGAGTCCCGGCCAAGAGCGCGCCCATGTCGAGCGCGAAGATGGTCGCCCCGGAGAGCACGTCGGGCACGTCGTGGTTCACGATCTTTCGCGCCAGCCCCTCGGCGATCGCCGTCTTGCCGACGCCCGGGTCGCCAACCAGCAGAGGATTGTTTTTCGTCCGCCGGCAGAGGATCTGGATGCAGCGCTCGACCTCGTTCACGCGGCCGATCAGCGGGTCGACCTTCCCGGCCCGCGCCTTCTCGTTGAGGTTGACACAGTAGGCCTCAAGCGCCTCGCCGCCGGTCTTGACAGCGGGCTTGTCCTCGTCGGCGCCCTTGACCTGCCTGGGCTCCGACGCGCCGGCCTTCTTGGCGATGCCGTGGGAGATGAAGTTGACCGCGTCGTAGCGGCTCATCTCCTGTTCCTGCAGGAAGTAGGCGGCATGGCTCTCACGCTCGGAGAAGATGGCGACCAGCACGTTGGCGCCGGTGACGTCCTCCTGTCCGGACGACTGCACATGGATGACGGCCCGCTGGATCACCCGCTGAAATCCGCCGGTCGGCTTGGCGTCCTCGCCGTCGTCGACGACGATCGAGGTCAGCTCGGTGTCGAGGTAGTTGGTGAGGCTCTTCTTCAGCGCCCCCATGTCAACGTCGCACGCATTCATCACCGCGGCGGCGTCCTGATCGTCGATCAGGGCGAGCAGCAGGTGCTCGGGCGTGGCGTACTCGTGCTTCCGCTGATTGGCGTAGGCGATCGCCCGATGAAGGGTTTCCTCAAGATTGCGCGAAAACGAGGGCACGGATGTCTCTCAATCCTTTTCCATGGTGCACTGAAGGGGATGCTGGTTGCGCCGCGCGGTGTCGATCACCTGCGCGACCTTGGTCTCGGCAACGTCGAACGTAAAAACGCCGCATACGCCCACTCCGTGCTGGTGCACATGGAGCATGATTCTGATCGCATCCTCGCGTGACTTGTTGAAGAATCGTTCAAGCACGTAAGTGACAAACTCCATCGGCGTGTAGTCGTCGTTCAACAGCAATACGCGGTACAGTGAAGGCTTCTGCGTCTTCGGCTTGGTCTGCGTGACCACCGCGACGCCGACGTCGGTCTTCTGATCACCTTGCTGCCGTCCCGCCATCATGCGCTCTCCTCAAAGCGCGGTTCGCCTATCCCGGGCCGATTAGATATGGAAACGCGCGGCATTTGGAAGGGTCCATGCGGTCGCGGCCCGATTAATCTCCTCGGCGGTGGCCTTTGATGCATCATCTGTGCATCGTATTCGAGCGCACCTGAGCCCTAAATGAACGAGCCCGGGCGGTGATCCCGCCCGGGCTCGTTTTCGACCGTAAGCGTAGTCGAATCAGCGGGCGGCTTGGAACGCCTCGATGGCGGCGGTCAGGCGGGTGTTCAGCGGCGTCAGCGTCTCCTTCATGGAGGCGGCGACGGTGTCCGACGCGCGATTCACTTGGGCGAGGTAGCTCTCGAGGGTCGACTTCGCCCAGGCGGTCTGCAGTTCGACAGCCTCCTGAATGCTCTTGGCGGAGCTCAGCGAGCGTGCGGCGGCGATGTGATCGTCAAGCGACTTCTTCGAGTACTCGACGGCCTGGGCGCCGAGGGCCTCTGCGCCCTTGCCGGCGGCCGTCGCCGAGGCGACGAACGCCTCGAGCGTCGATTTCGACTGGGCGTTGATCTCGTTCATCGCGGTCAGCGACTTCTCGACGGCGTCCTTGAAGGCTTGGCCGCTGGCTGCGGTATACTGCTCGGCAGACGATTTCAGGGTTTGGGCGCTCGTGGCCATGGGGTGTTCGGTCTCCAGCGCGGAGGGTTGGGGGGAGGTTCGCGCGGGTTGGGACTGTGCCAGGGCCCGGACGCCAGGTCAAGAAAAATTGTGCAGTGCACAAAAATGCTAAGCTCGTTGTGCGGCGCACCATCCGACCCGTTTCGTCAGATCGCTAGCGAATCGACCGGCCGGTGCGGCATGTTTGCTCACTAGTTGTTTACTTTGACGAAAGGACATCCGCGTCATGCTACGGTTTACGCGTTGGCGGAGCGGGGTCCGCCGGTAAGTTTCCGACGAGCGCCCTCATGTACTCACTCGCCCGCCGCGCCCTTGTGGCCCTGTCCTTCCTCTTGGCAGCCGCCATGGCCGCCGGCGTGGTCTCGCCAGGCGCGGCGCACGCTCAGTCCTTCTTCTCTTTCACCGAGGCGCCGAAATACGCCGCCATCGTCGTTGACGCGTCGACGGGCGAGATCCTCTACGAGCGCAACGCCGACAGCCCGCGCTACCCCGCATCGATCAGCAAGCTGATGACCCTGTACCTCACCTTCGAGGCGCTCTCCTCGGGTCGGCTGCACGGAGACGACGTCATCGTCGTTTCCCCGCATGCGGCTTCGATGGCGCCGAGCAAGCTGGGCCTGCGGCCGGGCGAGACGATCATGGTCAACGACGCCATGCAGGCGATCGCCGTGCACTCCGCCAACGACATGGCCGTCGCCATGGCCGAGAAGATCGGCGGCAGCGAGTCGCGCTTCGCGGCCATGATGACGCTGAAAGCGCGCGAGCTCGGCATGTCCAACACGCATTACGACAATGCGTCCGGACTGCCCGATCCCCGCCAAATTTCGTCGGCCCGCGACATCGCCATCCTTTGCCGAGCGATCCTGCGCGACTATCCACAGTACTATCACCTCTTCTCCGAGCGCAGCTTCACCTACGCCGGCCACTTCATGGAGAACCACAATCATCTCCTGGGGCGCACCCCGGGCGTCGACGGGTTCAAGACTGGCTACATCGGAGCGTCCGGGTTCAACCTCGCCGCCTCGGCCGTGCGCGACAACCGGCGCATTGTTGTGGTGGTGCTGGGCGGGAGCTCCACCGCCGCCCGTGACGCCCACGTGGCCGACCTTTTCGACGCCGGGTTCGAGGTGCTGGGTCGCCGAGCGATGGGCCAGACGACGACCGTCGCGCAGAACCTGCACGAGCCGGCGCCGATCGGCGACGTGGTGCGGCCGCCTACCGAGGAAGGCTCGGGCGATCAGGCCGGGGTCAGGATCGTGCTCGCCGATCCGCAGCCGGTTCAACACATGATCGCGCCCGAAGCGCCCGAGCACGCCTACACCGCCATGGCCGACCGCGGTCGCGCGCCCGTCCGCGAGGAGGGGCGGCGCGAAGCCCGCACCGAGGAGACCCGCGGCGAGCGCGTGCGTGGCCACGACGACGACAGCTGGGGCGTACAGGTCGGCGCCTATCGCCAGCGCGGTCAGGCGCGCGAAGAGCTCGCCTCGCTCGAGCATCGCTATTCCAAGCTCGGCGATGCGGACCACAACGTCCAGGCCGCGGGGCGCGGCTATTTCCGCGCCCGCTTCTCGGGGTTGAGTGCGGCCGAGGCGCGGCGCGCGTGCTTGGTGATGCGCGCGCACCACCAGACGTGCGAAATCGTCGCGCCGGAAGGCTGATCGGCGACGATTCTCTAAGCGGCGTTCCCGCCGCGCTCGCGCACTGATGTCCGGAGTTGTCTTTTGCGGCGCGCGCGCGTATTGAGCCGCCGCGATGCCGACCAGAAGCCTGCCCATCGTCCGTACGCTCGAGGATCTGCGCCGCGCGCTGGCCGTCTGGCGCGCCGAGGGCCAGCGTATCGGGCTGGTCCCAACCATGGGCGCGCTGCACGACGGCCACCTCTCGCTGATCCGGCTGGCGCGGCAGAGGGCCGATCACGTTATCGCGAGCTTGTTCGTCAATCCGGCCCAGTTCGCGCCAAACGAGGACTTCAGGGCCTATCCGCGCGATGAGGCGCGCGACGCTGAGCTGCTGGCGGAGACCGGCTGCGACCTGCTCTATGCGCCGTCTACGGAGGACATCTACCCGGCAGGCTTCGCGACGTGCGTAACTGTGACAGGGATCAGTGCGCCACTCGAAGGCGCGTCGCGGCCGCAGCATTTCGCCGGCGTCGCCACGGTCGTCACCAAGCTGCTCATCCGGGTGGCGCCGGACGTGGCTGTGTTCGGCGAGAAGGACTACCAGCAGCTTCTTGTCGTCCGCCGGCTCGTGCGCGATCTCGATCTCGCGGTGGAGATCGTGGGCGCGCCCACGATTCGCGCCCTCGACGGTTTGGCGCTGTCATCGCGCAACGCCTACCTCTCGGAGAGTGAGCGGGCGATCGCCGGCCGCCTTAACGGGGTATTGCGCTCCGCGGCGGAAGCGCTCGGCCGCGGCGAGCCTGTCGACGCGGTCGAGGCCCGCTCGCGCGCCTGCCTGGGCAGGGCCGGGGTCTCCAGCATCGACTACCTGGAAGCGCGCGGAGCGGACGATTTGTCACGTGTCGGCCCTGGACCGGTTGACCGGCCGGCGCGGCTATTGGCCGCGGTCCGGGTCGGCAAGACCCGTCTGATCGACAACTGGCCGGTCTGACGGCGCCGCTCAGGCCTCCTCAGGCGCACGCTGCAGCGTTGCGACGAGGACGCCGAGGGTCACGACCGCGGTCATGACGATGAAGACGATCGCGGACGCCGGCGACGCCCGATGCGACTGCGCGAGGACGGCGTAGGCCAGTAGCCACCATGCGCCCGCGCCGACGAGAGCCGCCGCCGCCGCCGCAACCCAGTTTCCGCGCATCCGCGTCCACATCAGGGCCGTCGCGACCAGGAAGAAGGCGCCGACCGCGCCGCCGCCGGCGAGATAAGGCCCGAGCGAGACGTGCGCCGGCCCCGGCTGCGCCGTGCCGGTGCGCACGAGGAAGAGCGCGCCGAACACGCGCAGCGCTGCCGCGCTGGCCAGTGCGGCGGCCGCCTGGATCATGAAACCCGTCATCACGACGGCGCCGCCTATCAGCGCGCCCGTCACGATCAGGTAGACTGACACGATTGTGCGCATGGGCCAGAAGTCGATCGTCCACCTGTCTGGCAAAAGGCGCATTGAACCTCCCGGCCGCCGGGGGGCAGGCTACCAAGGCCACCGCGCGAGAAAAACCCGTTCGTGATCGCCGAGCTGACAGAACCCGTGGACAGCGCACGTTCTGCGGCGCCACAGATATCGGCGATTGTGGTCTCTCAGGGGCGTTCAGGCGCTGAACGATGCAGTCGATCAGGTTCGGCGTGCCGTTTCTCTTTCTCGCCTCGGCGCCGCTGGGGTTCGTGCTGGGCGGCGCTTGGGCTTGGGTCACACCGGCGTTGACGCCTGTGATGCTCACGAGCTTCGGCTGGGCGCTCGGCCTAGAGCCGGGTGAGGCGTCGGAAACCAGCGCGCTGCGCTACCGCGCCCTCCCCTGGCTCTACATCGCCGTCCAGATCTGCGTCATCGTTTGGGCCACCTTCGCCATCTCCGGCCGTGGCGTTGGCCCGCTCGCCGCTGCCGGGCTGACCGTCTCAGTCGGAATGACGGCCGGGATCTTCGGCATCGTCGCCGCGCACGAGATGGTGCACAGCCACTCGAGGGCAGAGCGCGGCCTCGGTCTGAGCCTGTTCGCCTGCCTCGGCTACATGCACTTCCGCATCGCCCACATCCACGGCCACCATGTGCGCGGCGCGACCTTCGAGGATCCGACCTCGGCCCGGCGGGGCGAGAGCGTCTATCACTTCGTCGTCCGCTCGGTCGTCGGCCAGGTCGGCGAGGCCTGGGCGTTCGAGGCCAGGCGCCTGCGCCGCCGCGGCCGCCCGGTGCTAGGGCCCGGCAATCGGATGCTGGTCTATCTCGTCGTCGAGGTCGCGATCCTGGCCGTCGTCGCGACGCTCGGGCCGCGCGCCGTCGCGTTCTGGATCGGCGAAGCGCTTATCGCGATCCTCATGCTCGAGCTGTTCAACTACATCGCTCATTACGGCTTGGCGCGGCGTCGGAACGCCAGCGGCGTCTATGAGCGGATGGACGCACGCCACGCCTGGAACTCCGCGCGGCGGATGAACAACTGGTCGCTGTTCAACATGGGGCGCCATAGCGATCACCACCGCCGCCCGAGCCAGGCGTATCAGCGCCTGAGCGCGGTGCCGGACGCGCCGCAGCTGCCGGCCGGCTACGCCGAGGCGATCCTCCTTAGCCTCGTGCCGCCCCTCTGGCGGCGGGTCATGGATCCGCGCGTCGACCGGTGGATGGGCGAGCCGGCTGCTGCGCCTATGGCCGCCTAGACCATGGACGTTTTTCTTCGGAGTCCGGTGCTCTGGATCCTCGCGCTGGTCGCGGGGCAACGGCTTGGCGAGCTCGTGCTCGCAGAGCACAATACCCGGCTGCTGCTGGCCGAGGGCGGGCGGGAAGTCGGACGCCGCCACTATCCCCTCATCATCGCTTTGCACGGCGCCTGGCTAGCGGCGATCGCCATGACCACGCCGCTTGCGACCCAGCCGAACTGGATCTTGATCGGCGTCTTCGTGGTCCTCCAGGCGCTGCGGGTCTGGGTCGTCGCCACGCTGGGCCGCTATTGGACCACCCGCATCATCACCATCGACGCGCCGCTGGTGCGGAGCGGGCCTTTCCGCTTCGTCCGCCATCCCAACTATCTCATCGTCACCGCCGAGATCGCGGTCCTCCCACTGGCGTTCGGCGACTGGGTTGTGGCGATCGTGTGGTCGCTGGCCAACGCGGCGCTCTTATTCCACCGCATCCGCGTCGAGAGGCGCGCGCTTGCGCCGCGGGAGGCGCTGCGGGCTTAGGGCCGGGCTGCTAGGCGCGGTGGCGCGCCGGCGCTACTGTGCCCACCGATGCCGACGCCCTCCGTCTTCGAGACCGACTCCGATACGCGCCGGGTGCTCGCCATTGACGGCGGCGGCATGCGCGGTGCGCTCGCGGTCGGGATCATCGCTCAGCTCGAGCAGACGCTGAGGGACAAGTTCGGCGATCCGCACCTCGTGCTCTCCGACTACTTCGACCTAATCGGCGGGACATCGACCGGCGCGATCATCGCGGCCGGCCTCGCGCTCGGCCAGGACGCTGCTTACCTGCGCGCGCTCTATCACCGGCTCGGCCCGATCGTGTTCGCGCCGCCGGCCATTCCACGCATCCCGATCCTGCAGTCCAAGTTCAACCCGAGGCTGCTCGGCGAAGTCATCATCAGCGAGTTGGGCCACAAGACGCTGGAGACGGCGGAGTGGCGAACTGGGTTCGCCGCCGTGGCCAAGCGGGTCGACACCGGCTCATCGTGGATCCTCACCAACTGCCCGCACTCGAAGTACTGGAACGGTGTCGCCGACGATCCCGACGTGGTCCCCAACAAGGACTACGAGCTGTCGATGATCGTGCAGGCCAGCGCCGCGGCGCCGTTCTATTTCGACATGATCACGATGCCGGTATTCAAGGACAAGCGCGGCGTCTTCTTCGACGGCGCGATGACGCCGTTCAACAACCCGGTGCTCCAGCTCGCCATGACCGCGCTCGTTCCGGCCTACGGGCTCAAGTGGACCGCGGGCGCGGATAAGATGCTGGTCGTCTCCGTCGGCACCGGCCAGGCGCGGCCGGAGAAGCCGGAGTGGGTCGACCAGCCGGTCCTCCTGCCGGCATGGAAAGCGATCCATGCGCTGACCGCGCTTGCGTATGACACCGGCCAGCTCGGCATCTCGATCATGCAGTGGCTGGGAGCTTCGCCGCAACGCTGGCGGATCAACGGCGAGGTCCTCGGTCTTGAAGACTCAACGCCGGCCGGCATGAACCCGCTCTGGACGTTCGTCCGCTACGACGCGCCACTGACGCACGCCTGGCTGAAAGACAACCTCGGCGAGGACATGCCGCCCGAGCACATCGCCCAGCTCGCCAAGATGGACGACCACACCATGGTGCCGGAACTGTTCCGGGTTGGGCGAAAGGCGGCGACCGGCCTGATCAAACCGACGCACTTCGACGGCTTCGCTCCGCGGCCTAAGGACGGTAGCCCTCGCCCGTCTCGGCGATCCAGCCGCCCTCCGGAAGCCGCCAGTAGGTCCCTCGCTCCCGCGCCATCATCCGGTAGCCAATGAACTCGCGCCGCAACGTGGCGGAGTCCCAGTGCCGTTCCAGGAGCTTGGCGTTCAGCTCCTGCTCGGCGTACCGCCGATCCTCGTCGAACTGACGCACGAGCCAGGCCAGGATCGCCCAGCGCTTCTTGCGACTGGCCGGGATGGCCTTGAGCTTGCCATCGGCGGCAACGAAGGTCTCGACGACCTTCGCCTCCCAGCCGCCGGCGGGTGCATCGCCGGCGAGGCGGGCGATCTGCTCGCGGCTCGACAGCCGCTTGGCCAGCGCCGTGATCGCCTCCGGCTCGAGCACGTACCAGTGGGTCGCGGCGTCCTGCCGCTGGCGGACCAGACCCAGCCGTTTGAGCATGCTCAGGTGATGGGAAACCGTCGGCTCCTTCAGACCCACCAGCGCTGCTAGCTCCTGGCCGCTGTGCTCCCGCTGGGCCAAAAGGCCGAGCAGCGTCAGCCGGCTCTTGTCGGCCAGGGCCTTGAAGAGGCGCAGAAGATCGTCGCGCTCGTCGTCCGCGTCACTCACGCCATCTTCCTTCGATGACTATCTAATTAGATGAATATCGAACATCCTGTCGATCCGCAAGTCCTCACCAGGCCCCGATCTCGCGCAACTGGCGAGCCAGATCCTGGGGCAAGCTGGGGGCATCGCCGTTTGTCAGGTCCAGCGGGGCGTCTTTGGTCTCGAAGTAGCGCCAGCCCTGGAAGGCCCGCCTGGGCTGCGGCGCCGTGGCGATCATCTCGTCGTCGAGCAGGATCTCGCATCGCTTGCGGCTGCCGGCGGGGATGGTCTCGATTGCGAGGACCCGCTGGCGGATCAGGATCTGCCCCTTGAACACCCAGTAGAGCGATCCGCCATCCAGGATCTCGGCCGCGCGCTTCGGTGTCTGGCGTGTGTGCACGATGGGCTTGTGACCCGCCCCCGCGCGCTCGGCCCGCCACGCGGCCAGATCGGCCGGCGTGTCGGCGCCGACGCAGAGTTTGATGAGGTTCAGGCCCGCTATGGCGCCGCCTCCACACGCGCCAGCAGCACGCCTTCGCTTACCTGCTGACCGACCCGCGCCGTGACATCGGCCACGGTCCCGTCGAACGGCGCCGTCAGCACATGCTCCATCTTCATCGCCTCGAGCGTGACGAGCGGCGCACCCTTGGCGACAATGGCGCCCGTCTCGACGCTCACGGCGACGATTTTGCCGGGCATCGGCGCCAGGATCGCCCCATCTCCGCCCGAGACCTCGCTCGCGCCGGCCGCGCGAGGGTCCGCGAAATCATAAGCCTCGCCTGTGTCGAAGACGACGACATGGCCCCGCCTTGCGATCGATCGGAACTTGCGCTCCGACGGCGGCGTCGCTGCGTGGCGATCGACCGTATACGTCTCGCCGTCGCACACCAGGGTCACGTTGGTCGCGGCGTCCGCGTTCGCTCGGAAACCCGCCAGACGCATCCAAGGAGAGCGGTTCTCAGTTGGCGCGCTCACTCGCAGGCGGGTGAGCGCGGCGGTTTGCACCAACCCGTCGTCGGGCGGCGGCTTCGCCGCCAGCTCCGGCCTCTGCTCGATGAAGCCCGTCTCGACGTCGCCTTCCCGGAAGGCCGGCTCTCTGAGGAGCCTGGTGAGGAACCCTGCGTTGGTCTTGACCGGCCATGCTTGAACGTCGGCGCAGGCCAGAGTGAGGCGTTCGATCGCGGCCTCCCGCGTCGGCGCGTGGGCCACGAGTTTGGCGACCATGGCGTCGTAGAAGGGCGGGACGCGGTCCCTCATCTCGACGGCGCTGTCGACCCGGACCCCCTGCGGGAACTGCAGGTGAATCAGCTGACCGCTCGATGGGAGGAAACCGGCAGCCGGGTCCTCGGCGTAGAGCCGAGCCTCGACGGCGCACCCCTTCATCGGGATCCGGTTCTGGCCGAGGGGCAGCGCCTCGCCGACCGCCACGCGCAGTTGCCATTCGACCAGGTCCAGGCCGGTGATGGCCTCGGTGACGGGGTGCTCGACCTGCAGGCGGGTGTTCATCTCCATGAACCAGATGCGGTCGGCGCTGAGGCCATCGGCGGCATCGGCGATGAACTCGACCGTGCCCGCGCCTTCGTAGGCGACTGCCTTGGCGGCGCGCACGGCCGCGCCGCAGACCGCGGCCCGGACATCCGGCGTCATGCCCGGCGCGGGCGCCTCCTCGATCACCTTCTGGTTCCGCCGCTGCAGCGAGCAGTCGCGCTCGAACAGGTGGACGACGTTGCCGGCGCTATCGCCGAACACCTGCACCTCGATGTGTCGTGGGCGCTCGATGGCCTTCTCCAACAGCACGCGATCATGGCCAAATGCCGCCGCCGCTTCCCGCCGCGCCGACGCGAGCGCCTCGGCGAAGGCGTCCTTGCCGTCAACGCGCCGCATCCCGCGGCCGCCGCCGCCGGCGACGGCCTTGATCATCACCGGCCAGCCGATCCGCTCCGCCTCGCGCGCGAGCGCCGCAGCATCCTGGTCCTCGCCGAGGTAGCCCGGCGTCACCGGAACGCCCGCGGCGGCCATCAGGCGCTTGGCGGCGTCCTTCAGCCCCATCGCGCGAGTGGCGGCCGGCGGCGGTCCAACCCAGATCAGGCCGGCGGCGATCACGGCCTCGGCGAAGTCGGCATTCTCGGAGAGGAAGCCGTAGCCGGGGTGGATGGCCTCCGCCCCCGTCTCCTTGGCCGCCGCGATGATCCGGGCGCCGACGAGGTAGCTTTCGCTCGCTGCCGCCGGTCCGATCCGCACCGCCCGGTCGGCATCCCGCACGTGCGCCGCCCCGGCGTCGGCGTCTGAATAGACCGCGACTGTCGCGATCCCCATCCGCCGCGCCGTGCGCACGATGCGGCGCGCGATTTCGCCCCGGTTGGCGATCATGAGGCTGGCGAACAAAGGAGCGCCCTACTCCGCCCAGTTCGGCTTCCGCTTGTCGAGGAAGGCGGCGATGCCCTCTCTGCCCTCGTCGCTCACGCGGGCGCGCGCGATCCGCCGGGCGGTCTCGGCCATGACCGCATGGTCGATCGGCTGCTCGGCGACATGAGCGACCAGAGCCTTGGCCTCGGCGACCGCGTTGGGGCCGCAGGCCATGATCTGCGCGGCCAGATCAGCCTGCGCCTGCTCCAGTGCGGCCGTGTCGGCAACCACCTGGTCGATCAGGCCGATCCGTTCGGCGTAGACCGCGTCGAAACCCTTGGCGGTGGCGAACAGGCCGCGCGCGCGGCGCGGACCGATCGCCTCGACCACATAGGGGCTGACCGTCGCGGGGATGAGCCCCAGCTTGACCTCGGTGAAGGCAAACCGGGCGTCCTGGGTGGCGATGGCCAGGTCGCAGGCCGCGACCAGCCCCGCTCCGCCGCCAAGCGCCGCGCCCTCGACCAGCGCCACGGTGACGGGCCGAAGGTCGTAGAGTTGCTTGAGCATGCGCGCCATCGCCATGGCGTCTTCTTCGTTCTCGCCCTCGGTCAGATCGAACGCCTCGCGCATCCAGTCGAGGTCGGCGCCGGCGGAGAACGTGCCGCCGCGCCCGCGCAGAAAGACCGCGCGCAGGCCGTCCTGGCCGTGCATCGTCTCGAACATCTGGTGCAACGCCGCGATGGTCGAGGAGTCGAACGCGTTCCTCCGCTCGGCGCGGTTGATCCAGACCGTCACTGACGCAGGCCCCGTAGCCTCGATCTGGACCAGGCCGCTGGTGACGTCGGTGTCGAGACCCTCGACGAACGGGTCGACGATGGGGTTGGGCATGGGGACTCCTCTAGCCTACATCCGGAAGACGCCGAAGCGCGTCGGCGGAATCGGCGCGTTGAGTGACGCCGAGATGGCAAGGCCAAGCACGTCACGGGTCTGCGCCGGATCGATGATGCCGTCGTCCCAGAGCCTGGCCGTCGCAAAGTAGGGGTCGCCTTCGGTCTCGTAGGAGGCGCGGATGGGAGCCTTGAACGCCTCCTCGTCCTTCGCCGACCAGCTTTCGCCGCGCGCTTCCATGCCGTCGCGGCGGACGGTGGCCAGCACGCTCGCCGCCTGCTCGCCGCCCATGACGCTGATGCGGCTGTTGGGCCAGGTGAAGAGGAAGCGCGGCGAATAGGCGCGGCCCGCCATGCCGTAGTTGCCGGCTCCGAACGAGCCCCCGATCAGGACGGTGAACTTGGGGACCTCGGCGCCGGCGACGGCCGTCACCATCTTGGCCCCGTCCTTCGCGATCCCACCGGCCTCGTAGCGCCCGCCGACCATGAAGCCGGAGATGTTCTGCAGAAAGACAAGCGGAATGCCCCGCTGGCAGGCCAGTTCGATGAAGTGCGCCGCCTTGAGCGCGCTCTCGGAGAAGAGGACGCCGTTGTTGGCCAGGATGGCGACCGGATAGCCCCAGACGTTGGCGAAGCCGGTGACGAGTGTCGCGCCATAGAGCGGCTTGAACGGATCGAACCTGGAGCCGTCGACCAGGCGCGCGATCACCTCGTTCACATCATAGGGCGCACGCACGTCCGGCGGGATGATTCCATAGAGCTCGGCCGGGTCGTACTTCGGCGGCTCGGGTTCGGCCATGCTCAGCGGGTTCGGCTTCGTCGTGTTCAGCCGCCCGACGATTGAGCGGACGATCTCCAGCGCATGGTCGTCGTTCTCGGCCACATGGTCGACGACGCCGGACTTTCGCCCATGGGTGTCGGCGCCGCCCAGCTCCTCGGCGCTGATCACCTCGCCCGTCGCGGCTTTCACGAGGGGCGGGCCGCCCAGGAAGATCGTCCCCTGCCCGCGCACGATAACGCTCTCGTCGGCCATCGCCGGAACGTAGGCCCCACCCGCTGTGCATGAGCCCATGACGCACGCGATCTGGGCGACGCCGTCGGCGCTCATGCGCGCCTGGTTGAAGAAGATGCGGCCGAAATGGTCGCGGTCGGGGAACACCTCGGCCTGGTGGGGCAGGTTCGCCCCGCCGGAGTCGACCAGATAGATGCAGGGCAAGCGGTTCTGCTGGGCGATCTCCTGCGCGCGGAGGTGCTTCTTGACCGTGATCGGGAAGTAGGCGCCGCCCTTCACCGTGGCGTCGTTGGCCACGATCATCACCTCGCGTCCCTCAACGCGGCCGACGCCGGTAATGATCCCCGCCGCCGGCGCCTCGCCGTCGTAAAGACCAAACGCCGCGAGCGCGCCGATCTCGAGGAAGGGCGCGCCGACGTCGAGCAGCCGCTCCACCCGCTGGCGGGGCAGGAGCTTTCCGCGCGCGGCATGGCGGGTGCGCGACGCTTCGGGCCCTCCCTGCGCCGCCTCGGCCGTGCGCGCGCGCAGCGTCTCGACCAAGGCGCGGTTCAGGGTCTGATTGCGCGCGAACGCCTCGGAGCTGAGGTCGACGGCGGTGGCGAGTTCGGGCAAAGGCGACGCTCGGCGGCGGATTCCTCAGCCCTTATTCCCCGCCCCCCGCGTCCCGGCAAGCGCGCCGCCCATGCCGTCGCCGCGACTCAGCGCTTGCGTTACGGTCCCGGCCTGTCGTGGCCCTGCTCCCGCACACCCTCGCCGACACCGCCTTGAGCCGGCTGTTCTCGGACGGGACGATGGTCGACCACGTGAGCTGGTTCTCGCTCCCGGGCGGCCAGGTGCTGTGCGAGACCGGAGAGACAGCCGACGAGCTCTATTTCGTGCGCACCGGACGGTTGGCGGCCATCCGCCACGAGGAGGGCCAGGAGCCGCAGTTCCTGGGCGTAATCCGGCCGGGCGAGCCGGCGGGCGAGATGGCTCTGATCGCCGGCACGCCCCACTCCGCCAGCGTGGTCGCGCTGCGCGACTCCGAGATTCTGGCGCTGCCGCGCGAGGCCTTCTTCGACGCCGCCGAGCACAATCCGGACCTGATGATCGAGCTGGCGAAGCTGATGCTGCAGCGCTCGCGCCCGATGGTCGGCCGCTCGACCGTCGGCGAGCCCAGCGTCTTCGGCTTCGTCGGCGTCGGCGACGAGATCGCCACGCGTGAACTGGTCGAGCAGATCGCGCTCGAGATCCAGGGTTTCGGCTACTCGGTCGCCACCGCCGGAGAGGAATCGCTGAGCGCGCCGACCGAGTGGTTCTCGAACGTCGAGCAAGCGCACGACTTCGTGCTCTACGCCGCGGACTACGAACAGACCGCTTGGAAGCAGCTGGTCAGCCGGCAGGTCGACCGCCTGTTTCGCGTCGGTCGCGGCGACGCCCCGCCGCCGGCGCGCGTCGACCTGTTCTCCTCGCGCACGCTGCAGGATCTGCTTGTCGACCTGGTGCTCATCCATCCGGCCGGGGCTACGCGTCCGCAGGGCTCCGAGGCCTGGATCGACGCGCTCCTGCCGGCGCGCCTCTTCCATCTGCGCGACCGCCGTCGCGCCGACCTGAGCCGGCTTGCCCGCACGATCGCGGGGCTCTCGGTCGGGCTCGTGCTGTCGGGTGGCGGCGCGCGCGCCTACGCCCATGTCGGAGCCGTCCGCGCCCTTCGGGCGGCCGGCGTCCCCATCGACTTCGTCGGCGGCGCGTCCATGGGCGCGATCGTCGCGGCGGGCGTCGCCATGGGCTGGAATGACGAGGAAATCGACCATCGCATCCGCACCGCCTTCGTCGACACCAACCCCGTCGACGACATCGCCTTTCCGCTGATCGCCATGACGCGCGGCGAAAAGGTGCGCGCCCGGCTGCGCGAACACTTCGGCGACACCCACATCGCCGACCTTTGGCTGCCCTACTTCTGCGTGTCCTCCAACCTCACCTCCGGCGCCTATCAGCTGCACCGGCGCGGATCGCTGCGGCATGCGCTGCGCGCCTCGATCGCCATTCCCGGCCTATTGCCGCCGGTGACCGAAGGCAGCAACGTGCTGGTCGACGGGGCGGTCATGAAGACCTTTCCCGCCGACATCATGCGCTCGATGCACTTGGGCCCGATCGTCGGCGTCGACGTGACGCGTGGGCGCAGCATCACCGCCGATGAGGTCGCGCGCCCGATATCGGTCTGGCGCTGGATCCTATCGGGCGATTGGCGCAAGGGTCCGCCGATCGTCTCGCTTTTGCTTCGCGCGGCAACGGTGACCGGCGGTCGCGACCTGGCCGCGAGCCGGCTTGCCACCGACGTCCTGGTCGCGCCTTCGGTGGAAGCGATCGAGATCCGCGACTGGAAGGCCTACGAGCCTGCCAAACTGGCGGGCGAGCAGGCAATGGTGACGGCGCTGCAGGGCCTGCATCGGCCGTTGAGCGAGCTTCGCCGCAGGTCGAGCCTGGCCGAGCGGGCCGCGGCGGCGAGCGGCGGGGTCAAGGCGTGACGCGGTAGATCTGCATCGGATCGGCCGGCCGCGACAGCGGCTGGACCCACGGCGGGATGCGACCGCGCCTGAGATCGCCTTCGAAGCCAGCTGGATTGACCTTCAGCCCGTTCAGCCGGCAATCGAGGATGTAGGTGACGTTCAGCGCCTTGAGCTGTGCGCGGGCGAGCGCTGTCGGGGCACCCAACGCCTCATAGCCCTTGAGGATGCCCCACGACATCCGGTGGTAGGGCGCCGTGATCACCGAGTCCGACGTGTGCGCGAGCACGTGTGGGCCAAGGTCGATCTCGCCCAGAACGACGCCTGGCGGCAGGGCGGCGAGCGGGCGATAGAGCGCCATGTCGAAGCAAGTCTGATCGATCGCCGGTTTGGCGCCCGCGTTTGAGGCTGAGCCATGCGCGGGCGCCGCTTTGGCGATGGCCGTCAGCGCCGCATCGACGCCGACCGCGAGCGGCACGGGCGAGAGCGCGAGGCTAAGGATCGCCGTCGGCACCATGATTCCCCGCCACAGGCGCCCGGCGAGCCAGCCCAGCGCGGCGGCCAGCGTCGGCACGCCGTACCAGAAGGCATAGTCCTCCATCCGCCACGCGCGGGACGCCGAGACGGCCGCGATGAGCACCAGTCCGACCGCGAGCAGCGTCGCCCGATCCCAGCGTCGCCAACGGACGGCGAGCAGCATCAGCGCCGCCGCCGCGCCCATCAGCGCCATGAAGATGCTGATCAACGCGGAATCGCGGTGCTGGAACCAGAGCCGCTCCCAGGGCTGCAACTCGCTGATGTGGACGAACCAGATCGGGCGGAGCCGGGGATCCACGGCGGCGAAGGGCCCATGGATGCAGGCCGGATCGATCGCCAGGTAGACCGCGCCGGTCGCCACGCCGATCGCCGCCACCTGCACGAGCCGGAGCATGAGCGAGGCGCGCACGCCCCACGTGGCGAACGCCGCCAGGCCGAGGCCGGCGATCAGGAGCGCGACGACGAGGTTGAAGCCCAGCGAGTCGCAGAACGGCAGCCCCCAGCGGTCGGGCGGCGTCTGCAGGAGGAAGAAGGCGCCTGTCCCGGCGGCGAGCGCGAGACCGTAGGCCCGCGCGGGCTTGGCTTCCTCGCGATCGACGGCGGCCGACAGGGCGAAGCTGGCGCCGGCCAGCGCATGGAAGGCGAGCGCCTCGATGCCGATGGCCAGGCCGAGACCGCTGGCGAGCCCCGCCAGTACAGCGAAGCGGGTCCGCTGCTCCCTGGCCATTGCGCAGGCGACCGCGATGACCGCCATGGTGATCTGGACGTTATGGTGGTCGATGCGGCCGGGCCTGAACTGCACATACATCTGAGTGTTGGTGAGCAGCAGCATGGCGCAGCAGAAGACGGCGAGCTTGCCGCCCAGGCTTCGCGCGATGGACAGCGCCGCGATCGCTGCCGGTGCGATCCAGAGCAGGGGCCAGCTGAAGCGGACGATCAGCTCCGCCCAGCCGGGCGTCGTCACCCGTTCGACCAGCCAGAGACATCCAGCCAGCGCCCCGTCGAGCAGCCTGGACCAGTGCATGTAGATGCCCTGCGGCGGCTGCAGCCGCGTCACCAACTGGTCGTACCAGCCCTGCCCGTGCAGAAGCGACCGCACCAGCACCAGCCGCATGGCGTCGTCGGTGTCGCCGAGCGACGTGGTGATGTCGCCTTCGCTGATCGCCAGCACCAGCCAGGCTCCGACCGTAATCGCGAGCGCGACCGCGACAAGGCGCCGGGTGGAGGTGAAGTCGGGCGTGTCGGAGAGCTTCATGGCCGACCTGGAGGAGCGTTGTCGCATCTGCGCCGGGCTTTCGATTCCGGTAAAGCGCCTACCTGTCCGCAAATTCCGCTTTCAACAGTTCCGTTCACGGCGGTGGTCGACGGGTGTGGCGCGCTTCGCTATGATTTGATGGTGGTTTTCGACATCGGACATGCCTGAGTCGGGCCGGCAGCTTCGCCTTGATCTGCGCGGATCGGCGCCGTTCCGGCGCGCCGACTTCATCGTTTCGCCAGCCAACGCTGAGGCATTGAGGGCGCTCGACGCTTGGCCCAACTGGCACGGAGGGTGTTTGACGCTGGTCGGTCCGTCGGGCTCCGGCAAGTCGCATCTGGCGCAGACCTGGGCCGGCCACGCGAACGCGGTCGTGCTCGCGGCGGACGAGCCCCTGGGCGAGCATGCGCTGCCCCGGCTCGCTGGGCGGCCGGTCCTGGTCGAGGACGCCGATCGCGGAGCGGGCGAGGAACTGTTGTTCCACCTCATCAACATGGCCGGCGCGCGCGGCGGCGGTCTGCTGCTCACGGCGCGGCGCCCGCCGAGCGGCTGGCCAGCCGCCCTGCCCGACCTGCGCTCGCGGCTGAACGCGCTGCCGGTCGCCGAGCTGCTGCCGCCGGACGATGCCGTGCTGAGCGCCGCGCTTGGAAAATTCTTCCGTGAGCGGAATATTCGCCCCGCCGATGACCTGATTCCCTACCTTCTGAGGCGCATCGAGCGGTCTATTCCGCGTGCGCGAGCCTTCGTCGCCACGCTGGACGAGACCGCCGACGCCGAGCGACGGCCGATTTCCCGGGCGCTGGCGCGGCAAATCCTCGAAAACGAGGCGGCGGCCGGCGACCTGATCGACTAGGGCTTGCGGCGCGCCGTGGGCTGAGCGAACCTTGCCCTCGCACCCCGCGGAACCCCAATGACCGACATCGCGATCGCTGACGCCATACCGGACACCCTGACTCCGGTGCCGTCCAGCCCCGCGCTCAATGAGACGTTGATCGCCTCGCCGGACCGCTTCTTCAATCGCGAGCTGTCGTGGCTGGCGCTTCAACGAGCGGGTGCTGGAGGAAAGCCACAACCCGCGCCACCCGCTGCTCGAGCGGCTGCGGTTCCTGTCGATCTCGGCCAACAACCTCGACGAGTTCTACATGGTCCGGGTCGCCGGCCTGAAGGGCCAGGTGCGCGAGGGCGTGCGCGTGGTGAGCCAGGACGGCCTGACGGCGGCCGAGCAGCTGGTGCGCATCAACGACCACGCCGCCGACCCTGATGAGCGATCAGCAGCGCCGCTGGCGGGACCTGCGCGCCGAGTTGACGCAGCGAGGGCCTGGTCGTCCTCGACGCCGGCGACGTCACCGCCATCGAGCGCGCCTGGCTGGGCGAGGTGTTCCAGAGCCAGCTCTTCCCGGTGCTGACGCCGCTGGCCATCGATCCGGCCCACCCGTTCCCCTTCATCCCCAACCTGGCGTTCTCGCTGGCGCTGAAGCTCAAGCGCCTGTCGGACGGACAAGCCGCTCTACGCGCTGGTGCCGGTGCCGGCGCAGGTCGCGCGGTTCTGGGAGCTGCCGCGCTCGTCGGGCGGCCGCGCCCGCAAGCGCGTCGCGTCGTTTCATCTCGCTGGAGGGCGTGCTCGTCCTCTTCCTCGACCAGCTGTTTCCAGGCTGCGAGGTCGAAGGCCAGCGGCCTGTTCCGCCTGATCCGCGACAGCGACGTGGAGATCGAGGAAGAGGCCGAAGACCTGGTGCGCGAGTTCGAGGCGCGGCTGACGCCAGCGCCGGCTGGGCTCGGTCGTGCGGGTCAAGATCGAGGCGCTCGATGCCCGACGATCTGCGGCGCTTCATCGTCGGCAGCCTGCACGCCGAGCCGCAGGACGTGGTCATGGTCGACGGCAAGCTGGGCCTGGACGAGCTGTCCCAGCTCATCCCGCCGACCGCCCGGACCTGAAGTTCCGCGCCGTTCCAGCCGCGCTTCCCCGAGCGCATCCGCGACCACGGCGGCGACTGCTTCGCCGCCATCCGCGAGAAGGACATCCTGGTCCACCACCCGTTCGAGAGCTTCGACGTGGTGGTGCAGTTCCTGCGGCAGGCGGCGCAGCGACCCCAACGTCTGGCGATCAAGCAGACGCTCTACCGCACCTCGCAAGGACAGCCCGATCGTCGCCGCGCTGATCGAGGCGGCGGACAACGGCAAGAACGTCACCGCCCTGGTCGAGATCAAGGCGCGGTTCGACGAGGAGGCCAACCTGAAATGGGCGCGCGACCTGGAGCGCGCCGGCGTGCACGTCGTCTTCGGCTTCGTCGAGTACAAGACCCACGCCAAGCTCTCGATCGTGGTGCGGCGCGAGGGCGAGGCGCTGCGCACCTACTGCCACTACGGCACCGGCAACTATCACCCGGTCACCGCGCGAGATTTACACCGACCTGTCGCTGTTCACCTCCGACCCGGCGCTGGCCCGCGATTCCGGCAAGCTGTTCAACTACATCACCGGCTACGCCCTGCCCGAGCGGCTGGAGAAGCTGTCCTTCTCGCCGGTGACCGCTGAAGGCGCGACCTGCTTCGGCTGATCGCCCATGAGGCGGAGAACGCCAAGGCCGGCAAGCCGGCGGCAATCTGGGCCAAGCTGAACGCTCTGGTCGATCCGGAGATCATCGACGCGCTCTACCGCGCGAGCCAGGCCGGCGTGCTCGATCGAGCTGATCATCCGCGGCATCTGCTGCCTCCGGCCCGGCGTCCCGGGGCTGTCGGACAACATCCGCGTCAAAAGCATCGTCGGCCGCTTCCTCGAGCACGCCCGCATCGTCGCCTTCGCCAACGGCCAGCGCCCTGCCCGCCAACCAAGGCGCGCGTGTTCATCTCCTCGGCCGACTGGATGCCGCGCAACCTCGACCGCCGGGTCGAGGTGCTGGTGCCGGTCGAGAACCCGACCGTCCACCAGCAGGTGCTGGACCAGATCATGGTCGCCAACATCAACGACGAGGCCCAGAGCTGGCGTCTGGACGCCGAAGGCCGCTACCAGCGCACGCCCGGCTGGGATCGCAAGCGGCGCCTTTTCCGCCCACCACTACTTCATGACCAACCCCAGCCTCTCCGGCCGCGGCCACAAGGTGAAGGACCTGCCGCGCGCGTTCGAGCATGTCGGCGCAAGACGCTAGGCCGGCTCCGCGCGACGCCGCGGTCATCGACGTCGGCTCCAACTCGGTTCGCCTGGTGCATCTACCGGCTGGAGGGCCGCGCGATCTGGACCGTGTTCAACGAGAAGGTGCTGGCCGGCCTCGGCGCGCGACCTGGCCGAGACCGGCCGGCTGGCCGCCGGACGGCGTCGAGCAGGCGCTCGTCGCGCTGAGGCGGTTCAAGGCGCTGCTCGAGGCCGCCCAGCCCGACCGCGGTGTTCGCCGTCGCCACCGCCGCCGTGCGCGAGGCGTCCGACGGCCCGGCCTTCGTCCGGCGGCTGAAGAACGAGGCGGGCTTGAGCGTGCGCGTGCTCACCGGCGAGGAAGAGGCGCGCTACGCGGCGCTGGGCGTGCTCGCCGGCGCGCCGGATGCCGGCGGCGTGGTCGGCGACCTCGGCGGCTCGAGCCTGGAGCTCGTCCGCGTGGCGAACGGGACGCCGACGAAGGGCGTCAGCCTGCCGCTGGGCGCCTTCGCGCTGCGCGGCGCGGACGGTTTCGACCTCGGCCGCGCGCGGTCGAAGACGGCGAAGATCCTTGATGGCGCGCGCGCGGCCTTCTCGGCCGAGACGCTCTATGCCGTCGGCGGCGGCTGGCGGAACCTCGGCCTTCTGCAAATGCGGATGGCCGACTACCCGCTGCAGATCGTCCACCAGTACGAGATTCCGGCGGGCGACGCGCTGGAGGCGGCCCGCTTCATCGCGCGTCAGTCGAAGAGCTCGCTCGAGCGCATCGAGGGCGTCTCGAAGCGGCGGCTCGACACCCTGCCCTACGCCGCCGTCGTGCTGGAGGGCATGATCGACCGGCTGGGGTTGAAGCGCATCTCCATCTCCGCCTTCGGCCTGCGCGAGGGGCTGCTGTTCGAGTCGATGCCCGCCCGCACCCGCGCGCTGGACCCGCTGATCGAGGGCTGCGCGGCGCTGGGCGCGCGGCAGGGGGTCAGCGAAGACATCGGCCCGGCGCTGGAGGCCTGGCTCAAGCCGGTCTTCTCGGCCTTGGAACCGATGTTTGGCGCACGCGACCCGACGCTGCATCGCCGCCGCGGCCGGCTCGCCGATCTCGGCGCGCGACTGCACCCCGACCACCGCGCCGACCTGGTGTTCGAGCAGGTGCTGCGCGCGCCGATCGCCGGCATGAACCACGCCGAGCGGGCGTTCCTGGCGACCGCGCTCTTCGCGCGCCACACGGCCTCGCCCAGCCCACCGCAGCCGCGGATCTTGGGCCGCATTCTCACCGACGAACGCCTCGAGCGCGCGCTGGCGCTTGGGGCGGCGATGCGTCTGGGATGCGACCTTTCGGGCCGCAGCGGCGAACTGCTCAGCCGCTCGACGCTCGCGGTGGCCGGAGATGCGCTGGCGCTTACCGCTGACGGCCGCTGGGCCGACATGCTGCTCGGCGAGCAGACCGCAAAGCGCGCCGCCCAACTGGCCGACCGTTTGGAGCTCGGCC
Organism: uncultured Alphaproteobacteria bacterium; assembly: GCA_963794315.1. Lineage (GTDB taxonomy): Bacteria > Pseudomonadota > Alphaproteobacteria > Caulobacterales > Caulobacteraceae > Poindextera. Next base: position 435,914 of record CAWCDF010000004.1, read on the forward strand.
TGAAGATCGGGCGTTAGGCGGGCCTCGGCGATCTTCGCACCTCGACCACCCGCACGCGGGCGCCGTCCAGCACCAGCGCCAGCTCGCCGCGCTTGAGTTTGAGCGCGTCGTCGCCGAACGCCTCCCGCCGCCAGCCGCGCAGCGCCGCCACGTCCGCCGCATCGTCGGCGGCGATCTTTTCGAGGTCAGCGACAGTGGCGATCAGCTTGGACGCGACGCCGGCGTCCTCGGACCGGGCCTTGAGCAGCACCTTGAGCAGTTCGACGATCGCTCCGGAAGCCGGGTTGGAGGGCGTAACCTTGCGCTCGATGACCGGCGCGTAGGCGTCCGCGTCCTCCAGCGCGGCGCTGACGGCCTCGACGATCTCGCCACCGAAGCGCGAGCCGGCAAAGCCCTTCGGCAGCGAGCGCAGACGGCCGAGCGCGTCAGCGTCGGTCGGAAGCCTGGGTGGCGATCTCGTCGATCGCGTCGTCCTTCAGGATGCGGCCGCGCGGCTGGTCGCGCGTCTGGGCGGTCCGCTCGCGCCAGGCGGCGACGCCGCGCAGCACGGCCAGGTATTTCGGGGTGAACTTGCGGGGCTTCAGCCGCCGCCAGGCGTTCTCCGGATCGACATCGTAGTTGGCCGGATCGATCAGGCCCGCCATCTCCTCGGTCACCCAGGCGAGGCGCCCGGCCTCCTCCAGCCGGTCGCGCAGCATGGGATAGAGCGCCGCCAGGTGGGTCACGTCGGCCAGCGCGTAGTCCAGCTGCGCCTCGCTCAGCGGCCGCCGCGCCCAGTCGGTGAAGCGGCTGCTCTTGTCGAGGTCGATCTTCAGCATCTGGCGCACCAGCGCGTCATAGGCGACCTGCTCGCCGAACCCGGCCGCCATGCCGGCGATCTGGGTGTCGAACAGCGGCCGTGGGATGCACGCCGAGGTTGGTGAAGATCTCCACGTCCTGCCGCGCGGCGTGGAACACCTTCTCGATGCGCTCGTTCGCCATCAGCGCCAGCAGCGGCGCCAGGTCCATCCCCTCGGCCAGCGGATCGATGACCGCGCCGCTCCGTCGGCGCGGCGGCCTGGATCAGGCAGAGCTTCGGCCAGTAGGTGGTCTCGCGCATGAACTCGGTGTCGACGGCGACGAACGGCGCGTCGGCCATGCGGCGGCAGAAGGCGGCCAGGTCGGCGGTGGTGGTGATCGGCGTCATCGGTTAGCTATAGCGCGGCGACTCGGGGCGTGGCCAAGGCCCGTTCCGCCGAAGCGCGGGAGCCTCGCAGATGACCGAGCGGCCGAACGGCCTGACCTACGCCGAGGCCGGCGTCGACATCGACGCGGGCGCGGCGCTGGTCGAGGCGATCAAGCCGCTGGCCAAGGCGACGCGCCGGCCGGGCGCGGACGCCGGCGCTGGGCGGCTTCGGCGCCCTGTTCGACCTCAAGGCCGCCGGCTACGCCGACCCGCTGCTGGTCACCACCACCGACGGCGTCGGCACCAAGCTGAAGGTGGCCATCGAGACCGGACTTGCATGACACGGTCGGCATCGACCTGGTGGCCATGTGCGTCAACGACCTTTTGGCCCAGGGCGCCGAGCCGCTGCTCTTCCTCGACTACTACGCCACCGGCAAGCTCGACGTCGAAGCCGGTCGGCGCGTGGTCGCCGGGATCGCCGAGGGCTGCAAAGCAGGCCGGCTGCGCCCTGGTCGGCGGCGAGACGGCGGAGATGCCGGGCATGTACGCCGAGGGCGACTACGACCTCGCCGGCTTCTGCGCTCGGCGCCGTCGAGCGCGGCGCGCGTGCTGCCCCGGCTGGAGCGCCAGCGCCGCCGGCGACCTGCTTGATCGGGCTGGCCTCCTCCGGCCCGCACTCGAACGGCTATTCGCTGATCCGCCGGATCGTCGAGCGCTGCGGCCTGGCCTGGGACGCGCCGGCGCCGTTCGATCCGACGCGTCGCCTCGCCGAGGCGCTGATGACGCCCACGCGCATCTACGTGAGAGCGTGCTGCCGCTGATCAAGGCCGGCCTGATCGAGGGCGGCCGCGCACATCACCGGCGGCGGCCTGGTCGAGAATCCGCCGCGCGCGATCGCGGCCGGCCTTGAGCCGCGCTTCGACTGGAGCGCCTGGACGCTGCCGCCGGTGTTCGCCTGGCTGCAAAGCGTAGGCGGCGTCGCCGACCATGAGCTGCGCCGCACCTTCAACTGCGGCGTCGGGATGGTGCTGATCGCCAAGCCGGAGAATGTCGAGCGCGCGTTGGCTGCGCTGCGGGCGGCCGGCGAGACCGCTTTCGTTTGCGGAAAGGTCGCGGCCGTCTAGTCCGGAAGGGCCACGCCCCCGCGGGCGGCGATCTCGCGCAACGTCTGCACGAACAGGGGCCCTTCGATAGCCATCACGCGCGCGGCTAGCGTCTCCGGCGTGTCGTCGGCGTGGACCTCGACAGCCTTCTGGCTGAGTACGGGGCCGTGGTCGTAGACCTCGTCGACGACGTGCACCGAGGCGCCGCTAAGCGTCTCGCCGGCCGCGATCACCGCCTCGTGCACGAAACGGCCGTACATCCCCTTGCCGCCGTATTTCGGCAAGAGCGCTGGGTGCACGTTCAAAATGCGACCTCGGAACTGCTCCAGGGTGAGCGGCCCGATCATCCGCAGATAACCGGAAAGCACGACCACATCGGCGCCGGCGCCGATCAGCGCCGCCCGGATCGCCGCATCCGCCGCCTCGTCCGAGCCGCTCGTGCTCCTGCTGATGCGCTCCGCGCGCATGCCGCGTTCGCGCGCAAAGTCGAGCGCCGCTGCATCGGCGTTGTTGCTGATCACGACCACCGCGTGGGCATCGAGGCCGCCGGCCTCTATCGCTTGAAAGATCGCGCGCATGCTCGTACCGCCGTGGGAGGCCAAAAAGCCGAGTCGGAGCATCAGCCCCTCACCGCAACCGATCAGCCGACGATCTGGTCCGGAGTGAAGAACTGGGCGATCTCCGCCGTGGCGTTCTCCGTGCTGTCGGAGCCGTGCACCGAGTTGCCGGTAAAGCTCTCAGCGTAGAGCGCGCGGATCGTGCCCGGCGCGGCATTGGCCGGATTGGTCGCTCCCATCACCTCGCGATAGCGGGCGATGGCGTTCTGCCCCTCCAGCACCTGCACGACCACCGGCCCCGACGTCATCAGCTCGACCAGGTCGTTGAAGAACGGCTTGTCCTTGTGCACGTCGTAGAAGGCGCGCGCCTGCTCAGGCGTCATGCGGATGCGGCGCTGGGCGATGATGCGCAGGCCCGCGTCCTCGATGACGGCGTTGACCTTGCCTGTCAGGTTCCGGCGCGTGGCGTCCGGCTTGATGATCGACAGGGTGCGCTCGGTCATGGACGGCCGCCGTTCTCGCGTTGAGTGGGGATTGGAAACCTTGGAGGCAGCGGCTTATAACCACGGGCGTCCGCGTCGCCAAGGCGGACGAGGCTAGACGATCTGAAGATGCAACGGACGGCTGGAAGCAGACTGACGCATTAGCGCCCGCGCTCCGCGGGCGAGAGCCCGCATGCGGCGTCGCGGCCTTTCGGCCGCGCGCCGTCGACGTTCCCGCACGCCCTCACCCTTTCAGAGCGCTTTCCATGCTTCGTATCACCGACCTGGTCTTCGACGCCTACGGCCGCCGCTTCTTCGACTCCGCCTGCGTCTTCCTGCCTAGCGGCCACAAGGTGGGCATGGTGGGCCGCAACGGCGCGGGCAAGACCACCCTCTTTCGCCTGATCAAGGGCGAGCTCGAGCCCGGCGGCGGCGAGATCGCCTTGCCGAAAGCCGCGCGCATCGGCTCCGTCGACCAGGAGCACCCGGCGAGCCCGGTTCCGCTGATGGACACGGTCCTCGCCGCCGACGTCGAGCGGGCGAGGCTGATGCAGGCGCTGGAAACCGCCGCGCCGGAGCGCCTCGGCGAGATCTACGCTCGGCTCACCGCGATCGACGCGGACCGCGCCCCCTCGCGCGCGGCCGAGATCCTGCACGGGCTCGGGTTCTCGAACCCCGACCTCACCCGGCCGATGGCGGAGTTCTCCGGCGGATGGCGCATGCGCGTGGCGCTGGCCGCTGCCCTTTTCGCCGAACCGGATCTGCTGCTGCTGGACGAGCCTACCAACTACCTCGACCTCGAGGGCGCGCTCTGGCTGGAGGCGAGGCTGCGGAAGTACCCGAAGACGGCGATCGTGATTAGCCACGACCGTGAACTCTTGAACCGCTCGGTCGAGCACATCCTGCATCTGAACGGCCAGAAGCTCGACCTCTACTCGGGTGGCTATGACGCCTTCGAGCGCGAGCGGGGCGAAAAGCTGCGCCTGCAGGAGGCCGCGCGGGTGAAGATCGAGGCCAGGCGGGCGCATATGCAGTCGTTCGTCGATCGCTTTCGCTACAAGGCGTCCAAGGCGACCCAGGCACAGTCCCGACTGAAGATGATCGCCAAGCTGCCGGTGATCCCGCCGGTCATCGCCGAGCACACCGCGCCCTTCATGATCCCTTCGCCCGCCCGGCCGCTGGCGCCGCCGCTCCTGCGCCTCGAGGGCGCGGCCGTGGGCTACGGCGGCGCGCCGGTGTTGACGGGCCTGAACCTCCGCTTCGATGTCGACGACCGCATCGGACTCATGGGCGTCAACGGGGCAGGCAAGTCGACCTTCGCCAAGCTGTTGGCCGAGGCGCTGCCGCTTGCCGCCGGTCGCGTGCACCGGACACAGCGGATGAAGGTCGCCTGGTTCCACCAGCACCAGATCGAAGCCCTCGATCCCATCGACACGCCGCTCACGATCATCCGCCGCGCGTTGCCTGACCTGACCGAGGCGCAGCAGCGCTCGCGGATCGCCCAGTTCGGCATGGGCCGAGACAAGGCCGAAACGACCGTCGCCGACCTTTCCGGCGGCGAGCGGGCCCGTTTGCTGTTGAACCTGGTCGCGCGCGAAGCGCCGCACCTGTTGATCCTCGACGAGCCGACCAACCACCTTGACATCGATAGCCGCCGCGCATTGCTCGATGCGCTGAACGACTACGAGGGCGCGGTTCTGCTCATCACCCACGACCGCTCGCTGATGGAACTGGTCGCCGATAGGCTGTGGCTGACGGCCGGCGGGACCATCCGCCCCTTCGACGGCGACCTGGAGGACTATGCCAAGCTGGTGCTCGATCAGGCGCGGCTCGCCGCCCGCGGGTCAAAGACTGGCGAGGCGCCGGCGCCGGCGGCGCCAACGGCGAGCGTCTCAACGCTCCGCCACCGAACTCGAGGCGGCCGAGCAGGCGCTTGCGACCGCGGCTCGCGCCGCGGAGGAGCTCGACAAGGCGCTCGCCGATCCTGCGCTCTTTCGGCGCGAGCCGGTTCGCGCGGCCGACCTCGGCCGCCAGCGGGCAAGGGCAAAAGACGCCATCGATCGCGCCGAAACCGCCTGGATCGAGGCCGCGGAGGCCTACGAGCAGGGTCAGGCGGCGGCTAGCCGCACTTGACCGCTGTGATGACGCCCGTCTCGGTATCGAACACGATGTCGGTGCGCCCTGGCATGTAGTCCTGGGTAACGAGGCAGGTGCTGCAATAGACGCGCCTGAGGCTGGGGTAGACGGGCACGGGAATCGCCGAGCGCGGCTTGCCGACCAGCCAGGCCAGACTCGCCGCCTCGCACTCCGGCGCCGCCGCTGTCGTCGGGTACGGCATCGGCTGGGGTTGCGGCGGGGTCGAGGGCTGCGCTGGGGCCGCAGGCTGGGCCGGCGCCGAGAGGGGCTCCGCGGCCTGCGGCCGCGCGCCGGAACCAGCCAAAGCGGCGAACGCAAGGCCTGCGACGAAGACCATGCTGGCGATCGGTCTCATGCCTGTTTCTCCCACCCGCGCTCGGCGCCCTGCCGCCAATACGACACCGGATGCCCTGCGTCACGGAAAGCGAGCCAGCGTTCGCGTGCCGCGGCCGTCGCCTCCGCGTCGCGGCCGTCGAAGAGCAGGATGCAGCGCTCGAAGCCATCCAGCGGCCCCGCTTCGGCGCCATCGACCAGGAACAGCGCCTGCGCGTGATTGAGGTTCTCCGCCTCGGTGGTCAGCAGGATCGGCTGCCGCTCGGCCATCGGCTCGCGCGCGGTCCCGTGCGCGAGGAAGCTGTCGTCTCGGTAGCTCCACAGCCAGCCGTCCAGGTGGTCGAGACGCTCCTCGCCCGTAGCCCGGACGAGCGCGCGCCAGCCGCGCGCCAGCGTCTTCTCGAGCAACTCGGGTAGCGCCTGATCGAGCGCGGTGCGCTCCAGGTGGTAGAACCACACCTCGCAGGCGGCCGCGCTCATGCGCTGCTAACGCTCATGGTTGTCGGCGACGAACTGGTCCAGCAGGCGCACGCCGAACCCGCTGGCCCCTTCGGGCGTGGTGGCGACGGCCTGCGGCTTGCGCCAGGCGAGACCGGCGATGTCAAGGTGAGCCCAAGGGACGTCGCCGACAAACCGCTTAAGGAACAGCGCCGCGGTGATCGAGCCGCCGGGCCTGGGCCCCGTGTTCTTCATGTCGGCGGCGTGGCTGTCGAGATTCTTGTCGTAACTCTCGACGATTGGCATCCGCCAGAGTTCGTCGCGCGAAGCTTTGCCCGCCTTGAGCAACTGCTCGGCCAGCGTGTCGTCGTTGCTGAACAGCCCGGCGACGTCATGCCCGAGCGCGACGACCATGGCGCCGGTGAGCGTGGCGAGGTCGACCATCAGCTGTGGTTTGAACCGCTGTTGAACGTACCAGAGCGCGTCGGCGAGCACGAGCCGGCCCTCGGCGTCGGTGTTGTTGACCTCGACCGTTTGCCCGGACATCGAGGTCACGATATCGCTCGGCCGCTGGGCCTTGCCGTCCGGCATGTTCTCGACCAGGCCCAGCACGCCGACGGCGTTGACCTTGGCCTTGCGGCTCGCCAGCACATGCATGAGGCCGGCGACCGCGCCAGCGCCGCCCATGTCCCACTTCATCTCCTCCATGCCGTCGGCGGGTTTCAGGCTGATGCCGCCGGAGTCGAAGCAGACGCCCTTGCCGATGAAGGCAAGCGGGGCGGAGCTGCCGCCGTTCTTCCACTGAACGACCGCAAGCTTACTCTCGCGCGCGCTGCCCTCGCCGACGGCGAGCAACAGGTTCATACCCAGCTTGGCCATCTCGGCCTCGCCCAGGATCTCGACGGTGAGGCCGAGCGGCTCGAGCGCCTTCACGCGCCGGGCGAACTCGTCAGGGTAGAGGACGTTCGGCGGCTCCGAGACCAGATCGCGCGTGAAAGCGACGCCGTCAGCGAGGGCGGCCAGCGGCGCATAGGCGGCCTTCGTCGCCGCCGGGTCATCGGCGACGATCCGCACGGTCTTGATCGTCGGTTTGGCCTCCGGTTTCTCTTTCGTGCGGTAACGGTCGAACCGATAGGCCGCGAGCCTCACGCCCAGCGCCGCGCGGGCCGACTTCGCCGGCGAAGATTGCGCGAGGTTCAGCGTAAGGGCCTCCGCGCCGCAGGTCTGCAGCGCCTGGTAGGCCTCGGCGGCGGCGATCTCGGCGATCGTTTCGTCGAATCCCGTCTCCGGCCCGACGCCGACCATGAGCGCGTGCGAAATGCCAACCCCCGCGGGCGCGACGACGGCCAGCGACTTGCCCTTCGCGCCGCCAAACGGACCGGCCGCCAACGCGCGCTCGAGCGCGGCGCCCGCCGCGCTGTCCAGCCGGGCCGCGCCAGCAGACAATCCGCCCCCTTCGAACACAGCGCCCGCCCAAGCGCCTGAGGCGGTGTCTGCGTCGCTCGGGGCGACAAACTCGATCTGCATACGGCGTCTCCTGGACGGTTGGCGCAACGGTTGAGCGAAGTGTAGAAGATGACGCGCCAAACTCGGCGCCGCAACGGCGCTGGCCGCGAACCTAGGCGCAAATAGCCTGCATGGGCCTACTCGACCGGTACCTCTTTCGCCAGCTGTTGGGTCCCACCCTGTTGGCCGCCGTTTCGCTCTGCCTCGTCGGCGTGCTCAGCCAGAGCCTGCAGGCGCTGGACCTGATGGTCAAACAGGGTCAGAGCGCGCTGGTGCTGGCCGAGATAACCGGGCTCGCCACGCCGCAGCTTCTGGCCACCGTCTTGCCGATCGCCGTCTTCGTCGCCGCCCTGGTTGCGCTCAACCGGCTGCACACCGAGCAGGAGATCGTCGTCTGCTTCGCCAGCGGGATGAGCCGCTGGCGGGTCATCGCGCCGGCCATGCGGCTCGCCGCCTTGGCGGCGCTCGTTATCCTGGCCGTGAACCTCTGGGTTGCGCCGTTCTGCGAGCGGGCGATGCGGGTCGAGCTGTTCAAGGTCAAGACCGACCTGGCCGCGACGCTGGTCGAGCCCGGACAGTTCACCGAGCCCACGCCTGGCCTCACCGTCTACGTTCAGGACGTGGCCAACGGCGGGCTGAAGAATCTGTTCGTGCTGCAGGAGAAGCCAGGCGGCGGCGACACCACCTTCATCGCCGCCAGCGGGACCCTTGGCAAGCGCAACGGCGCGCCGGTGCTGACCATGCACAATGCGTCCCGGCAGGAGTTCTCTAAAGCCGGCGTGCTCACGTACCTGACCTTTGACGAGTACACGTTCGACTTGTCTGACCTTCTGCTGGTCAAGGACCAGATCCGTTACAAGGTCCCCGACCGCTACATGCACGAGCTGTTGTTCCCGGATCTCAGACAGTCCTGGGAGCGCGCCAACCGGCTGAAGATGCTGGCGGAGGCCAACGCCAGGCTCGCCACGCCGCTCTACGCGATCGCCTTCATGGCGATGGCGCTCGCCGCGGTGATCGGCGGTCCGTTTAGCCGCCTGGGCTACGCCCGACGCATTCTGATCGCCAGCGCTCTGGCCGCCGTGACGCGGATCTCCGGCGCCGGCGCACAGGCGCTTTGCGACGCCCAAGCGTGGGCGAACCTGCTGCAGTACGCCATTCCGCTCGCCGCGACCTATTGGGCCTTCCGGCAGATCTTCCGTCAGCCGGTCAGCCGCTTTGTGCCGCTGCACCCGCTCACCGGCTCGACGCTCATGCCGAGCCCGGCCGAATGAGGCTAAGGCTCACCCGGATCGAGACCTATGTGCTGGGCTACACCCTGCTCGGCTTCGCCGCCGCGCTCGCCATCCTGACCACCGTCGTCGCGCTCGTCGACTTCGTCGAGATTTCCCGCACGGTCAACGGCCGCGCCGATGTTGGCTACGGCGAGATTCTGCGCCTGACGGCGTTGAATGTGCCCTCGGTGATTCTGGTCCTGTTCCCCTTCGCCTTCCTGTTCGGCGTGCTCGGCGCCTTCGTCGACCTGAACCGCAAGAGCGAGCTCATCGCTATGCGCGCCGCCGGCGTCTCGGCCTGGCGCTTCATCTTCCCGGCGGCCGGCGCCGCGTTCTCCATCGGCGTCCTGACCGTCACGGTGTTCAATCCGTTGGCCTCGGTGATGAACGCCCAATTCGAGCGGGAGCGGACGGCGCTCATGGAGGGCGTGCAGTCCAACGGTCTGAAAGATATCTGGCTTCGGCAGGGCGACGCGCATAGCCAGATCGTCGTTCGTGCGCGCTCGGGCGACGACGACCACGGCATGCTGAGGCTGAAGAACGTCTCACTCTTCATGTTCACGCTGGACCAGCGGGGTGGCGCGGCTCAGTTCTCGCGCCGGGTCGAGGCCAGCGAGGGCTGGCTGATGCCCGGAATGTGGCGCCTCACCGACGTCCGCGAGGCCACGCCAGGCGCCGAGGCGATGCGGTACGACACGCTGACCATCCCCTCCAAGCTGGATCCGCGCACGGCGCTGGAGCGCTATGTCTCCCCCAAGGGCGTGCCGTTCTGGCAATTGTGGGGCGCGATCGCACGCAACGAGCAGGCCGGCTTCTCGGCCACCGGATATGAACTGCAGCTGCAGGAGCTGTTGGCCACTCCGCTGCTGTTCGCGGCGATGTCGATCCTCGCGGCGGCGTTCTCGCTGCGCCTGATCCGGCTGGGAGGCGACGCCACTCTCGCCGGCGCCGGGCTGGCGATCGGCTTCTTCCTCTTCTTCGTCGACCAGGTTTGCGGCGCCCTGGGCGAGGCGAACGCCATTCCGCCCTTCGCCGCCGCCTGGACCCCGCCGATTCTGGCGCTGCTGACGGGGTTCACCCTGCTCTGCTATACCGAGGACGGTTAGGCGGCTAAGAGAGACCGTCGGCCGCGTCGCCGCAGTCAGTGGGGGATGCTTCGTCCGATGCGCGGCGTTCGAGCGGGGCGGATCAGGAACTTTCGGTCGCTCCTCCTCGCCACCGCCGCCGCCGGCGCCTTTTTCGCCGGCGCCGCCGCCGCACAGACCATCGGCGAGCTGCCGGTGCGGGTTGCAGGCTCTGCCGCGCCCGGGCTGCCGCTCGACCAGCACGCGCCGCCGCCGGCCCCGCCAGTTCCGAGCGCAATGACCGACGAAGGCCTGCACAATCAGGCCTTCTATCTCGAGGCGGACACGCTGGTCCGCGACGACAGGGCCAACCGCTGGACCGCCGACGGCGGCGTGGAAGCCCGCTACCAGGGGCGGACGCTGCGCGCGAAGTCGGTCGTCTACAATGTCGCATCCGGCGTGGTCACCGCCGATGGCGACGTACAGGTGATCAACGCCGACGGGACCGGCGAATACGCCCAGCACATGGTGCTGGACGACAAGATGCGCGCAGGGTTCGCCGAAGGGTTCTCGGCGCGCCTGCCGCTGAACGGCAAGCTCGCCGCCAATGTCGCCATACGCCGCAGCGAGACGGTCGAGGAGCTCGACCGGGCCATCTTCACGCCCTGCGACATCTGCGCGGCCGATGGCGCGCCGATCAAGCCCACATGGTCGATCCAGGCCTCACAGATCATCGCCGACCAGCAACGGCACCTGGTCTACTACCGGAACGCGGTGATCCTCATCAAAGGCGTGCCGGTGTTCTACGCGCCGGTGTTCTTTCACCCCGATCCGAACGCGCCGCGGGCCTCCGGCCTGCTGGTGCCACGGGTGTCGTTCTATACCAACGAGCGCGGCACGTCCTACGAACAGCCGATCCTGTGGGTGATCTCGCCCTCGCAGGAATTAATTATCAGCCCACAGATCAGCACCAAGGTGAATCCCTTCCTCAACGTGGATTGGCTCAAGCGTTTCTACTCCGGCCTGGTGGATGTCCGGGCGGGTTACACCTACGAGCAGGATTTCGACTCGAACGGCCGGAAGTTTGGGCCGACCACCTCGCGGTCGTACATCCTGGCCAACGGCGACTTCAACCTGACGCGCAACTGGTCCTGGGGGTTCACCGCCGACCGCACGTCCGATCCACTGCTGTTCCAAAAGTACGAGGTGCCGAGCGCTTATGCCGACCACGGCCTGTTCCTCTCCGACAGTCAGCGGCTCCTGTCACAGCTCTACGTCACCCGCCAGGACAGCAACTCCTACCTCACCGTCGCGGCGCTGGACATGCAGGGGCTGCGAACGACCGATCTCAATCGCACCTTCCCGCTGGTCGCGCCGCTGGTCGAAGGTCGCTGGGACGCCCCTTTCAACGTGCTGGGCGGCCGATTGCAGCTGATCGGCAACGCCGTATTGCTGAACTTCGACGAATTGCCGGTCGCACCGACCCTGTCAGGCGCATATGACCGCGCGTCCGGCGAGCTGAACTGGCTGTCCACCTACACCACGCCGAACGGGATCCGCATCCAGCCGTTCGCCGACTTGAGGGCCGACGTATTCGACGTCTCCCACCTCACCACGCCCGCCCGAACAGCGACTGTCACCCAGGGCCTGGCGACCGGGGGCGTCACCGTGAGCTGGCCCTTCATACGCCAGGCCGGCGCCACCACAATCGTGCTCGAGCCGATCGCGCAGCTGGCGATCTCGCCGGACTACAACGCCAACCCGAACATCCCCAACGAGGACGACGTCGTCTTCCAGTACGACGAGTCCAACCTCTTCTCTCCCGAGAAGTACAACGGCTTTGACCTCTACGAAGGCGGCCAGCGCCTGAACCTCGGCGGTGAAGCGACGTTCCAGTGGGATGGGGGCCTCAGCGCCAACGTTGTCCTCGGGCGCACCTTCCGCGCCCGCGCCACCAACGTATTTCCGCAGAAGACCGGGCTGGACGCGACGGCTTCGGACTGGGTCGTCGCCGTCGACGCGACCCCCATGGATGGCGTCTCGGCGTTCGGCCGCGCGTTGATCAACGACGCCTTCAGCGTCGAGCGGCTGGAGCTCGGCGTCAACTATGCGACCACCAGGGTCGACGGCTACATCCGCTACCTCGGCGACGAAACCCAGCTGAACGGCCCGGTCCGCAACCTGGAGACGGGCAACGAGATTCTGGTCACCAAGCATTGGGGCTTCGACCTCGACGCCATTCGCGATATCGAGATCAACCGTTGGACGTTGTTCGACCTCGGACTGCTGTATAAAGACGACTGCATCAAGGTCGCTGTCGTATACCGCCATCAGTCGACGGTTGTGGGTAGGCTTGGCGAGTCGGACTCAGTCTTTCTGCGCCTAACCCTCGCCACATTGGGTGACCAAGGGTACGATGACGGCTTCAACAACGGCATGGCGCGCTAAGCGGCGACGTGCGGGCGCGCGCGTTTCAAGGGGACCGACCTTCACGATGACGCGGATGGGTAAGGCGGCCGGAGCGGCCGCGGCGATCATCATGTTCGCGGGTCTCGGCGGCGCGGCGCAGGCGCAGGACCAGCCCGCGTTGCGCGAGGGCGTCGTCGCCATCGTCAACGACAACATCATCTCGAGCTACGACGTCGCCCAGCGGATCCGCTTCATCATCGCCACCAGCGGCATCCAGGTGACCGAGCAGAACAAGCCGCAGCTGGAACAGGAAGCCGTCAACGAGCTGATCGACGAGCGGCTCGAGATTCAGGAAGTGCATCGCGCCGAGAAGGACCAGGCCAAGCAGGGGACGACCACGCAGATCGTCGCCACCGACGCCGAAGTCGACGAGCGCATCGGCGAGATAGCGCAAGCCAACTTCCACATGGGCGCACAGCAGTTCCTCGATGCCCTCAGCAGCGCAGGCATCGACAAGAGCACGCTCCGCGAGCAGATTCGCGCGCAGATCAGCTGGGAGCGCTGGATCGGCGGGCGCTACGGCGGTTCGCGCATGAAGATCAGCCCGGCGCAGATCGACAGCGCGATCGCCGAGCGCGAGGCGGCTGCGGCTCAACCGCAATTTCTGCTCGGCCTGATTTACATCGACGCCAACACGGCCGGCGGGATGCCGAACGCAGAGGCCGGCGCCGCGCAGCTGGTGACCCAGTTGCAGCAGGGCGCGCCGTTCGCCCAGGTGGCGCGGCAGTTCTCGAACGACTCGACGGCCGCGACCGGCGGCGACGCCGGATGGCTGACCGCAAACCAGCTTGCGCCTGAAGTGCGCCCAGTCGTCGACCAACTGCGGCCGGGCGAGCTTTCAAAGCCAATTCCGACGTCGAACGGCGTCTACATCATCCTGATGCGGGACAAACACGCCGGCGCGAGTTCCGAGCTCGTCACCCTCAAGCAGGCGGCGGTCAGCCTAACGGCCGATGCGTCGGCCGCAGATGTCGCCGACGCTCAGGCCAAGCTGATCAAGCTGAAAAGCGATCTCAAGGGCTGCGACGGCCTCGAGGCGCGGGCGGCGCGCGTACCGGGCGTGGTCGCCGGCGATCTCGGCGAGGCGGATGTGAAGGATCTGAAGGCGGAGTTCCGTGACGCAGCGCTCAAGCTTGCCGTCGGTCAGGTCAGCGATCCGATCCGCACCGACGCCGGCCTGCACCTGTTGGCGGTGTGCGGACGCCGCCAGGCCGGAGTCGACATCCCCTCGGCTGACGAGGTGGAGAACAGGCTGCGTGAAGATGAGCTCAGCCTGATCTCCAAGCGCCAGCTGCGCGACCTCAGGAATTCGGCCACAATCGAGTTTCCGTGAAGACCCAGCCGCTCGCGCTCAGCCTGGGCGATCCGGCTGGGATCGGACCGGAGATCACCGTCAAGGCTTGGCGCGCGCTGCGCCAGAGCGGACCAGCCTTCGTCGTCGTCGGCGATCGTGACGTGTTGGGGGCGGCCGCGGTGGGCGGCGAGGTTGCGGTGAAGCGCGTCGCCGGCGCCGACGAAGCCGAAGGGGTCTTCGCCGAGGCCGTGCCCGTGCTGGACGTGCCGATGCAGACGGCGGTCGTCGCCGGCCGCGCCGACCCGGCCTACGCACCCGCCGTCGTCCGCTGGATCGAGACAGCCGCGGGCCTCGCCCTCTCGGGCGACGTCGCCGGCGTCGTCACCGCCCCGATCGCCAAGGCGCCGCTTTATGCGGCGGGGTTCGCGTTTCCCGGGCACACCGAGTTCCTCGCCGAGCTGACCGCCGCCGCGCGCTACGACGGCGCGCGCGGACCGGTGATGATGCTCGTCGCCGGCGACCTTCGCGTCAGCCTCGTGACGATCCACCTCGCCGTCCGCGACGTCCCGGCGGCGCTCTCGATTCAGACGATCGTGAACGCCGGGCTGGTCTCAGCCCAGGCGCTCCGACGCGACTTCGGGATCGCGCGGCCGCGGCTCGCGCTCGCGGCGCTCAACCCTCACGCCGGCGAAGGCGGCGCGCTCGGCCGCGAGGAGATCGAGATGATCGCCCCCGCGGCACGCGCCCTGCGCGACCTCGGCGTCGACTGCACCGACCCGAGGCCCGCCGACACCCTGTTCCATGCCGAGGCCCGCCGCGGCTACGACGCGGCGGTCTGCATGTACCACGACCAGGCGCTGATCCCGGTGAAGATGCTGGACTTCTGGGGCGGGGTGAACGTCACGCTCGGCCTGCCGATCGTGCGCACCTCGCCTGACCACGGCGCGGGCTTCGACATCGCCGGCCGCGGCCTCGCCCGGGCGGACAGCCTGATCGCCGCTCTCAGGATGGCCGACGCCATCGCCGCGCGCCGGCGGAGCCTCAGCGCCGCCGCGTGAAGCTCGCCGCCCTGCCGCCGCTGCGCGAAGGCCTGGCGGCGCACGGCCTCTCGGCCAGGCGCGCATTGGGCCAGCATTTCCTGCTCGACCTCAACCTGACGGCGAAGATCGCCCGCCTGGCCGGCTCGCTCGAGGGCGCGACAGTCATCGAGGTGGGGCCTGGGCCTGGCGGCTTGACGCGCGCGCTCATCGAAGCCGGCGCGCAGGTCATCGCCATCGAACGCGACGCGCGGTTCCGGCCTATGCTGACCGAGCTCGCGCAAGCGGCTGGCGGAAGCCTGACAATCGTCGACGCCGACGCGCTGGCTGTCGACGAA
Source organism: uncultured Alphaproteobacteria bacterium (assembly GCA_963794315.1). Taxonomy (GTDB): domain Bacteria; phylum Pseudomonadota; class Alphaproteobacteria; order Caulobacterales; family Caulobacteraceae; genus Poindextera. Next base: position 451,107 of record CAWCDF010000004.1, read on the forward strand.
GCCTCGCTCTTGCCACCCGGAACGGCGGCGCGGGTCGTCGCCAACCTGCCGTACAACATATCGGCGCCGCTGCTGGTCAAGTGGCTGACCGGCCCCTTCCGCCCGGCGTCGATGACGCTGATGTTCCAGAAGGAAGTCGCCGAGCGCATAACCGCGGCGCCTGTGAGCCCGGCCTTTGGGCGTCTTTCGATCCTCGCCCAGGCGCTCTCGAAGCCGGAGATCGTGATGACGTTGCCAGCCCGGGCCTTTACGCCGCCGCCGCGGGTCGAACTCCGCGGTAGTGCATTTCGAGCCGTCCGCCGAGCGGCCGGGCGACGCCGTGATCGCGGCGCTGGAGGCCATCACCCATGCCGCATTCGGCCAACGGCGCAAGATGCTGCGCTCGAGCTTGAAGACGCTCGGCGGCCTCCGGCTTTGCGCGGCGGCGGGCATCAACCCAGACCTCCGCGCCGAGGCGATTCCAGTCGCCGGCTTCCTGGCGCTCGCCCGCGCGCTGCTCATCGAGCGCGGCCGCGCATGAAGCTGATCATCGATACCGACATCGGCGACGACTACGACGATATCGTCACGCTTGCCGCCGCGCTGGCCAGCCCCGAAGTCGACATCCTTGGCGTTACGACCGTGGTCGGCGACGCGGCGCTCCGCGCGCGACTTGTACGCCGGTTCCTGGCGCTCGCCGGCCGCGATGACATTCCGGTCGCCGTCGGAGCGACGATCCGGACAGGCGCGCCGTTCTCGCATCGCCGCTGGGCGCGCGGCGGACCGGACGGGCCTGAACCGGACGCGGTCGGCTTCCTGCTGGGCGCACTTGCGGCCGACCCGGATCAGGTGACGTTGCTGGCGCTCGGTCCGCTGACCAATCTCGCCCAAGCGCTGGCGCGCGACGCCGCCGCCTTCCGCCGGCTGAAGCGGATCGTACTGATGGGCGGCTCGGTGCGCCGCGGCTACCGCGACCTGGCCTGGAGCGCCGCGGGTACCCCCTCCATCGAGTACAACATCGTCTCCGATATCGCCGCCGCCCAGGCGGTGTTCGCGGCCGGCGTGCCGGTCGTGGTCGGGCCGCTGGACGCGACGATGATCGCGCTGGACGAGCTCAAGCGTCAGCTGATCTTCACTCGCTCGACGCCGGTCACCGACGCTCTGGCGCTGACCTATCTGCAATGGTCTGCGGTCGCCGGCCGGATCACGCCGCTGCTCTTCGACACCGCGACCCTCGCGCTGGCCATCGAACCGTCGATGTTCAAGCTGGAGCGCCTGCGCCTCACGATCGACGACGAAGGCTACACCCGCGTCGCCCGCGGGTCGCCGAACGCCGAGGTGGCGCTCGAGGCCGATGAGGATCGTTTCCACCGTTGGCTGATGCCCCGGCTGGTGGGCAGGCCATGACGGCCTACAGCTTTTCGGAGAGGAGTCGGTCGACGAGCCCTGCGAGCCCGGGGTTGCGGACGCGTTTCAGCCGTTCGGCGCGATAGATTGCCGCAAGCTCCGCATAGGCCCGCTCGAGATCGTCGTTGACGATCACGTAGTCGTACTCCGCCCAATGGGCGATCTCGCCATAGGCGCGCGCGAGGCGGCGGTCGATCACGTCCTCGTCGTCCTGGGCGCGGCCGTGCAGCCGCGTCGCCAGGTCGGCCATCGACGGGGGCAGGATGAACACGCGCACCGCTTCGTCGGGCGCGGTCGCGGCGATCGCGGCCGCGCCCTGCCAGTCGATGTCGAACAGCACGTCCTTGCCGGCGGCAAGGGCCTCGGCGACCGGCACTGCGCGGCGTGCCGTAGCGGTGCTCATGCACCTCCGCCCATTCGAGAAAAGCGCCGGCGGCGACCATGGCGTCGAAAGCGTCCCGTTCCAGAAAGCGGTACTCGCGCCCTTCAACCTCGCCCGGGCGGGGCGCGCGCGTCGTGGCGGAGACGGAAGCTGCGAGCGCGGGGTGGTCGGCCAGCAGCCGCCTGCAAAGCGTCGTCTTGCCGGCGCCCGAGGGGCTGGAGACCACCAGCATCAGGCCCAGCCGTTCATTCGACATTCTGCACCTGCTCGCGCAGCTGATCGATCGCGGCCTTCAGCTCCAGCCCGACCGCGGTCAACGCCGTCGTGGCCGACTTCGAGCACAGGGTGTTGGCCTCGCGCATGAACTCCTGGGTCAGGAAGTCGAGACGGCGGCCGACGGCGGCTGCCCCCGCGAGCAGCTCTCGGGCGCTCTCGACGTGCGCGGCCAGGCGGTCGAGCTCCTCGCGCACGTCGGCGCGGCCGGCCATGACAGCCGCCTCCTGCACCACGCGCTCATCCAGCACTGCCGAAACGCCGACGAGTTCGGCAATGCGCTTGGCGAAGCGCTCCTTCAGGAGGGCGGGTTGCTCGCGCGCCTCAGTCCTCGCTTCGGCCGTCAGGGCTTCGATGCGATCGACGAGGCCTGCGAGCACCGGAGCGAGCGCCGCCCCCTCGGCCAGCCGCGCGGCCTTCAAGTCGGCAAGCGCCGCGGCGATCGTCCCAGCGACAGCGGTTTCGAGCGCAGCGCGAGCGTCGGGATCCTCGTCCTCCGCCCCCGCCTCGATCACGCCGCGCAGGCTAAGCAGGCCGTCGAGCGCCGGCGCCGACGCCCGGTTCGCTTCGACGTACGGGCGGCAAAGCTCGAGGTAGCGCTCGAGCTGGTCGCGGTTCACCCTGACCGCAGCCAACCCGCCCGGCTGTCGGGCCTGAACCGCGACGGTCAGCTGCCCGCGGCTGAACAGGCCCTGCGCCGCTTCCCGCGCGGCGCGCTCCAAGCCCTCGAAGCTCGCCGGCCCGCGAAAACGCGTCTCCAACCCGCGGCCGTTGACCGACCGGGCTTCCACCACCCAGGTCCAAGCGCCGGCGCGGCCCTCGGCGCGCGCGAAGCCGGTCATGCCCGAGAGGCTCACCGGCCCGCTCCAGGGGGCGCCGGCGGCGCCTGTTGCGCGAGGGTGTGCTCGATCACCCGCCAGCGTGCCACGTTCTTCTGGTGCTGTTCGAGTGTCGATGAAAACGCATGTCCGCCCGTGCCATCGGCGACGAAGTAGAGCTCGTCCGTGCGAGGCGCGTCGAGCACCGCGGCCAGCGAGGCGCGTCCGGGATTGCAGATCGGCGTCGGCGGCAGGCCATCGACCACGTAGGTGTTGTAGGGCGTCGGCGCGGTCAGCTCGGACTCGCGGATGCCGCGCCCGAGCGGCACGCCGCCGGTCAGGCCGTAGATGACGGTCGGGTCGGACTCCAGCTTCATGCCCTTCTGGAGACGGTTCAGGAACACCGCCGCGACCCGCGGCCGCTCGCTGGCCAGGCCCGTCTCCTTCTCGACGATGGAGGCCAGGATCACCGCCTGCTCGGGGCTTGTCAGGGGCAGATCGGGGCGGCGCTGCGCCCACAGTCCGGCCAGGAGCTGGTCGCGGGCGTCCATCATGCGTTGCAGCACCGCCGCGCGGTCCTCGCCGCGCTGCACCTCGTAGGTCTCCGGCAGCACCGCGCCCTCCGGCGGGATGGGCGCAGATGCCGGTGAGGATCGATGTTGCGTCGAGCGTGTCGATGACGGCCTGCGAGGTGAAGCCCTCGGGGATGGTCACCAGGTGGTGCACGATCTCGCCGCGCCGGATCATGTGCATGATCGTGGCCATCGAAGCGCGCGGCTCGAACGCGTACTCCCCGGCCTTCAGGCGTCGCGCCGCGCCGGTCAGCTGCGGCGGCGACCAAGAAGACGCTCGATGAGCTGATCGCCCCGTCCCGCTCGAGCGCCGCGGCGATCTCGGGCGTCCGGCGCCCGAGGGCAGCACGACATCGGTCGCGTGGGCGGCCGGTCCGGGGCCCTGGAACAGCCATGCGCCGACCAGAGCGAGCAGCATCAGGAGCACGCCAAGGGTGGCCGCGGCGCTCGTCGCCATGATGGCGAAGCGGCGGCCGGGAGTAAGGCCGCCGGACTGGAGTCGACCGCCCGGACCAGACCGGCCGGCTCACGAGACCTTCTTGAACACCAGCGAGGCGTTGGTGCCGCCGAAGCCGAAGCTGTTGGACAGCGCGACGTCGATCTTCATCGGCTTGGCCTTGTGCGGCACCAGGTCCAGCGGGGTATCGACCGAGGGATTGTCGAGATTGATGCGTCGGCGGCGCGATCTGGTCGCGCATGGCCAGCACCGAGAAGGCCGCCTCGACCGCGCCGGCGGCGCCCAGCAGATGGCCGATCGACGACTTGGTCGACGACATCGCGACCTTGCCCGCCGCCTGGCCCAGCAGCCGCTCGACCGCGCCGAGCTCGATCTCGTCGCCCAGCGGCGTCGAGGTGCCGTGGGCGTTGATGTAGTCGATGTCGGCCGGGTCGATGCCCGCATGGCCGATCGCCGCCTGCATGGCGCGGAAGCCGCCGTCGCCGTCCTCGGCCGGCGCGGTGATGTGGTAGGCGTCGCCGGCGAGGCCATAGCCGACGACCTCGGCGTAGATCTTCGCGCCGCGCGCCTTGGCGTGCTCGTAGCTCCTCCAGCACCAGCGACGCCGGCGCCCTCGCCCATCACGAAGCCGTCGCGGTCCTTGTCATAGGGCCGCGAGGCCTGCTCGCGGCGCGTCGTTGAAGTTGGTCGACATGGCGCGGCAGGCGATGAAGCCGGCGATGCCGAGCGGGCAGATCGCCGCCTCCGCGCCGCCGGCGACCATCACGTCGGCGTCGCCGAACTGGATCAGCCGCGACGGCGTCGCCGACCGCGTGGGCGCCGGTGGCGCAGGCGGTGACCACCGCGTGGTTCGGGCCCTTGAAGCCATAGCGGATCGAGACCTGGCCGGAGGCCAGGTTGATCAGCGCCGAAGGGATGAAGAACGGGCTGACGCGCCGCGGGCCCTTCTCGTGCAGCTCGATGCGCCGTGTCGGCGATGGTGCCGAGGCCGCCGATGCCGGAGCCGATGATCACGCCGGTGCGCTCGCTGCTCGGCCTCGTCCTCGGGCGTCCAGCCCGCGTCGCGTCACCGCCTCGTCGGCGGCGGCCATGGCGTAGAGGATGAAGTCGTCGATGCGCCGCTGCTCCTTGGGCGTCATGACCTGGTCGGGATCGAACGCGCCGGCGATGTCCGGCGCCGCCGCCGCCGCGTCCGTCAACTCGCGGCACCTCGCAGGCCACCTGGCAGGCATAGTCGGTGGGGTCGAAGGTGGTGATGCGCCCGGCGCCCGACTTGCCGGCCAGCAGCGCCTGCCAGGTGCGTCTCGACGCCCCAGCCCAGCGGCGTGACCATGCCAAGACCGGTGACGACGACACGGCGCATGCGGATGTCCTCTGCCAGATCTCGGTCCAAATAGCATTAAGCCGTCGACCGGCGCGGATGCACGCGGCGCGACGGCTTGAAGCGGAATTCCGGCTGAAGCTCAGGCGGCTGAGGCGCTCGTCGATGAACTTCACCGCGTCGCCGACCGTCTGGATATGCTCGGCCGCGTCGTCGGGAATTTCGATGTCGAACTCTTCCTCGAAGGCCATGACCAGCTCGACGTTGTCCAGGCTGTCGGCGCCCAGGTCGTCGATGAAGCAGGCCTTCTCGGTGACCTTTTCCGGATCGGCGTCCAGATGCTCGATGACGATCTTGCGCACGCGTTCGAGAATGTCGGACATACGCTTCTAATCCCTCGTTGTCATTTCTCGAATGGCCTGGCCCTGAAGCCGTCGCCGCTCGATGCAAACCTTAATTACGCGAAGCCTTGGCCGCGAAGGCCGGCTCATTCGATTTTCCGCCTAGCATGTTCCTCCTGGCCAGACTAGCGGCGCGCGAGCGGGCGCTCAGATCATCGCCATGCCGCCATTCACGTGCAGGGTCTGGCCGGTGACGTAGGCCGCCTCGTCGCTGGCGAGGTAGACGCAGGCCGCCGCCACGTCGGCGCCCGACGCCCAGCCGGCCCGCCGGGATGCGCCCGAGGATGGCGGCTCTTCTGCTGCTCGGTCAGCGCGTCGGTCATCGGACTCTCGATGAAGCCGGGCGCGACGCAGTTGACCGTGATGCCGCGGCTGGCGATCTCCTGCGCCAGCGACTTGGTGAAGCCGATCATGCCGGCCTTCGAGGCGGCGTAGTTGGCCTGGCCGGCGTTGCCCGTCACGCCGACCACCGAGGTGATGCCGATGATCCGGCCACGACGGCGGCGCATCATGCCGCGCAGCGCCGCGCGCGCCAGGCGGAAGTAGGCTCTCCAGGTTGACCGTGATGACCGCCTCCCAGTCCTCGTCCTTCATCCGCAGCAACAGGTTGTCGCGGGTGACGCCGGCGTTGGCGACCAGGATGTCGACCGGCGCCCGCCGCCGCCTCCGCCTCGCCGACCAGGCCGTCGACCGCGCCCGCATCGGCGAGGTCGCACGGACGCACGCTGGCCCGCGCGCCAAGCTCGGCGCAGAGCGCGTCCAGCGCATCCTTCGCGCGTGCCCGGAGAGCGACGATCGCGGCGCCCTGCGCATGCAGGCCCGGGCGATCGCGCCGCCGATGCCGCCGAGGCGCCGGTGACGAGCGCGGTCTTTCCGGAAAGGTCGAACATCAGGAGCAGCCCTTCTAGAGCGACTTGGCGAAGGCTTCGAGGTCGGCGGGCGCGTTCAGCGCCAGTCGCCTCGGCGTCCGGCGCGATGCGCTTGACCATGCCGGTCAGCACCTTGCCGGCGCCTGCTTCGGCGAAGCGCGTGACCCCGCCCTCGCCCGCCAGCCACTCGACGCTCTCGCGCCAGCGCACCCGGCCGGTCACCTGCTCGACCAGCAGGCGGCGGATGCGCGTCGGGCTCGATCGCCGGCCGCGCGGTGACGTTGGCCACGAGCGGGGTCATGCGGCTGGGTGATCGGACGCTCTCGCCAGCGCCTCGGCCATCTCGTCGGCGGCCGGCTGCATCAGCGGACAGTGGAACGGCGCTGACACGTTCAGCGGAATGGCGCGCGCGCCCAGCGCCTTGGCCGCTTCGATCGCCCGATCCACGGCGGCTTTGGCGCCGGAGATCACGACGTTGCCGGCGTTGTTGTCGTTGGCGACGACGCAGACGCCGACCTCGGCGCCTTCCGCGGCGGCGGCCTCGGCCAGCGCCACGTCGCTCTTCGGGCCGATCAGCGAGGCCATCGCGCCCTCGCCGACGGGCACGGCGCGCTGCATCGCCTGGCCGCGCAGCCTCAGGAGCCGGGCCGTGTCGGCAAGGCCGATCGCGCCCGCGGCGGCGAGCGCCGAGTATTCGCCCAGCGAGTGGCCGGCGACGAAGGCGGCTCGGCTTGACGGGAACGCCGAGCTCGCGGTCGAGCACGCGCATCGCCGCCATGCTGACCGCCATCAGCGCCGGCTGGGCGTTCTCGGTCAGGGTCAGCGTCTCGATCGGCCCCTCGCGCATGAGCTGGAACAGAGCCTGGCCGAGGGCGTCGTCGACCTCCTGGAACACCTCGCGGGCGGCGGCGAAGGCGTCGGCAAGTTCGACGCCCATGCCGACGGCCTGGCTGCCTTGACCCGGGAACACGAAGGCGAGACTCATGGGCGCAAACCCCTGGGGCGTTTCAGCCGGCGAGCGTTAGGGGAAAGGCGCCGCGCCGGCAAGGCGGCGCTCTCGATAGCGGTGTTGTCCCACGCCAAGTCGTGGCAATAGACACCGGAAGTTGCTTGGAGCCTGACCCATGAACAAGACCCTGCTCGCCCTCGCCGCCACGACGGCGCTCGCCGCCACACCCGCGCTCGCCGCGCTGCCGGTCGGCGCGCCAGCGCCGAACTTCACGGCGCCCGCGTCAATGGGCGGTAAGTCGTTCAGCTTCACGCTGGCGGACGCCCTCAAGAAAGGGCCTGTCGTGCTCTACTTCTTCCCGGCTGCGTTCACGAGCGGCTGCACGATCGAAGCGCACGACTTCGCCGCCGCCAGCGACGACTACAAGAAGCTCGGCGCAACGGTCATCGGCGTCACCGCCGGCAACGTCGACCGGCTGGCGGAGTTCTCAACCAGCGAGTGTCGCTCGAAGTTCCCCGTCGCCGCCGACCCCAACGCGGTGATCGCCAAGACCTACCAGTCCGAGCTCGCGGTGCACCCGGGCATCTCCGATCGCGTGTCCTACGTGATCGCACCCGACGACAGGGTGATCTTCGTCTATTCGAACCTCGATCCCTCGAAGCACGTCGAACTGACCCTGGACGCGGTCAAGGACTGGCGATCGAAACATCCGCTGTAGCCGCCACGTCGCGACCACGACTCACTGAGGCCGAGAGGCTGCCGCCGGCGATCAGCAGAGCCGCATGATGATCCCGTCCTCGCCCAGGCGGGCGATCCGCTCGGGGTCGATCCCCCAGTCGGCCAGGACCTCGAAGCTGTGCTCGCCCAACCCGGGTTCGGGGCGGCGGTAGCCCGTCTTGGCGCCCGAGAAGGCGGCATAGTGCGTATCGCGCACGGGACCGTCCGGTGTCTCGATCAAGGCGTCCATGAACCCGTTCTCCGCGAGCCAGGGATCGTTCGCGGCGGTTCCGCGCGCCACGACCGGGGCGGCGCGGACGCCCGCGGCGAGCAGCGCCTCGATTGCGCCGCTGACCGGCCGTTCCGCTAGGACCTGCTCGATCGCCCTGGCCAGCGCCCCATCGCGCGGCTCGGCAATCATGTCGAACATCGCCTCCCACTCGGGCGCGCCCATCGCCGCCGCCAGGGCGCGCGCTTCGTCCACGCCGTCGCAGGCGATCAGCACCCAGCCATCGGCGCAGGCGTAAAAGCGATCGAGCGCCGAGAGGCCGAGGCAGTCGCGGCAACCCTTCGGCGCGGACGGCGCGCCCGGCCACGTCGTCAGCTCTCCTCCCTGGAATATGGCGCTCTGCGCAGCGAGGCTGGTCTCCATCGCCTGGCCCTCGCCTGTTCGCTCGCGGGCGTACAAGGCCGTGATCACCCCGAACGCGGCCATCGCGGCCGAGGCGAAGTCGTTGACCGCGATCGTGTGGAAAACGGGCTGCTCGCCATCGCCCCCCTGAGCGGCCATCATGCCGCTGAACGCCTGCAAGAGCGGGTCGAAGCCCGGACGCCGGGTCTCCTCGCCCTTCGCGCCGTATGTGGTGACCGAGCAGGAGATCGCGCGCCGATTGACCGCCGCCACCGCCGCATGCCCGATGCCCAGCCGATCGCGGGTGCCCAGCCGATAGTTGTCCAGGACGACGTCGGCCTTGGCGGCGAGGTCGAGGAAAACCTCGCGCCCTTCCCGTTGTTTCAGGTCCACGACCAGACCTCGTTTGCCCCGGTTGTAGGCGACGAAGCCGAGCTCGTAGGCGCGCCAGGGGTCCCCGTCGGTCCCTTCGACCTTCACGACCTCGGCCCCGAAGTTGGCGAGGATGCCGCTCGCGTAGGCGCCGGCGATGACCGTACCAAGGTCGAGCACCTTGATGCCCGAGAGAGGTCCCTCGGCGAGCGGCAATCCCGCGACTGGCGCCGGCGGTCGCGGTTCCGAGAAGGCCGAAACCTCCGCCGCGCGGGCGGGACGCGGCAGGTGGCGAACCGAAGCGGGGGTGCGCGATAGCTTGACCGGCGCGCCCGGCATCTCGATCGGGCCGCGTTCGGCGTCGTCCAGAACCACCCGCATGTCGTTGTTGGCGATGATCGCGCTGGCAAGCCACGCCTCGCGCAACCCAACCGGCGCGGCAGGCACGTCGGCGGCGTGCAGGATCTCGAGCCACTCGTCGCGAGGCTTTTCGAGGAATTTCGCCTGCATCACCGCGGGAACGGACTCCGCAAAGGCGCCGTCGATGAGCTCGATCCCTTCGACCCCCATCGCCGCGACGGCGCGGTCGAAGAAGTAGCGGAACAGCGTCGCCAGGAAGAGGAACTGGCCGTCCTTGCACTCGTAGAGCCGGTAGGAGGGCGAAGCGCCAAGCGGCTGGCGCATCGCCGGCGCGACGACTCCGGATGAGCCGCCGACCATGGCGACGGCGTTCAACCCGCTGACCGTGACGGCCTGGCCATGCCCGCTCCTCGAGCGCTGGAAGAGCGCCGCGCCCGCCGCGGCCGCGGCCAGCGCCGCCTGCAGGTAGTGCAGCAAGGGCATGACGAGATAGACCGGCTGATCCGCATAGGCCGACTGGCGGTAGGCCGCGCCCGACAGGGCCTGCAGCATCCCGTGGTGGGCTTCGAGCTCGCTCCAGGCGCCGGTGGTCCCGTAGGGAGGCGTCCAGAGGCGCACGAGCCGTGGATGCCGTTGGGCCACGTCCATCAGGCCCAGCGCCTGCATCCGCTGCGGGCTGAAGTCGAAGATGGCGACGTCCGCGGCCGCGAGCAGGGGCTCGAGCGCCTCGCGTCCAGCGCCGGCGATGTCCAGCGTGATCACCCGCTTGTTGCGGTTCCACATCTGATAGCCCGGCGTGGTTTGGGCGCGGTCGCCGCCGGGCGGCTCGACCTTCAGCACCTCGGCGCCGAAGTCGGCGAAGAGCATGGCGGCCATCGGGCCCGCCCGCCCTTGGCTGCAGTCCAGCACCTTCAGTCTCTGGTACGCGCTCATCCCTGACTCACCGGCTAAGAAAGGTCTCGATGCCGTCTTGCGTGCTGGGGAACGCGAGGTTCTCGAGCATCGCGCGCGAGGCGATCTCATAGGCCTGAGCAAGCGGCGCTTCGATCTGGCGGCCGAAGGCGGTCTTGCCGAGCGCGACGGCGTCTGGCGGCTTGGCGGCGATGACCCGCGCGGTCGCGTCGACAACCGCGTCCAGCTCCTCGACGGGAACGGCCCGGTTGATCAGCCCAAGCGCTGCGGCGCGCGCAGCGTCGACGGCCTCGCCGGTGAGCAGCAGCTCCAAGGCGGCCTTCCGCCCGATCGAGCGTCCGACCGCGACGCCTGGCGTCGAGCAGAAAAGGCCAAGGTTGATCCCTGGAACCGCGAACTTCGCCGTCGTGCTCGCGTAGGCGAGGTCGCAGCTGGCCACGAGTTGGCAGCCCGCCGCGACGGCCGCGCCCTGAACCCGGGCGATAACAGGCGCGCGGCAGGCCCCGATCGCCATCATCAGCGTCGAGCACTGAGCGAACAGGGCCTCACGCCGAGGACCCTTCACGCCGTCGCGCAGCTCTTCGAGATCATGGCCCGCGCAGAAGATGCGGCCGGCCGCGCCGAGCACGACGACCCGCACATCCTTGTCGGCCGCGGCGGCGGCAAGCGCCTCGCCCAGCGCGCCCATCATCGCCGACGAGAGGACGTTGGCCCGATCAGGCGCGTTCAGGGTCAGCCGCGCGATCGGCCCGTCGATAGCGCTGAGGACCAGCTCGTCCTTCATGACTCTGCGCCGACCTCCATCGGCATGTCCGGGTCGCGGCTCCATTCCGACATCGAGCCGTCGTAGACGGCGACGGCCGGGTGGCCGAGGCGGGTCAGCGCCAACGCGTCCATCGTCGCCGAGATGCCGCCGCCGCAGTAGCAGATCACCCGCGGCCGCGTCAGCGCGCCGACCGCCTCGAACAGTGCGCGCAGCGCTTGCGTCGTCGCGATAGGTCCCGTCCGGGTTCAGGAGGGCGGCGTAGGGCACGTTGCGGCTGCCCGCGATATGGCCTTTGCGGCCGTAGTTGGTCGCCGCCTCGCCGCGGTGGACGCTGGGCGAGAGAGCGTTGATCGTGCAGACGCCGCCGTCGCCGATCGCGGCCAGCACCGCGGCCTTGTCGGCCCAGGCGTCCGGCCGGGCGCGTCAGCTCGAGGGCGGCCGGCGGATAGCGGCGCTCGCCGGCTTCGACCGGACGTCCCTCGGCCGCCATTTATCGAAGCCGCCGTCGAGCACCGCGGCGTTGTCGAAGCCGCCGCGCGCAGCATCCACCACAGCCGGGTCGCCCACATCGGCGTCGGTCGTTGAATAGGCGACCACCAGCGTACCGGGCCCGACGCCGGCGGCGCCCAGCGCCAGCGGCCAGCTGTTCGACCGGCGGCATGGTGAAGGGGAGCGGCGCCTCGGCGTCTGATAGGTCGCGGGGCAGATCGAGGAATGCCGCGCCCGGCACATGCGCCGCCTCGTAGTCGGCCCGCCCGCTCTCGATGCTGGTAGGGACCGGGCGTCGCCGGCCGCAGGTGCACCGTGACGTCGAAGATGCGCAGTTCGGGATCGCCCAGGTGCTCGGCGAGCCACGCGGTCGAGACCAGCCCCCGTTCGTCGAACGCCGCCATCTGCGCTCTCCCCTTTCGCTCCATCGGCCTTGCTGGTCGCGGAAGTCGCTTGCTTGGGCGCACTATAGCGCACGCCGTCGCGAGGTCTCCCCGCTCCTGCCGGCCCGCCGCGCGAGTTCTGCTTTCATCGGCGTTTGCGCCTATCAGCGCGCGCTTCCTGGGAAGGCGGTCCCCGCGGCGCATCTCATGCGCCGCACCGGGGATCCATCGTCCGCTCGCCGAGCTTCCGCTGGCGGCGGGCGCCGCCGGCCCGCTCTAGCGGAAGAAGGAAAGCATGGCGTTCTACGAGCACGTGCTCATCGCGCGGCAGGATATCTCGCCGCAACAGGCCGAAACGCTGAACGAGGAGCTGAAGGCCCTGATCGAAGCCCAGGGCGGCCATATCGCCAAGATCGAGTACTGGGGCCTGCGCAACCTCACCTACCGCATCAAGAAGAACCGCAAGGGCCACTACTCGCTGCTGGCGATCGATGCGCCCGCGCCGGCGGTGAAGGAGATGGAGCGCCAGCTCTCGATCAACGAGGACGTGCTGCGCTTCCTCACCGTGCGCGTCGAGGCAGCTCGACCTGGAGCTCTCGCCGGTGCTCGCGCGCCGTGACCGCGACCGCCGAGCGCGAGCCGCGAACGGCCGCGCGAATTCGACGACGTCCCGGCCTAAGGAGGCGCAGACACATGACCGACGAAACCGCTCACCGAAGCGCCCGCGCCGCGGCCGGCGGCGCGCGCCGCACCTTCATGCGCCGCCGCAAGGTGTGCCCCTTCTCCGGCGCCAACGCGCCGAAGATCGACTACAAGGACGTCAAGCTGCTGCAGCGCTACATCTCCGAGCGCGGCAAGATCGTGCCCTCGCCGCATCACCGCGGTCTCGGCCAAGAAGCAGCGCGAACTGGCCAAGGCGATCAAGCGCGCCCGCTTCCTCGCCCTGCTGCCCTACGTCGTGAAGTAGGAGCGCACGACGATGAAAGTCATCCTGCTCGAACGCGTCGAGCGCCTGGGCGCCCTCGGCGACGTGGTCACCGTGAAGGACGGCTTCGCCCGCAACTTCCTGCTGCCCGCTCGAAGGCGCTGCGCGCCAACCGACGCCAACCTGAAGGTGTTCGAAGGCCAGCGGGCCGAGATCGAGGCCGCGCAACGCCAAGGCCCGCGAAGCCGCCGCCAAGTCCGGCGACAAGCTCGACGGCTCGACCTACGTGCTGATCCGCCAGGCCGGCGAGAGCGGCCACCTCTACGGCTCGGTCTCCGGCCGCGACGTCGCCGACGCGGTCAACGCCGAAGGCGGCAAGGTCGACCGCGCCATGGTGGTCCTCGACAAGCCGATCAAGACGCTCGGGCGTGCACCGGTGAAGGTGCGCCTGCACCCGGAGGTGGCCGTCACCGTCAACATCAACATCGCCCGCAGCCCGGACGAAGCCGAACGCCAGGCCCGCGGCGAGAACGTGATCACCTCCCAGTTCGAGGAAGAGTCAGGCTGGACGCCGAGGCCGCAGGCCGACATGCTCGAAGGCGGCGCGGGGCAGCTGGCGCAGGAACACGAGCCGGAACAAGCCTAACAACGACCGGTCGCCTCGCTCGTCCACAGGAGAATTTACGGAAGCGCCACGCCCGCGGTGCGCGATCGGGCGGCCTGAGGTCTATCGGTTAGTCCACGATGGCTCTCGTTCCCGCCCTCGACCTGCGCAGCGCGTCCGAACGACGAGGTGCTGGCGCACACGCCCCGCAACATCGAGGCCGAGCAGGCGCTGCTTGGCGCGCTGCTTGTTCGACAACGCCGCCTTCGAGCGGCTGAGCGACCAGCTGCAGGCGCGCCACTTCTACGAGCCATTCCACGCGCGCCTGTTCGCTGCGATCGAGGAGCATGTCCGTCAAGGGCCAACTGGCCGAGCCGATCGTGCTGATCGACCAGCTTCCAGCACGATCCGGCGTTCGAGGAGCTGGGCGGCCTGCGCTACCTGGCCGATCTGGTCGACCGCGCGCCGCCGGCCGCGCAACGCGGCCGACTACGGCCGGGTCGATCTACGACCTGGCGCTGCGCCGCGACCTGATCCGCATCGGCGGCGACATCTCGACCGAGGCGACTCGCGGCGACCCGGAGATGACGGCCCGCGAGCAGATCGAGGCGGCCGAACAGCAGCTCTACAGCCTGGCCGAGACCGGCGGCGACGTCGAGCGGGCTTGTCGAGCTATCGCACGCGCTGCGCGGCGCGGTCGAGATGGCGGCCGAGGCCTACAACCGCGACGGCGGCCTGGCCGGCCTCTCCACCGGGCTCAACGACCTGGACCAGAAGCTGGGCGGCCTGCACCCGTCCGACCTGTTGATCATCGCCGCCCGGCCCTCGATGGGCAAGTCGTCGCTGGCCGCCAACATCGCCTTCAACGTCGCGAAGACCTACGCCTGGGAGCCGCAGCCGGACGGCGCGCGCAAGACCGTCGACGGCGGGGTCGTGGCCTTCTTCTCGCTGGAAATGTCCGCCGAGCAGCTGGCGATGCGCCTGCTGGCCGAAGTCACCGGCGTGCCATCGGACCGCATCCGCAAGGGCGAGATCGAGGCGTCGGAGTTCGGCGCGTCCGCGACGCGGCGCTCGAGATCCAGGGGGCGCCGCTCTACATCGACGACACCGGCGGCCTCTCCATCGGCCAAGCTGGCGGCGCGCGCCCGACGGCTGAAGCGGCAGGTCGGCCTCGACCTCATCGTCGTCGACTATCTGCAGCTGGTCACCGCCGGCGAGTCCAGCCGCAACGACAACCGCGTGCAGGAGGTGACGCAGATCACCCAGGGGCTGAAGGCGCTGGCCAAGGAGCTGACGGTGCCGGTGGTCGCCTGCGCCCAGCTCTCGCGCCAGGTCGAGAACCGCGAGGACAAGCGACCGCAGCTGTCGGACCTGCGCGAGTCCGGCTCGATCGAGCAGGACGCCGACGTGGTGATGTTCGTCTACCGCGAGAGCTACTACCTCAGCCGCACCGAGCCGCGCGAAGGCACGCCCGAGCACCTGACCTGGCAGGAGGAGATGGACAAGGTCCGCAACCTCGCCGAGGTCATCATCGGCAAGCAGCGCCACGGCCCGATCGGCGTCGTGCAGCTGCACTACAACGAGGACCTGACCAAGTTCTCCGACCTCGCGCGCGAAGGGCGCTACGAGGTGCGCTGATCAGGCGTGGCCGAGGCTTTGCAGGTGGTTGAGGTCGATCGAGGCGACCGCCGCCTTGAGGTCGTCGATTCCAACGCCCGACCCCTCGGCATCGACCACGAAACGGTTCCCGACCAGAACGGAATACTTGCCGCTCTTGCCCTGGTTGTCGAACTCCTCCTCCGTCATGCGGCCGTTGACGTTGGTGACCTTGTCGTAGCCGGTCGCGGTTTCCCGGTCGGACTGCACGTTGAACGCGCTCGCCATGGAGGCGAGCGCCCCCATGGCGGCCATGTCCGTGACCTCCAGCGTGATCCGCCCATCGCCGCGGGTGTAGACGCCCTCGGCGTTCGATCCCGAGATGCCGGCGGCGCCGCCGCTTGTCGCCGACACTTCGGTGCGGGCGAAGCCGGCTGGCAGGCTCTGCGGCAACATGGCCTTGAGCGCATCGGCCGCAAGGGGCTGGACGCTGCCGGCCGGCGCCGGCTGCCCATTCGCCTGCGCCTGCATCGCCTTGCCCGCCGCCTCGGCTTGCTGGGCGGCCTGGCTGAGCTGCGCGAGGTTGACCGAGGCATTGCCCACCTGAACCGTGCCGGTCACCGAGCCCGGGTTGACCGATGCGATCGTCGAAGCGCCGAACATCGCCGCGCCGCCGATTACCGCGGCCGCAACGGCGGCGACCACGAAATAGACGATGATTCCCAGTATGATGCTGACGGCCGTGTAGCCCATCGCCTTGTCCTCGGGCGCCTTCATCATCTTCGGCACGCCGAGATAGAGAAGGTAGAAGCTATAGAGGCCGACGATCCCGAGGATCCCGAGGAAGGGCACGACCGCGAAGATCCCGGCGAGCCAGGCGGCGGTCCAAGCATAGATGACGAGCTTCAGCGCCTGGATGCGGCTCTTCGTGCCCCCAAAGCTCGGCGCGAGCTCATCGATGATGAGCGCGATGACAAACACGCCGACGAGGCTCAGGACGTAGAACACGACCGCGCCGACGACGACGGCGATCAGATTGCGGTGGACGCAGATGCCGAGGACGCAAATCGGCCATAGCCCGCCGATGATCTGGGCGATCGCCGGGATCGCGGCCAGGATGCCGGCGTAGCCCATGTAGAGGCCTTGCGTGGTCGCCGCCTCGGGCTCGATCTTGTCCCACTCGGCCCTTGGCGTCAGCAGGATGCCTTGCACGCGAGAGATGATTGAGGCCGTCGAGGGCGCCGCAACCGGCGCCGGATTGGTATCGGTCATGCTTGGTCTCCCCGAATAACTCCCCTAGGGGCAGCATAGCCCGGTTATCGCGGGGCCGTAACGCACTTCTTTGCGCGAGCGCGTGACGGCGGCATGGCCGACTCGCCGCAGAGTGGCGTCTGAGCTTTGAAGAGGTCCCATGGCGCGCGACGGCGCGGTCTACGTCTGCCAGTCCTGCGGCGCGGTCCAGTCGAAGTGGGCCGGCCAGTGCCCGGCCTGCGAGGCCTGGAACACCCTGGTCGAGGAGATGCAGAGCCGGCCGCCCGGCGCGCTCGCGCCGGCGCGCTCGTCGAAGGCGCGCGGGCTGGCCTTCGAGGGGCTGGAGGGCGCGAGCCCCGCGCCGTCGCGCATCGTGACCGGCGTCGAGGAGTTCGACCGCGTGTGCGGCGGCGGCGTGGCCAGGGGCTCGGCCGTGCTGGTCGGCGGCGATCCCGGCGTCGGCAAGTCGACGCTGCTGCTGCAGGTCGTGCGGCGAGGCGGCGCTGCGCGGGCGCGGCCTGCGCCTACATCTCCGGCGAGGAGGCGGTCGAGCAGATCCGCGCCCGCGCGCCGCGCATGGGCCTGGCGCACTCGCGGCGTGAAGCTCGCCGCCGAAACGGCCGTGCGCGACATCGTCGACGGCCTGAAGCGCGAGCGATTCGATCTGGTGGTCGTCGACTCCATCCAGACCCTGTGGAGCGACATGCACGAGGCCGGCCCGGGCTCGGTGACCCAGGTGCGCGCCGCGCCGTAGCCGAACTGGTGCGCCTGGCCAAGGCGCGCGGCGTCGGCATGGTGCTGGTCGGCCACGTCACCAAGGATGGCCAGATCGCCGGACCCAAGGTGGTCGAGCACATGGTCGACGCGGTGCTCTCGCTTCGAGGGCGAGCGCGGCTATCCGTTCCGCATCCTGCGCGCGGCCAAGAACCGCTTCGGCGCCACCGACGAGATCGGCGTCTTCGAGATGGGCGACGCGGGCCTGCGCGAGGTGAAGAACCCCTCGGCCCTGTTCCTCAACGAAGGCGGCGAGCGGGCGGCCGGCGCGGCGGTGTTCGCCGGCATCGAGGGCTCGCGCCCGGTGCTGGTCGAGTTCCAGGCCCTGGTCGCGCCGTCGGCCTACGGCACGCCGCGGCGGGCGGTGGTCGGCTGGGACCAGGGGCGCCTGGCCATGATCCTGGCGGTGCTCGAGGCGCGCTGCGGCATCGGCTTCGCCGGACGCGACGTCTACCTGAACGTCGCCGGCGGCCTGCGCATCAGCGAGCCGGCGGCGGACCTGGCGGCGGCGGCGGCGCTGGTCTCGTCGGCGCTGGAGGTCGCCCTGCCGCAGGATTGCGTCGTGTTCGGCGAGGTCAGCCTTTCCGGCGAGGTCAGGATGGTGAGCCGCGGCGAGATGCGCCTGAAGGAAGCGGCCAAGCTCGGCTTCCGCCGGGCGCTCGCGCCGCTCGGCGCGCCGAGGGCGGCCGGTCTCGGTCACCGGCGTCGCGCGGCTGGCCGACGCGGTGAAGCGGATCGGCGAGGACGACTGGGCGTGACCCTGTTCGACATCATCGCGCTCCTGATCCTCGGGCGTCTCGATCCTGGTCGGTTTCGTGCGCGGCGCGCTGCGCGAGGTGGCGACGGTGTTCGCGTTCGTGGCGGCCGTGATCATCGCCATCTTCGCGCTGCGCCTCACCGGGCCGATCGCGCGCGCCGCCGTGCACCCCGCCTGGGCGGCCACGGCGGTCGCCCTCGTGGTCGTTTTCCTCGCTGTCCTATATCGCGCATCCGGGTGCTGGCCGCCGGCCTGATGCGCGGCGTGCACAACATCCGCGCGCTCGGCGCCGTCGACCGGATCATCGGCGCCGGATTCGGCCTGGTGCAGGGGCCTGGTCGTGCTTGGCGTGTTCTACTTGGCCTTCAACCTCGCGCCGCCGCCCGAGCGGCACGCCGGCCTGGATCGCCCAGGCCCGCCTCTATCCCCTCGCGCGCGGTTGCGCCGATGCGCTCCGAGCGCTGGCGCCCAAGGGCTCGGCGCTGGCCGGCCGCATCACGCCGGCGCTCGCAAACGCCGTTCGATCGCAGGTCGGAAAGCTCCGATAGCGAACAATCGGGACAAAGCAGCTATGATAACCAGGCCGAGCGGGGAACTCGACGACGCGGCGGGCAAATCGCGGTGAGCAAGAAACCTTCGCTCGATCCGCGACGACGACGCCTGCGCCTGGAGTGCGGCGTCTTCGGCGTGTTCGACGTCCCCGACGCCGCCGCCGTCACCGCGCTCGGCCTGCACGCCCTGCAGCACCGCGGCGAGGAGGCCTGCGGCATCGCCTCCTTCGACGGCCAGGGCTTCCACACCGAGCGGCACATGGGCCACGTCGCCGACGCCTTCGCGGGCGGCGACCTGGTCGACGCGGCTGCCGGGCGCGAGCGCCATCGGCCACACCCGCTACTCCACCGCCGGCGCCAGCGTCGCTGCGCAACGTCCAGCCGATGTTCGCCGACCTGGAGGCCGGCGGCGTGGCGCTCGCCCACAACGGCAACCTGACCAACTTCCTGACCCTGCGCGAGCGGCTGGTCTCCGAGGGCGCGATCTTCCAGTCGACCTCGGACTCCGAGGTGATCCTCCACCTCATCGCCCATGTCGCGGAAAGCCAGGATCGTCGACCGGTTCATCGACGCGCTCCGCCAGATCGAGGGCGGCTACGCGCTGGTCGGCGCTGACCAACAAGAAGCTGATCGGCGTGCGCGATCCGCTGGGCATCCGCCCGCTGGTGCTGGGCGACCTGGACGGCAAGCCGGTGCTGGCCTCGGAGACCCGGGCGCTCGACATGGTCGGGCGCGCGGTTCGTGCGCGACGTCGAGCACGGCGAGATCGTGGTCATCTCCGACGACGGCATCGAGAGCTATCGGCCCTTCCCGGCCGCCCAGCGCCCGGCCCTGCGTGTTCGAGTACGTCTACTTCGCCATGCCGGACTCGGTCGTGAACGGCCGCTCGGTCTACGACGTGCGCAAGCGCATGGGCCAGCGCCTGGCCGCAGGAGAGCGCCGTGCCAGGCCGACGTCGTCGTGCCGGTGCCCGACTTCGAGCGTGCCGGCGGCGCTCGGTTTCGCCCAGGCAGACCGGCCTGCCCTTCGAGATGGGCATCATCCGCAACCACCACGTCGGGCGCACCTTCATCCAGCCCACCCAGGACGCGCGCGAGATCGGCGGTGCGGATGAAGTACAGCCCGAACCGCGCGGTGCTGGCCGGCAAGCGGGTGATCCTGATCGACGACTCGATCGTGCGCGGCACCACCTCGGTGAAGGTCGTGCGCATGGTGCGCGAGGCCGGCGCCAAGGAGGTGCATCTGCGCTCGGCCTCGCCGCCGATCAAGTACCCGGACTTCTACGGCATCGACATGCCCGACCGCGACAAGCTGCTCGCCGCGCAACGCGGTCGCTCGAGGAGATGGCCGAGCATTCCTCGAGGTCGACAGCCTGGCCTTCCTGTCGGTCGAGGGCCTCTACTGGGCCATGGGCGCAGGACCGCGCGATCCCGAGCGGCCCGCAGTTCACCGACCACTACTTCACCGGCGAATATCCCACCCGCCTGCTCGACCGCGAGATCGCCGAGGGCCGCAACGAGCCGAGTCGAGCGCCAGCTGTCGTTCCTGGTCGACGCGTGAAAGACGACGTCGTCGCCCGGCCCAGGCTGGGGTGGCTGAAGACCCTCGCGCCCGATCGCTACGTTCTGCTGATCCTGGCCATGGTGACGCTGGCGACGGTGCTGCCGGTGCGCGGGCAGGCGGCCGTCGACTTCAACGTCCTCACCAAGGCCGCCATCGCGCTCCTGTTCTTCCTGCACGGGGCGAAGCTCTCGCGGGCGGCCGTCGTCGCGGGCATCGTGCATTGGCGGCTGCATCTGGTCATTGTCGCCGCCACATTCGGTCTCTTCCCCGTGCTTGGACTGATCGCCGCCCGCCTCCCCGCGGCGATCCTTCCCACGACGCTGGCGACCGGCGTCGTCTTCCTCTGCTGCCTGCCCTCGACCGTGCAGTCCTCGATCGCATTCACCTCGGTCGCCCGCGGCAACGTGGCCGCCGCGGTCTGCGCCGCCTCGGCCTCGAACCTCATCGGCATCCTCGCCACTCCGCTGCTCGCGACGTTGCTGCTTAGGACGCACGGCGCCGGATCGCCGCTCGAGGAAGCGGAAGCCATCGTGCTGCAGCTGCTCGTCCCGTTCATCGCCGGCCAGATCGCGCGGATCTGGATCGCCGACTGGATGCAACGCCACGGCCGCCTCGTCGGCTGGGTCGACCGCAGCTCGATCCTGCTCGTCGTCTACGGCGCTTTCTCGAGCGCGGTCGTGCAGGGAATCTGGAGCGAGGTCTCTTTGGTCCAGATCCTCTGGCTCTTGGTGATCTGCGCCGCCATTCTGGCTGTCGCGCTAACCTGCACCGCCTACGGCGCCCGCAGCCTCGGCTTCGACAAGCCCGACGAGATCGCCATCGTCTTCTGCGGCTCGAAGAAGAGCCTCGCCACCGGCGTGCCGATGGCCGGCATCCTGTTTCCGGCCGCCAGCGTCGGGCTGGTCGTGCTGCCGCTCATGCTGTTCCACCAGCTGCAGCTGATGGCCTGCGCGGTCCTTGCGCAGCGGTATGCGGCGAGAGCCGATCCGGGCTAGAAAGCTCGGCTGCCAGGACTTGGAGACCGCGCGCGTGTCTGAGATCGAACGTCCGCTTGCCGGCCGCATCGCGCTGGTCACCGGCGCGTCACGCGGCATCGGACGCGCCGCGGCGCTGGCGCTCGCCGTCGCGGGCGCGCACGTCGTCGCCGTCGCGCGAACGCAAGGGGCGCTCGAGGAGCTGGACGACGTCATCCGCGCCGAGACCGGCGCGCGCGCCACGCTAGCGCCCCTGGACATCGCCGATGGCGACGGCATCGACCAGCTGGGCCTGGCGATCCACCAGCGGCACGCACGCCTGGACATCATGGTGCATGCGGCCGCGGTGCTGGGTGGCCTCATCCCGGTCTCGCACATGGACCCGCCGCGCTTCGAGCATGTGGTTCAGGTCAACCTGACCGCGACCTACCGGCTGATCCGCTCGATGGAACCCTTGCTCCGCCAGTCGGATGCCGCGCGCGCCATCTTCCTTACGACCGGCGTTGCGGCGCGGCCGCGCGCCTTCTGGGGCGCCTATGCCGCGACCAAGGCGGGCCTGGAGGCCCTGGTCCGCTGCTGGGCCGACGAGATCGAGAGCACCCCCGTCCGTGCGGTGTTGCTCGATCCGGCGGTGATGCGCACGCGGATGCGCGCCGAAGCGTTCCCCGGCGAAGACCCCGAGACGCTGCCCGACCCCACCGAGATCGGGCCAATGGTCGTCGAACTCGCCGAGGCTGCGCTCGGCCTGCCGCGTGAGACGACGAAGTTCAGCGACTGGAAGCTCGCGAGCGCCTCTGCTTAAGCTTGGGCTTCGGCCGCGCGCGAGGCGAATCGCCGTCGACGTAAGGATTTCGGCTCCGCTTGACGATCAGCCGGATCGGCGCGCCCGGCAGGTCGAAGCTCTCGCGCAGGCTGTTGACCAGATATCGGCGGTAGCTCTCGGGCAGTTCGCTGCCGGCCGAGGCCATGAGCACGAAGGTCGGCGGCCGCGACTTGGTCTGCGCCATATACTTGGGCTTCACGCGCCGGCCGTGCACGGCCGGCGGCGGGTGCCGCTCGAGCGCCAGCTTCAGCCAGTCGTTCAAGTCGCGCGTCTTCACCTTGGTCGACCAATCGCCATGCAGCTTGAGCACGGCCGGGATTAAGCGGTCGAGCCCCTTTCCCGTCTCCGCCGAAAGCGCGACGATCGGCGCTCCGCGGAGCTGCGGCAGGGCCCGCTCGGCCGTTTCGGCGCAATCTTTGAGGCGCTGGCCAGGCTCCTCGACCAGATCCCACTTGGCCAATACGAAGACCAGCGCGCGACCCTCGCGCTCGACCAGATCGGCAAGCTGCAGGTCCTGCACCTCGAATGGGTGGGTCGCGTCCATGACCAGCAGCACCACCTCGGCGAGCTGGATGGCGCGCAAGGCATCCTGGACCGACAGCTGCTCCAGCCGCTCGTGCACCAGGGCCTTGCGGCGGATGCCGGCGGTGTCGACCAGACGAAAGCGGCGTCCCGCCGAGGTCCAGTCGACGCGGATAGAGTCGCGCGTGATCCCGGCTTCTGGGCCGGTCAACATGCGCTCCTCGCCGATCAGCTTGTTGACTAGCGTCGACTTGCCGGCGTTCGGACGGCCGATGACGGCGATCGCCAGCGGGCGTTCGGAATCGTCGGCAGCCTCGTCCAGCGCCTCTTCCGCCGCATAGGGCGCGAGCGCGTCGTAGAGGTCAGACATGCCCTCGCCGTGCTCGGCGGAAATGGCGAGCGGCTCGCCGAGACCAAGCGCGAAGGCTTCGTTCACCCCGGCGTCGGCGACGCGGCCCTCGGCCTTGTTCGCCAGCACCACCACTGGCTTGTCCCTGCGCCGCAGAAGTTCGACGAACACGCGGTCGAGTGGCGTGATCCCCTCGCGGGCATCGACCACGAGCGCGACGATGTCGGCATCGTCGATGGCTTGCTCCATCTGCCGCTGCATGCGTGCGGCCAGGCTCTCGTCGTCCTGGTTCTCGAAGCCGGCCGTGTCGATCAGCTCAAGGTCGATGTCGCCGAGGCGGCCCGCCCCGAGGCGCCGGTCGCGGGTGACGCCCGGCCGGTCGTCAACGATCGCCAGCTTCTTGCCGGCGAGCCGGTTGAACAGAGTCGACTTCCCGACGTTTGGCCGACCGACGATGGCGAGCTTCAGCGCCATGGCGCCCCGCTAGCGGATGGCGATCAGCTCCGCCGCCTGGGTCGCGACGTAGAGATCGGGGCCGACCGCGATCGGGGTTAGCAGGGAATCGGAGCCAAGCTTCATGCGGCGCTGTACGACGCCTGTCTTGGGATTGAGCGCGACGGCCTCGCCAAGGCTGGACACCAGCACGAGGTTAGGCCCGGCCAACATCGGCCCCGACCAGTCGGCGCGCTTCTTCTGCGGCAAGCCAAGATTGAGGTCGGTGATCCAATAGACTTGGCCGCTGTCGCGCGAGACGCATATCACCCGGCCTTGCGTGTCCGTGACATAGACGACGTCGCCGACGGGCCAGGGGGTGGTGACAGAGGTCACCGGCAGCGTCCAGCGTTGCGCGCCTGTGCGCATGTCGATCGCCGACATGACGCCGGAGTGGCTCGCGGCATAAACGTCACCATGATAGATGACCGGGCGCCCGGCGATGTCGCGGATCTCCGAGAGCGCGCTATTGCGGTTCGACTTCGAAAGTTCGGCGCTCCACAGCTGATTGCCGTTCGCGGTCTGCATCGCGATCACCTCGCCGGAGGCGAAAGCCGCAACAACTGCGTTGCCAGAGATCGCCGGACTGGTGGCCGACAGGAGTCGCGCGGTCTCGACCAGCGCCTGGTGAGACCATCCGGGCTGGCCGGTCGCCGCATCGAAGGTCAGAAGATTGTCGTCGGTCGACTCCGCATAGACGCGGCCGTCGGCGACGGTCGGCGCGGCATGCACGGGCGCGTCGGTCTGCGTGCGCCAGACCACCCTGCCGCTCGCTGCATCGAGCGCGGCGACGAACCGGTAGCCGGAGGTCACGAACAGGCGGCCGTCGGCAAACGCCAGGCCGCCGCCGAAGGCTTCTGGCTGCCTGCGGCTGCGCTCGCCGAGCTCTCGGCGCCAGACCTCGCGGCCGTCGCTCAAGTCGAACGCGGCGACGGCGGCCTCGCCGTCCATCACATAGATCCGCCCATCCGCGGCCACTGGCGGGGCCGTGACGTGGTAGTCGCGATTGGAGGCGCGGCCGAACTTGCGGCGCCAAGCGACCTGGAAATCCACCCCGGCGTTCGGCCGCTCGACCGATTGCTCGGGCGTGCCGCCCGGCAGAGGCCAGGCGGTGATCGGTTGCGGATCCGGCAGGAAAAAGTCCTGGCCCTTCAGGGCATCCGAGACGGTCACCGTATCCGGTGGGAGCACATTGACGCGCTCGCCGCTGCCGCTGTACTTGCTGGTCTTCGAGCGATGGAAGGGGTTGTGGAAGGGGTTGCTGATGTGAATGCAACCGCTCGTCGCCACCGCCGCGGCCAGCACCACGACAAGGCCCAAAACGCGTCCAGTCCTCATTGGGCGGCTCCCTGCGGCGCCGACTGCTGCTGGGCCTGAGGCGCGTCTTGCGCCGGCGCGGCGGCCGGCGGAGGCAGTGGCGGCAGCGCGATCGCCTGCTTCACCATCGCCGGCAGCGCGCCGGCCGTCCCGCCCTTGATCACCGCCATCGCCGCCTGCGCCCGCTCGCGCACGTCCTGCGGCGCATCGGCCATCAGCGCGAGCACCTGGAAGTCGCTCAACGCATCCGTTGGACGCCCGGCGTTCAGCTTGGCCAGCGCCAGCGCCTCTCGCGCCAGGGCGTGATAGGGTCGGTTGGCATCGGTAAGGGGTTTCAAGCGCGCCTCGACCTCCACGTACGGCGCCGTGTCGAGTACGGCGAAGGCGGATTTGAGGCGGGCAGCGTCGCTGATCACCGGATCGGAGGTCGCCTGGGCCGCCTGATCGAACAGCGCGACAGCGTCCTGCGTCCGCTTCTCCTGCAGGCGCACGCCGGCCTGCTCCATCAGCGCCAGCGCCCGATACGCCGGCGCCGACTTGCCGGCCGCGGCGCCGAAGCTCGCATACGCGCCCGCGGGATCGTTCTTGGACAAGAGGTCGATGCCCGTGGCGTAGGCCCGCGATGCGGCGTCGATGTTCCTCTGCTGATAGCTCGTGAAACCCCACAGCCCGAACGCAGCGATTAGGGCCACAGCGAAAATGCCGAGCACCCAAGGCAAATAGCGGCGCGCCAGCGCTCCCAAGCGGTCAGAGCGGAGGTGCTCGTCGACCTCTTCAAAAATATCGACCAAACGGGGACTCCGCGCCTTGGAACGCCTCAGGTGGGCGAGGCCGGGAACCTATAGCCTAACACGCCGGCCTCGCAACGCGGCCGTTGCCGACCTACTCGGCGGCCCTGGCAAAGTAGGTTTCGGCGGCTGACGGAAAGCGTCGGGCCCGGACGTCGTCGGCGTAGGCGGCCGCGGCGCGACCGATCTCGTCGCGCAGGTCGGCATAGCGGCGAACGAACTTCGGCGTCCAGTCGAACAGGCCGAGCATGTCATCGGTGACCAGAATCTGGCCGTCGCAGGCGGCCGACCCGCCGATGCCGATGGTCGGGACGTCGATGGCCGCAGTGATCTCCTCGGCAAGCGACTCCGCGACGCCTTCGACGACAACGGAAAACGCGCCGGCCGCCGCGGTCGCCTTCGCCTCGTCCAGCACCAGTCTTCGCTCCGCCGACGTGCGCCCCTTGGCCCTGAACCCGCCGTCGACCAGCACCGACTGCGGGCGCAAGCCCACGTGGCCCATCACCGGCACGCCGCGCGCGACGAGGTAGGCGATGGTATCGGCGATGTGCGGACCGGACTCGACCTTCACGGCCTGGGCGCCGGTCTCCTTCATCATCCGCGCCGCGTTGGCGTACGCTGCTTCCGGCGACCCTTCGTAGGATCCGAACGGCATGTCGACCACGACCATGGCCCGCCGGGCCCCGCGCATCACCGCCTGGCCGTGCAGGATCATCATCTCCATGGTGACGCCGACGGTGTTCGGCAGGCCGTGCACCACCATGCCGACGGAGTCGCCGACGAGCAGCAGGTCGCAGTGCTCGTCGAGGATCTCCGCTTGCGGGGCCGTGTAGGCGGTCAGGCAGACGATCGGGGTCTTGCCCTTGCGCGCGGTGATGTCCGGCGCGGCGAGCCGCGGGGTGGAAGCTTGCTTTTGCGATGACACTTGAACTGGCCCTCTAGAACTCGCGAACCACACGCGTGACCGCAAAGGCCACGACCGCGGCCACCACCGTGCCCGCCAGCCAGATGACCTCGGCGTTCAACGGGAAGCTCTGAGGCATAAGGTTGTCCGCGACAAGATCGACGAGCTTGCCCGTGAGTTGGCCGCCGGCGTCCGTGGCCGCGCCGCCGAGCCGCTCGACGAGGCCGCCGCCCAGGACCTGCACGCCGCCGATGACGCCGCCGGCCACGCCCATGCCGCCGATCACCAGCCTGCGGAACGTCCAGCCGCGGTCCAGGCGCTCATCGACGCGCAGCGCGAAGATATCAGCGTCCGGCAGCGCCGGCGCCTCGGCGAACATGCGCCCGAGCTCCACCTCGAAGTTCCGCTCAGCCATGGACGTCCGCCTCCGCCGGCCCGAAATCGCGGCCCGGCGCCAAGCGTCTCCGGAGTTTATCCAAACCACGTTTGACATGGGATTTGACCGTTCCAAGTGGCGCATTCAAGGCGTCGGCCGCCTCGGCGTGGCTCAGGCCCGCGCCGTAGCACAGGCTCACGCAAAGTCGTTCCGCTCGCGGCAGGCTCTTCAGCGCGTCGTCGAGATCGATGCGATCGTCGTTTTGGGCTTCTATCGCGTCCGGGCCGTCTTCCATGGCCATCAGCGCCGCGGCCTGCCCCCTGGCCTCGCGTCGCCAGCGCTTGACGTAGAGCCTGGCCGCGATCCGCTTGACCCAGGCCTGGAAAGTGCCCTCGCCGCGGAAATCGCTGATCTGCTGGAAGGCCGCCAGGAACGCATCCTGCGCCAGATCGTCGGCCAGCGCGGGATCGGCGCCCATACGGCGCAACAGGCCGCGCACCGCCGAGCCGTGCCGGCGGATCAGCTCGCCGAACGCGTCACGGCCGCCCGTCGCGGTGAGCGCGACCAGCTCAAGGTCGTGCGCGGATGCGCGTTCCGTGCTGGACTCGGCCATGCGGCCCTCGTTCGCCCCGAAAGCTCGGAGCTAGGCTTGGGGTGCGTTACGCCTGGCGAGCCAGAGCACGAGGTAGGCCAGCCCGATGAACCCCGGAATCGCGCCGGCGCCGGCGATGATCCCCCCGGGATCGCCCCGCCCTCTCCTGGTATGGCGTACACGAAGCCGGCCCCAAGGCCGACGAGCCCCAGCCCGACGGCGACGAGCACGACGGCGCGTCGCAGATCGGCGTCTGACCCACCCCCGCCGGAGGACGGCCGCGTCACCGAGCTGGTCAGCTTCTCGATCAGCTCCGGCGGGACCGGCTGCCCCTTCTCGTAGGCGGCGCGCACGGTCTCGTGCAGCTCTGCGCGCTCGCGGGCGCCGTAGTAACTTCGGATCCAGATCGGCGCGACAACCACCGCGATGATCATGAAGATTCCGCAGATGGGCACCAGCAACGGTGCGACTTCTTCGATCACTGTTGAACTCCTTCAGCCCCAGGGCGCCGATGATCGCCCGCCCTGTTTTGATTGAAAGAGGCGGCAAGAGCCACGAATGGATGCGGATTCGCGAGTGAATTCTTGGTAACGGGCGCGGCGGCGCGGCTACTCCCACTCGATCGTCCCTGGCGGCTTCGACGTCACGTCGTACACCACACGGTTCACGCCCCTGACCTCGTTGATGATCCGCGTGGCGGCGCGCGCCAGCACCGGCCAGGGGAACTCGAAGAAGTCAGCGGTCATGCCGTCGGAGGAGGTGACGGCGCGGAGCGCGCAGACCTCCTCGT
This sequence comes from uncultured Alphaproteobacteria bacterium, assembly GCA_963794315.1. Lineage (GTDB taxonomy): Bacteria > Pseudomonadota > Alphaproteobacteria > Caulobacterales > Caulobacteraceae > Poindextera. Next base: position 479,113 of record CAWCDF010000004.1, read on the forward strand.
AGGTGCGGGCGTCGCCCATCACACCGACCGTGCGCACGGGCAGGAGCACAGCGAAGGCCTGCCAAATTGCGTCGTAGAGCCCGGCCTTGCGGATCTCATCCAGATAGATCGCGTCCGCCTGCTGCAGGATGGCGACCCGCTCGGGCGTCACCGCGCCGGGGATGCGGATGGCGAGGCCCGGGCCTGGGAACGGATGGCGGCCGACGAAGGGCGCGGGGCAGGCCGAGCTCGACGCCGAGCGCGCGCACCTCGTCCTTGAAGAGCTCGCGCAGGGGCTCGACCAGCTTCAGCTTCATGGTCTCCGGCAGGCCGCCGACGTTGTGGTGGCTCTTGATCACCGCCGAGGGACCGCCGCGCGCCGAGACGCTCTCGATCACGTCGGGATAGAGCGTGCCCTGGGCGAGGAAGGCCGCGCCCTCGATCTTCGCCGCCTCGCGGTCGAACACCTCGACGAACAGCCGGCCGATGGTCTTGCGCTTGGCCTCGGGGTCGGAGACTCCGTCCAAGCGCCGAGAGAAATTCTTTCGATCGCATCAACATGGAGCAGCGGGATATTGTAGTGATCGCGGAACAGCGTCACCACCTCACTGGCCTCGTTCAGCCGCAGAAGGCCGTGGTCGACGAAGACGCAGGTCAGCTGCTCGCCGATCGCCTCGTGGATCAGGACCGCCGCCACCGAGGAATCGACGCCGCCGGAAAGGCCGCAGATCACGCGTTCCTTGCCGACCTGGGCGCGGATGCGCCGGACCGTCTCCTCGCGGAAAGCGGCCATGGTCCAATCGCCCTTCAGGCCGGCGATCCTGTGGGTGAAGTTGCGCAGAATCAGCGCGCCGCGCGGCGTGTGCGCCACCTCGGGATGGAACTGCACGCCGTAGAGCCGGCGGCCCTCGTCGGCGATGGCGGCGAACGGCGAGCCGTCTGAGGTGGCGATCACTTCGAAGCCCAGCGGGATGGCGGTGATCTTGTCGCCGTGGCTCATCCACACCGGCTCGCGGTCGCCGACCTCGCCAAGGCCGTCGAGCAGCGAGGACTCACGCTCGATCTCGATGTCGGCGCGGCCGAACTCGCGGGCGTGGCCGCCCTCGACCGCCCCGCCCAGCGCCGCGCACATGGTCATCTCGCCGTAGCAGATGCCGAGCACCGGCACGCCGCGGGCAAAGACGCCGGCGTCGGCGGCTGGGCTGTCGGCTTCGCCGGCGCTGGCCGGGCCGCCCGAGAGGATGATCGCGTTGGGATGGAAGTCGGCGAGGAAGGCCGCATCGACGCGATCGAACGGGTGGATTTCGCAGTAGACGCCGCTCTCGCGCACGCGCCGGGCGATGAGCTGCGTGACCTGGCTGCCGAAGTCGACGATCAGGACCCGCTCGTGCCGCTCGCTCATGGCCGCGCCATAACCGGGATTCGCCGCCGCGTCACCGCGCGCGCTCCAGAACGGCGACGAAGAAACCGTCGGCGCCGAACGAGAGCGGCGACAGGCGCAGGAAGCCCGTTGGCGTCCGGCGCTCGGTGAGAGCCTCGATCCCGGCTTCGTCGGCGAGACCTGACGCCCGGACACCCGCCAAAGCGTCGGCTGCCGTGAAGTCGGCATGCCGGTCGAGAAAGCTTGTAACCCGGTCCTCGTTCTCCTCGGAAAGCACCGAGCAGGTGACATAGACCATGCGGCCGCCGGGTTTCACGTAGGTTGCACCTTCGGCGAGCACCGCCTCCTGTTCGGCCATCCGCCGCTCGAGCTGACCAGGCCTCAGGCGCCATTTGGCGTCCGGATGCCGCCGCCAAGTCCCTGATCCGCTGCAGGGCGCATCGACGAAGACGACGTCCATGCGCCGCACGAGGTCGGCCAGGGCGTCGAGGCGGAGCGGCGAGCGGACCTGCAGGTTGCGCACCCCAGCGCGCTGGGCCCGTTTGACGGTCTCGGACAGCGGCCGCGCGTCGGCGTCGTAGGCGTAGAGCTGGCCGGTGTTTCCCATCGCGGCCGCAAGCGCGAGCGTCTTGCCGCCGCCGCCGGCGCAGAGATCCAGCACCTGACGGCCCGCAATGTCGCCGGCCGCCGCCGCCGCGATCTGCGAGCCCAGGTCCTGCACTTCGTACCAACCCTTCTGGTGTTCGGGCTGCGACTTCGACCGGGGCCGCGCGGGCGGCGGGATCGGGCGGCGGCAGGCGGAGCGCCTGTCGCAGCATGCCGGCCGGCCGCACCCCAAGCGGCGCGAGGACGCTCAGCGTTCGGCCGACCTCGGCCTTCAGGCTGTTGACGCGCAGGTCGACGGGCGCGCGGGCGGCAAGCGCCGCCGCCTCTTCCGTCCGCGCCGCGCCGAACGCCCGCTCCAAGTGCGAATCGAGCCAGTCGGGGTAGTCGCCACGCACCGGCGCAGGCGCATCCTCGAGCGGCCTCGGCGCAGCAAGCGCGCGCCGTTCGTCATCCGCGAGCGGCCCGGGACCGTGCGGCGCTTCAGCGAAAGCCTGGGCGACCTGTTCCGCGGACCAGCCCCATCCGAAGGCCAGGGCGGCCATCGCGACGGCGCGCGGCGTTTCCGCGCCGACGCGCCACGCCAGTGAACGGCGATGCCGGAGGGCGTCCAGCACCAGCCCCGACACCCATGCGCGATCCTTCGCGCCGGCGTAGCGGCTCGTATCGCCCCACGCCTTCAGCGCCAGCCGAGCCGGCCGATGGTGCTGCTCGATGTCCTCGAGCGCCTCGATCGCCGCGGCGACCCGCCCGCCGTCACGCATGACGCCTCACAGCACCAGCTGAGCAAGGATAATGAGGATGCCGGCGAGCGCCACGTTCCAGACCAGCGAGCGCAGCAGCGGAACGCCGGCCAGGTAGAGCCCGAGGTAGGCGATCCGCGACCAAAGATAGAGATGCGCCCCAATCAGGCTCCACAGGTCGAAGCGGTGGGTGAGGCCGACCGAAAGGACTGCGGCGGCGAACAGCGGGATAGGTCTCCAGTAGGTTGGACAGAGCCCGTTGCGCACGGCCGACCAGCGGCTTGGGCGGCGCAGGGGGCTCGTCCCGCGCGCTGGCCGCCCATCTCAGGCCGTATTGGCGGTTGGCAAGCTGCGCGGCGAGAACGATCTGGCCGATGACGAGCAGGGCGCTGCCGGCCAGCAGTGCAATCTCGCCGGGGACCGCTTCCCTCACGCCGGCGTCGGGTAGTTCGGCGCCTCGCGGGTCATGTGGACATCGTGGACGTGGCTTTCGCGCAGGCCCGCGCCGGTGATGCGGATGAACCGCGCCCGCTGCTGGAACGTCGCGATGTCGGGCGCGCCAACGTAGCCCATCGCCGCTCGCAGGCCGCCGACCAGCTGGTGCAGGATCGGTCCGGCCAGGCCCTTGTAGAGCGACCTGGCCCTCGATGCCCTGCGGGCACCAGCTTCAGCATGTCCTCCACGTCCTTCTGGAAGTAGCGGTCGGCCGAGCCGCGCGCCATGGCGCCCACCGAGCCCATGCCCCGATAGGCCTTGTAGGAGCGGCCCTGGTAGAGGAACACCTCGCCCGGCGTCTCCTCGGCGCCGGCGAACATCGAGCCCATCATGGCCGTCTCGGCGCCGGCGGCGATCGCCTTGGCGATGTCGCCGGAGAATTTGATGCCGCCGTCGGCGATAATCGGCACACCGGCCCCACGCCCAGCGCGAACCGCGTCGAACACGGCGGTGAGCTGCGGCACCCCAACGCCTGCCACCACGCGGGTCGTGCAGATGGAGCCGGGTCCGATCCCGACCTTGATCGCGTCGGCGCCGGCGTCGATCAGCGCCATCGCCCCTTCGTAGGTGGCGACGTTGCCGGCCACGATCTGCACACGGTTGGTCTCGCGCTTGATGCGCTCGACGGCGCGCGCGACGTCGATAGAGTGGCCGTGGGCGGTGTCGATCACCACCACGTCGACGCCGGCGTCCACCAGCGCCATCGAGCGCTCGTAGCCCGCGTCTCCGACGGTCGAGGCGGCGCCGACCAGCAGGCGTCCCTGGGCGTCCTTGGCGGCGTCGGGGTGCGCCTCGGCCTTGTCCATGTCCTTGACCGTGATCAGGCCGACAGCGCGATTGTCCTCGTCGACCACGATCAGCCGCTCGATCTTGCGCCGCTGGAGCAAGGCGCGGGCTTCCTCTGGCGAAGCGCCCTCGCGCACGGTCGCGAGGTCCTCGACGGTCATCAGCGCACTGGCAGGCTTCTTGAGGTCGGTCTCGAAGCGCATGTCGCGGTTGGTAAGGATGCCACACAACTTGCCGGAGCCGCGCTCAACCACCGGGAAGCCGGAAATGTGTCGCTGCGCCTTGATCTCGCGAATCTCGCCCAGCGTGGTGTCTGGGTTGATGGTCAGCGGGTTGATCACCATCCCGCTCTCGTAGCGCTTCACCTCGCGCACCTGATCGGCCTGCTCTTCGGGCGTCAGATTGCGATGCAGAACGCCCAATCCGCCAGCCTGCGCCATGGCGATGGCCAGCCGGCTCTCGGTGACGGTGTCCATGGCGGCGGACACGATCGGGATGTTGAGGCGGATCTCCCGCGTGAACCTGGTCTTGGTTGAAGCATCTGGCCCGGCATGACTTCGGACGGACCGGGTTCGAGCAAAACATCGTCGAAGGTGAGACCTTCGCGAATCTCCATGAGACTCTCCATTTTGCGGGCCGCGTATAGCCGGGGCGGCGCGACTTGTCACCCGCCGCCCGGAACGCCTCCGAAGCCCACGCCGTTGAAGCGGCAAGAGGTGGGAGGAAGAACGATGGCGCGCAAGGCGAGGCGCGCGAAGTGGTCACCGAGCACGGGGACCCGCTGGACTGAGACGCCGACATACTCACGCTCGATGACCCGAAGAAGGTCGCCGCCTCCCCGAAGCGGTCGACCGCGCCTAGCACGCGCGCCCAGTCCGAGCCGTACGGTTCCGCAATGTCGATGCTGATGTTCTACATCAATGGAGCGGGGAAACATCTTCCATAAAAACAGAAAAAGACGCTGGCATGCAGAACGATGGGCTGCGGGCCAATTCCGGCGCTGATGCAACGAGCTTGACGTTGCGAAGCGTGCGGAGCCTTTTTCGATTGCGCGTTTCATGAGTTTGGAGCTCGCCCGCCATGGCTGACGCCCAGGCCATCCCCTCCCGGGTCTCGAGCCACCGCCGCGGCGCGAGCGGCGCCGAAGCAATGCTCGCCCGGTTGCTGGCCGACGCCGGCATCACGCTGAACGGGCCGGAGCCCTGGGACCCGCAGGTGAACAATCCCGAGGCCTACGCGCGGGTTGTGGCGGAAGGCTCGCTTGGCCTCGGCGAGGCTTACATGGACGGCTGGTGGGATTGCGAGCGGCTGGACACGTTCTTCGAGCGGATCGTCGCGCGCCGGGTCGACAAGAGCCTGCGACCATCGATGTCGCTGATCTGGCTCGTGCTGCACGCACATCTGCAAAACCGACAGAGCAAGAGCCGGGTGTGGGACGTCGCGCAAGTCCACTACGACCTCGACGTCGACGTGTTCGAGGCGACGTTCGACAAGCGCCTGACCGGCAGTTGTGGGTATTGGGCCACGGCCGCCAACCTCGACGACGCGCAGGAGGCGAAGCTCGACCTCGTCTGCCGCAAGATCGGCGTCAAGGCGGGCGAGCGGGTGCTCGACATCGGCTGCGGCTGGGGCGCCTTTATGGGCTTCGCCGCCGAGCGCTACGGCGCCAACTGCGTCGGCGTGACGGTGAGCCAGGTGCAGGCAGACTACGGCCGCAAGCGCTACGCCGGCCTGCCGGTCGAGTTCCAGGTCAAGGATTACCGCGATTTCGCGGGGCGCGTGGACCGCATCGCCTCGATGGGCATGTTCGAGCACGTCGGCGCCCGCAACTACCGTACCTATTTCGAGCACGCGCGGCGTTGGATCGCCGACGATGGGCTGTTTCTGCTGCACACCATCTGGGCGAACGAGGCCTATCCCGCCATCGACCCTTGGCTCGATCGGTATATCTTCCCGAACGGCTGTCTGCCGACCGTCGGCCAGGTCGCCGACGCGGTCGAGGGCTTGTTCGTGGTCGAGAACGTGGAGAACTTCGGGCCCGACTACGACCGCACGCTGATGGCCTGGCGCGCCAAGTTCCAGTCAAACCGTGCGGCGATGGCCGCCAAGTACGGCGAGCGGTTCTGCCGGATGTGGGACTACTACCTCTGTTGCTGCGCGGGGGGCTTCCGCAGCCGCGGCATCAACGTCGGCCAGTTCGTGCTCTCGCCAAAGGGCGTGCCGGGCGGCTGGCGGCTCAAGCCCTAAGCCGCCGCCGGCCGAAGCTGGTCGCCACGATATAGACCTCGGAACTCTCTGCGCGGCTCGCCTTCGGCTTCACGTTGCGGACCGAAGCGAACTGCCGCTTGAGCCGGGCGAGGACCTCGGCGCTCTCGCCGCCCTGGAACGCCTTTGCGACAAACGCCCCGCCGGGGGCGAGCACAGTGACCGCGAACGCCGCGGCCTGTTCCACCAGATCGATGATGCGCAAGTGATCGGTCGATCGGTGCCCGGTGGTGTTCGGCGCCATGTCCGACAGCACCAGGTCGGCCGGTCCACCGAGTGCGTCATTGAGCGCCGCGGTGCAGGCTGGATCGGTGAAATCCATCATCAGCAGCTGCGCGGGCGGCAGCGGATCGGTGGCTAGCAGGTCGACGCCGACGACAATGCTCGCTCTTCGTTCCAGCGCGAGCTGCATCCAGCCCCCGGGGGCGCACCCAAGGTCGACCACCCGCGCACCCGGGCGGATCAGGTGAAAGCGGTCGTCGATCTCCGCGAGCTTGAAGGCGGCCCGCGAGCGGTAGCCCCTGGCCTTGGCCGCGCGCACGAACTCGTCGTTCAGCTGCCGCTCAATCCAGGCCTTCGATGAGGGCGTCTTGCCCCGAAAGGCGTGCACGTGTGGGCTTCGGCCCGCCTCGCCGCCCCGAGCGGGCGCGCGCACCATCCGTCGCCTCGGGGGCTCGCTCACGCGGCGACCTTTGGCGCTCTGCCCGCCGGCCGCCGCCGGCGACGCCGCCCGCGCCGGGGCGCGCAGCGCTCAGCCATCATCGCGAGCAGGACGCCCTCGCGCAGGCCGCGGTCGGCCACCCGCACCCTGGCGCATGGCCAAAGCTCCTGCACCGCCTGCAAGATCGCGGCGCCGGCGAGCACGAGGTCAGCGCGGTCCGGCCCGACGCAAGGCTCCCGCGCCCGCTCGGCGTGGCTCAACCCCAGGAGCCGCTCCACCATGCGGTCGCAGTCGGCGCGCGAAAGCCAGAGCCCGTCCACGCGCGAGCGGTCGTAGCGCGGCAGGCCCAGGTGTAAGCCGGCGAGGCTGGTGATCGCGCCGGAAGTGCCGATCAGGTGCGCCTTCCCGGCGGCGAAGGCCGCCTGCAGCCCGTCGGCGCGCTCGAAAGCGGCAACCGGCGCCTTCACCGCCTCGACCATCGAACGGAACCAGGCGGAGCCTGCGCCCGCCGCCCCTGGAAACCGCTCGGCCAGCGTCACGACCCCGATCGGCACCGAAAGCCAGGCCATGATCGGCGGAGCGCCGGGAGCTGAGCGGCTCGCCGCCAGGTCGAGCCAGGCAAGCTCGGTCGACCCGCCGCCGACATCCAGCACGAGCGCCGCCTCCGCCGAGCGGTCGAGCAGGTTGGCGCAGCCTGCGACGGAAAGCCGCGCCTCCTCCTGCGGTGTGATGATTTCGAGCTGGATGCCGCTCTCGCGGCGGACGCGTTCGAGAAAGGCTTCGCCGTTGCGCGCCGCCCGGCACGCCTCCGTGGCGATCGCGCGCAGGCGCGGACCCCCCCGCCGCCGGATGCGCTCGGCGCATACCTTCAGAGCCTCCACGGCCCGATCCATGGCCGCCGGCTGCAGCGCGCCCGACTGGCTCAGGCCCTCGCCCAGCCTGACGATGCGCGAATAGGAGTCGACAACGCGAAAGCCGCCTGGCCTTGGCGTAGCGATCAGGAGCCGGCAGTTGTTGGTGCCAAGGTCCAGCGCGGCGTAGAGGCCATCGGACGACGGGCGGGTTTGCGAGCCGTTCGCGGCGCGCGCCTGGTTCCGGTGACGCGCGCCCGGCACGGGCGGGTCAGACATGTCTCAAGCGACCTAATCGTCATGCGGCGCGAGGCGAGCCCTATCTCCATTCGCGCCTGGTTCGGGCGAACCTTAGCAAGCGCGTCCGGCCCCCGAAAGCGCGGCGCCCCGGCTGCTGCGACGTTCATGTTCCAGTCAGCACCTTCCATGTACTATTCATGACGTTATGGATGCCCGACTCGCCAAGTTCGCAATCGGCCAAGTGGTGCGCCACCGCGTCTTCCCATTTCGTGGCGTGATCTACGACGTCGACCCGGTCTTCTCGAACACCGAGGAGTATTGGGAGAACATCCCCGAGCATGTGCGGCCGCACAAGGATCAGCCCTTCTATCACCTGCTGGCCGAGAACGAGCGCGAGACCTACACGGCTTACGTGTCGGAACAGAATCTGCTGCCCGACGACAGCGGCGAGCCGGTCGGCCACCCGCACACCTCGCTGATCTTCGACAGCTTCCGCGACGGCCACTACCACATGCGCCCGCGTGTGACCCACTAGTCAGTGCGCCGGCGGCGCGCCGTAGTCTCGCCGCCAACGGATCGCCAGCTTCTCGCCCGCCTGCCCGCCGACCTGCGACACGATCGCGAGCCCGCGCCCGGCCTGCACGTCGACTTCCGCCGAGGGGCCGGCGCGACCGCCGCCGGTGAGCTCGAGATAGACGTTCTTGCCGATGTACTTCCCGCCCGAGACGGTGACGCCGGATGCCGAGTCGCCGCCAATCGCCAGCCGATCGAGCTTGGCGAAGTTCTGCAGCCCCCCCATGACGTCGAACCCGCCCCCGGTGGCGATCGTCGTCAGCGCGGCCGCGAGCTCCGCGGCCTCGACGGGGGAGAGCTGCGCGGCCGAGCTTCCAAACAGCACCTGCGCCAGGATCTCGTCCTTCGGCAGGCTTGGCGTCGATGAAAGCGCGATGACCGGTTTGGCTGCCGTGCCCGTGATCGAGATCACCGCCGTCAGCGCAGGCGCGCTGCGCGTCGCCGACAGATTGAGGCGGATGTCGTCCGGCGATGACGCCAGATAGACCACGCCTCGGTTGTCGATCGCAAAGCGCTGCCCGCCGAACTGATAGTCGCCACGCACGACCCGGGCGACGCCGCTGAGCACCGGATGACCGGTGTCGCCGCTCACCCGCGCATCGAGGCTCATCTCGGCGTTCAGCCCGAGCCCCTGCACGATCACGCCGCCCGGCGAACGGAGCGTGATGTCGAGGCCGACCGCCAACCCGCCGTGCGACATCGGCGCGCCGACGCCCTGGTCCAGCGAGGCGGGGCGGTTGCGCTCGATCACGTCCATGCGGACGACGCCGGGCGGCGAACGGGTCATCTGCGCGGCGATGTCCGACCGGTCGATCGTCAGCTGTCCGGCCAGGTTGACGCGGCCGTTCGCGTCGCGGGACAGCGTGAGCGGCCCGCTCGCGACGGCGCTCGCCGTCTCGTTGTCGAGCAGCTGGAAGCCCTTCAGCACCAGCGTGAGGCTGCTCTGCCCGCCGCGCGTGAGGTCCAGCGTCCCCTGGCCCGAGATGCCGCCAGAGCGCGCGTCAAGGCCTTGGAAGCGCTTGAGGTCGACTTTTGCCCCCTCGAAGTCGGCCGTGGCGGTGACATTGCGCAGCTTCAGTCCCGTTGGCGCGTCTTCGAAGCGGCCGTTCGCGAGCGCGCCCTGACCGGTCACCTGGGGATCGTTGAGCGTGCCGCCGATCTGGCCCTCAGCGTTCACCTGGCCGCCCAGAGTCCGTTCGCCGCCGAACAGCAGCGCCCACACTGGCTCGACCTCGCCCTTGAGCGCGAACGCGCCGCTCATCGGCTGGGTCTTGGCGATAGCGATCCGGAAGGGCGCCGCCGTGGCGACCGCCGGTAGGGCCAGTGTCAGGCTCGCGCGCCCGCCGGCGGGGTCCTGGGCGTTGGCGGTCACGTCGATGCGCTGGCCGGAGAGCACCGCCTTCAGGTCACCGTCAAGCCCGAGGTTGCGCGGCGCGTCGCTGACACGCGCGCCGCTCAGTTGCGCAGTGAGCGTCCCGCCCAACGCCTGGTCGCGGCCGTCGAGGCTGAGGTCGGCGTTGACCTTGCCTGCGTAGTCAGGATTGAGCGCCGCCACGTCGACTCCGGCGAGCTTCGCGGTCGCATTGAACGTTCCGGCGGCCTGATGGGCGTCCAGATCGATCCGGCCCGCCCCCAGCGACAGCGCCGCCTGCAGGCCGCTCTCCCGCCCGCCGAAACTGAGCTGCGCCGGCGTGATGGTCCGAAACTCCGCTTTGCGCAGTCGTCCGGACCCCTCGAACGTCGCCGCGTAGCCCTGCGCGAGCTCGCTGGCGACGCCGCCGCCCTGCAGGTGCAGCGGCGACCCGGCCCAGGCCACGTCAGCCGCAATGCGGTAGGGCGCGTGCGCCACCGGCCCCTTGGCGTCGAGCGTCACGTCGCTGGCCGTCAGTCCGCCGCTTCTGAGCTCGACGTCCGTCGCCTTCAAGGCGAGGTCGAGATTCGCCCCGCCGGGCGTTTCGACCAGGATGACCCTGGCGTTGGCGTGGCCCTGCGTGAGCACGGCGCCCGGGCCGACATCGACGCTAAGATCGGCCTGCGACGGTTGCGCCCGAGTCAGCGTCAGCGCGCCGTGGACTGTGACCCCGCCCCCGGCCGCGTCGATCCCGCTCAGCGCGACGCCGGTCGGCAGGAAGAGGAGGTCCGTGTGCACATGCGCCGGGCCATACTGGCTGGCCGCCGTCAGCGTCAGCGCTCCGGTGGCGCCCGCCGGTGCGCCGATGAAGGACAGCACGACGTGGGCCGGCTTCAGCGTCAGCTGCGGCAGGCTGATCGTCTCGAAATCGGAGATCAGATCCAGCCGCGGCTGGGCGAACGCGCCGGTGACCGCCCCTGTCCCCTTGGCTTGGCCGGTGATCTCCAGGGGCCCAAGCTCGATCGGGCCGCGGGACGACCAGCCCAGCGCGAGCTTCAGCGCGCCGTCGGAGCCGATCTGGCCAGCCGCATCTGCATCCGCCGCGGACCCGATGAGGCGCGCGGCGTCCAGGTCGACCACCCCGCCCGCGTAGGAACCGTGGCCGCTCAGGCTCGGCGTCTGACCCAGCAAGCCATCGAGCGCCTCGATCCCGGACGCAACCTTCGTTCCCCGGGCGTCCATCGCGAAGGTCCAGGACCGCGCGCCGCGCGGCTGCCCCGCCGTCCAGCTCGCCTCCGCCGCGCCCCGGGCGCCAGGCCTGAGCGCCGCGAGGTCGGCGATCCGCGCGTCGCCCTTCAGGCTGAGATCGCCAAATAGGCCCTGCTGGCCGGTCGCGTCGACAATGACGCCGGCGCCGGTGGCTCGCAGCGCCCGGATCAGGGTGCGGCCGTCGGCGAGGCGGGTGGCGTCGATGCTCGCCTGCGGTCGCGCGCCGATCAGGCTCGCCCAGAGCCCTTGCCCGGCCCCGCCCTGGCCGGAGAGGCTCGCCTTCAGCCGCCAATCGCCGTTGACGTGCGAGAGCTCGACCGGGCCCGAGACGCGCGCCAGTTGGTAGCCGGCAAATCCCAGCCGCGCGACCGAGCCCTGGCCCGCCAGCTGCATGTTCGCCCAGCCGCCGGTGAGCTGGCCCGAGACACTTGCGGCGCCCATGGCGGGCGCCGAGACCAGGCGATGCATGTCCGGGATCGTGGCTTGAACGCTCAGCCCTTTGTCGGCGGTGAATCGCGCCGGGTCGCCCACGCCGACCGCTTTCAGACTGGCGTTGTCCGAGTTCGCGATTAGGGCGACGCCATAAAGGCCGTCGTTCGCCACGTGACTCGCGGCGGTGAAAGTGACCTCGGCGCCGAGCTCCCGCGCGAGGGGCTGGGTCAGACGTGAGGCGCTCAGCGACAGTCGCCCCGTCGCCCGCCCGCCCGCCCGGGTCCAGGCCCCGCTCGCCTGGGCGATGATCGTCGCGCCCGACCGCGCCAGCATCGCCACGCCGCCCTGCCCGTCCGCCCCGCCGAGGTGCGCGTTGAGAGCGAACGGCTGGTTGGCCGGCAGGCCGGCGAGCCCGGCCAGCGCGCCGCCGCTCTCCTCACGGCCGACCGCGTCGATCGCCATCCGATGGCGGACGCCCAAGTCGAAGCGCGCGTTGAGCCCGTCGCCGGGATGCAGCTGGCTCTCGGCGTCGACAGCGCCCCGCACGGCGCCGTTGCGCTCGACGTCTAAGCCGCCGGTCACGGCGAACAACCCTCTCCTGACGCTCGCGGCCGGCAAAGTCTCCAGCCGCATGGCGAAGCTGTCGACGCTGACGGCGACGGGCGACTTTCCGCTCGGCTCCGGGGGTGAAAGCACCGGCACGCGCACGACGCGCACCAGGCCCGCCGCGACGCTGGTCAGGTGCGCTCGGCGCGCGACCAGCTCGAGCGGGCGCCAGCTGATCGCCAACCTCCGCACATCAAGCCAGACGCCGTCGGCATCGGAAATGGTGAGCTGAGCGACGGTGAAGTCGGTCCAGAAGTCGCCGCCGATCCCCTCGACATGCAGTCGGCCCAGCCGGCCGACGCTCAGCCCGTCGAGGCGTGCTTCGACGAAGCCCCGGCCAACGCCAGTGTCGACCCCGTAGCGAACGACGAGGCCGGCCGGGGCCACCGCGACGGCGATCGCCAGGGCCACCCAAAGCTCGACCGCGTGCCAGAAGGGCCGTTTGTGCGGCGCGGGTGCGGCGGCGGTCAAAAGCTCTGCCCGATGCTGATGTAGAGCTGGATCGGCGAGTCGCCGCGCCTACGGTAGAGGGGCGTTGCGATGTCCAGCCGGATCGGCCCGAAGCCGGCGTTGTAGCGGACGCCGGCGCCAACGCCGATGTCGGGATGGCTGAAGTCCGGCGTGACCGTCGTCCCGGCCGCGCCCGCATCGACGAAGGCGGCCAGGCCCCATTGCTGGGTCAGCCGTTGGCGGAGCTCGAGCGAGCCCTCGAAGAGGGAGAGCCCGCCTTCAGGCGTGTTGTCGGCGAAGCGCGGCCCGACCGCCTGGTATGCGTAGCCGCGCACCGAGCCGCCGCCCCCTGAATAGAAGCGGTCCGGCCCAGGAACCAGCGGGAGCGAGCCGCCCAGGATGCCGCCCACTTTCAGCCGCGCCGCCAGAACGGTCGAGGCGCCCGCGTCCAGCGGCAGATAACCGCTCACCTGCCCTTGCGCCTTCAGATAGACGATCGAGCCGTCGCCCAGCGCCGCTTTCGGCTCCAGCCGGGCGTCGAACCGCCAGCCGGAGGTCGGATCCAGCGGGTCGTTGGAATTGTCGATGGCCACCGCGACAAGTCCGCCGAGCGTGGCCAGCTTGCGCTGATGGTTCAGCGCGACGAAGTTCGCGCTCTCCTTCTCGGTCGTGTCGTTGGCGTCGAACGACAGGCCGTAGGTGAGGAAGGTCGTCTTGGCGATGTGGTAGGTGATGTCGCCGCCGGTGCGAAAACCCCAGTCGTCATAACCCGGCGTGTTGTCGGCATAGCCCGCGGCGCGGAGCGCCAGCTTTTCGTCGATGCGGCGCCAGTCGGGGAAGACGACGTCCGTCTCCAGCCGGCTCTCGATGTTGGCGACCTGCAAGGTGTTGGTGATGGTGTCGCCTTGGCCGAGGCGGTTGTAGAGGATCCAGGCGCCGTCGACGCCGACCCCCTCGGAAGTGGCGTAGCTGGCGCCGAGCTCCAGCGTGCCCCTGGGCCGGTCGGCCAGGCTGACGACCACGGGCCGCAAGCCGCTCGCGGTCTCGTTCGGCGGCGAGAGCGCCACCGTGACCTGGTCGTAGACGCCGGTGTCGCGCAACCGCCGTTCAAGCAAGGCGACCGCCGCTGGCGAGTAGACCTCGCCGACCTTCCACGACGCCAGCTTGGCCGCCCAGCGCGCTTTCGTGCGGCCTTTCGACGCCATCCGTATGTCGCCCAGGTGGACGAGGGCGCCGGCAGCGATATGGAACGCCGGCGCCATGGAATGGTCGGCGTGGTCCACGACGACCTCGCGGGGTGCGGCCGCGGCGTCCGCATAGCCGTGCTCGTGCAGGGTGGCGACAATTCGGCCCTCGGCGGCGAGCACGTCGGCGGCGCGGCCCGGCTGGCCGGCCCTCAGCTTCATCGCGGCCGCGGCGATCGCCGCCGAGGCCGCGTCCGGCGGCGCGCCCTGCCAGGCGACGACCGGCGTGACCAGCATCGTGCGCGGTCCGGCGGTGACGGTGATGAACGCGGCCGGCTGGTCGCCGTCGCCGATGTTGGGCTCGACGACGGCGTCGTAGTAGCCCTCGGAGCGAAGCACGGCCATCGCCGTCTCGCCCGCCTCCGCCGCTCGGCGCCGCGCTTCAAGGCGGCTCGACGGCGCGCCGGCGAACGCGCCGATCGCCTCCACGATCTCGGCCTTCAGCGCCGCAGCGAGCGCGCCGCGCACCTCGACGGCTCGCTTGGCGGCCGCCCCGGCGGGGCTTGCGGCGACAACGGCCACCACCGCTGGCGAAAGCAGCGCAGCGGCGTAGCACAGGCGCCTCAACAGACCGTCCCTTTCGCCGCCCCCTGCCCGGTGTATCCGCATCGACCCGGGCTGTCATGGCGGCGCTCGCGCGCCCTCGCGGGACGCGCGCCTGTCAGGCCGCGCGTCGGCGCCCAATTTAGAGGCGCCTGAGCGCCGTGCGGCCAACCCGCGGCACAGGGCGCGTGATCGCCACCGCCGAGCAGCCTAGCTTGCCGGCTTGCGCGGAAGGCAGCATGGAAGGACGAATGGCGGCGTTGGGGAGCTTCGCAAGCGTGGCGAACGCTGAAGAGAGCACTGTCGCCCTGTTTCCAGCCGGCGGCTTCTACCGCCCGGGCCGGTCCTACGACGAGATGTTCGCGGCGGACGGCGCGGTCCGCGCGCACTACGCTGCGCTGCAGACGCGGATGACGACGCTTGCGCCGGCCGAACTGGCCGATCGCCAGCGGACGCTCGAGCAGTCCTTCCTGCTGCAGGGCATCACCTTCACCGTCTACGGCGCCGAGAGCGCGACCGAACGGATCATCCCGACCGATCTCTTTCCGCGCATCATTCCGGCGGCGGAGTGGGCGAAGATCGAGGCGGGCCTGACCCAGCGGCTGCGCGCGCTCAACCTCTTCCTCGCCGACATCTACGGCGAGCAGAAGATCCTGGCCGACGGCGTCGTGCCGCGCGACCTGGTCCTCGGCGCGCCCTCCTACCGCCGCGAGATGCGCGGCCTCTTCGTGCCGCACAACGCCTACGTCAACGTCTCGCGGCGCCGACCTCATCCGCGGCGAGGACGGCGCGTTCGTCGTGCTGGAGGACAATCTGCGCGTCCCCTCCGGGCGTCTCCTACATGCTGGCCAACCGGGACGCGGCCAAGCGGACCTTCCCGGGCACCTACCGCACGGCCGGCGTCCGGCCGGTCGAGCGCTATCCCGACCTGCTGCTGGCGACGCTGAAGAGCCTGGCCGCCGACTGGCGCCCCAACCCGCAGGTCGTCGTGCTGACCCCGGGCGTCTACAACTCCGCCTACTACGAGCACGCCTACCTCGCGCGGCTGATGGGCGCGCCGCTGGTCGAGGGCCGCGACCTCGTGGTCCACGACAACCTGGTCTACATGCGCACCACGGTCGGCCTGCGCCGGGTGGACGTGATCTACCGGCGGGTCGACGACGACTTCATCGACCCCCTCACCTTCCGCCGCGACTCCGGCCTGGGCGCCGCCGGCCTGTTCAACGCCTACCGCGCCGGCAACGTGGTGATCGCCAACGCGCCGGGCACCGGCGTCGCCGACGACAAGGCGGTCTACGCCTACGTGCCGGACATCATCCGCTACTACCTCGGCGAGGACCCGATCCTGCCCAACGTCGAGACCTTCCTCTGCCGCGAGCCGCGCCAGCTCAGCCACGTGCTGGCCAACCTCGACAAGCTGGTGGTCAAGGCGGTCGGCGCCTCCGGCGGCTACGGCATGCTGGTCGGCCCGCACGCCAGCCGCGGCGAGCGGGCGGCGTTCGCCGACCGCATCAAGGCCGACCCGGACAACTACATCGCCCAGCCGACCATCCAGCTCTCGACCGCGCCCTGCCTGGTCGACGGGCGGATCGAGCCGCGGCACGTCGACCTGCGTCCCTTCGTCCTCTCCGGCGAGAAGATCGTGGTTACGCCCGGCGCGCTGACCCGCGTCGCGCTGCGGCGCGGCTCGCTGGTGGTCAACTCCAGCCAGGGCGGCGGGTCGAAGGACACCTGGGTGCTGGCCGGCGAGCGTGACGCAGCCATGATGCTCGCCCGCGTCGCCGACAGCCTCTACTGGATCGGCCGCTACGTCGAGCGGGCCGAGCACATCAGCCGCCTGTGCGACGTCATGCTGACCGCCACCCTCGACCAGAACGACGACGCGGTGGCGATCGCGCGCGTGGCGCTGGCCGCTGTCGGCGACGGCGAGGCTCACCGGCAAGCCGCGCCCTACGACGCGGCGCACGACCTCGTCTTCGACCGCGACGACGAAGGCTCGGTGCGTCACCTCGCTGTCCCGCGCGCGGGAAAACGCCCGCCAGGTGCGCGATCAGATCACCACCGAGACCTGGGAGCGGCTGAACCTGCTCTATCTGCGCGTCACCGGACCCGAGCGCCGAGCCGGCGTTCGCACAATGCCTCTTCGGCCTTCCTGCACGGGGTCATCGCCGACCTGCACCTGTTCAAAGGCGCGGCCGACGCCACCATGAGCCACGGCGAGGGCTGGCGGTTCCTGCTTGCTGGGCGTCTATCTCGAGCGAGCCCAGCTGATCGCGCGGCTGCTGGACGTCTGTTTCGGCGACCGTGCGGGCGGCAACCCGCTCGACCGACCACCTCGCGCAGATGGCGGTGCTGCGCATGGCCTGCGCGCTGGAGCCGTACCTGCGCGTCTACACCGCCGAGCTGCAGCCCGCGGCATCTGCTGGAGTTCCTGCTGTTCGACGAGGACTTCCCGCGCTCGATCCGCTTCTCGACCTCGCGCATCGAGGAGCATCTGACCACCCTCGTCCGCCGCGGCGAGCTCGGTCGGTCCGATCGGTCCCGACCGGCTGGCCGCGCGCCTGAGCGCGCGGCTCGAATTCGCCGACATGGACGAAAGCCAGGGCGCCGGCGCCCTGCTCGGCGCGGTCGTGGGCGAGTGCGCGTCGCATCCACCATGCCATCTACGAGACCTTCGTCGCCTATCCCCTCGAGCAGAGGCTGCCGGCCTGATGCTGCTCGAGATCCGCCACCTGACCCAGTACCGCTACGCCGCAGCCGGTGCGCGAGAGCGTCATGGAGCTGTGGCTGCAGCCGCAGAAGAGCGCGCGCCAGCGGCTGTTGAGCTTCGACCTCGAGCTCGATCCAGCCGCCCAGCTCTTCTCCTACGCCGACACCTTCGGCAACGCCGTCTACCACTTCGACTGCCCGCAGCCGCACGACCTGCTGACCATCCGCTCGCGCGCCATCGTCGAGACAGAGGCCGACGAACCCCTGCCCGATGCGCTCGACATGGGCGAGTGGGACCGGCTGCGCAGCGAGTTCGTCCGCGGCGACTGCTTCGATTTCCTCCGGCCGCATGGGTTCGCAGTGGCGACTCCGATGCTCGAGCACTTCATCGAAAGCTTCGACCTCGACCGGCTGCGCCGCGCCGACCCGCTCTCGGCGATGAAAGGCCTCTGCCAGGCCATCTACGAGGCCTTCGAGTACGAGCCGGGCGTGACCCGCGCCGACAGCCCGATCGACCACGCGCTCGAGGCCCGCAGGGGCGTCTGCCAGGACTTCGCCCACGTCATGATCGCGATCTGCCGCGGCTGGGGCGTGCCGGCTCGATACGTCTCGGGCTATCTGCTCACCGACCGCGAGCACCACGACCGCTCCGACCCGGACGCGACCCACGCCTGGGTCGAGGTCTTCCTGCCGTCCCTGCGCTGGGTGGGGCTGGACCCCACCAACAACACTGCTGCCAGCGAGCGGCACGTGATCGTCGCCGTCGGGCGCGACTATGGCGACGTGCCGCCATCGCGCGGGGTCTTCAAGGGCGATGCCGAGAGCGAGCTTGCCGTCGGCGTCAGCGTCCGCCAGACCCGCGCCGCCGTCGCCGAGCCGGAGTTCCTGCGCACCGCCCGCCCGACCATGGTCGGCGCCACCCGCCGGCGCATCTCGCCAGCCGTCCTGGACCAGCAGCTCCAGCAGCAACAGCAGCAACAGCAGCAACAGCAGCAACAGTAGGGGAAGCCAGACGTCTGGCAGGCCGGGTGGGGATCGAACCCACGACCACTCGATTAAAAGTCGAGTGCTCTACCGCTGAGCTACCGGCCCCTGCTCGACAAAGGGCGCGGACCATAAGGCGGGGTGGAAGAGGCGACAAGGTCGCCCCGGCCGGGGGAAGCAGCCGGGGCGCCCCTTAGTTTCGGTCGCTGATCAGGGCATCAGCACCGTATCGACGACGTGGATCACGCCATTCGATTGGTTGACATCGGCGATGGTGATCCTGGACATGCCGCCCTTGGCGTCAGTCAGCGTGATGGTCCCACCGTCCGAGGTGACGATGAGCGGCTCGCCCTCGACCGTGGTCAGCGTGGCCTTGCCGCCGCCGGCCTGCACCTGCGCCATCAGGTCGGCCGTGCTCAGGCGGCCGGCCACGACGTGGTAGGTCAGGACCTTGACCAGGGTCGGCTTGTTGTCCGCCTGGAGCAGCATCGGCACCGTATTCGGCGGCAGCTTGGCGAAGGCCTCGTTGGTCGGCGCGAACACCGTGAACGGGCCGGGGCCCTCGAGCGTGTCGACCAGGCCGGCGGCCTTCACCGCGGCGACGAGCGTGGTGTGGTCGGCCGAGTTGACCGCGTTGTCGACGATAGTCTTCGTCGGGTACATGGCCGCGCCGCCGACCATGGGATCGGTCGTCTGGGCGAGAGTCGCGCTGGCGAGGCTTGCGCCGAGCGCGAGCGCCACCGTCGCGGCGAGCAGCCGCGTTTTGAAGTTCGACATGGGTTGGAGTTCCTGGTCCGTGGTTTAGCCGGAATGGCGCCCGCTATACGCTAAGGCTCGGCGGTTGGATGACTTCGGCCCCTCCGTTCTATCGGGCGGCAGCGCTTTGTTTGGCGCTCACCTCGCGGCGGAAGGCGCCGAGCCGGCCTGCCGCGATCGCTTCGCGCAGCCTCGCCATCAGGCGCCTGAAGAAGGCGACGTTGTGCCAGGAGAGCAGCACCTGGCCGAGGATCTCCTCGACTTGACCAGGTGGTGCAGGTAGGCTTTCGAATAGTCGCGGCTGGCGGGACAGTCGCTTTCGGCGTCGAGCGGCGCGTCGTCCTCGGCGAAGCGGGCGTTCTTCAGGTTGACCGGACCGGCCCAGGTCCAGGCCTGGCCGTGGCGGCCGGAGCGGGTCGGGCAGCACGCAGTCGAACATGTCGACGCCGCGCGCGACCGCCTCGACGATGTCGATCGGCTTGCCGACGCCCATCAGGTAGCGCGGGCGGTCCTCGGGCAGCATCGCCGGCGCATAGTCCAGCACCTCGCACATCGCCGCGTGGCCCTCGCCGACCGCGAGCCCGCCGAGCGCGTAGCCATCGAAGCCGATCTCGATCAGCCGCTCGGCGCTCTCGCGGCGCAGCGCCTCGAAGGTCGAGCCCTGCTGGATGCCGAACAGCGCCTGGGCGCTCGCGCGTCGCCGAACGCCGCCTTGCAGCGCTCGGCCCAGCGCGCCGAGAGGCGCATCGCCTCGGCCGCCTGCGCCGCTTCTGCCGGCCAGGCGACGCACTCGTCGAGCTGCATGACGATGTCGGAGCCCAGGAGATCGGCCTGGATCTCGATCGACCGCTCGGGCGAAAGCACGTGGCTGCGAGCCGTCGATATGGCTCTGGAAGGTGACCGCCTCCTCGTCGACCTTGGAGATCTTGGCCAAGCGACATCACCTGGAAGCCGCCGGAGTCGGTCAGGATCGGCCGCTCCCAGCGCATGAACCGGTGCAGGCCGCCCAGCCGCGCCGACCCGCTCGGCGGTCGGGCGCAGCATCAGGTGGTAGGTGTTGCCGAGCATGATGTCGGCGCCGGCTTGCACGCACCTGGTCGACGGTCAGCGCCTTGACCGTGCCGGCGGTGCCGAGCGGCATGAAGGCCGGCGTGCGGATCGCGCCCGCGCGGGGTCTCGAGCACGCCGGTCCGCGCCGCGCCGTCGCGCGCCTGGATGTTGAAGGGGAACGCCGCCATCAGGCGGCGCGGAATAGCAGGCGAGGCGTCGCCGTAGGAATAGAAGCGATAGCCGTTCGCGATCGCGTGGGCGTAGGCCGCGCGCATCGTCTGCAGCCCCGCAGAAGCCGCCGACCAGCATGAACAGCGTCGATCGCGGCAGGTGGAAGTTGGTCAGCAGCACATCGGCCGCGCGGAAGCGGTAGCCCGGGGTGATGAAGATCGCGGTCTCGCCGGCGAAGGGCCGCACGGTTCCGTCCTCGCCGGCCGCGCTTTCCAGCAGGCGGAGCGCGGTGGTGCCGACAGCCGACGATGCGCCCGCCGGCGGCGCGGGCGGCGTTCAGCGGCGTCCGCGGTCTCGCGCGAGACCTCGCCGTACTCGGGGTGCATGCGGTGGTCGGGCGACGTCCTCGGTCTTCACCGGCAGGAAGGTGCCGCGCGCCGACGTGCAGGGTGACGTACGTGAGGCTCGCGCCCGCCCGCTCGAGCGCACCCAGCAGCTCGGGCGTGAAATGCAGCCCGGCGGTCGGCGCGGCGACCGAGCCGTCCTCGCGCGCGTAGACGGTCTGGTAGTCCGCGCAGGTCCTGGTCGTCCTCGGCCCGCCGGGAGGCGATGTAGGGCGGCAGCGGCATGACGCCGCGCTCGGCGATCGCCATCTCGAGGTCGGGGCCGGAGAGGTCGAAGGAGAGCGTCACCTCGCCGCCCTCGCCCTTTCTCGATAACCGTCGCGTCGAGCACGCCGAGGAGGCAGGCGCGGTCGTCCCGCTCGCCGAAACGGACGCGGTCGCCGACCGCGAGCCGCGCCCCGGCTTCATGAAGGCGGTCCAGCGGTGGGGGCTCAGCCGCCGGTGCAGCGTCGCCTCGACCCGCACGACCGAGCCCTCCCGCTCGCGCAGGCCAGAGAGCCGAGCGGGGATCACCTTCGTGTCGTTGAGCACGACGATGTCGCCGGGCCGCAAGAGCGAGGGCAGGTCGCGGACGGTGCGGTCCGCCAGCCCGCCCTCCGCGTCCACCACCAGCATCCGTGCGCTGTCGCGCGGGTTCGCCGGCCGGAGCGCGATGCGATCGTCCGGCAAGTCGAAGTCGAAATCGCTGAGCTTAAGCGACGTCGGCAGCCACCCGGGCGGTGAGAGATCTTGCCGGGCTCGCGCGGCGGCTCGCCCTTGGGCAGGGCGTCGATGTGCTCCATGCCTTCGATGACCTCGCCCCAGACCGTGTAGTTGCGATCGAGGTGCGGCGCGGCCGTGAAGCAGATGAAGAACTGGCTGTTGGCCGAGTGCGGGTTGTTGGTCCGCGCCATCGAGCAGACGCCGCGCACGTGCGCCTGGCTGGAGAACTCGGAGCGCAGATCGGGTTTCGGCGAGCCGCCGGTCCCCGTGCCGGTCGGGTCGCCGCCCTGGGCCATGAAACCGGGGATCACGCGGTGGAAGACCACGCCGTCGTAGAAGCCCTCGCGCGCCAGCTCCTTGATCCGCTCCACGTGGCCCAGGCGCGAGATCGGGGCGGAGGCGGATCGTCACCGGCCCTCCCTCCAGCGTGAAGATCAGGGTGTTCTCGGGGTCGTCGGCCATGTTGGGGAGAGATCCGTGCGAAAGGTTGGGTTCCCTGCCTTCTAGCGGCCAGACCCACACGCTCCAAGCCCGGGCGGCGCGAGGCGCTTCCAAACCGGCGCGCGAGCCTCTATCTTCCCGAGTCCCTGTTCAACAGCTGAAAGGAGGTGGTCCAGTGTCTCATTGTCTCCAACCGCGGTCGCAAAGCGTGACCTGGAGCCTCGAAACTGGGGTTCGCGCCTGACAGCAGTCTTTGCCTGAAGGCTAAAGGTCTCGCGATTTGGCTGGGGCGACCCGGCAGACCGCGGTCCGACGATGGAGGGCCGGTCCAGCGATGGGCCGGCCCTTTTCGCGAGCGTCTGGCGGCCGGGGCGAAACTGACGTAACGGACCGCCGCATACGCGTCAGAAGTGCTCGGAGCCCTCCCCCATGAGCAAGACCCCCCTCCGCGTAGCGATCACCGGCGCGGCCGGCAACGTCGGCTACGCCGCCCTCTTCCGCATCGCGGCCGGCGAGATGTTCGGCCCCGACCAGCCGGTGATCCTGCAGCTGATCGAGATCCCCGCCGAGGCGGCGCAAAAGGCGCTGAAGGGCGTGGCGATGGAGCTGGAGGACTGCGCCTTCCCGCTGCTCGCCGGCATGGTGCTGACCGACGACCCCAAGGTCGGTTTCAAGGACGCAAACTGGTGCCTTCTGGTGGGCTCCAAGCCGCGCGGGCCTGGCATGGAGCGCGCCGACCTCCTGAAGGACAACGGTCGCATCTTCATCGGCCAGGGCCGGGCGATCGATGAGGTGGCGGCCGATGACGCGCGCATCTTCGTGGTGGGCAACCCTTGCAACACCAACTGCATGATCGCCGCCGCGCAGGCTAAGCGGCACGGCCCCCACCGCTTCACCGCCATGGTCCGCCTGGACCAGAACCGCGCGCACTCCATCCTCGCCGCCAAGGCGGGCGCGGCGGTCGCCGACGTGAACGACCTCTACATCTACGGCAACCACTCGCCGACCATGTTCGCCGACTACACTCACGCCACGATCGGCGGCAGGCCGGCCGCCGCGGTGATCGGCGACCGCGCGTGGCTCGAGAACGAGTTCCTGCCGACCGTCGGTGGGCGCGGCGGCGCGATCGTCGCCGCGCGCGGGCAGAGCTCGGCCGGCTCCGCGGCGAATGCGATCGTCGACCACGTCCGCGACCTGATCACGCCCGGCAAAGTCCACTCCATGGCTGTGCCGTCCGAGGGTCGCTACGGCTTCGCCGAGGGGGTCTGGGCCGGCATGCCGGTCCGCTCGACCGGCGGGGGGGCCTATGAGGTCGTCGAGAGCTTCGCCATGGACGACTTCGCCAAGAGTAAGCTTGCGAAGACCAACGAAGAGCTGGTCGGCGAGCGGGACACGGTCAAGGAGCTGATCGGTTAGGGCTTGGATCGAGCGGCTAGAACGACGCGCAGTCGCCCGTGGTCATGAGCAGGGCCGACGGCTGGTGGAAGCGGGTCTTGTAGGCCACACGGACGGCGTCGAGCTTCTTCGCGTCGTCAGCGTTCCCGGGCAGGATGATCATCACCATCTTGGCCGGAGTGCGGATCATGCTGCCCGCCGGCGGCGTCCAGCGGCCCTCGGCGTCGATCACGGTCATGCCCTGCGGAAAGCGCGGGCTGACCTCGCCATCGAGGAACTTGGCGAACTCGACCTCGCTGACGCCGGCTTTGCCGTCGCTAGAGACGCGGCCGAACACCAACTCGGCGGTCTGCCTGTAGCCGCCGTTCGGGCACGGGCGGGCGGCGACGGTCGCGAGCTTGGGCGGATGCGTCGCGCACGCCGTAAGCGCGGTCGCCGCGACCGCGCTAAGCGCCAGAATCGTTAAGCGGTATCCTTGCATCCGCCTCGATCTCGACCTTCATCCGCGGGTCAACCAACCCGCAGATCAGACACGTCGCGGCTGGGCGGATGTCCGCCAGAATTTCGCCGACCACCGGCGCTACACGTCCCCAGTCGCCCGACTCGGGCAGATAGTAGCGCACTCGCACGAGATGCGTCAGTCGCCCGCCCGCTTTAGTAAGTGCGTCAGCGATATTGACGAAGCACTGACGAACCTGAACAGCCACATCCTCGTCGATGGTCATAGTCGAATAGTCGAATCCTGTGCAGCCCGAGACAAACACCTCTGCGTGATCCGCATGCTGAACAACCACCGCGCGCGAATAGCCGGCGAGGTCCTCGAACGTCGAGCCGGAGGTGACGCGGGTGACGGGTCCCATCAGCCCTGGCCCACGAGCTCGCGCCCGATCAGGAAGCGGCGGATTTCATTGGTGCCGGCGCCGATGTCGTAGAGCTTGGCGTCGCGCAGGTAGCGCTCGACCGGATAGTCCTTGGTGTAGCCCGCGCCGCCCAGCGCCTGGATCGCCTCCAGCGCCGTTCGCACGGCGTTCTCCGAGGCCAGCAGGATCGCGCCGGCGGCGTCGAAGCGGGTGGTCGTGCCGGCGTCGCAGGCCTTGGCCACGGCGTAGACGTAGGCGCGGGCCGAGTTCAGGGCGACGTACATGTCGGCGATCTTGCCCTGCATCAGCTGGAAGGTGCCGATCGGCTGGCCGAACTGCTTGCGCTCGCGCACGTAGGGCAGCACCGCGTCCAGGCAGGCCTGCATGATGCCGAGCGGCCCGGCCGGCCAGCACCGCGCGCTCATAGTCGAGCCCGCTCATCAGGACGCCGGCGCCGCCGTTCTCGGGGCCCATGCACGTTCTCTTCCGGCACCTCGCAGTCCGTCGAACACCAGCTCGCCGGTGTCGGAGCCGCGCATGCCCGAGCTTGTCGAGCTTCTGGGCGGCAGCAGAAGCCCTCGAACCCGCTTCTCGACGATGAAGGCGGTGACGCCGCGGCTGGCCGCGCCCGGCGTCGGTCTTGGCGTAGACCACCAGCACGTCGGCGTGCGGGCGCGTTGGTGATCCAGAACTTGGTCGCCGTTCAGCACGTAGCGGTCGCCGCGACGCTCGGCCTTCAGCGACATCGAGATCACGTCGGAGCCGGCGCCGGCCTCGCTCATCGCCAGCGCGCCGACGTGCTCGCCGCTGATCAGCTTCGGCAGGTAGCGCCGCTTCTGCTCCGGCGCTGCCCCAGCGGCGGATCTGGTTCACGCAGAGGTTGGAGTGCGCGCCGTAGCTCAGCCCGACCGAGGCGGAGGCTCTGGAGACCTCCTCCATCGCCACCACGTGCTCGAGATAGCCGAGGCCCGAGGCCGCCCCACTCCTCTTCGACGGTGATCGCCATGCAGGCCCGAGCGCGCCCATCTCCGGCCACAGATGGCGCGGGAAGTCGTTCGTGCGGTCGATCTCGGCCGCGATCGGCGCGATGCGGTCGGCGGCGAACCGTGCGGTGGTCTCGCGGATGGCCTCGGCCGTCTCGCCAAGGTCGAAGTCGAGCGCTGGGCCGGCGTTGGGGATCATGGGCTTTCGTAGCATGGCGCGGCCGGCCGCGGGGAGAGACGCGCGCTTGACGCTTTGGGGCGTCTCGGCTGTTGTCCGGCGCCGAACGACGGCGAGGGGACGATCGTGAAGCTCAGGGCTTATCTGGATCGCGTCGGGTTCGAAGGCGAGCCCAGGCCCGATCTCGCCACGCTCAGCGCGCTCTCAAAGCGCCACCTGCTCTCGATCCCTTACGAGAACATCGACGTTCAGCTCGGCCGGCGCCTCACCACCGATCCTGCGGCGGCCTACGCGCGGATCGTCGGGCAGGGACGCCGCGGCGGCTGGTGCTACGAGATGAACGGGGTGTTCGGCCTGGCGCTGGCGGCGATCGGCTTCCGCGTCACGCGCCTGGCCAGCGGGGTGGCGCGCTCGATGAAGGGCGATGCGGCGCTGGGCAACCACCTCGTGTTGCGGGTGGACACCGAGGATGGGCCGATCTTGGCCGACGTCGGGCTGGCGAATGGACCAAAGGGACCCTACCCCATCGAGGAAGGCCCGTTCTCGATCGAGGGCCAGGACTACAAGCTCGAGCGGACGCAGGACGGGTACTGGCGCTTCCATAACCATCCGCAAGGCATGGCGCCGAACTTCGACTTCAAGTCCGAGCCGTGTGACGACGAGGCGGCGCTGGCGCGCGCCTGCGCCGTCCTGCAGACTGACCCGCAATCGCCGTTCGTCCAGAATCTGGTCTGCGTCTGCTTCACGCCCGACGGCGAGAACCAGCTGCGCGGCCGTTCCCTGCGCCAGCTGCGGCCGGAGGGGACCCGCGAGCGGGTGCTGGAAAGCGTCGACGACCTCATCGCAACGCTCGAAAGCGACTTCGGGATCGTCGAGGCGGCCGTGGCCGATCTCTGGCCCAAGATCTGCGCCCGCCACGAAGAGGTGCTGGCCAAAGCGGAGGCGGAAAAACCTAGCGAGAGCTGAGCGCCGGGCGGCGCTACTCGCGCTCACCTGAGATGCGGTCGAGCAGGAAGTAGACGGCGCTCGCCACGCAGACGACGCCAAGCAGGCCTAGCACGAAGCCGATCCCGGCGGGGCCGATCAGGTTGCCGGTCGGGCGGGCGTGGTAGGCCCAGAACAACCCGCCGCCGAACATGAAGAGGCCGAGCAGGCCGAGGATCACCAGCGGCGTGAAGCTCGGGCGATCGCGGTCTTCGCGGGTATCCTCGAAAATCGAGCGCACCCTCGCGCCGAACGCCGGCTCGGTGGGCGTCGGCGCGGGCGTCTGCGCTGGCTCGGCCTCGGGCTCGGCGGGAGGCGTTTCGATAGCGGCGTCTTCGGCGACCGGGAGATCGGCCGGGAACGGGGCGGGCTCGTCGAGCTCCTGCACGGGCCCCGGCTCGGGAGCGCCTTCTTCCGGCCACATGGCCTGCAGGCGCGCGGAGACGGCGGCAGCGGCCCGCTCCGTCACCAACTCACCGGGCGCCGGCGGCGCCGCGGACTCAGCGATGGGAGTCGCTTTCTCGGCTTCGGGATTGGTCCTCAGCTCGGCGGGCGGCGTGCGCGGCACAGCCGCGCCGACATCATAGTCCAGGCGCGGCTGCACGACCGCCGACGGGGCAGCGACGAAGCCGTCCTCCGGTGTCAGGAACAGCGCCTTCTCGGCCGCGCGGCGGCGGATCAGCGCATCGACCACGATGCGCTCCCCGTCGAAGTCGGCCTTGCGCCACATCTCCATCGCGCACGCCGCCTGCAACAGCGCGCCCTGGTTCACCCGCCTCAGCACGGCCGAGTGGCGGAAGGCCTCGAGCCCGATGTTGAAGACAAAGGAGACCAGCGCGTCGAACTGGTTCTGCGTGAGCGGGGTGAAGGTCCAGTCGTTGACCGCCGCCTGCACGTCGACCAGGTCGTAGCCCAGCAGGGCCTCGGCATCGGCCTCCGTGACCGTCACGCCGGCGCGCGCCGAGCGCGTGTGGCCGAACCCGATCGTCCAGCGGCCGTCGTCGAGCTGTGCGGCTGTCCGCCGGAAGCCCTCGAAGCGCTTGATAACCTCGATCGCCGCTGGCGAAACCGAGTTGCGCAGCTTCATCGCAATCCCTGACCCAGTTTGACACGCCGCGCTGGCGTCCAGGGCGCTAGCGCAAGATCAGGACCGGGAGGTGGCGGCGGTCAGCGTGCGGGCCACAGTCGTTTGCGGTCGAAGGCGTGACCGGATCCGGACTTCAGGTACGCCTCGAAGGTTTCCGCCTGCCTTCGGTCAGAGAAGGCGAGGTAGCGCACCAGCCTCCAGCGCCGACGCCAAGTCCTGCGAAGCCCGTGAGGGCGAAGCAGGATGGTGCGGTCGAGAAGACTCGAACTTCCACGGGTTGCCCCACAGCGACCTCAACGCTGCGCGTCTACCAATTCCGCCACGACCGCACTCGCCAGCGAGGCGCGGGGGTTAGCAAATGCCTGGATGTTTGGGAAGGCGACCCCCGCCCGGATGCGACGTGAGCGCCCGCCCTCGGTCGACGCGGTGCGCCCGGCGTGATAGGTCCCGGCCAGGGCGAGCGGTCGGGTCGGGAACGACCATCCGATTTCCGCCCCCTCCCCTGCGCGGCGGTTCCGGGATCCTCATGGGCGCGATTGCGATCTTCTTTCGGCGAGCGCTGATGTTCCTGCCGTTCACCGCGGCGCTGTGGTTCGCAAACAGCCTGCCGACGCTGACGCTGAGCCAGACTAGCCGCACGCTGCTCTATCTGGCGGCGGCGTTCGTGCTGCCGGTGACGATGGACCTGATCGGCGGCGTTATCCCAGGCGGCATCAACGCCGCCAGCGACATCGAGCGGCCGCTCGCCGAGTACGCTTGGGCGCCGCGGCTGTTGGCCGTGAAGTTCGTCTTTATCCAGGCCCTGATGCTGTACTGCGTCTGGCTGCGACACGCCGTCGGCGCCGAACTGGTCGTGCTCGCGCTGCTGGTCGGACTCTACTACGGCACGATGGGGATCGCCGTCGCCCACGAGCTCATGCACCGCCGTTCGCGCTTCGACCGGTGGCTGGGCGACTTCCTGCTGATCACCGTCACCTATCCGCATTTCTCGATCGAGCATCCGTTCGGCCATCACATCAACGTCGCCACCCCGGGCGACCCGGCCTCGGCGCGGTTGGGCGAGAGCCTCTATGGCTTCCTGCCCCGCAGCATCGTCGGAAGCCTGCGCAGCGCCTGGGCGATCGAGGTCAAGCGGCTGAAGGCGCGCGGCCAGGGCTGGCTCAGCCCGCAGAACCGTATGCTGGGCTATCTGGTCCTGGTCTGCGCCTACTATGCCGGCGCCTGCCTGCTCTGCGGCGTGCCGGGCATGATCGCCGTCGCCATCCAGAGCGCGGTGGCCATCTTCTCGCTCGAG
This sequence comes from uncultured Alphaproteobacteria bacterium, assembly GCA_963794315.1. Lineage (GTDB taxonomy): Bacteria > Pseudomonadota > Alphaproteobacteria > Caulobacterales > Caulobacteraceae > Poindextera. The sequence continues at coordinate 507,583 of CAWCDF010000004.1, forward strand.
ACGGTCAACTACATGCAGCACTACGGCCTGCAGCGAAAAGAGGTCGCGCCGGGCCGCTACGAACGTCCCGACGTCATGCACGCCTGGAACTGGGAGACGCGGTTCTCGGGCTACTACTTCCTCAATCTCGGCCGGCACTCCGAGCATCACCGCAACGCCACGCGGCGCTACGACACCCTGCGCATGCTCGACGGTCAGCCGATGCTGCCCGGCGGCCTCATTCCGATGTACCTGACCGCGATGGTTCCTCCCCTGTGGTTTCGCATCATGAACCCGAGGGTGGAGGCGATCCGCGCCGGCCGGACGCTGGCCTCGCCCGCGCCCGCGACTGCCAAGGACCGCCGGCGCGTCCAGGTTCGCGGGCTGTTCGACCGCTGGGGCGGCTACCTTATCGGCCTCTTGGTGATCGCGATGATCTTCACCAGCGGCCGGCTCGGCTTTCAGGGCGCGGTGCTTATGGTCCTGGGCGTGGCGATTGCGACCGTCTTATTCCGCGAGACCTTCGTTCGCCTCCCGATCGCGGCCGGGCCGCTGACGCCCGGCCGGTAGACCCACGCCATCATCGGGCTGGCCCGCCTTCGGGACGCGCTGTAACCAGACCGGGCCGGGAGAAGTAGGAATGCTCAAACGCGTCGCAGCCATCGCCGTCGTCCTTACGGCCCTGAACTGGAGCGCCACGAGCAGCGCGCAGTCCAACAACGCCCCGGCTGGCCCGGTGCTCGAGGCCGTCCGGGCTCCACTGGTGAGCACCGCGTCGGGTTGGCTGGCGGGAGCCCACCAGGACAGCGCCGTGGTGTTCAAGGACATCCCCTTTGCCGTGGCGCCGATCGGGCGGTTGCGCTGGCGACCGCCGCAGCCCGCTCTACGTTGGCAAGGCCTGCGCGACGCCACTGCGGACGGCCCCGCCTGCCCGCAGGTGGTCTATCCCGACGGGCGATACAACGGCGGTGGCTACGCCGGCCCGACCAGCGAGGACTGCCTGACTCTCAACGTCTGGGCCCCGCCCGTTGCGCGCCACGCGCCGGTGATGGTGTGGATCTTCGGCGGCGGCAACACCGCCGGCGCCAACTCGATCGCGCCGAACGACGGCCGCTTCTTCGCTCGCGACGGCGTGGTGCTGGTGACGGTGAACTATCGCCTGGGCGCGCTGGGCTGGTTCGCCCATCCGGCGCTGACCAAAGAAGCGCCGAGCGACCAGCCGCTCGCCAACTACGGGCTCATGGACCAGATCGCGGCGCTGAAGTGGGTCCGGCGCAACATCAGGGCGTTCGGCGGCGACCCCCACAACGTGACCATCTTCGGCGAATCCGCGGGCGGCGCCGACGTGCTGGCGCTGATGGCGACGCCGGCCGCGCGGGGCCTGTTCGAGAAGGCGACCGTGCAGTCCGGGACCGGCTGGAGCCCGCCGGTGACCTTGGCCGACGCCGAGGCCGACGGCGTGGCCCTGGCCAAGAGCTTGGGTTTGCCCGCCGACGCGACGCCCGCGCAGCTCCGTGCGCTGCCACTCGACAAGCTGATCGCCGCCCGCGGGCGTTTCGGTTCGATCGTCGACGGGCGGCTGATGCGCGAGAGCACGACCCAGGCCTTCGCCCGCGGCCGGCAAGCGCCCGTCCCACTGATCATCGGGTCGAACAGCTGGGAGGCGTCGCTCCTGCCGCCATCGGGCTACGCCCAGTATCTCGCCGCCGCATCGCCTGAGCTGAAGGCGGCTTATGCCGGCGACGCCGCCGACGACGCTAAGCTGGCCCAGGCGATGTTCACGGATGCGACGATGGGCGCGCCGGCGCGCTGGATCGCGGCGCGACAATCGGCCAAGGCGCCGGCATGGCTCTACTACTTCTCCTACGTGCGGGTGGTGAGGCGCGGGAAGATTCCCGGCGCGAACCACACCTCGGAAAACCCCTACGTGTTCGATACGCAGATGATCGTTCCGAACTATTCTGCTGAAATCGTTCAGGAAGACCGCGACCATGCCGCGGTGATGCATTCTTGTTGGGTCGCCTTCGCCAAGACCGGCGTTCCGACCTGCGACGGCGCGCCCGCCTGGCCGGCCTACACGCCGGGGCGCGACCAGCTGATGGAGTTCGGCCTCACGACCGAGGTGCGCACGCACTTCCGCAAACCGGAACTGGACGCTCAGGAAGCTACGCAGGCACCGCTGTTGCGCGCCGCCGCGCCCTAGGCCGAGCCGCCGGCCATGAAGTCGTAGACGTTGGCGGCGCGGGTCACGGTGATGGCGATCTTGTCGTCGCTGATCATGATCTCGCCGCGCGCCACGGGGTGATTGTTGGCGAGGATCCACACCTCGTCTGTGGCCTTGGCGTCGAGGGGGATGACGGCGCCACGGCCCATGCGCAACAGTTGCTGCATCGGCAGGACCGAGCGACCGAGGACGACGGATATCTCCACGTTGACGGCGCTGACCTGGTTCAAGAGAACGACCCCACTGACGCGCCGGCCATTGCTTTGGCCGGATCGCAGGCCACATTGCCGTCATCATGCTTGACCGGTCGTTAAGCGAAGCCGCGACGAATGCGCCCTTTGGCCGCGCCGACGGGCGCGCCGCCGGCTGGGCGGTCTCCCCCGGCCGCGTGGGCTATCTCGAGGCGGTCGCGGCCATGGAGGCGCGAGCGGCGGCCATCGCCGAGGGACGCGAAGGCGAGCTCGTCTGGCTGCTCGAGCACCCGCCGCTCTACACCGCCGGCGTCTCGGCCAAGCCGGCCGACCTCCTGGCGCCCGAGCGGCTGCCGGTGTTCGCAAGCTCGCAGAGGCGGCCAGTTCACCTACCACGGCCCGGGCCAGCGGGTGGCCTATCGTCATGCTGGACCTGAGCGCGCGGCGGAAGGACGTCCGCGCCTTCGTCGGCGCGCTCGAGGCTTGGATCATCGATGCGCTCAAAGCCTTCAACGTCGACGGCGAGGCGCGCAAGGGCCGGGTCGGCGTCTGGGTCGAGCACGGCGCGCCCACGACGCGAGGACAAGATCGCCGCCATCGGCGTGCGCATCCGCCGCTGGGTCTCCTTCCACGGGGTCAGCCTGAACGTCGAGCCGGACCTGGCGCACTTCGGCGGCATCGTGCCCTGCGGCGTCACCGGGCACGGCGTCACCAGCCTGGTCGACCTCGGCCTGCCGGTGACGATGGACGAGGCCGACGCGGCCCTGAAGGCCAGCTTCGAGCGGGTGTTCGGCGCAACCGAGCCGGCTGCCGCGCCGATCTGAGAGGGAAACCGGCCGATGACCGACCTTGAACGCCTGCAAGCCTCGCCGATGCCGTTCGCGGCGCTGATGGGCGTACGCTTCATCGAGGCGGATCGCGAGCGCGTCGTCGCCAGCCTGGTCGTGCGCGAGGATCTGTGCACCACTGGCCATATCATCCATGGCGGGGCTCTGATGGCTCTTGCCGACACGGTGGGGGCCGCCGCGACGGCGCTGAACCTGCCGGCCGGGGCGGGCACGACGACGCTCGAGAGCAAGACCAACTTCCTGAGCGCCGGGGCGGTGGGCGCGACGCTGGTGGCCACGGCGACGCCGATCCATCGCGGCCGGCGCACCCAGGTCTGGCAGACGCGCATCGAAACCGAGCAGGGCAAGCTAGCCGCGATCGTCACCCAGACCCAGATGGTGCTGATGCCCGGCTAAGCCTGGGCGGGGCGCAGGGGGTTGGGGCCGTAGCGGTTGGCGCCCTGTTCGCTCTCCATGAGGCCGAGCTCGATCGCCGCCCAGACCAACACCAGCATCAGGAGGAAATCGACGAAGCCGGCGGGGTGCGGCCAGATGACCGCCAGCGCAAACAGGATGAGCGCCGCCCACCAGCCGGAGCGGCCGCGATCGTGTAGCCGCTTCGACGCCAGGCACGCCCCGGCATAGAGGGTGGCCGGATAGACGATCAGGCCGGTCAGCCAGTGGCCGACCGGGCCGACGAGGCTCTCATAGATCGCGGTGATCGCGATCAGGATCGCCGAGCCGATCAGAAAGGGCGTGCGCGGGAGCCGCCCGTCCGCGGACAGGAACAGCTCCCGCCAATCGATGTTGCCGCCGTTCACGCCACACTCATGCCCAAGCCGAGACTCGGGCGAACTCTAAGGCGACGGTGACAGGCCCGAAAGGGCCCCCTATTCCGCCGGGACCGGCGCTGTCGCCTCGCCGCCGATCCCCTTTGGCGACGGCCCGAACCGGTTCGGCCCTTGCGTGCCGTCCAGGAACCCGAGCTCGACCAGGAGCCAGATCGCGCCGATGAGCGGGATCAGCCCGATGAGCACGAACCAGCCGCTCTTGTCGCGGTCGTGGCAGCGCTTCACGTCGAGGGCGAGCGCGATGTAGATGTAGACGATGTAGAGCACGCCGAGCAGCGCCAGGATAAGCCCATTGGGCGTGCCCTGGGCCATCCCCGACATGCTGATGAGGACGCCATAAAGCACGCCGAAGACGACGCCCACGCCGATTGCGCCGAGCCAGAAGTGCATGCGGCGGATCCGGCCTTGGTAGCTGAATAGAAGATGAGTGATGTTCATTGTTTCCCCCCTGAGACATCAGGACGGCGTAAGCTAACGCCGAACTGATGTTTCGGCCAGCCGGCAGAGGCCGGCCCTGGAATCTCGCGGGCGAAAGGGGCATCTTCCGGCCATGACCGACGCACCCACCGCACCTGTCCGCTCAGCCTCCGGTTTCGACCTGACGCCACCGACGCCCGAAGAGGAGAGGCGCCTCGAAGCGGACCTGACGCCCGAGGAGCGCGACGTCCTCCTGCATCACGGCACCGAGGCGCCCTTCTGCGGCGGCCTGCTCAACAACAAGGCGGATGGCGTCTATTGCTGCCGGCTCTGCGGCCTGCCGCTGTTCCGCGCCCAGACGAAGTTCGAGAGCGGCACCGGCTGGCCAAGTTTCTACGCGCCGATCGACGAGGCGCACGTCCGCGCCGTCCGCGATACGAGCTACGGCATGGTGCGCATCGAGACCCGCTGCGCACGCTGCGACAGCCACCAGGGCCATGTCTTCCCCGACGGACCGCCACCGACGCGGTTGCGGTACTGCATCAACTCGGTGTCGCTAAGCTTCGCGCCTGACGGCCAGCCGTTGCCCGACCCGCTGCACCGCGGCGATCACCTCTAACGGGCGACAACCCCCGCTCAGAGCGGGATATTATCGTGCTTTTTCCACGGGTTCTCGAGCTTTTTTCCGCGAAGGCTCTTGAGGGCGCGGGCGATCCTTTTCCGCGTGTCGCGGGGCAAGATGACGTCGTCGACGTAGCCGAACGCCGCGGCGACGAACGGGTTGGCGAAGCGCTCCTTGTACTCCGCCTCCCGCTTGGCGATCGCGCCGGGCTTGTTCATGTCGGCGCGGAAGATGATCTCCACCGCCCCCTTGGCGCCCATCACCGCGATCTCCGCCGTCGGCCAGGCATAGTTGATGTCGCCGCGGATATGCTTGGAGCTCATCACGTCATAGGCGCCGCCATAGGCCTTGCGGGTGATCAGTGTGATCTTGGGCACCGTCGCCTCGGCGAAGGCGAAGAGCAGCTTCGCGCCATGCTTGATGAGCGCGCCCTGCTCCTGGCGGGTGCCCGGCATGAAACCCGGCACGTCGACGAAGGTGATCAGCGGGATCGAGAAGGCGTCGCAGAAGCGCACGAAGCGGGCCCCTTTGCGCGCCGCATCGATGTCGAGCACGCCGGCCAGGGTCTGCGGCTGGTTGGCCACAATGCCCACCGGCTCGCCGTCGATGCGCCCGAAGCCGCAGACGATGTTTTTCGCCCAATCCTTTGCGATCTCGAAGAAATCGGATTCGTCGACGACCTTCAGGATAAGCTCCTTCATGTCGTAGGGCTTCTCGGCGCTGGTGGGCACGAGCGTATCGAGCGACGGCTCGAGGCGGTCGACGGCGTCGAAGCTCTCGCGCAGCGGCGGCTTTTCGCGGTTGGAGAGCGGCAGGAAGTCGACCAGCCGGCGAATCTGGGTCAGAGCCTCGAGGTCGTTCTCGAAGGCGCCGTCCGCCACGCCGGACTTCAGCGCGTGCACGCGGTAGCCGCCAAGCTCCTCGTGCGTCACATCCTCGTTGGTGACGGTCCTGACCACGTCGGGTCCGGTCACGTACATGTAGCTCGTGTCCTTGACCATGAAGATGAAGTCCATGATCGCCGGCGAATAGACGTCGCCGCCGGCGCAGGGGCCCATGATCACGGCGATCTGCGGGATCACGCCCGAGCAGAGCGTGTTGAGGAGGAAGATGTCGGCATAGCCGGCGAGCGCCTCGACGCCCTCCTGGATCCGCGCGCCGCCGGCGTCGTAGAGGCCGATTATGGGTGCGCCGACCTTGACCGCCTGCTCATAGATCTTAACGATCTTCTTCGCGTGCGCGCCCGAAAGAGAGCCGCCGAAGACCGTGAAATCCTTCGAGAAAACGAAGACGGTCCGACCGTTGATCGTCCCCCAGCCGGTCACGACGCCGTCGCCAGGCACCTTCTGTTCGGCCATACCAAACTCGGTCGCACGATGCTCGACGAACATGTCGAACTCCTCGAACGAGCCTTCGTCGAGCAGGACATCGATACGCTCTCGCGCGGTGAGCTTGCCCTTCGCGTGCTGGGCGGCGATCCGCCGCTCGCCACCGCCCGCCCTCGCCTGCGCGCGCCGTCGCTCGAGCTCCTCGACGATGTGCTTCATTCCGGCGCCCGCTCCCGATCGGTTAAGGCTCGCAGGGGTAGACTTGGGCCGCCCGGGTGACAAGCCGCGAGCCCGGCGCCGGACGGCCTGCGACAAGTCGCCCGCGACGGAAGGTTGACCGCGCAAACGTAAAAGCGGTCATCACCCTCTGATTGAGGTCCGGCCATGGCCATAGACCCAACGCTGAGAGCCTCGATCGCCGCCACCCGCTTCGGCCTGGGCGCCCGCCCGGGCGAGATCGCGGCGCTGAGCGCCGACCCCCTGGGCGCGCTCAAGGCGCAGATCCGGACAGAGGGCGCCGACCAGCCGCCGGGTGACTTCGAGTCCAGCGTCCAGCGAGTGACCGACCTGCGCCAACTGCAGCAACAGCGGCGGCAGGCGCGGATGGACGGCCAGCCGAACGCCGACCCGGTCAAGGAAGCGCAGAAGATGATCCGCCAAGGCGCTGGCGCCGAGTTCCTCGGCCGCGTCGCCTTGGCCAGTCAGACGGATTCCGCATTCCGCGAGCGATGGGCGCTGTTCTGGTTCAACCACTTCACCGTCGGGCAGAAGAATCTGCAGACCGCGGTGCTGGCCGGCCCCTTCGAGCGTGAGGCGATCCGGCCACACGTGTTCGGCCGCTTTGAAGAAATGCTCGTCGCCTCGACCTCGCACCCGGGCATGCTGATCTACCTCGATCAGGCGCAATCCATCGGCCCGGACAGCCAGCTCGCCGGCATGGCGAAGATGGGCCTGCCGGCGCTCAAGAACCTCGGCGGGCTGAATGAGAACCTGGCCCGCGAGATCATGGAGCTGCACACGCTGGGCGTTGGCTCGGGCTATACCCAGGCCGACGTGACCGAGTTCGCCCGCGCGCTCACCGGCTGGAGCATCGTCGGGTTGAACGAGCGGCGGTTCGGCGACCCGGACGCCCAGCCGGGGCAATTCACCTTCCGCCCCGCCGCGCACGAGCCAGGTGACCGCCGCATCCTGGGCAAGGCCTATCCCGCCGGCGGGCTCGAGCAGGCGCGCGCGGTGTTGCACGACCTGGCGACCAATCCGGCGACCGGCCATCACATCGCGGTCAAGCTCGCCAAGCACTTCGTCGCCGACGATCCGCCGCCGACGCTGGTGGCCAAGCTCGAGCGCAGCTTCAGCAGCTCCGGCGGCCAGCTCGGCGAGGTGGCGACGACCCTGATCGACGCGCCGGAGTCGTGGGTCGCCCAGCAGCGCAAGTTCAAGACGCCCTATGAGTTCCTGATCTCGGGCTACCGCGCGGCGGCGCTGACTCCGGGACCGGAGATCGTGCCGGTGCTGACCCAGCTTGGGCAGCAGCCGTTCAGCGCCCCTTCGCCGAAGGGCTGGTCGGAGGACGCGACCGACTGGGCCTCGGCCGACGGCGTGGTCAAACGGATGGGGTGGGCGGAAGCGTTCGCCGCGCGCAACGTCTCGCTGACGGCCGAGCCGATGCAAATCGCCCAGAACACGCTCGGCGGCCAGCTCACGCCGGCGACGGCGACCGCCATCAGCCGCGCGGAGTCGCGCGCCGAGGCCTTCTCCATCCTTCTGATGAGTCCGGAGTTCCAACGCCGATGACCCAGACGCTGCACTTGAACCGTCGCTCGGCGCTCTTCGCCGCTGCGGGACTGGGCATCTCCGTCACCTTCCTCGGCCGCGCCGTCTACGCCGCCTCCGAGGGCGACATCGCCAAGCGCAAGCTGGTGGTCTTCATCTGCCGCGGGGCGATGGACGGCCTCTCCGTATCGCCGCCGATCGGCGATGCGAACTACCAGTCGCTCCGTACCGAGATCGCCATCGCCGGGTTCGGGCAGCCAAACGGCGCGCTGCAGCTCGACTCGACGTTCGGCCTGCATCCCAGGCTTGAGACGGTGCACGCGCTGGCGCTGAAGGGCGAGGCCAGGATCGCGCCGGCCATCGCCACTCCCGATCGCGCCCGCTCGCACTTCGAGGCGCAGGACGTGCTCGAGAGCGGCCAGCCGGCGACACAAGCAACGTCCGGCTGGCTGAACCGAGCCATGGAATCGCTGAGCGCAAGCCGGACTGTGCACGCCATGTCCGTCGGGCCGCAGGAGCCACTCATTCTGCGCGGGCGGATGGAGGCGGCCTCCTGGTCGCCGGGCGGAATCAAGGAGCGCGACCCCAGGCTGGCGCAGATCCTGACCGACCTCTACGCCGGCGACGCCCTGTTGGCGCCGGCGCTGGCGAGCGGCCTTCAGACAGAAGCCATGGCCGCGATCGCCACCGCCCCGGATACGAACGCGATGGCCGCGCAGCCGGCGGCGATGCAACCGGCCGCGATGCAGCAGCCGGCCGGCGCCGCGCAATCCAGTCCACAGCAGCTGCAGGCCTACGCCGCCCAACAGCAGCAGCAGGCGGCCAACCAGGCCCGCAAGCTGGGCGACACGCTTGCCAAGTTCATGCTGGAGCCGAACGGGCCGCAGATCGCCGCGGTTTCGCTCGACGGTTTCGACACCCACGCCAACCAGGGCGCCGCGGACGGTCAGCTGGCCACCCGCCTGCGCGGGCTCGACGCGGCGATCGATGGGCTCTCGAGCGGGCTCGGGCCGGAGTGGAAGAACACTGTGGTGGTGGTCGCCACCGAATTCGGCCGCACGGCGCGCATGAACGGCACGAAAGGGACAGATCACGGCACCGCCTCGACGGCGCTCGTGCTGGGCGGGGCGCTGAAGAAGGGCGGCATCATCGGCGACTGGCCGACGCTGCAGCAGGCCAGGCTGTTCGAGAACCGCGACACGGCGCCCACGCTCGACATGCGCGGCCTGTTCAAGGGGGTGCTCGCCGATCAACTCGGCGTCGACCGCCGCGCCCTCGACACGACGGTGTTCCCGGACAGCACAGGCGTCCCGCCGGTTGTAGCGATCGTGGCCTAGCGCGGCGAGAACGGCTCCGGATCGGCGGTGGCTTCGTCGAAGCCAAAGCGTTCGAATCCGGCGCGCATCTCCGGGCTCAGCGGCGCCTCTATGGCGATCCGGCCGCCGCCCGGATGCGGCAGCTCCAGCCGGCGCGCGTGCAGCTGTAGCTTGAGCCCCACGGACAGCGCCGCCGAGCGCTCGTCGCCATATTTCCGATCGCCCAGAATGGGATGCCCGACCGCCTTCATGTGCGCCCGCAGCTGATGGGTGCGACCGGTGTGCGGGCGAAGCGCCAGCCAGGCCGCGCGCTCGCCGGCGTGCGATCAGGGTGACGTAGTCGGTCTCCGCGGGCGCCCCGCGCGTATCGCCCTCTGCCGCCGGCGCCATCTGTTCGCGCTCGCCGTCGCCGGACTTGACCAGCGGGACGTCGACGTTGCCGTTCGGCGGCCGCGGGCGCCCGGCGACGATGGCCCAATAGGTCTTCTGCCGCCCGACGTTGGGCAAAGGCTTGCGCGAGCCAGGCCGCGGCGGCCGGACCTTTGCCGAGCACCAGAACGCCGCTCGTGTCGCGGTCGAGACGATGGACAAGCCGCGGGCGTTCAACCCCCTCGCCCCAGACGCTGAGAAGCCGGTCGACGTGGCGGCTGGTCTTGGTTCCGCCCTGCACGGCGAGGCCCGAGGGCTTGTTCAAGGCCAGCACCTCGTCGTCCTCGTAGAGCACCAGCGAGCGGGCGAATGCCGCGTCGCGCTCCGACACGCCCCGATCGTCGCTCGCCGGCGTCTCTGGCAGCGGCGGCACGCGCACCTGTGCGCCGGCGGTCAGCCGCGTGTCGGCCTTCACCCGGCCGCCGTCGACGCGGATCTGGCCGGAGCGGGCGAGCTTGTGGATCTGGACGTGGCTCAGCTGCGGCCAGCGCCGCCTGAGCCAGCGGTCGAGCCGCACGCCATCCTCGCCGGGCGCGACGTCGAGGGTCCGAACCTCTCTCGCCATCCGACGCTCAGGCCGCCTGAGCGCCGGCGCGAAGCGCGGCTGCCAGGTGCTTGAAGTCGATTGGGCGCCTCGGCTTCGAGGCGCATCCGCCCGCCGGCCGGGTGCGGGAAGGCGATCGCGGCCGCGTGCAGCATCAGCCGCTGGACCGGCGCGCCGTCCAGGACGAGCGCGCCGCCGTAGCGGGCGTCGCCGACGATCGGGCGGCCGATCGAGGCCATGTGCACGCGCAGCTGGTGCATGCGCCCGGTCTCCGGCCGGAGCTCGACCAGCGCGGCGGTCGTCGGACGCAGCGAGCGTGCGATAGCGGCTGCGCGCGCTCTCGGCGTCCGGATGGTCGGCCGCGCAGACGCGCATGAAGGCCTCGCGGCCCTGCTCGTCACGGCGGAGCGGGAGGTCGATCAGGCCGTCGCGCGGCTCCGGCGCGCCTGGCGCGACGATGGCGAGGTAGGTCTTCTCGACCCGCCGGCCCATCAGCGCCGGCCGAGGAAGGCGGCCGCCGGCTTGGTCTTCGCGCGCCAGGATGACGCCGGAGGTGTCGCGGTCGAGGCGGTGGACGAGCCGCGGCCGGTTGCCGCTCGACTTGGCGAACGCGCCAGCAGCTCATCCAGCGTATGCGCCTGGCCACGGCCGCCCTGGCTGGAGAGCCCGGCAGGCTTGTTGAACGCGAGGACGTGCTCGTCCTCGTGGATCACCAGCGAGCGGACGAAGGCGATCTCCGCAGCGGAGAGGTTCGGATTCGATTTTGTTTTCATCGTCATCGCCCGGCTTGTCCGGACCACCCATGAACACCTCGCGACCTGAGTGTGCATGGGTTCCCCGCATTCCACGGCTTCGCCGTTGCGCGGGATGACGGTCTAGAGGGCTCACTTGCCGCCTTTCTGGTCGCGCAGCGCCGCCCAGCGCTCGAGGCGCTCCTTGATCCGCGCTTCGGCGCCCTCGCCCTTCGGGCGCGTAGAAGACCCGCCGCTCGACGCCGTCCGGGAAGTAGTTCTGGCCGGAGAAGCCTTCCTCGGTCGTCGTGGTCGTAGGCGTAGCCCTTGCCGTAGCCGAGCTCCTTCATCAGCCGGGTCGGGGCGTTGCGGATGTGGGCCGGCGGCATCAGCGAGCCGGTCTCCTTCGGCCGAGCGCATGGCGGCGCCGAAGGCGCGTGAAGACGGCGTTGGACTTGGGCGCGGCGGCCAGGTGCACGACCAGCCTGCGCCAGCGCCAGCTCGCCCTCGGGCGAGCCCAGGAAGTCGTAGGCGTCCTTGGCCGCGATCGCGAGCACCAGCGACAGCGGGTCGGCCTCGCCGATGTCCTCCGACTGCCATGCGCACCAGCCGCCGGGCGATGAACAGCGGGTCCTCGCCGCCGTCCAGCATCCGCGCCAGCCAGTAGAGCGCGGCGTCGGGGTCCGAGCCGCGCACCGACTTATGCAGGGCGGAAATGAGGTTGTAGTGCTCCTCGCGGTCCTTGTCGTAGGCCGGGCTGCGCTTCTGCAGGACGCGGCCCATCTCGGCCGCGTCCAGCGGCTTCGGCCGAGGCGATGTTGAACAGGGTCTCGGCCAGGCGAGAGCACGATAGCGGCCGTCGCCGTCGGCCATGGCGATCAGCGCCTGCGCGCGCCTCCGGCGTCAGCGGCAGCGGGCGGCCCTCGAAGGCCTCGGCCTTCGCCAGCAGGCGTCTCCAGGCGCCTCGTCGTCGAGCCGCTTGCAGCACGAACACCTGGCAGCGCGACAGCAGCGCGCCGTTCAGCTCGAACGACGGATTCTCGGTGGTCGCGCCGACCAGGGTCACGACCCCCTGCTCGACGAACGGCAGGAAGCCGTCCTGCTGGGCGCGGTTGAAGCGGTGGATCTCGTCGACGAACAGCAGCGTCGCCTGGCCCGCGGCGCGGCGACCGCGCGCGGTCTCGAACGCCTTCTTCAGGTCGGCGACGCCGGAGAACACCGCCGAAAGCTGCTGGAACTCGATAGCCGGCTTCCGCTGGCCAGCAGCCGGGCGATGGTGGTCTTGCCGGTGCCGGGCGGGCCCCAGAGGATCATCGAGGACAGCCGGTGGGCCTCGGCCATGCGCCGGATCGGCCCGTCGGGGCCGAGCAGATGGTCCTGGCCGACCACCTCGTCGAGCGCGGTCGGCCGCAGCCGGTCGGCCAGCGGCGTCGGCGCCTCCGGGGTCAGGCCCGCGGCTTCAAAGAGGTCCGCCATCGTGCGAAGGTAGCAGAGTTCAGGCGGGCCCGAGAGGGGCGCTTACGTCTCGCGGGGACCCCATGGATTGGACGTCAGGCTACGTCTCCGAGATCGACTACACCCACGGGTATTATCGCGAGCTCGCGCCGGGACTGATCGACTTCGCGCTCTTGACCAGCGGCCACCAGCCACCGCCGCGCGCCGGTATGCGCTATCTCGAGCTCGGCTACGGCCAGGGCCTGTCGTTCAACATCCACGCGGCGGCGACCCCCGGCGAATACTGGGGCACCGACTTCAACCCGGTGCAGGCGGCGAACGCCCAGGGCCTCGCCAAGGTGTCGGGCGCCGATGCGCATGTGTTCGACGACAGCTTCGCCGATTTCGCGGGGCGGACCGATCTTCCCGACTTCGACTACATCGTGCTCCACGGCATCTGGAGCTGGGTGTCTGACGAGAACCGGCAGGTGCTGGTCAACATCATGCGCGATCGGCTGAAGGTCGGCGGCATCGTCTATTTCAGCTTCAACACCCTGCCCGGCTGGGCGGCGGCCATGCCGCTCCGCCACCTGATGTCGACCCACATGGAAGCGGCCGGCACGCATGCCCAGGGCATGGTCAGCCGCATCGATGCGGCGATCGCCTTCGGCAACACGCTGGCGGCGAGCAATGCGCGCTATTTCGGCGCCAACCCGACCGCCAAGGGGCGGCTCGACGCCATCGCCGGGCAGAACCGAAACTACTTGGCGCACGAGTATTTCAACCGCGACTGGACGCCGATGTACTTCGCCGAGGCGCACGAGTGGCTGACCGGCGCGAAGCTGACCTTCGCCGCCCCAGCCGCCGCGCTGGAGCAGCTCCTGGCCTACAACCTCACGCCCGAGCAACGGGAAGTGCTGGCCGGGATATCCTACGACGTGCTGCGCGAGACCGTGCGCGACTACATGCTGAACCAGCAGTTCCGCCGCGACCTCTACAGCCGCGGGTCGCGCCTCCTAACGCCGCTGGAGCGGCTCGACCGGCTGAACGATCTTGCCGTCACGCTCATGGTGGACGCCGCCGAGGTGCCGTTCGAGGTTGAGGCCGGGCTGGGCAATGTCGGCTTGCGCCAAGACATCTTCCGCCCGGTGGTCGAGGCGCTGGCCGAAAAGGACGGTGCGCCCAAGCGCATCGGCGACCTCGCCGAGCAACCCAGCCTCGGCGCCTTGCCGCCGGGGGCGCTGGTCGAGGCGTTGACGGTCCTGATCGGCGCCGGTCGCGCCAGCCCGGTCCAGGACGCCGACGCGCTCGAGATCGCCCGGCCGCGGTGCCAGCGTTTGAACGCCCATCTGATCGAGCGCGCGCGGGTGAGCGGCGACGTGAGCTGGCTCGCCTCGCCGGTCATCGGCCGCGGCGTCGAGGTCGGCCGGTTCCAGCAGCTCTTTCTGGCCGCTCGCGCCCGCGGCCTGAAGAAGCCCGAGGAATGGGCGCGGGACGCCTGGAGCATCCTGACACGGCAGAACCAGTCGCTGATCAAGGACGGTCAGGTGCTGGCCACGCCGGATGAGAACGTCCGCGAGCTGGTCGACCAGGCCAAGGTCTTCGCCAACCGGCGGCTGGGGCAGCTGCAGCGCCTGGAGGTGGTGAGCTAGCCCTCTTCGCGGCTCCATCGCTCCGATTTGAACGCGGCGCTCGTTCCCCGCCGCGCGGCGAACGGCTACAAGCGCCCGTCCTTCTCTTCGGTGTCTGGAGCGTGAGCGTGGCGCGGCTGTTCAACGCCTTTGTGATCGTCGACTGGAGCGCCGCTTCTCGGCCGAACACCGGCGCGGACTCCGTCTGGATCGGGGTGCTCAAGCGCGACGTGCGCTTCCGCCTGGCCTTCGAGGCCACCAATCCGGCGACGCGCGCGGAAGCGGAGACGAAGCTCACCGCCGTGCTCGACGACCTGAAGAAACGGGGAGAGCGGACCCTTGTGGGCTTCGACTTTCCGCTCGGCTTCCCGCGCGGCTTCGCCGCAGCGCTCAAGCTCCCGACCGCCGCGCCGGCATGGCGTGCGGCGTGGGACCAGCTCGATCGGATGGTCAAGGACAAGGCGGACAACACCAACAATCGCTTTGGCGTGGCCTCGGAGATCAACCGGCGGCTCACCGGCGGTCCGTTCCCGTTCTGGGGCTGCCCGCCCAAGGATGCGCTGACCACCCTGCAGCCGAAGCGGACCCGCGATCACGGCGCCGGCGACCTGCCGGAGATGCGCCATGCCGACGTCGCAGCCAAAGGCGCCTCGCCGATCTGGAAGCTCTACTACAACGGCTCGGTCGGCGGTCAGGCGATCCTCGGCATGCCGGTCGTGCGCCGCCTGAAGCTCAAGTACGGCGAGGCAATGCGGATCTGGCCGTTCGAGACCGGGTTCAAGGCGCTGGACGAGGCGGCGCTGGCCGGCGTCGATATCGTCGCGGGCGAGGTTTATCCGTCGCTCTATAAGGCGCAAGCCGGCCCCGGCGAGGTCAAGGACCATGCCCAGGTGCGGGTGACCGCCGAGCAGTTCGCCCGCGCCGACGAAGCCGGGCGGCTGGGCGCGATGTTCGGCCCCTCCAAGGCAGCGCCCGCCGACCTCGTCCTAGACGCCGAGCGCGAGGAAGGCTGGGTGCTGGGGGCCGCCGTCTAGTGCGCTGGATCTGAAGTTCGCGTGCACGCGGGGTCGGCTTCCGAGCGAACTTCAGATCCGAAAAAGCGCACTAGAAACATAACCTTGCTAGTGTCCTTATCGGTTCCGAAGTTCGCCTTGCCCCTCCACAAGCGGTCGCGAACTTCGGAATCGGGACACTAGGTGCGGCGCGCCGCCAGCATCCAGAACCGACCGAGCAGCAGGCCGGCGGAGAGGAAGCTTGCGACGACGATCGAGGCGACGATGCCGTTAAGGCCATATCCAAGCGGGATGGCGAGCGCCCAGGCCAGCGGCGACATCAAGAGGATGTAGCTGACGAAGTGGGTGCAGCTTGGGATCCAGACGTCGCCGCGCGAACGCAGGGATTGGGCGACGACCACCTGGAGCGCGTCGGGCAGGAAGAACAGGCAGGAGAGCCCGACCGCGGCCGTTCCCATCGCCAGCACGCGCGGGTCGGTGGTGTAGACGCCGGCGACGAGACGCGCCGAGGGCCAGATCGCCAAGGACACGACGAGGCCGAAGGCCGCTGTGACGGCGAATCCCACCGCGCCCGCCCGATTGACCCCGGCCCGGTCGCGCGCGCCATAAGCCCTGCCGACCAAGACGCCCGTCGCTGTAGAAAGGCCCAACGGGACCATGAACACGACGGACGCGACGTTGATCACGCCGGTGTAGCCCGCCAGGGCCTGGGCTCCGATCCAGCCGGCGATGATGTTCATCCCGGCGAAGGAGGCGACTTCGAAGAATCCGGACGCGCCGGCGCCATATCCGATGCGGCGCTGTTCGATCGCGGCGGCGCGGTCCCTCGCGGGCTTGGCGAACACGCCGAGGGCGCGAGCTTCGCGCATGGTGGCGATATAGACGAGCAGCCCGACCATCAGCGCGGTGCGCGAGCCGAAGGTGGCGCAGGCGCCGCCGATGGCGCCGAGCGCCGGAAGGCCGAAGCGGCCGGGCACGAGCACAAGGTCGATCGCCAGATTGACCAGGTTGGCCCCCCACATCAGCGTCATCGCCGATATCGGCTTGCCGAGGGCCTCGAGCCATTGGCCGGCGGCCGTGGCGATAGCCAACGGCGTCATGGAGAGGGCGAACACGATCAGCACCCGGCTTGCCCCATCGGCCAGCGGCCTTGCGATGCCGACCGCGTGCAGAAACCAGGGTCCGAACGCCACGAGGATGCCGGTCGACGCCAGGCCGATCCAGGCGGCGTAGACGAGCCCGCGGCGGAGCACCGCGCCGGCCGCGTGGCGACGGCCTTCGCCTATGGCGCGCGAGGTCATGACCTGGATGCCGGTCAAGAGGCTGAGCGCCACCGTCAGCACCACCGCCGTCGGCGCCCAACCGAGCGCGTGATAGCCTAGCTGCACGGCCGAATAGCGCCCGACCACGACGGTGTCGGTGACGCCCATGGCCATCACGCCCAGGCGCGCGAGCACGACCGGCCCCGCCAGACGCAGCAGCGAGCGCAAGTCTTTCAAGATAAGGCCAGCCGGCGCTCCCATGCGAGCGCCCGTGACGGCCGCGCGCGCGTTCATGGGTCGAAATCCAGCAATTCTTGAGGGCGCGGACCCTGATCCGATCGCCCGGGCGGCGCAACCCGCGGGCAAAGCGAAACTAGGTGCGTGGCTTAACCGCCACTATGATGTGGCCGACAGCCTCTTGGGGGACGGTTATGGCCAAGATCATCAACCGACGCGTCTGCGCGGAGCTCGACGGACCCTTCGTCGTCTTCATCATCGGCGCGCGACTGAACAAGCCGTGGAAACTGAACGTCGTCGTGCCCTTCCTGGCCACGATGCCGCAGATGCTGAAAGAGCTGGCCGCGGCGCCGGAGCTAGGGTTGCTGCACGTCGAGCAGCACTTCGGCCTCTCGGGCGTGACGCTGATCCAGTACTGGCGCAGCTTCGAGCAGCTCGAGGCCTATGCCCGCGACCCGGGTCGCGCGCACCAGCCCGTCTGGCGCTGGTTCAACCAGAAGCTGGGATCGAACGGCGATATCGGCATCTGGCACGAGACCTATCTGGTCCAGCCCGGCTGTTACGAGAGTGTCTACAACAACATGCCGCCTTACGGCCTCGGCGCCGCGGGCACGCTCGTGGACGCCGTCGGCGCCCGCCAGGAGGCCCGCCAGCGCATGAAGGCCGCGGCGGAGAAGGTCGCCGCTTAGCCTCGCCTCGCCTCGAACGTCAGCGTGCGGGGGTGTGCTCGAAGCGGCCCGCGCTGGTAGTCGCCCGTCACCGAGATGTCGACAAAGCCGGCGGCGGCGAGTGCGAGCTTGAACTCCTCCAGCCCCCAGTGACGCGCGGCCATCGGCTCAAGTTCGCAGTCGACCAGCTTGTGATCGCGCCAGCGCTCGTAGCGGATACGGCTCTCGGTCCGCTGAGCAAGCCAATCGGTCCGGGTGACATGGCCAACGACCGTTAGCAGGTCGCCATTCTCCGCCGTCCAGCTCCGCCGGTCCTCGCCGTCGACTGCGAGGTTCGCTAGCCTATCGATGTCGAGGATCACCACGCCCCCAGTCGCCAGGTGGGCATAGAAGCGGCGGAGCACCGCCATCGCCGTGGCAAAGTCGTCGATCAGGGTGAAGGTCCCGACGGGCACGATGATCACCGCGAACCGGCGGTCGTAGCCGAAGTCCTCGAACCGCTGCTGGCTTAGCTGAGGCGAAAACCCGCGTTCCTCACAGCGGGCGCGGCAACGCGCCAGCATGTCCGGGCTGGCGTCAAAGCCGGTGACGTCATGGCCGGCCTCGAGCATGGGCACGAGCCCGCGACCGGTGCCGCAGGCCGGCTCGAGGATCGGGCCGTCGATCTCCGCCAGTCGGGCGAGGTGAAAGGCGGTGTCGGGCAAAGCCCCGAAGGGTTTGTCCGTGTCGTAGACCTCGGCGCAGAGCGCGCCGTAGCGATTGGCTCGCATGAAAGTGTTGGAAGACATGAAGGTCCATTTCGATGGCGCATGGTGCGTGAACGCGCTCTGGCGTCTCACGCGGGATGCCTACGGATTGTCCGCGGCGCTTATCGCAACCTAGGCCTTCATGGTGCGCAGAGCCTACCGGCTAGACGGCGGAAAGCCAACCCGTCAACGCCGGCGGGCCGTCCAGAGGGTCGTGATCATATTGCGGACGACGCGGCCGTCGAACGGCGGCGCGGCGGCAATGCGGCGCAGTTCCGCCAGGACGGTCCGTCGCTCGTCCGGCGGACGGGCGGTCATGTCGGAGTAGGTGGAATAGAGGGAGACGACCTGGTCGGGGTCCAGCACCAAATCCCAACCGCGCGCCTCGTTGCTGATCGCCTCGAAGCAGCCATTGCGTCCGAAGCCGCTGAGACGCGCATTGTCGTTGAGCGCGATCCGGTCGCCGGCGGACCCGCCGTGGCTCGGAGTGCGCGGCCCATCGTTGAGCAGCTCATCCGTGGCATCGTGAAACGGATCAGCTCGATCCGGATCGCCGAACAAGTTCCAGACCATCGCCCACCAACCGCGGGGTTTGAGCGCGTCGGCGACCTTGGCCAGAGCCGCCTGCTCGTCCAGCCAGTGGAAGGCGGTGGCGCAGACGCCGAGGTCGAACGCGGCGGCCGGCAGCTCGGCGTCCTCGAACGGCTCGATCCGCACCTCCAGCGCAGGCGACGGCGTCGAGGCGCGGAGGAAGCCGGCCAGCCGCGCGTCCGGCTCGATAGCGACCAGCGGGTCGGCGCCCGCGGCCAGCAACGGCGCGCGTCGCCTTGCCGGTCCCCGCGCCGATCTCGAACACGGCAGCGCCCGGCCGCAGCCCGCAGCGCTCGCGCAGCGTGTCGAACACCCACTCCGGGTAGGCGGGCCGCGCAGGCGTCGTAGTTCGCCGGATCGTCGCCGAACGCCTGGCGGCCGAAGCGCCGATCGATGTCGGCCATGGCGAGCGCCCTATTCGGCGGCTTGCGGGTGAAGCCGCCAGCCGCTCGGCCTTCAGCTTCTCGGCCACCAGGAAGGCCAGCTCCAGCGCCTGCTCGGCGTTCAGGCGCGGGTCGCAGTGGGTGTGGTAGCGGTCGCGCGAGGTCGCCTTCGGAGAGGGCGCGGGCGCCGCCGAGGCACTCGGTGACGTTCTGGCCGGTCATCTCCAGGTGCACGCCGCCGGGATGCACGCCCTCGGCCTCGGCGATCTCGATGAAGCTCCTCACCTCGGCGAGGATACGGTCGAACGGCCGTGTCTTGTAGCCGTTGTTGGCCATCAGCGTGTTGCCGTGCATCGGATCGATCGCCCACACCACGCTGGCGGCCTTCGCGGCGCGTCGCGTCCATCAGCGGCGGCAGGCGCTCGGCGATCTTGTCGGCGCCGAAGCGGCCGTAGAGGGTCAGCCGGCCGGGCTCGTTCGCCGGGTTGAGCGCATCGATCAGGCGCATCAGCTCGTCCGGCTCCACGGTCGGGCCGACCTTCAGGCCGATCGGGTTCTTGATGCCCGCGCAGAACTCGACGTGGGCGCCGTCGAGCTGGCGGGTGCGCTCGCCGATCCAGAGCAGGTGGGCCGAGACGTCGTACCAGTCGCCCGAGGTGGAATCGACGCGGGTCAGCGCCTCCTCGTAGCCGAGCAGCAGGCGCCTCGTGGCAGGTGAAGAACTCGACCCGGTGCAGGTCGGGCTGGCTCTCGGGCGTGACGCCGATGGCCGCCATGAAGGTCAGCGCCTCGCTGATCTTGTCGGCCAGCTCGCGGTAGCGCGCGCCCTGCGGGCTGCCCTCGACGAAGCCCAGCGTCCAGCGGTGGATGTTGTAGAGGTCGGCATAGCCGCCGCCGGCGAAGGCGCGCAGCAGGTTCAGCGTCGCCGACGACTGGGCGTAGGCCTTCAGCAGCCGCTCGGGGTCCGGGCGTGCGCGACGCCGGCGGTGAACTCCATGCCGTTGATGTTGTCGCCGCGATAGGACGGCAGGGTGACGCCGTCGATGGTCTCGGTCGGCTCGGAGCGCGGCTTGGCGAACTGGCCGGCCATGCGCCCGACCTTCACCACCGGCTTGCCGCCGGCGAAGGTCAGCACCACCGCCATCTGCAGGATCAGGCGGAAGAGTGTCGCGGATGTTGTCGGCGGAGAACTCCTTGAAGCTCTCGGCGCAGTCGCCGCCCTGCAGCAGGAAGGCCTTGCCCGCGGCCACCTGCGCCGAGCAGCGCCTTCAGCCGCCGCGCCTCGCCGGCGAACACCAGCGGCGGCATGCGGCGAAGCTCGGTCTCCACGCGCGCCAACGCCGCCGCGTCCGGATAGTCGGCCGGCATCATGCTTGGCGGGCAGGGCCCTCCAGGACGACGGCGTCCAGCGGTCGGTCAGTTGACGGCTCCTCGCGAAGGGCGCGCTTTTAGACCATGGGGCGCCGCAAGGCAAAGCGGAGCGACGCCTTTCAGCCCGCCAGACCGAGCCTCGCGGATCAGATGACGGCGGGCGTCCGGCCGAGTTGCTGTTTGAAGGCGCGGGTCATGTGGCTCTGGTCGCAAAAGCCAGCCGCGACGGCGACGTCGGCGAGGCCGGAGCGCTCTGTCTCGAGGAGAAGAGCGGCAAGCTCCACGCGGCGGCGGCGGAGCGCCTCGCCCAGCCCCTCGCCACGCCAATGGCGATAGGCCCGCGCGAGCCAGACCGGGCTTACACCGAGCCGCCGCGCGAGGTCAGCCGTTCGCGGTCTTGGCGCGTCTGCCCTCACGATGGCGTCGAGCGCGTCGAGCCAGCCCGGCGGCGGCCGTTGCGCTTCGACCCTCATGGCCCAGCCGAGGAAGGACTCGGTCAGCGAGAAAAAGCGCTGGGCGTCCCCGGCTTGCGCCGACAGCCAGCCGTGGGCGAGGGCCTGCGCCCTGCGACCCACCTCCGCGCCGACCCATTGACGCGGCTGATGCAGATCGACGCCGACGCCTAGCCGGCCCCGGAGCCACCCCTCATCAAACTCCACGATCACCGAGGCGAGGCCCCGCTCACCCACGGCCATGCGGTGCGCCGAGCCCGCGGGGAAGAACATCGCCGCCGGCCCGGCGACCAGGCGCTCGCCCGCCTCGCCCACCTCGGCATGCTCGCCCAGCGCATGCAGCCAGAGATAGGGGTTCGCGTGCGTGTGCTCGGCCACCTCGCGACCGGCGCCCAGTACGCCGAGGTTGGCGATCGCCGGCGGGCTTGCCGCCAGCTCTTCGGCGACGTCGTGAATGCTGCCCAGCTCGCAGTGCATGCCAAAGCTTAGCCGCGTGCTAGCGGCTATCCACGTTGCTTTTTGTTCATTGAGGCTTGGCGCGGAGCGCGTTTGGTCAGATCCGCTGTCGAATCGTCCAATACGGGCCGCCCTGCTCTGCTCGATTGTCGCCCTGTTCACTGATCCCGCGACGACGAGGACTCCATGCAGCGTTCCGGCTTGATCTTGGCCTTCTGGCTCGCTGTGGCGCCCGCTGCGCTTGCAGCCGATCCGGCGGAGGGCGACTGGTCGATCGGCCACGTCACGATCAGGATCGCGCCCTGCGTCAAGGCGCCCAGCGAGCTCTGCGGCCTTATCACCTCGGCGCCGCCGGGGCGTGACGGCAAACCGCAACGCGACACCGCCAACCCTGACCCCGCGCTCCGGAGCCGGCCGGCGGTGGGCTTGGCGTTGCTGCATGGATTCCATCGCGACGCGCCGGGCCGCTGGGTGGGCGGCAAGATCTACGATCCCGACAGCGGCAGACCTTCGACTCGACGCTGACGATGCAACCGAATGGAACGCTCAGCGTCGCCGGCTGCGTCCTGGTCTTCTGCAAAGCGCAAACGTGGCGGCGGGTCGGATGAACGCCTTGCCCTGGGTGGTACGCCGACTGTCTGCCCTCGCTCTTCCTGTGGCGCTCCTGCTTTCCGGCGCGCCGGCGCCCCTCGAAGCGCAACCGGGCGCAACGTCCTCTCCCGCCGCCGCGATCGACCGCGGCGAGCTCGAGGCTTTCGTCGACGCGACCGTCCGCGACGCCATGGATCGGGACGGCATCGCCGGCGTGAACCTGGCCGTCGTAGATGCATCGGGACCGCTGCTGATCAAGAGCTACGGGATCATGGCGCCCGGCCGGCCGGTGACGCCGGACACCCTCTTTCCGATGCAGTCGATCTCCAAGACCATGGTCTGGATCGCGCTGATGCAGCTGGTCGAGCAGGGGAAAATCGGACTAGACGACCCGATCAACCGTTATCTGCCGGCGGCGGCGCAGGTCCCCGACGAGGGCTTCCGCCAGCCGATCCGCATTCGCGACTTGATGAGCCATACGCCAGGGTTCGAGGAGTCGCAGTGGGGCATCCTGTTCGTCGACCGCCCGGAGCGCCTGATGCCCCTCGAACTCGTGGCTGGAGCGCTACCCCGTTCATCGCGTGCGCGCGCCCGGGCAGGTCGTGGTCTATTCCAACTACGGCGGCGCTTTGGGCGGCGCGATCGTCTCGCACGTGACCGGCATGGCCTGGCAGGACTACGCCGAGCAGAAGATCATCCGGCCGCTGGGCATGGACGCCACGTTTCGCCAGCCATACCCGGCCGCGCTCGCGAAACGGCTTGCACTGCCGCAGCCCATGGACGCGGACCAGGCGGCGCGCCTCACCGACGGCTTCCATATGATCGGCCATCGGCTGGTCCCCGCGCGCCGCGAGTACACCGCCGACTATCCCGCCGGCGCCATGGTCGCGACGCCCGGCGCGATGGCGGCCTACATGCAGGCGCTGCTCGACCCTCTGCGCATGCAACAGGCGGGCGTGCTGAAAGCCTCGACGGTGCTCGAGATGCGCGAGCCTTTGTTCGAGGGCCCAGCGGGCTTCGGTGATCTGAGGCACGGTTTCGGCGCCCAGCCCATCCCGGGGGAAGCGATCGCGTTCGGGCACAATGGCGACTCCCTGTACACGGCGGCCAGCATGACGATCATCCCGAGCCTTGGGCTCGGGGTGTTCGTCTCGACCAACACCGCGAACGGCGAGGCGTTGGCCCTCCGCCTGAAGTCGGCGATCGTCGGCCAGATATACGGCGCCCAGCTGCCGCCGGCAGTTTACGGTCCGGGCGCGGCCGAGGCCGCAAGATCGTACGCCGGCGAGTACCGCTCGCTCCGGCGTCCCTACTTCCGCACGGAGCACGGCCTCTACGACCTGCTCGACGATACCGACACCGTGGCGGCGAAAGCCAACGGCGACATATACGTCGGCTCGCTTCTGGGCTCGACGCGGCGCTACGTTCCGCTCGGCCAAGGCGTCTATCGCGACGCCACCGGTCCGGAGCGCATCGCCTTCCGCCCGTTGAGTGGGCGCGTTGGCCTGTACCAGCCCTACCGCGATGTGGCCTGGCAGCGGATCGGCCTGCTCGCGACGCCCGAGTGGGCGATCGCAGTGATGCTCCTCGCCATCGGCGCGGCGATCGCCGGCCTCTGGCTCGGCGTTGGCGACCTGATAAGCCGGCGCGGCGCAAAGGGGTTCGACCGCTACGCGGTCTGGTCGCTCTCCGCGGCCGCACTGGCCTGGCTGACGGGGTTCGTCTGCTTCATCGCCGTGCTGCTCAAGGGCCTGGGGGCCGACGACATCAACGAGATCATGTGGTGGTACCCGCCAGTCGCGCTCATCGCCGCGTGCTGGACATTCGCGGTGGCCGCGGTCCTCACCCTGGCCGCGCTGCCCGGGATCGCCGCGGTCGGGCGCGCCAATGGCTGGTCGCGCTGGCGGCGCGGCCTGCACGGCGTGGTCACCGCCGCATTCCTGCTCTGCGCCTGGCAGCTCTGGCAGATGAGCTTCCTCGGCTTTTCCGGCTGGTGAGCGCTACTCGGCCGCCGCCAGCTCCTGCGGCACGTACTTCTCGTGCATCGTCACCAGCTCCTCGGCCGCGGTTGGGTGCAGCGCGCAGGTTTCGTCCCACTGCGCCTTGGTGAGGCCGGCTTTGACGGCGATCGCGGCCATCTGGACCATCTCCGGCGCGTCGGCGCCGACGATGTGGCAGCCGAC
Source organism: uncultured Alphaproteobacteria bacterium (assembly GCA_963794315.1). GTDB lineage: Bacteria > Pseudomonadota > Alphaproteobacteria > Caulobacterales > Caulobacteraceae > Poindextera. Next base: position 531,833 of record CAWCDF010000004.1, read on the forward strand.
GACCTTGTTCGTCGCCCGCGCGACGACGAGCTTCATCATCATCCGCTCGTCGCCGCCGACGAAGCCCGTGCGCATCGGGCGAAAGCGTGTGAGGTAGATGTCGACTTCGCGGTGGACGTGGCGCGCCTGGCCCTCGGTCAGGCCGACGACGCCCACCGGCGGCTGGGAGAAGACGGCGGTCGGCACGTCTGCGTGGTCGAACGTGGTCGGCCGGTTGTAGAACTCGGTCTCGGCGAAGGCCTGGGCCTCGCGGATGGCGACAGGGGTGAGCGGCATGCGGTCGGTGATGTCGCCCACCGCCCAGATGTGCGCGACATTGGTGCGCGAGTACGCGTCGACCGCGATCGCGCCCTTCTCGTTCAGCTCCACGCCCGCCTTGTCGAGGCCGAGCGTCTGCACGTGCGGCGCGCGGCCGGTCGCAAACATAACGACTTCGGACTCCAGCGGCATCTCCGTCGCTGAGCGTGACTCAGCAGGACGCCGTCGGCGCGCTTCTCGATCCGCTCGTGCAGGCAGGCGAGGCGGATCTTCACGCCGCGCAGCCGCAGCTCGTCGGCCAGGTGGGCGCGCACGTCCTCGTCGAAGCCGCGCAGGATGTTCGGCCCGCGGTAGATCAGCGTTACGTCGACGCCCATGCCGTGGAAGATGCAGGCGAACTCGACGGCGATGTAGCCGCCGCCGACGATCACCATCCGCTTGGGCAGCTCGGGCAGGTGGAAGGCCTCTTCCGAGGTGATGGCGTGCTCGATGCCAGGCAGGTCCGGCAGGCTGGGGCGGCCGCCGGCGGCGATCAGCACCTTCTCGGCGGTGTATCGGCGCGGCTCGCCTTCGGCCGATCTCCAGGGTGTGGGGGTCGACGAAGCGCGCCGTTCCGTAGAGGATGTCGGCGCCGGCGTTGTTCAGGTTCGCGGTGTAGATGCCTGAGAGGCGAGCGATTTCCGCGTCCTTGGCGGCGAGGAAGGCCCGTCCAGTCGAAAGCGGTCTCGCACTTGGTCCAGCCGTAGCCCTTGGCGATCTCGAAGTCGCGTTTGAAGGCCGAGGCGTAGACCATCAGCTTCTTCGGCACGCAGCCGCGGATCACGCAGGTGCCGCCGACGCGGTATTCCTCGGCGACCAGCACGCGCGCGCCGGTCATGGCGGCGAGGCGGGCGGCGCGCACGCCGCCTGAGCCAGCGCCGATGACGAAGAGGTCGCAGTCGTAGTCAGCCATAGGGAGGCTCCATCAAATCGCGGGGCGTGAGCCGCTCGACGCCGCCGTCTGCGCCGATCAGGGCTTCGCGGGCGAGGCCGAGGAAGAGGCCGTGCTCGACGACGCCGGTGATGCTCTTCAGCGCCGCCTCGACGGCGGGCGGGTCGAGGATCGCGCCGCAGGGCGCATCGTAGATAAGGTTGCCGCTGTCGGTCAGCACGGGGAGGCCGTCTTTGCGGCGAAGCCGGGGCGTGGTGATCACACCGCAGTCGGCCAGGCCGCCGATGATGCGGCCGAGCGTGGTGGTGTGGCCGAAGGCGACGACCTCGATCGGCAGCGGATAGCCGCCCAGCCGCGGCGAGAGCTTGGACGCATCGGCGATGACCACGCAGCGGCGCGAGGCTTCCCACACGAGCTTTTCGCGCAGGAGCGCGCCGCCGCCGCCCTTGATCAGAGAAAGGCTCGGGCCGATCTCGTCGGCGCCGTCGATGGTCAGGTCGATGGTCCCGGCCTCGTCGAGGTCGACGAGCGCGAGGCCGAGATCGCGCGCCAGGGCCGCGGTCGCCTCCGAGGTGGACACGCCCTGGATGTCCAGCCGCCGCGCGGCCAGCGCGCGGACGAAGTGGGCGGCGGTCGAGCCCGAGCCAAGGCCCACAGTCATCCCCGGCGCCACAAGGTCGGCCGCGGCCTCCCCGACCGCCCGCTTGGACTCATCGGCGTTCATGGGCCTAGCAGATAGGCTACGGCGCCGCCGGCTTCTAGGCGGTTTGGATCAGGGCGACCGGCTCGTCGATGGTGTCGGGCCTGGTTTCCTTCATCAACGCCATGGCGATGATGCCGACGACGGCGGCGGCCATCATGTACCAGGCCGGGGCCATCGGGCTGCCGGTGGCCTTGATCATCCAGGTCACCAGCGGTTGGGCGACGCCGCCAAACACCGCAACCGCGATTGCATAGACGATAGCCAGGCCAGTGCTGCGCACGTCCTTGCGCAGCGACTCGGTAATCGCCACCAGCGCCACGCCGACGCTGGTCGAGCTCAGCGCGCCCATCAGCCCCGTCGCCGCGAACAGGGTGAGCGCGTCGCGGTTGTGGACGATAAGAAGGAAGGCGGGAAAGGTCACCGCCAGGAAAAGGGTGCGGGCCGTCAGCATGACCGGCTTTCGGCCGAAGCGGTCGGAGAGCGCGCCGCCCAGCAGCGCGAAGATCAGGCCGGTCGCCCCATTCGCCACCGTCGCCCCAAATGACGCCCCCTGCGACATGTGCAGGGTCTGGGAGGCAAAGGTCGTCATGTAGAGCAGCAGATAGGTCGAGGTGGTGAAGCTCATGATCATGGCCAGCCCAAGCAGGATGGGCCGCGCGTGACTGAGCGGACCGTGCGCCGTCGGCTGGACGCTCTGGGCGACTTCGCGGTCGTGCAGCGTCTCGGGCAGCGTCCGCCGCACGATCAGGCCGAACGGCAGCACGACCGCCCCGATCGCAAACGCGATCCGCCAGCCGAAGTGCTCGAGCTGGATGGCGGTCAGGACATGGCTGAGCGCAAAGCCGATGAGCGCTCCGGCGAGCGAGGCGAGCGCCTGGCTGCCGCTCTGCCACGAGCCGATCAGTCCGCGCCGACTTAACGGCGCCGCCTCGATCAGGAAGGCGGTGGTCGGGCCGACCTCGCCGCCCAGCGCGAACCCCTGCACCAGCCGGCAGATCAACAGCAGCACCGGGGCCGCGGCGCCGATCTGCGCATAGGACGGCGTCAGAACCAGCCCAACGATCCCTACGCCCATCAGGACGAAGCTGAGCATCATGGCCGGCCGCCGCCCAATGCGATCCCCAAGCGCCCCAAGCACCACGGCCCCGATGGGTCGCGCGACAAACCCGACCGCGAAGGTCAGCAGGGACAGCATCAGGTTCCCGAACGCCGTGTGGACCGGAAAGAAGGTCCGCCCGATCTGGACCGCGAACAGGGCGTAGGTGGTGAAGTCGTAGAACTCGAGCGCATTGCCCATGACCGCCGCGGCGATGTGGGTGCGCGTGATCGGGAGATGCTGGGGGGCTTCGGCCTCGACGGTCATCGATCCGAAATACGGGAAGCGCGGCCGGGTGGCGAGCCCCGAGCGCGCAAAGTCATCGCCCCTGGGCAAGCGCCCGCGGCGTTCGATCGAGAAGGTCCCCGTTCGGGATCATCATCGTCATCATCATCATCATCATCTCTGCAAATGGACGAGCGCAGGTGCTCGCCCCCGAGCAGGGGACTCTTCTCAATCGAACGCGCGCGGTACTGAGACGCATTATCCACGCCCAGAGGCGCGCTCAGGAAATCGCTTAGCGGCCGGCGTTCGAAGGGCCGGGCGCTTCGGCGCGTCTGCTTGGATGACAATCCGCCCGATCCATATTAAGCTAGCTTAAGCTGGACTGATGAGGATCTTCATGCAAGTCGGAGCGTTCGAGGCCAAGAATACGCTCGGCGCCCTGCTGGATAGGGTCGAGCGGGGCGAGGAGATCGTCATCACCCGCCACGGCAAGCCCGTGGCGCGGCTGGCGCCCTGCACGACTGCGGTTGATCACGAGGGCGCCAGGGCCGTACTCGCCCGCATCCGGGCCAGGGCGCGCGCGCAGGGCGTCGCGCCCATTCCCTGGGAGACCTTGAAGGCCGACCGGGACTCCGGACGGCCGTGAGCCCCGTGCTCGACTGCTCGGCGACCCTGGCCTGGGTCTACGGCGACGAGACGACCCGCGCCGTCCGCGCGGTGTTCGAAGCCGTCGGGAGCGGCGGCGCCTCGGTCCCCGCCCTCTGGCGGCTGGAGGTCGCAAACGTGCTGGAGATGGGCGTCCGGCGCAGCCGACATGACGCCGCCTTTCGGGACGCCACGCTGGCCGACCTTGCTCTCCTGCCGATACGGGTCGACCCCGAGACGGACCAGCACGCCTGGGGCGCGACGGCCCGCCTGGCTGCTCGTCACGGCCTGACGCTCTATGACGCCGCCTATCTGGAACTCGCTCGACGGCTGGACCTGCCGCTCGCCACCCTGGACCACGAGCTTCGCGCCGCCGCGCTGGCCGAGGGCGTCCCGCTCCTCGGAGTGGAGGCCTGAGCGGCCTGCCTAGCCGCCCTTCTTCTCGGCCATCTTCCGGCTGCGGAACGCCGTCGCCCAGCCCGACTTCTCTTCCTGCCGCGCACGTCCCAGCGCCGAGCGCGTTTGGCGCGACGTCCTTGGTGATCACCGAGCCCGAGCCGGTATAGGCGCCCGTCGCCGATGGTCACCGGCGCGACCAGGGCCGAGTTGGAGCCGATGAAGGCGCCCTCGCCGACGTGGGTGTCGTATTTGTCGAAGCCGTCGTAGTTGCAGAAGATGGTCCCGGCCCCGATGTTGGCGCCGGCGCCGACCGAGCCGTCGCCGAGGTAGGCCAGGTGGTTGGCCTTGGCGCCCTTGCCGACCTTGACCTTCTTCACCTCGACGAAGTTGCCGATGTGGGCGTCCTCGCCGATGTCGGCGCCGGGCCGCAGGCGCGCGTAGGGGCCGACGAGCGCGCCTGTCGCGCACGAGCGCAGCCCTCCAGGTGGCTGAAGCTGCGGATCACCGCGCCGGCCTCGACCGTCGACGCCGGGCGCGAAGACCACGTACGGCTCGATCGTCGCGCCGGCGGCGATCTGGGTGTCGGCCGACAGGAAGACGGTCTCCGGCGCCGTCATGCTGACGCCGGCGTCCATCAGCTCGCGCGCGCTGTCTTCGCCTGGAACGCGGCCTCCGCCTGCGGCGAGCTCGGCCATGCGAATTGACGCCCATGAACGCCTCCTTCGGCGCGAACGCCGCGCGCACGATCCGCGCCGGCCTCGTTGGCGATGCCGACGATGTCGGTCAGGTAGTATTCGCCCTTGGCGTTCTGCGGCGTCGACCTTGGCCAGCCAGCTCGAACAGCGGCTTGGCCGGGGCCGCGAACACGCCGGAGTTGCAGGCGGTGACGGCGAGCTCGGCGGCGGTCGCCTCGCGCGCCTCGACGATGCGCAGCAGCTGGTCGCCCTCGCCCATGATCAGGCGGCCGTAGGCGGCCGGCTCGGGCGTCTCGAAGCCCAGCACCGCCATGATCGGCGCCCTGCCGCGCGCAGGCCGAACAGCGGCTCGATCTCGGCGGTGCTCAGCGCCGGACCGTCGCCGCAGGCGACCAGCACCTCGCCGTCGAACCCGGCCAGCGCGTCCTTGGCCGCCAGCACCGCGTGGCCGGTGCCGAGCGGCGGATCCTGGACGGCGGTCGTGGCCGGGCCCGAGCCGGGCGGCGACGTGCGCCTCGACCTCGGCCGCGTCCTTGCCGACCACGACCACGATGCGCTCGGCGCCCGCAGCCTCCGCCGCGTCGATGGCGCAGTCGAGCATCGCGCGGCCGCCGACCTTGTGCAGCACCTTCGGCATCGGCGACTTCATCCGCGTGCCCTGGCCGGCGGCCAGGATCACGGCGGCGCGGGCGGGCATCTCGTCTCCTTCGAATCTTCGGGCGTTGCGTGCGCGTCCGATTTAGCCGAAACGCCGCCGCATGTCCTTGGCCCCCGGCAGCCTCGACGGCGCCACCGTCGCCTTCGACCTCGACGGCACCCTGGTCGACACCGCGCCCGACCTGGTCGGCTCGCTGAACACGATGCTCGGCGAGCAGCGGCTGCCGACGCTGCCGCTGGCGCAGGCGCGCGTGATGGTCGGGCGCGGCGCGCGCGCCTTGATCGAGCGCGGGTTCTCCGCCGCCGGCGCGCCGCTGGACCCGGGCCAGACCCGCCGCCCTGGTCGACGCGCTTCATCGAGCTCTACCGCGAGCGCATCGCGCGCGAGAGCCGGCCCGTTCGAGGGCGTCGAGGCGGCGCTGGACGCGCTCGACGGACGCCGGCGCCGCGCTTGTGCGTCTGCACCAACAAGCCCACCGACCTTTCGGTCGCCTTGCTCGAGGCGCCTGGACCTCGCTCGCCGCTTCGCCGCCATCGTCGGCCCCGACACGCGCCGGCGCCGCAAGCCGGATCGCGCGCCACCTGATCGCCGCCATCGAGGCCGCCGGCGGGCGGATCGAGCGCGCGTCATGGTCGGCGATTCGGCGTCGCGACGTCGGCGCCGCGCGGGCCGCCGGCGCGCCGTCGATCGTCGTCAGCTTCGGCTACACCGAGATCGCGCCGGCCGAACTGGGCGGCGATCACCTGATCGACACACTTCGCCGAGCTGCCGCCGCTGGTCGGCCGGCTCCTCGGCCGGGCGCGGAACTCCTGAAGCCGGCTTGGCGCCGTGGCTTGCCCGCACCCGGCGCGGAGGCTATAGCGACGGCCCGTTTTGGCTCGGGCTTAGGATGCGTAGCTCAGCGGGAGAGCACCTCGTTCACACCGAGGGGGTCACAGGTTCAATCCCTGTCGCATCCACCAGCCGCTGGCCGCGCCGGTCAGAGCGACGGGCGCTCGCCGATGATCGAGACGCGCTCGCCGTAGCGGGAGTGGGGATAGTAGTCCCAGACCGCGTGGTGCTGGGTGCAGCGGTTGTCCCAGAACACCAGCGTGTTGGGCGTCCAGTGGACGCGGCACTGGAAGTCGAGCCGGCTCTCGACGTGGCGCCAGAGCAACTCGAGCATGCGCGTCGCTCTCGCGGCCGTCGAGCTCGTTGATCTTGGTCGTGAAGCCGCGGTTCACGAACAGCGCCTTGCTTGCCGTTCTCGGGATGGCGGATCACCACCGGGTGCGTGCTGCGCGGCCAGCCGCCGGGCGGCTCCGGCGCGCCATAGCCGCCGAGTAGGGCTTGCGCGCCGTCATGGGTCGCCGTCAGCCCCTCGATGAAGCCCTGCATGGTCGTCGACAGGGCGTCGTAGGCGCGGATCGTCGAAGCGAAGCAGGTGTCGCCGGCGCCGTTCGGCGGCGTCTCGGTGACGTAGAGCATCGAGCCCATTGGCGGCTCGGCATCGCACGTGACGTCGGTGTGCCAGCCCTCGCCGGCCACGAACTTGGAGTTCTGGTCGGCGCGCACCACCAGGATCTCGGGGTCGTCGCCGACGCCGCCGCGGTTGGCGGCATGCTCGGGCGCGACCTTCTTGGCGTGGTAGGGGTGGACGTGCAGGCGCCCGAACATGCGCCCGAAGCGCTTGTGGTCCTCGCGGTTTAGCGTCTGGTCGCGGAAGATCAGCACATGGTGGGCGTTCAGCGCCGCGCGCACTTCGGCGAACTGCTCGTCGGCCAGCGGCCGGGAGAGGTCGACGCCCTCGATCTCGGCGCCGATGACCGGATTGAGCGGCCGGATCGAAAGCGTCTTTGGATTCAGCGGCTTGTCGACGACGACGAGCCGGCGAGCGCCGACTGGGCCCACGTTCACCTCCCAACGATGGCTGCGAAGATGCTAGGTCACGGGCGCGGAGAATGCATCTGCAATCGAGGGGGTTCGCCATGTGGTCAGGGCTCAGTCCAACACTCGCGCGGTCACTCGCGGCTTTGGCGGCGCTCTCAGCCGTGGTCGCCCTGGCCGGCCGCGCCGCCGCGGACGCCCCCAACCGCGAGGCGGGGCTGTTCGATCGGCCGGCGGCGGTGAAGACGCTTGCGCCCAAGTCGGCCGACGATCCGGTCGGCCAGATCACCTGCACCTACTACGCCGGCCTGATGGTGCGCGAGACGGGAACCGACACGCCCGATCCGGGGGATGCGACCATGGTCCAGTTCCCTGCTTCGGCTCAGCGGCCGACGTGCGGGCGGGCCGCCTCGCCGATCGCCATCGCCTTGAAGACCGAGGGCTATTCGCTGCTGGGCCGCAAGGGGCCGTTCCTGGTCTTCGACGCCACGGACCCGAACGGCGCTGTGGACTTCCTCGTGATCTCCGCCGGCTCGGGGGCGAAGCTGTTCGAGGATGGGAAGTCCGAGCGCGGGCTGCGCGCAGTCTCGCTCAGCAAAGGGGTTCTGCGGCTGACCTACACGCGCGGACTGAACGCCCCGTGCTCGGTCCTGAAGGATGGCGCGTCGTGCTGGGGAAGCCTGGCCCACGCCGGTGCGATCCCCGCCGCGCTCGGTCACGCGCCGCCTCCCGTCCGCGCGTGCTCGGCGGCGTATCGCAGGGGTCCGCGGCCAACCCCCGCCGACGATCCCAGCATCATCCTCTACGCCGTCGTGACCAGCATCGACGGATCGGGAAAGTCCAATGTGACCGTCAGCGGTCCGGTCACCTGCGAGCCGATGCCTTAGGCCGCGCCTAGACGGGCGCTCTTCGGCCGACCCGCCAGACCACACCCGCCTTTAGCCGGCCGTCCGCCCAACCACCGCGGTCATCGGGTCGCTGCCCTGGCCGTCGCACAGGCGAACGACGGCGATGTCGGCGAAGCCGGCGCCGCCGAGGTAGAGGCGGACGAGGTCGGGATGGCCCTGCTCGCCCAGGCCCCACCAGATGGCGACCGCCTTGGTCGGGAAGCAGCGGTTGGAGAAGCTGACCACCAACGGCGCGCCCGGCTTGAGCACGCGGGCGACATCGGCGAAGAGCTCGATCGGGCGTTGCAGGTACTGGACGGAGACGCACATCATCGCCGCATCGAGGCTCGCGTCCTCGAGCGGCAGGCTGGGCTGGCGGTTGAAATCGCGGATGAACCAGCGATCCAGTCTCGGGTTCGCCTCCAGCTCCTGGACGTTCATCCCGTGGCCAATCACCTCGGCGTAAGCGACCTCGTCCGGCAGGTGGCTGACCCAACTGCTCATCAGGTCGAGGATCACCCCGCCGGGCGGCAGGACGGCGCGGTAGAGATCGGTCAGCGCGGCTATGGCCGCATCGTCGATGTGCGTGACGAGGCGCGGCTCGAGATAGAAGACCACGTCGTCGCCCGGGTCCTCCTTGTCGAAGGCCCCGGGCGGGAAAGACGGGATCGGGATGGCGGGCGGCGTGGCGCGCCGCCGCTTAGCTGACCGTGACGGTCGCGCCGGCGGCTTCCAGCTTCTTCTTCACCTCTTCCGCTTCCTGCTTGGAGACGTTCTCCTTCACGGTCTGCGGCGCGCCTTCGACCAGGTCCTTGGCTTCCTTCAGGCCCAGGTCCGGGCGCACGGCGCGGACTTCCTTGATCACGTTGATCCGCTTGTCGCCGCCCGAGGTCAGGGTGACGGTGAACTCGGTCTGCTCCTCGGCCGCTTCGGCCGGCGCAGCCGCGCCGCCGGCCGGCGCGGCGGCGGCCACGGCGACCGGCGCGGCGGCGGAGACGCCCCACTTTTCTTCGAGCAGCTTGGAGAGCTCGGCCGCCTCAAGGACGGTCAGCGAGGAAAGGTCTTCGACCAGTTTTTCGAGTTTGGCCATGGGATGAGGTCCTTTGGTGTGCGTTTGTTCGAATACGGGTTAGGCGGCGTCTTTGGCGGCGTATGCGCCGACGACGCGGGCGATCTGGGCGGCTGGCGCCTGCAGCACCCCGGCGATGCGGGTCGCGGGCGTCGTCAGCATGCCGAGGATCCTGGCGCGCAACTGGTCGAGCGAGGGCAGGCTGGCGAGAGCGCTGACGGCCTTGGCGTCCAGCACGTCGGCCCCCATCAGGCCGCCGACCACGGTGAAGTGCTCGTGGTCCTTGGCGTATTGGGTCACGACCTTGGCGGCGGAGACCGGGTCGCTGGCGTAGGCGATGGCGACGGGGCCTTTGAACAGCGCGCTCGCCCCCTCGCCGGCGCCGTTCAGGGCTTTCTGGGCCAGGCGGTTCTTGACCACCTTGAGCGAAGCGCCCTGCTCGCGCAGCTTGCCGCGCAGGTCGTTCATGTCGGCGACGGTCAGGCCGAGGTAATGGGTCACCACGACCGCGCCCGCGTCGGCGAAAACGCCTTTCAGCGTCTCGATCGACTCCGCCTTTTGCGCACGCTCCATGCGTCAAGCCTTTCGTCCACGGCGCCGGCCCGGTCGCGACCGGAACGGCAAACAGGGCGTCCTCGAGTGGAGCGGAGCCAAGCCGCTCGCGGCGCTGGCAAGCGCGCGGCGGCCGTTGGCATCCCTATCTCCCCGCGGCGGGATCGATTAAGCCCACTTCAGGGCCCGCGGCTCTCGGACAGGATCGGCGGGCGGGCGAAAAAGGCCCGGACGCCGGAAGGCGCGTCCTCTACCGGCGAATGGCGGAAATATCAATGGCGCGCGCCGGAAATTGGGGACACGCCGGAAATTGGGGACACGTACGACTTTTCGGCTCCGGAGCCAGGTTCTGCCAGGCGATTGGGAAAATCGTACATGTCCCCAATTTCGATCAGGCTCGCGCCCTCGGGCTCGGGCGAGCTTTGCCGCTCTATCCTCGCCGAACTGCCTGAATGGTTCGGCCTGCCGGAGTCCAACGCCGCCTACGAGCGTCTGGCCGAAGCCGGTCCCGCCTGGATCGCCCGCCTGGTCGGCCAGGACATTGGGCTCATGGTGTTGAAGCCGCATTTTGCGGCCGCGCTCGAGATCGAACTCATCATCGTGCGGCCCGCGCGGCATCGCGGGGGCGCAGGCCGGGCGCTGGTCGAGCAGGCAATGGCGCAGGCGCGGTCAGAGGGTCGCCGCTTCCTGACGGTCAAGACACGCGGCCCTTCATTGCCGTACGAGCCCTACGAGCGAACGCGCGCCTTCTACCTGGGGATGGGGTTTGTCCCGCTGGAGGAGTTCACCGAGATCTGGGGCCCGGAGAATCCGGCGCTGCTGATGGCCAAGGCCATCCTTTAGGACGCCGTGATGCTGGTCGGCTCGATCTTGAAGCCAGGGCCCATGGTCGAGGAGAGCGAGATCCGCTGGATGTAGGTCCCCTTCGCGCCGGAGGGCTTGGCCTTCTGCAGAGCATCCATCAGCGCCTTGACGTTGGCGGTGAGCGCTTCGTCGGTGAAGCGAAGCCTTGCCGACGCCGGCATGGACGATGCCGGCCTTCTCGACCCGGAACTCGATCGCCCCGCCCTTGGCGTCCTTGACCGCCTGGCCGACGTTGGGCGTGACCGTGCCGACGCGCGGGTTGGGCATCAGGCCGCGCGGGCCCAGCACCTTACCCAGCCGACCGACCAGCGCCATCATGTCCGGGGTGGCGATCACCCGGTCGAACTCCATGAAGCCGCCCTGGATGCGCTCGACCAGATCCTCGGCGCCCACGATGTCGGCGCCGGCGGCTTCGGTCGCCTCGGCGGCTTTGGCGTCCTTGGCGATGACCGCGACGCGCATGTCGCGGCCGGTGCCGGACGGCAGGCTGACCACGCCGCGGACGTTCTGGTCGGCGTGGCGCGGGTCGACGCCCAGGTTGACGGCGATCTCGATGGTCTCGTCGAACTTGGCCGTGGCGTTGGCCTTGACCAGCTTGACGGCTTCGTCGAGCGGGTGGATGACGGTGCGGTCGCCGGTCCAGGCCTTCTCGCGCTTTGGTCTGCTTGGTCATCGACTAGTTCTCCACCACGCGAAGGCCCATCGCGCGCGCCGAGCCCTCGATGATGCGTGCGGCCGCCTCGATGTCGTTGGCGTTCAGGTCCTTCATCTTCTTCTCGGCGATGTCGCGCAGCTGTTGGCGCGTCACCTGGACCCGACCGTCTCGCGGCCGGTCTTCCTTGGCGCCCGACTTCAAGCCGGCCGCCTCCTTCAGGTAGAGGGTCGCCGGCGGGGTCTTGGTGACGAAGGTGAAGCTCTTGTCCTGATAGACGGTGATCACCGTCGGCAGCGGGCGTGCCCGCGCCTCCTTCTCGGTGCGGGCGTTGAACTCCTTGCAGAAGCCCATGATGTTGACGCCGCGCTGGCCGAGCGCCGGCCCGATGGGCGGCGAAGGCGTTGCGGCGCCGGCGGGCACCTGCAGCTTGATGTAGCCGAGGATCTTCTTGGCCATGGATGTCCTCTCAGACTAAGCGAAAGGCCGTGGTGCGGGGTGGCGCCCCTCCCACGGATTTGAGGCGCGGGCGTGTAGCAGGTTCGCCGGCCCGCGGCAATTGAAGGGATGACCGCGATGGATCTTGAGACGTACCAGAAGCTCGGACTGCACCTGTCGTTCAGCGACGTAAGCCCGACCAAGGTCGTGAACGGCCGGGCGAACCGCGAGATCCAGAACGCGCTGGCCACCCCCGGCGACCGCCAGTACCACCCGAACCCCGAGGCGTTTCCGGCCGACGATACGCCGCGCGGAAGCGTAGCCTCGTTCCGCGGCTGGGATGGCGCCAGGGTGTTCTCCGGCACGACGCGCGACTTGTGGATCTATACGCCGCACGGGTTCGATCCCAAGGGTTCCCGCGCCGGCGCTGATGGTGTTCCAGGATGGCGGCGGCTACCTCAATCGCGACGGGCCCGTGCGGGCGGCGGCGGTGTTCGATACGCTGCTGGCGGCCGGAGAAATACCGCCGACCATCGGCGTCTTCGTCATGCCGGGGGCGAAGGAGGGTTCACCCCAGCAGCGCAGCATCGAATACGATAGCGTCACCGACGCCTACGTGCGCTTCCTGATCGAGGACGTCGAGCCGTTCGTCGAAAGCGAGATCGGCTGCAAGCTGACGACCGACCCTGCACAGCGCACCATCTGCGGCATCTCGAGCGGCGGCATCTGCGCCTTCACCGCCGCCTGGTATCGGCCCGACGCGTTCGGGCGGGTGGTCAGCCATTGCGGCTCGTTCACCGCCATCCGCGGCGGCCACAACTACCCGTTCCTGATCCGCTCGACGGAGCGCAAGCCGATCCGGGTCTGGATGCAGAGCGGCGAGGCCGACGCCGACATCATCCTCGGCAACTGGCCCTTGGCCAACAAGGAGGTCGCCGCGGCGCTCGATTTCGCCGGCTACGACGTCAAGTTCGTCTTCGGCGAAGGCGGCCACAACCTCCGCCACGGAGGCGCTGTATTCGCCGACACCCTGAGGTGGCTCTGGAGACCGGAGTGATTCCGGTGAGGCCCTATTGAACCACGAAGGGCGCAAAGGACACGAAGGGCACGAAGGTCAGGAGCGGAGACGTCTGAGACCATCTTTGAAGAGCTCAACGTTGAAATTCATAAGGAATCCGACGCGCTTGCGAGACAGCTTGAGGTAGGTCAGGACTTGGGCCTCGTGGAGGCGCGTGAGCGCCTCGACCGCTTTGATTTCGATGACGACTGCGTCGTCAACGACGATATCCATCCGATACGCGGCGTCCAGCCGCGTCGCCTCGTAGACGATCGGGAGCGGAACTTGGCGGGCGAGCAGCACGCCGCGCGAAGTGAGTTCATAGGCGAGGCAGTGCTCATACGCGGATTCGAGAAGGCCGGGCCCGAGGGCCCGGTGAACCTTCAACCCCGAGTCTACGATAATCGCGCACAGGCGCTCGACATCCGCGGCGAGCCCTTCGTGCCCTTCGTGTCCTTTGTGTACTTCGTGGTTCAATAGGGCCACCCCGCTACGCAGGGTAGCAGGACTAGGTCGTTTTTTCGACCTGGGCGTATTCGAGCTCGACGGGGGTGGCGCGGCCGAAGATGGAGACGGTGACGCGCAGGCGTGCGCGCTCTTCGTCGACCTGCTCGACGCTGCCGTTGAAGCTCGCGAAGGGGCCATCGATGACGCGCACCGATCTCGCCGATCTCGAAGGTGATGGTGGGCTTCGGCCGTTCGACCCCTTCCTCGATGGCGCCGATGATGCGGGCGACCTCCTTTTCGGAGACCGGCATCGGCTTGGTCCCTGAGCCCAGGAAGCCGGTCACCTTCGGGGTGTTCTTGATCAGGTGGTAGGCCTCGTCGCTGAGGTCCATCTTCACCAGCACATAGCCGGGGAAGAACTTGCGCTCGGCGTTGACCTTCCGTCCGCGGCGGATCTCGACCACGTCCTCGGTAGGCACCAGGATTTCCGAAAAGCAGTCCTCGAGGCCCTGGGCCTTGGCCTGCTCACGGATCGACTCGGCCACCTTCTTCTCGAAATTCGAGTAGGCGTGGACGATGTACCACTTGTGCCTGGGATTGGATTTGACGGCTTCAGCCGCTTCGGCGGGCATCTTTGCGATCTCTCTTAGGACGCGGCGAACTTGAGAATGAGCTCCATGAGCGCGCGCAGGCCTAGGTCCACGAGCACGAAGAACGTCGCGACGATAACGATCATGATGAACACCATGACCGACGTGATCCAGGTCTCGCGCCGGCTGGTCCAGGTGATTTTGCGCGCCTCGGCGCGGACCTCGCGGAAGAACTGGATCGGCGAGACGCGCTTCTTCGGCGGCTCGTTCACCGGCGCGGGCGAGCGTCCCCTTGGGAGAGCGGGCGTCAAACCCTGATCCTTGGCCATTCGGCGGCTTTCTTTTGCGACCGCGGCCCCAATCGCCGCGGTGGCAGGAATATAGTGGCAGGAGTGGAGGGACTCGAACCCCCGGCCCTCGGTTTTGGAGACCGATGCTCTACCAGCTGAGCTACACTCCTCCAGACAACGAACAATCGCGCCGGAGAGCGTGACCCGCCGGCGCGCGTGGCCGGAGGGCGCCCGTTTAGCAAGCGCGCCCTTGAGCGGCAACCCTAGCACGCCGCGCGAGCGGCGCCGTCCCTTTTGACCGCCAAGGACGCCAAGGTCGCCAAGGAGCAGCGATGGCCGCGATGGCGCCGCCCTCAGGCCTTGATCGCCGTCGGCCGATTGCGCATCCGGCGATAGAACTCGAAGGCCATCGGCGCGATGCGCGCCGCGCGCACGATCAGCCAGTTGACGCGGGCCGCGCCCGGGGCAAGCGGCCGCGGCGTGTCGATCAGGAGCACGACGCGCACGCCGTCGGTGTCGTTCCACACCTCGTGCCGGTAGGTGTCATCGAACGTGACCGCCCTGCCCTCTTCCCAAACGATTGTCTCGCCGCCGACCTTCATCCGCACCCGGTCGCGCGGTTCGGGAACGATGAGGCCGAGATGGGTGCGGATCAGGCCCTTGTAGGCGCCGCGGTGCGCAGCCAGGTGCGCGCCCGGCTCCAGCACGGAGAAAAACGCGACCTCGAGACCCGGAACGGCGTCGAGCAACTTCGCCGTCTCGGGACAGCGCCGGCAATTGTCGGAAAAGCGCATGCCGTAAGCGCGGAAGACGAACGCTTTCCACACGCGCCCCTGCACGATCCGGTCCTGGTAAGGCGATAGCTCCTGCATCGTCGGCAGCGCCGCCCGCTCGCGCAGCACCTGGTCGAGCTCGCGGCGGATCGTGGTCCAGTTGGCCTCGAGCGTTGCGGCCCAGGGGACGGCCGTCCGCGAGATGAGCTCACTGGTCTCGGCCAGCGAGTTCTTCGCCAGCCAGCGCTCCACGGCCGCCTCGATCCGGCGGCCCGTCTGCGACAGCGCGCGGATCGCGCGTGCAAACCTGCTCGGCTGTGCGACGGGAACGGTGGTCATGCCCGCATAGACCATAGCCCAGCGCCGGCAGGCAACTCGTCAGGCCAGCGGCCGTTAATCGGCCTCGCCGAGGTAGTCCTGGTTGAACTCCGGCGCCTCGGTGGGCTCCAGCGGCTCCTCGTCGTCGGCCGGCGCGAGCGTTGGATCCGGCGTCGTGAAGTCGAACCCGAGCTCCGCGCCGGCGAGGCCGAGGCTCTTCATCTCCTGCGCGCCCGGCAGGTCGGCGAGGCTGGCGAGGCCATAGTGCTCGAGGAAGGCGTCCGTGGTGCCGAAGGTGATCGGCCGGCCGGGCGAGCGCCGCCGCCCGCGCATGCGGACGAACCCGATCTCGAGCAGCAGGTCGAGCGTGCCGCGGCTGGCCTGCACGCCGCGGATCGCCTCGATCTCGGCGCGGGTGGTCGGCTGGTGGTAGGCGACGATGGCCAGGGTCTCCAGCGCGGCCTTCGACAGCCGCCGCGGCTCCTGCCGCTCCTCGGTCATCAGGAAGGCGAGATCGGGTGCGGTCTGCAGCCGCCACCGGTCGGCGACGCAGACCAGGTTCACGCCGCGCTCGGCATAGCGGGCCATCAGCGCCATCAGCGCGCCGCCGATGTCGGCGCCCTCGGGCAGCCGCCGCGCCAGGTCCGCCGCGCTGAGCGGCTCGGCGGCGGCGAACAACAGCGCCTCGATGCGCCGCTCGGTCTCGGCCGGGTCAGTCATTCGGCGGCATCCAGGCGTAGGCGGGCGCGCAGATAGAGGTCGGCGAAGGCCTCGAGCTGGCGCGCCTCGAGCTCGCCCTCGCGGACCAGCTCCAGCCCCGCGGCCAGCGTCGAGGCCAGGAACGACGCCCGGGTCGGCGCGTCCGGATCGCCCAGGCTCGCGAACGGCGCGATCGCCGTCAGCGCCGTCCAGGCGCGGAGCTCGGGCAGCTGGCCGCGCAGGCGATGGCGGGCGTCCTCGAGCGCGTAGGCCCTGGGCGCCGCTGGCCGATAGTTGCGCGCCGTGTCGCGCACGCGCTGGCTCACGTAGGCCTGGACCAGGTCATAGAGATCGCCCTCCAGCGGGCGCGAGGCGATGATCTGGATGGCTTCCGGATCGCCGCGGGGAAAGACGTCGCGCCGCAGGATCGGGCGCGTCTGGCAGGGCTTCGGCGGCCTTGCGCAGCGCATCCAGCTGGGCGAGGCGGAACGCCAGCTCCCGGGCCAGCTCCTCCGGCGCGCGCTCGCCGGCCTGGCGGGGCGCGAAGCTGGGCAACAGCAGCCGCGACTTCAGGTAGGCGAGCCAGGCCGCCATCACCAGATAGTCGGCGGCGAGGATGAAGTCGGCGCGCTGGGCGGTGGCGATGAAGGCGAGGTACTGGTCGGCGAGATCGGTGATCGACAGCTTCAGCAGATCGACCTTCTGGGCGCGGGCCAGCGCCAGCAGGACGTGGAGCGGCCCCTCGTAGCCGTCGAGGTCGACGATCAGCGCCTCGCCCTCCTCGGCGGCGGCTTCGGCGGCGGCAAAGTCGAAGGACGGCTGGTCGACCGGACTCATGGCCGCCCATCTTCCATCGAAGGCGGCGGCAAAGCGAGCGCACCCTTCCGCCGCATCGAAGGAGGCGACGTCGCGAGGCAGGCGGGCGAGCGCGGCCTCCGCCCGCGCCAGCGCCTGGCCGGCAAGCGGCGGCGCTGCATCGACGACGCCCGCCATCTCCTTCGCATCGCCGTTGCAGTGCAGGGCGACGTCGCAGCCGGCGGCGAGCGCCGCGCGCGTGCGCTCGCCAAGGCCGCCTTTCAGCGCCTTCATCGAGAGGTCGTCGCTGATCAGCAGGCCGTCGAAGCCGATGGCGCCGCGGATGGTCTCGGCGATCACGAGCGGCGACGTCGTGGCCGGGCGGCTGCGATCGAGAGCGCGGTAGACCACATGCGCGGTCATCGCCATCGGCATGTCGGCCAGCGCGCGGAAGGGCGCGAAGTCGCGCGCCTCGAGCTCGGCCAGCGTCGCGTCGACCACCGGCAACCGCTTGTGGCTGTCGGCCCGCGCGCGGCCGTGGCCGGGAATGTGCTTGATGACCGGCAGCACGCCGCCGGCGATCAGGCCCTCGGCGGCCGCGCGGCCAAGGCTGGCCGCCTCCGCGGGCTCGCGCGCGTAGGCGCGGTCGCCGATCACGTCGTGAGCGCCTGGGGCCGGCACGTCGAGCACCGGCAGGCAGTCGACATTGACGCCGAGCGCGTGCAGGTCATGGGCGATCAGGCGCGCGCCCAGCCGAACGATCTCGCGCCGCTCCGCGGGCTGCGGATCTCGCCATAGGCGCTGCTGGGCGGATAAGCGGGCCAGTGCGGCGGCCGCAGGCGCTGGACCCGGCCGCCCTCCTGGTCGATCAGCACCGGCGCGTCGGCGCGGCCGACGCTGGCGCGCAAGGCCTCGACCAGCCGGCGCACCTGGTCCGGGCTCTCGACGTTGCGCCGGAACAGGATGAAACCCCAGGGGTCGGCGTCGCGAAAAAAGCTGCGCTCGGCGGCGGTCAGCGCGGTCGTGGAACAGCCGAGGATGCAGGCGTGCGCGCTCACCGCACGATGCAGGACGTGCCCTTCGCCTTCAGCGCCGAGCAGAAACTGACCGCGGCCGCGTGATCGGCAAAGCCGCCGACGTAGGCGCGGTAGTAGGTCTTGCCGTCCTTCGACGTCGTCTCGACCTTGCGCGTCTTGCCGGACATTGCCCCGCCCATCTGCTTGGCGACGTCGCTCCAGGCCTTGTCGGCCAGAGCCGGCGACGAGAGCGCGCCGATCTGCACCGAGCCGGCGCCCGCTCGTTGCGGGCGCGGCCACCGGCGCGGCAGGTGGCGCGACCTTCGCAGCCGGCGGCGCCTTGGGCGGCGTGAGCTTGGCGACGACCGTCTTCGCCGCTGGCGGCGCCTTGGGCGGAGGCGGCGCGGTCTTCGCGGCGTTCTGTACGGGCGTGTGCAGGGCGCTCTGCGCGACGATCGTCGGCGCCGGTTCGGCCGGGCGCAGCGCCGCAGCGGTCACCGACTGCGTCGGCGCCGGCCGCACGACCGGTCTGCGGCCTGGGCTGCTCGGGCGGCGGCGCGAAGGCGGGCGCTGGGCGGGGTCTCGCCCGCGGGCGGCACCTCTGTCTTGTAGATTTGCAGGCCGGCCGAGGAGTCGGCCGGCGCGTCGGAGGCTGGCGGCGCCTGCTTGAAGTCGCCCACCGGCGTCCCGACCACCTGCGGCGCCTGGCCCGCCTCGCGCGCGCCGTGCCGGTAGAGCATGACGCCGCCGATCGCGATCGCGCAGAGCACGACGATGCTGACGATCAGCGTCACCGGCGGCGGACCGCGCCGCGCGCCGGCGCGCCTGGGATCGAAGGCGAGCGGCGCATCGTTCTGCGGCGCATACGCGCCGCGATCCTGGTCGGTCATGCTCAAAGCTCCGCCGAGGCCCGCCGCGAATCGCCCCCCTCAGCCCCACTCTAACGCCGTTTCGCGAGCCGTTGGCCGCTCCGATCAGCCCCAGACGTCGAGGTTGAACAGCTTGCGGTGCTCCTCGATGGCGAACCGGTCGGTCATGCCGGCGATGTAGTCGCAGACCACCCGCGCGCGGCCGGCCTCGTCGCCGCTCGCGCGGCCGCTCGAACCACTCGGTGGGCAGGACGTCCGGCTCGGCAGGAACAGGTCGAACATCTCGGCCAGAATGCGCCGCGCCTGGCTGCGGGTGCGGTTGACGCGCTAGTGCCGGTACATCCGCTCGATGCAGGAAGGCGCGCAGCCGCGCCAGGTCCTCGGCCATCTCGGGCGAGAAGGCGACCAGCGGCGCGGCCGAGGCTGCGCACGTCGTCCGTGGTCTCGACGCCGATGGTCGGCGACGCTGCGGCGCGGTCTCGGCCAGCACGTCGTCGACCATGGCGCCGATCATCCGGCGCACGGCCTCGAGCCGCAGTCAGCCGCTCGTCGAGGTCCGGCCGCTCGGCCTGCAGCGCCGCCAGGATCGGGCCGATCAGCGGCACGTCGTCCAGCTCGTCCAGGCCGGAAGAGGCCGGCCTGCAGGCCGTCGTCGACGTCGTGGTTGTTGTAGGCGATGTCGTCGGCGATGGCCGCGACCTGGGCCTCGGCCGAGGCGCAAGCTGCCGAGCTCGAGGTCGTAGGCGGCGTTGAAGTCGGCGATCGCGCGCCAGGCCGGCCGGTCCAGCGCGGCGTCGACCGGCCCGTTGTGCTTGACCACGCCCTCCAGCGTCTCCCAGGTGAGGTTGAGGCCGTCGAAGTCGGGATAGCGGCGCTCGAGCTCGGTGACGACCCGGAAGGTCTGGACGTTGTGGTCGAAGCCGCCGCAGCGCGGCCATCGCCGCTCCAGCTCGTCCTCGCCGGCGTGGCCGAACGGCGGATGGCCGAGGTCGTGGGCGAGCGCGATGGCTTCGGCCAGGTCGGCGTCGAGGCCCAGCGCCGCGGCGAGCGAGCGGGCGATCTGCGCCACCTCCAGCGAATGGGTGAGCCGGGTGCGGAAGTGGTCGCCCTCGTGGGCGACGAACACCTGGGTCTTCTCCTTCAGCCGCCGGAAGGCCGAGGTGTGGATGATGCGGTCGCGGTCGCGGGCGAAGGGCGTGCGCGTGCGGCTGGCCGGCTCGGGGTAGCGTCGCCCGGCCGAGGCGCGCCGGATCGGCGGCGAAAGGGCGCGCGGAACGGCGCGTTCGAAGCCTCTGCAGGCGCCATGCGGCAATCCTTGCGGGTGCGGCGCCTCTTTCGCACAGGCCGCGCTGGTCTCATATAGGGTGACCCTCAGAGTTCAGCAGCACCGATGCCAACGCCCGTCACCCTCTCCGAAGCCGCCGCCCAGCGGCTGCACGCCATCGCCCGCGCGAGGGCCGGCCGGTGATGCTGCGCGTGGCGGTCGAGGGCGGCGGCTGCTCCGGCTTCCAGTACAGGTTCGACCTGGTCGACGCCGCCGAGGCCGACGACCTGAAGGTCGAGCGCGACGGGGCGGCGGCGCTGGTCGACGTCGTCTCGCTGGCGCTGCTGAACGGGCTCGGAGATCGACTTCGTCGACGAGCTGGCCGGCGCCGAGTTCCGCGTGAGCAACCCCAACGCCCGCTCCAGCTGCGGCTGCGGCGTCAGCTTCTCGATCTGACCCTCGTGCCCAGCGTTGCCATCGCGGCAGCGCTCGCCGCCGTCGCCCTCCTCGCAACAGGCGCCGCGGTGGCCGAGCCCATCGAGACCTTCGTCGAGGCGCCAGGTCCGCTCGCGCCCCTGAAGGGGACGCTGCTCACGCCGGCGGACAACCCGCACGCGCCGGTGGTCCTGATCATCCCAGGCTCGGGACCGACCGATCGCGACGGCGACAATCCCATGGGAGTGAGGGCCGCGCCCTACCGCCTGCTCGCCGAAGCGCTGGCCGCGGACGGCATCGCCAGCGCCCGGATCGACAAGCGTGGCATGTTCGCGAGCGGGCCGGCGGTCAAGAACGGCGATCAGGTCACCATCGGCGACTACGCCAGCGACGTCCATGCCTGGGTCGCCTCGCTGAAGGCGAAGACCGGCGCTCGCTGCATCTGGGTGCTCGGCCACAGCGAGGGCGCGCTGGTCGCCGAGGCGGCGGCGCAACAGCCGGAGGGGATCTGCGGGCTCATCCTGGTGTCGGGCTTCGGTCGCCGGTTCGGCGACGTGCTCGCCCAGCAGCTTAAGGACAACCCGGCGAACGCGCCGATCCTGGCCGACGCGCTGGAGGCGATCGCCGCGCTCGAGGCCGGCCGGCACGTCGACACCAGCAACATGAACCCGGCGCTGCTGCCGCTCTTTCGGCCTTCGGTGCAGGACTACCTGATCGATCTGATGGCGCAGGAACTCGGTGAAGCTGCTTGCCGGCTACCAAGGGCCGGCGCTGGTGCTGCAGGGGACGACCGATCTGCAAGTCTCGGTCGAGGACGCCCAGATGCTGGCGCACGCCCGCCCCGGGGTCGAGCTCGTGCTGCTGCCCGGCGTTAACCACGTGCTCAAAGTCGCGCCCGCCGACCGGAACGCCAACATGTCGACATACGCCGACCCGGGCCTGCCGCTCGCGCCCGGCGTCGCCGATGAGATCACGGCCTTCGTCAAGGCGCATCCAGCGCCCTAGACGCTTTGACAAGGGCAGGCGCGTTCGCCTCAATAGCCGCTCTCGGCAAAGGAGCGGCCCATGGTCTCGAAGCTCGCGGCGGATCCGCGCATCGACCCACGCATCAAGGCGATTTTCGGCGCGATGGACATGGCGCCGCAGGCCGACGTGGCGAGCCGCAAGCAGATGCTCGCCGAGCAGGCCGCCATCGATCCCGCCCAGGCGCAGGCGACCAAGGCGATGATGGACGCCGCGGACAACGAGACGATCGCGCCGAAAACCGGGCTTGCGATCCGCTCCGAGAGCATTGTCTCGGCGCCTGACGGCAACCGCATCAACCTGCAGATCATCCGCCCCGACACGGCCGAACGGCTGGCGTGCGTCTACTATATCCACGGTGGCGGTATGATGACGCTCTCCTGCTACGACGGGCCGTGGCGCGCTTGGGGCCGGATCATCGCCGGCTTTGGCGTCTGTGTGGTGATGGTGGATTTCCGCAATTGCCTCGCGCCCTCCTCCGTGCCCGAGGTCGCCCCTTTCCCCGCTGGGCTCAACGATTGCGTCTCCGGGCTGAAGTGGACCCACGCCAACGCGGCGGCGCTGAACATCGACCCGGCCCGCATCGTGGTTGCGGGCGAGAGCGGCGGCGGCAATCTGGCGCTGGCCACCATCCTGAAGCTCAAGCAAGACGGCGACCTTGGCCTGGTCAAGGGCGTCTACGCGCTCTGCCCCTACATCGCCGGCATCTGGCCTCTGCCGCAGAACCCATCGTCGAGCGAAAACAACGGCATCTTCCTGAACCTGCACAACAATCGCGGCGCGATGGCCTACGGGATCGAGGAGCTGGAGAAACGCAATCCGCTTGCGTGGCCGGGGTTTGCGACCGCCGAGGATGTGATGGGCTTTCCGCCCACCGTTATCAGCGTCAACGAGTGCGATCCGCTACGCGACGAGGGCGTGAACTTCTATCGGCTGTTGATCGCCAACGGCGTCGCGGCGCGCTGCCGCCAGGTGATGGGCACCGTGCACGGGACGGAAATCTTCTCCATCGCCTGCCCGGACATCAGCGGCGATACCGCCAGCGACATGGCGCGGTTCGCGAAGGGCTGAGGCCCTCAGCCCTCGATCTGCGTCGCTGGCGCGGGCGCCGGCTCGTAGAGCTCCTCATCGCGGATGATCTCGGCGTCGCGCGCACGGAAGAAGCGGCGGGGCAACAGCAGCATCAGCGGCGTCGCGGCGATCATCACCGCGGCGTTGGCGAGCACCAGCTGGTTGAACGTCCAGTGGAAGTGGTCGAGCAGGTTCGAGCCCAGCACGTCGGTCGCGAACAGCGGCAGGTTGCGCGCGCTCATCATCAGCGAGAAACCCAGTCCCTCGCTGCCGGCCGGCGTCACGCGCATCGCCAGATCCATCATCACCAGCTCCGCCAGCGTGAAGGTGAATCCGTCCAGGGCGCCCAGCGCGAACGCTCGAGGGATCGAGGTGTAGTAGATGAAAAGAATGTGCGCGGCGCCGGCCACCGCCATACTGCCGAGCAAAAGCACGCGGAAGTTGATCCGCCGACAGGCATAGGCGTATGCGAGAACGGCAGCGAAGCCGGTCGCTACGCCGACCGAGCCGGCGTAGCCCTGCACGACCGTGGTCATGTGGAGCACGTCCTGCTGCCGGTAGAAGAACGCCGTCTGTAACCCAGGCGCGACGTAGAACAGCGCCGAGAGCCCGGCCGCGGCCCACATGGCGCCCGCCGAACCGATGCGAACGAGCTGCCGCCCGGCATCGGCCAGGACCTCGCTCGCGTTCACGCGCTTGCGCTCCTCGCGCAGGAAGAACAGCGTCGCCGGGAACAGCAGCGCCATGACCCCGCCGCAGGCGACGGCGGTCCATCCGAAGCTGATCGCCGCCAGGTAGCCGCCGGCGGGGCTGGCGACCAACGAACAGCCCAGGCCGACGAACTGGCGGATCGCGGTCAGCCGCCCTGTGCCCTGGGTGGCCTGGGCGATCTCGACCATGTAGCCGCCGATCACGACGCTCGCGAACACCATACAGCTGCTGATCAGCATGCAGATCCACAACAAGGGGCCATAGCGGTGCGGCGTGAAGTAGAGGCCGAGCCAGCACGCGGTGGCGAGCACGGTCGAGATCAGCAGGTAGCTGCGCCGACGCGTGCCGAGGATGGGGAAGGCGTCGGTGAAGATGCCGGCGAGTGGCTTGAAGTACCAAAGCAGGCCGGCGAGGAAGAAGAAGCTGGCGCTGGCCGAGCGGCTGATGTGCAGCTCGTTCTTGAGCATGTTCTGTAACGGGAGGCGGGCGAGCACGCCGGTCTGGGCGAGCGTCGTCGAGAGGACGCCGACGACGATCACGATCGACGCCAGCATCAGCGCCCGATCCGGACGTGGCGGGGCGGCGTTCTCCTGGATGGTCGCTGCAGTCGCCATAGACACCCCCCGGAGCGCTGACCTGAACGCGGGCTCGACGCCGCAGACGGGGCATAAAAGCACCGGTCGCGCTTTCGCGCCCGCAGAATCGGCTCTTACGCCGCGCCCGCCGTCAGCGCGTGCAGCACGATAGCGCTGGCTGCGGCGACGTTGAGCGAGTCCCAGCCCGCCGCCATCGGGATGGCCAGCGTCCGCGCGCGCGCCAGCACGTCCGGCGGCAATCCGGGCCCTTCCGCGCCGAACAGGACCGCCGCGCGCGCCGGGCGCTTCAGGCTCGCGATCGTTTCGGCGCCGCCGGGCGAAAGGGCGAGCGGCGTGAACTTTGCGCGCGCCAGGAGCGCGAGCGCGTCCTCGCCCTCGGCCAGGCGAGCGAACGGAACCTTCAGCGCAGCGCCGACCGAGACGCGGATGGCCTTGCGATAGAGGGGATCGCACGAGCGCGGGTCGAGCAGCACCGCATCCACCCCGAAGGCGGCGGCGTTACGGAACAACCCGCCCATGTTGTCGTGGTTGGCGACGCCGAACAGCACCACGACCAGCGCGCGTGGGGGGAGTCCGGAGAGCAGCACGCTCGCGCCGGGATCGGGCGGCCGCTCGCCCAAGGACAGCATGCCGCGGTGGATGGGGAAGCCCGCGATCGCGTCCATCACCGCTTGGCTCGCCGCGTAGACCGGGATGGCGGGGTCGAGGTCGGCGATGAGCGCCTCGAGGCGCGCGAGCCGGTTCTCGGCGACCAGCAACGAGGCCGGTTTGCAGCGCGCGCCGGCGCCGAGCAAGACGCGCAGCACCACCTCGCCCTCAGCGATGAAGCCGTTTTCGCGGCCGGCCAGGTCGCGCTCGCGCACCCGCCGATAAGCGGCGATGCGCGGATCGTCAGCGTCAGTGATCGCGACGATGCGCAAGACGCGGCGTCAAGCGCTGGCCGGTTCGAACCCACGGCTGCGCATCAGCGCGCTCGTCTCCGCGTCGCGGCCGCGGAAGCGCCGGTAGGTCTCGGCGGCGTCGACCGTGTTGCCGACGCTGAGCACCGTCTGCAGCAGCGTCTTGGCGAGCTCCCGGTCATAAAAGCCGCCGGGCGCCTCGGCGAAGGCTTCGGCTGCGTCCGCGCTCAGGACGTCGGCCCAGATGTAGTTGAAGTAGCCCGCCGCGTAGGACTCACCCGAGAACACGTGGGAGAAATGCGGCAGCCGGTGGCGCAGGATGATCTCGCGCGGCATGCCCAGCTTGGCCAACGCGTCGCGCTCGAACGCGCGGGCATCGAACGTCTCGTCTGCGGCCAGATGCGCCTCGAGGTCGAGGATGGCGCAGGCGAGGTATTCGGTGGTGTTGAACCCCTGCCGGAAGTTTTGCGCCCTCAGCACCTTCTCGGTGAGCTCCGCCGGCATCGGCTCGCCGGTCCGATAGTGGACGGCGAACCGCTGAAGCAGCTCGGGCGTCGGCAGCCAGCGCTCGTTCAGCTGACTCGGCAGCTCGACGAAGTCCCGCACCACCGCCGTGCCCGCGAGCGAAGGGTAGGTCACCTTCGAATTGAGCCCGTGCAGGCCGTGGCCGAACTCGTGGAACAGCGTCACCGCGTCGGTCCAGGAGATCAGCACCGGCTCGCCGGGCCCGGCTGGGATGAAGTTTGAGTTGTTGGAGATCACCGGCGTCACGCCGGCGAGACCCTGTTGGGTGCGGTACTCGCTCATCCAGGCGCCGGAACTCTTGCCGGGCCGCGCCAGGAAGTCGAAATACCAGAGCCCGACGCGCTCGCCGCCGCGGGTGACCTCGAACACCTCGACGTCCGGATGATAGACGGGCGCATCGTCGACCCGCGCGAACTTCAGGTCGTAGATCTCGCCCGCGGCCCAGAACATCGCCTCGCGCAGCTTGTCGAGCTGCAGGTAGGGCTTCACCGCCTCGTCGCTGAGGTCGTACTTCGCCTGCCTGACCTTCTCGGCGTAGTAGCGATAGTCCCAGGCCTCGAGCGGCTCGTTCGAGCCTTCGGCGGCGGCGATCTCCTGCATCTCGCCGATCTCTTCGCGCGCCCTGGCGACCGCGGGGCCCCAGACCTGGCGCAGAAGGCCCATGGCGGCCTCCGGCGTCTTGGCCATCTGCCCGTCGGCGACCCAGTGGGCGAAGGTCGGGTGGCCGAGCAGTCTCGCCTTCTCGACGCGCAGCTTGAGCACCTCGGTCATGATCGGGTTGTTGTCGTGCTCGCCCGGGTTGTCGCCGCGGCTCGACCAAAGCCTCAGCGCCTTCTCGCGCAGATCGCGGCGGGTGGAATAGGTGAGGAATGGATCCATCGCCGAGCGGGTGTTGGGGATCGCCCACTTGTCGGGGTGACCGCGATCTGCGGCCGCGACCCGCGCCGCTTCGATCATGTCGGCTGGCAGACCGGCGAGGTCGGCTTCGGAATCGAGGACCAGCGCCAGGCCCTCCTCGTCGGCCAGGATGTTCTGGCTGAAGGCCGTGTAGAGACTGGCCAGGTGCTGGTTGATCTCGGCCAGGCGATGCTTCTCGGCCGGCGGCAAGGCCGCGCCCTGCCGCTGGAAGCGCTGGTGGATGACATAGGCCAGCCGTTGCTGCTCCGGCGTCAGCGGGTCCGTATCGCGCGCGTCGTAGACCGCGCGGATACGGTCGAACAAGGCCCGGTTGTGGAAGATTTCGTCGCGAAAGGCGGCGAGCTTCGGCGCGGCCTCGCGCTGCACCGCCTGCATGGCCGGGCTGTTCATGGTCGAGGTGAAGACGCTCATCAACGCCGTCGCCTGGCGAAAGGCGCGGCCGGACCGCTCCATGGCCTCGAGCGTGTTCTCAAAGCTGGGCGGTTCGGAGTTGGACGCGATCACGGCGAGCTCGGCGCGGTAGCGACCCATCGCCTCCTCGAGCGCCGGCAGGAAGTGCTCGACCTTGATCCGGTCGAAGGCCGGAACGCCGCCGTGTGCGCTCCCCCAATCGGCGAGGACGGGATTGCCGGCGGCGGACGCGGTCATCGTTGAACTCCAAAGCGGCTTTCGTCCCGGGCGGGACCGTTGCAGACTAAGCCCATGCGCATAGCGACCTGGAACGTCAACTCGGTCAACGCCCGGCTGGAGACGGTGCTCGAAGTGGTTCTCCGAGGCGAGCCCCGACGTCGCCTGCCTGCAGGAGATCAAGTGCGTCGACGAGCGGTTCCCTACCGAGGCGTTCGAGCGGCTTGGCTACAACGCGGTCGTCCACGGCCAGAAGAGCTACAACGGCGTCGCCCTGCTCTCGAAGACGCCGCTCGAGGACGTGCGCAAAGGGCTTGCCGGGCGACGATGGTGACGACCATGCGCGCTACATCGAGGCGGTGGTTTCCGGCCCGGACCCTGTGCGCGTGGCCTCGATCTACCTGCCAAACGGCAACCCGATCGGCACCGACCGGTTCGACATACAAGCTGGCGTGGATGGACCGGTTGAACGCCCGCGCGCGCTCTCTCCTGGCGCTCGAGGAGCGGTTCGTGCTGACCGGCGACTACAACGTCATCCCGGAGCCAGAGGACGCCGACAATCCGGCCTCCTGGATGGGCGACGCGCTGTTCCAGCCGGAGACCCGGGCGGCCTGGCGCGCGCTGAAGTGGCTGGGGCTCACCGACGCCTATGCCGAGGCCGTCGGCGCGCCCGGCGGCTACACCTTCTGGGACTACCAGGCTGGCGCATGGCAGCGGAACCACGGCATCCGCATCGACCATGCCCTGCTCTCGCCGCAGGCCGCCGATCGGCTGGCCGGCGTCACCATCCACAAGTCCGTGCGCGGCTGGGACAAGCCCTCCGACCACGTGCCGGTGGTGGTCGAGCTCAGTCTGAGTTGACCCGCCTCCGTCAGGGCTCGTTGGCGACGCTGTGGGGCATGCTGGCGCTCGGGTTGACGCTGGTCGGAACAGCGCCGGCCTACGCCGCCTGCCCGGCGCTCCCTGCGCGGCACTTGAGCGCTGCAGATGCCCGCGCGTTCGCCGGGACGGTCGAGGGCGCGCTCGCCGCCCGCGGCGCCACGGTGGCGATCGTCTTTCGCGTCGGCCTCGCGCCCGGAGACATGCCCAAGGACATGTTGTTGAGCCACGGCGGGCTTTGGGTGCGCGAGGGCGACGATGGCGGCAGCTACCAGACCTTCAACCTCTACCAGGGCGACGGTCGGCGCCTGCCGTGCGACCGCTCGGACCTCGTGGAGGACACGCCGGAGGGCTTCTTCACCGGCTCGGTCACGCCCCCGCGGGCCGCGGTGCTCGTCCCGACCGATGCGATGCAAGCGCGGCTGCTGGCGCTGCTCCATTCGCCCGCCTACGCTGCGCTGCACAACCCCGACTACAGTCTGATGGCCAACCCGTTCGAGGCTAAGCACCAGAATTGCACCGACTTCTTGCTCCGCCTCATCGTGGCCGCGCGCCTCGACATCACCGACGTCGACCGCATCGACGCTATCATCCGCAGGGAGTTCAAGCCGACAGAGGTGCAACTCAATCCGCTGGTGCGCGCGTTCGGCTCGGTCATCGATGGACGGCTCGTGCTCGACGACCAGCACGGGGCGGTCCGGACGGCGAGCCTCGCATCGCTTGCCGACTACATGCGTGACAAGGGCCTGCTGGTCGAGCCGCCCGTTGAAATCGGCGCGTCCCGCTAGAGCGCCGAAGAGGGGCGCAACCGGCGTCGCCCCGCTACCCTGCAAGCGTCGCTGCGGCCCGATCGGGCGGCGTGGACGGCCAGGCTAGAAGGCGTCGCGCCCACCGACCCAAAACAGCCGAGCCGATCGTCGGCGATTAGGCCCGCGGTCCGGACCGGCCCTCCGCCGCCAGGCGCTCCTCGGCTGCCGCGATCATGGCCTGGAGGCGCGGATCATCGCGCAGCGGGTCCATGTCCGGGTCGGCTTTGACATGGTTGAGGTTCGTTCGGGTCGCCCGCTGGAAGTTCGGGCCGAGCAACTCGAGCGCGCCTTCGATATCCCGGAGATGGATGCTGAGCGCGCAGGCGAAGTTGTAGCGCATTATCTCGTTTTCCGGGTCGATCAGCAGGGCGCTCCGGATCCAGTCCCGGGCCCGCTCGGCCTCGCCGAGCACGGCCAGCGCGGTCACTGCAAAGCCCATCGCCGCGCCATTGCTCTTGTCCTGCGCCAACGTCGCCTCGGCGCGGGCAAGCGACGCCTGCGCTGAGCGGCGGGCGCCCTCGGCATCACCGAGCGCGGTGTAGCAACTTGAAAGCATGCCATGGACGGCGAAGTTGATGTCCGTCAGCGCCGCCATCTTTTCCCAATGCCGGATCGCATCCTCGAACCGCCTTTGGCCGTGGTAATAGCGGCCAGCAACGGCGTTGGCCTCATACGACTCCGGGTCCAGGCGAAGGGCGATCGCGACCTCTTCGGTGGCTTCGTCGTAGCGGCCCGCGAAGTGTAGATGCCTGGCTTTGAGAGCGTGGCCCTCGGACAGATCGGGATCGAGCGCCAACGCCCTCTCTACGGCCGTCCAGCTGTCAACGTCCGACCTCCCGAAGGTGAAGCGCAGGTTCGTCTGGGCGGACCCCATGAGGGCCCAGGCTTGCGCGTAGGCCGGATCGACTTGCACAGCCTGGCGGCAGAGGCGGACGGTCGCTTCTTCCAGGCCCAGGTCGCCGTAGTTGCCGCTGAGCCAGAGCTGTCGGGCGAGAAGATAGAGGTCGTAGGCCTCGGCGCTGTTCGTGCCTCGCCGCTCGATCGCCAACTTCTCCGCCGGCAAGAGCTTGAGGCGAAGCGCGCTCACGATCGCCTCCGAGATCTCGTCCTGCAGCGAGAAGATGTCGGTCAGGTCGCGGTCGAAGCGGTCGGCCCAGACGTCGTTGCCCGTGGCCCCATCGACCAGCTGGGCGGTGATCCTCACCCGACCGCCTGCCTTGCGCACGCTGCCTTCCAGCACGTGGCTCACCCCCAGCTCCAGCGCCAGGTCGGCCGCCCGAACCGACTGTCCCTTGAACGCGAAGGCGGTGTTGCGCGCGCAGACCTGAAGCGTCGAGACCTTCGAGAGGTCGGTGATGATGTCCTCGCTGATCCCGTCCGAGAAGTACTCCTGCTCGGGGTCGCCGCTCATGTTGACGAACGGCAGCACGCAGATGGCCGGACCGCGCGGCGCGCCCGGGGCATCCGCCGGCGGTCGCTCGGTCTCGGAGCCCGCGGGCACAAGCCGGTAGCCGATCTTGTTGAAGGTCTCGATGGCGAACGATCCTGGCGCCTCGCTCTCCGCGAGCCGGCGCAGCCGAACGACGCAGCGCGTGATCGCGTCATCACCGACAATTCGACCGCTCCAGCAGCTCGCGACCAGGTCGTCGCGCGAGACCACGCCGCCGCCGGCGCGCGCCAGCGCCACGAATACCTGCATCACGCGCGGCTCCAGTCGGATCACCCGACCGCCCGCGCGCACCTCGCCGGCAGACGGCCGGACGGTCGCCTGACCAAGCGTGAACGCCGGCTCGCGCGAAACGTCGATCGGCGCTGAGGGTTCGACGCTGGTGATGGCGCTCATCTCAGTCGTGTCGGCTTTTGATGCGCCCGCGCCGGCAATTCATCGCCACCTGATCCTTTCGCGGCCGCCGGAGCTTCACCGCTTATTCGCCCCATCGCAAGCCGCCCGGAACCGCCCTCACAGACGCATGAGGCCTGCTTTCGGGCCGTCTAAAGTCGCGCCTTCGACCAAAACCCTGCCAACCTGCTGCGGGGCTCGGCTCCCGCCCGCCTCGGGGCTCGGCGCGCCGCACGGCGCGTCGCCATATCGACGATCGAGGCGGCTTCTGTCGGCTGGGAACGCTGCTTCCCTCACGGGGCCACACGTAGCATGGTTGCGCGAAACCCGAGAGGGAGAGGCGCGCCATGATCATGCTCGTCGCGGCGGTGGCCGCCTTCATGGCGATCCATTTTCTGATTTCAGGCACGTCGCTGCGCGATCGGATCGTCGCCGTCATTGGCGAGGGGCCATACCTGGGGCTCTTCTCGCTCGCTTCGATCGGCTCGCTGGTCTGGATGATCATCGCCTTCCGCGGCGTGTTCCGGACCGCGGCGAACCAGGAGCTCTGGGACTTCGGCCGCGGCGGGCGCGACCCGGCGATCCTGCTGGTCTTCATCGCCTTCCTGTTCGCCGTGCCGGGCCTGCTCACCAACAGCCCGACCCGCGTGCGCGGCGACGCGCAGGTGGACAAACCGAGCGCCGCCACCGGCATGACCCGCATCACGCGCCATCCGTTCCTGTGGGGCGCGGCGATCTGGGCGGTCGCGCACCTCATCGCCAACGGCCGGCTGGCCGACCTCATCCTGTTCGGCGGCATCCTGGTCACCGCGCTCTTGGGCCCGCTAAGCATCGACGCCAAGCGCCGGCGCGCGCTCGGCGACCGCTACCACGCCTTCGAAGCGCACACCTCGAACATCCCCTTCGCCGCCATCGTCCAGGGTCGCCAGAAGCTCGTGCTCGGCGAGATCTGGTGGCGTCTCCTCGTGGCGATCGTGATCTGGGCCGCTCTGCTCTGGGCGCATCCCTACTTTACCGGCGGCGTACATCCGCTGGGGTGATTTGACCTTTGCGCGGGCGGGGCGGCGGCTAACCGAGCGCGGCGGTGATGTCCGTCTGCGCGAAGTCCCGACCGACGAACAGCAACGGGCAGTTGTGCTCCTTGGCCACCGCATAAGCGAAGCAGTCGCCGAAGTTCAAACTTGCGGCATGCACGCCCTTGCCCCAGCGAGCGTAGGCGAGCGCGGCCCTGCGGGCGCCGGCGAGCGTAAGCGGGACGACCGTGAAGCCTAGATCGTCGATCAGACCGGCCGTCTCGGCGCCAATGTTCCTGCGCCCGGCGACGATGAGGGCCTCGGCGACCGTCGCCGCCGAAATCAGAACCTCGGTCTGCTCTTCCAGCACCTTCTGGCAGGCGTCCGCAGCCGGCTCGCGCAGCGCGATCGCCATCAACGCCGAGGTGTCGATCGCAATCACCTTGGCAGGCCGTCCTCGTCATAGAGGAAATCCTGGCTCCGCGCCGCCGAAGCACCTTCGACAGCCTTGGCCGCGCCGGCCTCGCGAAACGCCTCGAGGATCTTACGTCGGGCCGCCTTCTCGATCGGCGCCCCGACGGCGACGAGCCGAACGGCGGGATGGCCGTGCCGTGTGAGGATCACCTCGTCGCCCGCCTGCGCGCGGCGCACGAGCTCGGTCAGCTTGCCTTTTGCGTCGGTTATGGGAATCTGCATGCGTCACCCATAGACCATGCCATGGTCCTTAAGCGCCAATATAGTCTAGCTGACGGCCTGTGTCGAAGGTTCCGCTTCGGCGAGCGCAAAGTCCAAGGCCGCGAGCACGTGCAGCACCAAGGTATCGAAGACCGGAACCGGGACGTCGCGCGGCTGAACCAGGATGCCGATCTCGGTGCAGGCGAAGATGACCGCGTCGGCGCCGTGCCGGGCGACCGCGCTCTCGACCATGCCAACGACCTCAGTCTTTGATCCGGGCTCGAAGCGGCCGCGGACGAGCTCATCGAAGATGATGGCGTGCAGCCGCCGGCGCTCCGGCTCCGGCGGCACGAGCGTCTCGACGCCGCGCGCCCGCAAGCGCTCGCGGTAGAACGGCTGCTCCATGACGAACGCCGTCGCCAGCAACAACGGCCGCCGAGCGCCGGCTGCCCGGATGGCGTCGGCGGTGACGTCGGCGACGTGGATCAGCGGGACGGCGACGGCCTCCGCGACCTCGCCGGCCATCCGGTGCATGGTGTTGGCGCAGATCAGGATGGCTTCCGCGCCGGCCTGTTCCAGGCCGCGCGCCGCCTCGACGAGCACCGCCGTGGCATCGCCCCAGCGGCCCTCGGCCTGCATCGTCGCGATTGGCGCGAAGTCGGCGGACCACATGACGAGCCTGGCCGAGTGCTGCCCGCCCAGGCGCTGGCGCACGCCCTCGTTCAGCTGGCGATAGTAGACCGCCGAGCTTTCCCAGCTCATGCCGCCAAGAAGCCCGAGCGTCCTCATGCGCGCTTGAACTGGTCGATGAGCTTGAACACGGCCTCGATGTCGCCCGCGATCCGCTGCACCCGCGTCCGGTCGACCAGGGTTGTAAACATGCCGCCGATCTCGAAGCGCAGCGGCGCCTCGACGGCGATGAGAAGGTCGGGTCCGACGAAGCCGCAGCGCACGTGTTCGCCGGCGTAGGCCTGCTCCAGCGCGACCAGCTGTTCCATGAAGACGGGGTCGAGGATCTCCCGCGCCTCGACCTGATCGGAGCCGAAGACGGCGAAGATCTTGTTGAACTGGGGATCCTCCAGCCCGACCTTTTGCAGGCCGGCCGGGCATTCGAACCGGTCGAGCCACCCCGAGTCGCGCAGAACGACCGTGGTTCCGAGCAGGCGCCTGGGCGTCGTGATGTGGAAGATCTGGCCGCGGAAGACGACGTGCTCCGACTTGCCCGAACCCTGCTGCAGCGTCGCCTGGCAGAGCGCAAAATCGAAATCGCCATGCCGGCCGCTGAAGCTGTCCTGGAAGGTCTTGCCGCTGGGGCGGGGCAACAGGTTGAGCGACAGGAAGGTGTCGAAGGCTGGCGGCGTGACCTTGGTCTCGGCGTACAGGATGTCGAGCGGCGCACAGAGCGCGTTGATCACCGTCTCCTTCGAAGCCATCTGCACCTGGCCGACCGGGATGTAGGCAATGATGCCGATGACCACGAGCGTCGGAAGCACAAGGCGCATATCCGGGAAGAACAGCAGTTCGGCCACCAAGGGGACCGCGCCGACCGCCAAGATCACGAAGAACAGACGCACGGCCGCCTTGCGCTTCTGCTCCAACGTCCCGAGCTCCGGTTCGATCACCGTCGTGTAGAGGCTTTCGAACCGCGGCCCTTCGAGGATGTCGTCGGCCGGATCGGCGGTGGAGTCGGCGGTCGTCATGACGCCACCTTAGCCGCAACGCTCGCCGTCGGACACGTTCCCTCTTCGATGACGACCTCTTCTGCGGGCGGTTCGACCGGAGCGCCTTCGGCCCAATAGCGCTCGAGGATCTCGGCGAGCGACGTCGGTACGATCCGATGGTCGGCCGTGCTCAATTCGTCGACCGGCCACCAGCGGAGCGCCTCGGTGATCTCGGCCTCGAGCGCGTCGGTCATCACCGGCTCGAACCGCTGAGCGTGGATGATGCGGAACTCCTCCCGCTGCGTCACGCGCCAACTCCCCCAATCGAACGTCGACCGTCGGCGCCAGACCAGCGGCCCGATCTCGCAACCGACGAGCCCGACCTCCTCTTCCAGTTCGCGTCGCAGCGCCTCCTCCTGCGACTCGTCACCCTCGATCCCCCCGCCGGGCGCGATCCAGAGCAGCACGCCTTCTGGCGAGCGGATGCGCAGCAGCAGCACCTCGCGATCCGGCGTGACGATCAGCGCGCGAACGGCGGTCCGATGGACCGGAGTGCGCTCAGATGTCGGCATAGACCTTGCGCTCGCCCTTGAAGCCGGGATGGGTGAGCGCGCCCAGATAGGCCGGGCCGACGCCCTGGGCGTACTTCCAGAGCGCGCCGGAGCCGAAGTCGATCTGCCGCGGCGCCCAGTGGCGCAGCCTGCGCTCGAGCACGATCGGGTCGACCTCGAGCTCGATGGTCCCGGCCTCGGCGTCGATCGAGATGATGTCGCCGTTCTCGACCAGGCCGATCGGGCCGCCGTCCTGGGCCTCCGGTCCGACGTGGCCGACGCACAGCCCGCGCGTGCCGCCGGAGAAGCGGCCGTCGGTGACCAGCGCCACCTTGTCGCCCCGGCCCTGGCCGGACAGCGCGGCGGTGGTGGACAGCATCTCGCGCATGCCCGGCCCGCCCTTCGGCCCCTCGTAGCGGATGACCAGCACCTCGCCGTCCTTGTAGTCGCCGGCTTCGACGGCGGCGAAACAGGCCTCCTCGCCGTCGAACACCCGCGCCGGCCCGCGGTGGGCGCGGTGCGAGCGTCATGCCGGCGACCTTGACGATGGCGCCCGTCCGGCGCGAGCGAGCCCCAGAGGCCGACGAGCCCGCCGGTCGGCGACAGCGGGTTGGAGACCGGGCGGATCACGTCCTGGTCGTCGCGCCACTTCACGTCGGCGAGGTTCTCGGCCATCGTCTTGCCGGTGACGGTCATGCACGTCGCCGTGGATGAAGCCGCCGTCGAGCAGGGTCTTCAGCAGCACCGGCACGCCGCCGGCCTCGCCCATGTCCTTGGCCACATAGCGGCCGCCAGGCTTCAGGTCGGCGAGATAGGGCGTGCGGCGGGCGATCTCGGCGAAGTCGCGCAGGGTGAAATCGACGCCGCACTCGTGGGCCATGGCCGGCAGGTGCAGGCCGCCGTTGGTCGAGCCGCCGGTCGCCGCCACGACCACAGCGGCGTTCTCGAACGCCTTGCGGGTGCAGATGTCGCGCGGCCGGATGTTGCGCTCGATCAGCCGCACCACCGCCTCGCCCGAGGCGACGGCGTACTGGTCGCGGCTCTCGTAGGGCGCCGGCAGCGCCGCCGACAGCGGCAGGGCCAGGCCGATGGCCTCGGAGACGCAGGCCATGGTGTTGGCGGTGAACTGGCCGCCGCAGGCGCCGTCGCCTGGGCAGGCGTGCCGTTCGAGGTCGCAGAGGTCGTCCAGGCTCATCTTGCCGGCCGAGTGCATGCCGACGCCTTCGAACACGTCGACCACGGTCACGTCGCGCCCATGCCAGCGGCCGGGCAGGATCGAGCCGCCGTAGAGGAAGACCGATGGCACGTTCAGGCGCAGCATCGCCATCATCATGCCGGGCAGGCTACTTGTCGCAGCCGGCGACGCCGACCAGCGCGTCGTAGCCGTGGCCGCGCACGGTGAGCTCGACCGAGTCGGCGATCAGCTCGCGGCTGACCAGCGATGAGCGCATGCCCTCGTGGCCCATGGCGATGCCGTCGGTGACGGTGATGGTGCAGAACTCGCGCGGCGTCGCGCCGGCCGCCTTCACCCCGTCGCTGACCGCATGCGCCTGGCGCATCAGCGCGGTGTTGCAGGGCGCCGCCTCGTTCCAGCAGGAGACGACGCCGACGAACGGCTGGGCGATCTCGCGCGTGCCCAGCCCCATCGCGTAGTAGTAGGAGCGGTGCGGCGCGCGGGACGGCCCCTCGGTCACGTGCCGGCTGGGCAGCTTGGACTTGTCCCAGGTTCCGTCGGCGTTCCGGGTCATGGCGGCCTCTTACGCAAGAGAGGGCTCCCACCTAGCGGAGCCGGGCAAGCGGGTCGAGAGCCTGCGCCAGAAGGACGCTGGCGCAACAATCGCGTCCCCCGCCCCCTCGCGGACCCGCCAGAGGCCGAGGGGCTTGCTCTGCAAGATCCGGCTAGTAACTCGCCGGAACCGCTGAAGGACTCCTACCCGCCCCAGGCGGCTTGCTCGACGGCCAGCGCGAAGTCGAGCGCGCGGGCGCCGTCCGTGGCGTCGGCCAGCGGGCGGGGGCTCTCGCCGCGCACAGCGGCCAGGAAGCGCTGAATGCTCGCGCCCAGCGGATCGCGTCCCGCCGGGGTCTGGTGATAGTCGCCGTCGAGCGCGAACGGCGTGGTGTTCGAAAACGCGCGCGCCAGGAAGTCCACCCTCACCTCGCCCGAGGGATAGACGATCCGCATGGTCCGCTCGCGCGCCGCCGCGACGCGGGAAGCGCGAAAGCGGGCGGTGAACCCATCGTCGAACGTCGCCTCGGCCTCGACCACGTCGAAGCTGTCGTTCACCAGCGTCGCACCCTCGGCCTCGACAGCCACCGGCTGAGCCCGCGAGAGGGCAAGCGACAGATCGAGGTCGTGGATCATCAGGTCGATGACGACAGAAACGTCGAGATTGCGCGGGCTGGGCTCGCCCAGCCGAACCGCCTCGAGCAGCAGGGGCTGTTCGGGGACGTTGAAGAGTCCCATGGCGGCGAACCCCGCTCGCTCCAGAAAGCCGCAGGCCGCGACCAGCTTGCGCTCGGCCGCCAGCGTCATGATCCGATCGGCCTCCTCGAGCGTGGTCGCGATCGGCTTTTCCACATAGAGCGACTTGCCCGCCCTGAGGCCGGCCAGCGCCTCCTCGGCGTGGGCGATCGCCGGCGAAGCAACGGTGCTCACATCGACCAGCTCCCACAGCTGATCCAGCCGCTCGACCGCGCGCGCGGCGTGTTTGGCCGCCAGCGCTTCGGCTCGCGCCGCATCCGGGTCGTAGACGCCCGCCAGCGTGACGTCCGCCAGCGCGCGCGTACTGGCCGGCGTGGTAGCCGCCGAAAACGCCGGCGCCCACGACGCCCGCCCGCAACACCCGACCTTGAGCCATTAGGGTCCTCGCGGCCAAACCGGCCGAAGCTCTGTCCGCGCGGCGCCCGTTTGTCCACTGCCGCATGACGCGCCCGGCCGCTTGCTCTATGCCGAGCCGCCAACCAACGCAGCGCCAAGCCCAGGAGCCAGGCCATGTCGATCACCTCGCGCGAAGTCCGCTTGAAATCCGGCCGGTCGGGATGCCCACCCGCGACAACTTCGAGCTCGCGAGCGTCGAGGTCTGCCGATCCCGCGCCCGGCGAGGTGCAGGTCAAGCAACACCTGGATGACGGTCGACCCCTACATGCGCGGCCGCATGAACGACGTGCAGAGCTACGCGCCGCCGTTCCAGCTCGGCGAGGCGATGCAGGGCGGCGCGGTCGGCGAGGTGATCGCCTCCAACGATCCGAACGCTGAAGGCCGGCGACCTGGTGCAGAGCTTCTTCGGCTGGCGCGAGGCGTTCAACGCGCCGGCCGCCGGCGGTGCAGAAGCTGGAGACCCACGGCCTGCCGCCGCAGGCGTTCCTCGGCGACGCCGGCATGCCGGGCCTGACCGCCTACGTCGGCCTGCTCAAGATCGCCGCGCTGAAGGAGGGCGACGTGGTGTTCGTCTCCGCCGCCGCCGGCGCGGTCGGCCAGGTCGTCTGCCAGATCGCCAAGCTCAAGGGCCACACCGTGATCGGCTCGGCCGGCGGGCCGGAGAAGGTCGCTTACCTGAAGGAGATCGGCGTCGACCACGCCATCGACTACAAGGCCGAGCCCGACCTGACCGCCGCGCTGATGCGCGCCGCGCCCGGCGGCATCGACGTCTATTTCGAGAACGTCGGCGGCGCGCACATGGAGGCGGCGCTGATGGCCGCCAAGCCGTTCGCGCCGCTTCGCGCTCTGCGGCATGATCGCGCAGCTACAACGCCACCGACCTCGGCGAGGGCGTCCGCGGGCCTGATGATGGCGGTGGGCAAGCAGCTTGCGCCTGCGAAGGCTTCATCGTCTCCAGCCACGGCGACATGCGGGCCGGCCTTCCGGCGCGAGTTCGCCGAGCTGGGTCGCCGCGGGCAAGATCAAGTGGCGCGAGACGGTCGAAGAGGGCATCGAGCACGCGCCCGACGCCTTCCTCAAGCTGTTCAAGGGCGAGAACCTCGGCAAGATGCTGGTAAAGCTGGCCTAGAGTTGCCCCCCTCCCGTCATCCCCCGCTGGAGCGCAGCGGAATGCGGGGGACCCATGAACACTCACGATTCCCCGTGATCATGGGTCGCCCGGACAAGCCGGGCGATGACGAGCTCATAATCCACCTATTTTGTTCGATATATCCGCAAGTTCTGACAGTGACTGAATGCTGGCATGCGCATGCGTCACGTCCGCAGTCTTCGCCGCCTGGATGACGGCCCAGGGACCGCGCCGGATGAAGATGGCGGTCATGCCGGCGGCGGCGGCGGGCAGGACATCGTTGTCTAGCCGATCGCCGACGTAGGCGATCTCTGCCGGGGTCGCGCCCGCGGCTCTCGCCACGCGCGCAAAGAAGGCGGGCGACGGCTTCTCAACCCCCCAACGCGTTGAAGAGGCGACGAAATCCGCTTGCGCACCGGCGGCGAGCAGGGCGTCTTCCGCAGCCTCCGGCTGGTTTCCAGCGATGCCGACCCGGTATCCGCGCGCCCTGAGCGCCGCCAGGCACGGCAGGGCGTCGGGATAGAAGTCCCCCGGCGCAAAGTCGTAGGTCCAGCCGGTCGCCTCGCGGGCTCGCCGCGCCGCCTCGAGGTCGAAGCCCGGCCGGACGAGCTCGAAGACCTCGTGGTGATGGCCGCCGCGCTCGATCACCGAACCGAGGGCGGCGAAGAAGGTCAGGCGAGTGACCCCCATCCAGTCGGCCCACTCGCCCCAGTGCCGGGTCTCATCGACCAGGGTCTCGCCGACATCGAAGACGACCGCGCGAATGGGCATGGTCAGCGGTGCACGTAGCCGCCTCGGCCGACCTCGACCTCTCGCCCGGCCGCCAACACGCGGACACCAGGCGTGGCCGAGACCGTCCCTATCTCTGTCATCGGGACGCCGAGCCCGGCGGCCGCGGCCATCAGCTCACCGCCGCGGTCACGTTCGGCCGTGCAGACGACCTCGTAGTCGTCGCCGCCCGTCGCCAGCTCCAGCCGCGCCGCGACCGGGTCGGCGGCCGTTCCCAGCCACGCCCGCGCCGCCTC
This sequence comes from uncultured Alphaproteobacteria bacterium, assembly GCA_963794315.1. Lineage (GTDB taxonomy): Bacteria > Pseudomonadota > Alphaproteobacteria > Caulobacterales > Caulobacteraceae > Poindextera. The sequence goes on from CAWCDF010000004.1 coordinate 571,154, forward strand.
GGACAGGGGCAACCGATCCAGGTCCAGCTCGACGCCAACGCCGCTCGCCTCGGCGACATGGCCGGCGTCGGCGACCAGGCCGTCGGACACGTCGGCGGCCGCGTGAGCCAAGGCGCGTAAGGGATTGCCGAGCGCAAGCCGCGGCTCCGGCAGGCGGTAGCGCGCCGCCAGCCAAGTCCCTTGTTGGTAAGAAACTCCTACTAGTTCCCCCTTCGCGGCGCGCAAGCCGAGGGCGCCGTCGCCGATCGTCCCGCTCACCAGGACGACATCGCCTGGCGCGGCGCCGGCGCGCCTGACCATCTGTCCAGCCGGGACCCAGCCCAGGATGGTGACGCTGGCGACCAGCGGTCCAGGCGTCGCGGTCGTGTCGCCGCCGAACAGCTTCAGCCCGAAGCGGGTCTGGTCTTCGGCGAGGCCGCGGGCGAAGGCTTCGCGCGCGGGCCACCCAGAACCGGCCGGCCAGGCGATGCTCAGAAAGTAGCCGTAAGGCTCGGCGCCTTTGCCGGCCAAATCGGACAGATTCACCCTGAGGAGCTTGCGGGCGACGAGATCCGGCGGGTCGTCGGCCAGGAAATGCACGCCTTCGACGATCGTGTCCTGCGAGATGATCAGGTCGAAGCCTTGCCGCGCATCAATCGCCGCCGCATCATCCGCCAAATCAAAGGCTTCCGGCGTGTTCTTCGCAAGGGGCCTAAGCACCCGCGCGATCCATTCGAACTCGTCAGGCGGGTCGCTCATCGCGCGCGATCGCATCCAGGGCGGCGTTGACGAATCCGGGCTCGGGCCCGTCGAAGAAGCAGTTGGCGATCTCGACATACTCGTCGATGACGACCGAGGCCGGCGCGTCGCCGCCGACGAGCTCGAAGGCGCCGACCCGAAGGACGGCGCGCAGCGTCGCGTCGAGCCGCTCCAGGCGCCAGCCGTCGGCCAGCCGGCGGCGGATCGCTTTGTCCAGCCGCGCCTGCTCGGCGACGACCCCGCGCACGAGCTGCGCAAAGTAGGCCTCGTCCGCCGGAGCAAGGGAGGCGCCCTCCATGTCGCGGTCGAACCTGTGCTCGCCGAACTCGCGAATGACCGCCTCCACGCCCGCGCCGCCGGTCTCCATCTGATAGAGCGCCTGCACGGCCGCGAGCCGGGCGACGGAGCGGGCTTTGTGCGCGGCGACCGCGCGTTTCACCATGGGTTCCTAGCCGACATCAGACGCTCGTAGCGCTCTCGCGAGCCTTCGCCCAGCGTCTTGGCCCCGCGTGGAGGCCCAAGGGGTTGCGCTGCAGCCGCTTCATGCCTCCCGCTTTTCGGTCGCCCCTTCCTCGCTCAGGCCCTCCTCGCCGAGGAAGCGGGCGAAGTCCTCGGTCTGGCGGAAGTCCCTGTAGACCGAGGCGTAGCGGACGTAGGCGACGTCATCCAGCGCCTTCAGGGCCTTCATCACCATCTCGCCGACGACGGTCGAGGGGATCTCCGTCTCGCCCATGCTCTCCAGCTGCCGCACGATGCCGGAAATCATGCGCTCGAGCTGATCCGGATCGACCGGGCGCTTGCGGATGGCGAGCGAGATGGAGCGGGCCAGCTTCTCGCGCTCGAACGGCTGCCGCCGCCCAGTCCGCTTGACGATGGTCAGCTCGCGCAGCTGCACCCGCTCGAAAGTGGTGAAGCGGCCGTCGCACTGCGGGCACGAACGGCGGCGACGAATGACCGCGCCGTCCTCGGTCGGGCGCGAATCCTTCACCTGGCTTTCTTCGTGTCCGCAGAAGGGGCAACGCATGATATGGCCCTCCCGAGGCGCCCATCACCCCATCAGTTGTAGATCGGCGGGCTTGCCGTCAAGGCCGAGCCGTCATCCACAGCCTTTGCGAGACCCGTCTCTCCGGCCGCTTGCCGCCGTTCCGGCGCGCTGGTAAGCCCACCCCGCCCGGCGTGACTGGCGAGCTTGGATGGGATCGACCATCGGGAAGCGCGGGGCGTGAAACTTAAAGCCGTTCGCCTGGGCGCCGGATGCTTCTTCGCTTGAGAGGCGGCCGGTCCATCCTGCTCGAAGGAGCCGCCCATGGACGCACACCGCCAGGCCCTCGCCGCCTACGACCCCGAGATCGAAGCCGCCATCGCCGGCGAGGAACGCCGCCAGGTCGACGGCGTCGAGATGATCCCGTCGGAGAACTACACCTACCCCGAGGTGCTGGCCGCGCTGGGCTCGGTGCTGACCAACAAATACGCCGAGGGCTATCCCGGGCGGCGCTACTACGGCGGCCAGGAGTTCACCGACGCGATCGAGCGCACCGCGCGCGACCGCGCCTGCGCCCTCTTCCGCGCCGAGCACGCCAACGTGCAGCCGCTCTCGGGCTCGCCGATGAACCAGGCGGTCTATTTCGCCTTCTTGAAGCCCGGCGACACGGTGCTGGCCATGGACCTCACCCACGGCGGCCACCTGACCCACGGCGCGCCGGTCTCGCACATGGGCAAGGTGTTCAACTTCGTCCGCTACAAGACCTTCCCCGACCAGGGCGGCGCGATCGACTTCGACGCGCTGATGCAGACGGCGAAGGAGACGCGGCCGAAGATGGTGCTCTGCGGTTACTCCTCCTATCCGCGCGACTACGACTATGCCGCGTTCAAGGAGGTCGCCGACGAGGTCGAGCGCGCTTCACCATGGCCGACATCTCCCACATCGGCGGGCTGGTCGCGGCCGGGCGTTATGCGCAACCCGTTCGACGCCGGCTTCGACGTCGTGACCACCACCACCCACAAGACCCTGCGCGGGCCGCGCGGCGGCCTGATCCTGGCGAAGAAGGCGCACGCTTCGCCGATCGACGCGGCCGTCTTCCCCGGCCTGCAGGGCGGCCCGCACATGAACAACGTCGCCGGCGCCGCCATAACCTTCAAGAAAGCCGCCGAGCCGGCGTTCCGCGCCTATGCCGAACAGACGCTTACGAACGCCGCGCGTGCTCGCCCAGGCGCTGATCGACGTGGGCGTGAACCTGATCACCGGCGGCACCGACAACCACCTGATGGTGATCGACACGGTGAAGAGCTTCGGCATCGACGGCCGCGAGGCGCAGAACGCCCTCGACCGCATCGGCATCACGGCGAACAAGCAGGTCATTCCCGACGATCCGCTCCCCCCGGTTCGCCCCTCCGGAATTCGGCTGGGCACGCCCGCCTGCACGACGCGGGGAATGGACGAGGACGACATGCGCCGGATAGGCGGCTGGATCGCCCAGGCGCTGCGCGCGCCGAAGGACGAGGCGACGCTGGCCAAGACCAAGGCCGAGACCGAAGAATTCTGCCGCCGGTTTCCCGTGCCGGGCATCGGCTAGGCCGCCAGGCCCGGAACCGCCGTCCGGTTCAAGCGTTGCCCCCCAAGGGTGGCGGGGCGCGTTGGACAGGGTGGGAAGATGGCCGCCGAACTGCGCACGGGCGAACCGGAAGACGCGCCGCTGTTAGGCCTGACCGCCGAGATCGTCGCCGCCTACGTGGCGGAAAACAGCCTTCCGGTCGGCGGCGTCGCCGACCTGATCGGTTCGGTGCATGAGGCGCTGGCCGGACTCGGCAAGGCGCCGCCGGCCGAGCCCGAGCGGCGCAAGCCGGCCGTGCCTATCTCGCGCTCGGTGCAGCACGACTACATCGTCTGCCTCGAGGACGGGCGAAAGCTGAAGATGCTCAAGCGCTACCTGCGCGCCCGTTACAACCTCAGTCCCGAAGAGTATCGCCGCCGCTGGGGCCTCCCGGCCGACTACCCGATGGTGGCGCCCGTCTACGCCGCCCGCCGCTCGGCGTTCGCCAAGAAGATCGGCCTCGGCCGCGGCGTGAGGCGCGGGTCCCGCTAACCCCCGCTGGTGCTGACGGCAGTGTCCGACGCGGGGGCGAACTGGCCGGTGAAGTGGCCGTTCATGACGCAGCTGGGTTGGCTTTGGCGGACGGCGACAGTGGCCGGGCGGCTGCCGGTCGAATAGTAGACGTCGCCGCGCGGCGTGGTGATCCTGATGATGTCGGCGCTGGTGAACTGACATTCCGGGAAGGTCCCGAACCCGGTCCCGCCGCTGTTGACCACCGCGTTGCAGCTCACGTGCCCGTACAGGCGGCTAAAGCCGATCCCCTCGTAGGTGAAGCTCTCGAACGGGTGTTGCGGGCCTGCCTGGTATTGCGCCAGCGTCAGCGTCGGGCAGGGCGGCCCGGCGATGTCCCAGGCCTTGGCCTCCTCGATCGCGTGCTGACGCTGCAGCAGCCAGCTGACCGCCGCAGTCCCGACCAGCAGCGGCGTCCCGACGACGAGTGCGATGAGCCCGAAGGGGACGCCACGCCGGCGCTTGCCTCGCATGCCGTAGTCGCTCATGGGCGCGGCCCCTGCTTGCACGCTTGCGCCGCCGTATCGCGGCCGCACCTGCGAGCCGTCAAGTCCGAGATCGAGCGGCCGCCTAAGCCGCGTATCCGCCCAGGCGCTTGACGTTGCAGCGCGACCAGAGCGCGTCGAGCGCGCCCACCAGGTCGTCCATCATCTCGTCGGTGTGGAACGGGCGTCGGCGTGAAGCGCAGGCGCTCGGTGCCGCGCGGCACGGTCGGGTAGTTGATCGGCTGCACATAGATGCCGTGGTCGTGCGAGCAGCATGTCGGAGACCAGCTTGCAGTGGACCGGGTCGCCGACCAGCACCGGCACGATGTGGCTGACCGAGGGCATCACCGGCAGGCCGGCCGTCGGCGAAGCGGCGCTTCAGCGTCTGCGGCGCGCTCCTGGTGGCGAACGCGCACCTCGTTGTGCTCGTTCAGCCAGCGGATCGCTGGCCAGCGCGCCGGCCGTCAGCGCCGGCGGCAGCGAGGTGGTGAAGATGAAGCCGGCGGCGTAGGAGCGGATGGCGTCGACCATCACCGCGTCGCCGGCGATGTAGCCGCCCATGACGCCGAACGCCTTGCCGAGCGTGCCTTCGATGATGTCGATCTCGCCCGCCACGCCGTCGCGCTCGGAGACGCCGCCGCCGTGCAGCGCCGTACAGGCCGACCGCGTGCACCTCGTCGAGGTAGGTCAGCGCGCCGTACTTCTTGGCCAGCGCGGCCGTGCCCGCGAGGTCGGCGATGTCGCCGTCCATCGAATAGACGCTCTCGAACGCGATCAGCTTCGGGCGCGTCGGCCGGCGCGTCGGCCAGCAGCGCCTCGAGGTGCTGCAGGTCGTTGTGGCGGAAGATCGTGCCGCTCGGCCGCCGCCGTTGCGGATGCCGGCGATCATCGAGGCGTGGTTCAGCGCGTCGGAAAAGATGATCAGGCCGGGCAGGATCGTCTGCCAGCGTCGACAGCGTCGCCTCGTTGGAGACGTAGCCGGAGGTGAACAGCAGCGCGGCTTCCTTGCCGTGCAGGTCGGCGAGCTCGGCCTCGAGCTCGACGTGATAGTGGGTGGTGCCGGAGATGTTGCGCGTGCCGCCCGAGCCGGCGCCGGCCTCGTCGATCGCCCGGTGCATGGCCTCGATGCACGACCGGGTTCTGGCCCTGGCCGAGGTAGTCGTTGGAGCACCAGACGACGACGTCGCGCTGGCTCGCCGTCGTCACGCGTCCAGGCAGGCGCGCGGGAAGTCGCCGCGATGGCGCTTCAGGTCGGCGAAGACGCGATAGCGGCCCTTCGTCCTTGACCTGGTCGACGGCTTTTTCGAAGGCGGCCTTGTAGTCCATCATTGAAATCTTAGCCGTCGGGCCTTTCGGCGTCCTTACCCGGCGGCGTTTTGCACCCGAACGCCCTAGCCTGTCCACCTCCGTAGGATCGCGTAGATGATCACCCATCAGGTAAGCTCGCCGAGGCGGCCGCCCAAGAGCTTGATCGCTGCCGAGAAGTCCTTGCCGCCATAGCCCAGCCGCTCGAAAAGGGCGTAGAGCGCCTCGCGCCTGAGCGCCGAGCGGGGTCGAGACCCGAACGTTGGCCGCCGCCGCCTGCGCGAGCTTGAGGTCCTTGAGCATCATCGCGGTCGAGAAACCCGCCTTCGAAGTCGCGGTTCGATGGCGCGGCCGGGACGAGCTCGGGCAACGGGGCAGTAGCTGGTCAGCGACCAGCACTGGCCAGACGACTTCGCGGCGATCTCGAAGAAGGCGCGCGGGTCGAGGTCGAGCCCCTCGGCGAGGTTCAGCGCCTCGCAAACCCCCAGCATGGAGATCCCGAGCAACATGTTGTTGCAGATCTTCGCCGCCTGCCCGGTTCCCGGCCCGCCGGCGCGGATCACAGCCCGGCCCATGGGCCCAAGCGCCTGCTCGATGGCCGGCAGATCGGCCTCCTCGCAGCCGACCATGAAGGTCAGCGTCGCGCCATCGGCGCCGGCCACGCCGCCGGACACCGGCGCGTCGGCGAAGCGGAAGCCGTGCTCGCGCGCCTTCGCGGCCATGTCGCGGGCGGTTTCGACGTCGGTGGTCGAGCAATCGATGATCAGAGCGCCCGCCGCGGCGTTGGGAAACACCGCCTGCGTCATCACCGCCCGCACATGCGCGCCGGCCGGCAGCATGGTGATGACCACCTCCGCGCCGCGCGCAGCGTCGGCCGCCGTTGGCGCACTCGTACAGCCGGCGGCCACCGCCCGCTCGACCGCCGCGGCGGCGAGATCGAACGCGCGGACGGGGACCTGTGCCTTGGCCAGGTTGGCGGCCATGCCGCCGCCCATGTTGCCGAGGCCGATGAAGGCCGTCTGGGCCATGACGCCCGCCCCTTAGGGTTTGCGCCAGCGCAGCACGAACTGGTCGGTGTGGTCGTGCATCTTAAAGACGAGCACCGTGTGGTCGTCCTTCGGGTTGCGCAGCACGTTGCTCTCGGCCACCAGAACGAAACCCGCGTCCTTCATTTCCTTCTTCGCCAGGTCCTCGTCGATCCGGTGCAACGCGTCGGTGTCGGTCGTGCCGGAGCCCGGCCGCGCCGCATGGTCGACGATGACGACATAGCCGCCCGGCCGCAGCGCGTTGAACATCCCCTTGTCGAAGGCCGCGATGTCTAGGTGCAGCCGCGTCAGATGAAGATCGTGATAGTTCTGCGAGGTCCAGATCAGGTCGTAAGGCCCCGCCGCGGCGATCGCTTCCGGCGACATGGCGATCTCGCGAATGTTGCCGTAGTGCGCGTCCTTGACGACGCCGTTCGACTTCGGCGAAGCGTCGGCGGCCCCGGGCAGCACCGGGATAGCTTCGATCAGACGCCCGTCCGGCCCGATCGCGACCGAGAAGATGCGCTCGAAATAGCCGCCGCCCGGGATCAGCTCGAGGACGCGCTCGCCGGGATGCACTTTGGCGAACACCATCATGTCGACCGGCTTGCGGAACTGGTCGCGCGCGGTGTCGGCGGCCGGACGGTTCGCGTCGCTCACCGCGGCGGTGATGTAGGCCGGCGCGGCTGATACGGCGCTCGCCATTGCGGCGATGATCAGGGCCGCCGCGGCGGCGGCGGTTTGTTTGAACGCATGCATGAAGCTTCCTCCCAGCTCTTCCCTCAAGCCTAGAAGAAGTAAGCGCGCGCCTCGGCGATTCAATCGGGGAGCGGCGTCCAATCCTCGGCCGGCGGCAGCGGTGCGAAGATTTCGTCGAGCATCGCCTCGCTAACGCCTTCGACTGTGGCCGGCGACCAGCGCGGCGCGTTGTCCTTGTCTACGATCACCGCGCGCACCCCTTCGAGGAAGTCATGCCGCTGCACGACCCGGGCGCCGATGCGGTACTCGACGCGCATCTCGTCGGCGAAGCTGGCTGCATGCGCGCCCTGGCGGAGCTGCCGGAACGCGACCTTCAGCGTCTGCGGCGACTTGGTCTTCAGAGTCGCCAGCTGCGCCTGCGCCCATTCGGCCGGATCCGCCGCGAGCGCCGCGAAGATCGCCTCGACGCTGTCGCCTGAAAACAGGCGGTCGATGTCCTGCCGATGCGCCGCGATCGGCGCCGGTCCGGGATCGGACTCAAGCTCGGTGAGCACGGTCTCGGGGTCGGTCGCCGCCTTCAGCGTCGCCAGCTTGGCGCTTTCGACGAAATCCGTCGCTACGCCGAGCGCGAGGCAGTCGGCGGCGCGGATGCGCGCGCCGGTCAGCGCCAGCCACATGCCAGCCTGCCCCGGCAGCCGCGGCAAGTGCCAGCCGCCGCCCACGTCAGGGAAGAGGCCGATGCCGGTTTCCGGCATGGCGAAGCTCGTCCGCTCGGTCGCGACCCGATAGCGCGCCGGCATGGAGAGCCCGACCCCGCCGCCCATGGTCACGCCGTCCATGATCGTGACCACCGGCTTTTCGTAGCGGAACAGGAGCTCGTTCAGCCGGTACTCGGTGAAGAAGAACCGGCGCGCCGCGACGCCGTCGACGGCCCCGCTCTCGGCAAGCATGCGGATGTCGCCGCCGGCGCAGAAGCCGCGCTCGCCGGCGTGGTCGATGAGCACCGAGCGCAATGCCGGGATCGGCGCGCCAGGCCAGCAGCGCCTCGATCATCGCCGCGCACATGGCGGTGGTCAGCGCGTTCAGCGCCGCCGGCCGGTTCAGCGTCAGCCGGCCGATCCGCACCCTCGGCGCGAACGATGACTTCGGGCTCGGCGCTCATCAGCGGAACATCTCGCGGGCGATGATCACGCGCATGATCTCGTTGGTGCCTTCGAGGATCTGGTGGACGCGCAGGTCGCGCACGATCCGCTCCAGCGGATAGTCCTTCAGGTAGCCATAGCCGCCGTGGAGCTGCAGCGCCTGGTTGGCGACCTCGAAGCCGGCGTCGGTGGCGAAGCGCTTGGCCATGGCGCAGAGCTTGGTCGCGTCGGGCGCGCCCGCGTCCAGCGCGGCGGCGGCGCGGCGAACCATCAGCCGCGCCGCCTCCAGCTCCGTCGCCATGTCGGCGAGGCGGAACTGCAGCGCCTGGAATTCCCTCAGCGGCCGGCCGAACTGGTGGCGGGTCTCCAGGTGCGACTTGGCGGCATCGAGCGCCAGCGACGCGCCGCCGAGCGAGCAGGCGGCGATGTTGAGCCGGCCGCCGTCAAGCCCGGCCATGGCGAAGCGGAAGCCGTCGCCCTCGGCGCCGATGCGGTTGGCGACCGGCACGCGCGCCTGGTCGAAGTTGACGATCGCTGTCGGTTGGCTCCGCCAGCCCATCTTTCGTTCCGGGGACCCGAACGAGAGGCCGGGCGCGCCTTTCTCGACCACCAGAGCCGAAACGCCGCGCGGGCCGGCTTCGCCCGTGCGCACCATGACGACGTAGAGATCGGAGACGCCGGCGCCGGAGATGAAGGCTTTCGCGCCGTCGAGCACGTAGTGGTCGCCGTCGCGCCTGGCTGTCGTGCGCAGGGCCGCCGCGTCGGAGCCGGAGCCCGGCTCGGTCAGGCAATAGGAGGCGATCAGCTCCATGCTCGCCAGCCTGGGCAGGAGCCGCCGCCTCAGCGCCTCCTCGCCGAAGCGGTCGATCATCCAGCTGGCCATATTGTGGATGGACAGGAACGCCGCGGTCGAGACGTCGCCGTGCGCCAGCGCCTCGAAGATGATCGCCGCATCGAGCCGGCCCAGGCCCGCGCCGCCCAGCTCGGGATCGATGACGATGGCGGCGAAGCCGAGCGCCGCTGCGGCGCGCATCGCGTCGACCGGAAACACCTCCGCCTCGTCCCACTCGGCCGAGTGCGGGGCGAACTCAGCCGCCGCGAACGCCGTGGCGGCATCCTCGATCGCGCGCTGCTCGTCGGTGAGGGCGAAATCCATCAAGAGCCTGGTCTTCAGATGAAGGTTGAGGAACTGGCCCCAAGGGGGCAACCTCTGTCAATCTGGCCGTCGCGGATGCGTTCCTAGCGCCGCGGGCGCTGTTTGGAGGGCTGGCGATGAGCGCCGCATCCGACTTCGCGGGCGCGCACCATTCCGGCGATGTCGACCGGAACCTGGCGCTCGTGGCCTATGGCCTGCTGTTCTTCGCCGTGTTCTTCGCCGGCGCGCCGGCTTTGGTTGCGGTCGCCATCGCCTATGCCCGCCGCCAGCACGGCGATCCGGGCGTGCGCAGCCATTTCGCGTTCCAGATCTTCGTTTTCTGGGTCGGGTTCGTCCTGACGGCCATCGCGGCGCTTTGCGGGCTGGGCGCGATCCTCATCCTGCTCGGTGAAGCCATCCGCAGCGCGGTCGAAGGCCGCTGGGACAGCCTGGACACCGCCCTCTTCACCCAGTCGCACGTGGGGGTGATGATGCTGCTCGCGGCCGCGGCCGCCCTGTTCGCGGTGCTCACCGGAGTTTGGCTGATCGTGACCTCGGCCTACGGCTTCGTCCTGCTTGCGACGCGTCACCCGATGCGTCAGACGAGCCCGGCCTGACGCCAACGCCAACGGGTTCGATGACCAGAGCGCCGCTCGCCCCCTATCCTGCCCTGAGGCTGCGGCGCCTGCGCCAGGCCGACTGGATCCGCCGTCTCGTGCGGGAAAGCGCGGTCACGCCGAATGATCTGATATGGGCGCTGGTCGTGCACGACGGGCGCGAGGGGCGCATCCCGGTCGCCGCCATGCCAGGAATCGAGCGGCTGTCGGTCAAGGAAGCGGCGAAGGCGGCGCTCGAAGCGCGCGACCTTGGCATCCCGGCGATCGCCGTCTTCCCGCACATCGATGGGGCGAAGAAGGACGCCGAGGGCTCGGCGGCGAACGATCCGGACGGCCTGGTGGCCAGCGCGGTCAGGGCGATGAAAGACGCCGCGCCCGAGGTCGGGATCATGTGCGACGTGGCGCTCGATCCCTTCACCGACCATGGGCACGACGGCGTCGTGGCCGGTGGGCGCATCCTGAACGACGCCACCCTCGAGCGGCTGGTCGAACAGGGCATGATGCAGGCGCTGGCCGGCTGCGACATCCTGGCCCCCTCCGACATGATGGACGGGCGCGTCGGCGCGCTGCGCAAGGCGCTGGAGCACTCGGGCCGCGAGGACGTGATGATCATGTCGTACGCCGCGAAGTACGCGTCGGCGTTCTACGGGCCTTATCGCGAGGCGATCGGCTCCGGGAAGCTGGGCGCGGGCTCGGTCGACAATCCGCCGGACAAGAAGACCTACCAGATGGACCCGGGCAACTCCGACGAGGCGCTGCGCGAGGTGGCGCTCGACATCGCCGAGGGCGCCGACATGGTCATGGTCAAGCCCGGCATGCCCTACCTCGACATCGTCCGCCGCGTGGTCGAGGCGTTCGCCATGCCCACCTTCGCGTTCCAGGTCTCCGGCGAATACGCCATGCTGATGGCCGCCGCCCGGAACGGCTGGCTCGAAGAAGAGCGCGCGATCCTGGAAAGCCTCACCGCCTTCAAGCGCGCCGGCTGCGCTGGGGTGATCACCTACTTCGCGCCGAGAGTGGCGGAGATGCTGGGCTGACTGCCTGCGATGCCGTGCCCGCTAAGCGGTTTGCTGAGCGGGTCGTCACGTGTGGTCTAATACTTCTCAAGTTCCGCGCGCGTTCGATTTCAGTAGAGTTCCCCGTTCGGCGAGTCACTGTGCTCGTCCAACACAGTTGCCCGACCCCCGCCCCCCGCCTCCCGCTCCGAACGGGGACCTTCTCGATCGAACGTCCGCGGCGCTTAGCCGACGGCGCCGGTTCCGCTCGCAAGTGGGTCTTTGTCGCGTCGCCGGCCGCGTCGATCCTAGCGCTCCAACCTGGCCGCCAGGCTGGAGGTGTCCCAGCGGCGGCCGCCCATAGCCTGCACCTCGGCGTAGAACTGGTCGACCAGCGCGGTGAGCTCGAGCCGGGCGCCGTTGGCGCGCGCCTCGTCGAGCACCAGGCCCAGGTCCTTGCGCATCCAGTCGACGGCGAAGCCGAAGTCGAACTTGCCCTCGGTCATCGTCTTCCAGCGGTTGTCCATCTGCCAGGACTGGGCCGCGCCCTTGGAGATCGCCTCGTAGACCGCCTCGGTGTCGAGCCCGGCGCGGCGGGCGAAGTGCGTCGCCTCCGCCAGGCCCTGAACGACGCCGGCGATGGCGATCTGGTTGACCATCTTGCAGAGCTGGCCCGAGCCTGGGCCGCCGATGCGCTTGATCGCCTTGGCGTAGGCGGCCATCACCGGCTCGGCCAGCGCAAAGGCTTCGAGATCGCCGCCGGCCATGACGCTGAGCGTCCCGTTCTCCGCGCCGGCCTGGCCGCCGGAGACCGGCGCATCGACGAACCAGAGCCCCTGCTCGCGCGCCAGGGCGGCCGCTTCCCGTGCGAGCCTCGCGGAGGCCGTGGTGTGGTCGATGATCACCCCGCCCTTCGGCATCGCGGGAAGAATCTCTCGCAGGCACTGGCGCACGTCGTTGTCGTTTCCGACGCAGAGGGCGACCGCCTCGCGGTCCGCGACCGCGAGGCTCACACTGGACGCCGCGCGGCCTCCATTCGCCGAGACCCAGCCATCCGCCTTTGCGCGGCTGCGGTTGAAAACGACCATGTCGTGGCCGGCTTTCGCCAGGTGGCCGGCCATCGGTCCCCCCATGACGCCAAGCCCGATGAAAGCGACCTTCATGCTTAACCCTCCTTCACCCATGCCCAGCCCCGGCAACCGCATCTTAACGCTGACCGGGCAGTTTCGACCGCTCGGAATCGGCGCTTCCGCGGGCGGGGTGAGGTATGGCGGTCTCAGACCGGCCGGTCCTGGTCAAGAAGATCAAGAAGATCATCGGCGCCGGCCACCACGGCGGCGCCTGGAAGGTCGCCTACGCCGACTTCGTGACCGCGATGATGGCCTTCTTCCTGCTGATGTGGCTGATCAACACCACAAGCCCGCAGCAGAAGCGCGGCATCGCCGACTATTTCGCTCCGGCCAGCGTCAGCCAGTCGACCCGCGGCTCGGGCGGCATCCTGGCCGGCACGGCGCTGGGCGATGCCGGCACCAAGTCGAACGGGTCGGCGTCGACGATCGAGAACCTCGCGCCCGAGGCGCCGCCGAACGCCGACAACTCCGGCCAGAACAGCAACAAGGTCGGCACGACCAACCTCGACACGGCGAGCACGGCAGGCGTTGAAAGCCGAGCTCGACGCCCGCCAGGACGCGGCGCTGCAGAGCGCCGCGGAGTCGCTGAAGCAGGCCATGCAGGACATGCCGGAGCTGGCCGAGCTCTCCAAGCAGGTGCATCGATCGACCAGACGCCCGAGGGCCTGCGCATCCAGCTGGTCGACCAGGAAGGGCGGCCGATGTTCGATCCCGGCTCGGCCAAGCCCAATCGACCGCGCCGAGATCCTGCTCCGCGCCGTGGCCAAGATCGCCTCGCGGCTGCCCAACCGCATCACCATCTCCGGCCACACCAGCGCCAACGCCGACGGCACGAAGTCGGCCGGCGACTGGGCGCTTTCCGCCGCCCGCGCCGACGCCGCGCGGCAGATCATGCAGGACGCCGGCGTCGATCCCGACCGCGTCTATCAGGTAGCCGGCAAGGCCGCGTCCGATCCCCTCTTCCCCGACGACCCGACGCTGCCGGGCAACCGGCGGATCGCGATCGTGCTGCTGCGCGAGAGCCCCGTCCTGCCGCCAAACCACTAGTGGCAGACACGTTTTTGCCGCGGCGATCATCCCCTTGCGGGCGGGCGCGGCATTTGTCCTAATGGCCCTTGAGACTCAAGCGTTTGGGATCGTCCAGGCTCAGTGACGCAGCACTTCGCCACCCGTCAGCTCCGCTTTTTCCTCACGGCGCCGTCGCCGTGCCCCTACCTGCCCGACCGCTTCGAGCGCAAGGTGTTCGCCCACCTGCCCATCGGCGACGGCGCGGCGATCAACGACGCGCTGACCCAGGTCGGCTTCCGCCGCTCGCAGAACATCGCCTACCGGCCGGCATGCGAGGGCTGCGACGCCTGCGTCTCGGCGCGCATCCCGACCGCCGACTACCCCTTTTCGCGCTCCGAGCGACGTGTGGTCGACCGCAACGACGACCTCGTCCGTAACCTCGTCGAAGCCGAGGCGACGATGGAGCAGTTCGACTTGCTTCGCCGCTACCTGCTCGCCCGCCACGCCGAGGGCGGCATGGCCGACATGACCTGGGCCGACTACGTCGCCATGGTCGAGGACACATCCGCCCGCACCCACCTGATCGAGTATCGCTTGGCGTCGAAAGATCGCGGGCCGGGCGATCTGGTGGCCGGCGTGCTGGTCGACGTGCTCTCGGACGGGCTCTCGCTGGTCTACAGCTTCTATGATCCCGGCATGGCGCGGCGCAGCCTGGGCTCCTTCATTATCCTCGACCATGTGACGCAAGCGGCGCAGGCCGGATTGCCCTACGTCTACCTGGGCTACTGGGTGCAGGGCAGCGCCAAGATGGCCTACAAGGCCCGCTTCAACCCCATCGAGGTGTTGCGGCCGGGCGGCTGGACGCTGATGTCCGCCCGCGACCGGCGCTAGCGTCGAAGTTCAGGCGCGCGCTTCGCCGTCCGCAGCACGAAGGCGATGACGGTGGCGACCGCGCGGTAGAGCTCCTCCGGGATCTCGTCGTCGAGCGGCACTTGCGCCAGCGCCTCGGCGAGCTCGGGATTCTGCTCGAGCGGCACGCCGTGGGCCTTGGCCGCATCGATGATCGCCTGGCCGATCTCGCCGCGGCCGGTCGCAACGACGCGCGGGGCGCGCGGGCGCGCGTGCCTCAGGGCGATAGCGAGCGGCATCCTCACGGACTCGCTCATAGCGCCTTGTCCACGAAGCGGCCGGGATCGGCGGCCGCGCCAGCCGGCTGGCCGGGAAAGACCGTGATTGCGGGGTCGAACTGCTGGGCGGCAAGGTCGGCGCTGAGTACGCCGCGCTGGGCGTCGAGCGCAGCGGCGGTCTCCGCCTGCTCGGCCCATAGGCCGACCCGCACGCGGCCCGCCGCAAGGCTCACCCGCGCATGCACCGGCCCGGCGGCGCCGAGATCGAGCGAGAAGCGCGCGCGCCAGCTCGGCTCGACGGCCTCGCCGCCCGCGGTCCGTTGGCCGCCGCCGTCGCGGCTGATCTCGAACGGCGTCGGCGTCGCGCCTTGCGGGGCCGCGAACGGCAGCTCGAACATCCAATGCGGCGCGGTCTCGCCCGCCGGGGACGCGTTGGGCAGCGAGGCGAGCTGGTAGAGCACCTGGCGGGCCAGCGCGCCGTTCACGTCCTCGAGCAGCGCACGAACGAGCGTCTCGGCCGTCGCATCGGCAGGCAGGCGTGCGGCCGCGGGTGGCTGCGCGCGCAGCGGCGCATCGCGATAGGGGGGCGATGGCGGCGGTTCGGCATGCGCCGGCAGCGCCGCGGCGCGTGGCGACGACGGTTGGGCAAGCGAAGGCGGCGACTGCGCGGCCACGGCGGCCGCCGGCGCTGAGGCCGCCGCGGGCGTTGGAGCCGCCTCAAGCGCGCTGGCGAGCGTCTGGCGGAGCCCGAGCAGGGCGGCTTTCAGGTCGCCCGGCGGCGGCGCGCCAGTGGCGGCGACGGTCGCCTCGAGCAGCAGGCCCGACTGGCCGGTTGCGGCCCTCAGCGTCGCGGCCGTGGGCGGCGGGTCGAGCGGCTCGGCCAGCGCTTGGACGCGTGCGGCCGCGACCGCCACTGCCGGCGGCAGGTCCGGCGCCCTAAGCGCCGCCGCCAGGTCGGCGAACAGCGGCGCCAATCCGGTCTGCTCCGTGGCGGCCGCCTGCGCCGCTGCGGCGACGACCTGCTGCATCGGGGCGACCGTCGGCGGCGGCTCGGCGACGGTGGCAGGCGTGGACGCAGGCGCGATCTGTCCGGCGTCGATCAGCGCAAGCGCCCGCACCGCCGCGGCGTCGATCGCCGCGAGCGCGGCCGACGGCCCGGCCGGCGCTACGGGCGTCGTGCTCATGGCAAGGCTCGGCGTCGCCAATCCATGCGGCGCAGCCTAGGCCGGGGGCCTAAAGCCCATCTTAAGGCGGATCAGCTCCAGGGGCCGTTCGGGCGGTCGCCCCAGGGGCCGCCGGGCTTTGCGCCCCATGGGCCGCTCGACGTCTCCGAGGACGGCGGCGAGGGCACGCTCTCGTAGGGCGGCGGGGTCGGCGGTTGCGCCGGCTGCTCGCTCGGATGGCCGCCGGCGTACTGCACCAGTGCGGCGATGCGCTTTTCGATCGGCGGGTGGGTGGCGAAGAGGCCCAAGATGCCCTCCTCGCGGTTCTCCAGGAACAGGCCCCTCACCTCCTCGGGCGCATCCAGGTGGGCGTGGCCGGCGACCTTCTGCAGCGCCGAGATCATGGCGTCGGGGTTCTTGGTCAGCTCGACCGAGCCGGCGTCGGCGATGAACTCGCGCCGCCGCGAGATGGCCATGCGGATGACGATCGCCAGGAACCAGGCGATGGCCGCCGCGGCGATGCCGACGATGATCAAGGACGCCGCCGCCGCGGCCGCGGCCGCGGCCCCCGTAACCAGCATCATCCGCGCAGATGATCTGGGCGACCAGGGTGATGATGCCGGCGAACATCGCGGCGATGACCATGGTGCGGACGTCGCGGTTGATGATGTGGGTCAGCTCGTGGCCCAGCACCGCCTCCAGCTCGTCGCGGTTCAGCCGCTCGCAGCAGGCCGCGGGTGACGGTGATCGAGAACTGCCCTTCGTGCAGGCCGCTGGCGAAGGCGTTCAGGTCCGTCGGACTCGATGATGCGCAGGCGTCGGCGTCTTCATTCCCCGGGAGATGCAGAGGTTTTCCAGGAGGTTATAGAGCTCCTCGCTCGTCCGACCGCTCGATCGCGTGCGCGCGCCGGTGGCGAGGTCGATGATGGTCTGGTTGGAGAAGTAGGCGATGACGAACCAGATCACCGCCACCGCGATGGCCAGCGGCAGGCTCTGGATCGTCACCTGCATCGCGTAGGCGAACGGGCTGACCGGCGCGGCCGCATAGTCGCTGTACGCGGCGTGGCCAGCCGGTCGCGCCGACCAGGATCAGCCCACGGCGTAGAGCAAGAGGAACAGCAGGAACGGAAACCCCGCCAGCAGGAAGATCGAGCGGAGGTTGTTGTTCCAGATGTAGGTCTGAAGGCCGACGGCCTGCACCGGAGCGACCCTAGCTGAACTTCACCTGCGGCGCGGCTTCCGCCGCCGCGCGATCCTCGCCGAGGTCGAAGAAGGTCGCGCGCCGCGAAGCCGAACGGGGCGGCGATCAGCACGGCCGGAAACTGCTGGATCGAGGCGTTGAACTCGGCGACCGCGTTGTTGAAGAAGCGCCGCGCGGCGGCGAGCTTGTTCTCGATGTCGGTCAGCTCGTCCTGCAGCTGGATGAAGTTCTGCGTTGGCCTTCAGGTCCGGATAGGCCTCGGCGACGGCGAACAGCTGGCGAAGCGCGCCGGTAAGCGCGTTTTCCGCCTGCACCCGATCCTGCGACGCCGGTGGCGGACGCCGCGGCGGCGCGGGCGTTGGTGACCGCTTCGAGCGTGCCGTCTTCTCGTGCGCGGCGTAGCCTTTCACGGTCTCGACCAGGTTCGGCACCAGGTCCTGCCGCTGCTTCAGCTGCACGTCGATGTCGGCGAAGGCCTGGTTGGCGTTCTGCCGCAGGCCGACCAGCCGATTGTAGGTCCCGACCAGCATGAAACCGAGCACGACCAGGATGACGACGAGGATGATGAGGACGAGCATGGGCTCTTCTTCTGATGATCTTCGGCGGAAGAGATAGGCCGGTTGCGGCGCTGGGCGCCAGTTACCTCGGCCGGAACCGCTTGCTCGACGGGAAGCCACGCGGGGCGAGCTTGCCGGCGCCGGCGCGGCGGCCCAGCCAGTCGCGCCACTCGGGCCAGGCGCGGGTGCGGCCGGCGCTGTCGGTCCAGGACGCTCCGTCCTCGGCTGCCGAACACACTGGCGTCGCGCAAGCCCGCCCTCGCGGTAGCTCTGCAGCTTGACGCCCTTGCCGCGCGGCATCTCGGGCAGCTCGGCGAGCGGGAAGATCAAGAGCTTGCCGTTGTCGCCGATCACCGCGACGTGGTCGCCCGCCGCTTCCAGGCAGACGACCGCCGCCTCGCCGTTCAGCACCTGCTTGCCGGCGCGGCGAAACGCGACCGCCTCGTCCTCCGGCATGATGAAGCCGTAGCCGGCCTTCGACGCCAGCACGCGCTTGCGCCCGGGCTTGTGGGCGAACACGTCGACGATCTCGACCCGGTCGTCGAGGTCGAGCATCAGCCGCAGCGGCTCGCCCTGCGCCGCGCGCCGAGGGCAGCTTGTCGCAGGCGAGGGTGAAGAAGCGGCCGTCGGAGGCGAAGATCAGCAGCTTGTCGGTGGTCTCCGCCGGGACGAGGAAGCCCAGCTTGTCGCCCTCCTTGAACTTCAGCTCCGAGGGGTCCTCGACCCGCCCGCGCGCGGCGCGGATCCAGCCGCGCTCGGAGAGGATGACCGTGATCGGCTCGCGCGTGACCAGCGCCTCGATGGCGACGGACGGCGTCGACCACCGGCGCTTCGGCGAAGCGCGAGCGGCGCGCGCCCTCCGCCGTGTCGGGCCCCAGGATCTTGCGCACGTCGCGCAGGCCGACGCCGACCAGCCGCCACTGCTGGCGCTCGGAGCCCGAGCAGCCTGGTCAGCCCGTCGCGCTCCTCGGCCAGCTCGGCGTGCTCGCGGCGGATCTCCATCTCCTCCAGCCGCGCCAGCTGGCGCAGGCGGGTGTTCAGGATGGCCTCGGCCTGCAGCTCGCTGAGCGCGAACGCGGCGATCAGCTCGGCCTTGGCTCGTCCTCGACGTAGCGGACGATGCGGATCACCTCGTCGAGGTTGAGGTAGGCGATCAAGCAGCCCGTCGAGCACGTGCAGGCGCTGCTCGATCTTGCTCGAGCCGGAACCTGGCGCGGCGCACCACCACCTCGCGCCGATGGTCGAGGAAGGACTGCAGCAGGCCGCGCAGGCCCATCACCCCCGGCGCGCCCGAGGCGTCGAGCACGTTCATGTTGACCGGGAAGCGCACCTCGAGGTCGGAGAGCCGAAAGAGGCTCTCCATCAGCGCCTCGGCCGGGATGTTGCGAGACTTGGGCTCGATGACGATGCGCACGTCCTCGGCGGACTCGTCGCGGACGTCGGCGAGCAGGGGCGCGCGCTTGTTCTCGATCAGAAGCGCCAGCTGCTCGATCAGCTCGGCCTTCTTCACCTGATAGGGGATCTCGGTGACGACGATCCGCTAGACGCCGCGCCCGTGTCGCTTCCTCGTGCCAGGCCGCGCGCAGGCGCACGCCGCCGCGGCCGGTCTCGTAGGTCTCGGCCAGCGAGGCGGCCGGCTCGACGATCACCCCGCCGGTCGGGAAGTCCGGGCCGCGCACGGCGGCCATCAGCTCGGCCGTCGTGGCCGATCGGCTTGTCCAAGCAGGATCAGGCAGGCGTCGATGAGCTCGGCGGCGTTGTGCGGCGGGATGGAGGTCGCCATGCCGACCGCGATGCCCGCCGAGCCGTTGGCCAGCAGGTTCGGGAAGCCGGCCGGCAGCACGACCGGCTCCTCGTCCTCGCCGTCGTAGGTCGCGCGGAAGTCGACGGCGTCCTCGTCGATGCCGTCGAGCAGCAGCATGCGCGGCTTCGCGTCAGCCGGCACTCGGTGTAGCGCATGGCGGCGGCGTTATCGCCGTCGATGTTGCCGAAGTTGCCCTGCCCGTCGACCAGCCGGTAGCGCTGGAGCGAAGTCCTGCGCCAGCCGCACCAGCGCGTCGTAGATCGACTGCGTCGCCGTGCGGATGGAACTTGCCGATCACATCGCCGACCACCTTGGCGCACTTCTTGGTCGCGCCGTCGGGGTTCAGCCGCATGCGGCGCATGGCGTAGAGCAGCCGCCGCTGCACGGGCTTCAGCCCATCGCGCACGTCCGGCAGCGCCCGGTCGGTGATGGTGGAGAGCGCATAGGCGAGATAGCGGCGCGAAAGCGCCTCGGTCAGCGGCTCGTCGAGAATGCGGCCGCCCGGCTCCGGCGGCGGCGCTGCGTCGTCCATGCGCCGGGCATCGCCCGACTCTTAAGGGAAGTCCAGGGGCGCCTAGCTCTGCGCGATGGGGACCGAGGCCGGCTGGACCTCGACGCGCGGACGCCACCACGGCGCCCAGGCCCAGAACCGCTCGTGGCCGTAGTAGATGGCGATCTTGGTGAAGGTCTCGAAGAAGGAGATCGAGACGGCGAAGACCAGCTTGTGGGTGACGATCCAGCTGATCAGGAAGGTGTCGAGACTGCCGACGATTCGCCAGCTGACCGCCTTCACGATCGAACGGGTGTGGGCTTCGGGGACGCGAATGAACATCGGTTTCTGCCGCTGACGGTCGGTACCGACACTCATCGCACCAGCGCGGGCCGTGCGCCAGATAGATAATCCCGATGATTTCAGTAGAGGTTCGCAGATTTCCTAGAGGCGCCCCGCATCGCGCAGGCGGTCGAGCAGCCAGACCCGCGCGGGCGGCAGCGGCCGGTTCATCGCGGCGAACACGAAGCTCTCCAGGAAATGCCCGGTCAGGACCAGACCATCGCCGATATCGCCCGGGCGCAAGCCGCCCTTGCGCGGAGAGCAGGAAGGGCGGCAGGCGCAACAACCGCTCGGCGTAGGGCGCGCCGGCGGCGCTGCTGACCGCGCGTCCCGACTTGGGGCTGACGTAGATCAGGTCGTCGGTGCTGCCGGTGGCGGCGCAGCGGGAGAGATCGAGCGCAAAGCCGAGCGCCTGCGAGCAGCCCGGCCTCGAAGCGCACGTAGACCGCCGGCCAGATCTCGGCGTCGGACAGGGCGGCGGCCAGCGCCTCGAAAGCGTCGAAGGCGCCGGTGTGCGGCTCGCGTTCGGGCAACGCCGCCGGCGGCGACGGCCGCGGCGGCGGCGAGCCCGGCCAGCGCCAGCGGCTCGTCGAACAGCGCCGAGGGCCCCTCGCCCGACGGCTTCGAGCTGCGCCGCGCCCAGCTGTTCCGAGACGCGGGCGCGGTAGCGGGCGATCACCCGCGCGCCCGGCTGCAGGACTGGCTTCATCCGCCGCGAGGCGCCGCCGGCGACGTGGGCGACGAACCGTCCATGGCCGCGGGTCAGCAGCTCGACGATCGCGCCGGTCTCCCCGAACGGCCGCGCCGCCAGCACAAAGGCCTCGTCCTCGAACTCCATCAGCGCCTACACATCGAAATCCAGCCCGATGCCGGTGTAGAACTCGCGCTCCTCGGACCAGTTCTCCTTGACCTTGACGGTACAGGAAGAGGTGCACGGGCCGGTCGAGCATCTCGCCGAGCTCGGTGCGCGCCGCCTCGCCGATCCACTTCAGCGTCTGGCCGCCCTTGCCGAGCACGATCGGCGCGCTGGCTCTCGCGCTCGACGTAGATGGTCTGCTCGACGCGCAGCGCCGCCGCGCTTGGCTTCGGTGAAGGCGGTGGTCTCGACGGCGGCGGCATAGGGCAGCTCCTCGTGCACGCGCAGGTAGATCTTCTCGCGGGTGATCTCGGCGGCGAGCAGGCGCTGCGGGCAGGTCGGCGGTCTGGTCGGCCGGATAGAGCCACGGGCCCTCGGGCATCGGCGGCGGCGAGCCTGGCCTTCAGGTCCTCGACGCCCGAGCCGGTCTTGGCCGAGATCATGAAGACCTCGGCATAGGCGCCCGTTTCGAACAGCCGCTCGGCGAGCGCCAGCAGGCGCTCGCGCTTGACCCCGTCGATCTTGTTGAGCGCCAGGATCGCCTGCCGCCCAGCGGCCTTGACGCCCTCGCGTATCGTTTCTGCGTCCTGCACCGCCAGCTTGTCGGCGGCGGCGGCCCTCGCCGGCCTCGGCCGCCAGCTCGGCCTGGGCGTCGACCAGATGCACGACGACGTCGGCGTCCTCGGCGCCGGCCCAGGCCGCGCGCACCATGGCCCGATCGAGCCGGCGGCGCGGCTTGAAGATGCCGGGCGTGTCGACCAGCACGATCTGCGCCTCGCCCTCCATGGCGACGCCCCGCACCGGAAAGCGCGTGGTCTGCACCTTCTGGGTGACGATCGAGACCTTGGCGCCGACCAGGCGGTTGACCAGGGTGGACTTGCCCGCGTTCGGCGCGCCGATCACGGCGGCGAAGCCCGCGCGGGTGGCGCCATCGCTCACGAAACGCCCTGAGCCGCCAGAAGCGCGGCTGCTGCGGCCATCTCAGCGGCTTGGCGCGACGGCCCTTTGCCGCTCGCGGGTTGGCAGCCGTCAACGGCGACCGAAACCGAGAACTCCGGCCGATGCGCGGGGCCGTCGCGCGAGATGATCGCGTAGGCCGGCAAGGCCCGTCCAAGGCCCAGCGCCCATTCCTGCAGCTTCGTCTTCGGATCGAGCGGTGTCGTCCGGTCGACGGCGGCGATCAGCTCTCCCCACAGGTCGAGGAAGACGGTCCGGGCGACGTCGGCGCCGCCGTCGAGGTAAAGCGCCGCCATCAGGGCTTCGGCCGCATCGCCGAGTATCGACATGCGAACATGACCGGCGCGGCGATTTCCCGAGCCGGCCATGCGCAGGGCGTCGCCCAATTCGATCCGCGCCGCGACAGCGGCGCACGCTTCCTTGCGGACCAAGGCATGCAACTTCTGCGTCAGCTCGCCTTCAGCCGCCTCTGGGAAAAGCTCGGCCAGACGCTCGGCCGCGAACAGGCCGATCACGCGGTCGCCCGAAGAATTCAAGCACCTGATTGTGGCGGGCGTTCCGATCCAACCCAGCGACGCTGGCGTGAGTCAGCGCCTGCTCCAGCAACGCGCGGTCTTTGAACGCGTAACCCAGGCGGCGCTCGAGTCGTGCGACCGCGTCGGCGCGGGCGTTCATTTCAGGGCGTGGAAGAACCGGTCGGTCCGGATGGCGATCCAGGTCCACGGCTTGAGCAGAGAGGCGCCCGGCTTCCAGGAGGCGAGGATGAACTGGGCCTTGCCCACCAGATTCTCCTCCGGGACGAAGCCGACGCCGGATTCCGGCGGCAGGTATTGGTCGAGCGAGGGGTCCCACGGACAGCTGGCCAGGCCTCCGGTATCGGCGGGCATCGCCGGATCGAAGCGGCTGTCGAGCGAGTTGTCGCGGTTGTCGCCGAGCATGAAGTAGCAGTGCGGCGGCACGACGTAGACGCCGGTATTGTCGGCCTGGCTGCCGGTCGGCGCCTTCTGGATGACGTGCTGGCGCCCGTTCGGCATCTGCTCGTCGAAGCGGAGCACCGGCAGGTCGTTGCCGTCGGGCAGGTCGCCCGTGGCGTCGGCCATCGGCACGCGCGGCAGCGCCTTGCCGTTGATGTAGACTTGGCCGCCCCTGACCTGGATCGTGTCGCCGGGCAGGCCGACCAGGCGCTTGATGTAGTCCGTGTTGCCGTCGCGCGGGCAGCTTGAACACCACGATGTCGCCGCGCTGGGGCTGATTGAACAGGATGCGGCCGGAGAAGATCGGCGGGCTGAACGGGATCGAGTGGCGGCTCCAGCCGTAGCTCCACTTCGAGACGATGATGTAGTCGCCCTCGTAGAGGTTCGGCTCCTCCGACGCCGAGGGGATGGTGTAGGGCTGGAACACGATGACCTGCAGCACCAGCGCGATCAGCAGCGCGTAGACGATCGTCTTGACGATCTCGATCGTCTCGTGGACCAGGCCCGCCTTGGGGGCGGCGCGCGCGCTCTTGGCGTCTGCAGTCATCGGGCGTTCGTGTCTTTCAAATCAGCCGCCATACCCGGCGCGCGCGCTTTGCTAGACGTTCGATGCGGCGCCGGCAAGGCGAGGCGCCTCGGTTGGCGCCGGCGGGGTCTGCAGCGCCTCGATGACCACGAACGCCTGGGCGTAGGGGTGGTCGTCGGTGAGGCTCAGGTGCACGTGCGCGGTCATGCCGGCCGGCGTGATCTCCGCCAGGCGCTCGGCGGCGCCGCCGGTGAGCGCCAGCGTCGGGCGGCCGGAGCGCAGGTTGACCACGCCCATGTCGCGCCAGAAGACGCCGCGCTTCAGGCCCGTGCCCAGCGCCTTGGCGCAGGCCTCCTTGGCGGCGAAGCGCTTGGCGTAGCTCGACGGCGCGGTCGCCGCGCCGCTCGGACCGCTCGCGCTCGGTCTCGGTGAAGATGCGGGTCACGAAGCGGTCGCCGAAACGCTCGAGCGTCTTTTCGATGCGCCGGATGTCGGCGAGGTCAGACCCGATGCCGACGATCAAGCGGCCGCCTCGTTGCGCGCGGCGTCCATCAGCGCGCGCATGCGCCGGATGGCCGCGTCGAGGCCGGTGAAGATCGCCTCGCCGATCAGGAAATGGCCGATGTTGAGCTCGGCGAGCTCGCGGATGGCGGCGATGGCCGGAACCGTCTCGTAGTCGATGCCGTGGCCGGCATGGACCTCGAGGCCGAGCGCGGCGGCGTGAGCGGCGCCGGCGCAGAGACGCGCATAGAGGCGCTCGACCTCCGGATCGCGCTCGCGCACGGCCATGCAGTAGGCGCCGACGTGCAGCTCGACCACCTGGGCGCCGACGTGGGCGGCGGCCTCGATCTGCCGCGGGTCGGCGTCGATGAACAGGGAAACGCGGATGCCGGCGTCCTTCAGCCGCGCGACGGCCGGCGCGACGCTGTTGTGCTCGCCGGCCACGTTCAGCCCGCCCTCGGTGGTCACCTCCTCGCGCCGCTCGGGCACCAGGGCGGCGGCGTGCGGCCGATGGCGCGAGCGCGATCTGCTTGCATCTCCTCGGTCACCGCCATCTCGAAGTTCAGCGGGCGGCCGCGCTTGCGGCAGAGCGCCGCCAGCGTCTCGATGTCGGCGTCCGAGATGTGGCGGCGGTCCTCGCGCAGGTGGGCGGTGATGCCGTCGGCGCCGGCCAGCGATCGCGACCTCGGCCGCCCGCGCCGGATCGGGATAGGCTTCGCCGCGGGCGTTCCGGATGGTCGCCACGTGGTCGATGTTGACGCCGAGTCGAAGCCTGTTCACGCGCTGAGCCTCCGGCTGCCCGGCTCCTCGGCCGGCAACGCCGCCAAGTGCGCCGGCAGCGCATCGGCCGGGAAGGCCGGCACGTCCAGGGTGGCCAGCGCGACCATCGGCGCGCCGACGTCCGCCCTGCCGCCGGAACGATCGACGATGCAGGCGGCGCAGAGCACCTTGCCGCCCGCGACCTCGACCGCTTCGACCGTCTCGCGCAGGGAAAGCCCGGTCGAGACCACGTCCTCGACGACCGCGACGCGCGCGCCGGGCTGGATCGAGAAGGCGCGGCGGAACTTGAGCGCGCCCCCTTCCCGCTCGAGATAGATCGCCGGAACGCCCAGCTGGCGGGCGGTCTCGTAGCCGGGAATGATGCCGCCGACCGCAGGCGAAATGACGACGTCGACATCGCCGACCGCCGCGGTGATCTTGGCCGCCAGGGCGCGGCACAGGCGCTCGCACCGCTCCGGATGCATGAAGACCAGGTTCTTCTGCAGGAACGTGCCCGAGTGGAGGCCCGAGGAGAGGATGAAATGCCCCTCGCGGAGCGCGCCCGAAGTCGCGAAATTCAGCCAGGACGTCGTCGTTGGTCATGAGCGCCAGCATGTAATTCACGCGGCGGGATTCTTCCACCCGTACGCCCTGCCCGCCCGGCTTTCGGCGCGGATGTGGCGCCAGAGCCGCTCGGCGACCGGGCCTGCCGGCCGCGAGCGCAGCCGCGCGGCCACAAGATGCGCGCGGCCGCCTCGGAAGTGCTCGCCGCGGACGGAGAGGAGCCGGCCGTCGGCGAGTTCATCGCCAATCAGGAAGGTCGGCATGTTGCCCCAGCCCATGCCCTGCAGGATCAGCTCCTTCTTCATCAACTGATCGCTGACCGTCCAGCTGCGGGCGCCCTCGATCAGGTGGTAGTCGGGGCCGCTGGTGTGCCGGGCGCTGTCGCGGATCACGCACTGCACGTAGTCACGCATCTGCCGGGGCGTGACGTGCGGCGTGATCGGGAACGCGAGGAAGCCGGGCGCGACGACCGGCTCGAGCTCGACCGTGAGCAGCGAGAGGTGCTCGATCTCAGGATCGGCCATGTCGACGTGATGGAGGATGAGGGCGGCCTCGCCGTCGCGCAGCCGCTCGATCGGGCCGGCGAGCGCCTCGAAATGCAGGTGAAGCCGGGTCGCCGGCTGCTCGTCGAAGAAGCGACGGAGCAGGCCGAGCGTCGGCGCGAGCGGACAGAGATCGCCGACGACCACCGTGAGCTCGGTCTCTTCGCCCGCGGCCAGCTGAGCGGCATGGGCGCCAAGAGCGTCGGCATCGCCGAGCAGCGTGCGCGCGCGCTCGTGGAAGCTCCTCCCTGCGGGTGTCAGAGCCACCCGGTAGCTCTCGCGGTCGAGGAGGGCCAGACCCAATTGCTGTTCCAGGTTGCGCACGGCCGCGAACACGCTGGGATGGCTCCGCCCCAGCCTGTCCGCTGCGGCCTGGAAGCCGCCTTCGGTCACGACCGCATCGAAGCAGCGGAGCTGCTGCAACGTCGCGTTCATTGTCGTCTCTTCCTACGCTGATAATCGGAACTTTGTAATTTCTATCATCGCGCCTTCCGGTGACAAGCCTTCCGCACACCAGCGACAGGAGGTTGTCCATGAAAGCCGTCGTCATCACCGCCTATGGCGGGCCAGAGGCCCTCGCGCTGGCCGAGCGCCCCGATCCGGCGCCGAAGCCCGGCATGGTGCGGATCGCGGTCAAGGCGTTCGGCCTCAACCACGCAGAGGCCTACTTCCGCGCCGGCGCCTGGGGCGACGTCGCCGAGATCAGCGGCATAGAATGCGTCGGCGAGGTCATCGAGGACCCGCAGGGCGCGCTCAGCCCCGGCCAGGCCGTCTTTGCGCTCATGGGCGGCCTCGGCCGTACCCTGAACGGCAGCTATGCCGAGCAGGTCAACGCGCCGGCCGCCAACGTCGTCCCCATCCAGACGCGGGGCCTGTCCTGGGAGGCGCTGGCGGCCATCCCTGAGACGTACGCCACGGCCTGGACCTGCCTGAACGCCAATCTGGCCCTGCAGAAGGGCCAGGCGCTGGTGGTCCGCGGCGGAACCTCCGCGCTCGGCCTGGCGGCGATCAATCTTGCGGTGCGCGCCGGAGCGCAGGTGATCGCGACCAGCCGCCGGCCGGAACGGGCCGCCAGCATCGAGGTCCTGGGCGCCGCCTTCGCGCTGGAGACGCCGGACCTCGGGCGGCGGCTTCTGATCGACCGTCCCGCCGGCGTCGATGCGGTGCTCGACCTGATCGGCGCGTCGACCCTGCTCGACTCGATGGCCATGGTCCGACGCGACGGGCGCGTGTGCGTGGCGGGCTTCCTCGGCGGGCCGGAGCCGATGACGGGGTTCGACCCGGTTTGGCAGATGAAGGACGGCGTGCACCTCAGCGTGTTCGCCAGCGCCCGCGTCTATGGCTCGCAGACCTACCCGCTGTCCGAAATCCCCTTCCAGGACTTCGTCGATGCGGCCGCGACGGGCGCGCTCCGCGCCGGTCCCGTCAAGGTCTTCGCCATGAGCGAGCTCGCCGACGCCCACCGCGCCATCGAAGCGGCGAGCTTGGGCGGCAAGGCGGTTGTCCGCGTCGCGGAGGCCTGAGCGATGGCCAGGAGAGCAGGCAAGACCGTGCTCGTGACCGGCGCCTCCAGCGGGATCGGCGAAGCCGCCGCCATCGCGCTCGCGGCGCGGGGCCATCGCGTGCTTGCCGGCGTCCGCCGCGAGGTGGACGCCGAGCGCCTCGCCGCGGGCCTCGGAACCCGTGGCCAGGCGTTGATGCTGGACGTGACGCGACCGGATCAGATCGCTGCGGTGGGAGCCGCGGTCCAGGATGCCGGCGGCCTCGACGCCCTGGTCAACAACGCCGGCGTCACCATCAGCGGCCCGCTCGAGCACATCCCGTTGGACGACCTTCGGCAACAGTTCGAGATCAACGTTTTCGGCGTTATTGCGCTGACCCAGGCGTTGCTGCCGACCCTTCGCCGCAGCGGCGGCCGGGTGATCATCGTCGGCTCGGTCGGTGGACGGAACGCGATGCCCCTCATCGCCCCATTCTGCGCATCCAAGCATGCGATCGAGGCGCTTGTCCCCGCGCTGCGCATGGAGCTGAAACACGCCGGTGTTGCGGTCAGCCTGGTCGAGCCCGGCAGCACGCGATCAGCCATCTGGGACACCTCGATCGCACGCTCGAAGGCCAGCGAGGCCAGGCTGCCGAATGAGGCGATCGAGCAATACGGGCCAGCGCTGGAGGCATTGCGGACGTTCGCCGGCCGCATCGGCAAGTCGGGCAGTCCGCCGCGCGTCGTCGCGCGCGCCATCGTCAGCGCGGTCGAGAGCCGCCGACCGAAGCGCCGCTACGTCGTCGGCGCCGACGCCCGCGCACAGCTTCTGCTCGGCGCGCTCCCGGGCGCCTGGCGCGAGCCGCTACTCCAACGATTGCTGTTGCCGGCGCCCGGCGCGTAGGCGACGCCTACCCCCGCGCCCGCTCGACCGTCTCCACCGGCGGGCAGGCGCGCAGGGCGGCGGCGATGTTGGTCAGGTGGCGGGCGTCCTTGACCTCGATGTCGAAGTCGGCGTCGAAGAAGTCGCCTGGCGCGGTGGTGCATGCGCAGGCCGACGATGTTGCCGCCGGCCTCGCCGATGATCGTGCAGGCCTGGCCGAGCACGCCGGGCGCGTCGAGGATGGTGGCCGTGCAGCCTGCGCCTGCGAGACGGTGTCGTCGCTCGGCCTGCGGCGTCCACTGCAGGTCGCGCCAGAGGTCGTCGCGGTCCTCGAACTCGGCGAGCCTCGGGCAGTCGATCGCGTGCACGACGAGCCCCTTGCCGCCGGGCTGAGCGATGCCGACGATGCGGTCGCCCGGCACCGGCTTGCAGCATTCGGCCGAAGTGCAGCGAGACGCCTGGCGTCAGCCCGCCGCCGCGGACGTAGAGCCGGGCGCCGGCGCCGTCCTCGATGCTTGCGCCGCGCCGCCGCGCTCGCGCTTGCTCGGTCTCCTTCAGGCCCGGGAAGACGCGCCTCCAGCACCTGGCCGGGCGTGACCCGGCCGCGGCCGACCGCGTCGAAGAGCTCCGTCCTCGGTGGCGGCGGCGAACCGCTCGAGCGCCGGCCGCAGCGAGACGCTCGCGCTTGCGACTTGCCGGCCCGCTCGAAGGTCTGGTCGATCGAGGCGCGGCCGAGGCGGATGAACTCTTCCTTCTCGGTCTGGCGGATGTGGCGGCGGATCGCCGAGCGGGCGCGGCCGGTGACGGCCAGCGAGCGCCAGTCCGGATGCGCCGGCGGCTTGGGCGCCGCGCACCACCTCCACCACGTCGCCGTTGGCGAGCGCGGTGCGCAGCGGGCGCAGCTCGCCGTTGATCTTCACGCCCGACGCAGTCGTGTCGCCGACGTCGGTGTGCACCGCGTAGGCGAAATCGAGCGGCATCGCCCCGCGCGGCAGGCTGATCAGCCGGCCTTTCGGCGTGAAGACGAACACCTGGTCGAGGAACATCTCGAGCTTGGCGTGCTCGACCAGGTCCTCGGCGTCGCCGCCGTGCTCGAGCACCTGCACCAGCTGGCGCAGGTTCGCCAGCGGGTCGCGGCCGCCGGCCGCCTCCAGCGCCTCGGCGTCGAAGCCGTAGGACTTGGTCCTTGTAGCGCCAGTGGGCGGCGACGCCCTCCTCGGCCACCCGGTCCATGGCCTCGGTGCGGATCTGCATCTCGATGCGCATGCCGCTCGGGCCCCACCACGGTGGTGTGGATCGAGCGGTAGTTGTTGCGCTTGGGCGTCGAGATGAAGTCCTTGAACCGCTCGGGCACGCAGGGCCAGGCGCGGTGGATGACGCCGAGCGCGCGGTAGCAGTCCGCCTCGGCGTCGACGATCACCCGGAAGGCGTAGATGTCGGACAGCTGGTGAGAAGCCGATCGACTTGCGCTGCAGCTTGCGCCAGATCGAGTAGGGGTGCTTCTCGCGGCCGAACGACGTGGGCGGTCAGGCCCTGCGCCTCGAGCTTCGCGGTGACTTCGTCGGCTGACCACCGCCACCGCCTCGCCCTGGCTGGCGCGCAATGTGTCCAGCCGGCGGACGATCGCGTCGCGGGCGACCGGGTTGAGGTGCTGAGAACGCCAGCTCTTCCAGCTCGATGCAGATGCGGTGGCAGCCGATCGAGCGGGCCAGCGGCGCGTAGATGTCCAGCGTCTCGCGGGCGATGCGCTCGCGCTTGGCCGCGCTCGGTTGATGAAGTGCAGCGTGCGCATGTTGTGCAGCCGGTCGGCCAGCTTGACCATCAGCACGCGCACGTCCTTGGAGATGGCCAGGATGAACTTGCGCAGGTTCTCGGCCTGGCGCTTGTGCTCGGCGGTCAGCTCCAGCCGCGACAGCTTGGTGACGCCCTCGACCAGCTCGGCGATCTCGTCGCCGAACACGCGCGTCGATCTCCGTCGCGGGTGGTCGGCGGTGTCCTCGATCACGTCGTGCAGCAGCGCGGTGACGATGGTGGCGGTGTCCAGCCGGTAGTCGGTCAGGATGCCGGCGACCTCGATCGGGTGGGCGAAATAGGGGTCGCCCGAGGCGCGCGTCTGCGAGCCGTGCACGCGCATGGCGTAGACGTAGGCGCGGTTCAGCAGCGCCTCGTCGGCGGTCGGGTCATAGGCCTTGACCCGCTCGATCAGCTCGTACTGGCGCAGGAGCTTTGGCGGCGCGCGACGCTTGGACTTCGGTGCGACGTCCGGTTCGGCGAGCGTTGGCGTCGTCGCGACAGGGGCCGACGCGACAGGGGCAGGTTCTGCGGCCTGGCCGGCTCAGTACCGCTCCTCTTGACCGCCGTCGCGGTCGCTCTGCAGCGCGCGCACCAGCTCCTGCTCGCTCATCTGCTGGTGCTGCGGATCGGCCAGCAGGGCCAGGGTCTCGGCCTCTTCCTCGGCGTCGGAGTGCTCGTCGACGCGCTGCAGGCTGGCGATCAGGCTTTCGCGCAGGCCTTCGGCGTCGACCACGTCGTCGGCGATCTCGCGCAGCGCCACGACCGGGTTCTTGTCGTTGTCGCGGTCGACCATCAAGGACGCCGCCGGCCGAAATGGCGCGCGCGCGATGCGCGGCCAGCAGAACCAGGTTGAAGCGGTTGGGAACTTTCTCGACGCAGTCTTCGACGGTGACGCGGGCCATTGACACTCTCGGAAGGGGGATGAAGGCCAAGGAAAATAGTGGTTTTCGACCCCTGTTGCAATGCCGCAACCGCGGGCCACGCCTCTCTGTCGCAGGACTGACACCCAGCGCTTCTAGGCTCGCAGGTCTCAAGGCGGGGGTCGGGGATAAAGCCATGAAGCGTCGCGCGTTGTTCGTCATCCTTGGGACGGTGTTGCTGATCGCGCTCGGCGGCGCGGGAAGCGCCAGCGCCCAGCAGAAGACGCTGCAGTTCCTCAGCGCCGCGGACGTCGACCCGGTGCGGCTGCTTCCGGCGCCGCCGGCCGACGGCTCGCCGTCGAATCAGGCCGAGCTCGCTGAGCTCAGGCGGATCGCCACGGAAACCGCGCCCGAGCGCTGGGACCAGGCGAAGTGGGATGCGGACAACGAGAACGGGACGATCTTCCAGAGCGCCATCGCGCCGGGCTTCGACCTCGGCGCGTTGCCGGCGACCGCCCATCTGCTCGCCGACGTCCGCAACGAGGAGGCGATCGCCGCCTCGAAAGCCAAGGACTACTTCAAGCGCTCGCGGCCCTGGGTGCTCGACGACAGCCTGAAAACCTGCGACCGGGAGGACCCGCCGCAGAGCTCCTATCCCAGCGGCCACGCGACCATGGCGTTCGCCATGGCGGTCGTTCTGGCCCAGGCCATGCCTGACAACGCCGCCCAGATCATGAACCGCGCACGCGACTATGCCGAAAGCCGGCTGATCTGTGCGGCCCATTGGCGCAGCGACATCGTCGGCGGCCAGGCGCTGGGCACGGCAGTCGGCAGCGAGCTCTTACAGAACGCCAAGTTCCACCAGGAGCTGGTCGCGGCGGAACAGGAGCTGCAAGCCGCACACCTGACGGCGCCGACGAACTAGCGTGCCTCCGCCCCCGCCTAGCTGACCGTCACGTTCAGGTCGTTGATCAGGCCGTCGGCCAGCGAATACACCCAGCCGTGCACGCTGAGCGGCTGGCCCCGCGCCCAGGCGTCCTGCACGAAGACGTCGGCGGCGACGTTCTGAACCTGGCGCATCACGTTCAGCTCGCAGAGGCGGTCGAGCCGCGCGTCCGCGTCGCCGATGCCGCCCAGCTCCGCGGCGTGATCGTGGGCGACCTCGCGGATCGGATGCAGCCAGTGGTCGACGAGGCCGCGCCGCTGGCCGTCGACCGCGGCCGCGACCCCGCCGCAGCCGTAGTGTCCGACGACGATGACGTGCTTGACCTTCAGGACGTCGATGGCGAACTGCAGCACCGAGAGGTAGTTGGCGTCCTGCGGCGGCGCGAGGTTGGCGACGTTGCGATGCACGAACAGCTCGCCCGGATCCAGGCCCACGATCTCGTTGGCCGGCACGCGGCTGTCCGAACAGCCGATCCACAGATACGCCGGCGCCTGCTGTCCCAAGAGACGCTTGAAGAACCCCGGATCGCGGGCGACCTGGCTCGCCGCCCAGGCGCGGTTGTTGGCTTTCAGCTGGTCGAGCACGGCGCGGTGCTTATGGGTTTGCCGGCCGCGCGTCCAGACCGATCGAGGCCGCTTGCGCAAGCGCGGCGGCGGTCGCCCCGAGGACGGGATGCACCCAGCCGGGCGCGATTTCGGCCAGCGGACCCATGACGAACAGGCGCTCGTGCGCCCTTGGGTGCGGCAGGATCAGCCCCGGCTCGTCGATGACGGAGCGGCCGTGGGCGACGAGGTCGAGATCGAGCGTGCGCGGCGCGTTGCGCAGGCTTGGCCCGCGGCCGAAATCGCGCTCGAGGCGACGTAGCGCCGCAAGCGTCTCGCGCGGCCCGAGCCTTGTCTCGACAAGCGCCAGACCATTGAGGTAGTCAGGCAGGCTCGGGTCGGGCCAGGAAGCAGATCGCCACCATGACGATCGTTTCACCACCGTCATTTCTGCGACCGCGAACCGGCCCAGCGCCGCCTCGAGCAGCGCTTCGCGCCCGGCGAAGTGGCCGGATAGACTGCTCCCAAGCGCGACCAGGATGGCGTCATCCAACATCAGGGCGATGAACTCATGACCTTCTACCCGAACGATCGCATCGCGCTGTTCATCGACGGGGCCAATCTCTACTCGGCGGCGAAGAACCTAGGCTTCGATATCGACTACAAGAAGCTCTTGGCCGAGTTCCGCACGCGCGGGGTGCTCGTCCGCGCCTACTACTACACCGCGCTGGTCGAGAACGAGGACTACTCGCCGATTCGGCCGCTGGTCGATTGGCTGGACTACAACGGCTATGCGCTGGTGACGAAGACCGCGCGCGAATACACCGATCGCGAAGGGCGCAAGCGCTGGCGCGGCGACATGGACGTCGAGATCGCCGTCGACATGATGGAGCTCGCCGGCCACGTGGACCACGTCGTCCTCTTCTCCGGCGACGGCGATTTCCGCCGGCTGGTGCAGTCGGTGCAGCAGAAGGGCGTGCGGGTGACCGTGGTCTCGACCGTCAAGTCGCAGCCGCCGATGGCCTCAGACGACCTGCGACGCCAGGCGGACGCCTTCGTCGACCTGCAGGATCTCGCCTCGATTATCGGCCGCCCGGCGCGGCCGCATATGCCCCGCTTCATCCAGGGCGAGCCGGCGGCGCCGGCGCACGACCGCGAGGCGGACGCCGACGCTTGAGCGACGCCGAGCCGCCCAGGGACTGCCCGCTCTGTCCGCGACTGGCCGCGTACAGACATCAGAACCGGCGCGAGCACCCCGACTGGTGGAACGGGCCTGCGCCCTCGTTCGGCGACGAGCGGGCGCGCCTGT
Organism: uncultured Alphaproteobacteria bacterium; assembly: GCA_963794315.1. GTDB lineage: Bacteria > Pseudomonadota > Alphaproteobacteria > Caulobacterales > Caulobacteraceae > Poindextera. Next base: position 604,711 of record CAWCDF010000004.1, read on the forward strand.
TGATCGTGGGCCTGGCCCCCGGCCGCGCCGGCGCCAACCGCACGGGCCGACCGTTCACCGGCGACTTCGCCGGCGTGCTGCTTTACGAAACCCTGATCAAGAGCGGCTTCGCGCGCGGGCGCTACGGCGCGCGGCCCGACGACGGGCTCGAGCTGGTCGACTGCATGATCACCAACGCCGTGCGTTGCGCGCCGCCCAAGAACAAGCCTCTGCCTGACGAGGAGGCGACCTGCCGGCCGTTCCTCGCCGCGCGGATCAAGCGCCTCTCGCGGCTCAAGGTCATCGTCACCCTGGGCGATGTGGCGCGGCGCAACGTTCTCAGAGCCCTCGGCGCAAAGCCTTCCCAGGCGAGCGGCGGACACGGGTCGGAGACGGACTTCGGCGGCTATCGCCTGATCAACAGCTATCACTGCTCGCGGCTGAACACGAACACGGGCCGTTTGACGCCAGAGATGTTCGAGGCGGTGTTCGAGGCCGCTCGGGCCCGCCTGGCCGCCTAGCGTCGGCTCGGCGACGGCTCTATCAGGCTTGGCCGTGGGAACGAGAACGCGGTTCCATAAGTTTCGGGGGCAGCAAACCGGAGCCCGCGCCATGACGCTCTTCCGATTGATCGCGCATCTTCCCGTCGCCTCGCTGGCGATTCTCGCCGCGATCGCCGGCCTGGCGATGGCCGGGTGTTCGCCGTCCAGCAACGCCGCGGCCAACTCGGCCGGCGTGGATCTCGACGCGGCATCGAGCGCGCTGGCCCAGTCGTCGTCGCCCAGCCAGGCGGGCAATGTCTTAGCCGCCGGCTCCGGCGAGTCGTCGGCGACGACGGGTGCGGCGTCGAGCGCTGCGCCGACGGGCGACTAGCCTTACCTGGCCTAGCCGCGGTCGCGCATCAGCCGGCCCTGCTCGCGCTTCCAGTCGCGCTCGGCCTCGGTTGTGCGCTTGTCGTGGACCTTCTTGCCGCGAGCGAGCGCAAGCTCGAGCTTCACGCGCCCGCGCTCATTGAAGTAGAGCCGTACGGGCACCAGCGTACGCCCCTCGCGCTGCACCGCGCCCATCAACCGGTCGATCTCCTTGCGATGCAGCAGCAGCTTGCGGGGCCGCCTGGGCGCGTGGTTGAAGCGATTGGCCGGACCGTACTCGGGAATGTTGGCGTTGATCAGCACCAGCTCGCCGGCCTCGGCTGCAGCGTAGCTCTCGGCGATGTTCGCCTTGCCCTGCCGCAACGCCTTCACTTCGGTGCCGGTCAGCGCCAGTCCCGCCTCGAAAGTCTCGTCCAGGAAGTAGTCGAACCGCGCGCGGCGGTTCTCGGCGATCAGCTTGCGCGCCATCTCAGAGGACGCCGGCGTCTTTCATCGCGGTGCGGATCGCCGGCTTGACGGCGTCGCTGCAGGGCGCGATCGGCAGCCGCGCCTCCTCCGAGCAGAGACCGAGCTCGGCGAGCGCGAACTTCGTCGGCGCCGGCGATGCGTCGAGGAAGAGCGCCTTGTGCAGCCGGATCAGCCGCGCCTGCAGCGTCCTCGCTCGCTCGTAGTCGGCGGCGAGGCAGGCGTCGAAAAACTCCGCGCACGCCTTGGGCGCAACGTTCGACGTGACCGAGATACAGCCGTGACCGCCGTGCGCCATGTAGCCGAGCGCGGTGGGATCATCGCCCGAGAGCAGCACCCAGTCTTCGCCGCACAGGAGCTTCTGCTGGCTGACCCGCGAGACGTCGCCGGTCGCATCTTTCACGCCGACGATGTTCGCAAGCTTCGCCACCCGCGCCAGCGTCTCGTTCGAGACATCGACCGCGGTCCGGCCTGGCACGTTGTAGACCACGACCGGCACGTCGACGGCGGCGCTCACCGCCTCGTAGTGGCGGAAGAGCCCCTCCTGGCTCGGCCGGTTGTAGTAGCCGGTGACCATGAGCACCGCATCGGCGCCGACCGCCTTGGCGTGGCGCGTGAGCTCGATGGCTTCGGCGGTGGAGTTCGACCCGGCGCCGGCGATCACCGGCACGCGGCCGGCCGCCGTCTTGACGCACAGCTCGACCACGCGCCGGTGCTCGTCGTGACTGAGCGTCGCGGACTCGCCGGTGGTGCCCGCCGGCACCAACCCGTGCACGCCGCCTTCGATCTGCCGCTCGACCAGGCGCACGAACGCGGCCTCGTCCACGGCGCCATCGCGGAACGGGGTTATCAAGGCCGGAAAAACGCCGCGGAATTGCGATTGGCTCATGAGGTCCGCAAAATGCCGTGAATTGAACCCACTAAGGTTGCAGCAACTGATTCGCCGGACAATATGGCCGCCGGCGCGCGAGCCGCAACCGGCCTAGACCCGGGCGAAGCGAAAGGAAAGCCGTTGTCCTCGTCGATCCGCCGCGCGCTTTTCTCTTCCGTCGCTGGGACGCTGCTCGGCGCCCTCGCCGCCCAGGCCCAGACGATCACGCCGCTCAATCCGCCGCCGCGCCCGATCCAGACACTGTCGGCGCAACCGGTCGCGGCGCCGTCGCAACCAGCCGCGCCGCAGACCGTGACGACCGCACAACCGACCGCCGCCGCGGCGGCGTCAGTCTCAACCAGCGCACAGACGCCGAGCATCGTCGGATCGACCGCATGGCGACCACCGTACGGCGCCGCACCCGTTTGGCCCGCCACCCAACCGCCCGCGGTCGCCGGATCGACGGCCTCGCAGGGCCAATACGGCGCTCAGCCGGTCGCTCCCACCGGGCTGTCGCAATATGCGTCGTCGTCAGGATTGTCGGGCGCGGACCTGCAGGCGTTGGCCGGGGCGATCGGGTTCGCCCGCCGCGGCGAGGTGAGCGCCGCCCAGGCCGAGGCGATGCAGATGGCCGACCCCGTAGCGCGGAAGGTTGTTCTCTGGGCCACGATCGACTCCGACGGCGAGGCGCTGCCGTTCTACCAACTTGATCAGGCCAGGCGGGACCTCTCAGGCTGGCCCCGGCTCGCCCGGCGCCAACTGGTGACCGAAAAGGCGCTGGGCGCCGCCAACCTGGCGCCGCAGCAGCTCCTCGCCTGGTTCGCCGGCGGCGCGCCCACCACCCCGCAGGGCGCCATGGCCCTGGCGCAGGCCGAGATCGCGGTCGGCCGTGGGCAGGACGCCGCGGCGCTGATCAAGCACTGGTGGCGCGACCAGGTGTTCGACGAGGACCTCCAGCGCGCGATGCTCGAGCGCTTCGGCGGCTTCCTGACCATCGACGATCATGCCAAGCGCGCCGACACGCTGCTTTACGGGGCGCAAGGTCCCGCCCTGCACGACCTGCTTTCTTATCTCCCCGCCGATCAGATGGCGGAAGCGCGCACACGCATGGCGCTGCGCGACAACGACCGCGAGGCGATGGATCTCGTCGCCCAGCTCCCACCGGCCCAAGCGAGCGATCCGGGCGTGGTGATGGAGGAGGCGCGCTATCTGCATGCGCGCGATCTCGACTCCGAGGCGCTGGCGCTGGTCCCCAAACTGCCGATGACGATGCCGTCCAACGACGTGGCGGAGAAGAACTGGCCGCTCAGGAAACAACTGATCAACGCGGCGCTGAAAGGGGGCGACTACCAAGCCGCCTACACGCTCGCCGCCGGCAGCGGACTGACCGAGGGCGTCGACTACACCGAGGCCGAGTTCTATGCGGGCTGGCTCGCGCTTTCCAAGCTGCACGAGCCGCAAGTGGCGGACGGCCACTTCGCCAACATCCAGGCGGCGAGCTCGACGCCGATCAGCCAGGCGCGTGCGCTGTACTGGCGCGGGCGCGCCGCCGAGGCCGAGAACGACCAGGTTCAGGCCGCGACCTTCTACTCAGAAGGCGGCCGCTATCAGACCACCTTCTACGGCCAGCTGGCCGCGGCCAAGGCCGGCGTGAGCCAACTGGTCATCGGTCACGACCCGGTTCCGACCGCCGCCGACCGCTCCAGGTTCGAGAGCATGGAGGTCGTGCGCGCCGCGCGCATGCTGGCGGCGCTCGACGACCGTGAGCTGTTCCGATCTTTCGTGCTGGCGGCCGCCGACGACTTCACTGAGCCCTGCCCGGACGCGCTGCTGGTCGACCTCGCTCTCGGCTATGGCGACCAGGATCTGGCCATGCGCGTCGTTCGCGTCGCCGCCCAGCACGACGTCATCCTGCCCGAACGCGGCTATCCGGTGCGCGCCACGTCCGTGATCGCCGGCGCGGCCGAGCCGGCCATGGTGTTCAGCCTCACGCGCCAGGAGAGCAACTTCGATCCGCATGCCCACTCCGGCGTCGGCGCACGCGGCCTGATGCAGCTCATGCCCGGAACGGCCGCCGTCCTCGCGCGCAGGCTGGGCGAGCCCTACTACCCCGGCATGCTCGACGACCCCGACTACAACATGCGCTTGGGCGCCTACTACATCGGCAGCATGATCGACGATTTTGGCGGGTCCTACCTGCTCGCCGCGGCGGCCTACAACGCCGGGCCGGGCCGGCCGGCGGAGTGGGTCAGCTACTGCGGCGATCCGCGCACCTCGAGCGTCGACCCCGTGGATTTCATCGAGTGCATCCCCTTTTCGGAGACCCGCAACTACGTGATGCGGGTGATGGAATCGGCCGAGGTCTACCGCGCGCGCTTGAACGGCGGGACCGGCCCGAACCGGCTGGCGACGGACCTCAAGCGCGGCGGCTACGTCTACGCCGGCTACGCCGCTCCCGCGTCGACCCTCGCGTCGTCGGCGCTCGTACGACCCGCGACCGACACGGCGCTGCCGAAATAGCAGATCGTCCGCCTACGGACAATCGGTGCTGTGGTCTGGGCGCAACAGGTCCGTACGCGACTTACACTGTCACGGAACCGTCGCCAAAGCGTAGCTGTCCCGTCATCTGCGGTGGGTAAGCCCGGCTGACCCGATCGCTGCGGTCGGGCTCGGGGACGAGGATCACTACCATGCTGAGGCTCGCTGCTGGGCCGTACGTCGCATCCGATTGCTGGCGTAGCCATCGCGCTATATAGCGCGACTACATAACGCTCTTGGGGCTGGCCTGGCTTCCCGAGAGCCTCTTGAAACGGGGGACCACACGATGCCAAACCAACGCGCGCTGCGGCGTGAAGTCATGAGAGCAGGACGCCTGCTGGGCGCTGCGTCCTTCGCCGTGCTGCTCGCCGCCGGCATGGCCGGGCAGGCGCAAGCCGCAGGCAAACATCATCATCACGTCGTGGTGGAGCGCGACGCCGACGAAGACGCGAAGATCGACAGCCTGACGGCGACCGTCAGCGACCTCGAAAATCGCCTCAACGACGCGACGAGCGCCGTGCAGCAGGCGAATGCCGCGGCGCAGGCGGCCTCGGCGAAGGCCGACCAGGCCGAGGCCGACGAGCAGGCCATGCGCGGCCAGCTGGAAGGCCAGATCCAGACGGTTCCGGGAGAGATTCAGCAGGCTGAAGCGGCGAACAAGCCCAAGCCCAGCTGGGCCGATAACACCAAGGTCGGCTTCACGATCTTCGACGACCTCTCGTACGTGAACCAGACGCCGACTGCGGTTTCGAAGACGAACGGGACGCCGATGGTCAAGGCCAACGGCTATGGCGACGATATCAAGCGCGCCTATCTGTCCATCGACCACACATTCAGCCCGATCTACTCGGCGAACCTGACCATCGATTTCGCACCGAACGGGATCATCCTGAACGGCCAGAGCGTCACCACCGGCAACGGCCTGCAGGGCTCGGAGGCGGTCAAGTACGCCTACATCCAGGGCGCCTATAACCCGGCGTTCATCGTCCAGCTCGGCGCGGCGAAGACCCCGTGGATTCCGTTCGTCGAGGACATTTACGGCTACCGCTTCGTCGACAAGGTGATTGTCGACAACAACAAGTTTGGCAACTCCTCCGACTGGGGCGCCAACGTCCACGGCGACCTAGGCGGCGGCCTGTTCGACTACTCCATCTCGCTGGTCGACGGCGCGGGCTACAAGAATCCGATACGCTCGCAGGATATGGACGTCGAGGCGCGCGCCAACCTGAACTGGCATGGCTTCGTCGTCGCGGTCGGCGGCTACACGGGCGATCTCTCCAACAACGTCGCCTTGCCGACGACCACGCCGCCGACGGCGCCGGTCTTCTTCCAGACCGCGAGCCGGTTCGACGCGCTGGCGGCCTACACCGATCCGAAGATCCGGGCCGGCATCGAGTACTTCGAAGCCAACGACTGGAAGGTCACGACGAAGACCACGCCGGACAAGGCCGAGGGCTGGTCGGTGTTTGGGTCCTACGTCTTCTATCCGCAGTGGTCGGTGTTTGGGCGCTATGATGCCGTGAACCCGAGCGAGGACCTGGACCCGGGCGAGCGTTACGAGCTCTTCAACCTCGGCATCAACTACGAGCCGGTGAAAAACCTCGACTTCGCCTTGGTCTACAAGCACGAGGACATCAGCAACGCCATCAAGGGCGGTTACGCCGACGGCACGACGACGCTGGGCGCGCAATCGCTGGCCACCTTCAGCCCGGTCACCGGCTTCAATGCCCACGGCAGCAACACCGGCGGGGACTGGGACGAGTTCGGCATCTACTCCCAGATCAAGTTCTAGCCGTCGCGTTCATCGTATCCGGCTGGGCCGCGCCTTCACGGCGCGGCCTTCGTCGTTTCGGAGCGCCGGGCGGCCAGCACCAGGCCGACCTCGGTGTCGACGAGCGCGCCGTCGAGCGCGAACACCCTAGTCAGAAGTTCCGGCGCGAGCACCGCGGCTGGGCCGCCGACCGCCTCGACCCGTCCATGTGCGACGACCACCACGCGGTCGCAGAAGCGGGCCGCGAGCGTCAGGTCGTGCAGGGTGACGACCACCGCCGCACCGGCGCTCGCCCGTTCGCGCAACCGCATGAGCGCCAGGAACTGCGTCTCCGGGTCGAGGCCGGCGGCCGGCTCGTCCGCGACGAGCAGCGGCGCGTGGGTGGCCAGCAGGCGCGCGAGCAGCACCCTCGCCCGCTCTCCCCCCGACATGTCGAGCACGCCCCGCTCGGCCAGCTCGCCAATCTCGAGCGCATCGAGCTGTTCGAGCGCCAGCGCGTGCGCCAGCACCGGCGCCCGGTCGTGGGCGCCCAGCGCCGCGATCCGCCAGGCCGGCATGTTCCAGGCCACACGCCGCTCCTGCGGCAGATAGGCGGCCAGGCCCGCGCGTTCGCGCTCGTTCAAGGCCTCGAGCGGGCGGCCGCCGAGGCGGACCGCGCCGGCGCTCCGCGGCTGCAGACCGATCGCGGCGCGGAGCAGCGTGGTCTTGCCCGCACCGTTCGGCCCGAGCACGCCGACCACCTCGCCGGCGCCGACCGCCAAACTCACGTCCGTGAGCACAATGCGGCCGCCGAGCTCGACCCCCAGGCCATCCACCTCGAGCGCCGCGGTCATGCGCGCCAGCTCCGCGCCGCGCGCCAGGCGATGAGCGCAAACAGCGGCGCGCCAAACAGCGCGGTGACGACGCCGAGCCTGAGCTCCTCGGCGGTCGGGATAACGCGCGCGAGCAGGTCGGCGAGGGCCAGCAGGATGGCGCCGGCGAGCGCGGACGGGGCGAGCGTCGCGGCCGGGTCGTCCGAGGCCGAGCCGCGCACCAGGTGCGGCGCCGCCAGACCGACGAAGCCGATCACGCCGGCGAGCGCCACAGAGGCGCCGGTAAGGAGCGCCGCGCCCGCGATCGCTGCGACCCGAAGGCGGGCCATGGGCAGGCCGGACAGCGCTGCACTCTCCTCGCCCAGCGTCAGCATGCGCAAGCCGACGCTCGACGTAGGCGCAGAGGGCGGCCCCGACGCCCATCGGCAGCAGCGCCAGGCCGATGTCGGGCCAGTCGCGGTTGGCGACCGAGCCTTGCAGCCAGCTCAGCACCTCAGCCGTGGTCACCGGCGAAGGCGAGAGGTTGAAGACGAGCGCTGTAAGCGCCCCGCCCAGCGCCGCGAAGGCGACCCCGAACAGGATCAACGTCTCCGGCTCGCGGAAGCGGGCCGCGAGGCCGGCGACTATGGCGCCGGCGACAAGCGCGCCGCCAAGCGCCGCGCCCTCGACCACGCCCGGAACGCCGGCGACGCCGAGCGCGATGACGACGGCCGCGGCGAATCCCGCGCCGCCGGAGACGCCGAGCACGCCGGGCTCGGCCAGTGGGTTGCGCAACAGGCCCTGCATCACTGCGCCGGAAAGGCCGAGTGCGGCGCCGACCAGCGCCGCGCAGACAGCCCGCGGCGCGCGGATGCGGAACAGGATCTCGCCGGCGGGCGACGCGGGATCGGCGAAGGCCCTGGCGTACTGCGCGGCGCTCAGGCTCGTCTCGCCGAACGCGATCGAGACCAGAAGGGCGAGCGCCAGGAGGCTGAGCAATAGAAGGATGAGCCGCATGCGTTAGCGACCGCTCGCCGGCGCCGCCCGCGCCAGCGCCAGCGCCCCGTCGGCCGCGAACCAGGCCGGGCAGCCGACGATGGATCCCGGCAGCGAGGCTATGACCGGGCGCCCGGTCAGGCTCTCGACGCGGCCGGCGCCGCCGATATTCCAATGATGACGACCTCCGGCGAGGTCGGCGAAGAAGGCGAGGACAAGCGCTGCCGGCGGTTGCAGGACCAGCGCCTCGAGCGGCGCCGGTCCATAGCCAGGCGACTTCGCTTCCGGCGTCAGGCCCGCGGCACGCATGGTCGCACCGACCAGGGTGCCGTCACCAGCCGTGAAACCGTCGGGCGTCAGATAAAGGGCGCGCGCGCCGCGCCAGGCGCCTCGCGAGGCGGCGAGCTCCGCGTTCATGCGCCCGACAAGGGCTTCGCCGTCATGCTCGCGGCCGAGCGCCCTGGCCACCGCGCGGATGTTGCCGGCGATGCCCGGAAAGTCGTTCGGGTCGTCCAGCTGCACCACGGCGATCCCGCGCTGGCGCAGCGCGTCGGACAAGCGGGCATCGGCCGTCCAGTAACGGACGACGAGCGTCGCGCGCGCGCCGAGGACGGACTCCATCGTCGGCCGCCGCTCGGGCAAACCGATGGCCAGATCGCGCTGATTGGAGTCGCCGTTCAGCGCCCGCTTGGAGACCCCGACGATCTCAGCGCGCGGCGCCAGCGCCAGCACGTACTGGTCGGCGCATTGATCGACCGACATCACGCGCATCGGCGCTGCGACCGCGGGCGAAGCGAGGACGGCGAGAAGTAGGGCCGCCGGCGCCCAGGCCCGGCGTCGTCGGCTCAATCGATCACCAGGCCCTGGAACAGGCTGTCGAGCATCAGCGCCATCAGCTTTGCCTGGTTGCCGCGCGCGGGGTTCTTCTGGCCGATCGCCAACGAGACCAACCCATGGCAAGCCGCCCAGAGAGTGAAAGCGGCATCGTCGGCGTCGCCCAGCCGCAGGCGCCCCTCGGCGGCGATCTCGGCCACGACGCTCATGAAGCGCTCGTAGCAGCGAACGCCGAGATCCTCGGTCACCTCGCGGCGCTGGGCGGCGAACTCGGCCGGCGCCGAGCAGAACGCCAGCCGATAGGTGTTCGGGTTCTCGAGCCCGAACCGCATGTAGGCGTCGAGCATCATTCGCACCCGGCTCACGGAGTCGATCGGCCGGCCCGAGATCTCGCTGTTCGAGGCGAGCAGCGTGGAAATGGCGCCTTCGCAAATCTCGAGCAGGATTTCGTCCTTGTCGCGGAAGTGCATGTAGAGCGCGGTCGAGGAGACGCCCACCTCCTCGGCGATCTTGCGGATCGTGGCGCCCTGGTAGCCGTCGCGGATGAAGATCCTCTCGGCGGCCCCCAGGATTTCGGCGCGGCGCAGATGGCCGTCGCCCTTGGCTTTACGCGCCGATTTCGGCGGTTTGGTCAGCGTCGTCGTCACCGGCGGCGTTCCCCCAACGTCAAGACTCGCATTACTAAACGGTAATCACTCGCGGACCGCAAGTCGGGCGCTAGGCTGGACGCGGGAAGGGTCGGCCGCGTAACGGGGGTGCATGAGCGGCCCAACCTCGCCGGCGATCGCTGATGCGCCCTTGATCACCCGCGCCGCGAGCTGGGGCGACTATGGGCTGGTCGATTCCGGCGATGGTCGCAAGCTCGAACGTTGCGGGCGCTTTCGGCTCGTGCGTCCCGAGCCACAATGCCTCTGGCGGCCACGGCTGGACGCGGCGGCCTGGGCGGCGGCGGACGCCGCGTTCGAGCCCGCCGACGATGACGAGGCTGGCCACTGGCGCTTTCGTGCAGAGGCGCCCGAAACCTGGCCGATGGCCTGGGGCGACGTGCGATTCCTCGGCCGCTTCACCGCCTTCCGCCACCTGGGATTCTTCCCCGAGCAGTCCGCCAACTGGACGTGGCTCGCCGAGCGCCTTGGCGGACGGCCGCCGCTCAAGGTGCTCAACCTTTTTGGCTACACCGGCGTGGCCAGCCTGGTCTGCGCGGCGGCGGGCGCGGCCGTAACCCACGTCGACGCTTCGCCGAAGGCGATCGGCTGGGCGCGGGAGAACGCGCAAGCGTCGGGGTTGGAGACCCGGCCGATCCGCTGGATCTGCGAGGACGCCCGCCGCTACGCCGCGCGCGAAGTCAAGGCGTGGCTCGCGCTACGAGGGCATCATCCTCGATCCGCCGAAGTACGGGCGCGGGCCTAAGGGCGAGGTCTGGCGGCTCTTGGAGGACCTGCCCGAGCTCTTGGGCCTGTGCGTGGCGCTGCTGTCTGACGCCGCCGATTTCCTGATCCTGAACGCCTACGCCGAGCGCATTTCCGGCGTCGCGCTGGCCGGGCTGCTCAAGGAGGCGATGGCGGGCCGTGCTGGGCGCATCGACTGGGGCGAGCTTGCGCTGATGGAAGAGAGCGGCGAGCGCGGCGTCGGTCTCTCCTTCTTCGCCCGTTGGAGCGCCGGATGAGCGCGCGGACCGTCACGTCGCTGAACAATCCGATCGTCAAGGCGGCGCGCGCCCTGCATACGCGCAAGGCGCGGCAGGCGAGCGGCCAGTTCCTCGCCGAGGGGCTGAAACTCATCGTTGAGGCCGTCGCGCTCGGGCGGACACCCAGGGTGTTGCTTCACGCAGCCGAGGCGACCGCCCTGCCCGCCTTCCTCGCCGTCGCAGACGCAACCGCCAAGGCCGGCGGCGATCTCATCGAAGTCAGCCACGCGATCCTCGAAAAGGTCTCGCGGCGCGACAACCCGCAAACGGTGCTTGCCGTGTTCGACCAGAGCTACGCCGAGCTCTCGGACCTCGACCCGGCGGCCGCGCCGGCCTGGATAGCCCTTGAGGCCGTTCGCGACCCCGGCAACCTCGGAACGATCGTGCGCACGGTGGACGCTGCCGGCGCCGGCGGCGTGATCCTGGTCGGCGAGACCTGCGACCCCTACTCGGTCGAGGCTGTGCGGGCGACGATGGGCTCGATCTTCGCCGTCCCGCTCTACCGGGCGTCGACCACCGCCTTCATCGCCTGGCGCGGCGCCTGGCCGGGCTCGGTGGTCGGCACGCTGCTTTCGGCCGACGTCGACTATCGCTCGGCGCGCTACGCCGCGCCGTGCCTTCTACTGATGGGACCCGAGCAGGCGGGGCTAAGCGCTGCGCTCGCGGCGCTCTGCGACGTGGTTGTCAAGATCCCCATGCGCGGCCGGGCCGACAGCCTCAATCTGGCCGTCGCCACCGGCGTCATGCTCTACGCGGCGGTCGCCTAAGGCTCGACATGCGGCGCCTCCATGCCCGCCAACGCGTCGGGCGGTGTGGCGACCCCGCGTCCGAGCTTCGAGTTCCAAAGGCCGAACGAGAAATACACCACGACGCCACCCGCCATGTAGACAAGGAAGAAGTTGCGGGTGACCGGCACCGCCATCAGGCTCATCAGCAGGAACAGGCACATCAGAACGCCCATGATTGGGACGAGCGGATAGAGCGGCGTCCTGAACGGCCGCGCCATCGCCGGATGGGTCACGCGCAGGTAGATGACCGTGGCGCAGACGATTGCGAAGGCGGCCAGCGACCCGACGTTCGTTAGGTCCGAGAGCGCTTCCAGCGACATGAAGCCGGCGGCGGCGGCCGCGGCCACGCCGACGATGATGGTGTTGATCCAGGGCGTCATGAACCGCTTGTGAGACCACGGCCAGGTGCGACGGCAGAAGCCCGTCGTGGGACATCGTGTAGAAGATGCGCGTCTGGCCGTAGAGCAGCACCAGCATGACGCTCGAAAGACCGGCGATCGCCCCGATCTTCACCAGCGATGGCGAACCAACCGATGTATGGATCATTGGACTCCACAGCCATCCGGTTGACTGCGGTGGCGATCGGCGCGGGCTCGTCGAGCGAGGCGTAGGGCACGATGCCGACAAGCACCGCGCAGGTCGCGATATAGAGGACCGTGCAGATGACCAGCGCGCCCAGAATGCCGATCGGCATGTCGCGCCCCGGGTTCCTCGACTCCGCGCCGGCCGTCGAGACGGCCTCAAAGCCGATGTAGGCGAAGAAGATCACCGCCGCGCCATGGATCATGCCGCCAAGACCGTAGTGTGAGCTCTTGGCGCCGGTGACCACGTCGACGAGGGCGCGGACGATCTGATGGCCCATGTCCATCGGCGTGCCGGGCGGTGGCGGCGGCGATTGCGGCGGGATCAGCGGATGCCAGAGCGCCGGATGCACAAAGAACGAGCCGATTGCGATGAAGGCGATCACCACGGCCAGCTTGATGAAGACGATGATGTTGTTGACGGTGGCGCTCTCCGACACGCCGATGACAAGCAGGCCGGTCACGGCCGCGATCCCGAGCATCGCCGGCAGGTTCATGATCGCCGTGGCCGACGACGACCCCGTTCACCTTGATCGGCCCGGCGCGCGGTCAGCGCCGGCGGGATCGTGATCTGCAGGTTGTCGTGCAGCAGGCTGGCCAGATAGCCCGACCAGCCGACCGCGACCGTCGAGGCGGCGAGCCCGTACTCAAGCAACAGCAAGCAGGCCCATGATCCAGGCCACGATCTCGCCCATGGAGGCGTAGCTGTAGGAATAGGCCGAGCCGGAGACCGGCAGAGCCGAGGCCAGCTCGGCGTAGCAGAGCGCCACGAAGCCGCAGAGGATGCCGGTGATCACGAACGAGATCATGATGGCCGGACCCGGCCCATTCGGCGGCGGCGTGGCCGGTGAGCACGAAGATCCCGGTGCCGATGATGCAGCCGATGCCGAGCAGCACCAGGTTCAGCGCGCCAAGCGTGCGCTTCAGCTCGCCATGGTCGGTCTCGGCGTGGATCATCTCCACCGGCTTGCGCTGAAAGATGCGCGCAAGAACCGTTGGCCGTACGACAGCGCCCGCCATATGGCTTCCTCCACTGACTCGGGGACCCCGATCATGGCACGCTAGCCGGCGCGGCGCGGTCGGGCAATGCGGCCCGGACCGCGTGGGTGTGCGGCTAGCGCGGGCGCTCGCCGACCTTGGCGATCGTCGCCAGAAGCGCGCGGCGCGAGGCGATCACGTCGGCCAGCCGAGCCTTCCAGAAGGCGTCGGTCACGCCCGCCATCGCGGCCTGATCGTCGGCGATCCGCTGTTCGACGGCTTGGGTCATGCCTGGCGGGAAGGTCGTGGGCTCGCCGCTTGGGTCGAACAGCCGCTCCTTATCCGCGGTCGCGAACGGCGCCGGGCGCCGGCCCAGCGCCACAAGCTTGGGCGCGAATGCGTCGACGTGGGAAAAGCCTGTTAGGATCAAGACCTTGTGGTGTCCGGGCAGCGCAGCGCTAACATTCGCAAACATGCGCTCTTCGCGCTCCGGCGGATCGACCTGGTGGCTGGCGTTCATCGTCCACCAGTCCATGCCTTCGACCGCGATGCCCTCCGCTTTGCCTGTCAGAGCGGCGAAGGGCATCTCGATGGGGCCATCGCCGAGATGACCACGCGCGACTTCCTCCGGCCGCTCCTCGACCAGCAGCAGGTCCGGATGCAACCGGGTGACCACCGCGCCGAGGTTCCAGAGCGAGTAGCCAGGGGTCGTCAGATGGTCGCCGTGGATGGTCCCGAGCAGGTAGACCTCATCGCCGGCGCTATCGGCGAAGCGCAGGAACTCGGCGTCGCGGAACGCCTTCGGCGACATCTTGAGCAAGAGCTCGGCCTGCAGCTCGGGCATGGCGTGCAGCACGGCGGCGCCAGCCGCAACGAATGCGGCCGCCACGAGCGAGACCCACAACCACAGGCGTTTGCGCATCTAAGCTTCCCCCGAAAGACGAAAGGCTAGTCGTTCGTGGGGGCCGATGCCTAGCCCCGCGGCTTCGCCCGTCGCGTCGGCTGGGCGTCCGCGGGCTCCTCCGGCCACGCGTGCTTGGGGTAGCGGCCGCGCATGGCTTTGCGCACCTCGGTCCAGGAGCCGGCCCAGAACCCGGGCAGATCCCTGGTCAACTGGATCGGCCGTTGCGCGGGCGAGAGCAGCGCGAGCGTCAGCGGCGCCCCACTGACCGTCGGATGGACGTTCAGCCCGAACACCTCCTGCACGCGGATGTCGACGCGCGGCCCGCCCTCGGCCGCATAGTCGATGCCTGCGGACGAGCCGGTGGGCGCGGTCCAGCGCAGGGGCGCGTCGGTGTCCAGCCGGCGCTGCAGCCCCCAAGGGATCAGGGCACGCAGCCCCTGCTCCAGCATGGCGTCGGTCACGGACTTCAGCGCCGTCTTGCCGGCGAGCAACGGCGGCAGCCATTCGTCCAGCCGCGCGCTCAGCGCCGTGTCGCCGAGGTCTGGCCAGCCGTCGTCACCGGCGCGCAGGAAGGCTACGCGGGCGCGCAAGCCGCCCGACGCCTCACCCCAGGCCAAAGCGCCCAAGCCTTCGCGGTGCGCCTGGTCAAGGAGCGCGGCCTCGATCAGCGCCGGCGCCGGGTTGGCGATCGTTCGCTCTTCGACGGCCAGCCGGCCGAGCCAGAGCGTCTCCTTGGCGCGCACGCGGCCGTCGGCGCCGGTCTCCAGCCGCTCCTCGCGGCGCATGCGGTCCGAAAAGGCGGCCCTGAGCGCGGCCTCGTCCAGTCGCGCGGCGAGCAGGATGCGGTCGCGGGCTGCGCCGCCGCCGAGCTCGGCAACGGCGAGCCAGGGCTCGCGGGCGAGCGCCTCGGCCGGATCGAGCTCGACGCCGCGCCCGCTGGCCAGCTGGTAGGCGCCCGCCGCGTCGCGCGCCTTGGCGATGCGCTCGGGAAACGCCTCGGCGAGCAGGAGCCCGTCGTCGACGGCCGGTGTAAGCCTGCCGCCGCCGGCCATCCGCGCCCAGCGGTCGGCCAGCGCCCGGGCGTCGGCGGCGCGCCGCGAGCGGTCGTGCTCGAGCGCCGCAAGGCGCTGCGAGAGGTCGGCGCCGCGCCCGCCTAGCCCCCGCTCGGTCAAGAGGACAGCGATCCGCGCCGCCCGCCGGCCAACGCCCTGTGCGGCGCCGCTAAGCAGCATGTGGGCCAGCCTGGGCGGCAGAGGGAGCTCGCCGATCGCCCGGCCGTGCGCGGTCAGCGCGCCCGCCGCGTCCAATGCCCCCAGTCGTTGGAGCAATGCGGTCGCCTCGGCCATGGCGGCCGCCGGCGGCCGGTCGAGGAAGGTCAGGCTGTCCGCGCCGCGCGCGCCCCAGCGGGCAAGATCGAGAGCGAGCCTGGACAGGTCCGTTTCCAGGATCTCCGGCCGCTCGAACGGGACGAGCGCGCGCGTCTCGGCCTCGTCCCACAGGCGATAGCAGACCCCGGGGCCGAGCCGGCCGGCCCGCCCGTGCCGCTGGTCGGCCGCGGCCCGCGAGACGCGCACCGTGGCGAGCCGTGTGAGCCCGCTGGCCGGGTCGTAGCGCGGAACGCGCGCGAGCCCTGAGTCGACGACGACGCCGACATCGGGGAGCGTCAGGCTGGTCTCGGCGATCGAGGTCGCGAGCACCACCTTGCGCTGGCCCGGCGCCGGCGCGGCGAGCGCCAGGTCCTGCACGCGCGGATCCAGCGCCGCATAGAGGCGGGCGATCTGGATCGACGGATCGCGGACGCGCTCGCCGAGCCGCTCCGCCGTACGCTCGATCTCGCCCTGGCCGGGCAGGAAGACCAGCACGCCGCCGTCCGCTTCGCTCAGCGCGCGCTCGACCGCGCGCACCGTCTGGTCCTCGATGCCGCGGCCGGGCTCGCGGCCGAGGTAGCGCGTCTCGACCGGCCAGGCGCGGCCGTGGCTCTCGATGACCGGGGCGTCGCCGAGCAGGCTCGCGATCCGCGCCCCGTCCAGGGTCGCCGACATGACGATCAGCCTCAGCTCCGGGCGCAACACCGATTGGGTGTCGCGTGCGAAGGCCAGGCCGAGGTCGGCGTCGAGGCTGCGCTCGTGGAACTCGTCGAAGAGCACGCCGGCCACCCCGTCGAGGCCCGGATCGTCGAGGATCATGCGGGTGAACACGCCCTCGGTGACCACCTCGATGCGGGTCCGGGCCGAGACGCGACTTTCCAACCGCACGCGAAAGCCCACCGTCTCTCCGACGCCCTCGCCGAGAGTCTCAGCCATCCGCGCCGCGGCCGCCCGTGCGGCGAGCCGGCGCGGCTCGAGCACGATGAGCTTGCCGCCCCTGGCCCACGGCTCTTCGAGCAGGGCGAGCGGCGCCACCGTCGTCTTGCCGGCCCCCGGCGGAGCGACAATCACCGCGCAGGGCCGTTCGCTCAGCGCCGCCTTGATCGCCGCCAGCGACTCCTCGATCGGAAGGGCGTTTGAAGAAGAATCAGCCACGAAAAACACGAAAAGACACGAACAGGTCGGCTCGGCCACCCAGATCCCCGCTTCATCGTTATGACCCGACTGCGAAATTGGCGCCTTCGTGCTTTTCGTGTTTTTCGTGGCAAACAAGGTCCCTCGCGACCCCTGGAGCCTCCGTTGAGCGCCGCCGACGCCGAAGCCATGCCCATCCGCGCCGTGATCGCGCCGGTGACGCCGCTGCAGCAGAACTGCACGATCGTGTGGTGCGCGAAGACGAAGAAGGCGGCGGTGATCGATCCCGGCGGCGAGGTCGAGCGGCTGTTGGGCGCCGTCCGCTCGCAGGGTCTAGAGATCGAGAAGATCTGGGTCACCCACGGGCACATGGACCACGCGGGCGGCGTCGCGGCGCTCAAAGACGCGACCGGCGCGCCGATCGAGGGACCGCATCCCGACGACCAGTTCTGGATCGACCGCATCGCCGACTCCGGCGCCCGCTTCGGCATGCCGGGCGCGCGAGCCTTCGTCCCCGACCGCTGGCTGGGCAACGGCGACGTGGTCACGCTGGGCGAGACTGAGTTCGAGGTGCGGCATGCACCGGGACACACGCCCGGGCACATCATCTTCTTCCATCGCCAGGCGCGCTTCGCCCAGGTTGGGGACGTGTTGTTCCAGGGCTCGATCGGCCGGACCGACTTCCCGCGCGGCGACTATGGCCGGCTGATCGAATCCATCACCACCAAGCTCTGGCCTCTGGGCGACGACGTGGCTTTCGTCCCCGGACATGGGCCGATGTCCACCTTCGGCCAGGAGCGGCGCACCAACCCGTTCGTCGCAGACGACATCCTGGCAGAGGTGCGAAGGTGACGGGCATTTCAACGCCGAAATGTCCGTGCAAGCCCACGACGGGATAAGTCGGCATGCACGTTGAATCCGAAATGACAGCCCACCGCAGCGATGGCGGTCCCGCCGCGCGCGTTCTCATGGTCGACGACGACCCGGGGATCCGCGATGTGGTCTCGGAGTTCTTGCGCCGACACGGCTTCGCCGTCGATACGGCCGGCGACGGAAACGAGATGGAGCAGGTGCTGGCGCGTGGGCCTGTCGACCTCGTCGTGCTGGACATCATGCTGCCGGGCGAGGACGGGCTGGCCATCTGCCGCCGGATCGCCGGCCCGGAGGGCCCGGCCATCATCATGCTGAGCGCCATGGGCGAGGAGACCGACCGCATCGTCGGCCTCGAGCTTGGCGCCGACGACTACCTGCCCAAGCCGTGCAATCCGCGCGAGCTCTTGGCCCGCATCCGCGCGGTCCTTCGCCGCCGGCAGGAGCCGCGCGCGGCGGAAGGGGAGCTGGGCGCCGGCTGCGCCTTCGCCGGCTGGCGGCTCGACCTGGTGCGCCGCGAGCTGCGCTCGCCGCAGGGCATCGTGGTCAACCTGTCGAGCGGCGAGTTTTCGCTCTTGCGCGCCTTCGTCGAGCGGCCCCAGCGCGTGCTGACCCGCGACCGGCTGCTCGATCTCGCGCGCGGCCCGGACACCGAAGCTTATGACCGGGCGATCGACGTGCAGATCAGCCGGCTGCGCAAGAAGCTCGACGACGGCTCCGGAGGCCAGGAGCTGATCCGCACCATCCGCAATGAGGGATACGTGTTCACCGCCAAGGTGACGCGGGCGTGAGCGAGACGCGGCCTGCGCCCGCCGCCTCCTTGTTCGCGCAGGTGCTGCTGTTGGCCCTGCTCAGCGTCGTCGGCGCGCTGACCATCAACCTCCTGGTCGTGCTCAACCTCCCGCCCCCGACCCCCGACTTCTACCGCATGGCCGAAATCGCCCAGGTGCTGAAGCAAGGGCCAGGCGCAACCACCAGCGACCATCGGCCGCTGGTCACGCGGATCGCCGACCAGCCGCCGGCCGTCGAAGCGCCGACCCCGCCGCAGCTGGCGCCGCCGGGCAAGAAGGCGTTGGCCCAATTGCTGGGCGTCGACCCGGCCAGGCTCGTCATCACCTCGGACCTGTCGCCGTTCTCCGACCGGCGCGAGTTCCGCATTGTCCGCAACGAGCTCACGCTGAAGGGCGAGCCCGCCGAGGAACGCTTCCTCATCGCGCCCTTCCAGGTGGGCCTGAAGCGTCCGGATGGACGCTGGCTCGTCGTGCAGCCGAAGCCGACGCTCGCTCCCGACGCATGGCAACAGCGGCTGATCCTGTCGGTGATCCTGAGCGCGCTGGCGCTGACGCCGGTCGCCTATCTGTTCGCCCGGCGGCTGGCCAAGCCGATCACCCTGTTCGCCCAGGCCGCCGAGCGACTCGGCCGCGACCCGCGTGCGCCGCCGCTCGCGATCGCCGGACCGAGCGAAATCGGCGTCGCCGTTAGCGCCTTCAACGAGATGCAGGAGCGCCTCGCGCGCTACGTGAGCAACCGGACCGCCGTGGTGGGCGCGATCGCGCACGATCTGCGCACGCCGCTGACCCGGCTCAGGTTCCGCGCGGAGTCCGCGCCGCCAGACATCAGCGGCCGGATGATCGCCGACATCGCCGAGATGGAAGCGATGATATCGGGCACGCTGGCGTTCGTGCGCGACGAGACGCGCAAGACCGAGCGCACGCGGCTGGAGCTCTCCTCACTGCTTGAGAGCCTGGTCGACGAGCTGAGCGAGACCGGCCTCAGCGTCAGCATCGAGAGCGCGGAGCGCGTCGTCGTCGACGGCGACCCGGTGGCGCTCAGACGCCTGTTCAACAACCTGTTGGACAACGCGGTGAAGTTCGGCAGCCGGGCGCGCGCCCGCATCTATGTCGACTGCGCCTCGGCGGTCGTCGAGATCGACGACGACGGCTGCGGGCTGCCCGCCTCGGAGCTCGAGCGCGTGTTCGAGCCGTTCCACCGCCACGAGGCGTCACGGTCGCGCGAGACCGGCGGCATCGGCCTTGGCCTTGCGGTCGCCCGCTCGGTGGCCCGCGCGCACGGCGGCGACGCCCGGCTGGAGAACCGCGAGGGCGGCGGCCTGACGGCGCGGGTGACGCTGCCGATCTAGCCGGGGTCATGCTCCGCTTGGCCCCGGCGATTAGCTTCTCTAAGCCATTTGCAAGATAAGATGCGCTGCGGAGCGGGGACCGAGCCCCTATGTGTCGCTCGCCCGGCGCGCGGATTCTGCTGACCGGAAGGAGACCTACGCCGGATGTCGCTTGCTGGAGCTGAAGCCGTCGCGCCAGCGAAAGGGCGCGCCCCGCTATCAGATCATCTGAAGCGGCTGGAGGCCGAGTCCATCGAGATCATCCGCGAGGTTGCGGCCGCGTTCGACAACCCGGTGATGCTCTACTCGATCGGCAAGGATAGCGGCGTGATGCTGCACCTCGCCGCCAAGGCCTTCTATCCCGGCAAGCCGCCCTTCCCGCTCCTGCACGTCGACACGACGTGGAAGTTCAAGGACATGATCCGCCACCGCGACACCGTGGCCGAGCGCTATGGCGTCAAGCTGCTCGTCTACACCAACGAGGAAGGCGTCAGGCGGGGCATAAACCCGATCGATTCCGGCTCTTCGCTGCACACCCAGGTGATGAAGACCGAGGCGCTGAAGCAAGCGCTCGACAAGTACGGCTTCGATGCGGCGTTCGGCGGCGCGCGCCGCGACGAGGAAAAGAGCCGCGCCAAGGAGCGCATCTTTTCCTTCCGCTCGGCTGGCCACGTCTGGGACCCGCGCAACCAGCGGCCGGAACTCTGGCGGCTTTACAACACCCGCATCAACAAGGGCGAGAGCATCCGCGTGTTCCCGCTCTCCAACTGGACCGAGCTCGACATCTGGGAATACACGGCGGCGGAGGCCATTCCGGTGGTGCCGCTCTATTTCGCCGCGCCGCGGCCGGTGGTCCAGCGCGACGGCATGCTGATCATGCGCGACGACGATCGGATGCCGCTCCTGCCGGGCGAGACCGAGGAGACCAAATGGGTGCGGTTCCGCTCCCTCGGCTGCTACCCCCTGAGCGCCGCCGTGGAGTCGCACGCGGCGACGCTCGATGACATCATCGGCGAGATGCGCGCCGCCAGGACGTCCGAGCGGCAGGGGCGGCTGATCGACGTGGACGAGTCCGCCTCGATGGAGAAGAAGAAGCGCGAGGGCTACTTCTGATGGACGGCGCGCAAGCCGGTCTCGCCGCCGCGGCCGTCCCAGCCGCGAGCGCCGCGGCGCAGAAGGGTCTGCTTCGGTTCCTGACCTGCGGATCCGTCGACGACGGAAAGTCGACCCTGATCGGGAGATTGTTATACGATTCCAAATTGATCCTTGAAGATCATCTGGAAGCGCTTGAACGTGACTCCACGCGCTTTGGCACCACCGGCGAGGACCTTGACCTGGCGCTGCTGGTCGACGGCCTGGAGGCCGAGCGGCAGCAGGGCATCACCATTGACGTCGCCTACCGCTTCTTCACCACCGACAAGCGCAGCTTCATCGTCGCCGACACGCCCGGGCATGAGCAGTACACGCGCAACATGGCGACCGGCGCCTCGACCGCCGACCTCGCCGTCATTCTGGTCGACGCGCGTAAGGGGATCCTGACCCAGACCCGGCGGCACAGCTACATCTGTTCGTTGCTCGGCGTCCGCCATGTGGTGCTGGCGGTCAACAAGATCGACCTTGTCGACTTCGACGGCAGCGTATTCGACGAAATCGTTTCCGATTACAAATCGTTTTCCGAGACTCTTAACTTCGCCTCGATCACCGCGATCCCCCTGTCGGCGCGGTTCGGCGACAACGTCACCCTGCGCTCGACAAAGACGCCCTGGTACGACGGCCCGACCCTGCTCGAGCACCTGGAGGGTGTCGACGTCGAGAGCTGGGCCGAGACCGCCGCCTTCCGCTTCCCGGTGCAGTGGGTCAGTCGCCCCGACGCCGATTTCCGCGGCTTTTCGGGCACGGTCGCCACCGGCTCGATCAAGCCGGGCGACGCGGTGACGGTCGCCGCGTCGGGCGTGCAGACCAAGGTCGCCCGCATCGTCACCTTCGACGGCGACCTCGCCGAAGCGACGGCGGGCAGCGCGGTGACGCTCACCCTCGCCGATGAGGTCGACATCGCCCGCGGCGATCTGTTGTCGCCGCCGACCGCGCGGCCCGAGGTCGCCGACCAGTTCGCGGCGCACGTGATCTGGATGGGCGACGAGCCGCTGCTCCCCGGGCGCCCCTACCTCATGCGCATCGGCACGCGCTACGCGCCGGTGCGGGTGACCGCGCTCAAGCACAAGATCGACGTCGACACCCGCGAGCATCTAGCCGCGCGGACGCTGGCGCTGAACGAGATCGGCGTTTGCAACCTCTCGACGACGACCCCGGTCGCCTTCGACGCCTACGCCGAGAACCGTGAGACCGGCGCCTTCATCCTCATCGACCGCTTCTCGAACGCGACGGTTGGCGCCGGCATGATCGACTTCGGCCTCCGCCGCGCCGCCAACATCCACCGGCAGGCGGTTCTGGTCGGCCGCGCCGACCACGAGCGGCTGAACGGGCACAAGCCCGCCGTCCTGTGGTTCACCGGCCTCTCGGGCTCCGGCAAGTCGACCATCGCCAACCTGGTCGAGCGCGAGCTGCACGAGCGCGGGGTGCGCACCTTCCTGCTCGACGGCGACAACGTCCGACATGGGCTCAACCGCGACCTCGGCTTCTCCGACGCCGAGCGGGTGGAGAACATCCGCCGCGTGGGCGAGGTGGCCAAGCTGTTCGTCGAGGCCGGCACGATCGTGCTCTGCTCGTTCATCTCGCCATTCCGCGCCGAGCGGCGGATGGTGCGCGAGCTGTTCGGCGAGGGCGAGTTCCTGGAGATCTTCGTCGACACGCCGCTGGATGACTGCATCGCCCGCGACCCCAAAGGCTTGTACGTCAAGGCGCTGGCCGGCCAGATCGACAACTTCACCGGCGTGAGCTCGCCCTACGAGCCGCCGGAAAACGCAGAGATCGTGATCGAGACCCACGGCCGCGACCCGGCCGAGGCGGCGCAAGCGATCATCGCCGAGCTGGAGCGCCGCGAGCGCGTCTAGAGCGGCCGTGCCAGCGCGACGCCTGAAATGCGCTCCGCTGCTGCAAAGTTGGACTCGCCAAGGAACCTTCAGCGTCTTTGCGAATTTGCCCTCGCGAGACCGGCTGCAAGCGCGAATTGCCGAGGTCATGCGCGGGCGGAGACGGTTCATCGCCGGAGTATCGAGGGAGTCCTTCCATGACCGAAGCCACTGGCCGCAACCGCAAACCCGCTCGCCGCGGCTTCGCCGCTATGGACAAGGAGCGCCAGCGCGAGATCGCGCGCAAGGGCGGCGCCAGCGTGCCCGACGACAAGCGCAGCTTCAGCCAGGACCGGAGTTTGGCCGCCGCGGCCGGGCGCAAGGGCGGCGAAGCGAGCCATGGCGGCGGCCGCCGCCGCCAGCCGGAGTCGCGCGCCGCCCACGCCTAGCGCGGCCCAACCACCAGCGTTCGGCAATTGGCCTCCCCGCCACAGCGCGGGGAGCGCCATCGCGCGTCAGCGCCAGGCCTGCAGCAGGAAGACGGCGAAGCCCGGATCAGGGCTGACCCACTGGCCGCCGACGCGCCAACCCGCGCGATCGGCGAGGCCTGAGAAGCCTTCCAGCGTGAACTTGTAGGAGTTCTCGCTGTGGATGGTCTCCCCGGCCGCGATGTGGAACCGCCGTCCGCCGACCGAGAAGCTCTGGTCGGCGCGGCTGACGAGATGCATCTCCATCCGGCTGTCGGCGGCGTTCCACACCGCGCGATGCCCAAACCCCGCGAGATCGATGTCGCCGCCGAGCTCGCGGTTGATGCGGCCGAGCATGTTCAGGTTGAAGTGGGCGGTGACGCCCTGCGCGTCGTCGTAAGCCGCGACGAGCACGCCCTCGTCCTTCACCAGATCGACGCCGACGATGAACTGCGCATCCTCGCCCAGGTGCTTTCGCGCGACAGCGAGGAACGCGACCGCCTCGTCGGGCGGGAAGTTGCCGATCGTCGAGCCCGGGAAGAACCCCGTGCGCGGGCGCTCCTTGGCGACCTGCGGCAGATCGAAAGCCTGGGTGAAATCGGCCAGCAGCGGCTCGACGATCAGCTTCGGATAGTCGGCGCGGATCTGAGCCGCCGCGCGCGCGAGCGCGTCCGCGCTGATGTCCATCGGCACATAGACGCTGAGCAGCGGTGCGGCGTCGAGCACCAGCCTGGTCTTGGTGCTGGCGCCGGAGCCAAACTCGACCAGCGCGGCGTTCGGCGAAATGTAGCCGGCGATCTCGCCTGCCGCATGCTTGAGCAGCGCCGTCTCGGTGCGCGTCAGGTAATACTCCGGCAGCCCACAGATCGCCTCGAACAGCGCCGAGCCTCGCTCGTCGTAGAAGTACTTCGCCGGCAGCCGCTTCGGCGTCGCGCTCAGCCCCTCGATCGCGTCGGCCATAAAGGGGGAATCCGCAGCCGGTGACACGTTCTCGGCCAGGCGCAGGCCGGAAAACATCCAGCGCTGATGTGGGTAGAAGAAGTTGCGGTAGGTCGCGCGCGTGTGGCCCTTGGGCGTGGCCAGGCAACCGCCCCGCAACACCATCTGGCTCATCATGAACTTGCCATTGTACTCACCGACCGCCCCGGCGCCCGGCGCAAAGCCCGGGTAGGCAAGGTAGGCGCTCGACGTCCACTGCCAGAGCGCGCCGAACATCTGCTTGAGGCCCGCACGCGCGCCGGCCGGGAGCGGTGCGAGACGATCGAGGTCGAGCCCGCCCTCGCGCTCGTCCAGGCCCGCCGCGGCGTTCTCCCACTCCGCTTCGCTCGGCAGGCGCTTGCCGGCCCAGCGGGCGTAGGCGTCGGCCTCGTAGTGGCTGAGATGGCTGACCGGCGCATGCGGGTCGAGGGGCTTTAGGCCCCCCGGGCTCATCTCGGACCATCCGCCCGCGGGGTCCGGGACCCAGTAGATCGGCTGAGCCCACCCCTCCGCCGTGACCAGCGCCCAGCCGTCGGAGAGCCAGAGCTCCGGCTTTAAGTAGCCGCCGTCGTCGATGAAGGCGCGCCACTCGGCGTTCGTCACCAGTCTGTCCGCCAGCCGGTACGGTTCGAGCCAGACCCGGTGCCGCGGCCGCTCGTTGTCGAAGCTGAAGCCGTCGCCCGCGTGTCCGATCTCGACCAGGCCTCCGGCGAAGCTCACGAACCCCATTGGCCCGGGATCGGCGCAAGGCTCGCTCGGCAGCTGGCGATAAGCCGGTTGGCCCGGCATCTGCGCGAAAAGGTGCAGTGCGTCCATCAGGATCAACTCCTGATGTTGCTCCTCGTGCGCCAGGCCGAGCTCGACCAGCGCCCCGACGGCGGGATCGTCGGCGGCAGGCCCCGCGAGCAGGGTCTCCATCGCTTCGTCGACGTGGCGGCGATAGGCGCGAACCTCGCTCAGGGAGGGACGGGTGACCAACCCGCGGGCCGGCCGCGCGCGCCTTGGCCCCATCGCCTCGTAGTAGGAGTTGAAAAGATAGCAGAACAGCGGGTCGAACGGCTGGTACGCCGGATCGCCCGGGATCAGCACGAAGGTCTCGAAGAACCAGCTGGTGTGCGCCTGATGCCACTTTGCCGGGCTCGCATCCGGCATCGACTGCGCGGCCTGGTCCTCGGCCGAAAGCGGCATGGTGATCGAGACCGTCTGCGCCCGCACATGCGCATAGCGGCTGGCCAGCGCCGACTGACCGCGCTGTCCGCTCTCTTCTGGGCGCTCGACGGCGCCGTCGGCGGGGGTCAAGCGCAAGGCTCCTGAGCTGGCCGCCGGGTCATCCGCTGGTCCCCTGTTCGCCTGAGAGTCGCACCGATTCGCCAACCAACACGCGAACACGACGCCAGTTCCTTCCACCGCCAGCATATAGGCGCGCCTGGGTTGTCCCAACAGGGTCGCGGCGATGCGCCTGCTGCCAGCCCGTGGCAGGAGCGGGAGCCGACGCGCGAGATCCTCCCCTGTTGGGGGAGGGGGACCATGTACAGCATGGTGGAGGGGGCTCGCCGCTCGCGCGGCCGGTCTGCAAGGAGGACTTAGGTCGATCCGGAAGCGGGCGCGGCCGGCAGCGCTCCCCCTCCACCGCACTTCGTGCTGTCCCCCTCCCCCTACGGTGGAGGATTTACGCCGCTTCGGCTTCGCGGGGTTTTTCGACGCCTTCGCCGAGCGAAAGGCGGATGAAGCCGGCGATCTTGATCGGCGAGCCGAGGGTCTTGGCGGTCTCGGCCACCAGCTGCTCGACCGTCTGGTCGGTGTTCATCACGAAGGCCTGCTTCAGCAGCACGACCTCCTCGAGGAACTTGCGGATCCGGCCCTCGACCATCTTCTCGGCGATGTTGGCCGGCCGGCCGGACTCCAGCGCCTGCTCGGTCAGGATGGCCCTCTCGCGCTCGATCGCGGCGGGGTCCAGGTCCTCAGGCGTGAGCGACAACGGCCGCGTGGCCGCGACGTGCATGGCGATCTTCCTGCCCAGGTCCTGCAGCTTGGCCTGGTCGGCCTCGCCTTCGACCGCCACCAGGACGCCGATGCGGCCGACGTCGGGCGCGACCTGGTTGTGCACGTAGGCCGCCACGGCCCCGCGCTCGACGGCGACGCGCCCGGCGCGGCGAAGCCGCATGTTCTCGCCAACCGTGGCGATCAGCTGAGTGATCATCTCGCCGATGGTCTCGCCGTCAGCGGTCTTGGCCGCCGCAATGGCGTCCACGTCGCCGCCGGCGTCCAGCGCCGCCGCCGCCGTCTTCAGGGCCGCGGTCTGGAACAAGCCGTTGCGCGCCACGAAGTCGGTCTCGGAGTTCAGCTCGATGACCGCGCCGATCATGCCGCGCCCGTCATTGCGCAGCGCGACCGCGACCAGGCCCTCCGCCGCGACGCGGTCGGCCTTCTTCGCGGCCTTCGACAGGCCCTTGGCGCGCAGCCAATCCATGGCCTGCTCGATGTCGCCGCTCGTCTCGGTGAGCGCCTTCTTGCAGTCCATCATGCCTGCGCCGGTCTTCTCGCGCAGTTCCTTCACCAGGCCGGCAGTGATTTCGGCCATGGTCATCTCCAGTTCGAATTCAGTGCGCCACGCTCAATCATCGCGCCGCGCTGTGATGGTTTTCTGTCCGGCCTCAGCCGGTCCCCTGTTCCTCTTCGACCGCGTCCAGCGCCGCCTCGGTGCGGGCGTCAGCTTCGGATACGGCCTCGGCGGCGGGCTCGGACTCGGCCGCGGGCGCATCCTCCGCGGCCGCCTCCGCGACCACCTCGGTTTCGGCCGCGGGGGCCTCGGCGTCCGCCGCTTCCGGCTCAGCCGCCGGCGCTTTCGCCGGCTTGGGTTCGGTCTCGGCCGCCTTGGCCTTCGGCTCGGCGCGCTTGCGCAGCACAGGTTCGACCGGCGCCTCGGCCGCGCCGATGTCGACGCCCAGCGCGACCTGGCCCTCGGTCAGGCCGTCCAGCACCGCGTCGGCGACCAGGTCGCAGTAGAGCTGCAGCGCGCGCGCGGCATCGTCGTTGCCAGGGACCGGGAAGGTGATGCCGTCGGGGTCGCAGTTGGTGTCCAGGATGGCCACCACCGGGATGTTCAGCTTCTGCGCCTCCAGGATGGCGATCGCCTCCTTGTTGGTGTCGATCACGAACATCAGGTCGGGGATGCCGCCCATGTCCTTGATGCCGCCCAGCGAAAGCTCCAGCTTCTCGCTGCTCGCGGGTGAGCTGCAGCAGCTCCTTCTTCGTGCGTCCTTCGCCGCCGGTCTCCTGCAGGCCCTCCAGCTCGCGCAGGCGGGCGATCGACTGGCTGATGGTGCGCCAGTTGGTCAGCGTGCCGCCCAGCCAGCGGTGGTTGACGTAGTACTGGGCGCAGCGCTTGGCCGCCGCCGCGACCGGCTCGGAGGCCTGCCGCTTGGTGCCGACGAACAGCACCCGCCCGCCGGAGGCGGCGACCTCGCGCACCTTCACCAGCGCCTGGTGCAACAGCGGGATGCTCTGCGAAAGGTCGATGATGTGGATGTTGGAGCGGGAGCCGAAGATGTACCGCTCCATCTTCGGGTTCCAGCGGTGGGTCTGGTGGCCGAAGTGGGCGCCAGCTTCGAGAAGCTGCCGCATGGAAAAGTCTGGTAGCGCCATGAGGTGTCGAAGTCCTTCTTCCGGTTAGCCTCCGCGGTGCAAGACCCGTCTGAACGGGACCGGAACGGAAGAGCGCGCAGGGACTGACCCGCTGCTTCGCCGAACGCGCCGCGTGCGTGATGTCGCGCGAGATAGGTGGTCAGCCGACGAAAGGCAAGGTCGCGCGGCTCGACCGGCGGTGGGTGGGTCTGCTAGGCCGCGAGCCGGCGCAGCGACAGAGGCGGAGGCGGGATGCCCGGTTCAATCGTGATGCTGTCGGGTCCGGTCGGCGCGGGCAAGAGCGCCATCGCCGCCGAGCTTGTCGCCCTGTCCCCGGGTCCGACAGTCCGCATCGAGGGCGATGACTTCTGGTTCTTCATCGTCAGGTCAGGAGCCGATCACTCCCGCGTCAAGGGGTTCCGGATGGTGATGCGCGCCATGACCGCGGCGGCGGCGCAATACGCGCGCGACGGCTATGAAGTCATCCTCGACTTCTCGATTCCGCCCTGGGCGGCTGAGCGGCTCAAGGCCTTCGCGGCACGCGCGGAGGCTGCGCTGCATTACGTGGTCGTCCGTCCGAGCCTGGCTGTCTGCGCGGCCCGGGCCGCCGCGCGGGCGGAGGGGACGATCGCCGACTACGGCCCCTACCGCGAGCTCTACGGCGACTTCGACGCCTCGCCGACCGACATCCTCAGCGATGACGCCGCCGACGCGGCGAGCCTGGCGGAGAAGATCCGCGCCGGCATCGACGCCGGCGTGTTCCGCCTCGCCTGACGACGTGTAGACGCCGGCGACGACGTTCTCGTAGACCTTGACCACGATCTGATCGATCCCGCTCGCGGCCAGTGTGCGCCGGACAAACACCATCGCTACGAGATCCGCCGCGCTTTGCGCAGCTGCACGATTGAGATCGTCTCGCTCGCGACGCACTTGGACGACTGGCGCGAGCTGTCCCCTACACCTCCTCCAGGTACGCGACCCCTGGGGCGGTCTTCAGGGCGCCGCGGACGGCGGGGTCCAGGGCGAAGCGGCCGGGCAGGCGGAGCTCGATCTCGCGGCCGTCGCCCGCGCCGGCGACCAGGATCACCTCGCCGCCGCTGTTCGGGCCCTCCGCGGGCCTGAGACGCTTCTTCAGCGCGTCCATGTCGGCGAGCTGCGGCGAAAGGTGCACGCGCAGCCCGGCGGTCGCGCCCTCCACCGCCCGCTCCAGCGGCTCGGCTTCGTCGCCGAAGAAGCGGACGTCGCCGTCCGTGGCCTTGGCGCGCACCTTGATCACGATCGAGCGGCCGGCCTCCAGCGCATCGCGGCAACGGCGCAGCTGCTCGGGCGGGAACAGCACCTCGTACTCGCCGGTGGGGTCCGAGAGGGTGACGAAGGCGAACTTGTCGCCGGTCCTGGCCGAGGCGCGCTCCTGGCGGCGGCGCACGACGCCGGCCATGCGGAAGGCCTCCATCCCCTGCTCCACCTGCGCCAGGACGTCGGCGTAGAGGCTCACGCGCCGCCGGCGCAGCACCTCCAGCATCGATTCCAGCGGATGGCCGCTGAGATAGAAGCCGACGGCCGCCACGCTCCTCGTCCAGCTGCTCGGTTTCGCTCCACGGCTCGCGCTTGGGCAGCCGCGGCCGCGAAGCCTCCGGCTGCTCGCCGAACAGGCTGGCCTGGGCCGAGGCGCGGTCGGCGGCGGCGCTCTGCGCCTAGGCGATCAGGGTATCGGCCGCCGCAACCATCTCGGCGCGGTTGGCGTGCAGGCTGTCGAAGGCGCCGGCGCGGGCGAGGTTCTCCAGCGCCCGCTTGTTGACCAGCCGCGGATCGACCCGCTGCACGAAATCGAAGAGGTCGGCGAACTGGCCGCCCTCCTCGCGGACGGCGACCAGGTGCTCCATCGCCGCCAGGCCGACATTGCGGATCGCGCCCAGCGCGTAGAGCACCTCGCCGTCCTCGACGCTCGAAGTCGGCCGCCGAGCGGTTCACGTCCGGACGGCCGGATCACGACCCCGCTCCGCCGCGCGTCCTGATAGAACAGCGCCAGCTTGTCGGTGTTGGAAATGTCGAGGCTCATCGAGCCGGCGAAGAACTCGACCGGCGCATGCGCCTTCAGCCAGGCCGTCTGGTAGGCGATCAGGGCATAGGGCGCGGCGTGGCACTTGTTGAAGCCATAGCCGGCGAACTTCGCCATCAGCTCGAAGATCAGCTCCGCCGTCGCCTCCGGCACCCCGCGCTCGGTCGCGCCGGAGAGGAAGCGCGCCCGCTGCTGGTCCATCTCCTTCTTGATCTTCTTGCCCATGGCGCGGCGCAGCAGGTCGGCCTCGCCCAGGCTGTAGCCGGCCAGGATGCTGGGCGATCTGCATCACCTGCTCCTGGTAGACGATGACGCCGTAGGTCTCGGCCAGCACCGGCGGCCAAGAGCGGGTGCAGGACGTCGACGTCTTTGCGCCCCCACTTGCGGTCGACGTAGTCGTCGATCGAGTCCATCGGGCCTGGCCGATAGAGCGAGATCAGCGCGGTGATGTCGTCGATCGACGAGGGGCGGAGCTTGCGCAGGGTGTCGCGCATGCCCTGCCCTTCCATCTGGAACACGCCGATCGTCTGGCCGGAGGCGATGAGGTCGTAGGTCGCCGCATCGTCGAGCGGCAGTTGCTCGAGGTCGATGCCGGCGCCGCGGCGGGCCAGGTGCTTCACCGCGCGGTCGATGACGGTCAGCGTCTTCAGGCCCAGGAAGTCGAACTTCACCGAGGCCGGCGCTCTCGACCCACTTCATGTTGAACTGGGTGGCCGGGATGTCGGAGTGCGGGTCGCGGTAGAGCGGCACCAGCTCGGTCAGCGGCCGGTCGCCGATGACGATGCCGGCGGCGTGGGTCGAGGCGTTGCGGTAGAGGCCCTCGAGCTGCAGGGCGACCTCGAGCAGGCGCGGCGACGCTCGTCGTCGGTCTCCTGCGCCTGCTGCAGGCGCGGCTCGATCTCGATCGCCTTGGCCAGCGTGGTCGGGTTGGCCGGGTTGTTGGGGACCATCTTGGCCAGCCGGTCGACGAGGCCCAGCGGCAGCTGCATCACCCGGCCCGACGTCGCGCAGCACCGCGCGCGCCTGCAGGGTGCCGAAGGTGATGATCTGGGCGACGCGGTCGCGGCCGTACTTCGCCTGCACGTAGGCGATCACCTCCTCGCGCCGCTCCTGGCAGAAGTCGATGTCGAAGTCCGGCATCGACACCCGCTCGGGGTTGAGGAAGCGCTCGAACAGCAGGCCGTAGCGCGATGGGATCGAGGCCGGTGATCAGCAGCGACCAGGCGACCAGCGATCCCGCGCCCGAGCCGCGGCCCGGCCCGACCGGGATGCCGTGCGCCACCGCCCACTTCATGAAGTCGGAGACGATCAGGAAGTAGCCGGAGAACCCCATCGACTGGATGACGCCGATCTCGCGCTCCAGCCGCTCCTGGTAGTCGGCGATCGGCGCGGCCGGCGGGTGGAGCTTCAGCCGCGCGGCCAGGCCCTCGCGGGCCTGCGGCGGCCAGCTCCTCGTCCTCGCTGCGGCCCGCCGACGGTCGGGAAGCGCGGCAGGATCGGGTCGCGCTTGACCACCATGAAGGCGCAGCGGCGGGCGATGTCGAGGGTGTTGTCGCAGGCCTCCGGCAGGTCGGCGAACAGGCGGCGCATGGCCTCGGCGCCCTTGAACCAGTGCTCGGCGGTGACCCGCCGCCGCTCGTCCTGGCCGAGGAAGGCGCCGTCGGCGATGCAGAGCAGCGCATCGTGCGCCTCGGTGCATGGCCGGATCGGCGAAGTAGACGTCGTTGGTCGCCACCAGCGGGACGTCGTGCTCGTAGGCGTAGGCGACCAGCCCCGGCTCGGCGGCCGCCTCGATCGGCCAGCCCATGCCGCTGCAGCTCGACATAGAAGCGGTCGCCGAACGCGGCGCTGCATCTCCGCCAGCGCCGCGTTCGCCTCGGCCGTCCGCCCGGCGGCGAACAGCGGATCGACCGGCCCGTCCGGCCCGCCCGAGAGCAGGATCAGCCCCTCGGCATGCTCGACGACCCTCGCCCAGGGCACGTGCGGCTCGTCCGACGGCTCGATGTCGAGGTAGGCCGCCGACGAGAGCGTCGATCAGGTTGCGGTAGCCGGCCTCGTTCTGCGCCAGCAGCACGACGGTCGGGTGCGCGCCCAGCGCTCGGGCGGCCCCTCGCCGATGCCGGTCACCGGCAGCGCGCAGCCGACGATCGGCTGCACGCCGCGCCTCCTTGGCGGCGACGGAGAACTCCAGCGCGCCGAACAGGTTGGCCCGGTCGGTCAGCGCCACGGCCGGCATGTCGCGCCGCGTGCGCCAGCATGCCCGATCTGCGTCGGCCTTGATCGCGCCTTCCAGCAGCGAATAGGCCGAGCGGACGCGCAGGTGGACGAAGCCCGAACTCAGGTCGTGCGCCTCACCGTCCGCCGTCATCGACCCTCAACTCATGCGTTGCGCGACTCAGGCGACCAGATGCGCCAGCGAACACATCATCCAAACGAACCCCGCCACCGACGCAAGCGCCATCGTCTCCCGAGCCAGCCAAACCATAAGAACATCCCCACTTGTGTTGTACCCGTTTTGTTCTTATTCACGGTTTGTTCTGGAGTCAAGGTCGGTCGGGAATATCCCGAGTCAAGGTCGGTCATTGTGCCCGTTGGGTCGCTGCGACGCGCTGGCCTAACGCCGCGAACTTCCTCACGCTCGAGCCAGTTGGAGAAACGAGCTGGACGGTTGCGGTTAGCCGATCAGGCAGCATACCCATCCCTGCGCGGCGAATCCGCCCTCGCTTTCGGGCTCAGGCATGTCCGCGCGGGCGACGTGTAGCTGACGCTAACATATACCGACGATAGTCTCAACCGAGAATCGTATGATGCATTCGTCACAATCAGAGTAAAGGGCTGCGCGGCACGGTCTGCCACCACCACACATGGGCACGGCGGAACGGCATACGATCGGCCTGTTCGAGGTTGCTGGCCAGACGCGCAACGCGTGCGCGTTGTGGCGGGATGGCCGGCGGGGTAGCGTCCGTGCCGCGGCGACCCCCGGGGCGGCGCTGCGCTGGGGGGCTGATACGGCCATGAAGACGAATGGGACGGACACCGCGTGCGCGCGTCGCACCGGGACCTTTGCGATCGACGAGCAGACGGATCAGTCGTTCGAGATTGTGCGCGAGGATGGGTTCGCAACCGCGATGGCGTCGGTGAGCGGCGCCTATTCGACCGCCGCGATCCTCGTGCTGTTCTGGTTGCTCGTCGACACCTGGACCCGGCGCAACCTGGTGCTCGGCTCTCTCGGCTTCGACGCCGCGGCGCTCGGCAAGAGCACCACCTTTCGCCTGATGGCCTATGTCGCCATCGGCGGGGCGCTGGGTGGCGCGGTCGATTCGCTCCGCGAGCTGATCGCCTGGCACGCCGAGCGGGAGGCCTACGGACCCCGTTTCATCTGGCGCGACGTCACCTTGCCGTTGGTCGGCGCGGCGCTCGGGCTGCTCGTCTACGTGACCGTGCGCAGCGGCGCCGGCGTTTTCGACGGCGACTTCAGTTTGACCCCGAAGGGTGGGTCGGCCGCGCTCTCGGCGTTCGCGCTGGCCGGCCTGGCAGGGTTCAGCGCGCGGCAGGTGTTCCGCTGGCTGGATGCCCAGGCGAACCGGCTGTTCAAGGTGGCGAAGTCGAACCAGATCGCTGTCCCGGACCTGCAGGGCAAGACGCTGGACGAGGTGAAATCGCAGTTCGAGGGCTGGGCGCTGCATGTGGGAAAGGTCGGGCAGGCGGACGACGCGGCGAACGTCGGCAAGGTGATCAAGCAATCGCCCACGCCCGGCGCGGTGGTCGCCGCCGACACCCCCGTCGACCTGACCCTCGGCGCCGACCCCAAGTCCGGCGGAACGTCGTCGCCGGCCGCTCCGGCGCAGGCCCCGAGCTAGCGTCCGTACATCCCCGTGACCTCAGGGACCTTGGACTGTTCCAAAACGCCGCGGGCGGACCCGTTGCCGGAATCAGCGGGCCTTCAAGCGCGAGCGATTTCAGAGGGCGCCTTGGTAACCTCTGCGGCTCGGTCTCGCGGAACGGGCTGATCGCGCCGCGGGCCGCGCTCACGCCGCCGGCCGGCGCGCCTGGGCGGGGATGGCGGCAAAGCTCATCACGCAATTCCGCCCTGCGCGCTTGGCGGCATAGAGGGCGCGGTCGGCCCGGTCGAGGGGCCCGGCGATGCTCTTGTCGGTGGGGCTGACCTCAGCGACACCGAAACTCGCGGAGATGCGGAAGTCACCGCGGCCGGCCCTGACGGGCGTCTCGCTCAACACCCGGCGCAGCACCTCGGCGACGGCGAGCGCGCCGGCCTCTCCCGTTCCAGGCAGCAGGACGGCGAACTCCTCGCCGCCGATGCGCGCGAGGAGGTCGATCTGGCGCAGACGCCTGCGGCACACCTGCCCCAGATGGCCGAGCGCCTGGTCGCCGCCGGCGTGCCCGTGGGTGTCGTTGACCCCCTTGAAGTGGTCGAGGTCCAGCATCATCAGCGACGCCTGGGCGCCGAAGCGCCGCACGCGCTCGACCTCCAGGTTTGCCGCGGCGATGAAATAGCGGCGATTGGGTAGGCCGGTCAGCCCGTCTGTCTCGGCCAGGCGCATCAGCTTGAATTCCAAGAGCTTGCGGTTGGTGATGGTCGCGTGGGCGATCACCGCGCCCTTGCGACGGCCGCCCAAGCGGGTGACGTCGCCGAGGAACCAGCGGTTCTCGGTCGGCGCGTGGCAGGGGTATTCCATCTGAAAGTGGTCGCGCTCGCCGCGGAGCACCGCCCGCACGCCGGCCGCGAACGCCGCGGCGCCCTCGGAGCCGGGCCCCGAGGCGTCCTCGCAGACGCTCAGATAGTTCGCGCCGAGCGCCGTGCGCGGCGAGACCGGCGGATTGTCGGCGGTGAAATTCCGCCAGGCGCGGTTCACCGTGACGATCACGCCGTCGCCGTCGACCACGCAGATATGCGAGGAGAGCGCGTCGATGACGGCGGCCGCGAAGCCAGGCGTCTGCAAGATCGGGGTTGTCATCTGACTGGAAGGAAGCACCAAAGTGGTGTCGGAGTTGTTGTGCTTCCACCGATTTTGTCGGCGGTTACGTGGAGCGACGGGTTAGCCGCCTGCGACTCCGGCTTCCGAGAAACGGGGCGCCTTACGCCTGCCCCTACGCCTCTAACTCCAGACGCTAAGCGATTTGCTGAGCGCGCCTCTGGGCGCGGATAATGCTCATCAGTACCGCGCGCGTTCGATTGAGAAGAGTCCCCTGCTCGGGCGAGCACCTGCGCTCGTCCATTGCAGAGACGATGATGATGATGACGATGATGATGATCCCGAACGGGGACCTTCTCGATCGAACGCCGCGGGCGCTTGCCTAGGGGCGGCGCGTTTGCACGCGTCCGAGGGCGCGCGCCCGGCGGCGCTACGCCCTCACTCCATCCGCGCCAAGGTCTGTTCCATCGCGCCGAAGAACCGCGGCCAGCCGGCTCGGGCGCCGTGGTAGGCCTGCATCTGGTCCGGCCGGAAGCCGACCTGCTCCATGCGCAGCTGCGTGCCGACACTCGTGGGTGTGAGCGTCCAGGTGACGACGCTGCCCAGGCCCATCGCGCCCCAGCTGTAAGCCAGGCTCTTGTTCGGCTCGACCTCCATGACCTGGCAGTCGACGGAGCCCCAGTCGCCGCGGAACGTGAACCGGTGGTCCATGACGGGCTTGAAGTCGTTCTTCATCAGCCACTCCTCGATCAGGTGCGGCTGGGTGAGCGCGCGCCAGATCTTCTCGGGCGGGAAAGGCATCTCGCGTTCGACGACGACGGAGAGCGTCTCGGGCGCCGCATCGCTCATTGGTCCATCCTTTTCAGCAGGTCTTCGAGGCGATCGAACCGGTTTTGCCAAAGGCTGGCCATCTCGCTCGTCCAGTCGACCAGGGGGGCGAGCGCGCCGAGCTGCGCGCCATAGTGGGTCTGGCGTCCGACGTGGCGGTCGCGCACCAGGCCGGCGCGCTTGAGAACGCCGAGGTGCTTGGAGACCGCCGGCTGCGAGACCCCCGACCGCGCCGTCAGAGCCCCCACCGTCTGCTCGCCTTCGCGGCACAGACGCTCGAAGAGCGCCCGCCGGGTCGGATCGGCCAGCGATCTGAACAGGATGTC
The DNA here is from genome assembly GCA_963794315.1 of uncultured Alphaproteobacteria bacterium. Classification (GTDB taxonomy): domain Bacteria; phylum Pseudomonadota; class Alphaproteobacteria; order Caulobacterales; family Caulobacteraceae; genus Poindextera. The sequence goes on from CAWCDF010000004.1 coordinate 640,441, forward strand.
GTGGGGGTCTGGGGTCACCATCGATAACCAGTTGGTTATTGACTGATCGATAACCCCGCGGATATGAACGTGTCCAGCGGAAAATTCGGGCGTCGATTTCGGCGGCCCCGCGTTAGAAAGACCGCCGAAGGAGCTTCAAGGTCATGAAAACCAGCGCAGCGACAACGTCGGAGTCCCCGTCCCGCCTGATCGACGGAAGGATCGCGGAACTGGGCGACTGGCGGGGCGAGCGGCTCGCCCAGCTCCGCGCTCTGATCAAGGAGGTCGACCCGGACGTGGTCGAGGAGTGGAAGTGGCGCGGCGTTCCGACCTGGTATCACGCCGGAATGGTCTGCACCGGCGAGACCTACAAGAGCGTCGTGAAGGTGACCTTCGCGAAGGGCGCCAAGCTTGCGGACCCCGCGGGCCTGTTCAACTCCAGCCTCGAAGGCAACATCAGGCGAGCGATCGACTTCCACGAGGGCGACAAGGTCAACGAGGCGGCCTTCAAGGCCCTGGTCCGCGACGCCATGGCCCTGAACAGCGCTCCGGCGCGGTAGGGTAGTCCGTGCTGCGCGAGCAGCGACGGGCTTCCATGTCTCCCATAACCCCACAGCTATAGTTGGCCTGAGCGGACGCCGACCCAGGTTCAACGCCGCTAGGCTTTTTCACCGCTGAGAACGCAGAGCAGAGAGCGAAGTACGCTGAGACTCTGCGCTCTCTGCGCCTTCTCTGCGCTCTCCGCGGTAAGATTCTACGAGTTGCGCTAGTGCGGGTATGAGCCCTATGGCCGGCTTGAGCGCGTTTCATCGGGACCCGCCTTTGCCCCACACGTCGGCGAGGTCGGTCACGCCGAGCAGGCGCGCGAGCACGGCCGGGTTGTTCCTTAGGTTCGCCGCCAGCACCGAATAGCCAGAGAACCGCGCGCCGAACCGGTTCGGCTCGATCTGCAACATCTCGTAGGCGCTCGCCAGCGCGAGCATGAGGAGGTCGAGGATGGCGTCCAGATTGCGCGCGTAAGCCTCGGCCGGATCGGCGATGTGATGCAGCCGCGCACCGCTCTCGGGCAAGGCGGCGAACGAGAAGACGCGGTCGTCGCCGAACGCGGCGCGGCAATAGGCCAGCGCTTCCGCGCTGTCGGTGGCGACGAAGACGCGCTCGTGCGGGCCGATGGACGTCTTGGCGAGCAGGCGCCGGTAGTTGGTGCGGTAGTCGGTGTCGCGGATGTGCAGCCCGACGTAGCTGCGCCCGACGACCGCCAGCCGCGCCTTCAGCGCCTGGACGAGCGGGTCCTTCAGACGCAACCGGGCGAGCGCGCGGATGGAGTCCATGCCGCCGCCGGCGTCGTGGTGCACGAGCAGCTCTGCGGTGTGATCGTGCTCGAAGTCGAAGCTGACCACCTGGCCCGACGGCTCGTCGATCCACCCGCCCCGGGCGGCGTCGTAGCGCGGCCGACAGGCGCGAACGCGGCCGCTGAGGAAGGCGGGCATGACGTCGAGCGCGTCGAGCCGGTCGCCGACGAGGTCGGCGTCGAGGACGAGGTTCTCCTGCAAGCTGTCGAAATAGTTGGAAAATCGATCGCGAAAGTAGCGATCGGACTGCTCCAGCGTGTCGACAACGACCGTGCGGCCGAAGCGCTCGGCGTAGGCGCAGGCGCGCTCGATCTGGCAGAACACGTCGTTCAGCCCGCCCAGCGGCCGGCAGAGCACCAGTCGCTCGCCGCTCATTCGCCCGTGGCCAGCGCGTCGGTGAACGCCTCGTAGGCAGGCGAGGACTGCATCATCGTCATCCCCACCCCCGCGGGCGTCACCGGCCCGCGACGTAGGGGGAAAGCGTCTGGGTTGCGCCGCCCGGGCCGCCGGCGACGACGGCGCCGGGCGCCTGGCCTTGCTCGACCCAGGCCTCGAGCAGACCTTGCCAGTCGACCGTGCTCGGCCCCGGTCCCCCGCCGCAGTGGAGCATGCCGGGGATGAGGTAGAGGCGGTAGAAGGCGGAGGGATCGCCCATCGTGTCCTTGACCTCGTCATAGTAGGCGATCGAGCCCCGGGCGGGGATCGCCGGGTCGTTCCAGCCGTGGAACTGGATGAGCTTGCCGCCGTGGTCGCGGAACTCGGTGAGGTCGGGGTTCGTCGAGTTGACGATGGCGGCAGCGCGCGCGGCCTCGAGCGGCGCGGCCTGCAGGTCGAGGCGCATGATGTCGTAGCCGGCGTCGCTGTAGACGAACCCGCGCCAGAAGCCGCTGGAGAAGCCGTAGAGCAGCGACCGGTTCTGCTGGTCGGCGGCCGGCCCGGTGACCCAGGCCGCCCACGACCCCGGTTCGGCCTCCGCGCCGGGAACGTAGCCGGGGTAGGAGAAGCGCGCCTGCCCGCCCTCACTGACCACCAGGCCGCGGTAGAGGGCGCGGGCGGCGTCGAGCTGGGCCGGCGTAAGGCAGGAGGCGGCGCTCTGGCCGGGCGGACAGGCGATCTCGCCCGGATCGAAGCGGCAGGAAAGCGGCTCGGCGACGAAGGTCCCGCCCCCGCAGTCGGCTAAGGCGGCCGACTCGAGCGCCTTCAGCTGCCCGGGCCCGAGCCAGGCCCCGGGCGCGGCGAGGGACTGCTCGAAGTAGACGCCCAGCGTCAGCAGGCCGGAGAAGTCGTTGGCGGGCGCGCCGGCGACGATGCCGTCGAAATCGCGCGGAAAGCGCTGCGCTTCCATCAGCGCCTCGCGCCCGCCGTCGGAGCATCCGTTGAAGTAGCTGTGCTTGGGCGGAGCGCCCGCGTGTGCGCGGATCAGGGCCTTCGCGGTCTCGGTGGTCTCCTTCAGCGCCCGCCAGCCAAAGTCTGTGAGCTTCTCCGGATGGCCGATCGCCCACGTCGCGTCGGGGAAGCCCATCGCGCTCTGGTGGCCGTCGTCGGTCATGGCCACAGCGTAGCCCTGGGCCGCACGCTGACCGAGGCGCTCGGATGCGATCCGGCCGGCGAAGCCGCCGTTGCCGAGCTGCAGGTAGCGGCCGTTCCAGGCCGCGCCCTCTGGGATCCAGACCTCGATGCCGATGGACGAGTCGGCGCTCGGGCGGGAGACGACGTCGATCTTGCAGGCCGTGACAGATCCCGCCGGCGTCAGCGCCGCACTGGTGACGCTGGCGTGCGGGAGCTGGAGCTTCACGAGCTGCTCGCAGGGTGTCGCCGCGAAGGCGCGGGCGGCGGTGATGAGCGCGAAACCGACGAGCGCCGCGCAGATTTGGATCGCCTGTCTCATCCGGCCCCTCTTGCCTGATCAGATCGCTGCCGGCCGGTGCGCGTCAAGGTGTTCACCTGCCTCGCCCTCGAAACCTGCCCCTATGGTCTGCGACGTTCGCACTGTGTGAGAGGTCTTGGAGCCTGCCCCGCCGGCTTGACGGAACGTCCGGGCGATGGGCAGCGTTAAGCTTGGCTTGGGGAGGGAGGACGAAGCCCATGTCGATTGTGCATATCCTGATTTTTCTCGTCGTCGGCGGGGTCGCCGGCTGGCTCGCCGGACTCGTGGTCCGCGGACGCGGTTTCGGCATCATCGGCGACATCGTGCTGGGCGTGATCGGCTCGTTCATCGGCGCCTACCTGTTCAAGCACGTTCTTCACCTGACCATCGGCGGCCTGGCCGGCGAGTTCGCGGCGGCGGTCGTCGGCGCCGGCCTCTTGGTTCTGATCCTGAGGTTGATCCGCCGCTAGCTGGAGAGACAAACGTGCGCATGAGCTTGAAGATCGCGGGCGCCCTGGCGCTGATCCTGTTGCTGGCCGCGTGTGTAGCGGGCTCGGCCGAATCCCATCATGCCGCTGCGGGCGGCTGGATCTCCCAGCTGTTCCTGGGGCTCTGGCAGGGGATCATCGCCCCCTTCATGCTGATTGTTGAGGTGGTGAACGCCATTCGCCCGCACACCCTGCCCTGGGCCGTGCACATGTACGAGACGGCGGGAACCGGCATCGCCTACGACGTCGGCTTCTATTTCGGCGTGCTCGGCGGACCGGGCGCGATCCTGGGCGGCTGGTCCAGGCGGGGCTAGGCGCCGCCGCAGCTGTGCTCTGAATCCGCCTCGCTCCAGGTCTGGCCGGTCCTGAGGTTGGTGGCTGAATAGACCTTGCCGCGGTCGTCGCCGGGCGGGCAGTTCTGCGGCAGCGAGACCAGGCAGAGCTTGATCGCGTCGCCGGCCTCAGACGCGTCGATGCCGGGGACCTGGTCGTACGAGACCTGGCTCACGCCGTCGGCATAGCTGATGGCGCTGCCCGAGCCCGGCGTGTTCTCGAGCCGGGTTCCGACCTGCTGCACGGTGGTCTGCACACAGTCTCCGACGTTGATCGGTGGGGTGTTGGTCGCCGCGGCCGGCTGCGTGGCGGGCGCCGGCGCGGCCGGCGGCGAGACGCCAGCCTGCGCGGCGCTGGCGCTCGAACTCGAGCCGCTCTGCCCGCAAGCGGTGAGGGCCAGAGCCGAAACGGCGAACAGCGCCGTGATCGATCGAGTTCGCATTCGCCCTCCCCTCTCGGCGCGGGTCCGCGGGCAGCATCGTCTTTGACCGCAAAGGACGCCAAGTTCGCCAAGGGTGCAAGCGGCGCCGTCCCTTGGCGCACCTTGCCTTGGCGTCCTTGGCGGTAATTGGATGGCGCCGCTTGACGCGGCGCCGAGGGCCAGGCCGCTCAGATTCGGAACTCGGCGGTGATGACCTGGCCCCCGCGTACGATCACCAGGCTCCAGACGCCCGAGCCCTGGTCGGTAAGCGCGGTCTTCAGGTCGCCGACGGTGGTGAGCGCGTGGCCGTTCACCTCGCGCACCAGGTCGCCGGGCCGCAAGCCAACGTTGGCGGCAAGGCCGCCGGTGACCTTGGTGATCATCACCCCGTGGCTGCCGGCGAAGGGGTCCAGGCCCAGCTGGTCGGCGACGGCCGGCGAGAGGTTCACGACCGTCGCGCCATCCAGCGGGTTGCGGCCGGCGATGGTCTGCTCGTCGCGCGCTGGCTGGGCTGGGATCGCCGAGAGCCGCACCTGCGCCGAGGCGTCGGCGCCCTTGGCGCGGCGGTAGGTCAGCGCCACGTCGTCGCCGACGTCGCGGGTGGCGATGCGGTAGTTCAGCGCCGAGTCGTCGTCGATCGCATGGCCGTCGACGGTCAGGATGAGGTCGCCCGTCTTGATCCCGGCCTGGTCCCCAGGACCGCCTGGCCAGACGTCGGTGACCAGCGCGCCTTCCGGCCGCGCCATGCCCAGCGAGCGGGCGATGTCGGCGGTGACCCCTTGTGTCTTCAGCCCCAGCCACGGCCGCTCCGTCGCCGCGCCCCCGGCCAGCGCCTCGGCGACCACGTGGCGGACGAGGGGCGCGGGAATGGCGAAACCCACACCGGACGACGTGCCGGAGCCGGAGAGGATAGCGGTGTTCATGCCGATCATCTCGCCGGCCATGTTCACCAGCGCCCCGCCCGAGTTGCCCGGATTGATCGCCGCGTCGGTCTGGATGAAGTAGGAGACGTCGGTCACGCCCACGTTCGAGCGCGCCATCGCCGAGACGATGCCGTTGGTCACCGTCTGGCCGACGCCGAACGGGTCGCCGATGGCGAGCACCAGGTCGCCGACCTGGGTCGCGTCGCCGGCCGCCAGCGGCATGACCGGCAGCTGCTCGCCGGCCACGTCGATCTTCAGGACCGCGACGTCGGCCTTCGGATCGGCGAACAGCACCTTGGCCGGAAACTCGCGCCGGTCGCCGAGCGCGACCATGATGTCGTCCCCTCCGGCGATCACGTGGTTGTTGGTCACGATAACCCCGTCGGAGCGGACGATGACGCCCGAGCCTAGCGACTTGCCGGCCTGCGGCGGCCCGAACATCCGGAAGAAGGGGTCGACGCTCTGGCGCATCACCCGCGCGTAGACGTTCACCACGGCCGGCGCCGCCTTGCGCACAACTGGCGCGAACGAGAGGTTGATCTCGCCCGCGCTGGTCGGGACGTCCTGGGCGCTGGCCGCGCCAGCGAGCGCGAGCGCCAGCAGCGTAAGCGGGAAGAGAAGCGATCGGCTCGACACACGAAGTCTCCGAAGATGCCTTCGTCGTGTCCTATTCAGCGAAGCTTTCAGGCGCAATGATGGCGCGGCCGCTTCGCGCCTAGTGGCCCGAGAAGATCGAGTTCGAGCGGACCGGCGCCTCGCTCGTCGCGGTCAGCACCGGCCGTGCGTAGACAACGGCCATGAGGAAGCCCGCGAAGGTGAGAACGCCGCCCACCAGGATCGGCAGGCCAGGCAGGCCGTAAGCCCTGCCCGGCCCTATCGCCCAGGCGAACAGGTTGGTGAAGGTGATCGGGCCGATCAAGCCGGTCAGGCCGAACAGGATCTGCATCGCGCCCTGCAACTGACCCTGCTGGTCGACGCCGACCCGTTTGGTGAGCAGCGAAAAGAGGCTCGGAAAGCCGAACCCGGCGAGCACGACAAGCGCGATCGCCGCCCAGAACAGCGGGACGCTCGCCGCCAGCCCGATGGCGAAATAGGCCAGGACGGAAAGGCCAACGCCGGCCAGCACTGCGCCGCGCTCGCCCAGTCGGGCGGCCGCCGGCCCGGCGACGAAGCTCGACATCACGATGCCGCCGCCGCTCAACACCATCAAGAGCACCGCCACGTTCGGCGGGCCCCAGTTGAAGCGGTAGTGGGTGTAGAACTGGAAGATGTTGAAGAACGACGAGTTGGCGAACTGCAGCAGGAAAAAGATCAGGGCCATGCCGAGCAGCCCCGGGCGGCTGAACAGGAGCACGATCGCCCCCACCGGGTTGGCGCGGCGCCAGCTGAACCGCGCCCGGCGGCTATGGTCCAGGGACTCCGGCATGACGAAAAGGCCGAAGAGGCCGTTGGCGAGCGCCAGCACCGCGGCCACCCAAAACGGAGCCCGGGGATCGAGCACGCCGACGAACCCGCCAAGCGCCGGGCCGATCAGGATGCCGGCGTTCGCGGCCGCCTGGAAGCGACCGATGTTGCGCGCCCGGTCGTCCTCGCCGGAGACGTCGGCGACATAGGCCCCGGCGGCGCCGCCGCTGGAAGCGGTGATGCCGGAGATCACCCGGCCAATGAAGAGGATGGCGATCGAGGGCGCCAGCGCCATGATCACATAATCGATGGCGAGCCCGAACATGGAGACGAGCAGCACAGGGCGACGGCCATAACGGTCGGAAAGATTTCCAAAAATTGGCGCGAAGAGGAGATTCATCAACGACCAGGCGGCGGCGAAGACGCCCATGATCCGCGCGCCGCCGGCGTCGCCCTGCCCGGACAGCATCTTCACCAGCGCCGGGAAGACCGGGATGATCACCCCCATCGACATCGTGTTCATCAGGATGGCCGCGTAGATGAAGCCGAGCGCCGCCGGCCGCTTGCGTTGCGGTGGCGTAAGATCGATCGAAGGCGCGAGGCTGGTCACGACGCCTTTTCCTTGTCGCTTTGTGGATTCGCGCTGGCTCGGCCGACTTACCAGCAATCGCGCGCCGGCTGAACCGGGCGCCGAATTAAACTGTGGCAACCTGCGCGGCGCGCGGCGGCCGCACCACCGCCAGCGTCAGCGCGATGGCGGCGGCGAAGACGCCGGCGCCGGCGAGCATGGAGAGGCCGGGCGCGCCAAGGCCCCTGCCCGCGCCGATCGACCAGGCGAACACCTCGGCGAAGACGACGGGACCGACGATGCCGGCGAGGCCGGCGAGGCTGATCATCGCGCCTTGCAGCCGCCCCTGCTCGCTGGGCTCGACCCGCTGCGAACGCAGTGACTGGATGGCGGCGATGCCGATGTTGACCGGCGCGATGGCGATCACGCCGATCCACAGCATCGGCGGCCAGACCGCCAGCCCGATCAGCGACAGGCCAACGACGCCGAAGAGGAAGGCCAGGACGATCGCGCCCCGCTCGCCGAGGCGCCTGGCGACAGGCCCGGCGAGGGCGCCCTGGACGACGATGTTGGCCGCCGCATAGGCCATAAGGACCGCGCCGGCGAGCCCAGCGCCCCAGTGATAGCGATGGTTCACATAGAGGACGTAGAGGCTTGAAAAGGCGGATATTCCGACATTGGCGAGGAACATGATGATTGCCAGCCCGAGCAATCCCTTGCCCTCGAACAGGATCCAGAGCGCATGGAAGGGACTGGCGCGCAGCCATGTGAAGGGAATGCGCCTGGATTTGGGCAGCGACTCCTGCAGCACGACGAAGCCGTAGGCCGCGTTCACAAAACCGACCCCGGCGGCGACCCAGAACGGCGCGCGCGGGCTGATCTCGCCGAGGATGCCGCCGAGACCGGGGCCGAGCACCGTGCCGATGCCCCCAGCCGCTGCGAGCAGGGCGAAATAGCGGGTGCGCTCCGCCGGTGAGGCCACGTCGGCGACGTAGGCGAACATCGCGGCCCGGCCGGCGGCCGCGATGCCGGAGAACAGCCGTCCTACGAACAGCCAGCTCAGGGCCGGGGCGAGCGCCATGATCACGTAGTCGACCGAGAGCTCGACCATCGACAGCAGCACCACCGGCCGCCGGCCGAAGCGGTCGGAAAGCACGCCCAGCACCGGCGCGAAGATCAGCTGCATCGCCGCCCAGGCGGCGGCGAACACCCCGATCGCTTCGGCGGCCGCGACGACGTCGCCGTGCGCCAGCTGCTTGACCAGGATCGGCAGCACTGGCGAGACGATGCCGAGGGAGGTGGTGTTGAGCAGCACGACCGCCAGCACGAACACCAGCCGCATGCGGGTGAGGCGAACCGGCGGATCGTCGTCGACCGGAGCGACGTTGGCGGCGGTCTCTGCGGTCGTGGCCATGGATGGATGGCGTCCCCCGAACGCTGCGAACTCAAGGTTGTCGCACGAGGGGCCGCTTGTCTTCCCTTTTTCGCGCCGCGCGGTTCTAGGCGGACGCCGCCCGCACCGGCCTTGCCGAGCGCAGCGCCAGCAAGAGGCCGAAGGAGAGCAGCCCGGCGGCGATCAGGATCGGCAATCCGGGCACGGCCGGCCAGGCGCGCAGCGCGAACGCGAAGCTCAAGGGGAAGATGGCCGGTCCGACGATCGATGCGATGCCGCCCGTGGATTGGTTCGCGCCCTGCAACCGCCCCTGCTCCATCGCCGTGACATGCTGGGTCATCAGCCCCTGAATGCCGGGCTGCATCAGCCCTTGGAAGGCGAAGATCGGCATGCCGACGAAGTACATCGCCCCGGTCGGCGCGAAGGCGAAGATGGAAAATCCGGCGATGCCGGCGACCGCGCCGGCGATGACCGCGCCGCGCTCGCCGATCCAGCGCACGATCGGCCCGACGGCGAAGGCCTGCACCAGGATGCCTAGCAGACCGGTGATGAGGAACGTGATGCCGAGGAAGCTCTGCGACCAGCCATAGCGGAGGGTGGTGTAGAGCACGAACACGTTCGGCAGCACCTGCTGGGAGAGCTGGAAGAGGAAGTTCACGCCGGCGAGCGGCAGGAGGTCCCGGTGCGCGCGCAGCAGCATCAGGCTGGCCATCGGATTGGCGCGCCGCCACTCGAAGCGGACGATCCGCCGCTCGGGCGCGAGCGATTCCGGCAGGACGAGAAGGCCGTAGAACCAGTTGATCGCGCAGATGACCGCGGCGACCAGGAAGGGGACCCGCAGGCCCGCGATCGTCACGCCGCCCAGGTGCAGGGCGTGGCTCGCGAGGACCCCGCCCGCGACCGGGCCGAACAGGAAGCCGACGCTGAACGCCGAGCTCATCCAACCGAAGTTGCGGGCCCGATCCTCGGGCCTGGAGATGTCGGCGACATAGGCGTTGCAGGTCGAGAAGCTCGCCGCCGTGGCCCCGTTGACGACCCTCCCGAGCAGCAGCCAGACGAGCGACGGCGCGAAGGCCATGACCAGGAAGTCGAGCGAGAGGCCGAGGATCGAGATCAGCAACACGGGCCGGCGCCCGAAGCGGTCGGAGAGCATGCCGAGCACGGGGCCGGAAAAGAACTGCATCGCGCCCCAGGTCACGCCGAACACGAACTGCCAGTCGGCCGCCGAGGCGGTGGAGGCGGCGCTGACCGATCCGAAGAACGAACGGATCAGGTTCGGCAGAACCGGGATCATCAGGCCGAACGAGAGGTTATTCATCACGGCCGTCGCGTAGATGAACCCGAAGGCCGCCCGGCGCGGCGGCGCGGCGGCGCTTATCCGTCCCCCGCTGGCCTGCTCGCGCACGCTCATCCCCGTTCGACCTGCTCGTCCTTGTAGGCGACAAGCAGGGTACGCCACCATTCGCCCAGCCGTGTCAGCAAGATGGTGTTGGGGAAGCCGTGGCGGGCGACATGCGCCTGCGGGATCGAGTCCCAGCCGGTGTGGGTGACGGTGACCCGGGTCTCGCCGTCGCCGATCGCCTCGAAGCGCGCCTCGACCTCGGTGTCCTGCTCGGGCGTGAACGTCGCCTGGCGAAAGCCGAAGACGAGCCGATCCGGCGGCTCCCACGCTCGGATCTTGCCGATCTCGAACACCTTGCCGCCCGCGCGCGTCTCGATAAGCCGGCCGTTGGTGCCGGGCTCGAAGCTGAGCGCGCCAGGATCGCGCGGGGTGAAGGCGAAGAGCATGTTCGGCCGCCACCAGGCGCCGATCTCGTCGACGAACACCTGGAACGCCTCCGCCGGCGACGCCTTCACGCGAATGGCGACGATGACCTTCGCGCCGGTCATGGTCGCCGCTCCACGCTGGCCTTGAACGCCTCCAGGCTTCGCCGCCAGGCGTAGGCCAGGGCGACCAGCATCTGAAGCGCCGGGCTCATCGCTCGACATGGGCCTTGAACGCGACCAGCTGTTCGCTCCACAGGCGCTCGGTCTCCTCGAGCCAGGCCTTCAGCTCGGCCATCGGGCCGGGCCTCAGCGCATAGACCCGCACGCGGGCGTCGAACGCAGGATGCGAAGTCCTCGACCAGCCCGCTCTCCTTTAGCGCGCGCAGATGGCGGCTCATCGCCGCCGGAGCGAGGCCTACCTCGCGCGCGAGCTCGCCGGCCGGCCGCGGCTGGACACGCAGGAGCTCGATGACATGGCGCCGATGGGGATCGGCGAGCGCCGCCAGGGTTAAATCGAGCGCTGCGTTCACGGCGATCCGCCCCGCGCTTCGTACAGCTTGACCAGCTTCTTCGAGGCGACCGCGCGGTAGCTCTGCACGATCCAGGCTTTCAGCGTTTCGATGTCGATCTCTTCGCTGTCGCCCTGGCGCACGTTCGCCCAGCCGCCCTTCCAGAGGCCGTGGCCGGCGGGCGAGACATAGGGCAGCGTCAGCGCCATCTCGTAGGAAACCGGCAGCTTGACGGTCATCGAGAGCTCATCCGGCGGGCCGGCGGCGCCGCCGAAGAAGACGAATACCTTCTTGCCGACCTTCAGCACCGTGTGCTCCCAGGGATGGTCCTCCCAGGCGTCTGGAAAGGTGCTGGCGTAGGCGATCAGGGCGTTCTCGACCGCCTTGGCGTTCGACTTGGCGATGCCCCTCACAGGCGCTCGCGAACGTCGACGTTGCCGCCGGCCTTAGCCATCTCGTCGAAGGACATCTCCTTGATCGTCTGGCCGAAGCTCCAGACGTGGCCCTCCGGGTCGGAGACCATGGCGCTGCGGTCCCCGTAGAACTGGTCGGCTGGCTCGCGCAGGACCTTGGCCCCCGCCCGCCTTGCGCGCTCGAACAGTTCGTCGAGGCCGCTCTCGACCTGCAGGTGGAGCGACTGGGTGTTCTTGCCGCCCAGCGAGGCCGGGCTCACGTGGTCGGCGTCCCACTCGCGGCCGACATAGATCATGCCGTCGCCGAAGCGCATCTCGGAATGGCCGATCGTGCCGTCCTCGTTGACCACCACCATCATGGGCTCGAAACCGAACGCCTCCTCGAGCCATTGCAGCGCCGCCTTCGGGTCCCGGTAGTAGACGCCGGAGGTCAGTGACGGCCGCTTGAAGTCTGACATGGCTTAGTCCTCCGTGAGCTTGTCGCGAATGGTGAGGCCGCTCGCCTTCTCCATCTCCTCGACGGAGACATCGGCGACGGGCTGGTCGAAGTTCCAGACGTGGCCCTCGGGGTCGAGGGCGCGATAGGTGCGAGAGCCGTAGAACTGGTCGGCGGCCTCCTGGGTGATGCGCGCGCCCGCCTTTCGCGCCACTTCGCAGTGGGCGTCGATGCCGGCCGTCAGGTGCACGCGGATGAACTGGGTGCCGACGCCGCCGAGCGAGGCCGGGCTCTTCATCGCCGCCGGGCCTAGCAGCTCGGCCGAGGCCCACTCGCCGCCGATTCCGATCACAGCCTCGCCGGCCTTCATCTCCGCGTGGCCGACGCGACCCTCGTCATCGGTGACCAGCATCGACGTCTCAAACCCGAACGCGTCCTCCAGCCAGCGCATGGCGGCAAGCGGATCGCGATAGAACACGGCAGGGGTGATGCTCGAAATCATGGCGCGGCTCCGCTTATTGACAACGTGCGCAATATTTCACGCAGATTGAAATTAATGAGTCAAGCGGACGGACAAAGGGGGGACGCTCGGAATGGGGAGCTGTCGGCGCCTAGTCTTCCAGGCCGACGTTGACCGGGCCTGAGTCCTTGCCTTTTTCGGCGACGTCGCGGTCGACGAACTCGATCACCGCCATGCGGCGCGTTGTCGCCGTAGCGGAAGCCGGCCTTGAGCACGCGGATGTAGCCGCCGTTGCGCGCCTTGTAGCGGGGGCCGAGCGTGGCGAAGAGCTTGCCGACCTGGTCGACGTCGCGCACGCGGCTGATGGCGATGCGGCGCGCGTGCAGGTCGCCGCGCTTGGCCAGCGTCACCAGCTTCTCGACGAAGGGGCGCAGCTCCTTGGCCTTCGGCAGGGTGGTGATGATCTGCTCGTGCTTGATCAGGCTCGCGGCCATGTTGGCGAACATGGCGGTGCGATGGCTCGACGTGCGGCCCAGTTTGCGGCTGCGCGTAGCCGTGGCGCATGGCGAACTTCTCCTCCTCGAACCGCCGCGACGGCCGATGAGCTTAGATCTGGTCTTCGAACTTCTTGGCCAGGTCTTCGATGTTTTCCGGCGGCCAGTTGGGCACGTCCATGCCCAGATGCAGGTCCATGTTCGCCAGCACTTCCTTGATCTCGTTCAAGGACTTGCGGCCGAAATTTGGGGTGCGGAGCATCTCCGCTTCGGTCTTCTGGATCAGGTCGCCGATGTAGACGATGTTGTCGTTCTTCAGGCAGTTGGCCGAGCGCACCGAGAGCTCCAGCTCGTCGACCTTCTTCAGCAGCGCCGGGTTGAACGGCAGCTCCGGCTTGGCCTCGCCGTCGAGCTTCTTCTTCGGCTCCTCGAAGGTGATGAACACCTGCAGCTGGTCCTGCAGGATGCGCGCGGCGTAGGCGACCGCGTCCACCGGCGAGACCGCGCCGTTGGTCTCCACTTCCATGATCAGCTTGTCGTAGTCGAGGCTCTGGCCCTGGCGGGTCGGCTCGACGCGGTAGGCGACGCGCTTGACCGGGCTGTAGAGGGCGTCGACCGCGATCAGGCCGATCGGGCGCGTCCTCCGGCCGGTTCATCTCCGCCGGCACATAGCCCTTGCCGTTCTGGACGGTGAACTCGATGCGCACCGAGGCGCCTTCGTCGAGGGTGCAGCAGCACGTGCTCGCCGTTGAGGATCTCGATGTCGGACGGCGCCTCGATCTGGCTGGCGGTGACCGGCCCGGGGCCGGTGGCGCGCAGCGTCATGCGCTTGGGGCCTTCGGCGTGCATGCGCAGCGCCAGCTGCTTGATGTTGAGGACGATGTCGACCACGTCCTCGCGCACGCCCTCGCATCGAGGAGAACTCGTGCACGACGCCGTCGATCTGGATGGCGGTGACCGCCGCGCCCTGCAGGCGACGACAGCAGCACGCGGCGCAGGCGAGTTGCCGAGCGTCACGCCGAAGCCGCGCTCGAGCGGCTCGGCGACGATGCGCGCCTTGCGGGCGGCGTCGGCGCCGGTCTCGATCAGCGGCTTTTCCGGGCGGATCAGCTCGTTCCAGTTTCGTTCAATCACAGGCGGTTCGTCTCTCTCGGACGCGGTGTCGCCGGCGGCGGCGGATCGCGCCAGCGAGGGGGAGGGCCGATGGATCGGGACTCTAGACGCGCCGGCGCTTGGGCGGCCGGCAGCCGTTGTGCGGAATGGGCGTTACGTCGCGGATGGTGGTGATGGTCATGCCGGCCGCCTGCAGCGCGCGCAGCGCCGACTCGCGGCCCGAGCCGGGGCCGGAGACGTTGACCTCCAGGGTCTGCACGCCGTGCTCGGTCGGCTTTCTTGCCGGCGTCCTCGGCCGCCATCTGGGCGGCGTAGGGCGTCGACTTGCGCGAGCCCTTGAAGCCCATCGTCCCCGGCGCTGGACCAGGAGATGGTGTTCCCCTGCGCGTCGGTGATGGTGATCATGGTGTTGTTGAACGAGGCGTTCACGTGCGCGACGCCCGAGGTGATGTTCTTGCGCTCGCGCTTTTTGACGCGCGCCGGTTCCTTGGCCATCGAGTCAGTCGCCTTACTTCTTCTTGCCGGCGATCGGCTTGGCGGGGCCCTTGCGGGTGCGGGCGTTGGTGTGGGTGCGCTGGCCGCGGACCGGCAGGCCCTTGCGGTGGCGCAGGCCGCGGTAGCAGGCCAGGTCCATCAGCCGCTTGATGTTGACCGCGGTCTCGCGGCGCAGGTCGCCCTCGACCTGGTAGTCGCGGTCGATCGTCTCGCGGATCTGGATGCACTTCCTGGTCGGTCAGCTGGTTGACCCGCCGCGCGTCCTCGATGCCGACCTTGCGCACGATCTCGTGCGCCTTGGTCTGGCCGATGCCGTGGATGTACTGCAGCGCGATCACGACGCGCTTGTTGGTGGGAATGTTGACGCCTGCGATGCGGGCCACTGCGCGACTCTCCTAAAGGGTCATGCACGGAAAGCGCGAAGGACGCACCCGGACCCGCCGCCTGATGCGGCGGGCGACCCTGAAACGTCTTTCGCGCTGTTTCGCGGAAGGCGCTTGTTATAGGGATCGCTGGCCGAACGTCAATGCTGTGCCGAAATTGCGAAATTGGGGACAGGTACGATTTACCGGAACCGGGCGCGCCACCCGGCCGCAGGCGTAAATCGTACCTGTCCCAATTCACCAATTTCAGACCTTCGCCGCGTCCAGAACCGCGTCGATCTCGCGCGCGACCTGCTCGACCGAGCCCATGCCGTCGACCTCGACCAGCTTTCCTTGCGCCATGTAGTAGGGCAGCAGCGGCGCGGTCTGCGCGTTGTAGGCGGCGAGCCTGACCTTGAACGCCTCGGGATTGTCGTCCGGGCGTCCCTCACTCGGCGAAGCGCTGGCGATGCGGGCGATCAGCGCCTGCGTCGTCGACCGTCAGCCGCAGCACCAGGTCGATCGCGCGTGCCCTTGGCCGTCCAGCATGGTCGTCCAGCGCCTCGGCCTGGGCGACGGTGCGCGGGAAGCCGTCGAAGATCGCCCCGCCCGCCGCCTCGGCCTCCGGCAGCGCCTCCTCGATCAGCTCGATGACGATCTCGTCTGACACCAGCTCGCCGCGCTCCATGATGCCCTTGACGCGTCGGCCGAGCGCCGAGCCGGAGGCGATCGCCGCGCGCAGCATGTCGCCGGTGGAGAGCTGGACCATGCCGCGCGTCTCGACCAGACGCTTGGCCTGGGTGCCCTTGCCCGCCGCCGGCGGGCCGAACAGAATCAGATTCATCAACCCCCCTACGGGATCTTGGTCGGCTGCGGGTTGCTAGCGCCTGGCGCCGCGCAGTTTCGATTTGCGGATCAGCCCTTCGTACTGGTGGGCCAGAAGGTGTGACTGGATCTGGGCCACGGTGTCCATGGTCACGGAGACCACGATCAGGATCGAGGTGCCGCCGAAGTAGTAGTGCGCTGGCGATCGTCGGCGACGAGGCGATGACGAACTCCGGCAACAGGCAGACGGCGGCGATGTAGACCGCGCCGATCACGGTCAGCCGGGTGAGCACGTAGTCGATGTACTCGGCCGTGCGCTTGCCCGGCCGGATGCCCGGCAGGATGCCGCCGTACTTGCGCAGGTTCTCGGCCGTCTCCTCCGGATTGAACACCACCGAGGTGTAGAAGAAGGAGAAGAAGATGATCATCAGGCCGTAGGCGACCATGAAGGCGGGCTGGCCGTGCTGCAGCTGGCCTGAATGCCCGTGACAAGCCACTGCAGCCCAGTACGGGCAGCTTGGTGATCGGGATGAAATTCAGCGCCGTAGCCGGCATCAGGAGCAGGACGGAGGCGAAGATCGGCGGGATCACGCCCGCGAGACGTTGATCTTCAGCGGCAGGAAGGTGAGTCTCGCCGCCGAACATGCGGTTGCCCATCTGGCGCTTGGGATACAGGATCAGGAGCCGCCGCTGCGAGCGCTCCATGAAGACGATGAAGACGATGATGCCCACCGACCGCGCGGCGATCAGCAAGAGCACGAAGCCTCGAGAGGTTGCCTGCCGTGCGCCGACTGCAGAGCAGCTGGACCAGACGCCGGTCGGCAGCGCGGGCGACGATGCCGGCGAAGATGATCAGCGAGATGCCGTTGCCGACCCCGCGGCTGGTGATCTGCTCGCCCAGCCACATCAGGAACAGGGTGCCGGTGGTCAGCGTGACGACCGTGGACAGGACGAAGAACGATGCCCGGGCTGATCGACGATGCCCTGGCTGTTCGACAGGCCGACGGCGATGCCGAACGACTGGAACATGGCCAGCAGCACGGTGAGATAGCGGGTGTACTGGTTGAGCTGCTTGCGGCCGGCCTCGCCGCCTTCCTTCCGCAGCTTCTCCCAGGGCGGATAGATCGTCCGCAGCAGCTGCACGATGATCGACGCCGAGATGTAGGGCATCACGTTCAGCGAGAAGATCGCCATCCGCGCACCGCCCCGCCCGAGAACATGTTGAACATGCCGAGCATGCCGTTCGACTGGCCCTCGAACGCGCTTGGCGAAGGCGGCGGCGTCGATGCCCGGAATCGGGATGTAGGTGCCCAGCCGATAGACGATCGAGCGCGACCAGGGTGAACCAGAAGACGCTTGTGCAGCTCGGTGGCCTTCTGGAAGGCCCGAGGTTCATGTTGGCGGCGAGCTGTTCGGCGGCCGAAGCCATTGGCGATCCCTCAGACGATACGCCGATTCAGACATAGGTCGAGGCCGCTCGACCAGATTGCGCGAGGCGGCCGGTGCAGAGCCTCGTTCAGGCTTCCGCATCGACGTCCGCTGCGGCTTGCGGGTCTCGGTGACCGCGCCGCCCGCCTTCTCGACCGCCGCCTTGGCCGAGGCCGTGGCGGAGTGGACGGTGATGTCAGCTTGGACTTGAGCGCGCCCGTTGCCCAGCAGGCGCACGCCGTCCCGGGCGCGGCGGATAACGCCGGCGGCCATCAGGGCGGCCGCGTCGATCGGCTTCTTCGCGTCCAGCTTGCCGGCCTCGATCGCCTGCTCGATGCGCCAGAGGTTCACCTCGGCGAAGTGCTTGGCGGAACGGATTGTTGAAGCCGCGCTTGGGCATGCGCATGTGCAGCGGCATCTGGCCGCCCTCGAAGCCGTTCGATGGCGACGCCGGAGCGCGACTTCTGGCCCTTGACGCCGCGCCCGGCGGTCTTGCCCTTGCCGGAGCCCGGGCCGCGGCCGACGCGCATGCGGTCTTGGTCGACCCGGGCGGGGCAGTTCGTTGAGCTTGGTCATGCGCGCCTCTCCTGGAGTTGTCGCCGGGCGATCTCGACTCGGCTTGGTCGATGCGCTAGCGCTTCGGCTCCGACACCTCGACCATGTGGGCGACCTTGGCGATCATGCCGCGCACGGACGGCGTGTCGTCGAGCACCGACGTGCGGCCGAGCGGTTGAGGCCGAGGCCCGACCAGCGTCGCGCGCTGGTCGTTCTTGCGGCGGATCGGGCTGCCGGTCTGGCGGACGGTGACGTCTTGGCCATTGGTTCCTCAAGCCTCGGCGCTTCGGCGCGGCCGTCGGCGCGGCGGCCGATGATGTCGCTCGACCTTCTTGCCGCGCTTGGCGGCGACCTGCCGCGGCGAGGCCTGCACCTTCAGCGCCTCGAAGGTCGCGCGCACCATGTTGTAGGGGTTGGACGAGCCGACCGACTTGGCGACCACGTCCTGCACGCCCAGCGTCTCCAGCACCGCCCGCATCGGGCCGCCGGCGATGACGCCGGTGCCGGGCGGCGCCGCGCGCATCATGATCTTGCCCGCGCCCCAGCGGCCGCGCGCCGTCGTGATGCAGGGTGCGGCTTTCGCGCAGCGGCACGCGGATCATCGACTTCTTGGCTTCCTCGGTCGCCTTGCGGATGGCCTCGGGCACCTCGCGCGCCTTGCCGTGGCCGTAGCCGACGCGGCCCTTCTGGTCGCCGACCACCATCAGCGCGGCGAACGAGAACCGGCGGCCGCCCTTCACCGTGGCGGCGACGCGGTTGATGTGCACGAGCTTCTCGACGATGTCGCCGTCGCCGCGCTCCTCCGGCGTTGCGGTCGCGCCCGCCGATCGCGGCGGTCGCCGCGCTGTTGTTCGCCTCGGGCCATGCTCTGATCCGTTCCTTAGAAGTTCAGGCCGGCTTCGCGCGCGGCGTCGGCGAGCGCCTTGATGCGGCCGTGATAGATGTAGCCGCCGCGGTCGAAGACCACGTCCTTGACGCCCTTGTCGAGCGCGCGCTTGGCGATCAGCGCGCCGACGCGGGCGGCGGCGTCCTTGTCCGCGCCCTTGGCCGCTCTGCCGCCTTCGAGCGAGGAGGCGTGCGGCCAGGGTCACGCCGCGCGCGTCGTCGATGACCTGGGCGTAGATGTTCTTGGCCGAGCGGAACACCGACAGGCGCGGACGGCCGCCGGCCAGGCTTCTTCAGGCGGCGCGCGGACGCGGCGGGCGCGGCGCTCGGCTGGGTTTGCGAGTTGGAAGGCGCCATGGCGACTACTTCTTCTTGCCTTCCTTGCGGCGGACCTTCTCGCCGGCATAGCGCACGCCCTTGCCCTTGTAGGGCTCCGGCGGGCGGATCTTGCGGATGCGGGCGGCGGTCTCGCCGACCAGCTGCTTGTCGATGCCGCTGATCATGATCTCGGTCTGCCGGGGCGTCGCGAAGGTGATGCCGTCCGGCGGCGGGATGTCGACGTCGTGCGAGAAGCCGAGCTGCATGGACAGCGCCCGGCCCTTCATCGCCGCGCGATAGCCGACGCCGACCAGCTCGAGCGTCTCCTCATAGCCCTGGGTCACGCCCTGGACCATGTTGGCCACCAGGCGTGCGCGAGAGGCCCCACATGCGCGCTGGGCGCGGGCGCTGTCGTCGCGCGGCGCGAAGCTGAGCGCCGCCGTCCCTGTGCGCGACCGCGATCTCGTCGACCACCGTCCAGGCGAGCTCGCCCTTGGGCCCTTTGACCGTGACCGTCTGGCCGTCGAGCGTCGACGGTGACGCCGGCCGGGATCGGGATGGGTCTTCTTGCCGATGCGCGACATGGCCGTCAGTAGACCCGGCAGAGGACTTCGCCGCCGACGTTGGCGTCGCGCGCGGCGGTGTCGGACATGACGCCCTTGGGCGTCGACAGGATCGAGATGCCGAGGCCGTTCTTCACCGGCTTCAGGTCGCCGATCGACGAGTAGACCCGGCGGCCCGGCTTGGAGACGCGGGCGATCTCGGCGATCACCGGCTCGCCGTCGAAGTACTTCAGCTCGATCTCGAACTCGGGGAACGCCGCCCGGCTTCTCGCACCAGCGTGTAGCCGCGGATGTAGCCTTCGGTCTGCAGCACATCGAGCACGCGCTGGCGCAGCTTCGAGGCCGGGCGTCGAGACCTTGGCGCGGCGGCGCTCGGCGGCGTTCCTGATGCGGGCGATCATGTCGCCGATGGGGTCGTTGACAGCCATCAGACCCTCCTCACCAGCTCGACTTCACGAGGCCGGGGATCTGCCCGGCCGAGCCCAGCTCGCGCAGCGCGATCCGGCTCATCTTCAGCTTGCGATAGAAGGCGCGCGGGCGGCCCGTCACCTCGCAGCGGTTGCGGATGCGGGTCGGGCGACGAGTTGCGCGGCAGCTCGGCGAGCTTCAGGCGCGCGTCGAAGCGCTCCTCCAGCGACAGGTTCTCGTCGTTGGCGATCGCCTTCAGCGCGTTGCGCTTGGCGGCCGTCTGCCTGCACCAGGCGGCGGACCATCTCGTTGCGGTTGACGGCGCTTTTCTTGGCCATGTCGGTCTTTCTCCCGCCGCTTACTGCTGCGCCGTGAACGGGAATTGGAATTCGCGTGAGCAGCGCACGCGCCTCGTCGTCGGTGCTCCGCGGTGGTGCAGACGATGATGTCCATGCCCCAGATCTGGTCGATCTCGTCGTAGTTGATCTCCGGGAACACGATGTGCTCGCGCAGGCCCATGCGCGTAGTTGCCGCGGCCGTCGAAGCTGGTCGGCTTGCAGGCCGCGGAAGTCCTTCACCCGCGGCAGGGCGATGGTGATCAGCCGGTCGAGGAACTCGTACATCCGGTCCTTGCGCAGCGTGACCTTGGCGCCGATCACCATGCCCTCGCGCAGCTTGAAGCTGGCGATCGACGTGCGGGCCTTGGTCGGCACCGGCTTCTGGCCGGTGATCGCCGCCAGGTCCTTCATCGCCGACTGCGGCCTTCTTGGAGTCGGCCACGGCTTCGCCGATCCCCATGTTGACCACGATCTTGTCGAGGCGGGGGATCTGCATCTCGTTGGAGTAGCCGAACTTCTCCTTCAGCGCGGCGCGGATGCGCTCGCGGTATTCGGTCTTCAGCCGCGGCTCGTAAGCTTGTCTCAGCCATGGATCACCTCGCCGGTTGTCTTGGCGAACCGCACCTTCTTGCCGCCCTCGATGCGGAAGCCGACGCGGGTCGGCTCGCCGGTCTTCGGAATCGACGATGCGCCACGTTGGAGACGTGCACGCGCGGCCTCCTTGTGCTTGATGCCGCCCTGCGGGTCGCCCTGGCTGCGGGCGCGGTGTGCCGCTTGACCATGTTGAGGCCCGAGACGACCACGCGGCCCTCCTTGGGCATGACCGTGGCGACCTGGCCGCTGCGGCCCTTGTCCTTGCCGGTCAGCAGGACCACGCGGTCGCCCTTCTTGATCTTGGCGGCCATCAGAGCACCTCCGGCGCGAGCGAGATGATCTTCATGTGGTTCTTGGCGCGCAGCTCGCGCGGCACCGGACCGAAGATGCGCGTGCCGATCGGCTCGGACTGCTTGTTGACGATCACCGCCGCGTTCTGGTCGAAGCGGATCACCGAGCCGTCCTTGCGCTTGATGGCCTGGGAGGTGCGCACGACGATGGCCTGCAGCACGTCGCCCTTCTTCACCCGGCCGCGCGGAATGGCTTCCTTGACCGAGACGACGATCGTGTCGCCGACGCCGGCGTAGCGGCGGCCGGCGCCGCCCAGCACCTTGATGCACATCACCCGGCGCGCGCCCGAGTTGTCGGCGACCTCGAGGTTGGTCTGCATCTGGATCATGTCGGTCCTCAACGCTGGCTCAAGCCTCGGCCTTGGGAAGGACTTCCCAGGTCTTGAGCTTGGACTTCGGGGCGCACTCGACGATCCGGGCCGTCTCGCCCGCGCTGGTAGGCGTTGGCCTCGTCGTGGGCGTGGTACTTCTTGGACCGGCGCACGGTCTTCTTCAGCAGCGGGTGCAGGAAGGTGCGCTCGACGCGCACGACCACGGTCTTGTTCCCCTTGTCGGAGACCACCACGCCCTCGAGAATTCGCTTCGGCATGTCTTCTTCTTGTCCTCAGGCCGCCGGGGCCTTGGCGCGCATGCACGGTCTTGATGCGGGCGATGTCCTTGCGGACCTCGTCCACGCGGTGGGTCTTCTCCAGCTGGCCGGTCGCGGCCTGGAAGCGCAGGTTGAACTGCTCCTTCTTCAGCTGCAGCAGCTGGTCGGCGAGCTGGTCGGGCGTCAGCCGCCGCACTTCATCGATCTTCATGCAGGCGTGCTCCACGCCGGCGCCGAGGCGGGAGACGATGCGGGTCTGGACCGGCAGCTTGGCCGCGCCGAGCCGCAGCGCCTCGCGCGCGATCGTCGTCGGGCACGCCGTCGACCTCGAACATGATCCGGCCGGGCGCGACGCGGGCGGCCCAGTATTCGATCGCGCCCTTGCCCTTGCCCATGCGCACTTCGGCCGGCTTGTCGGTGACCGGCACGTCCGGGAAGACGCGGATCCACACCCGGCCCTGGCGCTTCATCTGGCGGGTGATGGCGCGGCGCGCGGCTTCGATCTGGCGGGCGGTGACCCGCTCGGGCTCGAGCGACTTCAGGCCGTGCGAGCCGAAGTTCAGCGTCGCAGCCGCCCTTGGTCATGCCGTGGATGCGGCCCTTGAACTGCTTGCGGTACTTGGTCTTCTTCGGCGACAGCATGGCGGCGGTCCTTACGCGTGGCCTCGGTCGCGGCGGTCGCGGCGCGGGCCGCGCGGCTCGCGCCGATCGCCGCGCGCTCACGGCCGCCGCCCTCGCCGGCCGGGCCGGACTCGCTGGCCAGGCGCTTGTCCTGCGCCATCGGGTCGTGCTCGAGCACCTCGCCTTTGAACATCCAGGCCTTGACGCCGATGATCCCGTAGGTGGTCTTGGCCTCGGCGAAGCCGTAGTCGATGTCGGCGCGCAGCGTGTGCCGCGGCACGCGGCCCTCGTGGTACCGACTCCATGCGGGCGATCTCGGCCCCGCCAAGACGGCCGGCGACCTCGATCGCGCACGCCCTTGGCGCCCAGGCGCATGGCCGATCTGCATCGAGCGCTTCATGGCGCGGCGGAAGGCGACGCGGCGCTCGAGCTGCTGGGCGATGTTCTCGGCCACCAGCTGGGCGTCGGTCTCGGGCTTGCGGACCTCGACGATGTTCAGGTGCACTTCGCCCTCGGTCATCGCCGCGAGATCCTTGCGCAGCTTGTCGATGTCCGCGCCCTTCTTGCCGATGATCACGCCGGGGCGGGCGGCGTAGATCGTCACGCGGCACTGCTTGTGCGGGCGCTCGATGATGATGCGCGAGACGCCGGCCTGGCCGAGCCGCTTCTTCAGCTCGCGGCGCACGCGCGATGTCGTCGTGCAGCAGCCGCGCGTATGTCCTTGCCGCTGGCGAACCAGCGGCGAGTCCCAGGTGCGGTTGATGCCGAGGCGGAGGCCGATCGGATTGACTTTCTGACCCATCAGGCGGCCTCGCCCAGTTCGCGGACCACGATGGTGATCTCGGAGAACGGCTTCTCGATGCGCGAGGAGCGGCCGCGCGCGCGGGCGGAGAAACGCTTCATCACCAGGTTCTTGCCGACGATAGGCCTCGGCGACGACGAGGCTGTCGATGTCGAGGCTGTGGTTGTTCTCGGCGTTGGAGATCGCCGAATAGAGCGCCTTGCGCACATCCTTGGCGATGCGCTTGGGGCTGAACTCCAGCTCGTTCAGCGCCCGCTGCACCTTCAGGCCGCGGATCGACTGGGCGACCAGGTTCAGCTTGCGCGGCGCCGGTGCGCAGCGGGCGCACCTTGGCCATCGCCTCGGCCGGCTTCAGCGCGGCGCTCTTTGGCTTTCTTGCCCATGGCTACTTCCTCTTGGCCTTCTTGTCGGCGGCGTGGCCCGGGAAGTAGCGGGTGGGCGCGAACTCGCCGAACTTCATGCCGACCATGTCCTCGCTGACCAGCACCGGCACGTGCTTCTGGCCGTTGTGGACGCCGAAGGTCAGGCCGACGAACTGCGGCATGATGGTCGAGCGGCGCGACCAGGTCTTGATCACGTCCTTGCGGCCCGAACGCCTGCGCGGTCTCCGCCTTCTTCAGCAGATAGCCGTCGACGAACGGGCCTTTCCAAACCGAGCGGGTCATCGCTTAGCGGGCCTTCTTCACGTGACGGCTACGGATGATGAACTTGTCCGTCGCCTTGTTGGAGCGGGTCTTGCGGCCCTTGGTGGGCTTGCCCCACGGGGTCACCGGGTGGCGGCCGCCGGAGGTCTTGCCCTCGCCGCCGCCGTGCGGGTGGTCGACCGGGTTCATGGCCACGCCGCGCACGTGCGGGCGGCGGCCCTTGTGGCGGACGCGGCCGGCCTTGCCGAGCACCTCGTTCATGTGGTCGGGGTTGGAGACCGCGCCGACGGTGGCCATGCAGCCGTCCTGCACCATGCGCAGCTCGCCCGAGCCCAGGCGGATCTGGGCGTAGCCGGCGTCGCGGCCGACCAGCTGGGCGTAGGTCCCGGCCGAGCGGGCCATCTGGCCGCCCTTCACGGGCTTCAGCTCGACATTGTGGATGATGGTGCCGATCGGCAGGCTGCGCAGCGGCGAGGCGTTGCCCGGCTTCACGTCGACCTTCTCGGCGGCGATCGACCTCGTCGCCGACCGTCAGGCGTTGCGGCGCCAGGATGTAGGCCAGCTCGCCGTCGGCGTACTTGATCAGCGCGATGAAGGCGGTGCGGTTCGGGATCGTACTCGAGCCGCTCGACCGTGCCGGCTACGTCCCACTTGCGGCGCTTGAAGTCGACCATGCGGTAGAGCCGCTTGGCGCCGCCGCCGCGGAAACGCACGGCGATGCGCCCGCCGCCGCCGCGGCCGCCGGTCTTGGTCAGACCCTCGACCAGGCTCTTCTCGGGCTTGCCCTTGTGCAGTTCGGAGCGGTCGACGAGCACCAGGCCGCGGCGGGACGGCGAGGTCGGATTGAATTGCTTGAGCGCCATGACTCTAGAGCCCCGTCGTGATGTCGATGGACTGGCCTTCGGCCAGGGTGACGATGGCCTTCTTGACGTCCGAGCGACGGCCCTTGTGGCCGCGGAAGCGCTTGGTCTTGCCCTTCTGAGATCAGGGTGTTGACCTTGACCACCTTGACCTTGAACAGCTCCTCGACCGCCGTCGGCGATCTCGTCCTTGGTCGCGTGCATGGCGACGCGGAACACCACCTTGTTCTGCTCGGAGAGCAGCGTCGCCTTCTCGGTGATCACCGGCGACGAGGATGGTGTCGTAGTGGCGGGCGGTGGCGGCCATCAGGCGGCCTCCTTGGCTTGGCGAAGCGGGCGCGCGATGGCCTCGACCGCGGCCTTGGTCAGCACCAGCGTGTCGCGACGCAGGACGTCGTAGACGTTGAGGCCGGCGTTCGGCAGCACGTCGATGCTCGGGATGTTGCGCGCGGCCAGCTTGAAGGTTCGCCGTCCACCTCGGCGCCCGGCGATGACCAGGGCGTTCTTGAGGCCGAGCTTGGCGAAGTCGGCGCGCAGGGCGGCGGTCTTCGGCGTCTTCGAGCGTCGCCGCGCTCGAGCACGACCAGCGTCGCCGATCCTTGGCCTTCGACGAGAGCGCGTGGCGCAGCGCCAGGGCGCGGACCTTCTTCGGCAGGTCGAACTCGTGGCTGCGCACCACCGGGCCGAAGCGCGCTGGCGCCGCCGACGAACTGCGCCGCGCGGCGCGAGCCGTGACGGGCGCCGCCGGTGCCCTTCTGGCGGTACATCTTCTTGCCGGTGCGCGAGACTCTCGTTGCGCGATCTGCACCTTGTGGGTGCCGGCGCGGCGCTTGGCGAGCTGCCAGGTGACGCAGCGCTGCAGGATGTCGCCGCGGATCTCCTCGATGCCGAAGATGTCGTCCGGCAGCTCGACTGCGCCGGCCTTGCCGCCGTCGAGGGTGATGACGTCGATCTTCATTGACGCTTCGCTCCCCGGTCGTCGCTTCGGCCGCCGCCGGCTCGTCCGGCTCGACGGCTCGGGTCGCGGCTCGGCCGCTGCCGGCGTCGCTTGAAGGCGCCCGGCATCGGCAGGTCGTCCGGGGCGGCGCTGCTTTCACGGCGTCGCGGATCTTCACAAAGCCGCCCTCGGCGCCCGGAACCGCGCCCTTGATAAGGATAAGACCGCGCTCCACATCGACGCGGAACACGGTCAGGTTGAGGGTGGTGACGTTGTCCTGGCCCATGTGGCCGGCCATCTTCTTGCCCTTGAACACCTTGCCCGGATCCTGGCGCTGGCCGGTCGAGCCGTGCGCGCGGTGCGATACCGAAACGCCGTGGGTGGCGCGCATGCCGCCGAAGTTCCAGCGCTTGATGGCGCCCGGCGAAGCCCTTGCCGACGGTCACGCCCGGTGACGTCCACCTTCTGGCCGGCGACGAAGTGGTCGGCGGTGAACTCGGCGCCCGACGCGATGAGGTTGTCGTCGCTGACACGCGGAACTCGGCCACGCGGCGCTTGGGCTCGACCAGCGCCTTGGCGAAATGGCCGCGCTCGGCCTTGGAGGTGTTCTTGGCCTTCTTGGCCCCGGCGCCGAGCTGGAGGGCGACATAGCCGTCCTTGTCCTTGGTGCGCTGGGCCGTCACCTGGCAGCCGTCGAGGGTGAGCACCGTCACCGGCGATATGGGCGCCCGCCTCGTCGAAGAGGCGGGTCATGCCCAGCTTTTTGGCGATCACGCCGGTTCGCATCGGACCCGCTCTCCCTAGAGCTTGATCTCGACGTCCACGCCGGCCGAGAGGTCGAGCTTCATCAGCGCGTCCACGGTCTGCGGGGTCGGGTCGACGATGTCGAGCACGCGCTTGTGCGTGCGGATTTCGAACTGCTCGCGCGACTTCTTGTCGATGTGCGGCGAACGGTTGACGGTGAAGCGCTCGATCAGAGTCGGCAGCGGGATCGGTCCGCGCACGGTCGCGCCGGTGCGCTTGGCCGTGTTGACGATCTCGCGCGTGGAATGGTCCAGCACGCGGTGGTCGAAGGCCTTGAGCCGGATGCGGATGTTTTGACGATCCATCTAGCCCGCGTTCCTTTGCAAACGCTCGCCTCGTTCATCCACCGTTTCAAAGATCGGCCCGAAGCTCTTTTGGAGCCTCGAGTTACGTCTACTCACATGATCCGCGAAAACGAAACGGCCCACGCGATGCTGCACCGCAGGGGCCCTTATCCCAGACCGCGCAAGACCCCAGGCGAAAGCCGGCGTCACGCTGGTGGCTGGTCGTCTCGCAGACCGCGTCTAAGCCAATAACTTACGGCCGGTCCTTGAAGAGGCGCGGGTCATACGCGCGCGAAGATGCTGCGTCAAGGCTCGGTCGCCCGGCCGACGCCTAAGGTCCGACCTCGACCGAGCCAACGCCGGCGATTGACCGGCTCACTGCCCCCAGGACCTTGGCGGCGTGGATATCGCCGGAGCCCGCGATGTTGGCCTGGAGGGTGTCGGCCACGCCGCCGTAGTCGACATCGCCCGAGCCCATGATGTTGACGCCGAGGTTGGTGGCCCGACCGCCGTCGATGCGTACGCTGCCGCCGCCAGCCATGTTCACTTGGACCGGGCCCGAGGCCTGGCCGACATGAACATCGCCAGCGCCGGCGATGGACACCTCCAGCCCGTCCTGCACGTCGGTCGTCGTGGCGTCGGACGCGCCGGCGATCGACAGGCTCATGCGGCCGGCCGAGCCCGTGTGCAGCCGCCCCGATCCGGCCGCCGACACGTCGAGTCCGCCGTCGACATTGGCGACGGTCCACGCGCCGCAGCCGGCGATGCGCAGGTGAAGGCTGTGGGAGCGTCCGACGCTGCCATAGATCGCGCCCCCTGCCTCGACGACCGCATCCTCCGGCACGCGCACGGTTATCTGCGGCAGGTCCGCGTAGGCGACGCGACCGATGCTCGGCACGTCGGTCCAGGGCGCGTCGCCGTCGCTGCACTGGGCATGCGCGCTCCAGAACAGGCCGAACCAGTCGCCGCCGTTGACGATGGTTCGGTCGCCGAAGCTTTTGCTGATCCTGAGCGGCAGGCGCGGATTGGTCTTCAGGATGATGACCTGCACGTCCGAGCGCTGCTCGGGGATGATCACCACGCGGGCGGAGACATTGCGGAATTCGACGCTCTGCGCCGAGGCCAGGCCGGCCCAGCCAAGGGCGGCAAAGCCCGCGACAAGGGCCAACGCTGCACGCATCGTCACTCTCCAGAGAACACGGCGGCGAAGCTAACCGCATCCTCCCGTGCAAAGCAGCTTAATTCGCTGTCATCCAGCTACGATGGGCTGCCTACTGGCTCGCCAGCAAGAGCGCCGGGTCGACCGGCCTCGCCTTGTCGCGCGGGGTCGGCGCATAGCGGATCTCGAAGTAGACCTCCGACTGGGCGGCGCTGCCCAACTCGCCGGCCTGGCCGACCTCCTGGCCCTGGGCCACGTGATCCTTGATCCGGACTTCGGTTTTCGAGAGATGCGCATAAGCCGTGATCCAGCCGTCCTGATGCTTGACCAGGACCAGGTTGCCGAGCTCGGGCAGCGCGCCGGCGTACACCACATCGCCCGTCGCCGCGGCCATGACAGGCGTTCCGAGCGGGGCAGCGATGTCGATGCCGTCGCTGCGCTGCCCGCCGGCCTTCGGGCCGAAGCCTGAGAACACCGTCCCGCGCACCGGCCAGACGAAGCGCCCGCGCCCGGCGCTCAGCACCGAGGCGTCGGGCGGTCCCAACGGCTGTGGCTGCGCCACGGGCGGCACAATCGGGCGCTCGGGCGGCTGTCCCACGACCGACGGGACGGGAGCGTACGACGCGGTCGGTCCTTCGAGGTGACCGGGCAGCTCGTCGTAGGGGATCGGATGGTCCGGCTCAGCCATTGAGCTGGCCGCCTCGCTCGATGACGCCGGCGGAATGTGCTCCTGCCGCGGTGGGCGCGGCGGCGTTCGCTCGGTCGCGACATCGACCTCCGAGCCTGGCAGGCGCACGAGCTCGCCGGTTGTCAGATGGGTCTTCTGGGTAAAGCCGTTCAGCGCCTCGATCGTCCTGGGCGAGATCTTGAATCGGCGGCCAATGGAATAGATCGTGTCGCCTCTATGCGCGCGGTAAGTCTTCGGGGCTCGGACTTCGTGCGTCTCGGCCGCCGCTTCCGCGCGCCGCTCGCGCCGCGTTAGCGCCGCCGGCGCTCCCGGGACAGTGATCGGCGCGCCCACCGCCAGATCGCCCGGATGCTTGATCCCATTGGCCGCCATCAGCGCCCGCGGCGTCGTGCCATAGCGTTTGGCGAGCGAACGCAGCGTGTCGCCCTTCCTTATCTTGACGCTCTTGGCCTCGCCGGCGGCCTCGAGCCGGCCGCGTGCGTCGACGCGGGTCCGAGCCCGCTCGTGTGCGCGGCGATGGTGCGCCGCCTGCCACAGCTCCAGCGGCTGGGTCCATGCGACGGCATAGGTCAGCCGCGGTCCAAAGTAGGCGGTCGGCCCCGACGGGGGCGCCGGCGGCGGCAGCGGTTGGGCGCTGACGGGAGGCGTCGGACTGGCGACCGGATCGTGCGGGTCGGCCGACTGCATCGGCGGCGGCTGGTCCTGGTTCACCGGGTACTGCGGCTTCGGCGACTGCAGCGCGGCCGGCGTCTGATAGTCCGCCGATGGCGGATATTCCGAATGAGGCATGGTGCATGCCTGCAACGCCAGCACGCTTGCGGCCGCCGCCGCCGTCCGCACCCAGGATGCTGTCATCGTCGCTCCGCCCTCGCCCGGAATCGTCTGCGCCGCCCGGTCACTTTCGGCCATGCGCGCCGCGTACGCCACCCCGAACCTTCGCCGCCGATCAAAGTTCGCGCGCCACGCCGTCGAGCAGCGGCACAAAGCGGA
This sequence comes from uncultured Alphaproteobacteria bacterium, assembly GCA_963794315.1. Lineage (GTDB taxonomy): Bacteria > Pseudomonadota > Alphaproteobacteria > Caulobacterales > Caulobacteraceae > Poindextera. The sequence continues at coordinate 669,860 of CAWCDF010000004.1, forward strand.
CTTCGCACAGGACCTCTTCCTTAAACCCGCCCGCGCCGTCGCCGGCGTAGCGGCTGAGCTTCTGGACGGGCCGCTTGCCGATCGGCGCGACCAGGACGCCGACGGCTTGAGCTGCGACAGCAACGTCTTCGGCTCGCCCGGCGCCGCCGCTGTGACCAGAATGCGGTCGAACGGCGCCTGCTCCGGCCAGCCCAGCGCCGCCGTCGCCGAACTTGGTGATGATGTTGGTCGAGCTCGCAGCGTCTCGGAACCGCGCCTCGGCCTCGCGCAGCAGCGTGCGGTAGCGCTCGACGGTGTAGACGAGCCGCGCCAGCCGCGAGAGCACCGCGGTCTGGTAGCCCGAGCCGGTGCCGATCTCGAGCACCCGGGCGCGTGGCTCGAGCGTCAGCGCCTGGGTCATCAGCGCCGACGATGAACGGCTGGCTGATCGTCTGGCCGCAGGCGATCGGCAGCGCCGAGTCCTCCCACGACGCGATCCTTGAACAGGTCGGGCGTGAAGAGGTCGCGCGGCGTGCGCTCCATCGCCGCCAGCACCGCCGGATCGGTGACGCCTTGCGAGCGCAGCGCCAGGACCAGCCGCGCCCGCTGGGTCTCGTCGGCTCGCTCCGAGCCGGCTCGTCATGCGCGCTCATAGCTTCGGCGGCGCGCCGCCGAGCACGGCCCTAAGGTCGTGGACGGTCGGCATGTGGGTCAGATCGATGTGCAGCGGGGTCACCGAGATGTTGCCCATCATAGACGGCGCGCAGGTCGGTGCCCTCCGCCGGTTTCGACGGACGATTGCGGTAGCCCAGCCAGTAGTAGTCGCGCCCGCGCAGGTCCGTGCGGCGCTCGACATGCCGCGTCGTGGACGTCGCGGAACGCCCTGGCGGGTCACCTCGACGGCCCCGACCTCCTCGGGCGGGCGGCCGGGAAAGTTGATGTTCATGATCACGCCCGCCGGCCAGCCGACTTCCACCAGCCGCCGACGAGGCCAGGCCCGAAGGCCTCCGCGGTCTCGAAGTGGATCGCCGGCTCGTCGTCGCGGTACCAGGTCAGGCCCTGGCGAGAGCGCGATGGACGGGACGCCCAGCGCCATGCCCTCGATCGCGCCGGCGACGGTGCCGGACATGGTGACGTCCTCGGCGGCGTTGTGGCCGCGGTTGACGCCGGAGAGCACCAGGTCGGGCCTGCGGGCCCTCGATCAGCTCCTCGAGCGCCAGCATCACGCAGTCGGTGGGCGTGCCGGCGACGGCGAAGCGGCGCTCGTCCAGCTGGCGCACGCGCAGCGGCTCGGTGAGCGTCAGCGCACGCGAGGCGCCGGACTGCTCGGCCTCCGGGCGCGACCACCCAGACGTCGTCGCGAAAGCTCGCCGCGCGATCCGCTCCAGCGCCGCCAAGCCCTCGGCGTTGATGCCGTCGTCGTTGGTGAGCAGGATGCGCAAGGCCGACGCTCAGCCGCCGATGTGGGTCAGGCCGCCGCATGTAGCGCTGCAGCGCCTGCGGGATGGCGATGCGGCCGCGCTCGTCCTGGTAGTTCTCCATCAGCGCCACCAGGGTGCGGCCGACCGCCAGGCCCGAGCCGTTCAGGGTGTGGACGAAGCGCGCGCCCTTCTCGCCGGCGCGGCGGCAGCGGGCGTCCATGCGCCGGGCCTGGAAGTCGCCGCAGTTCGAGCAGGAGCAGATCTCGCGGTACGGTCGCCTGCGACGGCAGCCAGACCTCGATGTCGTAGGTCTTGCGCGCCGAGAAGCCCATGTCGCCGGTCGCACAGCAGCACGGTGCGGAACGGCAGCTCCAGGCGCTTCAGCACCGCCTCGGCGCAGTCGACCATGCGCTCGTGCTCGGTCTCGGACTGCTCGGGCGTGGTGATCGAGACCAGCTCGACCTTGTAGAACTGGTGCTGGCGGATCATGCCGCGGGTGTCCTTGCCCGACGCGCCGGCCTCGGAGCGGAAGCACGGCGTCAGCGCCGTCGAGCCGCAGCGGCAGCTCCTCCTCGGCGGTGATCTGCTCGCGCACGAGATTGGTCAGCGACACCTCGGCGGTGGGGATCAGCCAGCGGTCGTCGGTGGTGTGGAACAGGTCCTCGGCGAACTTCGGCAGCTGGCCGGTGCCGAACACCGCCTGCGTCGCGCACCAGCAGCGGCGGCGAGACCTCGAGTGTAGCCGTGCTCCCGGGTCTGCATGTCGAGCATGAATTGGCCGAGCGCCCGCTCCAGCCGGGCCAGCTCACCCTTGCAGCACCACGAACCGCGCGCCCGACATGCGCGCGGCCGCCTCGAAGTCCATCAGGCCGAGGCCGCGCCGAGGTCGACGTGGTCCTTGGGGTTCGTCGATGGCGAACGGCTCGCCCCAGCGGCGGATCCTCGACGTTGGCGCGCCTCGTCCTGCGCCGACGGGCACGTCCGGCGGCCGGGAGGTTGGGCAGGCCCGACAGGAGCGCGTGCAGCGGCCGCCGCCCTCGCCCGCTCCACGCTCGGTCTGCTCGGCGATGCCGCCCTTGAGCTGCTCGACCTCGGCCATGAGCGCGGCGGCCTGCGCCTCGTCCTTCTTGGCCTTGGCCTTGCCGATCAGCTTGGAGGCCTCGTTGCGGCGGCTCTGCGCGGCCTGCAGCGCGGTCTGCGCGGCGCGCAGCTCGGCGTCCAGCGCCAGGAGCGCCGGCGTCTGTGGCGGCAGGCCCGCGCGCCGCCCAGCCGCTGGTCGAAGGCGGCGGGGTCGTCGCGGATGGCCCTGATGTCGTGCATGCGAGGTCTAGGTCGGTGCTCTGCCGGAAGCGCCCTCCTTAAGGCGCGCCGAACCGAGCGGCTACCCCTCGCCGGCTGCGGGCGCAGGGGACGTCGAATATTGACAGCCACCCCAATCCGGCGCCCTTGGCGCGCGAAAAAGAGGAACGCAGAGGGAGCATCGGCATGCCTTTCACCCAGGAACGCATCGAGGACGGCGGGGTCGTGCGCCGCTCGTTCGAGCTCACGGTCGACGGCGAGCGGGTGCCGGCGGTGATCTGGGCGCCGGAGGGCGCGAAGGGCCCGCGGCCGCTGGTGTTGATGGGCCACGGCGGCTCGCAGCACAAGAAGACGCCGACCCTTTCGGCCCGCGCCCGCCGCTATGCGCAGGCGTTCGGCTACGCGACGCTGGCCATCGATGCGCCCGGCCACGGCGACCGCATCTCACGCGAGGAGGCCGTCTCCCTCGCCCGCGAGGTCGGCGCGCGCGTGCGCGGCGAGGCGCCGGCGCAGGTCGCCGACCCCGAAAGGTTCCGCCAGATGCTCAGGCGGAGCCAGACGGCCGTGCCGGAGTGGAAGGCGGCGCTCGATATGGCGCAGAGCTTCGACTTCGTCGGCGCGGGCGGCCCGGTCGGCTACTGGGGCGTCTCGATGGGCACGGCGATCGGCGTGCCGTTCGTGGCCAGCGAGCCGCGCATCACCGCCGCCATCTTCGGGCTCGCTGGCTTACGCGAAGGCGCGAGCGACATGGAAGCCGCGGCGAAGAAGATCACCATCCCGCTGATGTTCATCTTCCAGTGGGAGGACGCCGTCGCCCCGCGCGAGACCGGGATCGCCCTCTTCAACGCCTTCGGCTCGACGGAGAAGACGATGCACATCAACCCCGGCGGCCACATGGACATCCCCAACTTCGAGGCCGGCGACTGGGAGGCGTTCTGGAGCCGCCACCTCGGCGCGGCCGACGCCCCGTCGCGGGCGGAGCGGGCCGCGGCGGCGGAGTAGGTGGCGCTCGGACTTTAGATCGCCTCGGCCGCGTCCGCCTCCGCGTCCTCGCGCGCCTTGCGGCGCTCGATCAGCCAGACGACCAGGATCGAGATTTCGTAAAGCGCCACACCCGGCAGCGCCAGGCTCATCATACTGATCGGGTCGGGCGGGGTGACGAGCGCCGCGACCACGAAGACGACCACGATCGCGTAGCGCCGCCCTGAGCGGAGGAAGCGGCTGCTGACGATGCCGGCCATGCCCAGCAGCGCCAGGACGACCGGCAACTGGAAACAGAGCCCGAAACCCAACAGCAGCGTCGTCACCAGGCTGAGGTAGTCAGAGACCTTGGGCAGGAGGGAGACCGAAATCGCGGCGTCGCCGGTGATCTGCTGGTTCAACGAGAACCACAGCACGAACGGCAGCATGACGAAGTAGACCAGCGCCGCGCCCATCAAAAAGAGGATCGGCGAGGCGATCAGGAACGGCAGGAAAGCGCGCCGTTCGCGCCGATAGAGCCCCGGCGCAATGAAGCGGTAGAGCTGGGTCGCCAGCACGGGAAAAGTGATCACGATCGCGCCGAAGACCGCCAGCTTCACCTTCTCGAAGAAGACCTCCAGCGGCGCGGTGAACACCATGTGGACCTGCTGCACATGGATGTTGGCGATCGACTTCAGCCCGATCATGGCCAGCAATAGGTCGAACGGCCCGCGGTGGGCGCCCGTCGCCTGCTGCACCGCCAGCAGGCCCTGCGCCCGCTCGAACGGGGCGAGCAGGAAGACCAGGATCTGGGTCGAGAAGATGAAGCAGACTACGAACCCGACAGCGATGGCGGCGGCGCAGACGATCAGCCGGCTGCGCAGTTCGATCAGGTGATCGAGGAGCGGTGCGCGCGAGGCTTCGATGTCGGCTTCGTCGTCGGCCATGCCGCTCAGCCCACGCCAGGCGTCTTCTTCGCCCGTGGGCGCCGCGGCTTGGTCGTCGTTGCCTTGGCCGCCTTTGCCGTTGCCGGCGCAGGCTGAGCCGGCGCCGTTTCGGTGACCGCGACCGGCGCAGGCGCGGGCGCTGCAACCTCTGGCGGCGTGAAGCCTGCCTCGGCCGACGCGGCCGACAACGCGCTCTGGGCCATAGGGTCGAAGTTCGAGTAGTGGCGGGGATCGCTGCGCATCGCCTCGACCTCCTTCCTCAGCTCATCGAGCTCCGATTGCCGCGCGAGCTCGTCAAAGCTGGCGCGGAATTCCGCGGCCATCGCGCGCATCCGGCCCATCCACTGGCCGACCCGGCGCAGCAGGATCGGCAGATCCTTCGGTCCCACGACAATCAGCGCGACGGCGCCGATGATCAGGAGCTCGAGCAGCCGGTTTTCTGGAAACATCGAAGCTCAGGGCCCCTCAAAGGGCCGGGCTAGCGGGCGATGGGATCCTTCGGCGTTTCGTTCGCCGGCGGAAGGCTTGGCGTGGTCTGCGTCGGCGGCGTCTCATGGTCGTCCTTCAGACCCTCACGGAAGGCTTTGATGCCCTTGGCCGCGTCGCCCATGATTCCAGAGATCTTCCCCCGGCCGCCGAACACCAGAAGCAGGATGACGGCGAGGATAAGAAGGTGCCAGGGACTCAAACCGAGCATGTACCCACTCCTTTAGCGCGACAGCCGAGTCAGCGCCCAAGACGTTGCGGTTCATATAAGCCATCGGCCGCACAAGCGCCAATCGCCCCCCCGCGACCGAATGACGTCCGCGCCCCGCCCGTTATTCCGGCAGTCTGCGCCGCGGCGAAGCCGCAAGAGAAGATGGACCGCCAAGGACGCCAAGGACGCCAAGGGGTTCTGAGAGGACGTGCGGCGCAGCGGCCAGCCACTGCCTCTTGGCGTCCTTTGCGTCCTTGGCGGTGAAATAGGAAAGAGCCGCCGGGCTGGACGCCCGACGGCTCGAAGACCGCAGCCTCGAAGGCTGGTCGCTATTCGATGATCTTGGCCACCACGCCGGCGCCGACGGTGCGGCCGCCTTCGCGGATGGTGAAGCGCAGACCCGGGTCCATGGCGATCGGGGTGATCAGCTCAACGTCCAGCTCGGCGTTGTCGCCCGGCATGATCATCTCCACCCCTTCTCTGAGCCTGATGATCCCGGTCACGTCGGTCGTGCGGAAGTAGAACTGCGGCCGGTAGTTGGTGAAGAACGGCGTGTGCCGACCCCCCTCCTCCTTGGTCAGGATGTAGGCCTCGGCCGCGAACTTGGTGTGCGGCGTGATCGACCCCGGTTTGCACAGAACCTGCCCGCGCTCCACCTCCTCGCGCTTGGTCCCGCGCAAGAGAACCCCGACGTTGTCGCCCGCCTGACCCTGGTCCAAGAGCTTGCGGAACATCTCCACGCCCGTACACACCGTCTTCTGCGTCGGCCGCAGGCCCACGATCTCCACTTCCTCGCCGACCTTGATCACACCCTGGTCGATCCGGCCCGTCACCACCGTGCCGCGCCCAGAGATCGAGAACACGTCCTCGATCCCCATCATGAACGGACGGTCGATCGCCCGCTCCGGCTGCGGGATGTAAGCGTCGACCTGCGTCATCAGCTCGTTGATCGAGTCCTCGCCCATCGGCGCGTCACGGCCTTCCAGCGCCGCCAGCGCCGAGCCCTTCACGATCGGGATATCGTCCCCAGGATAGTTGTAGCTGGTCAGCAGCTCGCGAACCTCCATCTCAACCAGCTCCACCAGCTCCGGGTCGTCGACCATGTCGATCTTGTTCAGATAGACCACAAGCGCCGGAACCCCCGACTGCCGGGCAAGGAGTATGTGCTCGCGCGTCTGCGGCATCGGGCCGTCGGCCGCCGACACCACAAGGATCGCGCCGTCCATCTGCGCCGCCCCGGTGATCATGTTCTTCACGTAGTCGGCGTGACCGGGGCAGTCCACGTGCGCGTAGTGGCGGTTCTTCGTCTCGTACTCCACGTGCGCCGTGTTGATCGTGATCCCGCGCGCCTTCTCCTCCGGCGCCGCGTCAATGTCCGCATACGCCTTCGCCGTCGCGCCACCCGCCTTCGCCAGCACCAGCGTGATCGCCGCCGTCAAAGTCGTCTTCCCATGGTCAACGTGACCAATCGTTCCAATGTTGCAGTGCGGCTTCGTCCGCGCGAATTTTTCCTTGGCCATGGTCTTTCCTTGAGAAGGCGTCCTTTAAGGTCTTAGGGGGGATGGAGCGGGTAGCGGGAATCGAACCCGCATTCTCAGCTTGGAAGGCTGCTGCACTACCATTGTGCTATACCCGCAAAATCAAGAGGTTGGGCGCGGAAACGGGTGGGTCTGTCTCTTTTCTGGCGCTAGATCGGGTGTGACGCGGGCGCGCGTTCTTGCATAGGCCACGCTGGCTCGCAAGGAAGTGATCGGGGGCCTGCCGATCGCCAGGTGCTTCAACGTCGGGATAATCAATTGGGGCCTTGCAGAGGGCCGGTCGCAAACGACCCTTCCATGGGATTCATGGCGAAAGCCCCACATGGCGTCGCCGCCGGTGGTCTGGCGCCACGACGTCTTCCATCGTGACGGACAGGCCCACCGGCAGCGCGACGAGCCCGGCGGCAGCCGCTCAGGGCGCCGCGCTATCAGACGGTGGGGAGGGCAGGCTTGTTCAGCGCAGTCCACGCCGCCAAGGAGTCCATGTAGTCGCGCCACCGGACGATCTTGCGGCTCTCGATGAAGGCGACGGAGATGAAGCGGTTATCGTAAGCCGCGCCGTTGGCGACGACCTTCCCATGCACCTCGTATTCCAGGGTGACGACGCGGCCGTTGTCAGAGGGATGCACCAACAGCCCGTCGCCTCGGTCGAGCCGGGTGTTTCGCCCGTACCCGGAGTACAGGGCAATGAGGCTGTCCCGGCCTCGCGTCACTTTAGGCCAGCCCGGAAACTCATAGAGGAACTCGAACAGAACGCCGTCGGCGAGCGTGTCGAAATAGTGCTCGCCATCCACGAACGCCGAGAGGCCCTCCATCACAATATCGAAGAAGGGGTCGAGCGCGTGAAAGTCGGCGTAGTCGCTCTTGGCCATCCTCACTCCTCGAGGGGTCTTCGGGCTGCGGCAGCCGGAAGGTCAGGCGATGGCCGCCGATCGGCGCGCCTGAGTCCATCGATCACCAGGTCGAGCAACCGCTCGGCGCGAGCTTCGCCCTGCCGGCCAGGCTCCACGCGCCAGAGGAAGCCCACCAGCAAGAGGACGTCTTCGGCGTCGACGCCTGAGCGGATCTCGCCTGCCGCCTCGCAGGCGCGCAACAGCCGATCGATCGCGTCGACCATCGGCCCATAGGTCTCGCTCAGCACACCCTCGTCCATCGCCGCGTGCAGAACGTCCGCGAGTCCGTGCTTGATGCGGCCGTCGTGGGCGAGCCGATCAAACCAAAGCCGCAGCGCTTTCAGCGGCGGGTGGCTGGCGAGCAGCGCCGGAACCAGGGCGACGAGCCCGCCGATCTCCTGACGGTACACGGCCAGAACCAGTGCTTCTCGGCTTGGAAAGTGACGATAGAGCGTTCCAGGCCCGACGCCGGCGGCCTTGGCGATGGCGTTGAGCGACACATCCGGCGAGGCGGCCAGCGCCTTGCGCGCGACATCGAGGAGCCGCTTGCGATTCTGCACCGCATCCGACCGTCGCGACTCACCCGGATCAATCATCGATCGCCCACTTGACTAACCGGAGAGTTCTCCGGTAAAGCGTTCCCACGAAGCGGAGATATCTCCGTTTGCTGCGGCCGTAAAGGACCGGACCATGCGATACATCAAGCTCGGCAACACCGGTCTCGACATCTCCCCGATCGCGATCGGCGCCATGACCTACGGCGAGCCCGGCCGCGGACACCCTGTTTGGTCGCTGGACGAAGACGCCAGCCGCCCGCTGATCCAACACGCGCTTGAGGCCGGCATCAACGTGTTCGACACGGCGAACATGTACAGTCAAGGTTCGAGCGAGGAGATCCTGGGGCGGGCGCTGAAGGACTTCGCCAACCGCGACGACGTCGTGATCGCCACCAAGGTGCGCCATCCGATGCGGCCGGGCCCGAATGGGCAGGGTTTGTCGCGCAAGGCGATCTTGGCCGAGGTCGATCACAGCCTGCGCCGCCTCGGAGTCGACTATGTCGATCTCTACCAGATCCACCGGCTGGACAACGCCACGCCGCTCGAAGAGACGCTTGAGGCGCTGCACGACGTCGTCAAAGCCGGCAAGGCGCGCTACCTCGGCGCGTCCTCGATGCGCGCCTGGGAGTTCAGCAAGGCGCTCCGCCTTCAGCGGGAGCACGGGTGGACCCGGTTCGTCTCCATGCAGGATCACTACAACCTCCTCGCCCGCGAAGAGGAGCGCGAGATGCTGCCGCTCTGCGCCGACGAGGGCGTCGGGACGATCGTCTGGAGCCCGCTGGCGCGGGGCCGGCTGGCCCGCGCTGCCGGCGAGGCGACGCCGCGCTCGGCGACCGATCCGTTCGCCGACATGCTCTACACAAACGCCGCGAGCGACGGCGCGATCATCGAGGCGGTCGGGCGGGTCGCGAGCGCGCGTGGCGCGACGCGCGCGCAAATCGCGTTGGCATGGCTGCGGCGCAACCCGGTCGTCGCCGCGCCCCTCGTCGGGGCAAGCCGGCCCGAGCAGATCGACGACGCGATTGCGTCCCTTGCGATTGATCTCACTGAGGAAGAGGCCGCTGAACTCGAGGCGCCCTACACACCGCGGCTGGACTTCCAGGGGATCTCCGACGCCGCGGAGCTCGCTCGCATCTCCGCCCGGATCGGGATTCAACCGGCGGCCGCGTAGAATCTCGCCAGTGCCGTGAGCCTTCGTCCTTCGTACGGTCTGCTCTCCCGCGATCGTGCTCCTCGATGAACTCGCCGTGGGCCGCGCTTGAACGCCTTGGTCCGCCGCGGCTCGCAGGAGGGACCGACCGCTCTCAGCTTGGAAGGCTGCTGCACTACCATTGTGCTATACCCGCAATGCTGCGGCGGGCGACCGGTCTCCTTCGCTCGCTGTCGGGATCTTCAGCGCTCGGCGCTCGCGTGCGCGTGGTGGGGGAAGTAGGACTCGAACCTACGAAGGCGTACGCCAGCGGATTTACAGTCCGCCCCCTTTGCCGCTCGGGACATTCCCCCGCGCGCGCCTCGTGCTTGAAGGCCCGAAAACGGAGCGCGTCTTATAGTGTCGTCTTCCCCCGAACGCAACGACCGCCGACCCGGCCAAGACCGTGGTCGCGCCGGCGGCTGGAAGGGGCGCCGCGGGCGGGCGGCAGGGGACCCCGCGGCTTGGCTCTGGGGGCGTCATGCGGTGCTCGCGGCGCTCGCCAATCCGTTACGCGGCGCGCCGATCAGGCTCCTGGCCACAGCCGAGCGGGCGCGGGAGTTGGCCGCCGGCGTCGGCGGCGGGCTCAAGCCCGAAATCCTGCCGCCGGCCGAGATCGCGCGTGCGCTCCCGCCCGGCGCCGCGCATCAGGGCCTGGCGCTGAAGACCGCGCCGCTCGAGCCCTTCGACATCGACGCCGTCGCCGCGCCGGCCCGGGGCTTGATTCTCGTGCTCGACCACGTGACCGACCCGCAGAACGTGGGCGCCATCTTCCGCTCGGCCGCGGCGTTTGGCGCGCGAGCGATCGTGCTGCAGGAGCGGCATGCCCCACCGCTCGCCGGCGCGCTGGCCAAGGCGGCGGCCGGCGCGATTGAACGTGTGCCGCATGTCCGCGCCGTGAATCTGTCCCGCGCCCTGGACGCGCTTGCCGACCACGGCTGGCGAGCGATCGGCCTCGATGCCGAAGCGCCGGCTTGCCTCGCCGAGGCGCTGGACGCTCGTCCAACGGCGCTGGTTCTAGGCTCAGAGGGCGAGGGCCTGAGACGGCTGGTGGCGGAGCATTGCGACGCGCTCGCCCGCATTCCCATGGCGGGCGGTTTTGAGAGCCTGAACGTCGCCGCTGCGGCCGCCGTCGCCCTCTACGAAGCCGCACGGTCGCGATAAATTCGCGGTCGGCCGCATTCGCTCGGCGCGAGAAACCGGTTCCGATTGCGACGGTAAGGTTATTGATTCCCTTCCTCAGAGTGATTTGCTGATCGAGCCTAAGCTCGATCGCCGGAGGAAGCCGATGTTGAAGGACAGCCTGCGGATCGCCGCGTTGAGCGTCGCGGCGCTCGCCGTGCTCGCCCTTGCCGGCTGCGGCGCGCCCAACCCGCAAGAGGAGGCGCCGCCCCCGATGTCGTCCGATCAGGCGCCCCCGCCGGCGCCGGACCTGATGGGCGGACCCTCGTCCCAGCCGCCCGGGCCTGAATCGGGCGAACCTGGAGTCGGGCGAGTCGGACGAGCCCCCGGCGACGATGCAGCCGATCCCGAATCCGGAGGACATGACGCCCGAGGTGCGGCATCACTTCTACGGCCACCACTACGATTACCTCGACCGCGGGCATGCGACGCGCGAATGCCACTGTCGCCGCGAGGAGGGTCACTGGCGTCATCACCACCACGGCTGGATGCATCACCATCACCGGGGCCCAGCCGCTCATTGGCGCCATTGGGTCGGCCGGCGCCACCGCGCCGAGCCGGGCGCGCCGGCGGAACACCGCCACCACCATCATCACGCCCGCTATGGGGCGGCGGCGCAGCCTGGGACCCCGACCGGTCACCACCGGCATCATCGCCACGCGGGGGCGGCGGCGCGCCCGAACGCTGCGGCCAACCATGGCGCTGCGGCGAACGCCGCGGCGCCGGCGGAGCGGCGACATCGGCATCGCCGTGGGTCGCAAGGGGCGAGGCTGAACGGCGCAACCTCGGCGCTGCCGCCGGCGAGCTCGGCCTCGAGCGCGAGTGAGTCCGGCGCGTCGGGCAGCTCGGCAGCGGCCAGCGAAAGCGGGGCGCCGGGCAACACCGAGGCCGCCGGCGCCAACCCGCTGGCCAAGCCGCAAGGCAAGGTGATCGCGGCGATCATCGTCCTGTTGATCGCGCTGGTCGTCCTGATCGCGGCGGCGCGGAACTCGATGCTGGGCGGCCGCCGGCGGCGCCCGCCGGACTACGGCGCGACGCCACGCCCGAACAACAACCCGCCGGAGCCGCCGCGGAACGACAAGAAGTAGGGGGCGGGCAGCGCCGCTCGCCGGCGACTTGCCAAGCTGACACCGCTGCCGCACAAGCGTCGGCATGGCGCTCCTTCCGAGCCTGAGCGGCCTGCCCTGGGCGGCGTCGCTCGCGGCCCTGGCGCAAATCGCGCTGATCGACGTGACGCTCGCCAGCGACAACGCGGTCGCCGTCGGCATGGCGGCGTCCGGCTTACCCAACCGCCAGCGGCATCTGGCGATGCTGCTGGGGCTCTCGGGCGCGGTGGTGCTGCTCTGCATCCTCGCGGTTTTCGCCATCAGCCTGTTGAAGGCGGGCGGCGGCGGCCTCGTCCTCGGCGGGGGCCTGCTGTTGCTCCTCGTCGGCGGGCAGATGTGGCGCGACCTGCGCGCGAGCGGGCCGGCGCGCCATGACCGTCGCGACCATCCGTCCAAGCCGAAGACGCTGCTGCGCGCACTCACCCTGATCTTCGTGGCCGACATGTCGACGTCGCTGGACAACGTGCTGGCGGTGGCCGGTGTGGCGCGCAACCAGCCGGACTGGGTGTTGTTCGTCGGTCTGGCGCTCTCGGTGGCCCTGACCGGATTCGCCGCGGTCGGCGTCGCTCGGCTGCTGCATCGCTGGCCGTGGATCGGCTACCTTGGGCTTCTGATCGTGCTCTACGTCGCCGTCCGCATGGTTCTCGACGGCGCGGTCCAGCTCATGTGGATCTAGCCTAGGCTTCGTCGCGGCGAAGCCGCTTTCGACCGCCAAGAACGCCAAGTTCGCCAAGAACAGGCCATGGCAAGCGCAGCGTCCAGCTTGGCGTCCTTGGCGTACTTAGCGGTCCAATCGGACGTATTGGCCCCTAAGCGCGTTCGGTTTCGGCGCCGCCGAATTGGTCCGTCCAGGCGGCGATTTCAGCGTCGTCGATCTTCTTGAACAGGACCTCGGGCGCGCGGACCGCGCGACCGGCTTCGATGCGGCGCAGCTCGACTTCGGCGTTGGGACTGGGCCAGGTCGGCGGCCAGGGCTCGCCCAGCGCCTCGGTCAGCAGCTCGGCCGCGAACGGGATGATCGGCGCTGACACTCGCGCGAACAGGCCGGCGAGGTTGATCGCCGTGCGCACGATCACAGCCGCGCGCCCGCGGTCGTCCGGATCGCGCGTCCACGGCGCCGCCTCCTGCAGGTACTCGTTGCCGGCGACCCAGAGCGCGCGCAGCGCCTGCGCCGACTTGCGCAGCTCGATCGCTTCCATCTGCGCGGTAAGCTCGGCGAGTTGCTCGGACACCCGCGCGAACAAACGCTGCTCGATCTCGCCGGGCTCGCCGCCGGCCGGAACGACGCCCTCGAAGCGGGTCTCGCAGAACTTCAGGATGCGGTTGACGAAGTTGCCGAACACGTCGGCGAGGTCGCGGTTCATTGCGCCTGGAACTGCTCCCAGGTGAAGCTGGTGTCGGAGCCCTCCGGGCTGTTGGCGGTCAGGTACCAGCGCCAGACAGTCGGCGGGCGCAGCTCCAGCGCCTGGTCCATGAACACGCCGCGCTTTTGCGAGGTGGAGAACTTGCCGCCGTACCAGTTGAGCCAGTTGAAGGCCTTCGAGCACGTCGACCATCTTCCACGGCTCGCCCGAGCCCAGGATGGTCGAGGGGAAGTAGACGGAATGGAAGGCGCACGTTGTCCTTGCCCATGAACTGGACGTAGCGGACGTCGCCCGCGCCCTTGTCCAGCGCGCCACCAGCGCTCCCAGTCGACGCCCTCGGCGTCGGCCCACTCGCGGGTGATGCCGATGTAGCCGATCACGTCGTCGAACCAGACGTAGTAGACCTTGTCCTCGAACCCCGGCCTGGGTAGGCCGTCTTTCAGCACCGGAAAGCCCCAGGAGAGATCGCGGGTGATGCCGCGGTCGATCAGACCCTCGTCGAGGTGTTTGTAGGCGATAGCGCGCGCGAGCGGCGGCCAGGCAGTCTGGCTTGTCGGTCCAGGCCCGGATGCGCCTCAGCCATCTTCGAATGCAGCTGGTAGAGGTGGCGGGTTTCGCGCACCTCGAGGTCGGTCGAGCCGGAGATCACCGAATAGGGGTCGATCAGGTCGACCGGATCGAGCAGCGAGCCGCAGTTGTCGCACTGGTCGCCGCGCGCCGGCCGATAGCCGCAGACCGGGCAGGTGCCTTCGACGTAGCGGTCGGGCAGGAAGCGCTTGTCGGTCGAGCGAGTAGACCATCTGGTCGACCCGCTCCTCGATCAGCCCGTTCTCTTCGAGCGCGGCGGCGAAATGGTGCACGAGCTCGCCGTTCTGCGGCGAAGAGGTGCGCCCCCAGAAGTCCCAGGAGAGGCCGAAGCCGACCCCCTGCTCGTACTGGATGCGATGCTGGCGGTCGCAATAGGTGAAGACGTCCTGCCCCGCTTCCGCGGCGGCGAGTTCGGCCGGCGTGCCGTGGTCGTCGGTGCCGCAGATGTGAAAGAACCTCGTTGCCGCGCGAGCGCTCGAAACGGGCGTAGACGTCGGCCGGCAACAGCGAGCCAACGACGTTGCCCAGCTGCTTGACGCCGTTGACGCCTGGGAGGGCGGAAGTGATGAGGACGCGGGCCATGGAGCCCGCGCATATAAGGCGCCCGGCCGCGCTGGCCTAGGCGGCCCGGTCGGCTTCCGACGCCAGCAGCGCCCCGCCCTCGCCGCGCAGCGCCCAGCCGCCGCGGCGCTTGAGCACGATCAGGTAGTAGGCGACCGCCGCCAGCATAACTGCGCCGTTGGCGATCAGGCTCGGGCGTCCGACGTCGGGATCGAACACATCGGCGGCGATGACGGCGGCCAGCGCCGCGAGCGACAGGATCGGGGCCAGTGGGAACAGCGGCATGCGGTAGGCGCCATGGTCTGTCGTCCCGCTCGATTCGGCCGGCGATGGCCGCCAGTCGAGACCCCGGCGTAGATCACCACGATGCCGGTGCCGGTCAGCATGACCAGCGTCTCGAGGTTCACCAGGCAAGCCGCCCCTGTGGCCAGCCCCATGACGAGGCAGCTGATCCAGGGCGAGTTGAAGCGCGGATGCAGGGCGGTCATCGCGCGGTTGGCCGCCGCTGGCCAGACGCCGTCGCGGCCCGACGCGTAGAGCTGCCGCGCGTTGATCAGCGCGATGGCGATCATGGCGTTGATGATGGCGAACGCGACGCCGAGGCTGACGGCTTTCGCGAGGCCAGGGCCGCCGGCCGCGGCGATGAAGGCGGCGAGCGGCGAGCCGGCGCCCAGGATCGCCCGCAAATCGCCTGCGCCGACCATGGCGGCGGTGATGGGCAGGAACTCGGCCACGACCGCGATGCCGAGCGACCAGAAGATCACCCAGGCCATGCGGGTCCTGGCCTCGAACATCTCCTCGCCGAAGTAGCAGGCTCCGCCGTAGCCGTTGTAGGCATAGATGGCAGCGGCCGAAGCGAGTCCGATCGCCGTCCAGGGCGTCGGACCCAGCCCTGAACCGGTCGCCATCACCGGGTGCAGGCTGAGCGCGACCGCGGACTGATGCGGATCGGCGAAGCCCAGGACGACCAGCACGCCGAGAGCGGTAAGCTCGACAAGCAGGAAGACGCCGGTGATCGCCGCGTTTACCCGTACATTCAGAATCGAGATCGCGGTGACGACGGCGGTCGCGGCCAGCGCCACGGGCAGGGCCGGCAGGCCCGGGACGACGACGCCGAGGTATTCCGCCAATCCGAGCGCCGTCACCGCCTGGCCGAGCGCGCCGCCGAAGATGTTGAGGGCCAGCGCCATGAAGCCGAACGAAGGCCCAAGCGTGCGGCCCAGCATCGAATACTCGCCGCCGGTGAGCGGAAAGGCGGAGCTCAGTTCGGCGTAGACGAAGGCGGTGAGCAGCCCCAGCAGCGCCGCGGCGGCGAAGCAGATGACCGCGCCCGTGCCGGCCTGCTTGATCACGTCGGAGCCCATGATGAATACCGACGCCGCCGGCGTGATGGCCGACAGCGTAATCAGAAGGTTGCCCAGCCGGTGCATGCTGCGCTTGAAGACGTCAGCGTCGCCCAACACCTCGGGGCTCATGCGCCCTGCCCTCGCCTGCCTTGCATTCGCGGCGCCGCCAGGCCGCGTCAAGGGATTGCCGCCCGCGCGGCGAAATTGCAAACGTTTGCGCGCTAAGGCATTTGAGGCGCCGACGCCGGTTTAGCTCAGTCGGTAGAGCAGCTGATTTGTAATCAGAAGGTCGCTGGTTCGATTCCGGCAACCGGCGCCGCAGTCCAGCGGGGATGTTCTAGGGGAGGCGATGACCTATTGCCTGGGAATCCTGGTGTCTGAGGGCCTCGTGCTCGCCTCTGACTCGCGCTCCAACGCCGGCGTCGATCAGGTGCAAACGGTCTGCAAGCTTACGGTGCTGGCCGCATCGCCCAGCGGCGTGATCGCCGTGGCGGCGGCGGGCAACCTGGCCACGACGCAATCAGTTGTGACGCAGCTAACGCAGGCGGCGGGATCCGGCCACGCCGGCGAAGACGTCCGGCTCGGAAAGACAATGTTCGACGTCGCCGCGATCGTCGGGGGCGTGCTGCGCGCCGTGGTTGCGGCGGAGGTAAAGTACGTCAAACCCTTCGGCGAGCCGGGCGGCGGCTTTCTGCTCGGCGGTCAGCTCGCCGGCGAGCCGCCCCGCCTGTTCGAGATCTACGAGGCGGGAAACTTCGTGGAAGCCTCGATCCGATCTCCCTTCCTGCAGATCGGCGAAACCAAGTATGGCAAACCCATCCTCGATCGCGCTTTGTCGCCGCGCACCACCTTGGACGACGCCGCCAAGCTAGCGCTGCTGTCGTTCGATGCAACCATTCGCAGCAACCTATCCGTCGGCCCGCCGGTCGACATGCTCCGCTACCCCGCCGACAGCTTTTCGGCAGCGGACCTTTCGACCCTGGACGAGGACAACGGCTACTGGCGCAAGCTGCGCGACCTGTACGGCAAGGGTCTGCTCGAGCTTGTTGATAGGCTGCCCGCGCCGCCGCGGACGCCCAGCGTCGCCTGCGATCAGTAGCTGCTCACTGTGCTCACCCCGCACAGCGACGCCGCCTGCTCGAACAGCTTGGCGACATGGTTGGCGGTGTCGCTGTCGTAGAAGCTGAACACGTTGTCCTGGCCGTCGCTGCGGATCACATCGACGTCGTAGATCTCCGGCTGCAGGCGGCTGGCCCAGGTCGGGTGGCCGCTCTGAGCGTCGCGCTGCGAGACGAGCTGGGCTTCGGTCGCGACCCTGATCGTGCGCGCCAGGCGCAGCGGAACCCCGCCGTCCACCTCGCTCGAGACGCTTCCGTCGGTGAGCACGCGGTAGTGGAAGTCGAAGTCGCAGTTGTCGAGATCGTAGTTGAAATTGGTCGTTTCGATCCGCCGCTGATAGGTCCAGTCGGACTGGTAGCCCGGCGTCGGGTTGGAGTCGTGCACGAACCCTTCCCACACGACGGGGCCTTCCGAGACGATCGCGTTCTTGATCAGGTCGAAGACGTCGGAAAGCGATTGCGCATGGCCGACGACCGGCGCTCCCCAGACCGCCCCGCCGATGACCAAGCCGGCGACCGCGCCCGCACGAGCTCGTTTCATCGGCCTTGCCCCACGCTGCCGGAGCCGGAAGGGCCCCTCCAGGTTTGCGAAACTACCCGCTCGAGGCCTTGCGGTACAACGCAAAGCGGGCGGCCAATCAGAAGGCCGAGCCTTCCGCAACACCAAGCGCAAGGCAGGCGTCTCACCAGCGGACGGTCCCGACGAGAACCGCGATGGCCAAAAACAGACCCGCGGCCGCGAGTGACGCCACGCCGACGCCATCGAATGGGAACCTCGTGGGTCCGCTCGGCCGGACGCCAATGCGATGACCGCACAGGCGGATCGTGTCCGCGAGCGCGACCGCGGCCCTGGACGACCAGCTCATCGAGTCCTCGCCTCGGCCCCTATGCGCGAGCCGCTCTCATGGCCAGCCGTCCTCGTTGGCTGTCGCGCGACGCAGGCCTTGGCTCTCCCGACCCATCAGAAGATACTCAGGACTGTGGCCCGGCCGCGTCTGCAGCGGCGCGCCCGCGACCGGACAGATCGCTTCGATCGCGTCCTTCAACACCGTGTAGAGTTCCGTGATGGTCGTCGGCTTGGTGATCACCCGCGTCGCGCTTCGCAGCCGACTGCGGATGGCGTCGCCCGGCGATGCCGACGAGGTGAGGACGACCATCGGAAAGCCTTCTCTTGGCCGGTCTGCGAATGCGACGAGCAGCTCGAACCCGTCCAGCCGAGGCATGCGAAGGTCTATGAAGGCGAGGTCGGGCTTGACCAGGCCGTTGTTGACCATGGCCAGCGCTTCCAGACCGTCGCAGGCGTGGACGACCTTGCCGACCATTGGATTATCGGCGAGCGCGCGGCGGATGAGGTAGGCGTCGGCTTCGTCGTCCTCCACGGCAAGGACGCACAGGCCCGGCGACGTCAGCTGCGTGGTCGTCGGATCATCGACGGATAGCGGCTGCATTGACATGGCTATTGTCTCCATCGGCCCGTCGAGGCGCGCCTGAGCACCCCGTTCAGTCGCGCCTGCAATTCAAGGTAGTTATCCGGTTTGACGACGTAGAGCAGCGCGGAACTCAGCCGCGTCCTTTCCACATCGCTCGCCCGACACGAACTTGTCAGAAAGACGACAGGCACGGAGGCCATGGCGGGGATACCCCGCATGGCTTGCAGAAAGTGGAACCCGTCCAGTCGCGGCATGTGGATGTCGAGCAGCACGAGGTCGGGCCGCATCTGGCGACCGGTCCGGAGTTGGCGCAGCGCAAACTGCGGCGAGTCCGTCGCGAGCGCTGTGGATACGTGCGGATGACGCTTCAGCACATCGAGGATGAGCGCGCTGTCGGCCGCATCGTCCTCCACGAGCAAGACGTTGAGCGACCAGACTCGTCTCGGCACGCGCGGTTCGAAACAAGCCCGCGCCATCGGCCAGGTCTTCTCTGTGGCTCTTTCCAGCATCGTCTGATCCATGGACCTACCTTCCGGGTACCGGGAAATTTATGTGCAGCAATGATTAAGAAAAATCACAGCATACAGGGATAACGATTTGTGCACGTTAACCTCGTTCTTAACTATCCATATGCCTGGTGTATTTATAATGTTACGTTTTGAACTAAGATATTCATGGAAAAGAAGGGATTCCCACATAGGTTCAGCTTGGATGAACGCGCAACGAGCAGCTCCTGGCGGGACGAGTCACCCACGTCCTGACGGACGGTCGTGGCACAGCGAAAGTGGCGGTCTGACGTGAGTCTTGCGACCTCGGCGCCTTCATTCCGCGACGCCGCGCGAACTGCACCGCAACCGGCTCCGCACGCGCTCAGGTCGGACTGGAACATCAACGTCTTGTTGGTCGAGGACGACGCGGCCGACACCAGCCTGATCCTCGACGTGCTGCGACACCATCCCAGGGTCGCGAGCGCGGCCGCCCTGGCAGCGCCCGACATCGCTCTGTTGCAGCTCGAGGTCGGCCACATGACCCCCGATCTGGTGCTGCTCGACATCCACATGCCCAGGATCGATGGCTTCCAGTTTCTGACCCGCCTGCGGCTGATCAAGGCGATGGCCAGCGTGCCGGTCGTCTTTCTGACGACATCGGTCCATCTGGCCGACGTCACGGACGCCAAGCGTTCCTCAGCCTCGTCCTACGTCACCAAGCCCGACAGCTTTGGCGAGCTGAAGGAGCGCCTGGACGTCGTGATCCGACGGGTGATCGCGGACGGCTCGACCCAGCACGACAGGTGAGCCGGTGATCAGCAGCGCGCGAAAGCTCAAATCGCCGGCATCGCCGGCCTTGGCCGCGGCCCGCGCCGGTCGCCGCGGCGGCAAGGACTCGGAGGCCCGCTACCGCGGGCTGCTCGAGGCGGCGCCGGACGCCATGGTGGTGGTGAACCAGGCCGGCGAGATCGTGCTGTTGAACCTGCAGGCCGAGAAGCAGTTCGGCTACAGCCGCGACGAGCTGCTCGGCCAGAGGGTCACCAACCTCATCCCCGAGGGCTTCGCCGAGCGCATCGTCGCCGACGGCCGGCGCTCGGCCGCGGACGCGCTCGCCCAGCAGATCGGCACGGGCATCGAGCTCATCGGCAAGCGGAAGGACGGCAGCGAGTTTCCCATCGAGATCATGCTGAGCCCGCTCAAGAACGCTGATGGGATCCTGGTCACCGCTGCAATTCGTGACATCAGCGTGCGCAACGCAGCGGAGAAGCATCTCGCCCAGATGGAGGGGCGCTACCGCGGGCTGCTCGAGGCGGCGCCGGACGCCATGGTGGTGGTCAACCAGGCTGGCGAGATCGTGCTCTTGAACCTGCAGGCCGAGAAGCAGTTCGGCTACAGCCGCGACGAGTTGCTCGGCCAGAAGGTCACCAACCTCATCCCCGAGGGCTTCGCCGAGCGCATTGTCGCCGACGGCCGGCGCTCGGCCGCGGACGCGCTCGCCCAGCAGATCGGCACGGGCATCGAGCTGACTGCGCGCCGGAAGGACGGCAGCGAGTTCCCCATCGAGATCATGCTGAGCCCGCTCAAGAACGCCGACGGGATCCTGGTCACGGCCGCCATACGCGACATCAGCGTACGCAACGCGGCGGAAAAGCACCTCGCCCAGATGGAGGGCCGCTACCGGGGCCTGCTCGAGGCGGCGCCGGACGCCATGGTGGTGGTCAACCAGGCTGGCGAGATCGTGCTCTTGAACCTGCAGGCCGAGAAGCAGTTCGGCTACAGCCGCGACGAGCTGCTCGGCCAGAAGGTCACCAACCTCATCCCCGAGGGCTTCGCCGAGCGCATCGTCGCCGACGGCCGGCGCTCGGCCGCGGACGCGCTCGCCCAGCAGATCGGCACGGGCATCGAGCTCACTGCGCGCCGGAAGGACGGCAGCGAGTTCCCCATCGAGATGATGCTGAGCCCGCTGGAGAACGCCGACGGGATCCTGGTCACGGCCGCTATCCGCGACATCAGCGTCCGCCGCGCCGCCGCAACCGACCTCGTGAACAAGGTCGAAGAGCTAAGCCGCTCGAACGAGGAGTTGGGGCACTTCGCGTACGTCGCCTCGCACGATCTGCAGGAGCCGCTCCGCATGGTCGCGAGCTACCTGCAGCTTCTTTCGCGACGCTATAAGGGAAGGCTCGACACCGAGGCCGACGAGTTCATCGACTTCGCGGTTGACGGGGCTGGCCGCATGCAGCGGCTTATCCAGGACCTGCTGGCCTTTTCTCGCGTCGGAACGACCGGCAGGGCCCTAACGCCGACCTCGAGCGAGGCCGCGCTGGCCCGCGCTTTAGTCAATTTGCGGAGCGCGCTGAATGAGACCGGCGCCCTCGTGACGCACGATCCCCTGCCCACCGTTCTCGCCGATGAGATGCAACTCGCGCAGCTCTTTCAGAATCTCGTCGGCAACGCGATCAAGTACCAGCGCGCGGAAGTCCCGCTCGTTCACGTCTCGGCCGCCAGGAACAAAGGCAAGCGGTGGGTCTTCGCCGTGCGGGACAACGGGCTGGGCATCGCGCCGCAGTACTTCGAGAAGATCTTCGGCATGTTCCAGCGCCTACACAAGCGCGACGAATTCGATGGCACGGGAATCGGACTGGCGATCTGCAAGAAGATCGTCGAGCGGCATGGCGGCCTCATCTCCGTCAACTCGCAGTCCGGCGAAGGTTCGACGTTCCGCTTTGATCTTGCAGGGAGCACACGCAAATGATTGGAGAAAATGGCATGCCTATCGAGGTCTTGCTGGTCGAGGACAGTCCTGGGGACGTCAGGCTGACGCAAGAAGCCTTTCGTGCCGCCAACGAGGCGATCCGCATAAACGTGGCGTCCGATGGGGTGGAGGCCATGGCGTTCTTGCGCCGCGAAGGACCGCACAAGGACGCCCCGCGTCCGGACATCATCCTCCTGGACCTGAACCTGCCTAAGATGGATGGCCGCGAGGTGCTGACGCTCATCAAGGACGACGAGAGCCTGAAACTGATCCCTACGGTCATTCTGACCACGTCCGAGGCGGAGATCGATATCGTGCACAGCTACGAGCTCCAGGCGAACTGCTACCTGAACAAGCCCGTGCAGCTGGAAGCGTTCGAAGTGTTGGTGAAAAGCATCAACGATTTCTGGGTCAACACGGTCAAGTTGCCCCAACAGATTACGGGCTAGCCCGGCCGGCGCGCGCTCGAACGGAGCGCTGCCTGGCGCGCCCTAGGCCGGCTCGCGCAGAGGCTGCACCGTCTCGATGTCCGCCGGTCCATCGGCGTCGGCGGTCGCTCGCGGCAGGCGGATACGGAAGATCGACCCGGCGCCGAGTTTCGATTCACACCAAATGGTCCCTTTCTGGGCGATGATGGCCTTTCGCGCCAGGGTGAGACCCAATCCGCTGCCGGAGAACTCGGCCGTGGTGTGCAACCGCACCAGCGGCTTGAAGATCTCGGTGAGGTACTCCTCCGCGATGCCCATGCCGTTGTCGCTGACCTCGATGATCCAGAAGTCACGATCTTTCCGCGCCTTTAGCTCGACGCGAGGAACGGCGCTTCGGTTGTACTGCAATCCGTTCATGACCAGGTTCTGCAGCACCTGGGTCAAGAGGGTCTCATTGCCGCAGACCATCGCCGCCTGCTTGGGCGCAACGAGCTCCGCGCCGCGCTCCGCCAGATAGGGCGACAGCGAGGTCCTCACGCTGGCCAGCACCCTGTTCAGGTCGACGGACTCCAGCGCGGGTGGCTGGTTGAGCAGCGTGTACTGCAGCATGACATCGACGAGCCGCGCGAGGCGGGACGCGGCATCCCCGAGGAACGTTAGGTGCTGGCTGACCACGCCGCCATCGCCTGGCCCGACTTCCTCGGCGAGCAACTGGCTGAACGTGATGATCTGGCGGATCGGCTGTTTGAAGTCGTGTGCGAGCGCATAGGCGAAGTTCTCGATCTCCGTACGTTGCTCGTCGATCAGCCGCGCCTGCTCGCAGACATGGATGGATCGATCGACCGCACGGCGGATCGACTCCTCGGTTATGCGCGACTTGGGGATGTAGTCTGAGATCCCGCTGCGCAAGGCTTCGGCCGCTAGCATCTCGTCGCCGAAATTGGTCATCAGGACGATTGGGAGGTAGGGGAAGGCGGCCCTGATCTCACCGGCGAGCGTCACGCCGTCCATGTCCGGCATGTTGTAGTCCAGAATGGCGCAATCGTAGGCCAGCGCCGCCAACATCTGCTGGGCCAGAGCCGGATGGGCGGCGCACTGCACGACAGCGCCCGGGAAGGCTCCCCCAAGGGTGAGCGCGATGATTTGGCGGTCGGCCTCGGTGTCATCAACGACAAGCAGGGACTGGGGCAACGCCATCCTCCTTCGGCGATGTGCGAGCCAAGTCGCGGCGCGCGGCGAACGGGAGCACCAGTTCGACACAGGCGCCGTCTGGGCAGTCGACGAACGCGGCCTCGCCCCCATGGCGTCGAGCGATCCGCCGAACGATGGCCAGGCCCGCTCCGACGCCGGGGTAGGCCGGGTCCTCGCCGTTCAGACGCAGGAACATACGGAACACCCTCTCCCGATAGGCGGCTTCGACTCCGCAACCGTTGTCGCCCATCCGCAGCCGCCAGGCTTTCCCATCGGACGTGGCCGAAACGCTGATTCGCGGCGGGACGCCCGGCCGGCGAAACTTGATCGCGTTGTCGAGCAGGCAAACCAGGGCAGCGGCAAGCAGCTCGGGATCGGCATAGGCCTCGCCGAGCGGTTCGAGCGACACCTCGGCGCCCGCCTCGCGCATCTCATGGCTGAGCCGCAGCATGGCGCGCTGCATCGTCGGCGTGGCGTCCTGGCGGACGGGCGCCAGCGTCTTCTGCTGCACGCGAGAGAAGGCGAGCAGCTGTTCCACCATCGCCAGGCATTTGTCCGAGGCGGCGCGAATGTGGTTTGCATGATCCTGCTGGCGGCTGGAAAGCGCGTCGCCGAGCTCACCCAGAAGCAGCCGCGAAAAGCCGGCCAGGTGCCGGAACGACGCCGCGAGATCATGCGAGACGATGTAGCTGAATTGCTGGAGCTCGAGCTCGACAGCGGCGATGCGGTCGATTGCGGGGCGATCCGTCAACGCTTCGCTGGAAGGCGAAGGCCGCTCGGCGGCGCGCGTCCTCGGGGGGGCCAGAACGGTCACCGGTATGAGCCTCCGTATCGACGTCGTGCGATCGGAGTTCAATACTAGCGGGGACAATCCTTAATTTTAATGAATAGACTATGTCTATATTCCACTTATTAGATCTTCGCATGCAAATATTAGGTATACTCTAGAAAAAATACAGATGTTTTGCAAATAGTTTGTTTCAAAATATACTCAGAATTGGAGCGGTTTCGCTTATGAATATTTATCGAGCGTTTACGCGATCTCGCCACCGACTAAGCCGATCCGGCGCGCAGCTGTTATGGCGGCGCTGCCGGCGCCCCGCGTCAAGGCGTCAGGCGGCGGTCGCAAGCTGGCGCCACCTGGCGGAATCGACCGCGTAGCACTCGCAGGCCCGCTCTTCGAGGCCCGCCCGATCGAGTATCTCGATCAGCCCGCGGCTGTATCCGATCAGGCCGTCGCGCTTGAAATCGCTGGCCGTGTGACTGATCGAGCTGCGCAGCGCGCCGCACATCACGGCCAGGTCGCCTTGAGTCAGCGTCATCGTCGCCTGATCGACCCGGTCGTCGCAGGTCAGCAGCCAGCGCGCGAACCTGCCCGACAGCGGATGCAACGCGTTGCATGCGGCCGATTGCTCCGCCTGGGCCGCGCCCGCCTGTGCGAACCGAAGGATCAGGGCGATCAGCGACGGGCTCTCGGCGGCGCGCTCGCGCAGCTTGTCTGCCGGCAGGCTGATGGCGCTGCCGCCGATCTGGACGAAGATCCGGCTCAGGGACGGCATCTGCGTCAAGCCAGGTAGCAGGCCGACGACGTTTTCGTACCCGATCGTGGCGGTCTCGACCGCGCGGCCGTCACTCATCACCGCGGCGCTTCCGATGGCGGCGCTGCCAGGAAAATAGATCGAACTCCACCAAATCGCCGGGGCGGCCCAACGTCTGGCCGCGAGAGAGCGTGGCCTCGCTGAGATGTGGCGACAGCGCCTCGAAGTCGTTGACATGCATCGAGGAAAGAAAGGCGTTTCGAAAGTGCATCTCGGAACTTTCTAAGCTCTTTCTTAGTCCCTATCCGGAGCTCGGTTACAGTGTACAACCTCAAATAGGATTCGCAAAGCGACCATTTGACATACGACAAGCTGCTTCAGCTGACGGCGATAAGTCGACAATCGAAATATTGTGTCTAATCTTAACGTTACAGCGCGAAGTAGCTGAACACGGCGCCTTCCCCTGACCGGGAGCCTCCGGACGCGCTCGCTACGGCTGTGCCGGGCCAACCGCAACAAGGCGGGGCGCGGCGGCGCTGACGACCGAGACCGCCGTGCCTGGACCGCGGTCCTCGACCTGCACGATCGCATGAAGATGCTTCGCGAGGGCGTCGACGATCCTCGTGCCGAGCCCGGCTCTCCCGAGCGCCGGAGCCGCGGACATCCCAATGCCGTCGTCGCGCACCGACAGCGTCCAGGTGCGGCCCCTTGAGCGATAGTCGACAAATATCTTGCCGCTGCGATGTACGGGAAAGGCGTGCCTGATCGCGTTGATGACCAGCTCGGTCACGATCAGCCCGAGAGCTATGGAAACGTCGGCGGCGACCACGCTCCCGTCGACGGTCACCACCAGCGCGAGGCGGTTGGGGTCTGGGATCATAGAGGCGGCGAGGCTCAGGCAGAGGTTGGTAAAGTAGGGACGCAATTCGACGTCGCCGATCGCCGAGTTGGCCAGCTGCTTTTGCAGGGCCGCGACGTCCATCGCGCGGTTGTTGGCGTCATAAAGGTGATGGCGTGCTGCGTCCGCCTGCACCCGGCGCGCACTCAGCATGAGCAAGCTGGCGATGACCTGCAGGCTGTTGGCGACCCGAGGTCCGACCCCGTCGAGCAACGCCGCCTTCTCACGCAGCAGGTCGTCCAGGCTGGCCGCGTTCCGCCGCGCCTCGGTGATGTCGGTTACGGTCACCAGCAGGCGAACGCTCGACGCGTCGCCGTAGTGCAGCCGCCGGGCGTGCAGCAGCAACCGGCAGAGGGGGTCGAGACCGAGCTTGAGATCCATCTCATAGCCCTCGACCTCGGCGTCCCCTGAAGCGGCGGCGCTCAACAGCGAGCGCAGCTGTGGGTCGCCCCATTCTCCTCGGCCAAGCTCATAGAGCTTCCGCCCCTCGACGATGGCGGGGTCGATCTGGAAGGCGCGGGTGAACGACAGGCTCGCCGCAACGACCGTCAGATCGGCCTTGAGCAGCAAGAGCGGCGCGGCCGAGGCGGCGACGAGCGCCATGCCGAGGCCCTGGGCGGCCGCCGGATTCAACGGTATCGGGGTGGCCATAATTGGCCCTTCGAGGGGCCGGCGGCTCGCGAAGCGAGAGCCGACTGGCCGCCAACTGCGAAATGCCCAGGATATCGCTCCGAGCCTCGGCGCAGGATTACCTTAGCACAGAGCCGTCATGGGGGTGCGATATTCGTCGATACGCCGCGATGGAGAGGGATCCGCTCCGCGCTCGAACCGGTCCGGCAAGGGCCGGCGCGCGCAAGGCCGTTAGGGCGCAAGCTTGAGGCCCTGCTTAGCCAAGACGGCCGCCAGGCGCCCGTCGGCGAGCAGGCCGGCTTCCTGCGCCCGGCAGCGCCCGGGGTTGGAGGCGCTCGCCGCGCCGGGGTGGACCATGAGAAGGCCGCCGGCGGCTATCGCCGCTACGTCTTCCTGCCAGAGCCGCTCGACGTCCTCGTGCGGATCGAAGCGGCGCAGGCCCCCGAAGGCCGGGTTGGTGGTCACGCCAAGGCCGGCGGCTTCGCGGCGAAACGCCCGGCTGAAAGGGTCGAGCACGCGACGTTTCAGGCCGCTGCGGCGGCCGGTCGTCTCGCATTGGCGGAGCCAGCCGGCAAAGCCGGTCTCGACGATGAGCTGCAACAGCGCGCGCCGGGGGCCAGGGGACAGATGCACGTGCTCGTGGCCGTCGATGAAGTCGGGCGCGCGGCCGAAGCCTGCGACGAAGCGGTCCCACTGGGCGCGGAAGGCCGCCGCGATTCTTAGCGCCTCGGCGTCCGTCGTGGGCAGCAGCGCGCGGGCCAGATGTAGCGCGATTGGGGCGATGAGGCCTGGATCGGCGACTGCAGGGAGTGGCTCGGTGAGATTGAGGTGCAGTCCGACCTGAACGCCCGGCGTCGCCCCCGCCAGCGCGGCGAGCGCGGGACCCTGCTCGGCCCAGGCGCCGCCCTCGACCAGGCAGGTGGTCGCATTGATCCACCCCTGCCTGATGAGGTCACGGATGACGGCGCTCGTCGCAGGCTCCGCACCATAGTCGTCGGCGCAGACCACGATCCGACCCGGCGTCCAGGGTTCACCGTGCGGCGCTTTGGCGGTATCGGGCATGCGGCATAAGCCCGCCCGGCTCCGGCGGCGTCAATCGGGGGAGATGTTGGCGTCGTCGCGCGACCAGACCGCAACGGTGATCGACGCGCGGCTGCTCGCCTTGCTGATCGTCGGCCTCGCGCTCGTCTATGCGGGCATTAGCGCGCTTTCGACCGGCGCCGGCGCAATCCACGAGGACATGGCCGAGGCCTACGTCTGGGGCAGTAACTTCGAGTGGGGTTACTACAAGCACCCGCCGTTCTGGGCCTGGACCGCCGGTGGCTGGTTCGAGCTCATGCCGCGAACGGCGCTGAGTTTCGCACTGCTGTGCGCCGCCAACGTCGCGATCGGCCTCTGGGGCGCGTGGATGCTGATCGGCCGCTTCGCCGAAGGCTGGACGCGGCTTGCGGCCTTCCTCCTGCTGTTGCTCACGCCCTTCTATGGGCTGAACGCGTTCGTCTTTAACGCCAATTCGATCTTCATCTCCCTGTGGCCGTGGACGGCCTGGGCGTTCATGGGCGCTATGGACGAGCGGGGCCTCAAGACCGCGCTGCCCTTCGGCCTATTCGCCGGCCTCGACGTGATGGCCAAGTACTACGGGGTCGTCCTCCTCGGCGCCTGCGTGCTCGCCGCCCTCGCCCACCCGAAGGCGAAAGCCTACTTCACCTCGCTCTGGCCCTACCTTTCGGTCGCGGTCGCCAGCCTCGTCCTCGCGCCACACATCGTCTGGCTGTTCCAGACCGGCTTCCTGCCGTTCCACTACTTCGGCGGCGAGAGCGGACACGGGCTAGGCTATTCGATCGGAACGGCGGTCAAGCTGCTGGGCGGCGACATCGCGCTGATGGGCGTGGTGATCGTGTTGGTGATGATCGCTGCGGGATCGTCTCTGCGTGGATTCGGCGCGCGGCTGCGCGAGCGTGCGGCCGACCCGCGCTTTCGCGTGCTCCTGATCCTCGGCCTCGCGCCCCTCCTTGCGACGCTGGCCTTCGGCCTGCTCTTTCGGCTGAAGCTTTCGACCAACTGGACGAGCGCCGTCTTTCCCCTGGTCCCGCTGATCTTGATCGAACTCGCCGATCCGCCCGACCGGCGGCGCCTGGCCGTGACCGCCGGGGTGCTCGCCGTACTCGCCGCGGGCGCGGGCCTCGCGATCGCCCCACTCGCCAAGGACTTCAGCAGAGAGGCCAAGGACCGGGAGCCGCGCCGCGACATCGTCGCGGCGGCCGTCCAGCTCTGGCGCGACCGCACTCAGGCGCCTCTGTCCGTGGTCGGCGGCGACGAGACCTACGGCGACGCCGCCGGCTTTTACGCACCCGGAAGACCCAGTGTCTTCATCCGCTTCGATCCGAGAATTTCGCCCTGGATCGACGTGAGTGCGTTGCCTCGTACCGGCCTCCTCGCCATCTGCCCGGCAAACGACCATGCCTGCCTCGCCGGCGCCTGGCGCTATTCGAGCGCGAGCACGACCTGGACGCGGCTGGACTTGCCTGGCCATGGCCTAACGGCTTCCGGCGCCGCCACGCGCTACGGGTTCATCGTCGCTGTAACGCCGCCCGACAGCGCCAAGCGCGCGATCCTGTAGCGCAGCCGTGACGCGCCATGATCGCGCCGCTATTGTGCGATGGACTTTTCGACCTGAGGGCTCTTTCCGCACCATGTCGCGCCGCGCCGCCATCCTCGCTGTATTGCCGGTTCTCTTGCTGGCGGCCTGCGAAACCTTCACCGGGCCCGCATACCAGCCGCCCCCGCCACTGCAGCCGCCGCCGCCTCCGCCGCCGCCCGGCGGCATCGACGGCCACGGCGCCTTTCGCTTGAGCGGAGGCGGGCGGCTGAGCTGCGCCGGCTTCTCGGTGGCGCTGATGCCCGACTTCGTGCGCTACCGCCGGCGGCTCGAAGCCCTCTATGGCGGAACGCAGCGGATGATGCAGCCGATCGCCCAGGTGAAGGCGCGCTCGGCCCAGCTGCCGCCGAGCCCCGATACCGCGCCCGTCGCCTCGACCGCCTGCGACGCCAAGGGCACATTCAGCTTCCGCGGCCTGAACCCGGGCGCCTACTTCCTGCTCGCGCGCGTCAAGGTCCGTTCGGCCACGCCGACGGCGGGCGACTACGTGATCCTCGAGCCGGTCGATATCGAACCGGGCCAGAACACGGACGTCTCGCTCGCGCCGTGATCGCCATCGGCGATGGCATCGCGATCGACGAAAAGGAGCTGGAGGAGCGGTTCATCCTCGCCTCCGGTCCAGGGGGGCAGAACGTCAACAAGGTGGCGAGCGCCGTGCAGCTGCGCTTCGACGCACGCGGCTCGAAGAGCCTGCCCGACGACGTGCGTCACCGGCTTGAACGCCTGGCTGGCGGGCGACTCACCAACGACGGGGTGATCGTGATCACGGCCGCGCGCTTCGCGAGCCAGGAGCGCAACCGCGCCGACGCCCGGGCGAGATTGGCCGAGCTGATCCGACGCGCGACGATCAAGCCCAAGCCAAGACGCCCAACCCGCGTCCCCGCCGCCGCGAAGCGCGAGCGGCTGCAGGCCAAGGCGCGGCGCAGCCGGATCAAGGCCGCCCGCGGCCGGCCCATTTCGGACGACTAGCCTTCGCCGCACGCGCCCAGTAAGGCTCGCGGGCAAGATTCAATCGCACGGAGCCCCAAGGAATGCGCGCGCCGGTCCTGACCTTGATCGCAACAGGTCTTCTCCTCGCCGGCTGCGGGCAGAACGGCTCATCCGGCTCGTCGGAGAACGCCGCCCCGCCCCCTCCGCCGCTGACGCCGGCGCAGGTCAAGACGCTCGTGGCCTCACTACCCGCGCCGTACAACAACGGCGACCCCGCGGCTGGAAAAGCCGATTTCACCCAGTGCGCCGCCTGCCACACGACCGTCCAGGGCGGGCCGAACATGACCGGCCCCAACCTCTACGGCATCTTCGGCCGCAAGGCCGGCGGCGCCCCCGACTACGCCTATTCGGATGCGCTGAAGTCCGCCGGCTGGACTTGGGACGCTGCGCGCATCGATAAGTGGATCACCAGCCCGCGCGCCGTGCTGCCGGATACGAAGATGACCTTCGTCGGTCTTCCCGATCCCAAAGCGCGCCTTGACGTGATCGCCTACCTCAAAGGCGCGACCAGCCCCGCACCCGCGTCTTAAGCGTCGTAGCCGGGAAGCTCGCGATCCAGGCGGCGGAGGCAGGCGGGCCAGAGCAGGCTGCCCATGCCAGTGTTGACCGTTTCCGAGCGAGCGCGATTCGTCTGCCCGCCGCCGGTCTGCCGGAACACCTCGTCCTGGGCGGACTGGGGCGCGATCAGCACCTTGTCGCGGCCGGCGCCCAGCGCCTTCACCTGCTGATGGCACGCCTTCTCGAGGTAGTACATGGCGTTCCAGCAAGCCGCCGCGCTCGGGCCGAGCGCGAGGGTGCCGTGGTTGCGCAGCAGCATCACCGACTTCTCGCCCAGGTCGGCGACCAGCCGCTCCCGCTCATCCAGATTGAGCGCGATGCCCTCATAGTCGTGATAGGCGAGCCTGGGCAGCGTGATCAGCCCGTGCTGGGTCAGCGGCAGCAGGCCCTCCGCCTGAGCGGCGACGGCGCACCCATCGTCGGTGTGCAGGTGCATGACGAACTGCGCATCCTCGCGCGCGGCGTGGATGGCGGAGTGGATGGTGAAGCCGGCCGCGTTGACGAAGTAGGGCGTGTCCTGAAAGGACGTTTCCCTCCAGGTCGACCTTCACCAGCGACGAGGCGGTGATCTCTTCGAAGAAATATCCGTAGGGGTTGAGCAGGAAATGGTGCTCCGGCCCCGGGATCCGCGCCGAGATGTGGGTGTAGATCATGTCGTCCCACCCCTCGCGCGCCACCAGGCGGTAGAGGGCGGCGAGGTCGACGCGGACGTTCCATTCCTCCTCGCTGACCTTGCCCTTCAGCGAGCTTGCGCCGGCGATCGATCCATCCGCCATCGGCGGTCTCCTCCCGTATCCAGGGTTCGGCGCGAGACTCGCCCCCGCGCGCGGTCGCGTCAAGCCACGCGCCCCATGCTCGGCACTCGTGTTAGTTATGTTTTCACGACCGTTCAGGCAGGCTTGAGCCATCGGCTGGAGATCTGACGTGAACGCCGCGGAAACGGCTGAGGAGCTGAGAGAGCTCGCCCGGAGCCGGTCGCCCGCCGACCGCGAGCGGCTGATGCTGGCCATCGTCGATCTCTGCGGCCGCGCCGACGAAGCCGTGCGCTCGCCGGCCATCCAGACCCTCTTGGGCTCGATCTTCACCGACCTTGTCGAGGGCGCTGAAGCCGACATCCGCCGGATTCTGGCCGAGAAGCTGGCCATCGCCGACTGGCCGCCGCCGGCGCTGGTCAACCTCTTGGCCCTCGACGAGATCGAGATCGCCCGGCCGATCATCGCCAAGAGCCCGGTCCTGAGGGACAACGACCTCATCCGCCTCCTCCTGGAGGGCGCGGTCGAGCATCAGATCGAGGTGGCCAAACGCCCGCTGATCGGACCGCCGGTGGTGGAGTTCATCCTGGAGAAGGCCGAGCCGGCGGTGATGATCGCGTTGGCTGGCAACGACACCGCCGACGTTTCGCCCGAGGCGATGATGCGGATGGTGGAAGCCTCGCGGCAAGTCGCCGGCATGCGCTCGCCGCTCGCGCGGCATCCAAGGCTTCGTCAGGAGATGGCCGAGCGACTTTACGCCTGGGTCGGCCAGTCGCTGCGCTCGGCGATCGTCTCGCGCTTTCGCGTCGACGTCGAGGCGCTGGACCGGGCGCTGGCCGAGGCGGTGAAGGAGGCAAGCGACGGCTCGATCAGCGAGGGCGGCGCGGTCGCCGTGGCCGAGCAGGAAGAGATGGAGCGCCGGCTGATCACCAAGCTGCACGCGGCCGACCAGCTTCGACCGAGCTATTTGCTGCGTGCCCTGCGCGAAGGCCGGCTTTCGCTGTTCGAGGCGGCGCTGGCCACGCTCGGCGACCTGCCGCTCGAGGCCGTGCACAGGGCAGCCTGCGCCGCCCAGCCCGACATGCTGGCGCTGGCTTGCGCCGCCGTCGGTCTCGATCGCGGCGCGTTCTCCACACTGCTTGGCCTGGTGCGGGAGCTCAACCGCGGCAAGCCCGGCGGCGACCCAGACCGCGCGAGGCGAGTGTTCGACGCCTTTGGCGGCGACCAGCAGGACAAGGCCAAGGCTGCGTTCGCAAAGGCGGCGCACGCCGTTTGACAAGCGCAGCCTGGCGCGGCTTGCTCCGCCTCCCATGAGCGAGACGCCCGAGCGAGTCGAACGGCTGGCGTTTGTGGCCAGCGACCGGCCGGAGGCGATCGCCGCCCGCGAGCGGCTGGCCGCGCGCTACGGCGCTGTCGCGGAGCCCGAGGCGCAGGTGATCGTGGCCCTCGGCGGCGACGGCTTCATGCTGGAAACCCTGCACCGCAACCTGGGCCGCCCGACGCCGATCTACGGCATGAACCAGGGCTCGGTCGGCTTCCTGATGAACGAGTACAGCGAAGACCAGCTGCTCGAGCGCATCAACGCCGGCGAGCGCGCCGTGATCCATCCCCTGGTCATGACCACCAACGACGCGGCCGGCAAGACCGATCGCGCGCTGGCGATCAACGAGGTCTCGCTGCTCAGGCAGACACGGCAGACGGCCAAGCTGCGAGTCTCGATCGACGGCAAAGTGCGCCTGCCCGAGCTTCTGTGCGACGGCGCCATGGTGGCGACACCCGCCGGGTCGACGGCCTACAACCTGTCGGTCCACGGCCCGATCATCCCCCTCGACGGGCGCGTGCTGGCGCTGACGCCGATCAGCGCGTTCCGCCCCCGCGGCATGCGCAGCGTCCTTCTGCCGCACACCGCCAAGGTGCGCTTCGAAGTGCTGGAAGCCGACAAACGGCCGGTCAGCGCCGTTGCGGACAACTACGAGGTGCGCGACGTCTTGACCGTGGATGTGGTCGAGGATCGGGAGATCCGCTTGCACATGCTGTTCGACGCCGGGCGCAGCCTGCAGGAGCGCGTACTGGCTGAGCAGTTTCTCGGTTAAGCGCGTCTCATCAGTTGTTAAGACTGCGGCGCCAAGGTGTTCGCGTTGAAGATTGCGGCCGCGGGGGCGCCGCGGCGAGTTGAGGAGGCGGCCTGTGAGCCAGCAGACTCAGGGGCAGATGATCCCGGTCTCAAACACCCTGAAACTGAAGATCGGCAGCCGCTTCGGCGGCATCGACCCAGCGGCGCTGGCGAAAGCCGAGGCGGCGCTGAAAGGGCTGGCCGATAACTTCGACCAGTGGATGCAGGACGAGCTGGCCAAGCTGGACGCGGCGCGGGCTCGCATCGCAGCCGAAGGCTACACCGCCGAAACGGCCGAGAACCTCTACTTCCGCGCCCATGACCTGAAGGGCCTTGGCTCGACCTACGGCTATCCGGTCGTGACCCAGATCGCCGCCTCGCTGTGCCGGCTGATCGACGAGCCAGCGACGCGCATGAAGGCGCCGCTCTTCCTGCTCGACGCCCATATCGATGGGATCAAGGCGGCCGTGCGCGGCAACATTCGCGAGACCGACCACGCCGTGGCCAAGAGCCTGCTCGACGAGCTCGACCGCCGCGTGAAGGACTACGAGAAGTAGGCTCCGCGAACCGCGGTATCCGCGCTCTCCACTTGCAACGCCGCCGCTTCGAACGGACAGTGAATGCGTATGCGAAACGCGTTCGCTATTTTCGCGCTGGGCGCGGCCATCGCGGTGGCCGGCTGCGTCGCTTCGAGCGCATACAAGATCCCACCCGACGCTCAGCCTACGAGCGATGCCGTCGAGGCGACCGGCGACACGAGTGTCACGCGAAGCCATTCGACCGACGTCCACAAGCTTCGGCCGCACGGATGCGTGGGACCTGTGCCCGTGAGCGGACGAGGCTTGAATTCGTGTCCGGACGGGTCGCCACGCTCATAGCGCGGGCCGACCGAAACGGCGCGCGCTACACGCCGATCCGCTCCATCGGCTCGGCGATTTCGCCGTAGCCAGCGTCGGAGGGGATCACCAGGAAGCGACCGGCCTCCCTGCGCTCGACCTTCGGCAGCACGGTCACCAACTTGCGCGCCTTGGCGCGGGCGATGGCGTCGGCCGCGCTCGAAGCTTCGGCCAGAAGCTGCAGATTCATCCTTGTGGGGAAGATCACCGTGCGCTGGCCCGCGTCGGCCAGGCGGAGCGCCTCGGTGGGCGCGATCCACTCGGCGTCGACCGTCTCCCATCCGTCGCAGATCGCCAGCTGCTCGGAGTTGGCGCGGGCGACGTAGAACCAGGTGTCGAACCGCTTGGGCGTGAACTCGGGCGTGATCCAGCGCGCGAAGACGGTGAGCGCGGTCAGGTCGATCGAGACGTCGAGCTCACGCACGAGGTCGAGGAAGCTGCTCTCGTCCTTGGCGATGGCGTCGCGCGCCGCATGCGCCCGCTCGTCGCCCGGAAACGAGACGCCGCTCGCATCGCGAGCGATCAGGATGCCGGCCTCCTCGTAGATTTCGCGCACGGCGGCGATGCGGAACGGCCGCTGCTCGGGCTCGACGTCGGCCCAGCCGAGCGCATGGTCGGTCCAGGCCGGATCGTGGTCGCCGGCGGCGGTCTTGCCGCCGGGAAAGACGAGCGCGCCGGACGCGAAGTCGATCTGATGATGGCGCTTGACCATCAGCACCTGGAATTCAGGCGCGTCGCGCAACAGAAGGACGGTCGCGGCGGGGCGGACGGGAACGGGCTCGGCGGGCATGGCGCACTCCAAAGGCGCCGCCATGGTGACTGAACGGGCGTCCGGATAGCAAGCCAGACGCCGGGGAAGGCGCTTAAGCCGTGGCGGCCTGCGCGTCGCGCCGCACTTCGCGGCGGACCCGGTCGAGCTTGTCGATCAGGTAGTCCATGTCTTCGCGCGTCGCGGTCTTGGGCTGGGTTAGGAACCGCTGCAGCATGCGCTCCTGGAACGCCGCCGCGTCGAGCACCCCGCCCTCCAGCTCAATGGTGTGGTAGGTATCGACGCCGGCGCGGAACGCCGCGAACAGCCGCGCGGGCAGCCCAGCGCGCTCGTAGATCGCCTTCAGACCCAACGGGCCCGCGTCGTGCACCATCAGCCAGGTGCGGTGGTGCGGCACGCCCGCGAGCTCGGCCACACCCCACTCGAAGAACGTCATGTGCCCGTGTGCGAGCGCCCGCAGCAGCAGCGAGGCGGAGAGCCGGCCCGCGCGGTTCAGGTGGCCGACAAAACTCTTCACGTCGGGCGTGCGCCCGGCCTGATCGACGAGGTCGATGGTCGCCCGCTCGCGGCTGCCGAGCGCGATCTCGAGCGCCAGCTGGGGCGACAGCGCCTGGTGGTTGATCAGATGGTCGCGCAGCTTGTCGGAGACGACGTTGATCAGCTTCTCGGTCACCGCCAGCGGCAGTGCGTTGCGGTAAGCCACGGCGGCCAGCACCGCTTCCGACTTGGCGAATCGCTCGATCACCGTCTGCAGCGTCTTCTCGGCGAAGCTGGCGTTGTCGTTGGCGCAGGCGACCTCGACCGCCTGTTCGACGCCGTGTTCGACGATCGTGGTCGTCACTTTGTCCGACAGCGCCGGCCGGTGCGCGATCGCCACCTGGCGGATCGGTCCGCCGATGCGGACGATCTCGCAGAGATCCTGGTCGGTGAACACCGGCGAGAAGCTCAGGATCGGCATCGCCACGCTCTCGACGTCCTGGGCCAGGCGCATCGCCACGTCGTGGGGCACCAGCGGCGAGCTCTTCAGCGTCACCGACAGCGCCCGGCGCACGAGTTCGGCCGCGTCGTCGGCCATGATGCGCAGGATCTCGTAGGCCTGCTGTCGCTCTTCCTCGGTCAGTTCGGCGCCGCCGCCGTCGATGTGCCGGCAGATCTTGTGTGCAGCCATGGCGCGGTCGTCCGCGGACTGGGCCCTGACCAGTTGCCGGATGTCTTCGTCGGTCAGCGCCGCGCGCGTGACGGTCATCGGCTTTTCCGACCCCCCTTTCGAGCCGCGCTGCCCTGCCGGCCGCGCCCCCGTGTTCGTGAATAGCAATGCCCGGTTAAACTTAACGAAGGCTTGTTGGCCGGATTTTGTTAACCGCGTTGCTTCACCGGGGCGCAACCCGCGCGGCGTAGGCTTATCCTCCTCAACCGAGGAGCTGGCCGTTGAGCGATATCCCGCGCGCCCAGGATCTCAAGCTGGACGACCTCGCCGCCGCGACGAACGAATCGATCGCGCGCCAGTCGCTGGACGCTCAGTCCTCACTCCTGCGCTATGCCCTGGTCCTCTTCGGCGTTGGCCTGGCGGTCCTCGCCTGGGCCGCCTCGTTCGCGCCCGACGGGGCTTGGGTG
The DNA here is from genome assembly GCA_963794315.1 of uncultured Alphaproteobacteria bacterium. Lineage (GTDB taxonomy): Bacteria > Pseudomonadota > Alphaproteobacteria > Caulobacterales > Caulobacteraceae > Poindextera. The sequence goes on from CAWCDF010000004.1 coordinate 706,311, forward strand.
CTGGGCAGCTTCCCCATCTTCGCCGTGAACTGGGCCGCCTTTTATGCCGTGATGGACTGGGCCAAGCGGAAGCCCGCCGAGCACGCCCGGCTCGGCGTACGCACCCGCGTGCACGTGCTGGGCGGCCTGCTTTGGGCCGCCGCGGTGGCGCAGATCACCGTGCTTGCGGCCAACGCCGGGCCGGTGAGCCAGCCTATGCTGCTCCTGGCCCTTGGCGCGGCGGCGACCTGCGTCTTCTTCGCAGCGCCCAGCCTGCCAAGCCTGCTCATCGTCGGCCCGGCGACCGTTGCGGCGCCGTTGACGGCGCTCTTCATGCACCCGGCCGAGCGGCCGTTGGCGCGAATCGCGCTGGCGGCAACCGCGTTGGGGTTCGCGCTTTCGCTCATCTTCAACCGGCTGCTCCGTCGGCTGTTCGCGCTCGCCGAGGAGCGTGAGGATTTGATCGAGGCGCGCGACCGCTCGCTGGCGGACGCCACGCGGCTGGCGAAGTCGAAGTCAGACCTCATCACCACCCTCTCGCAGGAGGTGAAGACGGGACTCACCGGCGTCGCCCACGTGCTGGCCTCGGCCGCCGGGGCCGAGCGCGGGCAGGCGTCCCGCGAGCAGCTGTCGGTCGCGCTTGACTCGGCCGAGGACCTGATCGCGGTGCTGGACGCCACCCTCGACACCGAAGTTGCCGAGACGGGCGAGCTCGCGATGGCGAGGGCGCCGTTCGATCCCGCTCGGGTCGTTCGCGACCTCGTGCTCATGAACCGGCCGCTGGCGGCGGCAAAGGGGATCGAGCTCAGCATGCACGTCGACGAGTCGCTTTCCGAGGGCGGCGCCGTGGTCGGCGACCTGCTCCGAACACGCCAGATCCTGTCGAACCTGATCGGCAATGCGGTCAAGTACACTCTCCGGGGTCGGATCGAGATCCGCCTCGAGCGCACTGCAGCCGATCGCATCCGCGTCGAGGTCGCCGACACCGGGCCGGGGCTTACGACAGAAGAACTGAACCGCGCGTTCGAGCCCTTCCGCCGGATCGAGCGCACCTGCACCGGAGTTCCAGGCGCCGGGCTCGGCCTCTCGCTGGCCAAGGAGCTGGCCGGCCTCATGGGCGGGCAGATCGCCGCCGAGAGCGCACCGGGCGTCGGCAGCTGCTTCAGACTCGACCTGCCTTACGACGCGAAGGCCACGGTGATCCGCGGCGAGGCGCCCTCCGGTGAAGTGCACCCCATGCCGCGCTCGCCGGCGTTGAAGGTGCTCGTCGCCGACGAGGACACGCTGGGCGCGGCGCGGCTGCGCGGCGTTCTGGAGAAGCTGGGCCACCACGTGCTGCACGCCCGCGATGGGCGGCGCGCTTACGACCTCGTGCAGATCTGCGAGGTCGACTTGATCATGATGGTTGGGCGCATGCCGGAAATGGACGGCGCCGAAGCCGCCCGAGCGATCCGGGCCCTGAACGGTCTGGCCGCGCAGACGCCAATCGTGGCCGTCATCGAGGGCGACGGCGAGGAGGCCCGCGCGGTGCTCGACGCCGGCGCAGACCAGGTGCTGCGCAAGCCGCTGACGGTCTCCAGCGTCGCCCGCGCGCTGGCCGAGATCGCCCGCGCCAAAGCCACCGCCAGCACGCTGGCGGCTTAGCGGAGCGAATTGGCGACTCCGCGCACGAGCAGAGGCGCGCGCGGCCCCCTTAGGGGACCTTGGCTCTCAAGTGGGGATAGCCCCTTGCGCGGCGGCAGCGGACGAATGGTCTACCGCTCGCTGCGGGCGGTAGTCAGGGTACGGAGCATCTCGTCGGAGAACATCGACTGCGCCAACGAGGCGCGGCTTTCGTCGCTTTGCTCCGGTCCGCGCAGGACGAGGTCGATCAGCGCCTGCTCCTGCGCCTCGCGGTCGATCCGCCGCGCGGTGGCGTACTGCGCGAAGCCCTCGGCGCCGACGGGATGCATGGACCTTGGCGCCGAGCCAGCGGCGCCGGTGACGAGGGGGCCGCCCGTTGGGTCACGGGTCAGATCGGCATAGAGCTCACCCACGGACACAGCTCGCCCGTCGCGGTAGAACAGGCCGCGGTTGGCGGCTGCGGCTTCCGGAAACAGCGGCGCGGCCGTGGCCGACGGGTTCGAACGCACGGCGTCGATCAGAGTGGCCGACCCCTTTGGTCCCAGCACATGCGCCGCGTAGAGCTCGCCCGGCGTCGGGTCGCGGCCCATCCGCCCGCGGAGGTAGGAGGCATGGTCGGACGCTAGCTCGCCCGCCATCAGCGCAGCGGCGTGCGGATCGAGCTTGAGATCCATCACCGCCTTGCGGGCCTCCGCTCCGGCGACGAAATAGCGACCGTCTGGCCCTTGCTGGATCAACGCGGCGTAGCGCGCGTATCCATACTTCGCGCCGTGCTGCTTGAGCGTTGAGAGCCAAGTCTGGTCGAGGAACTGGAACAGTCCGGCGGCCGACGAGGTGCGGGCATGCGCCGTCGGGTTGAAGGCGCTCTCGCGCCTGGCGGCGCCGAGCAGGAAGCTGAAGTCGACGCCTGTCGCCGTCGAAGCGCGCTGGATGGCCGCCTCGACGACGCTCCTTATCGTGTCCACGTCCATGACCAAGACGTGAAGATTTATGGTTAAGCCCGGGTTAAGCCGACCATTCCCGCCGACAGACGGCGCGAGCTACAGAGCGCGATCACCCCGAAGTGCGGGCGGCGGCGTATCACCCATAGCGAAGCTGTTTACAACGCTTCGCAACAGATTGACGCTACGTCAACCAACCCCCCTGGGAGGTTTCGCCATGATGATGGCGCTGCGCAACAGTCCTAGTGAGTACGCTCTGATCCACGCGCTCGACGGCGGGACGGCCAACCGGCCGCCGTCGAAGGCGCTGGCGATGGCGATCGCGGCATCGGTCGCCTTCCACCTAGGCCTGCTTACCTACCTCACCGTCGAGCGCATAGGAGCTGAGCTGGCCCCCGCCGCGCCCGACCGCACGACAACGATGAGTCTGATCCAGCTGCCGCAGCCGCGGCCGGCGCACCCGACGCCCCAGCCGCGACGGCAGCCCGTCGCAGTCCACGCCGCCCTCTCGCCCCTTCGGCCGCCGGCCACGATCGAGACGCTCAAGCCCCCGCCGGCCGCGGTGACCACCGGCGTCGGCGACCTTGCAGGCCTCAGCCCATTCACGCCGCCGACGCCGACGCGCCTGATCACCGACCCGAAGTGGCTCAGCCAGCCGACCGCGGCCGAGATGAGTCGCTTCTACCCGCAGCGCGACGCCGACCTCGGCATCACGGGCCAGGTCTCGCTGCTCTGCGGCGTTGTCGCGTCGGGCGAGCTGGCCGATTGCCGGGTGACCTCGGAGACGCCGTCGAGGGCCGGTTTCGGAGACGCGGCCCTGAAGCTCTCGGCCTACTTCCGCATGACGCCGCGCACCATCGACGGCGAGCCTGTCGACGGCGGTCAGACGCGGATCTGGATCGCGTTTCGCCTGAGCGACGCGGGTTAGCCGATGAGCGTCAGGGCAACAGCGGCGGGTGCGAGCAGCAGCGCCGCCAGCGTCGCAACGGCTACGAGCGCGAGAACCGGCGCAAGGATGAGGATGCGCCTCATGGGCGCTCAGCCTGCGGCCGCCGCCGGCTCGAGCGGACCCAGGAGGTCGCGCAGCCCCGGTGGATAGACGTCGAACAGTGTGAGCGCGCCGGGCCCGATCGCCGGGGACGCCCTCGAGACCACGATCTCGCAGGCCAGTCCGTTGTGCTCAAGGCAGGCGAGATAGATCGAGTCACTCCAGACGCCGTGCTTCACCTTGGCCTCATCGCGGCTGAGCAGGGCCTTCAGGTGCTCGCGGGCGTCAACCACCAGACCGACCTGCACGCCCGGCCATCGCGCGACGACCCGCTCCCGGCCGGGAGAAAGGGCGGTCTCGAACCCGCAATCGTCGACGTCCTCATAGACCACGCCCGCCACCTTGACGCCGCGGGCGACCGCACGCGCGAGACTGGGCCGCAGCCGCGCGAACGGCGTCGGGAAGAGGTCAAACAGCAGGACTTCCGCGGCCCGTTCGATCATCGCCTCGGCGCGCCCATTGACCTGACTGACGGTCGTAAGCTGATAGAGGCGGTCGTCGGTCATCGGCGCGTAGACGCGCTCGAGGGACGCGCGGGCGTCGACCGTTCGGCCCTCGAACGTGTGCTGCAGCATGGCGAGCAGCTCGGCCGGCGGCGTCGCCCGATAGGTCCGAGCCTCGCGATCCTCGACCAGGACGGCGCCCTTCTGGCTTAGCGCCGCCAGCGCTTGGTAGACATTCGCCGCCGCTTTGCCGATCGCGTGCGCAAGCCGATAGCCGGTCGATGGCGCAGCGCGCAGCAACTCGCAATAGACCGCCGCCTCGGTGTCGGTGAAGCCGAGCGCGGCCAACGCATGTTCCGCCGACTGGGCGTCAGGCGCGGTTGGGGCCGGGGCGGGAGGCTGGATGGAACGTGAAGCGGCTCTTGCCATGGCAATCCTAGTAGCAATAGCTACTAACCATATCGCGCCCGCTTCCGTTTGTCGCGCTTGTTCGCGCCGGCTTAGTAGCTTTTCGGCAGGTGCAGCACGCGCTCGGCGATGAAGTTCAGGATCATCTCGCGGCTGACCGGCGCGATGCGCGCGATCATCGCCTCGCGGAAGTACCGCTCGACGTAGAACTCCTTGGCGTAGCCCATGCCGCCATGGGCGAGGACGGCGTTCTCGCAAGCGCGGAAGCCCGCCTCGGCGCCCAGATACTTCGCCGCGTTGGCCTCGGCGCCACAGTCTTTGCCGGCGTCGTAGAGGGCCGCGGCCTTCATCGCCATCAGATTGGCCGCCTCGAGCTCGGCCCACGAGCGGGCGAGCGGATGCTGCACGCCCTGGTTCTGGCCGATGGGGCGGCCGAACACCACTCGCTCGCTTGCGTACGTCGCCGCCCTGGCCAGCGCCGCGCGGCCAAGGCCCACCGCTTCGACGGCGAACAGCACGCGCTCCGGGTTCAGGCCGTGCAGCAGATACTCAAACCCCCTGCCCTCCTCGCCGACCAGGTCCTCGGCCGGCACCGGCAGGTTGTCGATGAAGAGGGTGTTACACTCGACCGCCTTGCGGCCCATCTTCGGGATCGGCTTGGCGTCGATGTGGTCGCGGTTCAGGTCGGTGTAGAACAGGCTGAGGCCATGGTGCGGCTTGGCGACCTGATCCTTCGGCGTCGTGCGCGCGATGATCAGGATCTTGTTGGCGCGCTGGGCGCCGGTCGTCCAGATCTTGCGCCCGTTGATCAGGTAGCCGTCGTTGGTGCGCTCCGCGCGCGTCTCCAGGCTCGCGGTATCGAGGCCGGAGTTCGGCTCGGTGACGGCGAAGCACATCTTGTCCTCGCCCGCGATGATGCGCGGCAAGAGCGTCCGGCGCTGGGCGTCGGAGCCGAACTTCACCAGCGGCATCGGCCCGAAGATGTTGAGATGGATTGCCGACGCGCCGGAAAAGCCCGCGCCCGATTGCGCCACCGTCTGCATCACGATGGCCGCCTCGGTAAGGCCGAGACCGGCGCCGCCGACGCTCTCGGGCATGGCGACGCCCAGCCAGCCGCCTTCGGCCATGTCGCGGACGAAGGCCTCGGGGAAGACGCCGGTGTCGTCGGTCTTCAGCCAGTAGTCGTCGCGATAGGCGCTCATCACCTTGGCGACGCCATCGCGGATCTGTTCCTGCTCGTCGCTCAGCCAGAAGCTCGACAAAGGCTCGTTCCCCCCTTTCAGGACGCGGCGAAACGGCTCGGATGGAAGGCCGCTGCGTGCGGCCCAGGATCGCCGCCTGCGAGATACGCCGCCGTCATCTGGGCGACAAGCGGGGCGAGCAGCCACCCATTACGCCGCGCGCCGACGGCGAGCCAGACGCCGGGCTCGCTCGACGGGCCGACCAGCGGCCACTCATCGGGCGTCGCCGCGCGCACGCCAGCTTGGACGTCGAAGGTGGCCCCATCGAGCGCCGGATACAGTTCGACGGCAAGCTGGCCAAGGGGCGCGGCCGCCCTGGGATCGACGCGACTGTCGGCGAGGCCGGGCTCCATCGTGGCGCCGATGCGCAACCCGTCACGCGCCGGTGCGGCGTAACCCTTGGCGGTGCGGATCATGGGGCGCTCGTCGCCCGTCCGCGTCTCGGCGTACTGCAGGATGTGGCCCTTGATCGGCGAGAGTAGGCGGGTCTCCGGCGCGAGATGGTGCGCCGCCGCGCCCGTTGCCGTGACGATCACGTCGGCCGGCGCGGCGCCACCGTCGGCGAATGTGGCCCGTCCCCGCGCAAATCCCGTCACCCGCTGCGCTACGGCCCGCACGCCGGCCGCGGCGGCGGCGCGGTCAAGCGCGGCGAGCGCAGCGCGCGGCTCTAACCGCCAGTCCTCGGGCGTAAACAGTCCGGCGCTCGCCGCCGAGGTGAGTCCCGGCGCCGCATGTTCGAGTTCGCCCCGCCCCCAGATCGCATGCGCGACGCCCATGGCCGCGAGCGCCCGAGCGAGCGTGTCGAGTCTAGGCGCGGCGCCGGGGAGGTCTATCCAGACGGCGCCCGATCGGCGGAATCCGAAGTCGACCTCGAGGGTCGCGGCGAACGCCGGCCAGGCGTCGCGCGCGTCTCGCAGGATCGCGTACTGCGCGGGAGCGGCCTCGAAGGCCGGCGCCAGCATGCCCGCCGCCACGCCCGAGGCGTTCGCGCCGAGCACCGCCGGATCGGCCAGGACGACGCTCGCGCCGGCACGCCCCAGGACGAGCGCGATCGAAGCGCCGAGCGCGCCCGCGCCGGCGACGACCACGCGAGCGCGGCTAAGCCCAACCATGCCGGCGATCAGGAACGCCAGCCGTCGCGCCGGTCAAGCCGGAGAGGTCAAGTTCAGGCGAGCCCGCCGTCGCCCGCGTCGCGGGCCCGGCGCCAGCCGGCCGAGAAAGCGCGCGCTGCGCCGAGCTGCTGGAAGGTCAGCACCTTGACCTCGCGATCGCCGCAAGGATCGGAGTGCACGATCAGGTACGGCGCGTCCTCGGCTTCCGGCAGGTCGTCAGCGACTTCCCGCCGGCGATGCATGAAGCTATTCAGGTAATTTGAGAAGAGGTCCGCTTCACGATCAGATTCAATAGGAAATTTTATCACAATGTCAGACATCGAAAAACTCACGCACAGACCAGGCGCAAAGACCCGCGAGGCCATAACAGCTCACGCTTGGCCGCGTTCCTCGCGTTCACGGCATCGTGCGCCGACGGTCGACCTCAAATGCGGTTCCGCGCCACCAGCTGGCGGGCGATGATGATGCGCTGCATCTCATTGGTGCCCTCGCCGATGCACAGCAGCGGCGCGTCGCGGTAGAGCCGCTCGATCGGGTAGTCGAGCGAGTATCCGACCCCGCCGTGGATGCGCATGGCCTCGGTCGCGGCCTCGAGCGCCGTCTCCGAGGCGAACAGCTTGGCCATGCCCGCTTCCATGTCGACGCGGCCGCCTTGGTCGTAGGCGCGGGCGGCGTCCTCGACCAGGAGCTCAGACGCGCGGACCTTGGTCGCCATCTCGCCGAGCTTGAGCTGGATCGCCTGGTGCTCGGCGATAGGCTTGCCCATGGTGCGGCGCTCCTGGGCGTAGCGGACGCTCTCGCGCAGCGCCCGGCGCGCCATGCCGACGCCGCGGGCCGCGACGTTGATGCGCCCGAGCTCCAGCCCGCCCGTGGCCTGGTAGAAGCCCTGCCCCTCCTCCCCGCCGACCAGACAGAGATCGGCCCGGCACTCGTAGTCGACGAAGGCGATCTCGCCGGTGTCGACGCCGCGGTAGCCCAGCTTCGGCAGCTTGCGCCCCGGCTGCACGCCCGGCAGCGGCGCGCCCGTCGCGGCATCGATCTTCGGGGTGATCAGGACGCTCATGCCGCGATGCCGCGGCTCGGCGGTCGGGTCGGTCTTCACCAGGAGCGCCAGCACATGGCCCTCGATCGAGTTGGTGATCCACATCTTGCCGCCGTTGACCACGTAGCGGTCGCCGACGCGGCGGGCGGTCGTGCGGATGGCCTGCAGGTCCGTCCCGGCGTCGGGCTCGGTCAGCCCGAGGCCGCCGCGCAGCTCGCCGCTCGCGAACTTCGGCAGCCAGTAATCCTTCTGCTCGCTCGTTCCCGACCGCTGCACGATCAGCGCCATCATCAGATGGCTGTTGATGACGCCGGTCAGGCTCATCCAGCTCTCGGAGATGCGAGCGATGATGCGCGCGTAGGTGGTGGCCGAGAGGCCGAGTCCGCCCCATTCCGGGTCGATCAGGGCGCCGAACAGGCCGAGCTCGCGCATGTCCTCGACAAGCTCGGCCGGATAGACGTCGTCGTGCTCGAGCGCGGCCGCGACCGGCTCGACCTTCTTGTCGAGCCAGCGACCAATCGACTCCAGGATCGCATCGTCCGTCGACGGCTCGGCGGATGGCGCGCTCATTCCTTCGGCTCCGCTCGCCAGTAGTCGTGCATGATCTCGGCGGCCCATTTGGGCTCGCGCAGAAGGCCGCGCGGGAGGAAGCCTTTGATCACCGGCTTGATGTCGACCACCGGGGTGCCGTCGATCGCGTCCAGGCCCTCGACCTCGATCACCAGGCCTTGGACGCCGAGCACGCGGCAGACGCTGACGCCGAGCCGGTTCGGCCGCGCGCGGCCGCGCTGGGCGAAGATGCCGACGAGCGGCCAGTCCGCGCGCCCGCGGGGACGCCGCGCGCCGGTCTCGACCTCGCCTGGATCGACGCGGTCGAAGACGTAGACCACCTCGATGTGCGAGAAGTCGCCGAGCCCGGTCAGGGCGTCGGGGGTGAAGGCGCCGGCATCGAGCTCGATGCGCGCCAGGCTTCGGCCCCAGTCGTCGTCGGTGGGCGTGGTGCGCCCGCCGCGCACGTGGCCGATGGGTTCGAGGGTTATTGGCATGGTCAGTAGGTCCCGATCCGGTCTTCGACGGCGTGGCCGCGCAAGGGGATCAGCATCGAGCGGCGGAAGGTGCAGACCGTCTCGCCGCGCTGGTTCTTGCCCGTCGTGCGCACCTCGACGATCCCCTGCCCGGGCCTGGACGCGGACTCGCGCTTGGCGATCACCTCGCTCTCCGCATAGAGGGTGTCGCCGGCGAAGACCGGGGCGGTGAACTTCACCTCGTCCATACCGAGGTTGGCGATCGTCTTCTGGCTCAAGTCCGAGACGCTCATGCCGATCAGGAGCGCGAGCGTGTATGTCGAGTTGACCAGATTCTGCCCGAACTCGGTCGCCGCGCCATATTCGCGGTCGAAGTGCAGCGGATGGGTGTTGAGCGTGAGGAGGGTAAAGAGGTGGTTGTCGGATTCGAGCACGGTCTTGCCGGGCCGGTGCTCGTAGGTCTCGCCGAGGGCGAAGTCCTCGAAATAGCGGCCGAAGGTCTCGCGGTAGCGATTAGGCCCGACCTCCTTCCAGTTCTGCACCATCGGCGCCTTGACCCCCACGCGTGGTACCGCCTCCCCGGATCGAACGGGGGACCTCCAGAGCCACAATCTGGCGCTCTAACCAACTGAGCTAAGGCGGCCCGACGCGAGGCGGCATCTTCTATGCGCCGCCCCGCCGCCGATCAAGCGGCGGTCCGGAAAGGACTACTCGTCCTTCGGCAGCTGCCAGCGGACGCCGATGGAGATCGTGCCGCCGGAGACAGGCACGCCGTCCTGGTCCTGCGGCGCCACACGGAACAGACGGGCGAGGCAGCTGGTGGTCGCTTGACCGAACCCGAAGCCCGCGGGGCTCTCGCTCTCGACTGAGCAGCCCGTCAGGGTCCCTTGGGCCGTGACCGAGCACCGCATCGCCGACGAGCCCTCCGTGTTCATGCGCTGGGCGCGGTCCGGATAGCACTGGGCCATCGCGTCTGCGTCCGGCGAGCGCGTGTAGTGTGCGCCGTGGACGACGTGCTGAACCGGCGGCGGGGGCGGTGGAGGCGCCTTCACGGGCGGCGGAAGGGCGATGTGCGGCGGCGTAATGCCGATGGGCGGCGGCGGCGCTGGCCTGGGCGCGGCGATCGGCGGCGGCGGCGGCGGCGCGCCCTTCGGCGGCGGCGGTGGTGGTGGCGGGGGTGGCGGAGGCGGCGGCGCGGCCTTCAGCAGCTTCACCTTCACCGCCTGGTCCGAGTACTCCTGGTACTTGGGCTCGAACTTCACCTTCCAGAGGTAATAGCCAATGCCGCCGTGAATGAGCACGGCAATGCCCACGCCGACAAAAAACCCGGTTCCACGCCGCCGCGGACGCCGTTCATCGGTCAACGGGTCGTAGTGGTGGTGCTCGGGAAGATGCTGTTCGTCAGACATGCGTCCTTGCTCGCACTACGGCGCCAGTCTTTGTGTTTTGCCGTTCTGGTCGAGGCCGATCAGGGCGACGCTATAGAAACCGTTGTCCTGCAACTTGTTCATCACGGTCATGAAGTCGCCGTACTCAGTCTCCTTGTCGGCGCGGATGAAGATCCGTTCCCGCGACGGGTCGCGACGGCCGATCAGCTTGCGCAGGTCGGCGCCCAGGCTCTCGGGCCAGGTCGGGAAGTCGCCCAGATGCAGCGCCCCGTTCGCCTCGATCGTTATGTAGACCGGCACGGGCGGGTTCTGCGAAGGGACCGCGACCGCGTTCGGCAGATCGACGTGGACGGACGGCACGGTCAGCGGCGCACACACCATGAAGATGATGAGCAGGACGAGCATGACATCGACGAACGGCGTGACGTTGATATCGTGGTGCTGCTCGACGTTGTACCGATCGCCCCCGGAGCCCGAGAGTTTGGCGGCCATGCGCGTTAGGCTCCCTTGTCGAGCTGCCGCGAGATGGCGTTCATGAGCTCGGCGACAAAGCCCTCGGCGCGCGTTCCATACCCGGATATCCGGGTCTGGAAGTAGTTGTAGAAGATAACCGCCGGAATGGCCGCGAACAGGCCGAAACCAGTGGCCAAGAGCGCCTCGGCGATGCCGGGCGCCACGACGGCCAGGTTGGTCGTATTGGTGTTGGCGATGCCGATGAAGGAATACATGATCCCGTAGACGGTGCCGAACAGCCCGACGAACGGAGCGTTGGCGCCCAGCGAGGCCATGAAGGCCATGCCGCCCGAAAGGCGCTTGGCGAGCGAGGCCTGTACCGCCGAAACCGCGTTGCCGGCGCGCTCGACCGTCGACTCCCGGTTCTCTCCGGCGACGGCCAGGCCCGCCTGACGCGACAGCTCAACCTCGGCGGACGCCGCCGCGGCCATGTCGGCCATCGGGTTGCCTTCGTACTCTTCGGAGGCTGCGATGCGGTTGATGTCGGGCACGGACCGGGCGCCCCGGAACGCTTCCAGGAACCGATCGGACTCCCGGTTCAGGCCGGCGAACTCGATCAGCTTGGTGATCAGGAGCGTCCACGAGAGGACCGAGCACAAAGCCAGCCCGAGGATCACGGCCTTCACCACCCAGGTCGCCCCGATAAACATGGTGACCGGCGTGAGCTTGGTGGCGCCGCCCGACGCGTTGGCCGCGATCGAGCTGGCCGCCTCAGGCGCGCCCGCCGCCGGAGCCGCCGAGGCCGATGAGTCCGCCGCCGCCGCGGCCGACGCACTGGAGTCTGCCGGTGCAGCCGACTGCGCGAAGGCCGGCGCGGTCACCATAAGCGACAGCGCGCCGAACAGGGCGATGAAAGGGGTCTTCAGTTTGTTGTGGGACATCTGTCGCCAGTTCCTGCTTGGTCTAACACGTTAAGGACCGGGTGGGCCGTCATAGCGGAAGCCTTTCGCCCACCCAATAAAACTTGGCCGAAACGAGATCGGACCCGATCAAGCCCCGCACCGCCGAGCGCGTACGTCGAAGGCGTACGCAGTATATCCTTTCCGACCCAACGGCTCGGAAGTGTTACCGCCTTGTTAGACTTGCGGCCCGCGTCCTTTGGCAATCCCTTCTGGCATCGTCAAGGGCGAAGAAAGCCTAGCGCCTCGCGACCGACTGGCGGATCGGGGGTTACAGTGCGCTGCACAAGAGAAGGGGATTTGAAGCGCCTAGATATTTTCTCGCAGGCGCGTAGAGCGGATGTTGCGCCGCAATATTGACTGTTATTCGAATTTGTTCGCGATTCCCGCGACGCGACTTTGCGACCCACGCCGCGGAAAACAGCCGCGGCCGCAGGCTCGCGCCGGTTGATGGGCGGTGAGGGACGGGAGGCGGACGAGCGGGCGGCGGGCGCGGACTCGGAGCGCCTGGGTGGCGCGGAGGTCCTCAAAGGAGGCGTGGTGCCTGGGGGCGGATTCGAACCACCGACACGCGGATTTTCAGTCCGCTGCTCTACCAACTGAGCTACCCAGGCTAGGGCCAGGACGTCGAGGGAGGCCGTCTATAGGTGACCCCCAAAGCGGTGTCCAGCCGAGCACTCTTCAGGCCTTGTCGTCATCGCCGTCGCCGCTCTCGGTCTCGTCGGACAGCGGGGCGCCGGGGATCCGGTAGGCGCCCGAGAACCAGCGCTGCAGGTCGACATCGGCGCAGCGCTTGGAGCAGAACGGGCGGAATCGCGGGTCGAACGGCTTCCCGCAGATGGGGCAGAGCGGTTTGGTCATGGCCGGTACCCCAACCCCTCGAGCAGGCTTGCGGTTTCATAGAGCGGCAGACCGACCACGCCGGAATATGACCCCGAGAGGCTAACGACGACGGCCCCCGCCCTGCCCTGGATCGCATAGGCGCCGGCCTTGTCGCGCCACTCGTCGCCGGCGAGCAGGGGCGCCATGTCGCCGGGAGTCAGCCGCTTGAAGATGAGGCGGCTTTCGCTCAAGCGCCCCGCGCGCCGCCCGTCCGGCGCGACGAGCGCGACCGCGGTCAGCACACGGTGGGCCCGCCCCGACAAGAGGCTCAGGAACCTCTTCGCGTCGTCGACGTCGCGCGGCTTGCCGAGCATGCGGCGGCCGACGGCGACGATGGTGTCTGCGGCGAGAACGAAGGCGTCGGGATGGCGCGCATGGGCGGCCTCGGCCTTCAGCCCGCGCGAGCCGCCTCGCCACAAGGCGCGGAGTCTCCTTGGCCCCCGGGGACTCGTCGATGTCGGGCGGATCGATTTGGTCGGGTTCGACGCCGATCTGGCGGAGCAGCGCCAGGCGCCGGGGGCTGGCGCTGGCAAGCACGAGCCGCGGACGCTCGGTCAGGCTACTTGAACCGATAAGTGATGCGGCCCTTGGTCAGGTCGTAGGGGGTCATCTCCACCAGGACCTTGTCGCCGGCCAGGACCCGGATGCGGTTCTTGCGCATCTTGCCGGCGGTGTGGGCGATGATCTCGTGATCGCCGTTGTCGAGCTTTACGCGGAAGGTTGCGTTGGGCAGGAGCTCGCTGACCGTGCCCGGAAACTCCAACAGTTCTTCTTTCGCCATGCGGCCTCTCTGACTGACGAACCATAGCAAGACAGCCCACGCCGACCGACCCTGGGCGGGGCGCGAGCCTGGAAATCAAGCCATTCAAGTATAACGCATTCAGCCGCCGAACGTCGATGGCTTGCCGAAACGCTCGACGATGCGCGCCTTCAGGCCGTCGCGAACCCCGCGATAGGCGTCGAGCATCGCCTCGCGTGACCCGCTCGCCAGCGTCGGATCGAAGGTCGGCCAATAGTCGATCTCGACCGCCGCCGCGCGGGTCATCTCCACTGCCCGGTGATGCGCCTCCGGCGTGAGCGAGATGACGAGATCGAACGCGGCCGGGTCGAGGTCGTCGAAGCTCTTGGCGTGGTGGCGGCTTAAATCGGCGCCGATCTCGTCGCATGACCTCGACGGCGAAGGGATCGAGATCGCCGACGGGCTTCAGCCCACAGCTGTCGACGTAGATCTCCGTCGCCATAGAGCAGCTTGATCAGCCCTTCGGCCATCGGCGAGCGGACGCGGTTCAGGTTGCAGGCGAAGAGAACGGCGCCGGGCCGCGCGGCGACCGCCATCGCCTAGCCCCGCCAGTGCAGGGCGCAGATGAGCGTGAAGAGGCGCCGGGCGGTGTCGAGGTCGGTCTCGACCTTGCCGGCCAGCCGCTCGCGCAGCAGAACCGAGCCCTCGTCGTGCAGCGCCCGGCGGCCCATGTCCAACGCCTCGATCTGCTGCGGCGTCGCGTTGCGGATCGCGTCGTAATAGCTCTCGCAGACCATGAAGTAGTCCTTGATCACGCTGCGGAACGGCGAGAGCGACAGGAGGTGGCGATGCTGGAAGCCGGGGCCGGTGATATCGAGCGCCAGGCGGTTGTCGATCAGTGCGATCGTCAGCGCATAGGGGCCGCCGTCCGCGCCGGCAGGCTCGAAGGTGTTGGCCTCGAGAAGATCGAAGATGGCGACCTGCCGCTCGTGCTCCTGGTCGCGCGAGACCGATGCCAGCGACGCCTCGTCGAGGGTGACGCTGGCCAGCCGCTGGTTGGATCGATCCTCGGTCATGCTCGGCGCTTGCTTTAGCGTCAGCGCCCGCGCTCCGCCATCGGCGGCCGCCTCAAGCCTTCCGATTGAGCCGGATGGACGCCGAGCGGGCATGGGCGGGCAGGCCCTCGGCGTCGGCGAGCGCGGCGGTCGAGGGCGCGAGCGCGGCGAACGCGGCCGCGTCGCAGGCGATGAGCGAGGTGCGCTTCATGAAGTCGAGCACCGAGAGGCCGGATGAGAAGCGCGCCGCGCGGCTGGTCGGCAGCACGTGGTTCGAGCCCGCCACATAGTCGCCGATGGCCTCGGGGGCATAGCGGCCGAGGAAGATGGCGCCCGGCGTGCCGGATCGCCGCCGCCAGCGGCTCCGGGTCTGCCACCGCGAGCTCGACGTGCTCCGGCGCGATCAGGTCGACCAGTGCGGCCCAGCGCCCGGCGTCCGCGACCACAATCGCCCCATGGTCGCGCCAGGACGCGCGCGCCACCTCGGCGGTGGCCAGCGTGGCGACCTGCGCCTCGACGGCCGCCCCTACACGATCGGCGAACGCCGCATCGTCGGTGATCAGGATCGATTGGGCGTCGGGGTCGTGCTCGGCCTGGCTGAGCAGGTCGGCGGCGATCCAGTCGGGATCGTTGGCGGCGTCGGCGACCACGACGATCTCCGACGGGCCCGCCAGGGCATCGATGCCGACGACGCCGTAGAGCTGGCGCTTGGCCTCGGTGACATAGGCGTTGCCGGGCCCGACGATCTTGTCGACCGGCTGGATCGGCCCCGCGCCATGGGCCAGCGCCGCGCAGGCCTGCGCGCCGCCGACGCGCCAGATCTCGCTGACGCCGGCCGCGCTGGCGGCGGCCAGCACCGCCGGCTCGAGCCGGCCAGGCGGCGTGACCATGGCGATGCGGCCCACCCCGGCCACGCTGGCCGGGATGGCGTTCATCAGCACGGTCGAGGGATAGGCCGCGCGCCCGCCCGGCACGTAGATGCCGACCGCATCCAGCGGCGTCCAGCGCCAGCCGAGCGAGACGCCCGCCTCGTCGACAAACCTGAGGTCGGCCGGCCGCTGGCGCTCGTGATAGGCGCGGATGCGGCGCCGCGGCGAAGGCGATCGCCTCGCGCACGTCGGCCGGACAGGCCGCTGCGCCCGCGCTGATCTCCTCAGGCGTGACATGGATCGACGCCTCGTCCAGCTCGACGCCGTCGAAGCGGTGGGTGAATTCGAGCAGCGCGCGCAGGCCCTCGACCTTCACCCGTTCGATAATGTCGGCGACGACCGCGCCGACCGCGGCCGGCGTCCCCCTGGGCTCGTCGAGGAAGGCGGCGAACTCGGCCTCGAAGGCCAGATCCGCCGCGTCGAACCGGCGCATCGCTGCCTCTTCAGGCCTTGTCGTGGGCGGGCGCATGGCGCGCTGGCCACGGCTCGGTGAGGTCGGCCAGCGCCGCGTCGATGCACTCGACTCGAGTCTCAGGTCGCCGCCGCCGGCGAAGCGCAGCAGCACCCCGCCGCCTGGCGGCTCGCCCGGCTCGAAATCGGCGGCCAGCAACTCGACGCACCGCGTCGGGCTTGTCGCGCCGGAGCTTGCGCGCCTTGACGCCCAGCACCGAGCCGAACTGCAGCGCGGTGCGTACGCGCCGCTTGCCTTCCGCGTCCCGCTCCCAGCAGAAGCGGTTGAGCACCAGCGTGACACGCCGCTCGGCCTTCTCGTAGGCGATGTCGCCGATACGGCCGATCGCGTCCTGAAGCGCCGCCGAGATCAGCTCCAGATCCTCGGCGTCCTCGGCGAGCAGTCGAAGGGGCGAAGTCTCCGTCATGGGAGACCGCCGCTACGTCAACCCTCGCCTTCGCGCAAGCGCCGAACCTTCGCGCCGCAGGCGCCGAGCTTCTCCTCCAGCCGCTCGAAGCCGCGATCGAGGTGATAGACGCGGTTGACCACCGTCTCGCCGCGCGCGGCCAGACCGGCGATCACCAGGCTGACCGAGGCGCGCAAGTCGGTCGCCATCACCTGCGCGCCCTCGAGGTTTTCGACCCCGCGCACCCGCGCCTCGCCGCCCTGGACGGTGATGTCGGCGCCGAGGCGGGAAAGCTCCGGGACGTGCATGAAGCGGTTCTCGAAGATGGTCTCGCTTGATGACGCTCTCGCCGTCGGCGATGGTCATCAGGGCCATGAACTGGGCCTGCAGGTCGGTGGCGAGGCCCGGATAGGGGTCGGTCTCGATGTCGACGGCCTTCAGCCGCGCGCCGTTGCGCTTGATGATGACGCCGTCGTTGGCGTGGACGACCTCGGCGCCGGCCTCCTCGATGCGGTCGAGCAGCGCCTGGATGAAGTCGCTGCGCGTCCTGGTAAGCCGCACCTCGCCGCCGGCCATGGCCGCGGCGACGGCATAGGTGCCGGTCTCGATGCGGTCGGGCATGACGGCGTAGGTCGCGCCGTGCAGCTTGGAGACGCCCGTGATGGTGATCAGGTGCGTGCCCGCGCCCTCGACCTTGGCGCCCATGGCGTTCAGGCAGTTGGCCAGGTCCTCGATCTCGGGCTCGCGGGCGGCGTTCTTGATTTCGGTCACGCCCTCGGCCAGCACCGCGGCCAGCAGCGTGTGCTCGGTCGCCCCGACCGTCGAGATCGGGAATTCGATCTCGGCCCCTTTCAGGCCGCGCGGCGCCTGCGCGTAGACATAGCCCTCGTGCAGATCGATGTGGGCGCCGAGGGCTTCGAGCGCCTTCAGGTGCAGGTCGACCGGCCTGGCCCCGATCGCGCAGCCGCCTGGCAGGCTGACCTTGGCGTGGCCGGTGCGGGCGAGCAGCGGGCCGAGCACATTGAACGAGGCGCGCATCTGGCGAACGAGGTCGTACGGCGCGAACGCGCTCGTCACTTCCGGCGCGTGCAGCACGGTTTCAGGGCCGGCTGCGCCCTCGCGTTCGTCGACCTCGACGCCCAGCCGGCGCAACAGCTGGGCCAGGAACCGCGTGTCGGCGAGCCGCGGCATGTTGGTGAGGCGCAGCGGCTGGTCGGTGAGCAGGCTCGCCGTCATCAGCTTGATGGCCGAATTCTTGGCCCCGCTGATGGGTATGATCCCTTCCAGCCGGGCGCCGCCGGTGATCGCGATACGGTCCATGCAGGCCCCTGATCGGGCTCGCGAATCGTCCGTATCGCGAGCGTTCGTTGACGGTGTCTCTATACCATGCAACCTCGCCGCCGGCGGCGCACATTTCAGCTCTTTTTCGTCACCGGCTTGCTGCGTTGTGCGGCCTTGCGCCGCTTCAGATTCTGCCGAAGCGCTGCGCCGAGCTTGGCTTCGCGCACGGCCTTCGCAGCCTCGGCGGGCGGTGGCTTGGAGTCAGCCATGATCAGCCCGCGAGAGCCGCGAGTTCGGCACGCTGCTTGCGGGTCAGGCCGGCGCAGACGATGTCGTAGGAGTGGGAGACCAGCCGTTCGATCTCGTCGGCCGGCACGTCGGCGCCCAGAGTGATGGCGATCCAGTGGCGGCGATCCAGGTGCGAACGGTGGCCGACGCCGGCGTACTGCTCGCGCAGGATCTCGGCCAGATGCGGGTCGCACTTCAGGATCAGCCAGCCGCAGCCGTCGCGGCGGATCGACAGGATGGCGAACGTCTTGCCCATGACCTTGTGGCCCGTCGGCGTCCCGACCGCCCCCGGTCTGGCGTCCAGCCGGGCCTTCACCCGCTCCTGCTCCGGCGTCAGCTGCATGCGCGAGGACCCTCCCCAACCCAGCCTAACCCTTGGCGCCGCCCTTTTCACTTCACTTGCGCCGCCCCGTCCGCTACCACCCCGCCCGCCCAGACGCCGCCGTAGCTCAGTGGTAGAGCGCATCCTTGGTAAGGATGAGGTCCACAGTTCAATCCTGTGCGGCGGCACCATCCTCCCCATCAAACGCGCCGGTCTAGCCGGCCGGCGCAACTTCGTAGTCAGGCAGGTCCGCCTCGAGCCGGCGCACGGCCGGGATGGCGTAGACCGCCAGGCTGAGCGCCAGGATCATCGCGCCCGCCACGACGAACATCATCCCCATCCCGGCCCCGGGTCGGACGCCGACCAGCCAGCCGACGCTCTGCCAGACCGGCTGCCGTCTGGCCGGCTCGAACACCTGGTCGGCCAGCGGCCCCGCGACGAGGAGGGCCAGCGGCGACAGGAGCGTGATGACCTGGAGGTAGGCTGCGAAGACGCGACCCTGGAGATCGGGCGCGACCTTCGCCTGCATCATCGACCAGAATGGGGCGTCGGTGAAGGCCAGCGCGAAAAGCATCAGGAATAGGCTCGCGCCGATCGCGGGCGCATCTCGCGCCACGCCGGCCAGGCCGAGGAAGAGCCCCGCCGCGATGATCCCGAGCATCACCGTGTTCATGCGCGATCCGAGGCGGCCGCCGGCGCTGATGACGAGCGCGCCCGCGATCCCCCCGACGCTCATCAGCGCGAAGATCACGCCGAGCAACTGGGGGCTGCCGGTCCGGGCAAGCACGTAGGGCGTCAGCAGCACGCCCGCCCCGTTGCCAAGCAAGTTGACCACCGAGATGTAGCCGCAAAAGCCGAGCAGGGCCGGCCGCGCGGCCAGATAGCGGAAGCCATCGAAGACCTGGCGCCACACCGCCGCGCGCATCGCACGACCCTCGGCGGTCTCGGCCGGCCGGGGGATGCGGACGATGGCGAGCACGGCGATAGCGGCGACGAACGTCGCGATGTCGATGCTGATCGAGCCCACGACGCCGAGCAGGGCGTACAGCATGCCGGCGGCGGCCGGCGCGATGACGCCAGCTGCAGGAGCCGGTCACCTGCCGGATCGCGTTGGCGCGGTCACGATGGCTGTCGGGAACCAGCATCGCGATGGAGGCCTGGAACGCAGGCCGCTCCAAGGCGGCAAACAAGGCGGCGCCGAGCGTGAGCGCGTAGAGATGCCAGAGCTGGAATGCGCCCGAGGCGAAGCTCAGCAGCAAGAGGCCGCTGCAGAGGATGAAGCCGACGTTGGCGACCAGCATCATGCCGCGACGGTCGAAGCGGTCGACGAGCGCGCCGGCGTACCCGCCCAGCAGGACCCCGGGAGCGGCCCAGAAGAAGGCGACGAGCGCGAGCGGCGTGGCGTGCCCGGTGGCCCGGAACACGGCGATGCTGACCGCGTAACCGCTGATCTGGCTCCCGATCAGCGACACCGCCTCGGTGACGAGGAGGGCGTAGTAGATGGCGAGCCGCAGCGACGGCGCCAGGCTCGGAACCGGAGCCGAGGGCGTTGTGGCGCGCGCGCGGGTTGGCCGCCGACGCCTATCGGATTTGGTCATGATAAACGTCTCAGACTGCCCAAAGGGGTGCTCAGCGGCGGTGCGCCGCTGGCGGTGACGCGGCAGGCTCGCGGGCCTGAACCCTCGTCAGTCAGGCAGTTTGGGAGACAGGAGACGTTTCATGGCGGAGGGATGTTGCCGTTCGGTTAGCCGGGGGTCAAGGCGGCCGCCTCGCCGATTTGATTGACGCCGGACTGGCCGCGAATTAATACGTCGTATTACACGGAGAGGGCCACGTGTCAGCGGCCGGCCAGAGGCAGCGCGACGATGCCAGCGGAACGCCCGACGAACTCCTCGATCTGGCCGAGCGCATATTCGCCAAGCGTGGCGTCGAGAACGTAGCCCTGACTCAGATCGTCGCCGCCTCCACCCAGCGCAACCGCTCCGCCATGCACTATCACTTCGGTTCGCGCGAGGGGGTGCTGAGCGCCCTCCTCGACCGCCGGCTTGCGCCGATCAACGCGCGACGCGAGGCGCTGCTCGATGCCTTGCCGGCAAGATCCGACATCATCGCCATCACCCGCGCCACCGTGGCGGCGCTCGGGCAGACTGTGGTCGAGGAGCCCTGGGGCCGCGACTACATCTCTGTACTCGCCCAGGTGCGGTTCCGGCCGCAGCTGCTAGGCGAGCGGGCGCTGGAGGACGAGCACCTGACCGGCGTTCGCCGCACGCGGCGGCTGATGGCTGAAGCCGCGAGGCCTCTGCGGGCCGCCGTGGTCACCGAAAGACTCAGATGGTTCACCGATGCGGTGGTTTTCGCCATGGCCCGGTGGGCGCGCGAAACGCCGCCGGGGCCGAAAGCGGCGGCCGCGATGGACGCCTTGATCGAGCGCCTGGCCGCGTTTGGCGCCGCCGGCGTCGCTGCTGCCCTTCCAATCTCAACCGAATGAACGTCCGGAGACCCTCGCGATGAGCAAGACCCCCGTCGGCGACGACTTTCACGGCGTTATCAAGCAGAGCGTCGCGGACTCGACGCCCTGGTGGCCGCCGGCCCGCTACCGCCAAGGCGCGCCGAACGTGGTGATGGTGGTGCTGGACGACACCGGCTTCGCCCACCTCGGCTGCTACGGCTCGACCATCGCGACGCCGAACATCGACGCGCTGGCCGCCGGCGGCCTGCGCTTCACCGGCTTCCACACCACCGCGCTCTGCTCGCCCACCCGCGCCTGCCTGCTCACCGGCCGCAACCACCACGCGGTCGGCATGCGGGCGATCTCCAACTTCGACACCGGCTTTCCCAACATGCGCGGCGCGATCCCGCCGCATCGTCGGCGACCCTGGCCGAGATCCTGCGCGAGAACGGCTACGCCACCTTCGCCGCCGGCAAGTGGCACCTGGCGCCGATGGCCGAGTGCTCGGCCGCCGGGCCCGTTCACCAACTGGCCGCTGCAGAAGGGCTTCGACCGCTACTACGGCTTCCTGCAGGGCGAGACCGACCAGTTCTTCCCCGAGCTGACCTCACGACAACCACTTCGTCGACCCGCCCGGCGGCCCGGAGGACGGCTATCACGTCTCCGAGGACATCGTTGACCGCTCGGCCGGCATGATCCGCGACCTGACCTCGCTGGTGCCCGAGCGGCCGTTCTTCCTCTA
Organism: uncultured Alphaproteobacteria bacterium; assembly: GCA_963794315.1. Taxonomy (GTDB): domain Bacteria; phylum Pseudomonadota; class Alphaproteobacteria; order Caulobacterales; family Caulobacteraceae; genus Poindextera. Next base: position 727,517 of record CAWCDF010000004.1, read on the forward strand.
CCTGGCCTTCGGCGCGATGCACTCGCCGCACCAGGCGCCGCAGGCCTATCTCGAGAAGTAGCGCGGCCGGTTCGACGCCGGCTGGGACGTCGCCCGCGAGGCGTGGTTCGCGCGCCAGAAGGCGCTGGGCGTCATCCCGCCGGAGACCAGGCTCGCGCCGCGCAATCCGGGCGTGCAAGCCGTGGACTGAGCTCTGCGACGAACGAGCAGCGCGTTCGCCGCCGCCTGCAGGAGGCCTTCGCGGCGATGCTCGAGCACACCGACGACCAGATCGGCCGCCTGGTCGCGTTCCTGAAGTCGATCGGCCGCTTCGACAACACCCTCTTCGTCCTGCTCTCCGACAACGGCGCCAGCCAGGAGGGCGGCGCAGACCGGCGTGCTGGACGAGATGAAGTGGTTCAACGGCATCCGCGAGAACGCCGGACGAGGCGGTGAAGCGCCTCGACGACATCGGCGGCCCGGACAGCCACTGCAACATCCCCTGGGGCTGGGCCCAGGCCGGCAACACGCCGCTCAAGTGGTACAAGCAGAACACCCATGGCGGCGGCGTGCGCGACCCGTTGATCGTGCATTGGCCGGCGGGCCTGAAGGCCAAGGGCGGCGAGACGCGACCAGGTTCTGCCACGCCATCGACGTCGCGCCGACCATCCTCGACGCTGGCCGGCCTCGAGCCGCCAGAGACGGTCGCCGGCGTGGCGCAGATGCCGATGCATGGCGTCAGCTTGGCGCCCGCGATCGCCGAGCCCGGCGCGGCGCCAGCGCGCGCGGTCGCAGTACTTCGAGATGCTGGGCCACCGCGGCCTTTGGAAGGACGGCTGGAAGGCCGTGACCCACCACACGCCGGGCCAGCCCTTCGACGACCGACCGCTGGGAGCTCTACCACCTGGCTGAGGACTTCTCCGAGTACGAGGACCTGGCCGAGCGCGAGCCGGAGCGGCTGAAGGCCCTGATCGCGCTTTGGAACGAGGAGGCCGAACGCCACGGCGTCTTCCCGCTCGACGACCGCAACGCCATGCAGCTCTTCCGCGCTTCGGGACGGCCGGGCCTGCCGACCTCGCGCACGCGGTTCGTCTACTACCCGCCGATCTCGCACCTGGTCTCAGACGCCTGCCCGCCCGGCGGCGCGCGGCTGGGCCATGACGGCGGAGATCGACCACCCGCACGGCGGCGACGGGGCGCTGATCGCGCGCGGCAGCCTGAACAGCGGGTTCGTGCTCTACGTGAAGCAAGGCCGGCTGGTCTTCGACTACAACCACTTCCACGACCACACGCGCGTCGCCGCCGCCGAGCCCCTCGCCGCCGGGCCGCGCGCGGTGCAGGTCTCGGTCGAGCGCACGCCCGACGGCGGCGGCGACATCAAGGTCATGGTCGACGGCAGTCTCGCGGCCGCGGGTCGAGCGCCAAAGCTGCTGTTCGTGATCTCATCGACCGGCATGGACATCGGGCGGAGCTTGTCGCCGGTGACCCGCGACTACGCGGCGCCGTTCGTCTATCCCGGCCGCATCAGTCGCGTTGTGTTCGAGGTCCCCGAGAGCCGCCCGCGCGGCGAGACCCGAGCCGAGGCGAGGGCGGAGATGGCGCGGCAGTAAGCCGGCCGACGGCCGGAAGGGACACAGATATGGACAACGCCTATCGCATCTTCGGCTCGGAGATGTCGCCCTACTCGGTCAAGGTCCGATCCTACTTTCGCTACAAGGGCCTGCCGCACGTCTGGATCGCGCGCCGCGCCGAGAACGACGAGGAATACCGGCGCTATGCGCGGCTGCCGATCATCCCGCTGGTGGTGACGCCCGAAGGCGAAGGCATCCAGGACTCGACGCCGATCATGGAGGCGGTCGAGGCGCGCGCGCCGACCCCGTCCATCCACCCCACCGGTGCGGCGCTGGCCTTCCTTTCGGCGCTGATCGAGGAGTTCGGCGACGAGTGGGGCAACAAGCTGATGTTCCACCACCGCTGGTACGACCCGGTTGACCAGGATGCGGCCTCGCTTGTGCTGGCGCGCCTCAGCGCGCCGTTCGGCGACAAGGCCGAGGTTGCCGCGCGCGCCGCTGCCATCAAGGCGCGCATGACCGGCCGCGGCGCGTTCGTCGGGTCGAGCGACGCCAACGCGCCGCTGATCACCGCCTACTATTTCGAGCTGCTCGACATTCTCGAGCCGCACCTGACCGGGCGGACGTACCTGTTCGGCGCGCGACCGAGCTTCGGCGATTTCGGGCTCGCCCATCAGCTGTACGAGGCCTCTATCGACCCGACCTGCGGCGCAGCCATTCGGGCGCGCGGCCCGGCCGTGCTCGACTGGTGCCACCGCATGCTTGAGCCGCGCAACGACGGCGCCTTCGAGACCTGGGCGAGCCTTCAGCCGACGCTGGCGCCGCTACTGGCCTACATCGGCCGCACCTTCCTGCCGTGGAGCAGGGCCAACGCCCGCGCGCTGGCCGCCGGCGAGGCGGAGTTCAGCGTCGCACTGCCCGGCGGCGCCTACGTCCAGCCGCCGCAGAAGTACCACGCCAAGTCGCTTGAAGCGCTCAAAGCCAAGCTCGCCGCGGTCGCCGACAACGGCGAGCTCGGCGCAATCCTCGCCGCCAGCGGCTGCGACCTCGCCGGCTGATCTCGCTGGCGGTAGCCAAGCACCCTCGGCCCGCTTAAGGGTCTTTACGGGGGCGGTCGAGACCGGGGGCGAACATGCGCGGACGCGATATCATTCGGCTGGCGCTCGCCGGCGCGGCGCTGTTCGGCGGCGTTGGCTGTCATCCATCAGGCGGTGCGAGCTCGAGCGCCGCCGCGTCATCGGCCGCGCCGGCCAGCGCGGCGCCCGCGGCGCAGCCGTCGGCCCCCTCGAGTTTTCAGGTCGCCGTGACCCTGAGCCCCGCCGCCGCCGCAAAGATCGCCCAGAGCCAGGTGCAGGTCGACGTGATGGTCACCTTCTACGGCGACCCAAGCGACCCGACCCTGGAGGGCCAATATCAGGGCCAGTATCCTCTGGCGCCCGAGGAAGACGTGATCCTGAACGGTTCCGGCACGGCGACGGTAGCCGTTCCGCAGGTCGACCCAGCCAAGGCGGCCGGGATGCGCAGCGGGGCCCTGTATGAAGTGTCGGTCGTCTCCGGCAACCATGTGACGGAGAACAACGCCCTGAACTGCGACACGATCCTGGATCAGCCGCTCGCGGCCGTGGCCGGCAAGACCCTCCCGGTGAACTGTAAGCTGATCGGCGAACCGTAAGCGACGACAACAGCCTTCCGCCGCAAGCGCGGCTCCCCTAGTCTCGCTCGCCAAATGCGGGAGCAGGCGATGGACCTCGGGACCGAGAGGCTGATCGGGCGCAAGGACGGCGCGATCGGCTGGATGATCTTCAACAACCCCGAGCGGCGGAACGCCGTCTCCACCGATATGTGGCAGGCGATCCCGGGCGTGCTCGAAGCCTTCGAGGCCGATCCGGAGATCCGCGTGGTGGTGTTCGCCGGCGCCGGCGACAAGGCCTTCGTCTCGGGCGCCGACATCAGCCAGTTTGAGGATGTGCGCGCCAACCGCGAGGCCAACGAGGTCTATTCGACCCGCAGCGCCTCGGCGAACCGCGCCATGGTGCGGCTTTCCAAGCCGTCGATCGCGATGATCAAGGGCTTTTGCATCGGCGGCGGCATGGCGGTGGCGCTGACCTGCGACCTGCGTGTCTGTTCCGAGGACAGCCGCTTCGCCATCCCGGCCGCCAAGCTTGGCTTGGGCTATGGCTATGATGGCCTCAAAGCGCTGACGGACGTGGTCGGACCTTCCTTCGCCAAGGAGATCATGTTCACCGCGCGCCAGCTCAACGCCGAGGAGGCGCTGCGCATCGGCCTGGTCAACAAGGTGGTACCCGCGGCCGAGCTGGAGGCGAGCGTGCGCGACTATGCCGCCATGATCGGGCGCAACGCCCCGCTGACGGTCAAGGCGGCGAAGATGGGGGTGCGCGAGGCGATGAAGGACCCCGAGCGGCGGCAGCTGGACGAGGTGGCCAAGGCGGTCGACGCCTGCTTCGAGAGCGCCGACTACGCCGAAGGCCGCAAGGCCTTTATGGAGAAGCGCGCGCCGGTGTTCCAGGGGAAGTAGGACGCCGCCGCGCCAGCGGGTGAAAGATGAGCGCCCAACCGATGAGTGGCGCGCCGACGACGACGGGCGCCAGCCAGTAGGCATAGTGCGGGAGTCGTTCCCACACGGGGAGCTGATGGCCGTTGTCCACGTAGAAGCCGACCAGCAACAACACATACGACGTCCCCATCCCGGCGATGTGCAGTCGCGATCCACCGGGCCAGCGGCGCCGCATGGCGGTTCGGCCGAACAGGGCCGCAGCGACCGCGGCGGCGCCGAAGACGAACAGGAAATAGTCCACCGTCCAACGCATCAGCGCCAGCGCTGTCGTCGTGACCAGGAGCGCGAGCAGACACCAGAAGTAGGCCGTTCCAAACCCCACGTGCCGGCGCGTCCCCTTGCGACTGAAGATGACGACGGCGCCGGTCGCCACGCAGGCAGCCCCCAGCGGCGCGTGCACGGCCAGGACGGCGAGGAAGAGCGGCTCGGCCGACGGGATGACGAAGCCGGCGATCGTCGTGGCGCCCGGCGTCATGGCAAGCGATCTGTCGGCTTCGCGGCGCTGGCGCCTGCCTTCAGCATCCAGCCGAACAGCAGGCTCGCCACAACGGCGCCGACCAGTTGAGCGACGATGAAGTACGGCGCCGACCCGGGTGCGATGCCGGCGAAGGTGTTGCTGAGCGAGCGGGCGATGGTCACCGCGGGATTGGCGAACGAGGTCGAGGCGGTGAACCAGTAGGCGGCGACGATGTAGAGGCTGACCGCGGCCGGCGGTGAACTGGGGCGGAAGCGCAGGCAGCCGAGGATGGTTGCGATCAGGCCGAACGTGGCCACCAATTCGGAGAAGACCTGGGCTGGGCCATCCCTGAGCTTGGTCGAGACCTGCAGGATCGGCTCGGCGAACATGGCGTGGGCGGCGAAGACGCCGAGCGCGCCGCCCGCGATCTGCACCCCGGCGTAGGCCACCGCCATGCGCCAGGAGATCTCGCGCCGGATCGCGAACACCAGCGAGACCGCCGGGTTGAAGTGCGCGCCCGACAACGGTCCGAAGATGGAGATGAGCACGAACAGCGTGCCGCCTGTCGCCAGCGTGTTGGCGAGCAGCGCGATGGCGCCGTTTCCCTGCGCGAGCCGCTCGGCCATGATGCCTGAGCCGATGATGGTCGCGAGCAGCCAGGCCGTGCCCAACCCCTCCGCCGCCAGCCGCCGGCCCACGCCGAACGACTCAAGCGGCGGCTCGAGACTGGCGTCGCCGGCCTCGCTCACGCGGTCTCCGACTCCGCCGGGCTGCGGCCTATCCGATCGAGCGCGTGCTGCAGGGACATCCGGTCCAGCGAAGCAATCGGCAGGCTCATGAACAGCGTGATCCGGTTGTGCAGGACCCGGTACGTCTCCGAAAAGGCGAGCGCGACCTCCGCCTCGGAACCGGTCGCCGCCGCGGGGTCCGCGATGCCCCAGTGAGCGGTCATGGGATGGCCCGGCCAGACCGGGCAGACCTCGCCGGCCGCGTCGTCGCAGACGGTGAAGACGAAATCGAGCCGCGGCGCGCCGGGCGCGGCGAACTCGTCCCACGATTTCGACCTCAGTCCCTCGACCGGATAGCCGAGCTTGGCGAGCAGCGAGACGGTCCGCGGATTGACTTCGCCCTTCGGCATCGAGCCGGCGGAGTAACCCTTGAACTCGCCACGTCCCTCGCGACCGACGATCGCCTCGGCGATGATCGATCGAGCCGAATTGCCGGTGCAGAGGAAGAGGACGTTGAACGGCCGGTCAGACATCGGGTCTCCTAGCAGCTGGCGGCGGCCGGGACGCAGCCGGCGCGCCCGGCCACATCGACGAGCGGCCCGCAGATCGAGGGGTCGCCGGCGCAGCAATCCTCCATCAGGTAGGCGAGGAGATCGCTCATTCGCTCGAAGCCCGCCGAGTAGATGATCGAGCGCCCGTCCCGACGGGCCGTGACGAGGCCCGCGCCGGCAAGGATGTTGAGATTGGCCGACAGCGTATTGGCGAGGCTGCCCGTGGCGCGGGCTATGTCGCCGGCGGCCATGCCGGGCGGTCCCGCACGCACCAGCAATCGGAAGACCTCCAGCCGACCCGCATGCGCCAGGGCGGAGAGGGCGGCGACGGCGCCCGGCGCCTCGATCGCCTTCAGCAGCATGCCTGTTTCTGTCCATTGGGCGCGGCCATCGCCGCCGCCTGCGCCGCGTGGTCGACGCCGTAGACCGTCGCTTCGCCGTAGGTGAAGAACGTCTCCCACCGGACGCCGGCCGGATCTTTCACCCAGCTCTTATCCGACTGGGCGTAGCAGCAAGCGGCGCCCTGCTCGTCGAACGTCTGCGCTCCGGCTGCCTTCACGCGCGCGGCAAGCTCCGTGAGCTCGCCCGCGCTATCGACCTGAATGCCGACGTGATCGACGCCGCCCAGCTTGCCGTCCCGCTGCGAAATCGCAAGATTCACGCGCGGATCTTCAAGCATCCACTTGGCGTAGTCGGACTTCACGACCGACGGCGGCGCGCCGAGCAGCGTCGCATAGAATTCGATCGATTGGGCGAGGTCGGGCACACTGATGTGCACGTGCATGCGTTTCATAGTTGACTCCCCGGATGCCTTCTTTCCAATATTTCTGGAAATATGGAAGAGTCAAGCATGAGCCTAACGGCAAGGTCGGCACGGCGCGACGACGCTCCCCCCATCACGGAGATCTACAACCAGGGCATCGAGGATCGCATCGCGACATTCGAGACCGAGCCGCGCGCCGTCGCAGATATCGCGCCCTGGTTCGACAGCGCCCATGCCTTCGTCTCGGTCGTGGATGCCGAGGGCCAGGTGCAGGGCTATGCCGTCGCGCATCCCTACGCCGACCGATGTTGCTATCGCGGGATCGGCGAGTTCTCGGTCTATGTGCGCCGCTCGCACCGCGGGCGCGGCGTCGGCCAGATCGCCATGTCCGCGCTGATCGAGGCGGCGCGGGCCGACGGCCTGTGGAAACTCACCTCACGCGTCTTCCCCGAGAACCACGCCAGCTTGAGTCTGATGGCGCGCATGGGCTTTAGCGAGGTCGGCGTCCAGCTGAAGCACGGCAAGCTCGACGGCGTCTGGAAGGATTGCGTGCTCGTCGAGCGGCTCATCCCGGAGAATATCGACCAGGTCCCCACGCAATACCGCTCACCCCTCGAAAGGCGGGAGACCGGGTTCCTTCACCACCAGGGGTCAGTCCGGCCAGGCGAGCCGGGCGCGCGTGCGCCGGGCGCGGCGGGCGGACACGGAGGTTGCGATGATCTCGTTCGAGGCCAGCGCCCCGTCCAATTCCTCCACGAGCCTCGCGGCGACGACGGTTTCCTCGCCGGGATGCAGGTTGCAGGGGTCCATCAGGAAGTAGCCGTGCTCGATCTCGTGGTCGCGCACGATCACCGGGCGGCTTCCGGAGGCCAGCCGGTCCGCCAGATCCCAGGCCGTGATGTGTGCGACGCTAGGCTCCACGGCCACGTGCAGCCGCTCGAGGGGGTTGGCCGTGGGGTCGGGCACGATGGCGGCGGTCACGCCAGGGCGCCCCGCAAGCGTATCCCGCCAGAGATGCAGCGCCTCGGTCTCACGCGCGCGGACGGCGGCATGGTCGCGCCGCTCCCAGGCTTCCAGCGCCGCGATGGCGCCGGCGATGCCCTCCTTGCCGACCTTCATGCCGCGACCGATCCCGCTGTTCTGCAGGAAGGCGGCGCGAACCAGATCGCGGCGACCGGCGACGATGCCGCCGGTCGGGCCGCCGAGGAATTTGTGCGAGGAGTAAAGCGCGAGATCGGCGCCTGCGGCGAGCATGCCGCGCAGGTCATATTCCGATGCGGCGTCGACGATGACGGGAACGCCCTTGATGTGTGCGACTTCCGCGAACTCCGCCAGCGGCGGCATGCCGTACTGCACGGTGTGATGGGACACGACATAGACGGCCGCCGCCGTGCGCTCGCTGATGGCGCCGGCGAGCTGGTATGCGTGGGCCGAGGTGGCCTGACCGACGGGGACAACGCGTGCGCCGGCGAGGCGGATGGCCTGCTCGACCGGGGCGCCGTAGGAAACCATGTGGCCCGCGAGGATCACGACCTCGTTCTTCAGGCCGGTCGTGTCGGGCAGGCGCTCGATGGCGGCAAGGTCGCTGCCCGTCATGGCGCCGGCCACGCCCAGCGTGATCCCTGCGCTGCAGGAGGCGGTTACGAACCCCGCCTCGGCGCCGCACAACCGGGCGATCGCAGCGCTGGCCTTGCGCTGCAGGTCGTCGATCTCCACGAACTCGCCGAGGATGGCGCTGACGGCCTCCACGACCTCGGGCGCCACGATGCAGGCGCCCAGTGACGTCATCGTTCCCGAGACGTTGATGACCGGGCGCACGCCCAGCCGGGTGCGGATATCTGCGGCGGTCATTGTCAGACGACTCCCCTGCCGTTCCTGCCGGATCGCTCGAGACGCGGCGCGAGATCTTAGCCGAGCGCACGACGTACGGGCGGTAACCGATCCTGGTCGGCGGGGGCAACGGGCCAGTCGCAACGATCTTGCCGGTGAGGCGGCTGACGAGAACGAATGTTGGCGCCCAGCAAGCCGCCGACCCTGCGCGGCGTCAGAGGCAGCGCTAAGCGATTTCCTGAGCGCCACTCTGGGCGTGGATAATGCGTCTCAGTACCGCGCGCGTTCGATTTGAGATGAGTTCCCCGTTCGGCGAGTCACTGTGCTCGTCGAACACAGCTGCCCGACCTCCGCCCCCCACCGCCCCTCCGAACGGGGAACCTTCTCAGTCGAACGCCGCGGGCGCTGGCCCAGGGGCGGCGCAAACGCGCGCCAGTTCCGCGGACCGCGAGGCTAGATCGCGCCGCCCGCCCGCATTGCCGCGATGTCCGCGCGGCTGTAACCGACCTCGGCCAGCACCTCGTCGGTCGCGTCGGGCTTGGCTGGCGCTGCGCATCGGATCGACTTGTCGACGCCATCGATGTTGAGCGGCGAGGCGACCATGTGCGTCGCACCGAGCCTGGGATGAGTCACCGGCGCCGCCATCCCTAAGTGTTTCACCTGCGGGTCGGCGAAGGCCTGGTCGACGGTGTAGATCGGGCCGCAGGGAATGCCGGCCTCCTCCATGACATCCACCCAGTGGGCGCTGGACTGCTTGCGCGTCTCGGCGGCGACGGCGGCGTTGACCTCGGCGCGCACACGGGTGCGTCGGCCGGCCGATCGCCATTCGTCCTTCTCCAGCCAGTCGGGGCGGCCGATCGCCTCGCAGAACCGCCGCCACTGGTCGGGCGAGGAGGCGGCGATGTTGATCCAGCCGTCTGCGGTCGGGAACGCGCCCATCGGCGTGATGGTGGGGTGGTCGTTGCCGGTCTGGGCGGGAACCTCGCCGGCCATCAGCCAGCGCGAGGCCTGGAAGTCGTTCATGAAGATCTGGCTTTCGAGCAGGGAGGTGCTGACGTTCATCCCCTCCCCCGTCCGCTCCCGCTTGTAGAGCGCCATCATGATGCCCAGCGCCAGCAGCGTTCCGGCGGCCATGTCGGAGATGGCGATGCCGACCCGCATAGGCCCGCGGCCCGGCTCGCCAGTGATCGACATCAGCCCGCTCATGCCCTGGACGATCTGGTCGACGCCGGCGCGCTTGCCGTACGGACCATCCTGGCCGAACCCGGAGATCGAGCCGTAGATGATCCGCGGGTTGATGGGCTTGAGGTCCTCATAGGCGACCTTCAGCCGGTGCTTCACCTGCGAGCGCATGTTCTCGACCACCACGTCGGCTCTTGCCGCCAGACGCAGGAAGGCCGCGTGCCCTTGCGGCGATTTCAGGTTCAGGCTGATCGCCCGCTTGTTCCGGTGCAGGTTCTGATAGTCGAAGCCGTCGCGCGCGCCGATGATGTCGTCGCCGGCCGATGGCTGCTGGACCTGGATGACGTCCGCCCCCCAGTCGGCGAGGTGGCGGACGCAGGTCGGCCCGGCCCGCGCCAGCGTGAGGTCGAGCACCACAACGCCGGCGAGCGGCTTCTCGGAAGACGACTCTGGCTCGGTCATCGACGGCTCCGACGGCGACTTCGGGTTGATCCGGCTCTCGGCCGCACTAGGTAGCACTGAGCTCAGCCACTAGACGAGGGTGTCGCCATGCGGACGCTGTTCGGGATCGCCGTCGCCGCTCTGCTCGTCGCCGGGGCCGCGGCCGCCGCGCCGAGCCCGATCGTGGTCGAGCTCTACCAGAGCCAGGGGTGCTCCTCCTGCCCGCCGGCGGACGCCAACGTGAACGCGCTCGCCGATCGGCCGGACCTGCTGATCCTGAGCTTCGGCGTCACCTACTGGGATAGCCTCGGTTGGAAGGACACCTTCGCCGACCCCGCCTACACCCAGCGGCAGTGGGACTACGCGCACCAGTGGCGGCGCGGCGAGGTGGCGACCCCGCAGGTGGTGATCGACGGCCGCCGCGACGTCGTCGGAAACGACCTGCCCGAGCTCGGCGCTGCGATCCAGGCCGCTGGCGCGCCGTCGGGCGCCGTGCTGGCGGTCAGCGGGCGCGGCGTGGCGATCGCGGCCGGCCGCGCGCCGGTGGGCGGCGCCGACATCTGGCTGGTGCGCTACGATCCACGAACGCTGAATGTCGCGGTTCGCCGCGGCGAGAACGGCGGCAAGACCCTGCCCCACCGCGACGTCGTGCGGCGCCTCACGCGCATCGGCCGCTGGACCGGGGCGGCAATGAGCTTCGCCCTTCCGCCGGCCGATCCGGTGCTGAGAACCGCGATCCTGGTGCAAGGCGCCAACGGCGGTCCGATCCTGGCGGCGGCCAAGCTCTAGGGCGGGTTTCAGTCCCTTCGGATCGCCGAGCTGACCTTCGAGGCCCCTTCTCCCTCTTGGGGGAAGGGACGCTCTTCAGAGCCAGCCGTGAGAACGTCTCATCACAACCCATTCTAGCTCCCCGATCGCGCGGCCTGGGCGCGGGCTTGTTCGCCGGTGATGGCGTCGCGGGTCTCCTGAAGCAGGCGCGCGGCGATCGGATCGGCCGGGATCGCGCGCCAGTAGGCGGCGAGCTTGGGATGCTTGCCGAGCGGGCTCTCGGCGGCGAACAGGCGCGGCGCCCACTCGTAGGCCAGCACCAGCTGCGGCAGGAGCGCGCCGTCGGCAGTGGTCAGGCTCTCGCCCACCGCGTAGCCGTCGGTCCCGATGTAGACCTCGATGTAGCCGAGCGCGGTCTCGATCTCCGCCAGGGCGGCGGCGATCCGCTCGGCATCCCAGTGGCGGCGCGAGCGGCCGGCGGCGTTGAACAGCGGGACCATCGCCATGACCAGGTAGATGTCGCAGAGCCGCGAGATCAGCCGCACCTGTGCTCGCGCCCAGGGGTCGGCCGGGCGCAACGGCGGATCGGGGTAGGCGTCTTCGAGGTACTCGCAGATGACCTCTGACTCCGGCAGCGCGCGGCCGTCGTCGAGCACCAGCGCCGGCACGCGGCCGATCGGGTTGATCGTGAAGTAGTCGCCCTTGCTCTCGGCTGAGGTGTGGAACCCCGGCGGCTCGATGAGCTCGACGTCGAGGCCCTTGGCGTAGAGCACCAGCCGCACGCGGGTCGGGAATGGCGAGGTATAGGTCTGGTAGAGCTTCATCGTCCGCCTCCGGCCGACAGCGTTTCGCGCGGCGCCCGCAAGGCCATAGCCCAGATGAAGTCGGTTTGCAGGAAGGTCAGCCGATCATTGCCGAAGAGGCTGGCCGACGGGACGCCAAGGTCGCTGTTCTTCGCGTCCGCGACCGCGGCCGGTCGCCCCTGAGGATCGTCGAAGTTGGTCGGGTTCGGATTGAGGCGCACGAGCTGGCCGTCGCGAACGCCTATCGTGGCGCGCGCGTGACAGGTAATGCAGGAGGCGTGCTCGAAGCCCCGCTCAAGCACCGCATCGGAAAGCCGGGTCGGCGCGCCGCGCGCATCGGTGAAGCCGATCTGCACCCCGCGCAGACGATAATAGGCCCATTTGGTTCCCGTAAGCTCGCGCCGCTCGCCGTCGACGCCGCCCCTTGCCGGCGCGTTCGGACCCCGCGTGGTCGTATCGCTGGACGGCTCGCCAGGCGGAATGGGATCATCGACGTGCTCGAAATCGGCCCAAAACCAGGTCGGCAGGTCCTTGGTCACGATGTGCAGGCCGGTCAGGCCCCAGACATGGTCGCCGATCCGCCGCCAGTGGTAGCGGGCCAGGACCGCCGCGGGCGGACGCGGACCCAGATCCTTCCAGGCCGCCTTCACCGCCTTGGCGTCGACGGGAAACTGGATGGCGTCCGGCCGGCGCTCGGCGACAGCCGCGGCGTAGGCCTGCTCCAGGCCGGCCGTGGTGTAGAGCCCGCGCGTGCGGATGAAGTCGTAGCTCGCGCGGTTGAGGCGCACCTCGAGGATCGCCGGCCCGTTGGGGTTGGACAGGTTCACACTGAGAACCTTGGCCGGCCACGGCTCGCGCGGAAGCGCTGACCAAGCGAGCGGCGGCGCGCCGCCGACCCTCAGAGCCTCGCTTCCGTTTTGCGTCCGCCCCGCGCCCGAGGCCAGCGCCCAGGTCTCCCAGACCACGGGCTTGTTCGGGTCGTATTGGCGGATCGAGCGCGCCGGGTCGGCGACACCAGCGATTCCGCGGACCGCCTGGCGGTTCAAGTAGAAGAACAGCCGCCACGCGTACTCATCGGGATTGTTGACCGCAAGCGTCACGTCGGCGGGCTCGCCGCCCGGTTCACGGGCGGCCGGCGCGACCACGCCGTGGCGCTCTCCGAGCCAAAAGACCGCCGCCGCGCAAGCGAGAACGCCCAGCGCGGCGATCGACGCGACAGCCATGCGGATCGACGTCATTGCGGCGGCGCCCCTCAGCGCGCGTCTAACTGTGGCCGGGATGCTCGCCTCTGCCCCGGGCCCCCCCCGGGGACTTTAGCCGTAGCCGCCGGTGACGACCTTCGAGCTCTTGCCGCCTTTATGCCCCTTGCTGATCTTCGTTGTCTTGCCCTTGTGGCCCTTGCTGGCGGCGGCGTGAGCGACGTGAGGAGTCGCGAGGGCCACGGTCGTGCCCGTGACCAGGCAGGCCAAGGCAATGGCCGAGGCGATGGCGTTCAGCTTCATATGGAAATCCTCCCGAGCGGCGATGATGCGTCGCGGCGCCGAGCGCCGCAACAGCGATCTCGCCGCCCCACTGTTCAAGGGCGGCCGCTCGCGCCAGTCTTCACCTGTCGGGGGAGGGCGGCCAAGATCGTCGGTCCAAACGCAAACGCGCGCCCGCTGGTCATGATGCAGGCGCTGTTCGCCGCGGCGCTCCTGCTCGGCGCGGCGCTGATCTTCTGGGCCGAGCTGCTCTGCTCGCGTCTTCTGCTCCCCTTGCTCGGCGGCGGAGCGTCGGTCTGGAACACGGCGCTCGTGTTCTTCCAGATCGCGCTCTTGGGCGGATACCTCTATGCGCACGCCAGTGTCCGCTGGGGGCGCGGCCGCTCTGCGGCCCTGCTGCACCCCGCCCTGCTTCTCGCAGCCGCGCTGTTCCTGCCGATCACGGCGGCGCGTCTGCCCCCGCCGGTCGGCGGCGCCAATCCGATCCTCTGGCAGCTCGGCGCCCTTGCCTTGATGGTCGGCCCGCCGTTCGTGGTCCTGGCCGGCACCGCCTCGCTGCTGCAGTCCTGGTTTGCGCGCCCGGACGGTCCGGCCGCGCGCGATCCCTACTTCCTCTACGCCGCCAGCAACCTGGGCAGCCTGGGCGCGCTCGTGAGCTACCCGACGCTGATCGAGCCGAACCTCAGGCTTGTCAGCCAGGGCACGCTCTGGACCGTCGGCTACCTGGTGCTGGCCGCGCTGGTGCTGGCCTGCGCGATCGTCGCGGCCGGGAATGCCGAGCCGGCCGAGTCCGCGGACGCGGCGCCCGCCGCCCCGGCCCTCGACGGCGGCTGGCTCTTGCGGGCGCGCTGGCTCGTGCTCGCCTTCGTCCCCTCGAGTCTGCTGCTCGGCGTCACTGGCCACCTGACGATGAACATCGCCGCGGCGCCGTTGTTCTGGGTCATCCCGCTCGCGCTCTACCTCTTGAGCTTCGTCCTGGCGTTCCAGACCCTCGTCCCGCTGCCCGAGCGGTGGACGAGCTGGCTGCAGGCCGTGCTGATGGCGGCGTTGGCGCTGACCTTCCTTTCCGGCGAGAGCGGACCCTCGCTGCCGCTGTTCGCTCTCAACCTGGCCGCCTTCTTCGCAACCGCGCTGCTCTGCCACCAGATGCTCGCGCGGCTACGCCCGCCGGCCGCGCGGCTGACCGAGTTCTATCTCTTTGTCGCGCTGGGCGGCGCGCTGGGCGGCGTCTTCAACGCGCTCATCGCCCCCGTCGTCTTCTCGCGGGTCGTCGAGTACCCGCTCATCCTGGTGCTCGCCTGCATGCTGCGGCCCGGCCCGCTGCCGAGCCGCAAAGCGTGGCCGGCGGCGCTGATCGACACCGTGCTGCCGGCCCTGCTTCTGGGTGCGGTTCTCGCGCTGATGGACGTCGCCAAGCTCGACTTCACCGACCTGAACGGTCCAGCGCAAGTCATTGTCCTGCTCATCGGGCTTCTCGTCTTCGCCTTGCAGGCGCGACCTCTGCGCTTTGCGCTGGCGGTCGGGGCCCTGATCGTGGCCGGCGCCGGAACCAGCGGCGAGCTTGGCCCCGAGATCGCGCACGCGCGCAACTTCTACGGCATCCTCAGGGTCGACAACCACGCGACGCCGCCGATGCGGGTTCTGATCAACGGCACGATCGAGCACGGCGCCCAGAGCCTCGACCCGGCGCGACGGCTGCAGCCGCTGAGCTACTATCATCCAGCCGGGCCGCTCGGTCAGCTGTTCGGTCGGATCGGCGGCGGGCCGCTGACACAGGACGTCGCCGTGGTCGGCCTCGGCGCCGGCTCGGTCGCCTGCTACGCCCATGCCGGCGAGCACTGGACCTTCTTCGAGATCAACCCGGCCGTCGTCGCAATCGCCAGAAACCCAGCGCTCTTCACCTTCCTGCGCGATTGTCCCGCCAAACCGAACGTCGTGCTCGGCGACGCGCGCCTGTCGCTCGAGCGCCAGCCGAACGGCGCCTTCGGCGTCATCATCCTCGACGCGTTCAGCTCCGACGCGATCCCGACCCACATGATGACGCGCGAGGCGATGCAGCTCTACCTGGCCAAGCTCAAGCCAGGCGGCGTCGTGGTGTTCCACATCTCGAACCAGTTCCTCGACCTCGCGCCGGTCGTCGAAGGGATCGCTCACGCCGAGGGCCTGACCGCTCGCCTGTTCTCCGACCCGCACGCAATCAATGCGGACAGCGACAGCGCCGCCCGAAGCACCGACTACCAGGACGCTTCCGATTGGGTTGTCGTCGCGCGAAGCCCCGCGGATCTGGCGCCGATCGCCAACGACACGCGTTGGCGGGACCTGTCGCCGTCGACCGGGGTCCGCGTCTGGACCGACGACTACTCCGACGTATTCGACGCTTTTCTGCGCCGACAGGAGATCTCGCCCAGCCCCTAGGGCCTGTACTCAACACCGCTCATCCCCGCGAAAGCGGGGACCCAGGTTTTTTGTGTTCTTGGGAGCCTGGCGAGGTCTCGGCGGTCCAAAGTCAGCAACGAAAAACGCCTGGGTCCGCGCTTTCGCGGGGGATGAGCGGGTGTGAGAGCCGACAAGCCTTTGATATTGCTCATACCCAATCGAGTCCGGACCCTAGGGCGGCTCCCGTTAGGCGGCGATGCGGACCGGCATCGCTTCGTAGCCCTTCACGAAGTTGGAGTTCATCCGGCGCGGCTCGCCGGTGACCTCGATGAAGGGGAAGCGCTCGAGGACTTCTTCCCACATCACCCGAAGTTGCATCTCCGCCAGGCGGTTGCCGACGCAGCGGTGGATGCCGAAGCCGAAGCCGACGTGGGTGCGCGGCCGTTCGCGGTCGATGATGAAGCGGTCTGGATCGGGGATGACATCGCCGTCGCGGTTGCCCGAGACGTACCACATGACCACCTTGTCGCCCTTCTTGATCCGCTTGTCGCCGATCTCCGCGTCCTCGAGCGCGGTGCGACGCATGTGAGCCACGGGGCTCTGCCAACGCACGACTTCGGGCACGAGAGATTCGATCAGGGCCGGGTTGGCGCGCAGTTTGGCGTACTGATCCGGGTTCTGGTTGAGCGCCAACAGACCGCCGGTGATCGAGTGGCGGGTGGTGTCGCTGCCGGCCACGATCATCAGGATGATGTTGCCCATGTAGGCCTGCGGGTCGTCACGATAGGTGGCCTCGCCGTGCGCGAGCATGGAGAGGATGTCATCGCGTGGCAGCGCCGCGCGCCGCTCGTCCCACATCGCGGTGAATGGCGTCAGGATCTGGAACAGCTCGACCTGGCGCTGCTCCTCGCTGTCGACGATGCCGCCAGGCTCGGGCTGCGCCAGGATCAGGTCCGAGCAGCGGGTCAGCTTGCGGCGCTCGTCGAACGGAAAGTCCATCAGCGTCGCCAGCATCTGGCTGGTGAGCTCGATCGCCACCTTGTCGACGAAATCGAACTCCTCGCCGCGCGGCAGCTCGTCGAGGATCTTGGCCGCCCGCTCGCGGATGATCGGCTCCAGCGCGTTGATGCTGGCCGAGGTGAACATCGGCGCGACCACCTTGCGCTGCTCGTCGTGCATCGGCGGGTCGAGCGCGATGAAGTTGGACTGCTCCTGTGGCCCGTAGCCGTCGTCGATCGCGATGCCGCCGTTGGTCGAGCAGGACGAGAAGACCGCATGGTTGGAGTCGACGGCGATGATGTCGCGGTGCTTGGTCACGGACCAATAGGGGCCGAATTCGCTCTCGGCGGTGTAGTGGACCGGATCCTCGGCCCGCAGCCGCTCGAACCACGGCCAGAGGGTGTCCGAGCGGAACAGGCGCGAGTCGGCGACGTGGAACTGGTCGAGCGGCGTCGCGTAGGCCTCGGCGCGGGCGGCCTCGTTCCGCTCCCGGACGGCTTGAGCCAGCGACCCGTCCGCCATGGCGGCCTCCTTGTGATCAGCGTTCATGAGAGCCTGAGACGCCGGCCAAGCGCAAGGCTACTTCGGCGGGATACGCAGCTTGATCACGTAGGGCCCAAAGGCGCCCTCGGCCATCAGGTCCGGACTGATGGCCAGCGTGTAGACTCCGGTCTGCGGAAGCGGCTGCGGGTTATAGAGGCCGGGCCCGATCGCTTCGCCATCCGGATTGGTGAGCACCATTCGCACGACGGCGCCGTCCTCGCTCCAGTAAAGCTTCTGGCCCGCGCCGGCCTTGAACACATAGGTGCAGCAGGCGCGGTTCTGAACGAGCACGCCGCGCAACGTGACGCGGTCGGTCCCGCGCTTCATCTTGATCTCGATCGGCATGGCGGGGTTGCCGATCTGCGCAAGCACGGGCGAGGCTGCGAGCGCCAGAGCAGCGGCCAGGGTGATGGATTTCAGCATGCCGTCTCTCCACGAGGTCTTGGCCAGGATAAGCTTGTGCGAGGTGAGTCCGGATCAGGAATTTGAAAGCAAGCGGCGAAGCGCGGCGGCCGCCAGCGGCGGCTAGACAGGCTGGCGAAGGGCGCGACGGGCGCCCACCTTGCTTGAAGGAACTCGTATGACCGCCGTACTGCTCGAACAAGACCCTTCGCTCCACCCGGCTCCGCTGTCGGAAGACGCCATGTGGGCCGCCGTGCTCGCCCGAGAGCCGGCCGCCGAGGGGCGCTTCCTCTATGGCGTGATGACGACCGGCGTCTATTGCCGGCCGACCTGCCCTTCGCGGCGACCGCTGCGAACCAACGTCCGCTTCTTCGCCGAGGCAAGCGCCGCCGAAGCCGCTGGTCTACGGCCTTGCAAGCGCTGCCAGCCCAACGCCGCGCCGCTCGCCGAGCGCCACGCCGCCGCCGTCGCCACGGCTTGCCGCCTGATCGCCGAGAGCGAGGAGCCGCCCGCGCTGGACGCGCTGGCGCGCGCCGTGGGGCTCAGCCGCTTCCACTTCCACCGCCTGTTCCGGGCCGTGACCGGGGTCACGCCCAAGGCATACGCCGACGCGCACCGAGCGGGACGTGTGGTCAGTGAGCTCGACGAGGGCGCGAGCGTCACCGAAGCGATCTACGGCGCAGGCTTCGGCTCCAACGGCCGCTTCTATGCGACCAGCAACAGCCGCCTTGGTATGCGGCCGAGCGACTACCGCAGGGGCGGGCGGGGCGCGAGGATCCGCTTCGCCGTCGGCCAAACGTCGCTGGGCGCGATCCTTGTTGCGGCCACGGACAAGGGCGTATGCGCCATCCGGTTTGGCGATGACCCCGACGGGCTCGTGCGCGGACTGCAGGATCGCTTCTCGAACGCCGAGCTGGTTGGCGCCGACGCCGAATTCGAAACGCTGGTCGCCCGCGTGGTCGGCCTCGTCGAGTGCCCGTCGGACGCGGCCGACCTGCCGCTCGACGTGTGCGACACTGCGTTCCGGGAGCGTGTCTGGCGGGCGCTGCGCGATATCCCTGCCGGCGCCACGGCGAGCTACGCCGAAATCGCCGCGCGGATCGGTCGCCCAAAGGCCGTGCGCGCCGTCGCCCAAGCCTGCGCCGCGAACCCCACGGCCGTCGCCATCCCGTGCCATCGCGTTGTGCGCAGCGACGGCGCTTTGTCGGGCTACCGCTGGGGCGTCGAGCGCAAGCGTGCGCTGCTCGAGCGCGAAGCTCAGTCGTCGAACGCCCAATAGTTAAGGCGCGCCGTCCCAACCGCCCTGAACGTTGCGCAGCCGGATGCCGCTCGCGTGCAGGCTGGTGTCCCAGACGCCTCGCAGCGGTTGCAACGACGGCATCACCCGCAGCTCGACGCCGTCGGCGGCGAGCGCTGCTGGCAGGTCCTCAATGGCCTCGACGGCGAGCGGCTCGACCGGTGAGCGGCTGACCCAGGTCCCAATCTCGCCGAGGCTCTCGAAGCTGTCGGGCGGCAGTTCGTAGCGATAGAGGCGCTGCGTTCTCAGGCGGTCGAACCACGCCCCCTCGATATGGGCGATCATCCGGCAGTCGCGGCCGGCCCACCAAAGGGCCAGGTCCGCCGCAGTGGTGGTAGGCTTTGGCCTGAGCACGATGCGTGGGCACTCGCGCGGGAAGAGGTAGAGGCCCTGCCAATCCTCGTCGATCGCCCAGACCAGCGGCCCGTTCAGCCATGCCCGGCCGCGCGGGCGCTGAGCGGGCGTGCGGACCGGGCGCGGGACGAAGCTTGCAATGCTCCCGTCGTCGCTGAAGTGAAACAGACGCACCGCGCAGTCTCCAGGGAGCCTCGTGAAGGGACGGCCGCCCCTTAGCGCACGAACGGCCGCTGACCCAGGCAAGGCGAGCGCCGTAGGGGGTCTGCCCGGCCGGCTCGCTGCCACCAGTCGCCAGCGAGAACTGCCCCCGCGATGACTATGCTCAGGCCCGCGCTGTCAGGCCCGGGACGGCGGCGAGCGCTTCCGCCAACTCCTTCGTCGCCTCGATGATTTCGTCGGAGAAGTCGCTCATCTCCTGCACCTGGCGAACCTCGATCACGTCGTCATCGGCGGCCGGGCAGCGCCGCGCCCACTCCACCGCTTCGGCCTTCGAGCCGACCTGGATCATCCAATAACCGCCCAGCACTTCCTTGGATTCCGCGAACGGGCCATCGGTGACCAGCGGCCGGCCGCCGCGGAAGCTGACCCGCGCGCCTTTGGATGTCGGGTGAAGGCCGTCGAGCGCCAGCAGCACGCCCGCCTTCTGCAGATCTTCGTTGTACCGCATCATCGCGGCGAAGAACTCGGGGTCGGGCAGCACGCCCTCTTCCGCCTTCTCGCCCGGCAGCATGAGCATCATGAACCGCATATCGCCTTCTCCTCGCTCGAGCGCCGGCGGAGCAGAACGGGCCGGCGCAGTCAAGCCGAGGACGCGCGGCGTCGGCGGAGTCCGACACCCGTCTCCGCCGAGATGTGTGTAGAGATCTCCCGCGCCGCCCGGCGGGCGACGGGGACCAAAAGGCGGTGCGCCTAGCCCTTCTTCGGCGTTGGCGGCGGCGCGCCCGGAGACGCGATGTCTGCAACGGCTCTCCACGATCCGTCGGCCTGCTTCCTGTAGACCGTCACGTACGAGCCGTTCTGCGCGACCTTGGCGTGGGTCGCGGGATCGGTCTGCGTCACGGTGAAATGCCCCTGCACATAGGCCATGTCGCCACTGGTCGAAGCGTCGGTACGATCCGCGGCGAAGGTGAGGGTGAAGTTCGGATCCTTCAACGCCTCGGTCACGCCTTGTTGCGCGGCTTGGCGGCCGCTGGCCGGGTCGGCGCCAGGCTGCATCATCACCGCGTCGTCGGCGTAGTGGCTCGCGATCTTCGCCGCATCTCGCGCCGCCCAGTCGGCGTTCCACTGCGTCGTGTCGGCCTTCAGCGCATCGGAGATCGCAGACGTATCGGCCTGCTCTTTGCAGCCGGCCAGGGACAACAGCGCGAGCGCCGAGGCGGCCGCGATCCAAACTCTGGTCATCGGTTTCGCTCCCCCAAGAGTGACGGCGCCGACGACGCTTGCGCCGCGATGCCGCTCCCCATTACGACCCATCGCCAAGATCGGATCAAGCGGGGGTCGGCAGCTGAGCGAGGCAAACGACGTCTCCACCTGGCGGAGCCGCCAGCGCGAGCGGCTGATCGCGGCCAGGCTCGACCTCGCTCCGACCGTCCGCGCGGCGGCCGAGAACGCGATCGTGCGCACGCTGATCACCCACCTGGGCGTAACAAACCCTGGCGTCGTGGGTTGCTACTGGCCGCACCAGGGCGAGCCGAACCTGTATGGCGCGATGCTGCGCATCATCGACCTCGGCGGCCGGGTCGCCTTGCCGGCGCCCGTCCGGCCACACCGGCCGATGGAATTCCGCGGCTGGGGGCCGCAGTCGAAGATGATCCCCGGCGTCGGCGGCATTCTGCAGCCGGCCTCCGGAGAGCCGCTCAGTCCCGACATGCTGATCATCCCGATTGTCGGCTTCGACGCGCGCGGCTACCGCCTGGGCTACGGCGGCGGCTACTACGACCGCACGCTCGCCGCGCTATCGCCAAGGCCGCCGACGCTCGGCGTCGGCTTCGAGCTTGGTCGGCTCAAGACCCTGCATCGCCAGCCGCACGACGTTCCGTTGGACGCAATCGTCACGGAGGCCGGGCTGCACAAGCTCGCGCGCTAGGCCAGCGCCCGCAGCTGGTCCGCCAGATCGGTCTTCTCCCACGAGAAGCCGCCGTCGGCCTCGGGCGCGCGGCCGAAATGGCCGTAGGCGGCGGTGCGAGCGTAGATCGGGCGGTTGAGGCTCAGATGCTCGCGGATGGCCCGAGGCGTCGCGCCGCCGATCATCTCGGGCAGCGCCTCTTCGAGCTTCGCCGGATCGATCTCGGCCGCCGTGCAGGTCGACGTAGAAGCTCAGCGGGCGGGAGACGCCGATCGCATAGCCGATCTGGATGGTGCAGCTGTCGGCCAGGCCGGCGGCGACCACGTTCTTGGCCAGGTAGCGGCAGGCGTAGGCCGCCGACCGATCGACCTTGGTCGGGTCCTTGCCGGAAAAGGCGCCGCCGCCGTGCGGCGCGGCGCCGCCGTAGGTGTCGACGATGATCTTGCGGCCGGTGAGGCCGCAGTCGCCGTCCGGCCCGCCGATGACGAAGTTGCCGGTCGGGTTGACGTGCCACTCGGTCTCGTCGGTGACGAGGCCGTCCGGGAAGCACCTTCAGGACGTAGGGGCGGACGATGTCGGCGACGTCGGCGGGGGTCAGGCCCTCGCGGTGCTGGGTCGAGAGCACGATCGAGGTCGCGCGCACCGGCCTGCCGTTCTCGTAGACGCAGCGTCACCTGGCTCTTGGCGTCGGGCTCCAGGTCCGGCTCGGTCGCCCGAGTGGCGCGCCTCGGCGAGGGTCTTCAGGATGTTGTGCGAATACTGCAGCGTCGCCGGCATCAGCTCGGGCGTCTCGTCGGTGGCGTAGCCGAACATGATGCCCTGGTCGCCGGCGCCCTCGTCCTTGTTGCCGGCCGCGTCGACGCCCATGGCGATGTCGGCCGACTGGGCGTGCAGGAAGCAGGCGTAGTCGGCGTTGCTGCCAGTGGAAGCCCTCCTGCTCGTAGCCGATGTCCTTGACCGCGGCGCGGACCTTGTCCTCGAGGCTCGTCGACGCACGCCCTCCGGCCCGCGGCACCTCGCCGGCCAGGATGATGCGGTTGGTGGTGACCATCGTCTCGCAGGCCACGCGCGCGACGGGGTCGGCGGCCAGGAAGGCGTCGACCACCTCGTCGGAGATGCGGTCGGCGACCTTGTCCGGATGGCCCTCGGACACGCACTCGCTGGTGAAGAGATAATGCGCACGCGTCTTCGACATCAGGCCTCCCAAACGGCCGTCGCGTCGGCCGCCGACTTCGCGGGCGACTTCATGCGTAAGCGGGGGCCGCCGCGCAACTGGAATTGTCCTTTGGCGCCTGCGGATGGCCAAGGCCGCTCGTAGCGCATAAGCTTCGCCGATGGGCCTTTACGATCGCTACGTCGTTCCCTGGCTGCTGAACTGCGCCTGCTCGGCCAAGCCGATCGCGTACCAGCGCGCCAAGGTCGTCCCCGACGCCGAGGGGCGCGTGCTTGAGCTCGGCATGGGCAGCGCGCTCAACCTCCCCTACTACGATACGACCAGGGTGAAGGACCTGTCGGCGGTCGAGCCGTCGGAGCCGCTGCGGCGGCGGGCGGAGCAGGCGGTCGAGGGATCGAGCATTCCGGTACATGTCCTCGACGGCCGCGCGGAAGCTCTGCCGTTCGACGACCACGCCTTCGACTGTGTCGTGTGCACCTTCACCCTCTGCTCGGTGCAGGATCCGCGAGCCTCGCTGGCCGAGGCCAGGCGCGTGCTCAAGCCCGGCGGGCGGCTCCTGTTCTGCGAGCACGGGCTGGCCCCCGACGCCGCGGTGGTCAAATGGCAGCGGCGGATCGAGCCGGTGTGGAAGCGCATCGCCGGCGGCTGTCACCTGACCCGCCCGGTCACCAGCGCCATCGCGGCGGCCGGATTCCGCGTGGAGCGGCGGGAGACAATGTATCTGCCGGGCACGCCGCGCTGGGCGGGCTGGAATGAGTGGGGCGCGGCCGTCCCGGCTTGAGCGCGCCTAGGGCCGTACCCGCGCAGCGGCGAGGCGCGCCGCGCTGGCCGCGAGCGTCGTTGCGAACGCGCCCCAGGCCATGTCGGTGAGCCCGGCCTTGAGCGCGAAGCCCTTGATGAGGGCGAGGCTGGTCAGATCGAAGGTTCCGTAGGCCACAAGGCCAAAGAAGGCGGCGGCGAGCGCGGTCGAGCGCCAGTCGGCGCGCTCGAGCGCGGGGCGGACGACGAACACCAGCACGCCCGCGGCGTAGAGGGCGTAGAAGCCGACCGCCGGCGCGAGCTTGAGCGTCGGGTTGAGCAGGGCGCCGATCTCCGCCTGGTACGCGTCGCGGGCGATGATCGAGAACCAGCCGAAATCGAGCGCCGGGAAGAGCGCGATCATGATCCCATAGGCGACGAGCATGCGCGTCACGGCGAGGCCTCCGTTCTCGCCTTCTACGCGCGGGACGCGGCGCCGGATCTAGCCCAGGAACACCACCCGCCTGCGCTCTTCGCCCGAGCGGATGCGCGCCAGCACGCCGGCGTATTCCGGGTGATCGCGGCCGGGGACACCTTCGATGTAGACGGTGTCGTCGATCGCCTGCACCAAGAGCCGCGCCGCCATGCGGTGACCGCGGAAGAAGTCGACGATCACTCCGCCGAGGACAGGGAAGATGTTCGACAGCGTGCGGATCGAGACGAGCATGCCGGCCTGCACCAGCACGCTGGCTGGAACGCGGGCGCGATAGCCTTCGAGCACGAGCGCCGCGCCGGCGCCGATGCTGTAGAGCTCGCCCAGGCCCGGAACCCAGGCGAGGATGCCGTCGAGCCCAATCCCAAACGGCCCGATGCCGATGAGGTTGTCGGAGACGCGGCTGATGCGCTCGATGGCCTTCTTACCGTTGTGCACGTCGATCTGAGTCTTGGCTTTGAACATGACCGATAGAGGTACCTGAATGCGGTTGACGGCAAGCTAAGCCGGCGGGTTGAGCCTAAACTCACAGACCGCGCCTGACCCTGCGGCATCGTTGCGCGCCCGTCCTCGCTCGGGCTAATTCGAGCCTGATCACCCAAGGAAAGGAGGACCCTATGGCCGAAGCCTACATCGTCGCCGCCGCGCGCACCGCCGGCGGCCGCAAGGGGGGCCGTCTGCAAGGCGTGCACCCGGCCGACCTCGCCGCGCAGGTGCTGGACTCGCTGGTCGAGCGCTCGGGCGCCGACCCGGCGCAGATCGAGGACGTGGTCATGGGCTGCGTCATGCAGGTCGGCGAGCAGGCGACCAACATCGCCCGCAACGCCGTCCTCGCCTCCAAGCTTCCCGAGAGCGTGCCGGCCACCTCGGTCGACCGCCAGTGCGGCTCCTCGCAACAGGCGCTGCATTTCGCCGCCCAGGCGGTGATGTCCGGCTCCATGGACATCGTCATCGCCTCCGGCGTCGAGAGCATGACCCGCGTGCCGATGGGCCTCTCGGTGACCCTGGCGGCGAAGGAAGGCTTCGGCGTTCCGAAGAGCCCGCGGATGGAGGAGCGCTACCCCAACATCCAGTTCAGCCAGTTCATGGGCGCCGAGATGATGGCCAAGAAGTACGGCCTGACCAAGGACCAGCTCGACGAGTTCGGCTTCAAGAGCCACCAGAAGGCGATCGCGGCGACGCAAGGCGGACGCTTCAAGGACGAGATCGTGCCGGTCGAGATCACGACGGCCGAGGGCAAGACCGAGCTGCACACGGTCGACGAGGGCATCCGCTTCGACGTCAGCCTCGAAGGCATCAGGGCGGTAAAGCTGCTGCAGGAAGGCGGCGCGATCACCGCGGCGACCTCGAGCCAGATCTGCGACGGCGCCTCGGGCGTGATGGTCGTCAGCGAAGCGGGGCTGAAGTCGCTCGGCGTCGAGCCGATGGCCCGCATCCACCACATGACGGTGATCGGCGGCGACCCGGTGATCATGCTGGAGGCGCCGATCCCCGGCACCGAGCGGGCGCTGAAGAAGGCCGGCATGAAGATCGACGACATCGACCTGTTCGAGGTCAACGAGGCCTTCGCCTCGGTGCCCGTCGCCTGGCTGCAAGACACTCGGCGCCGATCCCGACAGGCTCAACGTCAACGGCGGCGCGATCGCGCTCGGCCATCCGCTCGGCGCCTCGGGCACCAAGCTGATGACCACGCTGGTCTATGCGCTGAAGGACGCGCGGCAAGCGCTACGGCCTGCAGACCATGTGCGAAGGCGGCGGCCTGGCCAACGTCACCATCGTCGAGCGGCTCTAGCCTCCAAACACAATATGTCGTCATGGCCCGGCTTGTCCGGGCCACCCATGATCACCGCGGAACGTGGGTGTTCATGGGTCCCCCGCATTCCGCTGCGCTCCGGCGGGGGATGACGGCTAAGGTGGCGTGAGAGCCTGGGGCCGGGCTAGGAGCGGCAATGCAGGCCATGCTCGCGCTTCTTTTCGCAGCCGCTTTCTGGGCCGGGGCGCAGAACGCGCTGGCCGGGGGCGGGTCGTTCATCACCCTGCCGGTGCTGATGCTTTCGGGCCTGGACGCGCGGGCGGCCAACATCACCTCGACCATCGCCCTCTTCCCCGGCCAGCTCACGACCGGCTGGGTCGGCCGCGATAACGTCGCCAGCGCCGGCGGGCAGCCGTTCTGGATGCTCGTTATCATCAGCCTGGCGGGCGGGGCGTTCGGCGCAGCGCTCCTGCTGGCGACCCCGCCCGCGTTCTTTGCGCGGCTGCTGCCCTATCTCGTCCTCTTCGCCACGGCCGTTTTCGCCTGGGGGAGTTTCCTGAGGCGACCGACTGAGGCCGTCCGCCCGATCGGGCGGACGCCCACGGCGCTGATCCAGTTCGCCATCTCGATCTACGGCGGCTACTTCGGCGGCGGCATCGGCTTTTTGATGCTGGCAGGATTGACGCTGGCGGGTCTCGCCGTGCGGTCGGCGGGCGCGACCAAGAACGTGCTGGCCGGGATGATGAACGCGTCCGCGGTCGCGATCTTCATCTTCACGCCGCACCTGGACTGGCGGCGGATCGCCGTCGTAGCCGTCGGCGCGATCTGCGGCGGCATCCTCGGCGGCCTCATGCTGAAGCGCGTGAACGAGACCGCGCTGCGCATCATTGTCGTCGCGATCGGTTTTGCGCTGACCGTCGGCCTCTTCGTGCGAGCGGGCTGACCGCTACGGCGCCTTGGTGTGGAAGGTGAGGTCCACATCCACCTTCTGTCCGAAGACGTCGTTCGGGCCGCCCGTCGTGAGCTCGCCGGAGATCTGGCCGCCCGCCGCCCGATAGTTCTTAACCGAGAAGACGCCGGACAGCGAAACCGATCCCTGTTCCTTCAGGCCGGAGTGGACGATGTCGGCGCCGACAACCGAGCCGTCGGGCTCGAGCTTGACGACGATCGCGTCGCCAAAGTTGCCGAACAACGCATTGTCCGCGGCCTTTGCGTCGCCCGCCTGGTCCTTCGCCGTGAACACGACGTCCGTTACCGGCTGGCCATCGAACGGATCGTCCTTGTGGGTCGTGACCTGGGTGAGCACCGCGGCTTTGCCGTCGACGGTGTACGAGCCCAAAACAGCGGGGCCGGTCGCCGGCGCTGCCGGCGCGGTCGCTGGAGCGGACGCTGGGGCGGCCGAGCTCGCGCCCACGCTGGCGGCTGCCGCGCTGCTGTCTGCATTGCTAGGCGCCTTCGAACAGGCGGCGAGCAGTACGAGACCGGCGAGGCCGATGAAGATTTTGCGCATGACGGATGTCCCCGCCCCCCGGGACGGGCGGCCAACGCCTGCCTAGCACGCGCGGGCGCAATGTCGATGCGGGCAGCCGCCACCCGCAAGTGAGGCCGTCGGGCATGGATTCACGTCCTCGCGCGTCTAAGGCCCAAGGCGTATAGGGCAGGCGGGCGACGCGCGCGCCTGCGCCAGGGCTTGGGAGGTCGTCAGTATGCGAAAGAGCTTGGCGCTGGCTGCGGCGGTCGTGTTGCTCGGTGGACCGGCGCTGGCCGCGCCGGCGCCGCATGTCACGATCGCGAGTTTCGCCCAGCTCCGGACCCCTCTGCCGTTCCCGTACGATGAGCACGCCGACGCCGACGCCGCCGTCGCCAAGGCCAAGGCGCGCGCGCTCGAGAACCACAAGCTGCTTCTCATCGACCTCGGCGGGAACTGGTGCGGAGATTGCCGCGTGCTCGCCGGCACGATGGACCTGCCCGAGGTGCGGGCTTTCGTGGACATCCACTACGAGGAGGTCACCGTGGACGTCGGGCGCTTCGACAAGAACCTGCAGGTCCCTGCCCGCTACGGCATAACCCGCAGGCTTGAGGGGGTGCCGAGCCTGCTGGTCGTCGACCCGGCAAGCGACCGGCTGATCGACGCCGGCCACGTCGCCGCGCTGGCCGACGCTCGCCACATGACCCCGCAATCGCTGGCCGATTGGCTGGCGCAATGGACCAACTAGCCATGGCGATCCGCATCATCATCACGCTGCACGCTGTCGCCGGAAAGGGAGCGGAGCTGGCCGCCGCCTTCCGCGCCCGCTGCGCCGAGGTCATGCAGGAGCCCGGCTGCGAGCAGTTCGAGGTGTTCCAGAGCGTCGTGGACCCGGACAAGCTCGTCCTGCTCGAACATTGGGCCGACGAAGCCGCGCTGGAGGCCCACCGGCAGGTGAACGCCACGCGGTCGCCGCTGCCGAGCGGGCTCAGGACTGGGCCGGTCGAGCGCGAGGACTACGAATACAGCCGTAGGCCCTAGGATCCCGCGCCTATCGGTCGATCTTCGTCGACAGGACGATCGAGGACGTCGTCCGCTCGACGCCGTCGAGGGCGCCGATGGCGTCGATCAGCGCGTCCATATCGACGGCGGACGGCGCGGCGGCGAGCGCGATCATGTCGAACGGGCCGCTGACCGACTGCAGCAGGCGCACCTGCGGCATCCGGCGAACGGCGGCGGCGACCGAAGCCGCCTGCTTCGGCGCGACCATGACCATCACGTAGGCGTGGATCTGCCCGCGCTCGTGCGCGTCGGACAGGCGCACCGTGTAGCCGGTGACGACGCCGGTGCGCTCCAGCCGCTCGATCCGGCTCTGCACGGTCGTGCGCGAAAGGCCGAGCCCGCGCGCGAGCTGGGCGGTCGGCGCGCGGGCGTTCTCGCGCAGTCGGGCGATCAGCGCCTGGTCGATTTCGTCCATATGCATAGCTGGTATGGCAGAGCGTCGGAAATGTCTCGGCGAATCGGCGAACTGGTCGTGGCAATTCGGCGCGTGGTCAACCACTCTTGTCATGGAATCTTTATGCGGGAGGCGGGCCTTTGCGGAGCGTGGCAGTCATCGGCGCCGGCAAGATCGGCGCGGTCGTTTCAGGCCTGTTGGCGCGTTCGGGCGACTATCAGGTGACGGCGCTCGACCGCTCGGCGGCGGCTCTCGAAGGCCTGGCTTGCGGGGCGGGCATTCATCACCGTCGCATCGACATCGCCGACCCCGCGGCGCTCGACCGCGCGCTGGCGGGGCAAGTTCGCGGTCCTGAGCGCCGCGCCCTACCACCTGACGCTGGCGGTCGCCGAGGCCGCGCGCCGGCGCCGGCGCTCACTACCTGGACCTCACCGAGGACGTCGCCACCACGCGCGCGAGCGTCAAGGCCTGGCCGCCGGCGCCGACGACCGCCTTCATCCCCCAATGCGGCCTCGCCCCGGGCTTCATCTCGATCGTCGCCGCCGACCTGGCCTGCGCATTTCGACGATCTTGCACGACGTGCGCCTGCGCGTCGGGCGCGCTGCCGCAAGTATCCGTCCAACGCGCTGAACTACAATCTGACCTGGTCGACCGACGGGGTGATCAACGAGTACTGCGAGCCGTGCGAGGCCATCGTCGACGGAGTGCTGCGCCAGACCCGGGCGCTGGAGGAATGCGAGAGCCTTCGCCCTCGACGGCGTGGCCTACGAGGCGTTCAACACCTCCGGCGGGCCTGGGCACGCTGTGCGAGACCCTGGCCGGCAAGCGTCCGCAACCTCAACTACCGCACCATCCGCTATCCCGGCCACGCGGCGATCATGAAGGCGCTGCTGAACGACCTTCGCCTGCGCGACCGCCGCGACCTGCTGAAGGACATCCTCGAGCACGCCGTGCCGGCGACGCTGCAGGACGTGGTCATCGTCTTCGTCACCGTCTCGGGCCTGAAGGACGGCCAGCTGGTGCAGGAAACCTACGCCAACAAGATCTACGCCCGCGAGGTAGGCGGGCGCATGCTGTAGCGCGATCCAGATCACCACCGCCTCCGGCATCTGCGCGGTGCTCGACCTGCTGGCCCAGGGCGCCGTTGCGCAGCAGCGGCTTCGTGCGCCAGGAGGAGATCGCCCTGGCGGCTTCCTGGCCAACCGCTTCGGCCGCGTCTATGCCGGCGCGAGGCGCCCAGCCGTCGCGCCATGGAGCATGCCGCATGAACGTTCATGCGCAACCGGGCATCGCCGCCGAGGCAGCCTCGCGCGCCTGGCGTCGACCGCCTTGGCGTTCACCGGTGGCCGCGGCGAACTCGTCGCCTCAACGCCGATCACGGGCGAAGAGATCGCGCGGATCGCGCCGACGCCACGGCCGCCGAGGCGACGCGCGCCATCGACGCGGCGCACGACGGCCTTCCTCGTCTGGCGCATCGGCTCCGGCGCCCCGGCGCGGCGAGCTCGTCCGCCTGCTCGGCGAAGAGCTGCGCGCCGCCAAGGCCGATCTCGGGCCTGCTGGTCACGCTCGAGGCCGGCAAGACGCTGTCCGAGGGTCTGGGCGAGGTCCAGGAGATGATCGACATCTGCGACTACGCCGTGGGCCTCTCGCGCCAGCTGTTCGGCCTCACCATCGCCACCGAGCGGGCCGACCACCGCATGATGGAGACCTGGCAGCCGCTGGGCGTGGTCGGCGTCATCACCGCCTTCAACTTCCCGGTCGCGGTCTGGGCGTGGAACGCGGCGCTCGCGCTCGTCTGCGGCGACCCAGTGGTGTGGAAGCCGTCGGAAAAGACGCCGCTGACCGCGCTGGCCGTGCAGGCGCTGTTCGAGCGCGCCGTCGCGGCGTTCGGCGATGCGCCGCCGGCGCTGAGCCAGGTCCTCATCGGCGGCCGCGCGCTCGGCGAGGCGCTGGTCGACCACCCGCGTGTGCCGCTGGTCTCGGCGACCGGCTCGACGAGCCATGGGGCGGAGCGGTCGGCCCGCTGCTGGCGGGGCGGTTCGCCCGTGCGCTGCTCGAGCTCGGCGGCAACAACGCCGCCATCGTCTGCCCGTCGGCCGACCTGGACCTGACCGTGCGGCGCGATCGCCTTCGCCGCGATGGGCACGGCCGGCCAGCGCTGCACGACGCTGCGCCGCCTGTTCGTGCACGAGGCGGTGTATGACACCCTCGTTCCGCGGCTGAAGGCGGCCTACGCCGTCCGTGCGCATCGGCGATCCGCGCGACCCGGAAACCCTGGTCGGCCCGCTGATCGACGCGCGTGCAGCCGAGGCGATGGCGCGCGCCCTCGACGAGGCCCGCGCGGCCGGCGGTCGGGTGAACGGCGGCGAGCGGCTGGAGGGACCGGGCGTCTACGTGCGCCCGGCCCTGGTCGAGATGCCCGGTCAGGCAGACGTGGTCCTCGCCGAGACGTTCGCGCCCATCCTCTACGTCATGTCCTATCGCGATCTCGACGAGGCGATCGCGCTCAACAACGCGGCGCCGCAGGGGCTTTCGTCGTCGATCTTCACCCTCGACCTGCGCGAGGCCGAGCGCTTCCTCTCCGAGCGCGGCTCCGACTGCGGGATCGCCAACGTCAATATCGGGCCCTCCGGGGCCGAGATCGGCGGCGCGTTCGGGGGCGAAAAGGAGACCGGCGGCGGCCGCGAAGCCGGATCCGATGCCTGGAAAGCCTACATGCGCCGCGCGACCAACACCGTGAACTTCGGCGCCGGCCTGCCGCTGGCCCAAGGCGTCACGTTCGAGCTCTAAGCCGCGATCACTGCGGCGGCGAAACGTTCCATCTCTTCGTATCTGCGGGCTCATCTGCAGGAGCAGCGAGGTCGAGGCCCGCGGCCTCGTAGGCCGCGATCCGCTCGGCGGACCTGATCTGCGGTGCCGACCAGGCCGGCGCGCAGGCCACGGTTGGAGACCGAATACTCCTGCAGCTTCATCTCCCGCTCGAGCTGCGTGCCGGACAGCCACTGGTCGAAGTTGGCGAAGCCCGGCGCGTTCGGATCGAGCGTGGTGATGCGGGCGACCTCGTCCCTGCGCCTCTGCCTCGCTGTCGCGCACGATGGCGTAGGCGGCCATGCCGAAGATCATCGGCGGCTTGCTCGCCGCCGCGCGGCGGACGCGCATGTCGGCGATCTTGGCGGCCACCACCTCGACGTCGTCGCCGTGCATGACGTAGGCGTCGCACTGCGTCGCGATCATGTTCTTGGCGGCATCGAACTCGCCGCCCGCGTAGATCGACGGGCTTGCTTGACCGGCTTTGGCTCGCAGATGGCGTCAGTCAGCTGGTAGCGCTCGCCGGCGAAGCTGAACTTCGGCTCGCGCCAGAGGCCGCCAACGACGGCGAGCCACTCGCTGGTGCGGCCGTAGCGGTCGTCGTGCTGGTCGAACGCCAGGCCATAGCTCTTCGCCTCCTCCGCCCACCACGAGGAGACGACGTTCAGCGCCAGCCGCCCACCGGAGATCCGGTCGATGTTGGCGGCCTGCTTGGCGAACAGCGCCGGCTGGTGGAAGTTGGGCCGCACCGCGACCATCAGCTCGAGCCGCTCGGTGACGGCGGCCAGCGCCGCGGCGGTCGACCAGGCGTCCAGCGCCGGTTGGTCGACACCCTTGATATCGTTGAGGTTGAGCTCGGCGATCAGGGTCAGGTCGTAGCCGATCTGTTCGGCGCGCTGGCAGAGTCGGCGCATGTAGTCCCAGGTCGCCGCCATGCCCTCGTCTGGCACGTTGCGCAGCCAGCCGCCGAACACGGGCGCCCAGAAACCGTACCTCACGCGGCGGCCTTCTGGCGCGCGGCGATCTGGCCGATCAGCCAGGTCACGAACGGCTCGTGCGGGTCGAAGCCCAGGACCTCGAGCGGGTTGGCGACGAAGTTGGAAAGCGCGTTGAGGTCGTAGAACTTCGTCCGTCCGTCGCGGTCGTCGATCATGTACTCAATGCCGCCGACATCCATGCCGGCCGCCTTGGCGATGCGCTCCGCGCGCCGCGGCTAGCTCGGCCGGCGGATCGAAGGCCGAGATGGTGATGGTGGGCTTGTCGACCATGCAGACGTCGGCCGGGCAGAGATCGAAGGTCGAGCCCGCGCCGTTCGAGCGCGATGGCGTAGAGCAGGCGCCCGTCGAGGACTTCGCAACGGATCACCCGTCCGTCGCGAGCCGGTACGTACTCCTGCACCAAGGCGACGCCATCGACGCCGACCGGCGTTAGGCCGTCGGCGACGGCCGGTTCGAGCTCGTCGGCGCGGTCGTAGCGGATCATGCCGGCGCCGGAGCCGCCGACGTTGACCTTCACCATCACCGGATAGCCGATCTCGGCAGCGAGCCTGGGCACGTCGGCGCGCCGGTGCGCCACGCGCGTGCGCGGAACCTCGAGGCCGCAGCGGCGGAAAAGGCTGAGCTGGCGGGCTTTGCTCAGGTCGTAGGCGAGCACGCCAGGCCCGTTGATCACGCGCGCGCCCAGCCCCTGCCAGTGATCGAGCGCGGCCAGGCTGTAGAACAGCGCGTGCTCCGACTGGCGCAGGAACGAGGACATCGCCAGGCGGTTGAGGATCACCGGCGCCGGCACGCGATCGTCGGCGGGATCGAAGGTGTGGTCCTGGATCGGGATCGCCGTCCAGTCGACGCCGCGGCGATCGAGCTCGGCGAACAGGCGCTCGAACCACTGCGGATGCTCATAGAAGACGGCGAGATCTGGCAAAGCGCGCTCCGCGAAACCGTGCCCGCTCCAATAGTTGAGATTGCGCGGCTTGGCATCCCCATCGGCGGAGCGCGCCCGGCTGGCGCGGCTCGAACGCCGGTAGAGCGGCACGCTGACCCTCCGACGCAGTGCTGACAGGTTCCTGCAGGCCCTCTGTTCTAAGTCGTATGTCGATGCCGTCTAAGGCGGCGCGAGCCGAAGGAGCCTGAGCCCATGTACGTCGCCGGCCTCGTGATCCCTGTGCCCGAGGAGAAGATGGAGGCCTATCGCAAGTGGGCCGAGAACGGAGCGAAGCTCTTCAAGGACTATGGATGTCTGGAGATCGTCGAGTGTTGGGAGGATTTCGTTCCCGACGGCAAGCAGACCGACTTCCGCCGCGCCGTCGCCGCGAAAGACGGCGAGAAGATCGTCTTCACCTGGCAAATCTGGCCCGACAAGGCGAGCTTCTACGCCGCCGAAGAGAAGATGCACCAGGACGCGCGCATGGACACGGCCGGAGAGCCGCCATTCGATGCGAAGCGCCTCATCCTCGGCTGCTTCGAGCCGATCTTTTCTATGGGGAGGGGTTGAGGGTCGCTGACTTCAGCCACGCCTCGGACACGCTTGCGGCCCTGCTCGGGAACGCCGAGAGGGCCGCTGCGACCTCACGCGCTGCGAGGCTATCTGGGTGCGGGGACAGGATTTGAACCTGTGACCTTCAGGTTATGAGCCTGACGAGCTACCGGGCTGCTCCACCCCGCGTCAAACTTGGCGGCCGGCGGACCGGCGAAAGAGAGACGTGATGAAGGGTCTGGACCGCTGTTGGAAGCGCATCCTCTTGGCAGACCTGGCGACGACCTACTCTCCCGCGCCTTAAGACGAAGTACCATCGGCCCAGGAGGGCTTAACGACCGAGTTCGGAATGGGATCGGGTGGGGACCTTCCGGCATAGCCACCAGGTCAACGAAGAGGATGTGAGAAGACATCACAGTCTGGCGACGATCAACAGCGACGCGCATGAGTTTTGATAAGAACGATCAAGCCTATCGAGCGATTAGTACCAGTAAGCTCCACGCCTCACCGCGCTTCCACACCTGGCCTATCAACGTGATGGTCTATCACGGCTCTCAGCGAAGCCTTGTTTTGAGGTAAGTTTCCCGCTTAGATGCTTTCAGCGGTTATCTATTCCATACTTAGCTACCCTGCTGCGCGGCTGGCGCCACGACAGGTCCACCAGAGGTATGTCCATCCCGGTCCTCTCGTACTAGGGACAGATCCTCTCAAGCTTCGTACACCCACGGCAGATAGGGACCAAACTGTCTCACGACGTTCTGAACCCAGCTCACGTACCACTTTAATCGGCGAACAGCCGAACCCTTGGGAGCTGCTCCACCCCCAGGATGTGATGAGCCGACATCGAGGTGCCAAACTTTGCCGTCGCTATGGACGCTTGGGCAAAATCAGCCTGTTATCCCTAGAGTACCTTTTATTCGTTGAGTGATGGCCCTTCCACGCAGAACCACCAGATCACTATGGCCGACTTTCGTCTCTGCTCGACTTGTCAGTCTCGCAGTCAGGCGGGCTTATGCCATTGCACTCGACGAGCGATTTCCGACCGCTCTGAGCCCACCATCGCGCGCCTCCGTTACACTTTGGGAGGCGACCGCCCCAGTCAAACTGCCCGCCACGCCATGTCCCGGACCCGGATAACGGGCCGCGGTTAGACGTCAGCAACAATAAGGGTGGTATTTCAAGGTTGGCTCCACCGAGACTGGCGCCCCGGTTTCATAGCCTCCCACCTATCCTACACATGTTGCTGCTAACGCCAAGGCGAAGCTGCAGTAAAGGTTCATAGGGTCTTTCCGTCTGACCGCGGGAACCCCGCATCTTCACGGGGAATTCAATTTCGCTGAGCCTATGCTGGAGACAGCGGGGAAGTCGTTACGCCATTCGTGCAGGTCGGAACTTACCCGACAAGGAATTTCGCTACCTTAGGACCGTTATAGTTACGGCCGCCGTTTACCGGG
>CAWCDF010000004.1:767500-855028 GCA_963794315.1 uncultured Alphaproteobacteria bacterium
GCGCGCGCGCCTGAGGCGATCAGCTTCGCTGAGGTGATCCGCGTCATCGACGGGCCGCTGGCGCTCGCGCCGTGCGTCAGCCGCACCGCGTTCCGGAAATGCCACGACTGCCCTAGCCTCGAGACCTGCGTGCTGCGACCTGCGTTGCTCAGGGCGCGCGAGGCGACCGCGCACGAACTCGAGGGCTACAGCCTGGCCGACGCGGCGCGGGTGGGCGCCGCGGCTCAGCCGGCGGAGATGTAGGCCTTCAGCGTCTCCGCTTCGGCTTCCGTCTCGGCGATCTTGCTCTTCACCAGATCGCCGATGGAAACGAGACCCGAGAGCCGCCCGTCTTTCAGCACCGGCAGGTGGCGGATACGCCGATCGGTCATGCGCTCGAGAAGCGACTGCACGGTCTCGCCCGGCTCGGCGAAGATCACGTCCCGCGTCATGCAGGTGGAAATCGGGCGGCTGAGGCCCGCCGCGCCCTCCTCCGCCACGACGCGCACCACGTCGCGCTCGGACAGTATTCCAACCACCCTGTCCTGCTGATCCACGATAACCATCGCTCCAACGCGTCGCGCGTGCAGGAGCGCGGCCGCCGCCGCCACGGTTTCGTGCGGGTAAGCGGTGAAGACCAGGTCGCCTTTATGCTTAAGGATCTGGGAAACGAGCATGGCCGTCCCTCCTTCCTCAATATCCAAGCGTGCTCAGCGTCCGCTCAATCGCGCGAAAACGCAATTCTCTATGCCGTGATCCAGCCGTCGCGGTTTGCGCTACGGCTCGGCGAAGCGCGCCAAACCCCTGCGCAAAGGCCGTCGCGCCGCAGGCGCAGGCGGAGCGCGCGTCAGCGCCGCCCCAGCAGGCCCAGCACCGGCTCGAAGAGCAGAAGCCCCGCGGCATAGCCGCCAAGGTGGACCTCCCACGCGATCTTGGCGTCGCCCGCGCCAGGCGCCCAGCCGACCACCGCGATGATCAGGTTGGCGACAAGGAATGCCGCCGCCATCGTCACCACCGGCTGGCTCGCCAGCGGCGCAAGGCTCGGCCCCCGCGTCAACAGGCGCGATGCGGCCGCCATCAACGCCGAGCCCGCCCCGGAAGCGCCGACCAGAGGCTCGGCATCGTGCGGATGGAGGGCCCAGAAGGCCAGGTTGCCCAGGATTCCGCACACCAGAAAGTAGGTGAAATAGGCGAGCGCGCCGACCGGCCCGATCCCCATGCGCCGGGCCACCGGCGTTCCGAAGGCCAGGATGAAGGCCGAGTTCAACAACACGTGCAGCCAGCCGCCATGCACGAAGATGGCGGTGACGAGCGTGACCCAGCTCCCTCGATCGAGCGCCGCCGGCGAGAAGCCCCACGCCGTTACGGTCCGGTCCGGCCCCAGCCAGAGCTCAGCGGCAAAACAGGCGAGGATGAAGCCGACCAGGGCCACGGCCGGCCACGGGGCCTGGAAGATCGGCTCGCGCGGCGGCGGCTCCGGCTGGGTCGGCTCCATCGACCCGAAATGAAGCGAAACCGCGACACTTTCCAGTGCGGTGGCCGCAAAAAAATCGTTTCAAAAAGAAAGCAGGCCCTCAACGCTTAACCAAATTTCGAGGTGTTGGCGCTTTAATCGCGATCAAATCCGAGTTGGCACGGCCGTTGCTTTGGTTGGCTCGTGGCAGTTCGGGGTCGTGGAGGCGCGTTCACTATGAACACCATCGAAGGGTTGCGGCGCACTGCGCTCGCGGCGGCGTCCGCCGCTGCGGCGATGCTTGCGCTGGCCGGTTCCGCGCACGCCCAGATGGTCACGGGCGCCTCCGGCTTCAACGGCGGCTACAACAATGCCGGCGCGAACGCGAACGGCGGCTTCA
Organism: uncultured Alphaproteobacteria bacterium; assembly: GCA_963794315.1. Lineage (GTDB taxonomy): Bacteria > Pseudomonadota > Alphaproteobacteria > Caulobacterales > Caulobacteraceae > Poindextera. Next base: position 769,333 of record CAWCDF010000004.1, read on the forward strand.
ACCATTTCCCGGACGAAGAGAACGGTCCGGTCAATGCTCAGACCACCGACCTCAACGCTCCGAACCTCGCCACCGGCGCGGGGCTGCCGCTGAGCCCCTCATCGACCAGCGTCTTCTCGATGGGCGCCGGCGTCTCCGGCGCGCTCGACACCTTCTCGGGCGCCGGAAGCAACGCGAACCTAACCAACATCAGTGTCGACACCTCGTCGCAGAACGGCTCGAGCGGCGGGTCCAGCAACAACGCCAACGGAAATTGAAAACCATGGTCGTCTCTCCCTTCAGACTGTCCCTGCTCGCGCGGACCAAAGTCCCCGCGGCGCTCGTGGCCTGCAGCCATGGCGCTTTCCGCGTGCGTGTCGCCCGTGGCCGGCCCCGGAGGCAACTACGCCCACCCGATCGGCGACGCGCCGGTCACGGCCAACCCGACGCCCTACTCCGAAGCGCTGGTCTGCCTGAGCGAATACGCCCGCGAGCACCATTTGGCGTCTCCGCGCATCGCCGTCGGCCGCATCTCCGACTACACCGGCAAGGAGGAGGCCGACGGGTCGGGGCGCAAGCTGACCCAGGGCGCCTCGTTGATGGCGATTTCAGCGCTGGCCAAGGCCGGCGCGAACCTGGTCGAGCGCTACGACACCTCGGTGTCGGAGCTCGAGCTCAAGTACGCCAACAACAAGCTGATCAGCGACGGCGCCAGCAAGGGTCCGGACGAGCCCAGCGACTATCGCCACATCGTGGCCGGCCAGGTGCCCGGCTCCGACTTCTATCTGGTCGGCGGCATCACCGAGCTGAACTTCAACATCCGCTCGACGGGCTTGAACGCGCAGGGCGGCAACATCGGTGTCGCCAGCGGCGCGCCGACCGCGAACGGGCTCACCGCCCAGGCCGCGGGCCAGCTCTACGTGATGAACGTCGGTCTCGACCTGCGCCTGGTCGACACCCGCACCCTGCAGGTGGTGGACGTGATCTCCTATCAGAAGCAGATCATCGCCCGTCAGGTCGGCGTCGGCCTGTTCGATTTCTTCCACGGCAACATCTACAATGTGTCCGTCGGCGAAGGCGGCCTCGAGCCGATCCAGCTCGGCGTCCGCGCCGTCATCGAGCGCGCGGTGCTCGAGATGATGGCCAACCTCTATGGCGCGCCGGGACCGGAGGTCTGCCTGCAGAACGGCGACCCGCTTGGCACGACCGGGGTCACCGGCGGCTACACGCCCGCCTACAACAACGTACAGACCAACAACGCTGCGACGCGCGCACAACCGAACCGGTGGGACGGCGACAGCGACCGCGACGTCCAGCGTAGCCGCTACTAACCGCCTCGCGGGCTCTGACCCGCGCCGAGCCGTTCGAGGGAGATACGACCGCGCCGGCGACCGCAGTCGCCGGCGCGGCTTTTTTGCGCCTTGCCAAGGCCACAACGCGCGGCAATGGTCCCCACCGTTTTCCCTACGACAACAGGGTTCTGTCTCCATGCTCGGCTCAAGGTGGCTGGCCATAGCCGCCGCATTCGCGTTCACCCTCCTCTTCAGCGCCGCCCAAGCGGCGCCTCCGCAACCACTGGCCAGCGTCTGGCCGCAGACCTACGCGCCCTTCCCGCCCGATCCGGCGATGCGGTTTGGGACGCTGCCCAACGGCATGCGCTACGTCGTCATGCGGAACACCACGCCCGGCGGGCAGGCATCGCTCAGGCTGCGGTTCGCGGCCGGATCGCTCTACGAGACCGACGCAGAACAGGGTCTGGCGCACCTCTTGGAGCACATGGCGTTCGACGGCTCGACCCACGTGCCGAACGGCGAGATGGTCAAGATCCTCCAGCGGCACGGCCTGGGCTTCGGCGGCGACACCAACGCTTCGACCTCGTGGGAGGAGACGATCTACAAGCTCGACCTTCCGAAGGCCGATCCCGACACGGTCGACGTGAGCCTGATGCTGCTGCGCGAGGTCGCCAGCGAGCTGACGCTGAGCCAGGACGCGATCGACAAGGAGCGCGGCGTGGTGCTCTCCGAGGAGCGTCTGCGCGACACGCCGGGCTATCACGTGGCCAAAGCCAGCCTGCAGCTCGCCCTCGATGGCCAGCGCGCCGCCGACCGGTTCCCGATCGGACTGGTTGAAGCGGTCAAGGGCGCCACGCGCGAGCAGCTGCTCGACATCTACACCCACTACTACCGGCCGGAACGCGCGGTGCTGGTCGCGGTCGGCGACTTCGATCCCAACGTCATGGAATCCAAGATCAAGGCTCGGTTCGCCGACTGGACGGCGAAGTCGCCGCCGGGCGCCGAACCGGACCGCGGCGCGCCGCTCGCGCGCGGGTCGGTCACCGAGCTGAGGGTCGAGCCGGGCGCGCCGGAGATCGTCCAGATGAACTGGGTCGCGCCGCCTGACCTCTCGCCGGACTCCAAGGCCAAGCGCCGCGCCCAGATGATCGACAACCTGGCGCTGGCTGTGCTGAACCGCCGCCTGAGCAAGCTGGTGCGGGCGGAGGACCCGCCCTTCCTCGGTGCGAGCGCCTATCGCGACGATGTCTTCCACTCCGCCGAGGTGACCACCTTGCAGACGGAGACGAAGCCAGGTGGCTGGCGCGACGCGCTCGCGTCCGCCGACCAGGAGGTGCGTCGGCTGATCCAGTACGGCGTTTCGGCTGACGAGCTCGCCACCGAGGTCGACACCTACCGCGCGGCGCTCAAAGCCGCCGCGGAGGGCGAGGCGACGCGCAACACCCCGGCCGTCGCCGACGATATCGTCGCGACGGTCGCCAGTCCCGAAGTGGAGACAAGTCCTTCGGAAGACCTCGCGCTGTTCGAGGAGGACGTGCAAGGGCTGACGCCGGCAGACATCTCGGAAGCGCTGAAATCGGTGTTCGGCGGATCGGGACCGCTGACCCTGGTCGCGAGCGCAGAGCCCGTCGATGGCGGCCAGGCGGCCGTGGCGCAGGCATTCGCCAAGATCGACGCCCAGCCCGTCACGCCGCCGATGGCCCAGGCGGCGCTCAGCTGGCCCTACGACAACCTTGGCGCGCCCGGCCATGTCTCCGAGCAACGGGAGATCGCCGATCTGGGGGTGACCTTCGTTCGCTTCGCCAACGGCGTGCGGCTGACCGTCATGCCCACGAAGTTCAAGACCGACGAGATCCAGGTCATGGCCAGGATCGGCCATGGCCGGCTCGAACTTCCGTCCGACCACCCGACGCCGCTCTGGGCCGCGGCCGGCGGCTTCCCGGAAGGCGGTCTCGACCGCATCGATACCCAGGACATCGACCAGGTGCTGCGCTCGAAGATCCTCGGGCGCACCTTTGCGGTCGGCGACGACGCCTTCGTGCTCACCGGCGGGACGCGACCGGAGGATCTCGACGCCCAGCTTCAGCTGCTAACCGCCTACGTCTCTCATCCCGGCTGGCGTCCGGAAGGGTTCGAGCGACTGCAATCGCTCGCGCCAACTCTGCTCGAGCAGCTGAAGGCCACGCCAAACGGGGTGCTCGCCCGCGACCTCTCGAGCTTGCTGCACGCCAAGGACCCGCGCTGGGGCATCCCATCGCTCGGCGAGATCAAGGGCGAGACGCCGGCCGACCTGAAGGCCCTGCTGGCCGGGCCGCTCGGCAAGGGCCCAATCGAGGTGGTCATCGTCGGCGACACCTCCGTCGACGCCGCGATCAAAGCGGTGGGCGCCACCTTCGGCGCGCTCCCGTCGCGCGACCCTGGCGGACCTGACGCGGAGCAGACCATCGCCTTCCCGCCGCCCACGCCGGCTCCGATAGTGCTGACGCACACCGGGCGCGCAGACCAGGCGGTCGGCGTCGTCGCCTGGCCAACCGAAGATTTCCTATCCGACACCCTGCGCGCCCGACGGCTGGCGATCCTAGGCGAGGTGCTCGAACTCAGGCTGACCGACCAGCTGCGCAAGGCCGAGAGCGTGACCTATTCACCCGAAGCCCAATCGGCGCCATCGACGGTTTTCCCGCACTACGGCTACATGCTCGCCGACGTCGAGATCCCGCCCGCCAAGCTGGACGGCTTCTTCAGCGACGTCCAGACGATCACCGCCGCCCTCCGCGATCATGACGTCAGCCCCGACGAGCTCGAGCGGGCGAAGAAGCCAGCGGTCGAGGACTTGCAACGACGGCGGGAGACCAACGAGTACTGGCTGGCTGCGCTGGCCGGCGCGCAGACCGATCCGCGCAAGCTGGAGGCGATCCGAACGTCGGTGGCCCAGCTTGAAGGGGTCACGGCCGACGACATCCGCCGCGAAGCGCGGGCCTATCTGGTCGACGCGAAGGCCTGGAAGCTCGAGGTACGCCCGCAGACGGCGACGCCTTGAAGGCCCACAAGGAAAGGCCCCGGCGGGGACCCGGGGCCTTTAGGGGATTAGGGGCGTCTTCCAATTTTTGGTCGACGAAACGAGCCTAGGCGGCGGCGCGTGAACGGCGGCTGAACGGCGAGTGGCCGTCACCCCTCGTTAGCGAGATAGTCGCCGAGACGGTCGAGCCGGCCCTCCCAGGTCGAGCGCCGCTCGCCCAGCCACCGCTCGGCGCGGTCGAGGGCGGCAGGCTCGATGCGGCACGTCCGGACGCGGCCGCTCTTCTCCGAGCGCACGAGGCCGCTCGTTTCGAGCACCTTAAGATGCTGCACAACCGCAGGCACCGACATCGGCAGGGGCGCGGCCAGCTCGCTGACCGTCGCCGGACCTTTGCACAGCCGCTCGATCATGCAGCGGCGCGCCGGGTCGGCCAGAGCCTGAAACATCAGGTCGAGTGACGCGTCTTGCTTAAGCATACGCTTAACTATCACGCGCCCGCAGACGCGGGCAAGCCGCGGTCAGCGCGGGCGTTCGCCGGCGACCGTCGTGCGGTGCATCAGGCGGAGATGGCCGTCATACCCGCCGGTCGCGTTGTGCATCAGGCGACGGTTGTCCCACATGGTGAGCATGTTCGCCCGCCAGCTGTGGCGATAGATGAAGCGGTCCTCGGTCATGTGGGCGAACAGACGCGCCAGCAGCGTCTGGCTCGCGCTCGCGTCCAGGCCGTCGATCCCGACGGTGTAGACCGGGTTGATGAAGAGCGCCCGGCGGCCGTCGATCAGGGTGCGGACCAGGGGATGCGCCAATGTCTTCTCGGCCTCGACGCTGGGCAGAATAGTCATGCCCTTGCGCCCCTTCTCAGCGGCGAACGACCCTTTCGGCCCGTACGGCCGCGCCGCCGAATGGATGGCGCGCAGGCCGGCGACCTCGTCCCTGAGCGCCGGATCGAGCGTCTCGTAGGCCGCGACGCCATCGGCGTAGAGCGTGTCGCCGCCGACCGGGGGAACGACCTTGGCATGCAGGATCGTCGCCGCCGGCGGAGTCTCTTGGAAGCTCCAATCCGAATGCCAAGCGCCGCCGAACGGCGATGTGCGTTCGTCGGGCTCGCGGCGGACCTCGAGGATGTGCCGCCGGTCGGCCAGCGGCGCAACGTAGGGATCGCAGCCGAAGGCGCCGAACTGTAGCGTGAAGGCCTCGAGCTGATCGTGGTCGAGCGGCTGGTCCGGGAACCAGACGACGCCATGCCGCACGAAGGCGGCCCTGACCTCGGCAAGAACCGGCTCCGGCAGTGGCCGCGCCAACACCAGTCCGCTGATCTCCGCGCCAAACCCGCCGGCGTTCGGCCGGACCGTCAGGCGTTCGAGCGTGGTCATGGTCGAGGCTTCCCTTTGAGGCCGCGCCGACAGTCCGACCGCGTTCATAGAGCAAGCAAGAAAAACCCGCCACGACGGGCGTGGCGGGCTGATGAAGTGGCTTGCGCGGGGGCGGAGACCGCCCCCGCGCGGCTCAGCGTAAACTAGTAGACCATGCCGCCGACGCCGCCATCGATGGTCATCGAGCCGACGCTTGAGGCCTCGTCGGTCTCTTCCTTGTAGGCGGTGTAGCGTTCCTTGGTGATCATGGTCAGGATCTTCACGCCCGCGCCGAAGCGGCGAAGCAGCGAACGCTCGTTGCAATCGCGGGCCGGGATCTGAGCGCGGCACTCAACATGGCCGCCGGGCGAGTGATAGAGCGCCTGGCCCTTGTCGCAGTCCATCGTCCAGCCATGGTCGAAGCTGACCTCGCCTTGGTAGTCGGCGATCGTGACGCGCATGTGCGTGCCGGCGATGCAGCGAAACAGTTCGCCGTCGTAGGCGTCGTCGATGTCGCGGTCGGGGGTGACCTGCGAACCGGGGTGCGGGACCAGCTTGTCGTCGATACAGACGGTTTCGATGACCACCTTCGTGATCTTGGTGCGCTCGGCCTCATAGGCGGTCTTGCGGACGTCGCCGCCGACGCTGAGGTTCTGGATCAAGCCGACCGGCGCCGGTCCGATGGAGCTGCCGCCACCGCCACCGCCGCCGATGAACGTCGCCGCCTGCGTGCTGGCCTGCGACTGTGAACGCGCGGACGCGTTGGCGTTGGCCATGGCGTAAACGTTCACGTTGACCTTGATCTTCTCCATCTGGTGATTGGGCTGGTGCGGCTGACAGCCACAGTTGTGATTGCCGTTGTTGCCGTAACCGCTTCCGCCCGCCAGAGCCGGCGAGGCCGTCGCCGCCGCGAGCGCGAGCGCAACGCACCCGCCAACAGCAGCCAGGATCGAATTTATGGGCGCCTTCATGGGCGGGTCTCCGTTGTCCAAGTTGAGCTGGTGAAGGCAGGACGGGCGCCAGCCCGTTTCCACCCCGCCGTCTCGAATTGAAACGGCCCCAGCTTGGTCCAACTCCTTCCTGCAAGGCCCATGCGGCGACCCTCCCCGCCGCGAACTTGGGGCCTGGCCATGTTCCATTCGAACACCGAGCGGCTGATCGACTACTGGCGTGCGAGCAAGGGCGCCGGCGGCGCGCCCACACGGGCGTCGATCGATCCGTGTGCGTTCCCTTCGCTGATGCCGCAGCTCTTCATTGTTGGGCGAAAAGGCCCCGGCGCGTTCGCCTTCCGCCTGGTCGGCGGGTTGGTCGACGATCTGCACGGCGGCAAGCTGGGCGGGACCGACCCCATGACCCTTTGGGCCGACCCCTACCGGACGTCGCTGCAACTGGCGCTGGAGGCGATCCGCCGCAGGCCCGAGCCGTTGGTGGTCACCGCCGAGGGCCGCGCCGGCGGCGGCCAGACACTCGGCCTGGAAGTCATGTTCGCCCCACTGACCGGCCCGGGCGGCGATATCGATCGCTTCCTCGGGCTCTATCAGCCCAAGACCTTGGTCGCCGCCCTGCTCGGCCAGCCCATCAGGGCGCTGAGCATGCGCGCGGCCGCAACGCCGCGCGGGACGGACGGCGAGTCGCCGCGGCTAAGGCTTGCGTCTCTGAACGGCCGCCAGATCGCCTGAGGGGGCTTACGCCGCGACCGGTTCCGCGGCGCTGGCCCGGGTCAGCCGATCGAGTTGCGCCGCCTCGAGCCGCAAGTGTGCGGCGCCCATGATCTCCTCGAGTTGGGCGACGCTGGTGGCGCTGGCGATCGGCGCGGTGACGCCCGGCTGGGCGATCAGCCACGCCAGGGCGACCTGCGCGGGGGTAGCGCCCGCTTCGGCGGCCACCTCGTCCAGCGCCGCCAGGATGCGGTGGCCCCGCTCATCAAGGTAGCGCTTGACGCCTCGGCCGCGCGGGCTCTTCCCGAGGTCGTCCTCCGACCGGTACTTGCCGGTGAGGAAGCCTGCGGCGAGGCCGTAGTAGCAGATCACCCCCACCTCTTCCTTGATGCAAAGCTCCTGGAGCGGGCCTTCGAACCTGTCGCGGTCGGCGAGATTGTACTGCGGCTGCAGGCTCTCGTAGCGCGGCAGGCCCTTGTCCGTCGCGGCCTTTAGCGCGCCCGCCAGGCGTTCGGCGGTGAAGTTGGATGCACCGATCGCCCGCGCCTTGCCCTGCTCGACCAGACGCGCGAAGCCCTCCGCGACCTCGTCCTGCGCGGCCTCCGGGTCGTCGAAATGCGACTGGTAGAGGTCGATGTAGTCGGTCTTCAGTCGCTTCAGCGACGCCTCGACCGCCTGCATCATGTAGGCGCGCGAGAGGCCCTTCTTGTCGTCGGCCATCGGCGCGCCGAACTTGGTGGCGATAATGACCTTGTCGCGCCCGCCGCGTGCGGCCAGCCAGGCGCCGATCACCACCTCGGACTCCCCGCCCGTGTGGCCGGGAACCCAGCGCGAATAGACGTCGGCGGTGTCGATGCAATTGAAGCCGGCGCCGACGAACGCGTCCAGAATGGCAAACGACTGCGCCTCGTTTGCGGTCCAATCGAAGACGTTACCGCCGAGCACCAGCGGGGCGATTTCAAGGCCGGACCGGCCCAAGGAACGCATCTGCATGATCATCTCTCCGTCGACAAACGCCAGGATCCTGTGCTGTCCGCCGATGATAGGCCGCGCGCGTGACGTGCGACAGCCCGATCAGGCCCCTTTCGCGCCTCTTGAGCCGGCGCCGCGGGCCGCCTAGAGCAGGAAAGAAGCAGGGGCGGTGATCCAGCTGGAGCTGAGATGAAACGGGTTTTGTCCGCCGCCGCGTTCCTGCTTGCCGCAATGATCGCGCTCGGGGCCGATGCCGCCCCCCGGGCGCGCACCGCGACCGTAGCGGCGGCCAACGAGCCAGCAGAGGACCTGGTCAAGCCCGACCCCGATGTCCTGATCGGCAAGCTCCCGAACGGCATGCGCTACGCAATCGCGCGCACGGTCGGCCTGCCCGAGGTGACCATCGACTTCTATATGGGCGCCGGCAGCGCCGATGAGACCGACGCTGAGCGCGGGACGGCCCACTTCCTCGAGCACATGTCCTTTTCCGGCTCGGACAACTTCCCGCCCGGAACGCTGCTGCCGCGCTTCGAGGAGATCGGCGTCGCGCTCGGCCGCGATCAGAACGCTCAGACCGGACTGACCGGCACGACCTTCAGCCTCGATATCGACGACGCCACCGACCAGAAGGTCGATCTCGCCTTCAACTGGCTGCGCGATGTGGCCGAGGGGCTGACGATCGCCCAATCCGAGGTCGACCGCGAGCGCGGCACCATCCTGTCGGAATATCGCGAGAGTCTGAGCCCGAGCTCGGAGATCGCCAAGCGAGCCGGCGAATTCATGCTGCCGGAGCTGCGGGGCTCGCGCCGGCTGCCGATCGGCACTTTGGCAACCATCAACGCGGCCAGTTCCGACTCCATCCGCGCCTTCTGGCGCAAGTGGTACCGGCCAGAGAGCGCGATCCTGATCGTGGTCTCCGACCAGCCCGGCGACGTGGTGCAGCAACGGATCGAGCGGACGTTCGGATCCTGGCGCGATACGGCGCCCGCCGCGCTCAAGCCCGACCTCGGCAAGGTCAACGCCGATCGCGGCCTGGACGTCGCGACGGTGACCAGCGCCGACGTGCCTGGCCAGCTGCAGGTCTGCCGGGCGCGGGACAAGGACCCCGACCATGTTGAGGACGTCGGCGTCCATATGGTGGACCTCGAGGATCAGATCTGGGCTGCGGTGCTGACCAAGCGGCTAGCCCGGTTGGCGCAGACCGCTCAGCCGCCGATCATCGCCGGCGCGGCCAATCGCGACACGATCTACGACACCGCCTCGCTGACCTGCGTGCAGGCGAACATCCGCGACGGCGACTGGCGGTCGGCGGTCAAGACCGTTTCCGATGAGACCCGGCGCATGGCGCTATATGGCCTCACCGCCCAGGAGATGAATTCGACCCGCGCCGAGCTGCGCGCCAAGCTCGACGCCGGCCTGGCCGGCGGCAACAACATGACCCAGAAGTCGCGCGCCGACCTGATCCTCGACAACTTCCTACACGACGGCACCGTCGACACGGTCGAGGAGGACTATCGGATCGTCACCACCGCGCTGGACCGGCTGACGCCCGAGCTGGTCGACGGCGAATTCCGCCGCGTCTGGTCGGACGCCAATGGGCCGCTGGCGTTGCTGGTCGCGCCCTCACCCGTCGCCGCCGCTGACGTGCGCCGGGCCTGGACCGAGGCGCAGGCTGGCGAAAAGCCCGCCCCGCCCACCGACGCGGTCCACCATCCCTGGGCCTACACCGACTTCGGCCCGCCCGGCGTGATCGTCGACACCGAAACCCTCCCCAACATCGACGCCGAGCGGGTCGAATTCGCCAATGGCGTCAGGGTGAACTTCAAGTCGGTCGACAACATGCCCGACAAGGTGTTCGTCCGCATTCGGTTCGGGGCCGGGCAGCAGGAGCTGCCGGTCGGAAGCACCTTCGCGGCCGAGTTCGGCGCGCAGATGCTGGCGGCCGGCGGTTTGGGCAAGAACGATCTCGAGGACGTCTCGCAGCTGTGCGAGACGCATGCTTGCGACCTGCACCTGAGCGTCGCGCGCGACAGCTTCGTCCTGGACGGTGCGACGCGCGTCGCCGACCTCGATGTCCAGCTCCAGCTGCTCGCTGCCTACCTCACCGATCCCGGCTTCCGCCCGGACCTGGACGCCCAGCTGCCAACGGCGATCCGAGCGGCCTACCGCCAGCTCGAGATCGACCCGAACGCCGTCGCAACGCGCGCCCTGGAAGACGCGCTCGTCCCGCCGCGGGTGCTCACCATGCCGAGCGAGGCCGAGGCCGAACGGATGACGTCCGCCGACTTCGCCGGCCTGCTTGCCGGACCGCTGAAGACCGACGCGCTGGAGGTGACCGTCGTAGGCGACATCGACGAGGGAACTGCGATGCGAGCGTTGGCCAAGACGCTTGGCGCGATCCCGGCGCGGGATCGGATCGATCGGGCGCGGGGGGATGCGCCGCACGTGCGCTTCCCGGATCCGGCGCCGCCGGCCCTCCACGTCGCCCATGAAGGGCCCAAGGACGAGACTGCGATCTTGATGACTTGGCCGCTGTTCGTCTGGACGCCCGCGCATATCCGCGAGCAGCGGACGCTGGAGGTGATGGCCGGCATGCTGCAGGACGACATCATCGATGTGGTGCGCCGCAAGCTCGGCAAGACCTATAGCCCCGGCGTCCGGGTCGACCTCACCCGAGGCGGCGACCAGGGCGACCTGAACATTGCGCTCATTTCGGCCCCCGCCGACGCCCAGACGGTGGTCGACGAGACCCAGAAGATCGTCGCACGCTACGCGGCAGGCGACCTCACGGCCGAGGCGCTCGAGCGCGCGCGGCGCCCGATCATCGACGGCGGCCAGTCGCGCGAGCTCACGGTCGGCTGGTGGATGGACACGCTGGATGAGTCATGGGCCCACCCGGACAAGATCGACGCGGCGCGCAGCTGGCAGAGCGACTTCTCGGACGTGACGCTGACCGACGTCGAAGCCGAGGCGCGCAAGTGGCTGACCCAGACGCCGATCGTGGTCATCGCGGCCCCGAGATAGGCCCGCGACTTACGCCCCCGTCCACTGTGGCGCGCGTTTCTCGGCGAAGGCTTTCGGGCCCTCGACGAAGTCGGCGGAGCGGTACATGGCGGCGACGGCGGGATAGGCGTTCTGGCCCTTGAGCGCGGCTTCGAGCGAGGGCTCGCCCAGGCCGCGCATGACCGCCTCCTTCGAGGCGCGGACCGACATCGGCGAGAGTTCCGAGATCGTCTTCGCCCAACGCTTGGCCGCGGCCATCAGCTCGCCCGGCGCGACCACCTCATTCACGAAGCCGAGCTCGTAGCCCTCCGTTGCAGAAACACGGCGGGCGGTCAGGATCATGCCCATCGCGCGCTTGAGCCCGATCTGGCGCGGCAGCCGGTGCAGGCCGCCGGCCAGCGCCGCCAGGCCCACGCGCGGCTCCGGCAGCGCGAACACCGCGGTCTCCGACGCGATGATCAGGTCGCAGGCGAGCGCGATCTCGAAGCCGCCGCCCATGGCCACGCCGTTCACCGCCGCGATCACCGGCTTCACCAGATCGAAGCGGCTGGTCAGGCCGGCGAACCCCGAGGCCGGGCCGGCCGTGCGCAACCCCGCGGCCTGATGCTTCAGGTCGTTGCCGGCCGAGAAGGCGCGCTCGCCGGCGCCGGTCACGATGGCCACCCACTGGTCCGCATCGGCGGCGAAGTCGTTGAACACCGCGTCCAGCTCGAAGTGCGCCGGGGAATGCAGCGCGTTCATCACCTCCGGCCGGTTCAGGGTGACGGTCGTGATCGGTCCATCCTTCTCGACGGCGACGAACTCGTAGGCCATGGGATCCTCCAGCGCTCTCGTTCCGCCGATGCTGCGCGCTTGACGTCGTGGCAGGCAATCCCCCGGCGCCGGGGTTAGGCAGGCGCGAGTCCGCGTTTGAAGCGCTTCCAGTTCTCGACATAGTGCAGGGCGCCGAGGCCCATGCGGCTGGCATGCTCGGGCGCGAGCGCGCGAACGACACTGGCGGGCGAGCCCAGGATCATCGAGCCCTCGGGAAACTCCTTGTTCTCGGTGATCAGCGCTCCGGCGCCGACAAGACAGTTCTTTCCGATCCTGGCGCCGTTCAGGATCACCGAGCCGATGCCGATCAAGCATCCGTCGCCAATCGTGCAGCCATGCAGCATCACCATGTGTCCGACGGTGACATTGGCGCCAATCGTCAGAGGCGAACCGGAGTCGGTGTGAAGAACCGAGTTGTCCTGGACGTTGCTGTTCTCGCCGATGGTGATCGGATCATTGTCGCCGCGCAGCACCGCGCCGAACCAAACGCTGGCGTTCTTCTTCAGAATGACATTACCGACGACAGCGGCGTTTGGCGCTATCCAGTATTCGTCGGCAGCCGGCAGGGTGGGGCCAACGCCGTCCAAGGTGTAAACATTCATCCGTCCACATCCTTTATTGATATTGTTCGCCTTGCTTAACCGTTCTGAAAGGCGGTTACCATCATCGTGGTCGGGCGATTCGAACCAGCGGTCGTTGGTTCGATCTCCTCGAGGCGGAGAAGGCGGTGTCGCGTTCGGTTGTCCGGCGGAGCTTCAGCCCGCCACGCCAAAAGTCCAAGGGCCAGCCGCCCGGCGCATCGCCGCATTCTTCACCCGCTTCCCATTCATCCGAAGGGCAGTCCATTGCGGACCTGCCCTTTTTTCTTACCCGAACGGAGAGCTCCATGGCCAAACGTGCGCTGCAAGCGGCTGGTGCGCGAAAGCGCCTTCGAGGACGGGCGGGACTTCGACGATGGCAAGATCCGTCGCCTGCCGATCGAGCGCGCCTGGTCGCCGCTCGGTCGCGTCGGCGTCGACGACCGGGAGCAAGGGTACCTAAAGACGGTCAAGCCGAAGTCGCCCGGTCAGGCGCGCCTGATCGAGGCGATCGACGCCCGTAACCTGGTGCTGGCTTTGGGCCCTGCTGGCACCGGCAAGACCTATCTGGCCATCGCCAAGGCGGTGGAAGCGCTGGAAGCCGGCCAGGTCGGCCGCATCGTGCTCTCGCGGCCGGCGGTCGAGGCCGGGGAGTCGATCGGCTTCCTGCCCGGCGAGATGGAGGACAAGCTCGCCCCGTACCTGCGGCCCGCTCTACGACGCCCTCTCCGACCGGCTGTCGATGAAGCGGGTGCGCGCGCTGATGGCCGAAGGCGCGATCGAGATCGCTCCGGTGGGCTACATGCGCGGGCGCACGCTCAACAACGCCTTCGTCGTCATCGACGAGGCGCAGAACTGCACCTACGTGCAGCTCAAGATGCTGCTGACCCGGCTGGGCTGGAGCTCGACCATGGTGGTTACCGGCGATCCGAACCAGTCTGACCTGCTTGCCGAGCTGTCTCTGGCCTCGCCGACGTCGCCGCGCGGCTGGAAGCAGTGCCCTCGATTGCGGTCGTGCGCCTTTCCGACCGCGACATCGTCCGCCACCCGCTTGGTGGGCGAAATGCTGGCCGTTCTGTAGCGTTCTTGCGGCGGCCCGCGGTGGGAGAGAAACCACAAAGCCCGCTATGGGCGCGACGCTGGTCCGACCTGGACCCGTTGGCGAACCTGGCATCGTTGGCGGCCAGACGCAGGGAGCCCGCACCTGGTCGGGCGTCTCAGGCGTCCAGGTCTTCGGCGAGGATGGCCATTTCGAACAGGAACGACCCGGCCTCGTCTTCGTCCTCGTAGATGACGCCGATGAACTCGCCTTTCAGCTCCACCTCGGCGGAGTCCTTCTGCTTGCGCGCGAGAACCTTCACGTGCGGGTTGCCGAAGGTGCGCTTCAGGTGCGCCTCGACGCGCATCGAGGTCTTTCTCTGTCCACGGGCGAGGCTCTCCTGGGCCTGACGGCAAATCGGGCGCGACCCTAGCCCCATTCACGGGCCGGGCAAGCTCAGATCACGTAGTCCGGCGCGTAGGCGGCGGCAGCGAGCGTATGGTCCATCGACCGAGCCGGCTCCGCGCAGGTCGGGCAGTTGACCAGCCGGGCCGGCACGCCCGACCGCGGTGCAGCCGGGCGGGACGGCCTTGAGCACCACCGCGCCGGAGGCGACCTTGGCGTAGTCGCCGATCGTGATGTTGCCGATCACCTTGGCGCCGGCGCCCAGCAGCACGCCGCGGCCGATCTTCGGGTGGCGGTCGCCACGCTCGGCGCCCGTGCCGCCCAGGGTCACGCCCTGCAGCATGGAGACGTCGTCGCCGATCACCGCCGTCTCGCCGATGACGATGCCGGTGCCGTGGTCGATGAACACGCCCTTGCCGATCGCGCGCGGCCGGATGGATGTCGACCTGGAACAGCTCCGACATGCGGCTCTGCAGGTAGAAGGCGATGCGTCTCGCGGCCCTGGCTCCACAGCCAGTGGGCCACGCGGTGGGTCTGCAGCGCCTGGAAGCCCTTGAAGAACAGGAAGGGCTGCAGATAGCCGCTGGCAGGCCGGGATCGCGCTCGAACACCGCCTGCAGGTCGGCCTCGGTCGCCGCGATGATGCGCTGGGTCGGACGCGTAACGCCTCCTCGGCGTGCTCGCGCACGCTCATGGCGCGCAGCTCCTGGTCGCCGAGCTTGCGCGCGAGCTGGTAGGACAGCGCCGCCGCCAGGTCCTCGTGGCTTGAGGATCGTCGCGTTCAGCAGGGAGGCGAGGCTGGGCTCCGTCTGCGCCGCGTGCTGGGCCTCGTTGCGCAGGGCCGCCCAAACCGGCGGCGTCGATTGCGGCGCCACGACCTTCAAGCGTTGCGGCATCCCGTGTCTCCCCTAAGCTCCCCCGACTGGCATCCTCGCAGACAGGGCTTAATACCAACCGAAAGTGCGGGATCGCTCTCGACGTTTCGCACCTTATAGCCCAGATGAGCCGCGCCCAGCCAATTTCAAGGGGATTGCGCTTGACCCTGACGCTTCCGCCCGAGCCCGAATTTGGCCAGCCGATGACCATCGAAGCCGAAAACGCGGACGTTCTGCGCTTCCTGGCGCTCCGGCGTTCCGCTTCAGCGGCGACCTTGCGCGCGCCCGGGCCGGACGAAGAGGAGCTCGCCAAGCTGCTGCGGCTGGCTGTGCGAGTGCCCGATCACGGAAAGCTTTTCCCGTGGCGGTTCATTATCTTGCGAGACGAATTGAAGGTCGCATACGTCAGGGCGCTCGAGCCGCTGGCCGCCGACCAGCCCAATCCGGAGAAGGCGACGGCGGCGCTCGCCAAGGTGCGCAATCCGCCGGTCTCGGTCTGCGTCGTTTCACGTTTGCTTGAGGCGACGATTCCGGAATGGGAACAGCGGCTGTCGTCGGGCGCGGTCTGCATGACGCTGCTGATCGCCGCCCAGGCCGCGGGCTATGGAGCGAACTGGATCACCGACTGGTATGCCTACGACGCGCGGGCGACGGCGGTGCTGGGCCTGACGGGCGACGAACGGGTCGCGGGCTTCGTCCATATTGGCGCGCCTGCGGAGACGCCGCTGGAGCGCGTCCGCCCCGTCGTTGCCGATCTGACCCGCGCGTGGTCGCCCTAGCCACGCCCGCGATACGCCGCCACGCCCTGGTCCGGCAGCCAGAGACCTTCGGGCGCCGGGCCGGTCTGCCAGAAGACGTCGATCGGAATGCCGCCGCGCGGTTGCCAGTAGCCGCCGATGCGCAGCCAGCGCGGCTTGGCGGTCGCTACGATACGCTTGCCGATGGCGAGCGTCGCGTCTTCGTGGAAAGCGCCGTGGTTGCGGAACGAGCCCAGGTAGAGCTTCAGCGACTTGGACTCGATGAGCCAGCCGTCGGGCGCGTAGTCGATCACAAAGTGCGCGAAGTCCGGCTGGCCGGTGATCGGGCAAAGGCAGGTGAATTCCGGCGCGGTGAAGCGGGCGAGGTGGAGGCTGTCCGGGTGCGGGTTCGCCACCCGCTCCAGGACCGCCTCGTCGGGGCTCGCCGGCAGCTTCGTTTCGTGGCCGAGTTGCGTCAGACGCTCATCGCTCATGGGCGGGAAGCCTAGCGCAGGAACGCTGCTCCCGACTATGGTCGCCAGCATGTGACGAGGGAGACGCGGGCATGAGCGCGGCAGGCAAGGACTTCGACGGCGCGATCATCGTCGTGACCGGCGCCTCAACCGGGCTTGGCCGCGCGATCGCCGTCCAGACCGCCGGGCGCGGGGCGAAGGCGGTCGTCGTCGACTACGCCTCGAGCGCCAAGGAGGCCGAAGAGACCTGCGATCTCGTGCGCAAGGCCGGCGCCGAGGCCATCGCCGTGCAGGGCGACGTCGGCCAGGACGCCGACTGCCGCGCCATCGCGGCCAAAGCGCAGAGCTACGGGCGCATCGACGCGCTGTTCAACAACGCCGGCACGACCACGTTCGCCGGCCACGCCGATATGGACGCCGTCAGCGACGAAGACTTCCTGCGCATCTACCGCATCAATGTGGTCGGGCCGTTCCAGATGCTGCGGGCGGCGCGCGCGCTCTTGGAGGCGACGACAGGGCCTA
Source organism: uncultured Alphaproteobacteria bacterium (assembly GCA_963794315.1). Lineage (GTDB taxonomy): Bacteria > Pseudomonadota > Alphaproteobacteria > Caulobacterales > Caulobacteraceae > Poindextera. Next base: position 786,047 of record CAWCDF010000004.1, read on the forward strand.
GCGCGGTGGTGAACACCAGCTCCATCGCCGGGGTGGCGGGCATCGGCTCGTCGGTTCCCTATGCGGCCTCGAAGGGCGCGCTCAACACGATGACGATCAGCCTGGCCCGCGCGCTCGCGCCGAAGATCCGCGTGAACGCTATCTGCCCCGGCTTCATCGACACGCCCTGGTTCGGCAAGGGCATCGGCGCCGCGGGCCAGGCCGCAGTGCGCGAGCGGGCGGCGGCGGCGACACCGCTGAAGGTCGCCTCCAGCGCTGACGACATCGCCGAAGCGGCGGTGTTCCTCGCCTCGCCGGCGGCCCGCCACATCACCGGCGAGATGCTGCTGGTCGACGCCGGCAGCCACCTGAACTACTCACCGCTCGCCGCCCGCTAGCCGGGCGCCGCACCCGGCTGCTGGATACCCCCGGCATATTGTGCGGTGCAGCGCCCCGAGACGCTCGGCCTCATACGATCTGAGGATTTTCTGGCCTCCCGCCTTGCTGCGGCGCCCAAAATGCCGGCGCCGAGCGCACGGGTGAGCCCCCGCGTCGCTTCCCGGTAGAATGTTACGAATGGCTTGGATCGTAGTACTCGCGACGCCCGGTGGGTGGCCCGCGGTTGGCGCGACCTGCGACCCCGCTCACCCCATCCGGACGTCGGCCACAGGCCCGTGGCTGGGCCGAGAAGCGGGTGCGCGCGATGACTTCCAGACCAACTCAACCGGCGATCAGGGGCCGTCCGCGGCGCTGCGGCCGAGCATTCCTCATGACGTTCGTCTCCTTCACCGCCCTGGCCGGCGCCGCGTGCGCCGCCGACGCGACGACGGCCGGCGGAGCTGCCAGCGCGGTTCTCGCCGCGGGCGCTCCGACGACCTCCGCAGTCGCCAGCACCGACGCGCCGGTGGTCGTGGTCACCGCGCAGAAGCGCGAAGAGGACATCCAGAAGGTGCCGATCAGCGTGACGGCGCTTTCAGGAGCGGCCATTCAGGCGGCGAAGATCGCCACGTTCGACGACCTAAGCCGCACGGCGCCGGCTATCGCCTTCGATTCCAATGCGACCTTCGGCACTGATGACATCTCGATCCGTGGTGTGAGTTCATCGGCGGGGTCGGCGACCACCGGCCTCTACATCGACGACGTCTCCATCACGACGAAGAACTTCTTCTACGAGGGCGCGATCGAGCCGGTTGTCACCGACCTTGACCGGATCGAGGTCCTGCGCGGCCCGCAGGGCACGCTCTACGGCGACAGCTCCGAAGGCGGCACTATCCGCTACATCTCGAAGGCGCCCAGTCTCAGCACCGACAGCGGCGATGTGACGCTCGACACCTCCTACACAGACCACGGCGGCGAGAACTACTCAGGCAACTTCGCCATCAACGTGCCGATCGTCAGGGACGTCTTCGCGGTGCGGGTCAGCGGCAGCGCCGAAAGCGACAGCGGCTGGATCGACCATTTCACGCAAGATATCGGACCGGATGACGCCGTGCTCGGCGGCGGCCTGCGCGACAGAACGGGCGTGAACAGCGAGCAGACCTACACGCTGCACGTGATCGGCACGGCGGAGCCCATCCCTGGACTGACGATAACTCCGGCCTTCTTCTATCAGCGCGAACACGCCAACAACTCTTCGGCCTTCTACATCCTGACGCCGGGTCTGGGTCTCTACGACCAGGACAAGGAGGTGACCGAGCCCAATACGGACAGCATGAGCCTGGCCAGCCTTGAAGTTCACTATGATTTCGGCCCGGTCCAACTCACCTCCGTCACCGGCTACCTGCGCCGCTGGGCGGACCGCCAGGAAGACGGGACCTTCTTCAACAGCGCCTCGTTCGTGTCGCTGCTCTCGGGACCGCCGCCCGTGCCGCTGCCGACGCCCAACGTGCCGCTGCAGCAGGCGCTGAACATCCTGTCCAACCTGCCGTCGCCGGTCAGACTCGAGACGCACTACATCCAGTTCACGCAGGAGCTGCGGTTGGCCTCGCCGAGCACCGCCGGGGAACGCCTGCACTGGGTGGTTGGCGCATACTTCGCACAGCAGTCGATCCACAACCGCGATTTCCAGCGCATTCCGGGAATCAACACGACGTTCGAGAACCTGTTCGGCGTGCCGCTGGAGGACACCGCCGCCGAGCCGACTTTCAACGCCGGCGTGCCCGGCACCGTCTTGTTTCCGGGCGACATCGATGAATCGGACAACCGCGAATACTGGGAAACCCAGTACGCCGGCTTCGGACAGCTCGACTACGACATCACCCACGACTTGCATGTCAGCCTGGGCGCGCGGGTCGCGAACGCTTCCGAGCACTTCATCTCGCTCGAGACCGGGTTCTACCAGATCGGCAACCTCGGCTTCACCGGCTTCCCGGCCGGAACGCCGACCACCGGCCCATACAAGCAGCAGGCCAGCGCGACCTCGTTCACGCCCAAGGCGACGATCAGCTACACCGTGGCCTCGACCGAGACGCTCTACGCCTCGGCGGGCGAGGGCTTCCGGCTCGGCGGCCCGACCGGCCCCATCGTCTTCGGCCCAAACACCGTGTGCGCGGGCGACTTCGCGCTCATCAACCAGACGACCCAGCCGACCAAGTTCGGCGCAGACAACCTCTGGACCTACGAGCTGGGCTCCAAGGGCCGCTACCTGGATGGGCGGGCGACGCTGGACGGCGCGGTCTTCTACACCAACTGGCACGACATCCAGCAGCAGATCTACCTGCCCGACTGCGGCTACTACTTCACCGAGAACGTGGGCGATGCCCAAATCTACGGCGGCGAATTGGAGGGTTCGTTCAAGATCACCGACCAGTTGGTGCTCAGCGCCAACGTCAGCGCGGAGAGCGCCAAGATCACGCGATCGATCAATCCCGTAACCGTGCCAGTGGGCGCCAACCTCATCGACGTGCCCAACGTCACCGCCGACGTCGATCTCACCTACACAACGCCGCTTACCGACGCGGTCAACCTGACCGCCCAGGTTGACTACAACTGGACCGGACACTCCTACGGCAGCTACCAGCGCTTCACCAACACCGTCGCCCTCGGTTCGCCGCTGAACCTCAACTACAACAACCCGGCCTATGGCGTGATGAATGCGCACATCGCGCTCGAGATGAAGCAGTACGAGCTGTCCCTCTACGCCAAGAACCTGCTCGACGACCGCACGATCATCCAATCGCCGGAGATCAACACGGTCTACGAGGGGTATACGGTGCACCCAAGGGAGGTGGGCGTGAGCCTGACGGCGTCCTTCTGAACCATTCGGCGCCCCGCGCGCGGTCCGCGCATCGGCCGCGCCGCCCGGCGGCCCTTCGGCATCATGGTTGAGCGGGACGGCGGCGGTGTTATCTTCCATCCCATTCGTAATATTCACCTAGTCTGAGCCATGCCCGCCGACCCCTTGCCCCACCTGGCCCGCCTGAGCGTGAGCCTGCCCACCGACCTTCTCGCGCAACTCGACGCGATGATCGCAGAGCGTGGGCTGCCCAATCGGTCGCAGACGATCGCCGAGCTGATCCGGCACGAACTGGCTGGACACAGTGAGGGCCAACCCGGCGTCGTCATCGCCGGGACCATCACCCTGATCTACCGGGCGGAAAGCGGGCGCGTCCGCCATGCGCTGGCCCAGACGCAGCTTGCGTATCTCAAGGAGGTCATCTCCTCCCAGCACGTCTTCCTCGAGGACGACCAGTCGCTGGAAGTGCTCCTGGTGCAGGGGCCCGCCGAGCGGCTGCAGAGCCTGTGCGATGACCTGCGCAAGATTCGCGGCGTGCAGCAGATCAAGCTGGTGGCCACCACCGCGCTCCTGCCGCCGCTGCACGCGCACGGCGGAGTCGAGGCCGCGCCGCTGGTGCTGAAGGTGGTGCGATGAGCGTCTCCGACACGGCCGACCCGAGCGGCGCGCGCGCCCATGCCCGGGCGATGGCGGGCACGCGCGTCGAGGCCATGCCGACTATTCCCGCCGTCGCGGCGGTCGGGTTGCCCGCGGGCGTCGCGCCCGAGGCCGTGGTCTGGGACGAGGTCATCGCCGCCGGTGGGTACGCTTCGCGCCGGCTGGCGCGCGGCTCCCGGCTCAGGCTGACCGACCTCACGGGCGACGCCTGCATCTCCCTGCTCTTGTTTAACGCTGAACTACCCGACGAACGCTTGAACGTCGCCGACACCATCAAGGTGCAGTGGAACGGCTACCTCGAGGCCGGGCGGGTGCTGTTGTCGGACATGGGCCGGGCGCTGGCCAGCCTGCTAGAGGACACCGCGGGGACGCACGACGCCTTCTGCGGCGCGTCCAACCAGGCGTCGAACGCACGCAAGTACGGAGACGGCTTCAACCACGGCGCCCACCCGAACGCCCGCGACCGCTTCTTCCTCGGCGCCGCCAAGTTCGGCCTGGGACGCAAGGACATCCATCCCTGCATCAACCTGTTCAAGGGCGTGCGGGTGGCGGCGGACGGCGCGACCGAGCCCAACGTCGGTCCCTTCCGGGAGGGACGGCAAGTGACCCTGCGCGCGGAGATGGAGGTCATCGTCGTCCTGGCCAACTGCCCGCACGTGCTCGACCCGCGGCCCGAGTACGTCGTCACCCCGGCGAGAGCTACGGCGTGGCGGGGACCTGTAACGGCGCCGGATGACCCGGTCCGCAACGCGACGCCCGAGGCCCTGCGCGCCCTCCTGAACACCGAAGACTACTTCCTTCGATGAGGCATGAGGTGACCGCCCAGGAACCACCCCCCTTAGGTCCGATCGTCCACGACGAGGTGGTGTCCCCGCGCGCGCCTTGGCTGCATCGGGTGCTGGCCGGCCAGACGCTGCGCATCGTGGATCTCGAGGGCAACCAGGCGGTCGACTTCCTGATCTACAACACCCAGGACGACGCCGAGCGCTACAGCGCCCAGGACACCATCGCCACCCAGGGCAACATATTCCTGCGCGAAGGCTCGGTGCTCTACTCGAACGAAGGATCGCCGATGATGACCATCACGGCGACCGCGGTCGCCTATCACGACACCATCGGCGGCGCCTGCAGCTGCGAGAGCAATACACTGCGCTATGGCCACCACACCAAGAGCCAGCACGCCTGTGTCGAGAACTTTCTGATCGCCAACGGCTGGGAGGGACGAGGCAAACGGGACATGGTCTCGAACGTCAACTGGTTCATGAACGTGCCGGTGGAGGCGGACGGAACGCTGGGCATCGTCGACGGCATTTCGGCGCCTGGCCTGTTCGTCGACCTCCGCGCCAAGATGGACGTGACGGTCGTCGTCTCCAACTGTCCGCAAATCAACAACCCCTGCAACGGCTTCAATCCGACGCGGGTGCGCATGATCATCGCCGGTTAGGCCGCTGCCCGCGGCGCCCATGTTCAAGAAGGTCCTGATCGCGAACAGGGGCGTCGTCGCCTGCAGGATCATCCGCACGCTGCGGCGCATGGACGTTGGCTCGGTCGCCGTGTATCAGCGACGCCGACGCAGGCTCGCTGCATGTGGCTCAGGCGGACGAGGCGGTGCGGATCGGCCCGGCGCCGGCCGCCGAGAGCTACCTAAGCATCGCCGCGATCCTCGCCGCCGCCAAAGCCGCCGGCGCGGAGGCGATCCACCCCGGCTACGGGTTCCTATCGGAGAGCACCGCGTTCGCCCAGGCCTGCGAGGCCGCAGGCGTTGTCTTCATCGGGCCGACAGCCTGGCCAACCTGGATGTGTTCGGGCTCAAACATCGCGCGCGCGGCGCTGGCTAAGGCGAGCGGCGTGCCGCTGGCGGCCGGGAGCGGGCTGCTCGGCGAACGCTGACAGGCGCGCTCACGGCCGCGCGGACGGTCGGCTACCCGGTCATGCTGAAGGCGACCGCCGGCGGCGGCGGCATCGGCATGCGCGTCTGCGCAAGCGACGAGGCGGTGCGCGCCGGTTACGCCGCAGTCAGTCGACTGGCTACGGCGGCAGCTTCGGCGACGGCGGCGTCTTCCTTGAGCAGTTCGTGCCCAGCGCCCGTCACATCGAGGTGCAGATCTTCGGCGACGGCGACGGCGGTGTGCTCGCGCTCGGCGAGCGCGACTGCTCGCTGCAGCGGCGAAACCAGAAGGTGATCGAGGAGACGCCGGCGCCGCACCTGCCGACGGCGACGCGCGCGGCGCTCACGCGAAGCCGCCCTCCGGCTCGGCCGCGCGGCGCGCTACCGCTCGGCCGGCACGGTCGAGTTCCTCTACGACCCTGACGCGTGATGAGCTTCTTCTTCCTCGAGGTGAATACCCGGCTGCAGGTGGAGCACGGGGTGACCGAGCAGGTGACCGGCGTCGACCTGGTCGAGTGGATGGTCCGCGGCGCCGCGGGCGACTGCAGCTTCATGGACGGCCGGCGCGCCAGCGCCGCGCGGGCGCTTCGATCCAGGCGCGCGTCTACGCCGAGGATCCCGGCCATCGACTACCGGCCGAGCGCCGGCCGCCTGACCGAAGTGGCGTTCCCGCGCGGACGTGCGGGTGGAGACCTGGGTGGCCACGGCACCGAGGTCAGCGCCTACTACGATCCGCTGCTCGCCAAGCTGATCGTCACAGCCGAGGACCGGCGACGCGCGGTCGCGCGCGCTGCAAGCGGCGCTCGACGAAGCGCGGCTGGCCGGGATCGAGACCAACCTGGACTGGCTGCGCGCGGTCGTCGACGGCGCCGGCGTTCGTCGCCGGTGAGGTCGTCGACCGACTTGCTGGCACGGCGTCCAAGCGCGCGGCGCGACGATCTCGGTCCTGAGCGGCGGGCCGGCGACGACCGTGCAGGACTATCCCGGCCGCCTCGGCTACTGGGACGTCGGCGTGCCGCCGTCGGGCCCGATGGACGCGCTGGCGTTCCGGCTCGGCAACCGCCTGCTCGGCAATCCCGAGGTGCCGCGGGGCTGGAGTTCACCGCGCAGGGCCCGACGCCTGCGTCTTCAACAGCGAGCGCGCAGTCTGCGCTGACCGGTGCGGATATCGGCGCGACGCTGGACGGCGGCCGGTCGCTCCGTATGCGCCGTTCGCGGTCGCGAGCGGCCAGACCCTGAAGGTCGGTCGCGGTCGCGAGGCGCCGGCCTGCGCGCCTACCTGCTGTTCGCCGGCGGCATCGACGTGCCGGTCTATCTCGGCAGCCGCGCGACCTTTACGCTCGGCCGCTTCGGCGGCCACGCCGGCCGCGCCCTCGCGGCGGGCGACGTGCTTGCACATCGGCGACGCGGCGGCGATGGCAGCGGCAGCCCGCGCCCCGTGCCCAGCCGCCGCGAGCTCGACACACGGCGTGGACGTATCGGGGTCGCTTACGGGCCGCACGGCGCGCCGGATTTCTTCACCCCCGACGACATCGACGATGTTCTTCGCGACGGACTGGAAGGTGCACTACAACTCCAGCCGCACCGGCGTGCGTCTGATCGGGCCGAAGCCGCACTGGGCGCGACGCGACGGCGGTGAGGCCGGCCTGCACCCCTCGAACATCCACGACAACGCCTACGCCATCGGCGCGCATCGACTTCACCGGCGACATGCCGATCATCCTCGGGCCCGACGGCCCCAGCCTGGGCGGCTTCGTTTGCCCGCTGGTGGTGATCGAGGCCGATCTGTGGAAGATCGGCCAACTCGCGCCCGGCGACAGCGTGCGGCTTCGTCACCGTCGACGCGGCGGCCGCCGGCGCAGGCGGAGCGGCGATGCAGGACGCGTTCGTCCGCAACCTTGCGCCGCCTCGCTCCGCCGCGCGCGGCCCCTCGCGCCCGTCTGCAGACGATCCGGTCCTCGCCACGATCGATCCAGCCGGCGCGACGACCGCGGGTCGTCTATCGCGCGCCAGGGCGACCGCAACCTCCTGGTCGAGTATGGCCCGATACGTACTCGACCTCGAGCTGCGTATCCGGGTGCACGCGCTCATGTTGCACCTGCGGGCGCTGGCCTTGCCGGGCGTCATCGACGTCACGCCGGGCATCCGCTCCCTGCAGGTGCACTTCGACGCCCGCGTGCTGACGTCAGGAACGCCTCATGGATGCGCTCGGCGCCGCGGAGGACCGGCTAGCTGGCGCTGGACGACTTCGAGATCCCTATCGCGAGTCGTGCACCTGCCGCTGTAGCTGGAACGACCCGGCGATCTACGAGACGATCGAGCGGTATATGCAGTCGGTGCGAGACGACGCGCCCTGGTGCCCGGACAACATCGAGTTCATCCGTCGCATCAATGGCTTGGACTCGATCGAGGATGTTCGCCGGATCGTGTTCGACGCTCGTTACCTCGTGATGGGACTGGGCGACGTCTACCTCGGCGCGCCGGTCGCGACGCCGGTCGACCCACGCCACCGCCTGGTCACGACCAAATACAATCCGGCCCGCACCTGGACGCCGGAGAACGCCGTCGGGATCGGCGGGGCCTACATGTGCATCTATGGCATGGAGGGGCCAGGCGGGTACCAGCTCGTTCGGCCGCACCATCCAGGTGTGGAATACCTACCGCCGCGCCGGCGCCTTCGCCGATGGCAGGCCCTGGCTGCTGCGCTTCTTCGACCAGATCCGCTTCCATCCGGTCGGCCACGAGGAGCTCACGGCCTGGCGTCGCGACTTCCCGCTCGGGCGTCGCGAGCCCGAGATCGAACAGACGCTGTTTCGCCTCAGCGACTATCGCGCGCTGCTTGCCGCCAACCGGCCGAGCATCGCGGTGTTCGAAGCCGGTCGCCGGACAGCTTTCGACCGTGAGCGCGCCGATTGGGAACGGAGCGGTGAGTTCTCACGTGTCGAGGCGTTGGTCGCCGCGCCCGCGTCCGTGTCGGAAAATGTGGCCGCCTTTACCCCGCCGGACGGATCAGAAGTGGTCGAGGCCCCGTTAGGGGGCAGCGTCTGGAAGATGCTTGTCGCGCCCGGCGACCGGCTCGAGAAGGGCGCCACCTTCGCGGTGATCGAGGCGATGAAGGCCGAGTGCGCGGTGGCCAGCCCCGCCGCCGGCATGGTCACCGCGGTCTATGCGCGCGAGAGCCAGGCCATCTCGGCCGGCGCGCCTCTAATCGCGCTGGAGGCAGGTTAGTGGCGATGGCGACGTTCGAGCGACAGAGCGCGGCGGCGACCAGCCAGGCGGTCAATGACCGCAAGACGTCCGCTGTCTCCGTCGCGCGCGCCGCGCTGGATCGCGTGGCCGCCTACGGGACGGTGCAGCCGGCCGTCTGGATCACCCTCATCGACGCGAGCGCGGTGCTGGCGCGGGCGGCGGAGGTCGACGCAGCGGTCGCGGCCGGCGTCGGGCTGCCGCTGGCCGGGGTTCCCTTTGCGGTGAAGGACAACATCGACGTCGCCGGCCTTCCGACGACGGCCGCCTGCCCGGCCTTCGCCTACCGGGCCGAGCAGACGGCGCCGGTCGTCCAGCGCCTGCTCGACGCCGGCGCCGTGCTGATCGGCAAGACCAATCTCGATCAGTTCGCCACCGGCCTGACCGGCTCCCGCTCGCCCTACGGCGCACTGGGCTCGGCCTACAACCGCGCCTACGTCAGCGGCGGCTCCAGCTCCGGATCGGCCGTGGCCGTCGCCGCGGGCCTCGTCGCCTTCGCGCTTGGATCGGATACTGCTGGTTCCGGCCGCGTGCCTGCTGCGCTGAACGGACTGGTCGGACTGAAGCCGACCAGGGGGCGCTGGAGCACGCGCGGACTGGTCCCGGCCTGCCGCTCGCTCGACTGCGTCAGCGTGCTGGCGAACTCCGCCGCCGACGCCGCGCTTGTCGACCAGGTCGTGGCCGGGTTCGACGCCGCAGACCCCTATGCACGGCGCGAGCCGGTGGCGGAGGGCGCCGAGCTTGATCGGTTCACCTTTGCGCTGCCTCGCCGCGAACAACTCGACTGGCTGGGCGATCGCGAGTCCCCTCGCCTGTTCGAAGCGGCGCTTGCGCGACTGACGACGATGGGCGGTCGCGCCGTCGAGGTCGATATCGCCCCTCTGCTCGAGGCGGCTCAGCTGCTCTACCAAGGTCCGTGGGTCGCGGAGCGCACCGCCGCGGTCGAGGCGCTCTTGCGAGGCGATCCGGCGGCCATCCATCCTGTCGTGCGCGGCATCCTGGCCGGCGGGCTTTCAATCACCGCAGTGGACGCCTTCCGCGGCGAGTATGCGCTGCGCGGCCATCAACGCGAGGCCGAGGCGATATGGGCGGCCGCCGACGTGCTCGTCCTGCCGACCACGCCCACGACCTATCGCGTGGCCGAGGTACTGGCCGAACCGCTGGCTCTCAATGCCAACCTCGGGCGCTACACCAACTTCGTGAACCTGATGGATCTGAGCGCCGTCGCCATGCCGGCGGGGTTTCGCGAGAATGCGACCGGATTTGGCGTCAGCATGATCGGGCCTTCCTGGGCGGACCTTTGCCTGCTCGAACTCGCGCGCCGCTACGAGAGTGTTGGACCGATGCCCGAGACGCCCCCGATGGATGCGGACACTGTGGCGGCCGAGGTGAAGCTGGCGGTGGTCGGCGCGCACCTCGCTGGGATGCCGCTGCACTGGCAGCTGGAGTCGCGTGGCGCGAGGCTGGTCAGCCGCTGCAGGACAGCGCCCGTCTACCGCCTCTATGCGATGGCCGACACCGTGCCGCCCAAGCCCGCGCTGGCGCACGTCGGCGCCGACGGCGCGGCGATCGAGGTCGAGGTCTATGCGCTCGGGTTCGAAGCGTTCGGGAGTTTCGTCGCCGAGGTCCCGCCTCCGCTCGCGATCGGGACGGTGACCCTCGAGGATGGCAGCGCGGTGAAGGGCTTTGTCGCCGAGCCGCGGGCTATCGTCGGGGCCGAGGACGTCACCCGGTTCGGCGGCTGGCGCGCATTCGTCAGCCGGCGCTCGTGAGCTGGTCGGCCCGGACCACCCCGTCGGCGGGGATCGCGCGCGGCGTCTTCTGGTCGAGCGCAAAGTCGTAGACCACCGTCGAGCCGTAGCGATCGGGCGCCTGCGGATCGTTGCGCCGCTTGTCGAGCGCGATTACGCGCGTGGCGAGCTTGAACGCCTCTTTGATGTCGTGTGTGACCATGAGGATGGTCAGGCCGTAGTCGGCCCAGAGTCCGGCGATGAGCTCGTGCATGTCGAGCCTGACTCCGGGGTCGAGCGCGCCGAACGGCTCGTCGAGCAGCAGGATGCGCGGACGCATGATCAGCGCTTGGGCGATGGCCAGGCGTTGCTGCATCCCCCCAGAGAGCTGAGCGGGGAAGAGCCGCTGCGCTGCGCCCAGCCCCACCGAGGCCAGCATCGCCTCGGCCTGCGCGCGCGCTTCGCGTCGCCGGGCGCCCCAGAGGCGCCCGCCGAGGGCCGCACCCCGGCAGTCCAGGCCGAACAGCACGTTGTCGACGGCATTCAGGTGCGGAAACACCGAATAGCGCTGGAACACCACGCCGCGGTCGCGCCCGGGCTCGGCAGGCAACAGCGTCCCATCGAGTTCGACCCGGCCCCGTGTCGGGCGCTCCTGGCCCAGCAGAAGGCGCAGGAAGGTGCTCGTGCCCGCGCCGGACGGCCCAACAATCGAGATGAAGGCCCCCTCCTCGACGGTCAAGTCGACCTTCTCCAGCACGACCTTGTGGCCGTATTCGACCCAGACGTTCTTCAGCGCCAGGATCGCGGTCATGTCTTCCTCGGCGGATGCGCCCAGGCGAAGGCGCGGCGGCTCAGGTTCGACAGCAAGAAGTCGAACGACACAGCGAGCAGCGCGATCCAGACGACGTACGGGAGAATGATGTCCATCGCGAGATACCGGCGGACCAGGAAGATCCGGTAGCCCAGCCCCACGTCCGAGGCGATAGCCTCGGCCGAGATCAGGAAGACCCAGGCCGGCCCGAGGGACAGCCGCACGCTCTCGAGCAGCCGTGGCATCGCTTGTGGCAGCGCCACGCGCAGCGCGATCTGCCAGGTGCTGGCGCCTAGCGTCTGCGCCTTCACGAGCTGCTCTTCCGGGATGGCGCCAACGTGGCCGGCGAGGTCGCGCACCATGAACGGCGTCACGCCGAGCACGATCAGCGCGACCTTCGCCGTCTCGCCGAGGCCGAAGGTGATGAACAGGATCGGCAGGACCGCGATCGGCGGCACGACAGCAACGGCCCCGATCAGCGGTCCGATGGCGGCGCGCGCCAGCGGCAGCACGCCGATCAGGATGCCAAGGACGAGCGTGATCGAAGTCGCGATCGCGAGCCCGATGCCGAGCCGCCTCAGGCTGGCCCCCGTGTCCTGCCAGAGCGGAACGGCGCCGGTCTGTGGGTCGACCTGCAACGCCATGACTTGAACTTCCTGCGCCATGTCGCCGGGCGTCGGCAGAAGCTTCTCCGTCGGATCGGCGCCGTGCCAAGCGGTCGAGGCGCTGAGATAAACCAGGATCACGATCAAGAACGGGATCAGCCCCAGCGCCAGCCGGCCGCCGCGAGTCCACCGCATATTCAAAAGGCGGCGCATCGGCGCCCTGCCGGTCGCGTTCACCCCGCCGGGGCCGACGCCGCTAGAGCTTGCCATCCGCGGCCAGCGCCATGTCGGTCGGGTCGAAGCGCAGCTTGATGTTGCCGGGCGAGCCCAGCGTCTTCCCGCCGGGGAACAGGATCCCGATGTCGTCGACGGAGTGGGCGGCCTGCCCGAACAGCCCGTGGTCGAAGCTGAAATGGCGTACGCGGTCAGTCGCGGTCACTAGCGCGGGGTCGGAGGTGAAGGCCGCCGCGGCCTTCGGATCGGAGTAGAGGTAGGTCGTCTTGAGCTGGCCCTCGAAGCCGGCCAGATCGGTGCCCGACATCTTGGCCATGGCGGCGCGGGCCGCCTGGCCCTGGGCGTCGTTGCGGCTCATCAGCGCCAACGTTTCGTACCACATGCCGGTCAGCGCCTTGCCAAGATTCGGGTTGGCCTTCAGCGTCGCAGTGTCGACGATAAGCGTGTCGAGGATCTCGCCCGGGATTTGCGACGAGTTGAACACCTCGTAAGCATTCGGCTCCTTCTTGATCACCGAAAGCTGCGGGTTCCACGTCACCACCGCCGTCGTCTGCGGCGCCGAGAAGGCGGCGACGATATCGGCGTCGGAGGTATTGATCGTGCGCACGTCGGGCAGCTTCAGGCCGGCGTGCTCGAGGGCGCGGGCGAGCAGGTAGTGGGAGACGGAGTTCTCGACGAGATTGACCGGGCGGCCTTTGATGTCGGCAAGCTTATCGTCGCCCTTCAGGATCACCCCGTCGTTGCCGTTGGAATAGTCGCCAATCAACAGCACGGTGGAGTCGCGGCCTCCGGCGGCCGGAACCGTCAGGGCGTCCATCGTCGTCGACGTCACCCCATCGACCTTGCCGGCGGTGAACTGGTTGAGGGATTCGACGTAGTCGTTCACTTGCACGACGTTGATCGTGATGCCGTACTTGTCGGCCCATTTCTTCACGATCCCCGTCTGTTCGGCGTAGGGCCAGGGCATCCAGCCCGCGTAGATGGTCCAGGCGATCGTGAACGACGTCCGAGGCGTTCCCGCGGTCGCGCCCACGCCCGAACCACCGTTGGGCGACGGGCCGCATGAGGCGATCACCAGCCCGCAGGCCGCAGCCGCCACGGTCGCACGCAACCCGCCAAGCCAACTCTTCATGAAACACTGTCTTCCGCTCGACGAAGCGCCGCCCGCCGCGCTCCCTCGCGTACTACGAACTCATCGCATCGTAATATTCCAGCCGAGCAGCAGCAGCTCTTCGGCGAAGCCGCCAAGCGCCGAAAAAATGGGCGCCGGCGCTGCGGTTGGGGCGCCGCGAGCGAGACCTCGGCGGCAGGCGTCTTTATGCCTGATTTACGGCGCGGTGGCGCTGATCACATCGACTCGCTCACGCAAGGGCGGCACTTATCGGGCGGATCGAAAATGAGTTGAGGCGCCCACGAAAGCGGCAACCGCCGCCAAACTCGCACAGCAAGTGGCCAGCCGCTGGCCAACGCGTCGAAACCGTCGGCTGCAGAGTTGGCTCGACAGACCGTGTCCGAGAATAGGGAGTTTGACGAACCGGGAGTTCGGGGCCGTCATGCCGGCGTGTTCAAGCGGCCTGCATCAATAAGGGGATAGTCAATGAGAAACCTGAAGCTGATTTGCTGCGCCGGAGCGGCGTCGCTTGGCCTAGCCTTGGCCGGGACCGCGGCCGCGCAGACCACCACGCCTCCGGCTGCCGCACCTGCCGCGCCGGCGGCGCCTGCCGCCAACCCGATGCCGTATCCGTCGATGACCGCGCCGCTCGCGGCCAACCCGCAGCCAGCCGTGTTCGACGCGGGGCCGCTCGGCAAGGTCATGGTCGACGGCGTCTTGAGCGCCGACGCGCTGTGGCAGTCGAACCCGCAGTTCGGACCGTTCGGGCAGACTCAGGATGGCTATGCCGACATCACCAACGCCCAGGTCATCCTGAACAAGACCGACGGGGTCTTCCAGTTCTACGTCCAGGCCGGGGCCTACTCGATCCCCACCCTCGGCGTCGCCTATCTGAAGACGTCGCAGCTGGACAACAACACTTACGGCTACGTACCGCAGGGGTTCGTGAAGATCGTCCCCAACTCGAACGTCAACATCATGGTCGGCGCGCTGCCGACGCTGGTCGGAGCCGAGTACGCCTTCACCTTCGAGAACTTCAACATCGAGCGCGGCCTGCTCTGGAACGTCGAGCCGGTGGTCTCGAAGGGCGTGCAGCTCAACCTCTCGAAGGGGCCGTGGTCGGCGTCTCTGGCCTGGACCGACGGCTACTATTCGAACATCTACACGGCGCTCTCCGGCCAGGTCACCTACACCTTCAAGAACAACGACACGCTCGAGTTTGTCGGCGAAGGCAACGTGGGGACCAACCACGTGGCGACCTTCGTGACGCCGCTGGCGGCCAACAACGGGCAAATCTACGACCTCATCTTCACCCACACGCAAGGCCCGTGGGAGTTCATGCCCTACGTCCAGTACCAGAGCACCCCGCGTGTCAGCGTCGGGGGCGTGACGCTCACGCCGAGCGGAACCACCTGGGGCGCCGCGCTGTTGGCCAAATACAACTTCACGCCGACGATCAGCGTCGCGGGCCGCGTCGAGTACATCGGCTCGAGCGGCGGGGCCAACCTGCTCGGTTACGGGGTCGGCTCGAACGCCTGGACGATCAGCATCACGCCGACCTACCAGAAGGGCATCTTCTTCGTCCGCGGCGAGCTGTCCTACGTCTCGGTGGGTTCCGGCGCTGCCGGCCTGCTGTTCGGGCCGAACGGGACCAGCAGCGACCAGGGCCGTGCGCTGGTCGAGACAGGTGTCATCTTCTAGAGCCCCGCGCGCGGGGCCAAGCCGGCCCCAGCTCGAGTTCCGCGCCGTTCACGGGCCGGTCCGCACCACTGGCGGGCCGGCCTTCGTGCGTTGGCGTCCAAACAACCGTTCGCGGGGATTGCGCCGGGTAGGCGCGGACGGGATAATGCGGGCGCAGCACAGCGCTTCAATTGACAGAAAGACCGGCCCCGCCAGAACGGGCCAACGGGAGAGGAATTTCACACATGGCTTGGGATTTTGAGACCGATCCGGAATTTCAGAAGAAGCTCGATTGGATCGAAGAGTTCATGGAGGACAAGGTCGAGCCGCTCTCGCACCTCGGCATGGCCGCCTTCTCGTACCGAGGGCCGCGAGCAGTTCATCAAGCCGCTGCAGGACGAAGGTGAAGGCGCAGGGCCTGTGGGCCTGCCACCTGGGGCCCGAGCTGGGCGGCCAGGGCTATGGCCAGCTCAAGCTGGCGCTGATGAACGAGAAGCTGGGCCGCAACGGCCTGGCGCCCCTCGATCTTCGGCTGCCAGGCGCCCGACACCGGCAACGCCGAGATCATCGCCCACTACGGCACGCCCGAGCAGAAGGAGAAGTGGCTGAGGCCGCTGCTGAACGGCGAGATCCGCTCGGCCTTCTCGATGAGCGAGCCGACCGGCGGCTCCGACCCCCTCACCTTCAAGACCCGCGCCGAGCTGGAAGGCGACGAGTGGGTGATCAACGGCGAGAAGTGGTTCTCGTCCGGCGCCTACGGCTCGACCGTGCTGGTGCGTCTATGCGGTCACCGACCCGGACCACAAGGACACCCTACCAGCGCACCTCGATCTTCCTCGTGCCCGACCAAGACCCCGGGCGTGGAGATCGTGCGCGGCATCGGTGTCGGCGCCGGCGAGGGCGGGCGGCCACGGCTACATGCGCTACACCAACGTGCGCGTGCCCTACGGCGCGCTGCTCGGCGACGCGCGGCGGCGCCTTCATGATCGCCCAGACCCGGCTGTCCGGCGGGCGCGTGCACCACGCCATGCGCACCGTCGGCGCCTGCCAGCAGGCGCTTCGACCTGATGTGCCGGCGGGCGGTCTCGCGCCGACGCGCGAGGGCGGCTCGCCGACTGCCGATGGTGCAGGAGCAGATCGCCGACAGCTGGATCGCGCTACGAGCAGTTCCGCCTGCTGGTGCTGCGCACCGCCTGGCTGATCGACAAGCACAAGGACTACAACCAGGTGCGCAAGGACATCGCCGCGATCAAGGTGGCCATGCCCAAGGTCTATCACGACATCGCCACCACCGCCGCGCACCTGCACGGCGCGCATGGGCGTCTCCAACGAGATGCCGTTCATGGGCATGGTGACCAGCGCGCTGGTGATGGGCATCGCCGACGGCCCGACCGAGGTGCACAAGGTGACGGTCGCCAAGCAGGTGCTGGCGCGACTACCAGCCCGACAACGATCTCTTCCCCGCCTATCACATGCCCAACCTGCGAGCGGCGGCGGCGGAGCGGTTCGCCGACGACCTGAAGGCGCCTGAAGGAACAACGCGACAAGCGGCTGGGCTCCGAGGCCAAGGCGGAAGCCACTGCCTGACGCGTACAGCCCCCTCCTCGTCGGCCTCGGCGGCACGACCCGTCCGGAGTCGACCAGCGAGCGGGTGCTGATCAAGGCGCTGGAGGCGGCCGAGCGCGCCGGCGCGCAGCACGCGGCTGTTCGGCGGCGAGCTTCCTGTCCAGGCTGCCGATCTACGATCCGACGTACCGGCGGCGTCTCGACGGAGCTCGAACAGATGCTGGCGACCGTGCGCCAGGCGGACGGGATCCTGATCGTCGACGCCCGGCTATCACGGCTCGGTGTCCGGCCTGATCAAGAACGCGCTGGATGCCTCGAGGGCCTGCGCGGCGACGAGCGGCCCTATCTCGACGGGCGCGCGGTCGGCTGCATCGTCACCGCCGACGGCTGGCAGGCCTGCGGCACGGCGCTCTCGTCGCTGCGCACGATCGTCCACGCCCTGCGCGGCTGGCCGACCCCGCTCGGCGTGACCTTCAACCCCGCGGCCGCCCGGCTGTTCGACGACGCCGGCGCGTTTTGCGAAGAGGCTGACGCCCGCCAGGTCGAGATGCTGGCCGGCCAGGTCGTCGCCTTCGCTCGCGCGATGAAGCGGTAGCCGGTCTCGGGCCCTACACTTCAGCCTTCTTCTTCGCAGCCTCGCTCTTCTTCAGCGCCTCGCCGGAGTCGAAGGCTTCGCGCCAGGCGGTGCGCGCCGGCGGCGGCTCCGGCGCGGGCTGGCCGGCCGCGGCCGCCTGTTCGGCGACCTGGCGGCCGAGCGCGATCACCGGCGGGATCTCGCCGTCGGCCAGCGGCTTCATCCACTGCTTGCGCTTCATCGCCGCCTCGACGTAGGGCGCGAGCTCCTCGGCCTTGCGCTTCACCCGCTCGGCTTCGCGTTCCTTGAACTCGCCCATCACCTCGCCGGCGAACAGCTCCAGCGCCTCGCAGATGTGCTCGTGCTGGTTGCGGCCGCCCTGCTGGATGAAGGCGACCTGGTCGACGCCGCAGTCCTCGAACTTGCGCAGGTGCTCGCGCAGGCCGTCGGGCGTGCCGATGCCGCCCTCGGCGATCTGGCCGCCGGCCGGCATGTTGGGCAGCGCCTGTCTGGAACTTCTCCCAGATGTCGGTGCGGCCGGGGATCTGCTCGCCGAAGCCGTAGTGCCAGCCCAGCGCGAACTGGAAGAAGCGGAAGCCGTCCTGGAACCGCCGGCGCGCCTCTTCGACGTCGTGGTGCACGCCGAAACTCGAGACCATGCAGATGTTGGGGTTCACCGCGTGGCCGATCGGCACGCACTCCTCCTTGAAGATGCGGTAGTAGTCGTCGACCCACTGCTTGGCCTCGGCCGGATCGACGAAGGCGAAGGTGAGCGCGCCGATGCCGAGCCGGGCGGCCAGCTTGATCGTCTCGCGGTTGGAGCAGGCGACCCAAAGCGGCGGGTGCGGCTTCTGCACCGGCTTCGGCACCACGTTGCGGCAGGGCATGGAGAAGAACTCGCCCTCGAAGCCCGGATAGGGGTCCATGGCCATCATGTTGGCGCACTGCTCGACCGCCTCGCGCCAGGCGTTGCGCTTGTCTGCCACGCGGCACGCCGTAGCCGCCGAGCTCGAGCAGGGCCGAGCTCTCGCCGGTGCCCAACTCGACCCGGCCGTTGGAGACCAGGTCGAGCGTGGCGATGCGCTCGGCGACGCGCGCCGGGTGGTTGTAGCCCGGCGGCATCAGCACGATGCCGTGGCCGAGCCGGATCTGCTTGGTGCGCTGCGAGCAGGCGGCGAGGAAGATCTCGGGCGCCGAGGAGTGCGAATATTCCTCGAGGAAGTGGTGCTCGACCTCCCAGACGTTGTCGAAGCCCAGCCGGTCGGCCAGCTCGACCTGGTCGAGGGCGTCCTGGAACAGCTTCTGCTCCAGCCCTTCGCGTCCAGGGCCGGGGCAGCTGGTGCTCGTAGAAAATGCCGAAGCGCATCGAGGTGAAATCCTCTTTCCTAGATTTGACCGGTCAGGACGCGGCCACGCCGGCCGGGACGCGCACCGGAGGGGGTTCGTCGTTCTCGTGCGGGTCCATCTGCGGGCCGGTGACGGGCGCGTCCGGCACCTCGCCGCCGGCCTCGGGATGGATCATGCGGACCTTCCGCCAGCCTCCGAACTTGTAATACAGCACCGACAGCACGCTCGAGGTGATAGTGCCGAGCGGGAAGCTCCACCAGATCGCCTCCGCGCCGTAGCGCGGGATCATGAAGTGTGCGAACGGCACGCGGATCAGCCACATCGAGACGACCAGGATGATCATCGGCGGCCAAACCGCGCCGGTGGACCGGACGATACCCGTCAGCGCGAACGTGGCGTTGAAGATCACGAACGCCCAGAGCACCGTGCGGTCGATGTGCAGAGCGATCGGAATCGTCGGTGAGCCGAACGGCAGGAACGGATAGAGCGGGATCGGGCCTAAGCAGATAGATGAGCGCTGCGCACGTGCCGGTGACCATCACGCTGAGCAGGATGCCGACGCCGGCGATGCGCGAGACGCGGTCCCACTTGCCCGCGCCGACGTTCTGGCCGGCCATCGACGAGATCGAGGCGCCGACCGCCATGCCGGGCATCTGGATGTAGTTCCACACCTGCTGGGCGCCGATGTAGGCGGCCGAGGTCACGGCCCCAAAACCGTTGACGAAGCCGATCATCACCATCGCCGCGCCCGACATGATGAACATCTGCAGGCTCATGGGCAGCCCACGCACCAGGAGCGGCCTAAGCAGGCTCCAGTCCGGCACGAGCAGCCCGATCTCGTTCGGCCGCAGCATGATGACGCTGTGCTTGCGGTAGAGGTAGACGAGCAACAGCGCCAGCGAGACGCTCTGTCCGATCAGCGTCGACATGGCCGATCCGGCGATTCCCAGCTTGGGAAAGGGGCCGACGCCGGCGATCAGCAGCGGGTTGAAGATGACATCAAGAACAACCGCCAAGGCCATGAAATAGAACGGAGTTCGCGAATCCCCAGCCCCCCGCTGGGCCATCTGCAGGAACATGAAGAAGTACATGAACGGCATCGCGGCGAAGACGATGCGCATGTAGATGATCGCGTCGAGCCTGGCCGCGGGCGGCGTGCGCATCAGCGTCAGGACATGCGGCGCGAAGTTCCAGCCCAGGAGGGCCAGCAGGAACGACAGGACGAAGAAGAAGGAGATCGCGGTCCCCATCACGCGTTTGACGAGGCGAAAGTCCTCCGCCCCGACGGCCTGGGCGATCATGATGTTGGCGGCCATTGTGGCGCCGAAGATCGCACCCTGGGCCAGAAAGCCGATGACGTTGGCGTTGCCGATGGCGGCGATGGCGGTGACGCCCAGCAGATGGCTGACCCAGAACTGATTGGCGGTCAGGTTCAGGGACTGCAGCACGTTGGTGCCGAGCATCGGCAGCGAAAACAGAATCAGCGTCTTCGCGATCGGGCCTTCGGTCAGGTTGCGTCTGGGGTATTGGCCGCCGGGCCGCCCCTGAAACGAGGATTCGGACATGCTTTAAGTGTAACGCCTAAATCGGATGGTCCGCCGACCGATGAAGGGATGCCGGCGGCGGAAATCAAGTGATCGCCATTCACCCTCGCATAGCATCGGTCGCCGCGAGTGGCTATGGCGGCGGCCGTCCTAGACGGGTGGCCCGGCGGGACTGGGCTCGATGATCGGCGGCGCGAGCGTCGAGAGCGCCGTCGGTGGCGGGCCGCCAAGGCCGGCCTCGAGCGCCAGCGCCTCGAGGTTGCTCTCGTGCGAGCGCTGATTGAGCCGGTAGAAGAACAGCACCGTGACCGCTAGCAGGTTGAGAAGCATGCCGGTCGGCACGGAGAGCCACACCAGATGGTTCATGATCGCCGGCGCGACACGGTCGACGGCGCCGCTCGCCGCGCCCTTTGGCAGGTGCACGAACGCCAGCATCGCGTTGCCAAGCAGCGTGCCGAAGCCGTTGGTGAACTTTGGCAGGAGGCCATTGGCGGCGAACAGCAGGCCCTCGGACCGGCGGCCAGTCTTGACCGCGGCGTCCTCGACCACGTCGGCGATCATCGAGGAGACAATGACGAAGCCGATGAGAGCGAGCGTGCCCGCGACGAAGCCGTCGGCGACCAGGATGACCGGGATCCACGGCGAGCCGTTTGGCGGAAGCACTCCGGCCAGGCGAAGCGCGACAGGCACCACGCCGGAAAAGATAGCGAGGAAAAAGACGGTGATCATCGTCCGCTTCTTGTCGAGCGCGCGGCTGATGAAGGGCGCAATGACGACGCCAAGAATGGCGGCCGGGGCGCCGACGACAGCCAAGATCGCGATCACCGGGCTGGAGAGACCCCAGAAATAATAGCTCATGAAGAAGGAGAGGCTGGCCGCCATCCCCGCGGCGATGCCCGACAGAAGGCCCGAGGCCATCACCGACAGCAGCGACGGGTTGGCGACCGTTGCCCAGATCTCCCGCGCGGTCTCGGACCAACGCATTTGCCGCTTCGGTTGGGCGCTGAGGTAGGGAATGTAGCGGTGGGTGGCGAAGGACGAGCCCAGGATCGCCACGAACACGACGACGGCCGCGACCAGGAAGAATTGGCCATACGCCTCGCGGTTCAGCTGGCCTAGCGGGTTGGCGTGCGACTTGCGCAGGTACACCGCCAACAGGACGGCGGTGGCGACTGTGCCGCCGAGGATGGCGAAGAAGTAGCGGAAGCTGATGAGGCTGGTGCGCTCGTGATAATCGGGCGCGAGCTCGGGCGTCAGTGCATCGGAGGGGATCTGATAGACGCTGGTGCACAGTCGCAGGATCACCAGCATGGCCAGCGTGTAACCGGCGAGCGCCTCGCCGGTCAGCCCGTGCGGCGGCCGCCACAGCAGGATGATGGCGACCGCGATCGGCAAGGCCGAGGCGTACATGAACGGATGGCGGCGGCCCCACGGCGACTTGAAGGTGTCGGAGAACCGCCCGATCGCCGGGTCGAGCACCGCATCGATGACCAACGAAACCAGGATGACGACGCCGACGATGATCGGGTCCATGCCGACCACGCGGATCAGGAAGAAGTTGATCACCGAGGTCGACAGCGCCACGCCGGCGATCGACTGCACCACTGACCCGGCGCCATAGGAGACCTTCGTCCCCAGCGTGAGCGGCGGTCGAACGACGGCTTCACTCATCGGGCGGAGCTCCTGAACGCGACCGTCAAATCGGCCGCGTCGCGATCGGGTCGACCATTCCCAGTTCCTCCTCCACCGCTTCGGCATGAGCGGCGGCGTCGCTCAACTTCTGCAAGTTGTTCTCATGCTGACCGCGGGTGATGCGATAAAACATCAGCGCGCTGGTCGAGCACAGGGTGATGCCTGTGTAGGTCGGCAGATAGATCAGGATCAGGTTGCGCAGGATCGCCGGGTCGACGTGCCCGGGCCTTGCGTGCTGCGGGAAATGAACGAGCGCGATGACGAGGCCGGGAATAAGAGCCGCAAAGCTGCTCGTTACCTTGCGAACGAGCGATTCCGCTGCGTAGAGCAGGCCCTCGGAGCGCTCGCCGGTCTTGACCGCGCTCTCGTCGACGACGTCGGCGATCATCGAAGAGACGATGATGAAGCCGGTGGTCGCCAGCCCCGTCGTGGCCATGTTGTCGATGATGATCACCGGCAGAACCCAGGGCGCGCCGGCCGGCATCAGGCCGAGCAACCAGGCCCCGAGTGGAATGGTCGTCGACGCGATGGCCAGGAAGAAGACGGTCAGGCAGGCCCGCTTCTTATCCATGGCGCGGCCGATGACCGGCGCCAGCACCACGCCGATCAGCGCCGCTGGGATGATGCTCAACCCCAAAATCAGGAGGGCGTTCGACCCGAGCTCGAATACGTAGGTGTAGAAATAGACCCCGAGCCCGCCGGCGATGCCGACGGCGATGCCGAAGATGAGGCTGGAGGAGGCGATCGACACGAAGTTGCGGTTCGACAGCGCCGCCCCCATCACCCGGGCCAGCTGACCGCCTTGGCCGGACGCCCGCCGTGGCTGGTGCAGGTAGGGGATGAACCGGTGCGTGGCGATCGCCGACGCGAGGAGCACGATCACGCCGATGACGGCGGTCGTGATCGCAAATGGCGCATAGGCCGCAAGGTTGAACTGACCGAACTTCTCCGTCTTCGTCGCCCGCAGGAAAACGCCGAAGGTCAGCACCACGCCGACGACCGCGCCAATCACCCCGCTGAACAGATAGCGGTAGCTCTGGACGTTGGTGCGCTCGTCGTAGTTCTGCGTCAGCTCTGGCATGAGCGCACTTGCCGGTATCTCGTTCAGGCTATCGAAGAGACGCGTGCCCAGAATCATCGCCAGCATCCAAACGAATATGGTCCCCTTCGGCGCGCCGTGCGGCGGCATGAACAGAAGCGCGAAGCAGATCGCCGCCGGGATGGCCGCACCATAAATGTACGGATGCCGGCGGCCCCAGCGGGTGTGGGTGCGGTCGGAGACCTGGCCCACGATCGGGTCCCAGAACGCGTCGATGAAGAGCGAGATGGCGATTGCCGCGCTCACCCACGGCGCGGGGAGACCGATCAACTGATTGTAGAAGAGCAGCAGGAGGCCGGAGAGCCGGCCCTTCACCGCACCGGCCATGGTGCCCATGCCGTAGAAGAGCTTGGTGGCGATATCGAGAGGCGGGCGCTCGGCCATGCTCGCAGTGCTCACGCGCGCTCAGACAGGCGCATACCCGACCTCCCGAAGCCGTTGACTGTCCGGCTCCGCTTGGCGTGGCGAAACCGTTGTTGGCGAAACCCTGGAAGATGTTTGGCGGCCCGTCAATCGGCCGCAAGTCGGCCGGCCTACGCGCCTGAGAAGGGATAGGGCGAGATCGACTTCGAAAAGTCGTCGACCATCAGCGTGCGGTTGACAGGCTCGGCGGCGCGCTGGGGACAGGCCGGCCGCTCGCAGATCCGGCACGCCGGGCCGATGGCGACGGCGACGGGCGAGGCGAGGTCCAGCCCGCGCGAATAGATCAACCGGCCGGCGAACTTGAGCTCGCAGCCCAGGCCGATCGCGAGGTCGGAGTCTTCGTTCTCGTACGGCGCGGCCGCCCGCCTGACCGTGCGCGAGAGGGTGAAGTAGCGCTGTCCGTCCGGGGTCTCGACCACCTGGGTGATGATGCGGCCGGGCGTCTTGAACGCCTGGTGCAGGTTCCAACGCGGGCACGTACCGCCGAAGCGTGAGAACGGGAAGGCGGCGCTGGCGAACCGCTTGGAAATGTTGCCCGCGGAATCGACCCTGAGCATGAAGAAGGGCACGCCGCGCGCGGCGGGTCGCGCCAGCGTGGTCAGCCGATGGCAGGCCTGCTCGAAGCTGACCGCGAAACGCGCGCCCATCAGGCCGATGTCGTAAGCGCTGCGCTCGGCGGTGTCGTGGAAGGCGGCGTAGGGCATGAGCACGGCCGCGGCCAGGTAGTTGGCCAACGAGACGCGCAGCAGCCCGCGCGTCGGCGCATCGGGCGGCTCGGCGCGGGCGGTGATGGCGTCGATGCGGTCGGCATGCTCGAGCAGCGCGAGCTGGTAGGCGAGCGCGAACGCGCGGCCAGGCCCGTCGAGCACCTCAGACAGGAAGAGCCGCTTGCGATGATGGTCGTAGCGGCGCAGCGCGTCGGGGAAGATGTCGACCGGAGCCACGCGCACCTCGATGCGGTGACGCTCGCTGAGCCGCTCGCGCGCGGCGCTGGCGAAGTCCTGCGGCTCGGCGCCGATCGCCTCGGCCATCGCCTCGCCCGCCTCCTCCAATTCGGCGAAATAGTTGCGTTGGCCCTGGATGAAGTCACGCACCCAGTCGGACGGCGTGAGCGCGGCCGCGGAGAATGCTCCATCCTCCGGACGCTCGAAGCCGCCGGGGAAGCGGCGCGCGTCGAGATAGGCGCGGTAGAGCCGGGTGATCGCCTCGGCGACGCCCGGTGCGTTCTCGGCCACCTCGCCGAGCTCGTGGCGGGCGACGCCGAGATCGCGGAACATCTGGTCGGCGAAGACCTCGGCCAGCCCCGCCACGCCGCCCGGCTGCGCGTCCGCCGACAATGAGCGCAGATCGAGGTCGTAGGTCTCGGCCAGACGCAGCAGAACCTGGGCGGTCACTGGCCGCTGGTTGCGCTCGAGCAGATTCAGATAGCTGGCGGAGACCCCGAGGTCTTCGGCCATTCGCATCTGGGTGACGCCGAGATCGCGCCGGAGCCGCTTGAGCCGCGCGCCGAGGAACAGCTTCTTCTGACTGCTCAGAGCCATCTTGTCCCTTTGTCACAAATTTACAAGAATCGATAGGTCCTATTTGCACAACACGGCCTTTTCTGTGCGCGCGGGCCGATACAACGAGCCCCGCAGAGGACTAGTGAAAGTGTGAACCACCGCTCGGCCTCGCGGTTTGCCTAGCGCATGCCTGGACGGTGATGGAGCAAGAGATCGAGATGTCGTACTCGGAACGGACCGCGAAGCTGAATCAGCTGATCAACGCCAAGGGCGGCGCCTGGGACGGGATCCACGCCAAATCCGTGGCCCGCATGCGGCTGCAGAACCGCTTCCTGACCGGTCTCGATATCGCTCGCTACACCGCCGCTCTCATGCGCAAGGACATGGCGGCCTATGACGCCGACCCGGCCAACTACACCCAGTCTCTCGGCTGCTGGCACGGCTTCATCGCCCAGCAGCAGATGATCGCGATCAAGAAGCACTTCGGGTCGACCCACGGTCGCTACATCTACCTCTCGGGCTGGATGGTCGCGGCGTTGAGGTCCGAGTTCGGTCCGCTGCCCGACCAGTCGATGCACGAGAAGACCGCCGTGCCGGCGCTGATCGAGGAAATCTACACCTTCCTGAAGCAGGCGGACGCGCGTGAGCTCAGTCTGCTCTTCCGCGACCTCGACGCGGCGCGCGCGGCCGGAGACGAGGTGAAGGAAAAGAAGATCCAGGGCCAGATCGACGCTTTCCAGACCCATGTCGTTCCGATCATCGCCGACATCGACGCCGGCTTCGGCAACGCCGAGGCGACGTACCTGCTAGCCAAGAAGATGATCCAGGCCGGCGCCTGCGCGCTGCAGATCGAAAACCAGGTCTCCGACGAGAAGCAGTGCGGGCACCAGGACGGCAAGGTCACCGTCCCGCATGACGTCTTCCTGGCCAAGGTCAGGGCCTGTCGCTACGCCTTCCTCGAGCTCGGCGTCGAGGACGGGATCATCGTGACCCGCACCGACTCGCTCGGCGCCGGCCTGACCCAGCAGATCGCCGTCAGCCACGAGGCGGGCGACATCGGCGACCAATACAACAGCTTCCTCGACTGCGAGGAGGTCGACGCCGGCGCCGTCGGCAACGGCGAGGTCGTCATCACGCGGGGCGGCAAGCTGATGCGGCCCAAGCGCCTGGCATCGAACCTCTACCAGTTCCGCCCAGGCACCGGCGAGGACCGCTGCGTGCTGGACTCGATCACCTCGCTGCAGAACGGCGCCGATCTGCTCTGGATCGAGACCGAAAAGCCGCACGTCGAGCAGATCGCCGGCATGGTGGACCGGATCCGCAAGGTCGTGCCGAACGCCAAGCTCGCCTACAACAACTCGCCGTCGTTCAACTGGACGCTCAATTTCCGCCAGCAGGTCTATGACGCCTGGAAGGCGGCCGGAAAGGACGTCTCGGCGTACGACCGCGAACACCTGATGAGCGGCGACTACGACGCGACGGATCTGGGCGCCGAAGCCGACGAGCGCATCCGCACCTTCCAGGCGGACGCGTCAAAGCGGGCGGGAATCTTCCACCACCTGATCACGCTGCCGACCTACCACACCGCGGCCCTGTCGACCGATAACCTGTCGCGCGACTACTTCGGCGCCGAGGGCATGCTGGGCTATGTGCGCAACATCCAACGCGAGGAGATCCGCCAGGGCATCGCGACGGTGAAGCACCAGAACATGTCCGGCTCCGACGTCGGCGACGACCACAAGGAGTACTTCGCCGGCGAAGCCGCGCTGAAGGCCGGGGGCGCCAACAACACGATGAACCAGTTCGCCGCCGAGTAGCTCCGGCTACGAGAGCGAGGGGATGGGACGGCCCGGGGCGCAAGATCCCGGGCCGTTTCGCTCTTAATTGGGGACACGTACGACTTTCGGCGACTCCCTGGTCCGCGGCCGGATCGGGATGACGAAAGTCGTACGTGTCCCCAATTACCCCCTCCCCTTCGCCACCCGCCGCCATTTGTGCAACAGCGGCTCGGTGTAGCCGTTGGGCTGGGCGGCGCCTTTCAGCACCAGCTCGCGCGCCGCGGAGAAGGCCGGGCCGTCGTAGGCGGGGGCCATCGGCGTGTAGGCCGCATCGTCGGCGTTCTGCCGATCGACCACCAGCGCCATGCGCTTCAGGCTCGCGTCCACCTCGGCCTCGGTCAGGACGCCGTGGCGCAGCCAGTTGGCTAGCAGCTGCGAGGAGATGCGCAGCGTGGCGCGGTCCTCCATCAGGCCCACGTCGTGGATGTCGGGCACCTTGGAGCAGCCGACGCCCTGGTCGATCCAGCGCACGACGTAGCCGAGGATGCTCTGGCAGTTGTCGTCCAGCTCCTCCCTCACCTCGTCCGGCCGGAAGTTGCGCCCGAGCGCGAGCGGCGGGGTGAGTAGCGCGGTCAGGCCTTCCACGGGATCGCCGGCCAGCTCGTCCTGGCGCTTGAGCACGTCGACCGCGTGATAGTGCAGCGCGTGCAGCGTCGCGGCCGTCGGCGACGGCACCCAGGCGGTATTCGCGCCGGCCCGCGGGTGGGCGATCTTCTGCTCCAGCATGTCGGCCATGCGGTCGGGAGCGGCCCACATGCCCTTGCCGATCTGGGCGCGGCCTTTCAGCCCCGAGGCCAGGCCGATCTGCACGTTCCGGAGCTCGTAGGACTTGATCCAGGGCGTGGCGCGCATCTCCGCCTTGCGCACCATCGGGCCGCCTTGCATCGCGGTGTGGATCTCGTCGCCGGTGCGATCGAGGAAGCCGGTGTTGATGAACACCACCCGCTCGCGCGCGGCGTGAATGCAGGCCGCCAGGTTGGCCGAGGTGCGCCGCTCCTCGTCCATGATCCCGACCTTGAGGGTGTTCGCCGGCATGCCCAGGATCGCCTCGATCCGAGCGAACAGCGCGACTGTGTGCGCCACCTCGTCCGGCCCATGCATCTTCGGCTTGACGACGTAGACCGAGCCGGTGCGGCTGTTCTTGTGGACGCCTAGTCCACGCAGGTCGTAGAGCGCCGCCGCGCCAGTCACCAGCGCGTCGAGGAAGCCCTCGGGGATTGGCGCCCCGTCCGCCGTCGTCACAGCGTCGGTGTGCATATGGTGGCCGACGTGACGGACCAGGAGCAGCGCCCGGCCTGGCAGCACGAGCTCGCCGCCGGCCGGGGTCTCATAGCGGCGGTCTGGCGCCAGGCGGCGCGTAATCAGCCGGCCATCCTTCTCCAGATCGGCGTTCAGGTCGCCCTTCATCAGGCCGAGCCAGTTGCGATAGACGAGCGTCTTGTCCGCGGCATCGACGGCCGAGACCGAATCCTCGCAGTCAATGATGGTGGTGACCGCTGACTCCAGGATGACGTCGGCGACGCCGGCCGCATCGTCCTTGCCGATGGCGTGCGCGCCATCGATCGCGATCTCGATGTGCAGCCCGTGGATGCGCAGCAGCACCGCGGACGGCGCCGCCGCCCCGCCATGGGAGCCGACGAACTGGGCGGGATCGGCCAGGGCGCGGTCGCCAGCGGCCGTTCTGACCACCAGCGCGCCGTTCTCGATGGCGTAGCCGGTAGCGTCGGCGTGCTTGGCGCCCGCTATCGGCGCGGCGAGGTCGAGCGCGGCCTTGGCGCGGGCGATGACCTTGGCGCCGCGCACCGGGTTGTAGGCGCCGCCGCGGGTCGCCCCGTCGCTCTCGTCGATGGCGTCCGTGCCATAGAGAGCGTCGTAGAGGCTGCCCCAGCGCGCATTGGCGGCGTTCAGCGCATAGCGGGCGTTGGTGATCGGGACGACGAGCTGCGGGCCGGGGATGTGGCTGAACTCCGGGTCGACGCCTTCCGTCGACACCGAGAAGGCGGGCGGCTCGGGCGCCAGGTAGCCGATCGAGCGCAGGAACGCCTCCTCGGCCGCCACGTCGACGGCGCCGTCGCGACGCTCGCGATACCAGCCGTCGATCTGTGCCTGCAGCGCGTCGCGCCGCTCGAGCAGCGCCCGGTTGCGCGGCCCAAGCTCGGCGACGAGAGAGGCGAGCCCTTGCCAGAAGCGCTCCGCCGGAATGCCAAGGCCGGGCAACAGCTCGGACTCGACAAACGCCGCAAGGCCGGGGTCGACGACGAGGTCGGCTCGGGTGGTCATCAGGCGCTCCAGACGTGTTCCTTCGCGTCAAGCCGATAAGGGCCAGCGACGCTCTCGTCCAGTTGGCTGGATCTGCGCGGCCTGCACGGAATTCCTCACGCAAGGCTTGACAGCGGTCTAGACTGGCCAGCGTTCCCGGCCCGCGGTCCGCGGCCGACGCCAGGACAACGCCTATGCGGGCTGCCTACGCCATCGTCCTTACCGCTTGCGCCATGGTGGCATCCGCCGCCGCGCCGGCCCTGGCCGCGGCGCCGAGCGCCGACGCCATTCTTCAGCGGGCGTTCGACAACTATCGCGCCAAGAACTCGCAGACGACGGTGGCGATGACCATCCACCGCCCGACCTGGGAGCGGCGCTTGAGCGTGAAGGCCTGGACGCGAGGCATGGACGACGCGCTGGTGCGCTTCACCGCCCCTGCGAAGGACGCCGGCAACGCGACCCTGAAGCTCGGCACGCGACACCTGGGTCTACAACCCCAAGCTCAACCAGGTGATCAAGCTGCCGGCGAGCATGATGAGCCAGTCGTGGATGGGCTCGGACTTCTCCTACAACGACCTCTCGAAGTCGGAAGACCTGATCACCGACTACACCCATCGTCTGGTCGCCACCGACCAGGGCGGCGGGCACACGACCTGGACCATCGAGGCCGATCCGAAGCCCGGCGCGCCGGTGGTCTGGGGCAAGGTCGTCCTGAAGATCCGCGACGACAACGTGTTCGTCGAAGAGATTTTCTACGACCAGGACATGAAGCCGGCGCGGCGGATGACCGCCGACAAGATCGGGCTCCTGGCCGGCCGCGCCTACCCGCTGGTGATGACCATGCATCCGCTGGACGAGCCCAGCCAATGGACGCGCATCGAGACCGACGACGGCCGCTTCAACGTCGGCGTTCCGGGCTACCTCTTCACGCTCTCGAACCTGCAGAATCCCCGGTCCTGAAGCGCCATGCTTGCCGCGCTCGCCTGGCGCAACCTCTGGCGACGGCCGCAGCGCACGCTGCTCAGCCTGCTCAGCATCGCCATCGTCTCGAGCCTCTTGGTCTTCGTGCTGTCGTTCCAGGATGGGCGTCTATGGGCAGATGAAGGAGACGACGCTGCGCATCTTCGACGGCTACGCCCAGCTGCAGCCGCCCGGCTACGCCGACGACCCGACGCTCGACCGCGCCATCGCCCAGCCCGAGCAGCTGGCGCATGAGGCCGAGGGGGTCCCGGGCGTGACTGTGGCCGCGCCGAGGGTCAACGGCTTCGCCATCCTCGCCAACGGCCCGCGCAGCTACGCCGCCACCGTGGTCGGCGTCGACCCGGCGAGCGAAGCGCGCATCTCGTCGATCGCCTCGACGATCCAGCAGGGCCGCTACCTGACCGCCGGCGACACCGATTCCGCGATCCTGGGCGACCTCTTGGCCAAGAACCTCGGCGTCGGCGTCGGCGGCAAGGTGACGATGCTGGGCTCGGCCCGCG
This sequence comes from uncultured Alphaproteobacteria bacterium, assembly GCA_963794315.1. Taxonomy (GTDB): domain Bacteria; phylum Pseudomonadota; class Alphaproteobacteria; order Caulobacterales; family Caulobacteraceae; genus Poindextera. The sequence continues at coordinate 816,548 of CAWCDF010000004.1, forward strand.
ACGGCTCGGTGGCGGCCGACGTGCTGCAGCGTTGCCGGCATCTACCACACCGGCGTTCCCGATCTCGACCGCTCGATCCTGGAAATGCCGCTGGCCCGCGCGCAGGACACGTTCGAGATGCAGGACGCCGCCAACACGATCGCGCTCGGCGGACCGTCGCTGGGCTCGGTCGACCGACGCCCTGCCCGTGCTGCGAGGCGCTCGCCCGGCGGACCGGCGTCTCGGTGCGCGACTGGCAGGACGATGGAGCCGGCCATGCGCGACGCGATCGACCTCAAGTACGCGACCTCCATGCTGTTCTACGCGACCCTGGTGCTGGTGGTCGCCTTCATCATCCTCAACACGCTGCTGATGAGCGTGCTCGAGCGCACGCGCGAGTTCGGCATGCTGCTGGCGCTCGGCATGCGGCCGGCGCAGATCGGCGCGATGGTCTGGATCGAGCTGCTGGCGCTGGCGCTGCTCGGCTGCGCGATCGGCGTGGCGATCGGCGGCGCGCGTCACGCTCTGGCTGCAGTCGACCGGCATCGCTCTTTCCGATCGACCCCAAGCTGCTGGCCCAGTTCGGCCTGCCGTCGCGGCTCTATCCCAGCCTCAGCCCGTTCAGCGCATTGATCGGGCCTGGCGCGCTCGTCGTGGCGATCGCGTCGGCGGGCTCGTGCCCTTCCTGCGGGTGCTCAGGCTCACGCCGGCGCTCGCCATGCGGGCCGCCTGATGAACCGGATCTTGATGCTCGGCGCCGCTCGCCTGGCGCAACCTGTGGCGCAATCCGCGGCGCACGCTGATCACGCTCGTCGGTCGTCGCCGTCGGCGTCTGGTCGATCCTGACTTTCGACGTGATGCTGAAGGCCTGGGCAGCAGAGCAGCCTGGAGGAGAGCCTGCGGCTCCTCACCGGCGAGGGCCAGATCCACGCCGCCGGCTACCTCGACGACCCCGGCGTCGGCCACTCGCATGCCCGCCCCCGCCGGCGCGCTGCTTGCAGACCCTGAACGGCCCGGCCGTCGGCGCCTGGGCGCCGCGCGTGCGCGTGCCGGCGATCATCCAGAGCGAATACCGCACCCGCGCCATCACCCTCGCTCGGCGTCGCGCCCGCGGCCGAGCGCCGGGTCTCCGACCTGCCCGGCGCAGATGCTCGCCGGCCGCTATCTCGCGAGCGACGGCGAGATCGGCATCGTCATCGGCGGCGACCTGGCCGGCGAAGCTGAAGACGCGGCTCGGCAAGCGGGTGATCGTGATGGCGCAGGCGGCGGACGGCCACCTGGCCGAGGTCGGGCTGCCGATCGTCGGCCTCTTCGGCAACACCACGCCCGCCCAGGACGAGTTCGCCTTCGCGGGCCTCGGCGCCGCCCAATCGAGCCTCGGGCTAAGGGGCCAGCTCTCCGAGATCAGCCTTCGACGCCGGCCCCAACTCCAAACTCGAAGACGACGGTGGCGGCGCTTCAGCGCGCTGCGCCCGGCGCTCGACATCGAGACATGGATGGCCCTCTCGCCGCTCGCCTACACGATGGAGACAGTTCTCGACGACCTACATCGGCGATCTGGCTGATGGTCATGTTCGTGCTGATGGCCATCGGCATCGTCAACACCCAGCTGATGGCGGTCTTCGAGCGCACGCGCGAGTTCGGGCTGCATGCAGGCGCTGGGCATGCGACCGGCCACGATCGTCGCCCAGGTGATGCTGGAGTTGGCGCTTCTGATCGGCGTCGGCGTCGTCTGTCGGCGTCGTGCTGATGGTGGTGACGCTCCTGCCGTTCACGAACGGCCTCGATCTGGGCTTCCTCGCCGCCGGCTCGGAGATGGCCGGCGGCGGCGGCGTGCTTTATCCGCAGCTCGATCCCGTCGACGCGCTCGTCTACGCCTGATCGTCTGGGTGCTGGGCGTGCTGACGACGCTTTGGCCGGCGCGCACGGCGGCGCGGACGCCGCCCGGTCGTCGCCATGGCGGCGAATTGAGGCCCTGAGGGGAGCCACCGATGAGCGCGATCATCCAGTGCCGCGGCGTGACGAAGATCTACCGCCAGGGCGCGGTCGACGTGCCGGCGCTGCGCGGCGTCGACCTCGACGTCGAGGCCGGCGATTTCGCCACCCTCTCGGGGCCCTCAGGTTCGGGCAAGACCACGCTGCTCAGCCTGATCGGCGGGCTCGATCGGCCGACCGCCGGCGACATCAGCGTCGACGGCCAGCCGATCACCGCCATGGCCGGCCGCGCAGCTCGCGGACCTGCGCCTGCACAAGATCGGCTTCGTGTTCCAGACCTATAGCCTGATCCCGGTGCTGTCGGCGGTGGAGAATGTCGAGTTCGTCTTGCGCCTGCTCGGCCGCCCCGCGGCCGAGCGACTGGCGCGCGCCCGCGCCGTGCTGCGCGAGGTCGGCCTCGAAGGACTCGAGGACCGCCGCCCGGCGCAGCTCTCCGGCGGCCAGCAACAGCGCGTCGCCGTCGCCCGGGCGCTCGCGCCCGAACCGGCGATCGTGCTCGCCGACGAGCCGACCGCCAACCTCGATTCCAAGAACGCCGAGGAGCTGATCGCGCTGATGGCCAGCCTGAACGCCGCCTCGGGCGTGACCTTCCTGATCGCCACCCACGACTCCCGCGTCATCGCCCACTCGCGGCGCCGGATCGAAATGGTCGACGGCCGGATCACCGCCGATGAGCGCCAACGCGTCCCGGCCGGGGCGTAGGCCGATTGAGGGTGAGCGCCGGCCGTTCCTCGCGATTCCTCCTCTCCTACGCGAGGGGAGAAGGAGCCACGCTTCGCCCTCGTGCGCGACGCGCTGCGGCGCTGGCTGCCGCGATCGCGTTTTTCCTCTTAACCGGCGGCGCGCGCGCGCAGGCGGACAACAGCCTGCACGGGCGGCTGGAGCTGTCGGACTCGGGCTTGTTCTCGAACGGCGACAGCATCGAGGCCGCGCTCGGCGCGAAGGACAGCGACGAGGCGCTGGCCAATCTGCGGCTGACCTGGGAGCCGGTCTGGGGGCCGTGGAGCCTGCAGATCCATGGCGTGGCGACGATCGAGGACGGTCCTGCGGTCGCACTCTCCCGAGCGGAGGCGACGCTGTTACCAGCGCCACCGGCGACCTGGTTCAACCTGACCGACACGTTCGCCAGCCGCGGCGACGTCCTGGGCCAGGCCAGCATCGACCGGCTGGCCGTCGCCTATACGACCCCCGATCTCGTGGTCCGGGTCGGCCGCCAGGCGATCAGCTGGGGCAGCGGGCTGGTCTTCCGGCCGATGGACCTTTTCGACCCCTTCTCGCCCAGCGCCACCGACACCGAATGGAAGCCCGGCGTCGACATGCTCTACGTCCAGCGCCTGTTCGCCGACGGCTCCGACGTGCAGTTCATCCTGGCGCCCCGGCCGGCGCGTGAGGGCGGCCCCGTGACCGCCGATGCAAGTTCGGCGGCGCTGCACGTGCACACCACGATCGGCGGCCATCAGACCACCTTCCTCATCGCCAGCGACCATGGCGACTGGGTCGCGGGCGTCGGCGTGAACGGCGCGCTCGGCGGGGCGACCTGGAACGCCGAGGTGGCGCCCACCGTCCTGCGCAGCGGCGGAACCCGCGTCTCGGGCATCGCCAACATCAGCGACGGCGTCACGCTGTTCGGCCACAGCGCCACCGTCTTCGCCGAGTATTTCCACAACGGTTTCGGCGACACGAACCGCCTCTTGACGCTCGAGACCCTGCCGCCCGACCTGGAAGACCGTCTGGTGCGCGGCCAGCTGTTCAACACGCGCCGAGACTATCTCGCCGGCGGGGCGACGCTGGAGGTCAATCCGCTGCTCACCGTCAGCCCCACCCTGATCGCCGACCTGAACGACGGCAGCCTGTTCGCCCTCGTCGCCGGAACCTGGTCGCTAGGCGACAACCTGACCCTCATCGCCGGCGCCCAGGCGCCGCTCGGCCCCGCCCGCACCGAGTTCGGCGGCCTGCCGCTCTCGCCGGGCAGCCCCACCCTCTTCGCCCCGCCAGCGCAGCTCTACGTGCAACTGCGGCGCTATTTCTGACACGTCGCTAGACAAATGGTCATTGGATGACCATAATTTGCCAATGTCCGTGCACAGCATCGCCGAAGCGAAGACTCAGCTCTCGCGCCTGATCGACCGCGCCATGGGCGGGGAGACGATAATGATCACCCGGCACGGCCATCCCGTCGCCGAGATCAAGCCCGTCGCTAAGGCTACGGCGCCGATGACCAAGGCGGACCTTGACTGGCTCCGTAGCCGAAGGCTTACCCGCAAGATTCCGGGATTGGACGCCGGCGTCTTCGTGAGCGAGATGCGGGACGAAGATGACGAGCGTCTGCTTCGACACTAGCGCGCTCGTGGCGCTCTTCGTCGGAGACGAATTCGGCGAACGCGCGGAGCGGTACATCGGGGAGCAAAACCCGACGATCCTGGTCAGCGACTTCGCGGCGGTGGAGTTCGCCTCAGCGGTCAGCCGGCTCGTGCGGATGCGCCTGCTGTCCCGCTCGGCCGCGGCAGGGGTATTCACCGATTTCGACGCGTGGCGGCGCGGGTCGACGACCGGGATCGCCATCGGCGCCGAGGACCTTGCGTCGGCAGAGGCGTTCCTCCGGCGGCTGGAGTTCAACCTGCGCGCTGGCGATGCGATCCACATCGGCGTGGCGCAACGCGCCCAGGCCGCGCTGGCCACGTTCGATCAGCGAATGGCCGAGGTCGCAGCGATGCTGGGCGTCGAGGTCGCCCCGGCCTGACGCTTCGGTGACCGGCCATTGACGCGCCACCGCTTGCGCGGGCCTATGGCGGGCGCCTGAGAACGCCGAGGAAACGCCATGACCGCCATCAACGCCGTGACCGACTACGCCCTCGACGGCGACGTCGGCGTCATCACGCTCAACTCGCCGCCGGTGAACGCGCTCTCGTGCGGCGTGCGCGACGGCCTGGCCGGCGGCATGGCCGCGGCGCTGGCCGACGCCGGCGCCAAGGCGATCGTGATCATCTGCGAGGGCCGCACCTTCATCGCCGGCGCCGACATCACCGAGTTCGGCGGCGCGCAGAAGGGCGCCAGCCTGTTCGACGTGCAGGACGCCATGGAGGGCTCGCCCAAGCCGGTGGTCGCGGCCATCCACGGCACGGCGCTGGGCGGCGGCCTGGAGGTGGCGCTCTGCCTGCCACTACCGCGTCGCCGTCCCCTCGGCGCGCTGCGGCCTGCCGGAGGTGAACCTGGGCCTGCTGCCGGGCGCCGGCGGCACCCAGCGCCTGCCGCGCATCGTCGGCGTCGCAGAAGGCGCTGGAGATGATGACCACCGGCCAGCACGTGCCGGCCAAGGCACTGCCTGGCGATGGGCCTGGTCGACGAGATCGTCGAGGAGGGCAAGCTGCGCGAGGGCGCGGTCGCCTTCGCCCACAAGATCGTCGCCGAAGGGCGGCCGCTGAAGAAGGTGCGCGAGCTCAACGACAAGGTCGAGGCCGCGCGCGGCCATCCGGAGATCTTCGCCGACTTCCGCAAGGCCAACGCCCGCAGGTTCCGCGGCTTCCTGGCGCCCGAGTACAACATCCGCTGCGTCGAGGCGGCGGTGAACGAGCCGTTCGAGGAGGGGCTGAAGACCGAGCGCAAGCTGTTCGGCGAGCTGATGAGCGGCCCGCAGATCGGCGGCCCAGCGCTACGCCTTCTTCGCCGAGCGGCAGGCCGCCAAGATCCCCGACGTGCCGGACGACACCGCGGTCATCCCGGTGAACAAGGTCGGCATCATCGGCGCCGGCACCATGGGCGGCGGCATCGCCATGAACTTCGCCAACGCCGGCATTCCGGTGACCATCGTCGAGGTGAAGCAGGAGGCGCTCGACCGCGGCCTCGCAGGTCGTCCGCAGCAACTACGAGCGCATCGCCGCGCGCGGCGGCATCGCCGGCGGAGACTCGAGGCGCGCATGGGCCTGCCTCACCGGCTCGCTCGACATGAACGACTCTGGCCGACTGCGACCTCGTCATCGAGGCGGTGTTCGAGCGGATGGACATCAAGAAGGACGTGTTCGCCAAGCTCGACGCGATCTGCAAGCCGGGCGCGATCCTGGCCACCAACACCTCGGGCCTGAACATCGACGAGATCGCCTCGGTGACCAAGCGGCCGGAGGCGGTGATCGGCCTGCACTTCTTCTCGCCGGCCAACGTGATGAAGCTGCTGGAGATCGTCCGCGCCGACCACACCTCCAAGAGCGTGATCGCCACCTCCATGAAGCTGGCCCGCAAGATCGGCAAGATCGCCGTCCTGGTCGGCGTCTGCCCCGGCTTCGTCGGCAACCGCATCCTCGGCGCGCGCCAGCGCGAGGCCAACAAGCTGATCATGGAAGGGGCGATGCCCTGGGACATCGACCGGGTGCTCTACGACTTCGGCTTCCCCATGGGCCCGTTCGCCATGAGCGACCTGGCCGGCCTCGACATCGGCTGGGTGAAGGAGAAGCTCGAAGGGCGAGACCATCCGCGACGTGCTGTGCGAGATGGACCGCCGCGGCCAGAAGACCGGCGCCGGCTGGTACGACTACGACGAGAACCGCAACGCCAAGCCCTCGCCGGTCACCGAGAAGATCATGCACGGACTTCATCGTCAAGTCGGGCGCCAATCCGCGGCAAGATCGCCGACGAGGAGATCCTCGAGCGCTGCCTCTATCCGATGATCAACGAGGGGGCGAAGATCCTCGAGGAGGGCAAGGCGATCCGCGCCGTCCGACATCGATGTGGTCTGGGAGAACGGCTACGGCTGGCCGGTCTATCGCGGCGGCCCGATGTGGTACGGCGACCAGGTCGGCCTGGACAAGGTGCTGGCCAAGATGAAGGAATTCCAGGCCACGATGGGCGACGACTTCAAGCCCGCCCCGCTGCTGGAAAAGCTGGTCGCCGAAGGCAAGAAGTTCCAGGACCTGAGGTAACGGGCCGAAGGCCCTTGAACCACGAGGGGCACAAAGGACACCAAGATCACGAAGGGTCCGCGGCTGGCCGAGAACGCCGCGACGAACTCCGAGGTCTTTGTGCCCTTAGTGTCCTTCGTGCCCTTCGTGGTCGATGGCTGACTGCCCGCTTGCTCGGGCGCAACGGGCCCTCAGCAGGCCTGGCGCATGTCGGCCATGTTCATCGGCGGGGTGTAGGTGCGCATCAGCTCCATCTGTTCGCGCTGGCGCTGGGCGGCGGTGATATTGAGCCGGGTGTAGATGCCGTTCGCGCCGAACTGCTCGGCGGCCTCCGGCCAGCGCTCCTGCGCGTGCTGGGCCAGGTTGTCGGTTTCGCCGAGATAGAGCACCGCCAGCGCCTCGCCTTCCTCGCGGACATACATGTAGTTGCCCGCCATGGGCGAGAGGGGGCGACCTTCTTTGAACAGAGCGAACCTGACGTACTCGCCTGACTGGCAGCGGCAGTCGATCTGGTCTTTCATCCCAGCCCTCCTCCGAATCAACACGTAACCATGACGACGCCGAACGACGGCCCGACGGTGGCCCACTTGGGGCCGAAACAAGGCAAAAGGTTAACTGAGTCGCGAGGCTGTGGGCGCCTGGCGTACGCGGGTCGCCGTCCTCACCGAGGCTTGGGAGGGATCCTGCTCCGGCGGCTTGCCCTGAGCGGAATCCTGCGAAGCCTCGCGGGCGAAGCAGGCTGGTGCGGGTGGTCGGACTTGAACCGACACGGGGGTCGCCCCCCAACGGATTTTAAGTCCGTTGCGTCTACATATATCTTATTGATATTATGAAATATTGCCGCATTCCGACATTTGTATGTGTAAGAAAATGTGCAAGTTTCGCCTTTCGTTCTAGAGATATCCTTAGCGTCCGTGACGGCATCATAACATATTGAATTAACATAGTGTTTTCGGCGATATTTGCTGAGTAGTGGCGACAATCGAACGCACACTCAACGCTGCCTTCTTTCGGCATCATTTCGGGCACCAACTCCCCTACATTCCGGGAATGAAGGCGCGAACGATCGTGCGAGCGATCGCGTGTCCCGCGCCGCAGTTCAGGCGTTCGATGGCAAGCTGCCGCGCCGGGAGAGGGAACCGCGCGATCGCGTCTCGCGCCGGCCGACCGACGTCGCGAAAGAAGCGTGTCTCGTCCGGTGATTTCGCCGGCACGCGAAGCTCGCGCTGACCGAGCTCGTGGGCCACCCGTAGGTCGTTGAAGGTCCGGGTCGCTGCGGCGATCCGATTGTCCATCCGCTTGATCTTTCGCTCCAGCGTCCGCCGCTGGCGGGCCGCGTCGGCCGCTGCTTCCAGACCCGGCTGGCGGCGCGATTGGCGATGAACGCCTGGCCCTGCGCCGAGCGCGCCCAGTCCTGACGAACCTGCAGCCCGAAATGGGCGCGCCGGAACTCGGCGCGAGCCCTGGCGATCGCGTTGAGCTCGGCGTGTTTGGCCCAGATCATCCGCGCCGGATTGCTCACCCACTGGACCAGCTGCAGCCGCTTTGATCGGACCTTCGCCACCCTTTCCTCGGTCCGGCTCAGGCGGGCTTTGGCCAGCGCCCGGGCCGCGCCGCCTCCGCCGTCAGCTCGCGCTCGATCTGCATGGCGCGTGGCGACTCTTGGCGCCGCCAGCGCAGCCCGCTCGGCGGCCCAGCCGTCGCGTTCGGCGACCATCCGATCGCGCACCTTTGCCGGCCTCGGCGACGCAGCTGTGGGCAGGGGCACGGAGATGATTGGGGCCGCCGCCTTGGCGATGCGGTCGGCCGTGTCCTGGTAGTCGAGGTCCGGATCTCGCGCGCCTTGGTGTTTCGCGCCCGGACATCGCGGTTCTGTTCGCCCCGTTCCGACGCGATGTTCTTGCGCTCGAGCGCCGTCGCGCTGGGCCCGAGGTGGACGGTCGGCGCGCGGTCGACGCCGCGCTCGGCAAGGCTCAGATGCGACACCTGCGGCGCGTCCGGCCCGAGGTGTCGGCGCAGGTGTTCGTTCTGGATCCTGGCCCATCCCGCCCGCCACTCGCGGACCTGCTCCGGCGCTCCACCACTCGGGCGGTCTTGCCTCCGAAACCCTGCAGGCCCGACGGCGCGCGTCGTCACCAGGACGTGGGCATGGAAGTTGCGAGTGATCGCCCTGCTTGCCAGGTCGATGCAGCGCGATGTCGGCGACCATGCCGCGCGCAATGACGTGCTGCGAAACGAAGTCTCGCACGAGCTCCTGGCGCTGTTTGAAGTCGAGCTCATGAGGCAGGGAAACCAGCAACTCGCGCGCGGGAACGGCGTCCTTGCGGCCTTCCGCCTTCTCCGCCGCGTTCCACAATGTCTCGCGGTCCTGGAAGGCCGCCGGCGCGTTTTCGGGCGTCATGATCGCCGCGAACTCGATGTCCTCCTTGGCCGCGAAATCGAACTCCATCGCCAGGCGCTCGTCGACCAGGCGCGCGCCGGATCGATAGGCCGCGGCCGCCACCGCGGAACGGCCGGCGCTGCGCTGGATCGTCTGAACGGCCAATCGATACTGAGCCACGCTACACTCACTCAAGACCGCTCGGCGGTCGGATCGCTAAGGGCCCCGGCCCTTGGCTCAAACCCCCGGCCGGCGCAGGCCGATCAGGGGTTTGAAGGGTGTCGGGCGGAGCCTGACCGCAGGGGTCGGGTGGGCGTAGCCCGACCGACCCGTAACTGCGCCATTGTCCACAATTGATGGCACCGCCCGCTGTCGCCATCCAGTTCCTCAAGCGGAAGTATGGCATCTTTCTGATCGGCAGCGCCTCAAGTCCCCGTCTTCCTCCGATGCGATCGGAGGCTTCAGTCATCTTCCCAGGATGCCGCAATCTTCAGGCGAAGGGGAAAATCGTCTGAAGCGCGCTCGTCTTCATACAGCCAGACCCGCCCGTCGGTCATGGCCGCCTCGTCGAGATCGGTGCATGGGAGGGGCTAGGAAATGTCCCAAACGTGAGCCGCTGCCATGTCCGTTTTCCCGTCCGGAAATCAATTTGTCCGGAAACTCAAGTTGACCCGGACCGATCCGGACAAACGCCCCTGGTCCGCCGGGGCATGGGTTGGTGGACACGATCGCTGTCGCGCTTAGCCGCGATGAGTCATGACGCGTATTGGAGCGAGCGCGGTACGACCGGCACAAAGAGATCGATCAGCAGTCGTTCAACCAGGTCCACGCACTCGCTCTCCCAGGTTGGTCTCCGGCGTCGCTTGCGCACGCCGACCTGCGCTGAATTCGACACCCGCGCCGTCACAGTCCGCGAACCAGCTCCCGCGCCAAGCCCTCCGATCTTCTCCACCATCCCGATCAGCGCCTGGATCAACGCCCTTTGCCGACTAGGCAGCGGCATCGCATCCCCGCCGAGGTCTCGTTTGGCTGCAGCGAGCAGGATGGCCTGCTTGTCGGGGAAGTATTGATAGAGGGTGCCGATGCTGACGCCGGCGCGTTCGGCGACATCGTTGGTGTTGAGCGCATCCGGTCCGTGACGCTCGAGAATCTGAGACGCAGCCTCGACGATAGCCTCCCAGGTCGCCCGTGAGCGCGCCTGCTTGGGGCTACGGCGTTGAAATGTCGAACGATCGGAGGTCATGCCAGCCTGGTCCAGAACGCGAGTGCCACCCGCCAACGTAGTGCGCCACGATGGGGCGTCAATGAACGCAGGAAGCTCCGGATGACCACTAGTGGTGAGCAGACCGAACGCGACGTCGCAGGGGCGATCTTCGCCGACGAGGACGTGGTTCGCTGCTACTACGCTCGCCCACCCTATGCGCCGTCACTGTACGATTTTCTGCTGGAGCGGGTGGCGGGGCGCGGCCGGGCGCTGGATCTGGGCTGCGGGCCGGGCAAGGTCGCCATCACCCTGGCCGACCATTTCGCAGAGGTCGTGGCCCTCGATCCCTCCGCCCCGATGATCGAAGCCGGCAAGGCGACGGACGGCGGGCGGCGCCGCAACATCCGGTGGGTCGTCCAGCGCGCCGAGGACTACGAGAGCGATGCGGGGTTCGATCTGGTCACAGCGGGAACCTCGATCCACTGGCTCGACCACGCCGTGCCTTTTCCCAAGCTCGCCGGCTGGACTACGGCCTTGGCGGTGCTCACCGACGCCCCGCTATTCCCCTCGCCTGCGCCGCCGTGCGGTGAGGACGCCTGGATCGCCTTTCTGACGCTGTGGCTCGCGCGGATGGGAAGGCCTCCGCCGGCCGTACGGCGAGAGCCCGAGCGCGTCACTTCCGATACGGAGACCAGGCACGAACTCTGGATGGACATCGCCGGCCGCGAGCTGTTTCGCCACGTCTTCCGGCAGAGCGTCGAGGACTTCGTCATCAGCCAGCACTCGCGCGTCTCATGGAACCGCCCGGCGATGGGCGAGGCGCTGGCAAGCGAGTTCGACCGGGCGCTGGACGACCTCATTCGGCCGTTCGCGAGGGACGGACAACTCGAGATCGCCATCGTGTCGGAGCTGACCTGGGGTGCGCCCAGGCGGACGCCGCGCGCGTAAATTGGTGCGCGGCGTCCATCTTGGGCCGAGGCAATCGCGCGCACTTGGCCAAACCCTCAGCTTCCAATTGGCGAAGACTCTGCCCGCGAACCGCCGACACCATCCCGGATATCTCGTCGGGGGGCCCGGCGAGGTTCGCCCGACCATAGATTGGGGGACAACCTCGACGTCCCGTTCCGTTTGCTCCCGGCGCTTCGCGCCGATTGACCCAAATCGCTCCGAGCCTTGTAAGAAACCGCCGCCGCCATCGACTACCTGTAGGAAGGGCTGGGCGGAGGGTGGGCTAACGTGGGTGGGGCGACCGGCGGACAGGACGAGCGTTACCTGCAAGCTGTCGCCGGTCTCGGTCAGGCGCTGCAGCGCCTGGCGCACGCCTATGAGGCCGACACCGATCTGCGCGGTGATCTGTTGCAGGACATTCACATCGCGCTGTGGCGAAGCTTCGGCGCCTACGACGAGCGTTGTTCGGTGCGCACCTGGGTCTATCGCGTGGCGCACAATGTGGGGGCTTCGCATGTCATCCGAAGGCGACGGGCGAAGGCGGCGAAGCTGGTTACCCCACGGCCGACACGGGTCGTAGTCATGTTGGGAACTCGCGTTGCGGAAACCATCTTGGCCAGCAGTCCATGTGACCGCACTCAAAGGCCGGACATATGGAAGCAAGCGATCTGATCAAGACCACTGACAACCTTGCGAGGAGGGGGCCGTTCTCTAATCGCGCCTCCCTCGTCAAGCCGCCTTCGGGTCGCCCGTCCGGGTCATGGTTCTCTCCGCGGTCGGCGAGCGCCGCCGCAACATCTGGTCCGGTCGGAAGCGCGGGAGCTGCAAGGTCCACAACGGGCTCGCGCTCAGTGGCGCGCCCACGGCCCCATGCCACGCAGTCACCCACACCATCGCCCGAGGGCGACAAGTACGTCCGGCGATCGCGGACGATGGGTGCGGCTATGCCGCCGGCGCTTCGGCTGACCAGCGGAAGGGTTCGCCAGATCTCCAGATGCTGTGGAGGATGACGGACAGCTTGCGAGCCAAGGCGACGCGCGCCTTGCCAGGTCCAGCGCGCTGCTCGACTGCCAGCGCCCAGTCCTTCAGCTGCGATGCTTGCTTGACCCGGTGCAGGATGACGATGGCGGCTTCGTACATCAGCGTGCGCGCCAGACTGTCGCCACATCGTGAGATGTGCCCGCTGCGGTCAATCTCACCGGACTGATACCGGCGGGGCGTCAGACCGAGATGCGCGCCCACCGATCGCGAGCGTGAGAAGCGCTCGGGGTCTTCGACCGTGCTGACATAGACGAGTGACGAGAGGACTCCGATCCCGGGCACTGTCATCAGCAATCGACAGGTCGGATCGGCCCGGACCTGCCGTTGAACAGCCTTGTCGAACGTAGCGATCTGCTCGCCGAGCTGCCGCAAGGTGTCCAGCAGCGGACGCACGATCGTTGCAACCTGCGGCTCCCCTCGGAGCAGGGACTCGACGCGGTGGTCAAACCTCTGGCCTCGGCCGGATCCGGGTAGCATGCCGAAGGTCTTCAGTACGCCGCGGATCATGTTGATCAGGCGCGTTCTCATGCCGACAAGTTGAGCCCGTGCGCCGAGAAGCGATCGGGCTCGGTGGGAGTCCAGAGACTTGACATGGACCGCCCGGTACCAGCCGGTCCGCACCACCTGAGCCAAGCCCTCGGCGTCGTTCTGATCGGTCTTATTAAGCCGCATCTGCAGGGCGGCCTTCACGCGCCTGGCGTCCAGACACACAACGGCCAATCCAGCGCTCCGCAGGCCGTGAACAAGCCACGGGGTCATCGACCCTGTCTCGACGCCGACCTTCGCATCTGGGCCGGCACGCCGAAGCACCAACGATGCGATGGCCGATGGCTCCGTCGCACATGCCCCGCGCCAATGACGGCCGCCATGCTGATCCACCACGCAAACCGCGGTCGTCTTCTGCGAAACGTCCAGTCCCACGTATAGCGGCATCTCGATCTCTCCGATGGTGTTGGCCACCGGGCCTCGCCCGGATCACGGCACTATCGGCAGTTCAATGCCGGACCGCGATTACCCGAGGTCCACATATGGGGTAAGCGTCGGTTGGGTTTGGGCGCCCTGCGTCCACACAAGACGAGTTGCCGTTGGACTGACAGCACCGCAGCCGACCTTGCGGTCAAGGATGCGCTTCGCGTGCGGGCTCGCGGGTCTCCTGCTGCTCGTGGAGGCGGCGGCGACGGCGGCGATCGTTCTTCGCTTCACGATCGGTCAGTCGCTCTTCCTGTCTCACGCGCCGGCGGTTCTGCTGGTGGTTGCGCTCGGGCTGATCGTCCGGTTCCTGGTGACGCCGGCCGTCGTTCGCGCGATGGCGGACAAAGAGGACCTCCATCGTAGTGCCGTCTGAATTGCGCCGCTCGTCCAGGCGTCTGCTAACTGGTAGGGCCGCGTTGCTCTTTCAGGAAGTGCCGGGTCGCTCTTGCGCGGGTACCAAGCGTCAGATTTAATCCACTAGGTAGACCAGAGCTGTGCCGTTCAGGTTGATTGCCTGGGTTAGGGTGGCAATGGACGGCCCGGGTTTCCCCCAACCGTCCATGGCTAGCGTTCGATCGCGGCCTAGTAGTGACCGTGATTCTGATAGTTGTTGTTGTTATGGTGGTTGTTGCCGCCATTGTAGTAGTTGTTGTGGTGCGGACGATGTCTCTGGTAGTATAGATGGCGATAATAGTTCTGCCGCCAGACGCGGCTGCGGTAATGGTTGTGATGGTTGTTGTAGTACTGCGCGTCCATCAGCCTTGTGCCGGCCAGCTCGCGATTGGACGCTTGCAGGCGTTCCTTCGCGTTCGCGATGGGCTGCAAGAGGTCGGCGAACGAGGTCGCGGGCGCGACAGCCGGCAGCACGGGCGCGGCCTGGGTCGCTGCCGGCAGGGCCGCCAGCGCGGTTACCGCGCCGAGCAGGCCGAGTTGGGTCTTATTCATGGGTTTCTCCAGATTTCACGGCGACGCTCGAAACCGCGGGTTTAAACGTAACGCGAACCACCCTCAGGCGATCCCGACATTGGCAAATCGTAATCGGCTTCATTGCCCATCGGAGGGCGGCGGATAGGGCGCCGCCTGGTGGTGGTGGTGGTGGTGGTGGGCAGGCGACGGATGCACCACACGCGACGTCAGGCGGGCCTATACATCCGATTGAGGTTCGCGTACCGCCCGGGATCGAGGTCCTTGTCCTGCAATGCCGGATCGTCCAGCAAGTAGCGGTGCGCTCGGAACACGATGTTGATCGAACCGCCGAGCCGGGGATTGTTGGCATAGAAGGGCGTTGTCAGCCCAACTTCATGAGGCGCTAACCGGCGCCGCTTAGCCGGGTCGAATGACCAAGGCGCCACGCGGGCGCGATAGCGACCGCATCGGCGCGGGCGATCATTCCAGGGCGTGGAAGAACCGATCGGGTCGGATGGCGATCCAGGTCCACGGCTTGAGCAGCGATGCGCCCGGCTTCCAGGAGGCGAGGATGAACTGCGCCTTGCCGACCAGATCCTCCTCCGGCACGAAGCCGACGCCGGACTCCGGCGGCAGGTATTGGTCGAGCGCGGGGTCCCACGGACAGGTGGCGAGCCCGCTGGCGTCGGGCGGATAGGCCAGGGTCGAAGCGGCTGTCGAGCGAGTTGTCGCGGTTGTCGCCGATCATGAAATAGCAGTGCGGCGGCACGACATAGACGCCGGTGTTGTCCGCCTGGCTGCCGGTCGGCGCCTTCTGGATGACGTGCTGGCGCCCGTTCGGCATCTGCTCGTCGAAGCGGAGCACCGGCAGGTCGTTGCCGTCGGGCAGGTCGCCGGTGCCGTCGGCCAGCGGCAGACGCGCGAGCGCCTGGCCGTTGATGAACACCTTGCCGCCCTTGACCTGGATGGTGTCGCCGGGCAGGCCGACCAGCCGCTTGATATAGTCCGTGTTGCCATCGCGCGGCAGCTTGAACACCACGATGTCGCCGCGCTCAGGCTGGTGGAACAAGATGCGGCCGGAGAAGATCGGCGGACTGAACGGGATCGAGTGGCGGCTCCAGCCGTAGCTCCACTTCGAAACGATGATGTAGTCCCCCTCGTAGAGGTTCGGCTCCTCCGAGGCCGAGGGGATGGTGTAGGGCTGGAACACGATGACCTTCAGCACCAGCGCGATCAGGAGCGCGTAAACGATCGTCTTGACGATCTCGACCATCTCGTGGACCAGGCCCGCCTTGGGGGCGGCCCGCGCGCTTGCAGGCATGGAGCGTTGGTGTCTTTCAGATCAGCCGGCACATCGCGGGCGCGCGATTTGCTAAGCGTTCGATGCGGCGCCGGCAAGGCGATTGCCCGCTTCGCGGTATGAAGACCCTGCAGAAGTTCAGTTCGGTGAGTGCCTCTGGCTGAGCAGCGCGAGCGCGATTGTCCGATTTCGGGCAGGGACCCGTCGTCTGCTATCGACCCTAAGCGACATCGCGCCGCCGGGCAGTGTCAAACCAAACGCATTCGGCGGCGATTTTTCACGACTTGTTAGGCGAACGGCCGGATATCGAAGGTGCCCGGTCGCCGCGTCTCGTCTTGTGTTTGTTCAAGAAAGCGATGGCTGCTGCCCGAAATCGGGAACGCGGCGGGGGCGCAGCCCGCTCCGGCACGTTTGGTCTGACAACACCAGAAATTCAGTTCGGTCCATGCTTCCGTCCACAACCACTTCAATCAGGAGCGCCACCTCGTCAGCCGAAAAGAATACCGAGAGAGACGCTCCGCCGCCCTGGCGGAGTGGCGGGCAGGGTACTGTCAAACCGAACGCACTGGCGCACGTTTTCACCGTTTAATAGGTCGTGAGCCTCAATAGGTTGGAGGCCGGTCGCCGCGTCTCCCCTTGTGTTTTCTAAGAAGAGCGATGGCTGCTGCCCGAAAACGGGGTCAGCGGCAGGGCGAAGCCCACCCCGAAGGGTTTGCCTTGACAGTGCCGTCGCCGGCCTTATTGACCGCGCTCAACAGCGTGTTGGGGGCGCCGGGGTCGGGGGACGCCCAGCAGGTCGCCTGACTGCGCGGCCAGTAACACCGTCAGACGGTTGCTTATTCGGCGGGCGCGAGTTCGGGCGCTCCAGGCGACCCCTCACCTTCCTCGCCTTCTTCCTTCCGCCGCAACCGGTCGAGGTAGATGTAGATCACCGGCGTGGTGAACAGGGTCAGCGCCTGCGAGACCACCAGCCCGCCGACGATCGCGATAGCCCAACGGCTGGCGGAACTCCGAGCCCGTGCCGAAGGCGAACGACCATGGGCACCCCGCCCAGCATGGCGCAGGCGGTGGTCATCAGGATCGGGCGAAGCCGCTGGTGCGAGGCCGCGCGCAACCGCTTCGCGCGGAGGCATATGCTCCTCGCGCTCAAGCCTCAGCGCCACGTCGACGATCATGATGCCGTTCTTCTTCACGATGCCGATCAGCAGGATGATCGCGATGATGCCGATGACGTTGAGGTCCTGGCCGGCGGCCAGGAGCGCCAGCAGCGCGCCTACGCCCGCCGACGGCAGGGTCGAGAGGATGGTCAGGGGATGGATGTAGCTTTCATAGAGCATGCCGAGGATGATATAGACGGCGAGCAGCGCGGCAGCGATCAGGATCGGCTCGCGACGCCAGCGACTGCTGGAACGCCTGCGCCGTGCCCTGGAAGGAGCCGATGCAGCGTGGCCGGCGCGCCCAGCCTCGCCCGCGCCTGCTCAACGGCCTGGGTCGCCTGGCCGAGCGCCACGCCGGGCGCGAGGTTGAACGAGAGGGTCGCGGCCGGGAACTCGCCCTGGTGGCTGATCGTCAGGCTGCGTGTGGCGTTCGGGTCGACCTTCACGAACAGCGACAGCGGCACGGTCTTGCCGGTGAGCGGCGAAACCAGGATAAATACGGTTGAACAGATCGCCGGCGAGGCCTGCAGGCTCGGCGGCCCCTCCATCACCACGTGGTAGCTGTTCGGTCTGGGTGAAGTACTGGGCGACCTCGTCCTGGCCGATCAGGTCGTAGATCGCCGCGTCGATAGCCGGCGGCGAGATGCCGAAGCGCGCGGCGGCGTCGCGGTCGATGGTCAGATTCACCGCCGCGGCCTGGACTGCTGGTCGGAGCTGACATCGCGACAGCTCAGGCAGGCGCTGCAGCACCGGCGAGCAGCTTCGGCGCCCAGGCGTCGAGCTCGGTCGAGGTCCGGAGTCGGACAGGGTGTACTGGTACTGCGCCTGGCCGGCGCGGCCGCCGACGTTGATGTCCTGCGCGGCCTGCAGGAAGGTCTGCACGCCGACCAGCTGGCGAGCTTGGGCCGCAGCCGGTTGATGATCTGGTCGGCGCGTCGCCTTGCGGCCGCCGTCCTTGGGCTTGAGGCTGATGTACAGGTTGGCCTGGTTGGCGCCGCGGCCGCCGACGAAGACGCCAAACACCGACGACGGCCGGATCCTGCTGCGATGCACCTGCGCGACCTGCTGGATCTTCTCCGTCGTCTTGGTGAACGAGGCGTCCTGCGAGGTGAGCAACACGCCGTTGATGAAGCCGGTGTCCTGCTGCGGGAAGAAGCCGGTCGGCACCGTGGCGTAGAGGCACGATCGGCGAGCGCCATCGGTCGCGAGGAACACCGCGAGGGTGAGCCGCTGTGTGGCGCAGCACCACGTCGAGGCGCGCGGGCGTAGCCGTTCTCGAGCCGTTGAAGCCGCGCTCCAGCGCCTTGGTGAAGGCGTTCGCCGGCCGGCTTCGGCGGCTTCAGGAACGTGCCAGCCAGCATCGGCGTCAGCGTCAGCGACAGCACGATCGAGACCACGCACCGCGGCGCTCAGCGTGAGCGCGAACTCGCGCATCAGCGGCCCGACCACGCCGCCCATGAACATCAGCGGCGTGAAGACCGCGATCAGCGAGATCGAGATGGTGAGGATGGTGAAGCCGATCTCGCCGGCGCCGGCCAGCGCCGCCTCGAACGGCTTCTCGCCGTGCTCGATGCGTTTCCAGATCACCTCGACCATGACGATGGCGTCGTCGACCACGAAGCCGACCGCGATGGTCATCGCCATCAGCGACAGGTTGTCGAGGCTGAAGTCCGGCCGCCAGCATCACCGCCGTCGTGGCCAGCAGCGAGAGCGGGATGACGGCGCTGGGGATCAGCGTCGCGCGCACGTCGCGCAGGAACAGGAAGATCACGCCCGCCACCAGGACGACGGTGATCAGCAGCGTGAGCTTCGACGTCCCTGACCGAGGCGCGGATGGTCTGGGTGCGGTCGGCCACGATGTGCATGTCGATGGCCGGCGGGATGTCCGCCTTGAGTCCGGGCAGCGCGGCTTTGATCCGGTTGACCGTCTGGATGACGTTGGCGCCCGGCTGCTTGAAGATGATCAGCAGGACCGCGCGGCCGCCCTTCAGCGTCGGGTCGTTGTTGGCCGGGCCCGGATAAACCCAGGCGCCGACCTGGTCGTTCTCGACGCTCTGCACCGCCTGGCCGATGTCGCGTGACGCGGACGGCCGCGCCGTTGTGGTAGCCGACGACCAGGTTGTTCCAGGGCGCGACGTCCAGGATCTGGTCGTTGGCGTAGACTGTCGCCGCCGTCTGGGCGCCGTTGATCGAGCCCTTCGGGTGCGTTGACGGTCTCGCTGGCGATGAGCTGTCGCACCGCGTCGATCTGCAGGCCCATGGCCGCGAGCTTGTCGCGGATCGATCTGGATGCGTACGGCCGGCTTCTGCTGGCCGCCGATGAACGCCTGGCCGACCCCGTCGATGCGCGAGACCTGGCTGAGAACGATGTTCTCGGCGTAGTCGTCGACCGTCGCCAGCGGCAGCGTGTCGGACGTAAGCGAGATGATCATGATCGGCGAATCCGCAGGGTTCACCTTGCGGATCGTGCGGCGGGCTCGGAAGGTTGGTCGGCAGCTGACCGGCGGCCGCATTGATCGCGGCGAGCACGTCCTGGCCGGCTGCATCGAGCTTCCGCGAAAGCTCGAACTGCAGCGTCACCGAGGTTGAGCCGGTCGAGCTGATCGAGGTCATCTGGGTCAGGCCGGGAATGCTGCGAGAACTGCCGTTCGAGCGGCGTGGCCACATTCGAGGCCATGGTCTCGGGGCTGGCCCCCGGCAGGTTGGCGCTGACCGATATGGTCGGAAAGTCGACGTTCGGCAGCGCCGCGACCGGCAGACTGAAATAGGCGACGATGCCGAGCACAAGGACGGCAATCGCGATCAGAGAGGTCGCGACCGGGCGGCGGATGAACGGCGCCGAGGGATTCATGCGCCTCCCCTGCCGCCCGGTGGCGGGCGGAACATCACCGGCATGGGCTTTGTCAGGCCAAATTCATAGCGGGCTAACCGGAGCGGGGTAGTGCGGCGGGATGAAGCCCTCGCCCAAGCGCCCGAAGCCGCCGCCCGATCCGTTCCGCTGGTTTAATTCATCGCCGGAGGTGATCCGTCTGGTGGTGATGATGTACGTGAAATACCCCCTGTCGCTGCGTAACGTCGAGGACCTGCTGTTCGAGCGCGGCATCGACATCTGCCACGAGACGGTGAGGCACTGGTGGAACCGGTTCGGTCCGATGTTCGCGGCCGAGATCCGCCGCAGGCGGGGCCAGCACATGCGCGCCTACACGCATTGGAAGTGGCATCTGGACGAGGTCTACGTGAAGATCAACGGCGAGATGCGCTACCTCTGGCGGGCCATCGACCACGAAGGTGAAGTGCTGGAATCTTTTGTCACCAACGAGCGGGAGAAGGCCGCGGCGCTCAAGTTCATCAAGAAGGCGCTAAAGCGGCACGGCCGGCCGCGCGCCTTCGTCACCGACGGCCTGCGCTCATACGGCGCGGCTCTGCAAGAGATCGGGGCCAAGGATCGGCAGCTGACTGGCCATTGGTTGAACAACCGGGTTGAGAACTCGCACCGGCCGTTCCGACGACGCGAGCGGGCGATGGCCCGCTTCCGCCGGATGAAGACCTTGCAAAGCTCGGTCCACGCCCAGGTCCACAACCACTTCAATCAGGAACGCCACCTCATCAGCCGCCAAGATTACCGAGAGAGACCTCCGCCGCCCTGGCGGAGTGGCGGACAGTCGTGGGGTAAACGTCGGTCGGGTTCCGGCTCATTGCGCCCTGCTGGAGACGAGTTGCCGTTGGACTGACAGCACCGCCACGCACCCAGGGGACCGTTCTCCGTGGTCCCTGATGCGCGGCAAGGCGCGGTATTGTCGCGACAATTGCCGCTGAATGCCGCCCGATGGGCGGCGAATTGGCCGCTCTCCGCCCTCGTCTTGGCGCTCCCTGCCGCCGGCGTCTCCGCGCGTCCGCGATCCGGTTGAGTTTCCCTGTTATCGGCCAATAACAGGGAATTTCAGAGAATTTTGCGGTCTAAATCGCCCTAGATTGGCGGACGCCGTACGAATTCCCAACGTAATTACAGTCTGTTGTCCAGACAAGCCCGGCAATTTCCCTCCTGCGAATAACAGGGAATTTATTCTCCACGAACAGGGAACGATCAGGAGCAGATCAGGGATAGTTTCCAGTGCGAACAGCGATCGTTTCAGAGATCACCATAGAGCCGCCGTTGCTCCGGCCAGGACAGCGGGATCGGCTCGTGGATCAGGCGTTCGAGGTTGAGCGCTGGCGGCTGGCGACCTTCTAGGATCGCTGCCTGCAGGTCCGGCGCCAGAAAGGCGAGGCAACAGAGGCGGCGTTGGTAGGGATTGGCCGGCGCTCTGGTTCGGGCGAGTTCAATGGCGCCGTCCGCTGATCGCCAGCCCATGGCGGCGGTTATAGGCCAATAAACATGGTCTCGCTGTCTGGGAGACCGACGAAGCATGCCCATATTGGCGCGCGCAGCCTGGCGGCGTTCTGCAGCGACTGAGTGGCCTGGTAGGCATCGAAGGCCCGCCGATTGTCGCGCCAGAGTACGTAGGGTGACGGGTGCCCCGGATAGCGCGTGTCCTGGTGGCGAAGGAGCCTGACGTCAGCGGCAGCCATATCGGCGGACTTGAGCAGCGCGGCGAAGGTCAGCGAGAAAGGGGGTTTGTCGGACGCCATCGGCAAACCCTATGGGTCACGCCGGCGCCGAGCCGGCCAACCAAGGCTCACATCCCCATCAGCGTCTTCACCGAGCACCTACTATAGTGGATAAACTCGTGTGCGCCGCGCGGTCAACGCTCGGCCATGGACATGCGGCGGCTCGTTGGCCTGAACGTGCGCAAGGCCCGCGAGGCCAGGCAGATGACGCAGGAGCAGCTTGCCGAGCGATCAGGGTTCTCGCAGCAATACATCTCTGGCCTTGAGAACTGCCGCCGCAACCCGACGATCGTCAGTGTCTACGAAATCGCTCTAGTGGATCGAATCTAACACTTGATGCCCTCGTCTGACGGCGGCGATGATTTTGTCTGGATCGGCGGTCCAGGTGAAGGGCCTGGGGGCGTCGTTGGTCTCGGCGAGAAAGCGGTTGATGGCGGCCTGGAGGTCGACGATCGACTTGAACACGCCGCGCTTGAGGCGCCGCTTGGTGAGCTTGGCGAAGAAGCCCTCGACGGCGTTGAGCCAACTGGCCGAGGTGGGCGTGAAGTGGAACACCCATCGGGGATGGCGGGCGAGCCAGGCGCGCACCTTTGGGTGCTTATGGACGGCGTAGTTGTCGAGGATGGCGTGGACGGTCTTGCCGGCCGGGACCTCCGCCTCGATGGCGTTCAGGAAGCGGATGAACTCCTGATGCCGGTGGCGCTGCATGCAGCGGCCGATGACCTTGCCCTCCAGCACGTCGAAGGCGGCGAACAGGGTGGTCGTGCCATGGCGCTTGTAGTCGTGGGTCATGGTCCCGGCCCGGCCCTTCTTCAGCGGCAGCCCCGGCTGAGTGCGGTCCAGCGCCTGGATCTGGGACTTCTCGTCGACCGACAGCACGATGGCGTGGGCCGGCGGGTCGACATAGAGCCCGACGATGTCGCGCACCTTGGCGGCGAACTGCGGGTCCTTGGACAGCTTGAACTGGCGCAGCCGGTGCGGCTGCAGGCCGTGCGCGCGCCAGATGCGCTGCACCGAGCTGACGCTGACGCCAACCAGCTTGGCCATCGCCTCGGCCGTCCAGTGGGTGGTCTCGCCCGGCGGGTCCTGCAGCGTCAGGGCGACCACCCGCTCGGCCACCTCCGGCCCCAGCGGCGGGACGCGCGAGGGGCGGGTCTTGTCCCTGAGAAGCCCGTCGACGCCTTCGCGCATGAACCGCTCCTGCCAGCGCCAGACCGCCGTCTTGCTGACCCCCGCCGCGCGCATGATCCCTGCCGTGCCCGCACCATCGGCGGTCAACAGCACAATCCGTGCGCGCCACACGTGCTTCTGGGGACTATTCCGATCCGCCACGATCGCGCCCAGACGGCGGCGGTCGGCGGGGCTCACGTCCATGCAGATGCCTGTTCGCATCCCATAAACTCGCATCGTCTCAGACCCGCGGGAATCCCCCTCAGGACTCAACCGTCAGATTTTCACCACTAGCTCTTGGCGTATCGCATCTAGACCTGCTCCGCCCCGACCACGGCCAGGCCATCTAGCGCGCACGCTCGGCCCGCTCGAGCTTCCCTCATGGTGGGCGGGTCTGTGCCCCCTGGCGCGAATGACGCCCTTTGACCACGCTGACGCCACTCGGCGGACAGCGTCCACGCCGGCACCCGAGCGCAAGAATGTGGGGGTACCGGGTCGCTGTCTCCTGTCCACGCTAAATAGAAATGACACTCGTTCTGCCAGATAGAGATGACACCGAGGGCGGCAGTCGGGGGTCGGGCGGGCGCGGAGCCCCCACGTAGCGCAGAGCCCGACCGACCCCGCACCCGCAGCGTTGGCGTCAGTTGGCGCGGATCTCGCGGGCCGGTCTGATCGATCTTCTAGGCTTGGCGCCAGCGTCGCGGCGCTGCTGGTCTTCGCGGATGATCGCCAGCAGCGGGCCGAAGAACTTGTTTTGCACGACAGCGGCCTGGTCGACGCGGCGGTTCTTGTCGAACAGCCGGTAGGGCAGGTCGACGCCGTTGTGGCGCACGACGATGCGCCCGTCAGGATACTCCACCACCTCGGCCGCCTTTGCCGCGGCGGCCAGCGCCTGCGGCGTCTGCTCCAGGATGTAGATCATGCGGTCGTAGTGGAGCGTCAGCGCCTGGGTGATCTTGCGGGTCTCGCGCCAGGTGAAGGTCTCGGTCAGATCGTCCCTGGGGCCAAGCGGGCGGTGAAGATCCTTCTCGTTGGCCGGCGCCCTGGCGAAGCGGGCGTTGTGCTGGGCCATGAAGCTCGGCAGGAAGGCATTCGCCGCCTCGATGTCGTTGACGCCGGCAAGCCGCAGCTCCTTCACCAGACGGTCCTGCAGGGTCTTGTGGGCCTGCTCGACGCGCCCCTTGGCCTGGCTGGAGTAGGCGCAGATCAGATCGATATTGAGCGCGTGCAGCGCCCGGCCGAATTGGGTCATGCCATCGCCCTTCGGCGCATCGACCTTGGCGACCCGGAAGACAACGTGCTTGTCGGTGTAAAACGCCACCGGCTTGCCATGTGTCTCGAGATACTCCCGGACCGCGGCGAAGTAGGCGAACGTCAACTCCGTACGCACGAAGCGCAGCTGCATCAGCCGCGACGTGGCGTCGTCGATGAACACCAGCAGCGTGCACTGGCGGCCGCGATCCTCGAACCACCAGTGCTCGCAGCCATCGACCTGGATCAGCTCGCCGACGCAGTCGCGCCGGTAGCGCGGCTGGTGCGCCCGCTTCATCCGGCGCCGGCGATCGAACCACAGACCGTCCTCCAGCATCCACTTGCGGATCGTCTCACGGCCAAAGGTCATGCCGTGGAACTCGCGCAGCTTCTCGGCGGCCAAGGTGGGCCCGAAGTCCGAGTAGCGATCGCGAATGATCGCCAGCGCGGCGTCGCGCTTCGCCTCGGGTGGAGACGCAAGTCCACGCCGCGCCGGACCGGCAGATATCGCTGACCGATCCGGATGCGCGGGTCATGGGAACCAGCGGCAAGGGGACCGCTGTGGTCGGTTACAATGTGCAAACGGCGGTGGACGCCAAGCATCACCTGATCGTTGCCCACGAGGTCACCAACCACGGCAGCGATCGCGCTCAGCTGTCCAACATGGGCGGCCAGGCCAAGGCGGCCACCTGTCTGCCGGAGCGGAACTCACCAAGTCAGACGACGAGCCGGCTGGTCAGGCGGCCGTGGGCTTGTTGCTCCAGCGGAAGTCGGTCTCGTCGACCCACATGCGGTGCAGGATCACGGCCAGTCGGCGGGCCACCGCCACGATGGCCCGGCGCATGCCGCGCCGCTGCGCCACCCGCAGGCCCCACGCCTTCAGCCAGGACCACCTCGCGCCGCCGTGCGTGAGCAGCGACTGAGCCGCCTCGTAGAGCATCGTCCTGAGCATGACGTCGCCGGTCTTGGAGATCCCGACGTCGTAGTCGCTCTCGCCAGACTGGATCCGCTTGGGCGTCAGGCCCGCGTGCGCCCCTACAGCCTTGGAGTGGAGGAAGCGCTGCGGCTGATCGACCGTCGCCCGATAGGTCAGCGCCACGACCGGGCCGACGCCGGGCGCCGTCATGAGGCGCCGACACACTGGATCCTGGCGCACCAGGCCCAGCAGCAACCTGTGCAGAACGGCGAACTGTTCGCGCAGCACCTTCCGCACGACGAGCATCGGCCCAACGATGGCGGCAAGGCGGTGAAGCCCTCCACCAGCTCGCGGATGCGCGCTTCGAAGCCCCCGGTGGTGACCACTCCCACCTTCAGGCCGAAGTTCCGCAGCGTCCCACGCAGGTCCGCCTCGACGTCCAGGAGCTTCTTCTGCAGCAGCTTGCGGCTGGTCAGCAGCATCCGCCGCTCCTGGCTCGCCAGCGTCTTGACGTGCACCGGCTTGAACAGGCCGACCCGCATCATCTGGGCGATCCCGCGCGCGTCGTTGCGATCACTCTTGTTGATCTGCTGAGCCTTGAGCAGCGCCTTCATGTGCCGGGTCTCGACGCACACGACAGGAAGCCCGGCTTCCGCCAGGCCGTTCACCAGCCACTGCGACAAGGGACCGGCCTCCAGCCCGATGCGGCCGTACTCGCTGCTGATCGATCGCAGCAGCTCGATGAGCTCGTCCGGCTCGGTGGCGACCTTGCGCTCCGCCAACACCTTGCCGGCTTCGTCGACGACGCAAACCGACGTCTCACGCACCGATACATCTAGACCTGCAAACAGGGTCATCGCAGTCGCTCCTTCCTCGATGCTCGAGGTCAGGGAACGACCCCGACCCACGCATCATAGATGAAGGCGCTGCAGCCCAGGGTCCGTCGCCGCACCGCCGCGATACACCATCTTTCCGGCCACCCGCCATTGTCCGCTCACATGGGGATTCTGGGGTCAAGGGGTCAGTTTAGCGGCGCATGGGCAGCGCTCCTGCGGTTGGTTCGGATCCGAGGTCTGAGCCGGTCTGGGTGACCCGGCCCGGTTATGCGCCAGATCAAGCTCACATACGGTCGCCGCTCGTGGCGGCTGCACCAACATCCCGCGTGCGGCGGGCGGGGCTCAGGAGGGCGGGACCATTCTTTTGGTCGGCTGTTGAGGCCATCGGTCATATCGGTTCGTCCGCCTGGATCCGTGAGGACCGATCCGGGTCCTTCCGGATGGGGATCGAGCTGGGTCGCCGCCTTCATCACGGCGCCTTCGATGACGACGCCGGCGGATGTGTACTTCCACAGGGCGACGAGGAGCTTGCGGGCCAGGGCGACGATGGTCGTCTTCCGCATCCGCCCGCCAAGGCGCTGGACCCGCTCGTGGAACCAGAGACTGAGCGCGGACGCGGGCTGGTTCTTGAGCCACAGCCAGGCCAGCTCGACCATGGCTGTTCTGAGACGCGGGTTGCCCGCCTTGGACACGCCCTGCTCGTGATCGATCGAGCCGCTCTTCCACGGCGTCGGCGCCAGGCCGGCGTAGGCGGCGAGCTGCCTTCGGTTGTCGAAGTGGCGGAACAGGCCCTCCGTCCAGAGGACGGCGGCGGTCTCGAGCCCGATGCCCTTCAGCTGCGCCAGCATGGACGCCGGCGAGGCCGTCTCACTTGGCGCCGGCTCGAGCAGGGCCGCCCGCTCCGCCTCCACGGTCTTCAACTGCGCCAGCAGGACCTCCAACCGGTCTAGCTCGCGGACGATCTGCGCCTTCAGGTGCGTCGGCAGCGGTCTGCCATCGCCCGTCGCAAGCTCTTCCAGCCGAGAGCGTCTGTTCCGGAGCAGCGGCTCGTAACCGAACACCCCCTGGGCGAAGAGCAGGCCCTTGATGCGGTTGACGTGCCGCACGCGCTCGCTCACCAGCGTCTTGCGCTCGCGGCAGAGGCGGCGGCGGTCCTCCTCATCAGGCGTCGGCGGCCTGGCCATCGAACATACCCTGGGCTCGCCGCGCTTGTAGGCCATGAGCGTGCGCAACAGCGTCTCGCCGTCGATCCGGTCGGTCTTCGCGCGGCGTCGCCGGCGCGAGGTCAGGATCGAGGCGGCGTCGACCACGTGGCTCTCGATGCCTTTGCTCTCCAGCACGCGGTGGATCCAGAACCCGTCCAGTCCCGCCTCCTGGATGACGATGATCGGGAAGTCCCGGCCGGTCCGCGCCTCAGCCCTGCGCTTGAGCTCGGCGAAGCGCTGCAACAACCCAGCGACGTCGCCCGCCTGAACGGCGTGCTTGGACATCTTCTCGCCTGCGCCTGGCGACAGCGATGTGATCAGCCAAGTCCTGCGAGACAGTTCCAACGAAACGAAAACGGCTCCAAGATATGTGGGGTGAGCGGACGTTGCGGGCGTCCAGATTCCGGTCGTTTGCGCGACAAGCGCCGGGCCGCGATGCTGCGCGGCGGCCGCCGACGGCGGCTAGCCAGTCCCCTGGCTCCCGAGCCTGTTCTTACGCCAACAGTAGGCGCTGCGCGGCCCGTCATTGGTCGGTTGGTTCGACACATCCAAGGCGCACCACGTGTTGTCGTGGACGCGGTGATAGCCTTGAGCGGTCATGCAGGTGGCCGTGTAAGTGTCCACGAGATAGTCGCGCTGGTCGTCGGCTGCGTTCGCGTAGGTCTGTTGGCCGTTGAGGACGCATTTCGCGACCGCTTCAGGCGACGGCTGGCCTGAGCAGCCCGCGACCATGAGTAGCAGCAGTACGGCCGTCTTACGCATACGCGCTCCGTTTTCTCCCGGTCGATGGGTCACTACTGGGTAGCTGAAAGCGCTGCTACCTTTTCTCGCTTGTGCCGCCGGCAACCGGCCGGCGATACGCCACGCATGTCCGCCGCGCCCGCCAAGCCGAGCCCAGAGCCTGCTATCCGGCAGATGATCCACAAGGGCGACATCGACGACTTCGTTCGGCGCGTGAGCGGCAGACCGATGATCGACGAAGCGCGCCAGTACGCCAGGGAGAAGCTGGCTAACCCGTCGTAGGCGGTGTCGGTTGTGGCATCGGCTGTTCGATGCGGGCGCGCACCTCGGGATCCTTGAGCAGGGCCACGCGCATGAGCTCGCGCGGCCTTGCGGCGCGGCGGCCTCGGCCCCGAAGCCGCCGTGCTCGACCAGCACGCTCATGGCGTAGCGCGGATCGTCATAGGGCGCGAAGGCGATGAACCAGGCGTGGTCGCGCTCGGCCCAGGCGCCCTGCGCGCCGTGCGCGCCGTGGCCGCCGCCGTAGCTGTGCGACTGGGCGGTGCCGGTCTTGCCGGCCATGCTTGATCGGGCCGAGGCCGAGCTTGGCGCACGCGCCGGCCGCCGTGCCGCTCGTTGGCCACCGCGGCCATGGCCGCGCGCACGAAGTCCAGGTGCTCGCGGGTCGAACGGCAGGTCGCGGCGCCGGCGCGCCGGCGCGGCTGCATCGACACCGCCGATCGAATGGACCAGGCGCGGCTGGAGCGCCTTCGCGCCGTTGGCGATGCGCGAGCACATCACGCACAGCTGCAGCGCGTTGACGTTCACATAGCCCTGGCCGATGCCCATGCTGGGCGTCTCGCCGGGGTGCCAGACCGGATCGCTCGGGGAAGACTCGGCGCTTGTAGGCGGTGTCCGGGATGAGGCCCGGCTTCTGGCCGGGGATGCCGATGTCGAAGGTCTGGCCGAGGCCGAACTTGCGCGCCGCGGTCGGCGATCGGGTCGGGGCCGACCGACTGAGCGCCATCTGATAGAAGAAGATGTCGCACGACTGTGGCGATGGCGCTCTTGCATGTCGAGCGTGCCGTGGGCCTTGTCGCAGTGCCAGACGCGCCCGCCCCAGAACCAGACGCCTGTTGCAGGTGTAGGTGCGGTCGGGGCTGACGCCCATCTCCAGCGCCGCCAGCGCGACCATGGTCTTGAAGGTCGAGCCGGGCGGGTAGGTGGCCGTCAGCGCCTTGTTGAACAGCGGCTTGCGGTCGTAGTCGGCCAGCGCCTGGTACTCCGGCCCGGTGCAGGCCCTTGACGAACCGGTTGGCGTCGAAGCTGGGGGCCGAGACCATGCAGAGGACGTCGCCGGTGCGGCAGTCCATCATCACCGCCGCGCCGCTGTCGTCGCCGAACACCTCCAGCGCCCGGTTCTGGATGTCGGCGTCGAGGGTCAGCTGCAGCGTCTGCGCCGGGCATCGGACGGGATGTCGCCGCCGGGGTCCTCGCGCACCACCCGGCCCTTGACGTCGACCTCGACCTTCTTGGCGCCCGGCCTTGCCGCGCAGCTGCAGATCATAGGACTTCTCGACGCCCTGGCTTGCCGATGCGGAAGCCGGGATTGAGCAGGATCGGGTCGGCGTTGGGCCCGTCCTTGGTCGATGTCCTGGCGAGACCTTGGCGACGTAGCCGATCACGTGGGCGAAGGCCCCGCCGAACGGATAGACCCGGATCTCGCCCATGTCGGCGGTGACGCCCGGCAGCTCCGGCGCGCGCACGTTGATGCGGGAGAACTCCTCCCAGGTCAGGTCCTCGACCACCGCGACCGGGGCGCTGCGCGGGGCGCTCGTCGATGTCGGCGGCCAGGCGCGCGCGGCGGGCGTCGTCCATCGGCACCAGCTGCGGCAGCTGGTCGAGCAGTGCCGTCGACGTCGGTGTTCTCGTCGCGTGAGCAGCAGAGGCGGAAGTCCGGCCGGTTGGAGGCCAGCACGACGCCGTTGCGGTCGAGGATCAGGCCGCGCGGCGGCGGGGTGCAGGCGGAACTCGAACTCGTTGTGAGGCCGAGAGCGTCTTGTACTTGCCGGCCTCGACCAGCTGCAGTTGCCCAGCCGGCCGCCGAGCGCCGGCAGGCCCAGCGCCGCCAGCCCGCCCATCAGGAACGCGCGGCGGTGGAACACCGCCTGCCGCTCGTTGACCTCGTTGAAGTAGATCGGCGGGTTCGCTCATCGGAACCGCACGTCCTGGTCTTCGCTACGTTGGCTCCGGCGGCGGCGGAATGGAAAGAGCGTCGTCATGGCTGCAAACTCCGGGCGATGTCCACGGCGGACGCCATGACTTTCAAAGGGATTCTTATTCCAATCGATGGCGCCCCTGAGTCCACTCACGCGGCACAGCCTGCTCTCTTCTCTGTCCGCATCTCTAGCGCCGATCGCCATATCGACCGGCGGCCCGGCTTGCCCGAACAGCCCCAGGTGAGCGACACCGCGAGCGCCACTCGGAGGGTGGCCGCAGTGCGGACATCGGGGGGGGTTGTATGGCCGAGGGTGGTGCAACCCGGGGCCATACGCTTCTCGATCTAAGACCGGATCCACCATTCAAGGGGCTGACCCGATGACGTGACCGGTCCCGGCGTCGACAAGATAGTCTGTCCGCCGACCCTTGGAGGCCCAGCGCACGCGATAGACGGTCCGCCCGTCCCACCGTTCAAGTCCGGCATCCAGCTCCCGCCCGCCGATCCGCCGCCGCAGCTTGTCGACCACGGCGATCAACGGCAGGTGCCGGCCCTCTCGCACGGCGCGGCGCGCCCTGTCCTGTTGCTCGCTCCAACCCGGTCCAAGGGAATTTTCGGGGTGCGTTTGAGCCGAAGTCCGTTGAGGGGCCGCACCGAGGAGCCCTACGGCAAGCATTGCTGCTATCAACACTGCACCACGTCGTCTCCGATGGCTCCTGCGTCATCGCGGCGCGTTGAAAGCTGCGACCAATTCGCTGCCGAGCGCACGTTGGGCCAGCGAGCACAGCCGATGTTAGTGAGAATGGCCGCCGAGGATGGCGAAACCTTGGCGTCCCAGAACGTCAGTGGCTTCAGGTCCCGAAGAGAGGCCAGAAATTTCGCTGCCGGCACTAATTGAGACCGAGCTGCCTCTGCGGCGTCGTACTCCACCCTCGGCCCGGAGGGGGAAAGGTGAGCGAAGCTGACAACTCGAACGCCCAGTCGGCGTCGCCTGCAGCGGTCCTTCGGGGCGAACGGAAGTGATTAGCCTGACAAGACCCCGCCGAATGCCGAAACTACTTCCGCAAATCAGGCTATGGGCTCGCCTAGTCCCAACCCGCTCTAGGCGACAGTCCGACCGCCGCTCGATGCAGCAGGGCGGCCATGGCGGCGAGATCCAGGAAATATAGGTAGCGGTAGTCGCAGGCGACGCCGATGAGCGCGAAACTGGCTGCGAAGCTGAGGGCGGCGGCCAGCAAGGCGATCACGGCGAGGCGGTCGGCGGGCGCCTCCGGGCGGGTCAGATCGCGCGCCGCCAAGCCCAGGAGGACCAGGGCCAGGCCGGCGTAGACTAGATGCGAGAGCACCGGCGTGCCGACGTAGCCTCGGCTGTAGCTGCGCGCCCAGGCGTCTGTGGCCCGGTGGCGGGGCGCAAGGCCAAGGGCCTTGAGCTCCTCGGGCGGCCCATCGAGCCCGATGAACAGTGGCTGGCACGCCATTAGATCCGGAGTGGCCAGCATCTGGCCGAAATCGGCAACCCGCACCCGCGCATAGAGGAATGGCCGGCCGGCGATCAGAGCGCGCCATTGCTGGGACACCGCCGACCGGGCGTCCTCGAACGCATCGTCCGAGCCCGCGAGATCCATCAGCGGGTCGACGCGCTGCGGGCTCCAGGCGGGGGCGGCGCGCTGGCGCAAGAAGCGGGCGACGGATGGCGCGGTCTGGTCGAGCACCGCGAGCTTCGCGCCGGGGTCGGCCTGGACCGCTCCCGCCAGATCCCAGAGCTGCAGCCATTCCAGCTCCACCGCCTGGGCCGGCTCGCTGTCACCACGCAGCGCCAGTCCATAGCTGGCTGTCCCGACGAGGGCCGTGCATGCGGTCAGCGCGGCCAAGCCGTGGCCGATGGCGCGGGGCGCTCGCCCCGGCCTGTTGGGCGCGGCGCGCCAGGCGATGGCGATCAAACCCGCCGCCCCCCAGACCGCCGCGATGATCCCGTTCTGTCGCGTCAATGCGGCCAGCGCGAATAGGACGAAGGCCAAGCCGATCAGGCCGTACCGGCGCGGCGGCGCCGCCCAGGTCTTGCCCGCCCAGGCCAAAGACGCGAAGCCCGCCGTAGCGGCATTGGCGAACAGCACGTCCTTCCAGACGTCGCCCTGATAGATCAGCAGCAGCGGCGAGATGGAGAGGGCGGCGGCGACGACAAGCACGATCGGACGTGGTCTGGCCGCGAGGGCGGCAAAAGCGAACAGGCCGCCGAAGCCGAGGGCGGTGTCGAAAACGATGAATCCGGGCGCGCCGGGGGTCATGGCGTCGAATAGGCCAAGGAGCCAGGCCATCACCGGCGGATGCCAACTGTTGTACAGGCCGTCGCGGCCCTGTTGAAGCTGCCACACCGAATCTGGTGAGAACTGACCAGGTAGGTTCAGCCAAAGGCTCGTCCCGGCTCCGGCCGCGAGCACGACAGCCAAGGCCCAGAGTACGGCTGGGGATGGTTTGTCGAAGCGAGACGGGGGCCTACGCGCCATGGGCCAAGCTTGGCCTAGCTCGCCCCCGGTGTGGACTCGAACTTAGCGAGGCCGCGACAGAAGGTGTTGTTAGACCAAAAGCCCGGAGGGTAGTGTCTCAGTTTCCCAAATCCAGCCGTTGACAAGCATGGCGGCCACAGCCGTCAGCGCATATTATTGGCGAATGTCGCCCCACAGAATTCACCACGTCTCGACAGGCGAGGATCGCGAACCGCCGCTCAGCCAGCGTCGGGTGCTCATCTCCCATTCCGGGACGTCTCCAGGCCGTGACAGATGGGGTTTCGTCGTGCTGTACGACCCCGCTAATCCAGCAAGCCTGGACAACGCTCATCTTCGCGCGGCCGAGTGGGCTGAGTTACAGCGCCTTCCGATATGGAATCTAGTGGTGAAAATCTGACGGTTGAGTCCTGAGGGGGATTTCCGCGGGTCTGAGACGATGCGAGTTTATGGGATGCGAACAGGCATCTGCATGGACGTGAGCCCCGCCGACCGCCGCCGTCTGGGCGCGATCGTGGCGGATCGGAATAGCCCCCAGAAGCACGTCTGGCGCGCACGGATCGTGCTGTTGACCGCCGATGGCTGCGGGCACGGCAGAGATCATGCGCGCGGCCGGCAGGTCAGCAAGACGGCGGTCTGGCGCTGGCAGGAGCGGTTCATGCGCGAAGGCGTCGACGGGCTTGCTGCGCGACAAGACCCGCCCCTCGCGCATCCCGCCGCTGGGGCCGGAGGTGGCCGAGCGGGTGGTCGCCCTGACGCTGCAGCGACCCGCCGGGCGAGACGACCCACTGGACGGCCGCGGCGATGGCCAAGCTGGTTGGCATCAGCGTCAGCTCGGTGCAGCGCATCTGGCGCGCGCACGGCCTGCAGCCGCACCGGCTGCGCCAGTTCAAGCTGTCCAACGACCCGCAGTTCGCCGCCAAGGTGCGCGACATCGTCGGGCTCTATGTCGATCCGCCGGCCCACGCCATCGTGCTG
This sequence comes from uncultured Alphaproteobacteria bacterium, assembly GCA_963794315.1. Classification (GTDB taxonomy): domain Bacteria; phylum Pseudomonadota; class Alphaproteobacteria; order Caulobacterales; family Caulobacteraceae; genus Poindextera. Next base: position 849,722 of record CAWCDF010000004.1, read on the forward strand.
TCGGTCGACGAGAAGTCCCAGATCCAGGCGCTGGACCGCACCCAGCCGGGGCTGCCGCTGAAGAAGGGCCGGGCCGGGACCATGACCCACGACTACAAGCGCCATGGCACGACCACCCTGTTCGCCGCCCTCAACGTGCTGGAGGGCAAGGTCATCGGCCGCTGCATGCAGCGCCACCGGCATCAGGAGTTCATCCGCTTCCTCAACGCCATCGAGGCCGAGGTCCCGGCCGGCAAGATCGTCCACGCCATCCTCGACAACTACGCCACCCATAAGCACCCCAAGGTGCGCGCCTGGCTCGCCCGCCATCCGCGCTGGGTGTTCCACTTCACGCCGACCTCGGCCTCCTGGCTCAACGCCGTCGAGGGCTTCTTCGCCAAGCTCACCAAGCGGCGCCTCAAGCGCGGCGTCTTCCGATCGATCGTCGACCTCCAGGCCGCCATCAACCGCTTCCTCGCCGAGACCAACGACGACCCCAAGCCCTTCACCTGGACCGCCGATCCAGACAAAATCATCGCCGCCGTCAGACGAGGGCACCAAGTGTTAGATTCGATCCACTAGTTATCGAGGATGCCCCCGATGCCCAAAGGTTCTAGAGGGGGTTGTCAGAGCAAATTCAGCCCGCCGCTAACCGGCGCGCCGCTAGCCGGGCGCGGATGACCAAGCCCGCCAACCCGTTCCGCTATTTCAACTCATCGCCCGAGGTGATCCGCCTGGTGGTGATGATGTACGTGAAGTTCCCGCTCTCGCTTCGGAACGTCGAGGACCTGCTCCACGAGCGCGGCATCGACGTGAGCTACGAGACCGTCCGCTTCTGGTGGAACCGGTTCGGCCCGATGTTCGCCGCCGAGATCCGCAGGAAGCGCGTCGAGCACATGCGCGCCTTCACCCACTGGCGATGGCATCTCGACGAGGTCTACGTGAAGATCAACGGCGAGATGCGCTACCTCTGGCGCGCCGTCGACCACGAGGGCGAGGTGCTGGAATCCTTCGCCACCAAGGACCGGGACAAGGCCGCGGCGCTCAAGTTCATGAAGAAGCTGATGAAGCGCCACGGCACAGCCAAGGCGATCACGACCGATGGTCTGAGATCGTACAAGGCCGCGATGGCCGAGCTCGGCAACGCCGGCAAACAGGAGATCGGCCGCTGGGCCAACAACAGGGTGGAGAACAGCCACCTGCCGTTCCGACGACGAGAGCGGGCGATGAACCGCTTCCGCAGGATGAAGACCCTGCAGAAGTTCTCCTCGGTTCACGCCTCGGTCCACAACCTCTTCAATCAGGAGCGCCACCTCATCAGCCGACAAGACTACCGGGAGAGACGCTCCGCCGCGCTGGCGGAGTGGCGGTCAGTCATGGGGTAAAGCCCGCATGGGTTTGGGCGCCCTGCGTCACACCGGAGACGAGTTGCCATTAGTCTGACAGCACCCTTCGAACGCACCTCGCCGCAACAGCGCGCGGCCGTGGTTCTGAAGGACGTGTTCGACTTCAGCCTCGACGAGATCGCTGAAGTCCTGGTGACGACGCCGGGCGCGGTGAAGTCGGCATTGCACCGTGGGCGCGACAACCTTGCGCGCCCCGCCACGCCGCCGCCGCCCCGCCACGCGCCGGCCTCGAACGAACTGATTGAGCGTTTCATCGCCGCCTTCCAGGCTCGCGATACCGCTGCCATGGTCGAACTCCTGCTCAACGGCGCGACGTGGGAAGTGCAGGGCGTGGGTGGGGAACGCGGTCGGGACGACACGATCTGGATGAATGTCGAGCGGAGCCAAGAAGCGGTCGCGGAAACGCGGTGGATCGATGGCGTGGAGGCGGTGACGTTCACCGCCAGCTCCGGTGGCAAGAACTACCTGACGGCGATGCTCCGGATCGAGGAGGACAGCGGCAAAATCGCCCGGATCGTGAACTACTTCTTCTGTCCTGAGACGCTCGCGTACGCAGCTAACCAGCTCGGCCTCGCCATCTGGCGGGCGCGCTCACCACCAAGACCCGGAGACCCTGCAACGCATGATCGCCGACTCCCAGCTGCCCTGGACACTGTGACGCACTGCGCGGGCCGCATCGTCGGGGGCTGAGGCCCGCGCGCGCCGGGCCGGAATGTCCGCGTTGGGTCGGAAGCGGACGTCGGGTCACTGCCAGGCAGCGGACATCCCCGCGACTCAACCATGAACGTAGCTTGCATGTTACGTAACGTTCATGTTACGCAGACGGCATGGAAGCCTTCGTTGCCCTCGCCGATCCTATCCGCGCCGAAATCGTGCAGCTGCTCGCAGCCCAGGATCTAACCGCGGGCGACATCGCGTCCCGCTTCCCCGTCTCGCGGCCGGCGGTCTCACGCCACCTTGCCGTGTTGCGCCGCTCGCAGCTCGTCAGCGTGCGCGGCGAGGCTCAGCGGCGGGTCTATAGCCTCGACGTCAGTGGGCTTGATCACGTTGATCGTTGGGTCGCGGAGTGCCGGCGCGCCTGGAATGCACGCCTCGACGCCCTCGGCCGTCACCTTGATCAGGTTGCCACCCCAGCGAAGGAGAATCCTCATGCCGCAGATGACTGACGACGTCGTGCGCGCGGACGCGGCGCCGTTCCGCGAGTCGAACGACCTGTCCCTCGGCGGCTTCGTTGATCGCCACACAATGCGCTTTGTCCGGGAGTATCCGCATCCTCCGTCTCTGGTCTGGGCAGCCCTGACCGATCCGGCGCAGTTGGCCGTCTGGCTTTGGCCCTGCAAGTCCTTCGAGGCGCGGCTCGGCGGCGTCGCCGTTTTCGACCCTGGTCGGGAGTTCTCCATGCGCGTCACCGAGTTTGTGCCAGAGCGTCTGCTCAACTTGGGCGGACGCATTCGGTTCGAACTCGCTCAACTTGGGTCTGGCAGCCGGCTCACTCTTGAACTCAAGCGACCGGACGATGGCTGGAGCCCGATGGCTCTTGCGGGCTTCCATGGTTGGCTCGGGCGCCTGTCGCGGCTGCTTGCGGGCCGGCCCCAAGCCGAAACAGAGGCCTGGTCCCTGCACATCTGGAACGCCGTCTTCCCCCACTGCGAGTGGGAGGTGAGCCGGTTTGTGGCCGACGGCGCTAGAGCAATATGGCGCGTCCACTTCCCGGAGTGTGACGCAAGCCTAACCGGTGAGGCCAAGACACAGCTGGACGAGCTCGCCGAACTGCTGCTCGAACGAGAGATGTCGGTCACGATTGACGGTTTCGGCGATGATCCTTGCAGCCCCGAGGCGGCCCTTAGACTGTGCGCTGAACGCGTCGACGCAGCCTCGGCCTACCTGCTGGCCAGAGGCGTCTCCGGGGCGCGCATCAACGTCGGCTTCGTGCTCGGCAACTACCACTACCTCGTCGAGCGGGACTCCGCAGCTGGCCGGGCGTTCAACCGCCGGATCGAGCTACGTCCCGTCTATTAGGGGCCTGCTCGCAATGTCCGTGTGTGGACCTCGGGTAATCGCGGTCCGGCATTGAACTGCCGATAGTGCCGTGATCCGGGCGAGGCCCGGTGGCCAACACCATCGGAGAGATCGAGATGCCGCTATACGTGGGACTGGACGTTTCGCAGAAGACGACCGCGGTTTGCGTGGTGGATCAGCATGGCGGCCGTCATTGGCGCGGGGCATGTGCGACGGAGCCATCGGCCATCGCATCGTTGGTGCTTCGGCGTGCCGGCCCAGATGCGAAGGTCGGCGTCGAGACAGGGTCGATGACCCCGTGGCTTGTTCACGGCCTGCGGAGCGCTGGATTGGCCGTTGTGTGTCTGGACGCCAGGCGCGTGAAGGCCGCCCTGCAGATGCGGCTTAATAAGACCGATCAGAACGACGCCGAGGGCTTGGCTCAGGTGGTGCGGACCGGCTGGTACCGGGCGGTCCATGTCAAGTCTCTGGACTCCCACCGAGCCCGATCGCTTCTCGGCGCACGGGCTCAACTTGTCGGCATGAGAACGCGCCTGATCAACATGATCCGCGGCGTACTGAAGACCTTCGGCATGCTACCCGGATCCGGCCGAGGCCAGAGGTTTGACCACCGCGTCGAGTCCCTGCTCCGAGGGGAGCCGCAGGTTGCAACGATCGTGCGTCCGCTGCTGGACACCTTGCGGCAGCTCGGCGAGCAGATCGCTACGTTCGACAAGGCTGTTCAACGGCAGGTCCGGGCCGATCCGACCTGTCGATTGCTGATGACAGTGCCCGGGATCGGAGTCCTCTCGTCACTCGTCTATGTCAGCACGGTCGAAGACCCCGAGCGCTTCTCACGCTCGCGATCGGTGGGCGCGCATCTCGGTCTGACGCCCCGCCGGTATCAGTCCGGTGAGATTGACCGCAGCGGGCACATCTCACGATGTGGCGACAGTCTGGCGCGCACGCTGATGTACGAAGCCGCCATCGTCATCCTGCACCGGGTCAAGCAAGCATCGCAGCTGAAGGACTGGGCGCTGGCAGTCGAGCAGCGCGCTGGACCTGGCAAGGCGCGCGTCGCCTTGGCTCGCAAGCTGTCCGTCATCCTCCACAGCATCTGGAGATCTGGCGAACCCTTCCGCTGGTCAGCCGAAGCGCCGGCGGCATAGCCGCACCCATCGTCCGCGATCGCCGGACGTACTTGTCGCCCTCGGGCGATGGTGTGGGTGACTGCGTGGCATGGGGCCGTGGGCGCGCCACTGAGCGCGAGCCCGTTGTGGACCTTGCAGCTCCCGCGCTTCCGACCGGACCAGATGTTGCGGCGGCGCTCGCCGACCGCGGAGAGAACCATGACCCGGACGGGCGACCCGAAGGCGGCTTGACGAGGGAGGCGCGATTAGAGAACGCCCCCGGAGATGCAAGAAGATTCTGAGAGGGCTGGGCACGTAGTCAGGTGCTTCCGTGTGTCCGGCCTTTAGGATGCAGCCGTTCATGTGGCCGCTGGCCTGTATGGAGTTCGCGGACCGGGTCCATCCCGCTTAGGCGCGCTCGAGGCGCTTGGACATTTTCCCTGGTTTTCCCGGCCCCGTCTCGTGACCGTTGCGCCATACCTCTCGTCGAACCTTCCTACCTCCTCGACAGCCTCAGACCCTGGCGGCGGCTTAGACCGCCATGGCCGGAGCTCTGTAGTATCCGCCGTGCGCCATCAGCGCCCAGACGATCCTCGCCATCTTGTTGGCCAGCGCCACGGTCACCAGCATCCGCGGCTTCCTGGCCAGCATGCGTGCGAGCCACGGGTCTCGGGCGCCGTTGCGCGCCGCCATCCGGGCGGCGGAGCTCGCCCCCAGGATCAACAGCCGGCGCAGACTTCGCTCGCCCATCTTCGAGGTGCGGCCCAGCCGTTCCTTGCCGCCGCTGGAGTGCT